>NZ_CP109046.1:4800000-8562389 GCF_045161545.1 Streptomyces sp. NBC_00637 | reverse complement strand
TATGCAGCGCTGGCGCGCTGCATAGTGACGCCCTCCGCTTCGCTTCGGGCTACCCTGCTGACGCTCCGCAAGATTCCCCCGCAAGCAGGGGAATCTAATTCCGCAAGCGGAATTCTGAGTGTGCATCAATTCGCGCAAGCGCGAATTGATGGAATCTCGCAAGCGAGGTTCCCGAGGCTGGCAGTAAGGGGCGGGTGCATCGTGTGCGAGTCTGTGTAGAGCTTGGGATTCTCAGCCATCACCCCACAACGGATGTGACGGACTCTCAGCGTAACGAGGGGGCGGCCTCGCTGTAGTGACGGGTTCCGCTGCGCTCCACCCTGAACCCCTCCCCCGCTGTCTAACCTGTCCCAACATGTTCACGACTGACCTGCCAGCATACAGGGAAACCGGCTGTTCGTGGGTGGAGTTGAGCCATGTGCCACTCTCGGGAGTGGAGTTTGGGTACGGGGATGCATCACTAGTCGTAACTGTGTAGAGCCTTCGCCCGTGGGCAACCGCGTGAGGGACCAAAGCGCGTAGGGCCAGGAAGGCTCAGGCGTGGGCTGCGGCGGCTTGTGCGGCGAGTGCGGCCACCGGGGGCTTTCGGATGTCGGAGTGGGCGCCGGGGAAGGGTTTGCCCTCTACGTCGTTGATGACGGCGTCGGCGTCGACTCGGTAGAAGGTGCCTGGGGTGAAGGCGTAGTCCGTGCTGCCGTTGGCCGGCATGGTCCGGTCCTGTGACGGGTTCACCGCCTGGTATCCGTCGGCGCCCATGCCGCCCCAGCGTCCCGCGGTGGTGGCCTGTGTGTCCTGCTGGGCCAGGAAGGAGGCTCTCGGGTACCACACGCCGACCGCCCAGTCGAAGGTGCTGAAGGTGGCGACCAGCGGGCCGTGTACCCGGTCCGCGAAAGTGTGCAGTGCGCCGGGGCTGCCGAAGGGGTTGTCCTGCTCGTGTGCGAACGACCAGTGGGAGAAGGCCCCTTGCAGGAGCAGCAGTGAGGCGACCGGGCTGTTCTGGGGGGTGCTGATGCCGGACAGGGCGAAGGAGACCAGCCGGGCGCCGAAGCTGTGGCCGATCAGGTGGACGCGCAGGGAGGGCGAGCGGGTGTGCAGGGTCTGGAGCAGGGGTCCCAGTCCGGCGCGGCCGATGTCGCCAGCGCGGGCTTTCATGATCGTGTAGGAGAGGACGCGCAGGGCGTCCTTCGCGCCGTTGACGGCGTGGCCGAACCAGTCGCCGATGCCCTGGGTAGCGGAACCGGGCGGTGCGGTGCCGAAGGCTTCGGCGGCGGCCAGGTATCCCGACGTCGGGTCGTCGGTCAGGAGCAGCGCGGTCTCGCCCGAGTCCTCGAATTCGTCATCGGGTGGTGGCGGCGGTACCAGTGATGTCAGGTGCTGGTGGATCTGCCGTAGCCGTTGTTCCTTCTGCGCGTCGGATTCGTCCGAGTCGATGGCGGCTGCCGCCGCCTGGTCGATGAGTTCGCCGATCTTTTGTACGGTCTGCTGCTGCGCCGGGTCGGTGAACCCTTGTTGGAGGGAGGTGGCGATCTGTGTCCCGGTGAGTGCTGCCGTCCCGGCGTCGAGGTCTACCGTGGCGCCGTTGCCTGCCTGTGCGGCGCCGGCTGTTGCCGGTGGGGTGGCCGGTGTCGGTGGGAACCACAGGGAGGGCCACAGGAGGCCGGCGAATCCCGCCTTTCCGAGGTTCGCGGCGCCGGTCGCGGCGTGCTGGATCATGGGGAACATGGCGTCGTAGAGTTCGCCGGCCGCCTCCTGTGACGTGCTCCAGCCGTGGCTGAAGCAGAAGAGGTCGTCCACGCCTTGGGCGATGACCTGGTCGAGGAAGTCGTCCTCGGCCGGTGCCGTGAGCCGGCCCTTTTCGTCGAATGCGAGGTTCCACACCGGTGCGGCGGTGGTCGGCTGCGCCATGGTCTTGGCCCCTTTTCGTCAGACGTTCGCGAGCATGCGCATCAGGTCGACCAGGCCTGCTCCCTGCGCGTAGCGTTCCCGGCCGATGTCGGTGGCGCTGTCGGTGAGCAGGCGTTTGACCTGCCGGGGCCGGCCGATGAACTCGGGGCGGGCGGAGAGGAACGCCGCGATGACGCCGGAGACGTGCGGCGCTGCCATGGAGGTGCCGGACTGTTCGGCGTAGGTGAGCCGGCTTTGCGGGAGGGGGTCTCCTGGTGCGGGGTTCAGTCCGGCTGTGGCTCGGACCTTGCCGCTGGCGGCCGAGGCGATCCATTCGCCGGGTGCCACGACGTCCGGTTTCATCCGTCCGTCGAGGGTGGGTCCTTTGCTGGAGGTCCAGGTGACGCCGAAGGTGTGCGGCGCGTCGCGGTGGGTGGAGCCGACGGCGATGCAGTCCTCGGCGTGCGCCGGTTCGGTGATCGAGCCCAGGACGGCGGAGGTGTTGGCCAGGTCCGCGGTGGCGGTGCGGGCGCCGTAATTGCCCGCGGAGACGACGACCACCACGCCGGTGGCGACCAGTTGGTTGACGGCCTGGCACAGCGGGGACTGGCCTGCGGCGTACTGATCGGGCTGCCATTCGGCGCCCAGGCTCATGTTGACGCCGTGTACGCGCAGGACGCCGGGGTCGACGTTGACCTCGTTGCGCAGGTAGGTCAGCGCGTGGATGACGGCGCTGGAGGAGGTGACCCAGGTGCCCTGGCGGCTGCGCCGCATGACCTTGATGCTGACCAGTTCGCAGGCGGGCGCCATTCCGGACAGTGTGCCGACGTGGGCCCGCTGGACGTAGCCGCCGTTGCCGGGGTCGTCGGATTCCGCCACCCGTGGTGTCATGCCGTCCGGGGTGCAGCCGGAGATGATGCCGGCGACGTGGGTGCCGTGTCCGTTCTCGTCCGTCAGGGACGGCGGCAGGTTCGGGTCGTCCGGTCGGTCGGGTTCCCTCGGGTCTTCGGGGTTCACGAGGAAGCTGAAGTCGCGGTGCAGTTGGCTGGTCAGTCCCTGTTGCGGGTTTTCCTCGCGGCCGGCGGTGGCGAGTTCCAGTTGCGAGAAGTGGGGGTGGCCGGCGTCGATTCCGCTGTCGATGACGGCCCAGACGATGCCGTGGCCGCGTGCGTCGTAGGAGTGCCAGGCGGCGTTGGCTTTCACCGTGGGCGCGGAGCGGTCGATCTGGGGGTGGAGCGGGTAGTCGGGCCATACCCGGAAGATGACCGGGGGCCGGTGGCCGTGCTCGGCGAGGCTGCGGTCTCTTTCCACCAGGTCACGCAGTACTACGCGGGACAGGACGCACTGGTACAGCTTCGGTGCGATGAGCGCGAGGCCGTGGGGAACGGGTGGCTGGACGGGGCTGGCCGACGTGATCTCCTCGGGCCACCAGCCGCCGGCCGTCTCCGCGTAGCTTTCCCACAGGCCGTAGAAGGCTTCGCGGACCGCGAGCAGGCCTCCGGGGTACAGCACGTTCAGTTCGATCAGCATCGGGACCCGCTGGTGCGGGTCGCCCGGGGCAGTTGCCGTGTCGCCGTCGGGGGTCGAGGGCAGATTGAGGTCGCCCACGATGGGGGATCTGAACGGGCCCGCGGGCTCGTGCATCATGACGGTGCCCTTTCTTCTGACGCCAGAAGCGGGCGAAATGCCGTTACGTTACAGCGAATTGGCGCTTTCTGGCGGCAGCGGCGGCAAAAGCGGCGAGTGCGGTACGGAGCCCGGGGCGGTGATCTTCCCGAAGGGGGACGGGCTGGGCCGGGGCCGGTGAAGCCGGGGTTTCCCTGCCGGATGGATGCGGCGCAGGGAGTGTCGGCGTCCTGGCTATTACTCGCCGAGGTGATGTTATATATATGGGAATTATCGGCCGGGGTGATGGTCGTCGCAAATCGGCTGAAGCAATGTTGACGGTGTGACTTTCTTTGTCACCGTCATCGCCTTCAACTCCGCCCGCGGCAACGAGGACGGCTTCTCCCGCCGCGCCCGCGCCGTCCTCACCCGCGAGGTCCGCGAGATTGCGGGCCCCCGCGCTCTGCAGGCCCGCGCCGACGTCGTCACGCGTCCTCCAGCCGGCCGGCCACCCGACTGCCCGCCTGCCTTCCGAAGGCACTGCGCCGGCAGGTCGCCGGCGGGGCCGCCTTGCGCCGTAGGGGCGGGCGGGTTCAGGGCCGGGGCCGCCCGACGCCGAGGTAGGCGTAGGCGAACGTCTCGCCCGCGCGCGGTGCCCGGGTCCAGGACCCGGTGGTGAAAGTGCGGAGCCTGCCCCGGGTCAGCGCGAAGCGGGGCAGCGAAAGCCCGAGTTCGGTGTGCAGGGCCTGCAGGACACGTCGTTCGCGGTCCGCTTCGGTGTCGTCCGGGCGCGACAGCCGTGCGGGGTCCAGGGCCTCGGGGATCGTGCCGGAGCGCTCGATCTGCGGACCGCGCACGGTGAACGCGTAGAGCTCCTCGCCCTGTTCGGCCACCGACAGGTGGAACGCGGCCGGGCGGCCGCCCGGCGACGAGTGGTTCGGGTCGCGCCACACCACCACCGCGCGGCCCGGGCTGCCGGACGAGGAGGCGGCCGCGGCCGGGGAAAGGAACAGCTCGTTCAGGTGACGGGAGTGGCCGCCGAAGGCGAAGGCCCATCCTTCGGCGGTGCGGCCGGCGGCCACCACTGCCCGGTCCTCCCATAGTTGGGCGCCTTCGCGGGGTCCGGGCGCGCGCCGGAATGTCTCGCGCGGATCAGTGGGCGCGCTCAGTTCGGCGCCTTCCTCTCCGATCAGGGCGGGCAGGCGGGCGGGGTCGATGCCCTCGACCCAGACACAGCGGTATCCGTCGAGCGGGCGCCGGTCTGGTGCAGGCTCACTCAGCCAGGCGAGGCCCGGCGGGTCGAGGTCGGGCACCGGCTCGGGGGTGGGTCCTCTTTCCCCGGCTCGCGGCGTCGCGAGGATTTCCCGTCCGCGTTCCGCGGTGATCAGCGGGCCCAGGACGGGGTCGGCGAGCAGGCCGACCGGGGCGATGAGCAGGGGTCCGGGTGCCTCCCAGAGCGCGAGCGCGTCCCGCAGTGTCCGCCAGGCGGCGTCGGTCGCCCCCCATCGGGCCGCCTCACGTGCGTCGGCGACTGCCCGGCCCCACCGCGCCGGGAGGGGCGTAGCGGTGGGTGCCGTCGCGCATCGCGTCCAGGACGGCTTCGGCGCTTTCACGGGCGACGCCGCGGGCGCTCATCATCGCCAGCCAGTGGTCGTCGTCGCCCAGCCGCCCTTCACCGCGTGCCGGCGACATGGCCTGCAGGGGCAGGATTTCGGGCAGGTAGCGCGGGTCGGCCACCAGGAGGCCGTAGTCGCGCGGGGCCGGCAGCTGGCGGAGCTGGTTCAGCAGGACGGCGCTGCGTGGCCGTCCGAAGGACAGCGCCTCCTCGAGCAGGGGCAGGGCCTCTTCGTGCCGTCCGCGCAGGGCCAGCAGGCGGGCATCGTCCACATGGGCGTCCTGAGCGCGCGTGGTCGCGTTGACGAAGTCGTCCCGGTCCGCCCGGTCGCGGTGGAAGCCGCGGTACATGGCCTCCATGTACGCGCGGAACGAGGGGTAGCGGTCGGGGAATTCGCCGCTCCAGCCTTTGTAGACGTAGAGCGCCCACTCGCCGTCCGTGTCGCTGTCGCCCGGGTCGAGCAGGGCGTGCGACATGTCGGAGTCCGTCTCCAGCCGTAGCGCCCGCTGCCACATGCCGGCCAGTACGACGTCCTCCTCGCGCGGGTGGTCGCCCAGATTCTGCTCGTAGAGCGCGCTCATGTCGTACGGGTCCTTGAACCAGTCGATGTCCGCGGCGCCGCCGAGTCGGTAGACCCCGGCCGTCTGGTCGACGTGCCATCCGTCGCTCAGGGCCAGGAACTGCCGGTAGGAGGGCGGCAGTCGGCGGCCCAGCCGTTCCTCGGCGGCGGCGATCGCCGGCTCCTTCGCTCCGGGCCTTGCCGGGCCCGGGCCGGGGCGGACGGCCACCTGCCCGCCGTCGTCCACGTCCGCGTGCGGGTCCGCGTGCGCTTCCTCGTCCGCGTCCGTGCGCGGGAGCCACTCCGCCTGCCAACGTCCCAGGAACTCGTGCCAGTCGAAAGATTCGCCACTCATGGCCGGATGCTGTCACCCGGCACCGACAACGGCGCTCTCCCCCGGGCTCACCGGTGAACTCCCGCTGCCGCCACCATCGTTCGTGCCTGCGTGCTCGGCCCGCCGGGTGACCGGCGTGCGCATGTGTGCCTCGTGTCCGACGGCATCGGGGGTACCCGGGGCGGTATGCCGAAGTGGATGAGGAATGCGGGCCTTGTACTGGTGTTGTACGGGCTGTTGGCTTTGATGATCCGGTTCGCGGGCGGTGGGATCGGCTGGGGCTGGCCGCTGGCGGCTGCTGTGGTGGCTACGCCGCTGGTGCTGTGGATGGTGTGGTTGCGCCGCCGCATGAGGGAGCAGGCGCAGGAATGGGGGCGTCGCAGGTTCCGGCCGTGGCCCGAGGAGCGGCGTCGCTGAGTCGCCGGATGGGAGACGTGTCCGTGGCGGCGGAGCCGGGCGGCCCCACCGGGGCCCCGTGCGGTGGTCGGGGCCGAGGTGGGTGCTGCCACTGTGGCGGGCCGTCGATGTGGTCAGGTGGCTGCCAGGAGGATGGCTGTGTAGTGGGCGGTGAAGGCGGCGATGGTCAGGGCGTGGAAGACCTCGTGGAAGCCGAACCAGGCCGGTGAGGGGTCGGGGCGTTTGAGGCCGTAGACGACGGCGCCCGCGGTGTAGAGCAGGCCGCCGGCGATGACGAGTACGAGGACCGCGGTGCCGCCGGCGTGCGCGAAGTCGGGCAGGTAGAAGACGGCCACCCAGCCCAGGGCGAGGTAGCAGGGGGTGTACAGCCACCTCGGGGCTCCGATCCACAGGATGCGGAAGGCGATGCCGGCCAGCGCGCCTGCCCACACCATGGCCAGCAGGACCGGTTGCCGGTTGGCGGGGAGCAGCAGCACCGCCAGGGGGGTGTAGGTGCCGGCGATGATCAGGAAGATGTTCGCGTGGTCGAGGCGGCGCAGGACGGCTTCCCCGCGTGGGCCCCATGTGCCGCGGTGGTAGACCGCGCTGGTGCCGAACAGCAGGCAGGCCGACAGTGCGTACACCGAGCAGGCCGCCACTGCCGCGGCCGAGCGTGAGACGGCGATCAGGACGATGCCGCCGGCCAGGGCGAGGGGGAACACGCCGGCGTGCAGCCAGCCGCGCATCCGTGGTTTCAGCGCGGCCGCCGCGCGTTCCATCCCGCCTTCCGGGCCGGTGGCCGTCTGTGCGGCGGCCGGCCGGCCGGTTGCGGCGGTTGGGTCGGCCGCCGGGGGGTGGGGGGTGTCGGGCGGGGTGCCGTGGTCGGGGCTGGGGCCCGGCCGGGTTTCGGGCTGGGGGTCGCGTCCGTGGACCGGCGGCTGGGTGTCTTCGGCGATCATGCGCTCTTATTCTGAGGTCGGCTGGAGTGGCGGCCCGGCGCGTCGCCGGGGGACGGACCGTGGGTCAGATGCCTGCCGTGGGGCGGTCGGCGGCGCGGCGGTGTTCGGCGTTGAGGCGCTGGGCTTCTTCGAGCTGGTCTTCGAGGATGATGATGCGGCAGGCGGCCTCGATGGGGGTGCCGTGGTCGACGAGTTCGCGGGCGCGGGCGGCGATGCGTAGTTGGTAGCGGGAGTAGCGGCGGTGGCCGCCGGCGGAGCGCAGCGGGGTGATGAGGCGGGCTTCGCCGATGGCTCGGAGGAAGCCCTGTGTGGTGCCGAGTATCTCGGCGGCCCGGCCCATGGTGTAGGCGGGGTAGTCGTCGTCGTCGAGACGGCCGTAGGAGTCGTCTGCTGTCACTTGCACCTCTCTGTGAACGCGTAGAGGGGCCCTGGCGCCGTGCGGCGCCAGGGCCCGAAGGAACTGTTCCACCATCTGCCGGCCCTGTTACTGCGCCGGCCTTGTGTTTCCGCATCTCCGAGTGGACTGCTGCCGGGGATGCCGGGATCGCGGTTGCGTGACCGGAGACCACCTCGCTGTGCTGTCGATGTCCTGCGGTACCCGGGTTGAAGGCTTTCGCCCGGGCGATCCTGATGGCGTTTCGGTTCCTCCGTTCTTCCCTCGGTGATCGACTGCTTGCCTGACGGGGACTGCGTACTGCTGGTACCGCGTACTGCTCACCCGACGTCGCCGCCGGGTCTTGCGGACTTCCCTTACGGGTAGGGCTACCGCGGTGGTGCCGCCCGGCAGTTCGTGTCTGCCGGGCCTTTCGTCCTCTGTGGGCTACGAGAGAAACCATAACCAAGCCAACAACCAATGTCTACTCTCGTCACCATAGATTTTCGGATACAGGGTAGTGAGGTATGGTCTCGGGCGATGTGCTGGAGGGCGGCGTCGGACGAAGCCCTGCGGGCCGGGACCGAGGAAGAACTGGGAGGGGGCGATGGACACCGGTTGGCGCACGCGCGGCGCGGATGCCGCGGCCCTGCCCCTGCTGCTACCGGGGACGGCGGGCGGTGACGTGTCCTGCGGGGCCGTCGTCGGACAGGGTGATGCGGGCCGTGATGCGCTTGCCGCCCGGTTCCCGCTCGATGAGCAGTTCCTCGGCGACGGCCTTGACGATCTCCAGGCCGTGCTGGCCGATCCTGCCGGGATCCGCGGCCCGGACGGCGGGCACGGCGGGAGCGCTGTCGCGCACGACGACGTCCACGGCGTGAGCGTTGATGCGCAGTTCCAGCAGGACGGGGCCGGGAGCGTACTTGCGGGCGTTGGTGACCAGCTCGCTGACCACCAGCTGGGTGAGGTCCCGCGCCCGGGCCGTCACCGGCAGGTGATGCTCGGTGTGGGCCCGGTCGAGGAAGGCCACGGCGTGGTGGCGGGCGGTGGCGATGCAGGCGTCGTCTCCGCCCAGGGCGTAGCCGGCGCGCAGCAGGTGGTCGTCCGCCGCCGCCGTACAGCCGTCACCGTCGGCATGAGATCCCACGTGTTCGCCCTCACTCCGCCCGTTCACGCGCGCCACTACCCTCGACGGCGTCATGCATGCCACCGGGGACACCGTCCGCCGCAGCCGTCCTGGCCCCTGACGGCACAGCGGTGGAACACCATCGTCCGGACACGCCCTGTGCGGGCAAGCCTAGGCGTAGCCGAGGAGACATGAGCAACATCCACAAGGAAGACCGGCCCGGCCGGTTCTCCGTCCGGCCCGAAGTGGTCGACGGCGTCCTCATCGTGACCGTACGCGGCGAGATCGACCACGACGTCAAGGCAGTCCTCGGCCAGGCGCTGATGCCCGAGGACGACACCACGCCGCCCCGGATCGTGGCGGACCTCAGCAACGTGACCTTCATGGACTCCAGCGGCATCAACGTCTTCGTCAACGCCCACCGGCGGGTGAGCGACGCCCAGGGGTGGCTGCGCATCGCCGGTGCGCAGGAGTCCGTCGTGCATCTGCTGCACCTGGTCGGGATCGACGAGATCATCACCTGCCACCCCACCATCGAGCAGGCCCTGAACGCCTAGCCCCGCCCCCACCCGGGCCCGGGTGCGGCGCCGTTCGGCCCTGCGGCTCTGCGGCTCTGCGCCCGGGCTTTCCGGAGTGAGCGGGGTCAGGCCGTCGGGACCCGGCGGGCTTGCGCCGGGGTTTCGGCCTGCGGTGCGGTGAGCGGTCCGCCGCCCGCGTCTCCGCGGTCCGTGAGGCCTGCGAGGAGGGCCAGGCCGAGGCCTGCGGCGGCGAGAGCCGCGCCGACCAGGGCGGGCGAGGCCCAGCCCCAGCCGGCCGAGATGGCCAGACCGCCGAGCCAGGCACCGCCGGCGTTGGCCAGGTTGAAGGCGGAGTGGTTGGAGGCCGCCGCCATCGTCGGGGCGTTCTTCGCCTTGGCCATGAGCAGCATCTGCACGGGCGTGGTGACCAGGGCGCCCATCGCGCCCATGACGGCGAGGGTCACCAGGGCGGCGACGGGGCTGTGGACCGTGAAGTAGAACGTCACGAGCGACGCGCCCAGCAGGGCCAGTCCCCCGTACAGCGTCGGGCGCAGGGCACGGTCCGTCAGCGGGCCCGCGATCAGCGTGCCCAGCGTCATCCCCGCGCCGTAGAGGGCCAGGACCCAGGTGGTGGAGGAGTCGGAGAAGCCCGTCAGATGGGTCAGGATCGGCACCAGGTAGCTGTAGACGGCGAAGAAACCGCCGAACCCCACGACGGCCGTGGCCAGGCCCAGGGCGACCTGCCTGTTGCCCATCGCCCGCAGCTCGTGCCGGATGCCGGCCCGGCTGCCGCGGGGCTGCTCGGGGACGAAGGCCGCCAGCGCCGCCAGCGCGACGAGACCGATGACGGCGACGGCGCAGTAGGCGTACCGCCAGCCCAGCTGCTGTCCCAGAGCCGTACCGGCCGGAACCCCGACGATGTTGGCGATGGTCAGACCGAGGAACATCCTCGACACGGCCCGCCCGGCCCGCTCGGGGGCCACCAGCCGGGAGGCCACGACCGCGCCCACCCCGAACAGCGCTCCGTGGGGCAGGCCCGCCAGGAACCGCGCGGCGAACAGCAGTCCGAAACCGGGAGCCAGGGCGGAGGCGACATTGCCGGTCACGAACAGGGCGGACAGCAGGAGCAGGAGCCGTTTGTGGCTGATGCGCGCGCCGATGCCGGTCAGTACAGGGGCGCCGACGACGACGCCGAGCGCGTAGGCCGAGACGATGTTGCCGGCGTGCGGCACGGACACGCCGACCCCGTCGGCGATCTGGGGCAGCAGCCCCATCGTGGCGAACTCGGTCGTACCGATACCGAACGCGACGAGGGCAAGGGCCAGCAGGGCCAGTGGCATGGAGCGGAAGTACCTTTCACGGGCGGCGGTCCGAACGACGGAGCAGGCGGGACCAGGGTCCGTGCCGCTCCTGTGGCCAGTCGCGCCGGCCACCGTCGCCCGGTGCGCCCCCCGGGACAGGGAAGGCCCACAAGCAGTGCAGCGGCGGCGCAGGCTCACGCATTCCAAGATCGGCCGACAGGAATCATGGCCTGCGTCACACGCCGGGAGCCGTGGGCCGGCCGCCGGCGGGGCAGGGGCCGGTGAAGAAGCGGTCGTGAAGAAGCAGTCGTGAAGGGGCGGTCGCCTACGCGGCGAAAGGCTCTGCGGGGCTTCAGCCGGACGATCGTCCCCGCAGGCTATAGGTGAGGCCCGGGGACACTGTCCCCTTCACGACCACGCCCCGGACAACACGGCCGGCCACGGCGGCATTCCCGCCCCGCCCACCGGCCGGGCTCCCGGGTGGGCGGGCTCCCGTCCCGGCTCGGGGGGAACGGGACGGGAGCCCTACCGTCGTCTTCCCTGCCAGGCGGCCGTACGGATGCGTCAGACGTGCCGCGCTCGGCGGGACCGGACCGGACCGCACCGGCTCCAGGCGTCACCGGGCCGTGGCTGGAGAGGCTGCGGACCCGCCGTGCCGGCCTCACGGCCGACGGTGTGCGCCGCAGCTGTCGAAGCCGGCGGTGTGCGCCGCGTCCGTCGCCGTGCCGACGCAGCCGCGCAGCCGCCGGCGAGTGGCTGTGGCTGTGGCTTCATACGGTGCGTTCCATGCAGAGCAGTTGGTCCCGTGTCTCCCATGAGTCGGCGGCGGTGAAGCCGAGCCGCTCGTACAGGGCGATGGCGTCTGTCCGCCATTTCCACACCGACAGCCGTACCGTGGCGACGCCGGTTTCCGCGGCGTGCGCGAGCGCGGCGCGGATGAGGCCGGAGGCGATGCCCCGGTTCCGGAAGGCCGGGTCGGTCCAGAGTCTTTTGATCTCCGAGCGTCCGTCGGCGGGAGCGGTCAGCACGAGGCAGCCCACGGCTGTGTCACCGCTCAGGGCCATCAGCACGGCATCGCCGGCGAACGCGGTCCCCGGGTCCGAGATCTCTGCCCGGTAGCGGTCCGCCAGCCCGTCCGCATCGGTGACGGCGACGCCCTTCTCGGCCTCCGTCCGCAGGTGGTAGGCGGTCAGCAACGCGGCCAGCCGGTCCGTCGCGGGGCCCTGACCCGGCCGGCGGACGATGACAACCTCGTGTCGATCGGTCACCGCGCCAGCATCACACGGTCTGTGCCGCAGACCGGAGGGAGCCCGTGGTCACGAGCCGGCGGCGCCCGAGGCCGGCTGCTCCCGGAGTCCCCAGCTGTGGATCCGCCTCGGGTGGACGCGGATCACCTCCTCGCTGAAGTGCGGGCCCAACTCGTGCGGTCCGGTGAGGAGTTCGGCCTCGCCTCGGATGTCCACGCCGCGCACCGTCCAGGGCCGAAGGCTCACGACGTCGTCCACGACGAGCGCGGCCTTCGGGTTCTCGCGGAGATTGCGCCACTTCTTCGTCCGCCCCATCGCGAATCCGCCGATGAGGATCGTGCCGTCGTCCTGGAGGAAGAACCCCACGGGATTGGCCTGCGGCTGCCCCGACGGGTCGACCGTCGCGAGGCGCCCCAGCCGCTGCGACACCAGGTACGCGCGTTCGGCCGCGCTGAATTCGGTCATGAAAGCAGCCAAGCAGGTCCCGGGCCGGGTGCGCATCGGGTCACCGACCTAGGTCCGGGGGCTGAGCCCGGGTCCGGCCTCGGGAAGGGAGCGGGCTGCCCGGTCCCTCCGGCAGCGCGGCGGGGCGGCGTGGCGTGTGTGCGTACGGCAGAAGGTGGCCGACGCCGTGATCCGCTCCAGTGTGTGGCCGAGCGGATGTGGGCGTTGCCGGTAGCGTGATCGCCTGCCGCGTGGAAGGTCCATGTGTCCGGCCGGCCCGTGCAGGGGATTGCGGGCGGCGAGCAAGGGGAGCGTGATGAGCGAACTGGCCAAGCCCAGGATCGAGGTTCCGGAGGGTGCCGCGCCCACCGAGCTGGCGATCCGGGACCTCGTGGTCGGGGACGGACCCGAGGCACGGCCGGGCAGGGTCGTCCAGGTTCACTACGTGGGCGTCACCTTCGCGTCCGGACGAGAGTTCGACTCGTCCTGGGAACAGGGCCGGCCGTACAAGTTCGCCGTGGGCGGGGGCAAGGTCATCAAGGGCTGGGACCGGGGAGTGAGGGGGATGAGGGTCGGCGGCCGGCGCGAGATCATCGTTCCCCCGCGTCTCGCCTACGGCAGACAGTCGCCCTCCGCGCTGATCCCGGCGGGCTCGACGCTGATCTTCGTCGTGGACCTGCTGACAGTCGTGGGCGGGCCCGCCAGGACGAGCCCCGGCGAAGCACCCCCCGCGTAGGCGGGGACGTCGGGGTAGGTGCCCCCGGGGCGACCATCGTGGTGTCCTGCCCTGCCGGCGCAGGCGGCTCAGATGTTCTCCGACGACGTTCGCGGGCGTGGGCCCCGGCTGACGTAGGCGGCGGTCCCGGCGGCGGCGAGCACGGCGGCGACCACGGCCGCGGGGCGGCTGTCGGGTGTCTGGGCCTGCCAGGTCAGCGCCTCCCCGGCCATGCCCGTGGCGGGGAGTGTCACCGCGCCGAGCGTCCATCCCAGAGGCAGGAACCACGAACGGGCCGTGCCGGCCGCGGCCGTTCCCGCGGCGGTCAGGCCCAGGAGGCCGGCCGCGTCGCGGACGACGCAGCCGAACGGCCCCAACCGCGTGCCGGTCGCCGACGTGGCCAGCAGGAGCACCAGCACGCAGGCCAGGGCCGTGGCCAGGTGGGACATCCGCAGCCATCCCCACGGCCTCGCCGCCGTGCGGTCCAGGGTGTCGTCCGGGCCGCCGAGCGTGGCGGAGACGACGGTCACGAGGAGGAGCACCGTCAGGACGGGGACGGTGGCGCCCGTCTCGCCGCTGTCGCCGAGGGCCGGCGCCGTCAGCCGCGCGAGGGCGGTGGCCGCGGCCGCCGCGCCGAGCGCCGCCGGCACCCGGCGCGAGCGGGCGTAGAGCGTCAGTGCTCTCATCGGGCGCTCCTGGTCAGGAGGTCGGTGGTGTCCTGGCAGGTGCGGGCGGCCTGGTAGACGGCGCGCACCCGGGCGCCGGCCTCGGCCGGTGGCAATGTCTTCAGTTGCCTCCAGAGCTTGGCGGCCTCGGGGTCGTCGGATTCGAGGCCCTCGGGGCCGGTGGCCGGCTCGCGGTCGAGCAGCCAGTAGGCGGCGGCGGTGGCGACCTGGAAGTTCCAGGTGTCCGCGCAGCCGGGAGGGCCGGTGAACACGGCGGTGAGCATCGCCGGTTCGAGGCGGCCCGGGTGGGCGAGGCGGCCGTGCCGGTCGACCGTGATCCTCATCAGCGCGGTGTCGGCCCGCGGCCTCGGTGCGGTGGGAGGGGAGAACGTGGTGGTGTCCTCGTGTGCCGTGACGAGCGAGGTGTTCGACAGCAGTTCCAGTGCGTGGCGGGCTTTGGGGGTCACCTCGGGCAGCAGCCCTTCGTGCGCCCGGCTGACGCAGACCCGTGGGGCGTCGTGGGTGCACACCAGTTCCTGGGCGGCCGGGTCGAGCGTCCCTCGGGCGTAGGCGTCGCCGGTCGGCACGACCAGGAGGGTGGCCGTCGCCCCGAGGGCCAGCGGCACCAGCGCGGCGAACGCGGACCTGCGGTGTCGGACGGCCAGGAGTACGACGCCGGCCGCCGCGACGGCGGCCGTCCAGAGCGCCTGGGCGAGGCTGACTTCGCCGTCGACGGTGTCGTAGTCGCTGAACATGCTCATCCCCATGGCCGGGGAGAACGCCGCCGTGACTCCGCCGTCCGGCAGGGTGTGCGGCGCCAGGACGAGCAGTACGAAGCCGGTCACGGCCAGTGCGGGGGCGGTGGCGAGTGCCGGTATCAGGCGTCCGACGGCCAGGCCGAGCCAGACCGAGGCGATCATCGCGATGAGTCCGACGGCCACGACGGCACCCGCCGCCGGCGGCAGGTAGCGTGCCGTGTCGGCGATCCGTGGCGCCGCCGCGAGGAGTGTGAGCAGGTAGGCGGCGAGAACGGTCAGGCCGGTCGTGACCAGGATCGGCACGATGCGCTGCGGTCGCGGGCGGGGCGTGCCGGCGAAGAGTTCGGCGACGTTCGCCCGGTGTTCGCGGTAGGACTGCCAGGCGCCGGCGGCCATCGCGAGGGGCGAGAGGACCGCGAGGTATTCGCGCTGGGTCATGACCAGTGCCATCCAGCCGCCGGACCATCGTCCGGCGGTGGCGTGGAGCACGAGGGTGCCGGCGGCGGCGATCACGAGCGCGGCGCCGAGAGCGGCCGACCGCCGCAGTTCGATGGCGAGGATGCGGTTCACGCGTTGCTCCGGTGCCGGCGCAGGAGTGCGGAGTAGCCGCGCTCGGCCGGGCTGTCGCCCGCGTCGCCCTGTCCGCCGCGGGCGATGAGATCGTCGGGGGTGCCCTGGAAGAGGAGCCGGCCTTCGTTGATGACGAGGACATCGGTGCAGGCGGCCACGACGTCCTCGACGAGATGGGTGCAGACCAGCACACAGGTGCCGGCGCCGAGGTCACGCAGCAGGTCGCGGAAGTCGAGGCGCTGTTCGGGGTCGAGGCCGACGGTGGGCTCGTCGAGCAGCAGCAGTTCGGGGTCGTTCACGATGGCCTGCGCGATGCCGGCCCGGCGCAGCATGCCTCCGGAGAGCGTCTTCATCCTGGTGTCGGCCTGGGTGGTCAGGCCCACCCGGTCGATCGCGCGTTGGACGGCGTCGGGTACCGCGGTTTCGGGCATTTCCCTGAGCCAGGCCATGTAGGCGACGAACTCGCGGACGGTGAACCGCGGATAGAAGCCGAACTGCTGCGGCAGGTAGCCCAGTTTGCGGCGCACCGTGCGCAGGTCGGTGCGGCCGTCGGCCTGGGTGCCGAGCAGTGTCAGCGAGCCGCCGGCGGGTGTGACGGCGGTGGAAAGTGCGCGTATCAGCGTGGTCTTGCCGGCGCCGTTGGGGCCGAGCAAGCCGTGGACGCCGGCTTTCAGGGCCAGGTCGAGGCCGTCGACGGCCAGGTGCCGGCCGGCCCGGACACGCAGTTCCTCCGCGTGGACGAGCCAGGGATGAAGGGTGGGGGCCGTTTCGGCAGCACGCACCGCTCGCATGGGGTCTCTCCTGTGGATAGGGGGTCAGTTGCCGCTGGTCAGGCGGCGCAAGGAGGGGGCGGTGAGCGGGGTGAGCGCGGCGAGGGCCACGGCGGCGACCGCCCACACTGCGGTGCTGCCCGGCTGCAGTACCGGGGACAGCGACCGGGTGGCCACGCTCGGCAGCAGGACGGCCGCGGACCAGGCCACGGCGAGGGCGATCGCCGCGCGCCGTACGCCGATGCGGGCGCCGAGCGCGAGGGTGGCGGCGGTGAACACCAGGCACGGCAGCAGGGTGAGGGCCAGTGAGGTTCCGGTGCTCGCGCCCGCCACCAGCAACGCCGGAAGCACGACGGCGAGTACGGCGAGCGTGCGCCGCAGCACCATGGCCAGGCCGGCCGCGGGGGTGGTGGCGATCTGTTCCCATGCCGGGTCGATCCGCCGGCTCCAGGCCACCGCCACACCGGGCAGCGGAGCCACCGGGGCCAGCAGCAGCACGAGTGAGGGCAGGCTGGGTTCGGCGACGTCGAGGAGCACGCCGCAGCCCAGCACCGTGACGGTCACCGCGAGCCAGGGCAGCAGCGTCCAGGCGAGCCAGCGCCGGTGCACGGCCGCGGCCCGGGTGCGGTGCCGGGCCGGTGGCGGGCTCGTGCCGATCGCCCGGTCGAGCGAGGCGGCGACGCGGTCGAGGAGGTCCGTCGTGGCGGGGGTGGCGTGTGCGGCGAGTTGCCCGCGGCAGCCGGCGCACGTGTCGAGGTGGACTTCGATCGACCAGAGCGCGGCGTCGTCGAGCCCGTGTCCGCCGTCCGCGTAGCGGGCCAGGAGCGTGGTGGTGGGGTGCGTCATGACAGTGCCTCCCGCAGCGCGATCCGGGCCCGCCGTGCGCGGGTCTTCACCGTGCCCTCCGGCAGGCTGAGCAGCACCGCCGTCTGACGGACCGACAGGTCGTCGAGGACCATCGCCTGCAGCACCTGCCGCAACTCCGGTGGCAGGCCCAGCAGCGCCTGTTCGAGGTTCTGGTCGACGCGGTGGGCCATCACCTCGTCCTCGGCGGCCGGCGCGGTCGTCTCCGGCGGGGCGGCGGCCGGCACCCGCTCCTGGCGGTCGCGCCGGCGGAACGCGTCGACGAGACGGTTCGCGGCGATCGTCCAGAGCCAGCCGACCGCGCTGCCGTCGGTCGCGGAGCCGGCGTAGCTGCCGGCTGCCCGCCAGACGGCCAGGTCGGTGTCCTGGAGCACGTCGGCGACGACGTCGTCGTCAGCGCAGCGGCGGCGCAGGCGCACCGCCAACCACGGCGAGGTACGCCGGTACAGCTCGTCGAACGCCGCCCGGTCGCCGCCGGCGACACGGCGCACGAGTTCTGCCTCGTCGAGGTCTGTCTTGCCTTTCACGCTCAGGAAGACGACGCGAGTCTCGATTCAGGTTCTCGAGCGGTCCGGCGGCGGGCTTCACCACCGGCCGGCCCGCATCCGGCGATTGATCAGGTCGGGCCACGCCGATCACGCCGGACGGTGGATCCTGGCGCTTCGTGCGCCGGTCGGCCGGGCGGGGTGGGAGGGGCGGGAGCGGCGGCACGGTGCCGTTTGCCGGACCGGCAACAAAAGTGGCAGGCCGGGACGCGGTGGGCGACGGTGGGCCGGTGACCGACAACATCGCAGCGCAACCGCCCGCGTCCGCCATCCCCTCGCCCGCCGGCGGATACGCCGGCGACCCCGCGGTGCGGGCGCAGTGGGACAACCGGTACGCCGAACGGCAGCAGTTGTGGAGCGGCCGGCCCAACGGCGCGCTCGTGGCCGAGGTCGCCGGGCTCACGCCCGGCCGGGTGCTCGACGTCGGCTGCGGCGAGGGCGCGGACGCCCTCTGGCTCGCGGGCGGCGGCTGGGACGTGACCGCGCTCGAGGTCTCGGGCGTGGCGCTGGAGCGCGCGGCCGCCCACGCCCGCGACGCCGGCCTCGCCGTTCGCTGGGTACACGCCGAACTCACCGAGGCGGCGCTCCCGCCGGCCTCCTTCGACCTGGTGTCCGCGCAGTACCCGGCCCTGCTGCGCACCCCCGACGCCGCGGCCGAGCGAGCGCTGCTCGCGGCCGTGGCGCCCGGCGGTGTGCTGCTGCTCGTGCACCACGCGGGGATGGACACCCGGCAGGCGCACGACAGCGGCTTCGACCCGGCCGACTACGTCTGGCCCTCGATGGTCGCCGACCGTCTCGACGACGGCTGGGAGGTGGAGGTGGACGAGCAACGGCCCCGCGTGGCACCGGACGGTGGCGCCGGCGCGCACCACACCGACGACCTGGTGCTGCGCGTGCGCCGGCTGCGCTGACCGAGGGCCGGTACCGCGTGCGGGTGTCGCGCGTGGGGGTGTCGCGCGTGCGCGGTTCTCGGGCGGGCCCGTCCCCCGTCCCGCCGCCGGGATCCGGCCAGGTGCGCGGGAGGGCGTGGCCGTGCGGGCGGCAGGCGGGGCCGGGGCGGGCGTGCGGGGGCGGGTGTGTCCGGGCCGGGGCACCGGTGGGATCCGGCCAGGCGGGCCGCTCGGCGGCGTCGCGCGGGCGGCGCCCGCCGATATCGTTGTCGCGCTCCGGGGTGCGGGAACGGTACAGCGATCGGGGACTCATGCTCGAGGTGCGTCTGCTCGGTCCGGTCGAGGTGTGGGAAGGGGACCGGCGGGCGCCGCTCGGTGGGGTCAGGCCCCTGGCCGTGCTGTCCGCGCTGGTCGTCCATCTCGGCCAGGTGCTCTCCACCGAGCGTCTCGTGGACTTCGTCTGGGACGAACAGGTTCCCGCGACCGCCGGCGCCCTGGTCGCCACCCATGTCTCCGCCGTACGCCGGGCGCTGGCCCGCGTCGGCGGGGCCGGGGCGATCCGGACCCGGCCGCCCGGCTACCTCGCCGAACTCGACCCCTGCCAGGTCGACGCCCGCCGCTTCGAGCAGCTGCTCGCGGCGGGCCGGGCCTCGGCCGGGCGCGGGCGCCCGCAGGAGGCCACCGACCTGCTGGCCACGGCGCTGGGCCTGTGGCGGGGCCAGCAGGCCCTCGAAGGGCTCGGCCAGTCGTTCGCCCGGATCGAGGCGGCGCGGCTGGCGGAGCTGCGGCTGATCACCCAGGAGGAGCGCTTCGGTCTCGAGCTGGAGCTCGGTCGCGCGGACCGTACGATCGCGCCGCTGCTCGCGCACGTGGCCGCCCATCCGCTCAGGGAACGGCCGTGCGGGCTGCTGATGACCGCCCTGTTCCGCACGGGCAGGGTCTCCGACGCCCTGCGCACGTATCAGCAGGGGCGCACGGCCCTGCGCGACGAACTGGGCATCGACGCCGGCCCCGAACTGCGGGCGCTGCACCGGGCGGTGCTGACCGGCGACACCGCGCTGCTGGGCGTGGACCCCCCGCCGCCGCCCCCGGCACCGGACGCCGCCGGCGGGGTGCGGGAGGCCGCCGGCGGTGCCGCACCGGCCTTCGGGACCGGACCGGGGACCCGGACGGGAACGACGGCGCGGACAGGGGCGCAGGCCGGACCGCGGGCGGGGGTGCGGGCGGGCCCCGCGCCGTCCCATGTGCCGCCCGACATCGCCGACTTCGTGGGCCGCGCGGAACAGATCGGCTGGGCCACCGCGCTGCTGCACGGGGCCGGCGAGGCCGGCCGTACCGCGCCGCCGATCGGGGTGATCTCCGGGCGTTCGGGGACCGGCAAGACGGCGCTGGCCGTGCATGTCGGTCACCGCAGCGCCGCGCTCTTCCCCGACGGCCGCCTGTTCGTGGATCTGCGGGCCGCCGACACCGCGCCGCTCCAGCCGGCCGACGCGCTGGCCCGGCTGCTGCGCGCGATGGGGGCCGATCCCGAGACGCTGCCCGGCTCCGTCGAGGAGCTGACGGGGCTGTACCGCACGCACATCGGGCACCGGCGCGTCCTGCTGATCCTCGACAACGCGGCCGGGGAGGCGCACGTACGGCCGCTGCTGCCGCCCGGTCCCGGCTCGGCGGTGCTGGTGACCAGCCGCCGCCGGCTGGTGGCACTGGAGGGGGCCGTCCATCTGGATCTGGCCGTGCCGGGCGGGGAGGAGGCGCTGGAGCTGCTGCGGCGCGTGGCGGGCGGGGACCGTACGGGCGCGGAACCGGAGCGGGCGGCCGAGATCGTCGCGCTGTGCGGACGGCTGCCGCTGGCCGTGCGGATCGCCGGGGCGCGGCTGGCGGCCCGCCCGCACTGGGCGCCGGGGCAGCTCGCGCGCCGGCTGCGCGACGAACGCCGCCGGCTCAACGAACTGCGCGCCGGGGACCTGGAGTTGCGCACCAGTCTGGAGCTCGGCTACGCCGACCTCGATCCGCAGGAGCGCCGGGCGCTGCGCCGGCTGGCGCTGCTCGACCTGCCCGACTTCGCGGGCTGGATCGCCGCCCCCTTGCTGGACATCGACGGCGAGGAGGCCGAGGAGGCGGTCGAACGCCTGGCGGACTGCCACTTCGTCGACGTGATCGGCGTGGACGACACCGGCCGCAACCGCTACCGCATCCACGACCTGGCCCGCGAACACGCCCGTGAGCGCTGCCTGTCGGAGGAGAGCATCGAGCAACGCGAGGCGGCTGTGCTGCGGTTGGTGGCCTGCTGGCTGGGGCTCGCCCAGAAGGCCGCCGCCCGGGGTCCGGGCGGTGCGGCCAGGTACTTCCCGGAGCCGGCCTGCGTACGCCCCCTCGGCGTCCCGACCGAGGAGGCGCTGCTGGAGCGCCCGGCGGCCTGGTTCGCCGCCGAACAGGGGTGCCTGCTGGCGGCGGTGGAGTACTGCGCCGGACACGGCATGGAACGGCCCGCCCGGGATCTCGCCGGGGCGCTGATGGCCGGTTCGGCCGCGCTGTACAACCAGTTCGACGCCTGGTCGCGTTCGCATGCCGCGGCCATGGCGGCGGTGCGGCGCGGCCGGGACGGTGAGGGTGAGGCGTGGCTGCTCGCCGGTCTGGGCCAACTGCGCTACGAACAGGACGAGTTCGAGGAGTCCTACGCCCGGTTCGGTGACGCCCTGCGGCTGTTCGAGGAGCGCGGGGGCCCCGCGGCGGGGGCGGCGACGGCGCTGGCGGGGATGGGCACGGCCCGGCGCGAGCAGGCCCGCTACGCCGAGGCGCTCCGGCTGCTCGACGCGGCGCTGGAGCGGTTCGGGCCCCGCGCCGACCGCGGCGCCCGGGCCCGCGTGCTGTACGGCATCGGGTACGTGCACCGGGAGCAGGGGCGCGGTGAGCAGGCAGCGGAGGCTCTGGGGCGGGCGCTCGAGCTGTACCGGGCGGAGGCCGACCGGCACGGCGAGGCGCTCACGCTGCGGTCGCTGGCCCTGTGCCACCGGGCGGAGGGCGCGCGGGCGCAGGCCGGGCGGCTGCTGCACGACGCGCTGCGGATCTTCGCCGGTCTCGGCGACACGTTCGGCGTGATGTACACCGAGCAGTCGCTGGCCAAGGTGGAGCTGCGGGAGGGCCGGCTGGAGGAGGCGGCCGGCCGGCTGCGCCGGTGCCTGGAGGTGGCCCGCGAGCGCCAGGACCGGTTCGGGGAAGCGCTGGTCCTGCGCACCTGGGGCGAGTGGCATCTGGCGGCCGGTGAGCCGGGTGGGGCCCGCGAGCCGCTGGAGGCGGCGCTGGCGGGCTGGGAGGCGCTGCGGCTGCCGCTGTGGCGGGCACGTACGGTCCGGGACCTGGCCCAGGTGTGGGCGGCGGACGGGGACCGGGCCCGGGCGCGGGCGGCCCGGGAGGAAGCGGCCGCCGTCTTCGCGGAGTTGGGCTGCCGGGAGGCGCAGGAAGGGGAGGGAGACGGGGACGGGGACGGGGACGGGTGATAGCCCGAGGCGGGGTGCGCGTGCGTGGCGGGGGCGCGAGCACGGCGGGCTGCGCGAGCGTGCGAGGTAGCCCTGGAGAGCGCTCGGCGGGGCCGGTTCCGCCCTCGTGGACAGCCGTGCGCCCTCGCGCGTGCGCCGTCCGCGACGCGGCCGCCGCGCGTGGAAGCCCGGGCACCGGGGCGCGCGGGCGGGCGGCTGCTTGCAGGCAACCTGCAGAGCATTTGCAGAGGGGCCGGTGACGCTGTTGCCGTGACAGACGACATCATCACGCTCTCGGACCCCAGGGTCGCCGCCGTCGCGCAGGACGAATGCGGTGAGCCCCTGGCCGATCTGCGCGGGTGCGGCTCCGTGTGGCTCGACCACCGGCAGGCCGACGACGACGGCAGCTACGCCCATCTGAGGTCGGGCGCGCTGCGCCGGCTGGTGCGGGCGCAGCGCCTGCTGCCGGCCGGTGTGCGGTTCCTGGTGGTGGAGGGGTACCGGCCGCCGGGCCTGCAGCGGCGCTATTTCGAGCAGTACGCGGCGACGATGCGGCGGGCGCATCCGGACGCGACACCCGAGCGGATACGGGAGCTGGCCAGTGCCTACATCTCCCCGCCGGAGGTCGCCCCGCACGTGAGCGGCGGAGCGGTCGACCTGACGCTGTGCAACCAGGACGGCCGCGAGCTGCCGCTGGGCACGGAGGTCAACGCGACCCCGCAGGAGAGCAGGGGTGCCTGCCGTACCGGGGCGGGCAACATCGGCGCCGAGGCGCGGGCGAACCGGGCGCTGATGGCCTGGGCTCTGACGGCGGCCGGTTTCGTCAACTACCCGACCGAGTGGTGGCACTGGTCGTACGGCGACCGGTACTGGGCCCTGCTGCGCAAGGCTCCGGCCGCCCGCTACGGCCCCGCCGCCCCGCCCGACGGCCTGACCCGCCCGACGGCCTGACCGCTGAACCGAGGGGGAAGAAGTGCAGATCGGCAACACGTCCTTCGGGACCGGCCGGCCCGGGCCGCGCGAACGATGCCGGGCGCTGACGGACCGCCGCCCGCACCGCGCCGGTGACCCGGCCGCGTTCACCCACTGAACGGTGTCGCACCTCCACGGGGGTGGGGTGCGACCCGGGTCCGTGCGTTCAGGCCGTCATGGCCGTCATGGCCGTCACGTCACCGGTGTTGCGGTGACCTCACGTCGACGAAGGAAGAGTCCCTTGAAGAACATCCGTACGCGCCGCCGGACGGGCGGCGCGCTCCTGGGCGCCGGTGTGCTGGCCCTGTCCGCGTGGTGCGGCGTGCCCGCCCACGCCGCGCCGGACGCCTCCTGCGCCGCACTCGCGCCGGGCGCCTCGGCCACCGCGCAGGCCGCCGTGTCCGCGGCCTGCGCCCAGATCGGCGTCTGGTACAGCTGGGGCGGCGGCCACGGGGCCACCCCGGGCGCCACCTACGGCTACTACGACGGCTCGGACCCGGACAGCCTGCACGACGACGAGCGCATGGGCTTCGACTGCTCCGGCCTGGTGCGTCACGCGTACTACCAGGCGACCGGCAAGGACCTGCTCAACGGCACGTCCGACGACCAGTTCCACAGCTCGCAGTCCTCCGCCCGGTTCTCCGCCGCGCAGGGCACCGGACCGCTGCTGCCGGGCGACCTGATGTTCTGGGGCAGCGGGCACATCCACCATGTCGCCCTGTACCTGGGCGACGGGCAGATGGTCGAGGCGTACGAGTCGGGTACCCGTATCCGGGTGGCGCCGGTGCGCACCGGCGGCGACTACGCGGGAGCGATCCGGGTCGACGGCTCCGGCACCCCGACTCCCCCGCCCGCGGGCGGCGGTGCGACGTTCGAGACCTGGGGCACCGGCGTGCGGACCCGTTCGGCGCCGAGTGTGCGCGCTTCGGTGGTGGACACCTTCGCCGGTCCGACCCAGGTGTCGGTCCAGTGCCAGGAGCACGCGGAATCGGTGTCCGCCGAGGGCTACACCAACGACGTCTGGTCCCGGCTGGCCGACGGCTCCTGGCTGACGAACATCTACGTCAAGGGCCCGGCCTGGCTGCCCGGGGTCGCGGACTGCGGCGGCACCGACGTCCCGCCGCCGGCCGCCGGCAGCACGGCGCACCAGACGTGGGGCACCGGTGTGCGCACGCACGGCGAGCCGAGCGTGAACGCCGCGGTGGTCGGCTACTTCGCGCAGCCGACCACGGTCAACGTGGTGTGCCAGGCCCACGCCCAGGAGGTGACCGCGGAGGGCTACACCAACGACGCCTGGTCCCGGCTGACCGACGGCTCCTGGCTGACCAACATCTACCTCAAAGGGCCGGCCTGGTTGCCCGGCGTCCCCACCTGCTGAACCAGCCCCCGCGCGTGCGTCACGCCGGGCGGGGCGTCCGCCGCAGGGGTCCGTCGTTGCCGGCCCCTGCCCGGCGGACGCCCTGCCCGGTACGGGCGTTGGGGGGCGTGCCGGCGGCACGGCGGTAGGCTGCACAGGTGACCGCTCTGCCGGAGGACCGGCCGCCGCCGATCGGCGAGGACGACCGCGACGCGGCCGTGCGGCGTCTGCGGGAGGCGTACGCCGAAGGTCACCTCTCGCACGGGGAACTGGACGAACGCCTCCACCGGGTGCTCACCGTCACGACGCGCGGCGAGCTCGCGTCGGCTCTGGCCTCGCTCCCGGCGGAGAACGCCGCCACCTCGTCCACGATCGCCGCCGCCGGCGGGCGGATTCGGCGGGGCGGCGCATGGCGGGTGCCTCGGTTCCTCAAGGTCGAGTCCGCGTTCGCGAGGGTGCGTCTGGATCTGTCCCGGGCGGTCATCGAGCATCCGGTGGTCGACGTCGAGCTGCAACTCGGCACCGGCGGGGCCCGGATCACCGTGCCGCGGGACGCGATCGTCGACTACGAGGGTCTGCACACCGGATGGAAGGACACGCGCTACAAGGCACCGCGCAGCGTGCGCCCCGGCGCCCCGACGATCCGGATCGGCGGGACCATGGGGTTCGGACGGTTGAAGATCCGCCACGCGCGGCGCTGAGGCCTCCTGCGGGAACCTGAGGAATCTCGCGGGACCCGGCCCACGGGGTCGTCGGCCTCCTTTTCGCGGCGGGCGTCGCGGCGGGAGGAACGGCGGGAGGAACGGCGTCGCCGTTCTCCTGCCACCCCGACCGCTCCCCCGCCGCTCCCGCCGCTCCGGGTGCCTCCGGGCCGGGCGGCGTCTGCGTGCCCGGGGCCTGCGGCAGGGCCCCGGGGGGTGGTTGACGGCCGGTCAGTGGAACTGGCCGGCCTCGTAGTCGCCGGCGGGCTGCCGGGCGATGATGTTCATCCGGTTCGCCGTGTTCATGAAGCAGATCAGAAGGGCCAGGGCGGTGAGCTGCTCCTCGTCGTAGTGCTGTGCGGCGCGTGCCCAGACCTCGTCGTCGACCCCGCCGGCCGCGTCCGCGACCCGGGTCGCCTGCTCCGCCAGCTCCAGCGCGGCGCGCTCGGCGCCGGTGAAGACGGTGGCCTCCCGCCACGCCGCCACCAGGTGCAGCCGTACCGAGGTCTCGCCGGCCGCGGCGGCCTCCTTGGTGTGCATGTCGACGCAGACGGCGCAGCCGTTGATCTGGCTCACGCGCAGGGCCACGAGTTCTTGTGTCGCGGCGGGCAGCGGCGATTCCTTGAGCGTCCTGCCCGCCGCCATGAGGTGCTTGAGGGCTTTGGCGGCGGTCGGGTCGGCGAAGTAGTTCAGGCGCGCGTCCATGGTGTGCTCCTCGATGCGGTGTCGGGTGGCTGTACCTCTGGGGACGAGACAGCCCGGCACCGTGTGACACGGCCGCCCGCGAACCGTGTCTCCGCGCGCGCAGAAGGGCCTCTTCGGGCGCCTTCGGAACGGGCGAGCGGCGTTACGGAACGCCGTTCATGCAGGTCGTCGTGGTGCAGGCCGGGGCTGGGGGTCGGGGCTGCGGCCGGGTGTGCCGGCGGCGGCGGTAAGAAGCCGTTCAGGATGCGGCACGGAGCGAAGACTTCGGAAATAAATCGGAGTACCCGTCAGCCGGTAAACGGAAAAGCGGAATCCTGACGCGGCAGGAGTTACCCCGCTGCCCGTCGAGTTCCGCCCGCATACCAGCCTTGCCGCGGAACGTCTCGCCCGAAGGACCGGGAAACTCCACCACGTCTCGTGTTCCGGCCGGTGGCCGGACACGGGGTGCTCCGGGCGGCGTATGGGCGCCGCGCCCAGGAAGACGGGAATTCGTTCATGCCGCATCGATACAGCTTTCGCTCGGGGCGGCGGTCCCCGGCCGGCGTGTCCGGCATCGTGACGGCCGCCGGTGCCGCCGTCGCGGGGGGTGTGGGATGACGTGGGACCAGGTGCCCGGCAGCCGTCAGGCCGAGCACGACACCGTGCCGCCGCGGATCGGCAGCCGGCAGCAGTTCCGTGAGGAACTGACGCGGCTGCGCACCGGGCTCGGTGTGTCGCTCACCCAGCTCGAGCGGGCCGGCCAGGGGCGGGGCAGGGGGCTTGCGCCGGCCACCGTGTCCGATGTGCTGTCGCGCGACCGGCTCCCGGAGTGGGAGTTCGTCGCCGATTTCCTGGCCGCGTGCGGTCTGAGCGAGGCGCAGCGCGGGCCCTGGCGGCAGGCCTGGCAGGAGGTGGCCGCGATGCCCCCGGCCCCCGCCCCCGTTCCTGCCGGGGCGGCAGCCGCGCCCCCTCCCCCGGATCCCTCCCCTGCCCCGGCCGCCGGGCCGCCTCCGGCTCCCTCCCCGCCTCCGGTGCCTCCCGGCAAGGCGCCGGAGGAGCCACCGGCCGTCACCCCGCCCGCGGACGGCGGCCGCCGGGGGGCATGGCGGGCCGCTCTGGTACGGCACCGTGCCGCCGTGGCGGTCTGTGCCTCCCTCGCGGTCGCGGCGGCGGCCGGCGTGTACGCCGTCGACCAGCACGATCAGAACGTGCGGCGCGCCAAGGCGGTGGACGACGAACGCCGGCGGCTGGCGGAGTTCCGCGAGGCGCACTGCGGGACGCTGAACCCGGCGCTGGTGACCCGGGCCGGCGGGGAGTGCACGGGGGTGACCGACGGGGGCGACGGTTCCGCGGTGTTCGGTTCCGCTCTGGAGCCCGTGCTGACGGCCATCGGCGCGGAGAACCACCGGGCCACGCGCGACGGCCAGTACGTCACCATCGCGTTCCTGGCGCCGCTGACCTCGGTGGGCAAGGCCGGCAAGACCAAGGACCTGACGCTCGAACAGTTCGTCGGGGAGGTCGAGGGCGCCTACACGGCCGTCGAACGGGCCAACACCGACGAGGGCCCGCTGAAGATCCGCCTGGTCCTGGCCAACATGGGCAGCGGCGAACTGCACTGGAAGGACGCCGTCGGCGCGCTGGACAGGGTCGAGAACCTGGTCGCCGTCACCGGGATGGGGCTGAGCCAGCAGGAGTCCGTCGAGGCCGCCCGGGCGCTCAGCGAGAAGGACATCCCCATGGTCGCCGACCTCATCACCGCCGACGGCTTCGACACCACCGGCGCCATCGACAGCCCGAAGGCGTCAGCGCAGCGCATCAACGGGCTGGTCCGCGTCACCCTGACCAACGCGGCCCAGCTGGAGGCGCTCGGCGAGGAACTCGAGGGCGACACCCGCACCGCCGCGCTGGTGCGCACCGACGTGACGCCGAACGGAACCCGCGACTTCTACACCGACTCCCTCTACCAGGGCTTCCGCACGGTGAGCGGGCTGAAGAAGCATCTCGACCCCGCGGCGGACTTCTTCTTCGACCCCCGCGGCGGGGCGGCGTCGATCCTGGACACCATCGGCCAGAACCTGTGCGGCGGCACCGGGCATCCCGTCGACACCGTGTACTTCGCGGCCCGGGAGAAGTACCTGCCCGACTTCCTCGACGCGCTCAGCCGGCGCAGCTGCCACCGCCGGCCCATCACCGTCGTCTCCGGATCCGACACGGCGGCCCTGGACCCCAAGACCCTCACCGCCGTGAACCAGGAGGGCGAGGCGCCCATCGCCGTCCGGTACGCGTCCCTGCCCGACGCCACGGCGCTGCGGGGTCCCGGCAACAGCGACCACGCCCTGTACGGCAAGTTCGTGGACGCCTTCGCGGGCGACCATCACGGGCGGAAGTTCCCCGCCGCACACGCCACGCGCGGTTACTGGCCCGTCCTCGCCCACGACGCGGTTCTCACCGCCACCACCGCCATCCGCAACGCCACCACGCCCTCCCTCACGCGTCCCAACCGTTACGCCGTCCTCAACCACCTCTACGCGCTGACCGACGGCGCGGTGCCCGCCGCCACCGGCCGTTTCGGCATCGACACCACCGGCAACCGCACCAAGGTCCCCATCACCATCCACCGTTTGGGCACCGCCTCCTGAGCCGGTCCCCACGCCGTCCGCCGGCCCGCCTTCGCCTCCGGGGGGCGGGGCGAGGGCGGGCCGGCGTGTCGGTGTGTCCGCGGCAGGGGGTCAGCTCGCGGAGCGGACCCGGTCGTGTGCCGCGGAGGTCATCCGGTAGTAGGTGGCGAGTTTGTAGTACTCCTCGCCGGGTGACAGCGCGCCCGCGTAGACGAGTACCCGCTCGCCCTCGTAGGCGTAGGGCGCGTTTCGGGCGAATTCCCCGAGCCTGGGCTCGATATGGGCGGGCAGGGCCTGGGGGTCCGTGGTCCTCGTGGAGAAGCTGATCCGCTCGATCTTCGAGGAGTCCCAGCCGAAGGTGGGGTACAGCGCCGACGAGGTAGCGATGAAGTCGAGCAGGTGTCCGCTCGGTTCCGGCAGCCCGAAGGCGTGCAGCATCGGCAGGACGGCCTCGCGCCGGACGGACTCGGCGGGCAGTCCGTTGAAGTACACGTTCCACGTCCGGTGCGCGTAGTCGATCGCGATGGCCGACACCTTGCCGTCCAGGCCGTGGTCGGTGAAGGAGTGCAGGTGTGCGGACAGGCCGGGCGGCATGGAGGGCAGGGCGGCGAGTTCGGCCAGAGAGCGCAGGTCGCCGAGCGGGAAGAAGGCGTAGGTCTTGTTGAAGCCGGCGCCGAGGCCGTAGTCGACGCCGTAGCCCTGGACGGGCAGCCGCGCGTGCAGGTCGGAGAAGAGGGTGCGCACGGGGTGGTCGGTTTCTTCGACGAGGCCGTGTGCCAGGGCGATCTCGTAGGGGTCGCCGGCGCTCGCGGGCAGGGTGAAGTCGAAGGAGAGGTCCGCGATCCGGCCGCCCTTGGTCACCATGTTGAAGACGACGGGGTCGGTGAGCACGTCCTGGAAGGCGGTCAGCACCGGCCGCATCCGGTCGCGGGAGCCGGCCATGTCCAGCAGCCCGGCCGCTTTCGCGGCGGCCGCGTACAGGCGTTCCGTATCAGCTTTTCCGGACATCGGTCCCCCAGGTGTCGATATGGCACGTCTGCTCGCCGCTCGTGGGGCAGAGCATGGGCCGGGGGGCTTGGCCGGGGCTGAACGGCGAGTTGGCGCCGACTTGGCGGCCTGCCGGGGCGGCGGGCGCGGGCCGGGTGGGACGGGGGGATCAGCTGCGCCGTTCGGCGGGGCCGGGGGTGGGTCGGGTGTTCCTCGTCTTCGGTCAGCCTGCTGCGGCAGCGGGGCCGGCCGAGGAGTCGGGCGGTGAGTCGGGCGGTGAGTCGGGCGGTGAGTCGGGCGGGTGCTGGGTGCCCGGGCCGGGCGGGGTGGGCAGTCGGTGGGCCATGAAGGGGCCGGTGGTGATGAACTCCCGGAATTTCAGGGCGGCTTCGGACAGGTAGGCGTCGCGGCGCCAGACGAGGGTGAGGATCCGGTGGCAGGCCGGGGCCTCCAGGTGCACCCAGGCCACCGGGACACGTGTCCCGGTGCCGGCCTCGCGGGACATCGCCGGGATCAGACCGATGCCGAGGCCGGCGCTGATCAGGATCTGGCTCGCGCCCGGCTCGTCGCCCTCGCAGGACAGCAGGGGGGTGAGTCCCTCGGCCGCGAACAGGCGGTCCAGGAGGGCGCGTTGCCAGTGGCCCTTGCGGGTGGTGACGAAGGGCTCGTCGGCGAGTTCGGGGATCGTCACGCTCTCGCGCCCGTCCAGGCGGTGGCCGCGCGGTACGGCGAGCAGCACCTCTTCGCGGACGAGTTCGGCCGATTCCAGGTGCGGGCCGCTCAGCGGCTGTGAGGCGACACAGAAGTCGACTTCGCCGACGCGCAGTTGGCGGTGCATCTCCTCGGCGTTGGACTGGTAGAGCCGTACGTCGGCGCGGGGTTGGACGGTGCGGAAGCCGCCCAGGACGGTGGTGATGGTCAGCAGGGTCTCGCAGGCGATGGCGAGCCGGCCGAGCCCCAGGTCGCCCGCCTCGCGTACGGATCTGATGCCGTCGTCCAGCTCGCTGAGGGTGCGGTCGACGTGGCGCAGGAACTTCGCCCCGTACTCGTTGAGTCTGATGCCGCGCCCGCGCCGCTCGAACAGGGGGGAGCCGAGTTCGGCCTCCAGGCGCGCGATGGTGCGGCTGAGCGAGGGCTGGGCGATGCCCAGTTCCTCCGCGGCGCGGCTGATGTGCTCGAAACGGGCGACGGTCTGGAAGTAACGCAACTGCAGCAGATCCACGCTCCACCTTCACTCATGCCCGGCGGGTCATCATCACATGGCAGAACCGGTCTTGGAACTGCATGAGTGTTTGTCTCTACGGTCTCGGTCAGGGGGTCACCGCACGGGTGGCGGGCCGTGGTGCCCGGTGTCCGTACGTGCGCAGCGGGGCTCCGCGTATCCGTCCTGCAAGGAAGGTCCCGCCGTGAGCGCTGTGGATCTGGCCCGGCTCCAGTTCGCGGCCACCACCGGTATCCACTGGCTGTTCGTGATCCTCACCATGGGGCTCGTGCCGCTCGTGGCGTTGCTGCACACCCGGGCCGCGTACACCCGCGACCCCGCCGAGAAGGTGGTGCGCGAGCGCGTGACCCGCTTCTGGGGTCAGCTGTACGTCATCAACTACGCGGTCGGCATCGTCACGGGTCTGGTCATGGAGTTCCAGTTCGGGCTCAGCTGGAGCGGGCTGAGCAGGTTCGCGGGCAACGTCTTCGGCGCCCCGCTGGCGCTGGAGACCCTCGTCGCCTTCTTCGCCGAGTCCACCTTTCTCGGCATGTGGATCTTCGGCTGGGGCCGGCTGCGCCGCGGTGTGCACGTCACGCTGATCTGGCTGGTCGCGCTGACCGCCTACGCCTCGGGTTACTGGATCCTCGTCGCCAACGGCTTCATGCAGCATCCCGTCGGCTACGAAGTCCGCGACGGGGTCGCCTACTTGACCGACTTCGGGGCGCTGCTGACCAATTCCGGCGCGCTGATGGCCTTCGCTCACCTCACGCTGGCCGCGCTCACCACCGGCGGTGTCTTCCTGCTCGGCGTCAGCGCGTGGCACCTGGCCCGGGGCACCGAGGAGAGCGCGCTGCTGCGCGGTTCGCTGCGGCTGGGCGCGTGGGTGGCGATGCTCTCCTCGTTCTTCGTCATCGTCGTCGGCGAGATGCAAAGGCCGGTCATCGAACGGACCCAGCCGATGAAGCACGCCGTGCTGGAGGGCTCCGGCGTCGCCGAGGCGCGGCGCCGGCTGGCCGAGCAGTACGGGCCCGGCGACTACGTGCCGCCCCAGGGGTGGATCCATCTGTCGATGAACGCGATGACGGTCATCGGCAACGCCGTCTCCACCCTCACCCTGGTCGCCGTCGTCCTGCTGTGGAAGGACCGGCTGGTGCGCCGGCGTGCGCCGGCCTATGTGATGACCGCGATGATCCCGTTCACCTTCGTCGCCTCCGTCGGCGGCTGGGTGGTGCGGGAGATGGGACGTCAGCCCTGGCTGGTGTACGGCGAGTTGACGGTCGAGGACGCCGTCTCACGGGTCGGCAGGACCTCGCTGGCCGTCTCGTGCGCCCTGTTCGTGACGATCCTGCTGGCCCTGGCGGTGACGAACTGGACCCTGATCGCGCGCTTCGCCGTGCGCGGCCCGCGGGCCGCGCAGCTCGGCGTGAGCGAGCCGCTGCCCGACGGCCCGCCGGAGGAGCCCGCGGGCGGCGCCGGCGACCGGCGGTCCGCCCCGGCCTACTGAACCGCTTTTCGAACGACGGGAGTTGATCGACGTGAGTCTGGAGACGGCCTGGCTGGCCCTGCTCGGTCTGCTGCTCGCCGGGTACTTCGTGCTCGGCGGTTACGACTACGGCGCGCAGATGCTGCACCCCTTCCTCGGCGGCCGCGAGGAGCGGGAGGCCGAACCCGGCGGCCGCGACGCCGCGCTGGAGGCCATCGCGCCGTTCTTCCTCGGCAACGAGGTCTGGCTGGTCGCCTTCGCGGGTGTGCTGTTCGGGGCCTTTCCGCATCTGGAGGGCACCCTGCTGCCCGGCCTGTACCCGCTGATCGTGGCGATCGTCGCCGCTGTGGTCCTGGGCAACGCCGCCGTGCAGCTGCGCCGGCGTGCCCGCGGCGGGCGCGGGCGGGCGGTGTGGGACGTGCTGATCGTGACCGGTGGCGCGGTGCCCGCCGTGGGCTGGGGGCTCGTGGTGGGCCTGCTGCTGCACGGGGTACCCCGCCGCGCCGACGGAAGCTTCCACATCGGTGCCGGCGAGGTGTTCGCGCCGTTCGTCCTGGCCTGCGGTGCCGCCACGGTGCTGCTGTTCGCGGCGCACGGCGCGGGTTTCGTCGCCCTGCGCAGCGCGCCCGGGCCGGCCGGGCGGGCGCGGCGGGCGGGCGCCACGCTGATCGCCGCGAGCGGGGCGGCCGCCGCGGTGGCGCTGGTGCTCACCCTGTCCGGCGCGGGCGCCTCGATGACCAACCGTGCGGCCGCGGCGGCCGTCGCCGTGGTACTGGCCGCCGCGTTCGGTGCCGCCTGGTGGTTCTTGCGCGCCGGGCACCACGCCCGGGCGTTCGCGGCCACCGGTGTGGCGAGCGCGCTGCCCGTGGCGCTGGTGGGCGCGGGCCACTACCCCTACCTGCTGATCAGCTCGGCGGGCCGCGGCCTGGACATCGAGCACGCCGCCGCGGACGACGCCACGCTGAGGATCCTCGGCGTGTTCGGCGTCCTCGTCGTCCCCACGATCCTCGCCTACCAGGCATGGAGCTGGTGGGCCTTCAGGGGGCGCACGGGACGCCGTCACACCGGCTACTTCTGAGCGGCGCGACCGCCGCCGCCGGCGCACTCGGCGTGCGGCGCGGCCCTCTTGCGCAGGGGGCGCACATGCGAAAGGACGGCCCTGGGGACCAGGGCCGTCGGTCGTGCGGGGGCGGGCGGTGGGTGGGGTGGACCGGTGGGTCAGGCGGTCTTCGTCGCGGACAGCACCGCCTCCACGGTGAGGGCGTGCGGGGGCAGATTGGCCGGGTCGTCGGTGATCGCCTTGGTGACCTGGAAGCCGGCTTCCTCGAGCCACTTCCGCCACGTCGAGAGCTTCTGCGGGCCGCCCTGTCCCATGGTGCAGCCGATGAAGAAGCTGGGGTAGAAGTCGACGGTGTAGTTGTCGGTGTCGGTGAGGTCCTCGGGGAACACCGGAACCAGCACGTGGACCTGTGCGCCGGCTTCGAGGGAGTCGTGGACGCCTTGGAGGATCCGCAGCACGTCGCTCTTGTCGAACATGGGCAGGAAGTGCTTGATCAGTACGACGTCGAAGCCCTTGGGGACTTCCTCGAAGACGTCACCGCCGATGAACGCGCACTGGTCCTGGACGCCGTGGGCGCGGAAGTTGTCCAGGCTCTCCTTCTCCTTCTCGGGCAGGTCGAAGTTGGTCACCCGCAGGCCGGGCGAGCCCTTCAGCCGGAGGGTGTTGACAGCTCCCAGGCCGGTGTTCCCGGCGAGGTCGAGGACGTTGGCGCCGGCCGGGATGTCGACGTTGGCGAAGAACCAGGGGTCGACGTGGGCGGTGACGGTGTTCATCAACGTGGCCCACGGCTTGCGCAGTTCGGGCAGCTCGCCCAGCGCGCCGTAGAGGTCACCGTCGTAGCCGTACAGTTCCTTCAGGCCGGCGACCGTGCCGGTGCGCACGCTCTCGGTGAGGTAGAACAGCTGCCGCAGCGTGACCGCCTTGATCATGTTCAGGTCGGCGAGCGCCTGCTCGAGCAGTGTGTCGGAGACGCCCGCGAGGCCGTCCAGGCGGTAGCCGCCGCCGGCCTCGTCGTGGGCGACGAAGCCCTCCTTGACCGGCAGCAGCAGGAGCTGTTCGACGGCGTCCGGCCTGACGCCGGCCCTCTCGCCCAGCTCGGCCGCCGTCAGGCCCGGCCTGTCGCGCAGCGCGTCGATGATGCCCAGCTCGAAGCACGACAGCAAGGTCATGAAGCGGGAGGGTCCGACCATGTAGTCGCGAAACCGGCGGAGTGTCGCTTCCGGTGTCATTGCAGCTGACCTCTTTTCCGTAGCGGGGGTGGCGCGGGTCGTGGCCGTGCCGCCGGGGGCGCCGGGGCAGGTGCGGGGGGCCGGGGTCCGGGGTCCGGGGGTCTGTGGTGTGCTCGTCACGCGTCTGCCGGGCGGAGCTCGATGCAGCGGGCCGCGTCGGCGCCGTACGTCCGGGCGATGCGGGCGGTCAGGTCCGCCGGGAGCAGCTGGTACTCCTGGGTGCCGACCGTCTCCAGCGCGGTGGCGGCCAGCGCGCAGCCCAGGCGGGCGGCCTGCTGCGGCGGCCACTGCCGGGCGAGGCCGGCGAGGAAACCGGACCGGAAGGCGTCGCCCGCGCCGGTGGGGTCGGCGATCTTGTCGGTGGGCACGGCCGGGACGGTCAGCCGGTCGGCGCCGCGGCGGGTCAGCACCACTCCGTCCGCGCCCCGCGTGGTGATCCAGGTGCCGACCCGGCCGAGGACTTCGTCCTCGCTCCAGCCGGTGCGCTTCATCAGCAGGGCGGCCTCGTACGCGTTGGTGAACAGCCACCTCGCCCCCTCGACCAGCCGGCGGGCCTGTGCGCGGCCGAGGCGGGCGAGTTGCTGGGAGGGGTCGGCCGCCACGGGGATGCCGAGGCGGTGGGCGGTGGCGGTGTGGCGCAGCATGGCCGCCGGGTCGTCGGCGCCGACCAGGACCAGGCGCAGGCCGCCGGTGCGGCCGGCGATCTCGGCCAGGTCGATGCGGGGGGCCTCGGCCATGGCGCCGGCGTAGAAGGTGGCGATCTGGTGGTGGTCCTGGTCGGTGGTGCAGACGAAACGCGCGGTGTGCAGGGTGTCGCTGACCCGCACCGCGGACGTGTCGACGCCGTTCGCCCGCAGCCAGGCGCCGTAGTCGGCGAAGTCCGCGCCCGCCGCGCCGACCAGGACCGGGTCGAGTCCCAGCAGGCCGAGGCCGAAGGCGATGTTGGCGGCGACGCCGCCGCGGCGCACTTCGAGCCGGTCGGTGAGGAAGGACAGGGAGATCCGCTCCAGCTGCCCGGCGATCAGCTGCTCGGCGAAGCGGCCGGGGAACACCATCAGATGGTCGGTGGCTATCGATCCGGTCACGGCGATACGCACGAGAAGTGCTCCTTGTGCCTGGGGTCGGGGCGGTCCGGGCGGCGGCCGGGGGAAGGGCCGGGGTGGCGGGAAGAGGGGGCGCCGCCGTGTCGGGGTTCTCGGCCGGTGGCGGTCAGTTCGCGCCGGCCGCCCTGCGCAGGGCGTCGACGCGGTCGGTGCGCTCCCAGGTGAAGTCGGGCAGCTCCCGGCCGAAGTGGCCGTAGGCGGCGGTCGGGGCGTAGATCGGGCGCAGCAGGTCGAGGTCGCGGATGATCGCGGCCGGGCGCAGGTCGAAGACGTCGGTGATGGCGGCTTCGATCCGCTCGACGGCGACGGTGTGGGTGGCGAAGGTCTCCACGAACAGGCCGACCGGTTCGGCCTTGCCGATCGCGTACGCCACCTGCACCTCGCAGCGGGAGGCGAGGCCGGCGGCGACGACGTTCTTGGCGACCCAGCGCATCGCGTAGGCCGCGCTGCGGTCGACCTTGGAGGGGTCCTTGCCGGAGAAGGCGCCGCCGCCGTGGCGGGCCATGCCGCCGTAGGTGTCGATGATGATCTTGCGGCCGGTCAGGCCGGCGTCACCCATCGGACCGCCGATCTCGAAGCGTCCGGTCGGGTTGACCAGGAGGCGGTGGTCCCCGGTCTCCAGTTTGATGCCGTCGTCGGCGAGCCGGTCGAGGACGGGTTCGACGACGTGGCGGCGGATGTCGGGGGTGAGCAGGGAGTCCAGGTCGATGTCGCTCGCGTGCTGCGAGGAGACGACGACCGTGTCGAGACGGACGGCCTTGTCGCCGTCGTACTCGATGGTGACCTGGGTCTTGCCGTCCGGGCGCAGGTAGGCGACCGTGCCGTCCTTGCGGACCTCGGTCAGGCGGCGCGCGAGGCGGTGGGCCACTTCGATCGGCAGCGGCATCAAGGTGGGCGTCTCGTCGCTCGCGTAGCCGAACATCAGGCCCTGGTCGCCCGCGCCCTGCCGGTCCAGTTCGTCCGCTGCCGCGGCTGCGGCCGGCCGGACGCGGGACTCGTAGGCGGTGTCGACGCCCTGGGCGATGTCGGGGGACTGCGCGCCGATGGACACCGAGACGCCGCAGGAGGCGCCGTCGAAGCCCTTGGCCGAGGAGTCGTAGCCGATCTCGAGGATCTTCTCCCGTACCAGCGAGGCGATGTCGGCGTAGGCGGAGGTGGTCACCTCGCCCGCGATGTGCACCTGACCGGTGGTGATGAGGGTTTCGACCGCGACGCGGGAGGCGGGGTCCTGGCGCAGCAGGGCGTCCAGGACGGTGTCGCTGATCTGGTCGGCGATCTTGTCGGGATGTCCCTCGGTCACGGACTCCGAGGTGAACAGGCGGCGGGACATGGCGCTCCAGGGGGCGGTGGGTGGGCGGACAGGGGCGGCGAACGCGGACGCGGCCGGCCGGGCGGCGGGCCGGCCCGGCTCGCCCCTCGCGGCCGGCCGAGGGGCGGCGCCCGGCCGGCCGCGTCCGCCAGGTCGTGTCCGCCGCGAGCCAGGCGGGACTTCGCGGAGACGGCCTAGGGGTTCGCCAGCCGGTCCTTGAGCCGGGCGGCGAGCGCGAGGCGCTGCACCTTCAGCGTGGCGGTGCGCGGCAGTTCGGCCTCGGGGATCTGGATGGGGTCGGCCAGCTGCGGGAAGCCGGCCACGGCGGCGCGCCAGCGGGCGGGGTCCAGCGGCTCGTCGCCGTGGGTGCAGACCACCGGGACCGCTTCGGCGTGGGGGCCCTGGACGACGACCAGCTCGCTCAGTTCGTGCAGTTCGGCCAGGACGGTGTCCTCGACCTCGAGGGAGCTGCGCACGCCGGGGATCATGTCGACCTCGCGGTCGAGCATGTGCAGGCAGCCGAACCTGGTGAAGTAGCCGACGTCGCCGGTACCCCACCACGGGCCGTCGCGGTTGTCGTCGTAGCGGTCCTGCTCGGCGAAGTAGGTCTTGGCCAGGCCCGGCCAGGCGACCTCGATGCGGCCGGGGTGGTGCGCGGTGGGCCGCTTGCCGTCGCGGCTGACGACGCGGACCTTCGCCGATCCCAGGGGCATCTGCCAGCCGACGCAGCGGCCGTTGGCCTTGTGGGCGGTGCGGGGGAAGTAGGCGCGTCCGACGGCGGGTCCGACCTCGCTCTGCCCGTAGATCTGGAAGAACAGCGCGCCGCGCCGCCGGGAGGACTTCAGCAGCCGGCTCATCGTCGCGGGGTGGATCGCGTCGAAGGTGCTGCTGAAGTACTTCACCGAGGCGAAGGGCCGGCGGGGGTCGTCGGCCAGTGTCTCCCACGCCATCAGCGCGTTGGGCAGCGCCTCGACGAGTCCGGGCCGGTTCTCGAGGAACACCTCGGCGACCGCGTCCGGGTCCGACTCGTTCACGAGCACCACCGGCATCTCCTTGAGGAGGGCCAGGGCCATCGCCGCGACGTTGCGGGAGTGCACGAAGGGGATGGCGATCGCGGCGGTCTCCTTCTTCCGCATGAGCGACAGCAGGCGCCACTGCGGCCTGAGGCGGATGCCCTGGGTGCGGGGGGTGTGCACGACCAGCTTGGGCAGTCCGGTGGTGCCGGAGGTGTGGGTGATCACGGCGGCCTCGTCGAGGGGCCGCACCACCGGCCGCACCCGCGGCGCGCCGGCGAGGGCGCCGAGCGACACCGCGTCCGCCCGCTCGCCGCAGACGATGAGCACCCGCCGGGTCAGTCGCGCGACCGGTACCTCGGCCAGCACGTCGAGCTTGTGTGTGTCGGTGAGCAGGTTGGGCCGGTCGATGCGTTCGAGCAGGGCGCCCACCGTCCTGGCGTCCAGGCCGGGCGAGAGCATCACCGGCACCGCGCCGATCCGGGAAGCGGCGCAGGCCAGCATCCACACATCGGCGTTGGCCCTCTTGTGGAGCACGATGTGCTCGTCGGGCCGTACACCCGCCGCCCACAGCCGGGCCGCGAGGTCGTCCACGAGGTCGGCGAGGTGGGCCGTCGTCAGGTGCCGGCCGGCTTCGGGCAGGACGTCCAGATCGTGGTCGAGGGTGATCGGCGTGGACGCGTTGACGGCCGCGGCCATGGCCGGCAGCAGGCCGATGTGAAGACCGCGCTTCTGTATCGATTGATAGGCCACAGAGCCCTTCATCGGGTCTGTCTCCTTTACGGTGGGCGATGGGTGTTCGGGCTGTTCGCCGGCTCGGTGCGGGATGCCGGGACGCGCACGGCGGACCCCGCCCGGGGGGCGGGTCGAGGTCCGTCTGTCGCGGGCCGAGGGGTTTGCGCACGCGGGCGGGTGCGGTGGCCGGCCGGTGGGGACGGTGCGGGCCGCGCGGCGTGTCGGTGGCGCGCGGGCACCGCGTCGGTGGCGCGCGGGCACCGCGCTCGTATCGTGCGCGGGCGCCGCGCTCGTGTCGTGCGGGGTGCGCTCGCTTTGGAGGGTTGTCAGGCCGCGCGGCCGGCTTTGAGCGCCGCCGCCGTCTCGGTGACACGGCGGGCCTGGTGGCGGGCCGCCTGGAGCACCGTCTCGGTGGGGCCGCCGGCGCTGCCGCCGACGCCGGTGACGTGCGAGGTGCCGTACGGGTTGCCCGTGCGGAACTGGACCGGGTCGGTGTAGCCCGGCGGGACGATGATGGCGCCCCAGTGGTAGAAGGTGTTGCTCAGCGCCAGGATGGTGGACTCCTGGCCGCCGTGGGCGGTGCCGGTGGCGGTGAACGCAGAGACGACCTTGTCGGCCAGGGCGCCGGCCTGCCACAGGCCGCCCGTGGTGTCGATGAAGGCCTTGAGCTGGCTGCACACGTTGCCGAAGCGGGTGGGGGTGCCGAACAGCAGCGCGTCCGCCCAGCTCAGGTCGTCCAGGGCGGCCTCCTCGATGTCGGCGGTGTCCTGGAGGTGGCGGGCCCAGGCCGGGACGGATTCGACCGCCTCCGGCGGGGCCAGCTCGCGGACCTTGCGCACGCGTACGCTCGCGCCGGCCCGGTGCGCGCCCTCGGCCGCGGCCAGCGCCATGGTGTGCAGGTTTCCGGTGGCGCTGTAGTAGATGACGCAGACGTTCACGGATGCCATGGGGGTTTCCTCGCTACCGGGCGACGACCAGGGTGGCGGGCTCGGCGGTGTGGAACGAGACGTCCTCGAAGCCGGCCTTGAGGAGCCAGTCGCGGTAGTCGCCGCGCCGCCAGGTGCTGCCCTGCCGGGTCTTGAGCAGCATCTCCGAGGCGAAGATGAGGGGGAAGGCCGGGCCGCCGCGGTCGTCGTCGACGACGTAGTCGTTGACGACCAGGGTGCCGCCGGGTTTGAGGGCCTGGCGCAGTCTGGTGAAGACCTCGATGTTGCTCTCCGGGCCCTCCTGGTGGGCGATGTGGGAGTAGACGGCGACGTCGTACCGCGCGGTGCCGAAGTCGGTGGTGTGGAAGTCGCCGTCGAGGGTGGTGAAGCGGTCTCCGACGCCGCGTTCGTCCAGCAGCCGGCGGGCGATCTCGTTGATGGGCGCCCAGTCGAGCTGCACGGCGCGGGCGGCGGGGTTGGCCTGAAGCCAGATGCCCGAGTAGATGCCCGAGCCGCCGCCCACGTCGAGGATGGAGATCTCGCCGGCGCCGGCGAGGCCGAGGACCTCGGCGGCGATCGAGGCGGCGGGCACCGACTGCGCGGCGATGGCCGTGACGATGCCTTCCCAGTGCGGGTTGTTGGCGACCTCGACCACCACGTCCTTGACCGGTCCGCCGACGCGGACCACTTCGGCCAGGTCGCTCAGGGCGCTCATGTGCGTGAGCTTGAGCCGGGCGAAGGGGGCCAGGGAGACGGGGGTGTCGTCGACCAGGTAGGCGGACGTCTCGGGGGTGTTGCGGTAGCGGCCCCCGTCGAGTTCGACCAGGCCGACGCTGACGAGCCCGTCGAGGAGGGTCTGGGCGCCCCGCTCGGAGATGGCGGCGCGCCCGGCGATCTCGGCGGCCGAGCCGGCGCCGTCGTCGAGGTGGGTGAAGAGCGAGTGGGTGGCGGCCGCGGCGAGGACCGCGGTGGCCCAGTAGCCGTTGATCAGCCGCATGATGCCGACGGGCGAGGGGCGGTCGTTCGTCATGCTGTTCCTCCGAGGACCCGGGTGGTGGCGTGGGTGCGTACCGCGCCGCGCAGGGCGTCCACGACCCGTTCGACCTGGTGCGGTGCGAGTTCCGCGTGCATGGGGACGGCGAGCTGGCGTGCGAAGAGGTCCGCCGAGACCGGGCACTTCTGCTGTGCCTCGAACACCGGCTGCACGTGGGCGGCGAACGTGCCGTGTCCGCAGCCGATGCCCTGGCCGCGCAGTTCGGCGGCGACCGCGGCGCGGTCCACGCCCGCGTCCAGCGTCACCATGTAGGTCTGCCAGGCGTGGGTGCGGTCCCGCGGGACGGACGGGACCGTCAGGAGCTCCTCGCCGGCCAGGAGTTCGCCGTACTGCGCGGCGATGGCGCTGCGGCGTTCGAGGAGTTCACCGATCCGGCCGAGCTGCACGCGCAGGATCGCCGCGGCGATGTCGGAGAGCTTGAAGTTGTAGCCGATGCCGGTGAACGTCGGGATGGGCAGGCCGACGACGTTGCCCATGTCGAAGATGCTGCCGATGCCGAAGGAGGAGCGCAGCCGCGCGTCCTTGCCGATGCGCGGGTCGCGGGCGAGGAGCGCGCCGCCCTCCCCGCTGGAGGCGCCCTTGCGTCCGTGGAAGGACAGACAGCCCACCTCGGCGAGCGCGCCGGCCTGGCGGCCCTGGTAGGTCGCGCCGACCGCGCAGGCGGCGTCCTCGACGAGGAACAGGCCGTGGCGGTCGGCGATCGCCTGCAGTTCGGTGTAGTCGGCGGGCATGCCGACCGTGTCCACCGCGACGATCCCGACGGTGCGCGCGGTGACCAGGTCGGCCACCGCCTGCGGGTCGATGGTGTAGGTGTCGGGGCGTACGTCGGCGAAGACGGGGGTGGCGCCGACGTAGAGCGCGGCCTGTGCGGGCGCGGGGAACCCGTAGTCGGCGACGATCACCTCGTCGCCCGGCCCGACGCCGAGCGCGAGCATGGCCAGGTGCAGCGCGGCGCCGCAGTTGCTGACCGCGACGGCGTCGCCGACGCCGTACCTCTCGGCCAGTTCGGTCTCCAGCGCCTTGCCCTGGGGGCCCTGGCCGGCGGGCCAGCCGGAGGCGAACACCTCGGCGACGGCGGCCAGTTCGCGTTCGCCCAGACTCGCGTGGACCAGCGATATCGGTTCCATCGAGGTCACCTCCCCCTCTGCTGCGCGTGTGTGTGCCGGCCGGCGGCGGGGACGGCGGTGGCGGGTGGTTCGTAGCGCAGCGGGGTGAGCTGGCTGACGTCGTAGCGCCGGCGCATCTCCGCCACGGCCGCGGGGTCCACCGCGCCGCCGCGCGACCAGATCTGCGCGATCTCCTCGAAGTAGTCCTCGTGATCGGGCGAGGGGAAGCTCTGGAAGAGCATCTTCACCGGCTTGTCCGTGGCGTTGCGGAACGCGTGCGGGGTGCCGGGCGGCACGAACATGCAGCTGCCCTCCCCCGCGCGGACGACGCGGTCGCCCGTGGCGGACTCCCAGTGGTGCCAGGTGTCCTTGGTGCGCTCGGTCGGCTCGAAGCACAGCAGGTCCAGCTCGCCTTCCAGGACGTAGAAGAACTCCTGGCCTCGTTCGTGCACATGGGCCCCGACATCGAAGCCGGGCGGGACGACCACCTCGAACACCGACAGGGCGGATCCCATCTCCTTCGTGGCCTTGAACGTCACCTCCTGCGCCGGGGTGATCAGCTTGCGCCCGGCACCCGCCGGGAGGATGAGGTCGGTCATGGGCTTCGCTTCCTTCGTCCGTGCACGGGGCTCAGGCCACGGTCTGGGGGACGTCGGCGGCCCAGGTGCCGAGCGCCATCTCGGCGGTGATGCCGGGGCCGAAACCCGCGATCAGACCGGTGGCGCCGGGGGTCGGGGTGTCCTCCTCGAACAGCCGGCGGGCGGCTTCGAGTACGACGGCGCTGGCGATGTTCCCGTACTCGCTCAGGGTCGACCAGCTGTGCCGGAACACGTCGCGGTCGACGTCGAGGAACTTGGCGAGGTCGTCGAGGATGCGCGGTCCGCCGGCGTGGATGATGTAGAAGTCGAGCTTGCCGGCGTCCCAGCTGTGGTCCTTGGCCAGCTCGCGCAGGACCGGGGCGAGCGGCTCCATCGTGCCGGGCACGCGGCGGTCCAGCTGGAAGTGGAAGCCCGTGTCCTTGACGGCGTAGGAGATCCAGTCCTCGGTGTCGGGGATGAGGTAGGAGGCGTTGCGCTCCAGCTCGATGCCGGTGCCGCCGGCGCCGCGTACGACGGCGGCGGCGACCGCGTCACCGAACAGGCCGTCGGACAGCAGCGAGCCGATGTCGTCGGCCTCGGGCTGGTAGCACAGGGAGCACAGCTCGCAGGAGACGATCAGGACGTTGCTGCCGGGGTGGGCCACGCAGAAGTCGTGGGCCCGGTTGATCGCCGCTCCGCCCGCCGCGCAGCCCAGCTGGGAGATGGGTATCTGCCGGGTGTCCGAGCGGAAGCCCATCTTGTTGATCAGCCAGGCCGTCAGCGACGGCATCAGGAAGCCGGTGCACGACACGTAGATGATCGCGTCGATGTAGGGGGCCGTCAGCTCGGCGTTGGCCAGGGCCTCCTCGATGACCTGGGGGGTGCGCTTCTTCGACTCGATCTCGTAGATGCGGTTGCGCTCTTCGAAGCCCGGGTGGCGGAGCGTCTGCTCGATGGGCTGGACGATGTGCCGCTTCTTCACGCCGGTGTTGCGGATCAGGCGGAGGGCCAAGGGAAGCTGCGGCTTGCCGGCATGCGCTTTTTCCGCAAATTCCAGAGTCTCTTCCACCGTGATGACATATTCCGGCGCGCTCATCGCCGGTTTGCATAGCCTGGGCATATCCGGAATCCACTTCTCTTGGAGTCTCGACAGCAAGGGCAGTAGGACGTCGAGCTGACGAAGGGTCACCATCGCTGGCCGGTCGGCGCGTTGACGCGCGGCCGGGGCGGGTGGCACCGGGCCGCGCCGCCCTCCTCGGCGGTACGGCCGGCTGGCGGGGCGGCCGGTTGGCGGGCTGCGGGGTCGGCCGGTTGCCGGTTGGCGGATCGGCACGGAAGGCGGCCGCGACGGCGGACGGCGTGACGGGCCCGGTGAATGGTCCGGGCCCGAGGACGGTCCGGCCCCCGGCTCCCACCGGGCTCCCCCGGCGGCGCCCTTGCGGGACTGCCGGGACGGCGAGGTACGCGGGGCCGGGCGGGGCCGGGCGGGGCCCGCGGTGAACCGTCGGACCGGCGGGTGGTGGGGCCGCCCGCACACACGGGCCGGCGAGGGCGGGGCTGTCCGCGTCTCACGGCCGGCCTCGGCAGCACCGCTCACGCCCCACGCGACGCACACACACGGCGCGTTCGCGCTCCACGTGGCCGGCGGCGGGTCCGTCACCCTGCCCGGCCCGGCCGGTCCGACGTACGCCGGGACCGTGCCGACGGCCTTCGGGCCGAAGGCGGCCGTTCGACGGGATCCGCCGGAAGCTGCCCGGATGTGCCGGGAGTTGACGGGGCCCGCCGGGGTTTCTCCGGCTTCACCGGATCCCAGAGCGCCCCGGTCTCGCCTGCGCGAACCGGCGGACAGCGCTCAACCCATGGCCTCGCGGCTGTTTTTGGGCAGGGGATAGATGCCGGAATCGTGACACAGGCAGCGGACCCCCGCCAAGCGCTTCCCCAAGTGACCCAAGTCACAGGCCTGGTGGGCCGTTTTCCGCCCGGCACGGCGAAGTACCCGGCGCACGCGGGCCGGGGCGCCCCGCCCGGGCGACCGCCCGCCAGGGGCCGGTCCGGACGCACGGCCCCGCCGGGCGCCCCGCACGCCCACCTGTGGTGCGAAGCCCCCAACCGGCCTGCTCCGGTGGCCTCTTCACCGGCGGGCGGGCGGCCGGGGGCGGGCACGGCCCTGGTAGCGTGCCGCGAGGCCTACCGTCTCGGCGCCGTGACGGTAGGCGCCGGCCGGCCGTTCACGGGGAGCCGGTCAGGACCCGGCCGCCCCGGGTCCGCCCTGCCGGGCGCGGCACCCGGGAAGGACGCCGGGCCCGCCCGGGCACGTCCCGTTGCCGGTCCCCCGTCTGTCACATTCGCCGGCTTTGGTCTGTCAGACACGCGAGGCACTGGTGGGAGGGTGTGACCCGATGAACGAGAACGAATGGCTGGCGGCTCGATTCGAGACCGACCGCCCCCGTCTGCGGGCGGTGGCATACCGGGTGCTCGGCTCGCTGACCGAGGCGGACGACGCCGTGCAGGAGGCCTGGCTGCGGGTCACCCGCTCCGACGCCGACGCGGTGGAGAACATGAGCGGCTGGCTCACCACCATCGTGGCCCGCGTGTCGCTGAACATGCTCCAGTCGCGCAAGTCGCGCCGCGAGGACCTGGTGGACGCCCCCGAGGACGACGGCTCGCACCGCCTGGGCACGGCCGCCGACCCGGAGCAGGAGGCGTTGCTCGCCGAGTCGGTCGGGGCCGCGATGTTCCTCATCCTCGACACGCTCACGCCCGCCGAGCGGCTGGCGTTCGTCCTGCACGACATGTTCGCGGTGCCCTTCGAGGAGATCGCGCCGATCGTGGACCGCACTCCGGCCGCGGCCCGGCAGCTGGCCAGCCGCGCCCGCCGGCGCTTCCAGCGGCAGGGCGTCGCCCCGCAGGATCGGGACACCGCCCCGCACTCTCCCGGCACCGGCCCGCGGGACGTTCCGGTCCAGGACGAGGGCGCCGACACCGCCCAGGCCGACAAGGCCGATTCCATCCGCGCCTTCCTCACCGCCTCGCGCCAGGGCGACTTCGAGGCGCTGCTGGCCGTGCTCGCCCCGGACATCGTGGTGCGCGCCGACCGGGCGGCCGTGCAGATGGGCCTGGCCACGGGCAGGGCCGTGCCCGCGGAGATCCGCGGCGCCGACGCCGTCAGCCGCGCCTTCACCAGCTTCACCCTGGCCCCGGTGCCCGCCCTCATCAACGGGTCCGCCGGGCTGGCCTACGTCCTGGACGGCGTGCCGCAGGGAGTGTTCCGCTTCCACGTCGCCGGCGGCCTGATCACCGGCATCGACCTGCAGGCCGACCTGACCGGACTGGACGTCATCGTCCTGTAGCCATCCTGGCCCGGCCCCGAAGGGCCGGGCTCGGAGGGCCGGACTCGGAGGGCCGGGCTCGGAGGGCCGGGCTCGGAGGGCCGGGCTCGGAGGTGGATCACACCGAACCGCCGGGGCAGGTACCCGGCAGCGCGTAGGGGGCGGTCCCGCACGGGACCGCCCCCTCCCTTTCCTCTTTCCCCTCCCCTCCCCTGCTCCTGCTCCTGCTCCTGTCCTGCCCTGGGTGGCGGCGTCGCCGCGCTCCGGTGCCGCCGCGCCCCTGAGGGTGGCTGGAGGATCGATGGGCGATGGCTCGGTCCCGCATGGTGGCCGCTTGGCCCGCGGTCCTTCGGCTCGTAGGGTCGCGCTCAGTGACTGAGGCACTGTCTGCCCGACGCCGTGCAGGAGATACCGGCGGGCGGTTCGAAAGAGTCGTCTCACCAGGGGCGTTCGGTGACCGGACACGGCCTGAACAAGGCCTCGGCAGGGCCGCAGCCCGGCAGTCGGCCGGGCGCCCGTCCGGTGCGGCCGGGCGACCACACCAGGCCATGACATGGGGAGTTCACGGATGGCGAACGAGCCCGGGTATCCGGATGCGTGGCGCATCGCGGAGTTGGAGCGCGAGGTGCGGGACCTGCGCCGCACCAACGAGGCACTGCGCGGATATGCGGCCAGAGAGCCCGAACTCCCGCGCGGCGTCACCGAGGACGTCCCGCACGGCGCCGGCCGCGTCACGGCCACGCCGGCCGGGCACGCGCAGGACGCCCGGTGGGCGCCGCAGCGGTCACCGCTGATCCCCGAAGCGGCCCGTCCCCTGGTCGGGTTCCGCGCGCTGGGCCCGATCGAGGCCGTCGTCGGCGGCCGCCGTGTCGACCTGGGAGCACCCAAGCAGCGCGCCCTGCTGGCGCTGCTGGTCAGCAGGGTGGGCGAGCCGGTGGCCGTGGACGTGATCGTCGAGGAGCTGTGGGCCGGGAAGCCGCCGCCGTCGGCGATCGCCTCGCTCCAGGCGTATGTCGCCAACCTGCGGCGGGTGTTGGAGCCCGGCCGCGCCCCCCGGACCCCGCCGGCGGTGCTGCGCACCTATGGACGCGGCTATCTGCTGGACAGCGGGGTCGTCGAGGTCGACGTGCACCGCTTCAGCGAGCGGGCGGTCGCCGGCTGGCAGGCGCTGGACTGGGGCGATCCGCAGTGCGCGGTCGAGGAGTTCGAGGCGGCGCTGGCGCTGTGGCGCGGGCAGGCCTACGCCGAGGTGGCCGACACCGGCTGTGTGCGGCCGGACGTGGCACGGCTGGAGGAGCTGCGGCTGTCCGTGGTCGAGGGGCGCTGCGCGGCCCTGCTCGCGGCCGGCGCCCACGAGATCGCGGTGGCCGAACTCGAGGCGTTCATCCAGGCCCACCCCTTGCGCGAATACGGCTGCGAGCTGCTGAGCCTGGCCCTCTACCGGGCGGGCCGGCAGGCCGGCGCGCTGGCGGTACTGCGCACGAACAAGAAGCGGCTGGCGGACGAGCTGGGGGTCGATCCGCGGCCGGCGCTGCAACTGCTGGAGCGCCGGATACTCAACCAGGCACCGTCACTGGACTGGCGGCCGCATCCCCGGACGGTCGCGAAGTCCGCCTGACGTCAGCCGAGTCGGCGAACAGGGGGCGGCGGCCCGTCCCTTGTCGGCGGAGCCCGCGCGTTCGCGGCCGGGCGGTGCACGGGGTGACGGCGCGGGGGCCGGGCTCGACCGGACCTCGAGTCTGTCGGCCGATACTCGGTCTCCGGGACGGCGCGGGCCCACGCAAGCCGGAACCTCGAAAAACGCCGAGTCGGCAAAGTGCCGCCCGGCCTTCGCAGGATCGTCCGGGCTGTGCGGAAACTCCCTGCTCGCGGGGCGAGGTCCGCTCCGTGCCGGGGTGGCGGGGCCACTGCCCGGGTGATGCCGAACAGCGCTTTGCGCTCCCGGAAGACACCGATCCCCATGCCGTTCCCCCGAAGTGTCAATCCGGGCCATCCACTTGGGCCGACCGTCCGGGCCGCTCGTGCGGCCCGAACACTTGGGGCTGGTGGGGCGGATGCCGCTATGCCGTTATGCCGCTGTCGATGACGACCAGGGAAGTTGACCTCATGACCAGCATCCGCACCCGCACCCGCATCAGTCCCGGGCAGGCCGTCGAGGAGGCGCTGCGCCGCTTCTTCGCCGAGCGCCGCACCGAGGCCGAGGGGATCGGCGCTCCTTGCGCCGACGTGGTCGACGACCTGGAGAACTACGTGCTGCGCGGCGGCAAACGCGTACGCCCCACCTTCGCCTGGCTGGGCTGGCTCGGCGCCGGCGGCGACGAGGACGGCCCCACCGCAGAAGCCGTGGTCCACATCGGGGCCGCACTGGAGCTGTTCCACGCGTACGGCCTCATCCACGACGACGTCATCGACGCGTCTCCGACGCGCCGGGGGGCGCCGGCCGCGCATGTGCTGTTCGCCGACCGTCACCGTGAACGGGGCTGGAACGGCGAGCCCGAGCTGTTCGGCACCGGCACCGCGATCCTGGCCGGCGACCTCGCCCAGGGCTGGGCCGACGACCTCGTACGCCGCTGCGGCCTGCCCGCCGCGGCCCACGCCCGCATCACCCCCGTCTGGTCCGCACTGCGCACCGAAGTCCTGTGCGGACAACTCCTCGACATCACCGCCGAAGCCGCCGGCGCCGAAGACCTCGACACCCCCCGACGCGTCAACCGGTACAAGACCGCCTCCTACACCGTCGAGCGGCCCCTGCACCTCGGCGCCGCGATCGCCGGCGCCGACGACAACCTCATCACCGCCTACCGCGCCTTCGGACGCGACATCGGCATCGCCTTCCAACTGCGCGACGACCTCCTCGGCGTCTTCGGCACCCCCGAGGAAACCGGCAAACCCTCCGGCGGCGACCTCGTCCAGGGCAAACGCACCGTCCTGCTCGCCGCCGCCCTCACCCACGCCGACACACACGACCCCCACACCGCCACCCTCCTGCGCGCCGGCATCGGCCACCCCCTCGACGACGACGAACTCACCACCCTGCGCACCCTCATCACCAGCACCGGAGCCGTCGACCACGTCGAAGCCGACATCACCCGCCGCACCCGACGCGCCCTGGCCACCCTGCACGCCAGCACCGCCACCGACCACGCCAAACAACAACTCACCACCATGGCCGTCCACGCCACCCAACGAACCTCATGAACCATGCGGTCGGCCCGGCGCCGGTCCCCGGCTCGGTGGAGTCGGGGCCGCCGCCCTCCTGCGGCGGTTGTCCCCCGCCCCCGGCCGCCGGGTTTCGGCGCGACGGGTCGTGGCCCGCACCCAGGCGTCAGCGCGTGGCACCCCGGCGCATGCCCAACACGGCTGTCTGACATGGCCGTTGAGCCGCGGTGAGGAGACGGGTGATGGTGGGTGCCGGCGTGCCGTGGTGACCGGCGCCGACGCCGGCGCGTCGCCGGCCGGCGTGGGCCAGGTCACCTGGCGGGGACCCTTGGCGCGGTGATGACGGCCGTGTCACACTGCGGGCACGCCTCCCCTGCCCACAATCGGCTGTACGCCGGCGGGAGGTGCGGGGGCCGCCGGTCCACCCGAGGAGCGCGGGATGCGCTCCGGCCCCCGACGCTCGTGCCGCTCTCGGCGCGGAACACCGCCCTACGCCGAACGAGCCGCCGTACGCCGCCTGTTCACGGCCGTCCGCGAGAGCGCCGACGCCCCGCCGTGCCGCTCGGGCGCAAACCACCGCATGCCGAATCGGCCGCCGTGGCGCGCCGTGACGCCGATCAGCCGCGCACGCGCCCGCGCCGCGCACCAGAGTCTCCGGCTCTTCTGGACACCGTTCGGCCCGCTCGCCGACGTCGTGCCCGGTGTCGTGCCCGGTGTCGTGCCCGGTGTCGGCGTGCTTCGAGGCTTTCCCCTCCGTGCGGGGAGTCCGCTGCTGCCCGCGCGGTCTGTGCCGGTGGCCCAATATCCCGTGTCCCGCTTGCCGCCGGCTTGGCGTCGGGTCGGCCCCGGCTTCGTGATCAGAGGAGTGACATGCTGAAAGGCCCAGAGCTGACGGACGAGGAATCCGACCGCCGCACGGCGGGCGGCGGGCCGGGGGTGTACGTGATTCCCGGGCGGCGGCCGGCGGGCGGTCCCGGTCAGGCGCGCCGTATCGCCGAGCTGGAGCGCGAAGTGCGGGAACTGCGGCGGGTGAACGAGACGCTGAAGAGGTATGTCGCGAAGGCTCTCGACCTCGACCTGCCGGTCTGCGGCGCGGTCCGCGAGGCGCAGGGCCACCGTGTGGGTGCTCAGGTCGATGCCGCTTCCCGGGGCGCGCCGCCCGACGCCCCGGGACGGGGTGGGGGGCGGCCGCCGGAGGCCGCGGGGGTGGCCGGGGCCGGGGTGGAGTTCCGGGTGCTGGGTCCGATGGAGGCGGCTGTCGGCGGGCGGGCGGTGGATCTGGGAGCGCCCAAGCAGCGTGCCGCGCTGGCGCTGCTGGTCAGCCAGGTGGGCCGGCCGGTGTCGGTCGATGTGATGCTGGAAGAGCTGTGGGAGGGGCGGCCGCCGCAGTCGGCGGTGACGTCGTTGCACGCGTACGTGGCCAATCTGCGCAGGGTGCTGGAGCCTGGGCGGGCACCGCGCAAGCCGGCGACGGTGCTGCGTACGCACGGCCGGGGGTATCTGCTGGACGGCCGTGTCGCGGAGGTCGACGCCCGCCGCTTCGGTGAGCGGGCGACCGCCGGGTGGCAGGCACTGGACGGGGGTGATCCGCGGCGGGCTCTGAGCGCGTTCGAGGCGGGGCTGGCGTTGTGGCGCGGGCAGGCCTACGCGGAGGTGGCCGATACCGCGCAGGTGGCTCCGGAGCGGGTCCGGCTGGAGGAGTTGCGGTTGTCGGCCACCGAGGGCCGCTGCGCGGCGCTGATCTCCGTGGGCGCGCATGAGGTCGCCGTGTCCGAGCTGGCGGCCTTCACGCGCGCCCATCCGCTGCGCGAATACGGTTGTGAGCTGCTGAGTCTGGCGTTGTACCGGGCCGGACGGCAGGCCGATGCCCTGGCGGTGCTGCGCACTCATCACCGGCGGATGGCGCAGGAGCTGGGCATCGACCCGAGTCCGGCGCTTCAGCACCTCGAGGGTGAGATCCTGCGCCAGGCCCCGGCGTTGGGCTGAGGCCGGGGCGGGGTCCGGGTGGTGTCGTCCTTGGCGGGGGGCCTGTCGGCGGATGCCGCAGGGCCCGCGTGCGGGGTGCTCACCTGCCGTCGAGCGCGGGTTCGAGGTCGGGTTCGGCGGCCGGTGTGGTGGGGGTGTCGTCGTGTCGTGCGAACAGTTTGCCGGGCCACCACATCCACCGGCCCAGGTCCAGGGTCAGTGCGGTGACCAGCACCGAGCGGACGATCAGGGTGTCCAGCAGCACGCCGAAGGCCACCGTGAAGCCGAGTTCGGCCGCGAACAGCAGCGGCAGCGAGGCCATCGCCGCGAAGGTGCCGGCCAGTACCAGGCCCGCCGAGGTGATCACGCCGCCGGTGGCGGACAGGCCCTCCAGGGCGCCGCGCCGGGTGCCGTGCTGTTCGGTGATCTCGCGTACCCGGGTGACCAGGAAGATGTTGTAGTCGACGCCCAGGGCGACGAGGAACACGAACGACAGCAGCGGGAAGGAGGCGTCCGCCCCGGCGAAGTGGAACACGTGGTTGAACACCAGGCTGCTCACGCCGAGGGCCGCGGCGAACGACAGCACCACGGTCGCCATCAGCAGCAGGGGGGCGACGACCGCCCGGAGCAGCAGCATGAGGATGAGGAAGACCACGAGGAGCACGATGGGGATGATCACCTTGGAGTCGCGGGTGGCCGCGTCCCGTGTGTCGAGAGTGATCGCCGCGTTGCCGCCGACCTGGGCGTGTGCCGCCTCGATGTCGTGGACGGCGGTTCTGGCCTGCTCGACGGTGTCCAGGGCGGCCGAGCTGCTGGGGGCGTCCTCGAGTTCTCCGGCCAGGAGGGCGTCGCCGCCCTTGATCACCGGTGGTGAGACGTCGGCGATCCCCGGAATGTCGGCCAGTGCCGCGCTCACCCGCTGGGCCGCGTCGGCGGTGGTGACGACGTAGATGGGGTCGCCCGAGCCGGCCGGGAAGTGCCTGGCCTGGATTTCCTGGCCGACGGCCATCTGCGGTTTGTCGGTGAACTGGTCCTTGCTGGAGAGCCCGTCGGCCTTGAGCCCGACCACGGCGACGGCCATGGCACCCAGAATGACCGCGGTCCCGATCCACACCGTGCGCGGCCGGCCGGAGATGGCGGTGCCGACCCGGGTCCAGATGCCTTCCGTGGCCGCCTGGGGCGCCGCGTAGGCCGGCTTGACGGGCCAGAAGATCCAGCGGCCGAAGATGACCAGGAGCGCGGGCATCAGGGTGATCATGGCGAGCAGTCCGACGACGATGCCGATGGCGCAGGCCGGTCCGAGCCCCTGGGTGGAGCGCAGGGTGGCGAGCATCAGCAGGGTCAGGCTGACCGCGACGGTCGCGGCGCTGGCGATGATCGCCGGGCTGCAGCGGCGCAGCGCCTGCGCCATCGCCTCGTGCCGGTCCTCGTGCAGCCGCAGTTCTTCTCGGTAGCGCGAGGTGAGCAGGAGCGCGTAGTCGGTGGCGGCGCCGAACACCAGGACGGTCAGGATGAAGCTGGTCTGCGAGTTGACGGTGAGTCCGGCGTTCTTCGCCAGGAGGTAGATCACCGCTTCCGAGGCGGACAGGGCGACGCCCGCGGTCAGCAGGGGCACCAGCGGCAGGGTCGGGCTGCGGTAGGTGAGCAGCAGGATGACGACCACGACCAGCGCGGTGATGGCCGTCAGGCTGCCTCCGCCGCCGAAGGCCTCGACCGAGTCGGAGGCGTGCCCGGCTGGGCCGGTGACGTGGAATCCGAGGCCGTCGGCGTTCTTCTCGCCGATGTCGGTCAGTGCGGTGACGACCTCGCTGATGCCGTTCCAGCCCGTCTTGTCCTTCTGTACCTGGACCACGGTCTGGATGGCCTTGCCGTCCTGGGACTTCACCGGGCCCTGTGGCCGGCCCGCGACGTTCTCGCTGTCCGCGAAGGCGTCGGCGTCCGCTCGGGCCTTGGCCATGTCGGCGGGGGTGATGCCTTCGGGCCGGTCGTAGATGACGATCGCGGGCATGGTGTCGGAGCGCTGGAACTTCTCGGACCGTTCGACGACCTTGGTCGACTCCGCGTTCGCGGGCAGCCAGGCCGAGCTGTCGTTCTTCTGGACGTCGCCGAGCTTGCCGGCGAGCATCAGGGCCGGGACCAGCAGGGCCACCCAGAGGGCGAGGACGACCCATTTCGCCACCCTGCCGCTGGGCAGGGAAGCCATGGTGCGGAACATGTGTCACTCCTGAGTGATCACTCGATGGGGGATGGCCGGTCGGGACGGGCGACGCTGCGGATCCCGCACCCCTGACGGCTGTCCGAGGTGAGGTGGATCGGCTGCGCGTGCGGTGGCCGGTTGCGGGCCGTCGACGACAGCGAGGTCTCCTCGCGCTTCGTCCTGGGCGTCGGTGACGTCGGCGAGCAGGGTGCGGACGGTGGACGAGAGCAGGTCGCGGTGGCCGGTGAACGTCGTCGTCGCAGCCCTTGCCGCGGATTCGACGCCGCCTCTCGGGGGCTGCCCCGGGGCGGGGCCGTCCTTGCCTGTGACGGGCGGTGGGACATCTGCGGGCCTCTCCTTTGCCGATGCGTGGCGAAGGGAGACCCGTCCGGAACCCGCAAATGTGACACCGATCCCGCCCGGTGTGGCGTACATCACCCCGAGCGGTCGGCCGTCAAGCCGGCGCCAACCAGCCGTACAGTCCCGGCCAAGGCGCAGGGGTGACGCTGTGGCTCCGCACCCGTGTGCGGCACCGCCGGAACACGGGCTGCCGGCCGGCGGTGGAGCGGCGCGTACCTCGCCCTGACCCGAGGGGCGCTGTTCCGGCCGGCGGCCGGCGGTGTTCTGCCGCCGCCGCGCGGGCCGGTGTCCGACGTGTACCGCGCCGCGCCCCGGGCCCGCCCCGCCCGGCCCTCCCGGCCGGTCCGGGTCGGCCGGGAGGGCGGTGGGGTGCGTCCGCGGCAGGCCGCGAGGGCCGCGCGGGAGGTCCCGGACGTGGGCGGGTGGCTGCCGGGAGGCGGTCTCCGGGCCGGCCGGCCGCCGCGGTCGGGCCGCACCCGCCGGGGCCGTGTCACATTCCGCTCGCCCCGTCTGTCTTACCAGGGACACCTCACGTCGGTCCGAGATGAGAAGGAGAAGACCGTGGCAGCACAGAGCGCAGCCTCCGCTACCGAGGCGGCCGGAACCGAGGGGAGGAATCCCCGGCGGTGGCTCATCCTCGCCGTCATCTGCGTCGCGCAGCTCATGGTCGTCCTCGACGGGACGGTGATGAACCTCGCGCTGCCGTCCGCGCAGGAGGACCTGGGGTTCACGAACGCCGACCGGCAGTGGGTCGTGACCGCGTACCTGCTGGCCTTCGGGAGCCTGCTGCTGTTCTGCGGGCGCCTGGTCGACCTGATCGGCCGTAAGAAGACCTTCCTCATCGGGCTGATCGGCTTCGCGGGCGCCTCCGCCGTCGGCGGCGCCGCGACCAACTTCGGGATGCTGGCGGCGTCGCGCGCCTGCCAGGGGTTCTTCGCCGCGCTGCTGGCGCCGGCCGCCCTGGCGCTGCTGGTCACGACGTTCACCGATCCGCAGGAACGCGGCAAGGCGTTCGGCGCCTTCAGCGCGGTCGCGGCCAGCGGCGGCGGCCTCGGCCTCATCCTCGGCGGTTCGCTGACCTCCTCGCTGTCCTGGCGCTGGTGCATGTACATCAACCTGGTGTTCGTCGTCATCGCGGTGGTCGGGAGCGCGCTGCTGATGGAGAAGCAGCCCAAGACGCCGGGCGCCCGCCTGGACGTTCCCGGCGTGGTCTTGGTGTCGAGCGGAATGTTCTGCCTGGTCTACGGCTTCTCCAACGCCTCCACGCACCGCTGGGGCACCCCCTCGACGTGGGGCTTCCTGATCGCCGGGGCCGTGCTGCTGGCCGTCTTCGCGGGCTGGCAGACCCGTGCCGCGCATCCGCTGCTGCCGCCGCGCATCGTCCTGGACCGCAACCGGGGCGCCGCGTACCTGACCATGCTGATCGTCGGCGCCGCGATGTACGGCATCTTCCTGTTCGTCATCTACTACATGCAGAGCACCCTGGGGTATTCGGCGATCCGCTCGGGTGTCGCCCTGCTGCCGATGGTGGCGGTCACCGCGGTGGGGGCCAACGTGGGCAACATCAAGCTGATGCCGCGGTTCGGGCCCAAGCCGCTGGTCACCGTCGGGCTGCTGCTCGGCGCGGCCGGCATGGTCTGGCTGACGGGGATCGACGTCGATTCCGGTTACGCGTCCGCCCTGCTGGGCCCGCTCATGATCGCCGGTGGCGGCATGGGCCTCATCTTCGCCTCGGCGTTCCGCACCGGCACCTCCGGGGTGGCGCCGTACGACGCGGGGATCGCCTCGGCGAGCATCCAGACCGGACAGCAGATCGGCGGCGCGATCGGTCTCGCGCTGCTCAACACGATGGCGACCAGCTCCACGACCCACTACGTCGAGGACCACGCCCAGGGCCGGCCGACGCTGCCGCTGATCCACCTCGCGACGGTCCACGGCTACACCACGGCGTTCTGGTGGTGCGCCGGCATCTTCACGGTCGGCGCCGTCGTCTGCGGCACGCTGATGCGCCGCGGCCCGCTGCAGGCGCCCGCCGCCGCGCCCGCCGGGAAACCGTCGGAGCCCGAGGCGGCCCGGGCCTGACCCCTACGCCGCCGGCCCGCCCGGCGAGCAGTCCCCGTCCCGTGCACCGGCGACAACGACTGGATCGCCGAGCCGCTGACCATGGAGCAGCTGACCCCCGTCGGCTCCTACCGGCTCTTCTGACCCGCCTTTTGCCGGCCGGCCGCCGGCGAAGGCGGCAACACACCCGACCGGGGCTCCGGTCGCGGACGGCGACCCGCCCCGGTCGTCGCCCGCGACCGGGGCCCCGGTCGTCTTCGTCCCGCGCCGCGGCGCCGGCCGCCGTGAGCGAAGCCCGGCAGCCGTACCCGCCGCCCCCTCCCCCGGCCGTGCCCTCCCCCTCACCCCAACCGCCTCGGCCTCCCCCGGACCGCGCCCTCCCCGGCCACTGCGGGCGTACGTCCCGTACGACGGCGTCTGCGCGTCGGTGCCCGCAAGGAGCGGGTCCTGCGGGCGGGGGCTGCCCGCGGTGCGACGCGTGGCGGGAGCCCGGGCCGGGGCGCGGCCACGCTCGGGGGGTCTGCTCCCGGGGGCCTGCTCCCGGCCTGGTCCCGGCCTGGTCCTGGGGCCCGCTCCTGGTAGTGCGCTCGGGGGCGCGCGCTCGGGGGGCTCGGGGGGGGGCGTCCGATGCGGGGTCGGCCGGGCGGCGTGGGTCCCCGTGGCCGTCCGGGCGGCGTCCGGGCCTGGACCAAGTCGCCGCCAAGCCGGTGCCCCTACGCTCTCGACGGTATCAACGGGGTCCGCGCAGGGCGTATGTCATGTGCCCGCACGCGGCCCCGCGGCGGCCGGGCGGTTCACCGGCACGATGCGCCAAGCCGGCGTGCCCCGGCCCGAGACATCCCCCCATGAAAGGAACAGCGCATGGTCAATCGGCGATCCTTCCTCGTCGGCGCGGGCGGGGCGGCGCTGGCCGTGGCCGGGGTCTCCGGCCCCGCGTTCGCCCGCTCCTCGCCCGGGAGCAAGTGGCACCGGCTGCGCCACCACCTGCGGGGGCGGCTGGTACTGCCGTCGAACGCGGCCTATCCGACCGCCAAGCAGCTGTACCTCGCCCAGTTCGACGACATCCACCCCCAGGCGATCGCCTACTGCACCTCGCCCGCCGACGTGGCGCTGTGCCTCGGTTTCGCCGAGCATCACGGCGTGCCCATCGCCGTGCGCAGCGGCGGCAACTGCGCGGGCGGCTACTCCACGAAGCCGGACGCTCTCGTCATCGACGTGTCCAAGATGAACGGCATCTCCCTCGGCCCCGAGTCCGCGAGGCTCGGCCCCGGGGCGCAACTCGTCGACATCACCGACCGGCTCGGCCGGGCCGGGCTGACGATCGCCGACGGCTACTGTCCGACCGTCGCGGCCGGCGGATTCCTCCAGGGCGGCGGCGCGGGCCCGTTCACCCGGGCCATGGGCATGGCCACGGACAGTGTGACCAAGGCACAGGTGGTGCTCGCCGACGGCAGGGTCGTCACCGCCTCGCCGCACGAGCACAGCGACCTCTACTGGGCCGTACGCGGTGGCGGCGGCGGCAACTTCGGTGTCGTGACCTCGTACACGATCACTCCGGAACCTCTCACCGACCTCGACACCTGCACCCTGCTGTGGCCCTACGACCAGGCGCTGGAGCTGTTCGACGGCTGGTCGAAGTGGCAGGCCGACGCGCCGTGGGCGATCGGCAGCGCGCTGCTCATCACGCTCATGGACGCAGCGCCCGGCAAGGTGCCGGTGGTGTCCGTCTTCATGGGCTCCGTGGACACCAGCGGCATCCTGGCCGGCGAGGTCGAGCGGCTCATCTCCCTGGTCGGCCGCCCCCCGGCGTCGCGCAAGCCGCTCAAGGCGCCGTATCAGCAGGTCATGATGGGCTTCTACCAGTGCGACGACAAGACGGTCGACGAGTGCCACCGCACGGGCACGGTGCCCGGCGGCCTGGTCCCCAGGATGGAGTACGGGATCTGGCGCAGCCGCCTGTTCAGCGAGCCGCTGCCGCACGAGGGATGGTCGAAGGTGCTCTCGGTCTTCGACAACGAACGGCATCCCGGGCAGATGCGCCAGTTGCAGCTCGTCACCATGGGCGGCAAGGCCAACACCGTGCCGCGCGACGCCACCGCGTTCGTGCACCGCGACACCATCTTCTCGATCGCCTTCCTCGCCGCGAACTACACGGGGCCCGTTCCCGAGGAGAGCGTGGCCTCCGCGGAACGGTTCGCCGACACCGGCTTCGAGGTGATCGACCCCTATTCCAACGGCGAGACCTATCTGAACTTCTACGACCCGCGCGACCCGAACTGGGAGAGGTCCTACTACGCCGAGAACTATCCCCGACTGATGCAGATCAAGGACAAGTACGACCCGCACAACCTGTTCAGCCACGCGCAGAGCGTGCGGTGATCCGCACGTAACAGGGCTGCGAGCAGGGCCTCCCGGAGCATGGCGGGACACCGAAGAATCCCCGCGTGCCCGGGAGGCCCGTGCCGTCGCCGGATCCGGCCTGAGCCATTCCCGACCCCTGGGGGCGAAATGAACGACATGACCAAGGCGCCTGTTCTCATAGCCGGCGCCGGGATCGGCGGACTGACGGCGGCGCTGAGCCTGCACGCCGCGGGCATCGACGCGGTCGTGCTGGAGAGCTCCCGCGACATCCGCCCGCTCGGCGTCGGGATGAACCTGCTGCCGCACGGGGTCCGCGAGCTGATCGAACTCGGCCTCGGCGACGACCTCGCCGCCCTCGGCGTGGCCACGGCCGAGCACGTGTTCTGCGACAGCGCGGGCGAGCGGCTCTTCACCGAGCCTCGGGGGAAGTCCGTGGGCTACCACTGGCCGCAGTACTCCATCCACCGCGGTGAGTTGCAGCAGCTGCTGCTCGAGCGGGTCCGCGAACGGCTCGGCCCCGACGCCGTGCGCACCGGCCTGCGGCTGCTGGACTTCACCGAGCACCCCGACGGCGTCCGCGTCCGTGTGCGGGACCGGGCCAGGGACACCGACGAGACGTTCGAGGGCGCCGCGCTGATCGGGGCGGACGGACTGCACTCGACGGTGCGCACCCGGCTCCACCCGAAGGAGGGGCCGCTGTCCTGGTCGGGCCAGCGGATGTGGCGGGGCGTCACGGTGATGGAGGAGCCCTTCCTGACCGGCCGGTCCATGGTGGTCGCCAGCGACGGCACCGCCTCGCTGGTCGCGTACCCGATCGGCCGCGACCGGGTCAACTGGGTGTGCCTGGTGCGGGTCGCCGAGCCCGGTCCCCTGCCCGAGGACGGTGCCGTGAACACGGTCGACGACCACCGCGCGGGCCGGCTGGAGGAGGCGCTGTCCCACTACGAGGGCTGGTCGCTGGGCATGCTCGATGTCCGTGAACTGCTCAAGCGCAGCGAGCACATCCTCGAATACCCCATGGTCGACCGCGAACCGCTGACCTCCTGGGGCCGCGGCCGGGTGACGCTGCTCGGCGACGCCGCCCACCCGATGTATCCCGCCGGGGCCAACGGCGCCTCCCAGGCCATCCTCGACGCGCGGGTCCTCGCCCACGAACTGGCGCGGGCGGGCGACGACGTGCCGGCGGGGCTCGCCGCGTACGAGAGCGCCCGCCTGGAGGCGACCGCGAACGTGGTCCACGCGGGCCGCGCGATGGAGCGCGCCGCCGGGCCCGCGATGCTGGACCGCGGCATGCTCGCCCAGATCATGGAGTTCTACCGCAAGATGGCCGACAGCGAGGTGGCCGAGCTCAACGCCCGGCCGTCGCTGACCCCGGCCGCCGCCGGCGGCCGCCACGGGACGCCGTGACGCCACCGCCCCCGCGCCCGGCCCCGTGACGCCCCGCCTGCGGGGACCGGGCCGGGCGCTGTCGGCGGAGCCGGGCCGGTGCTGCCGGCGAGGCCACGGCCGCGGTGGCGACGGCCACCCCGGCCCGCTCCGGACAGGGCGAGGCGTGCGCGCGCACCTGCGGGAGGCGCCTCACGGCCCGCCGGTCCCCGCCGGCCCTGGCGGCCGCTTGCCTCTCCCCCGCGCTTCGTCGGCGAGCGGATGTGCCCGCAGGGGAGCGGCGGACGGCGCGCCGGACCGCGGCGCCCAGGTGAGCGGCGGACCTGGGCGCCGCGCCGGTGCGCCGTGGGCGCGGCGTGCGACACGCCGCGCCGGCCGGGGAGAAGGGGTCGGGTCTCCCCCGGCCGCCGGTGCCTGCCGCCGGTGCCTGCGGCCGAACCGCTCGAGGGGCCGCGGAGGGAATCGTCCGCCGCCGGAAGCCGTCGCTGCGGCGGCGGTGCGTCGCGACGGCTGCGGCCGGGTCGTGATCAGGGGTGGGTGCCGACGACGGGAGCGCACATGTCCGCATCGCGCAGCGATGCGCCGGACGAGTCCGGGACAGCCGTGCCGGGCCGGGCCGACGGGCCCGGGCAGGCCCTGCTGCCGGCGTCCGCGCCGGCAGCGCTGTGGGCGGTGCGGCACGGGCAGAGCACCGCCAGCGTCGCCTTCGCCGAGGCCGGGCGGACCGGCTCGGCCGCTCTGCCGGTCACGGGACGCGACAGCGACGTCCCGCTGTCCGCGCTGGGGCGGGCCCAGGCTCGTACGCTGGCCGGCTGGCTCGCCGGCCACACCCGCGGCGCCGGGCCGGACCTGGTGGTCTGCTCCCCCTACGTGCGGGCCCGGCAGACCTGGCAGGCGATGGCCGCGGCGGCGCCGGACGTGCCGGTGCTGGTCGACGAGCGGCTGCGCGACCGTGAGACGGGCGTCTTCGAGCTGCACCCGCCGGCCGCGCTGGCGGCCCGGGCGCCGGCCGAGGCCGCGCGCCGGGCGAGGCCGCGCGCCGGGCGAGGCCGCGCGCCGGGCGAGGCCGCGCGCCGGGCGCTGCTGGGCGAGTGGTCGTACCGTCCGCCGGGCGGCGAGGCGCTCGCCGACGTCGCCCTGCGCGTACGGGACTTCACCTCCGAGCCGGCCGGCGCGTGCTGCTCGTCGCGCACGACGCGATCGTCATCGCCCCGCGCCATGTGCCGGCCGGTCTCGGCGCGCCGGTCCCGCACGCTCTGCCGCCGGTGCGCCACGCCTCCGTCACGCACTGGCGGGGCGACGGGCGCCGTCTGCGGCTCGCGCACTGGGGCCGCACCGCCCACCTCGCCGGCCTCGCCCAGCCGGAAGGGCCCGCGTGAGCGGCCCGCCGGCGGCGGGGATCCGGGCTCGCCGCAGGCCCGCCGACCGATGGCTGACGGGCCGTCATGAAGGGTGCGGGCGAAGCTACTCCGGGAGGTTGTCGAACGCCTTCACCAGCTTTCGCTGGTAGTCGCTGATCTGGTAGTAGGCGCCGAGCTTGTAGTACTCCTTCTCCGGCGACAGGGCGAGTCCGTAGACGAGCGCGCGCCGCTCGCCGACGTAGGCGTACGGGGCGGTGTTGGCGTACTGCGCCATCTGGCCGAGCTCGGGCTCCGACTTGGTGGGGGTCGTCTCGGGGTCGGTGGTGATCACGGCGAAGCAGATCCGCACGATCTTCGAGGAGTCCCAGTTGAGGGTCGGGTAGATGGCGAACGACTTCTTCGCGAACTCCACCCCCTGCTCGCCGGCTTCCTTCAGTCCCATCTCCCGCAGCATCGACTGGATGTAGTCCGACTCCAGAGGGGCCGTGGTGGCGCGGTCGCAGTAGAGGTTCAGCTCGTGGCGCTTGTAGTCGACGGAGACTCCCGTGACCCGGTCCAGGCCGTAGCGGGCGAACAGCTCGGCGTTCTCCGCCGCCGCACGCGGCATGGACGGCAGGTCGAAGAGCTTCTCCAGGTCATGCACGTCGTTGGAGGGGAAGGCCGCGTAGGCCTTCTTGAAGCCGCCGGCGACATCGACGTCGATGCCGTACATGCCGACGGGGAAGCGCTCCTGGAAGTCGGAGATGACGGAGCCGACGGGGTGGTCCGTGGGCTCGATCAGGCCTTCGGACAGCGCGAAGGAGTACGGGTCGACGTGATCGGCGGGGACGGTCATGCTGAGGTCGAGACCGCCGGAATGACTGCCGCTGGCGGTCATGGAGAAGACGATCACGGCCTCGTCCAGCAGGTCCTGATGCCCGGTCAGGACCGGTCGCACCTTGTCACCCGCGCATACGGTGCCGGCCAGGGCTGCCGCCTTCTCCACAGCCGCATACACACGGTCGACTTCAGTGGCTTTGGACATTGCTTCCTCCATGCCTCGAGCGCTTCCTGACGCTGCTGCACCTACATAGTTGCCGGTCGTCCCGGCCGGGCCGGCACGGCCGCTCGGTCCCGTCCCCGGCCTGCTCGCCGTGCCGTGGACGCCCGCTCACGCCGCTTCCTGGGGAAGCGGCGCCGCGCCCGGGACCCGGGAGCGGACGTGGCCGAAGGCGAGCAGCACGGGAGCCTGGGTCAGGACGGAGACGTAGTACGGGAAGGGGCGGGGACCGACCATGTCCGGCGGCCCGCTGTATCCGCCGTCCGCGTCCTGGTGGTCGAGCAGCCAGGACAGGGCGCGTCCGACGGGCCGGGCTTCGTCGCCGCCGCACAGTGTGATCAGCCCGTAGGCGGTGCTGATGGCGTCGCTGGCGTCGCCGGGCTGCATGCCCCAGCCGCCGTCGGCGTTCTGCGTGGCCCGCACCGACTGCTCCATGCGGCGGGCCACTTCGGCCATGCGGCGGTCGTCCGCGTCCGCGGTGCCCACGGCGAGGCGCGCGCGGAAGATCGTGTGCAGGCGGCTGCGGCTCCACCCGGGCTCGAACCCGCCGTCGGGCAGCTGGTTCTCGGCGAGGAAGTCCAGGGCCCGCTGCCGTGCGGCCACGGTGTCGGTGTGCGGGGCGAGCGCGTTGACCGCCGCGGCCGTCATGCACGGCTCGCCGCGGGCGCCGGCCACGTAGGTGGGGAAGCCGCCGTCCTCGCCCTGCACGGCGAGCAGCGCGTCCACCCCGCTGCGCACGGCGCCGTGGAAGCGGACCGGGGCGGTCTCCTGGATGAACTCCAGGGCGCACGAGGTGCAGTCGACGTCGTTCAGCGCCACGCCGGGGGACATCGACCAGCCGCCGGTGAGGGCGGCGCCGCGGGACAGGGAGGGCAGCGGGGCGCCGCCCTGGTGGTGGACGAGGGCGGCCGCCATCCGGCGCAGCAGCTCCGGCGGGGCGCCGGTGGCGGCGAGGCCGATGCCGGCGGTCGCGGTGCACCAGTGGTGCATCTCCGCGATGAACGGGAAGCCGCCGTCGTCGCGCTGGTGGCGCAGCACGCTGTCCAGTCCGCCGCGCACGGTCGCCTCCTGCCCGGGGACACCGGCCAGCGCGTGCAGGGTCAGCAGGTGCATCAGCACGTAGCCCTCCCACACCGTGGTCGCCGGGTCCGTGGCGGTCAGCGTGGTCAGGGCGGCTGCGGTCGCCGGGTTGTGCACCTTGGCGGCGTTGGCGAGGATCAGCGTGACGGCGGCCTGCTGGACGACGTTCCAGGAGTGCGTGGGGTCGGTGGGCGCCGCCTCGTCCGGCGCGGGCGCGACATCGGAGGGCAGGGGGCATCCGAGGACCGACAGCACGGCGTACAGCATTTTGCGGCGGCGGGCGGAGATGAACTCCGGTGCGCTGCCGAGCACAGCGTCGGTCAGTTTCGCGATGAGGTCGGTGTCGCCGTCGGGGGCCCGGTGGACCGCGGTGGAGACGGCGAGCGTGGCCAGGACACGGTCGAATTCCTGCGGGGAGTCCAGGCGCGCCTGCAGGAAGGCGAGCACGCGGTCCCGGGCGGGCGGGGCCGCGCCGATGCGTGCCATCAAGGTGAGCGCGAGCGCCGATTCCAGGACGCGGCTGTGGCATTCGCCGCGTATCGAGCCGTCGGCGTCGACCCTGTCGATGACGTGGTCCCGCAGTCGCGATACGGCTTGGTGCACGTGATCGGGATCGACGCCGGCCGGCCACGGCAACGGGGCCGGACGCGGTGCATTCAGTGGTCTCATGCCGTGCTCCTTTGACATGTCGTTGCGGCTCCCCCGCCGGGGCCACGGCAGGACGCGTTTCGGATTGCGGCCAAGAGTCGGTGACGGGACTTGGCTGGCGCTGTTCTGCGACTTGGCGCCTGCTTGGCAACCGGGGGCGGCCGTGCGGTGCGGGCGCCAGCCGGCCACGAAGGAGCGCGCGGCGACCAGGGCGGCCGGTGGCCGAGGAGAGGGCTGTCGCCCCGCGCCGGGCGGGGCACTACGGCGTGCTGGCTCACGGATACGGCGGTACGGGCTTCGGGGGGTGGCGGTACGGGCTTCGGGGGGGGTGGCGGGTCGTGTGCCGGTGGCGCCGTGCGGGCGGGCGTCGGTGTTGGTGCGGCGGCGCCAACCCGGCACCAAGCCGGGAGATAGTGCGGGCCAATCAGGCAGGCCGACGATGGGGGCCGCGGCGCCGCACGCATCGGATGTCGTCGCGGCGGGGTCACCGCCGCATGCCCGAACGGCTTCCCGGCCGAGCCGATGTCGCGTTCCGTCCGCCGCCGGCCGCGGTCGTTCGTGATCGTCCGACGCCCCGCACGGGGCCCTCACCTGATGGAAGGCCGAATATGGAGGAGACCGAGGTTCCGGTCCTGATCGTGGGCGGCGGTGGCTGCGGCCTGTCCGCCTCCGTCTTCCTCTCGGACCACGGTGTGGGGCACCTGCTCGTGGAACGGCACGCGGACACGTCGCTTCTGCCGAAGGCGCATTACGTCAACCAGCGCACGATGGAGATCTTCCGCCAGCACGGCGTCTACGACGCCGTCGTCGAACACGCCTCGACCACCGGGCAGTTCGGCCGGGTGCGCTGGCAGACCACGCTCACCGGCGACGGGCCCTTGGACGCGCGGGTGATCCACGAGATGGACGCGTTCGGCGGCGGGGAGCTGACCGCGCGCTACGCGGCGGACGGCCCCGTACTGCCCGTCAAGCTGCCCCAGCTGCGGCTGGAGCCGATCCTGCGCCGGCAGGCCGAGGAGCGCAATCCCGGCCGTGTGCTCTTCTCCCGCGAACTGATCCGTTTCACCGAGGAGGGCGAGCACGTCGTCGCCGAGATCCGCGACCGGGAGAGCGGCGAGGTCACCCGGGTCCGCGCGCGGTACGTCATCGCCGCCGACGGCGGCCGCACGCTCGGCCCCGCGCTCGGCGTGCGGATGCAGGGCGTGTTCGACATGGCCGACGTCACCACCGCCTACTTCTCGGCGGACCTGTCGCAGTGGTGGCACGAGGGTTCCCTCATCACCTGGTTCGTCAACCCCGACCGCCCCGACCTCAACAGCGCCCTGCTGGAGATGGGGCCGACCTGGGGCCGGCACTGCGAGGAGTGGGGGCTGACCTTCAGCCTGGGCGACGTGGACCGCGCCGACGAGGCGGCGATCGCCGACCGGATGCGTGCGGTCCTGGGCCTGCCCGGCCTCGATCTGACGGTGCACAAGGTGTCGCACTGGACGGTCGAGGGAGTCCTCGCCGACCGCTACCGGGCCGGCCGCGTCCTCATCGTCGGCGACGCCGCCCACCGCCAGCCGCCCACCACCGGGCTCGGTCTGAACGGCGGCATCCAGGACGTGCACAACCTCGCCTGGAAACTGGCCGCGGTACTCGGCGGCCGCGCCGACGACAGCCTGCTCGACACCTACGAGACGGAGCGGCGCGCGCTTGGCAGACACAACGTCGAGTGGGGCCTGGCCACCTGGTTCCACCACCGGGTCATGACCGAGGCCGCGCTCGGCCTGGGCCCGCACGTCCCGCCGCAGCGCCGCGCGTCCGCGTTCACCGCCTACTTCGCCCCCTCCCCCGTCGGCGCGGTCACCCGCGCCAGGGCGGCGGAGTTCTTCGGCACCCACCGCGCCGAGTGCCAGGCGCACGACCTGGAGATCGGCTTCGCCTACGAGGACGGCGCGCTCGTGCCCGACGGGAGCCAGGCGCCGCCCCGCTCGCCCATGGGCGGCGACTACCGTCCCACCACCCGCCCCGGGCACCGGCTGCCGCACGCGTGGACGACACGCGACGGGCGGCGCGTGTCCACCCACGACCTGGCCGGACCCCAGGGTGCTTTCGTCCTGATCACCGGCCCCGCGGACACGGCCTGGGACGCGGCGGCCCGGGAGGTCGCCGAGAAGTTCTCCGTCCCCCTCACCGTGGCCCGGATCGGGGCCGGCGCGCCCTACACGGACCCCGACGGCGACTGGGCGGCCGTACGCGAGATCGCGGACGACGGCGCCATCCTGGTACGCCCCGACAACCACGTGGCGTGGCGGTCCATGGGCGCGGCCGAGAACCCGGCGGACGTGCTGGCGCAGGCGATGTCCCGGATCCTGCACGGCAAGAGCGCCGAAGGACGCTAGGCCGAGTCCGGGAAGTCCCGCCCAGCCCACGGCAGGTGGCGGGCGGGACCCGGCGGGCGGGCGGTGTTTCGCGGCTGCGGCCCGGATGCGGGTGGTGGTGTGCCGCCGTCCGCGCCGGAGGCGGCACCGGGTGAGGCGCGGGTGGGGGCGGCGCCGGGTGGGGCGCCGGGTGAGGCGGCAGTGTGACGGGGCGGGGGGGAGGGCCGGGTGATGCCGGTCCTGCCGCCCGCCCCGTGCGGGGTCCGGCGGCCGGTTACCGGTTGCCGGTTACCGGTTGCCGGTTGCCGGTGCCGGCGCAGCTCACCCCGCTCCCCCGGCTCCCCCGCTCCCCCGGCCCGCCGCGCGGGCCGGGCCCGGCCGGGTCAGGTGGGGCGGGGGTGTCCAGTCGCGGTCCGCGCGGGCGGGGGTGTCCAGTCGCGGTCGGTGGGGGTGGGGTGTCTAGGCGTGGTCGGTGGGGGTGGGCGGGGGGCCGGGTGCGGTGAGGGCCCGGTCCACCAGCGGGCCGGCGGCGCCGGTGTAGTGGGCGGGGTCGAGCAGCGCGTGCGCCTCCTCGCGGCTCAGCACGCCGGCCAGGCGCGGGAGTTCGGCCAGTACGTCGGCCAGCGGCCGGCCGGTGCGGGAGGCGAGCAGCGAGGCCTGCGTCAGGAGTTCCTTGGCGGCCGTCCTGCCCAGGCGCGGGGCCAGGACGGCCGAGACGCGTTCGGAGACGAGCTGTCCGCCGGTGGCCTGGAGGTTGGCGCGCATCCGCTCGGGGTGGACGGTGAGTCCCCGGGTGAGTTCCACGGCCGTGTGGGCGGCGCCGCCGGTGAGCCGCAGGGCTTCGCGCAGGGGCTGCCACTCGGCGTGCCACACCCCTGCCGAGCGTTCGTCCTCGGCGGGCAGGCACTGCGTCAGCACGGTGCTCAGCGCGGGCACCTGGAGGGCCGCGGAGCGGATCAGGGTGGCGAGTACGGGGTTGCGTTTGTGCGGCATGGCCGAGGAGGCGCCGCGTCCGGCGGCCGCGGGCTCGGCGACTTCGCCGACCTCGGTGCGGGTGAGGACCAGCACGTCCGCGGCGATCTTGCCGAGGGCGCCGGCCGTGTGGGCGAGTGCGGCGCCCAGGTCGGCGACGGGGGTGCGCAGGGCGTGCCAGGGCAGCCGGGGTGCGGCCAGGCCCGTCTCGGCGGCGAAGGCGGCGCCCAGGTCGTCGAGCAGGGCGGCGGGGTCGGTGTCCGGCCCCGCGTACTGGAGGTAGCCGGCGAGGGTGCCGGCCGCGCCGCCGAGCGCCACCGGAAGTCCGCCGTGGGCGACCCGTTCGAGACGGTCGACGCAGTCCAGGACGAGCTGGCGCCAGCCGGCCGCCTTGAGGCCGAAGGTGGTGGGCACCGCGTGCAGGGCGAGGGTGCGGCCCGCCATCACGGTGTCGCGGTGCGCGGCCGCGAGGCCGGCCAGCGCGGCGGCCACGGTCCGCAGGTCCGCGACGATCAGGCGCAGCGCCCGCGCGGCCACCAGCATCGCGCCGGTGTCCAGGACGTCCTGGCTGGTCGAGCCGCGGTGCACGTATTCGGCGGCCTGCGCCGACTGCCGTGCGACGACCGCGGTCAGCGCCGTGACCAGGCCCACGACCGGGTTCGCGGTCTCCCGCGCGGCCAGCGCCAGTTCGCGCACGTCGAGCAGGTCGGCGCGGGCGGCGGCGGTGATGGCGTCGGCGGCGAACGCGGGCACGGTGCCGCAGCGGGCCTGGGCGCGGGCCAGGGCCGCCTCCGCGTCGAGCATCGCCTGGAGCCAGGCGTGGTCGCCCACGGCGGCCTCGACGGGGGTGCCCGCACGGACCGGTGACAGCAGCCCGGCGTCGAGATGGGCGGCGGTGGCCGCCGCCGGCGGGGATGCGGGCAAGGAGGTCATGCGCCTGCCTTCGGGCTCGGGGCCGGGCCGCCGGCCGCGTGGTGGGTGGCAACGGTGTCCGGTTCGCCCGGCGCAGGGCGCGGTCCGGGCCCGGCCGGGACGGCCGCCGCCATGGCGTCGCGGTCCTCGCGGTGAGCGGGCCGGCGCCGGGTGGGATGCCGGGTGATGCAGCGGGAGGGCGGGCCCGCGGAGAGCGGCTGCGCGCCCGGCGCCCGGAGTGCGTGCCGTGCCGGGGGGGGTGTCCTTCCCGCGCCATGTTCGCGCCAGGCGCTCGGATCCGGGTGGAACGCGGCTCGAAGGGCTGTGCGCGCGCGGGGCCCCGGCACGGCGCGAACGCGGCTGTATCGGCTCTCCAGCACCCGTCGCTACGTTCGACGGGTGCGAAAGGCCCCCAGGGCGGCCGCCTTCGCCGAACAGACGGGGCCGCCGGCCGGCAGGCCGGATCCGAACCCTTCGTCAGGGGATTCCTGACTCGAACTGTTCACAGCCACTGTCTCGAGCCGTGCGGCGGTACGGGCCGAGTCACCTCACGAAGGAGGATGTCGATGACGGCACAGCCGTGCCCCCGAGTCCATGCCCGCGAATGCCGCGCGGCCGACGGCTGCGTCCTGTGTGCCGGCTGCGTCGCTCAGGCCGAGCGCGACCTGCGCGCGCTTCCCGCTCTTCACCAGGAGTGCCTGCACCACGCGTCGCCGACGCCCCGGCGCAGCAACCCCACGAAAGTGTCGGGCAGTCGTGCCCGGGATCATCTGAACTTCTCGGTGCTCGACGCCCGTTACCGCCTGCTGAACGCCTTGCAGTCCTGGTCGGAGTATGTCGCCGCGCATCACCGGGTCGCCGTTCCGGGCCGCTCCGTCGTCCAGTTGGCCCGGTTTTTGGCCGGGCATCTGCCCTGGCTCGTGGCGCAGCCGTGTGCCGCCGAGTTCGCGGACGAGGTGGAGGGTCTGGCCGCCGAGTTGCGCGGCACGATCGACCCGGGGGCCGGTGAGCTGCGTACGGCGATCCGCACGTGTGTGGTGGAGCACTGTGCCGGGACGATCAGCACCTCGCTGAACGGCGGGGAGCGGGTGCGCGCCGGGCGTCTGGAGTGCTCCCTGGGCCATGGGTGGGACATGGGCGAGTGGCTGGCTCTGCGGCATCTGCTGGAGCAGCGGCGGGCGGGGGCCGGCGCATGACGAAGCCGCCACGTCACCGGCTCGTGCCCACGAATGTGGCGGCGCTGGCCGTCGGGGTGTCCGAGGCGACCATCCGCAAGTGGGTGAGCCGCGGGAAGATCACCCGCTACGGCGCGCCGAACTGCCGCTCGGCGTTCGACATCGACGAGCTCACGCAGATCGCCCTGCGGCGTTCTCCGCGTCCTTCAGGGCTCCCCCGCTGACCGGCACCGGCGGCGCCGGGCGCGTGTGCCCGCGCGTCCTGGTGCCGGGCGACCATGCCCGCGGGCCGAACGCGCGGCGGGCGAGAGGCTGTTGCATGGACACCCCACCCCTGTGTCGAGTGAGCCAGGTCACTTCGAGGTGTCCTTGGCGTGAGGGCACCCCCGTGTCACTATCGATGCACATTTTCCCTGCCCGAAAACTTCTTCGGGTCAGGCAGGCGGGTGCCGCGTCCCCGCTCGTCCCCCCTCAGTGCGAACCGCCGGTGCACGGCGCGGCTGTGCCCGCGTGCCCGGCGCCGCCCGAGAGCGGGGCTTCCCCTCCGGCCGCCGCCGCGGCGGCGGCCGGCGCGCCGGCGTCCCCCTGTCCCGGCCGGCCGGGATTGCGCGCCGCCCCCTTCGCAGTACCGCGCCGCCCTGCGCTGCGGTGCGGTGACGGGCGCCGAGGAACAACCGGCGGAAAACGGATAGTTCGATCTCACTGCAGGTAACGAGAAGGGGAGCTGAGTGCGTTGACTCTACCGACCTCTGTGGCGGGGGTTTCGGCACACCACCGGGCTCGCTCCGTCGGCATCGGTCGCGCTCACGCCAAGGCCATTTTGCTGGGGGAGCACGCGGTCGTGTACGGAACCGCGGCGCTCGCCGTGCCGATCCCGCAGCTGTCGGCCACGGCGAGCGCGGGATGGTCCGCCGACACCGCGGACGGCGCGGACGCCGGCGCGCAGGGCGACTTGTCCTTCGCCATGACCGGTTCGGTGTCGCGGGCGATGGTGACGCAGGCCTCCGACGGGCTGCGGCAGCTGGCCGCCGCGTTCCGGGCGCAGATGGGCGTGCCCGACGGTCCGCGTCTGGACGTGATCGTCGACGGCGCCGTCCCGCCCGGCCGCGGGCTCGGCTCCAGTGCCGCCACCTCGCGGGCGATCGTGCTGGCCCTGGCCAATCTCTTCGACCGTGAACTGAGCGAGGCCGCCACGTTCGACCTGGTGCAGACGGCCGAGAACATGGCGCACGGCCGGGCCAGCGGCATCGACGCCTGCGCCGTCGGCGCGACGGCGCCGCTGCGTTTCCAGGCCGGGCGGGCCGGCGAACTGGAGGTCGGCTGCGACACGTTGCTCGTCGTCGCCGACAGCGGCACCTCGGGCAGCACCAGGGAGGCGGTCGAGCTGCTGCGCGAGGGGTTTCGGCGCGAGGGCACCAAGGAGCGTTTCCTGCGCCGCGCGGACGAGCTCGTCGAGGCGGCCGTCGCGGCCCTCGCCGAGGGCCGGGCGGGCGACGTCGGCGCGCAGCTGAGCGGCTATCACCAGCTGCTGCGCACCGCCGGGCTCAGCACCGACCTGATCGACACCATGGTCGAGGCCGCGCTGGACGCGGGCAGCCTCGGGGCGAAGATCACCGGCGGCGGGCTGGGCGGCTGCATGATCGCGCTGACCCGGCCCGAGCACACCAGGAACGTGACCGTGCGACTGCACGAGGCCGGCGCCGCGCAGACGTGGGTCGTCCCGCTGAGGAGGCTCGCCGACCATGTCTGAGCAGCACACCCTCCGGGTGCGGCCGTCCCGGCGCGAGGGCGCGGCGGAGGCCGCCGCCGTCGCGCATCCGAACATCGCGCTGGTCAAGTACTGGGGCAAGCGCGACGAGGAACTCGTCCTGCCGCGCACCGACAGCCTGTCGATGACCCTGGACATCTTCCCCACGACCACGCGGGTCCGACTCGACGCCACGGCGCGGCGCGACGAGGTGAGGCTGGGCGGCGTGCCCGCGACGGGAGAGGCGCTGCGCCGCATCGTCGCCTTCCTCGACCTGGTCCGTGACCGGGCGGGGCTGTCCGTGCGGGCGGTCGTCGACTCCGAGAACACCGTCCCCACCGGGGCCGGCCTGGCGTCCTCCGCCAGCGGGTTCGCCGCCCTGGCGGCGGCCGCGGCGGCCGCCTACGGGCTGCGCCCGGACGCCACCGCCCTGTCGAGGCTGGCCCGGCGCGGATCGGGCTCGGCGTCGCGGTCGGTCTTCGCCGGCTTCGCCGTCTGGCACGCGGGCCCCGGCGCCGGCGCCGGCGCGGATCTCGGCTCCTACGCCGAGCCGGTGGCCGCCGGGCAGCTCGATCCCGCGCTGGTCATCGCCGTGGTCGACGCCGGGCCCAAGGCGCTCTCCAGCCGCGAGGCCATGCGCCGTACCGTCGCCACCTCGCCGCTGTACGGTCCGTGGGCGGCCTCCAGCAAGGACGACCTCCTCGCCATGCGGGCCGCGCTGCTGCGCGCCGACCTCGACACGGTCGGCGAGATCGCGGAGCGCAACGCGCTCGGCATGCACGCCACGATGCTGGCGGCGCGCCCCGCGGTGCGCTACCTGGCGCCGGCCACGCTGACGGTGCTGGACGGTGTGCTCCAGCTGCGCCGCGAGGGGGTGGCGGCCTACGCGACCATGGACGCCGGGCCGAACGTCAAGGTGCTGTGCCGGCGCGCGGACGCGGAGCGGGTGGCCGCCACCGTGCGCGGCGCCGCCCCGGGCGGCGCGGTGCACATCGCCCGGCCGGGGCCGGGTGTGCGTCTGCTGCACGCGGACGGGCGATGAGCGGCGGGCGCACGGCCGTACGGCGCGCTCCGGGCAAGCTGTTCGTCGCGGGCGAGTACGCGGTGGTGGAGCCCGGTGTCCCGGCGATCGTGACGGCGGTGGGCCGGTCGGTCACGGTCACCGTCGCGGCCGCGGACGGGCCCGGGGTCGTGATCGCCTCCGACCTCGCCGCGGGGCCGATGCGCTGGCGGTGGCAGGGCGACCGGCTCGAGGTGTGCCCCGGGCAGGACGAGCCGCGGGTGCGCCGCGCGGCGGCCCACGTGGTGTCGGCGATCGAGACCGTGGCCGGCCTGCTGGCCGAACAGGGCCGGCCCGCACCGCGGGTGAGTGTCTCGGTTCGCAGCGAACTGCACGAGAAGGGCACGAAGTTCGGTCTGGGTTCCAGCGGCGCGGTGACCGTGGCGAGCGTGGCGGCCCTGGCCGCCCACCACGGCCTGGAGCTGGAGGCGGCGAGCCGGTTTCGGCTGGCGCTGCTCGCCACCGCCCGGATCGACCCGCGTGCCTCCGGCGGTGACCTCGCCGCCAGCACCTGGGGCGGCTGGGTCGCCTACCGGGCCCCCGACCGTGACTTCGTGCTCGATCTGGCGCGGCGCGAAGGCGTCGGCCACGCGCTGCGCGCGCCGTGGCCGGGGTTCGCGGTGCGTGCGCTGCCGCCGCCGCGCGCCCTGCGCCTGGAGGTCGGCTGGACCGGGCGGCCTGCGTCCACCGCCTCGCTCGTCGCCGGCCTGCACCGGCGCACCTGGCGGGGCAGCGCCTCGCACCAGGCGTTCGTCAGGACCAGCACCGGCTTCGTCGACGCCGCGACCGACGCGCTCGAACGCGGTGACGAGGGGGAGCTGCTGCACCAGATCCGGTGCGCCCGCGAGGAGTTGGCCCGCCTGGACGGCGAGGCCCGCCTGGGCATCTTCACCCCCGAGCTGACGGCGCTGTGCGCGGCGGCCGAGGCCGTCGGCGGTGCGGCCAAGCCGTCGGGGGCGGGCGGCGGCGACTGCGGCATCGCGCTGCTGGACGCCGCGGCCGAGCACGACATCGCGCAGGTACGGCAGCGGTGGGCCGCGGCGGGCGTACAGCCCCTGTCCGTCGCCCGCCCCCCGGAAAGGAACGAGGAATGAGCAGCGCTCAACGCAAGGACGACCATGTCCGCCTGGCCATGGAGCAGCACCGTGCGCACAGTGGCCTCAACCAGTTCGACGAGGTGGCGTTCGTCCACCACGCCCTGGCGGGCATCGACCGGCCGGACGTCTCGGCGGCCACGTCCTTCGGCGGCATCCGGTGGCAGGCCCCGCTCTACATCAACGCCATGACCGGCGGCAGCGCCAAAACCGGTGCCATCAACCGGGATCTGGCCGCCGCCGCCCGCGAGAGCGGCGTGGCCATCGCGTCGGGTTCCATGAACGCCTACCTCAAGGATTCTTCCTGCGCCGACACCTTCCGGGTGCTGCGCACGCACAACCCCGACGGGTTCGTCATGGCCAACATCAACGCCACGACCTCGCTCGACGGCGCCCGGCGCGCCGTCGACCTGCTGGAGGCCGACGCCCTTCAGATCCACGTCAACACCGCGCAGGAAACCCCCATGCCCGAGGGCGACCGCTCGTTCTCGGCGTGGGCCGGGCAGATCGAGACGATCGCGGCCGGCGTCGGCGTCCCCGTGATCGTCAAGGAGGTCGGCAACGGCCTGAGCCGGCAGAGCGTCCTGCTGCTGAAGGAGCTGGGGGTGAGCGCGGCCGATGTCGCCGGGCGCGGCGGCACCGACTTCGCGCGCATCGAGAACGGGCGCCGGGAGCTGGCCGACTACGCCTACCTGCACGGCTGGGGCCAGTCCACCGCCGCCTGCCTGCTGGACAGTGCCGGCGCCGGCCTGCCCGTGCTCGCCTCCGGCGGGGTGCGCCATCCCCTCGACGTCGCCCGCGGCCTCGCGCTCGGCGCCCGCGCCGTCGGTGTGTCGGGCGGGTTCCTGCGCACCCTCCTGGACGGCGGCGTGGCCGCGCTCGTCACGCAGATCACGGCGTGGCTGGACCAGCTGGCGGCGCTGCAGACCATGCTCGGCGCGCGCACCCCGGCCGACCTGGGCCGCTGCGACGTGCTGATCCAGGGCTCCCTGCGTGACTTCTGCGCCGACCGGGGCATCGACACCGCCCGCCTCGCCCGGCGCTCCGCCACCACCGCGACCACCACCGCCTCCGCCACCACCGCCTCCATCGACGCCCTCCACGAGATGACGGGAAGCACACGATGACCGACACACACGCGATCGCCGGCGTACCGATGCAGTGGGTGGGGCCCGTGCGCATCTCGGGCAACGTCGCCACCACCGAGACCCAGGTGCCGCTGGCCACCTACGAGTCGCCGCTGTGGCCCTCGGTGGGCCGCGGCGCGAAGGTGTCCATGCTCGCCGAGCAGGGCATCGTCGCCACCCTCGTCGACGAGCGGATGACCCGCTCGGTCCTCGTGGAGGCCACCGACGCGCAGACCGCGTACACGGCCGCGCTGACCATCGAGGCGCGCGTCGACGAACTGCGCGCCGTGGTGCGCGGGTGCAGCAGGTTCGCCGAGCTGATCGGCATCCGCCACGAGATCAACGCCAACCTGCTGTTCCTGCGTTTCGAGTTCTCCACCGGCGACGCCTCCGGCCACAACATGGCCACCCTCGCCTCCGACGCGCTCCTGGGGCATCTGCTGGAGACCGTTCCCGGCATCTCCTACGGGTCGATCTCGGGGAACTACTGCACCGACAAGAAGGCCACCGCGGTCAACGGGATCCTGGGCCGCGGCAAGAACGTCGTCACCGAACTGCTCGTGCCGCGTGCGGTGGTCGAGGACGTGCTGCACACCACGGCCGCGAAGATAGCCGAGCTCAACCTGCGCAAGAACCTCCTGGGCACCCTCCTCGCCGGCGGGATCCGCTCGGCCAACGCGCACTTCGCGAACATGCTCCTGGGCTTCTACCTGGCCACCGGCCAGGACGCCGCGAACATCGTCGAGGGATCCCAGGGCGTGGTCATGGCCGAGGACCGCGACGGCGACCTGTACTTCGCCTGCACCCTGCCCAACCTGATCGTGGGCACCGTCGGCAACGGCAAGGGCCTCGCCTTCGTGGAGACGAACCTGACCCGGCTCGGCTGCCGGGCCGAGCGCACCACCGGGGACAACGCGCGCCGTCTGGCCGTCATCGCGGCGGCGACGGTGCTGTGCGGCGAACTCTCGCTGCTGGCGGCCCAGACCAACCCCGGCGAGCTGATGCGCGCGCACGTCCAGCTGGAACGCGACAACAAGACCGCAAAGGTTGGTGTCTAGGGCATGTCCCTCTCCATAGGAATCCACGACCTGTCGTTCTCGACGGGCGAGTTCGTTCTCGCCCACACACAGCTCGCCGCGCACAACGGCACCGACATCGGCAAGTACCACCTGGGCATCGGCCAGGAGTCGATGAGCGTGCCCGCCGCCGACGAGGACATCGTGACGCTGGGCGCGGCGGCCGCCGCCCCGGTCGTCGCCCGGCACGGCGCGAGCCGGATCCGCACCGTGATCTTCGCGACGGAGTCGTCGATCGACCAGGCCAAAGCGGCCGGCGTGTATGTGCACTCGCTGCTCGGACTGCCCTCGGCCACCCGCGTCGTCGAGCTCAAGCAGGCCTGCTACGGGGCCACGGCCGCCCTCCAGTTCGCCGTCGGCCTGGTGCGCCGCGACCCCGCCCAGCAGGTCCTCGTGATCGCCAGCGACGTCTCCAAGTACGAGCTGGACAGTCCCGGCGAGGCCACCCAGGGCGCGGCGGCGGTGGCCATGCTGGTGGGGGTGGACCCGGCCCTGGTGCGTATCGAGGACCCGTCGGGGGTGTTCACCGCCGACGTGATGGACTTCTGGCGGCCCAACTACCGTGACGCCGCCCTCGTCGACGGCCAGGAGTCCGTCAACGCCTACCTCCAGGCCGTCGAGGGCACCTGGAAGGACTACAGCGAGCAGGGCGGCCGCGCGCTGGAGGAGTTCGCCGCGTTCTGCTACCACCAGCCGTTCACGAAGATGGCCTACAAGGCCCACCGTCACCTGCTGAACACCACCGGCCACGACACCGACCCGGCCAGGGTCGCCCGCGACCTGGAGCTGACCACCGCCTACAACCGGGTGATCGGCAACAGCTACACCGCCTCGCTCTACCTGGGCCTGGCCGCCCTGCTGGACCAGGCCGACGACCTGGAGGGCCGGCCCGTCGCCTTCCTCAGCTACGGCTCGGGCAGCGTCGCGGAGTTCTTCGCCGGGAGCGTCGTCGCCGGCTACCGCGACCACCTGCGCACCAAGGAGCACCGTGCCGCCATCGAGCGGCGCACCCCGCTCGACTACGCCGGCTACCGGGAGCTGCACGAGCGGGCGCTGCCCGCCGACGGCGGCGACCACGCCACCCCCGCGCAGAGCACCGGCCCCTACCGGCTGGCCGGGATCAGCGGCCACAAGCGCGCCTACGAAACCCGCTAGCGGGCCGTCCGCGGCCGCCGCCCGTCCGTCCCGGGCGGGCGGCGGGCGCGGGCACCGCCAGTCCCATCTCACCCATGAGGTTCCATGACGACCCACTACGAGGGGAGGGCAGCCGCATGACCGACGTCAGGATCCTCGGTACGGGCGCCTGTCTGCCGGATCGCGTTGTCTGCAACGACGAGGCCGGTGCGGCGGCCGGGGTCGACGACGCCTGGATCACCGCCAAGACGCAGATCCGCGAGCGCCGCTGGGCCGCCGACGGCCAGGCCACCTCCGACCTGGCCGCGGCCGCGGGACGCGCCGCGCTTCAGTCGGCCGGCATCACCGCGGGCGAGCTGTCGGTGATCGTGGTCGCCACGTCCACCCCGGACCGGCCCCAGCCGCCCACCGCCGCCTACGTCCAGCACCACCTCGCGGCGAGCGGAGCGGCCGCCTTCGACGTCAACGCCGTCTGCTCCGGCGAGGTGTTCGCCCTCACCGCCGTCGAGGGCATCCTCGCCCGGCGCGGCGGCCACGCCCTCGTCATCGGCGCCGACGTCTACTCCCGCATCCTGGACCGCGCCGACCGCAGGACGGTCGTGCTGTTCGGGGACGGCGCCGGCGCGATGGTCTTGGGGCCGGCCGCGAGCGGTCCGCGCATCCGCCACCTGGACCTGCACACCTTCGGCGAGTTCTCCCAGCTGATCGAGGTGCCCGGCGGCGGCAGCCGGCTGCCCCTGGACCAGGAGGGTCTGCGGGCCGGCCGGCAGTACTTCACCATGGACGGCCGCGCGGTGCGCCGCTTCGTCGCGGACCATCTGCCGCGCCTGGTCAAGCAGTTCCTGCACGAGGCGGGCGTCGCCCCCGACGACATCGGCCACTTCGTCCCGCACCAGGCCAACGGCGTCATGCTCGACGCGCTCTTCACCGAACTGGCCCTGCCCCACGCCACCATGCACCGCACCCTGCACCGCTACGGCAACACCGGCGCCGCCTCCGTCCCCATCACCGTGGACCAGGCCGCCCGCGCGGGCGCCTTCCAGCCGGGCGAGCTGATCTTGCTGGCCGGTTTCGGCGGCGGCATGGCCGCCGGCTTCGCCCTGATCGAGTGGTGAGCACACCGGCGCGGCCCGCCGGCCGCCCCCGCCGAAAGAAAAAGGGGGGCCGGCCGGCGGGCCGCGGCGGGTGTCAGGAGGAGGAAGAGGAGGAGGGGATCCAGTCCCGGCGGATGTGCGGGGTGGGGATGCCGAGGGACTTCATGTGCTCGATGGGGTTGGTGTATTCGCGGCTGGCGGCGATCTGCCCGTCGCGCAGGGTGAAGCCGTGCACGAAGTGGTTGCGGTAGCGGCCCTGGGGATAGCCGGGGAAGCGGATGGTGCCCTCGCCCTCGCACTCGGCCCAGATGACGCACGGGTCCTGGGTCTCGTAGACGTTCAGGGCGTACCACTGCCAGTCGGGCAGCACCCGCAGCGACAGTTCGCCGTGCCGTTTGAGGTTCTCGCGGCCCGTGACGACGATGGGCCGGCCGATGTCGGTGTAGAAGAGGGCGGCGGTGCCGTCCTCGGTGTAGAGGGTGTAGCGGCTCAGCCGGGCTTCGGCGCCGGTGCGCAGATACTGGTCCACGGCCTGCCGGTTGCGTGCGCGCAGGTCGTGGTGGTCGGTGAACACCGGTGTGCCGGTGGCGGTCCGGGGGGTGCGGGGCGTGGTGATGGTCTCTCCCGAAGGGGTGCGCGGGGACGGTGGTCGCGGCGGTGCGGGCCGCGTGGTCAGGGCTGGAGCCGGCTGTGGCGCCAGGTCGCGCCGGTGCGCTCGTAGCGCAGCCGTTCGTGCAGGCGGTCGGTGCCGTTGGCCCAGAACTCCACGCCGGCCGGCTGCAGGCGGTAGCCCGCGAACCGGGCGGGCCGCGGCAGGGGCCGCTGCGGCTCGCCCAGGTGCTGGGCGCGGGCCCGCAGCCGGGCGACGTGGTCGAGGTCCTCCAGCGGGCGGCTCTGGCGCGAGGCGGTCGTCATGGCGTGGGTGAAGACGGGCCGCGCCTGCCACAGGGTCTGCGCCTCGGCGTCGGACAGCCGGGTGACCGGGCCCTCCAGCGTGATCTGCCGGCTGCTCTCGCGCCAGTACAGGACGCCGGAGGCCCAGGGGTTCTCGGCGAGGTCGCGGCCCTTGCGGCTGTCGGCGTGGGTGATGAACACGATGCCGTCCTCCCCCGCGGCGGTGAGGGCCACGATCCGCGAGGAGGTGCGGCCTTGCGCGTCGGCGGTGGCCAGGGCCAGGGCGCGCGGTTCGCGCACCTGGTGGGTTTCGGCGTCCTGGAGCCAGGCCGCCAGCAGGCCCATCGGTTCGGCCGGCGGCGTGCGGAACTCGGGGAAGGCCACGTCGACGGTGGCGGTCAGGGTCTCGGAACGGCCGGCGCCGGTCACCGCGGCGCCGCGGACCGGACCGGACCCGAACCCCGACCCGGCGGCTGACGCGGACGCGGTGGCGGTGGAGGTGGCGGTGGGGGTGGGGGTGGGGTCAGACATGGAGGACTCCTTCGATGGTGAGCACGCCGGGGCCCGCGACCTCGACGCGGGTGACGCTCTCGCCCTCGCCCTGCGCGCGGGCGCTCATGACGGAGGGGCGGCCGATCTCGACGCCCTGGGTGATCTCGATGCGCTGCCCGTGCCCGATCAGGCCGTGCCGGGCGAGATGGATGGCCAGGGGGCCCGCGGCGGAGCCGGTGGCGGCGTCCTCGACGACCCCGTACGCCGGGGAGAACATGCGGTTGCGCCAGCGGGTGCCCTGTCCGGCGAAGCAGTTGGTCGCCATGTCGGGGAAGCGGGCCAGGGCGCGGTGGTCGGGGTCCAGCTTCGACAGCGCCTCGACGTCGGCGAGGCCGACCAGGACGTGGCGCGGGCCGTTGCGGTAGATCTCCACCGGGAGCGTCGAGGCGTCGACGCCGAGTGCGTCGAGGAGTTCGCCGGTGCGTTCGAAGGGCTCCCACACGGGGATGGGCTGGCGCATGCTGGCCGAGACGGGCCTGCCGTGTTCGCGGTGCAGTTCGAAGGGGACGACGCCCATGGCGGTCTCGATGCGCAGCCGCCCGGCGCCGGTGCGGGCGCCCAGGGCCAGGGCGGTGCCGAGCAGGGGGTGGCCGGCGAAGGGCAGTTCGTTGACCGGTGTGAAGATCCGTACGTGGGCGTCGGTGCCGTCGCTGCGCGGGCGCAGCACGAACGTGGTCTCCGACAGGTTCATCTCCCGTGCGATGGCCTGCATCTGCCCGGCGCTCAGGTCGTCGGCTTCGAAGAAGACCGCCACCGGGTTGCCGGTGAGGGGCCGTTGCGCGAACGCGTCGACGACGACGTAGGGGTGCATCCGTTTTCTCTCCCACTCGTGTGAAGGCGCGGCGCGCGCCGCACGGGCGCAGCGGCCGGGCCGGGGGCGGCCCGGCGGGCCGCCGTGAGGGCCGGTGGCGGGGGGGGTCAGGGGCGGCCGGCGGGGGCCGGTGCGAGCAGCGCGGCCAGGCGGTCGCCCACGATGCGCGGCCCGTGCCGGGTCAGCACGGACTCCGGGTGGAACTGCACGGAGGCGAAATGCGGGCCGCTCAGGGCGTGCACCTCCCCCGTGGCGGGGTCCCTGCCGACGCGGACCTCGCCCACGCCGTCGGCGGTGAGGACGTCGTCGCCGGCGACGAGCGCGAACGTGTTGTAGAAGCCGACGCGTTCGGGGGCGCCGAACAGGTCGATCTGCTGTTGCACGCCCTGGTTGGGTTCGGGTCTGCGGCGCAGCGGCAGGCCCAGGCGCAGGCCGAGGATCTGGTGGCTCAGGCACACCGCGAGGAAGGGGCGCCGGGTGCGCAGCAGGGTGTCGAGTGCCTGGTGCAGGTGGCGCATGCGGGGGTGAGCGCGTTCCTGCGGGTCGCCCGGCCCGGGTCCCATCACCACCAGGTCGTGCTCGTCGAAGGCATACGGTTCGTCGAAGCGGCGCACGCTCACTTGCAGGTCCAGGGCGCGCAGTTGCTGCTCGAGCAGGGAGGTGAAGGTGTCCTCGGCGTCCACGACGAGGACGCTGCGCCCGGCCAGTTCGGGGCGGGGCGCGGTGCGTTGTGCGCTGTCGGCGAGCCAGAAGCCGGCGAGGGAGGTGTTGCGCTGTTCGAGGGCGCGGCGTACGGCGGGGTGGCCGGCGAAGCGCGGTGTCTGCTGTCCGCCGTCGAGGGCGGACACGAGTGCGGCGGCCTTGGCGCGGGTCTCCGCGGCCTCGGACGCCGGGTCGGAGTGGCGCACGATGGTGGCGCCGACGCCGATGCCCAGGTGTCCTCGCGTGCTGATGTCGGCGGTGCGGATGAGGATCGCGGAGTCCATGACGCGCGCGCCGTCGCCGTCGCGTCCGATCAGTGCCGCCGCCCCGCTGTAGTAGCCGCGTCCGCCGTGTTCGTACCGGCTGATGATGCGGCAGGCGCTTTCCAGCGGGCTGCCGGTGACCGTGGGCGCGAACATCGTCTCGCGCAGGATGTCGCGTACGTCGCGGTCGGTGCGTCCCTCGATGAAGTACTCGGTGTGGGCGACCTTGGCCATTTCCTTCAGGTAGGGGCCCACGACGCGGCCGCCGTCGGGGCAGATGCGGGCCATCATCTTGAGTTCCTCGTCGAGGACCATGTACAGCTCGTCGGTCTCCTTGCGGTCGTCGAGGAACTCCAGGACGCCGGCGAGGGCGGGGCCGCGGGCGGGGTAGCGGTAGGTGCCGCTGATGGGGTTCATGACCGCCGTGCCGTCCTGGTAGCTGACGTGCCGCTCGGGTGAGGCGCCGACCAGGGTGCGGGTGCCGGTGTGGATGAGGAACGTCCAGTGGGCGCCGGACTCGCTCTGCACGAGCCGGCGGAACAGGGCGGGGGCGCTGCGCGGCCCGTAGTCGGTGATGTCGGCGACGAAGGTGCGCCTGATGACGAAGTTCGCGCCCTCCCCGGTGCCGATCATCTCCTTGACGATGCGGCGCACCACGTCCTCGTAGGCCGTGTCGTCGACGTCGAAGCCGGCGCCGGTCAGCGGGGTGGGCACGTCGGGGATGCGGGCCAGGGCCTCGTGCAGCGGCAGCCGCTGCTGGCCGGTGACGGTCATCGCCACCAGCGCGGTGGCGTCGTCGGTGCAGGCGAAGCCCCGTTCGCGCAGCTGCCGGTAGGGCACGACGACGAGCATCTCGTGGTGGGCGCCGCCGGGGTGGGCGGGGCCGGCGGGCAGTTCGATGCCGGCCAGGGTGGCGGGCAGGCTGACCTGGCCGGTCAGCACCTCCACGCCGGGCGGGCCGGGCGTGGAGGGCCGGTGCAGCAGCGCGTAGGGCTGGTGCACGGGGCCGTTCAGTGCCTGTGCGAGGAGGTCGCCGGCGCCGGGGGGCGGGGTGTGCGTCATGCGAGGACCTCCTTGGCCGTGACGACGCGGGCGCAGCGCTCGGCGGCGTAGGTGAGGGCCGAGCAGTGGTAGGCGCGGGAGAAGTCGGCGGTGGCGTCCGCGACGAGGAAGGGCTGGATGTCGTGGCTGAAGGCGTCGACGGCGGTGGCCAGGACGCCGATGTGGGCGTAGACGCCGCACAGGACGAGCTGGTCGCGGCCCGCGGCCCGCATCCGTTCGAGCAGGTCGGTGCGGAAGAAGGCGCTGTAGCGCCATTTGGTGAGCAGCCAGTCGTGGGCGGCCGGTGCGAGGGCGTCGACGATGGTGCGGTCCTGGGGCGAGGTGCGCATGCCGGGGCCCCAGAAGTCCTTGAGCAGGCCGCGCCGGCGGTCGTCCATGCCGCCGGGCTGGGCGGTGTAGGCGACGGGGACGCCGGCGCGGGCGCAGCGTTCGCGCAGCTGGGCGGTGTTGCGGACCAGGTCGTGGCGCAGGGTGTCGGCGAGCGGCTCGAGGAAGTAGCGCTGCATGTCGTGGACGAGGAGGACCGAGCGGTCGGCGTCGGCCGTCCAGGACACGGCGGCCGGCGGCAGGTCGCCCTCGGCGGGAAGCGGGTAGGCGGAGATGGCGGGGATGCCGGTCATGGCTTCGGTTCCTGTTCCTGCTCGATGCGGGGGCGCTCAGGCGCTCCAGGACGAGATCACGGACATGGCCTGCCGCGGGGTGAGGCGGGGGTCGCACAGGGAGGTGTAGCGCTCGCCGACCCGGGCGAGGTCGGCCTCGGTGTCGGCGCACTCGGTGACGTCGTCGGGTGTGGTCTCCAGGTGCAGGCCGCCGGGGACGCCGCCGGCGTCGGTGACGGCGCGCACGAAGCGGGCGACCTCCAGCGCGGCGCTGTGCACGAGGCGGCTCTTGTGGCCGCTCGGCGCGGTGACGGTGTTGCCGTGCAGGGGGTCGGTGAGCCAGATCGCCGGGTGGCCCGCGGTGCGCAGGGCCTCGACCAGGCGCGGCAGGCGGCCGGCGACGGCGTCGGCTCCCATCCGCGCGATGAGGGTGAGTTTGCCCGGGTCGCGCCACGGGTCGAGGCGTTCGCACAGGGCCAGCAGCTCGTCGGGTTCCATGGTGGGTCCGACCTTGCACGCCACCGGGTTGGCCACCTGGGCGAGCAGGGCGACGTGGGCGCCGTCGACGTGGCGGGTGCGTTCGCCGATCCACGGCCAGTGGGCCGAGCCCAGATACAGCCGTCCCTGTTCGTCGGTGCGCAGCATGGGCACCTCGTAGTCCAGCAGCAGCGCCTCGTGGCTGGTCCACACCGGGGGGTTCACCACGTCGCGGCCGGCGGCGCGTTCGCGCCAGCCCAGGTGGCCGATGACGTCGTCGGCGGCCATGTAGGCGGTCAGCAGGCGCAGCGGGTCGGCCCGGCGGCTGTCGGCGTCGGGTTCGGGGCCGTTGACCATGTGTCCGCGGAAGACGGGCAGTTCGAGGCCGCCGACGATTTCGGTGGGCCGGGAGCGGGGCTTGGCGAACTGTCCCGCGATACGTCCGGCGCGCAGGACGGGCTTGCCGGTGATCAGGCCGAGGGTCCCGGCGAGCAGGTCGAGCACCGCCGTCTTGCGGGCGACGTCGTGGGCGCGGCATTGGCCGGGGTGCTCGGCGCAGTCCCCGGCCTGCACCACCAGGGCGCGGCCGTCGGCCACGGTGCCCAGCAGGGTCCGCAGGGTGGCCACGTCGTCGCTGTGCACGAGGGCGGGGCGCGCGGCGAGGGTCTCGCCCACCCGCCGCAGCTGGCGAAGATCGCTCCAGTCGGGCTGTTGCCGTGCCCCGCGGACCCGGATGTCGCGGATGACGTCCTTCATGCCGTACTCCGATCCAGCGGTGGCGTCGCTCGTGTCCGGCGACGGGTCAGGTGGGGATTCCCGTGCGTTTGATCTCGGGGACCGCGATGCCCAGGGCCCGCAGCTGCTGGAACGGATTCATGAACTCGCGCTGGAGTTTGATCTTCCCGTTCTCGAACTCGAAGGAGTGCAGGAAGTGGTTTTCGTAGTAGCCCTCCGGATAGTCCCCGAAGCGGATCTTTCCGCGGCCGTCGCACTCCACCCAGAAGTGGTCGGGGTCGTCCGTTGCGAAGATCCGCACGTTGTACCACTCCCAGTCCGGGAAGCACTTCAGCGACCAGACGGCGTGCTCGCCGAGCCGGTCGCGGCCGTGGGTGGCGACCGGGGAGCCGGTGTCGGTGGTCCACAGGCCGCCGACGCCGTCCTCGGTGAACAGTTCGTGGCGGCGCAGCCGGTCCGGGCCGCGGGTGTTCATGTACTGCTCGACGACGGCGCGGTTGGCGCGGCGCTGTTCCCCGTCGTCGGCGGATGCGCCAATTTCAACGGATGCGGACACGATGACCCCCTGGGTGTTCTCGGGAAACGGGAGGAACGGCGGGCTCGCCCGGCCCTCTCGGGCGCGGGCGCGACGGTGCGAAAGCCGCAGGACACGGGAGGCGGCACCCGGGACCGGAATGCGGGACGCGGGGTACGGGGCGTGGGGTACGGGATGCGGGGCGTGGGGTGCGGGATGCGGGGCGTGGGGTGCGGGTGGCCGGTTCACCGTGGCCGCCGCGCGCGCCGGTTCACCGGTGACGGCGATGGCGATGGCGCAGGACACAGGACGCAAGGGAAGAGGGGGCCGATGCCCGCGGGCGGCGACGCGGGCCGGCCCCTACGGGCCGGCGGACCCGGCGTCGGCCCGCTGCCGCACACACAGCCTGACGCGTGTTTCGGGCAGGGGACACGTGCCCCCATAGTGACACGCGGCAAACCCGCGGGCCAGCAGCCCCCGAGGTGACCTGCATCACCCCAACTGCCGTGCGTGTGGCGGGAGTTGGGCGCACCGCATGGTTCATGAGGTTCGTTGGGTGGCGTGGACGGCCATGGTGGTGAGTTGTTGTTTGGCGTGGTCGGTGGCGGTGCTGGCGTGCAGGGTGGCCAGGGCGCGTCGGGTGCGGCGGGTGATGTCGGCTTCGACGTGGTCGACGGCTCCGGTGCTGGTGATGAGGGTGCGCAGGGTGGTGAGTTCGTCGTCGTCGAGGGGGTGGCCGATGCCGGCGCGCAGGAGGGTGGCGGTGTGGGGGTCGTGTGTGTCGGCGTGGGTGAGGGCGGCGGCGAGCAGGACGGTGCGTTTGCCCTGGACGAGGTCGCCGCCGGAGGGTTTGCCGGTTTCCTCGGGGGTGCCGAAGACGCCGAGGAGGTCGTCGCGCAGTTGGAAGGCGATGCCGATGTCGCGTCCGAAGGCGCGGTAGGCGGTGATGAGGTTGTCGTCGGCGCCGGCGATCGCGGCGCCGAGGTGCAGGGGCCGCTCGACGGTGTAGGAGGCGGTCTTGTACCGGTTGACGCGTCGGGGGGTGTCGAGGTCTTCGGCGCCGGCGGCTTCGGCGGTGATGTCGAGGAGTTGTCCGCACAGGACTTCGGTGCGCAGTGCGGACCAGACGGGGGTGATGCGGGCGTGGGCCGCGGCGGGCAGGCCGCAGCGGCGTACGAGGTCGTCGGCCCAGCCCTGGGCGAGGTCGCCGGCCAGGATCGCGGTGCCGGTGCCGAACAGCTCGGGCTCGCCGTTCCAGCCCCGTTCACGGTGACGGTCGGCGAACAGCACATGCGCGGCCGGCGCCCCCCGACGCGTCGGAGACGCGTCGACGACATCGTCATGGATCAGGGCCGAGGCATGGAACAGCTCCAGTGCGGCACCGACGCGCACCACCCCTTCCATGACGGCACTGTCCTCGTCGCCGCCGGCGCCGAGCCAGCCCAGCCAGGCGAAGGTGGGCCGCACGCGTTTGCCGCCGCGCAGCACGTAGTTCTCCAGGTCGTCGACCACGTCGGCGCAGGCAGCGCCGATCCCCTCGGCCTCGGTGCGGCGCTCGGCGAAGAAGCGGCGCAGCGCCTCCTCGACGGCCTGCCCGGGACTGATGCGGGTACGGGTGCGGATGCTGGTCATGAGGTCAACTTCCCTGGTCGTCATCGACGTCGGACAGCGGCATAACGGCTAGCGGCATAGCGGCATCCGCCCCCTCGGCCCCAGGCGTTCGGCCCGAACGAGCGGCCCGGACGGTCGGCCCGAGCGGTCGGCCCGAGCGGTCGGCCCTGACGGGCGGTCCGGACGGCCGTCCGCCGTGGGACGGGAGCCTGTACTGCGTTTCACCGGCCGGCGCCGGACCGGCGCCGCGAAGGGCACCTGCCGTTCGCGGGACCAGCCGTTCGCGGGAGACCGGCCCGCCCGTCCCCCGCGGGGGGGGGTGTCCGCCGGGAGTCTCCCGGTCTTTCGCCGGGCCCGGCGAGGGGCGGCAGCGCCACCGCAGGGACGCCGCCACCGCCGGGCCGGCAGGTCCGTGCCCGTGCCTGCGCCAGGGCCGGTGGCCGTGCAGGGGCCTTCGGGTACGGGTCCGAGTATCGGCGAGGGGACTCGAGGTCCGGTCGAGTCCCCCGGCCCGCCGGCCGCGCCGCCCGCCGGTGCTGCAGGGGCGCTGTAGAGGCACTCGAAGCCGCGCCGCGGGCCGGGAAGTCGGGTACCGGCCGCTCCTAGGATGCGCCGTGGGCCGGCGCCGCCCCCCGGGGCGCTGCCGCTCGCCGTCATCCCCCTCGCCGGCCGGGCGCCCGGCCGGCGAGGGGTCCGGTGACGGCCGTTCGCTGTCCCCTGCCGAGGAGCCGGTGTGAGCAGAGCCGAGGAGTTCGCCAAGCTGCGGCCCCTGCTGTTCGCGATCGCCTACCGGATCGTGGGCGACACGCGGGCCGCCCGGTACGCGGTACAGGCCTGCCGGCTGCGGTGGATGGCCGCGCCGGCCCGGCCGGCGCCGGCCGAGGGGCATCTGGCGGGCGAGGTCGCCCGGATCGCGCTGCGGGCCCTGCACGCGGCGCGCCTCGCGCGCGGGCAGAGTGTGGGGCCGCTCCTCGCCACCGGGCCGGCAGGGGCCGACCGGCCGGCGGACCTGGCGGACGCGCTGTCGCTGGCGGCCCTGATGGTGCTGGAGCGGCTGTCCCCGCTCGAGCGCGCCGCGTTCGTGCTGCGCGAGGCGTTCGGGTGCGGCGACACGCAGATCGCGGCGGCCCTGGGCTGTTCGGTGCCGGCGTGCCGCCAGCTCCTCGCGGGCGTGGCGGTGCTCAGTGACGGCGGGCGCGAACCGCTGCCCTGGCCCACGTGCGTGTCGGGTGCCGGAAACGTCGCCGCGCTGATCGCGGCGATTGTCCCGCCGCTGGTGCGGGTCGGCGTCACGGTGGGGCGGTGCCAGGTCGCCGGCCGGCCCGGCTGGGTCCTGCGGGACCGCGGCGGCGCGATCCTGCATGCCCTGGCCCCCGACGTCCGCGACGGGCAGATCCACCGCCTGCACCTGGTCGTCCATCCCGGCGCGGCCGCACACGGCGATCCGGCGGCCCGGACCTGCGCCCTCCCGCACGGCGGCCCCTTCCATCTCTACTGACCCTCGCCCGCCGCCCCCTCCCCCGGCATCCCGCCACCCTCTCCCCCGGCATCCCGCGGGACGGCCCGGAGCGGCCCGGAGCGGCGAGGCGCAAGGGACGGTGACCGTGGCCGTGGTGGTGGGGGCCGTGGCCGTGGTGGTGGGGGCCGTGGCCACGGTGGTGGGGGCCGTGGTGGTGTCAGTCGATGCCGCGTACGACGTGGGGCTCGGCGAGGTCGTCCTCGTCGACGCCGGCGAGGCGCAGCGGCGGGACGGCGGCCGCGACGAAGTCCGTCGGCTTCGGGGCGGGTCTGCCGTTTTCCTGTGTGATGTCGTCCACCTGGTCCTCCCCCTGTCAGCGGGTCGGTGACGTGTAGCGGTGCGGTGCGAGGGCGGGCCGGGGGCGTTGCGCGTCCCGTACGGCGCGGTGGATCTCGGGCGCGGCCGCCGACCGGTTGAGGGTGATGTAGTGCAGTCCGGGGGCGCCTTCGCCGAGGAGGCGGCAGGCCATGGCGGTGGCGTACTCGACGCCGATGCGGTGTCCCTGGGCGGGGTCGTGGCGGGCGGCGTGCAGGCGGTGGGCCAGTTCCTCGGGGAAGGCGGCGCCGCTGAGTTCGGCGAAGCGGCCGATCTGGCGGGCGTCGGTGGCCGGCATGATCTCCGGGATGATCGGGATGTCGCAGCCGGCGGCGGCCACCCGGTCACGCAGCCGCAGATAGTCCTCGGCGTCGAAGAACATCTGGGTGATGGCGTAGTCGGCGCCGGCCCGGCACTTGGCGACGAAGTGCCTGATGTCGCTGTCCCAGTCCGGCGAGCGCGGATGACGCTCGGGGAACGCCGCGACCCCGATGCTGAAATCGCCCAGCTCCCTCACCAGGCGGACCAGTTCGTGGGCGTGGGTGAAACCGTCGGGATGCGCGCTCCACGGCGCGTTCGGGTCGCCGGGCGGGTCGCCGCGCAGGACGAGGACGTCGCGCACGCCGGCGTCGGCGTACTGGCCGATGATGCGGCGCAGCTGCGCCACCGAGTGGCCGACCGCGGTGAGATGGGCGACGGGACGCAGCGTCGTGTCGGCCACGATCCGTTTGGTCACCTCGACGGTGCGTTCCCTGGAGGAGCCGCCCGCGCCGTAGGTGACCGAGACGAAGTCCGGTGCCAGCCGCTCGACCTGGCGGATCGTCTGCCACAGGTTGCGCATCCCGGCGTCCGTCTTCGGCGGGAAGAACTCGAAGGAGAAGGTGGGGGCCTCCCGGGCGAGAGCCTCACGCAGCGCCGTCACAGCCGGCCTCCGGCACCGCCGCCGGCCCCACCGCGAGCAGCACGAGCGGGGCGAGCGGCCACAGCCGCCACCGCGGGGGCACGGCAGCCGTCCCGGCCGGTCGGGAACAGGCCGGGCGCGAGCAGGGCAGGCGGGAGCAGGGCAGGCGGGAGCAGGGCAGGCGGGAGCAGGGCAGGCGGGAGCAGGGCGGGCGGGACGTGGCCGGGCGTGCCGGGCGGCAGGCGCCGGGCGTACCGCCGGGGCAGGACCGGTAAAGGGCCGGTGGTGGTGGAGCCGGTCACCGCGATGCGCACAGGAACTCCTTCGGTCGCTCGGGCGCCCCCACCCTGCACGGCGCCGAACGAGCCGCGCTCGAAGCGCACCGGAACGGGCACGGAAGGACCGAGGCCGAGAAGGCCGGAAGCGGGAGCGGCGGGGGTCCAGGGCCTGGAGGCCAGGGGCCGGGGCGCCGGAGGCCAGGGGCCCGGGGGCGCGACGAAGACCGGGAAGCCTGGGGGCGACGGGAGACCGGGGGCTCGGGGGCGACGGGAGACCGGGGAGCCGGGGGCCGCGTCCTGGAGCGCCCGGAGGAGGCCGCGGGCCCGCGCGGGGTGCCGGATGGGGTGCGTTGCGCCGCCGGCCCGGTTCCCGCCGGTGCCGCACCCGCCGCCCGCCGCCCGCCGCCGCCGTGGGCCGTACGCCGCCGCCGTGGGCCGTCGGCCGCCGCGTGGGCCGTCGGCCGCCGCGTGGGCCGTCGGCCGTCCGCCGTACGCGGTACGCGCCGTCCGCCGGCCGCGTACGGCGGCGGCGGGCGGGCGTCCCGGGCCGGGCCGGGCCGTTCCGGTGCGGCCGGAGACGGTGCCTGGGGTGGGTCCGGGCCGGGTCTAGGCGGCGTAGCGGTCGAAGGTGGAGCCGCGGCGGGGGCCTGCCGCCACGTCGAGCGCCGGGTCGACGGCGAGCATCGCCTGGTGCATGCGCTGCAGTTGGGGCGAGGGTTCCACCCCGAGTTCCTCGACCAGGCGGGTGCGCACCCTGCGGTAGACGTCCAGGGCGCAGGCCTGCCGCCCGGAGCGGTACAGGGTGAGCATCGCCTGTGCGTGCAGTCCCTCGTGGTGGGGGTGACGGGCGATCAGGTCGGTGAGTTCGGCGAGGAGTTCGGTGTGCCGGCCGAGCCGCAGATCGGCGTCGATGCGCCGTTCGACGGTCACCAGGCGGGACTCCTGCAGCCGCATGGCCTCTATCTGCAGGACCGGTCCGAGTCGCACGTCCACCAGGGCGGGCCCCCGCCACAGGGCCAGTGCCTGCCGGAAGCAGCGGGCGGCGCGTTCGTCCTCGCCCCGGTCGAACGCCTGCTGTCCTTCGGCGACGAGCCGCTCGTAGACGTTGACGTCCACGGACTGCGGGGGGACCTGGAGCAGGTATCCGCCGTGTCCGGTGGCCAGGACGTCCTTCTCCGCGCCCGGCGCGGCGGGGCCCAGCGCGGCGCCGATGCGGCGGCGCAGCTGCATGATGTAGGTCTGCAGGGTGGTCATCGCGCTCTGCGGCAGCTCGGTCCTCCACACCTCTTCCATCAGCGTCGAGACCGGCGTGACGCGGCCGGGGTACAGCGCGAGGAGCGCGAACACCTGCCGGGGTTTTCCCGCGGTCGGGACGATCGTCTGCCCGTCCACTGTGGCGCTCAGCGGCCCCAGAACCTGGATCTCCATGACTTCCTCCGATCATCGCCGCCCCCGTTGGCGGAAATCGTCAGGGCAGTGGCACGCTAGCCACGCTTATGCGGAGGTGCAGGTTCCTTTAGTGGTATTCGAGCGGGGCTCAGCGGGGAGGCGGACATGAGTGGAGAAGAGCGGCGGTGAAGTAAAAGCGGGGGTGGATCCGCAGGTGTCCGGCGGGGGATGCGGAATCTTTTCGTCCCGGCTCGAGAACGGCTTCACCCGCGCTGGATCAGCGCTCGCGTCCCGCCGATACGCGGTGCGCGGGAAAACATTCCGGGAACAAAAGGAGACGCGGCGATATGCGGGGGTGCCGCATATCGCCGCGCCGGGGCGGGACGCCGGGTTCAGCTGCTGCGCACGAGGCGGGTGCGGCGGCCGTTCGCGGCGCGGGCGGGCCCGGTCTCGGGGCCGGCCATGAGGATCATCTGCTGTACGCGGCGCAGTCCGGCGGACGGTTCGAGTCCCAGTTCGCGCACGAGGGTGGCCCGGATGCGCCGGTAGGCCTCCAGGGCCTCGCCGCGCCGCCCGGAGCGGTGCAGGGCCAGCATGTACTGCCCGTGCAGGTTCTCGTGGGTGGGGTAGCGGTTGACCAGGACGGTGAGTTCGACGAGCAGGTCGCGGTGGCGGCCCAGCCGCAGTTCCGCCTCGATGCGCTGGTCGAGGGCGCACAGCCGCATCTCCTCCAGGCGCCTGGCCTCCATCTCGAGCTGCGGGCCGGCCTGCACGTCGGCGAAGGCGGGCCCGGTCCACAGGGCCAGCGCCTCGCCCAGGTGGCGGGCCGCGCCCTGGAAGTCGCCGTCGTGCATCGCCCGGTAGCCGACGCCGGTCAGGCGCTCCAGCTCCTGTACGTCGAGGGTGGCGCCGGCGTTGTCGAGCAGATAGCCGCCGGGCGCGGTGACCAGGACGTCCTTGGCGGTCCTGCCCGCCGCGTCGCCCTCCTGCCCCCTGCCCAGGGCCGCGGTGATGAGTTCGCGCAGCTGGAGTACGTACGTCTGGAGGATGGTGCGGGCGGTGCGCGGCGGGCGGTCGCCCCACAGTTCCTCGGTCAGTGACGCGACGGACACCACCCGCCCGGCGTGGAGCGCGAGCAGGGCGAGCAGCTGCCTCGGTTTCGGTGCGGTGGGCATCACGGCGGCACCGTTCAGTGTGATCTCGAAGGTGCCCATCAGCCGGATGTTCACGTGATCTCCCCCAGTCTCGTGCCCAAGTGCTCCGGATTTCTTGCGAGCATCGACAGACGGGCACCCCCGGGAAACGAACACCTCAAAAAAACAGGGCGACCGGTCTGTTGCTATTAAAGCACACACCTGTACCCATCGCTGATTGATTAATACACGCAATCTTATGAGCAGCAAAAATGCATTTTCCTGTGCGCTCGCGGCGGACCGGGAAGGTTTATCACGCAACATCCCGGGGTCCGGTGAGCGGAAAACCGCCACCGAACAGCGAGGATAAAGAAACCGTGTGGTCGGCTATGCGGGGAGAGCGGCCGGCGCGGGCGCGCGGGCCGCGGCAAAAAAAGGGGGCGCCGGGGAGAGGCGGCGGAGCCGCGAGACGGGGCTGTGAGACGGGGCTGTGTGAGACGGGGCTGCGAGGGGGCAGGGGCCGAGCCCTCCGGGTCCGGGGCCCGGCGCGGAGCAGGCGGGCGGGTGAGCGGGCGGGGCTGCGCCCGGCGCCCGGCGGCCTGCGCCCGGCGGCCGGGCTTTTGCGAGAACACCCGAGCGCGTGGCCGTCGGCAGGAGCAGCCCCCTCCGGGGCGGGGACGTTGTGTGCGGACATCGGCGCGGACGTTCTGCGCGGACAGCCGGGCGGGCAGCCGGCGGGCGTCGCCGCGGCTGCCGGGCGCGCCGCGCAGGTGGATGCTCTACGGCACCGCGGCACCGCGGCGCCCGGTCGCCGGAACCGCTTCGGCAAGTGCCCCTTCGAGGTGAGGGGAAGAGGGGGCGGGCGGGTGAGGGGAAGAGGGGGGCGGGCGGGTCCTCCCCCGCTATCTCCAGCTGCGCGGGGACCGGTAGGAGCGGGTCGCCTCCCAGCGTTCCCAGCGCCCGCGCTCGCGGCGCGCGGGGTGCGCGCCGTCGTGTTCCTTGCCGTCCGAGGGGTGTTCGCCCCTGCGTTCGGCGGCCAGGGCGACCAGGGTGACGGTCACCGCGGCGAGTTCCTCCGCGCTCGCGTGCCCCCGCTCGATCCTGAACAGGCCGGCCGCATCCTCGGTACCGCTCATCCACGCCTCCCGGGCCTCCCCTTCAGCGTCCGCCATCCGGCTCGAGAAAGGCTCGGGGGCCTCTCGACGCACGGCCACCGGACCGGAACGGGGCAGGGCGGGGCGGGGCGGGGGGCGTCCGCGCCGGTGTCACCTTGCGCGGGGCGCCGCCGTCGTGGAGGTGTGTCTGCCGCCGGCGCAGGGGACAACAGGGCGAGCATGGCGATCATCAACGAGCGTGCTGCCGGGCGGCGTTGTGTCCGTAGGCGAGCGGTGTCCACGCACAGACAGGACACCGACAGGGCACAGGCAGGACGACGATCATCGGCCGTGCCCGTCGTGGGCCGGGCGTCCGGCGGTCACCGGTGCGCCCTGTTGGCGTGGCACTCGGCAAGAGGTCCGTGAACACCACGGCGGGCGCAACGTGAGGGACGCTGGTGGCGCGGCGGGAGGTGGGACAGCATGCGGCGCATGGACTGGATGCCTCTGCTCTCCACGCTGACAGGTGCCGCCATCGGCATCGCTGCCACCCTCATCGCCGATCGCAGCAGGTGGCGGCGCGAGGAGGCGCGACACGCCCTGGAAGTGCGGCGCGCCGTGTATACCGCGTACGCCTGCGCCCTCAAGGACGCGGGGGAAGAGATACGGGCCGTCGCCCTGGGGGATCACCTGTCGGGGTCGGCGCGTGATGCGGCGGTGCGCGAAGCCTTCCGCGGAACCGGACTGCACACCGCCGGCGAGCAGCTCTGGCTGGTGGGCCCGCCGCTCGTCGTCGCGGCCGGCAACGAGGCGTTCCACAGCCTGCGCCGGATGCGTGACGCCTATGCCGGCGGGGTCGCGGTCGGCTCCGCCGAGGACAGGGCGTTCATCCGGCAGCGCCGCACGGCCATGGCCGAGATGCGCCGCCGTATGCGTGAGGATCTGGGCATCGGCCCCCTCGGGATCGAATGACCGCCGGGCCGTACAGACGCCGGACAGACGCCGGGTGCGAGGCAGTCGGGCGGTCGGGCGGTCGGGCGGTCGGGCGGCTGAACGGGTGGGCGGGCGTGGGGTGTTCACCGCCGGCGCCGGGCGGTGGGCGCCGCGGCCTGGCCGGCGGTGAGAGGAGCGGTCGCCGGAGGGTCGGGGGCGGCGGCGGGTGCCTGCGGTGCAGCGGCCGGTGGGTCGGGTGCGGTGGCGGGTGTGTTCGGTGGGTCGGGTGCGGCGGCCGGTGGGTTCGGTGGGTCGGGTGCGGCGGCGGGTGGGTTCGGTGGGTCGGGTGTGGTGGCGGGTGGGTTGGGTGTGGTGGGGCGGCGTTGTCGCGTGCGGGGGCCGTGGGTGAGGCTGGGCGGGGCCGAGGCGGGTTCGCGCGGGGTGCGTAGGGCGGCGCGCAGGGCGCCGGGGTGCCAGGCGGCGGGCGGGGTGGTGTTTTGGTGCTGCTGGAGCAGGAGTGTCGCCGCGTGGGGGTCGGTGGTCGCGGCGGCCGCGATCCGGGCCGCGTACCGTGTGCCGGTCCGGGCGCGCAGGCCGGGCGGGCGGGCGGGGCCGGGCTGGGTGGGGTGCGGGCCGCGGGTGCCGGCCTGCCAGGCCGGGGCGATGCGGTGGGCGAGGGCCCGGCGCAGCCGGTGGCCCAGGCCCACGGCGGTTCCGTGGGCGGTGAGCAGGTGGTCCAGGACGAGGGCGCACTGCACGGCGAGTGTCATGCCGTGGCCGCGGGCCGCGGTGAGGTCGGCGAGGGCGTCGCCGACGACGAGGAACTGGTCGGGCCAGCGGCGCAGTTTCTCGTAGTGGTGCCAGCGGTTGCCGGTGCGGGCGCAGCCGTAGACCGGGCCGAGGGGTGTGGCGGCCTCGATGAGGTCGTGCAGCAGGGGGTGGGGCAGGGCGGCCGCGGCGTGCAGCAGGCTTGCGTGGTCGGCGGGCGGCGCGCCGGCGTCGGCGCAGCGGAGCGAGACCGTCCAGCGGCCGCCTTCGAGGGGGTCGAGGCTGCCTTGGCGGGGGTTGCCGGGCGAGGCCATGATCAGCAGGCTCTTCCAGTCGGCGACGTGGCCGACGGGCGGCGTGAACACGGCGGTGGCGTAGGAGGCGGGGGCGGCGGCGAGGGTGTGCGGGGGCGGCGGGTAGCCGAGTTCGGCCAGCCAGCGCAGGGCGTGCGAGGGGTGTCCGGAGGCGTCCACGACGAAGTCGGCGGCCATCAGGCGCCGCTTTGTCCAGCCGCCGGGTGCCTGCCGGTCCCGGGTGCGTGCCCACACGCCGGTGACGGTGTCGTCGCGGCCCTGGGCCAGGGCGACGGCCTCGTGTCCGGGCAGGAAGGCGATCTTGGGGTCGGCGCGCAGCCGGTCGCGTAGGACCGAGTCGGTCAGGTCGCGGCCGGCGCTGAGTATCGACAGGCCCGAGTCGAAGCGGGGCAGCCAGCCGCCGGGGCCGTACACCAGCATGTCCTGGGGGATGCGCACGCGGACCGCTCCGGCGCGGGTGAGGTCGCCGACGATGCCGGGGAAGAGCTGCTCCAGGCCCTGCTGGGCGGTGGTGGTGAGGCTGTGGGTGTGGCGGGCCTGGGGCAGGCCCCGGCGCCGCCCGGGCCCGCGGGGCAGCCAGTCGCGTTCGATGACGGTGACCCGGTCCATGAAGTTGGCCAGGGCCCGTGCCGCGGTGAGCCCGGCGAGGCCGGACCCGATCACGACGGCATGGCCGTGACCGCTTGCGTCGAGGTGCGCGTGTGGACTCAACTCGGCCGCCCCCCTTATGGGTTGTGTGTGCATCATGCGGGGTGCGGCCGTCCACGGGCAGGGCGCGTTCCGGCCCTCGCGGGCCCCCGCAGCACGCCGGCGCCGCCCCCCTCCCGCACCGGGGCGGCCCGCCGGCACGAGAGCGGCACGCCCGGCCGGAACCGGACGGGCGGCACGGGAGCGGACGGGCGGCACGGGAGCGGCACGCCCGGCCGGATCCGGACGGGCGGCACCCCTGATGGAGCGGGCGGGCGGGGGCCGGCCGACGCGGATACGCCGCAACGGCAGACGGCGGCCGGGCGTGGGGTGGGGAGAGGGGCCGCGGGTTCGCGTCGGCGTCGAGGACGACGCGGCCTCGCGCCGGCGACACGCGGACGGCGGGAGGGGGGCGGAGGGACGGTGGCTGTCACCGGCCTGGCCGTGATCGCCGATCCACACCAACTGCCTGGTCTTCCGCGGTCTTCCGCGGGTTGTTGCCGACAGCCTCGGCGGGGTCCATGCCCGTGACGAGACGTCAGGAAGACAGTCCCGCTCACTCATTTCCCCACCGCCCTGATGAGCGGAACAGCGGGCGCGAGGATGCGAGGGTTGTCGAAACGACGGGGAGGCGCAGTGAGTCTGGGAACCGTGGCGGTAACAGGGGCGGCGGGCAATATCGGTTCTGTGGTGCGGAAGGCGCTGCGGCGCGAGGCGGCACGCTTGATCTTGCTCGACCGCGTGCCGCTCCACCCGGAGGCCGGGAACGAGGAGGTGCACACCGTGGATCTGCGGGACGCCGCCGCCGTGGAATCGGCCCTCGTGGGAGCCGACCGTGTGCTTCACCTGGGTGGCGTGCCGGACGAGGCTCCTCTTCCGGACCTGCTCGAAGCCAACGTGCTCGGCACACACCACGTCCTGGAAGCGGCGCGGCGCACGGGAATCGAGCGGGTGGTGATGGCGAGCAGCAACCGTGTGACGGGCTTCTACCCCGCCGGACATCTCACCGGTTCACACCATCCGGTACGTCCTGACGGCCTCTACGGGGTGAGTAAAGTGGCCGTGGAGGCCCTCGGGCGGCTGTATGCCGACAAGTTCGGTCTGTCCGTGATCTGCCTGCGCATCGGCAGTTTCGAGCAGGTGCCTGCCGAACCCCGGCATCTGGCGACCTGGCTGAGCCCGCGCGACGCCGTCGGCTACATCCGGGCCGCGCTGGCCGCACCGCGCTCCACCCGCTTCGCCACGACGTACGCCGTCTCCGCCAACACCCGCCGCTTCTGGGAACTCCCCGACCCGGCGGAACTGGCCTACGTCCCCGTCGACGACGCCGAACTCCACGCCGCGCACATTCTTGGGGCAGATCTCCCAGCCGATCCGACCGCACCCCAGGCCGGCCCTTACGCACAGCCCGAATTCACCCTCAAGCACCTTCGGCCCTGACGCACAGAGCCATCGCACAGCACGCGCACTTCGCAGCACCTTTTGCGTGAGGAGCGGCGAGGAGGAGTGGGGATTGTCAGAGATCGTCTCAGAGATCGCCCTCACCACCGGCGCCTCACCGACGAAAACGACACCCTGCCGGCGGCCGCCCCGCCGGAACACCCACCGGCGGGGCGTTGCCGTCACACTTCGCCGGCATCGCGAACGCCGCCTTCGTCGGCATTTTCCACGCCGGGCAACAGGCGGGGGCCGGGTACTTCGTAGCAGGGGGTGACGGTGTCCGCATGTCAGAGACGGCTGGGCTGTCTCGTCTCAGGTTGCGAGGACAGGTTCTGAGAAGAACCCGCCTCGACAACAGGGAGCCGGTCACGGGCGAGCGGACGGCACATCAGAAGGTCGCCCTGATCACCGGGGCGGACAAGGGGACCGGTCGTGGGGTTGCCGAGCAACTCGCTGCGCTGGGCAGGGCGGTCCTGATCGGCGCCAGAGACCTGCGGCGCGGCGGGGAATCGGCTGCGGCGGTGCGTGCCGCCGGCCGCGACGCGCACGCGGTCGTCCCGGACGTCACCGACCAGGGTCCGCAGCAGGGCGGGCCAAGCGCAGTCCCCCACCGGCGCCCCCTCCCCCTGCGTGTCCGTAGCCGCCCGGACCTGTGCCTGCGGCACGGGCACGGACTCGTACCCGTGTGCGTGTGCAGGCCCGTGCCCGTGTGCGTGTGCAGGCCCGTGCCCGTGTGCGTGTGCAGGCCCGTGCCCGTGTGCGTGTGCAGGCCCGTGTGCGGGGGCGTGGTGGGGTGGGTCAGTGGGCGGGCGTGAGTCCTTGTCGCGGGGTGGGGGCCGGGCCGCCGGGTGTGCCCGGGCCGGCGGCGCCGGTGCTCTGCCCCGGGACGGCGGCGGTGCTCTGCCCCGGGACGGTGGCGCCGGTCTCTGGGTCTGGGTCGGGGACGGTGGCGGTGGTGGGGGTGGTGGTGTGCAGTGCGGCGCGGGCGATGGCGTCGGAGTCGGTGAGGGTGACGGAGTTGACGCCGGGGCGGATGCCCGCGGCGGTCACCCAGTGCACCGATTCGGTGGGCACCCCGAAGGCGAACCGGCGCGGGTGCGGCCGGCCCAGGGCGTCGATCAGGTGGAAGGGGCGGGGGGTGACGGCCAGTGCGTCGGTGTCGTGGCTGCCCGTGGGGCGGGTGGGGATGCGGTAGGTGGTGCACTGGCCGGTTTCCAGCAGGTGGCGCAGGAGCGGGTCGGCGGTGCGGGTGAGGGTGATCTCGGGCAGGCGGGCCTCGACGAGGGCGTCCACGGTGACGGCCGAGCCGGGTACCAGAGGTGAGCTGACGGTGTATCCGGTGGGGGTGGCGTCGACCTGGACGGCCGGTCCGACGACGTGCAGGACGCCGGCCTCGATCAGCGCGATCATCTCCTCGACGCGCCGGGCCGGCGGGCCGATGGACAGGTAGGCGTTGAGGGGGGTGTACCAGTGGTCCAGGTCGGTGCGGTGGGAGTCGCCGTGCAGGCCGCCGTGGTCGACGGCCAGGCGGATCTCGTTGCGCAGGTCGCGCAGGACGTCCAGGGCCGCCTTGCGGGGACCGCTGACATTGCCGCAGCGGGCTTCGGCGACGTCCTCGCGCAGGTGGTCCAGGAGCCAGCCGGTGAAGTCGTGGGGGCCGGTGAACTCCCGGTCACGGTAGGGGCGGGCGATCAGTTCCCAGTCCCAGCGGTCCTTCTCACCGATGCCGTAGGCGGCGATGACGGCGTCGGTGTGCTGGGGCCGGTCTGGGGCGGCGAGGTAGTCGTCCTGGAAGCGGCGGGCCCGCAGGGCGTAGCCGCGGGAGCTGAGCAGGGTGCGGTAGTAGACGGCCTCGACCTCGCGGGAGATCAGCGGCCACAGCTGCTCCTTGAAGTCCAGACCGCTGCTTTCGTGGGTGCGGCGCAGCCCGGTGACGCGCTCGGCGGTGAGCAGCAGCGGGGTGTGGCGGCCGTGGGGGCCTTTCTCGTTCTCGCCGCGGGCCTGGTAGGGCACGCCGCGCCGGGACGCGGCGTGGATGCGCGGTTCACGGCCGCAGGGGTGGTAGACGAGGCGGTTGCCGGCCCGGGAGAAGGTGCCGCCGCGGCCGGCGGTGAGCTGGGCGAGGTAGTCGAAGAAGTTCAGGCCCAGACCGCGCAGCAGAACCGGCCTGCCCGGGGCGAGGACGTCCAGATCGACGTCGGCGGGATTGGCCGGCGCGATATGGCGCGGCGCGCCCCGGCGGGCCGCCCGGGCGGTGGCATCACCTCCGGCGGTCTCGCCACGGACCGGGAGGTGTCCCTGACACAGGATCACCGCGTCCAGCCCGGCCAGCACACCCCCGCCGGCAAGCGTCACCCGCTGCAAAACCCCCACCCCCGCGCCCACCCCCGGGCCCGGGCCGGCACCCGAACCAGACACCACACCGCGCGCGGAGGCGGAATCTGAGCCTGCGCCAGAGGCAGAGGCGAGGCCTGAGGCCGCACCGGGGGCGGGAGTTGAGGCCGCACCTTGGATGGGGGCGGGGGTTGAGGCCGCGCCGTGGGTGGCGGTGGGGGTGGGGTGGTGGGGGTCGTCGTCGAGGGCGACGGCGAGGTGGGGGTGGAAGGTGACGGTCACCGCGGCGGGGGCGCCGTCGGTGACGCGCCGGTAGGCCCAGCGCAGGTAGTGGCCGTAGAAGGCGCGGGTGGGGTAGGTGTCGGGGCCCAGCCGGCGTGCTTCGGCGAGAGTCGCGGCCGGGTGACCGTCGCCGTACTCGCCCGCGAGGAGAGCGAGGGCCCACTGATGCAGGCTCGGTCCGGGTTCCAGGGGACCGCGCAGGTCCACGCTGGCGTCGGTGAACACCGATATCTGTCCGGCCACGGTATTCATGAGCAGGTGACGGGACTGGTCGGTACGCCACACCTTCCCTGCGCCGGGCGGGTAGGGGTCGACGACATGGATATGGACGGTGCTGCCCTCGGGCTGCGAGCGGACGTTGGCGCACAGCCGCTCGAGAACCGACAGTCCGCGCGGGCCCGCGCCGATCACGCACACAGAACGATGTCTCGTTGTCATGTTTCCTGTTTCTGCCGGGGTCGAGCAACAGAGCGAGGCATGCCAGCCCACAGACCCACGCGGCCGTGACGCCGCAAGACCGCGAGACCGTGACGCCGTGAGGCCGTGACGCCGCGGGCCCGCGGGGGCGCAGGTCTGCGGGGGCGCAGGTCTGCGGGGGCGCAGGTCTGCGGGATCGTGAGGCCGCGAGGACGCGGAACCGTGGGGCCGCGAGGCCGCGAGACCGCGACGCCGCAAGACCGTGAGGCCGCAAGACCGTGAGGCCGCAAGACCGTGAGGCCGCAAGACCGCGGAACCGTGAGGCCGCGAGACCGCGGAACCGTGAGGCCGCGAGACCGCGGAACCGTGAGGCCGCGAGGACGCGGAACCGTGGGGCCGCGAGGACGCGGGCCTATGGGCCGCGAGGCCGTAGGAGCGCAGAGCTGCGGAGACGCGAGGCCGTGGGGCCATGGGGCTGCGGGGCCGAGAGGCCACGGGGCCGTGGGGCTGCGGAGACGTGGGGCTGCGGAGACGTGGGGCTGCGGAGACGTGAGGCCGCGGGGCCACGGCGCCTTGGGGGCGTGGGGCCTTGGGGGCGTGGGGCCTTGGGGCCTTGGGGCCTTGGGGCCTTGGGGCCTTGGGGCCTTGGGGCCTTGGGGCCTTGGGGGCGTGGGGCCTTGGGGGCGTGGGGCCTTGGGGCCTTGGGGCCTTGGGGCCTTGGGGCCTTGGGGCCTTGGGGCTGCAGGATCGTGCAACTCGTACTGGTCCGGCGGCGGTTCGTATCCGGGCAGGCCCTACCGCGCGAAGGATGCCCCGTCCTCGCCAGCCAGCCGCCCTCGCCCGGGCCGCGGCAGGTCGGCGGCTGCGCGCCACAACCGTCCGGGGTCAGGGGCCTGGGGTCCAGATCCGGGAGTCCGGGGCCCGGGTCCGGGGCCCGGGTCCAGTTCCGGAGGTCCGGGTCCGGGTCCGGTCCGGGGTCCGGGGATCTGAAGTCCGGGTCCGGCCCGGGGTCCGGGGGTCTGGGGTCCGGGTCCGGTCCGGTCCGGGTCCGGGTCCGGTCCGGGTCCGGGTCCGGTCCGGTCCGGGTCCGGGTCCGGTCCGGGTCCGGGTCCGGTCCGGGTCCGGGTCCGGTCCGGGTCCGGTCCGGGTCCGGGTCCGGTCCGGGTCCGGTCCGGGTCCGGGTCCGGTCCGGGTCCGGTCCGGGTCCGGGTCCGGTCCGGGTCCGGGGATCTGGAGTCCGGGTCCGGTCCGGGGTCCGGGGGTCCGGGTCCGGTCCGGTCCGGGGGTCCGGGGGTCCGGGTTCCGGGCGGTGGGTTTGGCAGGGGTGCGCAGCGCGGAAGCGCGGTGAACGCGGGTGCCGGGCACAGGAGTTGACGCTCCGGACAGTGCCGGGCCGGTGTGCGGGCCGGGGGCGGGTGCCGGGGCGGAGCGGGGCGTCGTTGTGGTGGTGTGCGTGAAGTCCGCGACCACACGGCCCGGTTGCGCCCCGTCGTGGCCGGCGCCGCAGGTCGGCTGCCGGTCTGCCGGCCGGGTGCCCGCCGGGCGGTATGCGGGCGCGGCGGAAAACATTGGGAAACGCGGCACTGTGGGGTGCTGGAGTGGGTCTCGCCGGCGAGAAGGCGGCGGACGCGGTACCCGGCCGGCCGCACGCGAGCGGCTTTCGGGCAGGGGCAGCGCCCGGGAATAGTGACACGGGCGGCGACCCCACGCCAAGAGCCCCCCGAAGTGACGCAGGTCACCCGAGGGTATTCACGGGGTGCCGCGAAGCGGCACCGTGTGCCGCACGCCGCAGCCGGGTTCGGCACCGAACGGCTGCTGAGCGGCGGTGAATCGGCCGGCGCCCACCTCGGGGCCGTGACGCAGCTGCGCCTGCGCGACCGGCACCGCAAAACCGGCGCGTTCCGGACGGCCCACCTATCTCTTCGGCCCCTACGACCTGTCGATGACGGCGAGCCGGCGACCGTTCGCCTCCAAGCGGCTGCTGAACAACACCGACTCGTTTGAGCAACACCGACTCGTCGCGGCACGCCTATGAGCCGTTCACACCGGGCAGGGGCGGAGCAGCGCCGTGATCGTGAGGTCTCACCGCTGTTCGCCGGCCTCGCCGGTCTCCCGCCGGCCCGGATCGTCGTGGGGAGCGAGGATCCGCCAGGTGCCGTAGGCGGTGGACTTCCGCGACGGCTGGTCCATCGACGTCACCGACGGTGCCGCAGCCTTCGCCCGCGCCTTCCGCCGAGGGCCGCTGGGAGCACAAGATCCTGGACCACGCGGTGTCGCTGAGGGACGACGCCCTGTTCCTGGCCGGGCGGTGGCAGGCGGCAGACGCGCCCGTTCAGCTCGGTGTCGCCGCCGGGGCCGTGCATGGCTTCACGCTGTCCGCGCCGACCGTCACCGAGCGCGAACAGCGGCGCGAGCGGGACTTCCCCGTTCACCGCGCGACGGCAGCGTCGCCGGCGTGAACCGCACGGCCCGGCTGTACGCGCTGGCCGACGTTGCGCCCGGCCGGCGCCACGATGGCTGACGGTCGCGGCGCCGGCCGGGCGATTCGAGGTCGGCACGCGCACGGTGCAGCGCGACCCCCAGGTGCCGATGCAGACCGGCGCCCCCGCCCGGTCCGGACCGCCAGGATGGCGCCGCCCCGGTACACACCCCACCCGGGCGGAGCGGGGGCTGCTCGATCGACCCGGAGACGGCCCTGTCCCCATCCACCTTCACCGCCGATGAAGCCCCGGCGCCGGCCGCCCCCGCCGCCCCCGCCGCCGCCTGCACCCCGTACACCGGCGCGGCCCGCACGCCAGCCCAGAAGATCACCGCCTCGAAGACCGGCCCCGCCACCGCGGCGGCGCAGAAACCCGCCCCACGGACCGTCACACTGTCCCCGCCGGCCCCCACCCCGGCCCGCGCCGCAGTGGAACAAACCCTCACCACCCACACGGTGCTACGGCTGCCCCATCACGACGCGGCAGGACGCGAAAGCGACCGCGCGGCACAACCGCCCCCCACCGCTCGACACCGACGGCCAGCGCTACCTCATCGCCTGGTGCCGCACCCGACAGGCCGGCCGGGACTTGCGGCTGGACCACATCACAGCAGCGGCTCCCACCACCGGACAAACTCAGCCCCACAACCTGACTCGAACTGCTACGCGGCCCGGCCGCAACCGGCGCCGTGCTGCTACACGGCCCGGCCACAGCCGACGCCGTCCAACCCACCACGCTCGCCTCACTCCCCCGCCTTCAGCAAACAAACCGAAGCCACCACCCCGGTGAACCTCCACGCTCACGGCACCACGGCCTGTCCGCAAAACAGCGCCGACCGCCCCGAGGCCAGGGCCCGCGGCACCACGGCGTGTCCGCAAAACAGCGCCGGCCACCCGAGGCCAGGGCCCGCGGCGTCCGGTGCGTGTGACCGCAAGGCGCAGGGCCGCCCACGTACCGGGTGTCCGCGAGTGATCCCGACAACGCGGGTCTGGGCTACCCCCCTGGGGGAGCGCGTGCCGGGCGTCGCGAGCCAGGCGGGACATCGCGGACACGATCCCAACGGCCGCCGGCCGACGGCCGGCCGGCGGGCGGGTGGCGGGCGGCGGGTCAGTGGGCGGCGGCCGACGGGCGGCGGCCGGCGGGCGGGCGGCCGGCGGGCGGGCGGCCGGCGGGCGGGTGGCGGGCGGGTGGCGGACGGGCGGGCGGGTGGGCGGCGGGTCAGCGGGCGGGCGGCCAGCGGGCGGCGGGTGGCGGGCGGCGGGTCAGTGGGTCAGTGGGTCAGTGGGTCAGTGGGCGGCGGGGCAGCGGGCGGCGGGCCAACGGCCGGCGGGCGGCGGGGCGGCGGGGCGGCGGGGCGGCGGGGCGGCGGGGCGGCGGGTGGCAGGTGGCAGGTGGCAGGTGGCAGGTGGCGGACCAACGGCCGGCGGGTCAGCGGGCGGCGGGTGGCGGGTCAGCGGCCGGCGGGTCAGCGGGCGGCGGGTGGCGGGTCAGCGGCCGGCGGGCGGCGGGCGGGCGGCGGGTCAGTGGGCGGCGGCCGGCGGGCGGGTGGCGGGCGGCGGGTGGCGGGTCAGTGGGTGCGGGCGACCAGCCGGCGCTCACCCGCGACGGATACACCCGCCACCCCCGCGCCCGCGCCCGCGCCCGCGCCCGCGCCCGCTGCCGCCGGCGCCGCTGCCGTGGGCAGGGGTGTTTCGGCGCGGGCCATCAGGATCGAACGCTGAAGACGGCTCAGCGCCGCCGACGGCTCCAAACCCAGCTCCGACACCAGCGTCGTCCGCAGCCTGCGGTACACCTCCAGCGCCTCACTGCGCCGCCCCGAGCGGTGCAACGCCAGCATGAACTGACCGTGCACACTCTCATGCATCCGGTACCGGTTGACCATCACCGTCAGCTCCGGCAGCAACTCACGATGGCGCCCCAGCCGCAGATCCGCCTCGATCCGCTGGTCCAGCGCGCACAACCGGGCCTCCTCCAGCCGCCGCACCTCCATCTCGATACGCGCACCCGCCTGCACATCCGCCAGCGCCGACCCCTTCCACAACGACAACGCATCCGCCAGCAACCGCGCCGCACCCGCGAAATCCTCCGCGTCCACCGCCCGATACCCCGCACCCGCACGCCGCCCGAACTCCCGGAAATCCACCCTCCCCGACCCCACCACCAACCGGTAACCCCCCGGAACCGTCACCAGAACATCCTTCGCCGTACCAGCCATACCGGCCGTACCGGCCGTGTACCGCTCCTGCCCGCCCCGCGCCAACGCCGCCCCGATCAACTCACGCAACTGCAGCACATACGTCTGCAACGTCGTACGCGCACTCCGCGGCGGCACCACCCCCCACAACTCCTCCACCAACGCCGCCACCGGCACCGTCTGACCGGCATTCAACGCCAACAACGCCAACACCTGCCGCGGCTTCGGAGCCGTCGGCACCACCGACACCCCACCCACCCACACCGACAACGCACCCAGCACTTCGATGTCCACAAACTCCCCCATGAGTCCAGGCCACAGACCGCAACTCCCGGGCAACTACCACCACCCAGGCGCCCGGTGCTCTGTTTGTCACTCGAACCCCCCGATAAAAAAACAGCACAGTCGGTCTGTCAATCCCGGCCCGCCCCCACCCCACCACGACCACACAAACCAGCCACCCCCACCCCCACCCACCCCCCACCCCACCCCACCCCCGCCAGGACAAACCCCCAACCCCACACCAACCCCCACCCCCCACCCCCCACAGAACAGCCAAAACAAACACCCACCCAAAGTCCGAAAACACACGGCCAAAAAACAACCCACCCCCACCCCCACCCACCCCCAAACCACACCACCCCACCCAAAACCAGCCACCCCACCGGTCCACCAACCCACCACCACCCGACAACCACAACAGCAAAAACGGCGCCAACACACGACCACCCCAACCCAAACCGCCACAACCGCCTACGACCGCCACGCTTGATCTTGATGACTTGGCTTCCCTGGCACTTCAACTCCACTGCCTGGGACGCCCACTTGGTACTCTTTTCGATCATGCGAGCCCTCTTCCCAGGGTCCTTCGACCCGGTCACTCAAGGGCACCAGGACGCCCTCCGGCGCGCTGCCCTCTGCCCGGGCGGGGCTCTCCGAGCGCTACGACACGCAATCGGCGGGGGGCATCTCGCAGCCTGATGCACGAGGGTGAACTCGACCATGAGGAGCCGGGGTCGACATTCGCAGCGAACTGGAACCTGGACGACAGGTACCCGGGCCGAGCTGCCGGGCCGGGAGTTCTTCATGGACCTTCAGGGACCGACGGCAGGCTCTCCCGGGAACCGATGCCGCGGCGCGGCGGCGTCGGCGCGTGCGCGCCTCAACCCTCTCCGCCCTTCCCATCACGTCCCATCACTCCGCCCGGAACATCACTCAAGAATGGCTCTGAAATCGCTTGAGCTACGGCACGGAATGCCCCTCCCGCATCACGGCCGGCGGTCGTCGGCCCCCGGCCGGACCGTCCGTACGGTCCCCAAGACCCGCAGCTCCAGCGTCCCTCGTGGTTCAACGGATGATCACTTGAAAATCCTGGAGTACATCACTCCCTTTACCGTGCGAGCGGAGCTGCACCTTCCCGGTGGAAAGTAAACCGGCTGGTATGTATCTTCGGTTTCCGAGGGGGCTGCCCCTCGTTTTTCACGGCCGAGGCGGCTCAGGGGGAGCTATGTCTGCGAGCGCGTTCCGTATACACCGTGCGATATCCGGCGAAGTACAAGTACACACACAGGCCGGCGCGGTAGCGCCGCGGGGGTCCGGGGACGACGCCCTCCCGCCGAGCCTGACCACCACCGTGCCCAAGGAGTTCGTCCACCGCGCCAGCGTCGCCGAGGTCCTGCTCACCGACTGGGCGCGGGTGGAGGAGTCCCGCTTCACCGTCGCCGCCCAGTGGCCCCGCGGCCACAGCTTCTTCTCCGCCGTGGACGGTTGCCACGATCCGCTGATCGCCGCCGAGACGATCCGGCAGACCGGAATCCTGCTCGCACACGCCGAGTTCGGCGTGCCGCTGGGCCACCACCTGCTGGTGGAGGACCTGGACGTGCAGGTTCGGCCCCGTCACGTCCGGGTTGGCCTGGTACCGGCCTCCCTCGAGATCGACGTCCGCTGCTCGCAGGTCAGACGGCGCCGCGGCGGCGCCCTGACCGGCTGCCGCATCGCGGTGGAGATCTACCGTGAGGGCCACCTCGCCGCGACCGGGGGCGGCTCGTTCACCTGCATCGCGCCGGCCGTCTACCAGCGGCTCCGCGCCGCCCGGCTGACCGAGAACGCACAGTCCCGGACGCCGACCCTGAGCACCGCGCAGCCCCCGCAGAGCGTGGGGCGGACCTCGCCGGCGGACGTCGTGCTGTCACCGACCGGCCTGCCCGGCCGCTGGCAGCTGCGGGTCGACACCCGCCACCCCGTGCTCTTCGACCACCCCGTCGACCACGTGCCCGGCATGGTGCTCCTCGAAGCCGCCCGCCAGGCCACAGCCGCCACCCTTGGACGAGCCTGCCTGCCGCTCAGCATCACCAGCCAATTCCTGCGCTACACCGAACTCGACACACCCTGCACCATCGAAGCGCACCGCACCGCACCGCCGAACCCCGAAGACGGGGATACCGTCGAGGTCACCGCCGAACAGGACGGCGCCGCAGTATTCCGCTCCACCGTGACCATGGCCCCTCCCACCGAATAACCCCGTCGTCCCGCGTCCTGTGCTGCGGCCGGGTGCCGCGCCACGCGGGGCCGGGGCCGCGCCACCCCACGCCGGAACTGCCCGGCGCGCACCGCACGGGCGAGGCCCTCCGCACCAGGCGGGGCAGGCACGGCACACCCCTGCCCGGGCGAGCCAGGCGGGCGGACAGGCGGACAGGCGGACAGGCATGCGGCTACCCCGGGGCAGCTACCCGGGCGGGGCGAACGCCCCCAAATGATCTTCGGCCCACTGCGCGAAGGAACGCGCCGGACGGCCCGTCACCTCACGGACCGTGTCCTCGACCCCGGCCTTCGCACCCGCAAGCTGCCGCCCGGCACTGTGCAGGAGGGCCTCGGCGACCGGTGCCGGATAGCGCTCGGCCCAGGCTGCGAAGGCCTCCTCCGGGGTCAGTTCCACCAGACGCAGCCGGACCCCCAGGAGACGGCCCAGCTCCTCGCTCTGCTCGGCCGCGGTAAGCGCCTGCGGCCCCGTCAGGGTGTAGGCGCGCCCGGCGTGTCCTTCCTCGGTCAGCACCCGTACGGCGACCTCCGCGACATCGCGGGGATCCACACAGGCGTTGGGCGAGGCGGGGTACAGGGCGCGCACCGTGCGCTCGCCGCGCACCGAGGCCATCCATCCCAGCGCGTTGGACATGAACGCGCGCGGACGTAGCAGGGTCCACTGCAGACCGCAGCCGCGCACCTGTTCCTCGGCCTCCCGCTGCCAGCGGGTGAGGAAATCGTCGGCACCGGCGTCCAGGACCGCCGCCGCGGAAAGCTTCACCAGCCGCCGCACACCCGCCCGGCGCGCCGCGGCCGCGAACGTCGCGTCGTCGCCGCCCCCGGCACGATTGGTCACCACCAAGGCGGTGTGCACCCCCGCGAGCGCCCGGTTCAGCGACTGCGGGTCCTCGTAGTCGCCGGCCACGGTCTCGGCCGTCGGTGGCGCGCCCGTCACCCTCGCCGGATCCCTGGCCATGATCCGCAACCGCACCCCGGCCGGAAGCCGGCGCACCACTTCCCCGCCCACGGTTCCCGTGGCCCCCGTCACCAAAATCACGCCCACCACCCCACACCCACAGCCCACCCCGCGCGCGCACGGCCACCCGTAATCACCGTCCGCCTTCGCCCCGCGGCGCGCCCTGTCCCCCTTGAGCGCGACACCCCCCGCGCCCGTGCCCCGTCGCCGTGCATGACCGTCCCTCCCGCTCCCGCCGCGGCTTCCCGCGGTCTCCTTGAATCCGATACATCCGGGGATGCTGTATGAAAGACACCCCCTGTAATGTACGAACTGGACGGTTTTTTTACTGGGTCTCCGGGCTCACCGACAAGAAAGAGGCCGGGAATTGGTGAAGCAGGACCGGGCTATCCGTACCCGGCAGACGATCCTGACGGCGGCCGCCAAGGTCTTCGAGGAGCGCGGCTACCAGGCCGCCACGATCAGCGAGATCCTCACCACCGCCGGAGTGACCAAAGGCGCCCTGTACTTCCACTTCCCCTCCAAGGAAGACCTGGCCGAAGGCGTCATCCACGAACAGGACCACGACCTGCCCATCCCCCCACGCGCCTGCAGGATCCAGCAACTCGTCGACACCGTCGTCCTGCACGCCCACCGTCTGCGCACCGACCCTCTGGTCCGCGCCGGCGTCCGCCTCGCCCTCGACCAGCAGGCCCAGGGACTCGACCGCAGCGCCCCCTTCCACCGCTGGAGCAACGTCGGCACCACCCTCCTGCAACAGGCACAGGCGCAAGGCGAACTGATGCCGCACATCGTCCCCGCCGAAACCGCCGACGTCCTCGTGGGCTCCTTCGCCGGCATCCAGGCCATGTCCCAAGCCCTCACCAACTACCAAGACCTCCCTCACCGCGTCACCACCCTCCTGCGTCACACCCTCCCCAGCATCGTCGTCCCTTCCGTCCTCGCCGCCGTCGATATCACCGAATCCAGAGGCCCCCACGTCCACAACGAACTCCAGAACCAGCCCGCACCCACCCACTAACGCCCCGCGCTCCTCACCCCTCACCCCACCACCAAGACAGGCCCACCCTCCCGCCATCAGTCCGCCACCGCCACCGACTCCCCCGCCACCACACCAGACGTCAGCTCCCCCGCCGCCTCGACGCGTTCACCAGGGCCCAGGTACGCCTGCAGGGCGGCGTCCAGTTCGCCGCCCTCCGCCGCCCAGCCCGCGTACCCGTCCGGGCGTATCAGCAGCGCCTCGCAGTCGAGTTCGGCCACCGGCTCGGCCCGCACCACCCGGATCAGCCCGGACCACGCCCGCACCTGCGCCGCGTAACGGCCCGCCCGCTCCCCGAAGAGCAGCAGCAGCGGCCGCCCCTCGCCCAGCAGACCGGCGACATCGGTACGGTCCTGCCCCGCACTCAGCACCACATTGGGCACGAACCGTCCCTCCCACGGCGAGGCGTCGGCACCGCGCGCGGGCAGCACCGTGTCCTGGGCACTGACCATCGACGCCAGGACCGCGCCCTCCGCCCCGCCCCGCGCCATCAACTCCCCGAACAGGTTCCGCAACGGGTCCAGCTCCGGGTCCGGACGCATCAGCGCCAGCTGTGCGCGCGTGTGATCGATGACCCGTCGCGCGGCCGGCCGGCGCTCCGCGCCATAGCTGTCCAGCAGGCCCTCGCCCGCGGCTCCCCGCACGGTGAAGGCCAGTTTCCAGGCCAGGCCGACCGCGTCCAGCAAGCCTGTACTCAACCCCTGCCCCCCGATGGGGAAATGCACATGCGCCGCATCCCCCACCAGCAGAACCCGCCCCTTCCGGTAGGACGAGGCCAGTCGGGAGAAGTCGCTGAACCGGCTCAGCCACCGCGGTCCGCCCATCGCGATGTCCCGCCCCGCGAGGAAGGACACCTCCGCGCGCAGCTCTTCCAGGCCCAGCGGCGCGTGCCGGTCCGGATGCGCACCTGAACAGTTCAGCGTCCGCAGACGCGTCACACCGTCGCCGGCGTCCTTGGCCAGGATCCAGCCCCGCGCCGTGCGGTGCCAGCCCGGCCGCAACGCGTCCACCCGCTCCAGCCGCACATCCCCCGCCAGCGCCGACACCGTCGCCGGCCACGTCCGCGAAGCGAAACCGGCCAGCTCGCGCACCACACTGCGCGCACCGTCCGCCCCCACCACGAAATCGGCATCGAAGGCCATCAGCCCGTCCGGCCCCGCGGCCTCGACCCGCACGCCGTCCGGCCCTTCCTCCACCCCGTGCACCCGGTGCCCCCGCCGAACGTCGACACCCGCACCCCTGGCGCGTACCTCCAACAACCGTTCCAGATCCGCCTGAACACACTTCACGACCGCAACCGGCTCCCCCGCCGGTACCTCGATCTCCAACCCCGCCATCCCCGCGAAATGAAATGCGCTTCCCCCCGACACCCCACCCGCACGCGGGAGTTGCCCCGCTCCGGCACCCAGTCCCGCGCCGGTGCTCCGCCCGGCATCGGGTCCCGCGTCCGCGAGGACACCGAGATAGCCGCGCCGGGACAGGCACTGGACCGTCCGCGCATGCAGCGTCGTCGCCCTCGGCTGTCCACTCACCTCCTCACGCGCCTCGAGCACCACCGTCTCCACCCCGAACGCAGCCAGCTCACACGCCAACAGCAACCCCACTGGTCCCCCACCCACCACCACGACCCGCGCCCGCACAACCCCCGTCATCACCCGAAACCCCCTCGTCCTCGCCCTCTGCCGGCACCACCCGACAGGCGGCGCCCCCGCCCCGCGGCACACGCACGCGCGCACGCGACGTTCGAACAGCGGAAAATATACCGGACAGACGGTTCCTCGCCGGGGCGCACAATCGCGCCCAGCCGACCCCACGCGTTCCGCCCGGTGATCCCGGTCGACATGGCGGCGTGAAACCTCCCGGCGTCTGTGGTGACTTCGGGCGAGCAGGCCCGCGAGGACGTGGCCGGTGCCGCGTTCCTTGGGCGTTCCCGATCCTGCCCGCGGTGTTGGTGTACCGCCGCTGGACTCCCACGGTGTCGGTGCCTTTCTTCACGTCGCCGGTCTCGTCGACCACCAGCACCGTCGGCGTCATCGTGCAGATGCTCCACCACGTGGACACCCACCTCGTCGCGGACCTGGTCGGCATCCCACTTCGCCCTCCCGACCAGCAGGCAGGGTCTACGCTGTGACCTGCGGCCACCGCATGATCGTTCGTCTTCGCACACCGATGATCAACGGTGGCCACACCCGTCTCCACACCGCGTCAGGTCGCGCAGCGTCTGCCTGCCGTCCTGTGTATCGGAGGGCTTGTGCAACGTGGCGAAGTCTGGTGGGTCCAGTTCGACGAGCGCAGGTTGGTCGTAGTGCTGTCAGGAGACGACGCGTCCGGGTTCCAGGTGATGCAGGTCGTCGCTCCGGCGGGCTTCGACATCAGCGATCTGGGCATCGAAGTGCCGGTCGGCGCCGGTGAAGGGCTGCCGCTCGAAGGTGTGTTGCGGCTGGCGTTTCCGCGTCCGGGCTTCACCCCGTGCACGTGGCTGACCACCGTGTCCCGGGACGACCTCATGGAGCGGGCGACCGTCCTGTCCTCCAGGAAGCTCAGCGAGATCGACGATGCCCTCCGACTCGCGGAACAAGCACAGGAGCCGACCCCGGCAACGACCGCGAAGCTCAGCGAGATGAGGGACGCCCTCCGTCGCGGTGAACTCGGGTAGACGGAGGAGGAGCCGACCCGCGACGGCATGGGCGATCCCGGACGAGATGATCCCCGCTGGACACCTGCCGCCTCGGCGACCTCACCATCGAGACCACGCCGATCGAGTACAGGTCGAACGCGCTGCGCGCCATCAGGGGACCTCGGGGCCCTGGTACTCGCTCATCGCGTCGATGAGCCAGCGGGCCAGGTAGTCGGCGAACGAGGACCGCGGGAACAGCCGGTACGTGGGCGTGTCGTCGACCTGCCAGAGCAGCACCGCCACGGGGCCCACCGTCGTCGACACCGCCCGGCCCGGTGCGAAGGACCGGGGATGCAAGTCCAGCGGGCAGCCCTTCTCCAGCACCTGCCGGGCGGCCGGGCCGCTCAGCTCCAGCGTGGTGCGGTTCGCCGAGACGTGCACGACGGAGCCCGGGTCCGTGCCGAGGGCCTCCCGCAACTCGGCGGTCACAGCGCCGGCTTCGGTCTGGGACAGCACGAGCCACTCGTCGGGGCCGAGCCAGGCGACCGTGCAGGAGCCGGTCGTCGTGGTCTGGCCGCACTCGCTGGGGAGGGGCGCGCCCCAGGTCTTCCCGATGCGGTCGGCCGCTTCGGAAGCGGGGGCGACCCGCAGGTTCACCATGGTGACGAACGGCCACTCGGTCAGCGTGACGCCGCGGTCACCGGTGACCGTGGCGGCGCGCATCCTGCCCGCCAGGTGCGCCAGCGGGCTCACCCGTGCGTCGATCGTCGGCTCAGCCATCTCGCTTGGTCCCTTCGGGGTCGTACAGGACGAAGTCGGTCACCTCGACGGGCACCAGGGTCTCCCCCACCGGGGCGAGCAGGATCTGGCCTTTCCTCGCCTGCCCGTCGGCGACGAGGGCGAGGGCGAAGGGGCGGCCGAGGGCCGGGCTGTGGTAGCTGGAGGTGACGTGGCCGAGCATCGGCACCGGCCCGGCCTCGGGGGTGATCGGCACGTCCTCTGCGACGAGTTGGGTTCCCTCGGGCAGCCGGGTCGTGCGGTCCGTCGGCAGCAGGCCGACCAGCTGCTTGCGGTCGGTGCGTGAGGTGTCGGCGCGTGAGTACGACCGCTTGCCGACGAAGTCCTTCTGCCGCGAGACGACCCAGCTCATGCCCGCGTCCTGCGGGGTGACCGTGCCGTCGGTGTCCTGACCGACGATGATGTAGCCCTTTTCGGCGCGCAGGACGTGCATGGTCTCGGTGCCGTACGGGGTGATGCCGTACCGCCGGCCCGCCTCGTGGACCTGCTCCCAGACGGCCAGGCCGTACCAGGCGGAGACGTTGATCTCGTAGGCGAGTTCACCGGAGAAGGAGATCCGGCAGATGCGGGCGGGGATCCCGGAGGCCAGGGTGGTCTCGCGGAAGGCCATGAAGGGGAACGCCTCGGCGGACAGGTCCACGTCCGGCGCCAGTCGGGACACGACCTGGCGCGACTGCGGGCCGACGACCGCGATGGTCGACCACTGTTCGGTCACCGATGTGCAGTGGACGTCGAGTTCGGGCCACTCGGTCTGGAGCCACTCCTCCAGCCAGTCGAGGACGCCGGCGGCGCCGCCGGTCGTGGTGGTCATGAAGTACCGGTTGTCGTCGAGTCGCAGCGTCACGCCGTCGTCGAAGATCATGCCGTCGGGCTTGCACATCACGCCGTACCGGGCGAGGCCGGGCTTGAGCTTCTTGAAGGCGTTGGTGTAGACGCGGTTGAGGAACTCGCCCGCGTCCGCGCCCCAGATCTCGATCTTGCCGAGAGTGGAGGCGTCCATGAAGGCCACCCCTTCACGGGCCGCCCGGCACTCCCGGGCCACGGCCGTGTCCATGTCCTCACCGGGCAGGGGGAAGTACCGGGGGCGCTTCCACTGGCCGACGTCCTCGAACTGCGCGCCGTGCGCGACGTGCCAGCCGTGGAGAGAGGTGGTGCGCTCCGGGTCGAACAGCTCGCCGCGCTCCCGGCCGGCGAGGGCGGCGAAGGCGATCGGCGTGTACGGCGCCCGGTAGGCCGTGGTGCCGATCTCTCCCAGTGAGCCGCCGAGGGCCTCCGCTATCACACCGATCGCGTTGACACCGGAGGTCTTGCCCTGGTCGCCCGCCGTGCCGAGCGAGGTGTAGCGCTTGACGTGCTCCACGCCGCGCATGCCCGCGTTGGTGGACCGCCAGACGTCGGCGACGGTGACGTCACGCTGGAGGTCGACGAAGTGGGTGTCCCAGGTGCCGGGTTCGCCGTCGGGGGCGGGCACCAGCCACAGGGCGCGGGTCGGGCCTGCGGACCGCGCGTGGGCGGGTGCCGGTACGGCGACCGGGAACCCGGCCTCCGTCGCCGCCAGCGCACCGGCTCGCGCCCCTTCGGCCAGACAGCCGTCGAGGTCGTACGTGCCGCGTGCCGCACCCACGACCTGCTGGTCCCGTACGGTCCCGTCGGGGACGAAGGCGACCAGGTCCTCGTCCCAGCGGAGCCGGCCCTGGCGCTGGCTGTGCAGGTGCACCACCGGGCTCCAGCCGCCCGAGACGGCGAGCAGGTCGCAGTCGAACGTGTGCTGTCCACCCGCGAGTCGGCCGTCCTCGTCGAGGGCCTGGACGGTGACGCCGGTGAGCCGGCCGCTGCCCCTCGTGTCGACCACGGCGCTGCCCGTCAGCACGCGGGCCCCGGTCGCCACGGTGACCTCGGCGGCGCGGTGGGACAGTTCGGGGCGTGCGTCGACGACGGCGGCGATGGCGATGCCGGCGGCGTGGAGGTCGGCGACCGTGTCGTAGGCGCTGTCGTTGTTCGTGCTGACCACGGCGCGCGAACCCGGGGCCACGGCGTACCGGTTGAGGTACGAGCGGACGGCCGCGGCCAGCATCACCCCGGGCCGGTCGTTGCCCGCGAAGACCAACGGGCGCTCGTGCGCGCCGGTCGCCAGGATCACCTGGCGGGCCCGGATGTGCCACAGCCGCTGGCGCGAGACACCGGTGGACGGCTCGGGGGCGTCGGCTCCGAGGTGGTCTGTGCGCCGCTGGAGGGCGAGTACGTAGTTGTCGTCGTACGAGCCGAACGCCGTGGTGCGCTGGAGGACGACGACCTCGGGGGCGGCGTCGAGTGCCGCGCGGACCTCGGCGACCCAGGCGAGGGCGGTCTGGGCGCCGACGGTCTCGGTGCACCCGGAGAGCAGCGAACCGCCGGGCTCGGGCTGGTCGTCGAGGAGGATCACGCGGGCGCCGGAACCGGCGGCAGCCGCGGCGGCGGTGAGCCCGGCCGGTCCGGCGCCGACGACCAGGACGTCGGTGTGGACGTACTTCTTGTCGTAGAGGGCGGGGTCCGGGTTCGGGTCGAGCCGGCCCATCCCGGACAGCGTCGTGGCCGACAGTCCGTCGTGCAGCTCCACGGCCGTCGCCGGCACCATGCCCTCCGAGCACGAACCGCCCAGCTGCAGCAGGGCGTTGGGCTCCTCGACACCTGCGGCGACGAGACCGCGCGGGCGGCCGCGGTAGATCGACGGGGCGACTTCGACGAGTCCGTTCGCCAGCATGGCCGAGGCGACGGTGTCGCCGGGGTGCCCGGTCAGTTCCCGCCCGTCGACGGTGAACCGCAGCGTGGTGCCACGGTCGACGCGGCCTCCTTGCCGGAGCCGGAATCGCTGGTCGGTCATCGGTTCCCTCCGGCCTGGGGCAGTGCGGGGCGGGGCTCGTCGAGCCGGTAGGCGGCGAGCACCTCGTAGGTGGCGGTGTCGCGCAGGACGTTGAACCAGCGGCGGCAGCCGGTGCTGTGCATCCACCGTTCGGCGAAGGGGCCCTTGGGGCTGTCGCGGTAGAAGACGTACTCGGCCCACTGCTCGTCGGTGAGGTCGGCGGGATTCTCGGGGTAGGGGACGTGGGCCTGTCCGCCGTAGTGGTACTCGGTCTCGTTGCGCGGACCGCACCATGGGCAGGTGATCAGCAGCATGGTGTCCTCCTCAGTGGGCCACGGCCGCTGCGCCGTGTTCGTCGATCAGGGCGCCCGTGGTGAAGCGTTCGAGGGCGAAGGGGGCGTTGAGCGGGTGCGGTTCGCCCGTGGCGATGGTGTGCGCGAAGGTCCAGCCGGCGGCCGGGGTGGCCTTGAACCCGCCGGTGCCCCAGCCGCAGTTGACGTAGAGGTTCTCGACGGGGGTGGCGCCGATGATCGGGGAGGCGTCCGGGCTGACGTCGACGATGCCGCCCCAGGTCCGCAGCACATGGGCGCGGGCGAAAATCGGGAACAGTTCGACGGCGGCCGCCATCTGGTGTTCGATCACGTGGAAGGAGCCGCGCTGTCCGTAGCCGGTGTACGAGTCGACGCCCGCGCCCATCACCAGTTCGCCCTTGTGGGCCTGGGAGACGTAGACGTGCACGTGGTTCGACATCACCACGGTGGGGTGCACCGGCTCGTGCAGCTCGGAGACCAGCGCCTGGAGCGGGTGGGACTGCACGGGCAGCCGGAAGCCGGCCCGTTCGGCCAGCACGCCGCTGTGTCCGGCGGCCGCGAGGCCGACCCGTCCGGCGTGGATGCGGCCGCGGTCGGTCTCGACACCGACGATCCGGTCGCCGTCCTTGAGGAAGCCGGTGACCTCGCAGCCCTGGATCAGCTCCACGCCCAGCTCGTCGGCGCGGCGGGCCAGCGCCCAGGCGACGTGGTCGTGCTTGGCGATGCCGGCGCGGGGCTGGAAGGTGCCGCCGAGCACCGGGTAGCGGGTGTGGGGCGAGATGTTGACGATCGGGCAGACCTCGGCGACCTCGTCCGGTGCGAGCCACTCGGCGTCGACGCCGTTGAGGCGGTTGGCGTTGACGCGCCGCATGCCCTCGCGGACGTCCCCGAGGGTGTGGGCGAGGTTGAGGACGCCGCGCTGGCTGAACAGGAAGTCGTAGCCCAGCTCCTCGGGGAGTCCCTCCCACAGCTTCAGCGCGTACTCGTAGATCGCCGCGCTCTCGTCCCACAGGTAGTTCGAGCGGATGATCGTGGTGTTGCGGGCCATGTTGCCGCCGGCCAGCCAGCCCTTCTCCAGTACGGCGACGTTGGTGATGCCGTGGTTCTTGGCCAGGTAGTAGGCGGTGGCCAGGCCGTGGCCGCCGGCGCCGATGATGACGACGTCGTACGAGGAGCGCGGTTCGGGGTTGCGCCAAAGGAAGTCCGGGTGCTCCGGCAGCGGCGTGCTGGTCATGCCGCGCCTCCGTTCAGGTGGGGCAGGTGGGGATAGAGGGGGAAGGCGGCGGCGAGTTTGGCGACCCGGTCGCTCAGCAGGGCAGCGCGCTCGTCGCCGAGCTGCTCGTCCGTGAGTGCCCGGGCGATGATGTCGGCGACCTCGCGGAACTCCGCCTTGCCGAAGCCCCGGGTGGCCAGGGCGGGGGTACCGATCCGCAGGCCGGAGGAGATCATCGGCGGGCGGGGGTCGAACGGCACGGCGTTGCGGTTGACGGTGATGCCGATGCGGTGCAGGCGGTCCTCGGCCTGCTTCCCGTCGAGCGCGGAGTTCCGCAGGTCGACGAGGACCAGATGGACTTCGGTGCCGCCGGTCAGCACCGTGATGCCGGCCTCGGCCACGTCGTCGGCCAGCAGCCGGCCGGCGAGGATGCGGGCGCCGTCCAGGGTGCGCTGCTGACGCTCCTTGAACTCCGTACTCGCCGCCGCTTTGAAGGCCACCGCCTTCGCGGCGATGACGTGCTCCAGCGGGCCGCCCTGCTGGCCCGGGAAGACCGCGGAGTTGATCTTCTTGGCCAGGGCTGCACGGCTGAGGACGACCCCGCCGCGCGGGCCGCCGAGGGTCTTGTGGGTGGTGGTCGTCACGACGTCGGCGTAGGGCACCGGGTTGGGATGAAGACCCGCCGCCACCAGACCGGCGAAGTGCGCCATGTCCACCATCAGATAGGCGCCCACTTCGTCGGCGATGCGCCGGAACGCGGCGAAGTCCAGCTGCCGGGGGTAGGCGGACCAGCCGGCGACGATCATCTTGGGCCGGTGCTCGCGTGCGAGTTTCTCGACCTCGTCCATGTCGATGCGCAGATCGGATTCGCGCACGTGGTACGGCACGACGTCGTACAGCTTGCCCGAGTAGTTGATGCGCATGCCGTGGGTGAGGTGGCCGCCGTGCGCCAGGTCGAGGCCGAGGATCGTGTCGCCGGGGTCGAGGAGCGCGAACATCGCGGCCGCGTTGGCCTGTGCGCCGGAGTGCGGCTGCACATTCGCGGCCTCGGCGCCGAACAGCTCCTTGACCCGGTCGATGGCCAACTGCTCGACGACGTCCACGTGTTCACAGCCGCCGTAGTAGCGGCGACCCGGGTAGCCCTCGGCGTACTTGTTGGTCAGGACAGAACCCTGGGCCTCCATGACGGCGACCGGAGCGAAGTTCTCCGAGGCGATCATCTCGAGGGTCGACTGCTGACGGTGCAGCTCGGCGTCCACAGCCGCGGCGACCTCCGGGTCGAACTCGCCGAGCGGGAGGGAGAGGGGGGAGGTGACCGCGGTGGTCGACGGGCTCGTTGCCATCTGTGCACCCTCCTGAGAGCCAACTAATGAATTCTTGATATATCAGCTTGCACGGTAAGGTATGGGAGCTCGTAGGTCAGGTCAAGGGGGTTCTTCATGCAGTACGTGGCGACCGCGCCCGAAGGCGAGGAGCTGTCCCTCGCCGAACGCGCCTACCGCGTCGTCCGCGACCGGCTGGTGATGCTCGAGATCCGTCCGGGCGCGCCGATCAACGAGGACCAGCTGGCACAGTCGCTCGGCGTCGGACGCACCCCGGTGCGCGAGGCGCTCAAGCGACTCCAGTACGAACGCCTCATCACGACATACCCCCGGCGCGGCACCTTCGCCACCGACGTCCACATCACCGACCTGGCCCACATCTCCGAGGTGCGCCAGGAGCTGGAGCCCCTGGCCGCCGCACAGGCCGCGCGGCGCGCCACGGCCACCGACCGCGCGACCCTGACCGCCCTGCGGCAGCGGCTGGAGAGCGTGGACGCCGGTCGGCACGACTCCGCCGCGCTCATGCGCCTGGACCTTCAGGTCCACCGCGCCATCTACGCCGCCACGCACAACCCGTATCTGGAGGACACCCTCGTCCGCCACGACAACCTGGCCACCCGTATCTGGTGCCTGTTCGTCGACCGGCTGTCCGACATGGCGGGTCACGTCGAGGAGCACGGACCGCTGATCGAGGCGATCGTCGCCGGGGACCCCGACAAGGCGGCGCAGCTCGCCCGCAGCCACGTCGAGGGCTTCGAGCGGGCCATTCGCGACGCCATCTGAGACGGGGCGGTCCTGAGACCGGGTTCAGGTGATGGCGGCCATCGACGTATGTCCTCACAGTGCCGGCCGATCCGCTCCCACGTCGGCGGCGAGCCCACCGTCCGGCCCGGTGGAGGAAGCCGTACATCTAGTTTCGGCCGTGATCTATGCCCGTGGCTGGTTTGTGGTGCATGGTGAGGTGCGGGTCCCGCCACCCCCCGGGCGAGGATCCCTTGCTGGACCCTGCCGTCCGCTGCGGACGGCAGGGCCCGCCGCGCCTCCCGGCTCCCCACGGGAGGCATGCGGCTGCCCTGGCCCGGGCTCCACGGGGTCCGGCATCGGTCGCGTACGCCGCCACCTCAGCGGTCGGCGTGCGGAGCCGTCGCCGGTAGTTCGACGGTGACGCGGGTCCCGCCGGCGGACCGCGGGGTGAGGGTGAGCGTCCCGTCGTGTGCGTCGGTGATGGTCTTGACGATCGCCAGACCGAGGCCGACGCCCGCGTGGTCGGAGTGCAGACGTTCGGTGCCGCGCCGGAAGGGCTCGGCGAGAGTCGAGACCGGCTGCGGGGCGAGCTGCTCGCCGGTGTTCTCGACGGTGAGCACCACGGTCCCGGGGCGGACGGCGGTGGTGACCCACACGGTGCCCTGTCCGGGCAGATTGTGGACGATCGCGTTGTGCACGAGGTTCGTGGTCAGCTGGAGCAGGAGCGCCGGCGAGCCGAGCGTGGGCGTGATGTCACCCGAGGTCTCGATGGTGACACCGCGCTTCTCGGCGAGCGGGAGCAGCGTCTCGGCGGCCTCTTCCGCGAGGAGGGACAGGTCGACCGTTACCCGGGTGAAGGACCGCTGGCCGGCGCGGCTCAGCAGGAGCAGTGCCTCGGTGAGATCGATCGCCCGGGTGTTGACCGCGTACAGGCGGTCCAGGAGTGGGCCCGTGTCCTGAGGGGGATCGGCGCGGGCCACGTCCAGAAGCGTCTTCGAGATCGCCAGCGGGGTGCGCAGCTCGTGAGAGGCGTTGGCCGCGAATCTGCGCTGTTCGGCAACGTGTGATTCGAGCCGCGCGAGCATCGCGTCGAAGGCGTCGGCGAGCTCTCGGAACTCGTCCTTGCGTCCCGGCAGCCGGATCCTGTGGGAGAGCGATCCGTTCGTGGCCCTGCGGGTGGCGTCCGTGATGCGGGTCAGCGGAGTGAGCATGCGCCCGGCGAGGAACCATCCCCCCGTGAGACCGAAGACCAGCAGGAACGCCATCACGGCGGTGGCCAGCGGCGCGAAGCCACGGACCAGGGCGGAGCGGTCCAGCACTCCCCCGATGATGATGGTCACGTCGGGCAGGGAGTTCACCAGGTACAGCCACATCGCCGCGAGCAGCAGGACACCGGCGAGCATGAGGAAGCCGGCGTAGCTGAGGGTGAGTTTGAGGCGAACGCTCAGCCCCGGGGCCCTATCCACGGTCCGCTTCCTCCGGTCCGGCGTCCGGTTGCCTGTCGATGCGGTAGCCGACGCCCGGCACGGTGGTGATGATCCAGGGTTCGCCGAGCCGCTTGCGCAGTGCCGAGACGGTGATGCGCACGGCGTTCGTGAACGGGTCGGCGTTCTCGTCCCACGCGCGTTCCAACAGTTCCTCGGCACTGACGACACCGCCCTCGGCGGCGACGAGGACTTCCAGCACGGCGAACTGCTTCCTGGTCAGCGCGACGTAGCGGCCGTCCCGGTAGACCTCCCTGCGGAACGGATCCACCCGCAGCCCCGCGATCTCCCGCACGGGGGGTCTGTGGTGGGCGCGTCGGCGGTCGAGTGCTCTGAGCCTGAGCACGAGTTCCCGGAGGTCGAAGGGTTTCGTGAGGTAGTCGTCGGCACCGAGCTCGAACCCGGACGCCTTGTCGTCGAGACGGTCGGCCGCGGTGAGCATGAGGATCGGCATGCCGCTGCCGGAGGCCACGATGCGCTCGGCGATCTCGTCGCCGGACGGCCCCGGGATGTCCCGGTCGAGTACGGCGATGTCGTAGGCGTTGGTGCCCAGCAGTTCCAGAGCGGTGTCGCCGTCACCTGCGATGTCGGCCGCGATCGCCTCCAGGCGCAGGCCGTCGCGGACGGCTTCTGCGAGAAGGGGTTCGTCCTCGACGATCAACACACGCATGCGCTCGATGCTACGAGCCGGCCCCTATCGCCGGTGTATCGAAAACCGCATACGCGCCGGCAACGCGGCGGCGCCTTGACTGGCGGGATGCATCGAATCCCCATGCGGCAGTGCACGGCAGTGAGCGAGGACGGACGATGACGCAGGTGGGCATGCCGGAGACCGACCGGGGCGACGCCGACCGCCGGAACACCGGCACCGGCACCGGCACCGGCACCTGGCGTACGGGCGTCCGCCGGGCGATCCGCATCGGCTCCCGGCCGGAGCCGTGGAAGCGCGGCCTGGTGCTCGCGGTATCGGCGCTGCTGCTGGCCCTGCTCATGCTGCTGCACGCGAAGATCACGGACCGCGCGGGCCTCGGCAGCCTGGTGGAGACCTTCCTGCCCTGGTTCGGCCTGCCGATCCCGGTACTGCTGGCCGGCGCGCTCTGGCGCCGTTCCGCCTCCGCGGTGGTCGCGCTGCTGCTGCCCGTCACCGTGTGGCTGAACCTCTTCGGCGGGCTGCTCGGCGACAGGTCCCACGGGGGCGGCGACCTCACCGTGGTCAGCCACAACGTCGACGCCGGCAACCCCGACCCGGCCGGCACCGCCCGCGACCTCGCCGCCTCCGGGGCGGACGTCCTGGCGCTGGAGGAGATCACCCCTCGGGCGAAGCCGCTGTACGAGAAGGGCCTGGGCAAGGCGTACCCGTACCACACCGTGCAGGGCACGGTCGGGCTGTGGAGCAAGCTGCCGCTGTCGGACACCCGCGCGATCGACACCGCGATGGACTACGGACCGCTGGCGGACACCAAGCCGGCGGACGTCAAGATGGCCTACAACCGGGCACTGCGCACCACGGTGGCCACGGACCACAGCCCGCTCGCGGTGTATGTGGCCCACCTGGGGTCCGTCCGCGTGCTCCCGAGGAAGGGCTTCTGGACGGACAGCCGCGATCGCAACGCGAAGGCGCTCGCCGAGGCCCTCGCCGCCGAGCGCAACGAGCGGGTGGTGCTCCTCGGCGACCTGAACGGCACCGTGGACGACGGCGCGTTCGACGCCATCACCTCACGGATGCGTTCGGCACAGGAGGTGGCCGGGGACGGCTTCGGCTTCAGCTGGCCGGCGAAGTTCCCGGTGGCACGGATCGACCAGATCCTGGTCCGCGGCGTCGAGCCGACGAGCTCCTGGATGCTGCCGGCGACCGGCAGCGACCACCTGCCGACGGCGGCCCGCATCGACTGGTGACCGCACCGCTCTGCCGGCCGGGGGCTTCCCCCCCAACTGAAACACGGCGGGCTCCCGGCATCCCCGGGCGCCGACGGCAAGCCGGCCGAGCCCTGCTTCACTTCACGGCGCGCTCGTTCATCGCAGGGTGATCCGGGCGGCGACCGGCAGATGGTCGCTGCCGGTGGCGGGCAGGGTGCGGATGTGGGCGACGGTGGCCGAGCGGGCCATGACCTGGTCGATCCGGGCCAGCGGGAAGGCGGCGGGGAAGCTGAAGGCGAAACCCCGCTCCGCCACGTTCATCCGTGAGGTCAGCGGCGCCAGCCCGCGGTCGTCGACCGTGCCGTTGAGGTCGCCCAGCAAGACCACCGTTTTCAGCCCCTCGGCAGCGACGGCCCTGCCCAGCAGGCCGGCACTCTCGTCGCGCCAGGAGGAAGCGAGGCCGCTCGCCCGGACGCGGACCGAGGGCAGGTGCGCGACGTACGCCGCGATCTCGCCGTGCGGCGTGTGGACCACGGCCCGCAGCCCCCGACTCCAGGGCCCCGTGATTCCCTGCGGTTTGATGTCCAGCAGCCCGGCATCGGTGAGCGGATACTTCGACCACAGTCCGACGGTGCCCCTCACCGCGTGGTAGGGGTAGTCCGGGGCGAGAGTCCTCTCGTAGACCGGCAGCGCCGGGGGCACCAGCTCCTGCAGCGCGATGAGATCGGCCCCGGCGTCGGCCAGGGCGCGGGCCGTGCCCGCCGGGTCGGTGTTCTCGTCGCCGACGTTGTGCTGCACCACGGCCAGGTCGTGCGGACCCGACTTGGCCCCGGGCAGGAGCAGTCCGCCGAAGAGGTACGTCCAGGCCGCCACCGGCAGGAGCAGGGCCACCAGGGCGGTGGCTGAACGGCGCAGCAGGGTCGGACCGAGCAGGACCGGGACCACCAGGCCGAGCCACGGCAGGAACGCTTCCAGCAAACTGCCCAGGCGGCCCGGGGAGTTGGGCACCGCCCGGTGGAGCGCCAGCAACCCGGCCGTCAGCACCGCGAACGATGCGGGCACCCGCCCCCGCGTCCAGACCCACCGGCGCCGGGTATCCCCCTTTCCGCCCTCCCCCGGAACCCGCGGCACTGCCCGGCGCCGTCCCCACCGGCGCACCGCTGCCTTTGCCGTCGACGTCACACCGCTGTCCGCTCGCTGCACCTGGTTCCCATCCGCTCGGCTCCTTACCCAAGACGAATGGCCGGGTGAATCAGTTTCCGCCTCTCCGCAGGCGCGTGCCGCGTCCTCCTCCCGCGCGGAGAGGAGGCTGTCCCGGCGCGGCCATCACGCCGGCCGCGGCCGCTCGGGAGCGACCGGAGCGTCCGCGGCCGGCGTGATGGTCCGCTGACGTTCACGGGCCCTTGACGGGCGTGGGGCCCGTGAACGTCAGCGGGCCGTGCCGAAGTCCTGCGTCCAGTAGTTGCCGGGCTGCGCCAAGCCCACGCCGATCTCCTTGAAGCCGCAGTCCAGGATGTTGCGCTTGTGACCGGCGCTGGCCATCCAGCCCGCCATCACCTGCTCGGGCGTGGAGTACCCGTACGCGACGTTCTCGCCGTAGGTGCTCCAGAGGTAACCCGCGCTCGTGATCCGCTGTCCCGGGTCGGAACCGTCGGAGCCGGTGTGGGACATGGTGTTGTGTCCGGCCATGTCCGCGCTGTGGGCCTGGGCGGCCTGCGAGAGCTTCGCGTTCAGGGTGACCGGGGAGCAACCGACCTTGGCACGCTCGCTGTTGACAAGGGCGACCACGCGGGTGACGGTGGCGGAGGCGGTCGCCGTGCCGGCGGCGGGGGCCGTGGTGGCGGGCGCCTTCGGGGCGGCGGTCGTCGTCGAGGGGGGCGCGACGGTCGGCTTCGGTGCGGCGGTGGTCTTCGTGGGGGCGGGCGGGGTGGTCACCTTCGAGATGGGTGCCTTGGGCTTCTTCGGGGCGGGCGCCGCGGTTGCTGGAGGGGTCGAGGGCGAAGCCGTCGCCGTGGGCGTCGCGGTCCGGGCGTCCCGCGCCCGGTACCCGTCCCAGGACGTCTCCCGGCTGTCCGTCCGGTGTCCGTCCCACGACGTCTTCTTCCCGTCCGTCCAGAATCCACTGGACGTGGCGGTGACGGCCTCGGATCCTGCGTCGGTTATGCACGCCATGGCGGCCGACGGCACTGCCACCGCGCCCATCGCCAGTACGGCGACGACCATGGGCCGGCGGCGCGTCTTCCTGCGGTGCTTCCGGTGATTGCTCATGCGGGCCTCGTTCGGTCGACTCTCCTTGCGCCTCCAGCGGGCTCGGTTTCGCACAGACACTGCGCTTGACCTGCGGGGACGCCTTGCGGAGCCGTCATTGTCAAAGCCGCGTGAGGACACGGCAACGGGTGCTTCCACTACCTCGCCTAGTAGGCGGGGGCGCCCTTGAATCCGGCCCGGGATTGTGCCGGGGCGCCGCGCCGGACACCGGACGGCGCCTCACACTCCGTCAGAAGGACGGCAGAGGCGGTCCGGCGGCTCGCGGCCGGTGACCGTCGCCGGTGGCCACGGCCGAGGTGCCGCGTATGCCTGCTTCGGTATGCCAGATCCGCCTATGTCGGCCACACGCCACGTACTATCGCGGCACGTTGATGCCGACCGGGCACGTGAGGCATGTCACCGATTTTCCCCGCAACCGTTTCGGTGCCCGGCGTGCGGGACGATCGGTCAGGCATCGGGGACCGTGCGCGGGAGCGCGTCGAAGCCGTCGGTGTCGATGCCGTGGACGAGGGTGACGGCCTCCTCGGAAGACCGCGCTCCGTCAGCCGCCCCGGAGGCCGACCGCCATCGTCAGTTCCAGGACCCGCTGCGGCGACCCGAGATCCGGAAACAGCTCCCGCAGCTGCGTCATCCGGTACCGGACGGTCTGGGGATGGACGAACAACGCCGCCGCCACCTCGTCCCGCCTGCCATGGTGCAGCAGCCACGCCCGCAACGTCTCCTCCAGCCGCCGCGCGGTCGCGGCGGGCAAGGTCCGCAGCGGTGCGAGGGCTCGGGCCCGCAGGTCCGCGAACGCGTCCACGTCGGCGCTCAGCACCAGCTCGGGCAGGTGGTCCTCGGTGTCGCGAATGTCAGGGGAGAGGGACCGCGCGCGTACGGCGCGTGCGTACGAGGCGGACGCACGCGTCCACGGCCGGGCCGGGCCGACCACGGCGGTGCGGTCGGTCAGCTGCCTCAAGAGATGTGATCGGTCGGCATCGGGGACGAGCAGCACGCCGAGGGCGTCCGGCAGATCGTCGAGGACGAGCGTGCTCGGGTCGAGCACGCGGTGGGCCGGCCGGGCCTGCGCGGCGGGCAGCAGGACGGCGGTCAGCGAGACCGGAGGCTGCCATCCGGCCCGTTGAGCGGCGGCCAGCAGCACGTCCGGGCTCGCGCCGGCGAGGAGGTCGCGGACCAGTTGTTCCAGGTGGCGCTCATGAGCCCGGCCCCGGGCGGCCAGTTCGTCGGCGTGGCCCGCGGCGCTCGCGGCGGAGAGCTCGTCGATGTAGGCGAAGGTCAGCTCGGCGAACTTGGCGACCTCGGCGGCGGGCAGACCCGCGGGTACGGCGCCCGCGGCCAGGCACCGCCAGGCCACCCGGGCGCCGACGCGGTAGGCGCCGAGCAGGGCGTCCATCGAACGGCCGTCGCGCACCTCGCCTCGGCCCAGCTCGTAGGCCGCGTCACCGGCGTCGCCGCCCGTGGCGTTCCCGCTCGCGAGGTCCAGGTAGTGGCCCAGGGCGGTGCGGACGGCTCGGCGGATGGTGCCGCCCATGTGTCCCGAAAGGGCGTTGGCGTAGGGAGGGACCTCGTCGATGATCGCCTGGACGACCTCGTCGGCGGTGGTCGTCAGCTCGGCCCGAAGTGCGGTGACCGTCGTCTCATCCAGGGCCAGCTCGGTGGCCCTCCGGAGTGCATGGCTCATTTTTTGTTCCCTGCGAACAATTCAGCCGACCAGATTTACGTCTTACGGACAGGACTTTACGCCCTGCGGCGCATCAAGCTGGAGTCATGACGAGTGCAGCCCTCCGCAGTGGGGCGTGGAAACTGCTGGAGATGGTCACGACGCCGCTGCTGCCGTCGGATTACCTCGACCTGGTCAGCCCGCTGCGTGCGGGCGCCGACCTGCGTGGGCGTATCGAGGCCGTGCACCCCGAGACGGGTGACGCCGCGACCATCGTGATCAGGCCGGGACGGGGCTGGCGCGGCCACAGAGCCGGTCAGTACGTGCGGATCGGGGTCGACGTCGACGGGGTGCGCCTGTGGCGTGCCTACTCGGTCACCTCGCCGACGAACCGCGAGGACGGCCGCGTCACGATCACCGTGAAGGCGATCCCGGACGGCAAGGTCAGCAATCACCTGGTCCGCAGGGCGAGACCGGGCACGCTGATCCAGCTCGACCAGGCGACCGGTGACTTCGTGCTGCCGGAGGCCAAGCCCGCCAAGGTGCTCTACCTGACGGCCGGCAGCGGCATCACGCCGGTGATGGGCATGCTGCGCGACAGCGAGTTCGACGACGTCGTCATGGTCCACTCCGCGCCACGGCCGCAGGACGTGATCTTCCGCAACGATCTGCACGCCCTGGTCGCGGACAAGAAGCTGCGTCTCACCGAGCTGCACACCGACACGGACGGCATGCTCGACATCGCCCGTCTCGACGAACTCGTGCCCGACTGGGCCGAGCGCGAGACCTGGGCCTGCGGGCCCGCGGGCCTGCTCGACGCCGCCGAAAGGCACTGGACCGAGCACGGCGTCCCGGAGCGCCTGCACACCGAACGCTTCCGCCCCGGCATCGTCGTGGCCGGCGACGGTGGCGAAGTCACGTTCAGCACCACCGGCAGGACCGTCGACGCGGACGGCGCCACGCCGCTGCTGGACGTCGGCGAGGAGGCCGGGGTGCTCATGCCGTCCGGGTGCCGCATGGGCATCTGCTTCGGCTGCGTCACACCGCTCAAGGCGGGCGCCGTCCGCGACCTGCGCACCGGCGAGATCACCGAGGCCGAGCCGGGCGTCCTCATCCAGACCTGCGTGTCCGCCGCGGCGGGCCCTTGCGACATCGAACGGTAGGAGCATCTTGACCGCCATCGACCCCACCGCCCACCTGACCGCGGAGCAGATCGAGGAGCTCGGCCGCGAGCTGGACGCGATCCGCGACGAGGTGATCGCCGGCCGCGGCGAGAAGGACGCCGCCTACATCCGCAAGGTCATCTCGGCGCAGCGCAAGCTCGAGCTGGCCAGCAGGGGCGTGCTGCTGTTCTCGTTCTTCCCGCCCGCGTGGGTGATCGGCACCGCCGGTCTGTCCGTGGCGAAGATCATGGACAACATGGAGATCGGTCACAACATCCTGCACGGCCAGTGGGACTGGATGCGGGACCCGAAGATCCACTCCACCACCTGGGACTGGGATCACGTCTCGCCGGCCGACCAGTGGAAGCACTCGCACAACGAGCTGCACCACACGTACACGAACGTGATCGGCAAGGACAACGACCTCGGCTACGGCATCATGCGCGTCGACGAGGACCAGAAGTGGCACCCGTTCCACCTCGGCCAGCCGCTGTGGAACTTCATCAACGCCTGCTTCTTCGAGTACGGCATCGCGGCGTACGACCTGGAGCTCGGCAAGAACCTGAACAAGCGCCGCCGCAAGGACCCGGAGTTCCGGGCGCAGGCCAGGGCCGTGGGCCGCAAGATCCGCAAGCAGGTGCTCAAGGACTACGTGATCCACCCGCTGCTGTCGGGCCCGTCGTTCCTCACCACGCTCGCCGCCACGTTCACCGCGAACCTGGTCCGCAACCTCTGGACCCACTCGGTGATCATGTGCGGGCACTTCCCCGAGGGCGTGCAGGTCTTCGAGCGCCGGTCGATCAGGGGCGAGACGCGGGGCCAGTGGTACCTGCGCCAGATGATGGGCTCGGCGAACATCAGCGGCAGCAAGGCCATGCACTTCATGACCGGCAACCTGTCGCACCAGATCGAGCACCACCTGTTCCCGGACCTGCCGAGCAACCGGTACGCCGAGGTCGCGGTGAAGGTGCGCGCGTTGTTCGAGAAGTACGAGCTGGACTACGTCACCGGGCCGCTGCCCAAGCAGGTGTTCTCCGCGTGGCACAAGGTCTTCCGGCTCTCGCTGCCGAACAAGAAGGCCAAGGTCGAGACGCCGGACCGCGAGCAGGAGCTCGTCGCGGCCTGATTCCCGGTGTGGGTCCGGATCCCTCGGCCGTACTGGTGGCCCAGTCCGCCGAGGGCAAGGGGCACCTCGGTATTCCTCCATACGCGCCGTGAGCACGGCCCGCAGTTCGGCACGGAAGTCCCCCACGTCCGGAACGGACAAGGGACCGACCCGCCACTCGGCGGCGGCGATGACGAGATCCTGCTTGGTCGGCCAACGCCGGTACATCGACGGCTTGCTGACCCCCGCGCGGGCGGCCACCGCATCCATCGTGACCGCACCCATGCCCTGCTCGGCCACCAGCGCGACGACAGCATCCAGCACCGCGTGCGTGACCCGCTCCTCCCGAGGCCGCCCGGGACCCCGCCCGCCGCCCCGCCCCGCCTGCTCGTCGACCATGCCCCGACCCTACGGGCGACGACGATGATCACCCAATTCGCCCGCGCGGCCCGACGGCCCGGTGCGCCCGCGTCCGGCGTGAGGCCTGAACGCCGGCCGCTCAGGCCTCACGCCGATGCCGGAACGCCCGGCGCTCGCCCGCGGTCATCGCGCCCCACACGCCGTCATACTCATCGCTGCGCAAAGCCCAGTCCCCGCAGGCTGTGACGACCGGGCACCCGTGGCAGACGGCGCGGGCCTGCTCGATCTGCCGGAGTGACGGCCCGTCCTCACCGATCGGGAAGAAGAGCTCGGGGTCTTCGAAGCGGCACGCCGCCAAGTCCCGCCAGTTCACGCGCGGCCTCCCCAGAGGCCCGTCACCTGGACGACGTCACAGGAATGCGAGAAGAAGCGACTGCAAGCAGGAGAAGACATCAGCACCTCCGGGGGTCACGTCAGCCACCGCTTTCGGGCAGCGCTGTCGGAGCGGCGCTTTCGCACCGCACCATCCGGCAGAGGTAAGCAGCAATATAGGACTAATCAGCTGATTGGTACATATCTGCATGATTCAGTCGGGTGGAGGCCTCTGACTGTGATGCCCCAGGGGTCGCACCGCGCGTTGCACGGAGCCCCCGCACACCGCCGTGCACGGGGGCTCCGGAGCATGCCGCCTTCCCGTATCCCTCGCGCAGGCGGCCGCTCGGGCGGTCCTCGTCTCCGAGTCCCGCTCCCGGGTAATCCGGAACAGCTCGATGGGCGGATTGGTGATGAGGGGTGATGCTCGGCAACTGCACCCCGAGGCGATCCGACGGCCGTCCACTCGGTGGGGCGGTCCCCCGGTGGAGCCCCTTGCCGGGTCCTGCCGCCCCGCTGCGGACGGCGCCACCCGCCGCGCCTCCCGGCATCCCGGCTCCCCAGTTTCCCGGCTCCCGGCTACCCGCTCCCGGCACCCCAGAGAGGCATACGCCGGATCCTCTGAGAAGGTGCGTGCGGCCGTCTCGCGTCAGTTCCGTCCCCGTCGGGCCAGGCCCCGCAGGAGGGCGGTGCGGCCCTGGTCGGGGACGGTCCACAGGGTCTGGCCGCGTACTCCCCAGCGCTCCAGAAGGGCGTTGGCGGCCAGGAAACCGCTCGTCGCCGCCCGTTCCATCAGGGCGACGGGGAGACCGGTCCGGACCAGGTCGCCCGCCACCACCAAGCCCGGGTCGCTGGTGCGGACCGCGGGACGGTCGGGGTATCCGCCCACCGGGAAGAGCGGGCAGTCGGCCCGCCACTCATGCCGCTCGTCCACGACGCTCGCCGCGCGCGTCTCCGGGTATACCGCGTGCAGCTGCTCGATCAGGCGCTTCTCCTCGAGGCCGCGGTCGGCGCCGTCCGGCAGGGCGTAGGCGTGCAGTTCGACGACGGATCCCCCGTGGCGTGCCGACCAGCGGGCGGCCTGGCCCTCCCATCGTTCCAGCACGCTGACGTTGTCGAGGGTGCCGTAACCGCTGGTGCCGAGGAATCCGGGCCGGTCGCCTGCGACGGGCCTGTCCAGCCAGAGGCGGGAGACGAGGAACGGCGGCGCGTTGCGCAGGCGGGCCACCCGGTCGCGCCATGAGGTGTCGGCCAGGCCCGGAGAGCGGGCGACCACCGACCGCAGGCCATCCGCGTCCAGGGCCAGGACCGCGGTGTCGTGGCGCGTCTCGCCGTCACGGGTGGCGATGCGGAAGCCGCCGTCCGCGGTGGAGGCGATCTGCTCGACGGGCGTGGAGGCGCGGATGTCGACGCCGTGGCCTTGCAGATAGCCGGCGAGGGGTTCCCAGAGGGCCTCGGGGAACGGCTCGTCGGGCACGTCGAAGAGCAGTCCTTCGGCGGATCCGAGGAAGTAGATGTGGAACATCAGCACCATCTCCGCGGCCGACAGCTGCCTGGGGTCGGCGAAGAAGCTGCGGGAGAAGACCTCGAACGCGAGATGGTGGGCGGCCTCGGGAAAACGGATGCTCGCGAGGAAGTCGTAGGCGCTGACGGTGTCGAGCTGTTCGTACACCTCGGGGACCCGGACGTCGAGCAGCGGCAGGGCGGCGACCGGGTTCATGCGGATCAGGTCCCGGGCTGTGAAGGTCGGACTCAGCGCGGCGAAGCCCAGCGCGCTCCAGGGCGGGGTGCGCGGGACCCGTCGGAAGCTGTCCTGGAGTCCCCCGCTGTGGCGCAGCGGGTAGTCGGGGAGGCGCGTCAGGCGCTCCAGGCCGGGGTCGGTGCGCCGCAGTAGTCCGCGCAGGTTGTAGTACTGGCGGAAGAAGGCGTGGAAGCCGCGGCTCATCGTCACCGTGGTGCCGTCGCGCAGGTCCACCGGCCAGCCTGCCAGGCGCCCGCCGAGCACCGGTTCACGCTCGTAGAGCGTGACCCGCACCCCGCGTTCGGCGAGGGCGGTCGCGGCGGCCAGGCCGGCGATGCCTCCGCCCACGACGGCGGTCGTCGGTCGGCTGCCTCCGGAGATCCGCGGCGTTCCGGGCCGGGGGTGCAGTGTGCGGGCACGCCGGTCCCTGCCACGACGGGCGGCGGTTCGCCGCTCGAGGGCGTTCACCGTGCCGCGGCCGGGTCGAGAACCGCGCGCCGGCCCACGATCGTGTGGGTGATGCCGGTCTGCCAGCCGGGCAGCGGCAGTACGCGTACGCGCTCGAAGCGGGCCGAGCGGACGCGGGCGGCGAACTGGTCGGCTGTGTCGAAGTCGAGGACGCTGCGCCGCAGATGGCGGTAGAGGTCGCCGTCGCCGAGGAGGGTGGCGACGGGGAGGACGAGGCCGCCGCTGACCGCGGTCCAGACGGCGCGGTGTGCCGCACGGCCGCTGAGGGTGTATTCGTGCACGGCGAGCCGGCCGTGCGGGGCCAGCAGATCGCGCACGGTGGCGAGGACGGCGTCGGGGTCCGCCACGTTGCGGAACAGGTAGGCGGCGAACACCGCGTCGTACGGTCCCGCGACGCCCGCCTGCGTGAGCCGTTCCGCCGGGGCGTGCACGAAGCGGACGTGGGGCGGCCAGCGCTTCGCCGCCGCCCGTTCCAGCATCCCGGCGGACGCGTCCACGGCCACGATCTCGGCGTCGGGCAGCACGGCGGCCAGGGCGGCGGTGGAGGCACCGGTGCCGCAGCCGAGATCCAGCACGCGCATGCCGCGCCCGCCGTCGGCCAGGCCGAGGCGGCGCGCGGAGCGGCGCAGATGGGCGTGGTAGCCCGGATTGGCGCTCACCAGCGTGTCGTAACTGCGGGCGGCGTGGTCGAACGCGGCGGCCAGATCCGCGTCGCGCAGCAGGTTCATGCGTTCTCCTTGTACGGGGAGCCGGGGTCCGGTCCGCGGGGCACGCGCACGGTCAGGACCCGGGAAAGGGACGGCGGGGCAGGTGGGAGAGGTCGGCGGCCGACCGGAGCATGGGCAGCACGGGGGCGTGGATTCCGACGGCGAGGTCTTCCAGCAGATGGGTGCGGCCGTCGAGGAAGCGCAGTAGCCGTTCCATCGGTACCCGTGAGAAGAGGCGCGTGAAGAAGGCGGCGCCGTCGACCCGCCCGCTGTCCAGGGCGCGCAGCATCACGGCGTCCATGGCGCGCGAACGTGCGGAGTGGGCGGGCGGCGGCAGCGGGTGGTGTCCCGCCGCGAGGGCCGCGGCGACGGCCCGTGTCTGGCGTTGCACGGCGGCGAAGGTGTAGCCCGTCGACGGCCGGGTCGCGCCTCCCGCGGCGCCGATGCGGAAGACGGACGGCGCGGCCTGCCGCGTGAACCGGGCGTCGGTCATGGGGATCACGCCGGTCTCCGCGGCGACGACCTCGAGTCCGCGCAGGCCGAGGACGTTCTCGGTGTAGTGACACAGCGCCCTCTCGTAGTCTTCGCGGGTCAGGGTGGCCGGGGAGAATTCGGTGTACTCGACGAGAGCCTCGTGGCGCCCGGTGGGCAGGACGTAGCCGAAGGACAGGCCTCGTGGCGGCTGCGGGGTGCGGAAGTCCATGAGCTCGACCGTGCCGGGGTCGAAGACCGGCCGGTCGGAGCGGACGAACCAGCCGTGGAAGTGCTGGAGCAGTGTCGTGCGGGCTGCCGGAAGGCTGTCGAGCGGGCGGGAGTCGAAGACCCAGCGCGCTCGCACGGTCAGCGGGCGTCCGTCGACGCCGTGCGCGTGGACGCGGGCGCCGTCCGTGACGGGCTCGACCGCTTCGACGGTCGCCTCCAGCCGCTGGACCCGGCCGCTCCGTTCGAGGTCGTGCCCGATCAGGTCGGCGAAGTCGTCCGAGCGGATCATCTTGTACCGCAGGGGCGCGATGTCGTCCTGGATGACCCGGCCGGCCGGGGTGCGCACCCGCAGCTGCTGCCAGGCCGCGGCGACCACGGCGTCGTAGCGGCCGTCGCCTTGTTCCCAGAAGCACCAGGTACGCCGGGGCGGACGCAGGGGGCCGGGCGGCGCCTCCACCACGAGCACCGACGGCCGCCGTTTCCCGGGCGCGGGGAAGGCCAGTCGATGGGCCAGCGACAGTCCCGCCGCCCCCGCACCGACGATGCCCACGTCGGCGTCCGCCTCGCTCACGGCCGGTCCTTCCTGCTGCGCGGGTGACGCCGGCCGGGCCGCTGGCGACTCGTCCACGCGTGCGCTGTCCCACAGCATTCCAACTGACACGCTCTTCCGGATGCAGGGCACGCTGAGACCGGCCGGACGATGGTCCGCGCCCCGGCACGCGGGCACGGCCGGAACGGCACGGCGCGGTGTGCGCACGTCAGGGGTGACGACGGTCCCGTCACCCCTGGCGCGTGACGGCGGTCCCGCCGACGGCCCTGCGGATGCTCATGAACAGGGTGAATTCCCCACATACTTGCCGCCTGCGGGAAAGTGTCGCCCACCATCCCCCGCATGGCGCATCCACAGCCGCCTTTCGCGCGGAATGCGTCTAGAGAGGCCAGCTCCGATCACAGCGAGAGGAACCGGATGCGCCCCAGCGAGAAGAGGGACCCCCGTACGGCAGGGCCACCCTCCGGCTCACCTCGCACGTCCCCTGCGGCACGCCTGCCCACGGAGCACCCACCTGGTGCGGCGCCCTCTTCCTGCGAACGCGGTCGGCCCGAGGAGGCCGGCCGTCGGGTCCTTCCTCATGCCGACGTCGACCTCCGCGCTGTCGACGACGACGTCCCGGCGGCGGTCGGAAGCCTCCTCGATCACCTGTTGACCGAACGCACCGCGCAGGCCACCGCACTCGACCCGGTGTTCGCCGGCGACGTCGCGGAGCGGGTCGCCCGCTTCACCATGGAAGGCGGCAAGCGCAACCGCTCCCAGTTCCTGTGGTGGGCGTACCGCGCCTGCGGCGGCGGACCCGCCGACGCGCAGGCTGCCCTGCGCGTCGGCGCGGCCCTGGAGCTCATCCAGACCTGCGCCCTGGTCCACGACGACGTGATGGACGGCTCGCAGGTCCGTCGTGGACGACCGGCCCTCCACGTGGACGTCGAGGCCCGGTACGCCCCCGCGGCACGCCCTCCGCGCGGTCCGCGTTTCGGGGAGGCCGCGGCGATCCTGGCGGGCGACCTGGCACTGGCCTGGGCGGACGACGTGCTCGCGGACACGGAGCTCGCCCTGGAACCCGCGCGCCGGGTGCGCGCGCTGTGGAGCTCCATGCGCACGGAGATGGTGGCGGGCCAGTACCTGGACATCCAGGGCCAGGCCACGTCGTCGCGGTCCATGGCGCGCGCGATCCGCATCGCGTGCCTCAAGAGCGCCCTGTACTCGGTGGAGCGCCCCCTGGCGCTCGGCGCCACCCTGGCGGGCGCGGACGCCGCCACGACCGAGGCCCTGTGCTCGGCCGGCCGCTGCGTCGGCATCGCCTTCCAGATCCGCGACGACCTCCACGACGTCTTCGGCGGACCCGCCCCGACCGGCGGCAAGCCCACCGGCGGCGACCTCCGCTCCGGCAAGCCCACCTATCTCGTCGCGGTCGCCCGGGCCCGGGCCGAGGCGGCCGGGGACCGCCGGGCCCTCGCCGTGCTGGAAGGCTCCATCGGCCGCGCCGATCTGTCCGAGGCTGACCTCGACGAAGTACGGAACGTCCTCGTCACCACCGGTGCGCGCGAGACGGTCGAGGCCAAGATCGACCGCCTGGTGGCACAAGGCATGCGCCATCTCGAGACCGCGCACCTCCAACCGGCCGGCCACCGCCGCCTCCATGAACTGCTGCACGCCGCCGCGGGGGCACCGCCCTCCGACGGCCCGCCGCCCGATGGCGGCGGACGGGCGGAGGTCGGCCCGCGGCCCGGTCGCGGCGGCCCGCCGGAGGGCGGCCCGCCGTTGTCCCTGCTGTTCGCCATCGCCACCGCCACCGCCACGGAAGGTCCCCGATGACCAGGAGCATTCCCGGACGCACCGACCACGTCGTCGTCGTGGGTGCCGGGCTGGCGGGGCTGTCGGCGGCCCTGCATCTGCTCGGGGCGGGGCGCCGTGTCACCGTCGTCGAACGTGACGAGTTGCCGGGCGGCCGCGCCGGACGCCTGGAGCGCGGCGGCTACCACATCGACACCGGCCCCACCGTGCTGACGATGCCCGAGCTCGCCGACGAGGCCTTCGCCGCCGTCGGCGGCAGTCTGCGCGAGCGTGTCGATCTCGTCCCCCTCCATCCGGCCTATCGGGCCCGCTTCGCCGACGGCAGCGGTCTCGACGTGCACACCGGCGCCGACGCCATGGAGGCGGAGGTCGAACGTTTCGCCGGCCCCGAGGAGGCCGCGGGCTACCGGCGGCTGCGCAACTGGCTCGCCGGCCTGTACCGGGCCCAGCTGCGCCACTTCATCGACGCCAACTTCGACTCGCCCCTCCAGTTGCTGACCCCCGATCTGGCCCGCCTCGCGGCCCTCGGCGGCTTCGGCCGACTGGACGCGCGCATCGGCCGTTTCCTCAAGGACGAGCGCCTGCGCCGCGTCTTCTCCTTCCAGTCCCTGTACGCGGGTGTCCCGCCGGAGCGGGCGCTGGCCGCCTACGCCGTCATCGCCTACATGGACACCGTGGCCGGCGTGTACTTCCCCCGCGGCGGTATGCACGCACTGCCCCGGGCCATGGCCGACGCCGCCGCCGAAGCAGGGGCCGACCTGCGCTTCGGGCAGGACGTCCGCCGGCTGGAACGCTCCGGCGACCGCGTGACGGCCGTCGTGACCGACACCGACCGCATCCCGTGCGACGCCGTGGTCCTCACTCCGGACCTCCCTCTCGCCTACCGTCTCCTCGGCCGGACGCCCCGTCGGCCCCAGCGGATCAGTCACTCGCCGTCAGCCGTCGTCCTGCACGCGGGAACCGACAGGACCTGGCCCTGGCTCGCCCACCACACGATCTCCTTCGGCCGAGCATGGCGGAGCACGTTCCACCAGTTGACCCGCACCGGTGAACTGATGAGCGACCCCTCCCTGCTCATCACCCGCCCGACGGCAACCGACCCGGGCCTGGCCCCGCCGGGACACCACCTGCACTACATCCTGGCGCCCTGCCCGAACACGGACATCGGGCCGAGCGCCGCCGAGTGGGGCGACCTGGCACCGCGCTACCGGGACAGCCTGCTCAGGGAACTGGAGGCGCGCGGCCTCGACGGTCTCGGCGCGGCCATCGAACAGCAGTGCCTGGTCACACCGGCCGACTGGCACGCCCAGGGGCACGCGGCGGGCACCCCCTTCTCTGCGGCCCACACCTTCGCGCAGACCGGCCCCTTCCGCCCCCGCAACCTCGTCCGGGGTACCGAGAACGCCGTCCTCGCGGGCTGCGGCACCACCCCGGGCGTGGGTGTGCCGACGGTGCTGCTGTCCGGCAAGCTCGCCGCGGCCCGGATCACCGGACGCGACCGCACACCCCGGGCCTCGCGCCCGGCCCGCGTCCCCTCGGAAGGAACGGCCTCATGACCGACCGTGAACTCGACGCGGCGGGCATCACCGACCCGGCGCTGCGCGACGCGTACACCCGCTGCCGGCAGCTCAACGCCCGGCACGGCAAGACGTACTTCCTCGCCACCCGACTGCTGCCGGCCGACCGTCGGCCGGCCGTCCACGCGCTCTACGGATTCGCCCGCTGGGCCGACGACATCGTCGACTCACTGGACGCCCGGCTCACGAATGAGCGACGCCTCACGGAACTCACCCGGCTCCAGGCGGACATGGAGCGGGGACTGCGGGACGGTGGCAGCACCGAGCCGGTGGTGCTCGCGCTCGCCGACACGGCCCGCCGATACGGCATCGACCACCAGCACTTCAGCGACTTCATGGCCTCCATGCGCAGCGACCTCTGTGTCACGGACTACCCGACCTACGACGACCTCCGGCAGTACATGCACGGATCCGCCGCCGTCATCGGTCTCCAGATGCTGCCGGTCCTGGGCACGGTGACACCACGGGAGAGCGCGGCGCCGCACGCCGCCGCCCTGGGCGTCGCCTTCCAGCTGACCAACTTCCTGCGGGACGTGGGCGAGGACCTGGACCGCGGCCGGGTCTATCTGCCCGTCGACCTCTTGGCCGCGCACGGGGTCGACCGGCACCTTCTGACCTGGAGCAGACGCAGCGGCCGACGTGACCGGCGCATCACGCAGGCCCTGCGGACCGCCGCGGCCCTCACCCGCGGCGTGTACCGCGAGGCGGCCCCGGGGCTCGCGATGCTCGACCCGGTCTCCCGCCCCTGCGTCCGGACGGCGTTCGTGCTGTACGGGGGCATCCTGGAGGCCATCGCCGACGACGGCTACGCGGTGGTGCACCGCCGCGCCGTCGTCCCCCGTCGACGGCGTGTCGCGGTGGCCCTGAACGGTCTGCTGTCCGTGACGGCCGCCCGAGCGCGTTCGCGCGCCCAAGCGCGGAGGTCCGCGCTTCCGGACCTGCGGGCCGGGCAGGACCCTAGAACCCTGCCGGAACCGCCCGAACCGCAGGAACCGCCGGATCTGCGGGCCGCCAGGTCGGCGTCCGAGTCGGCCCATCAGGAGGTCACGTGAGTCCCGACCGTTCCGTCCCCCGCCGGCGCCTGCCGTTGTCGCTGCGCAGGCGGCCGGTGTCCTGGGAACACCAGCGGCCGACCTGGCGGGAGGCACGGCCCGCCGTGATCGCGCAGGCATTGAAGCGGTCCCAGGCGCTCCCGGCGGGGAACTGGTACGTCATCGGCGCCAGCCGGGACGTCCCCGCCGACCGCCCTCTCGGCCGGACCGTCGCCGGGCAGGAGGTGGTCGTCTGGCGCGATGCCGAGAACCGCCTGGTCGCCGGGCCCGGCATCTGCCCGCACCTCGGAGCCCCCCTGCGGGACAGCCCGGTGCGCTGTGGCACGCTCGTGTGCCACTGGCACGGACTCGCTCTCGACGGCACGGCGTTCGCCGGATGGGGTCCCCTGCCCGTGCACGACGACGGACTGCTGGTGTGGGTGCGACTGGACGAACTCGGCGGCGAACAGCCGCTGGACGCACCGGTGGTGCCGACCAGGCCCGCCCTCGCCGACGCGGTGTCGGCCGTCTACCAGGGGGCCGGTACATGCGAAACGGAGGACGTCGTCGCCAACCGGCTCGACCCGTGGCACGGGGCCTGGTTCCACCCGTACTCCTTCGTCGACCTCACCGTCGTCCACGCGCCGACGGACGGGGACCCCGGCGACGGTTTCGCCGTCGACGTCTCCTTCAAGTTGGCCGGCCGGCTCGTCGTGCCGGTACGCGCGGTGTTCACCGCCCCGGAACCGCGCACGGTGGTCATGCACATCACGGAGGGCGAGGGGGCGGGGTCCGTCGTCGAGACGCACGCCACCCCGCTGGGTCCCGACGACAAGGGCCGACCCCGCACGGCCGTCATCGAAGCGATCGTGGCGGCCTCCGACCGTCGCGGCTTCGCGGCCGCTCGCGGGATCGCCCCGGTACTGCGCCCGGTCATGCGAGCCGCCGCCGGACGCTTGTGGCGCGACGACCTGGCCTACGCCGAGCGCCGCTGGGAACTACGTTCCACCGGCCGCTTTCCCGGCTGAGCGCGCTGTTGCGCGTCCGCCCGGGCGACCACCACCACTGCCTCCGCGCAGCTCATCTTCCGGGAGCTCCTCGTGCCGTCCTCGTACCCTTCCCTGACGCACGCCTTGGCCGAGGCTTTGGTCGATGTCCTGTGGTTTGTCGACGGCAGCGAAGACGAGCAGATGGATCCGGACGACGCGGTCAGGGTCCTGGAGGGCGTCGCCCGCTTGGTCGGCACGCTGTCGAATGATCAGCGACACGAGCTGATCGCCCTGCTCGGGGAGATGGCAGCCGCCGAGACCAACCCAGCTCGCCGCGAGTTCCTGGAAGAGTTCCCGGAGGGCTTCGGGCTCATCGACGATGCGTCCTGAACGATTCAGCTTGCCGTACAAGACGGGCGCCAAACCGCGTAGCGGCGGTTGAACCTCCACCCAGACTCATCACCATGAACCCGACGATGTTGGATAGCGGCATGGTGAGACGCAAGAAGGAGATGAAGCGGTCCGCCTGGGGCATTCCGAAGGGGATCGTCCTGTTGGCGACGCCGGAGGGCTGGCGCACCAGCGTCCTCACCGATGACGGAATGCTCTGCGGACGGCTGGACGTGCCGATCAACACCGACCCACAAGACGCGCGGGCCGCTGCGGCGGTGATGGTGACGGACCTCGCGCGCGACTTCCACGACACCGACGTCGAGGTGCGCTGGGAGCCGCCCCAGGAGCCTTGGTCATGGACCGGCCTAATCACCCTCTCTGCCGAAAACGACTCCCCTTGGCCGGACACCGAAGGTTGAACGGCAGAGAGTGGTGGCGACGTACTGGTTCGACGACAGCTCGAACACCCGTACTCGCCGACGGGAGGTCGGATTGACCGTCTCTCGGACCGGATGCATTCCCAGTTTGGTCATGATCCGTTCGGAGGCGTCGTTGCCCACTTGAGCGATGCTGACGATCCGCTCCAGCCCTCGCTCTTCGAACCCGAACCGAACGGCGGCCGCAGCGGCCTCGGTGGCCAAGCCCCGCCCCCAGTGGGAACGTCCCAGCCGCCAGCCGACCTCGACCGCCGGCAGTATCTCCGGCAAGAACTCGGGCACCGAAAGGCCGGTGAACCCGGCCAGCTCGCCAGTGGACCGGATCTCCACGGCGAACAGGCCGAAGCCCTGTGACTCCCATTCGCTCTCCCATGCCTGGATCCCGACGCGAGTCTGCTGTTCGTCACGGACGCTGCCGTCACGGATCCACCGCATGACCTCGGGGTCGGCGTTGACGGCAGCCATGGGCGCGATGTCTTCTTCGCGCCAGCGACGCAGGATCAAGCGGGGAGTCTCAAGCGTGGCCACCCGATCATTCTGGATCACCATTGGGCTCTCCGTCATCCCCACCAGGCACCGCTGCGAGGCGCTGGGGCCGTTGTAGTCGTCCACGATCTTCGCGTCGAAGCCGAGGCTGCGATGGAAGGCGATCTAGCAGGTGTTCTCGATTGACGTGATCGCCTTCGACTGCTGTGCACCGTGATGTTCTGCCGCTTCCGCGAACGCCGTGTACAGACGACGCCCGAGTCCCGTACCACGACCCATGTAAGAGGCCCCGCCGCGGCGGACACCCCGGCCCGGCAGATGGCGTCACCCGTAAGAGCGCGGACAGCCGCCCCCAGCTTGCGTCACCGCCGTCGCAGCCGCAGTGTCGTGGAAGCCGCTCAGAGGTGGCCGTCCAGCAACTCCCGTACCTCGGTGATGGTCATAGGCCCCGTGCCGTGCGCCACCGCCTGTCTCTCCTTCAGCAGGACGCAGGACGGAGCCCCGGTGATCCCATATCGCTCGGTTGCTGCGGGACAGCGCGTGATGTCGGTGCGGACGACCGTCAGGCGGCCCGAGTAGTCGTCGGCGATGTCAGCCACGACGAGGTCCATCATTCGGCAGGGCTCGATTGCCTTGGGCCATGTCCCGGTGAAGTACGCAAGGACCGGCACTCCGCTCATCCCGAGGATGAAATCGAACTCCGCGTCCTCACGGGGTTGGTGAACCCGCTTCGCCATGGAGGCTCCTGACCTCGCGTTCCGTCATTCCCTCCCCATCATCCCCCGCGCGGTACGACAGGCCGGCCGGGCAGTCGTCCGGCTGACCTGTCGGAAGGGAGGAGACGGGGCCCCTCGTGGATCCCGGAAACCGATTTCACGCGGCTCACACAGAAGGGAGCGTTGTGGCACACCGTCTCCTCGCCTCCTGCGAACGGCGGGTAAGCGGTCGCATCGTGCAGTGGGCGCAGCAGCTGCGCCGCAGCGGTGATCTGGGCGGACGACCAGTCACATGCTCGGAAGTCAGTCCGGTGCTCACCGTGAGGGGAGCTGAGTTGGCCCCCGGGAGGGTGATACGGCGGACCTGGCCGTGACCGTGAGGGCGGGGCGCCGGGTTGGTCGGGCATGACTCGACTGATCACCGCCTGCGTGCTCGCGGCCGCCCTCATCGGTCCGGGCGCTGCCTGGCCGTCCGCTGCGGCCGTACCCGCCCGACCGGCCGCAACGTCTACCCCCTGCACGACGGTGTGGGAGGTCACCGGGAAGAAGGTGGCGGTGCGCCGCCCGGCCTGGAACGAGGGACCGGTCGCGAAGCCGGACAGCCCCGTCGACCACTCTCTGCGCCGGGGGCAACGAGTGACGTCCTGCATCGTCGCCATCGCCCGCACCGAGCGCGGACCCGCCTACCGCGCATGCGGCCGCCACGGCAGCACATGGCGCGTGGTGCCGGGCGGGCAGATCCCGCAGACGTGCCTGAAGAAGGTTGGCGGCCGGTGATGCGTACGGTCAAGACGACCACCCTGGGGGCGGCGCTGGCCCTGGCGCTCGTCGTCCCGAGCGCGGCGCCGGCCGCCGCCGACAGCAGCGCGTGCACGCACCACTTCAGCGGCCCGCAGGTCTGTGTCCGGCTGGAGGGTCGCAACGGGTGGAACTCGGTGACGGCGATTTGGACGAACCCGCCGCAGGGAGTCAGGAAACGGGGAGTGCGGCTGACCCTGAACGGCCATCAACTGGGGAGCGTGCAGACGGCCCGCCGGGTCGGCCGGACCCTCAGCTTCACGTGGTCGGCCATGGACACCGAGACCGACACGAAAGTGTGCGTGAGGTTCGCCAGGATCGACCGGGTCGCCTGCGACAAGACGAAGTACATCGGCGACCGGACCTCACCGTAGCCCCCCCCCGGCGGTTACCGCGGGCGGCGACCGCCATGGTGGAGGGCACAGGTCATGACCTGGACGCTGCCGGAACCGATGCTCGCCGCCCCGCGACCGATCCCGTTGTCCTGCCGGGACGGGTTTGGGCACGTTCCGGTCGTACGCATGCCGGTGCGAGACCCGTTCCAGCTTTGAGCGATTGGTCCGTTGCGCCGGGTGCCGTCCTTGGCGACGTAGGCCAGGCGGAACAGTCACGGGCCGGCAGCTCGGCTGATCGGACGGTTCGGAACCTCGATGATCTCGCTCGGCTGCATGGTTCGGTTCCTCCTTCTCACCGCAGTTGCTCGGCCAGTCCGACGAGGATGCCCTCCGGGCCGCGGACGTAGCAGAGCAGATAGCTGTCCTCGAACCGGGCGATCTCGCCGACGAGCTCGGCGCCGTGAGGGCGCAGACGGGCAACGGTGTCCTCGATGTCGTCGACGGCGAACATGACGCGGTGCGTGCCCAGAACGTTGTGCGGCCGGTTGCGCGGCCCGGTGCTGATCACCGCTGGGCTGCGGTATTTCGCCAGCTCGAGCCGGCTGTGACCGTCCGGGGTCCGGACCATCGCGATGTCACAGTGGACTCCGTCGAGTCCGGTGCACTGGTCGGCGACGGGGCCCTTGACCTCCGCCCTGCCCTCCAGCTCCATACCGAGTTCCACGAAGAACGCGATGGCGGCGTCCATGTCCTCGACGACGATGCCGACGTTGTCCATCCGTTGAATCGCCATGCTGGATTCTCCTACTTCCTCGTGCGGCCGGTGGTGGCCGCTGATATCCCTGGGACGGAGCCGGTGGCACGTTCTCGACATCCCCGGACAGCCGGCCTCCGAAAAATCTGGATCACGCCTCGGCACCGCGTCAGCAGACCCGCGAGCCAGGTGCCACCACCGGGGGTGAGTGCGGAGCAGGTGGCCGCGCTCTCGTGGAGGCGACCCACCGCAGCATGGCATCTTCGCCTTGCCATGCTGCCTGGACGATGCGCAACGTGTGCGCATCGAGCAGCGCGTTCTCCCCATCACTTCACACGGCCGAGTCACCCTGGCGAGTGATGTTCCCCGTGCCGCTCGCCCTCGCCGCACCCGTCCAGGCCCCTCCGCCCGGCGCGAGCGTGGGCCCCGTTGTCCGCCGGCGGGCACGAGCGTCCGTGACGGGAATGCAGATCAGCGCTGGACGGGGCTCTGGGCACGAGCTCCGATATGTCACCGTCCAGCCGAACCTCGTCGCGTAGGTACGCGCCGACTCGACGGTGGACCGCGGATCACCACCGCTAGCAGGTGCACCACCTGCATATTCGGGATGTGCTCACTCACTCCTGGCGAGATCGCGGGGCGGAATGACCCATGCGTCGGCGCCTGATATCTCATGACCATCAGGCCGTCTGAGGGGCGACGCCCGATGCTGCGGATGGACGACGGTCCCCGTGGACGCCGGACGCGTGGTGCTGCGCTCCCGCGTGGGAGCTGACCGCGTCCTGTCCTCCCCCGAAATGTGCTCTGACGTCGCCCGGCCGCCGCAGGCCACGGTCTTGGACGGGGTTACGTGACCTGCCCGCGCGCAGCCGGGAGCCGCGATTGGCCCGGCCCCGGATGCGGCGGCCGTGGCCAGACGCGAAGGTGGCCACATGGCAATCGTCGTACTGCGCGAGCTGCGCGAAGACATGTCGGAGGAGTTCGGCCCGGGCGACCCGCTCGCACGGATCGAGAAGGTGCACGCGGCACCGGCCGACCCGAGCGTCCCGGAATTCCCCGACGACCGGACGTTCTGCGGCAAGCCAAGCCTGGACATGGAGCGGCTCAATTACCAGCCGTCGGGACCGGACGCATCGTGGCTACCGCCCGACATGAGTCCCTGGGAGTGCCCCCACTGCGCCGAGGCGCTCCGGTCGCTGTAGCCCTCCAGCCCGGGTGATGCGGAGGGTCGTGGCCGGCCTGCCCATTTCGGCCCGGGATGGCATGACCTGACCTGGCCGCAGCTCTCGGTCATGGGTGCCCTTCCACCGGTGGATGGGAACTGTGCTTCGGTGCGGACGACTCGGGAGATTCCCGACATCAGTCCGAGGCTGACAGGGCCGACGGGGCCGGCAGGATCCGGTCAGGTAGGTCGGCGGCTCGGGCCTCGCGCGTCGCGTACACCCGCAGGGTCTCGCCCTCCAGGACCACCTGGGGATCGGTCCACGTCTCGTGGGGCTCCGGGACCAACGTTCGGGTGGAACCGACCACGGCATCGTGAATCAGCACGGAAACGATCGTGGTGACCAGTATCCCCGGCCCGTACGACTGCCGGGGATGGCCGTCCGGCCCCTCCGCCTGCACCACCAGGAACCTGCCGTCGAGCCAGTGCCCGTAGGAGTCCAAGCCACCCCCGACGCCGACCGGGACACCGTCCACCCACAGCCGCACGGCCGACGCCGCCGTGTGATGCCAGAACACCGCGCGATGCCGGTCGCCGCCACCGCTGAACCGTACGTGGACCTCGAAGTCGTCCCGGAAACCGTGGAATCCGCCGCAGGCACCCGGAACCGGACCCTCACGCTCGCCACGCGGCACCCCTTCAGCGGCCGACGGCACAGCGGGATCCAGACGGCAGACCGACGGCTCGCGGCAGACTCGATCAATGCGCCGCGTACAGCCGAACCCCGCAGCCGCGCAGTCGCGCGCGGACGCGACGGACAGCAGGGCGACCAGCCGCTCCCGGTAGGCGTCCCGGCCCAGCCGGCTTATCCCCTCCCGCGCCTCCCGCCACCCGACGAGCAGTTCGGTTCCCGAGGGCGACTGCCGGAGCCACTCCCCCCACGTGTCATCCCACACGCTGACACCTCGCAGGTCTCACGCCGCCCCGCCCCGCGAGACACCCGTCACCAGCGCTCCAGGTCGATCGCCGGGAAGGCCAGGGTTCCAGACAGAGGTCACACCGGCGAACCGGTTTACGGGGACGTACCAGCTCGTTCACGGAGGGCCACCTGGGCGGCGACAACCGTGCGACAGCAGCATCCAGCCGGCTCACCACAAGTTGCACTGGTCGCCGAGGAAGAGGAACAGCAAGAGCCGTTCTCGCTCGCCGTCACCGCAGATCACTGGTACGACAATCCCCGGTTCCGGCCGCGTCACGCGGCGGAGTGCAGGGGCTCGGGATCAACCGGCTGAGACACCACAGATCCGTGGCGACCGGGTACGACAAATTCGCGGCCCTCCACGGAGCGACCGTGCTGGTACCGGCACAACCAAGTGGCGATAACCGTCACGATCGAACGCTGCCTACAGAGTTATCCAGTAGCGCCGCTTGACGCCCGCGCTGGTTGTGCGGACGTCCTCCAGAACGCCACCGTTGCGTTCGATGCTGCGTGCCGATCCGATGTTGTCGTCGTCGCACGTGACAAGGACCCGGTCCAGGCCAAGGGCACGGGCTTCGGGTAGCACCGCCCCGAGGGCCCACGTTGCCAACCCGCGTCTCCGGAAGGAGGGCCGGATGCTGTAGCCGACGTGCCCGCCCACATCGAGCAGAAGGGCGTTCAGGTAGTGCCGCAGGTCTATGGCCCCCAGGTAGTTGTCACCCTCGGTGATCCACCAATGTGTGGCGTGGACGCGTTCTTCTCCCAAGACGGCCGAGCTGTCCGACTGCTGTCGCAGTCGCTCGACCCACGCCGAGAAGACTTCGGGGCTGCCGAGGTCGGCACCAGTCGCGAGACGCAAGCCCGTCCCGTCCTGGTGGGCACCTGGAGACCACTCGTCACGCGCCGCGAGCCATGAGGAATGCAACCGGCCGGTGGGCGCGATCAGTTCGGGCATGCGGGCGACGCTAGCACTCGTTCGCCCATCGTGACCGAGTCCCGGGCGGAATCGCTCCTGCGTCCCTTCGTCGCCGCCTGCGCAGCCGTGTCTGCCGGCCGAGGCGGTGGACGAGGAGCAGCGCGGCCGGGCGAGCCGATCCGGTCCGATCCGATCCGACAGCAACCACTGAGCCTGACACCGAGCCCATGCCCAACACCGAGTTCCTGCGGGACCCGACGGATCCGCCGGACTCGCCGGGGGGCGGACCCACTCCGCACCTCGGAGCGGGGACTACACGGCGGATGCCGCAGAAGCGGAAGCGGAAGGCAAAACGGCTCCCCCTGCGTCCAAACACGTCCCATGCACCCCGCCCCAGTTGAGAGGCAGACCCACCTCGGTCGGCTAACGCGTCCGGATAAAACAGAGCGTCCGGCCGTTCTCGTCGGGCGTGGCGGCCGCGCACGCCGACTCCCACCCCTCGGGAAGCGACGGGGTCGGGCCGGGCTCCTCCCGGCCATACGGCTGCGGCTCTGCCGAGTCCCGCCACCACAAAGTCATCCCGCCCGCTGCGGTCACGAGGATCAGCCATATCGCTACGGCCCACCGCCATAACCTGCGGCGGCCCGTCACCACCACGGCTCCACCGCAACCACCGCGTCCGTCGCGTCCACCGAAACAGGGCCGTACCCACGCAGGCACCTCCCAGCTGCAACCGCAGACGCGCGTCGACTCCGGTACGCGCCGCGAACGCCGGCCGCGTCCCACAGGGACCCCTCTGCGAGGTGCAGGATGTGCGTGTGTTCGGGCATGGGTCCACGCTACGACGCCAGCCGCACCCACCGCCAACTTCGACAACTCCGTCCTGCCCAGGCGCTGTTGAAGTGCCAGACGCCGTCTTCGGTGGCTGGAGCCACAATCGGGCCCCTTGCCCCGTCGGCGGCAGCTGTCTCTACTGTCTCTCCCCTCAGCACGCGCGATGGGTATGGCGCGGCCCGTAGGGCACATCAGCCCTAGTCACCCGGTGCGGTACGCCCTCGCGGCCCACGGCCGGAGACGGCGTCCGCGAGGATCCGAGCCAGGTCTCCGTTGTATGTAGTGTGCGGAAATGACAAGAAGTGGGCGGCTCGCGGAGCAGTTGGACTGGTACTGGCGCAAGAACTTGCGGCCGCGGCTGAACGGCCTTACCGATGAGGAGTACTTCTGGGAGCCGGTGCGCGGCTGCTGGAGCATTCGCCCACATGGCACGTCGGACGCACCGATATCGGAGGGTTCGGGGAAATGGACGATGGACTCCGCGTCCCCTGACACGATGCCGGCGCCGCCACCGGTGACCACGATTGCCTGGCGGCTGGCGCACATCATCGTCTCCTGCCTGGGCTATCGGGTCGGATGGCACTTCGGCGGCCAGGACATCGACTCCCGGACGTTCGCCTACGCGGGGACCGCCGACGAGGCGCTGGAACAGCTCGATGAGATGTATGGGAGATGGAACTCGGGGGTCCGCGAGCTCTCGGACGCCGACCTGGAGAATCCGCCCCCGGTGGGCCCCGAGCGGCGTCCCATGGAGGGCATCGTCCTGCACGTCAACAGGGAGCTGATCCATCACGGCGCCGAGATTTCCCTGCTGCGCGACCTCTACCGCCGACAGGACGGAGCCGTACCGCGCCGAATATGAATTTCCGGCAACCGGCGATCGACTCCGGCACTTACGTGGGCTCCGTGACGCCCTGTACGGGCTCAGCGCGGCGAACACGGCTATCGGCTGTCCAGGACGGCTTCGGCGCCGTGATCACACCAGCCGCATCAAGATCACCCCACTTGCCGAGGCTGATCCGTGTCCTCGATCCTGTGTGGTCGGCAAGCGGGAGGGCACATGGGACTGGTTCTTTTCCCGGGCGACGCAGACAACGGAAGTCCCGACGTCTCCTGGTCCTACAGCGGCTTCGCCACGTTTCGGCGACGCCTGGCGGAGACCGAGGGGTTCGTCCTCACCGAGATGTCGAGCTTCGGCGGCGAGCGCCCGTGGAGTGAGATGTCCACGGTTCTGAAGCCATTCCTCGATCATCCGGATGCCGGCGGTGACAACCTCTCGCCTGCCGACTGCGCGGTGATCCTGCCCCGGTTGGAGGCGATCATCGACCAGTGGGCGCGGGAGAGCGGCGACCAGCACCTCCAGCAGCACATTGCGGATGCCGACCAGTTGGCAGACGTCCTGCGACTCTGCATCGAGGAGGACGTCCCGCTCACCTTCCTCTGAGGCACGCCGCCCACGGATCCCCCTCACGGGACAGCACTGAGGGCGCACCGCGGCCTTCGGGGATTGATGATCGTCCGGTGGCGTTCGGCCGATCAGGCGCGGTCGTGGAGAGTCACCTGGTAGCCGTCGGGGTCGGCGAAGGTGAATGTCCGACCGAAGGGGCCGTCGATCGGCGCGGAGACGATGGTGTGGCCGCCGGCGACGAGAGCATCGTGAATGGCCTGGACGCCCGTGGCGTGAAGCCAGATCGCGGCACCGATGCCGGGCTGGGCAACGGATGCGAGATCGGTGCCGGGAAGGACGTCCCGGAGCGCGAACGCGATCGGCTTCGTGTCGAAGACGACGGCGTGCGGAGGTCCGGCCGGCGAGCGGACGAGGCCTAGGTACTGCTCGTAGAACGCTTGCGAAGCGTCGAGGTCGCGCACTTGGAGCGAGATGAAGTCGGGGCCGGTGGCAGGCATGATGATGCTCCTTCTTTCGTGTCAGCTTTCTGACACAGGTCAAGCTATGTCAGAATCCTGACATGAATCAAGACGGTGTCGACCTGGAGACGTCTCTGGGCTACCTGTTGAAAGAAGCGTCCAGCGTCCTCCGCACAGCCATGGAGGAGGTGCTGCGGCCGCTCGGGATGAGCGTGACGCACTACTCCTGCCTCGAGCTGCTGGCTCAACGACCGGGGTTGTCGAACTCCGAGCTCGCGCGGGGCGCGTTCGTGACACGACAGTCGATGAACGTGCTGCTCCAGACCCTGGAACGAGAGGGCTACGTGAGCAGGCCTGCGGCGGCACCCGTAGGGAAGGCTCTTCCCACGCGGCTCACACCTCGCGGCCGACAGAGCCTCGAGAAGGCGACCGTGGCGGTACGGTCCGTCGAGGTCAGAATGCTGGCCGGCATGACCGAGGCCGAGCGGTCAGGCGCGTTCCGGATCCTGAAGAGCATGATCCATTCCCTGCGCGACGGCAACGCCGGCGCATAGCTCGTGCGCCGGCACACGTCTCGTCGCGCCCGGAGAACCAACGGATCCCGACTCCGCCTTCTCCGCCGCGAGTCGACAATGAGGTAGCGCTCCCGGGAGGCGGCGCACCGGGTGAGGCCTTCCGTCACGAGGAGAAGGGTTCTCTGACTCCCGGCCCGGACTCGACGAAGCCGCGAAAGACTCCACGCCCTGACCAACCCGCCCGATGGGCCGCCGAGTCGGCCGAACCCGAGGGCCACCCCCCTCACGCCGGCTGCCCACCGGACGAGGACGATCCACGACCAACCGCTACGCCCCCCAACCTGGCACATCCACCCTGGCGGCTGGGGTTCCCTCCGCTCTGCACGGCCTCCAAGAGGGTGGCGCCGCCTCCGCGTGTGGCGCGAACCAGCCGGCTGCTCATCTGCCGTGCGTCGAGCCGTAGTTACCGATGAGTAGAGTAGAGCGGCTGTGTGCAGGTCATTTCGAGAAGGGATCATGGAGTGCGTCGGTTGCTTGGCGTGGCGGTGGTGATGGCGGGGATGGCTCTCGCGTTCTGGTTGGTCCTGGGACCTTCGTCCGACTGGGAAGGTGCCGCGAGGTTCGTGCACTTCGCCCTCCTGCTGTCCTGCTTCCTGGTGATCGGCGGCGGGGTGCGGCTGGTCTTCCCCGAGAAGTCCGAGGACGAGGCGGCGGAGACCGCGGGGTGAGCAGCGCTCCGTGCGGACCTGTCGCGTAGGGACGGCTCCCCGCGAGCGACTCCGCCCGCAGCCCGCCGCCGGCGGTTTCCCGGACCCTCACACAGTGCGACTTCGAGTCCTGCGCGTCCGACTGCGACCGCTGCCGCAAGGCCGTTGGGTCCGCAACAGAACCAATTCACCCTTCAACGGAATTGCGTCAATCGCCGACCGATAGCGCTCCCCAGGGAACCGAATGGCGAGGGAACCACTCAGGGGTGAATGCACACGAACGCCGCGCTGTGATGATCACCACAGGGCCACTCCTTGAGATGGCTTTGATGATCTCCATAAGATCATCGAGGAATCGCGGCGGGCATGAAGGCCCTGCTTGCAGATGCAAGCGGGCATACGGGGCGCACGTCGCGAAAGTTCTCCGTCTCCGTCGGAGAAACTGGCCGGCTCACGGGGGCGAGCGGTCGGGAATGTCTGACCAACATTTTCCGGCACGCCGTCGTCTTCACCCCGGGCGACCAGATACAAAGAGGGGAAATCATGAAGAAGAAGAATGCCGCAGTCATCTTCGGTGTGGCCGTTGCGGGCACGCTTCTGACGGTGTCGATGCAGGGTTCGGCTCAGGCGTCCGCGCCGCAGCAGGCTGACGTGAGCCTGAGCGCACAGGCTGCCGACGCGGGCGCTCCGGTGGCTCCGCGGGCCGCCGCCGGTGCACGGGCCGCCGCGGCGGCCGGCCGGGCCGCTGCTCGCGCTTCCGTGCACGCACGGGCCGCCGCCGGCTCCGTCGCGCACCAGGCGTCCGAGGTGGCCAACAACTTCAGCCTCTTCAGCGCGCCTGCAAAGGTGTCCGTCGACGGCGCCTCTGCCGCGGCAACCGCTTTCGACAGGTGATCGCGCGCCATCGGCGCATCCAGAGGGCGGCACTGTTGGCTGGTGCCGCCCTCCTGGGCGCCCATTTCTTTCTTGCGGCCTTCTCCCAAGCGCCGCTCAGCCCAGCCAAGATCAGGCTTCATGGACTCATCAGCGGCTACTTGGAGCCGTATTTCACGCAGAACTGGAGTCTCTTCGCTCCGAATCCGACCAAGGATGACGAGGGGATCATAGCTCGCGCAAAGTGTGCTGACGGTTCCGTCACGGATTTCTACGACGTGACCGGACCCTTGATCAAGGAGACCCAGGAAGACCGATTCTTCCCCTCCCGCACCGTACGCCTCGTGAGCAACGGGATAAACCAGCTGAATGATTCGGACGACCTTTTGCTGCGCCTCCGCCAAAAAGAGGAGGAGAAGAATACCGAGGACTCCACGACCAAAGATTCGAAGCGTGATCACGTCATTCCTCTGACTCCCTATGAAAAGAGTCAGCACGAAGCCGCCGAGCGATCGCTGTCCCGTTTCTCGCTGACCCGGATGCACGACGTCTGCCCCGACGGCACAGGACCGACCGCCGTCCAGGTACGCATGTACATCAAGACGTTGCCTCCCTGGTCGCAGCGGAAGAACTCCGAGGCGAAGAGCAAAGTGGACCTCTACGACTTGCCGTGGAAGAAGACGGTGGACCTTCGATGAGGATCAAGGAAGCGATCGACGCCGCCGCCAGTCGCCCCATCGCCGCGCTGGGCGTGTCGGGGACCCGCGCGCTGCTCGGCTTCGTCGGCCTCATGTACTACGTGAGCCACTACAGCGACCGGAGCTACCTGTTCGGCCCGGGATCCGACTCGGTCCTGCCCCATCACCTCTTCGTCGAAGAGATCAAAGAGAAGGGCAGCTTCAGCCTCTACGCATGGAACACCTCCCACGCCTGGTTCGAGGTGGTCTTCCACCTCGGGCTGTTCGCCGCTCTGGCCGTCACCTTCGGCGTGGGGGGCAGGATGGTCCTCGCGGCGCACGGAATCCTCCTCTGGTCGCTCTACGAGCGGCAGTCGGCATTCCTGGACGGCGGGGACAACCTCGCTCAACTCGTCATCCCGATGCTGCTGTTGACCGATTGTTACCAGCACTTCTCCTTCTCGAGCGGGCTCGCGCAGCACGTCACGAGACGACTCCCCGAAGGCCTGCGCTGCCTCCGCGTCCCCCTGCACAATCTCGGCGTGGCCGCGATCGCCGTGCAGATGTGCCTCGTGTACGTGGTGAGCGGTCTGTACAAGGTTCAGGGGGAGGTGTGGCAGGACGGCACGGCGCTCTTCTACATCATGCGCGTTCCCGAGTTCGAGCTGCCGGGATGGTCCAGCCTGGTCTACGACAACGACGTACTCGTCTTCCTCGGCACCTACAGCACCACCTTGTTCCTCGTGTACTTCCCGATGGGGATCCTGGTGGCGAGACTGCGCCCGTGGACGGCGGCGGCATCCATCGCGTTCCATGTGTCCATCGGCGTGTTCATGGGACTCACCGCGTTCGCCCTGACGATGATCGCCTGCGACCTGATCTTCCTCTCGTCGGCTCTGGCACGTGCACGCCGGACGGCACGCGGCATCACCACACGCTGGGCGCCGAAACAGCCTGAAGGTGTCCGGACCGTCACCGAGAAGGGCACGCCGGACAGCGACCGTACAGTCGATGCCCCCGTACCCCAGACAGCGAGCTGACAGCCATGCGCACCGTCCCCACTTGCATCCTCGGCAGCGCCGACGAGAATCCGATCGTCACCGGCGCGCACGACCCCGACAAGTACGTGGAGGTGGGGTCCTTCACCAAGGTCGTCACCGGAACCGTCCTCCAACAGCTGTCCGCTCAAGGGGTGTTGACGCCTGACGACCCCGTCGAGCGATGGCTGGGCGTCCCTCGGGGAACCGGGATCACCCTGCGTCATCTGGCGGAGCACACCTCGGGTCTGCCCCGGCTTCCCCCTGGCACGTCCCGCCGCGACCCGTACCGCAGGTTCACCGACGACCGACTGCGCGAGCTGCTCACCGGCCTCGACGGGCTCGCTGGAGCCCCGGCGGGACAACGCGAGGAGTACTCCAACCTCGGCTATGCCGTTCTCGGCGCGGCGCTGGCAGCGGCGAGCGGGCAGGAGTACGAGGAGCTCGTCGCCGAACTCGTGTTGTCACCCCTCGGCCTGCCTCCGGCCGCCATGAGCGCCACACCGCCGCAGCACAGCCGACTGCTGCCGACCAGGTGGTACGGCCGCACGATGAAACCGTGGACCATGACCGGTGCGGTCCTGCCGGCCGGCGGCCTGTGGGCGACTCCCCGCACGCTGGCGCGCGTGCTCACGGGTCTCGTGCTCGATCGTTCACTTGGCGACCCGGCGCTCGGATGGCAACGCACCGGGCCGCTGCCCGTGATCTGGCACAACGGAGCGACGCGGACGGCGTCCGTCTTCGCCGGCGCCGTCCCGGACGGGCGTTGGACGGTGGTACACCGTCTGAGCGCCGACTCCGACGTGACAGATCAGGCCGGCTTGGACTACCTGCGCACAGCACGGGCGCAGGGAGAGGGGTGAAGGCGCCTTCGGGCCCGGACCGGCCGCCTTGCCGTCGATGAACACCACAGCCCTGCCGGGCCATTTGTGAACGGCAGCCGTGGCTCATGACGTCACCACCGACGGCATCGACGCGGCGGTCGGATTCGACAACCGGGTCAGCGGGCGCCGGCGAAACCTGCGCGGTCGTCGGCGCCCGCTGCCTCAGGCCTTCTCCTTCACGACCGGCCACTCCCCCCTTCCTCCCCGCCGAGACAGTCAACGCCCCACGCCTGCAGGGTCATGCGTGTCGTTGCCGCTCGTCATCGAGGGTCGCCCGGTCTGCTCGTCCATCAGAGCCGTCAGAGTCGTCAAGGGCGACCCGCTCCCCCGGGCGCCCCTCCAACTCCCGCTGCCTGGCGGCCAGTGCCCTCGCCAGCATCTTCGCCCGGTAGGGGTTCGACGTCCCGAGAGCCTTCGCCACCTCCACCGCCTCGTCCAGCAGGGCCAGCCGTCGCTCGGGCAACTCCCTCACCAGAGGCGACGCACTCGCCTCCACCAGGACGTACGCCAGCTTCGACCCGTACGCCTCCGGATCGACCTGTGCCAGAAGGCGGTAGATCCACAGCCCCTCCGCACCGCGTACCACCCGCCGGTTGGCACCCAGCAGCATGACCCTCGCCAGCGCCACCATGTCCTGATCCAATTGATCCCCCTTCGTCCCACCACCCCCCAGCCCGTGCACGTCACACGGCGAGACAGCACGGCGAACGCGCCGACAGCCCATGAAGGCTGCCGACACGTCGGCCGGAGAGTGGATGACGACGAGTCTGACGCGCGGCAGCAGCCGCCGCAAGGCCGAACGGACGTGCGCTGAGTCCTACCGAAACCGCCTCCGAACAGCCATGATGGACCTGACACTCACTCGACGACTTTTGGTGAGCACGGCGACCTACGCGGCCGTCACCGAGGACCTGGCTGCCGCTGCACATTCGCCACCGCCCGAGTACGCCGGCGGGAAGGCGGAGTCACGCGCCGGCGTCGGGACGGATGGACGGATCAGGCGCACGGCGCTGGTCACGACATGCACCAGGCGTCCTGTCGGACCTTGCTGCGAAGATCACGTCCATGGATCTCACCGACACCCTCGCCGGCCTCGACGCCCACCCCTGGGTGTCCGTCTCGCATGCCTACGGCCCCGCCGGGGACCTGCCCGGCCTGCTGCGCGCCCTGGCCGAGGGCGGCAGCGATGCCGAGGAGGCGCTCTCCGAGCTGTACTCGTGCCTCCTCCACCAGGGCACGGTCTACTCCGCCAGCGTGGACGCCGTCCCGTACCTCGCCCGGATCGCCGCTGCCGCCGGGCCGGGTACGGCCGAAGTCCTCTGTCTGCTCGGCGGGTTGGCCGAGAGCGATGACGAATGGGAGATCGCGCCGGGCGCCGTCCGGGCCGCCGTCGCCGCCCAAATCCCCTTGCTGACAACGCTGCTGGCGCATGAGGACGTGAACGTGCGGCAGCTCACCGGCTGGACGCTCGGACATACCCGCGATACCGGGCCCGCCCCGGTAGCCCTGCGGAGCCGGTGGACGGCCGAGGCCGATCCCGGCGTCCGGGCCGAACTGCTCATCGCCCTCGGCCGGGTGGACCTTTCCGGCCCCGCCGTCGAGAGCCGCGCGCTGCTCGGGGCGGACACGCCCGCGCCCGTGCGACTGGCCGCGCTCCTCGTCGCCCTGGCCGCCGCCGAGCCGTGGACCGGCGCCCACCACGACTGCGCGTTCGACTTGCTGCCCGCCCGCGCGTTCACCGTCGACCGGTACGGCATGCACCACCGCGAGCCGCTCCACGCGATCGTCGACAGCCTGCTGCGCCGTGAGACCGAGACTGACCGCGAGGCCGCCTTCGCCCTGCTGGAGGCCGCCCTGCGCGACGACCGCCCCGAGGTGCGGACCGAGGCGCTCTCCGCCGCCGACCACGCCTGCCACCTGTCCCGCAGCGCCCCCCGGCGACTCGTGCCGGCCATCGCCCCACTCGCCGCCGAGTACCCGGCGTCCACCCTGCTCGGCACACTGGGCCCGGCCGCCGAGGCCGCGCCGGTCCTCGTAGAACTCGCCGCCCGACCCGACGACGAGGCGGCTGACCAGGCATTGGCCGTGCTCGTCCGGGTCGCGCCCCGACAGGCCGCCCCGCTGCTGGCCCGAGACCTCGACCGGCGTCCCCGCGCGCTCTACGCGGCAGGCGACTTCCAGGCCCCCGCCTTCCCCTTCGACCCGGCCCTGCTCACAGCCGTCCGCGCCCGCCTGGCCACGGACGGGTGCCGCGACAACGAGACCGCCGTCCTGGTCCACCTGGTGCGCCAGTGGGGCGGGCAGGCCGCCGCCGCCCTGCCCGAGCTGTACGCCGTGCTGCCCCGCTTCCCCTATGCGGCCACCGCCATCACCGCCGTGGCAGCCGAGGGCCCGCTGACCGAGCGGGCGCAGGCCGGCGCCGCGCTGCGGGGCGCCGCCGGATCGCTGATGGTGGCGCGGGCCCACCACGACCTCACCGGCGAGACCGACGTCCTGCTTGACGCCGCCGCCAAGGCGTTCGTCGCCGGCCCGCGCGAGGTCGCCGAAGCTGCCCAGGCGGCCGCCGCCCTGGGAGCGGCGGCCGCCGGACTGCTCCCCGCCCTGCGGGCAGCCGTCGGCGATGACGCCGAGCCGACCACCCCGCAACTGGACCGCGACATCGCGATCGCCACCGCCCTGTGGCAGATCGCCGGTGACGCCCAGGAAGCCGTGGCGATCCTGGCCTCCGTCCTCGACCGCACCGACGGCAACCACCTCTGGTACCGGTGGACCGTCGTCCTCGCCATCCGCGCCGCCGCCTCCCTCGGCGCGGCCGCCCGGCCGCTGATCCCCCGGCTGGAACAACGGCTCGCCGACCCCGACCAGGCACCCGCCGCCGCACTCGCCCTGCTCGCCATCACCGACGCCGACGTCGTCGGCCTCGGGCGACTCGCCGAGGCCGCCCTTCACTCCGCCGAGACCGGGGCAGACGTCTCCGGCGCCTGCGAGGCCCTCCAAGCCCTCGGTGCCACTGCCCTGAGCACTCGACAGCGCCTGCGCGTCGCCGAACTCGCCGAACGGGACCAGCGCGTCGTCGGCTCAGGCCTCGCGAACAACATCATCCGCGAGGACGAGCGGCTGCGCGCCATGCTGGCCGCCATCTGATCCCGCGCCCGGGCTGACGACGACAAGATCGCCGCCCCGGCGCGGAACCGAGGTTGCGGACCGCTCCGCCGAGGGGGTGTCCGCGCTGGGCACCGGACGGCCGCCGCGTCAGGTCGTGCGGCCCGACGACCGCAAGGCCGGCCACCGCCGTGCTCCTCGGCCGTCGGGTGGTCGCCCGCCGGCCCCGAACTGCCGCACCCGCCCCCGAGCGCCGGGCAGTTCCACTCCGATGACCTGTGGTCCTGCGCTACCGGAGTGGTCAGTGCACCAGGGCGCTGCGGCGGTCGCGTGCGTTCCAGCACGCCTTGTGCCAGTGCCGCCGCTCCTCCACAGCGCTGTTCCCGGACCAGGCCACCAGATGCGCGACGCCGGACGGGATCGTTTGATCGCAGCCGGGGCAGCGATATGTCTTGCCCTCGACGCGCCCGCCCGCCACGGGCCGGACGAACCAGTCCACGCCCTGCCGGTCCACCGGCGATTCCTCGCCCCGCCTGCCGCGGAGCCGGGCAAGGGTCCACCTGCTGCGGGCCCAGAACGGCGTCCGCCACCCTGCCCGCGCCATCCCCGCGGCTGCGATCACCCCCGCGGACAGCGTGGTACCGGCAGCGATCACCGCGACCAGCCGGGGCGCCGATGCCGAGCGCAGCAGTGTGCCCACTTCACCGCCCGCGGCGGGGTCGACCGGCAGCAGACCGGACCGCAGCCACAGGACGACCGTGCCGCACAGGATGACCGCCGTGGCCAGGGTGCCGAGAGCGACCCGCAGGGTGACAAGAGCCCGGGCGACATGGGTGGCCACCGTCCCCGGCGCGGCGCCCATCGCCCTGGCGGTCTGGGCCTGTGTCAGACCCAACTCCTTGTTCAGAAAGACGGCCCTGCGCTGCTGACCGGGCAGTGCGGTGAGCGCCGCGTCGAGGTCGAGGCGCAGGTCGGCCGCGGCACACGGGTCTGCGGTGCCGGCCTGGGTCTCCAACTGCACGTCCGCGTCCAGGGACGCGTAGGCCCGGCCGGTGCGGTAGCGGCTCTCCACGTGCCGGATCTCGTTCCTGATGACGGTGAAGACGTACGGGCGTAACCGCTCGATCGGCCTGGGACAGGCCAGCACACTCGCCAGAGCGTTGTGCACGACGTCCTCGGGATCCGCCCAGGACGGCGGCACCCCCGCGTTGCGCAGCCGCTTGCGGGCGTAGCCGACCAGCTGGCCCTGCCGCTCGGCGACCAGGGACGCGAGTGCCCGGGCGCGCTGTGCCCGTTGCTCCTCATCCACGCCGCCCCCGATTCCCCGCACGACGCCCGCCACGCGCCTCCCCCTCGGCTCGCACGAGTTCGGCCTTTCCCGCGGCCCGGATACGGAACGCGATGCTCTCCAGCACGCTGCTCAGCCCCCGCGCCAACAGCAGCACGAGGAACACGACGACGCCGACGCCCGTCATCTCCACCGAAAACCCCTCCACTCCGCGGCCTGTCAGCGCCTCACCATGAAGCAGCGGCCGTACACACCCCCAGAGCCGCCCGGTCCCTGAATTCTTTACACGACGCCCAAGAACATTTCCTGGCCGTCCGCCCCCCTCGGCCGGCCGGCCGGGCACGGCCCACGCGGCTGATCGACGCAGCCTTGTCCTACCGCGATCTCCGGCTGGCCCGGCAGGCGCGTTCTCAGACGTGGATTTCGCCGCTGGAGTGAGAACAACCCGGGAGGCCACCGGACCGACGCCCGCCCGTCACCGTCATCCCTCGGCGCACCCGGACCCCCGGGCCGGACCCGAGCATTCGTCCCCCGGCGACGCGCACCGGACCGCATGGCCTTCATCACATTTTACCCATTAACGGGCATAGCAGCTCTTATAAGTGGTTTCAGAGAGAGTTGTGCTCTTTCGACGAGCAGCGCAGGGATACAGAGTCCAGTGACAGGGAGAGACGGTTGATCACGCTCGACAGACGACGCACCGGAAGGGTGGCCACGGCCGGAGTGCTCGGGGGCGTACTCGCGGTCACGGCGCTCGGCGGCACAAGTATCGCCGCCACCGGCGGCAACGATGTCCGGAATCAACCGACCTCGCAGGCACAGCCGAAGCAGGAGGGCGCCCAGGAGGCCTCGGACGCCCGCGTGGAGATCACGCCGGGGGAAGGCACCTACGGCGTCCAGATCGACGCTCCCGTCGGCGTCACCGTCCGTGATGGAAAGCTCACCAAGGTGACCATGACCGCCGTCGCGACCGGCGCCGAGGTCTCGGGCACCGTGTCGGCGGACGGCACCTCCTGGAAGCCGAACACCCGGCTGGATCGTGCCACCAAGTACCAGATCGCCGCGGAGGCCGAGGACGCCAAGGGTCGTTCCACCAGCGGAAACGCCACGATCACCACGGTCTCGCCGGCCAACGACTTCATCGGGCACGTCTCCCCCGAGGACGGCTCGACCGTCGGCGTGGGGATGCCGGTGTCGGTCACCTTCGGCCGGGCGATCAGCGACAAGGCCGCCGTGGAGTCGGAGATCCAGGTCAGCTCCAGCAGCGGCCAGCGGGTCGCCGGTCACTGGTTCAGCGACCACCGCCTGGACTTCCGTCCCGAGAAGTACTGGAAGCCCGGCTCCACCGTCACCGTCACACTCAGTCGCGACGACGTCCGGAAGACGGTCACGTTCACGATCGGCCGGAGCCAGATCAGCACCGTGGACGCGAAGACGAAGCAGATGACCGTCGTCCGGGACGGCAAGACGATCAAGACCATCCCGATCTCGTCGGGCAGCGCCGAGCACCCGACCTACAACGGCCGGATGGTGATCTCCGAGAAGTTCAGGCACATCCACATGAACGGCGCGAGCGTCGGCCTCACGGAGAAGGACGGCAAGCCCTCGTACGACATCAAGGCCGTACCGCACGCCATGCGCCTGACCGACTCGGGCACGTTCATCCACGGCAACTACTGGGGTACCGACTCGGTCTTCGGCAAGGTCAACACCAGCCACGGCTGCGTGGGCCTGAAGGATGCCAGGAGCGGCGGCGACGGCAAGCAGCCCGCCGCGTGGTTCTTCGACCACTCCATGATCGGTGACGTCGTGATCGTCAAGAACTCCGAGGACAAGACCACGTTGGCCCCGGCCAACGGTCTCAGCGACTGGAACATGTCGTGGACCGAGTGGGTAGCGGGCAGCTCGACGGGTCCTGCACGAGGTTAGCCCTGGCTGGGGATTCGAGCTCGACACGTCCGACCTCGTCGGGGCCGGGCGCGTCGACCTTCGCCGTTTCCTCTGCGGGTTCAGGAGCGTTGCAGGTCCCTCGATCCACGCCGGTCGGAGTCCGGGCGGTGCGGGCGGTGCCCGATGGCGATCATCGCCAGGGCGGTCAGGATGACGACTCCCGCCGTCTCGACGTACAGGGTGGGGCGGACGAGGTCGGCGTCGAGGGACTCGTAGAAGCCGAACAGGCCCGTGGTGAGGCTCAGCACCAGCGCACCCAGCGTGCCCGCCGTGAACAGCGCGGTGCCGGCGGCGACCGGTCCCAGCCGGCGCGTGGGCGTGACCAGCAACGCCACGGTGAGCAGGATGCCGACGACACCGTTGAGCAGGAAAAGCGGCCCGATGGTGGTGAGATTCCGATAGCCCTCGGCCCACAGACGCAGATGGATGACGGCCATCGCCGCCGTCAGACCCGCACCGGCCACGCGCAGGACGAACCTCGAGGTCATTCCGTCGGTGGTCATCGCTCAGTACCCATTGCCTGGAGACGTGGTGTCGGGGTCGGTGGTGGTGTTGCTGCTGCCGCTCGACGGTGCCGGGGTTCCGCCAACGGTGATCTTCGTGTCCATGCCGAGGTCCTTGTGACCGCCGATCGGGCAGAAGACCTGGTACGTGCCGGACTTCAGCGTCAGCGTGAGGGCCGTGGACTGTCCGGGATCCAGCGTCTTGCTGCGGTCGCTGCCACCAGGTCCCACGAGCTCCAGGGCGTGTTGGTGGTGGCCCATGTTCGTCGCGGTGAAGGTGTACGCGCCGGGCCGGTACTTCTGCGTCGAGAGCTGGATGTGGAAGTCGGTGAGCGCCGCCGTGACCTGGGTCGCCGAGGTACCGGCCTTCGCCGGGGCCGGGGTCAGGGTGGTGCCGGTGTCGCTGCCGCCGTTGCCGCTGCTTCCACAGGCGGCGAGCAGGGCGGTCAGACCGCCGGCGGCGACGCCGAGGAGTACACGATTACGGGTGCGCGGGATGGTCATGATTCGGTCCTCCGGAACGTCCGTCCCCCTGCAAGGGGTACGGCGCCGCCGGGCGAAGGGATTGCGGCCGACCGGATCACAGAGACGTAAATAGTTCAGGGCAATGCAATACATTCCGGGCGATGAACCGTATCCCTGGTATGTGGCGCATGAGCCTGTCTCGCGGGCGAGTGCCGGACGAGGCACTCCTCACCGGTCTGGCGACGGGCGATCCCGAGCTCGTCGTCGCGTTCGTGCGCCGATTCCAGGGAGTCGTCTTCGGCGTGGCCGTCGCCGTCCTCGGCGACCCCCAGCTCGCCGAGGACGTCGCCCAGCAGGCCTTCGAGCGGGCCTGGCGGCACGCACAGGTGTACGACCCCCGGCGTGGCTCGGTACGGGCGTGGCTGACGACCATCGCGCACAACCTGGCCGTCGACACGGCACGGGCCCGGCGCGCGAACCCGGTCGCCCCGGCGGACCTCGACGCGCTGCTCGGCATCGTGACCGAGACACCCGAGCGGCGGGCGCTCGCCGACGACAGCGCGCAGCGGGTCCGGCGAGCGGTCGCGGAGCTGCCCCGGGAGCAGGCGCGGGCCCTGGTGATGGCCGGGATCTACGGCATGACGGCGCGGGAGGTCGCGGAGGCTGAACACGTTCCGCTGGGCACGGCGAAGACCCGTATCCGCACCGGGACGCTCAAGGTACGGGCCCTGCTGGAGCCGGAGGAGGAGCGGTGAACGGCATGGATTGCGAGCGCCTGCGGACGCTGGACGCCGAACTGGCGCTCGGGGTCCTGCCGGCCCGGGAGCGGGCCGAGGCCGTCGTCCATCTGGACGGTTGCCCGGAGTGCCGTGAGCGCGTCGAGCGGCTGACGTCGGTCGGCGACGGCCTGCTCGCGCTGCTGCCGGACGCCGAGCCGCCCGTCGGCTTCGAGAGCCGGGTGGCACGGGCACTGGGCACGGAGCCCGCGCCGAAGCGCCGTCGGGTGTGGCAGCGGCAGCGGAACCGGCTGGAGCAGCGGCGGTGGCAGGGGCGTCGGCACCGGCTGCGGCTGGCGGCGGCCGCGGTGACCGCGACCCTGGCCTGCGGTTTCGGTGGATGGGCGATCGGCACGGCAGTCGTGGGCGCGCCTACGGCGGTCTCGCAGCGGACGGACGGCGGTCTGCGAGAGGCGGCCCTGATCGCCGACGGCCATGAGGTGGGCCGCATCTTCGCCCACTCCGACGGCCAGGGCTGGGTGTACATGTCCGTCGACCTCGGCGGGTCCGGCCGGGACTCGGTGCGATGTCTGCTCGTGCAGGCCGACGGGTCCGCGGTCCCGGCGGGCTCGTTCCCGCTCAAGGACGGCTACGGATACTGGGGCGCACCGGCCGAGGTCGATCCCGCCACCGTGACCGGCGCCCGCCTGATGTCCCCGGACGGGACCGTCGTCGCCACGGCACATTTCTCGGTCGGCACATAACACCACCGGCTTGTGCGCCGCTCGGCCGACGAGGACCTCCGGTGGCATCGGCGGCACTCGCGGGGAGGCCAGGGGCAGATGCCGAGTTCAGCGGCCGTGGCCGCTGCCGTGTGGCAGGCCGCCTCCACCGTCAGGTCGTCGCCACTGGAAGAAGAGTCGGCCCGGCCTTTCCCGGCTGGCACCGACACGCGTATACCGGCACGCGCCAAGGTGGCCCGGCCGGGGTCCGGGCCACCTTGGACCGATGGGATCAGGCCGGCTGCGGGGCGGGGGCCGCCGGGACGGCCGCGACCTGGCGGGTCTCGTGCATCATCAGCAGGCCGTTGACCACCATCAGCGTCGCGGTCAGGCCGTGGACGCCGAGCGCGGTGGCCACGGAGCCGTGCCGGGCCAGCACGGTGGTCATGTCGCCGTAGGCGGCGAGGGACTCCACCAGCAGCGCCCAGCCCAGCGCCCGGCGGTGACCCGTCACCAGCAGGATGCCCAGGACCAGGGCTAAGACGACGTCGCGGATGCCCTTGATGACCAGGAAGCCGTCGCCGTCGCCGGACGGCCGGCTCGGCAGGCCGAAGCCCGGCGCCGTCGTCTCCGGGCTCAGGATGAACTCCGTTCCGAACCAGAGGATGAAGAGGATGAAGGCGGCGGCCAGGACAGTGTTGATCTTCTTCAGCGACATTCATCTGCTCCTTGCGAGTGGCTGCGGGTGAGAACGCGGCGGGTGAGGCCGTGGGCTCAGGTGAGGGCGGTGGCCAGCAGGGCGAAGGCGGCGATGATGACGGCGACGCGGACGTAGTGGAGGCGCTCCCAGCGCTTCAGTTGCCGCTTCCAGTCCTCGGGTCGGTTCTCGGGGGTCCACGTCTTGTTCCGGTTGTTGATCGGGACGAGCAGCAGGATCGACATCGCCACGCTGAGCAGGAGAAGGGCGCCGGCGATGACGACGAGTCCGGCGCCGTCGTGGTGCCGTCCGACGGTGGCCCAGACCGCGACGAGGACGAGTGAGCCGACGTACCAGACCGGCATCACGGCGCCGAGCATCCGACCCCCGTGGGCGTGGCCGAGTTGGGCGCTGTCCTCCGGGAGGGCGTTGAGGATCGGGTTGATGACGAAGGCGACGGAGAACTCCACCCCCACCATCACGCCGACGATCACGGTGGTGACGATCTGAAGCGCGTTGAGCATGATGCCCCTCCTGGGAACTAGCACCGCTAGCCGATGAGGCAACGCTAGTACTACTGCCGCTCGATTGTCTAGCGGTGCTAGGATTCCACCATGTCGGTACAGGAACGCAAGGAACGCGAGCGGGCGGAGCGTGAGCGGCTCATCGTGGCGACGGCCCGTGAACTCGCCGAGCAGCAGGGCTGGGACGCGGTGACCACCCGCCGGCTCGCCGAGCGCATCGAGTACAGCCAGCCCGTCCTCTACAGCCATTTCCGCGGCAAGCGCGAGATCATCGGCGCCGTCGCCCTCCAGGGCGCCACGGAGATGGCCGCGGCGGTACGCGCCGCGACCGCCGCCGTGGACGGCTCGCGCGAGCGCGTCGCCGCGCTCGCGCGCGCGTACCTCGACTTCGCCGCACGCAACCCGGCGGTCTACGACGCCATCTTCCAGCTCGACGGCGGTCTGGCGTACGCACAGGAGGACACCCCGGAACCTCTCAAGGACGCTTTCGCCGCGTTGCTGGAGTGCCTCGGCGAGGTCGCCGGGGGCGGCGTCGACCCGGGGCTGTTCACCGAGGTGTTCTGGGCGTCGCTGCACGGGGTGGCGACGCTGACCCGGTCGGGACGGCTGCCGCCCGAGCACACCGAGCTGAGGGTGGGGCTGCTGGTGGACCGGCTCGCCATGGTCTGACGCACCCTCCCGCGCGGTCCGCCTACTGCCGGTGGCGGCGCTTGGCCTGTCGCGGTGGCAAGGTCAGTGTGATCTGCCGGACGAGCTGTTGGAAGCACGCGAGGGAGGCGAGGGCAGGCAGGGCGGCGCCGGCGATGCCGGTGAAGGTCTTGTCCGCCTGCGCTACGCACAGCATGACCGCGACGGAGGAGAAGAGGAGAACGATGAACCACGAGTGCACGGCTCGGCGTTGATGCAGGGCAGTGCGCAGGATGGAGAGAGACGCCACCATCCAGGGGCCGTAGACGAGAAGAGGCCACGTCGGGGTGATGCCGACACCCGTTCCGGACGTGATGTTCTGCAGCGGCTTGTAGGCCACCATGCCTCCGAAAACGCTGACCATCGCCACGATGACGGCGACGAGCGCGACGAGCGCGACGCTGCCGGTCTGCAACCATTTGAGCCGGGCTTTTCGGACCTGCATCTTGCGATGCCCGGCGGAGGAACCTCGGGTGGGCGGTAACTGAGCGCCGATCTGAGCCAGGTTCTTCACCTGGTCGGTGAAGTCGACGCCGGACGTCGGCTCGCTGCGAAGCGGTGGCACCCTGACCGGCTGTTCTGCCGGAACAGTCTCTTGCAGAAGATAGGCGAGTTCCTCGACCGGGTCCCAGCCCGTGTCGGCTGCGGTCAGGGGTACCTCTGCGTGGACACTGTCGTCAGGCACCCCGTTCCAGCCGGTCCTTGTCCCATAGGAATACGCGTCGGAGTAATACTCGTGCTGCGCGAACGACGGATTCACATAGTCATGATTCATGGCGTTGTTCCGCCACGCACCGCCTCGTGACGGCCCGGGTTTTCCTGGCCGTCCCACCGAGAATTGAGCTCCTCCTGCATCGCCTCCAGCAGCCCGAGGAAATCGCGTAGCAGCGGCTCGGTCATCCGGTAGTCGGCCCACGTGCCGCCTCCGGTCGCGGCCCCCTGTTCGACAAGCACCGAGCGCGTCGCACCAGACGGCCAAGCGCATTTCCCCACTGTCAGATCAGGGGGCGCAGGCAGATTATCCGTCCTCGCGTTGCGTTGAGGAAGTCCGTGGGACGTTGCTTTCGTCATATCCCGCTAACGCCACTCCGCCTCCTCCGGAGGCGCGGCAAGATGAGTGACCGTGACCCCGATACAGGTGACATTTCCTTGATCAAGTCCTACGTATCCCACTTTGCGCTTAATGAGCCGAGCGGGTTTTCCCCGGATTTTACCGAATGCTGACAGAATTCACCGCCGGTAGAAAAGGATGAGTATCTCGGTGGCCTTTTTGATCCGGACACGACAGCGTCCACCGATCTGGACCGAGTACGGCTGCCGCCGGCTCCGTGCCGGAACGAAACCGCGCCACAGCCGGCGCCCTCAGATCCACTCGGACGCCTCTAGGCCGATTGGCCGGAGGGGTGAGTGTCTCTGTGGGTGATCGGGCACCCATGTCCTGTCCGGCCCCCGGGCATCTTCGCCCTACTCATCAGACCCCCCGTCGGGAGCCTCGCGTGGAACCAGTCGCCGTCCCGAGAAACTGTCCGTTCGACTATGCCGAGGCGCTCGAGTTCGACCCTCTGCTCAAGCACTTGATGACCGAAGAGCCCGTCTCCCGCATCCGGCTGCCCCACGGCGACGGCGAGGCCTGGCTCGTCACAGGCTACGACGATGTGCGCACGGTGACCACCGATCGGCGTTTCAGCCGAAGCGCCGTCATCGGCCGTAATTTTCCGCGCATGACGCCTGAACCCATCGTTCAGGACGAGGCGATCAACGTGATGGACCCACCGGGTAGCAGCCGCCTGCGCAGCCTGGTCTCCAAGGGCTTCGCGCCCCGTCACATGGAACGCATGCGCGTCCGCACCCAGCATGTCGTGGACGAGTTGCTGGACCGGATGGAAGAGCACGGTTCTCCCGCGGATCTCACCGAGCACTTGGCGGACCCCCTCCCCCTGGCCACCATCTGCGAGGTCCTCAACATCCCCGAGGCCGACCGGGCCCGACTGCGCTCCCACGCCCGGACCATGATGGACACCGGCATCGACAACCGCAGCAACGCCGTACAGGCCAAGGCCGATCTGCGTGCCTACTTCGAGAAGTTGACGGCAGACCGTCGCGAGAACCCCGGCGAGGACCTGATCAGCGTTCTGGCCACGGCGCGTGACGGGGATGAGATTCTCAACGATCAGGAATTGGCAGTCATGGCCATGGTCCTGCTCATCACCGGCCAGGACACCACCACCTACCAGATCGGGAACATCGCCTACGCCCTGCTCACCCGCCCCGAAGAGCTCGCCATGCTGCGCTCCGACCCGTCGAAGCTCCCGCAGGCCATCGAGGAACTGTTGCGCTTCATCCCCTTCCGGAAAGGCGTCGGCATCCCCCGCGTCGCCACCGAAGACGTGGAGCTGAGCGGGGTGAAGATCCGCGCCGGGGACATCGTCCACGTCTCCTATCTGACGGCCAACCGTGACGGCCGGAAGTTCGACCGTCCCGACGTGCTGGATCTGGAACGCACTGGTCCGTCTCACATGACCTTCGGCTGGGGTGGCCATCACTGTCTCGGCGCTCCCCTCGCCACCACAGAATTGCAGGTCGCACTCGGAACCCTTCTGGAGCGCTTCCCGGACCTGAAGCTCGCGAAGCCGGCCGACGAAGTGCGCTGGAACAAGACGTCGATCTGGCGCTATCCGCTCGCGCTGCCCGTCACCTGGTGACCGCGGCCCTCTGCGACGCGGCGAGTCCACAGCTCTGAGGCCTGCCTCGGAATCCGCTGGGTGGCCATCCGTTGGGTGGCTGCTGCCCGCACCACTACGCCCAGCCCTGGCCTGCCCCCCCGCCGGACCCCGCGTCGGGGCGCAGTCCCGTTGCCGCCGGACCGGGCCCCGCGTCGGACTCGATGGCTCCGAGCGGCTGGGTGGCGGCCCCGCTCGGCACCAGGTGGATGCGGCCGGCTGCGTCGACGTAGGCGGCGGGTCCGCCGAACTTGTCCACCGTCCAGGTCACTCCGCGCAGGTCGGCGTCGCCCGCCGCGAGGTCGCCTATCTTCCGGGTGGCGGCCGTGCCGTCGGCGAAGGCGGTGAGCAGGAGCGCCCCGGCCGAGGTGTCATGGCGTACGAGATAGCCGTCGCCGAGCAGTGCCTCGCCGGACGGGACGGGGATGTTCGCTGCTCCATGAGGTGTTGCTCCACGCAACCCGAACTGCTTGGTTTTGCGGTCAACAGGCCGGCCCTTGGAACACAGCTCAAGTGCTTTCGAAATCAAGCGTCACCGAGGCGTCGGCCGGGCGGCGGCCCGCACTGATCCGGGGCATCCCGTTGCTCCTCGCTCGACGTGCGACGATCACGCTCCCGTCGTAGCGTGAGTCGGACGGCTGATCAAGCCGTGGCGGATCACTTTCCGCCCGAACGGGGAGAAGTCAATTCTTCGACATCTGCCCCGACCGCGCCCTGCCAGGCATATCGAAATCGGCGCCGGAGCCCACCGCAGGTCTGTTCGCAGCGTTTCCGCGCGGACGGATCCGGCTGGCTGCCGCCGAAAGACGAACAGCGTCATCCGGCCAGGGCGCGGCTGTGTGGACCACGTCCGCGGGAGGCCTTCCATGGCGGTTCTCTGCAAGCCTGCAATCCAGGTGCCCGAGTACGTCATCACCAACGAGGAAACCCTCGAGCTGGCGCAACGGTTGCACGGCGACCATCCGCAGCTCGATCTGGTCCTCCGCCTGATCGAGCACACCGGGGTACAGAAGCGGCATCTGATCCAGCCGATCGAGGAGGTGCTGCAGCATCCCGGCTTCGACGCCCGCAGCAGCGCCTACGAGGCGCACACCAAGGCCCGCGTTCCGGCGGTGGTGCGGCGGGCGCTCGACCATGCGGAACTGGAGCCGCGGCAGATCGACATGATCGTCTACGTCTCCTGCACCGGCTTCATGATGCCCCCGCCGACCGCATGGCTCATCGGCGAAATGGGCTTCCGGCCGGAGACACGGCAGCTGCCGATCGCCCAACTCGGCTGCGCGGCAGGCGGCGCGGCCATCAACCGGGCACACGACTTCTGCACGGCCTACCCGGACGCCAACGTACTCGTCGTCGCCTGCGAGTTCTGCTCGCTGTGTTATCAGCCCACCGATCTGGGCGTGGGATCGCTGCTGTCCAACGGGCTGTTCGGCGACGGAATCGCCGCGGCCGTGGTCCGGGGCAACGGGGGCACCGGAGTCCGCCTGGAACGCAACGGCTCGTACATCATCCCGCGGACCGAGGACTGGATCTCCTACGCGGTCCGGTCCACAGGTTTCCACTTCCAGCTCGACAAGCGCGTGCCCGGGACCATGGAGCCCCTCGCGCCGACGCTGCAGGCCGTCGCGGAACAGCACCATTGGAACGCCGGCAAGATGGACTTCTACATCATCCACGCGGGCGGTCCGCGCATCCTGGACGACCTGAGCCTCTTCCTCGACGTGCCCCCCGAGGCGTTCCGCTTCAGCCGCGCCACGCTCACCGAATACGGAAACATAGCCAGCGCGGTGGTACTCGACGCCTTGGCCCGCATGTTCGACGAAGCATCGGCCCTGCATGGCCACCGGGGCCTGATGGCCGGCTTCGGACCCGGCATCACCGCCGAGATCGCCCTGGGCACCTGGACCTCGGAGTCCGAATCCTGACGCGTCACCGTGCCGTGTCGACGATGAGGATCGGGTCGGTTTTCCGCGCACGTCGTGGGTATCGGCACCGACCCACCAGGGTCGCGTCGAAACGCCGGCGGGTGGGGTCAACTCCTCATCGTCAGGTAGGGTTTTGAGGCAACGATGGTCGGACCGGGCGCCGCAACGGCGCCCGGCTGTCCTGGACGGCGACCTCGTCGACGAGGCGAGAGCTGTTGTTGCGGACGCTGTTGACCATCGTGGAGACGGGCCGCGCGTCGAGGTGGCCGCCTGCGGGCTGTTCGAGGAGGGCGCGCAGTTCGTCGGGATTCCGGTGGGTGGGGTCGAGCCATGTGTCGTAGTGGTCGGGGGTGAGGGCGAGCGGCATGCGGGGGTGGACGCGGCCCGCCGCGTCGGTGGCTCGGGTGGTGATGATGGTGCAGGTCATCAGCCAGGCGTCCGGGTCGTCGTCGTGTTCGACGGCCGGGTCGCGCCAGTATTCGTACAGTCCGGCGAGGGCCAGCACCTGGTCGTCCTCGGAGTGGATGAAGTACGGCTGCTTGCGGGTCTTCCCGGTGTCGGGGTCCTTGACCTGTTCCCACTCGTAGAAGCCGTCGGCGGGCAGCAGACAGCGGCGGCGGGTGAACGCGCGACGGAAGGCGGGCTTCTCGTGCACGGTCTCCACCCGTGCGTTGATCATCCGGGAGCCGATCTTCACGTCCTTGGCCCAGGACGGCACCAACCCCCAGCGCAACGCCCGCAACTCCCGTGAGACTTCCGCGCTGTCGTCGCGGTCGCGAGGCGCTCGCTCGAGGACGGCCCACACGTTGTCGGTGGGGGCGACGTTCCAGCTCGGTGCGAGCGTCTCCGCGGGGGGCGGGTCGGAGACGTGGAAGAGGGGGGCGAGATCCTGAGGACTGCGAGTGGATACGTAGCGGCCGCACATGCCGCCACTGTGCCATTCATGCCCAGGGGTCGTCACCGACCATTCGGTCCGCTCGGAAGCTGTGTCTGCGTCTCTCTCCACTGCTCACACCGTCACAGCGTCGCAGCGTCACCGAGTCGACACGTTCAGGGCCTACGACCGATGAAGGCGAGCAGGCGAGTCTGTACTTCGGCGCTTTCGGGTACCTCGACCCGTGGCCCGTACTGCCCGCTCTTGCGGAGCACCTCGTCGAGCGGCAGCATCCCGTCGAGCAACCGGGCGCACCTGTCCGGGTCGAGGCGCTCCTCCTGGCCGGTGGCTCGCGCCAGGTCCCAGGTGTGCATGAAGACGTCGGCGGTGTAGAACCGGTCGACCGCCTGGTCCAGCGGAAGCTCTCCGATGTGCGGGTTCGACAGCGTCCTGCGCGCCGTGGCCGAATCGTCGAGGAGTGCCTGCACCCCGTCGCTGTGCACCGTCCAGGCCGCCACCGGGTCGTCGTCCACCGACGGCCCCTTCGGCAGTTCGACTCCGGCGCCGGCTTTCAGGAAGCTCGGGAACCACTCGACGAGGTGGCGCACCACATCCCGGGCGACCCACCCCTCGCACGGCGCCGGGTTGTCCCATGCCCCCGGACGCACTCCGCGCACGCGGTCGGTGAATACCCCCGCTACGGTGCGGTGCTCATCGGTTGCGCTTGTCATGATCTGAAGCCTTCTCTCTCGGTACGTCGGTCGGTGCCGCCGCTCGGGCGGCCACGAGCAGCTCGTCGAGCCGCTCGTGGCCTTCCCGGACGCCGCGTTGCATGCCGCTTTTGATCATCGAGTCACGGGCTTCGACGGAGTCCATGAGGGATGTGGTGGTGACCCGGGTGCGACCGCCGAGGTCCTCGAAGACGGTCGTCTCCAGGCTGACGCCGTCCGGGAAGCCGTCGAAGGCGAAGGTCTGCACGATGCGCTCGTCGAGACGTACCTCGTGGAACACGCCGCGGAAGCCGTACTCCGTCCCGTCGTCCTCGCGATGCACATAGCGGTACGACCCACCGCTGCGCGTGTCGTACTCGTCGATCCGCATGGTGAGTCGACGCGGGCCGAGCCACTGGATGACGAGTTCAGGGTCGGTGTAGGCACGGAACACACGATCCGGCGGAGCGTCGAACTCCCGGATGATGAGGATGGTGGGGAGAGCCGGGTCGGCCACGATCTGCGTCTCATGCCGGCGGTTCGCCTTCGTGGTGCTCATGATGCCGCCTCCTTCGTCGGGGTGCCCGCCGCCGGCTGTTCCTCCATCTGCTCGAGGACGCCATCGAGCTGACGGAATCGGTCCTCCGCCTCGCGCCGGTACCGTTCGATCCACTTCGTCATCAGGTCGAAGACCTCGCCCTCGAGGCGGCAGGGCCGCCGCTGAGCGTCCTTGCTTCGACTGATCAGACCGGCGTCCTCCAGGACCTTGATGTGCTTGGACACGGCCTGCACGGTCACGTCGTACGGCTCGGCCAGTTCGTTGACCGTGGCATCGCCGGAGGCCAGTCTGGCCACGATGTCGCGCCGGGTCGGGTCGGCCAGAGCGGAGAACACCCGGGACAGCCGGTCGTCGGCCACCTCGCACCTCGCATCTTCAACCAATCGGTTGAATAACCCTACGACCGAGCTCATGCCGTTGTCAACCGATTGGTTGAATAGGGATCGACGGAGCGGGCGGCTACGGCCTCCGCGGCCCACACCCGGGCGGAGGGCGTGACAGCCACGACGACCTCGGCATGCCAGATCTGTCCCGCGGCACGGCCCTGCAGCGGTGCGAGTCTGCGACGCGGCCGGGGAACCGGGGCTCTGGGGGCCAGGTCGGCTCAGGGGCTGATGGGCAGGTCCGTCCGCGCCTGTTCCAGGTCGGTGGCCCAGATCCACAGGCGGTGCTGTGGAGGCACGTGGTGGTAGCCGTACAGGCCGACCTCGGTCAGCGTCCGAAGGTCCACGCACACGCGTTGATAGGCCTGGCCGATCGCCTCGGCGGGATCGGCCGGTTCCCTGACACCGAGCTTGATGCAGGCCCGGTACTCGTATCCCAGCAGCAGGTCCTTTCCGAACTCGTTCCAGGCGCCGAGCTGTTGCGTCCAGGCGGCCTCGGCGTCCTCCAGCAGCAGATCGAGGTCACGGGCGGGCGGGATGGACGGGTAGATGAGGAAAGTGGCCGCCCAGCCGAGCGCCACCATGTCCAGATTGAACGTGCGCCGGCGGGGATCGTCGCGTGGTGGCAGCGGATCGGAGGCACTGCCGGTGAACCAGGGGGCGGTGTAGGCCAAAAGTCGTCCGTTGCCCTCGACGAGCTCGCCGGTGGCGATCACGGCCATCTTGCGCTGGGATCCGTCGGGGCGGTTCAGCCGATCGGCCACCATGGCCGTGTGGGCTTCGGCTGCCGCTTGACCGGCGGCCTGATGTCGTTGCGCGGCGTCGGGAGTGATCCGGGAGACGAGGTAGTCCCGCAGGTCCTGCGGGAGCGCGTCGTAGGTACCGTCCAGGAGTCGCGTCCTGGTGCGTTCCAGCGCGGCCTGCGCGGTGGCCGGGGCGCCGCCATAGTGGCTCTCGGGGGTGTCGATGGACACCATGCGGACGGCCATGGCGATATTTGGGGTGTCTCCGTCCGTGACGCTCAAAAGGCGATAGTCGTTGGCGGGCCGGCTGGGGCCCACGAAGCCGAGATCGACCACAGTTGTCCTCCCGAAGATGCGGCCCGAGGGTGCGCGACAGTCGGACGCCTGGTACGTAGCGGTGCCGATGGGGACTTCTGGGGCGGGCCGATTGCCGGTCCCCTAGCGATTCCTGGCTTCGATCTTCGCCAAACCTGCGCCGAGGATCCTCACCCGGCGGTATACGTCGATGCGGGCGCGAGCAGTATCGGGTTTCGCGGTGACGGTGGCCCCGAGCGACTGGCGATGCCGTCCCGTGCGGTGAGAGGCACCCGGCTCGGACGTGACCTTCACAAGATGGACACATCACGCACACCTATTGATCACCTCCGCTATGCTCCTGACGCCCTGTTCGCACCACTGAGGGGGGACTCCTCATGCGTATACGCCATGCCTTGGCCGCAACTGCAGCCGCGGGCACCATCGCCGTGATCGCCGCCGGACCGGCCCAGGCCACCGAGTACACGTCCGCGCTGAAGGTCAAGGGCGTCCAGTACGACGCCCCGGGCAGCGACTCCAACCGATGCTCCGGCGGCAACACCAAGGACGAGTACCTGACGATCAAGAACTACTCCCGTACCGCGACCGTCGACCTCAAGGGCTACGTCGTCAAGGACGCCACGGGCAACAAGTTCACCTTCGCCACCAGCCACAAACTCGAGCCGGGCGACTACGTGAAGCTGCGTGGCGGCAAGGGCACCAACTCCGACGCCGGCAACGTCGTCTACCGCCAGAACTGCAACTTCATCTGGAACAACGACAAGGACACCATCTACCTGCTCAAGCCCACCGGCGCCAGGGCGGACGTCCACTCCTACACCAAGCGCGCCAACGACACCGATGGGAACGGCTACATCAACTACCACGGCTGACCTCCCGCCGACGCCACCCCTCGCCCTACGGGGCGAGGGCAGACGTATGGTGCGCCCGACCCGCAGCGTCGGGGATGAGTGCGGTTCGGCGACGGCTTCTGCGGCCCACGGCGCCTGCTGACGGCCTGTCGTGAGGCCGAGGGTCCGGGCGGCGGCGTTGCCTTCTCGGAGAACAGCCTCTGGGGACCCCATCCTGTGCGTCACTATCCGTGCAGCCGCCCGATTCGAACGCGGCAACCTAGTCGAGCGACCCCAGGCGGTGGCGGTGTGAACCGACCGATCAACGGCACGTTGCATCACGTCGAGCTGTGGGTGGCGGACATCGACCGCGCGGTCGCTTCTCTCGGCTGGCTCCTGGAGGCACTGGGCCACACACGTTTCCAGAGCTGGAACGGCGGCCGCAGCTGGCGGCTCGGGCCGACCCATCTGGTCCTCGAACAGTCCCCCGCCCTCACCGCCGACCGGCACGACCGCTGCCGGCCGGGGCTGAACCACCTGGCGTTTCACGTCGACGACGAGATCGCGGTCGAGCGGCTGGCCACCGAGGCGACCGGGCACGGATGGCGCCTGATGTTCCCCGACCGGCATGTGCGACGGCCGAGCCGAGCCAATCCGATCCAAGGGCCGGCGCTCTGGCCGCGAAGGTTCACCGGGTCGGCAGTGTTGTCCGCGCACGAAGGGCCGCAGCACGGTGTCATGGTTCGCCGGTGCCATCGGCAGGTCGTTGTGGTCGGGCGGTACGCTGCGGGCCTTGAAGGGGGCTTCAGTTGCACCGTTCGATCGCCGTCGCACTCACCGGCACCCTTGTCCTGCTCGGCGCCCTCACCGCGTGCGACAGCCCGGAGCCGACCTCCCTCACCATGCCCGAAGTGTTCTACGTCCCTCCGTACGGCCAGAAGTCGGCCTTCTCCGAACCCCCCGAGTTCACCGTCAAGGCCGACGGCGGGGCGCCGTATCCCCGCGACGAGAACCACCACGTCACGGTCGACGTGCAGCAGGGCGCCAAGGACGTCGTACGGCTTCGCGAGTCCGGTCCGGACTGCCGGGCCGCTGATCCGGCCCACGTCACCTGCGACATCGCGAGCACCCTGGTCAACGGGGCCGGCGGGCGGCGGTTCACGCCGGTCGCCGCGCAGGGCGGCCGGATCGGGGACTGGGCGTTCGTGAAGGTCACGTACGGGGTGGAGGGCGGCAAGGAGCTCACCGCGCGTACGAAGGTGGTGATCGGTGAGCCCGTCGTCCAGGCGCTGGTGCCGAAGGCGTTCCAGGGCGTCCGTCCGGGGGCCGCGTTCACCGCGCCGCTGATCGTCCGGAACGCCGGCCAGGTGCCGGTGCGCGGACTCGGTGTCGAACTCAAGGCGGGGCGCGAGGAGTTCGCCGAGCGGTACAGCGGCTGCCGTTACCCCGGCCGGGACGCCTACTTCGGCGACATCGCCGTCTGCCGTTTCCCCGACGTGGTGATCCCGCCCGGCGAGACCGTCGTCCTGCGGCCCGGACTGCGGCTGCGCGCGTCGGACACGATGATGTACGGCGACATCGGTTCCGAGGTGTGGCCGCTGGACACCGAGCCTCAGTCGGGAGGCCACGGCACGCGGGGCACAGCGGGTGACGGTTCCGCTCTCCAAGTGAGCGCGGGGTCGGACGACTTGGCACCGGGCACCTTCGAAACCGGCGGTGGTACCACCCCGGTTTCCCTCGACACCCACGCCGACTACGAGGTCACCGGCGTCACCCTGCACGGCGAGGCCGGGGACACCCGCAAGCTCCGCATCACCGTCCGCAACAACGGTCCGGGAAACCCGGGCGCCGCCGCGGAGCTGGTCTTCGAGCAGCCTCTCGACAGTGGCGTCCTGAAGCAGCCCATGACGGAGATCGACGAGGACGAGTACGGCCCCTACTGCGAGAACAACCTCGCCTCCTATACCTGCCCCATCGAGGAACTCGCCCCCGGAAAGTCCCGCACCTACGAGTTCACCCTGCGCCTCGGCGCACCGGGAGCCGGACGGGTGAGCCTCAGGGACACCGAGGCGGCCATCCGTGACCATCACGTCCGGCACGACCCCGACCCGGTCGACGACGAGGCCGCGATCATCGTCGAGAAGTGACCCGATTCGGTCCCGACCGAGCCTCGGCGACCGGTCTCCCCCACCGCGCCGATCGGATGGTCCGGCGCCGTGTCACTTCGACCGGATCAGCCGGGCCTGCACGCCGTAGTGGTCGGAGAGATGGACCTGGCGGCCGTCGCCCAGGGTCACCTTGTCCTGGAACACGAGGTCGGCCTTGCCGGTCAGCGTCTCCCCGGCTGCGGCCCGGATCAGTACGTGGTCCAAGGCGGGCGGCGACGGCCATTGCGGTGTGGGCCGGTAGGTCGGACGCGTGTCGTCGGCGAGGATGTCGCGCAGGCCCGCCGTGGCGATGAAGTGGGCGAGTGCCGCCGAGTCGCGCGGGACGTTCAGGTCACCGACCACGGCCACGGGCAGGGACGGGCCGACGGCCGCGATCAGCTCGGTGATGTGGGCCAGTTCGGCATCTGCGATCCGCGTGTACCGGTTCGTGGGAGACCAGTCGTCGTCCCGGTTGGCCGACAGGTGGGTGTTCACGACGACCAGTTCACCGTCCGGGGTGGCGACGGACGCCAGCTGGGCACCCTTGCGCATGAGGAATTCGCCGCGCACCGGGCCCGTCATCGGGTAGCGCACGAACCGCCATCGGCTGATCGGCCACCGGGACAGCAGCACCAGGCCGCCCTTGAGCAGGACCGTGCCCGAGTGGGCGACGTGCCGGTACGCGGGAGCGGCACGGCGGATCAGCCGGGCGTTGCGGCGGAACATGACCTCCTGCAGGCACACGATGTCGTAGTCGGACCGCTCGAGCGCCGCGCCGAGGGCCCGCAGCCGGGCCAGGACGTCGCCGGTGAAGAGCGTGTTCATGGTCAACAGCCGCAGGTCCTTCACTGACTTGTCGCCTTCCGTCCGGTGGCCTGTCGGGCCGTGCGGGGAGCCGCGTACGGCATCGATCGTACTGTCGACCCTTCGCCGGACGGCCCGAAGTCGTGGATGGACAGGGGACGTTACTGGATCTTGATCCGGTGACCGAGCGCCTTGTTGTCTGCGGCCGACACGAGCCCCGAGCCCCTCCTGCCCTGTCCTCGGGTACTGGACGACGCGTCTAGCCGGTCATGGCGTCGCGTACGAGCGCGGTGTCGACGAACTGCTCGAAGCGGACGATCAGACCACCACGCACCACGAAGTGGTGCGCGACACGGACGCCGATCGCCTTGCCGGTGGCCTTGTTGACGGCGCTGTAGCGGGCGAGGACGACGACGTTCTCGCCGTCGACGACATAGATGTCGTCGTGGGCGGTCCAGTCGTCCCAGTCCGCGCCCAGCCTCTCCATCACGTGGGTGGTGACGCCGTGGGGCGTGCGATAGGTGCCGGCGAGGGGGAAGCCGGCCATCTCCGTCCACTCCACGTCCGGGGCGAGAGTGGCCCGAAGGGCCTCCAGGTCGCCTGCCGCGGAGGCGAGGTACTGGCGGCGTACGACATCGGCGGGGGCGACGGAGGTCGCGAACTCGGTCATGTCAGCCCCACTTCATTTCGCCCTTGGCGACCTTCGCGCCGATCTGGGCGGCGATCAGCATGCCGTTGCCCGGGTAGCGCTTGACGAGTGCGTCGGTCAGCGCGGCGCCGTCGGTCGCCTTGGCGAGCTCCTCCTCGAAGGTGACGAGGTACTCGCGGGTGGCGGAGATGGCACTCGCGTCGGCCGCGGTGCCGGGCAGTCGGTGGCCCGGGACGACCAGTTCAGGCTGGAGGGCGGCCATCTCGTCCAGCAGGTCGATCCAGGCGGCGCGGTCACCGGGGGTGGGAGTGTCGGCGACCCATACGTGCTCCTGCTGGAAGAGCAGGACGCCGCCGAGCAGGGCGCGGGCCTCCGCCTGCCACAGGTAGTGGCGGTCGGGCAGCGCGGCCGGTCCGCCCTTGAGCTCGAAGCGGTGGCCCTCCAGGGTCAGGGCGTCGCCGGTCAGCGGGGTGAGGTCGACCAGGCGGGTGGGAAGGTTCGGGCCGAGCGCGGCCCATGCCTTGAGCTTGCCCTCGTAGGAGTGCCGGATGTGCTCGATGACGAGCGGTGTGGCGACGAACGTCGCTTCCGGGAAGGCGTCGGCGAGGATCTCCGCGCCGAAGTAGAAGTCGGGGTCGGCGTGGCTGACGAAGACGGTGGCCGGCGTCTTGCCCGAGTCGAGGATCTCGGCGGCCAGGCGGTGCCCGTCGGCGCGGGTGAAGCCCGCGTCCACCAGAAGCGCCTCGTTCTCGCCGGTGACGAGGGTGGCGGTCTTGTTCTTGCTGCCGGCCGGGAAGTCCAGGTCGAGGACCTTGAAGGTCAGGGTGCTCATATGGGGCTCCTGTGCGAGTGGGGTGAGGACAGCGGGGTCAGGGCGTACGAAGAGCCGCGAGTCGCTGGTCGATCTCGTCGGCGGTGGCATGGCCGTATGCCAACGGGGTGGCGGAGTCCGCGTCGACTACCAGCAGCGTGGGGAAGCCGGTGACGCCCAGTTCCGCCGCGCGGTGGAAGTCGCCCGCCGCGGTATACGGCGCGTCGGGGCTTTCGAAGGCGGCGACCACGGCGTCGGCGTCCAGCCGGGCCGTCTCCGCGATCTTCCGATAGGTGGCCGCGTCCGACAGGCTGCGCCCGTCGACGTAGAAGGCGCGCTGAAGGGCGATGGCGAGTTCCGCCGCGCGGTCGGGGGCCGCTTGGCGCAGGGCCGCGATGCCACGGGCGGCGGCCTCGGAGTCCATCACGAACGTGCCGTCGGCGATCAGCCGCTCATAACCCTCGCCGAACGCGGCACCGGTCAGCTCGGCGATTTCGGCGTTCGCGCCCTGGACGTGACCGAACTCGCGGATCGGCACCCGACGGGGTCCGGTGAACAGGCCGCCGGAGACCACCTCGACCGGCAGTTCGGGGTGGCGGGAGACGACCTCGCGCAGGGTCGCCGAGAATCCGTGCGACCAGCCACAGTAGGCATCGAAAACGTAGACGAGCTTCATCAGGGACCTCGGCAGGGTGGGGGCCCGCGCCTTCCGCGGGCGATTCACCTGACTAAACAGTAACTGACTCGTCAGATATTTCCGGCTGACTGTGACGCGCGCCACACCGAAGCCACTCACGTCATGACATCAGCGCTGTCGCCGCACCGCGGGTCAGGGGCAGTTCAGGGCAGCCGCGGCAGCACGTCCCGGGCCGTATGGCTGAGGATGCGGAGATCCTCCGCGAATCGCGCACGGTCCGCAGCGGGGAGCGGCTGCACGAAGTACCGCTGGATGTTCTCCACGTGGACCCGTGAGGCGCGTACCGCCGTCTCCTCACCCAGCGCGGTCAGACGGACCAGCCGCCCACGCCGGTCGTCGGGATCCTCGGCGCGCTCGACGAGACCCGCTGCCTCCATCCGGTCGACCAGCCGGGTGGCACCTCCCGTGGTCAGAACCTGTTCCTGGGCGACGGCGCGCATCGACAGCCCCGGCTCCCCCGCCCGGCCCAGGATCAGCAAGGCCTCGAAGACCAGATGGCTGATGCCGCACTCCTTCTCGAGCGCCCGGCCGAGGATGTACTCCAGCCGGTTGGCCGCCCCCTGCAGCCGCCCGAACGCCAGAATGAGGTCATGGTCGGCGGCCTCCTTCGCCGTCCTGATCTCAGCTTCCTCACCCACGGCCGCGCCGCCCCCTTCAGTCGTCCCGTCACCACCGTACCGATCATGCGGGGAACGGGCAGGACAGGAGCCGACCGGACCGGTCGAGCGACAGCAACGCCGTCGCGGGGCGACCGGCCTCCCTTGCCGGATGCGGGGAGCGGGGAGCGGGCGAGGGTGCCACCCGCTCCGCTGGCCGGGCACGGTCGCTCAGTTGATGCGGACGATCTTCCAGAGCTGGTCGTCGACGTTCACGTCGGTCCACTGGACGACCGCGGCGCCGTTGCCGGTGGCGGACTGGGCGACGCCGGCGTCGAGGCCGCTGTTGACGTTCTTCAGTTCGTAGGAGCCGTTGCCCGCGTCGGTGAGAGTCCACTTCTGTGAATTGGCGGTGGAGGGCACGTTCTGGACGACGGGGGCTCCAGCGGTGCCGGAGCCGCTACGGATGTCCGGGTTGAGGTTGCTGTTGGCGTTCTTGATGGTCCAGGCACCGCCGCCGGCGGACTGGAAGGTGAACAACTGGCAGGCGCAGGCGGAGTTCTGCCACTGGTCGGCGGCCGTGTCGGCGGCGGTGGACGCGTTCGGGATGTCTAGATACTTGCCGCTGTTCTTGTTGACGAGGACGTACTGTCCGGTGCCCAGCGGCGGCGGGGCGGTCTGCGTGAGGTTCCAGCGCCGGCAGGCGCAACCGGTGCCGCTCCACTGGGCGGCGGTGGTACCGCGGTGGTGGAGGCGTTGGGGATCTCGAGGATCCTGCCGGTGACCCGGTTGGTGAGCGTGTAGCCGCCCACCGGGTTCGGGGCGACGGCCCACTCGTGGTCCAGGGCGCCGTTGTCGTCCCACTGGAGGATCTTCGCGCCGTCGGCGGTGGACTGGTTCTCCACGCCCAGCACTTTGCCACGGGCGACGTTGAAGACCTTGAAGAAGCCCGAGGGCTGCGCCACCGCTTCAGTCCTCGAGCGGCCCGTAGTCGAACCAGTCGAAGTGGACGGTGCCGGTCGAGGCGTACATGCCGAGGACCCGGCCGGTGAAGCCGCCCGCGACCTCGGTCGACAGGTACCGGCCGTCGAGCGCCGCAAGCTCGACGAACGTGCCTTCCGCATCCTCCACGCCGAGTGAGACGGTGTCCGGTCCCTGCCGGGCGTCGGTGACCTTCTCGGTGACTGCCACCCCGATCCTGAGCACCACCGGGCCGGTGGCCGTCGCGCGGTAGGCCACCACCGTCCGCAGTGGTCCGATGCGGGCGAGGACCCGGACCTGGCCGGGCGTCGCCTCGATCTCGTAGTGGTGCTCCTCGTCGAGACGAACCGTGAGGCCCCCACACCCTTCGGCCGGGTCGACCAGGACCCGTGCGCGGCACGAGAGATGCTGCTGGCGACGGCCGACGAAGGTGACCTCGGGGTCGTCCGGTGACTCTCCGCGGGCGCGCAGGCTCAGCCAGCCCGCCCGTTCCGACGTGGTGCAGTTCTCCGCGGGCCGGGAGCGCAACGAGACCCAGGCCGGGGCGAGTTCACCGAGGTCGAAGTCGTCCCGGACCGGTGCGAGGGCAGGCTCGTGGAGCGGCCAGGGAGGCGGGGCCATGGTGGGTGACACCTCGCCGACGACCGGCCAGTCGTCGACCCAGCTCACCGGAGCCAGGAATGTCTCCCGGCCGAGCACGTGCCAGCCCGGAGTGCCGCCGCGTGGTCGGACTCCGAGGAACACCATCCACCACGAGCCGTCCGGCCCCTGCACCAGGTCTCCGTGACCGGTGTTCTGGATGGGACGGTCGGTGCCGCGATGGGTCAGGATCGGGTTGTCCGGGCACGGCTCGAACGGACCGCCTGGCGTGCGGCCACGGGCGATCGAGACGCCGTGGCACCGCTCCGTGCCGCCCTCGGCGATGAGCAGGTACCAGTAGTCGCCGATGCGGTACAGGTGCGGCGCCTCCGGGGCCTTGGCGCCATGCGCGCCCGACCAGAGGCGCCGTGACTCACCGAACGTCTCTCCGGTGCGGGGGTCGATGCGGACCTGGCTGACGCCGGCGACGGTGCACCAGCAGTTGCCGTCGTCGTCCCAGGCGATATCCGGGTCGATGCCGTGCACGCCGGGCAGCGGGATCGGGTCGGACCAGGGGCCGGCGGGGTCGGTGGCCGTGAACAGCAGGTTGCCGTCGCTGCTCACGTTCGTGATGATCAGCCAGAAGCGGCCGTCGTGGTGGCGCAGGGTGGGCGCGTAGAGGCCGCCGGACGAGGGGGTGCCTGACGGCAGACGCAGTTGACTCGGGCGGTCGAGGGCGTTGCCGATCTGGGTCCAGTGCACCAGATCCCGGCTGTGGAAGATCGGCACGCCGGGGAAGTACTCGAAGCTGGAGCATGCGAGGTAGTAGTCCTCGCCGGCCCGGCAGATGCTCGGGTCGGGGTGGAACCCCGGGATGACGGGGTTGCTGATGGTGTGGTCCCTCTCGGACACGCTCGGCACATCGAGTCCCTTCATGGCGTCGACCGCACGGTGCCCGTCAACTCTCCGGGATGGCTGCGCAGTTGCACAACACGATCGAATACGCCGGCACGGTCTGACGGAGTGGCCCGTCCAGTAGGACGTACACCGCGACCCGGTGACGGCGCCCAGATCGCACCGCACGCAGCAGGGCCCGGGCCGCGCGTCGCGGTCCGGGCCCTGCTGCGTGCGGTGCCGCCCTGTGGCGGCGGTGCGTCAGCTCTGTGCGGTGTCGTCGTCCGTCTGCGCCGCGCTCTCGGCTGCGGCTGCCTTCTCGCGCATCTTGCGTACCAGCTCCGCCTTCTGGTCGGCGGCACCCTCACGGTCGAGGTTGCGGTGCGGGCCGTTGTTCTGCCGCTCGGCGCGGGACAGCTTCTTGCGCTGGCCGCCGCCCATGCCCACGGGGTTGTTGATGTTCTTGCTCACGGGTTCTCCCGGAATGATGTGAAGTGATCTGCGGACTCATCGGTGGGGGACGGGCGCGGCCACGTCGAGGGACGTCGGCAGGGGCCCGTCACGCTCTCACTCGTAGATCGGCGTCTGGAAGAACATGACAAGGACGTTACCCGGTTCCGTCGGCCCCGCGCACCAAACTTTTCGCCGCCCCGGCACCGGCCGGGCCTTCGGCGGGCGCCCGGAGTCAGCCGTTCCCTTCCGGGAATCTCAGCACCGCCGGCGCCTGCTCACGGCCGCCGCCCGCCCGGGCAGGTCCGGATGCGCGGTTCCGGATGGGCAGTTCCCGCTGGGCGGTTCCCGATGGGGCGCGACCGCGCCGCCGTGGGCGTCGTCGGCCAGGTCATCGCGATCACACTGACGGCATGCGCGTCTGCGCGTCACACATCACTCGACCGAGCAGCTACTTGAACTCGATGCGTCCTGTCGGGTCGGGGTCGGTCGTCAGTGCCTCTATCGCGGCCGGCCACGTCAGGGCACCGGAGTGGAGCTGCGTGTGGAGGTAGGCCGCGGTGAGGCGGGCGAGGGCGGCGACCTGGTGGGGGTTCTCGTCGGTGGTCTCGGCGGCGTCGTATCCGGCGATCCCGCCGAGTCCGTGCTCCGCGCCGAACAGGGTGAGGAGAGCCTTGGGTGCGGGGGCGAGGGTGTAGGGGTCGGCGTGCCAGTCCGGTCCCCTGTCCGTGAAGTGCCGGGAGTCGTCCTTGTCGCCGACGACGACCAGGGCGGGCGTGGTCATCGTGGAGAAGTCGATGGTCCGGAAGACCGGCAGCGCGTCGGCCATCGGTCCGTTGAGGACGTCGCCCCTGCCGGGCGCGGCGAGCAGCACGCCCGCCTTGATCCGGGGTTCGAGGAGGCTCACCGCTTCGCCGTCGTCGGGGTCGGTGACCCGGGCACCGAGGAGGAGGCTGGAGGTGAAGCCGCCGAACGAGTGCCCGGCGACGGCCACCTTGGTGTGGTCGATCCGCCCCGAGAGCAGTGGCACGGCCTTCTCGATCGTGTCGAGTCGGTCGAGGATGTGCGTCATGTCCTCGGAGCGCGAGCGCCAGAAGAAGGGCGCCCCGGGGGCGTCGGCAACCTGGTGGCTCAGCGTCCTGGAGGAGAGGTGGGTGGGCTGGACGACCACGAATCCCTGGGCGGCCCAGGAGTTGACGAGCGGTGCGTAGCCGTTGAGCGAGGAGAGGTTGTTGGAGGGGCCGTGCCCGTGGGAGAGGAGGATGACGGCGAGTCCGGTTCCGGTCGCGGGTGCGGAGACGCGGACCTGAAGGTCCACGGGGCGCCCGGGCACGGAGAGGACTACCGGGCTGTAGGACAGGACCGGGACGGGCGTGCCCGAGGCGTCGACACCGGTGACAGCTGATGCGCTCACGATGGGGGTTCCCTTTCGGTGGCATTCCTGCCCGCCGGTCTCGTGCGACCTGACAACGGACAGGGTGGTCAGAGGCATGCCGCTTCGACTAACCTGAAACGGAACGCCGCTCCACTTAGTATCCGGAGCAGCGCTCCGTTTTGTCAATCGGTCTCGGACGGAGGAGAACGTGATGGCCACCGACAGTGCTGCGGGAGAGCCGCCGTCCCGCGGCAAGCGTGCCGACGCCCAGCGCAACCGGGAGACGGTGCTCGCTGCCGCCGCCGAGGCGTTCGTCGCCTCTGGTGTCGACGCGCCGATCCGGCAGATCGCGGCGCGAGCGGGCGTGGGGATGGCCACGATCTACCGCCACTTCCCGACCCGGGCGGATCTCGTCACCGCCGTCTACCGCCACCAGATCGAGGCATGCGCGGAGGCCGGTCCCCACCTGCTGGCCAGTGCCGACTCGCCGCTCGACGCACTGCGCCAGTGGATCGACCTCTTCGTCGACTTCCTCGTCACCAAACACGGACTCGCCGACGCCCTGCAGTCCGACGACGACCGCTTCGCCGCACTGCACGCCTACTTCCTCGACCGCCTGCTGCCCGTCTGCGCCCGCCTGCTCGACGCCGCGGTAGACAACGGCGACATCCGGCCCGGCACGCAGCCGTACGAGCTGATGCGCGGCATCGGCAACCTCTGCATCGGACACGACAACGACCCCCGGTACGACCCCCGACGCCTGATCGCTCTCCTCCTTCAGGGACTCCAGCGACCTCACGCGCTCTGATGCCGACGGGTGCGTTGCGACCCGGTTCCTCCACGCCTCCGGCGTGCGCGGCCGCCCCTCGGCTGCCTCTCGGCCGCCTCTCGACAACCAGGCAGGTCACTGCGGCAGAGCCGTAACGGTGGCACGCGCCGAGTCCTCGTGGCAGGGGTGGCCGCGATCGACTCGGGGAAGTCCGACTGCGGCCACCCCCGACGCCGGAGTGCGGGGAGCACACCACACGCGCAGGCGTGACGTCCGCCTTCCCCGCCGCGTCGGCCGCACGCTGCTCTGTACGGGTGACGATCGATGGCCGTCGCCCGGAGAAGCGGCATGGGCGATCGAGATGATCAGCGGTGCCCGCGTGCCCGCCCCCGTCTCTCGGACGACCCCACCGGCAAGACCACGGCTACGGCTACGGCTACGGCTGGAGTACCAGGTCGCGCCGATACCAGCTGCCCGGCTTACCGCCGAGGTCAGCCGGGTCGGCTGGACCTGTCAGGACGAATCCGGCTTTGACCAGCACCTTCTGGGACGCGACATTCTCGCGAGCGGCGGCCGCTCGCACAGTGCGCAGCCCGTGGCGCGACGCCGCCAGTCCGCACAGCTCCCGGACGGTCGCCGTCGCCACGCCGCGGCCTGAGACATGCTGGGCCACCCGGTAGCCGAGTGCCGCGGTGCGATCCTCGATGTCGACCAGGTTGAACCTGCCGAGTACCGAGCCGTCTTCGGCGACGAGCACGTAGAAGGCGCAGATGCCGGCCTCCTGCTCGGTCAGCAAGGCGTCGTACCGGTCGCCGAACCGGTCGAAGAAGTCGTCGCCGCGGTCGGAGACCGAGGCAGCGAAGTAGGCGCGGTTCGCCAGCTCGAAGGCCAGGACCGCCGGGGCGTGACCGGCATGCAGCGGTTTCAGGTGGGGCACCGCCCGACTCTACGCAGACGGCGGCCCGGTGCCACCCGAGTTTCCGGTGCGTACATCGTGCGATCCGCTGATGTGGGCGAAGCGTCCCCCGGTGTTATTCAATGAGGTGTGCGCTCAGGGATCTCGGGGCCCCGTCGCACGGGTCCGAATACGGCCCCGGCGCTGTGCCGGGGATTGCTGAGAGAGCGGCATGGACTCCACCTCCTCCCCCTCGTCCTCGTCGCCGTTCGACCTGGTCAGCCGTGCCCTGGGGCGGTACATCCCGTCCGGCGGAGCGGCGGCGGCCGCCGGTCCCGCCGACGCGCGGGACGACCGCGCCAGCCGCCGGCGGGCACCCGACGAGTCCGCGGCGGGCGGCGGTCAGGATCAGATTCTCGGCGTGGTCAACCTGGACAGGGATCTGCGGATCACCCGTCGCAATCTGGACGCTCCCGTGTTCGCGGGTCTGGATGCCGTGGCCGGAAGCTCCTTCGTCGATCTGCTGCCCCCGAGGGACGCGCCGACGGTCACACGGCGGTTGCGGCATGTTCTGGAGACCGGGGAGGCGCACGTCGCCCGGATCCAGCGCCTGCGGCGTGGCGGCGGGTCGGAGCTGGTGGTCTCGATGAGCATCCTGCCGGCCGCGGCGCCCGAGGAGGGCCTGACCGTCTCCTTGATCGCCATGGCCAGGAGGCTGCACCTGTACGCCGCCGAGACCGCGATCGGCACCTCGCTGGACATCGGCGAGACCGCGCAGTCCCTGGCCGAGTCCCTGCTGGCCTGGGGAGACGTGGCCGCCGTCGACCTCGACTTCGCCGTGTGGACGGGCGAGGGAGTGACCGAGAAGGCTCAGGGGCGGATCCGGCTACGGCGGGCGGCCCTGGTGCCGGACCGGGCGTGGCCCGACGGCTACGTGACGCCGGGCGACGATCTTCCCGGCGACGCGAGCCGTCTGCTGGCGCAGGCGGTACGGCGCAACGACGTCCCGCAGACCATCGTGATACCCGACCGGGAGGCGGTCGAGCGGGTGCTCGGCAGTCCGCGCGTGGTGCGTGCTCTGGTACCCGGTGACCGCTCGGCGGGTGTGGCGTGCATTCCCCTGGTCCTGGAAGGCGCGCCGCCGGTCGTCCTGGGCGTGGCGGAGGTCTGGCGGCGGGCGGACCGCCCCTTCCGCGACAGCGAACTGTTCGACCTGCAGGAACTGGTGGCCAGGACCGCCCATCACGTCGATCTGGCCCGTCAGCACCAGCGCGAGCACACGCAGGTGCTGGCGTTGCAGCGCCGGCTGCTGCCGCGGGCCGGCGGCGACACCATCGACATCGCCAGCGTCTACCAGCCCGCCACCCCCGACAGCGCGGGCGTCGGCGGCGACTGGGTGAACAGCTTCCCGCTGCCTGACGGCCGTACCGCCCTGGTGGTCGGTGACGTCGTCGGGCACGGTCTCGGCGCCGCGGCGACCATGGGCCAGCTGAGCATGGAGGCCCGCGCACTGCTGTCCGCGGGGCTGGCCCCCGACGAGGTGCTGGAGCATCTGGACGAGACCGTGTCGCTGCTGGACGACGCGGAGTCCGGGCTGGCGGCGGGATACAGCGCCCTCGGTTCGACCTGCTGCATCGCCCTCTACGACCCGGTGAGCCACCACGTCGTGCTGTCCAGCGCGGGCCACCTCCCCCCGGTCCTGGTGTCGCCGGACGGTCGCGCGGGCCCGCTCGCGGTCCGCCCGCACCCGGGTCTGGGCGCCGAGTTCGCACTGCGGGAGCCGTATGACGTACACACGTTCGACGCTCCCCCCGGGTCCCTGCTCGCCCTGTACACCGACGGCCTCGTCGAAGATCCGGCCGTGTCGATCGACGAGGGCATCGACCGGCTGGCGGAGACCGTGGCCGCGGTGCACCCGTGGGACGCGCTGCAGAAGGCCGCACGGCGCGTCGTCTCCACGATGGCGCCCGCGCGCCAGCGCGACGACGTGACCCTGTTGCTCGCGCGCATGATCGGCTGCCGCAAGGGGGACACCGCGACCTGGCGGCTGCCCGCCCGCGACGACGCACCCGCTCGTGCCCGCGCGCACGTCTCCGCGCTGCTGCGGCAGTGGGGCATACGGGACGACACCCGGGACAACGTGTCGCTGCTGGTCAGCGAGCTGGTCACGAACGCGGTGCGCTTCGCCGCGGGTCCCGTCACGGTACGGCTGATCAGGGCCGGTCACGGCCTGCTGTGCGAGGTCGGCGACACCGGCAACGGCCGGCCGCGTCTGAGCCGCGGCGACCTCCTCGACGACGGCGGTCGCGGGATGCACGTCGTGCACAGACTCACCACGCGGTGGGGCGTGCGGTGGACGGACACCGGCAAGGTGGTCTGGGCGGAAGTCGCGCGGTGACGCGACCGCTGGGCGGCGGGCACAGGCCCCGGCGCACAGGCACAGACACAGGCCGAGTCACAGTCGCAGGCACAGGCACAGGCACAGACGGCGTACGGGAGCGCGGCGAGGGTACGTACGGTGCGCGTCGGACGGCGCGCCGACCGGCGAGGGTACCTCGCGCCGTACCGGTGGTGTCACCGGTACGGCGGGGCGGCCCACCTGCCGGCAGACAGGACGCGGCCTCGCGCTACAGCCACTCCCCTTCCAGGGCGGTGGCGGTGAGACCAGGGGCCGCCGCATACAGGACGGTGCGAGCGCCCGACTTCTGCCCGGCGTCGTGCGCCCTTCGCATGATGTCGAACACGGCGGCGCCGCCGCGGTTGCCGCCGGTGTAGCTGTCGCGGCTGTAGTCCAGCAGCCCCGACGGCCACCCGTCGGGCATCGTCTGCTCCATGTACTCCAGCACCCGGGTCCCGCCGGGGTGGGCGAGCAGCACGTCGGGGTGCCAGGAGCTCGGGTCGTCCTGGTAACGGAGGCGCAGCCACTCCCACATCGCGGTGACCGTCTCCTGTACGGCACGCGGCCCGCGCCGGTCCATCACGAAGTGGGTGCCGTCCGCCCGTGTGTCCAGGCGGTGCAGGTCCTGAGTGTCGGGCACGGTGTGGTTCCAGGCGGCGTCGAGTCGTAGCATCGACTCGCGCCTCTGGCGGCCCGTGACCACCACGGCGACCGCGGTGTCCGCGAACAGCAGCCGGACGATCAGGGACTCGAGGGTGTCGTCGGCGGGCTGGTAGGTGGTGCTCAGCGCCTCCGCGATCACGACCAGGACCACCCGGTCGGGGTCCGCGGCCACAAGATCAGCGGCCAGCGCGAGGGAGCGGGTCCCCGCGATACAGGCCCACTGCGTGGCCGGCAACAGCATCACGTCGCCGCGCAGCGCCAGCCTGTTGGACAGGGCGATGTCCAGGCCCGGCAGCGCGGGGGTGGTGGAGTGACTGGTGATCAGGCAGTCGACGTCCGCGGCATCCAGTCCGGCGGCCTGCAGAGCTCCGCGCGCCGCACGCTCACCATAGGCCTGCACGGCCTCCCAGGCCGGCGCGGTGCGCTCCTGGATGGTCTGCGGCGCGGGTATCGCTTCCAGGGCGGCGATCGCACGGTCCACGTCCTGCGGGGTGAACCCGTCGCGGGCCAGCGCCTCTTGGGCCGGTCCGACGCCGATGGTCCCCAGGCCGTTGCCGTTGCCGGGCGCGACGGCGGTCTCCAGCGGCAGCATCCACCCGCGCTTCTCGATGCCCGTACTGGCCGCTATGCCGTCGATTCTCGGCACCCACGCCGCATGCGGATGCCGGTCGCGCACCTCCGCCACGATCTGGCCGGTCTCCACGCCGTGCTCGCCGTGGATCACTGCGGGGGGACAGAGGTATGCGGTCATGAGGGGCACCTTTCCAATGGAAACCAGGAGGAGCGTCACGAGTGCTACGACGAGGGCGGCTTCGACAATCCACGCCCAAGGCAATGCCGATGAGCTCCACTTCGTGGGTGTCGGCATCCGTCCCCAGCATGGACGCCAAAGGGACATTTCCGCTGTGACGCACACAACTTGGGCGGCCCTCGAAGTGCGTGACACGGCACACACCACGAAGACGAAGGCCCTCCGAGCCACCCTGCGACTCTCACCTGACATTCCGTCAGTCAAGAATGGAGGCCGGAACCGACCGGGCATCCCGCTCCCCCGCCGCCTCGGACACCAGGGCGTTGGGGCGCCCCGGCGAGTCATGAGCAGTAGCGAGGGAACCCCTCGGTGGCTCGCTGTCCCACCCGGACGACGTCCGAAGCCGCTTCGCGTTCGGGATGGTCCGACCAGACGATGAGCCCTCAATGACGCCGACGGCGTGACATCCGGCCTCGACCGCAACCGCCACGGGCCCCACGCGCCTCCTGACCCACAGAACCGCAAGCTGCTGGTGAGGAGACCGACATGACCACCACTGCCTTCGAGTACAGCGCACCCCACGCATTCGTCGACCCCTACGCCGTCGACACGGCCGAGGTCCCCTGGCCGGCCCCCGCCGGCCAGGACGGTGACGCCGACTACCTGCTTGCGCCGCCCAATCCCGCCGAGCGCATCAGCTTCACCATCGACCCACGGGACCGTCGACGCCTCGACCTGCACGCGGTACTCACCGCAGCGGGGATCCCGCCGCGCCCCGAAGACCGCGAAGCCATCGACCAGCTCAGCGCACTGCCCGGCAGCATCAACGCGACCCTCCAGCGCTGGCTGCACCACACCACATGAATCGACCGCCCGGGAGCGCCGGACCCTCTCGGACGGCGGGCCCGCAAGGTCCCGGCAGGACCGTCGGACGGGCGGTGGGTGATCACGCCCACCGCCGCCGGCGACGACAGCCCAGCCCTCGGCACCTGGGGTCCCCCGAAAGGGATACGATCTCGCCTTTGCCGTCACTACGACATCGAGCTCGATGCCGATGAGCGACTCGTCATCACGACAGCGGGCGGATCCGGCGTCGGCGGCCGCAGGCGATTCCGCAGAGGGGCGTCATGGGGAACGAAGAAGGACGAAGCTCCGAGTACAGCGTCTGGGGGACGATCGAACTGCGTCCCCCGGTCCCGGTGGCACGATTGTGGGGACTGACCGACCAGGACGGTTTCCGGAACAAGCTCGACACCGCGCCGCCCGGCGCGGCCGAGCCGAACCCCGAGGCCGCTCGACCGAGTTGGGAGTTCGTCCCGGACGACGACGCGGGCACCGACGAGCAGGGCCGTCCTCGGGCCATCAAATACCTCCGGGTGAACGATCAGGGTGTCGCACGAAGTGAAGTCGACAGCCGACTCCGGGAGGTGGCCGCCTTGCTCGGCGCGGACCACGCTTTCCACGGACACCTGCGCTACGAGGGTTACGTCGAAGACGACGGCGAGATCCGGCTCCGAAGCGACGGCGGGGCCCCGGAGTGGCGCGACACGACACCCCGGTACTGGTGACGACGCTCCCGGAGCGCACGGCCCTGACGGCGCCTCGGACCACCTCCGTCGGGCTACCTGTTCCTGCCGCAGGCGTGGGGACGCGGGTACGCGGCCGAGGCGTGCGCGGCAGCACTCGACTGGTACGCCGGCATGCTTCCGGGCGAGCCGGTGGTGCTCACCACCCAGACCGCCAACCACCGCTCGATGCGCCTCGCGGCGAAGCTGGGATTCACCGAGGTGGCGCGCTTCGAGGAGTACGGGGCCGAGCAGTGGTTCGGCAGGTGGTTCGCGGTCGGACGCAGTCCGTAGAAGCGTCCGCCCGCAGAATTACGGCAGTTGGGGCGGCCCATCACCGGGATCGACTCGGTCGGAAGGCGAGACCGGTGACGTGACCGTCCACAGGCGCGCGTGCCGTCACTTGTCGGCGGCGAGCCTGCCTCCGACGCCGAAGCTGTCGGTGGGGGTCTCCTCGATGAAGACCATCACCGTCGCGGCCGGGATCTCGTACGTCTCGACGAAAGCGTCGGTGATCTTCTTGATCAGCTCCCGCTTGAGCTCGACGTCACGCGGGCCCTGCTGGATGGTCACGGCGGGCATGGCTGCCTCCTGGTCCTTGTCGGTGCCGTACAGCGTGTGCTGTGGCGTATGGCCAGTTCACCGCGTCGCGCCGTGGCGACCAAGGCGCACTTGACTCATACACTCATCACGGATCGTGATGAGTGAAGGGGCGGGGTATGGAACTGCGGCAGGTCAGGTACTTCCTCGCGGTCGCCGAGGAACTGCATTTCGGACGCGCCGCCGGTCGGCTGCGCATCGTGCAGCCGACCGTCAGTCAGCAAGTCCGCAGACTGGAACGCGAACTCGGCCTGGAGCTGTTCGACAGGACCACCCGCAGCGTCACCCTGACCGCCGCGGGGCACGCTTTCCTCCCCCGCGCCCGGGCCGTCGCGGCGGCCGAGGAAGCGGCCCTCGAGACGATGGCCTCATTGCGTGCCGAGCAGCTCACGACCTTGCGCGTCGGCACCAACACCGGTCTCGGCACTCGGCTGGAGCAGCTGTTGGCGGACATGGCACAGCATGCGCCGGAGATCACCGTCGAACTGCACAGCACCCCGGCCGCGCTTCGGCTGCAACGCGTACGGGACGGCGAACTGGACGCCGCCTTCGTCCGCGGGATCGAGCAGAGCCCGGGACTCGACCTCATTCCGGTGTGGCGGGACGAGCTGGTGGCCGCGCTGCCGGCGTCGCATCCGCTGGCCGCACGCGAACGCGTCGACATCGCCGACCTGGCCGCCATGCCGCTGCGCATCGCGCCCCGCCACATCAACCCGCACCTGGTCGACCTGATCACCGGCGCCTGCCGGACCGCAGGCTTCGAGCCCGTCATGGGCCCGGCCTTCACCACCGACCAGGACACCCTCGCGGCCATCGGCAGCGGCAAGCCCAGCTGGACCGTCCTCTATTCCTCCAAGGCCGCGATCCTGCCCACCGCCCGTACGGCCTTCCGCCCGTTCGCCCCGCCCGCACCCGCTCTGCAGACCTACCTCGCCGTCCGCACGGCCGCTTCGGCGCGGCGCCTGGCTCCCCTTCTCGACGCCTGCCGCACGCAGGCTCCCTGACCGGAAGGGTTCGTGGCGTCAGCCCCGCGACCACCCGGCGCGGGGGCCCGAGCCACCGAGGAACATCAGAGCGGGTTGAGGCGGGCCTTGAGCAGACAGAACTCATTGCCTTCGGGGTCGGCCAGGACGTGCCACTGGTCCCCCTCCGCCTGGCCGATGTCGGCCGGGCGCGCACCGAGCTTCAGAAGGCGTTCGAGTTCGGCGTCCTGATCACGGTCCGTGGGGTTGACGTCGATGTGCAGCCGGGACTTCCCCTTCTCCGGCTCGGCCCTGTGACTGAGGATGATCGTCGGCTGCGGACCGCCGAACCCTTCGCGCGGCCCGATCTCCAGAGTGCCGTCGTCTTCGCGATCGAGCACGACGAAGTCCAGGACCTCGCACCAGAATCGCGCCAGCACCTCGGGTTCGCGGCAACCGAGCACGAGTTCACTGATACGACATGCCATGGACGCAACCTGCTCTCAGCCTGGGAACTGCCGGGCGGCGACACGGAAAGCGCAGGTGTCCCCGGCAGTGTGGACAACCCCGCGAGCGTACCGGCGGGGCGAGCACGGGTGAATTGATTTCCGGGCTGCCGCCCCTGGCCGCCCCCCTGTTTCCGGCAATGGGGCAATCGAGCAACCTGCCAGTCGCGCACGGTTGTTGCCCATGCGCAGGGAAGCAGACCGTCCAACGCGACCTGGGGCTCGGGTACTTCCGACACTCCCCCCACCACCCCAGGCTCCCCTCACCGAAAATCGTGATCTTTGTGGCGGGGCTCTGCGCTACGGTCCTGAGCATGAAGCCGTACTCCCTCGCAGTCCTGCCTCCGCCCGCCCCCTAGCGGGCGGCCCACCGGATCGAACGTCACTCCGAGCGTTCCTCGAAGGAGCCGCCGGAGCGGTGCCTGCTGCCCGCGCGCCGAGTCCACGCGCCGTCAGCGACCACCGACCGGAGTCCTCCATGCGGGCTGCACCCGTACGTCCCCTGCTCCACATCTCCCTCGCCGCCACTTCCTGGGGCAGTGCCGGCGCCGCCGCCGCGCTGCTCTACGGCACCAGCGGCCTCAGCCCTGTCGCGGTCTCCTACTGGCGATTCGCCATCGGGGCCGTGCTGTTGCTAGCCGGACGCGCGCTCCTCGCACCGGCCGTCGACACGGGGCGCGCCCGGCCGATCGCACTGGTGGCGACCGGCGTCCTGATGGCGGTCTTCCAGACCGGCTATTTGGCCGCTGTCGCCTTCGCCGGACTGTCCGTCGGCACCGCGGTCGCACTCGGCGCCGGGCCGGTCTTCACCGCTCTGGGCGCACGGCTCGTCTTCGGCGAACGGGTGAGCCGGCGCGGCGCGCTGACCGTTGCGCTCGCCCTCTGCGGACTTTCCCTGCTGGCCTTCGGCACCGACGCCCGAGCAGGAGGCACCGAGCCGTTGTGGGGATTCCTGTGCGCGCTCGCCTCGGCCGCGGGATCGGCCGCGATCAATTTGCTCACCCAGGCCGAAGCACGGCGCGGCCGGGCAGGCCGGCCCTACGACCGCGCGTTGGCCGGTTTCGCCGTCGCCGCGGTGTGCCTGCTGGTCACCGCGATGCCGTCCGGTGCACTGGTGCCCGCCGACGGGCACTTCGCGATGTCCTCGCGTTGCTCGGATACCTGGGGGCGATCCCTACCGCGCTCGCCTACGCGCTGTTCTTCTCGTCCCTGATGGCCGTCCGCGCCACCACCGTCTCCGTTGTGATGATGCTCGAACCGGTCGCGGCGCTCTTCCTCGGCGTCACGCTGCTCGGTGAGCGAATGACCCTCGCCACCGCCGCCGGCTCGGCCGTACTGCTCTGCGCGGTCCTGCTGTCGGCCGAACGGGAGAGGGAGCGGTAGCCCGGCACGTGCGCATGCTCCGGTGAAACCGTGCCAGGTCGTAACGGAAGTGAGGCGCGGTCGGCCTGGTGCCGCGGGCCGCGAGATCCATCCCGCCGGGGTGTCGGACGATCAGCACCCTCGGCGGTCGCCCCCGATCTGCGCGGGTGCCGTCCCCCTGACTCGCACGACAACCGCGGTCGGCGGCTTCAGGGTCGGACACGGTCAGTCCTCGGCGACGCGAATGATCGTGCGGCCGGGGACGCGTTGGTGCGGGGCGAAGGCTGCGGGTGCCTCGGCCAGCGGCAGAACCGCGCCGACCCGTACCCGGAGCCGGCCGTCCCGCAGACGCCCGGCGAGGTCGGTGAGGCGGGCGCGATCCGGTTCCACGACGAAGAAGACGGCGCGCCCGTCGTCGGGGCGCACGGTGGGCTGGTGCGCGATGGTGACCAGCGTGCCGCCGGGGCGCACGAGGGCGGCCGAGCGGTCGAGGATGTCGCCGCCGATCACGTCGAACACCACGTCGACCTGGCCGGTGTGTTCCCACCGGTCGGCCTCCGGGTCCAGGTCGAGGAACTCGTGGGCGCCCAGGTCGAGGACGGTGTCGCGGTCGGCGGAGCGGCCCGTGCCCACCACGCGGGCTCCCGCTTCGTGAGCGAGCTGGACGGCGATCGAGCCGACGCCCCCGGCGGCGCCGTGGATCAGCACACTCTGGCCGGCGGTGAGACAGGCGTGGTCGAACAGGCCCTGCCAGGCGGTCAGCCCGGAAATCGGCAGTGCGGCCGCCACCGTGTGGTCGATGTCGGCGGGGAGCGGGGCAAGGTTGCGGGCTTCGACGGCGACGTACTCGGCGAGCGAGCCGTCGCGGGCCCAGTCGGTCGGTCCGAAGACCCGCTGGCCGACGGTGAGGCCGGTCGTTCCGTATCCGAGTTCCACCACCACCCCCGAGACCTCGTGGCCGGGCACGCTCGGGGTCCGGTCGCGGCCGGCGCGGTCGGCCCAGGTGGCGGGCCAATCGAGCTCTCCTCGGGTGAAGCCCGCGGCGTGCACCCGGATGATGACGTCGTTCTCGGCGGCATGGGGATGAGGAAGGTCCTCGACGGTCAGTCCCGCGATTCCGGCCTCGCGATCCCGGACGGTAATGGCTCGCACGAGCATTCCTTTCTGTTTGCATGGTCTTCTTACGCGGTCTTCCACTCGGTCTTCTATGTGGTCTTCTCGCGTGGTGATCGGTGAGGTTGCTCTCGTGGTCGCCATCAGTGCGACGAGCGTGACCGATGGTGCATTGCCGCCCGATGTCGGCTCAGTCCTGGAGTGGTGCGGCCGGAGGGCGGCGGCGATTGCAGCTGCTCGATACCGGCTGCCGCCGGGTCATTGTGGCCAGGGAGCGTTCATGATGCGCTCGACCATGGACGTCCGGCGGAATCCGGGAACGAAGTGTTCCAGGACATCCGCATTGACGGTTCCGTAGGTGGTGTCCGGGCGGTTTTCGAGGCCTTCGACGAATGCCTGAAGGAACTCCCTCTTGAAATCGCCGCGCGGATGAGCGGCGAGGATCTCGTCGAGCTGGTCCCCTTCCAGCATGTTCAGCCCCCAGCCGACCGCGTCGGTCAGCACTCCGTGGTTCGTGGCGGCGACCTCGGGTTCCATCCGGGCGGGAATTCCCGGAGTCGTGTGCAGGGCGATGGCCCTCCAGACCACCTCGGCGGCGCGCTCGGGGAAATCGCGGTCGAGCAGGAACTTCCGTGCGTGGTCGGCGCCGTCCAGCTCGAAACGCTGCCGCGCGTCGGAGAACGGGATCGAAAGGCCCGCGTCGTGGAACATCGCCGAGATGTAGAGCAACTCGGGATCGGGTCGCAGGTTCAGTTCACGCGCGTGGAGGGAGGCGAAGAGAAACACACGGCGGGAGTGGTGGAAGATCAGGGGGTTCGTCCTCTGCCGAAGGAAATCCGTGGCCTCCGCGACTGCCGAGGTCCCGGGTATTTCCACCCCTGCGATGATGTCGGTCATGATGTCCGTGCTTTCCGGTGCGATGTGCTTCGAGTGGACCGTGCGTCCGCTCTCTACGGTGCCGACCAGGCGGCCCCCGGCGCCGCCTCGGTCCGGCCATGAACCCCTCGAATCCGGTCATCCCAGGATGGGCCTGTGAGCGCCGACACGCATCGGGTGGCGATCCTCGTCTACGACGGGGTCAAGCTGCTGGACGTCGTCGGCCCCGCCGAGGTCTTCGGTGAGGCGAATCTGTTCGGCGCCGACTACCGGATCGTCCTGGTGTCGACGACGGGCAGCGACGTCGTCTCCTCGATCGGTGTGCGGATCGCCGTCGACGGCAGCGCCGGCAGGGAGCCGGACCCCGACACGTTCCTGATGCCGGGCGGGGCCATCTATCCCAGGACTCCCGTCACGCGCGACCTGGCCGAAGCGGCCAGGGATCTGGCAGTGCGGGCCGGCCGGGTCGCCTCCGTGTGCTCCGGTGCTTTCGTCCTCGGCGCAACGGGCCTTCTGGACGGCAAACGGGCGACCACACACTGGAAGATCGCGAGCGAACTCGCCGCCCGGCACCCGAAGGCCCGCGTCGAACCCGACGCCATCTACGTGCGCGACGGCACGACCTACACGTCCGCCGGTGTCACGGCCGGTATCGACCTCGCGCTCGCCCTCGTCGAGGAGGACCACGGTCCCGACGTCAGCCGGGAGGTGGCCCGCTCGCTGGTGGTGTACCTGCATCGTGCGGGCGGCCAGTCACAGTTCTCCGCGCCCCTACAGGGCCCACCGCCCCGGTCGGCCGCCCTGCGCAGGGTCGTCGACCTGGTCACGGCGGATCCCGCCGGCCACTACTCCCTCGCCGAACTCGCCGGGCGGCTCAACGTCAGCACCCGTCACCTCACCAGGATGTTCCGGGAGGAGCTGGGCACCACGCCGGCCCGGTACGTCGAGTCGATCCGCTTCGACATCGCGAAGTCGCTGCTCGACCAGGGGTACACGGCGACGCAGGCGGCGTCCTTGGCCGGTTTCCCGAGTTACGAGAGTCTGCGCCGCGTCTTCGGCCGGGAGTTGTCCCTCAGTCCCGCCGCCTACCAGCGCCGGTTCGCCACTGCCCGCCGCGAGCAGCCCGAGTAGCGTTCCAGGTGTCGTGGAGACGCGTCTTCTCCGCCCCGCGCGGCAGGCCTTGACCGCCCCCGGAAACAATTGCGGGCGCCCGCCCGATCGTTGACGTACGGTGGTGTCACCGACGCGGGGTGGAGCAGCTCGGTAGCTCGCTGGGCTCATAACCCAGAGGTCGTCAGTTCAAATCTGGCCCCCGCTACCAGATCCGGCCCCTTTCGGCACCTCGGTGTCGAAAGGGGCCGGAGTCGTTTCACGGCCGCCCGATCCACCGCGCCTTGCTCGTCGTGACCACGTTCCTCACGCCCAACACACCCCATTTCACCTCGGACTTCTGGTGCAGCTCCGAGGTCCCCGAAGCCCGACGCATGACGTCCCCGAAGCCCGACGGACAACGGACCGGTCCGCACGGGCACGATGCGTGAGCGGGCGTATGCGGCCGTCCGAACCACTACGTTGGGTGCCTTCACACGGGGAGGGTTCATTGGCGCGGCAGGTGACGCTCGGGCGGGACTTCGGGCGGTTGTGGGGGGCCTATGGTGTCAGTGCCGCGGGGAGCGCCGTCGCGATGGGGGCGTTGCCACTGGTCGCCCTCCTGGTGCTGCACTCCTCGGCGTTCCAGGTCTCGCTGCTCACCGCGCTGTCCGCCGTGGCCAGTGTGGCGATCGCCCTGCCGCTCGGCGTCCGTATCGAGTACCGGTACAAGCGGCCCGTCATGGTCACCGCCGATCTGGTGCGCTGCGCGGTGCTGGTGAGCGTGCCGGTCACGGCGGCTTTCGGCGGACTCACCTTCGTCCACCTGTGCCTGGTGGGCATCCTCCAGACAGCCGCGTCCGTCGCGTTCGACGCGGCGAGCGGCGCGCACCTCAAGGCGCTCGTCCCGGCCGAGCAGCGCCTTCGCGCCAACAGCCTGTTCGAGACCACCAGTTGGATCAGTGTCAGCGCCGGACCGCCCGTCGGCGGGCTCCTGGTCGCAGTCCTGGGCCCCACCGTCACGATGGCGGTCGACGCCGCGTCCTTCCTCGGATCCGCCCTCGGTATCCGCCGCATCCGGCGGCCCGAATCCGCGCCGTCGGCACCCGTCGCCGCCCCTCACCTGGGCCGTGACATCGCCGCAGGCTGGCGCTACCTCCTGCGGCATCCCGGACTGCGTCCGCTGTTCTACAACTCCCTGCTCTTCGGCGGCTCCATCATGATGACCTCACCGCTGATGGCGGTCCTGATGCTGCGCGACCTCGGCCTCGCGCCGTGGCAGTACGGACTCGCGCTGGGCCTGCCGTGCCTGGGCGGTGTGCTGGGTTCGCGCCTGACCCCGCCGCTCACCCGGCGGTTCGGGCAGCGCCGGATCCTGCTGCTGTCGGGTGTCCTACGCACGATCTGGACGATCCTGCTGCCGCTGACGCCCTCGGGTGCCCTGGGTGTGTTCGTCATCGTGGCCGTCGATTTCGGCCTGCTCTTCGCCGCCGGCGTCTTCAACCCGTCGTTCACCACCTACCGCATGGAAGCCACCCAGGACGCGTTCATGTCCCGCGTCGCCACGTCCTGGTCCGTCAGCTCGAAGACGTGTCAGGCAGTCTTCATGGTCGCCGGTGGTCTCGTCGCCGACGCGGTGGGCGTCCGCGGCACGCTGCTCATCGCCGGTGTGCTGTGCCTGGGGAGCGCGCTTCTCCTGCCGTGGCGGAAGACCCACACCTCGACCAAGGGTGTTCCGGCACCCGCGGGGGAACCGGTCCCGGAACCGGCTCCCTCTCAGGCCGACTCCCCGTGACGGGGACTGCCTGCAGTGATCAACTCATCCTCTTAATTGTCATGATTCAGGCATGAAGGATGTCGAATCGGCCGAATGAGGCCTCGAAGGGCGCGCGGAGCGCCGCGGTCCGGTGACGATGGGGCCGGCGCGGTACACCTCGACCGAGCAGGGGGACGACGTATGGGTAAGCAGGTCAAGTGTGGGTCGACCCAGACCAAGACCGGCAAACGGTGCCAGAAGCCGGCGATGATCGGCTACTCGCGCTGTCAGCTGCACCGAGGCGAGTGGACTCCCCCGCAACGGAAGAAGACCAAGAAGCGCTGACCGCCGTCGCGGCAACCGGCCGCCGGATCGCGCTCCCTGCGGGTGCGCTCGCCCGCCGACTGGCCGACGGCGGCGGGGCATGCCAGCTTGCAGGAGGGAGAGGCGGCGGCCCACTGCGCCGAGCCGGTGTTCCGGCCGGAGGAGGCGCGCGCCGGACTGGGTGGCTGTCGGTGGCGCGGGCCTCGGCTCGACCACTGGACCGCTCCCGCCGGCGGCCGCGAGACGAGGGCAGGTGGGATTCACCGGTGCCGGGGCAGTCGGGAGAGGCGGATACGTCGAACGGGCGGGTCGCCCGTCAGCTGAGGGGATCAGAGCATGGCAGGACCGGAGGACACGCAGAGCAACGGCAGACGTCTCCTGTCGGCGCCTGCCGCCGCCGCGGCCGAGGTGCTGGAGGCCATCGGGACCGGGGCTTACGTCGTGGACGAGCAGGGACGCGTCATCGCCGTCAATTCCCGCGCCGAACAGTTGCTGGACCTGCCCGCCGGGGATCTTCTCGGCCACGACGCGCACGACCTGCTGCACCGGGACGCCCACGGCCAGCCCATGCCGCGCACGCAATGCCGTATGCGAGGGGCCTTCCACGCCGGGCGTGCCGCTCAGGCCGACGAGGACTACTTCGCGCGGAAAGACGGCTCGACGCTGCCCATCTCGTGGTCGATAGCCCCGTTCGATCTCGGTGCGTGTGAACGCGGCACGCTCGTCCTCTTCCATGCCCGGCGTCCGGAGCCGGACGCGCCGGAGCCGGCTGCCACGCTGCTGCCGGACCTCGAACGGCTCGCGCTGCTGGCCGCGACCACCACGCAGCTGACCTCCACCCTCGACGTCGACGAGGCGCTGCGGCGGCTGGTGACGCTGGTGGTGCCCCGGCTCGCGGACTGGGCCATCATCGATCTGATCACCGAGCGCGACGAGGTCTGGCGCACCGTCGTCGTCGAGGCGGCCGGTGCCGCACTGGTCCCGCACGAGGAGCTGCAGGGGCCGATGCCGCCGGTCCCCGAGGAGTCGCCGATGCCCTTGTCCAGGGCCCTGCGCGGAGTCGCTTCGACGCTGGCCGGCCCCCAGACCTACCAGGGGCAGCCGGATTCCGGTATCGCGGTGGAACAGCGCCGCCTGTTCGACGCCACCGGCATCCACTCCGCGGCCATCGCGCCCATCCGCAGCACCCGCGCCGTCCTCGGCGCCCTGACCCTGGGCCGTGCCAAGCAGTCGGGTGACTTCCACACGGCCGACCTGCCCCTGATCGAGGACATCGCCCGCCGCGCCGGTCTCGCCCTGGACAACGCGCGGCTGTACCAGCGCCAGCGCAAGGTCGCCGAGACCATGCAGAACCATCTGCTGCCCCAGATGCCCCGCGTGTCCGGGCTGCAGATGGCGGTCCGCTACCTGCCCGCGCCGGACGCCTCGCAGGTGGGCGGTGACTGGTACGACGCCTTCTCGCTGTCCGACGGCGCCACCGCGCTGGCCATCGGCGACGTCGTCGGCCACGACCTGGAGGCCGCGGCCGGCATGGCACAGGTGCGCAACATGCTCCGCGCCTACGCCTGGGCCCTGCGGGAGCCGCCCAGCCGGATCGTCGAACGCCTCGACGAGGCGGTCACGCACATCACCGACGTCACCATGGCCACCATGATCCTCGCCCGGGTCGAAGAGGCCGACGAAGGCGGGTGGAAACTGTCCTGGACCAACGCGGGCCACCCGCCGCCCCTGCTCATCAGCCATGACGGCCTGGCCGACTACCTCACCGCCGGGCACGGCATCCTGCTGGGCACCGGAGCCGGCAAGCCCCGCGTCGACGCCACCGCCCTGCTGCCGCCCGGATCCACCCTCTTGCTGTACACGGACGGCCTGATCGAGGAATCCGGCCACAGCCTCGACGAGGGCCTGCACCGACTGCGCCGGCACGCCGCGGCCCTCGCCCATCGCCCCCTGGCGTCCTTCACCGATCAGCTGCTGCGCAGGGTCCGCCCGTCCGCGAACGACGACGACGTCGCCCTCCTCGCCTTGCGGGTGCCCACCCTGACGTGACCACGTACTCCGGCGGCGAATCGCTCTATGCGGGGCCGCTGTCCGGATCCGAGGCCCCGCGCATGGCCGGCCGGAGGAACTCGGTCAGGGCGGAGGCCAGTGCTTCGGGCGCCTGCTCGGCGACGTGGTGTCCGGAATCGATGCCATGGCCGCGGACGTCGTCGGCCCACCGGCTCCAGACCGCGCGCGGATCTCCGTGGAGCTCCTCCAGGTCGTCCCTGAGCGACCAGAGGACCAGCGTCGGGCAGGCGATGCGCGTGCCGGCGGCGCGGTCGGCCTCCTCGTGCCGCCGGTCGACGGTGAGGCCGGCGCGGTAGTCCTCGAGCATCGCGCGTACGACGTCGGGGTCGCGCGTGGCCCGCCGCCACTCCTCGTGGTTCTCCCGCCCCATCACCTCGGGGTCGCCGTGGTACCAGCGGTCGGGGTCGGCGGTGATGACCCGCTCCGGGATGTCCGGCTGCGCGAAGAAGAACCAGTGCCACCACCGGGTGGCGAACTCGGTGGTGATCCGCGACAGGTGCTCCGTCAGCGGCAGACAGTCCAGGAACGCCACCCGGGAGACGCTCCGCGGATGATCGAGGGTGAGGCGCAGCGCCACGCTGCCCCCGCGGTCGTGTCCGGCCAGCGCGAACCGGTGATGCCCGAGGTGGCGCGCCACGGCCACCACGTCCGCAGCGACCGCGCGCTTGGAATAGCCCGTGTGGTCGGCGGTGAAGGCTGGTCCCCTCGACCGGCCGTAGCCGCGCAGGTCCGGGCAGATGACCGTGTGCCCGGCGCGTACGAGCAGCGGGGCGACCTTGTGCCACGTCGCCGAGGTGCGCGGATGGCCGTGCAGGAGCACCACCGGCGGACCGTCCCCGCCGTAGCGCACGAAGACGGAAGCGTCACCGACGTCGATCTGCGCCGTCTCGAACCCTTCGAACACTGCGGTCTCCCTCGGTCTCGGCTCATGCGACGCGTCGTACCGCCGGTGCCGTTCGCGTACCGCCGGAGCGGTTCGTCGTGCCGCCGGAGCGGTACGGGCTTCACTCGTGCCCCGGTCGGGGACGGCCATGTGCGGATGTGGGGGCCGGGTGTGGCCGATCGCCGGCACGGCCACGGGGGCGTGCCGGCGATCGCCGCGGCTCATCGCTGCTGGTCGGGTCTTGTCTCGTCCGGTCGGCGACGGGTGCCGTGCCAGTCCAGTATCAGAACCGTGGCGTCGTCCTTGAGGTTGCCGCGGCAGGCGTCGAGCACCGCGGCCGTCAGGCTCCGGACGGCTTCACGGGGGTGCAGCGCGCGGGTGTCGTGGATGACCGACGCCAGGTCGACGCCCGCGGCACCGCGTTCCTGCATTCCGTCGGTGAGCAGGACCAGGCGGTCTCCGGGATTCAGTTGCAGTTCCTGCAGGCGGTAGCTGGTGGGTGCCACCACTCCGAAGGGCAGGTTGACGGCGAGTCTGACCTCTTCGACGACGCCGTCGCGCAGCCGCAGCGGCCACGGATGGCCGGCGTTGACCAGTTCGCACAGGCCCGTTGCGAGGTCGACGCACAGCAACAGTCCGGTGGCCAGGCCTCGGCTGTGGCTCAGGAGGGCCTGGTGGGCGTGAGCGGCCTGCTTGAGGGCGTCACAGCCGCTGCGGCGTGCCCGGCGCAGCGCGCCGACCAACAGGGTGGCCAGCAGGGCCGAGTTCGTGTCGTGGCCCATGGCGTCGGTGATGGACAGGTGCAGGGTGTCGCGGTCCAGGGTGTAGTCGTAGGTGTCGCCACCGATGTCGTCGGCCGGGACCAGCCCGGCGGCGAGGGTGAACTGGTCCGCCTCGCAGCAGGGGGCCGAGGGAAGCAACTGGTGCTGGATCTCCGCGGCCAGGCTGGTCTCGGTGGTGCGCCGTCCCAGGTGGTACAGATCCGTGAAGCGGCGGTCCGTGACGATGATGTAGGCCAGGGCGTGTGCCGCTTCGCGGACCTGCCGCAGCACGGTGTCGTCGGCGGACTGGAGGGTGAGCTCCAGGACGCCGATGCAGTCGCCTCGGTTGGTGACCGGTGTGATGACGCGCCGTCCGCCCTGCCCGTCCGGTTCCACATGCTGACGCTGGTCGCGCAGAACGGTGTCGTAGACACTGCCCTGCAATTCGATCGGCTCGGCAGCGTCCGCGGCTTCAACGTCGGCCGCGGCGAGGCGTACCAGCCGCTGACCGATGAGGTCCACGAACAGGAACGACACACGCTCGGCACCGAACCGCTTCTGCAGATCGTGTGCCACCACGTCGACGGACTCGCCGGGCGGCGCCGCCTCCGCGGCGGCCAACAGCTCGCCCAGTTCCAGATCTCCACCCTCCACGACAACCTCCTATCGGTTGCCGCAACTTCTTCCCCGAGTCTCCGCAACATCACCTAATTCGACCATTTTGCCTGGTCAGGGCGGTGCAAAGATTTTCCCAGGATCAGATCAGGGGGTCCGGCGTCGAAGCCGTCGGCGGCCCACCATGGAGCCGCTCGCCCCTCGTCCCGGTGCGGCGGCACGGGCAGCCCGGCTTCCGGCGAGCCGGTGACCGGCGACCGCGAACCAGACGAGACATGCGGGGACTTCAGGACCGATGTCGGCACATGTCCCGTCGATGAGGGAGCGCGGTGCCGGCCGCGCCGGCGGCGAAGAAACACCCGTAGCCCGTTCCTACGGGGTCAGATCTGCTTCTCCATCCTGATGGCCTCGCGGAGTTCCTCGCTCGCCGCTCCCGGTTCCTGCCGCTGCATTTCCAGCAGGGCGGCGGCGATCGCGTCGAGCTTGCGCTGAATGGCGTGCTCGGCTCGCCGTTCGGAGTTCTTGAGCAGTGCCAGGAGCAGCAGTGAGACGGCGGACATCGCCTCGCCCACCAGGAGCAGCCACGACGTGGGCAGCTTCAGCACGTGCGCGGTGATCGCGCCGGCGACCAGCACGAGGCACACGCCGAAGAAGGCGGGTGAGCTGGTGAAGTTCGAGGCGTGCTCGGCCAGGCGCGTGAAGCGGCCCGGCCGGTCGCCGTCGCGATGCGCGGGGTGCTGAGGTGCCATCAGGTCACCGGCGGCCTTCACGAGGCCTGCCGGTCGACGGGCGCGCCCAGGGCCCAGCCGGACACATCGGCCAGCCGTCCACGCCACAGCGGGGCGGTCGCCGTCCCGGGCACGGACAGGAACGTGACGTCCACGAGGTGGATGAACCCGTGCAGCCCGTCGCCCGTACCCGGCTCCGACTCGGCCTCCTTCAGGGCGGACCGGACCTCGTGCGCCAGGTGTGCCATGTGGTCGGCCGCGTCGTCCGCTCCGGTGGCCGTCGACACCACGTGCTCCCACCGGTCGGCCCATGCCCGGGACCCGACCAGGTTGCCCGCGACGATTCCACCGGGCGTGGTCAGGCAGATCGTGAGGGTGGCCTCGGGCTGCGCGTCGACCAGCCGCAGCAGGATCTCCAGATGCGCGTCGATCGGCGGGAGCGCGGCACCGTGTTCGCTCACCACAGGTCCTCTCTGGTACGTGCCCGGGCCCGGGGCGGGCGTCCGCGCCCCGGGCCGCGGGTCTCGCCGCGGGTATCGGTTCACTGGGTGGTGAGCATGCCCTTGCGCAGGCGCTTCAGGGTGCCGGAGAGCAGGCGGGAGACATGCATCTGCGAGCAGCCGAGCCGTTCGCCGATCTGTGCCTGGGTCAGTTCCTCGACGAATCGCCAGTGCAGGATGCGCCGTTCACGCTCGTCGAGTTGGGCGAGCAGCGGGGCCAGCGTGTGGAAGTCCTCCACCAGTTCCATGGCGGCGTCGTCGGACCCGATGAAGTCCGCCAGAGCCGTCTCGCCGTCGGGGCCGCTGCCGATGGTGGCGTCCAGGGAGGCGGAGTTGTAGCCGTTGGACGCGAGGCGGGCCTCGATGACCTCTTCCTCGGTCAGGTCCATCAGCTCCGACAGCTCCTTGACCGTGGGGGTCCGGCCCATGCGGCTCTGGAGCTCCTCGGTGGCCTTCGCCAGCTGCACACGCGCCTCCTGCAGGCGGCGCGGCACATGGACCGACCAGGAGGTGTCCCGGAAGAAGCGCTTGATCTCGCCGACGATGTACGGGATGGCGAAGGAGGTGAACTCGACCTCACGCGATATCTCGAACCGGTCGATGGCCTTGATCAGCCCGATGACGCCGACCTGGACGATGTCCTCCATCCCGTCCGCGCCGCCCCGGTTGCGGAACCGCCCGGCCGCGAAGCGGACCAGGGACATGTTCATCTCGATCAGGGTGTTGCGCGCGTACTGGTACTCGGGCGTGCCTTCCTCGAGCACCGACAGCTTCGCGAAGAACAGCTTCGAGAGGGATCGTGCGTCCTTGGGCGCCATCTTGCCCGGTTCCGCGATGGCCGGCAGTGCCGCTGTCGTCTGATCCTCGGCTGCCTGTGCGATCGTCGCCGACATCTTTGTTCTCCCCACCCGGCCGGTACCTGCGTGCGAGCTGCTGCTGTGGCCGCGACTACCCCGTCACCGGAAGAGCATGCACATGCCCCGAGAAGATGCCCGGGCCGGGCGCGCAGACCGAGGCACCGCCCCTTCGTGGCGGGGTCGCGCTGAGGCTGCGGGCACGAGCGACGAATTCGGGCAGCGGATCAGGTCCGCCCTGGTACGACTCGCATCATCACCGAGGATCCCACGCGTAGGGGTGATCGCCGCCGGGCTGCGGCCGGAGGGGGGCGGGGATAGCGTGGACAGCACCTGTCCTGCTCGTCTTCCCATCCCCATGATGTGCTGGGAGCGCTGTGATGAGCCTGTTGCCGGTCGAGATCAAGGTCAATGTCGAAGGTGACGTGGCGGACGCGCTGTCGGCCCTGAGTGGTTCGCATGCTGCCATGACGACGCGTCGGATCTGGTTCGCCGAGGACCGGAACGGCGTCGCGCAGGGGCGGGTGCCGCTGCTCGAAGGCGGCGTGATCGTACGCTTCCGAACCGGTGCGGGCCCGGACGACCTGACCGTCAAGTTGCGTCCCTGTACCCCGCAGGCGCTGCTCGGCCGGTTCTCCGCACCCTTCGAAGCGGAGCCGCTCACCTACCGGATCGAGGAGGACTGGTCCGGCACCGGCCGTTCGCCGGCAGCCTCCCTGGTGCACGCCCACCCGTCGGGGGCGCTGGCCGCCGCGGTGGCGCAAGGAGCCGACCCGTCCGCGCCGATCGACGCGGTGCAGAACCAGTTCGTGCGTGCCTGCGCTCCTACCGTCCCGTTCGACGGGCTGGTCGCGTTGGGGCCGATCCACTCGACGAAGGCCGACGACGTTCCGCTCGACGACCTGGAGGTGGACCTGGAGGCGTGGTCGGTCGCGGGTCTGGAGTTCCTGGAAGCCTCGATCCGGGTGAAGCCCAAGGCCGAGGACGATGCCGAGGAGTTCGCCGCACGGGCGGAGCGCAAACAGCGGAAGCTGGAGGACGCGGTGAGGGATCGCGGGGTGACGCTCTCCGAACACCCCGACAGCAAGACCAAGCGCGTCCTCGAAGCCCTGGCCCGCGCCGAGCAGGACTGAGACGCCCGTCCGGCGCGACACGCGTCGGGACGGATACGTGTCCCGTGGAGGGACGCACCGTCCCCACCTGCTCCGGTGAGCGGTCCGCGCCCCCGGACGAACACGCTCCCCGTTTGCCGCCCGCCCCCATCCGACGCATCGTGGAAAGCGGGAGGGTCTGCTGGAGGGCCCCGTCGCGGGCCCGGCGTCCGGCGTTCCCGCTTCACCCTGCGGCACCCCAGGCCCCGCGGCCTTGTGCGGTGCGAGGAGGGAAGGTTCACCATGCCCGATCCGTGGATGCCCCAAGCCGTGAAGGCGGACCTCGGGGACCATGCGCCGTGCGACCCCACGTTCCCCGCGAGGGCGATCGCGCACATCACGGCGGACGAGGAGGCCACCGCGGAGGAGCCCCTGGATCTGCTCCCCTTCGCCAACCTGAAGAGCTTCTTCACCGGCAGCGGCAAGGGCCACGCTCCGCACATCCTCTGGGATCCCTTCACCGGAGCGTTCGCCCAGTTCTTCCCCGCCACGTCGCGCAGCAAGGCCGTGTTCGATGCCGACGGCGGCTTTCGCACGAACCGGACCGGCAAGGTCGTCCTCCAGGTAGAGGCGCTGTTCTTCCCGCACTGCCGTGTCAACGGCAAGGTGTTCGCCCGGCTGGTCGACACTCCCTGCGAGGGCTGGGCGGTGCTGCACGCGTGGATCGGCTCCTGGGGCGTACCGGACGTCTGGCCCATGGGCCGTCCGACCTCCTTGACCCGTAACACGTGCCCGGCCGACAAGTGGACCTCGCAGGGCGGGTGGTATGCCCATGCCCACGTCCCGGAGAACACCCACGTGGACCCCGGCACCTGGCCGGCGCTCGACTCGCAGCCGCCTGAACCGCTCCCGGTGGGGCCCCGGTTCGAGCCGTTCCCGGGTGCGTCGTTCTTCCGGGCGGGACGAACGTCGCCCGTCATCGCGGCCATGCACGCCCGGCTGGTCGCAGAGGACTGTGACCGCTACACGTCCAGCACCCATGTCGACGTGTGGGGACCGGGCGATGTGCGGTCCTACACCGCGTGGCAGCAGAAGCTGGGTCTCGAGGGCGGCGCCGCCGACGGCGTGCCCGGCCGGTCCAGCTGGGACAGGCTGGGTGTCCCCCACGTCTGACTCCGGGCGGGAACGGCCCGAAAGCCGTGCGGCGGATCGTGGGCGGGGGTGCGGTTGTGGCGGGCGGGGGACGTTCCACGCTCCGGGCGGGCGGAGCACCGACTGACTGTGGAGAGGCGGCCGTCGGCGCCCCGTACGTGGTAATTCCCCGTGTATCTCCCCGCTTCGGCGCCTTGCCGCCTGCATCGTCGACCCGTGAAGAAAGCCCGCCTCATCGCACCCCTCCTGACCTCCGCCCTGCTCCTGCCCCTCCCCCCGGCCCACTCCGCGCCCCGCTCCTCCCCCGCCGACGGGTGCACGGCACCGGGCTGGGCGCCCGCCGCCACCCGCATCGACACGAAGGACTCCCACCACCCGTACGTCGGCAACGGGTACCTCGCCACCCGGGTCCCGCCCGCCGGCGCCGGCTACGCGGCCTCCGGGGAGAAGACCGGCTGGCCTCTGTACACCCCGCGCTACGACGGCACCTTCGTCTCCGGTCTCTACGCACGGGGCCCCGAGACCACCGCCGGTCGCGAGGCGCTCGCCGCGCTCCCCCAGTGGACCGGGCTCGACGTGACGGCCGGCCGCGAGACCTACGGCGCCGGCAGCCGGATCGACCGGTACCGGCAGACGCTCTCGCTGCGCTGCGGCCTCCTGCGGACCAGCCTCACCTGGACCGGCTCCGACGGCCGCCGCACGGACCTCACGTACGACGTCCTCACCTCCCGGGACGACCCGCACACCGGAGCCGTACGGCTGCGCGTCACTCCGCACTGGGACGGACGGCTCACCCTCACCGACCGCATCGACGACCGGGGCGCCCGCCGTGTCGCGCAGACCGCGGCGGGGCCGGTCGACGCGCGCACGATCGGCGTGCCGTTCCGCACGGACGGCACCAGGATCGCCGGCGCGGTGGCGTCCACGTTCGAGGCCCCGGGCCGGCGCGGTGGTCGACACGGCTCCGGCGAGGGCAAGTTGAGTACCCGTCAGTCCGTTTCCCTGCCTGTCCGCTCCGGGCGCACCTACACCGCCACGAAGTACGTCGGCGTCGACACCGCCCTCACCTCCCACGACCCCCGCGCGGCCGCCGGCGCCGCCGCGCACCGGGCCGCCGGGCGTGGCTGGACGGCGTTGTTCCGCTCGCACCAGAAGGCCTGGCGTGCCCTGTGGGACGCCGACATCGCGGTGCCCGGCCACCCCGACGTGCAGCTCTGGGTGCGCTCGGCGCAGTACGGTCTGCTGTCGTCGCTGCGGGCCGGCGGCCGTGACAGCATCGCGCCGACGGGACTGACCAGCGACAACTACGCGGGCATGGTCTTCTGGGACGCGGAGACCTGGATGTTCCCGTCGCTGCTCGCCACCCGCCCCGAGCTGGCCCGCCCGGTGCTGGAGTACCGGTACCGCACCCGTGCGGCCGCCGCCGGGAACGCGGCGAAAACCGCCGTGAAGGGGCTGTTCTATCCCTGGACGAGCGCGAGTCACGGCCGGCTGTGGAGCGAGTGCCAGAGCTGGCGGCCGCCGCACTGCGTCACCCAGAACCACCTCCAGGGCGACATCGCGCTGGCCGCCTGGCAGTACTACCTGTCCACCGGTGACCGGAACTGGCTGCGGGGGCGGGGGTGGTCCCTGCTCGAAGGGCTCGCCCGCTACTGGGCTTCGCGTGTCACACCGAACGCCGACGGCTCCTTCTCCGTCAAGGAGGTCGCCGGTCCCGACGAGTACAGCAACGGCGTCGACGACGGCGCCTACACCAACGCCGTCGCCGCGACCGCGCTCCGCGCCGCGGCCGACGCCGCCCGCGTGCTGGGCAGGACCGCCCCGGCGGACTGGCGGCGCATCGCCGGACGGCTGCGCGTCCCGTACGACGCCCGGCGCAAGGTCTTCCTGCAGTACGAGGGCTACGCCGGTTCGCCGATCAAGCAGGCGGACACCGTGCTGCTCGTGTATCCGCTGGAGTGGCCGATGCCGGACGGCGCCGCGGCCGCCACGCTCGACTACTACACCGCGCGCACCGATCCGGACGGTCCGGCCATGACCGACTCGGTGCACGCGATCGACGCGGCCGCGATCGGCGAGCCGGGCTGTGCCGCGTACACCTTCCTGCGACGCGCCTACCAGCCCTTCGCGCGGGGCCCGTTCGCGCTGTTCTCGGAGTCGCGCGGCGAGAAGGCGGGGGCGGCCGATCCGCTCGCGGGCTCTCCGGCCCAGGACTTCCTCACCGGCAAGGGCGGGTTCCTCCAGGTCTTCACCCACGGCCTGACCGGGCTGCGGCTGCGTCCCGACGCACTGCACCTCGATCCGACACTCCCGCCCCAACTGTCGGACGGGGTAAGCCTGTCGGGGCTGCGGTGGCGAGGGCGGGTGTACGACATCGGGATCGGGCCGGAGACGACCACGGTGCGGCTGCGCTCGGGTGACCCGATCCCCCTGGAGACTCCCGAGGGCCGCTACACGCTCTCCGGCACGGTCACCCTCAAGACCCGCCGCCCCGACCTCTCCCCCACCCCCGACCTGGCGCGCTGCCGCCCGGCGACGGCGACCTCGGCCGAGCCGGGACTGTACCCGGAGGCGGCCGTGGACGGCAGCCCGGCCACCGTCTGGTCACCTGCCAGCGAGCGCGCCGCCCTCACCGTCGACCTGGGACGCGGGGTGCACGTCGGAACGGTCCGGCCGATCTGGCGCAAACAGCCGGCCGGGTTCGTCGTCGAGGTGTCGGCGGACGGCCGGGCCTGGCACCGGGCCGACAAGAGGGCGATCCGGTACGTGCGGGTGAGCGTGCGCGGCACGTCGGTCGCGCTGGCCGAACTCAACGTACAGCAGTGACGGCCGGGACCGACCCCGTCTCGCCAACCCGGCGAAATGTGAGGCTCGTTGCCATACCGTGGGCCTATGGCGCTGCATCACCACAGTGACCGTCCGTGGCGCGTGAGAGTGGACGACGGGGAAGGCACACCCTACGGCGCCGGAGTGCTGCTCGACGACCGGCATGTGCTCACCTGCGCGCACGTGGTCCGGTACGCCGGTGCGGCACCCGGGGGCCCCACGTCTCACGTGCGGATCAGCAGTGTGGCGTGCCGCCCGGAGTGGACGCGCACCGCGCGCGTGGCTCCGGGCACCTGGGTGCACGACCACGAGACGCAGCGCGGCGACGTGGCACTGCTCGAACTCGACGAACCCGCCGGCTGCGGCACCCGGACCACCCTGTGGAAGGCGCCCCTCTCCGGCGCCGTCCAGGTGTACGGCTTCCCCCACGACGAGCCGTTCGGCATGGGGGCGGACGCGCGGCTGGCGGGATCCGGCCACCGGCAGGGCGAGTGGGGGCTGCTGAAGCGGGTGCGCGAGGGCGACCCGTGGATCGAGCGGGGGTACTCGGGTGCCGGGGCGATGGCGGTGGGCGGCGAGTTCGACGGCCGTGTCGTCGGCATCGTGGTGGCCGACTACGTCAACGGCGAGGCGAAGGCGGCCTGGATGCTGCCGACCGAGACGATCCTGACGTACCTGCCCCGGATCGAGGAGTTCACCGGCGGCGACCGCAACAACGAACTGGGTCCCTCCCCGGGCGAGTTGCCCGGGGACGCGCTGGGCGACCCGTTGCGGCTCGCGCTGACACAGGAGCTCACCCGGCTGCTCGACAGCGACTGGGCCGGCACCGTCGTCGTCGGTACCGGCGGCACGACGGCCGTGGGCGACTCCTGGCTCGTCCGGCTGGTGCGCACGGCGGATCCCGCGGCCCGGGCCACCGTCACCGACGCCGAGCTCACCGGCGCTCCCGGGGACACCGTGCTGCGGCTCGGCACCATCGACGCGGCCTACGACGCGCGCGACAGGTCGGTCGCCGACCTCAGCGGCTATCTCACGGGCCGGTTCGGGCTGCCCGGCGGGGACGCCCGGGAGGTGGGGCGGCAACTGCTGCGCCGTCTGCCGCCCGCCTGCCTGGTGGTGGGCCGCGTCGACCGGGCCCGGGATCCGGAGGCCCTGGTGCGGGACCTGCTGGGGCAGTTGGCGGCCCGCGCCCGGTCGCGTGGCGTGCGTCTCGTCCTCGGGTTCGAGGGAACGCCGCCGGCCGACCTCGCCCACGACGTCTGCCTCGACCCCGAACCGTTGCGCGGGGGCGCGGCCCGGGGGGTGACCGCCGCCGAGGTCCACACGGTCGCCGGACGGCTCGCGGCGGAGGAGGACGCCGCGTCCGCGCTGGATCAGGAGTGGGGCGTACGGTTCTTCGCCGCGCCCAGGCTGCCGCCCCGGGCCTCGCCCCGGCTGCGGGTCCGGCTGGCCGTGGCCCGGGTGACGGAACCCAATCCCGAACTCGCCGCGATCCACGACCAGGCGGACAAGGCACGCGCCGACCTGGCGCTGTTCGATCACGACCTGCGCCGCATGATCACGGACTGCCAGGACCTCGGCACCGCACTGGAGTTGCACCGTCTGCGGGCCGCGCGGTACTTCGGCGCCGAGGACCGTCGACTCGCCGAGCGGTACTCCCCCGCCGTGCGTGCGCTGAGGACCGAACCGATCGACCTCGGCACCGCCCGCACGCTGGTCAGGCGCTACATCGACGAGGTCAACCGACGGTTAGAGGAAAGGTGACACACGGGGATGAGCCGTCAGATGTGCAACCGCCCCCCTTGCGGGCTGGGCGAGATCGACGAACAGGGCTTCTGCGAGGTGTGCGACCACCCGCCGCTGCCGCGGGACGGTGCCGCGGCGGGGCACCGCGTCCCGGAACCGCAGGCGCGGGGCGGGGCGAGCGTCGGTGTGGCGCAGGTCCGCCCGGACCCCTGGTACGGCCTCGCACTGGTCGATTCCGACCAGGCCCCGGACATGCCGGTGAGTTCGTCCGGCCCGGTCGCCGAAGAGCACCGCTACTGCCCCAAGCCCGCCTGCGGGAAGCCGGTGGGCCGCGGCCACGACGGCAAGCCGGGCCGGATCGCCGGCTTCTGCGAGGCCTGCGGTACCCGGTTCGACTTCGGCCAGCCCGGCGGCCTCACCATCGCCGGCCGCTACGAGGTGTTACGCGTCTTAGGTTCGGGGGCCTACGGGGCCGCCTACCTCGTCCACGACCGCAATCTCGCGACCGAGGTCGTCCTCAAGGCGCTGCACAAGTCGGTCGCCAAGACGGCCCGGCACGAACGGGACGTCCTGGTCGGGCTGCGACACGACAGCATCGTGCGCATCCTGGGCTACGAGCACGAGGGCCCGCACCTCGTCCTCGAGTACGTGCCGGGGGAACCGCTCAACGCCCGCGAAGGCGACCGCCTCGAAAGCCTCCTCGCGCACGGCGTCCGCGTTCTCCAGGCGCTCGACTACCTGCACGCCCGGGGCCTGTTGCACTGCGACGTCAAGCCCCTGAACATCATCCGCTTCCGGGAGGACGGCCCGACGGGCGCGCTCGACCGGGTGCGGCTCATCGACTTCGGCGCGGTGCGCAGTCACACGAAGGACACCGGTCCGGTCGTGGCGTACACGCGCGCGTACGCGCCGCCGGAGACCGATCCGGAGCATCTGCGCCCCACCCCCGGCTTCGACCTGTACGGGCTGGGCATGACCCTGCGCGAGGTCTGCCGCGCCCGCTGGACGGACCGCTCCGCTCCGGGCGTCGACTCGCTCCACCTGCTGCTGGACCGGGCCACGGACCCCCTGCGGCCATGGGCGCGGTTCGTGTCGGCACGGCAGTTCGCGGAACAGCTCAGCGGTGTCATCCGGCAGGTCGTGGCGGCCCCGCCGACGCGTCGGCAGGTGTCGCGTCCCTCGGCCCTGTTCGGCTCGATGCCCGAACCGCTGCACGGCGGGCTGGGCGCGGCCCGGCCCCTGGCCCACTGGGTCGACGCCCAGCCGGACGAGACGGGGCTGCTACGGATACCCGCGCCGTTCTCCTCGCCCGAGCCCGCCGACATCGCGGCGGCCCTCCCGGCGCCCCTGTCCGATCCCGACGACCCGGGCGTCACGGGAGCGGCGGGCGGCGCGCTCGCCGAGAGCCGGCTCGCCCTGCGCCGAAAGGACCATGCGGCGGCGGCAGGACAGCTCGCGGCGGCGGGCCTGCCCGACTGGCACTGGCTGGCCGACTGGTACTGCGGTCTGATCGCGCTGGCCGACGGGCGCCCGAAGCGCGCATCCGTCGTGCTCACCCAGGTGCGCAGGGCGCTGCCCGGTGAGCTGCTGCCGCCGCTCGCCCTCGGTCTGTGCGCCGAGCTGCGCGGGGACCATACGGTCGCGCGGTCGCACTACGGCACGGCCTTCGGCACCACCCCCGCGCTCGGAGCGGCCGGTTTCGGCCTGGCCCGGGTACTGATGCTGGCCGGCGAGCGGGCGAAGGCGGTGGAGGTCGCCGAACAGCTGGCCGAGGAGTTCCGCTACGAGCGCGAGGCGCGCGTGGCGGCCGTACGTCTGCGCGTCATGGTCCTCGCCGAGCCGGGCCACCCGGCGCCGACCGAGCAGGACGTGGCCAGAGCCAGGGCGGCCCTGCCCGGTCTCGACGTGGACGAGGCGGCGGCGGCCGCGCTGGGTGCCGAGATCCAGTACGCGGAGTTCCTGCGCACCCACGACCGGCTGAAGCTGTCCGAGGCGATCCGTGCCCTCGGCCCGCACGCGCCGACCGAGCGGGAGTACGTCGCACTGGTGGACCAGGCCAACCGCCTTCGCCCGGCGCTGAGTTGGCGGTGGCCGGGAAAGCATGGCAGAACGGGTCATTCACGTGTCGAAGCCACGCCGGGCAGGCTAAGCTCCTGACACGTTCCGTCGAGAACGCTTACACGCTCCGTTAGTCCACACGCAGAGACATGAACGGATGGTGCCGGTGGCGGACAGGTCACCCTTGGGGCTCGGTTTCGCCCTGGAAGTGGACGCACCCTCGGATCTGCCCTACGACGAGCGCCGCGTGGACGCCCTGATCACGGTCACGGCACGCTCCACCGCAGGCTCGGCCGCGCAGACCCCGAGTGCCGAGATCCTCATCATGGACCGCTCGTTGTCCATGACCGGACACAAGCTGGACGAGGCGAAACGCGCGATGTGCGCGGCCATCGACACCCTGCGGGACGGGAGTCTCCTGGGGATCGTCGCGGGCAACCACAAGGCCGACGTGATCTTCCCGACGACGGGCGGCCTGGCCCGTGTCGACGCCCGGACCCGGGCGGACGCCAAACTCCGGGTACTCGGTCAATTCCCGGATGGAGGCACGGCGATAGGCCAGTGGCTGGCTCGCGCCCGCCGCCTCTTCGCGTCGGTGGAGTCCGCCGGCACGGTGCGTCACGCGGTGCTCTACACGGACGGCAAGGACGAGCACGAGACACCCGAACAGCTCGGCGAGATCCTCTCGATGTGCACCGACCACTTCGTCTGCGACGCGAGGGGGCTGGGCGACGACTGGCACTACACCGAACTCCTGCGGGTCACCGAAGCCTTGCACGGCTCGGCCGAGGCCGTCGTCACCATCTCGGACCTGACGGAGGACTTCACCCGCCTGATGCGCGAGGCGCAGCGGATCGTCGTACCCCGGGTGTATCTGGGCCTGCGTCTCAACAGCCGCTTCCAGCTCTCGTTCGTGCGCCAGACCCGTCCCGTCGAGGCAGAACTGACGGCACGTCAACAGCGGGAGAGCGAGACGCACATCCCGCTCGGCTCCTGGCCTCCTGAGAGCCGTCAGTACCAGATCTCCCTCCGTGTGGACCCCGACAGCCTGACCGTCGACGAGGCTCTGCGCGCCGCCCGCATCACACTGCACGCCGAGTTCCCCGACGGGACCAGGCGGCCCTGCTCCGAGACCGCGGCCCTGGTCGTACGCCGCCGCTCGACACCCGACTTCGGCATCGCCCGCTCCCCCGAACTCACCCGCGTCGAGAACGAACGCGAGCTCGGCATGGCCATGCGCGCCTGCGCCGACGCCCACCTGCGCGGAGACCTCGACCGCGCGGACCGCGAACTGCGCCTCGCGATCGGTCTCGCGGAATCCCTCCGGGACGCCACCCGCCTGCGACTGCTGCGCGCGGTGGCGTCCGGTGGCCCCGACGGGCGGATCCGGGTGCGGCAGGACGTCACCCGGGGCCAGATACTCGGAATCGGCGTCGACTCGACCAAGACCGCGAGACGGCCGGTCGACGCGCTCGAACTGCCTCTCCAGAACACCGGGTTGCAGCGTGTGTGCCCGCGGTGCAATACGACGTCCACGTCGTCGACGGCCAAGTTCTGCGAGGAGTGCGGGCATCGCTTCGGGGACGCGGCCGGTGAGCCGGTGGACGCGCTGTGACCGGCGTACGGCTGCGCACGCTGCATCCGATCGTGGTGCTGCGGTGGCTCAGGGTGGGCGTGCTGGGCACGGTGGCGCTGACGACGCTGCTCTACCTGGTGGTGGCGAACCGGGCGGGTGAGCAGACCGCCGCCGCCGAGCGCACGGATCAGGCCATCGTCCACATCCGGAATGCGCACGAACAGGCCCTCAAGGCGAACGAGGCGCTCGAAGCCGTCTCCCAGATCAAGGCGATCAACCTGACCGGCACCGGCGCCGATTTCGCGAACGCCACCGCCCGCATGAGCTCCCATCTCACGTCGGCGACGGAGGGCAACGCGGCCGGGTCCCGGGGGCTGAGCCACATCCAGTTCGTCCAGGGCCAGTTGGCCACCTGGGTGCAACTGGCCGACACGGCGGTGCTGGAGGGGACATCGGGCGTGGAGAGAGCGCGGAAGGCGCTCCTCGCGGAGCCGGCACTCGACGGCCGCACGCCCGTCGCCTTCACCGGAGGCCTCCTGCAATCGCTGGCGGATCTGGAGAAGGTGGAGGAGGAAGCCAAGGAGAAGCAGCTCCGATCGGGCTGGCGCGACCCCGACCTGCTGAAACCCCTGTTCGAAGGGCCGTTGGCCGTCATGCTGCTGCTGGTCTGTGCGAGCGGCTTCATCGTCGCCCGACGCTTCCGGCGGTACCCCAGCCCGGCGCTCGTCGTGGCCCTGCTGGCCACCGCGTCGATCGGGATCCGCATGAGCAGGACCGCCCACCTCACCATGGCGATCGCGCTGCCCGTGCTCGCCGGCGCCGGTGCGCTCGCGTATCTGGCCTACCGTCCCCGGCTCGCGGAGTACAGGTTCCCCCGCTCATGAAGAGACTGACGACACCTCTCGTACGCTGCGCCCTGATCCTCGGGCTGCTGCTGGCACCGGTCGCATGCGGCGAACCCGGGCAGGACAAAGTGACGATCATGATCCCCTGGTCCGAGGACGAGTTCGGGGCGTTCTACACGGTCGTCAAGAACTTCGAGCGGGCCAACCCCGGTATCGACATCGAACCCCAGGTCACCCGCGCCCTGACCCAGCAGCTCGATGCCGCGGTGGCCGCGGACGCGAGGCCCGACCTGGCGGTGCTGCCCAGCGTGGGAGCGATCGCCAAGTACCGGACCGAAGGACCACTGCAAAAACTCGATGTCGACACGAGCGACTACGTGGAGCCGTTCCGCGGGCTGGGCATGGAGGGGGACGACGTCTACGCCGTCCCCGTGAAGGCCGACGTCAAGAGCCTCATCTGGTACGACACCAAGGGCCCCACCAAAGTGTCACGATCGGCGGACTGGGACGATCTCCGGTCCCGTCACTACCGCTGGTGCCTGGGGCTGGAGTCCGGCCCCACCTCCGGCTGGCCGGGCGCCGACTGGATAGCCGACATACTGCTCGCCGAGAAGGGTGTCGACGTGTACACCAACTGGGCCTCGGGTGCCGTCGACCGGCAGAGCAAGGCCGTCTGGAAGAGCGAGGCCGTCCGCGAGGCGTGGACCACCTGGGGCGACCTCGTGGGAGACGCCCGTGAGCATGCGGCCACCTCCCCTTTCCTCGACGCCACCAAGGGGATGGCCGGGCAGAAGTGCTCCCTGAGTCACGGCGCCCTCTCGGTGATGTCCTTCGATCGGGACCAGGTCGACGAGGGCAGGTACTCGTACGTGCCGCCCGCCGACAAGGCCTTGCAGGTCTCGGCGGACTTCGTCGGAAAGTTCACCGGGAACACGAGCGCCGACAAGTTCATCGCCTACCTGGCGGGCACGCCCGCCCAGCAGGCGTGGGTGGACGAACCCGGCTTCGCGCTCTCCGCCAACCGCAAGGTGACGAGCTACGCCATCGGCACGCAGGGCGAGATCGCCGGGCTGCTCCGCGCTCCCGGCCACACGCTCTGCTTCAGCGCCGCCGACGCGATGGATCCCGACGTGTCCGCCGCCTTCTACCGGGCGGTCATGGAGTACGCGAGCGGCAAAGCGGAAGGTCCGCTGCTCACGGCACTCGACGAGGTCCAGAACGCACTCGGACAGGTACGCCCCGAGTCGGAGCCACCCCTTTGCCATCGCCAGAGTCCCTGAACCATCCCGGATTCCCTCAGGAGCCCCCATGCCGGACGCCGTCCAGTTCACCCTCGACGACGGCACCGTCGTCCTCGTGGCCCCACCCGCCCGCACCGGAACCGGAGCGGTGGGTCTGGGAACGCGTCTGGAGAGCGCGGGGAGCAGCCTGCGCGCGGCGCTGACGCCGATCACCACCGCCGCCTCCGAGGTGATCGGCCAGTTCCGCGGCGTCGCCGAGCGGCCCGACGAGGTGGAGGTCACGTTCGGCGTCGTCCTGGACGCCAAGCTCGGCGCGGTGCTGTCGAGTGCCGGCGTGAGCGCCCATCTCGACGTCACACTCCGCTGGAGCGGCACAGCGCCGACACCACCGGAATGATCCGCGAACCGATCCCGGGACGTGTCGCCACGCCCACTGGTCGGCACGATGGCTCCGGTTCACGCGTCCGGGGTCAGTCGGCGGGCCGCCGACGCGGCGACCGGGTGCTCTGACGCTTCTGGCCCTCTTCACGGGCCTGCTGATACGCGCCGAAGATGGTTTCCGCGGCGCCGGACAGAGCGCCCTTGGTCTTGCCTCGGGCGCCCGATTCCATGACCTTCTCCGAGAGCTCGGTCAGCCCGGCCGGCTTGCGTGGCCCCGCCTCCAGGTCGAGCCGGTTGCACGCCTCGGCGAAGCGCAGGTAGGTGTCGACGCTGGCGACCACGATCCGTATGTCGATCTTGAGGATCTCGATGCCGACCAGGGAGACACGCACGAACGCGTCGATCACCAGCCCGCGGTCCAGAATGAGCTCCAGAACGTCGTAGAGGCCACTGGAACCGCCCCCGCCGCCCTGCTGTGTTGCGACGGTCATGACGACCCCCTTGTCCTCTCTCCGTGGTTCTGTCGGCGCTCCCCCTGGCGGGGACGCGGGTTCCCTGTGCAAGTAGCCCGGGCCCGCGGGACCAAACGCGTGTACGAGTCTTCGGTACGGCCGATCCGACGGCGAGCGCTCACATACCGGCGGGGGCGACGACGCCCGGCCGGCCGTGGGAGCAGCTGCCCGCCACGGCCGCCCTGGGGATGCGCATCCGGTGCAGAAGATCGCGCGTGAGCCGGCGGTCGAGCGTGGTGCGCCAGGTGATGTCGGGATGCCTGGAGCGCAGGTGGGACAGCGCCCTGGTGCCCAGCCCGCAGTCGCGGAACGGCTCGTCCAGGACGACGTCGGTGATCACACCCTCGGCGCACTCGGCGCACGCGCGATAGGTGACCCGTCCGACCACCTTGCGGATGTGCACCAGGAGCAGACACTCCTCACCGGCGCCGCCCTCCGGGGAGGAGGACGGCAACAGCTCGACGTCGCGATAGGAGAGCCACCTGCGGTGCCACCGGCCCGCTCGTCGTCCCGCGCGCCGGTGCCGTCCCTCGGTCCGCCGTGGTGAGGCGCCTTCCCGTGATCCAGGCCGGCCGTGCGTGTCGCTCATGGCATACGTCTGGTTTCCCTGCATTCCATCGCGTGTGCCCACTACCCCGGACCCCATGTCACCCCGCCGCGAACGCGTCCCGGTGCGTGCCCGCCGCGCCCGGCTCAGTCGAGTGCCCCGAGCCCCTCACGCCAGCGGTTACGGCGTTCCTGGTCGCTCTGCTCCCACCAGGGGGTGCCGCGCTCGCCCAGGGCGACCTTCGCCAGCTGCACGCGAGCGCGGGCAGCGCTTTCGGCTTCCGGGTCCTGAGCTCGACGTGCGGCCGCGATCGCGCGCCGGGCCGCCATGAGGTGGGAGCGCAGCCGCGAGGCCTCCTCCTCGGGGATGAGCGGATCCGTCGCCCGCCAGCGTCGTCCGCCCACGATCACGAACCGTCCGTCAGGGGTGCGCTCGGGCTGCGCGTCGGGGGTCACGGCACGAGTCTGCCGGTGGGCGACGGCGGTTCGAGGGAGCCACAAGAAGCGCGGCTCCGATTCGTGAATCGACCGTCTCTACGTCGGCATCACTCCGAGTCTTCAGCGCGCCATTCCTCTTCGAGAATGCAGAACCTCAGGGAGTCCCGCCAGCCGTCCCGTATCCATGCCGTGTGTCGAAGGCGCCCCTCGTACGTCATACCGAGCTTGGCCGGCACTCGGGCGGATCTGATGCTGATGGGGCTGTCCGGCTGTTGGTGGATGCCGAGAGAAGTGGTGTGACCCCTGGGGCGGAGGATGGCTTGCGCCTGTCTCATTCCAGGACGCCCGGGTCCGTCCCGTCCTTCGATACCGCCGCGCGCACGCCTGGGTGCACGCCTCCGAACGGCGGTATCTCCAGGTCATGGCCGACCGTCGCCCGTATCCGAGTGATCTGTCCCGGGGACTGCGTGACCTGGTCGGGCCGCACGGCGGTGCGGCCCCTTTGCTTCTCGGTGAACCTCCTCGGCACCCACCAGTTGGCCCGCCCGGCCAGACACATCACGGCCGGCACGAGGACGCCGCGGACGATAGTCGCGTCGACGAGGACGGCGAGGGCCAGGCCGAACCCGAGGACTTTCAGGGAGGTGACGCCGGACACGACGAGCGTGCCCACGCTGGCGGCGACGACCGAGGCGGCGGCGGTGACCAGACGTCCCGTGTGCGCGACTCCGAAGACCACGGCTGCACGGTTGTCTCCGTGCGCGATGTAGTCCTCCTTGATCCGGGAGAGAAGAAGCAGTTCGTAGTCGACGGAGAGCCCGAAGGCGATGCAGAACAGCAGGGGCGGGATGCTGGTGTCCAGTTGTCCGGTGGAGGTGAAGTCGCCGACCAGCCAACCGGCGCGGTCCTCCTGAAAGATCAACACCATCGTGCCGAAACTCGCGGTCAGGCTCAGGAGTCCGACCACGATCGCCTTGACCGGCAGGAGCAGGGACCTGGTGAAGATCAGCAGCAGCACGAACATGCCGGTCAGCGTGATCAGGGCGGCGAGCGGCAGGGCATCGGCCATCGCGTCCACGGTGTCGGCTCCAAGGACGGCCAGGCCGCCGACCAGGCGGGGCGCCGGTGCGGGCACTGCGCGGATGTCCGCCACCAGGTGCACGGCGGCGGCGCTGCCGGGGACCTGGGGCGCGGTGACGGTCAGCAGTGTCGCGTCCTGCCCTCGGTACGCGGCCGACGCGGCCGCGGACGGTCGCGCGACGAGGGTCCCGGCACGGAAGACTCCCGCCGGCGAGCGCACGTCGGTGACGCCGGGGAGGCGGGAGAGCCGTCGCGCGTAGTCGGCCACCGACGCGTCGTCCGCGGCCCTGGTGAGTACCACGGTCAGGCGGCGGTCGGGCGGGGAGGTGAAGGCGGCGTGGACCCGGTCGGCCGTCGTGTACGCGGAGGCCGTGGAGGGCAGGGTCCGTTCGTCGACCAGGCCGAATCTGGCGTGCCCGAAGGGCAGCGCCATCATCACCAGCAGTGTGCAGCACGCGCCGCCGAACAGCGCCGGCCGGCGTGCCACCACGGTCCCGATGCGCCGCCAGGCGAGGCTCTCCGCGGACGCCCCCATGCTGCTCCTGCGCAGCCAGCGCCACACGTCGCCCCGGTCCAGGTGGGGGCCGAGTACGGCGAGCAGTGCCGGCACGACGCACAACGCGGCGACGGCGGAGAGGGTCACCACCACGATCCCGGCCCACGCCAGGTGTGTCAGGAAGGGCTGGGGCAAGGTCATGAGCCCGCTGAAGGCCAGGGCGACGATGGCAGCGGAGAACACCACGGTCCGCCCCGCCGTGCGGGTGGCCTCGGCCACTGCTTCGGTGCTCGGCAGCCCGGCGGCGACGCCCTCCCGGTAGCGCGCCACGATGAACAGGCCGTAGTCGCAGGCCAGTCCGAAGCCGAGCGCGGTGGTGATGTTCACCGCGAACGCGGAGACTTCCGTGAAGGTGCTGAGCACGCGCAGCACGGCGAGGGCGCCGACCATGGCGAGGAGCCCGATCGTCATCGGGACCAGGGTAGCGACGAGCGTGCCGTACACGGAGATGAGCAGCAGCATTACCAGGGGCGCCGCGAGCAGTTCGGCCCGCAGCAGGTCCTCGTGGCTCTGCTCCACCGCCTCCGCGCGCATCCAGGCCGCGCCCGTCGCCGACACCGTCAGCGCGCCCTGTCCTGTGGTGAGCCGGGGCACGATGCGGGCTGCCGTGCGCACCCTGTCCGACTCGCTGCCCCGCAGTTCGGCGATGATGAGCGCTGAGCGGCCGTCGCGTGAGCGCAGTGTCGGATCGCCCGCCGTCCAGTAGGACGCCGCCCGGCGCACGCCGTCCAAGCCGGCGACACGTTGGGTCAAAGCGGCCCCGGCCGTGCGGGAGGAGATGTCGTCGGTCGTGAGCGGTGTGTCGATCAGGAGCACCAGATCGCCGTCAGGAACGGTGAACCGGCGGGATACCAGCTGCTCGACGCGTTCGGCCTCGGTGTTCCCCGGGGTGTAGCCACCCTGGCCGAGCCGGTCGAAGGAACCGGCGGCGAGGACCGCACAGACCGCGGCGACCAGGGCAGCGGCACATAGCACTCGCAAGGGCGAGCGCACAGCGATACGCGATCCGCGCATCCGGGAGTGACGCGTCCGCGACAGAATCACTCATATCTCCAGTGCCACGGCCGGCGGGTAGGGGCTCGTGGCTGTGGGTGAGGCGACAGGCCGGCCCGAGTCGCTTGAGCACCCAGCGCGGCCAGAACTTCAGGGGGGGGTGAGTTCCGTGCGCTCAGGTTGAGAGCAGGAGCGTTCGGTCGGGCTGCAACAGCATGCGGAGGGCAGAGTCCCGTCCCACGCGTGGCCCTTGCCGTTGAAACGCGGAGTGGACATCGTCCAGGCGAAATGGCCTCCGACGTTGGCCTTCATCGTGTCCGTGTAGAGACGCATCGTCTGCGCGTGGGCATCGTCGCCTTCGGACAGTGTCCGGGCGTGGTGGGCCAGATCGCGCTCAGCGTCTCGAATGCGATCGCACACCTGGTCCACAGCGCCCTGCAGGGAGATTCCCCGGCCCCGGCGCAGAAGGTTCAAGGCGTTCGCGACGTCGGCGTCCCCGGCCTCCTTGCGGTAGGAGAAAAGGTCGTTGACCAGCGACATGTGGACGCCGCAAGCAGCGTCGAAAGCTTCCAGGTCAGGCGAGGGCGGTACGAGGCTCATATCGATGTCGAGGGCGTATTCCACGAATCCCCGCAGGCAGTCGAAGCCGAGGTTGCAGCGTCGGTACTCCAGGTAGGAGTCCACATCGTCGAACGCCTGAGGGGGGCTTTCGAGGCTGCGGAGCCACTGCTCGAAGAATCCGGTCAGGCGCTGGAACACTCCGTCCGAAGTCCGCGACCGCAAGTGCTCCATCGCCTGCTGCCAGAGCACGAGTTCGCTGGACATGCCCGCTACGGGGGCACCGTGCATGACCTCGATGAAGTCACCGACGTCGTTGCCTGCCGCCTCGGTGCTGTCGAAGACGTCGTCGACCACGATCGCCGCGGACAGCGAGATCGCCGTATTCGCCACCTTCTCCACAGGCGCACGAGGGGAGACGAACGAGGCGAGACGAAAGAGATCGTGCCGGTTCACACTCTCCAGAACCACCTCCCGCCGCAGATCACGGAGAACGGGGAGGAACCACTGATCGTGCAGGGCACGTGCGGCCGCACTCTCAGGATGCTCAACTCCCAAGGGGAGGACGCCGTCCGGCAGAGAAAGAGCGAGGTCGATAGCGATCACATCGAGAGCGAACCAGAAACGGACCGTCAGCCACACGCCGAGACCAGTGAAGTCACCTGTCCGGCGTAACCGTGGCAATAGCCGTTCGCGACCACGGGGCGGGCAGGGCGCGAGCTGCGTCGGCGGTGAGAACTCCTGGGCTGGATCCGACGACGCGTGAGGTGAGAACCACCCACGCGGGCTCGTGGACGTCGGCGAACGCGGCGACCTGCCGGGCCGCCTCGGCACGCCGGGCCGGGTCGAAGATCTCATCCAGGCCGTCGAAGACAACCAGCGCCGGCCGGTGAGCGTGCTTCAACAGATATTCGAAGACATCCCGAGGCGAGCCCATCCGTCCGGTGGTGTAGTTGTGGCTCGGCGACGAAGAAGGCCACCACGCGGTGTGCAGGGAGCGCCGGCTGACCGCTCCAGGAGGCCCGAACGGCCGCCTACGAGAAGTTCTCAAGCCTTCGGAGCCGTGGAAATGGAGCTACGCGAAGCGTTCGTGGACAGACACCCGCGGTCGTCTGGGCACCGTTCAATGCCGCTCTTCAGTCGATGTCTCTGGTGGCAAGCCAGGAGGCCATGGCCGCCGCTGAGCAGATCTGCGACGCCATCGAGGAGTTCACGATCCTGTTCCACGGCCGCCAGCCGGCGGATCTCGAAGAGCTCCGCCCCATTCACGGCGGGTTGTACGAAGCGCACGTGAAGTTCGTCAACGCGGCCCGCCGCTCACTCGACTCCTCGCGGGAACACCTCGTGCGGGCCCTGGGCGGACCTTCACCGTGGCACGGCGTCGAGTCGGCTTGGGCGCCAGGAGACAGGCGGCCTGCGGGACAGGGCCTCCTGCCCTCAGGGCTCAGTGGTAGGGCGTCAGCACTGAACGGACAGGTCGCGGCCAAGCGTGCCAGGCCCTGGCCCGCTCCTCAAAGGTCGCCATCCGCCGCGCTGCTGATCACCGCTACAGGTGACGGGCACGCCCGCGCCTACGAATCCGCGCACGTCGTTGGGCAGACGCCGATGTCAACTAGGAGGCAGCATCAGTCCTCATCCTCAGGCAGGTGGAAGTAAACGGTGCCCGACCGCCAGGGGCCGTGCTCGGTCACCTCGGACGCAATCACCACGTCCTGGATCTCGGCGGGGCCCAGCGCCTCGATGGAATCCGCCAGCCGCCGCAAGAGGGCTGGAACGCTGTCGCAGCCGGGACCGGCGGGGTTGGCCTGCGAGAAATGGCGCACGGTCCAATGCGTAGGGGTATCCATCACGGACCGATGGTAAGGCCTGTCATCGCCCGGTCAGCAAGCGATGGCGTGGCCAGGCAACGCATGCGGAACAGTAGAGACGGTGATCGCCCGGACAAGTTCCGGGCGGAGACAGCAACTCCCTGGACGCCTTTGTCTCCTTCACAGCCGACCATCCGGAGGACGGCGCCCTCCACGTCGGCCCGCTGACTCAGCTGAAACCCGAGACCGCAGCCGAGTCACTCATCCGCCTCCCCGCCGAAGCGGTACGAGTACTCGACGCGAGGGAACACTACGCTTCGGCCCGGAGCCGCCCCATCCATGTGCGACGAGGATTTTCCGTGGGCGCAGAGGAGAGATGGTCGGCACCAAGATCAATGGTCGGCGGCGATCACCTCATTCGTCGATGACGGCGCAGGCGAGGCGGATGCCGCCCAGGTAGTCGGAGATGCAGTCATCGCCGCGCATGTGGGGAGCGTCCTCGAACCGGCCTTCGCCGGACTCGGGGCAGCCGTTGCCCGGTTGCGACAACTCGAGGTGCGTCAACTCAAGGGTCACTCATATGCCGACGGTGACGTCCGTGCCCGAAGGATCAGGTCAACTCCAAGTTTCCCGGCCGCACCGGCCAGTTCCCGCGCGTCGAATGGGGACGGGAGCGGCGCAAACACAAGTGGGCAGGAATCGTCAATGCGTTGGCGCACACTGTCAACGGATCGCCGGGTGAGCGTCGGCATACTCGTGCTGTTCCTGCTCATACTCCGACCCTTGAGGAGACGACGATGGCACGACGCCTCTCGTTCGGCGGTACGTGGAAGAAGCTGGCGGTGGCGGCCGCCTCAGCCGGCCTTGTGATCGGCCTGTCCGGCCAGGCGCAGGCTGCAACTTACTGGCAGTCGACCTGGGACGGCTGTGCCTCCGTGGACGGCGACTACTCATACTGGAAGGTCTCGAACGACGGCGGCGGCGTCTACAACACGAGCTGGAACTTCACCATCTGGGACAACTGCGCCGACGGCAAGGGCGCGGGGCTTTACACCACCTTCTCCAAGTGGGACAACAACACCTGGACGCCCCACGGCTACACCAAGCTCGGCTCCGACAGCGACGGCGCCAACGGCACTCCCGGCTACGCCAGTGGCAACGGGTACAGCCTCAAGGACGTCCGCCTGTACGTCTGCTTCGTGGGCGACCCCGGATCGTGCCGCGCGCTGTTCTAGGCGCTGAGGTCGGAGGTGGAGGAACGTTCCCGGCATTCACTGGGCGACATGCCGTAGGCGGCGCGGAAGACCCGGCTGAAGTGCGCAGGGTCGCCGAATCCGTAGCGTGTGGCAATGGAATGTACGGTGCGTGACCGGAGGCGCGAGTCCGTCAGATCGCGGCGGCAGCGGTCTAGCCGCTGCCGCCGAATCCAAGCAGCCACCGTCATACCTTGGGCCTTGAAAAGCCGGTGCAGATGGCGGTCGGAGACCTTGTGGGCCGCCGCAATCGCGGCCGGGGACAACCCGGGGTCACCCAGGTTCGCATCGATGTACGCCAGGACGCACAGGACCAGGGCGTGCTCGCGGGTCTGCAACGGTGTCTCGCCCTCGACATCGAGTTCGCGGGCGAGAGTTACGGTGATCAGATCGACCAAAATGCCGGCCAGTCGGACAGCGTCCGACGGCCGGTAGTCGACGGTTTCGTCGGCCAGCCCGGTGAGCACCTTGGCCAGCATGGCACCCACCCCCTGCCGTCCGGACAGCCGAGCGCCCAGCAGTCGGTCGAAGGTGCGCGCCGGCAGCAAGGCCTTGGGGAACTGCGCGACGACCGACCGCGCCTGTGAACTCCCCTGAGGGGCCACCTGTGCGTCGAAGGGGTGTGACGTGTCGAAGAAGGTCAGGTCTTGAGCATTGGCCAGGCTCACGTGGTCAGCCTGAGAGATACGCTGGTTGCCGCCCAAGATCAGCGCGACGCTGTAGCGCTCCGGGTCGCTGCTCCGGATCATCCTTGGCGTGCGCGCCGACCGCAGTGCCGAATAGGCCATAGAGACCAACTGCACGGTGCCCAAGTCCAGGTGGCTCATCCTCGCCTGAAAAGTCACGGGATCGTCGACTCTGATGACCGTCGGCGCCAGCGCCAGCCTGGCCGTCTCCTGCCAGCGGTCGAGGCGCTCGCACGACGGGTGTTCCGCGCTGTCGAAAGCCGTTCGCATCTTCATCCCGCCCCCGTCCACCAGCAGTGAGCGTGCTCGCCCGCTCCGGCTTTCTTATGACGCTACATTGACGCTGGTCAGCAGAAAGAGGCCTTACCGATGCGCGGCGAGAATGGCCGGAACCTGCCGGATCTGCCGCACGATCGGGCTGACATCCAAACTGGCTTGCCCTGTGGGGCGGGTGAGAAGGATGTCGCTGTACCCAAGCCTTATCCGATGGAGTGCCGCCAGGGTGGCGTGCGGATTGCGAGGAACCGCGGTCCATGTGACGGTCGAGCAGGTGGCCACCGACTTCGCAGTCCATCCGATGACGTTGTGGAAGTGGAAGCGCCCGGCGGACGTCGACGCACGGACGCAGGGGTGCCGTCCTGCTTCGCGGTCCAGGACAGACGGCCCGGTACGCCGTCGGCCGGGGCCTGGAACTCGGTGACGAGCGCGGCCAGGGGCGGGAAGCCAAAGGTCCCGAGCCGAAGACGAACCGAGCCGCCTTTCGCGCCGTCCGGGCGGAGTTCACCCCGGTTCCTCCACGATCACGGGTCGCCGTCCAGCACCGTGTGGGTGCCGAAGCTTCGCGCGTGGTAAGTCAAGGGCGTGCCGTCGCGATGGTCGGCGTGCAGGACCTTGCCCAGTAGCAACATATGGTCCCCGCCGTCGACCATCGACTCGATCTCACACGCCAGCCAGCCGAGCGCGTTCGGCAGTCGCGGCAGTCTGTGGTCGAGCAGCCACCGGGTGTCCGCGAACTTGGCGGCCCCGCCCTTGCGGGCGAAGCGCAGGGCGACATCCGAGTGCGCCGAGCCCAGCACGTTGACTCCGAACCGGCCGGACCGACCCACGATACTCAAGAGCTCACTCGTCCGGTCCAGGGAGACGAGAACCATCGGAGGGGAAAGCGACAGGGACGCGAACGCGCTGACCGTTGTACCGTGTGGAAACCCCTCCTGGATTCCCGTCACGACCGTTACCGGCGTGACGACTTGGGCCATCGCGTCGCGGAACATCCGTGACAGGTAGCCCGGATCAGAGCTGCTCGCCGTGGAAATCGCCGTCATCACCACACCTCCGAGTGTCCGTTTCCCCGCCCCGTCGCGGGCTCCCCCGAGGGCCGCACCCTGCAACTGAGCCCGGGGCCGGTCCCGCGTCAGCGGCCCGGCCAGGCAGCCACTGCCGCTCTCCACTGTCATCGACGAGCAGAAGGGCGACTTCGCCCGAACAGCCTGCCCAGGGCGCTCGTCGTGGGCTGCCCTGGGCTCGTCGACAGCGATGTGGTCACTGCCGACGGACTTCGGTGGGAGGCGCCTCCGGCCCGCGCCCGACCTGGCGGAGAAAGGCATCGATGCGGTCGTTCGCCTGGTCCGCGAGGGGGATGGGGGCTCCGGTGAAGACATGCCCGCCGCCGGGATAAACAGCTATTTCGGCCTCGTTGCCGGCCGCGATCCAGCGGGCGTGCATGAACAACGAGTCGTCCAGGAACGGATCCAGAGTGCCCACCGTGAACAACGCCGTCGGAAGATCCCGCAGATCCGCGAACAAGGGCGACAGATCCGGATCCTGGCGTTGTTCGCTCAGGGGCGCGACCGCGCTCGTACATGCTCGGATCATGTCCACCGAAACCGGCACCGCATCGGCGCCGAGCAGGGTCTGGCTCGGGGTCATCGAGAGGTCGAAATTCCCGAAGACCAGGTTCGCCGCCTGGAACCCGGTGGACCCAAGTCGCTCGCGCAGCCGGACCAGGACGGAGGCCGCGAGTGTCGCGCCCGCCGACTGGCCACCGATCGCGAGCGCATCGGTGCCGAACTCCGACTTCGCATTCTCGATCAGCCACAGCGCCGCGGATTCGGCGTCATCCCAGGCCGCGGGGTGAGGGTGCGCGGGCGCCAGCCGGTAGTCCACGTCGATGCAGGCGAGCCCGGTGTTCCGCGCGATCCGCTCCAGCTCCTGATCCGACTGTGCCGCACTGCCACTGACGAACCCGCCGCCGTGGAAGTTCAGGTAGACGCCCTTGGGGCAGTCCGGAGCGATGATCCGCAAAGCCAGTTCGTGACCGCCCCGCCCCGCTATCCGAAGGGTGCGTGCCGGCTCCGAAGGCTGCGTGGGAGGCATCGGAATGCCGCCCCCCGCCTCGGGACCTGGCCGGCCCTTCACCAGCTCGCGAAGCCGCAGGTTGAACTCGGCCGTTTCGGGCGCGATCGCTTCCGCTCGGAACAACGTCCCGTCAAGCCCGCTCACCCGGACCGGTTCGGATGTCGTCATCGCGAACCGGCCTCACACGCGTCGGCCGAGGACTCCGTGGCATCCCCGCCGATGCTGCTGGACGCCGGCCAGCTCTTGATCTCCGGCACGCAGTGCTCGGCGAAGCACCGCATGTTGCGCACCGCCTCGTCGTGAGGCATCCCGCCGAAGAACAGCTGCGGGAACATTCCCTGCGGATGGATCTGGTCGCACGTCTCCTCCAGACGTTTCAGCACCTGGTCCGGAGTACCCGCGATGATCTGCGAGACGAAGCCGTCCACCATGCGCTCCACTTCCTCGTCGGTCTCGATCGCCGGGATGGGCCCGTAGGCCGGACGGCCACGCATCTGGTAATGCCAGATGCCGACGCGCTGCGCGTTGCCCCCGTACAGGCGGGCGATCTCCTGCGCACGGTCTGCGCTCTCGTCCACCACGATGATGCTTGAGGCGAAAGGCGCCGGAGGCTTGTTGTCGGGGCCGTGCGCTTCCCGCCAAGCGTTCAGGTAGCTCTCGATCGGCAGCCCGCCTTCGGGCACCTTGAACGGAAGTGTGGTGGTCGTCAGCTGCCCCAGTCCCAGCCGGCCGGCCTGGCGCTGGCTGTCGGGAGAGCCGAGGGCCGCGAACAACCGCCCCTTGAACGAACGGCCCGGTCGCGGGCGCAGCTCCACCCGCGGCTGCTGGAAGAACTCGCCGCCCTCCATCACGCCGGTCTCCAGTCCGTCCACGAGGAGCTGCAGCATCTCGTCGTAGCGCTGTCGCGCCGCCTCCGGGTCGATGCGCAGGCCCTTGTACTCGCGCGGCGCCATGCCACGCCCGAGCCCGATGATCGCCCGGCCGTTGGACACCTCGTCGAGGGTGATGATCTGTTCGGCCAGGCGGACCGGGTCGTGCCAGGGCAGGACGAGCACCTGGGTACCCAACCGGATCCGCCGCGTGCGGCCGGCGAGGTAGGACAGGAACATCAGAGGGTCCGGAGCGAGGGAGTGGCGGGTGAAGTGGTGCTCGGTGAGCCAGACGGAGTCCAGACCTAGTTCCTCCGCGAGCACCCACCGTTCGACCTCCTCGCGTACGAACTGCCCGTCCGGGTAGTCGGCCTCCTCGCCGTCCGGACCGTAGTGCTGAAGACCTGTGGCTATTCCTACGTGCATGCTGCTGCCTCCGAGCAATCGATTACTGGTTGTCGCACGTGTAAGCCCGACACGAGGAGACGGAGAGCAGGGTCGGCAAGAACGGACCGTGCTTCAGCCAAGCAATCCGGTGAAGGCGGGCCCGAACACGTGCTCAGCCTCATCCGCCGCCCGCTGCCAATCGTTTGCGATCGGTTACGTCCAGAGGGATGAAGCGGAAGGAGCCGCCGTCCTGCGTCAGCAGGTCGCGGGCCTCGGCAAGGTGATCCTCACTTTCGCCGGTGACGACGACCTGCATGCCGCTTGCCGCGAAGGATCGGGCTATTCCCGGACTGGTGCCACTGGCCGCTCCGGCAACGAACGCGACCTTGCCTGCAACGTCTCTCATCGTGCATGACCTCCTCACCAAGCAGTTCGCGTCCTGAATAGTCGGACTGCAATATCGCTCGATAGGACAAGTGAAGTCGAGAGAGGTCGGCAAGTCAAGCGCGGGTGACCATCAAGCGGGACAGGTGCGTCCCGCACAGCGGTCACTCCCTGGCGAGCGCCCCCGCGCCGCGCGCACGAAATCCGCCTCACGACAGGCCGGTGGCGGCGACGCCGAGATCAAGATCACCGAGCGGTCACCGCGATACTCCGGCCCCTCGCCGGACAAGGTGTCGCTTCGCTGGGACGCGTGGAACTCGCACAGGCCGCGTTGTCCGCGTGGGCGCCGACCGTACCCATCGCCCCTGCTCGGTGGAGGCGCGGCAGGACCGCGGCGAAGCAGGAGCCGTCGGGCAGCGGGCGCCGTACAGTCGGGCGCCGCTTGCGGCCGTAGCGCGGCACGGAACGGCCCCCAGTGCCCTGCACGACCCGAAAGACAGGGGGTACCGTCCACGGCGAGCAGGCGTAGGCCCTGGTAGAAGACTTTCAGCGGCGGCCGCGACCGTAAGGCGTACCTCCGACGATCAGTTCGCGAGTTCGGCTGGGCGTGTCAGGAACGGCGCGTGGTCCGTGGGCCACTCGATGACCTCGGATGCGTGCGCTGCCATCTTGCGTTGCGACATAGACCGAGCCGGGCCACCGGAAGGCCGGTCGCAGCCTGCACGTCACCTGCGCACGGACGAAGACTGGTGGCGGTCGATCCATTCGAACATCAACCCAAGTACCTGGGGCATCTTGGAAGCGGCGCAGTGCCCGGTGTCCGAAAGCAAGTGGACTTCCGTGTCCCGGCGGCCGACGAAGACAAGGGTGTCCCGCTGTGGAACATGGACGTCACCGGCACCGTTGATGACCAGCATCGGCACGTTCGTGTCGAGGTCGAGCAGCGGACGCAGATCGAACGGCCGCCAGATCCGGGCCAGTTGCGCATCGCTCGGTTCATGGTCGAATCCCAACGCATTGCCGACGCTGCCTTCCGTGCCATACGCGAAGGTCCGGTCCTGGGCGAATGCCGCTTCGATGGGACCGCCGATGACGATCGCCGCGTCGACATCCCCCGCCAGGCCCGAGCAGGCCGAGAAGTGACCGCCCATCGATATGCCCAGATGCAGGACGCGCCCATTGCCCAGCGCCCGCGCCTCGATGGCCAGGGCGCGCACCAGGTCAGCGCCGTCCTCCGAGTCCATGGGGCCGGCACATTCGCCCGTGCCGGGAATGTCGAAGGCCAGCACTCCCATACCGGTTCGCAGGGCGACCGCCTCGAAGAGCCCGTGGAGATCCATTTTCCAGGTGTCCACTCCGCCGCTGGCGAGCAGGACGGGGGTATCGCCTGACCAGCCCGGCGGAGTGAGAAAGTGCACGGGTACAGCGGTGACCCCCTCGCCGCAGGGCACCTGGACGGCCCGGCGCTCAAGCCCGACCTTGAATCCGGGAGCGGCGAGCAGGTATTGCTCGAGCTGCCGCTCCGACGCCGTGCGTTTGGCGTCGTCGGCCAGCGTGGGAAACTTCGCCCAACCGTAGGCCAGCGCCGCTGGGCGATGCTGACCAAGCTCCGCGTATCCGGCGGCCAGTCGTGACCACTCGTACACCCAGCCCCCCGGCTCGTCGAGCCACATGTCCGTGACCGCCGATCGGACGGTGTCGACGTCCGCGATGGGCAAACCGCTGATCACCATCTGCCAGTACCGCTCGACGAACAGGTCCTCGGGGGCGACCTTCCACCGGTAAGGCATGCGGATACCTACTTCCCAAACAGCGCTGATACGGGATTTTCGCTTTGGATGCCGCAGGGAGCACACCACCGGCCCTGTGGGGACCACGACATCGAGCCGGCTGAACCGTCGGCCGGTCGGCGACCGAGACACACGGGTGAGGGGCGGCCTCCTGACGGAGGAACACGTACGCGCGTGACCGCACCGGACGAAAGCTGCCGCTCTGTCACACAGGTCCTCCTCACCCCGGCCACGGGCTGGTTCCACGCATCCGACCGGCTCACCGGTCCTCGACAGAAGTGCTCAGCGCTCATCGCTCGTGATACATCCACTCCACCCCACCGACACTATTGTCCCGCTTAATAGAACTCAAGTTTCGCATCAGAGGACACCGGCTAACGCTTCCGGTATTGTCTGCGCCTGCGTCGACACCCCGCCGGCGGCTCTCGGCCGCGTTTGCCGCCACCCCGGCCGCTCGACGACGACAGCCTTCCTCATGTCCGGACGCCAGAAGCCGCTGCCCGTTGTCCAAGAGCTGCCCTGCGGCTCGGGGTCGGCTCCCAGAGCGGCCGCCGTCCGACCCACACCCGACCAGCACGTGAAGGTAGCGATGCGACTCTCAGCTCGGCCACCGAAGCACCACAGGTTCCCCGATCACCCCGCCCCGTCGCCGCTGTCTCAAGCACGTCGACAGGCAGTACAGGTGGACTTGGCTTACCTCGTACCCAACGCCCTGTGCTTCGGCACCGCGGTCACCCTGATCGCGCTCCCTGGCGATCTGCTCGCCGTGCGACTGTTCAGCACCGACATGACCGCGGGCCTGTCGCTGTATCTGCTCCAGGCAGTGGCCCTGCTGGCAACGGCCCGCCGCTTCGACCGTCGCAGTGCCCGGCTGCTGGATCCGCTGCAGCACGCAACCGCCGAGGCGATCGCAACCGCCGTGCCCGTCCACCAGATCGGAGGGTTCAGATGAAGCACAGCAGCACCTTCCTCGCGGCGACGGCCGATGATCCTTACGCCTTGGTCCTCAGCTCCTTCATGCTCTTCATGGTCCTCGCCCTCTTCGGCTCGGTCTTCGCGGGCCTGCGCGGAGACTCTCCGTCCGAGTTCTACATCGGTGACCGGCAGGGTTCGGCATGGAAGAACGGCCTGGCCTTGGCGGGATGCTACGTCTCCACATCTTTGCTGCTCAGCGTGACCGGTGTGGTGGCAACCGTCGGCTTCGACGGCATCACGGCCGCGACCGGCGTGCTTCTGTCGATGGGTGTCCTCCTCCTGCTGGCACGCCCTCTGCAGCTCAGCGGCTCCCTCACACTCGGCGACCTCTTCTCGCTCCGGGCGCCGGGCACCGCGCCCCGGGTGGCCGCGGCGGCCGCCACCCTCGCGGTCACCGCTCCGTACCTCGTGGCTCAGCTCATGGCCGCCGGAAACGTCACCGCGGCACTCCTCGGGTTCTCCGGCATCGGGGTGCAGCAGATGTGCACCGTGCTCATCGGAGGCCTGGTGGTCACCTGCGGCATGCTCAGCGGCGCCAAGGGGCTCACCGTCATACAGGTGATCGCCGCTGCCGTCACGCTCGCGGCCATGATCTTCGCGTCCCTCGCCGTGCTCCGCCTCTTCCACGGAGATGTCGGATCCCTGCTCAGCGCCGCGGACGCGCACAGCACCCGTCCCGGCCGGTACCTGAGTACCGGTGGCCTCCTCAACGTCGGACCGACACCACGTCTGGACATCGCCGCGGGCCAGGTCATGACCGTCCTGGGCGGCGTCTGCATGCCTCACGTCCTCAGCCGCGTCTCAGCGGCCAAGGACACCGCCACAGCACGACGCTCCGTCCGGTACGCGACCGGTGTCGTCGCGCTCGTGTGTGTCACCGTGGTCATTCTGGGCATGGGGGCAGCGGCCCGCGTCGGTGCCGACACCATTCTCTCCGGACACTCCCATGCGGACGACTCGCTGATGCTCGTGGCCGGCAGTCTGGACGACGGGCTGGGAAGTGGCACGAACCGTCTGCTTTTCACCGCGCTGGCCTGTGCGATCTTTCTCAGCGTGCTCGCCGTCGTGGGCGCCGCCACGCTGGCAGCGGCCGCCGCCCTGGCCCGGGACACGTACCGCCATCTCGTTCAGCGAAGGCAGTCCGACCCCACGCATGAACTGATGGTGGCGCGCATAGCCGTCCTGCTCTTCGGCGTCCTCGGCATCCTGCTCGCCGTATTGGCGCAGGGACGCTCCGCCGCTTTCCTGGCTCAGCTCGCCACGGCAGTGGCCGCGTCGACCGTGGCCCCGGTTCTGCTCTACACGTTCTACTGGGACCGCTTCAACCGGACGGGCCTGCTGTGGGCCGTGTACGGCGGCATCATCCTGAGTGGCGGCCTGGCGGTGTTCTCGCCTTCCGCCTCAGGCAGTTCTCAGGCCTTCTTGCCGAACGCCGACTTCGCCTGGTTCGACCACAGCACCCCGGTTCTGGTCTCCGTCCCGGCCGCCTTCCTGCTGGGATGGGCGGGCAGCCTCGTGGGGCACCGTCGAGCCCGCGGACACCAGGCAGAGGACGCATCGGTGACCAGCGCTGTCCTGCTCGTCGGGCGGACGGCCGCCACAGCGGTGGCAGCTGGGCGCACAGCTGGGCGGCGACCCGAGCGAAGTGACTGAGCAGGGGCCTGGATACCTCAGGGTCACCCTCCTCGCCACCCACCTGCGTGCCGGCGCACAGTGGCCGGACCGGCGGCGATCAGCCGGAGACGCCACTGGATCGCCCGTCCGAACGCCCCGCGGGGAGGACGAGGCGGAAGGTACATCCCCTGCCCGGCACGGTGTCGAGTTCGAGGCGGCCACCGTGGCCTTCCGCGACCGCGGCGGCAATGGAGAGGCCCAGGCCACTGCCACCGTGGGTGCGAGAGCGGGAAGGGTCAGCACGGTAGAAGCGCTCGAAGACGTGCTTGGCGTCCTGGGCCGTGAGCCCAGGCCCTTCGTCCGCCACTTCCACCACGCTGACGGGCGCACCGTCCGGCAAGGGCGGTGACGCGCCAACGACCCCCGGGCGGTCGGATCCGCAGGTGTCCACGGCCACCCGGGTCCCGCCCACCCTGACGTGGACCGCAGTGCCAGCCGGGGTGTGGACGCGGGCGTTGGACAGCAGATTGTCGAGGATCTGTCTCAGCCGATGAGGGTCGCCGACGACCTCGACCACATCCAGGTCGCCATTGCCCGCGGGGTCCGACAGGGGGCCCAGATCGACCGGATGGCTCGCCCCGTGCAGGGCGGCGGTCCGCACGGCGTCCGCCGCCAGGGAGAGCAGGTCCACCGGGTTCCTGTCGTACGACGGTTCCCTGTCCAGCTGGGCGAGAAGTTGGAGGTCGTCGACGAGGAGGCCCATCCGCTCCGCGTTCTGGGCGATCAGCTGGTGGGCCTCGTTCTGCTCATGGGCCGACAGACGCTCCCTGCGCAGTGCGAGCTGTGCGTAGCCCTGGATGGCGGTGAGCGGAGTGCGCAGTTCGTGACCGGCGTCGGCGACGAAACGCCGCATGCGGGCCTCCGATGCCTCCCGTTCGCGGAGCGCCGACTGCAGCCTCTCCAGCATGGAGTTCAGCACCCGGCCGAGCCGGCCGATCTCGGTGCGCGCGTCGATGTCGGGGAGTCGCAGATCCAGTTGCCCCGCTCCGATGCGCTCGGCGGTGTGCTCCATACGAGTCAGCGGGAGCAGGCCCAGTCGTACCACCCAGCGGCCCAGCGCGAGCAGGGCGGCGACGGTGACGACCAGCAACACCGCGTTCAGCCAGAGAATGCTGGACGTGGTGGCGTCGACGGTGTCAAGCGGCAGAGCCACGACGGCGTGCATGTCCTCCGGACCGGAACTCAGCAGAACTCTCCAGCGGCCGTCGCCGCTGACGGATTCCACCGTTTCCGGACGGCCGCCGTGCAGACCGAGCCTCGCCACCGAATTCCCGATCCGTGGGCCCGGCTTGCCGTCGGCACCGAGCGACATGGCCATCCGCCGACCGGAGACGTCGTAGAAGTAGACACGGAAGTCCGAGGGCAGGACGCCTGGCCGGTCCCCGGGGTCGTTCTCCTCGAGAGCCTCGAGGTAGGCCGGTCCGGGTGGGTGGAAGTCCGCCAGTTGCTGGTCGACCCGGTCCAACAGCCATGAGCGCAGCACCACGAACCCGATGAGCTGGGAGACGACGACGGCGACCGTCGCCAGCAGTGCCGCACCCAGGATCAGGCGCCGCCGCAGGGACCCGGGGATTCGTGGCAGCAGCCGACTCACGGCTCCGCCGTCCCACCCGGCTGGCGTGGCAACCGCAGGCAGTAGCCGATGCCGCGCACCGTGTGGATGAGTGGCGGCCCGAGGCGGTCGACCTTCTTGCGCACGTACCTCACGTACGTCTCGACGATCCGGGCATCTCCGGCGAAGTCGTAGCTCCACACGTGATCGAGGATCTGGGCCCTGGTCAGGACCCGGCCCGGGTTGGCCAGCAGATAGGCGAGCAGCTTGAACTCGGTCGGCGACAACGGAACGTAGTGCCCGGCGCGGTGCACCTCGTGAGCACTCTCGTCGAGCTCGAGGTCGGCGTAACGCAGCACGGTCTCCGCGATGAGCGGTGCCGAACCCTGGACGACCGTGCGGCGCAGGATGGCCTCGATGCGGAGCAGCACTTCGTCGATGTGGAACGGCTTCGTGACATAGTCGTCGCCGCCGGAGCTCAGCCCCTTGATGCGGTCGTCGACGTCGATGCGGGCGGTGAGGAACAGCACGGGTACGTCGTTCCCGGCCGCCCGCAATCGTTGTGTGACCTCGAAGCCGTCCAGGTCGGGGAGCATCACGTCGAGCAGCACCAGGTGCGGCTCCCGTCGCTGGATCTCGACCAGGGCGGACTGGCCGTTCTCCGCGGCGCTCACCTCGTATCCGGTGAGCCGGAGCGTGGACTCCAACAGGGTGCGGATGCTGGGTTCGTCCTCGACCACGAGGAGCCTGTATCGCGCCCTGTCCGCGGGCTGCTCTGTCATCGTGCTGTGCGGTCCGTTCTGTTGCCGGTCACCGAGCGGCGCAGTCGTAGAGCACCGAGGCGCCGAAGATCGCCGCACTGCCCGTCTTCTGCTGAGACGTCCTGCTGCCTCCGTACGCCGACGCCGAGACCTTGGTGCAGTTCTTGGAGATCCACTCCGAGCGGTCAGTGGCGTTCTCCTGCGACATGCCGGGCCTCGTCATCGCTCCACCGCCGGCGTCGTCCGATCCAACGATGTAGCGCAGCTCACCGTTCCCGGTCCATTGCTTCAGCTGGTCGACCGAGGGCGCGTCGTCGGCGCCCATGAAGCCGCCCATGCCGATCACCGTCTCGTCACTGTTCAGGAGGAACGCGTTGGCGGCGCTGGCGCCGCCTGACACAGCGAGCTTGATCCGGGCCTTCGGTGAGTGCTTCACGGCGTAGTCGAGCATCTTGCGCTGGTCGTCGGTGAGTGCCGAGCCGCCGAATCCGCCGGACATCGCCGCTGATCCACCGGGGAAGGCGGGCAGACCACCGGAGGCCGAGCCTGAGCCACCGGACGCACCGGGCAACCCGCTGGGGAGGCCGCTCGGCAGACCGCCCTGGTCACCACTCGGCAGACCGCCCTGGTCACCACCGGGCATCCCCGACGGCATCGCTGACGGCATTTCGGTGGGCATTCCGGAGGGCATCCCACCCGACGGCTGCCCGCTCTGCTGCCCCGAGCCGGAACCCCCGCCGGGGAAACCCTCCATGTCCGAGGGCATCCCGGAAGGCATTCCCGACGCCCCTTGGTCCCCGGACGAGCCCTGCCCGGGTATGCCGGACATTCCGAAGGCCGACAGCGAACCCCCCGGACCCGCTGTCGGGTTGGCGCCGCCCATGAGACTCGACGAGCCCGAAGAAGCCGACACGTTGGCCGCCCACGCCCCCGGCGCCACGAGCATCGACACCACCGCGGCAGCCGCCCCGGCCAGGAGCAGGTTCCCACCGCGCCGGGACAGAAGGAGTGCGATCGCCGCGCAGCCGATCAGCAGCACGGGCCAGATCAGCCACCCGTTCCAGTCCGGCGTACGGCGGACGAGAACCATCGCCCAGCCAGCCGTCACCGCCACGGCCGCCGCGCCGGCCCAGGGAGCCCACGTCACGCCGGCCCGGTGGACACGGATCAAAGTGGCCAGCATCCCACCGCACAGCGCGGCGATCGCCGGGGCCAACTGGGTGGTGTAGTACGGGTGGAAGATGCCCTTCTGCGTGGAGAACACGGCCACGCACACGATCAGCCAGCTCCCCCACAGCAGCCAACCCGAGGCGGGCAGCACGCCGGACCGGTCCAGTCGTCCGCGGCGGCACAGCACGGTGCACCCCACTGCGAGTGCCAGGGCTACGGCACAGGTCGGCAGCAGCCAGCTGATCTGTCCGCCGACCTGGGTGTTGAACATCCGGCCGAGACCCGCCTCGCCGCCGAATCCCCCACCCATGCCGGCCATGGCCTGCGACGAGCCGTCGCTGGAGCCGAAGACCCGGCCGAGTCCGTTGTAGCCGACCACCAGGTCCCAGGCCGAGCCGTCCGTGCTTCCGCCGATGTAGGGCCGGTCCCCCGGCCAGAGCGCCACCATCGCGACCCACCACAGTGAGGACACTGCCAGCACGGCACCCGCGGTCAGCAGCCTCCACACCCGTGCGGCCCATGTTCCGCCTCCGCCCACGAGCCAGGCGAGGGCGAACGCGGGGACGACCATCCAGGCCGCGAGCATCTTGGCGAGGAACCCGCACCCGATCAGGAACCCGCTCGCGCACAGCCACCAGGTCGCCGCCCGGCCCTCGGTCTGCAGGGCACGGGTGAGCGCGTACGCCGCGGACACCAGCAGCAGGACGAGAAGGGTGTCGGGATTGTTGTCCCGGTTGATGGCCACGGTGATGGGAGTGAGGGTGAGCACCACGGCGGCCGGCAGTGCGGCCTGCTCCCCCGCCCAGCGGCGCACGGTGCGATGCAGCACGAACACCGCGGCCACGCCCTCGATCACCTGCGGAAGGATCAATGCCCACCCGTGCAGCCCGAAGATCTTGCTGTTGATGACCTGGGGCCACAGGGCGGCGGGCGGCTTGTCGATGGTGACGACCCCGGCCGGGTCGTAGGAGCCGAAGAGGAAGTAGGTCCAGCTCTTCCCCATCGACTTCACGGCCGCGGAGTAGTAGCTGTTGCCCCAGCCCAACGAGCCGAGTGCCCAGCCGTACAGCACGGCTGCGACGAGCAGGATCGCGCCGAGAGCGGCCGGCGCCGCCCAGGCGGGCAGGGAGCGAGGAGGAGTTTCCGAGGGACCGTCGGACACCGGCGCGACGGACAGGGTCCGGTGGGACTCGTTCATGGAAGGGAATCAGCTCTCGTCAGAATTCTCGGTGGCGGGGCTTGGGTCAGGCGGTGGTGTTGCGGCGGAAGACAGCGAGCCGCAGCACGGCGAAGCGGACGGCGGTGACCGCGACGGACGCGGCGGCCAGGACGGCGGTCTCGGCGGCCGCGGAGGCCCCGGGGTCGGTGTGCTTGAACCACAGCACCGCTCCGGAGGTGACCAGGTAGCCGAGTACGAACAGGGCGCCCGCGCCCAGATGGGCCCGCGCGGGCCGGGTTTCGGCCTGCCGGAAGGTGAGACGGCGGTTGGCCTCGGTGTTCAGCACCGTCAGGATCAGCAGTGACACCAGGCTGGCGGCAGCGGGCTGCCACCAGCCGCGCAACAGCCAGTACAGCAGCGCCTGCCCGATGGTGGAGACGATGCCGATCGCGATGAAGCAGCCGATCTCCCACGACAGCACGCCCCGCCCGGTGGGCGGCGCCAGGACGGCGTCCGGGTGCTCGGCGGCCGGTGCGGGGCGGCGGGGCAGTTCGACGCGAGCGGCGCCGGACGCCTTCAGCCGCGCCATCCGCCACAGCCCCTTGAGGTCATCGGTGGCCGTGCTCACCACGTCGACCCTCGTGTCGACGTCCTCCACCCAGTCGACCGGCACCTCGTGGACGCGCAGCCCGTTGTGCTCGGCGAGCAGCAGCAGTTCGGTGTCGAAGAACCAGTCGTCGTCCCGGGTCACCTTCAGCAGAGGGCCCAGCACCTCCGTACGGGCGGCCTTGAATCCGCACTGGGCGTCGGTGAAGCGGACGCCGTGGGTGAGCCGGATGATTCCGTTGTAGCAGCGGGAGACGAACTCACGGCGCGGCCCGCGCACGGTACGCGCACCCGGCGCCAGCCGACTGCCGATCGCGATGTCGGAGTGCCCCGTGGCGAGCGGGGCGACGAGCGGCAGCAGCCCGTCGAGGCCGGTGGACAGGTCCACGTCCATGTAGGCCACGATGTCCGCGTCACTGCACCCCCACACGCTGCGCAGGGCGAGACCCCGGCCTTTGCGTTCCAGGTGCACGGCGTCAACGCCAGGCAGTTCCTCCGCGAGGCGGCGGGCGACGGTCAGCGTGCCGTCCGTGCTGGCGTTGTCGGCGACGGTGATGCGCCAGGGGAACGGAAAGCCCTCGGTCAGCCGTGTGTGCAGGGTACGCAGGCAGCCCGGCAGAGCGCGTTCCTCGTTGTAGACGGGCACGACGATCTCCACGCTCGCCGTCCCGGAGCCGGCGTGGGTGGGCCCGCCAAGGCATTGGAAGGCGACGGTCCGGTCGGGGCTGTGCGTGAAAGCCGTGCTGTGGGGGGTGGGTGACATGGCTTCCTCAGGCGAGACGGGACATGCGGGGCGGCTGCGCAGGACTGATCGCGAACAGAGCCCGACTCTCACCCACTCCACTGGGAGACCCGGGAGAGGAATGCGAGAACTGACAGAGAGTCAGGAAACCGTGGCCGGATCACAGCGCTGCGTCAGGCATGCGCAGCCCGGTCGGCGCTGCCTCCACCCCCCTTGCTGCCCTACAGGGTCCGCCGCAGCCCAGGGCCCGGCGCCTGACCGCCAGTGGCTGGAATGTTTTGCCGGTCCTTGCTCTGGGGATGTCGCGGCAGGGCGGCGAACCTCGGCTGGAGGCGGCAGCGGATCCCGGACCACGCCAGTCCTCGTCTCGGCACGAATCCGATACGGCCGCCATTCCGCCTCTCGGCCAACTCCCACGGATCTCCCGGTGAACGCCCAGCAGCAGCTGCCACTGTCGGCTGTCACTCCGGTACCGCCTCGTCCATCCGGACGACGGTGCCCTGCACGACCTCGATGAGTCCCGGCCTGTCAAGCGCCGTTCGGCATGGTCACGAGCCGGTCCCCAGTGGGTGGTTAGTGGGTGGTTCTCGTCGTCGGGATCGGCTGCCTCGCGGCCCGGCGAACGACGCTTCCTCGCCCTCCTGCCCTCAGCCGCCTTCGTCTGACCGCCGGGATCGGTCCAGTGACGATCAACCCCGAGGCGGTCAGTGCTCGCGCGCGGAATCGATTGTCGGCCACCGCTACGGGCCGGGCGGTAGCGGTGGCCGACAATCGGACTGCTGCATGCCGCTACGCGGCCGCCCGGCGGCCGCTGAACGACGTTTTGGGAAAGAATCCGGCCTTGGCATGGCCGGAGATCTCGTCTCCGTCGACCTTCGCGGTGAACGACACTTTCACGGCCACCGGTTTGGTCGCGTCGACCTTCCACGTCGCCTCGTCGCCGTCGACCGTGCCGTCCTGGATCTCGGTGGTCTCGCCCATGGACGACTGTGTGCCGGTCAACGTTTGACCGTCAGACCGCAGTTCCAGCTGAAGCACCTGGGCTCCCATCGGGGTCTTCATGGTGATTTCCCAGCTTCCGTTGACGCTCAATGCCGGCAACCTTTCTCAATATTCACTGGATGACGCGAACGATGGTTCGCATATGAGCACTCGGATTCACAGCTCGCCGTGGCTGGTGTCCGAAGCCGCCTGGTTGAGTCGGCATGCACACTCAGCTCCGATGAAGCGCGGTTTCCCTCGGTGACCCTCCGCGGATGGCGTGCAGGACCTTGGAGTTGGTGGGGCCCGTCCGTGTCGCCGCGGCCCGGACCGTCCCTGGGTCCTCGCACGAGCTGGCGCAGGCCGCAGCGGCCGAAGGGAACTACACCAAGCTCCACGGGGCAGGCCTCGTCGGCGTTCCGGTCAGACCCGCGAGCAGCCCGACGTAGACCCATACTCTATTTCTGCAAAACAGGACTACTGTCTTGCCAAAAAGGACAGTAATGCTCCGGCGGTTCGAGGTCAACAAGCCGCCGGCAGCTCAACCGCCGCCCCTGGGGCCGGGGCGGCCGGCCGCGGGATCCCGGCCGAGGCCGAGCCAGGTTTGTTCACCCGGCATCGGCCGTAGTCGACGACGTCGCCGCTACCTGCCCGCTTGTCCCGCACGAAACGAAGAGTCGGGCATCAAGTCATACCGACCTCTGAAGTGCGTGCCGGACGACATGCCGAACCTTCAGATGGCCCTGCGAGCGAGTCGCCGGGCCGAGTGCGGGCATGCGATGGTCGGCGGGGAGCCGTGGCACCCCGCCGACCAGGGATCACCGATGACTCAGGCGCCGCGCACCGCGGCGTCGAGCTCGGCTGCGTCGGACCAGCTGCCGTGGAAGCCCATGGGGACCCGGTGGTTGAGCTTGATCCGGGCGATGGGCGTGCCGGTGAAGTCCTGGGCTTCCTGGACGATGACCTCGCTGCGGTCGGTGGTCGGGTCCCACCAGACCGACAGCAGCCAGCCGTCGTCCTCGGCCTGGGCGCCGGGGCGGGGCACGAAGACGGGCTCGCCCGGGGAGGTCAGGACACCGTCGAGTGTCTGGATCGACGTCTCGCCCGTGCGGTAGTCGTGCTTGGCCAGGCCGTCGGTGAACCAGTCGCCGGCTCCGCGTGTCGTCGTGTAGTAGCCGTACTGGTGGGACAGCCCGGTTCGCTGGTCGTTGATCCTGGGGAACTCGCCCTGGATATCGGTGACCTCGATGTCCCTGCTCTTCCCCGTGGCGAGGTCGAGTTCCCAGCGCCAGGGGGTGGTGATGATCTCCTTGAACCACCAGTTCCAGTCCCCGCCGGGCGGCGGTGACTCCAGGTCCTTCAGGGTGGGACCGAACTGGCCGACGCGGTGCCCGTCGACGACGATCTTCGTGCCGTCCTGGTAGGCGTTGAGGAAGTGTGACGTGGAGAAGGCGTCGGAGGCTTCTATCGTCGTCACCTCGCCTGTCCTGCGATGCAGGACGACCCAGCGGCATGCGCCTAGCTTCTCCGGCTCCCAGACCGTCGAAGGCTGACCGCTGAAGATGCGCTCGAAGCGGGCCGTCGCCGGGCTGACCAGCCAGATCGCGTAATCGGTGGTGACGGCGTAGTCATGAGTGAGGGCGGGGAACCCCAGGTCGACCGAGTGACGGTCGAGGATGTTCCCGTCGCGGTCGGCTCGGTACCACGTGACCGCGCCGTCCATGTTGCCGAAGGTGAGGAAGTCGCCGTTCGTCGGATCGACCTTGTGGTGCGCGGTCAGGGGACCGACGAGTCCGCCGCGGAAGTTGTACTGCTCGCTGACCGTCTCCAGGGTGTCCGGTCGCAGCTCGCGCGGAGGGTAGCCCTCACAGAAGGCCAGCAGACGGCTGCCGTACAGCTGCACGTGCGTGTTGGCGGGGTTGTTCGGGAACTTGCCGGGCGGCAGGGGGGTGTCCCTGCCGTTCATGAAACCGCCGTAGATCGACCGGCCCAGCTCCATCTCCTCCTTCAGGCCCGCGGTCTGCACGTAGCGGTTGCGGTAGGTCGCCCGGCCGTCGCGCAGGAAGATGCCGTGAACCATGCCGTCGCCGTCGAACCAGTGGTACCTGCTCGGATTCTGCGGGCGGTGGAGCGGGCTGGGGCCGACCCGGAACAGGGCACCGCTCAGCCCGTCGGGGAGCCGGCCCTCGATCTCCAGGTCGAAGGCCTCGCCCTCCTCGCGCCAGGGTGCGTACGGCCCGTTGAGAAACATGTTGCTGGGGTCCCACATGGACGCCTCCTCTTGCCATGTACCTGAGCGTGTCCTGATAGTCAGGAATTTAATCTGCATTCTTAGGACACAATGGGGACGGTATAGCCGCGCCAAGAAGAGGTCAAGTCGGACCGGAGTGCAGTCCGGATGCCAGACACAGTCAACCTGCCTGCAGAAAACGTGTCCCGGGCCGCCTCTCTTGCCACGCGGGCTCCCTTTCCCATACGGTCCCATGTGACAGGACTAGCGTCCTAACTTATGGAGTTCATATGTCTGAAGCCGCTGTCAGCCCTGCTTCCCCACTCACCGGCGGGACCCCGTCACCGCCCAACCCGTTCGCCGGCCTGCGTGACGTCGTGTCCGTCAAGGACAAATTGACGCAGGAGTATCACGACGCGGTCGTCGAGAAGGTCTTCCGTCCGTCATGGTTCCTGATCGGAAACCTCAACGACCTGCCGAAGCCGGGGAGTTACTACGTCCTGGACGTGCCCACCTTCAACATCTCGGTGCTGGTCCAGCGGGGCCGGGACGGGGAGGTGCGAGCGTTCCACAACGTGTGCCGCCACCGCGGCAAGAAGGTGATCCCGACGGACTGCGGATTCGCCGAGGGGACGTCGTCCGCGCACACCTGCTGGCTCCACGGCTGGTCGTACACCGGCGACGGGAAGCTGCGCTCGGTTCCGGACGAGCAGCAGTTCCGCTCCGTCGACAAGTCCCGCCTCGGGCTGGTGCCGATCCGCATCGAGGTCCGGTACGGCCTCATCTACGCCAACTTCAGCGACAACCCCGAGCCGCTCGACGACTGGCTGGGGGAGCTCGCCGAGGGCTTCGACGGCTACTACAGCGAGATGGAGAAGGTCAGCTGCTGGTCCATCGACGTCCGGGCCAACTGGAACATCGCCATGGACGCCTTCTCGGAGGGGTACCACACCGTCTTCCTGCACCGGCGCACCCAGCCGAAGCTGGCCGGCAAGAGCAACCCGATGCGGCACAAGCCCGTGGTCGACATGTACGACCGACACATCCGCTCCAGCAACCCGTCCAACCCCGACTACGTCAGCCCGCCCGTCGAGGGTGCCCTGTACGACCTCGGGTACAAGCAGACACCGGCGGTCGAGACCGACTTCTCCATGCTGCCGCCGGCGGTGAACCGCACCCGCTACCACCCCTGGTTCTTCGACATCGTGTGGCAGTTCCCCAACGTGGCCGTCCTCAACGGCTCGCACTGGTACAGCACCGTCACGGTCTGGCCGATCGACCGCAACCACTCCCGCGTCGTCTTCGACGTCTACGGCCGCAAGGCCCGGCACGCCGGCGACCGCCTGGCCCAGGCGTACAGCCGGGCCCTGCAGTACACGGTGTCCCGGGAGGACCTGGCCGCCATGGAGGACGTGCAGCGCGGCCTCGAGTCGGGTGCCATCAGCGACATCTACCTCTCCCTGCAGGAGTTCGCGCTCCAGCACCGCTACGGACTCATCGACGAACTGATCGGAGCCAAGTGATGGAGCTCTCCGCAGAAGCCGGACTTCCCGAAGGATTCGCCGACCTGGAGCGCTTCCTGGAGCGGTGGCGCCTGCGCGACGCGCAGGAGCGGATGGAGGCGATGGTCGCTGCCGACATCGAGGAGCTGCGTGACCTGTGCGCCACCATGCTCCCCCGTATCGAAGCGGTGGTGAACCATCTCAACGCCTTCCCCCTCGACGACATGCCCCCGCGGGAGCAGGCCCTCTTCGAGCTAGCCCTGACCTTCGCCGAGGTCACTCACCCGGTCGACCTCGGATGGGCAACCCCAGAGGTCAGCGACCTGTATCCGCTGGACGGGATGAACCTGGTCGGGCCCGCGCGCGCCTGGTGATCCGGATGAACCATCGACCTCGTACAGAGATGGATCGCTCCATGACCGACCCCTTCGCCAAGCTGACACAAGTCGGCCCCGGCAGTCCGACCGGAGAGTTCTTCCGCCAGTTCTGGCTGCCGATAGCCCGGTCCTCCGAGTTCGAGGCCGATGGTGCCCCGATCCGCCTGATGGCGCTGGGCGAGCGCCTCGTCGGCTTCCGCGACAGCGACGGCCGGATGGGCATCTTCGACCACCGCTGTCCGCACCGCTGCGCCTCCCTGTTCTTCGGCCGCAACGAGAACGGCGGGCTGCGCTGCTCCTATCACGGCTGGATGTTCGACGTGGAGGGCCGCGTCACCGACATTCCGAGCAGTGCGGGAGGACGTGTGCCCACCCGTGTGCGCGCCAAGGCCTACTCGGTGCGGGAACGCAACGGCCTCGTCTGGATCTACATGGGGTCGCGCGAGACCCCGCCGCCGCTGCCCGTGATCGGCGTGGTCGCCGACGACGAGGAGCTGGAGATCCAGATGTGGCTGCGCGAGTGCAACTGGCTCCAGGGCATGGAGGGGGACATCGACGCGGCCCATCTCGCCTTCCTCCACCACGGCGGCCATGACCCCGAGGACGTCGGCGAGCACTTCGTCCTCAAGTGGGTCACCAGTGGCAGGGCAGTGGAGACCAAGGTCGTCAACACGGCCGGGGGGACCATGGAGGCCCACCGCAGGCCGGAGAGCTTCGCCCCCGACTACTGGCACTACACCCAGCAGCTGCTGCCGTCCTGGACCATCCCCGGCCAGAACCCCTTCGAGGTCGAGGAGCCCGTCGTGCGGTTCTGGCTGCCGATGGACGACACCCACTCCATGATCTTCCAGCTCAGCCGGCCACGGGCGCTGGTGGACGGCAGGTCGGCGTTCCTCTCCACCGTCGGGGAGCTGCCGGGTGTCAAGGTCCGCATGGCGGACCTGCTCCAGCCCGACAACGACCAGGACTGGTACGGCAGATGGCGGCTCACCCCCTCCGAGGAGAACAACTATTTCCTCGACCGGGACGCCCAGGCGAAGGGCAACTACACCGGAGTGCAAGGTATCCAGATCCAGGACAAGATGATCACTGAAAGCATGGGACCAGTCGTGGACCGAACCCACGAGCACCTGTCCGCCTCGGACCTGATGGTCAGCCGGACGCGCCGGCGCCTCCTGAAGGCCGTCGACGCGTACGCAACAGCCGGGGACCTCCCGGCCACCCTGGACGACACCGAGCTCACCCGCGGCCTCATGGCCGGCGGCGGTCACGTCCCCGAGGGCACCGACTGGGTGCAGTACTACCGGGACGTGGCAGAGGCGGCGGGCGCCGATCCGAGGATCCTGGAGAGCGATCTCGTCGAGGCGACCGAGGGGGTAGGGGCATGACCGCGAAACAGTACCCCGTCCTTCCCTTCGCCGCCCGCGAACTGCGCTGGCAACGCACGCGTGACTTCATGCGGGACAAGGACCTCGACTGTCTGCTCGTCTTCGGGCTCAAGGGCCGCGAACGGTACGAGGGTTACCTCGCCAACGAGGTTCTCGACGGCGTCGTCGTCTTCTTCGCCGAACGCGACCCCGTTCACCTCACCTGGACCCACCACCGCTACACCCGCCGCCTGGCCGCGAACATGCGGGATGTGCGCTTCTGGATCGACGATGTACGCGTCGGTCCGTTCGGCCGCGGGGTGGTCCAGGCCCTCACCGAAGAGGGACTGACGTCCAGTCGTATCGGTGTGGTCGGCATGACCGGGAGCTCGGCAGGGGAAATGGAGGGCCTCATCACCCACATGATGTGGGACTACGTCCTCAACAACCTGCCTGAGGCCGAATTCGAGGACATGTCCCTCGACTTCGCCCAGACGATGCTGCCCAAGACGCCACAGGAACTGGAACTGGTCCGCTTCGCCGCACAGGCGGCCGAGGAAGCCTGCCAGACCATGTTGGAGATGATCCGGCCCGGTGTGCGCGAGGCCGAGATCTACGCGGCAGCCGTGGAGGTCCTCCACCGCAACTCGTGCACCACCACTTACCCCCACGTCATCATGAGTGTCGGCGCGGACGACCCGGGTTGGGCGCCGCCCTACTGGACCTACGCCGGCGGCGTCTCCCGGACGGTACAGCCCGGCGACCTGGTCCAGGCCGAGATCATGTCCTGCTACGGCGGGTTCGAGACACAGGTCCAGATGTCCGTCGCGGTCGAGCCGGTACCGAAGGTGCTGCACACGCTCCACGACGTCGCCCGTGACTGCTACGACGCCGGCCTCCGGGCCCTGCGTCCGGGAGCCGCGTTCCTCGACGTCGCCCGGGCCATGAGCGAGCCGCTCCTGAAGGCCGGCCACTACAACATGACCCCCCTGGTGCACAGTCTCACTCCCGCGGCCTTCGCGGGGCACATCGCGCTGAACGCCGAACAGATCCCCGGCCAGGACAGCCGTCGTGTCTTCCGTACCGTCGAGCCGATCTCCGACCTGGAACTCGTCCCCGGCATGGCGTTCGCTTTCGAACCCAACGCCTGTACGGGACAGCACCGCGTCAACATCGGCGGCACCGTCGTCGTGGGCGAGAACGGACCGGACGAGCTCAACACCGTTCCCTGCCGCATGCACGTCGTGTCCTGACGGAACTCCGACCCCGTTCCGTCCGCGGTACTCGCTGATCTCACCGCCACGTTCCCCACCTTCCTGACGGCTCCGGCCGCCCCTCACTCCAGGAGACACCGTGTCCGAGCACAGCCACCCGATGACAGTGGGCGGCAAGGACGTCCACACTGTCGATACCTTCGGGGTGCACAACCCCGCCACCGGCCGGGTGTTCGCCCAGGCGCCCGACTGCTCACCGGCCCAGCTGGACGACGCGGTGCAAGCGGCCGCCGACGCCTTCCCGCTCTGGCGCGACGACATGGACGCTCGCCGCAGCGCGCTGCTGGCCGCGGCCGCACGCATCGAGGAGAGCGCCGAGGAACTCGCCACCTTGCTCACACTGGAGCAGGGCAAGCCTCTGGCCGACGCCCAGTTCGAGGTGATGGTGGCCGCGATGACCCTGCGGGGCACGGCCGCCCTCGACGTGCCCCGGGAGGTGATCCGGGACGACGACCAGGAGCGCATCGAGGTGCTGCACCAGCCCATGGGCGTGGTCGCGGCGATCACTCCGTGGAATGTCCCGCTGATCCAGGCCGCGATGAAACTTGCGCCGGCCCTGCTGGCGGGCAACACGGTGGTACTGAAACCGTCTCCTTTCACGCCGCTGTCCTCGCTCGCACTCGGAGTCGTTCTGCGTGACGTGCTGCCGCCGGGCGTGCTGAACGTCATCAGCGGCCGGGACCCGCTGGGTGCGCAGCTCGCCGAACACCCCCTGGTCCGCAAGGTGACGTTCACGGGTTCGGTCGCCACCGGAAAGCATGTGGCGGCGTCGGCTGCGCCCGACCTCAAGCGCATCACCCTGGAGCTGGGCGGCAACGACGCGGGCATCCTCCTCGACGACGTCGACCTCGGCGCCATGGCCGACAAGTTGTTCTGGGGCGCGTTCGTCAACTGCGGGCAGATCTGCATGGCGCTGAAACGTCTCTACGTACCACGCGCCCGGTACACCGAGGTGGTCGACGCCCTGGCGGACCGGGCACGGTCGGTCGAAGTCGGTGACGGCATGCTCCCCGGCGTCCAGATGGGCCCGCTCGCCACCGCGCCGCAGTTCGCCAGGGTCCAGGAGCTGGTGTCGGACGCGCTGGCCGGCGGTGCCACCGCGGTCGCCGGAGGCCGGCGCCTGGACGGTGACGGCTACTTCTTCGCGCCGACCATCCTGAGGGATCTCGAGGACGGCGTGCGCGTCGTCGACGAGGAACAGTTCGGGCCCGTTCTGCCGGTGATCCCGTACGACGACGTCGAAGAGGCGGTGGCCCGGGCCAACAGTACGCACTTCGGGCTCGACGGCTCGGTGTGGAGCGCGGACCCGGAGCGGGCCGCGGCGGTGGCGGCCCGGCTGGAATGCGGGACCTCCTGGGTCAACACGCACGGCATGCCGGCACCGGGCGTGTCTTTCAGCGGGCACAAGTGGAGTGGCCTCGGCGTGGCGGGCGGACTGGCCGGCCTGCTGTCCTACACCGAGGCCAAGGTGCTGCACGTCGTGCGCGGTTGATGAGCGCAGGCGTCCGCGTACATGCTCGATGAGCAGCCGGCGTCTGTCGATCCCCTCGAAGTGTGGAGCCCTTCCTTTGCGGCCAGCCCCACGGTGGGTCCGGCCCAGTACTCGTTCCCGTAGTCGATCCGGCTCGTGAACCCGCACATGCTCTGTAGGTGACGGGTGGTGTGGACAGCCGCTTGCGAAACCGCCTGACGCCCGGGCGGAACACGCCCCAAGCGGCCGGCCGCCCGTCACCGAAGGACTCTTCCCATGCCCACCACGCCTTCCTCCGCCACTCCTGCACCGGCGCCGTCCCTACGCTCCGTGCCCCGCCGGGCCGCCGCCGCGGGATGGCTGATCGCGGGCACCGTGGCCGCGATCATCGCCGACGCGCTGATCGCCGTGGTCTCCCGGGCGGCCGGAGCCTCCGACGACTTCGAGCCCCTCCAGCCCGGGCCATACGTCACCTTCACCGTCCTGGGCGTCACCATCGGCGCAGTCGGATGGGCGGTGATCCGCCGGTGGTCGGCCCGGCCGCGCGCCCTGCTGTCCTGGCTGGTCCCGGGCGTCGTGGTCATCTCCTTCGACCCCGACCTGCTGATGCTCGTCAGCAACGCTGGTCCCTTCCTTCCGTTTCCCATCTGGAGGCCGGCATGCCGTCCGACACCGTCACACCCCCTGTTGGCCGCAGTCTGGTTCCACTCGGACTGTTTCTCCTGGCCGCACAGAGTTACCAGCTCGTCGCGTTCCCCAACTTCCTCGATTCCCTGCAGACCGAGCCCGGCTGGCACCTGTCACCGAGCGCTGCGGGACTGATCGGGAGCACAGCTTTTCTGGGCGTTCTGGCAGGCGTCCACGCCGCAGTGGCGCTGGCCCGGCGCCTCGGGCTCCGGCAGGCGACGCTCGCCGCACTCCTGTGGCTCACGCTCTGGTCCGGGGCTTGCGCACTCGCAACCGCCCCTTGGCAACTGGGACTTCTCAGCATGCTCGCCGGAATCGGCACAGGCGTCGCGTTTCCACTGACCCTGAGTCTCGTCAAGGACTCCGCCACCAGGATCGGGGCCGCGCGCCGAAACGCCGCCCCCGAAGGCAGGCGCGCCCGCGCGGACGCTGCCACCCGCGCCAGGCGTTCACTCGCCATAGTTCCGCTGGGAATACCCATCGCGGGATTCGTCGCCCAGAACACGGCGGGCGCGCTGCCGGTCGAGAACGCGTGGCGCCTGATCACTGCCATGGGAGCGGGCCTGGGGATCATCGCCGTTGCCCTGTGCCTGTGGCTACTGCCGCGCGGCACCGACGTGCCCGTCCTGGCCCCTGGCCAGAACGGACACCGCGAGCCGGGCCGGCGGGTCATCGTGTGGACGGGCGCCCTCGTGATCGGAGCGAACCTGATCGCCTGGTCAGGCCTCACCGGACTCGCCTCCGTCGACCTGCGCTTCAACGCCGCGCTGAGCGCGGGCGCGGTCGTGGCGATCTTCGTCGTGGCGTGCACGGCGATCCATCGGAACGAGACGTCCACCTCCCGCTCGGAGACCGCCCGGGCCACCATGGCTTTCATCCTGCTCTATCCGCCGGTCACGGTACTGACCGCGGCTGTGGTGCTGAGCCTCCTCGCAGGCCAGCCCCTCTCCTTCGTCATGCCGCTGATCGGTGTGTGGATCGCCGACGGCTACCTTCGGTCGCTGACGCTCTGTGCGGCGCCGCGCGTGCTCGATGGCCGTCCCCACCCCGCCCTTCGGGAGCACGTCGGCACCGTCGCGGACGCCGGGCACATCACCCCGCTGCCACCACCGTTTCACCCGGGCCCGAAATGTGACGGCGAGTTCACCACACCACCCCGCCCGAACCTGCCGTAGTCGATCGAGACGCTCCCCGCCGTGACGCGCGGCCGGGCGTACGCGGACACTCTCGACCTGGCGCTGTTCGAGGCGCCGTTCTGCTTCGGCCGCCAGGAATTCCGGATGCGGGGAACCGCCGTGCCACGCGCACCGGCCAAGCAGTTCTTCGACGCGGGTGCCCCGCAGGCGCACACCCTCCTGGCCCTCTTGGGCGAGGCGGCACCGTCGCCGGTCGGCCCCAGTCACTCGACAGGTGGCTCATCCGGTACAGAGACGAGAACATACCGATCGCCGTACGGTCCTGATCCCCGCGTCGTTCGCCAGGACGTGGGCATGCCCGAACGCAACAGGTGAACGAAAAAGGCCGAGCCCGTCAACCGGCAGTGCCCGCTACGCGAGACGCCGTTGTCCCGCGCGGCAGTCGCATACTGGGCGAGTGACACCTGACGCTACACACAAGGAAGCCGCCGCACAGGACGGTGGCGAAGCCGGAATCAAGATCATCGGGCGGGCTGTCGCGGTACTCCGCGCTCTCGCCGGCGAGCGGGAGGGACTCAGCCTCTCCCAGCTCGCTGAACGCACCGGGCTCCCGCGCTCGACGATTCACCGGCTGGTGTCCGCACTGGAGGTCGAGGGCGTGCTGGTCGCAGCCTCCGCTACGGGTCGCGTCCGCATCGGTCCCGAATTGGTGCGACTGGCCGAGGCCGGCCGACCGGAGATTCGCGCCCTCCTCCGGCCGGCGATGGAGCATCTCGCCCAGACCCTGGAGGAAACGGTCGACCTCGCGGTCCTGGAATCCGGCCGACTGAGGATCACCGATTCGATACAGGGGCAGCACACATTGCGTGCCGTGTCGGTGGTAGGAAGCACCTTGCCGCTGCACTGCACCGCCAACGGCAAAGCCGTCCTCGCGAAGTTGAGCGATGCCGAGATCGCGCGCCTGCTCCCGGCACGACTGACTCGGCTCACCCCCTCCACGATCACGCGACGGGCCGCTCTCGCGGAAGAACTCACGCAGGTTCGGCGGACAGGCACGGCCTTCGATCTGGAGGAGAGCACTCCCGGCGTGTGTGCCATCGCCATCGCCGTCCAGGACACCTACGGCACGCTGGCGGCGCTCTCCGTGCCGATCCCCGCCATTCGCTTTCATGGCCGCGAGCAAGACATCGTCGCCGCCCTCAACACGGCACGGGAGCGGCTCTCGTCGGTGCCGTCCGACACGCTGTCCCCATCCGACACATACGACGCACCCCCTCCCTCATGACCGCGAACAGCGCCTACCGACCCGGCAGTCACCAGCCGGCACAGCGATCCGCGCCTGGGTCCAGAACCAGGGGGACAGCACTACGGCGCAAGTGGAGAGCGTGATGACCTTGCTGCGGACCGTCCTCGGCCCCTGACCCCCACGTGGCCTCATCGGTTCGCCCTGCCTCGCCCCTCCACCACGGCCCCCCTCCATCTTGGAGCACGTGATGGCGGATACACCTTCTTGCTCGGCGCCGGCGTCGGTCTGGCCGTGCAGAACCTGGTCCTGACCGTGCAGGACGCGTTCCCAGCAGGTGGAGAAGAGCGGCAAGACAGCAACCCGCACCTGAGGCCTCTCGTCGGCCACCTGGCTGGTTGGTCCGCCTCGCCTCCTCCAAGCGTCTTCGTGCACGGCTTCGTCGATGTGAGATTACGACCGGGTAATCCGACAGCCGGTCAGTTTCGGCGGAGGCATGACCGAGCAGCGCACCGTCCCACCTCCGCCGCATCGACCGATAGCGCCCAGTGGTGCAGCCAGGTGCAGCGGTAAGCCACTTCACCCGGGGGCCGGTCCCCGGGTGAAGTGGCCTTTCGACGATCAGCGAGTGGCGTGCGGTGGGGTCACTGCCGCCGGTTCGCCGACGGAGCATGCAACCTGGGGAACGGACCTGACCGTCGCCGGCACATCTCCGCGCACATCGGTGACAACCATCAACGCGCCCTCGGCAGGCCCGCGTCGTCCGGCCCGCCGGTCCCGGCAAGCAGCACGTCGTACGCCAGCGGCTCCTCGCCCACCTCCAAGGTGGCCGACCGCGGTTGATGGCCGTCGGCCGCGGCGGTCAGGACGTACGAACCGGAGCCCGGCGTCGGCATCGAGTATCGGCCGTCCGGCCGGGTGGTGGTACGGCCAAGTTGACGTCCGGTCAAGGAGATGAGTTTCATCGTGGCGCCGTCGACGCCCGTGCCCTCCGCGTCGCGCACCTGACCCTCGATGGACGGCCCGCTCGTCGCGGGAACCGGGGCGGGCGCGCTCTCGATGGAGCCGTACGCCGCCTGTGGCTCGGCCTCCGTCGACTTCCGCAGGGCACCGGCGCCCACCAGCGCCGGCTGCCGCTCCGACTGCGGGTCCGTGGACGGGGCCTGCGTGTTCCCGCTCTGGTGCTGGTCCTGTGCCCGGAGCCGCTCGCCCTCGACGTCCACGTTGGGCAGGGCGCGGTCCAGCCACCCGGGGAGCCACCAGGCGCTCTTTCCGAGCAGCGTGAGGACGGCCGGGACGATGGCCATGCGGACGATGAACGCGTCGAAGAAGACCGCGGACGCCAGCCCGACGCCCATCATTTTGATCATGGACTCGCTGGAGCTGATGAAGCCGGCGAAGACGGCCATCATGATGATCGCGGCGGCCGTGACCACGCGGGCGCTGTGCCTGAAGCCGGTCACCACCGCCTTCTTGGGCTCCTCACCGTGGACGTAGGCCTCACGCATCCGGGTCACGAGGAACACCTCGTAGTCCATCGCCAGGCCGAAGATCACGCCGATCATAAAGATCGGCACCAACGACATGATCGGGCCGGATTCCTCGACACCGAGCAGACCCGCCAGCCAGCCCCACTGGAAGACCGCGACCACGGCGCCCAGCGCCGCCAGCACCGACAGCAGGAAACCGAGGGCCGCCTTCAGCGGGACGAGGATCGAGCGGAAGACCACCATCAAGAGCAGGAAGGCGAGGCCGACCACCAGCGCCAGGTAGGGGATCAGCGCGTTGGTCAGCTTTTGCGAGAAGTCGATGTTCATCGCAGTCGTGCCGGTGACCAGCACCCGGGCGTCCGTGTCGGCCTTGATGCCGTCGGCCTTGTCACGGATGGCGTGCACCAGGTCCTCGGTCTGCGTCGAGGACGGCTTGGAGTCCGGGATGACGGTGATCGTCGCCGTGTCGCCGGCCTTGTTGAACAGCGCGGGGGTGACCGTCGCGACGTCCTTCAGGCCCTCGATCTCGTCGGTCACCGTGCCGGCGGCCGCCTTCGGGTCACTGCTCTCCTTCGTGTCGACGACGATCATCAGCGGGCCGTTGAAGCCGGGGCCGAAGCCTTCCGAGAGGAGGTCGTAGGCCTTTCGCTGCGTCGTGGACTCCGGCTTCGTGCTGTCGTCGCCCAGCCCGAGCTGCAGCTGGGTCACCGGGAGGGCCATGACCCCCAGGGCGACCACGCCCAGCACCAGGACGGCGGCGGGACGGCGGACGACGAAGCTTCCCCAGCGGGTGCCCATGTTGGGCTTGCCCTCGGTGTTCTGCCGCGCCTTCCTGCCGACGGACCGCTTGCTCTTCCGGCCTGTCGGCTGGATCTTCCGGCCCACGTAGCCGATCATCGCGGGGATCATCGTGAGGGCGATCAGCACCGCGAGCACGACCGTGCACGCCGCAGCGATACCCATCTTGGTCAGCACCGGGACGTCGACGACCGAGAGCCCGACGAGTGCGATCACGACCGTCAGCCCGGCGAAGACCACTGCCGAGCCCGCCGTACCCGTGGCCCGTCCGACCGCGTCCTCGCGTTCGCGGCCCTCGGCCAGTTCACCCCGGTAGCGGGAGAGGATGAACAGGGCGTAGTCGATACCGACGGCGAGGCCGATCATCATGGCCAGGATGGAGGTGGTGTCGCCGAGGTCGAGCGCGTTGGCGAGGGCCGTGATGCCCGCGACGCCGATACCCACCCCGATGAGGGCGGTCAGCAGTGGCAGTCCGGCCGCGACGAGCGAGCCCAGTGTGACGACGAGGACGACCGCGGCGACGGCGACACCGATGACCTCTCCGATCCCGGTCGCGGGCGACTCGTCGAGCACGTCACCGCCTATCTCGGCGGTCACCCCGGAGTGCCGGGACTCCTCCACCGTCTTCTCCAGGAAGTCCTTGGTGGAGTCCTTCAGTTCCTTGGCCGGGGCGGTGTACTTCACCTGCGCGTAGGCGATCGTCCCGTCCTTGCTCACCGCGTTGTGCTGGGTGAACGGGTCGGTGACGGAATCGACCTCGGGCCCCTTGCCGAGGTCCTTGACGGTCTGCTCGACGAGGGCCTTGTTGTCGGCGTCTGTCATCTTCTCGCCCGCGGGAGCCTTGAAGACGACGTTCGCGTTCCCTCCGTCGGCGCTCGAGCCAGGCGACCGCTGCGCCAGCAGGTCGTAGGCCTTCTGGGACTCGATGCCGGGGATCGAGAAGGACGATGAGCCTGCGGCGGGCGCGTTGAAGGCCGCGACGCAGGCGGCGGCCAGCAGGGCGGCCCAGAACAGGACGATGTAGTGCCGTCGCCGGAAGGCGAATCGGCCGAGTTTGTACAGGAAGGTAGCCACGGGACGTGCTCCGGGTCAGTCGTGGATGGTTCAGGGCAACGAGCAGGCCCGACGACGATGGGGGCCGTCACAGGCCCTGGAGGTAGGGGGGAGGTTGCGCCAAGTACGGCTGGAGAGCGGCTTACTGCCGGGGACTGGAGGAAGGGGAGAGCCGGACGCCGAGGGCGGGGAAAGCACGGCGTCGGCATACTCGGCCGGGAACGCCCGCGTCGGCGGGCGATCGTCGATCAGGTCGATCAGAGTGCGGGCGAAGCAGCCGCCGATGAGCATCTGCGCCACATATTCCAACTCCTGCCTCGGACGTGGACTCGGCGCGGATGCTCCGCGGCGTCGTTCTTCGAAGCTAGGAGCGCACCAGGCCAAAACCCTGGGACCGGAGGGGAATCTTCGGTGCCCGAGTGGTACCGCGGTACCACTCAGCCGACCGCGCCGAGGGGCCCCAGCGAGGACTCGGCTGACTCTCGGCGCATTCCCGTGTCGCCTCTTCGGACGAGGAATCCATGCCCCAGACCTCCAGCGGCCTGGGCATCACAGGCGGCTTCCGGCGCGGTGATGCGTCGTTCGAAGCGGTTGAATTCGGCCTGTTCCGGGTGGGTCGATGAGCAATGCCCGGAACGCCCGCCCGAGGTCAGGACTGTGGTGTACCTCCATGGCCAGGCCGCCATCGGCACGGAGTTCCGTGCCATGACGGAGTCGTCCTCGACGGACAGCTCAGCCGGGGACGTCTCCCCGCAGCGCCCGGTGTCAACGCCCCTGACGCCGGCGGGCTGTTGTGACGCATCGCCTTGACGATCAGCTCGGCCCGGCCGACAACTGTCGGTAGAGCGTCGCCTTGCTGCAGCGGGTGCGTGCGGCCAGGCGTCTGGAAGCGTCCGAGCAGGCAACCAACGACGCCATGTTCATCTGCGTGTCCCGGACGGCCTGTCCCAGGCTGCTGCTCGACCTGTGAGGGCAAAGAGAAGACTCGTCGCACACGATCGAGGCAGCCTGGACGTGTTCCTACCCCCTACGCGTCCCTAGCTGCCCGGCCGGCCCCGCTCCACAGGGCCGGTGATCCAGCACGGCCTGGCGGACCGCCTGTTGCTCGGCCCGACTACCTCGGTCCGTCAAACGGCAGGCAGGCGTCCGCGACCTCCTGGACCACGGTCTGCGCCGCGAGCCGCCGGTCGAGACTGGCCATCAACAGAACTACGGCGCCAAGCATGTCCTGAACATGACCTTTTCTGGCACCTCGATCGCGAGAGACGCGGGGTCGGGACACGCGCCCTCCCAGTCCGCACCCCTCCACAGCATCAGCGCCACACACCGCGCACATCCCCCGGTCGACGGTTGACGTCTAGCTCAGCATCCACCTATTGTCCTGTAAAACAAAACTCTGATCCTGAAAAAGGAGACACGCCATGGCGATTACCGGTCTCGGCCACACCGGTTTCTGGGTTCACGACCTCGACGCGATGCGCGACTTCTACACGCGGGTCCTTGGTCTGACCGTGACCGACGAGGACGAGGAGTTGGGCATCGTCTTCCTCTCCTCCTGCCCTGAGCGGGAGCACCACGAGTTCGTCCTGCAGCGCGGGCGGACCGCTCACGACGGCGCCAAGCTCACGCATCAGGTGTCGTGGCGGGTGGACTCACTGGAGGCGGTCATCGAGTTCCACCACCGGTTCCGCGCCGAGGGCATCGAGGTGCAGCAGGAAGTCACCCACGGCAACGCGATCGGTATCTACTTCTTCGACCCCGAGGGCAACCGCAACGAGGTGTATCTGCGGGTGGAGCGCGACGTGCGGCAGCCGTTCCGCAAGACCCTCAACCTCGACCAGGAGCCCGCCGACGTGATGGCGGACGTGGAACGGCTGCTGACCGAGGGCGGCCGGGCGTACCAGCCGGTCCAGTAGCCCACCGCACCCTCACACGCAGCCGATCGATGGAGTTCCGCCCATGAGCAATCCCCAGACACCGCATCCGGAACCGGAGCGAAGACTCGCTTCGGCCACCTTGGTGCAAGCCGACGTACTCGTGGTCGGCGCCGGTCCGACGGGGCTCACGGCCGCCCATTTGCTCGGCTCGTTGGGCATACGCGTCCTGCTCGTCGAGCGCAATCCGACAACGAGCAACGACGCCAAGGCGATCAGCCTGGACGACGAGTCGCTGCGCACGCTACAAGCGGCCGGCATCGACGGGGCGGTGTACCCGATCATCGTGCCCGGCACGGGAACGAAGTACTACGGCGTCGGCAACCGACCCCTCGTGCACGCCCGCGGCCTCGGCGACCAGCGGTTCGGGCACCCGTTCAAGAACCCCTTCGCCCAACCCGACCTGGAGCGGGTGCTGGTTGAGGAGTTGCGTGGCCGCCCCGACGTCGAAACCCGTTTCCACACACGGCTGTTCTCGCTGGAACAGCACTCCGACCGGGTACGGGTCGGAGTCGGACCGAGTGATGGCACGGGACCGGTCGAGCACTTCGACGTCTCGTACGTCCTCGGATGCGACGGCGGACGCAGCACCGTCCGTGAACTGCTGTCCATCCCCATGCGGGGGCGCAGCTTTCCCGACGTGTGGCTGGTCGCCGACACAGTGGGAGATCCCCACGACCAGCGCTACGGCATGCACCTGGGCGACCCCAGCCGCCCCACGGTCGTCGTGCCGGGCCGCGACGGTCGGTGCCGCTACGAGTTCCTGCTGCACCCCGGGGAGGGCCTGCCCGGCGACCCCCCACCGTTCGAACTGGTGCGCGATCTGTTGCGACCGTACCGCGAGATCGACCCGGACCAGGTCGAGCGCGCCGTGTCGTACACCTTCCACGCCCTGCTGGCCGACCGCCTGCGCGACGGACGCTGCTTTCTTCTGGGCGACGCCGCCCACATGATGCCGCCTTTCGCGGGCCAGGGACTCAACTCCGGCGTGCGAGACGCGGCCAACCTCTGCTGGAAGCTCGCCGACGTCCTGGCCGGACGGGCGGGAGACACCCTGCTCGACACCTACGACACCGAACGCCGCCCACACGCCCAGGCCGTCATCGACCTCTCGGTCCGGCTCGGCCGCATCGTCATGACGACGAGTCGCAGCCGGGCGCGGCTGCGCGATCTGCTGGTGCGTACCGCCATGCACACCCCGCAGGGGCGCCGGTACCTCACCGAGATGCGCTACCGGCCGAACACCCGCGTCCGCTCGGGCGCCGTCGTCCCCTTCGACGGCAAGAACAGGTCGCCGGTGGGCACCGCTCTTCCGCAACCATCCGTCCTGCACGGTCCTCGCCTTCAGGTCACCCGGCTCGACCATGTGCTCGGTCGCGGCTGGAGCCTGCTGGGCGTGGGCGTCACCGACGCCGACTGGAACACCGCCGCACACGCCGGTCTGCCCGCAGGCAAGCGGGTCTCCGTCGTCCTCGGCGACCGCTACCCGCACGAGCGCCCGGGGCGCACCGCCGTAGCCGACGCCGACGGCCGGCTCCAGGCCCTGTTCGGCGGCCTCGAAGGACGCTTCGTGCTGGTACGCCCCGACCGGCTGATCGCGGCCGTGTTCCGACCCGACCAAGCAGAGCGTGTCTCGCACAGCCTGCGCCGCTTCGCGCCCGGTCCAGGGCGCGATGTCCCCGTTCCCGTGTCAGACGGCCCGGCACAGATCGACCACGAGGCCGTCCCACCGCGGCCCGCACCGGTCGCGCACCCCGTCATCAAGAGCGCTGCCAAGACCCAAGGAGGGCCCCGATGAGGCTCAGCACCGTCCGGCTGTACGACGAGCGCGGCACAGCCGCTGCCCGCCAGGAAGGGGACGAGCTCGTTGTGCTGCCCTACTCCGACATCGGCGAACTGCTGTCGAGCGGCGACGACTGGCCTGAACGCGCGGCCGCCGAGGACGGCGACCGCATCTCCCTGTCGACCGCGTCCCTCGCTCCCGTCGTCCCTCACCCGAACAAGATCGTGTGCCTGGGCCTCAACTACGCCACCCACATCAAGGAGATGGGCCGTGCGACCCCAGCCCATCCGACACTGTTCGCCAAGTACGACGGCTCTCTCGTCGGAGCCTACGACGACGTGCACATCCCGCCGGTGAGCGATGACCTGGACTGGGAGGCCGAGCTGGGTGTGGTGATCGGACACCGCGCGCGTCACGTGTCACCGGACCAGGCGCTGTCGCATGTCGCGGGCTACACCGTCCTCAACGACGTCACCGTCCGGGACTGGCAGCATCGCACCCGTGAGTTCCTGTCCGGCAAGACCTTCGAGGCCACCACCCCCGTGGGACCCTCGCTCGTCACACCGGACGAACTGCCGCGCGGTGCGTCCGGGCTGACGATCAGCTGCCTCGTGGACGGCTCCACGATGCAGAAGTCCAACACAGCGGACCTGCTCTTCGACGTCGCCGCGGTCATCGCGTACGTCAGCACCATCATCACGCTGCTGCCCGGCGACCTGATCGCCACGGGCACGCCGGGAGGCGTGGGTGCCGGCCGCGATCCCAAGATCTTTCTCCAGCCGGGGCAGGAACTAGTCACGGTCGTCGAGGGAATCGGCGAACTGCGCAATACAGTGGTCAAGGACCGATGGTGACGCCTGGTGCCCACGACCCCCCGACACCCGTTACGATGTCTCGCATGTCAGGAGCAGCGTCCACCAGCTATCGCGAGCGTAACTCCACGGCCGACCGGGCCCTGGACATCCTGCTCATGTTCACCGACACTCACCTCGTCGTCTCCGGCACCGCTGTGGCCGAGCGACTCGGCGTGGCCCGCTCGACCGCGTACCGGTACCTCCAGAGCCTCGTGAGCAGCCGCTTCCTCGAAGAGGCGCCGGGTGGAGGCTTCCGGCTGGGGCTGCGCGTCATGGAGATCGCCCGGCTGGCACGCCGCAGCTACGGCCTGTCCGAAGTCGCCCTCCCGGCGATGACGACGCTCGCCGAGGACGTGCGCGAGACGGTCCTGCTCACCAGGCGGACCGGAGAGCTGGTCGTGTGCGTCGACCGGGCCGAAGCGGGGACGGGCGCCGTGCGTATCTCCTACGAGAGAGGCAGCACCCTCCCCCTCAACGCGGGTGCCGCGGCACTCGTCCTGCTGGCCTGGATTCCCGACGAGGAAGCCCGACGGCTTCTTGAATCAGCAGACCTGCGCCGTTTCACTCCCGCGACCCTCACGGACGTCGACACTCTCATGCAGCGACTGGCCCACATCCGGCGCGCCGGCTACTCGGTCACTCGTGGCGAACTCGACGCGGACGTGATGGGTGTCGCAGCTCCCGTCCGCGACGAGCAGCAGCAGGTGGTGGCAGCGGTAAGCATCGCGGCCTTGGCCTCTCGTGTGTTCCCCGAGGCGGAGGCGGAGCTGGCCGGGAAGGTTCAGGAGACGGCGCGGGAGATCAGCGAGCGCCTGGCAGCCGTCGGGGGCTGACACCCGGGCGGTGCCGAACGAGGCGTACCTGAAGGAAGGGTTCCGCTCACGACGTATACCGGGCCGCCGGCAGCGGTCCCGGTATCCGGCGGTTGTCTCCGGTCCGAGGCGTCGACCGTGGCACGCCGTCGGGGAGTCCCCGTCCAGGGCGCAGTCCCAGGCCGCCATCCCATGGCGCCGGGCACCCTGTCGCTCCTGGCAGGCATGGAAGAAGGGCGTCGGGGCGGAGCCGTCGGACGCCTCGATCCAGGCGTGGGCCCCTGACCCACCTTCGCCATCGCGCGATTCGCCACATGCATGCACCTGTGCTTGCCGCAGGCTTGCCGCGTCCCGGGGCTCCTCCGGAACCGACACTGCGGCACTACGGCACTGCGGCACCCCGGGCATGCCGGCGCGGCGACCCGTCGTCGACACCTTCGGCATACCTCTTGACATTCAGCGGCAACGTCCTGTTAATCAAGATGCGAGTCCTACTCAACGGGACATCCCAGTCTTCCCGAGCGGGCCGCGGCCGGGTTCCGACCGACTGATCGGCGGTGCCGGGCGCGATGCCTCCGGGACCGAGGGGCGGCGCTGACGGTGTGGCTTCCCATGTCACCTACGCAGAACGGAACACCATGACCCTTCTCGATGCAGCCGACTGGCAGGAGCGGATCTTCTCGGGAGGATGGGTCAAGGGCTCGGGTGAGCCGTACGACTCCACCGAGCCGGCGACCGGAAAGACGCTGGGCCGCGTGGGCGCAGCCTCTCCCGCCGATCTGGACCGGGCCGTGGCGCACGCGCAGCAGGCCCAACGCGCATGGGCGGCGGTGCCGTACGTGGAGCGTGCGCAGGTGCTGCGGCGCGCGGCGGCCCTGTTCGAGCGGCACCAGGAGGAGATAGCCGAGTGGATCGTGCGCGAGTCGGGCGCCCCGCGGCCGTTCGCGGACACTCAGGCGACCGATGGCGGGGCCGAGGAGTGCTACGAAGCCGCCGCACTCGCTGCGGCTCCCTACGGTGAAGTGCTCCGGTCAGCCCAGGACCGTCTGTCGTTCTCGCGGCGGCGCCCGGTGGGCGTGGTCGGTGTCATCTCCCCGTTCAACGCGCCGATGTTGCTGGCCATGCGTGCGGTGGCCCCGGCGCTGGCCCTGGGCAACGCGGTCGTCCTCAAGCCCGACCCGCGCACCGCGATCTGCGGCGGTGTCACCATCGCGCGGGTCTTCGAGGAGGCAGGGCTTCCCGAGGGCGTCCTGCACGTCCTGCCCGGTGGCGCCGCCGTCGGCGCGGCGCTGGTGGACCACCCGCGCGTGCCCGTCATCGCCTTCACCGGGTCCACCCGGGCGGGGAAGGCCATCGCGGCGGCAGCCGCGCAGCGGCTCAAGCGGGTCCACCTGGAGCTGGGCGGCAACTCGGCGCTGGTCGTCCTCGACGACGCCGACCTCGACAAGGCCGTGTCCGCGGGCGCTTTCGGCTCCTTCTTCAACGCCGGGCAGGTCTGCATGGCCGCCGGCCGTCATCTCGTGCACTCCTCGATCGCCGACGAGTACACAGCCCGTCTCGCCGAGCACGCCGACGCGACACCCGTGGGTGATCCGATGACGGGCACGGTCCTCATGGGCCCCATGATCGACGAGGGTCAGCTGCGGGCCGCCCATGCCGTGGTCTCCGACAGTGTCACCGCGGGAGCACGGCTCGCTGCCGGTGGTACCCATGAAGGACTGTTCTACCGGCCCACCGTCCTGGCCGACGTCCCGCTCACCGCCCGCGCCTACGCGGAGGAGATCTTCGGCCCTGTCGCGCCCGTAGTGACCTTCCAGGATCTCGACGAGGCCGCTCGGCTGGCCTCCGACAGCGAGTACGGGCTCTCGCTCGGCATCCTGACCCGCGATGTGGCCAAGGGCTTGGCGCTGGCCGACCGCATCCCGACCGGCCTTGTACACATCAACGACCAGACCGTGAACGACGAATCGACCATCCCGTTCGGCGGCGTCGGCGACTCGGGCAACGGCTCCCGCCACGGAGGCGCCGCCGCCAACCTCGAGGCCTTCACCGAGCAGCAGTGGGTCACCGTCCGCCGGGAGATCCCCTGCTACCCGTTCTGACCATGGCCTCCCGGACAAGGCGGCCCGGCAAGGGCCGCTCCCGCTCCCGCTGATCAACTCTCCCACCCGCACCTGGAGCACTCCGATGACCTCAGGCACCTCCGGCCCGGGCCTGGTCCCACCCGACCCGATGACGATCGCGCCGCGTGCCGTGCTCCCGCCGTCGGTCCCACGGCTCGCACAGGACGCCGCCGGTTGGGCGCACCACAACAAGTTCCTCGACGGCCCCTTCACCCCCTGGACGGAGGAGACCGAGGCCTACGACTTGGAGGTGGACGGGGAGATCCCGGCCGACCTCGCTGGGGCTCTGTTCCGGGTCTCGTCCAATCCCCGTTTCCCGCCTCGCGATCCCGGCCGCTATCACTGGTGGGAGGGCGACGGCATGGTGTGCGGAATCTATCTGCGCGAGGGCCGGGCCGCGTTCCGCACCCGCTGGGTGATGACCGATTCCATGAAGTTCGAGGTCGAGCAGGGCAAGGCCGTCTACAGCGGATTCGCCAACGGCGGCACCCCCGGTCCGCTCCCCCAGGGCGCTCCACCCGCGAAGAACGTGGCGAACACCAACGTCGGTGTCTTCGGTGACCACCTGCTCGTCTATTACGAGGGCGGTCTGCCGTACGCGATGCACCCCGAGACCCTGGAGACGTACGGCAGCCACGATTTCCACGGCGGCATCGACGTACTGTGCACCGCGCACTACAAGATCGACCCCGACAGCGGCGACATGCTCTTTTTCGCCGCGACCGGGCCGGTCATCACCTGGTACCGGGCGGACGTGAAGACCGGGCAGGTCGTGGAAAGCCACAGCCTCGACATCGAAGTGCCCGTGCTGATGCACGACTTCGCCGTCAGCGAGAACTACGCGATCTTCTTCGTCACCCCGGCACAGTTCCGGCTGGACCACATCATGCAGGGAAAGCCGGGAGTCGTATGGGACGAGGCATCGCTCCCCCACGGCGTACAGATCGTGCTGATGGACCGCCGCACCCACACCGCCACCTGGCACGAGGTGGGCGGCCACTGGGCCAACACCCACTTCTACAACGCCTACGAGTGCAATGGGCAGGTCATCGTCGACGGGCACCGCATCACCCGCCTGGGCACTCCTGCCGACCGCCTCGACACCCCCGTCACCTCCCACTCCTGGTTCCCGCCGTCCCTGCCTCACCGCTGGCGCGTCGACCTGGCCAGCGGCTCGGCAACGGAGGAGATGACCAGCGGTGTCGCCGGTGAGTTCCCGCGGATCAACGACGCGTACACCGGCCGGGAGCACCGCTACGGCTACTTCGTCACCACGCGCGCGTTGGCCGAGGACACCATGAGCGACGGCCTGGCCAAGCACGACTTCCTGCGCGACGCCACGACCGTGATCGAGGGTCCTGAGGCGCTGACCAGCCCTGGTGAACCCGTCTTCGTGGCCCGCCAGAACGCCACCTCGGAGGATGATGGTTACCTGCTGACCCTGTGGTGGAACCGCCTCACCGGGTTGTCCGAGTTGCTCGTCCATGATGCCGCCGACCTGCGCCGTACTCCTCTGGCAAGGGTCAAGCTCCCGAGTCGCGTTCCCTTCGGCTTCCATGGCAACTGGGCCGATCGCGCAACCCTGGACCGTGCCGTCTCGGCCTCGCGCGGCGGCACTGACTGAAACTCTCGAAAGCGGCCGGCCGCATCCGTCGCCGGGCGCTCGGCTTCCGGGGAACGGCACGTCCCGGCCACGGTGAAGCTCGGGACGATCGGTGTGAAGGAGAGTTGCACGCCCGGCATCACGTGAGATCGGGCCGCGTGCCGTGACCCACTCCGTGCTGCGGACGATCACCTCCCTCCCCGAGCCTCGTCTCGTCGGCGCGCAGGGGCTGCCGTCACCGGTGGCGCACACACCCGGCTCCACGGTGGCGCAGGTGTGGTCGCTGCCGACGCCCGTCCGATCGGCGAGGCCCGTTGCCGGCCGGCCCGTCCGTACTCGGTGCTCCCCCTCCCAGGTCACCACGAGGTCGGCGGTGAGCTCGCTGTCACCTCGGGCACCAGACGCCTTCCGGCAGACTGCGGGCGCCTACGCCTTTCACGATCGTCAGAGCCACCGCGGGCGGACTGCCGCCCCCGGCGGCGACCTCGAGCCGCCGAACATGCCGGTCGACCGCCGACCGACCCAGCCCGAGGACATGCCGGGACGGGCGTCGCACACGGCTCCGGACGCCACGCCGGCGAGGCGCCCCCGAAGCGGGCGCTCGACGTCGCGGGCCGCGAAGCCGCGACTTCCGAGGACTTGCACTTGACACGATCACCTTATCGGCAACAGTGTATCCATTATGACTACCTGGTCTGAGCCGCAGCCCGATTCCCGGTTCGTCGTGGTGGGTGGACTGCGGATCCACTACAAACGCGCCGGCGGCGGCCCGGCACTCGTCCTGCTGCACGGCAGCGCGTCGTCGCTCCAGCACTTCGACCGAGCGGCGGACCTGCTGTCGGAGTCGTTCGACGTCATCCGCCCCGACCTGCCGGGGTTCGGCCTGACAGGCCCTCGCATGGACCGCGACTACCGCATCCCGGCCTATGGCGTGACGGTGACGGACTTCCTGGAGGCCCTGGGCGTGCCGCGCTACGCGGTGGCCGGCAATTCGCTGGGCGGCAACATCGCCTGGAACCTCGCGCTGGACCACCCGGAGCGGCTGACCGGCCTGGTGCTGGTCAATGCCACCGGATACCCGCAGAAAGAGATACCGGCAGGCATGCGCCTGACACGCAACCCACTACTGCGTCCCCTGTTGCGGCGGGTGATGCCGCGCGGGGCCATCGAGCGCAGCCTGCGCTCGAACGTCGGCTCGCACTCGACGATCGTGGACGACGCCATGGTGGACCGCGCCCACCAGCTCATGAACCTGCCCGGGAACCGCTCGGCCTTCGTCGACTTCTGCAACACGGACCAGCCCGACCGCAGCACGCAGATCCCCCGCATCACCACACCCACGCTCGTACTGCGCAGCGCGGGCATCGATGGCCAGCACTTCACCCGTGACATCCCCGGCGCCGCAGAGCTGGTGCACCCCCGCGGCGGCCACCTGCTGCCCGAAGAGGAGCCCCACTGGGTCTCGGACGCCATCGCGGAGTTCCTGCGCTCCTCCACCGACACCCCCACGCACTGAGGCCAAGGAGGCCCGTTCCATGAAGTACTTCGTCGCACAGGGCGAGGACCGACAGCTCACCGCCGAATCGCGGCAAGCCCTGCGCGGCAGTTTCGTCGAACTCTCCGACGGCGTCACGCACTACGAACTGAAGGGCCCCGAGGACGGCGAGATGGTCGTGATGGCGGGCGGCCTGACCATCCCGCTCTTCTACTGGGACGGCCTCGTCACCGAGCTCAACGCCCGCGGGCTGCGGACTCTGACCTGCAGCGCGTACGGCCGCGGCTACTCGGACCGGGTGCGGGCGCGATACGACGAAACCCTCTTCGCGCGGCAGCTGACCGAGCTGACCGAACGGCTCGGCCTGACCACGCGCCCGCTGCATCTCGTGGGCACCTCCATGGGCGCGCTCGTCGCCATGACCTACGCCGCCCGGCACCGCTCGTCGGTGTCCACCCTGACCATCGTCGGCCCCGCCGGTCTCGCGAAACCGCGGCCGGCCTCCCCTCACCGGATACTGCGCAACGATCTGCTGGCCGGTATCGTCGCCCGGCGGCGCGGCCGCCGGATACTCCAGGAGCACCTCGGCCACAACGTCCGCGACCCCGAACTCGGCGCGAAACTGACGGACATGGTCCTCGACACCTTTCGCTTCGAGGGTTCGCTGTACGCGGTCTTCGACACGCTGCAACACCTGCCGGTCTCCGGCCGTGACGACCTCTTCCGGCAGACGGGCGCACTGGGCATTCCCACGCTGCTCCTGTGGGGCGCCGAGGACGACGTCACGCCCCTGAGCCACCTCGACACGGCTCGCGCCCTGCTGAAGCCCCGGCATCGTCATGTCATTCCCCACTGTGGGCACATGGCCCCATTCGAACGCCCGCGCCACGTCGCCGATCAGATCGTCCCGTTCGTGGCCGCACCCGCCGAAAGGCTCGACTCATGAACAACCCGCAGCAGGTCATCGACGTACTGGTCATCGGTGCGGGCCCTTCGGGCTCCGCCGTGGCGATCGACCTCGTACGGCGGGGACTCGACGTACGGATCATCGACAGGTCTCCCCATGCCTTCGAGGGGTCCCGCGCCAAGGGCGTCCAGCCCCGCAGCCTCGAAGTCCTCGAAGACCTCGGTGCCCTGGACGAAGTGCTGGCCGGCGGCAGCACCTATCCCAAGCTCGGGATCCATGCGGGCCCCCTCGCCGTGCCCTGGAAGATGTTCACCCACAGGGACGCGACCCCGGACGTCCCCTACCCGAACACCTGGCTGATCCCTCAGTTCCGCACGGACCGCGCACTGCACGCCCGGCTCGGCGAACTCGGCCGTGAGATCGAGTTCGGCAGGGAACTGACCGAGCTGACTCAGGACGAGGACACGGTGGTCGCCAAGGTGGCGGGCGCGGACGGCGCCGAGGAGATCGTCGCCCGGTACGTCGTAGGCGCTGACGGCGGTTCCAGCGCGGTGCGCAAGCAACTCGGCATCGGTTTCGTCGGGACGACGCACGAGAGCGACCGGATGCTCATCGTCGATGCCACCGTGACCGGGCTGGCCCGCAACCGGTGGCACATGTGGCCCGGCCGCGGCGGCAAGCGCGTCGGCGCCTGTCCGCTCCCCGGCAGCGACATGTTCCAGTGGATGATCAGCCTCGGGCCCGACGAGGAAGCGCCCTCGGACAAGGACGACATCCTCCAGCGGATCCGCTCCCACACCCGCGACCGGCGCATTCAGCTGCACGACATCCACTGGACGTCGGTGTTCCGACCGAACATCCGCCTGGCGGAGAACTATGGCCGAGGACGAGTCTTCCTTGTCGGCGACGCCGCCCACGTCCACACCCCGGCCGGTGCCCAGGGCCTGAACACCGGCATCCAGGACGGCTACAACCTAGGCTGGAAAATCAGTCAGACCCTCGCCGGGGCGAGCGCGGCACTGCTGGACACCTACCAGGCGGAACGGCAGCCGATCGCCGCCGGGGTCCTGGGCCTTTCCACGGAGAAGTGGGGCGGCATCGCCAAGCTCGACCCGTCGAGCATGAGACGAGGCAAGGACGAGCAGCAACTCGCCCTGACCTACTACGGCGGTCCGCTCGCTCCCGCCGACGGCATGCGTACCTCGACGCTGCGCGGCGGTGACCGCGCCCCGGACGCCCGGCTTCTCCGCGCCGACGGCACCGGGACCCGGCTGTTCGACGTCTGCCGCGGGCCTCATTTCACCGCCATCGCCTACGGCGCGGGTGCCGCCCGCGACCTCGCGGTGCTCCCCTGGCCGACAGTCGGCGCTCAGCTGAAGCGGCTGGCGGTCGGGGCGCGTGCCGCCGAACACCTCACCCTTTCCGACCCTGAGAACGCGCTGAAGGACGCTTACGGCCTGGACGGCGACACGCTGGTGCTGATCCGTCCCGACGGCTACATCGGGCACATCGCCACCCGGGACTTCCTCACCACCACACAATCCGCCGCGCGGGCAATGACGCCATAAGCAAGGAGCCGCACCATGTCCCAGCAGAGCCACACCTCCCCCGGCCGGCGGTTCATCGCATGAGCCGCGTACTGCTGCGCGGGGCGCAGGTCATCACGATGGTGCCGGGCCGTCCGGACGCCGAGCACGCCGATGTCCTCGTCGACGGTGACCGTATCGCCGCCGTCGGCGAGAACATCGAGGCGCCCGACACCGAAATCGTCGACTTCTCCGGCCGCATCGTCATCCCCGGCCTGGTCAACGCCCACCTGCACACCTGGCAGACCGCGCTGCGCTCCGTGGGCGCCGACTGGACACTGATGGAGTACCTCACCCACCTCCACGGCGAGTGCGTCGGGCACTACACCCCGGCCGACATGCACATCGGCAATCTCGCCGGCGCACTGAACCAGCTCAACTGCGGTACGACCACCCTTGGCGACTGGTGTCACAACGCCCTGTCGCCCGAACACGCCGACGCCGCCGTCGAAGGCCTGGCCCAGGCAGGGATCCGCGCCGTCTTCCTGCACGGCACGCCCTACCGTGCCCCGGCCACCCCCCACCCCCTCACCGAGATCGACCGGCTTCTCGACGGCCCCGTCCGCGACCACGCCCTCGTCACCCTGGGCATGGCCCTCCAGGGGCCGCAGTACTCCTCGCCCGAGACGGCGGTGGCCGATTTCCGAGCCGGCTCGGAACGCGGCCTCGTCGTTTCCCTGCACCAGAGCGGCGGAGAACCCGCACCCGGCTGGGAAGCCGTGCGCGCCGCCGGACTGTTCAGCCCTCTGACCAACGTCGTGCACGGGACCGACCTGCCCGCCGACTGGCTCAAGACGCTTCTCGAAGCGGGCGTCACCTTCACCACCACCCCGGAGAACGAACTGGGCCAAGGACACGGCACACCCATCACCGGGTCCCTGCTGCGCCTGCACGCGGCGCCCTCCCTGGGCACCGACATCGACACCGCCGTTCCCGGCAAGCTCCTCACCGCAGCCCGCATCGCCCTGGCCCACCAGCGCGGCCTGGATCACGCCCGACACCGACAGGAGACCGGCATGCACGCCGACACCGCTTCGGTCACCTCCAAACAGGCACTGGCCTGGGCCACGGTCGAAGGGGCAAAGGCGCTGGGCCTGGCCGACCGGGTGGGCCGGATCGAGGTGGGCATGCAAGCCGACCTGGTCGCCGTCGACGCCCGGGCGTTCAACCTGTGGCCGGCACACGACCCGGTCGCCACGGTCCTGCACGCCGACATCGCCAACATCGAAGCGGTGATGGTCGCCGGCACCTGGCGCAAACGCGATCACGCCCTGCTCACGTCGCGACTCGACGACGTCAAAGACCGGCTCCGCGAGTCCGGAGAGCGGCTGCTGCGCAGCATCGGGCCCGCAGGCCCTCAGGCCTGACACCCTCGACAGGCTCAAAGCAGGAACCGCGTGCCGGGCGGGCACGGCACTCCGTCCTCGCCGGCACGACGGCCGCCGTCCCCAGCCCTCGGATCCGCCGCCGCACACAGCAGAGGGTGACGTGAACAGGCCCACGACGGCGACGGCAGGCACGACCCGCGATGCTCTGCGTCAGGAACGGATCGTCGAGGCCGCCGTCGTCCTTCTCGACGCCCCGCATGACACGCGCGCCCTGGCGCCGGCCCGTCCTGTCGCTCACCGGTCCGGCCGGCGTCGGCCCGCCGGACTCCCACCGGCCCTCGCCGACGAGGCCCGGCCGCGCTCCCCACGGGTGAGGGGACCTCACATGTGCACCACGGGTGCGGCATCCGCGTCCACCTCGGGCGCCCCACGCCGGTACAGCAGCACGCTGACAACCAGCCCCGCCACGAAGAACGCGGCCGACCACCCGTAGGCAGTGGAGTAGGCCTCCAGACCGGCCTGGGCGACGACAGCGGGGTCCTTGGGGTTCCTGCCGGCCAGATAGTCCGTGGCGGCGCTGGTGGAGAGGGTGTTCAGCAGGGCGGTACCGAGGGAGCCGCCCACTTGCTGCATGGTGTTGACGGCGGCCGAGGCGACACCGGCGTCCTCCGCGCCCACGCCTGCCGTGGCCAGGCTCATGGACGGGGCCATCACCAGACCGAGACCGAGGCCCGCCACGACCAGCGGGGGCAGGACGTCCGTGGCGTAGCCGCTGCCCAGATCCAGCGCGGTGAGCCAGGCCATGCCGGCCGCGGCCATACCCATCCCCAGCGGCACCACCGGCTTGGGCCCGAACCGGGGGATCAGAGCGGTGGAGGCGAGGGTGGAGGCGAGCATGAGCCCGGCGACCATCGGCAGGAAGGCCAGCCCGGTCTCGACGGGGGTGTAGGCCAGGCTCTGCTGCAGGTAGTAGGTGAGGAAGAGGAAGACACCGAACATGCCGGCGCCGATGATGAGCACGGAGATGAACGAGGCGCCCCGGTTGCGGTCGAGCAGGATCCGCAGCGGCAGCAGCGGGTGGGCCGAGCGTGTCTGCCACCAGGTGAATGCGGCGAGCAGCACGGCTCCGGCGAGCAGGAAGCCCCAGGTGGCCGAGGAGTCCCAGTCGTGGCTCTCGGCGTTGGAGAGGCCGTAGACCAGGCAGAACAGACCGCCGGAGACCAGAACGGCACCAGGGATGTCGATCGTCACGCTCTTGTCGCGCCGGGCACGCTGGAGCAGCAGCGCACCGCCGACGAAGGCGACCCCTGCGAAGGCGAGGTTGACGTAGAGGGTCCAGCGCCAGTCGAGGTACTCGGTCAGCACGCCGCCGAGGAGCAGCCCGATGGCACCGCCCGCACCGGCGATGGCACCGTAGACGCCGAAGGCCTTGGCTCGTTCCTTGGCGTCGGTGAAGGTCGTGGTCAGCAGGGACAGGGCGGCCGGGGCGAGCAGCGCGCCGAACAGACCCTGCGCGGCCCGGGCGACGATGAGCATCTCGAAGCTGCTCGCGGCCCCGCCGAGTGCGGAGGCACCGGCGAAGCCCACAAGGCCGACCAGGAAGGTCATCTTGCGGCCGAAGAGGTCGGCTATCCGACCGCCGAGCAGCAGAAGGCTGCCGAAGGCGAGCGCGTAGGCGGTGACGACCCACTGCCGGTCCCCGTCGGAGAATCCCAGGTCTTTCTGGGCGGACGGCAGAGCGATGTTCACGATCGTCGCGTCCAGCACGACCATCAGCTGGGCGACGCCGATGACGGCGAGGATCCACCAGCGGCGGCGGTGGGACGGATGGCCTGACGGCAAGGCGGTGACGGCCGGACCGGCGGCCGTGTCGGTGGGCGTCCTGGGCATGGCGAGAACTCCGAAGCGTGGGCGAGGGGAGTGCACTACGTGCTCGGCGCACTGGGCCGACACACATCCTGACATCTGTCAGATTAAAGATAACCTGACAGATGTCAAGTAATCATCCGAGGCCTCCTAAGATGGCCTTTCACAGTCCGGGTCAGGGTCACAGAAGGAATCGGAGGCATCGGTGGGCGCACGAGACGAATCCACTCGACGCCCGGGACGCCCCGGCGCGGACACTCCCGCGGTGCCCGACGAGGAGAACATCCTGCTGCGCGGCTTGGAGGCCTTCGCGGAGCTCGGGTACGACCGCGCCTCCGCGCGCGAGTTGGCCCGCCGTCTGGGCGTGAGCCACAACTTCATCAACGACCGGTACGGGTCCAAGGCCGCGTTCTGGCGGGCGGTGATGGACGCCGCCATGGGGGCTCAGCTGGAGAGCCTGCCCCGGGTGGACGCATCGGTCGACGACGCCGAGTACCTGCGGCGAGTCATCACCGGCTTCTACCGGTCCGCCGTGGACACCCCCCTGATCGGACGGGTCGTCGTCGTCGAGTTCTCCCAGGACACCGACCGGCTGGACTACCTGTACGAGCGCTACATCACTCCGACCCTGCGGCTCATGACCCCCAGCATCGAGCGGCTCGTGGCCGCCGGGCGTATGGCACCCGTCCCGATGGACGTGCTGTTCTTCGCCGTCGTCCCGCCCGTCTCGGGCATGGTCGACACCCCGCTGGCAAGGCGCCTCGGCAGGCCGGAATCCGCCTCGCCGGAGCAACTCACGGCCACGGCGGAGTCGTTGGCGGCCCTGGTGGTCAACGGCCTGCTCGCGACGGGGACGGCGGACCCCTCCTGAGGGGGTACGGAGACCGTGTCTGTCTCCTCTCTGGTGGCGATGGGAGCCACCCCGGTCATGGCTCAGGCAAGGGCTCGTACGTGAACGGCTACCGGGGCTTCGCCCGGACCAGCCCGACGTCGTAGGCCATGATCACGGCCTGGATCCGGTCACGGGCGCCGAGCTTGGCCAGGACCCGTCCGACGTGCTTCTTCACCGTGGACTCGCTGAGCACGAGCCGCTCGGCGATCTCCGTGTTGGTCCAGCCGTTGCCGATGGCGACCAGTACCTCTTGTTCGCGGTCGCTGAGGGCTCGCAGGCGCGGATCCCGAGGCTCGGGGGCGTGGGCCGGGGCGAGGACCTGGTGGGCGTAGGCGTCGAGCAGGCGCCGGGTCAGGCGGGGGGCCACGACGGCATCGCCGGTCGCGACCGCGTGAATGCCGGCGACGAGTTCCTCGGGGCGGGCGTCCTTGAGCAGGAAGCCGCTGGCGCCGGCCCGCAGCCCCTCGTAGGCGTACTCGTCCAGGTCGAAGGTGGTCACGATGAGGACGCGGGTGCGGCCGCCGGACGCGACGATGCGGCGGGTGGCCTCGATGCCGTCCACGCCGGGCATCCGGACGTCCATGAGGACGACATCGGGGCGGAGTTCGGCGGCCATGCGGACGGCCTCGGCGCCGTGTTCGGCCTCGCCGACCGGTTCCAGACCCGGCGTGCCTTGCAGGAGCATGCGGACGCCCATGCGCTGGAGGGGCTGGTCGTCGGCGATGAGGACGGTGGTCATGACAGGCGCTCTCCCGGCGGTACGTCGAGCACGACGTCCACGAGCCAGCCGTGGCCGGTGTCGCGCGGTCCCATGGTGACGGTCCCGCCGTACATGGCGGCCCGCTGGCGGATGCCGACCAGCCCGTGGCCGGGGTCGTCCTCCTCCGTCGTCGGCTCCGCCCGCGGGAGTGCCCCGGGCGGGATGCCGGTGTCGGTGACCCGGATCCGTACCTCGCTCCCCTCCGCGGCGAGGGTGACGTCGGCGGACGTGCCGGTCCCGGCGTGCTTGAGGGCGTTGGTCAGCGATTCCTGAACCACCCGGTACACGGTGAGCTGCACCCCGTCGCCCAGGCCGTCGAGATCGCCCACGGTCCGGTAGGTCACCGCCACTCCCGCCGCACGGACCCGCGCCAGCAGGGCGTCCAGATCCCGGATGCCGGGCTGCGGGCCGAGCAGCCGTTCGTCGTCCTGTTCCTCGCGCAGCACGCCCAGCATGCGGCGCAGTTCACTCATGGCCTGTCGGCCGGTGTCACCGAGGACGCGCAGGGCCTCGGTGGACTGCTCGTTCCGGTTGGCGGCGAGGGTCGCGGCACCGTCGGCGACCGTGACCATGACCGAGAGGTTGTGGCCGACGATGTCGTGCATCTCGCGGGCGACCCGGGCGCGTTCGGCGGCGGCGGTGAGCCGGACGCGCTGGTCGCGTTCGACCTCCAGACGCTGGGCGCGGTCCTCCAACGCCGCCAGATACATCCGGCGGATCCGCAGGGTCAGCCCGACGGCCACGGCCGCCGTCGCCGTTCCCAGCAGGAAGAACAGGCCGCGCACCGGGTTCCCGATGTCCACCAGGAAGCAGACCGCCACCGTCGTCTCGGCGACCGTCACCGCCGCTGCCCAGCCCAGCGCCCGCAACGAGCCGTGCAGGGCCAGGGAATACAGCGCGACGAGCGTGCTGACACCGGCTTGCTGCCACACCCCGAAGGACCACTGGACGAGCGACACGGACGCGATCACGAAAAAGGTCACGGCCGGGGCCCTGCGCCGCCACCACAGCGGCACGACGAGCCCCGCGGTGAAGAGGTACAGGAGGCCGTCCGGCACCTCATTACGGCGCACCGCCTCTCCGAAGGGGCCGTGGCTGACCCCGGAGAGCAGGTCGGGCAGGCCGATCAGGACAACGGCCAGTACCACCGCCGTGTCGAACAGCCACGGATGGCGGCGGTCCAGCCGCTGCCGGTCCTGCTGACCGCGCCACATGTGCCCCAGGACGGGGTGCGCCCAGTCGGCGTCGAACCCGGGTGGCGGGAGCGCCGCCCCCCGGGCGGTGTCCGCGGCCGCTGCCGCGCGTTCCGCGCTCATGGACACCATTGTCCTCACGCCCTGGTCAGGCGTCGGTCTTGCGGAGCCGGAACGCCGCACCGACGAGGGTGATCGCCACCCAGCCGGCGAAGACCGCGAGCCCCGCGCCCGGTGAGAGGGAGTCGGAGGACTCGTGCAGGGCGTAGACGGCCGACCCGGCGTTGCTGGGGAAGTAGGGGCTGAGCGTGTCGTACCAGGAGTCTGGCAACAGCGATGCCAGACCGGGCAGGACGAGTAGGATCCCGACGAGGGCCGCGATGGCACCGGCGGAGGAGCGGATCAGCATGCCCAGGGCCACGCCGAACACGGCGACCAGGCCGAGGTAGACACCGGCGCCGGCCAGGCTGCGCAGGACACCGTCGTCGCCCAGGGAGAGCGCGATCTTCTCGCCGTCCAGGCCCGGGGCGCCCAGCAGGAACGCGGCCAGCGCACCGACGGTGGTGAGGATCAGGGCGATGGGCCCGATCACGGCCGCCTTGGACCACAGCACCGGCAGCCGGCGAGGCACCGCGGCGAGGGTGGAGCGGATCATGCCGGTGGTGTACTCGCCCGCGGCCAGCAGTACCCCGAGGACGCCGATGGCGAGCTGTGCCAAGGAGACTCCGCTCAGGGCCAGGCTGACCGCGTCGCTGTCACCGCTGGAGCCCGGTCCTGGTGGCCCTGCGGTCGCGACCGCGTCGGGACTGTAGGTGTAGCTGGCGATCGCCCCGAAAAGGACGAGCAGGAAGGCGGCGACGCCCAGGGTGATCCAGCTGGAGCGCAGCGACCAGAACTTGGCCCACTCCGAGCGCAGGACCCGGATGCCGGTCACCTGGTAGGACCTCTTGCGGGCGGAGGGCGTGTCGGGATCGGGCACTGCGGACACCGGTGGGCGCTTTCCTGGACGGCGGAGTGCGGTCGTAGGCATCAGGCGGCCTTTCGTTCCGTGTCGACCGGAGCACTCTGGTACTCGACGACGTCGCGGGTGAGCTCCATGAACGCCGCCTCCAGGGACACGGCCTGCGGGGTCAGTTCGTACAGCGGTATTCCGTGCTGCGCGGAGATGGCGCCGATCTCACGAGCATCACGCCCGGTGACCAGCAGTTCCTCGGCGGAGGAGGAGCTGATCGTGACGTCCGGGCCGGCCAGCAGCGAACGCAGCCTGACGGCCTCGTCGGTCACGACCTTCACGCCGCCACCGCTTGCCTCCCGGGTGAAGTCGTCGACCGTGGTGTCGGCGAGCAGCCGACCGCGCCCGATGATCACGAGGTGGTCGGCGATCAGCGCGGTCTCGCTCATCAGGTGCGAGGAGAGCATCACGGCCCGCCCCTCGTCGGCCAGCCGGCGCAGGAGGTTGCGCACCCACAGCACGCCCTCGGGGTCAAGGCCGTTGACCGGTTCGTCGAGCATGACGATCGCAGGGTCGCCGAGGAGCGCCGCGGCGATGCCGAGCCGCTGTCCCATGCCGAGCGAGAAGGCGCCTACCCGCTTACCGGCCACGCTGGTCAGTCCCGCCAGCTCGATCACCTCGTCCACCCGGCGGCGCGGAATACCGTGGGTGTACGCGAGCGCCATCAGGTGGTTGAACGCGCTGCGCCCGGGGTGGACGGACTTGGCCTCCAGCAGCGTGCCGATCTCGTGCAGGGGCGCGGCCTGGCTGGCGTAGGAACGGCCGCCCACGGTGACCGAGCCCCTGGTGGGGGCGTCCAGACCGACGATCATGCGCATGGTCGTCGACTTGCCCGCTCCGTTGGGGCCAAGGAAGCCGGTCACCTCACCGGGCTTGACGGTGAAGCTCAGGTTGTCGACGACCGTCTTGTCGCCGTACCGCTTCGTCAGCTCACGCGCTTCGATCATGGGAGTGGGCCTTTCCTGCCTCGGACGCGGACTCGGCGCGGATGTGCCCCGGCGTCTTTCTTCGAAGCTAGGAGCGCACGAGGCCGGAACACTGGGACCGAAGGGGAATCTTCGGTGCCCGAGTGGTACTGCGGTACCACTCGGCCTGCTCACCTCCGTGGAGCTGCCACTGACCGCGGAGCGCGATCCACCCGAAGGAGCGGTCCGTTTCCAGAACTCGTCCGAGTGATCACGTCGCTCGGTCAGGCCTCGTCGCGCAGGCGGGCAAGCCCGCTGAGAAGCAGGTCGAGGCCGAATGAGAACTCGTCCTCGATCGGAACGGGCATCACCCCGGCAACGGCGACGGTGGCCGGGAACAGTTCCGGATCCACGCTCTGAAAGGCGGCCTCCGCCCGTGTGTCGTCGGATCGTCCTGCGCCGTCATGTCCGTTGACCTGTACGGCGAACCCGAGGACGTAGCGGGACAGCGTCGCGTAGGCGTACGCGGCAACTCGCGGCGGGAAACCGCTGTCGAGCAATACAGCGACGCAGCTCTCCCGCAGCGCCATGGCGTTCGGCCCCAGCGGAATCTGCTCGACGATCAGGCGCGCCGCGTTCCGGTGCCGGGCCAAGGCGTCGAACATGGTGTGCGCGACCGTCCGCAGCGCCCGCTCCCAGCCCATCGCGAGGAGCTCGTCGCCGTTCAGCTCCACGACGCCGAACATGCGGTCCACGACATGTGCGATCAGGGCCGCCCGGTTGTCGAAGTGCCGATACAGCGTCGCCGTGCCCGAGCCCAGACGCTGGGCCAGCGTCCGCATCGACAGAGCGTCGGAGCCCTCCTCGTCCACGATCAGCAGTGCTGTAGCGACGATGCGCTCCAAGGGCACCGGCGGCCGGCCAGGAGAACGCCGAGCCGACGCCGCGCCCGCCCGCGCAGGAACAGGTTCTGACACGGAACGTCCCACCTCCTCGAACAGCCATAACAGCAACACCGTAACCGATATGAAGACCAACGATCCGACGAGGAGTCTGGTCGGTCAGCAGCCGGTCGACGAACACCGGCTGGTGGCGGGCTCCGGCGCCCTCTGACCGGCGCTGTACCAAAGTGCCCACCATCTCTCCGATTCCGGGCTCCGGTCGCTGAAGCCGGTGCCGTATCAGGCAACGTCTGCCCCTGCTGACGCAACGCGAGCCGTTCGAATGCCGCGATCCACGGCGCGCTAACCTGAGGCCGTAAATGAGCGAGGCGTGACCCGCGGGCCGGCTTCGGGGAGCGGCATTGCGGTGAAGGAACGAGATGCAGGCACTGAGACTTGGTCCCACGAACCGTGAGCGTGTTGTTCTCTTCGCGGCTGGGGCAGGCGGCGACCCTGAGCGTCACCGGCCCCTCTTGGAGCACTTGGCAGCCCATGGCTGCCACGTCATTGCGCCCTGCTTCGAGCGCTTCGTCGCCCGAGAGGCGACCACCGCTGAGCTTCTCGCCCGCCCGGTGGGGCTGGTCGAGGCCCTCCACCGGTGGGCGCCCGAGGACGCGCCTGTCGTGGTGGTCGGCCACTCCATCGGCGGATGGGCCGGCCTCTGTCTCGCCGGTGCGACGCCCTGGGGGCGGGACGGCAGGCCGCTGGATGTCCCATGTGAGCCACGCGTCAGCCGTCTCGTCCTGTACGCTCCCGCGGCCGGCTGGTTCGCCGCTCCGGGCGCCTTGGACGCGGTGAAGGCACCGATGCTCGTCTACGCGGGAGAGCTGGACAACGTCACGCCCGTCGAGCAGACCGTCCGCCTGAAGGGCGCGTCGGCCCGGGTCGACCTTCGTGTCGTGCCGGGGGCCGTTCACTTCAGCTTCATGAATACGCCTCCGCCGGGCATGGCCGAAGCCGAGGGCTTCGACCATGCCCGGTTCCTCACCGACCTCGCGCAAGCGACCCTGGAGTTTGTCATCGCGCCCTGACAGGACGTGACACACCGTCCGGACGCTGTCCGGACGGCGCGGTATTGCCAGGCTGTGCGGGTGGCAGAACAAGTGCAGGTCCGCGAGATCGATGACGACGAGGGGCAGCGCCTGTTGCGGATCATCCGCAGCGGCACGGGCTCGGTGGTGACCTGGCGGCGTGCGCAGATGGTGCTGCTTGTCCGCGCAGGGCATGCAACGAGACTGCCCGGGCGAGTCTTCCCGAACCGCGGAGGTCATGCGGTGCTGAGGGGATGGGCCGCCGTGGCCGAGCGTGGGGGCCAGGTGTGGGGGGCGAGTATGCCGAGGACGTAGGCGCGGGCCACGAGGGCCGGGCGGGTGGCGGCGCCCAGCAGGTGCCGCAGGCGGCTGAGGTGGTAGTCGAGTGTCTGCCGTGACAGTTTCAGCGAGGCGGCTATGTCGCCGTTGCTGCTGCCCTGCGCCAGCAGCGACAGGATGCGGATCTGCGCTGCGGTCAGCGGCGGATGCGCCTCGTGGGCAAGGCTCTGATGGGTGATCACGGCCCACACGTGCCGTGCCCGGCTGGCGGAATGGCCGATAGTCGTCAGGTGGACCTCCGCCCGCCGGTGCAGTCCTCGGGTATCGACGAGCACGGCGGTGGTCTCGACCCGTCGGGTGCGGCGGGCTATCAAACTGTTCCAGCGGCGGTGCAACCGGTCGAGATCGGGCCCCGGTTCGGGGGCGAGCAGCGTGTGGGCGCGGCGGCCCACGAGGTCGGTCAGGCCGAGGTGGAAGAGTTCGGCGGCCGCCACGCTCGCCTCGAGCACCCGCCCGCTCGCCGACAACAGGGCACAGGGCAGCCCGCTGTGGTCACGCAGGGCGCTGAGGTTCTCCTCGGCCTCCTGGCGCTGCGCCGTCGCCCGCAGGTGGTCGGTGATGTCCACGTAGATGCCGGCGATGCACGTACGCGACTGTTCCCGCACCGGGAAGCGGTGGCCGACGGCGCGGCCCGTGGTGCCGTCCGGACGGCGGTAGCGGAGGGTGTGACGGACGGGCGTGCCTCGGGTGAGTATCTGCTGGTCCAGGGCCCGGAACCGGTCGGCCTCGGCCGGGGCGTCGAAGTCCTCGATGTATCTGCCGACCAGTTGCTGCGGCACGGTGCCGTACAGGTGTGCGTAGGCGTGGTTGGCCCACAGGTAGCGCCCGTCGCGATCCCGGATGAAGGCGGCCGCCGGAGCGAGATCCACCAGGTCCGCGAAGGCGGCGTGGCCGGGGGGCGCCGCGAGCCCCGCTCCCCGCTGGCGCCGGTCCGGGGCGCGCTGTGAGCTGCCCGGGTCGGCGGCGCCGCCGGGGTCGTCCGACTCGTCTGTCTGCTTGGGCCCGTCGGCGTTCCCCTCCCCCGCCTGCCACGGCTCGTCGACTTCGGCTTCCCTCCAGAACACGGGAAGGTTCTCGAGCAGTGTCTCGAGGCTTGGGTCGCCCACAACGGTCTCCGTCCGTATACGACCGGCTGACGCACAGTCACATGACGTGGATAGCCCGCGTGGTACAGCACAAGCTCCATTCCCGGCCGAGTTGCCGAAAGGGGGCGGGGGACCCCGCCGCCCCGCCCGCCATACCGCTCGGGCCGGGCTTCGGGGACGAATTTCCGCGAATCCCGTCTGCGACTCAGGCGTTTGCCTGAGTCTCGAGCGCCCTCCGCGGCGATATGGACGGGTACAGCCTGGTCCCCTGGAGTGTGCGGGCGGGACGCCGGACGCCGTCCCGCACGCGCCCCCGGGCCCGTCGCCGCACCAGTGGTGCCGAGGACGGCCCCTACCGACCAGATGAATGGAGACGAATTTCTGTGAGCACGGTGCTGTTGGTGCATGCCAAGGGTGGTCCGCCGCTCGGCCATGTCCTGTCCCGGACGGCTGCGAGGGCGGACGTGCACCTGCTGGCGCTCAGCGCTCTTCCCGCCGCCGTGGCGGGTTCTGCCGCCGGACTGTGCGCCTCGGTCACGACGCCGGACGACGCGGGCCGCGGCGACCTGGTCTCCCTGATCGTCTCGCGGTCCCAGGAGGTGGGCGCGGACGCCGTGATCACCTTTTCCGAGTACGCGGTCGTGGCCGTCGCCGAAGCCTGCGAGAAGCTCGGCCTGCCGGGCGCGGGCGCGGCCGCCGCACTCGCGCGCGACAAGCGGCTGATGCGCGGCACCTGGCAGCGAAGCGGCCTGCCGCAGCCCGCGTTCCGCCCCGTCGCCACGGAGGCGGATCTGCAGGCGGCGGTGAACTCCCTGTCCTGTCCGCTGCTGCTGAAGGCGGCCTGGAGCGCGGGGTCCACCGCCCACCAGATCATCACCTCTGCCGGCGAGGCGTCCGCCGCCTGGGCCCGCTCCCGGCAGGTCATGGCGGAGTCCGCCCGGTTGGGATACGCGGAGCTGCATGTCGCCGAGGCGAACGCCGACTTCGTGGTCGAGGAGATCGTCAGCGGCACGGCGGCGGACTGGTTCGACGAGCCCGGCTGGGGCGACTACCTCAGCGTCGAGGGCGTCGTGGCGGACGGTGTGTTCCACCCCGTCTGTCTCAGCGGCCGGATGCCCACCGTCGAGCCCTTCACCGAGCGCGCCGGCATCACCCCCGCCCTGCTCTCCCGGGACGCGCAGGACCGCGTCGTGGACCTTGCGCGCCGCGCGGTCGACGCGCTGGGCCTGCGCGACTGCGGGACGCACACGGAGATCAAGCTCGGCCCCGACGGGAGCATGTGGCTCATCGAGACCGCTGCCCGGTTCGGCGGTGCGATGACGGTGCCGCAGATCGAGGAGGTCTTCGCACTGGACCTGGTGGGCATGCTCGTCGACCACCTCCTGGGACGCCCTGTCGCCTGGCCGGAGCAGGCTCTGACACCGGCGCAGGGCCGGGGTGCTGCCGGCTCCCTCGTCGTCCTCGCGGTCGACGGCCGCGGCGAGGCATGGCGGGACCGCAGGGTCTGGGACTTCCCCGTGGTCGCGTCGGACGTGCCGCTGAGCCCGGACAGCGAGCTGTCGGTGGTGGCGGAGAGCTCCCTGCCCGACGGCAGTGTCGTGCCGGTCTACGACCCCGCCGCGGGTGCCAACACCATGGCGGCCCTGTGCCTGCTCTCCGCCGCCGACCCGCGGACGGTGCTGCGGGACTTCGAGACCCTGGTGGACGCCCTGCCCCGGGTGCTGCCCGCCGCGCAGTCCGAGGAGGTCCCCTCGTGAGCGTCCACCTGACCACCGGTGCCGCCGAACCCGCCACGGACCGCACGGTCGTCGGCGAGAACCTCTCCCTGCCGCTCTTCCGGACGCTGTCGGGAGTCCTGGCGGGTCACCCTTACCTCAAGGTCGTCGTCGACCGCGCGCGGAACACCTGGCACCTGCTCGACACCGGCGCGCACCCCTTCCACGTCAACTACGTCGCCACTCGCGTACTGGGCATGGACCTGGCCACGCTCGACGCGCAGCTGGACGCGTTCAACGCCTCTGTCTACACCGATCCCGAGCGCCGGTTCCTGCTCGGTGTGCTGTCCCTGCACACCGAGCAGGAGGAGGGGAGGGAGCGGCCCTTCCTCGTCCTGGAGACGACCGAGGCCGACACCATGCACGGCGAACTGCTCGCGTTCTTCCACGCGTTCGTGCGGGCCCGGGTCGACAGCAGGCTGCCGCTGCTGCTCAAGCCCGCCAACCACGGGCAGGAGGAGGAGCTGTCGGCGATCAGCGAACAGCGTGTGCCCCGCATCCTGAGCCACGAGCTGTTCGGTTCCCGGGAGCGCACACCGCTCAACCCCGGCGAGGCCACCGGTCGACTGCGGTTCTTCCGGACCGCCGAGGAGTACACGGCGGCGGAGACCGGGCTGGGCTGGGCGGACATCGTGGCGATGCCCTGCCTGCCCGACGACGTGCCGCGTGTCGCCGGGTTCATCAACACCGCGCCGATCACGCCCCTTTCGCACACCAATGTCCTCGCCTCCGGGTGGGGCATCCCCAACGCGATCGTCCGCGACCTGGAGCAACTCGTCGACAAGGACGGTCTCGACGACGCGTGGGTGCGCTACCGGGTCGACGAGGACGACATCTCCCTGCAGCGCCTCGACCACGAACCCGACCTGCGGGCGCCGGCCTGGCACCAGCAACGCATACGCCTCGAACCGCCACTGCTCGAAGACGCGCCCGTGCTGTCCCTGCACCGGCTGCGCAGTGCCGACCGCGACCGCTACGGCACGAAGGCGGCCCACCTCGGCGAACTGCACCACGTCCTCGACAGCCGCACGGTGGACCTGACCTCCTTCTACGGCCGGCCCCGTCCGCCGCGTGAGGACCTCTACGGCCACCTCGCCGCCCGCCTCGGCCTCACCTCCGCCACAGCCGAGCAACTCCGCCACAAGGCAGCCGAGTTCGTCGCCGAGGCGGTCGGCGCCCCGGAGGGCGTCGCACTCCCCTTCGCACTCCAGCAGCGGTTCCTCGCCTCCTCCCCCGCCCTCCAGCAGGGCATCGGCAAGCTGAAGATGGCCCTCGAACTCGACGCCACCGACGTCCTGGACTCGCTGTGCCTGCACCTGCAGCACCTGATCCGGCACACCCCCGTCCCCGAGGCGGTCACCCGGCAGATCGACCAGGCCTTCCCCGCCGCGGCGGCCTCGCGCGGACGGCTGGTGGTGCGATCCTCCTCCAACGCCGAGGACCTCCCCGGTTTCTCCGCGGCGGGCGTCTACGACTCCGTCACCACCGTCCACGGCACGGGCGAACTCCTCGACGCCGTACGCCAGGTATGGGCCTCCCTCGTATCGCCCCGCAGCGTGCGGCTGCGCCACCAGGTCGGCATCTCCCTCGACGACACCTACATGGGTGTGATCATCCAGGAGTACGTGCCCGCCTCCCTGGGCGGCGTCCTCGTGACCTGCAACCCGACCCGCCGGGAGGACTTCCGCAACGTCTACCTCAACTGTTCCCCGGGCTCGCCCGAGCAGGTGGTCGACGGGACGGTGCTGCCGCAGCAGTACCTGTACAACACCGTGGAGGGCGGCGGCCGTACCGTCGCGCTGGGCTCGTCGGGCCAGAAGCTGTCCGCCGACGTCCGCGCCCGGCTCGCCGACCTGTCCCTGACCGGACGGCTCCTGCAGTCCCACTTCAGCGCGACCGACGTGGACAAACCCCTCGACATCGAGTGGCTGATGACCGAGCAGGGCGACTTCCGGCTGGTCCAGATCCGCCCCTACGCGCTGTGAGGGTGCGTGCCGGCCGGCCGCGCCCCGGCATCGGAGCGGCCACTGGCCCGACCGACACCGCCCGCCGGATCATCCGGCTCAACTACGGCTTCCAGCTGCTGTTCAACCTGCTGTGGTGGATGCCGGTGTTCTACGCCTACCAGAAGGCGGCCGGCCTCTCGGACGGACAGATCTTCGGCATCCAGAGCATCTACTACGTGGCCTTCTGCCTGCTCGAGATTCCGACCGGGCTGATCGCCGACCGGATCGGAACCCGCAACTGCCTGCGGGCCGGCGCGGTGGTGATGACGGCCGCGAACCTGGCCCCGGTGGTCAGCGCCTCGTACACGGGGTTCCTCCTCCACTTCCTGGCCATCGCCGCCGGCCGGTCGCTCACCTCGGGCGCGGCGAGCGCCTACCTGTACGACGGGCTGCGGTCGCAAGGGTGCGACGAGCAATACCTGCGGGCGGAGGGCACCGCGCGGGCCCTGGGGCTGGCGGCGAAGGTGGTGTGCTGGCCGCTGGTCGGGCCCTTGATGGCTCTCGCGCACCCGGCCCCGTACCTGCTCAGCGCCGCGAGCGCGGCAGGCTCCCTCGTCTGCGCCATGCTGCTGCCCCGCCTCGCCGGAGCGGAAGCCGGAGCGGACACGGGCCGGCGTGACGGCGGGCGCCGGGGTGGCGCCTTCCTGCGGGACGCGGGGACCGCGCTGCGCTGCGTCGCCTCCTCGCCATGGCTGGCGCTGGTGATGGTGCAGGGCGTGGCGGTCTTCACGCTGTCGCGCATCTGCCAGGTCAATCTCTTCCAGCCGATCCTGCTGGACCACGGCATCGGCGAGGCCTCGCACGGTGGGGTACTGGCCGCGATGACCGTGGCGGAGGCGGTGGCGTCCGCGCGGCCCCAAGGGCTCAGCCGCAGACTGCCGCCGGTCGCCTGGGTGTCCGTCCTCAGTCTCGCGCTGGCGGGCACCCTGGCGGCCATGACCCTCGGCGGGCCGTGGGTCGTCGTCGTGCTGCTCTGCCTGTTCGCCGCCGCCACCGGGTTCGCGTTCCCGGTCCAGCGCAAACTGGTCAACGACGCGGTTCCCGCGCACGCACCGCGGGCCACCCTCCTGTCGGTGGAGAGCATCGTGGACCGCGCGGTGTGCGCCCTGGCCGCGATCGCCGCGGGCGCGTACCTGTCGGCCGGGCATCTCGACGCCCTGCTGTGGCACAGCGCACTGGCCACGGCGGTGCTGCTCGGAGCCTTCCAACTGCTGCTGCGCAGCGGGGTGGTCTCCTACGGGGGCCGGGATGGGGATCGGGCGGTGCCACAGCGGGCGGGCGCCCGCGCCGGAGCCGGTGGCCTCGCGTCGGCGGAGGTGGACGACGGTGCGCCCGACCTGGCGGACGCAGGGGACGCCGACCGCAAGGAGGCCCTCGAACCGAACCAGACTCCCGGATACCACGAACGACCCGACGACCTGACGCCCTGACGCCCTGACGCCCTGACGCCCTGACGCCCTGACGCCCCGAGGGCAGGGTCTGACTCGTCGGCCGTGTCGGGTCACCTAGACCGTCGGGCCACCGGCGGATCAGCCTGGCAAGCGGCGCCGGCACGGTAGCCGTGGCGCAGGCGCCGATCCGTCGTCGTACGCCCCGGGACCAAGGGCGTACGACGACGGGCGGTCCCGGCTGCGGCTGCGGCTTCGGTCAAGCGAGGCGACGTCCGAGGAGTTCGACCAGTCCCGCCGGCAGGAACGCGGGCCGCTGCGGCAGACCGATCTGGTACGCCACGTAGCCCAGCGAGGAGGCGACGGACACCTCCTGGGCAGTCTCCGCCTGGTAGACGACCCGGCAGCCGGCCGAGTCCTCCTTGGCACGCTGCCACAGGACCGGGGACGGCTTGCGTTCGGCCTCGGTGCGCGGTGTACGGATCCGGTCGCCGAAGTCCGCCCACGCAAAGGCCGCCGGGCCCCGCCACGTCGCGTCCACCTCCCTCCGGAGCCGTGCGGCACGCTCCGCGTCGGTCGTGCCCCAGGAGGCCGGGACATTGGTGATCAGGCCGACCTTGATGTGGCGTGCCCGCAGGGTCCGCAGGTACGAGGACGCCCCGGGCAGGTAGGTGGTGCTGCCGTCTTCGGCGGTGTGCACCAGGGTCTCTCCCAGGTCGAAGTACACGACGGGACAAGCCCGTTCGCCGTGCGCGGGCTTGGCGACGGCCGCACCCGGGCCCTCGTCGGCCTCCTCGGGGGCTGCCGCGATCGCCGGCGTACAGAGCAGCGTCGTCGACATCAGGGCCGCGCCCAGTGCGAGGCCCACACGGGCCGAACTGCTGAAGGCGGATCCGTTCATGCACACCGTCCCTTTATTGCTCTGGACATGACATGTTAATGCCTCTGCGCGGCAGGAGCCCGTGCCGCTGCTCCAAGGATTCGGGTGTGCGATGGCGGCAGCGCCAACGCGTCGACGAGGGCGGCCGACCCGCCGGAACGGCCGATCCGGTGCGGGGTCCACCGGCGTGCCTCGGCCGTCAGTGGGCTCCGGGGCTCAGCCCACCTTGCGCCCTCGCATCGGCTCGGTGGCCTCGCCCTCACCGGCCCGCAGTCCCAGCAGAAATTCTTCCAGCACCTCCGGCGCCGTGTGCTGTGGATGCCAGCCCAGCTCGACGCGGGCACGCGTGCAGTCCATCAGAGGGAGCCTGAGCACCGCGTCGAAGAGGTGCGGGGAGGCCGGGAGGAGGCGCAGACCCCAGGCGGCTGCGATCGCCGATCGGGCCGCCGTCCGGGGCAGGCGCACCGGGCGGGCGTCGAACATCTCGCCGAGCAGCTCCGCGTCGAGGGCCGGCTCGGCGGCCAGGTTGAAGGCGCCGCGCACTTCGGTACGCAGCGCGAGCCGGTACGCCTCGGCTGCGTCGTCGGTGTGCAGTGCCTGGACGCGCAGTCCCGGAATGTCCGGCAGGAACGGCAGCAGTTCGGGGCGTGCGACCGGGCCGGGCAGGAACCGGCCGCCGAAGATGCGCCGCTGCTCGCTCGCCGACTGCCGCTTGAACAGGAACGCCGGCCGCATCCGCACCACCCGGATCCCGGGATGATCGCGCTCGAAGGTGTCCAGGGTCCGCTCGAGGTAGGCCTTCTCCCGGCAGTAGGCGGCGTCCGGCCAGCCGTGCGTGGGCCAGGACTCGTCCACCGCGTGGTCCTTCGGTCCCGGCGAGTACGCGCCCACCGAGGACGCGTGCACCAGGACGGGCACCCGCGCGGCGGCCACGGCCTCGAAGACCCGGATGCTGCCCAGGACGTTCGTACGCCAGGTCTCCGCCGGATCGTGTGTGGGCTGGAACGCCCAGGCCAGGTGCACGACCGCGTCCGCATCGACGAAGGCGGCGGCGAGATCGACCCGGTCCGAGGCCAGGTCGACGGCCGTCCACTCGGTCTTGCGCGGCGACCAGTCCGGGATCCGCCGGGACAGACCCCTTATCGAGGCCACGTCCGGGTCCTCCGAGAGAAGCCGCACCACGCTCGTGCCGACATTTCCGGTGGCACCCGTGACGACGACCTTGCTGCCCGTTGCGCTGCTCACCTTCGACTCCTCTCGCCGGTCCTCGCAGGCACCGGCCGAGTACCCGGCCCCGCCGGGCGCACGCGGTGCCCCGGTTCACCGGCCGAACGCGGTCCGCTACGCCGAGCCGGCACAGCACCGGCCGGCCGATGTCCTGGACGCGGCCCGCCTGCTGCGGCCCGTCGACCGGCGCCGGCCGGCCCTGGCGAGCGGTGGCTGAAGGACCTGTCCACCATGACGGCGGTGGCCGAGCGGATCGCCCAGGCTGTGGGGGACGACACGACCCGGGCCGGACGGCTGCCGGCCGAGACCCATGCCCCGGCCAGTCGTGCACGCGCACCCCGGCAGGCCTGGGGCTGGGACGGCCGCCCTTCCCCGAACCGTCCATCGTCGACGCCACCGGCGAGCGGGGCTCAGCAACGCGGCTGCTGCGACAGCGATGCGAGACCGGCATGGTCGCCCGCGGCCTGGATCGCGACGATCGCTCGCTACGGCAGCTCGACTACGAGCTGGCCGTCCTCGGCCTCCTGGGCTTCGAGGGGTACTTCCTGGCCGTGGCCCACGCGGTGATCCCTCCAGTCCCTGGCGTCACTGCTTCCGCTGTCCCGGCACGAACGGGCCGGTCGCGGGAGCCACACACATGTCGACGACCGTCTCGGTGCCCGCCGCAGAGCCGGCCATACAGAGCCGCCCGCCACGGTCGCGCAGATCGAGGGAGAACCGTGTGGCAGTGCCCGACTGCTCAAGGCCATGGATGCGCCCGTCGGTGTAGCCGAGATCGTTCAGTATCGTCCTGACGTCGGTGGGCGTGGGATTCTCCAGCTCCCAGAAGGCCTGGGTCACACGCTCCTCATGGAGGTTCCCCGCGCACCATTCACGGGCGCTCAGCTCCACCTCCGGCCCGGCCGTGGGGGCGATCGGCTCGACCGCGTCGCTCGACAGTGTGGCGCCGGACGGCAAGCCGTTCGCAGGTCCGGACGGCGGCCCCTGCGGCGGGCCGTCGGCGGGGCAGGGCGCCGCGACCTCGTCCAGCATCTTCGAGAAGGCCGTACTGGGCCGGTCCTTCGCTCCGCCTGCGGGAGTGCTCAGGCCGGCGGTGGTGCCGGCGTGCTCGGTGCCGCACGCGGCGAGTCCCACGGTGGCCACAACTGCCGTCACAAGTGTGATGCACGAGCGGCGCAAGGCGGGGGCGGCAGTGCTGACCAGCTGGGAAGTTCGTCTCATGAGCCCAGTATCGAAGCGAGCCACGACGTCGGCATGAGTGCGTCTACTCAGGTGAGCAGGGGCATCACACTCAGCCCGGGTACGGCGGGAAGCCTGCCGCCCGGTTCATGCAGGGGTGCCTTGCTCCGGACGAGGTGGCGTGCCGGCAGCACCGGCCAACGGGCGTCGGGTGAGACGATCACGGGATGCCACTGCCTCAGCCCGATGATCTGACCTCGCTGGTGCTGCGTGCCGACTTTGATGACGACGGAGCCTGGGACACGGTTCGAGCTGCCCTCGACACGGCCGCTGAGTACCCGCATGCCACGTATGTCAGCGAGCTTCGCTTCGCCGACGTGGGGGTCCAGGCCTTGATGGATGAAGAGGCCGCTGCGGATGAAGATGCCCAGATCATGCACGTCTTCCTGGCAGACACGACCACCATGAGGGATCCAGCCCGTCCGCTTCTGGCCGTGGATCTCTCGGACGAGCCCGGGCGAACATTCAGGCTCCCCGCTCAGTGGTTTCCAGACGTCTCCGCCAACCTAAGCATCGCCAACATGGACTTCGCCGAGTTCGCCGACGCCGTGGACGGAACAGGAACCTTTCGCGGCTTCGACGGGAGCTGACACTTTCGCCGGAGTCCTGTCCCGACCAGCGATCCGCGGCGACCGACCCATTTCGCCTCGGCATCGATCATGACCTGCACGTTCGCCGAGACCAGGCTTTCGCGTGAGCAATGTTGCCGGGCAGCGGGCGGGTACCTGTGGTTGCGTGAAGTCGCTCGAACTGCCGCATCCGCAGTCCCGTAGCAGGGATACGGCCTTCCGGCGCGTTCGCTGTGCAGCGAGTCCGCCTCAGGACTGCCGAGCTGAACGCGAGGGTGGAGGGCCAGAACTGACGTCGGCCGTGGCGACGCACCGCATCCAGGCGCAGGAACGTCTTCCGCGGGTCGATCACTTTCGCGGCCGGTCCCGCTCCCGGGCGGCCTCAGCCCGCTGCCTTCTTCACAAGGGCGCTGATGAGCTGTTCGTCGGCCGCGGTCAGCTCCTTCAGGGCGTAGGCGGTCGGCCACATCGCGCCCTCGTCGAGTGCCGCCTGGTCGCTGAAGCCGAGGGTGGCGTACCGCGACTTGAACTTCTCCGCGCTCTGGAAGTGGCAGACGACCTTGCCGTCCCTGGCGTACGCGGGCATCCCGTACCAGAGCTTGGGCGCGAGGCCGGGAGCGACGGTCTTGACGATCTCGTGGATCCGCTCGGCGAGAACCCGGTCCGCTTCCGGCATCTCGGCGATCTTCGCGAGCACGTCCTGCTCTGCCGCCGCCTCCTTCTCCGCCCGGGAACCACGCCGCGCCGCCGTCTGCTTCTGCTCGTGTGCGTGCTCCTTCATCGCGGCCCGCTCCTCGGCGGTGAATCCGTTGTACGTCTCGGCGGCCGTGCCGGAGTTCTCGGCGGGCGACTTCGTGGAGGGCATGGCAGGTTTCCTCTCGTACAAGGTGAGACAGGGCGGTGCGAAAGTACAGGATCGGAAGTCAGGACGGTGTGGAGGCGGGCGGCGCGGCGGCCTCCCAGGCGAAGCCGTCCGGGTCGGTGAAGGCGTCGGCGGTGCCGCCGAGGACGATGCGGTGCGAGCCGGTGCCGTCGGCGGGGACGCCGAGGTCCTTGGCCAGCGCGGGGCGCTTGTACAGCGCCAGCTTGACGGGGCTGGACTGGCCGGGGGCGAACTCGGCGTACTTGCCGCCGAAGCTCTTGGCCACGGTCAGGCCCCGGCCTACGTAGAACTGCTTGGTGGCCTTCACGTCCTCGACACCGAGCAGCAGGACGACCTCGTCGATTTCGCGGGTGGCGGGGCCGGTGTCCTTCTTCGCCGAGGTCGCGATCTTCCAGATCGTCCCGTCCGGGGCCTGGACGACGCCGCCGTAGCCCCACAGCGACTTCGTGGCGGGCTTCAGCACCGCGGCACCGGCGTCCACGGCGGCGGCGACGAAGCCGTCGACGGTGGCCGGTCCGGACACCGTGAGCGCCAGGGTGAAGCCGCGAAATCCAGTCGAGTGCGCCTCGGACGCCCGCAGGCGTATGTACGTGTCCACGCCGAAAGCGCTGTGGAAGCGGCGGGCGGCCTCGGGGTCGGCCACCTCGAGGGTGACGGACGCGAGGATCGTGTGGGCTGCGGTGGAAGTGGTGGTTGCCATGTCCATCACGCTAAGGGCTGGGCAGTGGCCGGGGCTTCTCCATTCCTGACCGGTCTCGCCGGCCACCGGCCTCGGCGCTGGTGGGCTCGGGGACAGAGCCATGCTCGTGCAACCACAGGGAGCTGAGGAACTGTACAACCGACCCCCCGGAACGCAACCTGAACCCGGCCCGAAGGCGGCCCGAACTCAGACAGTCCCAGGTATCACCAGGCCCGACTCGTACGCCACGATCACCAGCTGTGCCCGGTCCCGCGCCCCCAACTTGCCCATGATCCGGCTGACATGGGTCTTCGCGGTCAGCGGGCTGAGTCCCAACGCGTCGGCGATCTCGGGGTTGTTGAGACCGCGCGCGACCAGCGCGAGCACCTGCCGTTCCCGTTCGGACAGCCCGCTCGGGCCGCCTACCGCGGATGTCGTCCCGGTGTTCGGCGCGCGCAGAAAGCGGGCGATCAGCCGCGAGGTGGGACCGGGCGAGAGGAGGGACTCCCCCGCGGCCACCGTCCGGATGGCGTCGAGGAGTTCGGTCGGCCTGACGTCCTTCACGAGGAAGCCGGACGCCCCGGCCCGCAGTGCCTCGACGATGTTCTCGTCGGTCTCGTACGTCGTCAGGACGAGCACCTTCACCTCCGCGAGATCCTCGTCGGCGGCGATGAGCCGGGTCGCCTGGATCCCGTCGAGGTCGGGCATGCGGATGTCCATCACGATGAGATCGGCCCGCGCCGACCGGGCCAGCACCACGGCCTCCCGCCCGGTGCCCGCCTCGGCGACGACCTCCATGTCGCCTGCCGACGAGACGAGCATCGCGAAGGAGGCCCGTACGAGGGTCTGGTCGTCGGCCAGCAGTACGCGGATGGTCATCGAACCTCGTCCTCCCGGGACAGCGGCAGTGTGGCGGTCACCTCGAAGCCCTCGGCGGTCCCCGGACCGGCGTCCAGTGTGCCGCCCACGCTACGGGCCCGCTCCCGCATTCCGATGAGCCCGAACCCCGGCGTGCCGTCGGACGGGCCCACCCCGCCGCCCGAGCCGTCGTCCCCGCCCGTCCCGTCGTCCCTGACACTCACCCGCAGTGCGCCGTCCGCGGTCCATAGACCCACTCGCACGGTGAGGTCCTCGCGGCCGCCGTGACGTACGGCGTTGGTGAGCGCCTCCTGCACGATCCGGTACGCGGCGGCGCCTACGGAGGGCGGGACGCCGTCCGCGCGGACGGACAGTTCCACCTTGGCCCCGGCCACCCGGCCGGTCTCCGCGAGATCGGCCAGCCCGTCGATCCCGGGCAGCGGCCCCCGCATGTCCTCGGCCCCGGAAACAGAACCGGACACGGAACCGGGCCCCGCTCCCGGATCCGCGCCCGCTCCCACGACCGTGTCAGGCGCCCGCAGCACCTCCAGCGTCGTACGCACTTCCGCCCGGGCGGTCCGGCAGGTCCCCGCGATGTCGTCCAGTGCCTGGGCGACGGCCTTGCGGTCGAGGCGCTCGGGGTCGGCGGCGAGGACGTGGGCCGCCACGGACGTCTGCACGCCGATGAGTGTGATGCTGTGGGCGAGCAGGTCGTGCAGGTCACGGGCTATTCGCAGCCGTTCCTCGGCGACACGGCGCCTGGCCTCCTCCTCCCGGGTGTGTTCGGCCCGTTCGGCCCGCTCGACGATGGAGGCGACGTACCGGCGGTAGTAGCGGACGTCGATACCGATGAACAGGACCGCGATGACCCAGCCGGAGATCTCCAGGGACTCCGGTGCTCCCTCGGGGTTGGTGAGGCCGTTGCCGATCGCTGTCAGGCCGAGGACGGCGGCACCGGTGAGCAGCGTGCGGCGTACGGCACCGGTCGCCGCGACGGTGTAGAGCGCCAGGACGGTCGCGGGGATGGGCGGGGCGGGGTTGTAGTCGAGGGCCTGGTACGGAGCCACGCAGGCCACCGCCCCGAGCAGGGCCACCACCGGACGGCGGCGCCGCCATACGAGGGGCACATGCCCGGCGAGCAGCAGCGTCCAGCCAAGATGGTCGGGCCGGATCCCTTCGCCGCCCATCAGGGCGATGGCTACGGCGAGCACGGCGACGCACAGGGCGAGGACCGCGTCGTTGCGGGTGCGGTGCGGTGCGGTCAGCGGTTCGCGGTTGATGGCGGACATGATGCGCTCGACGCGACGGGACCGCCCGCCGCGACCGGCCGCCGTCTCCGCCGCCGACCGGTCGCGTACCCCTGTGGTCGTTCCCCGTTCTTCCACGGCTCCATCTTCCGGTACTCGTGCGGGAACCCGGGCGCCCCTACGGAAGGAGGGGCGCCCGGGCGGGCCCGCCGAATCAAGGTGCTCGATCGGCGTGCCGGATCAGAGCGTTCGATCAGAGTGCTCGATCGAGGCGTTCGATCAGCGTGCTCAGGGTGCGCCGACGGTTTCCGCCTGCCGCGGCGGCTCGGCCGGTCCGGCCGGTGCGGTCCGTTCGGCCGGGTCGGGCTCCCGTGAGAGCACGCCCGGCCACCACACCTTCCGGCGCAGGGCGACGCTGGCGCTGGTCACCAGGTACGTCCGTACCAGGAAGGTGTCGAGCAGGACGCCGACGGCGATCACGAAGCCGAGCTGGACCAGCTGCACCAGGCCCATGTTCGTCAGCACGGCGAAGGTCGCGGCGAGGACCAGTCCGGCGGAGGCGATGACGCCGCCGGTGGTGCGCAGCGCGGTGAGTGCCGCCGCGGTCGGTTCCGCTCCCGCGAGGGACTCCTCCCTCATCCGATGCATGAGGAAGATGCCGTAATCGACGCCGAGGGCGACCAGGAACACGAAGGACAGCAGTCCGAGCCCCGGATCGGTGCCCTTGAGGCCGAGGAGCGGTTCGAAGACCAGTCCGCCGATCCCGAGGGAGGCGCCCCACACCGCGACGACCGCGACCACCAGGAGCAGCGGTGCGACCAGACTCCGCAGCAGCCCGATCAGGATGAGCATCACGGAGACGAGGACGAGCGGTACGACGATCTTCGTGTCCCGGGCGTTGGTGACCTCCAGGTCGATCTGCTGGGCACTGTCCCCGCCGACGTAGGAGCCCTTCAGTTCGTCCCGCAGGGACTTGATGGTGGCGGTCTCCCCCGCCGACTGGGGTGCGCTCTTCGCGAAGACGGAGATCTCGGTCCAGCCGTCTCCCGTGCGCCCCTTCTCCGCGCTGCCGACGCCCGGTGTGCCACGGACGGTCGCGAGGGTCTCGTCGGCGCGCCCCTGCGGGGTGATCACGTCGATGGGCCGGCTGCCCTGCCCGGGATAGGACTTGGCAAGGGTCTCCATCGCGACGACGGACTCCGGCTTGTCGACGAAGGCGTCCTCCTGCTTGAGCGGTCCCGGCAGGTTGAGCGAGCCCAGCGCGAGGGCGCCGAGCAGTAGGGCACCGCTCGCGAGTACGGTCAGCGGCCTGCGTCCGGCAGAGCTGCCCATCACCGAGAACAGGCTCCGCCGCTGCTTGGGCGTGCTCCCGAAGACGGGCACGAGCGGCCAGAACACACGCCGTCCGACCACTACGAGGATGGCGGGGAGCAGGGTCATCATCGCGATCAGCGCGCACAGCACACCGACGGTGCCGAGCGGGCCCATGCCCCGGCTGCTGTTGAGGTCGGCGGCGAGCAGGCACAGCAGTCCGGCGGCGACGGTGCCTGAGGAGGCGAGCACGGCGGGCCCGCAGCCGCGCAGGGCGGCGACCATGGCCTCGTACGGTCGCTCGAAGCGCCGCAGCTCCTCCCGGTAGCGCGAGACGAGCAGCAGCGCGTAGTCCGTGCCCGCCCCGAACACGAGGATCGTCATCACACCCGAACTCTGCCCCGAGACGGTCGTGCCGAAGGCCTGGTTGAGGCCGTAGGCGACACCCATCGACATGTAGTCGGCGATCCCGGCGACGACGAGGGGCACGAGCCACAGCACGGGGCTGCGGTAGATCAGGATCAGCAGTACGGCGACGACGGCGACGGTGGTGTAGAGCAGCGGTCCGCCGAGCGAGTCGTAGACCGCGCCGGAGTCGGTGGCCAGCGCGCCGGTGCCGCCCACGTCGACGCTCAACCCGCCTTCGCCCCGGGCGACTTCGCGGACGTCGTTGACGAGCTTGTCCCGCCGCTCCTCGTTCGCCCCGGGCTCATTGCTGGCGACCGGGTACATCAGGGTCGTGCCGTCCTTGGACGGAATCCCCTTGGGAGCACCGCCGATCAGCTCGTGCTGCCGGGTGATCTCCGCGACCTGCCCGGCCGCGGTCTTCCGGTCGGCGGCGCTGAGCCCGCCGTCCCGGTGGTAGACGAGCACCATCTCGGTGGTCTCGCCACCGGGCAACTTGTCCTCGATCTTCGCCGCTCGCGTCGAGTCCGCGCTCGCCGGCAGGTAGTCGGTGGCCTTGTCGTGCTGCACGTCGGCGAGCTTCGCCGCGAACGGCCCGACGAGCGCGATCACGGCAATCCACAGCCCGAGCACCGCCCATGGAACGGCTCGCCTGCGTCCCGTCCTCGTCGTGGTTGTCTCTGCGGCCCTCATTGACCGGTCTCCCTCCGGGTGACGTCTGCTTCGGTCCCCAGACTTCCGGTGCGAAGCACGGCTTTCGTCGGGCGGGAGGGCGAGGTGACGCGTACTGCCGGGGGTGACGGCAGGTGGGGATTACTCCCTGGGGAGTAATCCGCGGACGGCGCCGCCCCGGAAGGGGCGCGGGGAACCGCGCGATCAGCCCTCATCGACCCACAGCGGAAATGGACTGTCGTGGCCGCCGCTTCATCGCACCGCTCCAGCGCACGGCCCCGGCGCCGCAGGCCCACGCGCGTGCCCCGGTGGACCCCCTCGGGCGGCCCTGCTGTCCCGCTGCGGGCGGCGGGACAGCAGCTCCTGGGCCAGAGTGCCCGGCGAGGCCATCGACCTGCACGCGATGCACTGGTCCGACGAGTTCTAGGGGGTGAGGAGCCCAACGGCGAAGCGCCCCTCGAGAGGGGCGGGCGGGCCGACGATGGCGGGAGCCGGGAGCCCTGGAAGGGGGCAACGCCCAGAACCCGAGGACCGGCACCCGCAGTGCCGGCCGGTCTCTTGTCACCTGCCCGTCACACAGCGACACCTATGTGATCAGCGTGCGGTAGCCGTGATCGACATTCGGGGCGCCGGGACTTTCCGGTGCCGGGTCCGCGGCTCGACAGCTGGGTCAGGCGTCCAGGCTGAGTTCGGCCCAGACCGTTTTGCCAGGGTGGCGCGCGCTGACGCCCCAGCATTGGGCGAGTCGTTCGAGGAGCTGCATGCCGAAGCCGCCGGGCTCGGTGTTCTTGGCGGCACGTATGCGCGGACGAAGGTCGCTGTCATCGCTGACCGCGATGCGCAGCAAGCGGCCGTTCCAGGTAAGCCGGATCAGGGGTGGGCCTGCGCCGTGGCGGATGGCGTTCGTGATCAATTCCGAGACGAGCAGTTCGGCGGTCTGGATCATCCCGTGCCGGCGCAGCGGCTCGCCGAAACCTTCCACGCAGTCGCGGACCCAGTGCCGGGCGGCCGCGATGCTCGCCGCGACCGCGGGGAAACGTGACTCGCATGATGAGGTGGTCGGTTCGCCGTTCACGAAGTTTCTCCAGCTTCGGTGGCCGGTTGCCGCTGCTCCTGACGCTGCACAACCGGTGGCAGTGCCATCTTTCGGGTACCCCGGCTTGCCTGGTGAACCATCCAGGTCTGCCAAACGACTGGCAGATCCTGTGAAGGGCCGTGCACGGGGAGATCGACGGGACCGGTGGTGGCGAGCCGTAGGGCGCCGGCGGAATCAGATTCCGTCACAGCGGGGGATCGGCGTGAGTCTCTCCGAGGGCCGGGCGTTGGGCGCGCTGTCCCGACGGTTGCTCCGGTATGTGCGCCGCCTGGGACAGGCGTGGGGCTTCGTCGGTGGCGCAGCCGCATCGCCTTCACCGCCGCCGTCACCCCCATCCGGCCCGTCGCCGGCGCGCTGTGCGCAGTGCCGGCCAGCCTGATGAATGAGCGGAGCGGCGCCGACTGACCACCCGTCTGCTGGGATGATCACCGGTCAGCGGGTCACGCTCCGACGAAGCTCACCGTTTCTGTCATGTCCGCCCGCCCCGTACGCAGCCGGGGCACGCCTACTTTCTCGAATCCCACCGAGACACCGCAGAACAGCACGAGATCGTCATCGGCTCCGACCATCCGGCTGACGGTCTCGCGATACATCGTCCACATCACCTGCGGGCAGCTGTGCAACCCTTCCGCCCTCAGCAACAGCATGACCGTCTGCAAGTACATCCCTGCGTCCCCCCACTGCCCCGGCCCCATCGTCCGGTCGAGGTAGCAGAACAGCACGACCGGCGCCCCGAACGCCTGAGAGTTCAAGGCAGCGATCTTCACGGGCCGGGCGGGATCGTCACGCTCGATCCCCAGTGCCTCGTATCGCTGGGCGGCCGCAGCGGAAAATCGCTCCAGGTACGGTGACGCCAGTCCGGCCGGGTACATCGGATACTCCCGCTCATCACCCGGGTCTCCCGCCAGTGCCCTGACCGTCGCACGCTTCTTCAGCTCGGCCAAAGGCTCGCCGGTCACGACATACACATGCCACGGCTGAAGATTCCCGCTCGACGGAGCCCGCGTCGCTGCCGCCAGCACTCGTTCGAGAACCTTCCTGGACACCGGCTCATCGCTGAACGCCCGCACAGCCCTGCGACTGTCCACGGCTTCATACACATCCACGTCTTCTCCGTCCTCCGAGGAAGATCCAGACGACGACGCTTCATTCATCGCCCCGGACTTGCTGCTGAGCTTCTGGCGTCCGTTCGCAGCCGGCGATGAGCCGGAAGAAGAACGGGGCTACGACTTCGCGTGCTCATGCCGAGTTCAGGGTGCTTGCGGGAGCGGACGCGATTTCGGCCGTACCGATGAGTGTGGTGCGGATCCGCAGTCGATACCTCTGGATCCACCGCCAGCGGTGGGCCTGTGCGGGAAACGTTCCAGCACAGGAGGAAGCACAGGGAGAAAGTGATGAGCGTCGACGACTCCGAGCAGGAGCACACCATCCGGACCGGCGTGCGGGGGACCCGGGTGAGTGGTCCCAGGGTGTTGGTGGCGGGGGCGAGTATCGCGGGACCCGCGCTGGCCCATTGGCTGCGCCGGCGGGGGGCCGAGGTGACCGTGGTGGAGCGGACTCCCGAGCTGCGTCCCGGCGGGCAGGCGGTGGACGCGCGCGGGGTCGCCAAGGAGGTCATCGGGCGTATGGGGCTGGACTCGGCGGTGCGCGCGGCGTGCACCGACACCGCCGGCGCGCACACTGTGGACGCGGACGGGCAGGTGCTGGAGACCTTCCGCGCGGACGACGACGGTGGCGACGGGTTCATCGCTGACATCGAGATCCTGCGCGGGGACCTGTCCCAGGTGCTCTACGACGACACCCGCGACGGCGTCGAGTACATCTTCGGCGACCGGATCGCCGAGCTCGCCCAGGATGCGGACGGGGTCGACGTGGTCTTCGCGGGCGGCGACCGGCGGCGCTTCGACCTGGTGATCGGGGCCGACGGGCTGCACTCGGAGCTGCGCGCGATGATCTTCGGACCGCATGAGCGGTTCCTCCGCCACCTCGGGCACGTACTGGCCTTCTACAGTGTGCCCAACGAGTTCGGGCTGGAGCGCTGGCTGCTCGAGTACCAGGACCACGAGTCCGGGCGCTCAGCCCTCCTGCGCCCCATCCAGGACGCCACCCGGGCGATGGCCATGTTCTACCTCCCCTCGGCTGACTTCGACGTCGACTACCGTGACGTCGCGGCCCAGAAGCGCTGGCTGCGTGAGCGGATGGCGGGCCTGGGCTGGCTGACCCCGGGCATCCTCGCGCACCTGGACGACACCCCGGACTTCTACCTCGACCAGGTCGCCCAGGTGGTGATGGACCGCTGGTCGCGCGGACGGGTGGGGCTGCTCGGGGACGCGGCGTTCAGCTCGTCGCCGATGTCCGGGCAGGGCACCGGGCTGGCCCTGGTCGGCGCCTACCTGCTGGCCGGAGAGCTGGCCGCCGCCGGATGGGACCCCCACACCGGTTTCACCCGCTACGAGGCGCGGATGCGCTCGTTCGTCGAGGCCAACCAGGAGATCGGCCGATTGAACGCCCGCAGCCGCGACGTCCCCGGGCCAGACGCCGAGCCACGCCCCGATTTCGCCGGCGAATGGTTCACCGAGCTGGTCGGGCGCGCGATCAACGGCATCGAACTGCCCGATTACGCAGGGACGCCGGACTCCGCGACCCCGGCCGGATCGCCGATCACCTCGTCAGCCAAGCCGTAGGCGCAAGGCCGGCCACTCGCCGACCTTTCCGCCGCGCGTCCATCGCGTGCAAGCCCCGAGTGCGCTGGATCGCGCGTCGACGGCGGAGGCGATGAACACCTCGGGATCGGCAGCGAGCGCCGTCTGCCAGTCGCGCCTCGGTGGTCCGGTCCACCCGTGCTCCGCGGCCTCGTATCAGCCTGGCGGAGTCAGAAACCCCTCAGCCACACGACGGACCTTGCTCACCACCCCTTCGGCTTCCTCGGCGCCGAGGCGCAACGCCGTGTTCGCCGCGATGAGGACCGCATCGAGCTGAAAAGCCGTGAGGTCCGCGTCGAGGGCGGCGATCCCCCCGGAGGCGGAGGCGTGGCGCAGTTCCCCGGCCAGAAGAGCGCGCCAGTCCCGTTGACAGCGGAACAGATCGTCGCGGACCCGTCCGGGCCGGCTGTCGAAGTCGGCCAGATTCGCCGCCCAGAAGCAGCCTCCCGGGAACAGCGGCGCCGCGGCGTACTCGATCCAGGACTCGATCAGGGCGCGGAGCCGCGGCGCGCCGCGCGGCGCGCTCTCCGCGGGGCGTACGACGGCTTCGTCGAACAGCTGACGCGCGTACGCGACCGTGGCGGTCTGGAGGTTTTCCTTGGTGCCGAAGAGAGTCTGCACGCCGCTCTTGCTGATGCGGAGATCGCCGGCGAGCCGGCCGAGGCTCAGCCCGGCCAGCCCTTCCAGCGATGCCACGTCCACGGCATGGCGCAGGATCGTCTGCCTGGACCGTGCGCCCTTGAGCAGGCGCCGATCCGTGGTCGCCACGTCGATGCCGTCACGGTCGACGTCTTCGTCTTCCACCGGCCGTTGTCCGCCTTCGCTCATCACGTCATTTTGCCAGAGCCCTTGATTCAACGTACGTACGGTCGTACGTTTACTTTCTCAACGGACAAGACACGGGGGTGTGCACACTTGGACGGGCATCGGATGCTCGAACTGGCGCAGGCGTTGGCCGTCGCGAAGAGCAGGCAGGACGTGCCTGCGGCCATGGAACTCTTCCACCGGGACATGGTGCTGGAGGCACCGGCTCTCGCGACCACGGCCCGCGGTGCGGCCGAGAACGAGAAGGCACTGCTCCGGTTCTTCGCGTCTTTCCCGGACTACGCGGTGTCCTTGGAAGGCCACGCCGCGAACCGCGACACCCTCGTCTGCTGGGGTACGGCCCGGATGACCCTGACGGGCGAGCGCTTCGGCGTGACAGCCAACGGCCGACGCGCCGCGCTGCCGGTGGACATCCGATTCACCTTCAGGGACGACCTGATCGCGGGTGAGCGGTTCTCCTTCGATCTGTCGGAGCTGTGTTCCCAGTCGGGGGTTTCCACCGACGCGGTCAGGCGCACCCTGTTCCGCGGCCTCTCACGTCCCGCCACCGAGGGCGAGGGCACATGACAGCGGATCCCCGCGTGAAAGACGTCGGCACAATCACCACTCTCCCCCTCTTCGACATGGTCGTCGACCTCCACCCACGGTTGGACGTCGGTGAGGGCCCGCTCGGCCGCAGGGTCTACTTCGGGGCCGCCGGTGGCACTTTCGAGGGGCCGAGGTTACGAGGGGAGGTGATGCCGGGCGGCGGCGACTGGGCCCTGTTCCGCCGTGACGGGGTGATGGCACTGGATGTCCGGCTGACCCTGCGCACGCACGACGGCAACCTGCTGCACATGACGTACGGCGGCCGATGGGTCACCCGGCCCGAACTGCGCGGTGACCTCGCCGACGGTGCGAAGCGGCATGAGGTCGACCCCGCGAGCTACTACTTCCGTACGAATCCGCTCTTCGAAACAGGAGCACCTCGGTACGCCTGGCTCAACGACATCGTCTGCGTGGGGTCGGGATACCTCGTCGAGGGCGGCATCGCCTACCGGGTCTCGGAAGTCACATGACCGACCGCCCATCCCAGAACCCGACGCCGGACCGACGAAGTTCGAGCGTCGCTCATCTCTGACACGAACGGGGAAACAGTAAGCGTGCGTGACATACGGGCCGCTGCCCGCACGGTAGGCCGCCGAACCGCCCTTCGCTACCTCGCCATCGGTGTGGGAGCCTCCCTGCTCGCTGCGTGCAAGGCAGGGAACAGTGAGCAGGAGGACAACCGAGGCCAGGGGGCTGACGGGGGCACATCCGGTCCCGCCGGCAAGGCGTTCGCTGCCTTCGTGCGTGGCCGGTGGAACGTCGAGTCGACGTCGGTCGGCGGTGAGAAGGGCACCTACACCGTGACGGTCGGCGCCGGGGTGTGGACCATCGACTGGCCAGGCCAGGACGCATGGCGCGGGACATGGGCGCTGCAGGGCGGTCGGCTGGCGTTGCAGGTGCCCGAGTCACCGAACAGTCCCGAAGACCTGACCGACGCCGCGGCCACCGACGTGCCTGAGACGGTGAGCGACTCCATCAGTCTGGCCTTGCCGTGGCAACCGCCCGGACAGTCCGACACCGGAGAAGGGCAGAAGCTGGACGTGGACTACACGAGCAAGGCAGGCGTACTGCGCATCCGGCACATCGAAACCAGCGGCAGCACCACCATCCACACCTGCACCCGCGTCTGAACAGCCAGACCCTCTCGGGCTGCATCCCCAGGCCCTTCCGCCGTGCGGGCGCTCGGCGGCCCCCTCGGAACCCGCGGTGGCTCACGGCCGACCCGACGGCGGACATTCCGCATCCGCATCATCAGGCAAGAACAGGAGCCCGAGGTGATCGATGCGCTCACTTCTCCGGGCCGGGCGCCAAGCCGGACAACATGCCCTCTTCCTTGACCAGTCGAGGAGCGACTCAACCTTCCATCCGTTCGGGTGGTTTACGTCCTGTCCCGAGTTATCCGTGGTCGGCCCACAGGCGGTGCGGCATGTTGAGGCCGTGGATTTCTTGGGGCGGGAACCGATGACCGATTCGGTGGGTGAGACGGCGCTGTGGACGCTGTACCACCGCTCCCTGGCAGCCCGCGATCCCGAATGCGGCCTCGCCGATCCCAAGGCCATCGAACTGGTCGAGGCCCTGGACTACCCGTTCGCGCAGCGTTTCGGCACGGACAACCGCGGATGGGCCCGGGGCATGGCGGTGCGGGCGCGGTGTTACGACCGGGAGGTGCGCGCCTTCCTGGCCCGGCATCCACGCGGCACGGTGGTCTGTCTGGGCGAGGGGCTGGAGACTCAGTTCTGGCGAGTGGACAACGGCCTGGTGCGGTGGCTGGGGGTCGAACTCGCCGAGTCGGCCACACTGCGTCGCCGGTTGCTGCCGGACACCGACCGGTGCCGGACTTTGACCGGTTGCCTCCTGGACGAGCGGTGGACGGGGGAGGTCGACGCCTCGGAAGGTGTCCTCGTTCTGGCACAGGGTGTGCTGATGTATATGGCCTGGGACCGTGTGCGAGCTCTGGTGGAGGCGTGCGCGGTGCGTCTGCCGCGGGCACGGTTGGTGTTCGACACCCCACCGGCATGGTTCGCCGCAGGCACCGTCCATGGCTGGTTCCGGTATCCGGCCGGGTACCGGCCGCCGCCGATGTCGTGGGGTATGACACCCGCGCGCCTGCGCGAACTGCGGGCCTGTCCGGGGGTGGCCGCCGCGTTACCGGTGCGCGTGCCCCGCGGAGCCGGCCTGTGGTGGGGCGTGGTGGCACCTGTGATCGACCGTGTGCCCGGACTGCGCTCGTACGGGCCCCTGTCCGTGACCCGGCTGCTCTTCGCACCCGTCCCCCACCCTGGCCGGCCCGCCGCCGCCCAGCCATCACACACCCGCGAGGAGCCCTGATGACCACCCCTCCCGACAAGGCCGAGAACAGCTGCGTGAACACGCCCCGATCCGAGGCGCCGCCCCGGCCACCGACGTCCGTCCCGAAGCCTCCCCTCGTGCCGGTGGAGGGAACCGTCCTGCGCCTGCGCGAGTTGGAACACGCTGACGCCGACGCCGTGCTGGACATCTTCGGCGACCCCCGCACCACCCGCTGCTACGGCTCCCACCCATTGACCGCCGCCGACGCACGTGCCGTGATCGACCACGCCTGCACGCAAGCCCGGCAGGCCCCCCGTACCTTCTACCGGCTGGGCGTCGTCATCCGTGACACCGACGAACTCATCGGCACCGCCAAGCTCTCCCTCACCCCACCCTCCGCCGACCAATTCGTCGCCTGCAACCACCGCGCCGCCGAGTTCGGCATCGCCCTGAGCCCCGACCACACCAACACCGGCCTCGGTGCGGAGGTCGGCTCGCTCCTCGCTGTCCTGGCCTTCGACCGCCTCGCCCTGCACCGCATGTGGTGCCTCCTGATGCCCACCAACACCGCGGCGATCCGCGCCCTGGACAAGAGCGGTGTATTCATCAGAGAAGCGCGACTACGGCACTTCGCGCACGTCGATGGCATCTGGCACGACATGCTCCAGTACTCCATCCTCGAGGACGACTGGAAAGCACTGCGCCAGAACAGGCCGATCCGCGCGACATGCAGCCCCACCGCGAACTGATGACGGTCGTGCCGGCCCCCGGGCCTCCGTGGGGTGTCTGGGCGTGTCAGCCGGCCGCGGAACCACCTCCGGCACGGACTCGCCGCCGCTGTCCGGCGCCCCGTGCGCGATCCGGAGCACCGGGTCGGCCGGATGGACCCACCAGCGCCGTAGACGGTGTGCAGGGGGCGATTGCGCACCTGCTCGTGGGTCCAGCAGCCCGGACCCGCGGAAGCCGACGCGCGGCCCCGCCCGCCCGCGAGGACATACCAGGCGCCCCCTCCGCAGCATGCCTCGGCCCCGGACCCGCCGCCCACGTGCCCCCCGTCGAAGATCCGACGCGGCTCGGCCTGCGGCGAACCCGCCATCACCGGATGCGGTGGGACTCCCAGAAGGGGCCGAGGTCCTCGTCCGTCATGGACTGGGCGGCCTTCTTGAAGTCGGCGGTGCTGGAGACGCCGCCCCAGTGGTCCTGGGCGTACCGCTTGAGGAGCCGTGCCATGGTGTCGGCGCCGAGGGTGTGTTCCAGGTCGGCGCCATCGAGGCGGTGAGCGAGGCGTTGTCGTCGGGCCAGTAGACCTCCGACCAGCAGTCGCCGGTCTCCCAGCCGTAGAAGCGGGCGTTGGCGTATTGGGCGAAGCTCTCGTCCAGCCACGGTGAGGCGTACTCGTCGTTGCCGACGATGCCGTACCACCACTGGTGCGCCACCTCGTGGACGACGGCGCTCCCTTCCTCGGTGGTGCCGAGCAGGACGAGACCGGGGTACTCCATGCCGCCACCGAACCCCGGGGTCATCACGAGGTCGATCTCGCCGTACGGGTAGCGGCCGAACTCCCGGCCGAACCGGTCGATCGCGGCCTCGGCGTCCGTACGGTTGAGGCGCACGCCCCCGGGCGTGGTCCGGGCCGCCGTGCGGAACGGGCCGGCGGCCCAAGCGAAGTCCCGCACCCGGTCCGCGACGCTGAGGGTGACCGTGCGGCCGGGGCCGCCGGGGAGGGTCCGGGTGTGACCGGTCGCGGGCACCTTCAGGGCCGACGGGTGGTCGAGACGGACTCGGAAGTCGCTCGTCAGGGCGTAGAAGCTCTCACCGAGCGCCACGTACGGGTCGAGGTGCCACCCCTTCGCGTCGTGCACGGCGAGCACCGGCAACGCGTTGCCGAGGAAGCGGTAGGCGTCCTCACGGCCGAAGCGGGCATTGCGGTCGGGCACGGCGATGGAGACGTCGAACGCGACGGACGTCCGCTCGCCGCGCACGAGCGGTTTCGGCAAGGCGATGCGCAGGGCCGTGCAGTCCACGGCGGGCCGCTCCGGTGTGCCGCCTTCCACCCTCGACACGATGACGGGGGAAGGCACACCGGGCGTGCCGCACTTGTCCTCGCCGTTGCCCCACAGCCGTAGGTACAGCTCGCGCAGAGGCCGATCGGACGCGTTGCGAAACGAGACCCGCTGCCGTCCGGTCCAGTGGCTGCCGTCGGCGTCGGAGCGCAGCACGACGTCGTAGCGGGCGCGGTCGGGCGTGGCCGCGGCCCTGGACACCCCCGGCCCGGCTGCCGCGCCGGCCTCGCTCACACAGGCTCCGACCGCCGCGAGCAGCACGAGCAGCAGGACGAACAGCACCACGAAGAGACGACGACCGGGCATGAGCGACCACACGGCTGACGGCGACACGCCAGCCGATACTGCCACAACACACGGGACACGTAACCGACTTGGGCAGACCTTCCTCCCATGTCGTCCCGCAGTCCCTCGTGGCCGAACGCGCGGTTGCCGAACGCTTCGCGCGGTGGTCTTGAGAGATCCGGTGCGACACGGACGCCTCAGCCGGCGTTGAGCACGCCGTCTCGCGATCCTCCGCATGCGGCCGACGGGCCTACCCACGCGCGGTAGCGTCGGTCTTGGCCGAGCCTGTACACATGCGGGAGTGAGGGACATGGTGGCACGCAGACTCCTGGCGTTCGCCGATGCGTTGGTGCTTCTCGGTGCCGAGCCGCCGCGGCTGGCGGCGTTGGATCGGGCGCTCGGTGGGGCGTTGAATCTGGCGACCGCCGGGGTCAGCGGCACGGTGATCGGCATGGCCGACGCCAACGGACGCCTCCTGGGCCTCGGACGTGACGCGATCCGCGGTGTCGGCGCCCGTCTGGACCGTACCCAGGGGCGTGCCGAGCGGACCGATGTGCTGCGCGCGGCGCACACGGTCATCGTCGTGGTGGCCTTCTTCGAGGCGATGGAGGAAATGGAGCTTCCGTTCACCCTCGCCGAGGTGCGACTGACCCGGGACGAGCAACTTGCCGTCGCTCGAACGGAATCGGGCTCGACCCCGCAGACGTCGGACCTGGTGTCATTGCTGCTCGCCACGGACCTGCCCTGCCCGGCACCGCACATACGGGCCTCTGCGCTCACCGCGATGCTGCTCGGGAGTTACGCGGACTACGCCCGCAGGTTCTGCGGCTTCCTGCAAGGTCTTGCTCTGTGGGAGCACCTGGACGCGGTGCGGCGCGTTCGGGCCCATGCGGCTCTCATGGATGACCTGCCGCGCGCAGCTGTCGACCGGTACCAGAGTCTGTACGTCGAGCTCGCCAGGGCGGCGCCCGAATTCGGCTTCTGGGTCACGCATGTGGCGCAGCAGGCGATCCACACAGACGTCGGCCGTGCCCTGTCCGGGATCGAGACGCTCCTCACCCGCACCGCCGAGGCGCTGCGCCCGCCGGTCGACGTGGCCTCCGCGCTGGCGCGCGCTCACCGGGCGGCGTTCGCTCACCCGGTGCTGGACGCCGCGTCGGCGCCGGACGGCATCAGGATCCCCACCCTTCAGGACCTCTACCTCGACCCGGACTTCCGTGTCAGTGCCGTTTCCGGGCAGGCCGCACCGGCCGACCACGAGTGGTGGAGCCGCCTGCCCCTCCGCCGGGACCTCACCCGCTACCTGGCGGGAGCGCTCACCTCTCCTCATCTCGCCGAGGCTCCCCTGCTGATCCTGGGCCAGCCCGGTGCCGGCAAATCCGCCCTCACCCGGGTGCTCGCCGCACGGCTCCCCTCCGTCGGCTTCCTCCCCGTGCGCGTACCGCTGCGGGACGTCCGGGTGGAGGACGAACTGCAGGACCAGATCGAACAGGCGATCCGCGCCTCCACCGGCGAACGGGTCAGCTGGCCGGAGTTGGTGCGCGCGGCGGGCGGCAGTACTCCTGTCCTGCTCCTGGACGGCTTCGACGAGTTGCTGCAGACGACCGGCGTCCACCAGACCAACTTCCTGGAGCGCGTGTCCCAGTTCCAGCGGCGTGAGGCGGATCAGGGGCGGCCCGTGCTGGCGTTGGTGACGAGCCGGACCTCCGTGGCCGACCGCGCCAGATACCCCACCGGCATGGTCGTCCTGCGCCTGGAGCCCTTCCGCGCCGAGCAGATCACGACGTGGCTGGCCGTGTGGAACGAGGCCAACACGGTCGGATCCTCGGCGCACGGCCGCGGCCCGCTCACCTGGCAGCATCTGGAACGGCACGCCGAACTCGCGGTCCAGCCGCTGCTGTTGACGATGCTCGCGCTGTATGACGCCGCCGAGGGCGCTCTGCGGCGCGCCGACGACTTCGACGTCACCGAGCTGTACGAGCAGCTGCTCTCCGCATTCGCCCGGCGCGAGGTCGGCAAGACCACCCTCCATGCCCTTCCCGATGAGGACACGGCCGCCCTCGTCGAGCAGGAGCTGCAACGTCTGTCGCTCGTGGCCTTCGCCCAGCTGAACCGGGGCCGCCAGTGGGTGTCGGCCGACGAACTCGAGCAGGACCTCACCGCCGTACTGGGCAGACAGCCCGTGCGACCTCCGGGATTCCGCACCCCGCTCACCGCCGCCGAAACGGCGCTCGGCCGCTTCTTCTTCGTCCAGCGAGCCCAGTCTGTACGCGACGGCCAGGTACTGGCCACCTACGAGTTCCTGCACGCGACCTTCGGCGAGTATCTGGCCGTGCGCCTCACCCTGCACCTGCTCACCGACCTGCTCGCACCCCGCCCCGCGCTTTCCCTCGGGGACACCCGCATCGACGACGACCTCGCCTACGCACTGCTGTCCTACACCTCCCTGGCGTCCCGGCAGATGCTGCGCTTCGCGCGGTCGCTGACCGGCAGGCTGCCCGCGGCGGAACGGCGCCGGCTGACCCGGACCCTCATCCAGGTCCTGACCCAGCACGCGACGCGCACCGGAGACCAGCACCCGACCTACCGGCCCGCCCTCCTGCGCACCACGACACGCCACGGCCTGTACGGCTCCAACCTCGTGCTCCTGACGGTGCTGTTCGCCGAGCGCTGCTCCGCCGCCGAGCTGTTCCCGGGCTCCGCGGACCCGCCGGGTGCCTGGCACCGGCACTGCCTGCTGTGGCGTTCGGCGATGAACGAGAGCCAGTGGACGGACTTCGCTCTGTCCGTCGACGTGCGTCACACGTGGGACGACGAGGGCCGGGGCCTGGAGATATCGCTGCGCTCCGAGCCGGGCGTCCCACCGCAGCCGCTCGACATGAACTGGCATTTCCGCTATCCGCGAGGGAGCGGAGGCCCAGGCTGGTCACGGTCGTACTGGGACGAGCTGTGGCACAAGACGGCCGTGTCCGGCGGAACCAACGACTCGGTGATGCGGCATGCCCTGGACCCGGTGTTCCGGTGGCTCGGCCAGGCCGTGACCGTGTTCAGTCCGGTCGACGGTGCTCCGGCCTCTTCGCTCGCCCACGACCTGCTCGAACTGCTGCTGGCCGATCGCACGACCATGAGCGGCAGGGAGCTCGGCGATCTCTACGACCGGGCGCTCCGGGGATCGCGACTGCTGATGGACATGCGCCACCCCCAGCTGGTGTCGGCCGTGCACGCCCTTCTCACGGCCTTCGGCCAGGACAGGGAGCGAATCCCCGGCGACGCACACACCGACGTCCGGCTGTTTCTGGAACGACTCGTTCAGCTCGTGTTCGGTGACAGCGAGAGGACACAGCCATTGCCGGTGACGGTCTTCGACGCACTGTCCCACGCGCTGGCGTCCCACCGCCCCCTGGTGCACGCCCTCATATCGGCGGAAGACCAGGCCCTGATCGCGCGCCATCGTGCTCCGACCACCGGCTCGCCCGAGTGAGCAGGCGGGCCGGCGGACAGCGAGGCAGTCGCCTGACGACCATGTTCGTCGGGGAGCCGTGGAAACGACCCGGGCTGCTCCACTCCTCCCCCCACTTGACCCGGATCTCGAGGGAGAGGAAGCCCGTCAGGATCTCGTGATGGACCACTTCAACGTCCTCGGTTCGCCGGCATGAGGGCTTTGAGGGTGCGTTCCGTCCGGCTGGAGATGCTCGACCCCCCAGGCGCGGAAGGGTGATGCCCGAAGCGGCCACCCCCGCCGGATCGTCCGCTCGCTGCTGCCCGAGTGAGGCGTACCGGAGCCGGCCTTCGCCGTCGAGTTGAGCGTGAGCGAGCTCGTGACCGACGTCGTCCGGCACGTGCCCGACCGCTGCTGCACGGTGCTGCCGGTACGTCGGACGGCGAGCGTGCGAGCCGGGGTGTCCGACGGCTTCACATACCTCGGTTTCGTAACAGGGCGTATCCCACTCGAAAGCGGAGAGTGGCCGTGGGCTTAGTCTGGTCGATGCCGTGGTCGACAAGTAGGGAGTTTCTGCGGGGATCGACGGCGGCAAGACCATCGGTTCGAATGCGGGAGGGAGACCCGCATGTGATGGGGGGTACACATGTCCATGGATTGGCTGAACGATGTCCCGGAGTTGGCGGCGTTCTGCGGCACCACGGTGCTCGCAGCGGCGCTGAACCACAGCTACGACGCCGGCGTGCTCCGGGTCACCCGGCTTCTCGGCCGGGGCGGCACCGAGCGGCAGAGCGAGGTGGAGGCGAGCTGGGAGGAGACCGTCGCCGCACTGGACGCAGCCCCGGACGATGACGAGCGGGAGCGGGTGCGCGCGGAGCACACCCGGAGGTGGACGGCGGAGTTCGCCGAGATGCTGGAGAGCATGGAACCCGCCGAGCGGCTCCGGGTGGCGATCGAGGCGCGGGCGCTGGCGCGGGAGTTCGCCTCCGACGGTGCCTCCGGAGGATCGGGCGTGGTCAACAACTTCCACGGTGGTTCCCCCGTGGTCCTGAACGGCGCGCGCAGCCATGCGGTGGTCAACTTCGGGACGGCCGGGTGATCAACAACTTTTTCAGGCCCGCGGTCGTCCTGAACGGCCATGGCAGCCACGCCGAAATCTGCCACACGACCGTCATGATCACCGAGAGCGAGCTGGACCGGGCCGCCAACCAGCTGGCCGATGCCGTGGACAGACATTGGCACAGGGAGGCGGGCAGCCGGGGACTGCTCAAAAGTCAGGTGCCCGTGCACTGGCAGGTGAGCCTGCACCGGCTCACGACGAGGGTCGCCGCGGCCGTGGCCGAGCGGGGCACGCCGAGATTTCCACCGCTGCCCGGGGTGGCCCCGGTGACCGAGATGAGCCTGCGTGCGGGCGGCGACCTGACCGATCTGCACCGGGTGTACGGCGGCCTGGCCTCGGGACGTTTGATGATCGTCGGGCCCGCTGCGGCCGGCAAGACGTCGGCCGCGGTCGTGCTGCTTCGAGCTGCTCTGCACCACCGCGCGGACCCGGCGAGGGCGGCGCACAGGTCTGGAATCCCGGTACCGGTGCTGATGACGCTGGACGGCTGGGCGCCGGGCGACGGGAGGAGGGACGTGGTCGACTGGGCGGTCGAACGGCTGTCCCGTATGCACAAGGGGCACAGGTATCTCCGCCCATTACTGGCCACGGGCCGGATCGCGTTGTTCCTCGACGGTTTCGACGAGGCCGGTGAGGAGGTCCGGGCCCTGGCGCTGGCCGCGTTGGAGTCCGCGCCGTTCCGTTTCGTCCTGCTCTCCCGCACCGAGGAGGCCGCGGACACGGCCAAGCGGGAGCTGCCGACCGGTGCCGTCGCCCTGGAGCTCAAACCGGTGCGGCCCGCCGACGCCGCCGAGTACCTGCTCGACTCGCTGAGCGAGCCGGCACCCGCGGCGTGGCAGGAGCTCGTCCGGCAGCTCTTGGAGGAGCCGGACAGCGCAGTGGCCCGGGCGCTGGCCGATCCCCTGACGGTGAGTCTCCTGACGGAGGTCTACGCGCCCGACGGGCCGGTCGAGGAGCTGTTCGGCCTGGACGGCCCCGACGCCGTCCGGGACCACCTGCTCGATCAAGCGGTCGCTGCGGCCTACACAAGGAAGCCGCGGCCCCACGGATGCCGCCCCTACTCCCCCGAGACGGCCGAACGGACGCTTCGGCATCTTGCCGCGCGGCTCACCGAGGAGGGCACCTGGGCACTGAACTGGTGGCGGATTCCGTCCTGGCCGGGGCGGCGGTCAAGGACGTGGATCACGGGGACCGCCGTCACCGCGGTGTACCTGACGGTCGTCGTCCTCGCCCTCGCACCGTGGATCGGACCGCTCTGGGCCGCGGGCGCCGCCCTGTCGGGGTGGACCCTGGGCACTCTCGACGCCGGTATCCGCGTGTCCCGGCTCCACTATGAGCAGCGGCTGACCAGCGCCGGCTGGCGGGATGTCCTTCCCCTCCCGGCGATCACGGGCGGGCTGTTCGACTGGATCACGGTGACCGGGCTGACCTGGCTCGTGCTGCGTCTCGCCGGCCATCCGCAGGGCCTGCTTCAGTGCTGCCTGCTGGGGCTGCCGTACGGATTCGGCGGCATACTGCTGCGGGGGCGTGCCGCGGACCTGGTGGCCAGGACCATCGTGGCGCCCTTCCCCCTGGCACGGTTCGCGCGCGACATGATCCCGGAACTGGAGACCGCGACGAGGGTCCTCGGCCCCAGGGACGTCTGGCGTCATCACACGCGCATGCTGTTCCCCCTCGGGCTGCTGGCCGGCGGCGCCGTGGGCCTCTACACCGGAGGGGTGGCGGCGATGTCGAACGGAACGGGATTCGGTCTCGCCCTCGGCGTGGCCGTAGGCAGCGGCCACGCCCTCGTGGCCGGCGTTCTCGGTAACGCGGCCGTCGCCACCGCCCTGACCGCCGTACAACTCTCCGTTCGCGAGGGCACACCCCTGCGCCTGATGGCCTTCCTGGACGACGCGCACCGGCGCGGTCTGCTGCGGGCTAGCGGGCCTGCGTACGAGTTCCGGCATGTCCGGCTCCAGGAGCGGCTGGCCCGTCGGCCGGAGTGATCAGCCGGGAGCCGCGTCCTTCGGTCGTGTCCGCCACTCGGGCCGTGGGTGGGGTGGTGGTCGCGGGGCTGTTACGCCGGCCGGGGCAGGCGGTCGCGAGCAGGACGGCCGCAGCGGTCAGCGTCGCCCCTGCTCCGGCCACCGAAGGCAGTGAGTGGCCGTGGGCCAGCAGGAAGCCCCCGAGCCAGCTCCCGAGCGCGATCCCCACGCAGAAGGCCGAGTTGTTGATGGTCAGGGCCATCGTCGGTGACGTCGGGCCGGCGGTCGTCACGGTCTGGGTGTTGAGCGCCGGGATCGTGCCGAAGTAGGCGGCTCCGAGGAGGCAGAAGAGGACGGCCACGGCCCATCGGTCGCCGGGCAGCAGGGCGAGCAGCAGAAGGCCCGTCGTGGACGCGCCCAGGGTGACGAGCACGGTCGCGTAGGGGGAGCGGTCGGCTGCCCGGCCTCCCACCGTGTTGCCCACGATGCCGCCCGCGCCGTAGATCAGTAGCAGCACGGTGACGCTCTGCGGGCCGAACCCCGCGGCCTGCGTGAGGTAGGGCGACGCGTAGGTGTAGAGGGTGAACACCCCTCCGGTGCCGAGCACGATGACCAGGGCGACGAGCAGCAGCGGGCCGGGGATGACGAACCGGGCCCGGGCGACGCCGGGGGCCGGCCGCCGGTGGTCGGGTGTCACCGGCGGGGCCTCGGGCACTGCGCGCCGTACGAGCAGGAGGGTGGCTGCCAGACTCAGCGCCGCGAGCGCCCAGAACGTCGCGCGCCAGCCGAACAGGTCGCCGATCAGAGTGCCGGCGGGGACGCCGACGACACTGGACAGACCGATGCCGAGGGTGATCTTGGCCCCCCACGCGGACCGTTGGTCGGCGGGCGCCATGTCCCGTGCCGTCGCCACGAAGGCGGCGATCAGGGTGGAGTGCGCCAGTGCGCTCAACACCCGGCCGACGACCAGCCAGTGGAAGTCCGGGGCGAGTGCGGCCAGTACGTTGCCGAGGATGAACACGGCCATCATGCCCGGCATGAGCAGCGTCCGGCGGAACCGGCCGGTGGCCGCCGTGAGCAACGGACCGACGAGGACGACCGCGACGGCGTACACGCTGATCAGCATGCCGACGGAGGTGAGTGAGACGCCGACGTCGTGCCCGATGGCCGGCAGGATGCCGGCGATGACGCTCTCGGCGGTTCCGATGCAGAAGGTGCAGAGCATCATCGCGAAGACGGGAAGCGGCATGGGATCTCCTTGGTGGCCGTCACCGCGCGGCGCGGCCGCCGTCCGGCACGGAAGCAGACGTTTCCGCGCCGGACGGGGACGCACCGCGCATTCGGCGGGTGCGACGGGAGCGTGAGGTCTCAGGTGGTGCCGACGGTGACGGGCCGGTCGCTGTCGTCGCGGGGGGAACGGACGGCTGTCGGCGCCCCGGGCGACCGGGCCGCCCGCGCGCGGCGCGCCCAGGCCCGCACCGCGGGTCGCTCGACGCCGACGTACAGCAGCCAGGCCAGCAGCAGGCTCACCGTGGCGACGAGCGCGGCCACGCCGATGGCGGCCGCGAGCGAGTCCGCCTCCCTGAAGCCCAGCCGTTCCTGGGTGAAGGACAGCAGGACCTGGTGGATCAGGTAGAAGGCGAAGGACACTTCGCCCAGCCACACCCACACACGTCCGGCCACCGCGGTTCCCCGCCCCGACGCGTCCCGTGCCGCCGCGGCGGCGATGAGCAGGGCGAACGGAATCACGACGACCGCGTTCAGCGAGAAGAGGAACGGAACGCGCAGGCTCAGCGCGTACGCGGCCACCGTGAAGGCCAGTGCGGGCAGCACGCCGAGGCCGATCCAGCGGCGGGTCAGCACGATCCGGGCCATCAGGATGCCGAGCAGGAAGTCCAGCACCCGCAGCGGCGGGAAGATGTAGACGAGCCACATCTGGGTGATCGAGTGACCGTACAGCGGGGAGTTGGCGTGGCTCGGCCCGAACGTCTCCCCCGTGGGCAGCAGCTGGACGAGCAGCGGCAACAGCACGATCGCCGTGGCGGTCCCGGCCGCCCACCACCACAGCCGCTCGGCGCGGATCCGCAGCACCGAGCGGTGCAGGAGCGGGAACAGCAGATAGAAGAGCAGCTCGCAGGAGAGCGACCAACTGGGGTTGTTGACGCTGAAGAACACGTCGGCCTTCGGTATCCACGCCTGGAGCAGCAGGAAGTTGGGCACGCCGCGTCCCCAGGTCGCCGAGGCGTAGGCGTACATGGCGAGGGCGAAGAAGAAGGTGACGACGTGGTTGGGGTAGACCTTGGCCAGGCGGCGCCCCCAGAAGGCGCGGGTGGTGTCGTTGTCCCGGGCGGACCAGGCCAGGACGAAGCCGCTGAGGATGAAGAAGAAGGTGACGCCCGCCCAGCCTCCGTTCTTCAGGGCGGAGGCGAAGGGGCCGTGGCCCTGGCCGGAGGTGGAGTAGGCGTCGAGCAGCGACAGGTGGAACAGGAACACCAGGAAGGCGGCGAAGAACCGCATCCCGGTGAGCGAGGGCAGCCGGGACGAGCGCCCGGGCACGGCGGAGTCAACGGACACGAGGGTCACCTCGAGGTGTGAGAGCGGGAGGGTGGAAGGGCGCCGGCGGGTGCGCGGGGCGCCGGCGGGCGGCCTGGTGGCGCCCGCCGGCCGACGTGATCAGGCGGGCCGGATCGACTGGGCGTGCCGGAACAGGCCGGTGGGATCCCAGGCGGCCTTGGCCTTCTGGAGCCGCCGGTAGCCGTTCTTGTAGTAGAGGTCGTGCCACGGCACGCCGGAGGTGTTCCACCGGGGGTCACCGAGGTCGACGTCGGCGTAGTTGACGAAGCATCCGTCGTTGGTCTCGTTCGGCACCGGCACACCGCCGGTGGCGGCGAACATGTCGCGGTAGCACTCCCGGACCCAGGCGATGTTGGCGTCGTCGTCCGCCGCGTCGTTCCACAGGGAGACGACCTGGTACTTGAGAACGGAGTCCCGCTGCGGCACGGCGGTGTCGGCGGAGGCGACACGGTTCACCGCGCCCCCGTACGACGCGATCATGAGCAGCGCGCTCGGGTTGTGGAAGTCGTCGCGGGTCAGGTGGTGGTGGGCCGCGGTGATCTGGACGTCCGTGTACGTGCGCCGCGCGTACACCGACTTGCCCTTGAACCTGACCGTGGGATCCGGGCCGGTGAAACCGGGCCACTGGGTGGCGTGCAGCCAGGGCACCCGCCGGTACTGGCGGACCTCGGGCTGGACGCCGAGACCGGAACCGACCTCGGATATGTAGTTCTGGAGCATGCGCTCGGCGCCGGGGGCACCGGCGTCGACCAGCGAGTCGAGCACCACCGCTCCGTTCGACTTGTGGAACGGCTTGAGCTGGCTGAACAGCGCGGTGTACGGGGAGTCGGGGGCGCTGTTGTGGGTGTGCCACTCGCCGTGGTTCCACATCAGCCGACTGAAGCGGGCCTCGGTCAGCTGCTCCCACGGCCAGGCCACCTCGCTCAGCCACACCTCGCGCGGCGGGGTGGGCAGTTGTGCGGTCGGATCGTCGCCCTCGGCGTCGTGGGAGCGCAGCCAGTAGCGGGTCACCACGCCGAAGTTGCCGCCGCCGCCTCCCGTGTGGGCCCACCACAGCTCGCGGTGGGGGTCGTCGGGCTCGCGCGTGGCGGTGACGGCGCGGGCGACGCCGTCCGCCTGCACGACCACGATCTCGATGCCGTACAGGTGGTCGACCGCGAGCCCGTCCCGCCGGCTCATGGAGCCGTAGCCCCCGCCCTGGATGTGCCCGCCCGCCGCGACGGTGGGGCAGTTGCCGGCCGGGAGGTAGACGCCCCAGCCCTTGTAGAGGCGGTCGTAGACCCGGCCGAGGGCGGCGCCGGGCTGCACGGAGAACGCCCGGCGCCGTGCGTCGTAGGAGATGTCGTCCATGCGGGACAGGTCCAGGACGACCGCGATCTCCCGGCTGGTGGTGAAGTCCTCGTAGCAGTGGCCGCCGCTGCGTACGGCCAGCCGCCGGCCGGAGTCGACCGCCTGCTGCACCGCCCGTACGACGTCACCGGTGGAGGTGGCCAGGACGATCCGGTCGGGGCTGCCGACCCAGCGCTGGTTGGTGCCGCGCCGAAGGTCCGCGTAGCGCCGGTCCGAGGGACCTACGGTGACGGCGGGCACCGCCGCGGGAGCGTCCGCGCGGCTCGCCGTGGCGGCCGCGGTGGCGGGACCGATTCCGGCGGCACCGACCGCGAGGGCGCCACCCGCGACGGCCGTGCCGGACAGGAACGTCCGCCGCCGGTGCAGGGGCTTTCGCACGGTGGTGGGTGTACCGGCGCGCCGCGCGGGGGCGGCCGGAGCCGGGGCCCTGTCGGTCGCGTCGGACGGTGTGCGGGCGGAGGGAGGGGCGGGGGGTCCGGCGGGCGAGGACATGGGTGAAGACATGAAGGAAGACATGGGTGAGTCCTTGGAATGGTGGGACGACGTAGGAGCGGAGGGCGCGCCCGATCGCCGCGGCCGCGCGGGTGCGCGGGGTGCGCGGGGCGGGGGGGGCGGGCGCGTTCCGGTGGTGTCAGCCGGTCGTCGGGGCCTGGCCGCCGGCGAGTGTGTCGAGGCGGATGCCGAACCAGTCGAGGATGCGGACGACGCGACGCGCCTCCACGAGGTCGAGCGCGGTGGGTCCGGTGACGGCACCGCGCTCCACGAACGTCCGCAGGGCCTCGGGCGAGAGCGCCACGGCCGTCCCGGGGAACAGGCACCGCTCCGCGTACTCCGCGCCCTGGTCGGGGCCTGCGCCGGGCGTGGTGGACCACAGCAGGTACGGCGCCGGGATGCCGCGCGCCACGGCGCGGGTCCAGCCCGGGGAACGCAGGTCGCGTCGCAGCATGTCGTACAGGAGGTGGGCTCCGGCGATGCCGGCGCGGAACCGCATGGCCTTGGCCTCGCAGCCGCCCATCCGGTCCAGGCCGGCGTTGACCAGGGCGTCGACGGCCGGGACGGAGTACTCGACGGCGACGGGGCGGCCCTCCGGGCCGGGGGCGGGCGCGGCCGAGGCCTGCGCGAGCAGCTCGCGCATCAGACGTCGGAATGCGGCGGGCCCGTGCGCGGGACCGGCGACGACCGTGCCGTTCGCGCTCAGGCGGCCGGCCGGCGCGCCCTCGACGACCGGTGGCAACAGGTCACGGACTGTCGGCCGGGCTTCGGCCCGAGACGGGGCGACCGCCTCCGGGAGTGTGCGTCGGCAGTCGAGCCAGAGCGCCACGTCGGCCGCCGCTCTGAACGACGGCCCGGGCGGGCGGGTGGGTAACGGTGCGAGCGGTCCCATGCGGATTCCCCCTGGGTGGATGGTCGAGTGTTCTCGAGGTGTGCGTGGGTGCGTGGAGGCCGGTGCGACGTGTGCCGGTGTGTGGTCGGGCGCGCCGGACAGGACCCGTTGCCGGACGGGAACACGCCTTCGGTCAGGGGCGGTCGTGCCAGCGCAGGTCACCGGGCGTCGCGCGGCGTGCCGAGGTGAGCGCCTCGTACGGCAGGGAGCCGTCCGGCATGTTGATGATCTCCATCTGGATGCCGATCGGGGTGCTGAAGTAGAGCCAGCGGTCGCCGGCGATCGGACCCCGCGTGATCGTCTCCGGCTCGCCCATCAGCGCCACGCCCTCCTGCTCGCGCAGATAGGCGGCGGCCGCGTCCACGTCGTCGACGTAGATGGCCAGGTGATGGCCGCCGACGTCGCTGTTGCGCGGGGGGCGTGTCCGCAGGGCGCCTGTTCCGCTCTGGATCAGTTCGCAGTTGGCGGTGGGACCGGTGCGCAGCAGTGTCCTGCGGGATTGCTCGGCACCGGGCGGCCAGTGCCCGCCCGGCCGGTCCGCCGGGCGCTGCGCGCTCTCCACCGGTTCCGCTCCGAGGACGTCCGTGAAGAAGGCGGTGGCGGCGGCGAGATCGGCGACGGTGTAACTCACGTGCTCCACGCCGAGCAGGCCCAGTGAACGCTCCACGGTGTTGGACCCGGCGTCCGTGTACGGCGTCGCCGCAGGTACGAAGCCACAGTCGTCCCGTCGGCCCGGACCGCGCAGCGAGAGCAGCATGCCCCACGGCGTCAGAAACCATCGCCTGGTCCCGGCGAAGCCGTCCGCCGGGCCGAGCCGGACGGTGGCCGACCGGCGCAGATGCTCCTCCGCCGTGTCCAAGTCCGCGACCATCAGGGCCAGGTGATGACCGCCGACGTCGTTCGGGCCGGGCGGCGAGGTGATCTGCCCCGGCGCGGTGTACTCGAAGAGTTCCAGATTGCTGTACGGTCCGAGCCGGACCAGGGCGACCTGGGCCCGCGCCCGTGCGTGGACGCCCAGCTTCCGGGTCATCCAGTCGCCGTCGGCGTCCTCGACCGGGCCCTCCCGGTAACAGAGTTCGCCGCCCAGCACGCCGGTGAAGAAGGCGATGGCCTCGTCGAGGTCCGGGACGGTGAAGGCGTAGTGGTCCACGGCCCGCGCGGTGGGCAGACCGGTGAGCACCGGCGTGGACGAGGCCGCCGTGGATAGGTTGAGCACGATTCCCCCTTGGACGAGTGCGCTCGGTGCCGGGCACCGCGCGGCACACGAATGCTCGAACTCCGGCACCTGATCGTGACCAGGTGCCGGACCGATGGCGACAGTAGGGGAATGTCATTGCGTGCGCAAGGAGTATCTCTCCGCTCACACGGGGGAACGCTATGCGATTCACCCCGTCCGACCTGCACTGATACGGATCGAAGGTGAACCGCCGAACGGTCACCGAGTCATGGAGTCATGCGTCTCCATGTGCAGACATGAAAAAGCCTGCGTGCGGGAGGGTTTCCTTGGCTGCCGGTGCCTCGTACTCTGGGTACGGCTCGGCCGCCATGGGACGTGGCGCACCTCCTCCTCCCCCCGCAAGGCGCCCGGAAGGGCTTTTCGGCGGCGGGATGATCCTTCGAGCACCCTGAAGAAGGCGACATCATGCGAACGCGCAAGGAAGACAGCGTCGAGCTGTGGAGTCAACTGTCCGTTCTCGTCGCGGAAGTCGGTACCGCACTGGACCGGCGACTCTCCGAGGACTTCGAGCTGGGCCTCACGGACTTCCTCTCCCTGCGCGCGCTGAGCAACGGCGACCCGGCCGGCATCCGGATGAGCGAACTCGCCCAGCTCCTCGGCCTCAACCAGTCCTCGGCCACGCGCGCCGTCCAGCGGCTGGAGGGCCGCGGGCTGGTCGAGAGGGAGGCTCACGCGACGGATCGCAGAGGCGTGGTCGTGCGGGTCACGGAGGCCGGCCGGACCATGGTCGCGGACATAGGAAATCTCTTCCGCCGCGAGGTCGGCATGGCGCTGGAAGTCGCGTCCATGGACAGCAGGACCAGTTCGGTCGTCGCCAGGCTGCGCTACGCCCCGACCCGCGACCGCTGAGCCGTCCGGCTTCATCACGCCCCCTGCCGAAGGCCGGCAGGGGGCACTTCGCCGTCCGGCCGCTCGGGCGGCGCGTTCCGAGCGACGGGTTTCTTGCGACGGCAAGCACTAGCTGCATGCTTCCGGCCATCCCGATCTGTTTTCCGTTCCGGAAAAGACCAGTTCACCGCTGATGCATCGCGGCTCGACAGACCTTTCCTGGCCGGATATCAACTGGCCGGAGCCGACTAATCCTTGCGTGCGCAATGAACTCTGTGTCAGGGTCGGTGACGGCGACGGGGGGCAGGCCACGGTGCAGTGGCCGGATCTCGCGCAGGCGGCCCGGAGGGCTTCGCCGCGCGGACACCAGAACACACTGCCCCGCCCAGATTCGCGACGAACCCGAACCGAGAACTCTTCGTCGGAGGCGGAAGCCTGATGCAGCAAGAAACGCAGACCACACGGAACAACGACGGTCTCTTCGCGGTGGGGAGCCCGGTCACCCACTGGTCGGTCAAGACCAGCAACCCGGTCCAGTACGAGATACGCGCCTGTGAGAACCTGCTCGATCCCGGGAACTCCACCATCCTCGAGGACGCCCCGGGCACTGGACGACGTCGCTTCGTCGTCACCGACCGCGTGGTCGACTCCCTCTACGGCGAACGTATCCGCGCCTACTTCGAACACCACGGTGTCGACCACCAGGTGCTGGTCCTGGACGACGGTGAGACGCACAAGTCGGTCGGGGCCGTACTCAAGGTCACCGAGGCCCTCGACGCGTTCGGCGTCGACCGTCGGCGTGAGCCCGTCATCGCCATCGGCGGTGGCGTCCTCATGGACATCGTCGGTTTCGCCGCCAGCCTGTACCGCCGCTCCACGCCGTTCATCCGCATCCCCACCACCCTGATCGGCCTGGTGGACGCCGGAGTCGGCGCCAAGACCGGCGTCAACCACAACGGGCACAAGAACCGGCTCGGCACCTACTTCCCGGCGGACCGCACGCTGCTCGACCGCTCGTTCCTGGCCACGCTCGACGAACGGCACATCAGCAACGGTCTGGCCGAGATCCTCAAGATCGCCCTGATCAAGGACGCCCGCCTGTTCGACCTCCTGGAGCAGCACGGCGCCGACATCCTGCACACCAAGCTGCAGAGCGCGGCGGCCAGCGGCCCCACCCCGGCCGACGTCCCGGTCGACCAGCGTCTGGCGGCCCGCGGGCTGCACCTCGACCCCGCGACCGAGGTCGTCGAGCGCGCAATCCAGGGCATGTTGGAGGAACTCCAGCCCAACCTCTGGGAGAAGGTGCTGGAACGGGTCGTCGACTACGGCCACACCTTCAGCCCCACCATCGAGATGCACGCCCTTCCCGCCCTGCTGCACGGCGAAGCCGTGGCCATCGACATGGCTCTGACCACCGTGATGGCCGAGCACCGCGGACTCGTCAGCGCCTACCAGCGGGACCGCATCCTCGACGTGATGGCACGGCTCGGCCTGCCGGCCTGGCACCCGCTGTGCACCCCGGAGCGGCTCGGCGAGGCTCTGCGGGACACCGTCCGGCACCGTGACGGAAAGCAGCGGCTGCCACTGCCGGTCGGCATCGGCAGCGCGGTCTTCGTCAACGACGTCACCGAGGCCGAACTCGGGGCGGCGGCAAAGGCCCTCGCGGGGCTGGTGGCGGGTGTGTCCCGGTGACGACCGCCCCCGGCACCCGGCACGGTGAGGCCGACGTCCGGGCGGCGGCCCCGCCCGACTCCCGTCGGCACGCCTTCCGTTCGATCGGGACCGTGGCGGGCGCCGCGACCGTCCACGGTGTCCACGGCGCCGCCGGGCGCACGCACTGGAAGTGCTTCGCGGGCCGCCGTCAGCTCGACTCCCCCACCGAGGCCGTCGAGTGGGCCTCCATCCCTCCGGGCGGACTGAGCGGCGAACACCGCCACACCCGTACCGAGGAGATCTACCTGATCCTGAACGGACACGGGGAGTTCCTGTTCAACGGCGTAACCCATCGCGTCGGACCCGGCTCAATGGCCCTGACCGCGCCCGGAAACGTGCACGGACTGCGCAACACGGGGGACGCCGACCTCGACTGGTGGGTCATCGAGACCCTCTCGCCCGGCACCGACGCGGTCCTGTCCGGAGCCGATCTCACAATGGGAGTACCCGCCATGGGCGACGCAGTGATCCATGATCTCTTCAAGGAGCGCACCGTCTCCACCGACGGTGTCTTCACCGGCCCCCTGCGCCAGATAGACGCGGTCGACCTCGACACCGGTCAGCGCACCACCCTGGGCAGGGCCGACGCGGAACTCGCGGTGTTCGTGCACAGCGGCGAGGGCCGGGCCACGGGCGCCGACGGCGCCGCGGCGGACCTCGTATCGGACACCTGCGTCACCCTGGGCGCGGGCACGCTCACCCGCTTCGAGGCGCGCACTCCGCTGCGGCTGCTGGTCGTCACACTGGCGCTGCCCCGGCTCTCCGCGGAGGCGTTGTGATCATCACCACGACGGGTGAGGCGGTTCGCACGGCCGTGGACACCGCCGCGGAAGCCGACTGGACGTGTCTGGTGCGCCGGGGGATGTTGCACAGCGAGTGCGAGGCGGTGGAGCACTGGCGGCTCGCGCCCGGCGCCGTTCTGGCGGCGACCCCGCGGCACGGGGTGGAGGAGGCCGTCCTGGTGCTCGAGGGCGAGCTCGGCGTGAGCGCCGCGTCCGGTGAACACAGCCTCGGAGCAGGGCAGTTGGTGCTGTTCCCACACGGCTGCGCGGCACGCCTCACGGCGGGGTCCGACCCGGTGCGACTGATCAGCGTGCGGACCCTGGCCGCCGCCGTCACCGACCGGCTGCCACCCCGCGTTCCCGAGCTGCTCCGGTCCTGACCGGCCCCCTCCCTCGGCCCGCTCTCCTTCAGCCCCTCTCCTTCAGTCCCTCGCGGCCCCGATCCGGTGGCAATCCGGTCGGGGCCGCTCCCGTCCGGCGGCGAGACCCGGCCGGCCCCCGGACCCCGAACCTCGAACCCCGAAAGCGAGCATCATGCGTGCGGTAGTCCTCACGACGTACGGCGGTCCCGAGCAGTTGGTGGTCTCCGACCTCCCGGAACCGGCCGTCCCGGACCCGGACGGCGTTCTCGTCCGCACCGCCGCGGCCGCGGTCAATCCCGTCGACCTCCAGACCCGCGCCGGTCTGCACAGCGCGCACGGCGCGTTCCACCCGCCGATGATCCTCGGCTGGGACGTGGCGGGCACGGTCACCGCGGTGGGCGACCAGGTCACCGGCTTCAGCGCAGGCGACCGGGTCGTGGCGATGTCCGCCCAGATGGCCACCGGCCGTGGGACCTACGCCGAGACCGTCGCCCTGCCCGCCGGCATCGTGGCCCCGGCACCCGCATCCGTCCCGCTGACCGCCGCCGCGGCACTGCCGCTGGCCGGCCTCACCGCGTGGCAGGCACTCGACGCCCTCGCTCTCCCCGAGGGCGCCACGCTGCTGGTCACCGGTGCCGTCGGCTCGGTCGGCGGGCTCACCGTGCAGCTCGCCCGGCTACGCGGACTGACCGTGGTGGCCCATGTCCGCACGGCCGAGGACAGCGAGCGGGCCCGTGCGCTGGGCGCGGCTCGTGTGGTGGTGGGAGAGGACGCGGCGGTGCTTCCGTCCGGCACCGTCGACGGTCTGCTGGAGACGGCGGGCCTGCCCCGGGCCGTCGCCGCGGTACGGGACGGCGGACGCGCGGTCTCCGTCGTGCCCACCCGGGTGCCGGAGGCGGAACGGGGTGTCCACGTGACCGTCTCGTACGTGCAGCAGGACGGCCAGGGACTTGCCGCGCTCGGCGCCCTCGTGGACCGGGGCGATCTGGACGTGCGCTCCGCGAAGGAACTGGGCTTCGAGGAGGCGGGCGAAGCGCACCGCCTCCTGGAGGCCGGCGGCGTCCGGGGCAAGCTCCTGCTGCTGCCCTGACCGCGACGCCGGCCGCCCCCGCCGGGACGGGCAGGACACGGACGGAAGACCGAGGAAGACGAAGCTGTGACTGAGCCGCACGACAGCGACGGCCGTGAGACCGCCACGGAGGACGTCGCCCGGCTGTGGGAACGGGTCGCGACGATGTTCTCGTGGCTGGAGGGACAGCTGGACCGCACCCTGACCCAACGTCATGGTGTGGGTCTGGCTCCACTGATGGCGCTCGGGGTGCTGGCCTGCGAACACCCCGGATCGGTGACGGTCGGTGACGTCGCCCGGCGGCTGGGCGTCAGCGCCTCGGCGGCGAGCCGGATACTGACGCGACTGGAGCGCTCGGGCTGGGCGACCAGGGTGGCGTGGCCCTGCGACCGGAGGATCAGCCGGATGGCGGCCACCGAGGCGGGTCGGCACGTGTGGACCCGGGCCGGCCGGACGCTCGACCGCGAACTCGACTTCTCCTTCAGGACGTTGCGGTTCGACGAACGGTACGCGCACGTGGTGGCGCGACTGTGCCGGGGCGAGGACGACCCGCCCGGCCACCCGCGTCTCCACGAACCGCTCTAGCGGACCACCCGGGCGACGGGGCTCGCCGTCGGCCTCTCAGGAGGCCGTCTCCGGCCAGACGGCCATGGCGAGCTCGGCAACCCGCTGAAGCTCCGCGGTACTGGCGCCGTCCCGGGCCTGCTGGGACATGCCCTGGACGACCGCGGCGAAGTACACGGCCAGGGCTCGCGTGTCCGTTCCCTCGGGGAGCGCACCGCCGGCCCTGGCCGCGTTCAGTCGCCCCTCGAAGGACCGCACGTTCGCCACTCGGCGCTCACGCAGATCCTCGTTGATGTCGGCCGTCTGGGTGGAGTAGTTGGTCGCCGCGGTGATGACCAGACATCCGGCGGGGTGGTGCGGGTCCGTGTAGGACACCGCCGCCGCGTCCAGCATGCCGGCGAACCCCGTGCGCGTGTCGCTCGCGTCGTCGAGCGCCTGGTTCATGAACGCGCCGAAGGTGTCGCCGTAGCGGTCGACGACCTCGACGAAGAGCGTGCGCTTGTCCCCGAACGCCGCGTACAGGCTCGGCGGCGAGATCCCCATGGCGGCGGTCAGGTCGGAGACGGACGTGCCCTCGTAGCCGTGCTGCCAGAAGAGCAACGTGGCCTGGACGAGTGCCGCGTCCCGGTCGAAACTCCGCGGTCGCCCGCGCTTCGTCGTCGTCATGAAGGAATTTTACAACGATCGCTACGGAATTCGTGCTACAGTCAAAACGTAGTCATCGCTACAGAATTCCGAAGCGGAGAGAAGGCAGAGAGAAGGTCATGGGAACGCTGACGGGTAAGAAGGCGTTGGTCACGGGCGGCAGCCGGGGAATCGGGCGCGCGATCGCCGAACGGCTCGGACGGGACGGCGCACTCGTCGCCGTCCACTACGGCCGTGACCAGGCGGCCGCCGACGAGGTGGTCGCCGCTATCCGCGCCCAGGGCGGTGCCGCGTTCGCGGTCCACGCCGAACTGGGCGTCGCCGGGGATGTGGAGACCCTTTGGGCGGCCTACGACCGCCAGGCCCAGGAGCACTCCGACGGGGCCGACCTCGACATCCTGGTCAACAACGCGGGCATCACGCCGCGCGGCGAGATCGAGGAGACCACCGTCGAGGCGTTCGACGAGGCCGTCGCGGTCAACATGCGCGCGCCGTTCTTCCTCGCGCAGCAGGGGCTCAAGCGCCTGCGGAACGGCGGCCGGATCATCAACGTCTCCTCCGGAGCGACCCGGATAGCGCTCACCGACATCATCGCCTACGCCATGACCAAGGGGGCCATCGACGCCTTCACCCTGACCCTCGCCAAGTCGCTCGGCGGTCGCGGCATCACGGTCAACTCGGTGGCCCCCGGCATCATCGACACCGACATGAACGCCTCCTGGCTGCGGGGCAACGACGCCGCCGAGCAGTCGGCCGCGGAACTCTCCGCCCTCGGCCGCGTGGGACGCCCGGAGGACGTCGCCGACGTGGTCGCCTTCCTCGCCTCCGACGACGGGCGCTGGGTGACCGGCCAGGTCGTCGACGCCACCGGCGGTTCTCAGCTCTGACCCGGTGACCGGCCCGCCCGGCCGGAACCGGAGCCACGCACGGGTGTCAACGGGGACACCGCGACATCGCGCACGACAGACACTCTGCACAGGAGGCCCCATGCACGTCGTCATCGCCTGGTGGGACGGGACACGCGGCGCCGCATCCGACACCGCCCGGACGGACCGGTCCGGAGCAGCCGGCTTCGGTCCGGAGGCCGCGGCCTCACTCGCCGCCGCGTACCCCGGCCTGAGGAGCGGTCAGTGGATCGACGAACCCGTGGCGGGCCGGGAGGGACTGGCGCTGATCTGGGACTGCGCGGACAGCGCCGACCTCTTCCTCCCGGTCATCTCCGAGCGGACGTTCGGCTGCCCCCCTTCGCACCGGTGGGCCTTCGAACTGGACGACGCGCCGAGCACCCCCGGAGACCCCGACATGCGACCGGCCGAACTGGAGCTGCTGCTGCGCGCCTGAAGCCCTGACACCCGAACGCCGCGCAGCCCTCCGTCTTCCGCGCCCCCGGGCCACCCCCGCCCCGGGGGCGCGGAGCGGTGCACAGCCACGCTCCCGCCGGCGACGCGGCAAGAGCGCCCGGCGGCCGCTGACGCGAACGGGGCGGCGCCCCTTTCGCGTCAGCGGGGCGGCGCGCCCTTCGTAGGCTGTTTCTGCTCAGGGCCTGTAGCGGAGGCCAGTCATGCCCAGAACCATGGGATCCCGTGCCCTCGGCTTCGGCCTGCTCACTTCTCTGAACTAAGGCCTGTCTCTTTGGTCAGCTGCTGGCACCTCCCTTTACGGCGACCACCGTGTAGTTTTCTGCGTCCGGGTCGAAGGTGTTGGACTCCACCCCAAGTCCGACCGCATGCAGCTGCGAGACGAGCTCCTCCTGCCGGAACGGCCAGCACGACAGCCTCTCGGAACATGTCAGTACCGACCCATCCGGCGCCACCTGCGCCACAGCGATCTCCAGATGGTGCTGTTCGTCCCAGCGCTGCTCGATCTGCCAGTTGTAGACGACGACCGCATCGCGTCCTTGGCGACGGACGAGTCGATGACCCACGTCCAGACGAGATCCGCGCGCTCGTACGAGCTCCCAGGTGCGGGAGGTGAGGACGAGGCGTCCGTCGCGGCTCAAGAGCCGCGACATGGCCGTGAGTGCATCGAACCGAGCAGAGGCACCCTCGGCATGGGCGAGCGAGTTGCCCACGCAGAAGACCACATCGAAGGGCGGGGACCCATCGAGACGATCGGACAGCTCATCCCAGCTGACGCTCAACGTGCGCAGCGGGACACCATGTTGCTCCGCGAGTTGACGGGTCCGGCGCACCATCGCAGCGCTCGCGTCCGTCGCCGTCACGTCCAGGCCGAGCGCAGCCAGACCCACCGCGAGTTGCCCGGTGCCACACGCGCAGTCGAGAACGCGCGCTTTGGGGGGAAGCCGTTTGACCAGGTCACCGAAAGCAGCGACAGAGCCTGCGGGAGTCAGCTTCCCTTCTGGCATCAGCCACTCATAAACATCCGAGAGGGCCCCGTAACCGGCCACAGCCATACACCCCAACCAAACTCGACAACGCCCCAGGGCACGTGCTCGCCCCAGAGAATCACTCCAACCCTTCGACACACCACAGGTTTGGAGCTCGACCACGCCCGACGTGCAGGGATTCCGCTTCGATTCCACCTCGATCCCCTTGGCCCGCTACACCAAGGTTCGCTCGACGTCTTGAGCGCTGCTTTTCTGCTGGCTCAGCACGGCGATGGCCGCACCATGGGCGAATACCTCGTCGTCGGCATGCGCCGTCAGCAGAGGGTCGTTGATCCCCTGCCCGGATGGCGCGTACGAAGTCGGCGACGTAGATCTCCCGGGCGGCTGCGTCCGCTACAGGTCGAGGACCGCGCGAAGGGCGTTGTCGACGCGCTCTTGCTGCTCGGGGCCGATGTTGCCGTGAGGCGTGCCCGCTTCGAAGCGGATGGCGGAGAGCTGGAGGAGATTGACAGCCACGAGGGAGGCGTCGACCGGGGTGTTCAGATGCACACTCATCGCCGTGTCGGGGTGCTGGGCCGGAGCGTGGAGCACCACGGCGACGACGGCGTTGTAGGCCTCGGCGAGGCCGTCGAGACTGACGACGAGGACAGTGCGCGTGCCCTTGCCCGTGTCGACGTCCCAGACGTCACCCTTGCGGATGATCACAGGGCGTCGCCCTCGCCTGCGAGGTCGAGGGGCTCGATGGAGGAGAGCTTGCGCGCGGCGTCGAGCGTCATCTGCCGGCGTACTGCGCGCACGATGTAGTCGTTCAGCGACGGGGCTCCGGCGGCCGCGGCACGCAGAGTTTTGTCCATGGCGTCGGGGATCCGCAGAGTGATGGCAGTCATGACACCAAATATAGTGGCACAGGTGCCATCATGGAAGTGATCGGTCCAGCGCCCGCCGGGTGCCCTTCGTCAATGCCGCCTGAGCTGATCACTCTGTGCGAGCCCTCCCAGGACAAGGGGTGCAGGCATCTGGACGGGCGCGGGGATGGAGGGCTGAGTTCCCGGCACGAGCCCCGGCAGCGATGCCCGTCGCGCACGCGACCCCTGTACCTCTTGGGCGGACCTTCGTGGGCAGCGCCCCCGGTCCCCCGCGGTCCGTCTCTCCTCCCCCGTCCGTCAGCCGTCGTGGCAGACGAAGACGCGTGGCGCGCCGCCGGAGTCCGGGATGCTCAGTTCGCCGGCTCGGCGCGTGCCCCGGGACACCGTTTCCCCCGTTCGCGGGTCGACGACCCTGTAGGACAGGGGGAACGTCGCGGCGGATGCGGGGTTCAGCCGCAGCGGACCGCCGTGTTCGAGATAGGCGATGTAGAGAGAGCCGTCCGGGGCGCTCAGGGCCCTGGCGGCCATGGCACGGTCCCAGTCCGGGCACATGTCGGTGGTCGGCAGTCCGTGCAGGATGCCGCCGACCAGACCCACGTAGCGGGAACCCTCGAAGGCCAGCGCTTCCGTCCAGCCACAATCCGGAGCCAGGAAGTACGGCTCGTGGCCGGGTTCCTCCCTGTGCAGCCGCCACTGCCAGAGGATGCCGGCGCCGTAGACCACACCCATGGTGCCGCCCGCGCACAGGTCGGCCCAGGCCTCGTGGCCCTGCCACCAGCCGGCGCTCTTGCCCGCGACTCCCGAGTTCTCGTACGTGGGCTCTCCGTTGGCGACTCCCTTGGCCGGTTCGTTGCGCCACATGTCGGCGACCCGCTCGGGGATGTGCTCGCCCGCGTGCCCGGTCTGGCACCACTGGAAGTCGAGCCAGACGGCCCCCTGGTGGGCTCTGCTGCGGCCGTGCGGCCGGTAGTGGACGCCGCAGGGCCGGCCGTACGCGTCCCACGCCTCGATCTCCTCACCGCCCGCGGCGATCTGCGGCTCCTCGCCCGACCCGTCCGCCCCGACCAGGTATATGACGGGACGGGCGCCGTACCGGGCCACCAGATAGCGGCAGTAACGCGCGTACTCCTCGGGCGGCACCACCGTCCCCGCCACCGGTCCGCCCTTCCAGCCGAATCCCTGGAAGACGGGCTGCAGGACGGGAACGATGCCATGGTCGCCAAGGATGTCCAACAGCTGATCCAGATACTGGAAGTAGGCCGGATCGAGGCGTGTCAGGCGACCTTCCTTCAGATCCTCGAAGCCGACGTCGAAACCTTCGTCCTCGGTGCGGTCGCGAGGGCCCCGGGCCTCCATGTCGGGCTGCACGCTCATCAGCAGGGCGGCGTTGAAACCCTTCGCGGCGCGGTCGGCGGCGTAGACGCGCGCGTCGTCGAGCGTGGCCCGCCAGGGCAGCGCCCATGCCGTGTCGGCCACCAGCAGGGCGGGGGTTCCGTCGGCGTGCACCAGGCTGCGAGCGCCCGGGGACATGCGCAAGAAGCCGTGCTGTTCGAAGCGGTGGGCGGACTCGGGCGGAAGCACGGTGAGTTCACCCGTGCGACCGACGAGTCCGGGGTCGTCGACGTCGCCGTCGGTGCGCCAGCTCCAGGCTCCCGTGGCCGCGGGCGCGGCGAACCGCAAGCGCCAGGTGGAGCCACCGTCCCAGAAGGCGGGGCGGCGCAGGACGGTTCCGGTGGGCACATGAGTGAAGTCGGCCCACAGCTCGATACCCGTGTACGGGTCGCGGTGGACGCGTTCGGCGACGAACGACAGCTCGGTCCGGCACCAGGCGCGGATGTTCATGGAAGGCGGGTCCTCGATGTGCGGGAAGCTCGCGGGCAGGGCTGCCGCGAGCGGCGGGGGTGCCGTGGTGATGCCTTGCCGTGCGCGGTGATCACGCCGGTCGAGGTCGACCGGTCGGTGAGCGCTGTCATGTGACCCTCGCACGCAACCGGACGTCGACCGTCAGAGCTGATGTGCCACTTCAGGTGCCCGCACCGAACCGGGCGATGATGCGCTCCCTTGTCGTTGTGCCCGGCTCTTCGCCGCACAGGGCGGTCGACTCGGAAACCAGGAGGCCGAGGGGGATCGACGGAGTGCGGGAGGGCGGTCGCCGTCGGTCATTTCCTTGGCCGCATCGACTCCCGGATCACCAGCTGGGTGCTGAGAACCACGTGATCGTCGCCCATGCTCTCCTCGCGGTCGAGCGCCAGACGTACGGCGGTCCGTCCCAGCTCCTCGTACGGGACACGGACCGTGGTGAGGGACGGCGTCAGATCCGCTGCGTAGGGGACGTCGTCGAAACCGATGAGCGACACGTCACGGGGAACCCGAAGGCCCGCCTCGCGCAGGGCGGCCAGCACGCCGACGGCGATCGCGTCGGTTCCGGCGAAGACGGCGGTGAACTCCAGGCCGGCGCTCAGGGCATCCCGCACCCGGCGGTAGCCGGAGGCGCGGGTGTACAAGCCCGGGACGTCCAGTTCCGCCTCGTAGGGAACCGAGTGGGCGCGCAGCGCGGTCAGATGACCTTCGCGGCGCTGTTCGGAACTGCTGAACCCGGGCTCGCCACCGAGGAAGAGGATGCGCCGGTGTCCGGCGGCGAGGAAGTGCGAGGTGGCTTGGAACGCGCCGCCCCGGTTGTCGTAGTCCACCACGGTCGCCGGGATGCCGACGGGCAGAGCGGGACGGCCGACCAGGACCAGGCGGGAGCCGGCGGCCTCGAGGGCGTCGGCGTACTCGGACATGCGGCGGTGGTAGGCGTCGTCCGGGACCACACCGCCGACAAGGACGACCGCTGCGGCGTGCTGCTCCCGCATGAGCTGAACCAGGTCGTCCTCCCGATCGGTGTCGCCATGGGTGGAGCAGACCAGGCTCAGCCTGCCCCTGTTGATGGCCTCCTGTTCCACACCGGCGGCGACATGGGCCAACGAGGGGCCGGTGATGTCCGGGATGACCAGGGCGACGGGACCCGCGACGGCACCGGATAGAGCCTTCGCGTGGACGTTCACCACGTAGTGCAGCGAGCGCACCGCCGCCATGACGCGGGCTCGGGTTTCCGCCGACACCGGATAGTTGCCGGCCAAGGTGCGGGAAACGGTTGCTACCGAGACGTCCGCCTTCGCCGCGACGTCGCGAATCGTACTCGGCCTGTCCGACCTCGTACTCTTCCGGTTGCTCTTACTGACTGCGGGGCTCCTGCGGGCGCCGTTCCCGTTGTCCATCACCAGACTGACGTTACTGCATCGGTAACCCTTGCGGCCCGGTCGAGACAGAAACTACGGTGCCCGGACAGTAAACGATTACTATGATCTCGCTCCGGGAGCCGCCACCATGCCCGCCACCCACCTGCGCTGGGGACAGGACGAACTGTCACTCCTCCTTGCCTGGGAATCGACAGGACCGGTGAGGCTCCTGGCCGCCGGCGAGGCATCCGCCCTGCCCGACCCCGGACGGGAGCCGGAGCGGTGCGCCGCGCTCGCCGGGCGGGCACTGCCCGTAGTGGAGATACAGACCACGCACGGCGGGCGGCTGGGCACCTCGGGCAAGCGCCACGTGGACGGAGCGATGACGCGCGGCATGCGGTACGCCGGACACGAGGAGAGCGTGACCGGCGATGTCCGCAGGCTGCGCGTACACATGACCGACGACGCCACCGGTCTGCTGGCCACCACCGTCTTCACCCTGCGTGCGGACATACCGGTCCTGCACGCCGAGGCGCGGGTGGAGAACACCGGTGACCGCGCTGTCGGGCTGGAGTACGTCTCCTCCCTCACCCTGTCCCATCTGGCGTGCCACCTGCCGGACGGCGAACGCTGGGAGGACGGCCTGTCCCTGTGGCTGGCCGCCAACCCGTGGAGCGGGGAGTTCCGCTGGTCCCGGGCGAACCTGGCCGAACGCGGCCTGTACGACGTCGGCATGGTCGCCTACGGCCAGACCGGCTCGAAGAACCGGATCGCCGTCACCAGCACCGGCTCCTGGTCCTCCTCCGAACATCTGCCGATGGGCTGCCTGGAGACGTCCGCCGACCGCGCGTTGCTGTGGCAGATCGAGCACAACGGCTCCTGGCACGCGGAACTCGGTGACCGCTTCGACGACGTGTACCTGGCCCTGTCCGGCCCCACGGACCGGGAGCACCAATGGCGCCGCCGGCTCGCGCCCGGTGACTCCTTCCGCACGGTCGCGGTCGCGGTCGCCTTGGTCCCCGAAGGCGGTTTCGAGGCCGCCGTCGCCGCGATGACCGCGCACCGCCGAGCGACCCGGCGCCCGCACCCGGATCACCAACGGCTCCCGGTGGTCTTCAACGACTTCATGAACAGCCTGATGGGCGAGCCGTCCACCGCCGCCCTGCTGCCCCTGGTGGACGCGGCGGCGGCAGCGGGGGCCGAGGTCTTCTGCGTCGACGCCGGTTGGTTCGACCCCGAGCCGCCCGGCAGCGTCGGTCCCGGCGGGGTTCCCGGCTGGTGGGACGCGGTGGGCGAATGGCGGGAGGCGGCGTCCCGGTTCCCGGGCGGTCTGCGCGAGGTGATCGGGCGGATTCGCGGCGCGGGCATGGTGCCGGGACTGTGGCTGGAGCCCGAGGTCGTCGGTGTACGCAGTCCGATCGCCGCCGAGTTGCCCGACGAGGCGTTCTTCCGCCGCGACGGCGTCCGGGTGGCGGAGTGGGGCCGTCACCAGCTCGACCTGCGGCACCCTGCGGCCCGCGCGCACCTGGACGCCGTCGTGGACCGGCTGGTCCGCGACTACGCCGTGGGCTACCTCAAGCTCGACTACAACATCGACATCGGTGCGGGCACCGACGGCCCGGACGGCGGTGACAGCCCCGGCGACGGGCTTCTCGGCCACAACCGGGCCTACCTGGACTGGCTCGACGGCGTCGCCGCCCGGCACCCGGACCTGGTACTCGAAAGCTGCGCGGCCGGCGGCAGCCGTACGGACCACGCGATCCTCTCGCGGCTGCCGATCCACTCCGTCACCGACCAGCAGGACTTCCGACTGCTGCCCGCCATCGCCGCCGCCGCGCCCACCGCCGTCCCCCCGGAACAGGGCGCGATGTGGGCCTGTCCGCTGCCCGGGCACACCGATGCCGACCTCGGCACGATGATGGTCTCGGCCCTCCTCGGCCGGGTCCACCTCAGCGGCCGTCCCGACCTGCTGACCGAGGATCAGCTCGCCTCCGTACGAGCGGCGTTGGACGCATACAAGTCGTATCGCCATCTTCTGCCGACCGCCCGCCCGCGCTGGCCGCTCGGCCTGCCGGGCTGGCGGGACGGCTGGATCGCACTCGCGCTGACCGCCTCGGACGACGCCACCACCCTGCTGGCACTGTGGCGCCGCGCGGGAGCTCCCGGGAGCGTGACGGTGCCGCTGCCCTGGATACCCGATGGAGCGCGGCCCCGCGTGCTGTTCGAGTGCGGATCCGGTGCCGACCTCGACTGGGACACCCGAGCAGGTGCCCTGCGGGTCGGCATCGCGACCGCTTCGGCTGTGCTGGTCGCCTTCGACGGGCGGTGAGCGCGCACGGAAGTCCGCCTCCAGCCCGGTCGAGGGCGGGGGGCGGGCTTGCGAGCCGAGGCGAGGGCGCCGGCAGCGGGCCGCCGCCGTCGGTCGCGACCGCGCTCCGGCCGCGACCGACGGATCAGGCGCTGGTGACCATGTCGGCCTGGCGCACGGCGTGCGCGAGCGGCGCGCCCGCGCCGAGCAGTGCCAGCTCGTCCACGACCGTGCGGCCCAGCCGCTCCAGCTCGTTGCCGAGAGAACCGGCGATGTGCGGGGTCAGGAAGACGTTGGGCAGCCGGTACAACGGGGAGTCCGCGGGCAGCGGCTCCGGCTCGGTCACGTCGAGGACCGCGCCGATCCGTCCGCGGACCAGTTCGTCGGTGAGCGCGTCGGGATCGACGAGTGCGCCCCGGGACGTGTTGACCAGCACGGAACCGTCCGGCATCAGCGACAGCCGCCGACGGTCGAGCATGCGATAGGTCTCCGGGATGTCCGGCGCGTGCAGGCTGACGATGTCGCTGGTGCGCATCAGTTCGTCGAGCGGTACGAGCTCCACGCCCAACGCGGCGGCCTCGACGGCGTCGACACAGGGGTCGTACAGCGTCACCGCGAAGTCGAAGGGCCGCAGCAGTTCGAACAGGCGGCGGCCGACACGGGACGCGCCGATGATCCCGACGCGTCTGCCCAGGTTGCCGACCGCGGCGTGATCGGCGGACGGCGGGTACACGTGCTCGGCGCGGAAGCGCTCCCGCAGCCCGAAGGCGTCCTTGCCGGACAAGAGGATTGCGGCGAGCGCGAACTCGGCCACCGGCAGTGCGTTGGCCTGCACGGCGTTGGACACCGCTACGCCCCGGTCCCAGACCTCGGGCGCGATCAGGTCGCGCACACTTCCCGCCGCGTGCAGAACGGCCCGCAGCCGGGGCGCCGCGACCAGGACGGCCTCGTCGATGCGTGGGCAGCCCCAGCCGGTGATCAGCACCTCGGTCTCTGCCAGCATCCCGGCCACCGCGGGATCGCCGAAGTCCCGTACGACCAGGGCGGGGTCGATCCGGGCCAGGGCCGTCAGCCGTGTCATGAGCCGGGGCGGGAAGAGCTCGGGAAGGTGCACCGGGTGCATGGCGAACAAGGCACGTGGCAGCTCTGACGTGGGCATGGATCTCCGCTTCCGCTGCGAGGAGGATGATGAGAACTGGATAGTAAACGTATTCCACGCTAGGCCTCATCAGGGGCACCGGTCAACGTTGCTCGACGGAAGACCTGCTGGGGGACGATCGCAGCTCCGATGTGAGGCGGCCATGAAAACCGCAGGCCAAGGTCACTCTCCGGGCAACTTTCCCGCAAGATCAACGAAACAAACGGGTCCATCCCTCTTGCGGCGTCACCTTCGAAGGTCCTACCGTCCACGGGAAACGGTTACTGAAACTTCGTAGCCATCCCCTCTCGCCCCACCTTCAGCCGCCCGCGCCCCTCCCCCCGCCGCAGGCGCTGTCCGCCATTCCCGGAGGACCGATGAGCACCATCCGTACGAGAGCTTCCGCCGGCGCGGCCGCCGCCCTATCCCTGTCCCTCGTCCTGAGCGCCTGCGGTGGCGGCGACGACACCGACTCGGCAGCCAAAACCACCCAGGGCAAGGTGCAGTTGGAGTTCTGGAGCTGGACCGAGGGCATCCAGCAGCAGGTCGCGGTGTGGAACAAGGCGCACCCCGAAACCCAGGTGACGTACGTCAACGCCGCCGGCGACACCGTCTACCAGAAACTGCGCGCGGCGGTGACCTCCGGCAACGCACCCTGCCTTTCGAAGATGGACGGGATGAACCTCGCGAACTTCGCCGCCGACGGACTGCTCACCGACATCACCAAGGTCGCCGCACCGTACAAGTCCCTCTACACCACGCCTGCCTGGAACGCGGTAAGCCCCGGCGGCGCCACCTATGGCATCCCCACCGGATCGTCCCCGCTGTTCACCGCCTACCGGGCCGATCTGTTCGAGAAGTACGGCATCACGGCCCCCACCACCTGGGCCGATGTGATCGCCGCGGGCAAGGCGGTGCAGAAGAAGGACAAGAACGTCAAGATCTTCAACATGGCGGGCGAGGACCCGAGCACCCTCGTCGACCTGTCCTGGGAGGCCGGCGCGGCCTGGTACAAGGTCGTCGGCGACCACTGGGAGATCGGTCTCGACTCACCGGACGCGCTGAAGGCCGGCGACGTCGTCCAGCAGCTGGTCGACAACAACCTCGCCTCCGACGCCTCCTACGCCGACCCCGGTGTCTTCAAGACCTGGGACCTCGGCAAGACGATCCTGATGACCACCTCCACCTGGCAGCTGCCGATCTACGACACCAACTTCCCCAAGTCCAAGGGCAAGTGGCAGCTCGCCGACGCGCCGGTCTTCGACACCGCGCACCCGCAGACGTCCAGCAACTTCGACGTGACGGCCGTACTGAAGGGCTGCAAGTACCCCGACCGCGCCGCCGAGTTCGCGTCCTGGCTGTCCAGCAGCAAGGAGTCGCTGACCGCGCTCACCGACCCCGCGTCCAAGTCGGGGCTCTTCCCCGCGGTCAAGAATGTCTCCCCGTACGTCGACAAGATCATCCCGACGGAGATGTTCAACGGAAAGTCCGACAGCGCCCAGGTGATCGAGACCGCCGCGTCCCGGGTCGGTGACCAGTGGCAGTACGGCCCCGACTACGCGGCCATGTACTCCGAGATGCAGAAGCAGTGGGGCAAGGTCGTGAACAAGCAGATGACCGTGAAGGACATGCTGACCCACCTGCAGAGCTGGGTGCTCGCCGACCTGAAGAAGAAGGGCGTCAAGGCCGTCGCCGCGAGCTGACGGCCAACGACCCTCAGCACATCTCACCTGGAGACATCCGTGTCCACCCTCACACGACCCCCCGAGGTCGCGGGCGACTCCCCGGCCCGGCGGACCTCCCCCCGCCGGGCCGGGAGGCGGGGAGCCTACAAGGGCCTGCTGTTCATGGTGCCCTTCCTCGCCGGCTTCGTCCTCACCTACGTCGTGCCGATCGGCTACGCGCTCAGCCAGAGCCTGCAGGAGAAGAAGAGCAGCGGGATCGGCTTCGGCCCGACGAAGGTCGTCTTCGCCGGCTTCGCCAACTTCGCCTCGATCCTCGCGGACGGCTCCTTCTGGGTCGGCATGCTGCGCACCCTGCTCTTCGGCGCCGCCCAGATCACCGTCATGCTGGGCATCTCGCTGCTGCTGGCCCTGCTGCTCGACGGCGTCGCGGCCCGCGCGGTCCGCTTCTTCCGCGCCGGACTGCTCATCCCGTACGTCATCCCGGGCGTGGTGTCGACGCTGATCTGGCTGTTCCTCTACAGCCCGACGGCCTCCCCGATCATCGACATCGGGGACAAGGTGGGCCTGAACGTCAGCTTCTTCGGCGGCATCAACACCTACCTCTCGCTGGGCAACCTGCTCACCTGGCAGGGCATCGGCTTCAACATGATCCTGATCTCCGCCTCGCTTCAGGCGCTGCCCCGCGAGCTGTTCGAGGCGGCCCGTCTCGACGGTGCGAAGGAGTGGCGGATCGCCTGGTCGATCAAGGTGCCCAACATCACCGGCATCCTGATCCTGACCGGCATGTTCTCCCTGATCGGCCGGCTCCAACTGTTCACCGAGCCGCTGTTCCTGCGCTATGTGGCGCCGCAGTCCATCAGCACCAACTTCACCCCGATGCTGGAGATCTTCGACCGGGCGTTCAAGACCGGCGACTACCAGTACGCCGCCGCCGAATCCCTGGTCCTGGCCACCGTCACCGGTGTGCTCGCCTTCGTCTTCTACCGCGTCACGAACAGGAAAGTGTCATGAGCAGCGCCTCGTCCGCGGCCTCCGCCCCCGGCGGCGGAGCACGCCCGACCCGCCGCGCGGTGGTCCTCACCACCGGCCTGCTTGTCGTCTTCCTGCTCTACTCGCTGGCGCCCACCTGGTTCCTGCTGGTGGCGTCGACGAAGAACCAGACCGACCTGTACTCCACCTTCGGCCTGTGGTTCTCCGCCAACCACATCGCCGACAACTTCCAGGCCGTCTGGACCTACCACGACGGGGTCTTCGGCCGCTGGATCGCCAACTCGGTCCTGTACTCCACGGTCGGCGCCGCGGGCTCCACGTTCATCTCGCTCGCCGCCGGCTACGGCCTGGCGAAGTTCGAATTCCGGGGCCGGGGCGTCCTGTTCGGGGTCATCGTCGGCGCCTCGCTGCTCCCGAGCACGCTCCTCGCCTTCCCGCTCTACCTCGTCTTCGCGGACATCCATCTGACCAACACCGTGTGGGCGGTGCTGATCCCGTACTTCATCAACCCCTTCGGGGTGTACCTCGGCAAGGTCTACGCCGAGACCTCGATGCCCACCGAGCTGATGGAAGCGGCCCGCATCGACGGGGCGAGCGAGACACGGATCTTCTTCTCGGTCGCGCTCCGGCTGATGACCACCGGCGGCATCACCATCTTCATGCTCGACTTCGTCAACATCTGGAACAACTTCTTCCTCCCGCTGTTCATGCTCAACGGCGAGCGCTCCTTCCCCGTGACCCTGGGTCTCTTCTCCTGGGTGCAACAGGCGCAGCAGTCCCGTGACATGAACACCCTCGTCCTCACCGGGTCACTGCTGTCGATCATTCCGCTGGCGGTCTTCATGTTCGCCCTCCAGAAGTACTGGCGCAGCGGAATCCTCATGGGCAGCCTCAAGTAAAGGAACCACCGTGCCCGACGCACCCAGAACAGCCGTGCCCAGCGCACCCGCCAGACGTGACGTGCTCAAGTACGCCGGAGCCACCGGTGTCGCCGCCGCCGTCATCGGCCTGCCGGTCGCCGCCGGCACACCCGCCTTCGCGGCCGAGCAGAACACCTCAGCCGCGCGAGGCAGCGCCCCGCTCGACGTCCTCGTCTTCGGCGACGCGCGCTCCGAGACGGCGCACCGGCTCACCGCCACCCTCTCCGACACGGTCACCGGCGGCCTCGGCCAGCGTGCCCGCGTCCTCAACCCGACCGAGCCGGTCTCGTACGCGGGCGGCACCCTGAAGTTCGAGGTCGCGGTCAACCCGACCGGCACCACGTACGTCACCGTCCGCCTGTGGGGCGACGACTACGACGACACCTCGCCCGAGGCCGCCTCCGGCACGAACATGTGGCGCCTCCAGCTCTTCTGCGAGGGCAAGCAGGTCGGCCACCAGGATCAGGGCGCCGTCGACAGCCTCGACATCCTCGACACCGCGCCGCGCACCCCGGGCCGCTTCTTCTTCCACACCCTGCCGCTGCCGGAGAAGCTGACGGCCGGCAGGAAGAAGGTGTCGCTGGAGATCCGCGCGCTGGGCCGCATCTGGTCCTACGGCCAGAACCAGGACCAGCTCTACTACAACATGACCACGCCCTCGCGTGGCATCTACCGTCTCTACACCCACACCGAGCCCCGTTTCGTCCCGCCGAAGGGCGAGGTCCAGGGCCCCGCGCCCACCCCGAAGACCCGCACCGGCGGCGAGGAGATCCTCGACTCCATCAAGGCCCGGGTGCAGAAGGACCAGGCGTATCTCCTCACCGGCGCGACCCCGGCCACCCTGGACGGCTGGGCGATGCAGTCCCTCGCCGAGGGCTATCTCTGGTCCGGCAGCCCCGCCTACCGGCAGGACGCCGCCGTGGACCGGGTCCTCCAGGCGATCGACGGCCGCTATCTGGCGTGGAAGGCCGACGCCACCGTCCTCACCGGCTCCGACCAGCAGTGGCAGGGCTTCGGCCGGGTCGGCCTCGTACTGGCCCTGCTCTGGGAGCATTTGGGCGACCGTCTCGACGCCCAGGTGACCGGTTCGCCGTACGCGATAGCCAACCCCGGCTTCGAGGACGGCGCCGACACCCCCACCGGCTGGGAGAAGCCGAGCTGGGCGCCCGGCGGCACGTGGGCCCGCGACACCACGGTGGGCCGCTCCGGCTCGGCCTCCCTCAAGCTGACGGCTACCGGTGCGGACGACTACAGCTACGTCTACTCGGCGCCCAGGACCCGTGTGGGTGCGGGCACCTACACCTACGGTGCCTGGATCAAGACGGACGGGGTCACCGGCCTCGGCGCGCACATCGACCCGCTGTTCTTCGACGCGAGCGGCACTCTGGTCGGCAGCGACCACAAGGTGTACGCGAGCACGGGCACGCACGACTGGGAGTACGTGTCGGTCGACCTGGCCACTCCGGCCGGCGCCACCCGGATCGAGCTGCACCTGCGCCTGACCGGCCCCGGCAGCGCCTGGTTCGACGACGTCACCCTCGTCGCGCCCACCGCCACCGACACCCCGGTGCCGCCGGTGCGCAAGGACGCGTACATCGACATGCTCAAGTCCAGCCGGGACTACTGGCGCCGGCACTTCCCGCACTACAGCAACCAGTCGCAGATCTGCGCCATCGGCCTCTATCAGACCAACCGCGGCCTCGGACTCCTCGCCCCGAGCCTGGCCCTGTCCGAGGCCAAGGCGCGCGACTACCTGTACCAGTCGCTCGGCATGACGCCCTACCTCGGCCCGGAGGACGCCGACGGCAACCCGACCAAGCCGCTCGGCGAGAGCTACTACCAGGTGACCAAGGCGGGCCTGACCCGCGAGCTGGGCTTCGTCGGCAACTACGGCGAGGTCATGGACTGGCTCGTGATGATGTACGAGTCCGTCACGCGCGGCCACGGCGGCCAGGAGGCGCCCGAACTCCGCGAGCAGATGGTGAAGATGACCAAGGCGCGCGGCGCGTTCCGGGTGATCGACGTCGACGGCGACGGCTGTCGCATCTCTCGCATCGAGACCGTCATCGGCTGGCGCAACGAGGTCTACCCCGGCGAGATCGGCTACGCCTCCCGCACCGCCTGGGACTCCAACCCGCTCATGACGGCGGTCGCCTTCAAGGACCCCGACATCGTCGGCTGGACCCAGGAGATGATCGCCGACGGCCAGCTCTACCCCCAGCTCAGCCTCCAGGCCGAGCACACCTGGACCCGCGTCGGACTCAACGCCCTGCGGTTCGTCTCGCGCGACTGGGACGCCTTCCAGTCGCTGGCGGCCCGGCCCGCCCGTATCCCGACCGGCTGGGACCGGCCCGACTTCGTCGTGACCGACGAGGACAACGGCTGCGTGGCCATCAAGAACGGCGAGGAACTCCTCTTCGCCTCGCTGTACTGGCGGGCGCGCCAGGGCGTCAACAACTACGCCCGCGTCCACCAGGTCACCCCCACCGACCAGCGCTCCGCCACCATCCGGCAGCGCACCGCGGGCACCACCTCCGACACGTTCACCGCCCGCGACTGGATCCTGTGGGACTACGCCATCAACGACCCCGGCGCGGCGGGAATCCCGCCCGGCGGCTTCCCGCCCCCCGGCGACACGCTCCACCAGGCACTCGCGGGCGACGTCTACCGCCTCGCCCCGATCCCGGCCGACGTCCCCGACCCGACCTTGGGCGTCCACTTCGAGGGTGTGGAGACCATGCTCGTGGGCCGGGCGCCCTTCTATCTCTGCGAGTACGGCGACTACCTGATCGCCATGAACACCAGCGACGACAAGGTGTTCACCCTGCCGGCGCGCACCGACTTCGGACCGGCCCGTGACCTGGCCACCGGCAAGAAGATCGGCGCCGGCCACTGTCCCAAGATCGGCCCGCACAGCACGCTCGTGCTGTACCGGGGCTGAGCCTTCCCCGTGCGGGCCGGCGCGGTACAGGGAATCCGCGCCGGCCCGCCTTTTCCCCTCCCCTTCTTCACCACTCGATGCCGAGTGCGAGAGAGGACCACCCTGTGCACGAGCCGCAGTCCGTCCCCGCCACCCCGCCCACCCGCCGCCGCTTCCTCAAGCTCACCGCCGTCGGCGCGGGGGCCGCGGGCCTCGCGGGCGCGGGCGCCCTGACCGGCGCGAACCAGGCCGCCGCCGTCACCTCCGGCCTGAGCACCCTGACCCACCCCGGCGTCCTGCACAGCCTCACCGACCTGAACCGCATACGCAGCAGGGTCGCGGCGGGCACTGCCCCCTGGACCGGGGCCTACACCGCCTTCGCCGCCGACTTCTTCTCCTCGTCCTCGTACGTCGTCGCCGGCGGCCGGGCCACCGTCACCCGAGGCACCAGCCCCGAGAGCGGCAACGGGGAACTCTGGTACGACTGCAACGCGGCCTACCAGAACGCCCTCATGTGGTACATCACCCAGGACACCGCACACGCCTACAAGGCCCTGGAGATCATCAAGTCCTGGACCAACGCGCTGCGGACCATCAACGGCGCCGACGCCGAACTGGCCGCCGGCATCTACGGCGCCAAACTGGCCGCGGCCGTAGAGATCATGCACTACACGGGTCCGGCCGGCAGTTGGTCGCAGTCCGAACTCGACGCCACCGTCGCGATGTTCCAGAACGTCTTCGTGCCGCTCGTCAACATCTACGGCGATGGCGGTTACGGCCTGATGGGCCTCAAGGGCATGATGCAGATCGCGGTCGCCTGCAACGACCTCACCCTGTTCAACGACGCCTACAACGCGTTCTACACCCACAACTGCTGCGCGCTGACCAAGCTCGTCCAGTCCGGCACCGGACAGTGCTGCGAGTCCGGCCGCGACCAGGGCCACACCCAGCTGATCCTGGGCTCGCTCGCGGAGATCTGCCAGACCGGCTGGATCCAGGGACTCGACCTGTACGGCGCGTCCGGTTCCCTGCTGCTGTCCGGGTTCGAGTACACGGCCAAGTACAACCTCGGCAACACCGTCGCGTACGACGCCTCCTTCGGCCGCTGCGACTGGCACTGGTCGTCGATCGGTTCGGACGGGCGTGGCTCGTTCAAGCCCATCTACGAGATGGCCTACAACCACTACGTGAAACGAGCCGGCAAGTCCGCCCCCTACACCGCGCAGGTCGCGAGCAACCTGCGGCCCGAGGGCGCGCCCACCCAGTGCGACCAGCCTGGCTTCGGCACCCTCCTGTTCTCACTCTGAGCCCCGAGTTCCGAATGGACCCCACGTGATCCACAACCCCGTCCTGCGCGGCTTCGAACCCGACCCGGTGATCCTGCGCGTCGGCGACGACTTCTACATCGCCACCTCGACCTTCGAGTGGTATCCGGGCGTACGCATCCACCACTCCCGGGACCTGGTCGACTGGCGTGCGCTGGGCGGGGCCCTGGACAACCGACGCCTGCTCGACCTGAGCGGCGTACCCGACTCCGGAGGCGTCTGGGCGCCCGGACTGTCCTACGCCGACGGCCTGTTCCACCTGGTCTTCACCGTCGTCGACACCTACGCGGAGGGCTGGAAGGACCTGGCCAACCACGTCACGTCGGCGCCGTCGATCGAGGGCCCCTGGTCCGACCCGGTGCCGCTGCACGGCCGCGGCTTCGACGTCTCCCTCTTCCACGACGACGACGGGCGCAGCTGGCTGCTGAACATGCGGTTCGACTGGCGGCCGGACAAGGAGTCGTTCGCCGGGATCGAGATCCAGGAGTACGACCGATCGGCGCGGAGACTGCTCGGCGCACCACAGACGATCTCGGTCGGCACCGCGGCGGGCGTGGCCGAGGGCCCGCACCTCTACAAGAGGGACGGCTGGTACTACCTCGTGCACGCCGAGGGCGGCACCGGGTACGAGCACGGGGCGGCCGTCGCCCGCTCGCGCGACCTCCTCGGCCCCTACGAACCCGACCCGCACGGCCCCTTGTTGACGTCCCGGGGCCATACCTCCCTGGAACTCCAGAAGGCCGGCCACTGCTCGTTCGTGGAGACGGCGAAGGGCGAATGGTACGCCGCCCACATCACCGCCCGCCCCTACTCCGAGCGCGGCCGGTGTGTGCTGGGCGGGGAGACCGCCCTGCAACCGGTCACGTGGACCGAGGACGGCTGGCCGCGTATCGAGGGCGGCGTACCCGCCGTCACCGTGCCCGCCCCCGCACTCGCCGCCGCGCCGGTGCCGCCCGAGCCCGTCACCGACCGCTTCGACACTCTCGGACCGCAGTGGTCCACGCTGCGCCGACCGCCCACCCGCGACTGGGCCGAGCCCGCTCCGGGACGCCTTCGCCTGCACGGCGGCCAGTCACCCGCCGGCCGTCGCTCTCCGAGCCTGGTCGCCCGCCGGGTCACCGCGGCACGATGCTCGTTCGAGACCCGGCTGACGTTCGTCCCCCGCACCCCCGACCACCTGGCCGGACTGACCGCGTACTACAACACCCGTAACTGGCACTACCTGTACGTGACGGCGGAGGACGACGGATCTCCCGTGCTGTCGGCCCTGAGCTGCGCGGCCGGACGGCTCACCGCACACCCGGTACGGATCCCGCTCGCATCCGGGCTCCCTGTCACGCTGCGCGCCGAACTGGACGGTCCCGCCCTGCGTTTCTCCTGCGACACCGACGGCACCGGCCCGCGCCCCCTGCCGCTCGCACTCGACGCAACCGTCCTGTCGGACGAGCACGCGGACGAGTTCCACGACGGGCAGCTGCGCGTCCTCGGCTTCACCGGCGCGATGCTGGGACTATGGGTGCAGGACCTGGACGGCGCGGGAGTGCGCGCCGACTTCGCGTACGCCACCTACCAGGAGGGCCACGCGTGATCGACCTCGGACACGTCGGGCTGTTCTGCACGAGCCCGGGTCGTACCGACGGCGCCGCCCTGCTGCTGGTGCACGGGTGGGGCGGTGACGGCCGGGAATGGTCGGTGCACGCGGAGACCCTGGCCGACCGGTTCCGGGTGATCGTGCCCGACCTGCGCGGCCACGGCCGCTCCGACGTGCCGGGGACGGGCAACACGCCGGCGGCCATGGCGGACGATCTGGCCGCCCTGGTCGAGGCGCTCGGCTGCGGCCCGGTGGTGGCCGTCGGCCACTCCATGGGCGGCCAGGTGGTCAACCTGCTCGCCGTACGGCACCCGGTGCTCGTGCGGTCCGTCGTCGCCCTCGACCCGGCCCACGGCGCGCACGGCGCCGAAGTGCGCGGCATCCCCGGACGGTTGGCCGCGTACCGGGAGCGGGGGGCCCGTGCGGCGGCCGACTTCGTCGCGGGAGCGTTCTCCGACGAGGCGCCGCCAGGGCTGCGCACCGCGCATGTCCGCACGATGCTCGGTACCCCGGACCACGTCATCGCCCAGGCGTACGCGGGCATGTACACCGATTCGGAAGCGGTCGGCGTCCGCCCGCAGAGCGAGGCGTACCTGCGCCGTCGCACCCAGCCTGCGCTGACGGTGTGGACGGCCGCGCAGGCCGCCGCCTGGGAGAGGAGCACCCTGCACGTGACCGGCTCGCGTGTGGAGCACTGGCCGGGCGTCGGACACTATCTGCACGAGGAACGGCCCGAGAACACCATCCGGCTCATCCGGGAGTGGGCGGACACCCCGTAGCCAGTGCGGCGACCCGGTCGGCGGTGAGCGCGTCCGGTCCGTGCACCAGACTTGCCGTGCCCGAGTCCTCTGGCGAGGCACTGTCGGGTTCGACGGCGATCAGGGCGCGCGTGGCTCGCTTCTTCGCCGCTTCCTGTACAGCTCGGGGCCGCAGCCCCGGACACACGGATCGTCCGACGGTGCAGCCGCCGGGGCGAAGCAGGTCGGTGACGGAACCAAACAGTCCCCCGCCGCCGGCCGGGTCGGCACGCGGCCTGGGCCATGGTGCCGGCGGAAGTCAGCGGGCCGGGAGAACGGGTGCGGGGCCGCCCGAGACGGGGCGGCCCCATGGGTGATCGCGGGGGTGGGGTCCCCAGAGCGATCACCACGGTGACCGTTGGCGGGCCGAGGGGCGACACAAGCAGCGCGGGACCATGTGCGAGCTTGCCCCAGTAGCCCGTTGTTGCCGCTTTTGCTCCCCCTGCCGCGCATGCAGACGACGCGGAAGGTGGCGCCGTTTCAGTGCAGCCCCAGGGAGGTGTCGGAGGTACACGACCTGGGGCCGGGAGGAAGAGGGGGGGGTCAGACGCTGGGGGATCCGGTGAACCCGTAGTTCCGGTAGCCCTTGCCGTCGCTGTCCCAGTCAAGCCGCAGTGTGGTGTCGGCGTAGACACGCTTGCCGGTCTTGAACTTGATGGTCGGCGTCGTCCAAGAGCCGTTTCCGGAGGAGTTGGAGTGCTCCAGCTTGTACTCGATGTCGTACGTCGCGGTCTTCACCGTGGCGCCGCTGTCGGGCCGGACGAGGACGAGGCGGAGCTGCGCGCCGTCGAAGGTGGTGTCGACTCCGGAGTAGTAGGGCGGGGCGTCCCAGCTGATGGTCGCCTTGCCGTAGCCGTAGCCGCCGGACCGCGCGGCGCAGACCTTGATCTTGAAGTCCCAGTTGTCCGCCCAGGGTCCGTTGTATCCGGCGTCGTCGATCGACCTGCTGCTCGTCTTGCAGCTCCAGGACAGCGCCGAGGCGGGCGTGGCCATCGCGACGGTCGCGCCGAGGACGGACACCGCCACGGCGGAGGCAGCGAGGGTCTTGCGCATACTCACATTGATTCCGATCTGTACGTTCGTGCTGGTGAGAGGTGGTCTGTGAAGGTGGGCGGCGGGGTGCGCCACACGCGTGATCGCGGGCGGCTTGCGGGGCACGGCCGGGGACATGAGGTGCGCATGACAGTCCCTCGCTCGCTTCGGTCTACGGTCCAGAGGTTCGGTACCGGATCGCGGTCTCCAGGGCGCGCGGATGCCGCAGTGACCCCGTCGATTCGCCTCGCACCGCCGACGAGGGCGATCCCGTGGCCTTGACCGTATCAGTAACAAACACCGCGCTTGGAAAGTCCGTTGAGAGATGGCCTTGCGTATGCTTTTCCTACCGGGATCTGCACGACGCCGCCACAAAATAGACACCATGCATGTTCCCGGCCGAGACTCATCCCTGGCAGTGAGGAAGGTCGACGGCCGGGCCGGACCGATGGCCGCACCAGCGATGTGGATAACGTCTGACGTGATCCGCGTCGGGCGGTGGCTTCGACGCCGGTACCGGGACCGCTTGGGCCGACATGGATTGTGGATCCTCACGGCGCAGACCGGGCGGTACGCCCGGCGGACAACAGGAGGCATAAGGGTGGTGCTGCGACAACCGGTCCAGCAGCGTGGCAAGGACACACGGGACAAGATCCTCGACGTCGCAGCGCGCCTCTTCGCGGAGAACGGCTACTCCCTCACCGAGGTCATGGACATCGTGAAGGCCGGGGAGGTGAGCCGGGGCGCCGTCTACCACTACTTCAAGGGCGGCAAACAGGACGTGGCCCACGCGGTGGCCACCGAGTCGTTCGTCATGGACGACCTCCCGTCGACCGATGGGCCTCGCCTGCAAAGCGTGGTCGACGCCTCGATCCTGCTCGCGGTGGCCGCACCACAGGTGACCGTGGTCCGGGCAGCGATGCGGATCGCCCTGGAGCAGGGGCATCCGCTCTACGGTTTCCTGTGGGACACGTACATTCCGCTGGTGGAGGGCTGGCTGACGGAGGCCCGCGACCGGGGCGAGCTCATGCCGGGGGTGGTCCCGCACCAGGCCGCCACCGGTTGGGTCGACGGGTACACGGGCCGCGACGCGCGGTACCGGCACCGGTACGAGGAGCTGCCGGAGGCGGTCGCCCAGCTGAACATGCTGATGGTCCGGGCGATCGCCACACCCGAGACGATGATGAAAGTGGATCTCTCCGTCGAGCGCGGCCGCCGGCTCTTCACGCACTCCCGGTGGGCCTCGCAGGCACATCCGATCAGCTGAACGGAAGACGGCGGGTCGCGGCGCAGGTTCGCCACGACCCGCCTCCGGTCGCGTCCGGCGTCAGGCGGGCCTGGAGGGCCCGTAGCCGCTCGAGATGCGGGGCGGCAGCGGCACCCGCACCCGGGCGGGTGGAAGGTAACCGGGCCGAAAAACCGCTGCCGGCGTGATGACATGCGGCAATCGCCGATTCCATACCCAAGGTTCAAAAAACAAACGCGACGTATAGTTTGGTCAGGTGGCGAGGTATTTCGCCCTGCGGACCGGGGCCGCGCACCCTCCCGCGACGGCCGGGCGGGGATCGCAGCTCGCCAGGTGGAGCCAGCACGGCGAACCCGCCATGGCAGGCGTGAGCACCGCGCTGCACCGCGACGGCCGGCTCGCCGACGTCATGTGAGTACAGCTCCCGATCGGGGGCAGCAGACGAATACGAGCTCGACAGAGCGCCGTCCCCCCGGCCGGTCGAGCGCTGTGCCGGCCCCACCCCCATCCCCCCGGGCAGTGGGGCCGGCACACCACCTCATCGGCACAGGCCACTCCCAGGCAGCATCTGGCATCGGAGCGACGTCGCGTACCCGTTGGGAAAGGACATGGGGTAGCGGTCCGTGTGCACCCGGACCGGCAGGCAACCGGACCGCCCTTCCCGCGGCCGGACGGTGCTCCGTGGACACGTGGTTCGTGGCGAGCCGGAGGTAGCGTTCTCGACATGGACTTTCGAACCACTGTCGAGCGTGCCCAGCGCCTCAGGCAACTGCACGCCGAGTACAAGCCGTTGGTACTACCCACCGTGTGGGACGCCTGGTCCGCGCGGACGGCAGCCGGCGCCGGGTTCCCCGCGCTGACGGTCGGCAGTCATCCGCTCGCCGACTCCCGTGGAGCCGACGACCACGAGGGGCAGACCTTCGAGGAGGTACTCGCCGCCGTCAGGCCCATCATCGCGGCGGTCGACGTGCCCGTGTCCGTGGACATGGAGGCCGGGTACGGGCAAAAGCCCGCAGACCTCATCGCGGGACTGACCGAAGTCGGCGGCGTCGGTCTCAACATCGAGGACACCGTCCACTCGGACGGCGGACGCGTGCGCACCACGCAAGAGCACGCGGGCTACCTCGCCGGCCTGCGCGCCGCGGCTGACGACGCAGGGATCCCGGTCTGGGTCAACGGGCGCACCGACCTCTTCCTGCACGCCGAGGACGCCTTCGCCGTCCTCGACGAGGCGGTCGAGCGACTGCGTGCCCTGGAGCAGGCCGGCGCCGACAGTGTCTACCCGGTGGGTATCCAGGACGACGACGACCTGCTGACGGCCGTGACCAGCGCCGTCACCATCCCGGTGAACTCCACGGCCCATCCTGTCAAGCACGATCTCGAGCGCTTCCGCCGCCTCGGTGTCGGCCGGATCACCTACGGCCCGCTGCTGCAGTTCGCGTTGACGGATGCGATGAAGGACATGCTCGGTCCGTGGGCGCCCTGACACGTTCGTGCACGGCCGACGGGGAGACGTCGAGCTCCTGAACGTCGGTCATGGTCGGGTGCCGGGAAGGTGTCTTGCACGGGTCACCGGCAGTCGAAGGATCACGGATCTGTCGGCCCGACGTCATCGCTGAACCGTAGTTGAGCTGGGCCCGTTGCGGCATGAGCGGCACCGGGCCCCGCTCACACCCAGGTCGCGAAAGCGGCTGTGGACGCCGGGGCAAGGCACCGGCTCGCGTTTGTCGACCGCCTCCCGCCCACCCCTCGTCCGCCGCCGGCTCACCCAGTCGACCCATCCCAGCGTCACGCCCCCAGCCGGACGCACCGGCAATCTCGTAGCTGCCCTGCGTCGGCCTCGCAAGCCGAAACGCCCCACGGGGTGGGCAGCCGAGCGCCGCTGCCCCGTCACGCACGCATGACCGTGTGCAGGGCTTGGCCGCTGCCTGGCTGTCCGGCGCCAGCAGTAGCCCTCGCCGATCCGGATCGGTTGATCGGAGTCCACCGGCACCCGGGGCTTCGGCCGGGGGTGTCCCATCCCGGGGCGGCATCCCAGGATGCGTTGTTCCTGCAGGTCGTAGGGGTGGGATCGTTCCAGCGTTGCGTGTTGGGCGGCGGACGTTGTCCCACGTCCACAGGGCATCCGATGCTTTGGCTGTCGCACCGGCCGAAGGGGCCGACCGCCCTGTACCGCCGCTTCACCGCACCTCGCCCACCGCCGGGACACCCATGACTTCGGGCGCCCGGGGAGGGGATGCCGAGCGGCGGGTGGGTGCGGCTTCATACCGAGCAGAGAAGGAACACGCATATGAACCTGAAGTCTCTTGCGGACCGTCGTGTGGCCGTGGCCGCAGGTCTCGTCCTGGCGCTCGTGGGTGGTGTGTCGGCACAGGCCTCCGCCGCCCGGCCGCAGACCATCAGCGGGAAGGCCGATGCGGCGAGCCACCGCTCGGGCGGCGGCGCCAAGGGAACCGTCGCCGCCTGCTCCCAGGAGGTCCTGGGGGTGTCCGCCGTGAAGGAGCCCGCGGACAGCGAGGACGCCAGGCACCTCCTCCTCACCGTCCAGAACGCCGGCGACGAGAAGTGCAGCCTCTACCGCTACCCTCTCGTGCGGCTCGGTGACGGCCGGACCACGGCTCCCGTGATCAGGGAAAGCGACGTGACCCCGGGGGTTCCCGTCACCCTCGCTCCGGGTGAGGAGGCCTATGCCGCTCTGCTCGTCAACGGCCCCATGGACGAGTACGAGGCGAAGAGCATCACCCTCCGCCTCCAGGGTCGCAAGCCCGGCAGCAGCGCGGGCAAGCCGATCGATGTCCCCATGCCTGTCGAGACGCTGTACGCCAACGACGGTCAGCGTGTCACCTACTGGACGACCGCTTCCGGCGTCGCTCTGGACTTCATCATGTCGAAGTGACGGATCGATCGGGAAGCCCTCCCCGGCGGCTGACCAGAACGCTCCACACAGCGCGCTGAACAGCGGCGGAAGTCGGCCGGCGGCCGGCGGCCGGCGGCGCCACGACGCTCGGTCCGCCGAAGCGTGTGGTGCGACAGAGCCGTCCTGTCCCCGTTCCCACCGGGTCCCCATGGAGTTCTCACCGACGGCAGATCCGGCCGGTACAGGGGTCCGGCCGGATCTGCCGTCGGAGGCGCCGCGCGGGGCCTGGTGCTTCGTCAGCCGCCTGCCTCCTCCTCGTCCTTCTCCTCGTAGGCGGCGGTCATGGGGACCCAGCCGGCGGGGTTGCGATACCAGTAGCGCGGCAGCCCGTTGATGCTGGTGGTGCGGAACGGGCGGCCGTGGTCGTCGATGCGCAGCGTGCCGGACCGGCCCTGTGAGGACCAGTCGAGGTCGAGATACCAGTCGCAGGTGCAGGATTCGGTGCGTGCGGAGAGCAGCAGGACCTCCGGCTCGCGCAAGGACACCTGGTAGGGGAAGTCGATCGCGGGGGCGGGTCTGTCCGGGTCGTTGCCGGGCATGGAACGGGCCAGGGCCCGGGGCGCGTCGAGGTCAACGGAGAAGTAGCGGGGGATCAGGACGGCGCCGCAGCCTTCGTACATGGAGTAGGCGGTACCCCGGTGGGCGGCGGGGGTCGCGCGGTTGACCACTCGCACATGCAGCGCCTCCAGGACGACGGCCGCGGAACCGCTTCCCTGCACCGTGATCCGCAGGTCGGTGGTGCGTCCATGCACCGCTCCCTGGGATGTGGCCCACGCGGCGGCGTCCTGCGGGGTCGGCGGCGGCGGCACCTGCTGGGGTGGCTTCGCGATGACGTAGTCGTGGTCGCATTCGAGGCGCCACAGGTGGGAGTTGGCCGTCCAGGTCAGCGGGACCGGCGGTGAGGCCGTGCCGACGCTCGGCGGGTCGTTCCGCGCGCCGCCGCCACCGCGCGTGGACGACGGTGCTGATGGTGCCGGCTTCACGGGCGCGAGGGCGGAGGCCGACGCCCCGTTGCCACCGGGCAAAGGCCCGGCAGCGCGTCGCGGGCTGCCGCCGCCGGGCGTGGCCGACGCCGCTGGTTTCGAGGTGGCGACGGACACGGACGGCCAGTCGCCACCGAAGGGGGGACCCGCAGAGGATGCGGTGAGGCCTGCGAGCACGACAGTGAGCGAAGCAACCAGTGCCGTCGATCGCATGGGCTGCCGTCGAGTGCGCCCGGCGCGGGGCCTCCGGTCGGCCGGCGAGTCCGGCTCCAGGGGCATGCTGACCAGGGGCACGTTGACCGGCGAGATCTGCCCGGGTGCCTCGTCCCGCGCGATGCCGTGGCTCGTGGATGCGGCCGACTGCGCAGTACGGGCGTCATGGGGCGCCGGTGGCCGCCGCGTACCGGTTGGGCGTGACCGTTGCCGCGCCGCGACGGCCAGGATCCACCGGCGGTGCAACTCCACGCGTTCCTCCGGAGAAGCTCCGCACAGTACGGCGAACCGCTCGATCCTGGTGAAGTCCGGGGGAACTGCCTCTCCGGCGCAGTAGCGGTGCAGCGTGGAAGCATTCATGGCCAGACGGCGACCGAGCGCCGCGTAACTGCGGTCTGTGCGCTCCTTGAGACGCGTCAGCAGCAACGCGAACTCCGCTACGTCATCGTGCGTGGCATCCATCTGGTCCTTGCTCACATCCATTCGTCGGCCTGGGTGCCCACGCCCCCGATCCGGGACGGCGTCCCCGGCGCTCCCCCATACCTGCACGTCAAGATGGCCGGGATGGTTCCGAGGTTGCGGAGCCTGATCGTGCACGCCACCGGCCGAACCCCCGTAAGGTGGACCTCGTTGCCGCCGTCGACCGCATGGCGCGACGTCCGGGCCCTACCGCTGCGCGACCCGGCCCCCGGCCTCGTGGCGGTATATCCGGTCCGCCCCGCGCCGAAATCCCCTGAGGCCGCCGGTCGCAGAGTTCAGCACCCAGGCTGGTTGTCCGACCGATGAGAAGGCGCCGGCGGCGCACTGCCCGGCGCTGCTGCCGAAGACGGCGTCGGAGGTCGATGCGAGCTACCCGGCCGACACCGACATACGCCTGGAGAGTGGACGGCCGACCTACGCGATTCGGTGATGGGGTTGATGCCGAGGAGGTCGTGGCCATGCTGGTCGTGACCGATGCCTGTCGGCCGAGGATGCTCGCGGCCGCGGGTAGATCGTTGTCGGGGTCGTCGAGGGGTGGAACACGTCCTCGACCCGGCATCAGGCTCGGGCCCTTGCCCTGACGGCGAATCGACGTCGGCCCGGGTGCCGTGACGGCGGCCCTGACCCGATGGCGTGGTGTCGTGTTGCCGACGTCGGTGCTGATGGTGAGCGACTGACCGGGCGAGCCCCGGATCGTCATTGAAGTGCGTACATAATGCTATGCGTGAAGAGGGGGCTGCGCGCCTGCGGGGGTGGCGCCTTGAGGCGAGGCGAGATCCCCTCATTGAATTACGTTCGAAATACCATACACTGAGGTGTCGGCGAAGGGCACGCGGGCCCTTCCGGCAGTGAAGGAGCGCGTGGTGCGGTACGGGAGTGAGCACAAACGGGAGACGCGGCAGCGGATCATCGAGACGGCCGGCCGACGGCTCAAGCGAGACGGCATCGACGGCTCGGGGGTTGCCACGCTCATGAAGGACGCCGGGCTGACCAACGGCGCCTTCTACGCCCACTTCGCGTCCAAGGACGATCTGATCGCCACGACCATCGCCGACCAACTGCGCACGCTGACCGCGAACATCATCGCGCAGGCGGAGCCCGGCCCGGCGGGACTCGAACAGATTGTGCGCTGGTATCTGTCGGCCGACCACCGCGACAACCCCGGCGACGGTTGCCCCAATGCCGCCCTGCTCGACGAGATAGGGCGCTGTGCGGACGCCACCAAGCAGGTGTACACCGATGGCCTGCTGGTCGCCATCGAGGGCATGGCCGCCCGTATGGCACCCCATGATCCGTCGTCGGCTCGAGTGAAGGCGCTCAGCCTCCTCGGCATGATGGCCGGGACACTCCAGCTCTCCCGTGCTCTGACCGATCGGCGGCTCTCCGACGACCTTTTGGAGCAGGGCGTCCGCAATGCCTTGGCTCTGCTGGGCGCCGAGCAGCACATCTGAGGCAACGCCGGCTGAGGCCTGGACGCAGTGTCCTGGCGGCGCGTCCACCACGCTCCCGCGGCGGGCCTCGACGACCAGGCGGGGTTGCATTTCACGTGTGGGAACCGACGCCCATGCCTTGCTCGGTGATCTCTCGTGGGCTGTCTCCCCCCCGAGCGGATGACATGGTTGATGTCCCCCTCCAGGCTTGCGCGGCGAGGCAGTACGAGGACATCGCCGTACCGGCATCGATGACGTTGTCCGACCATGTAGCGGCCGTCGTGGATTTCTTCGAGCGCGGCCTTGATCCGGCCGAGGTCAAGTCGCGTCGCCATCGAATTCGCCCGCCGACTCGCTCGGCACGCAGGACCGATCAGTGAGCTCCTTACGGACGGCGCGCTATCAGGTGCCGAGCTGCTGAACGCCGAGTACTACGCCCCGCGTGCGGGTCTTCTTCGGGCGTACGGCGGAGCCGACCCGTGTCACGACGCAGGCCACGTCGTGGCCGAGCACGAACGGGGGGCCTTGTACTTCAGGATCTGCTTGAACTCCCCGTCATCTGCTTGGACTCCCCGTCGCGGACCATCTTGTCCAGGGGGTTGGTGCTGGTGGCGCTCACTTTGACCAGGACGTCGCGGTCCCCGACGGTGGGCTCGGGTACCTCGGCGGCACGCAGGCCGTCCTCGCCGTATTTCTCGACGACGAATGCCTCCATGTGAGTCAGCCTTCCGCGTGTTCTTCTCGGCGTTTCCCGGGTCGCTGGAGGTGGGGATCGGGTGGTCTTCTGCTCAGTGGCCGAGGTGGGTGCGGAGCCAGTGGCCCATCTGCTGAATGGCCTGGTCGACTTCGGGGACACGCCCTGCTCCGAGGATGAAGGAGTGCTGGCCCTCCGGCATGGGGTGGACCTCGGTGGTGATCTTGAAGTCGGCCAGACGCCGGGCGAGCCGGGCCCCGTCGTCGGCGAGGGTCTCGTACTCGCCGTAGTGGACCTGGGTGGGCGGCAGGCCGGTCAGATCGGCTTTGTCGAGGCTGATCTTGGGGTCGGCGAAGTCCAGACCGGGGTCCTGGAGCCAGGCGCTGCGGAAGAGTTCGAGGGTGGCGCGGCTGAGCATCTTGTCGGTGTCCTCGTTGGCATCCACCGACGGGTTCCGGATGGTGAGGTCGGTCCAGGGCGAGATGCTGACGACGGCACCGGGAGTGGCCTCGCCCTTCACGAGCAGACGCAGAGGCAGCATGACGGCGAGGGTGCCGCCGATGGAGTGACCGGTGCTGCCGATGTTGCGCGGCTCGTAGCCCTGCGAGAGCAGCCAGCGGTAGGCGGTCTCCGCGTCGTCGAGCTGCGCCGGGTAGGGGTGCTCGGGCGCCAGGCGGAAATCCACGACGAGGGAGCGGGCGCCGGCTGCCTTGGCTATGTGGCCGGCGGCCTTGCGGTCGGAGTGCATGGAGGCGACGACGGATCCACCGAAGTGGAAGTGGAGCAGCGCCTTGTCGGGCTCGGCGCCCTCGGGGATGACCCACAGAGCGGGGACGCCGCCCGCGTCGACCTCGGCGTAGGTGACACCTTCCGGTTCGGTCGACGCCTTGTGGTGGCCGTCGGCGAGGTCACGCACGATGGCCAGGTCCAGGTCCGGCGTCGAAATCTTCGCGTTCGTGCTCGCCAGGAACTCCGCGAACTGCTGCGCCTGGGGGCTGACTCCCATGGTGATTCTCCTTTTCGATTCGGTACTGCGCCCGGGTCTCGCGCGCAGTGGTCGAACCTGCGACGGTGTCGTCAGGCGGGCATGCGGTTGAACGTGCGGATGCCTTTGTCGAAGGTTCTCGCGGGGGCGAGGCGGCGCAGGATGCTCATGCGTTTGGCGAGAGGGCCGGCGGCGTGGCGCAGCTTCGGCTTGGCGGCGGTGGCCGTGGCGACGACGGTCTTGGCGACGGCGGCGGGATCGTCGCCGTCCTTCATGGCCTCCTCGATGACCTCGTCGAAGATGCGCCGGCGCTCGGCGTAGAGGGGCAGGGGGGTGTCGGGCTGGGCGGCGTTGGTGTCGAAGCTGGTCTTGGTGTACGCCGGTTCGACGAGCAGAACGCGGACGCCGTGCTCGCGGACCTCGTGGTCCAAAGACTCCGAGTAGCCCTCGATGGCGTGCTTGGCCGCGACGTACAGGGCCATGTAGGGCTGCGGGATCAGGCCGAGCACGGAGGAGATGTTGACGATGCGCCCGCTGCGCCGGGCACGCATATGCGGCAGGACCGCCTTGGTCATCCGCATCACGCCGAAGACGTTGATGTCGAAGATGTTCCGGACCTGGGCGAGGGAGTTCTCCTCGACGGCGCCGGCCGAGCCGATGCCGGCGTTGTTGACCAGGACGTCGATCCGGCCGAACCGCTCGATCACCTGCCGGACCGCGGCCTCGGCCGATTCGTCAGCGGCCACGTCGAGGTCGAGGAAGCTCACGCCAGCCGGCGGGGTGAGCCCGCCTGTCTTGCGGCCGGTCCCGACCACCTCGAAACCCGCCCCGGCGAACGCGATCGCCGTTGCTCTTCCGATGCCGGCAGTCGCGCCCGTCACGAGCGCCACCGGCCGTGTCGTCACCATCATGAGCCTCCCGAATCATTGTATTACAATCATCATTCTTACGGTCGTAATGCTATGAGGAGGTGTGGCGGATGGCAAGTGCTTCCGGGCATCGAAGACCGCATGTGGGCGGGGGAAACGGACCGGCGGCAACACCGGCGCCCCCGGATCCGGGGCGATGTCCACGGTCGCCGGCAAACTTCACTCGGCCGGATGGACCTCGCACGCCTGTGGGGCGTCCGGTGCGAAGCTGGGATCACGTCCCGCGCCGGCGGGGTCCACACACCATCCTTCGCGTTGGCCGTGCGGGCTGTGACCCGGCGCCCGGCGACACCAGGAGCCCGATCGCTCTCGATCGGGGTCCTTCGCGCGCCCACCCGCTCGTCGTCCCCGGTCCGGGAGATCCCCCTCGTGGCCTACGCCGAGAACCTGCCGATCGTCCGACGCCGCCGGCAGACCGTCGATCCGCAAGAGCCGCCCATCGACACGGTCTGCCTGACCGAGCGGTCCACCGACGACACGCATCCCGACATCACCCGCGTCCGCGACGCGAACGTCTCCTGGACGCCGCCCGCGCCTGGTGACACGAAGCGTGGCGCGCAGGGCACCGACGGCAACCCGCTCCTGGCCGGAACGGCGGCCGCGGGAGGCGCGCATGACGGGTCCAGGGCAGGCACCGGCCGCGCGGGGCCCCCTGTGTGTCAGTACGCCAGCTCGGTGTGCAGGCGGATCGTGGTTCCCTCGACCGGGGTGGAGCGGATTTCGACCAGGTCGCACAGCTGGTGCACGAGCCAGAGGCCGCGGCCGCCGATCTGGGTGCGGGTGGGTCGTGAACGGCCCTTGAGAGGGTCGTCGATGTATCCGGTGTCGCGGAACTCGCACACCAGGCGGTGCTCCTCGCTCCACGTCCGCAACACGCCCTGACCTCCGCCGTGCCGGATGCTGTTGGCGGCGACCTCGGTGGCCGCCAGGTGCAGCTCGCGCAGCCGGCGGTCGTCCAGCCCGAGCTGTTCGGCGCAGGTGGCGATCTTCTCCCGTAGCGCGGGCAGATCACCGCTGGTGTAGACGAACTCCTCGTAGGGGTCGCAGGGATGACTCAGCGGGATGAAGTCGAACGGAGCCTGTGGGTCGTAGGTGCCGTTCGCTTCGCTGCGGCCCGCGGTGCGGATCGTGGGGTGGCAGCTGGACATGCGCTCCAGCGCGGCCCCTTCGCCGGCAGTGTCGTACGGGCACAACAGCCACCAGGCCGGGCCGGCGGAGAACGCCTTGTTGAGCAGCCACTCGTGGGAGCGCAGTTCCTCCGCCTCCGCAGAGCTGCGCACCTCGCCCCACGGGGATTCGCCGATTCCGCGTACAGGGCGGCCCTCGGCGGTGTGTGCCTGGATCCATTCCTGCCAGGCTCCGATGAGCCGGCCCGGGCGGTGCGCCACGGAGCTGTTCTCCACGTAGCGGAGGGTGTCGTCGTCGGGAATCTCTGCGCGCAGCAGAGCGGTTTTTTCCTCCGGGACGGCGACGACGACTGCCTCTCCACCGTCTCGGGCCTCGCGGATGAAGCCCAGGGTGCCCTCGAGGAACTGCTCGCTGCCCTGGTAGGGGTAGAGCTCGTGCTTGTAATCCTCTTGGGACGGTGAAGGCGTCGCACGGGTTTCGGAGGAGGTCATGGCGTCATCACCACTGGGAGGGAAGGGTCTGCGAAGCCGGAGAGCTCCCAGGCCAGACGTACGGTCTCATTGGTCCCCTCCAGCACTACCTTGCGGTTGGGCATCTGTCCGGCGGCGTCGGCGAGAGCGCTCATCCCGGCCGCATCGAAGAAGTCCAGGGCGTGGCACAGCAACCGCACCGTGGTCGTGCGCCGCAGCAGCGTGAGCAGGATGGCGCCGAAGGCCAGGGCACCGTCGATATCGATGACCCCCTTCACCGTCCACCCGTCGTTGCCGGTCCGGTAAAGCCGAAACGAGGGCGGCATCGGACGGTTGCCCAGATAATGGGGGTGCACGCACCTGATCCGCTCCAGGACGGCGGCGTCCCAGTCTCCGCCCTGATAGGCGCAGACCACCAGCGCGCCGCTGTCGGCCGCGAACTCCTCCAGTTCCAGCTCGCTGCGCAGCAAACGGTCCGCACCCCCGGCAACGGCCTCATCCGTCACGTGATGGAGCACACGCAACGAGCGGAAGCCCTCGCTCTCGGCACTGGCCGCCTCCCGCCGCACCGCGGTGAGAAGGGAGTCCTGCATCCGGGTGGGATCGAGCACCATGCTGGCGACATCGGTCGGCGCCTGCGCGTAAGGCGAGACGATCACCACCTTGTCCCCGAACAGGGCCCCGTCCGCGACAAAGGCCCGGCTTCGGACCATGACGTCGTCCGCGGCATCGAGAAGCTGACACACATGGTCACCAGCGCCGACGTCATCAAGTGTCGCCACCGCGCGTGTCGCTCTCACCGCTTCCTCCCTCACTCCCGCGTTCCCACCTTATCGATTCGCACACCCCACTGAACACGCCCGACCGGACAGTCGGCATCGGGCGCCCGAGCCACAGAGAGAGCACCGCAGCGTGAGTCGACACGGCGCGAGAGCATGGCGGGGGGCGCCACCCGGTCCGCCATGATCAGGGCGACCTGAAACCCTTGGCAGGACACGACAGGACAGTGGCCGCCTGCGACCCCGACCTGCTGTGGGTACAGCCCGACTGTTGCCGGGCCGTGTATGCGGCCTCTACTGGTAGGCCTGGTTCAACGCCCAGATCGCCCAGACGATCACGGCCAGCGACAGCACGAGGGTCATCGCGCCGAGTGCGACTCCTGCCCGCGCCCGGGAGGGAGGCTCCTCCTCCCGGCCCCGCGCCCTGTGCAGCGCGACGAGGCCGGAGACGACCGCACCGATCCCCGCGGGCAGGATGAAGTACAGGGGAAAGAAGCGGAACCAGGGAGGGACGTAGGCAGGCAGAAACGGGCACATCATCATCGCGACGGCGGCAACGCCCAGCACGAGCGATGTCGTGCCACGCCCCTGCTGACGTACCGTCAGCTGTTCTCTCGACCCTGCTGTCTGCTGAACAGAACTCATGCTCCGGATGCTAGGCAGCGGGTATCGCCCTCCGCTTGGGCGCGCGTACCCAGATCGTCCTGAGTACCACCGACGATGCCCGGTCCCGGCCGCACCGGCATGCGCGCGGGCCTGCTCGTCCGCAGAGTGCGTCGGCGGTGGCGGTGCCGGGTGGATCCTCACGTCGCCCGGATCGCGTCCGCCGGGGCCGTGCGCAGGGCCTGGCGGGTGGGGAGTTCGATCGTGAGGAAGGCCGTCGTCACGATCGTCGCCGCGACGGCGGGGAGCAGCCAGGCCGGGCCGGCCGGCCAGGGGCGGTGGAGGAAGCTCTGGCCGAGGAGGGCGAGAGGGAGGGCGGAGAGGAGCAGGCCGCAGACGAGCGCCGCCGCGGCGATCACGGCCGCCTCGCGGCGCATCATCGCCCGGATCTGCCGCGGCGTCGTGCCGACCAGCCGCAGCGCGGCGATCTCCGTACGGCGCTGTGCCGTGGCCGCGACCAGCTTGTTGGCGATGCTGAGGAGGAGGTAGCCGAGGAGTACGACGATCGTCGCGAGGTTGATCCACACCTCGGGTGGGGTGTCCTGCTTGCCGCCGGAGGCCGTTCCGGACGTGTTCTCCAGGGCCAGGCCCGGGCGTGACGCCGTCAGATCGGCCAGTGCGCGTGCCGCCGTCTCCGTGCCGTCCGTGCGGACGAGGAGGCTCTGGGTGAGTCCGGAGGTGGTGTGGCCGGCCACGAGGTCCCCGGAGACGATCAGTGGGCCGAAGCCGAGGCCCCGGTCGTACACGGCCGCAACCCGCGCCTCGGTCCGCGTGCCGTCGCCGAGGACCAGCGTGATCCGCCGGCCGAGTGCGGCGTCCCGCGAACCGGCGACGTCGCGGCTCACGGCGACCGTGGCGCCGGTCAGGCCGGCCAGCCCGCCCTCCCGCACCCCGGGGTCGAGGACCGCGGCCGCGTCCGGCGTGGCGATCAGCGCCGGTACCGACTCCACATCGGGTTCGCCGAACATCTCGTACGGCCAGACGACGGTCGTCGAGCCGACCGGTGCGGCGGACCGTACGCCGCGCAGCTTGCGTACGGCGTCCCGGGTGCCGGCCGGCAGGCCGCCGAGGGCCGGTGCGCTCAGCCGGTACTGGGCGAGGGTGCCGGTGCGGGTCTCCTGCGCGGTCGCCGCGAGGACGGTGGTCTGCGCGAGCGTGTAGGTCAGGACGAACACGACCGCCATCGCCAGCGGGCTGACCACGGCGGCGACCCGCAGCGCGTACGCCCGTACGTTGGCGAGCGCGAGCCAGGTCGGCGCGGGCGTCCCGGGCCGCAGCCGACGCACGGCGGCCGCCCCGGCCGTGCGGACCAGGGCCGGGCCGCACAGGGCCAGGCCGATCGCGGCGACGATCCCGGCGATGGAGGTGGCCGAGGCGCCGATCACCGTGCGGATCAGCAGCGGGGTGACGGACAGCACGCACGCGGCGGCGATCAGCAGAACCCCGGCGAGGGTACGGCCCCTCGACGGCTTGCGCGGTTCGCTGCGGGACTCGGCGACGGCCTCCGTCGCGGGCATCCGGGAGGTACGCCAGGCCGCGCCCCGGGCGGAGATCTGCACGGTCAGCGCGAGCAGGAGGAAAGTGGCGAGGGCGGGCAACGGGCTGACGGTCAGCGGGAGTTCGGCGGGCAGGACGCCTCGGTCGGCGAGCATGTCGTGGAAGCGGCCCGCGAGGAGGTAGCCGAGGGCCACTCCGGGGGCCAGGGTCACGGCGGCCACGACGGAGGACTGCGCGGCGGCCAGCCGGCGGATCTGACGTGGGGTCGCCCCGACCGCCCGCATCAGCGCCAGGTCGCGGCGCTGCCCGGCGATCGACACACCCAGCGCGCCCGCCGTGACGAACCCGGTGATCAGCAGCACGATCCCGCCGAGCGAACCGGCGAGCAGGATCAGCAGCGAGCGGGCCGTGCCGACGCCCGGCGCCACGGTCTCGCCGATGTCCGCGCCGGTGCGGACGGTCAGCCCGGTACCGGCCAGCCGGTCGCGCACCGCGTCGGCGACCCGCTCGCCGGTTCCGGGCGCGGTGCGCAGGCCGATCAGGTCGTAGCGGTGCGCGCCGTCGCGGCCCGCGAGGCGTACGGCCGTGGCGTCGGCGAAGTACACGCCCGCGCCCGGTGCGTCGACTGTCGCGGCGACGCGATAGCGCACAGCGGGGCGGCCGCCCGCCACGACCTGGACCCGGTCCCCGGTGCGCAGTCCGGTCGCGGCGGCGACGGCGATCTCGTCCGCGCCGGCCGGCGGGCGGCCCGTGACACGCGGGCGGGCCAGCAGTTCGGTGGAGGACCAGCCGTGTCCGGCCGCCGCGGGGTCGTCGGCGGTCTGTACGACCCCTCCCCGGGTGTCGACCAGCGCGGCCGGGAAGCCGAGGTCGCCGACCACGGCCGTCACCCCGGGCAGGCCCGAGAGCCGGTCGATCAGCGACGACGGGACCCGGGCGCGCTCGGGGAGGGCGAGCGGCAGGTCGCCGTCCGGGTGATACTCCTGGTCGGCCGCGACGACGATGTCCGCGCCGCCGAGTCGGCCCGGCGGCAGCTGTGAGCGCAGCCCGGACTCGGCCAGCACACCGGTGCCGGTGATCAGGGCGGCCCCGCCCAGTACCGCGCACACCACGGCGAGCAGCGCGGTGATCCGGTGCGCGGCCATACGCAGGGCGATCGGGAAGAGGGGGAGGCGGGAAGGGGTGCGGAAGTGCTCGGACATGGGTCAGCGGTCTCCCAACGAGATCAGCTGCTCGGCCAGTTGGGGTGCGGTGGGGTGGTCGAGGGCCTCGACCACCCGGCCGTCGGCCATCACCAGCGCCTTGTGGGCGCGGGCCGCGGCGGCCGGGTCGTGGGTCACCATCACCACCGTCTGGCCCAGTTCGTCGACCAGGGCGCGCAGCAACTCCAGCACCTCGTGCGCGCTGCGCAGATCGAGCGCTCCGGTCGGCTCGTCGGCGAACACGACGGCCGGTCGCGCCGCCAACGCCCGCACCACGGCTGCGCGTTGCTGCTGTCCACCGGAGAGTTCGGCGGGGCGTCGGCCGAGGTGGGCGGACAGGCCGACGCGTTCCACCAGCGCCGCGATCCACTCCCGGTCCGGGGCTCGGCCGGCCAGCCGCAGCGGCAGCGTGATGTTGTCCTCGATGGTGAGCGACGGAATCAGGTTGTAGGCCTGGAACACGAACCCGACGCGCTCGCGCCGCAGTTCGGTACGGCGGGTCTCGTTCAGGCCGGCGATCTCGTGGCCATCGATGCGGACGCTGCCCGAGGTCGGCGAGTCCAGCCCGGCCGCGCAGTGCATCAGGGTGCTCTTGCCGGAGCCCGAGGGGCCCATCACGGCGAGGAAGGTGCCGGGCCGGACAGTCAGGGACACCTCGTCGAGGGCCTTCACACCGCCCGGGTAGGTCTTGGTGAGGCGCTCCAGCGCGATGGCGGGAGCGGGCACGGTGGTCCGTACGGCGGTCGTCGCGAGGTTCACCGGCGGTCGCCCTTCAGACGGCGTACGACGAGGGCGGTGGCCGCGAGGGCGGTGACCGCGCCGCAGGCGAGGTTCACGGCGACACCGACGGCGGCGTAGGAGGCGACCATGTTGGCGACCGCGCTGATCAGAAGGGTCAGCCAGAGGAGGAAGCGGGTGACCTCGCCGCGAGTGATGTCCGGGGCGGGGGTGTCGTGGTGCGCGTCGTGGACGCGCAGTCGGTAGGGATCGGTGGTCGCCATCGCGAGCTCCTTGGGCCGGGTCTGGGCTGCGGTTTCCGCCGGCGTCCCGGCTGATGTCTGCGACGCTACGGACCGCGACCCCCCTCGGCCGATCCCACCAGCCGCCGGATTGGTGGTACAGCCTGCTGTACTTCACGACCGGGTGAGCCTGCCCCTAGGGTCGATGGCGCACCTCAGGAGCGGAGTGAGCATGACGACCACCGACCCCGCCGGCACCGCGGATCCCATGGACACCGCTGACGCCGGCCCCACCGCCGAGCGTCCGCGGGAGATCGTCGTCCAGGCCCTGCGGACCTCCGGTGCCGCGCTCGGGCAGCTCGTCGGCGGGCTCGGGACGGCGGCGATGGCGCTGGGCGTGCTGGTGCTGGCGGCCGTCGCCGCAGTGACCGCGCCGGTCGGGGTGGGCCTGCTGCTGGTGCCGGCCGTCGTCCGGGCCCTGCACGCGCTGGCCGACCGGGAACGGGAACGGCTGGCCCGCTGGGGACCCGAGATCGTCGCCCCGGACCCGCCGCCGGCCGCGCTGCGGGCCGCCCTCGCCGACCCCACCACCCGGCGCGAGCTGCGCTGGGCGCTGCGCCACGGCAGCCTCGGGTTCCTGCTGGGGCTGCTCGGCGTGTGGCTGCCGCCGGCCGCGTTCCGCGACACCCTCTACCCGCTGGTGTGGCCGTTCGTGCCGCCGGACACCACCAGCACGTCCTTCGGCTTCGGCGTGGCGCACACCTGGCCGGAGGCGTTGGCGGTGAGCCTGGTCGGCGTCGGCTGGATCGCCGTGATCCTTGGTCTGACGCCCGGTATGGCCTCCCTCCAGGCCCGCCCCGGACGGACGCTGCTGATGGCCGGCCCGGACACCGACCTGTCCCTGCGGGTGGCCGAGCTGACCGCGACCCGGGCCGCCGCGCTCGACGCCCATGCCACCGAACTGCGGCGCATCGAGCGGTCCTTGCACGACGGGACGCAGAACCGGGTCGTCACGGTGACGGTCCTGCTCGGCGCCGCCCGGCGGATGGTCGCCCGGGATCCGGAGCGCGCCGACGAACTCCTCGAACGCGCCCAGAGCGCCGCCGAGCAGGCACTGGCCGAACTGCGCGCGGTCTCCCGCTCGATCCTCCCGCCGGTGCTGTCCGACCGGGGGCTGGCGGGGGCGCTGTCGGGCCTCGCGGCCGAGTGCGCGGTGCCGTGCCGGACGGACGTGGAGGCACCGCAGCGGTGTGCGGCGTCCGTGGAGGCCACAGCGTACTTCGTGGTCGCGGAGGCGCTGACGAACATCGCCAAGCACAGCGGGGCGAGCGGGGCGGCGGTCACCGTGCGGGCGCGGGACGGGCGGCTCCATCTGCGGATCCAGGACGACGGGCGGGGCGGGGCCGACGAGGAGGGCGGCTCCGGGCTGACCGGCATGCGCCGCAGGGTGGCGGCCCATGACGGTACGCTCCGCGTGACCAGCCCGGCGGGCGGGCCGACGGTGCTCGACGTCGACCTGCCCTGCGGCACGTGACGTTCCGAAAGCCGCGGGCCGGTCCACCGAACCGCCCTGTACGACAGATGAGTTGGTTGCTTACATGCGCATAGTCATGGCCGAGGACGACCCGTTGCTGCGCGAGGGGCTCGCCCTGCTGCTGGGTGCCGAGGGCCTCGACGTGGTGGCGAAGACCGGGACGGCCGACGAGGCCCTGGACGCCATCGAGGAGCACAGACCCGACGTCGCGATCCTCGACGTACGGATGCCGCCCACGCACACCGACGAGGGCATCCGCGCGGCGGTGCAGGCCCGGCGCCGCCGCCCCGACCTCGCCGTGCTCGTCCTCTCCGCCTACGTCGAGCAGAGCTTCGCCACCGAACTGCTCACGGGCGGGGTGGGCGGACTCGGCTATCTGCTCAAGGAACGCGTCGGCCGTGTCGAGGAGTTCCTCGACGCGCTGCACCGGGTGGCGTCCGGCGGTACCGCGATCGACCCCGAGGTGGTCGCCCAGCTGTTCACCCGCTCCCGCCAGGACACCCGGCTGGAACGGCTCAGCCCGCGCGAACGGGACGTCCTCGCCCTGATGGCCGAGGGTCTCGGCAACACCGCGATCGCGGAGCGCCTCGTCGTCACGGACGGCGCGGTCCACAAGCACATCCGCAGCATCTTCGCCAAGCTCGACCTGTCCCCGGCCGACCAGACGGACCGCCGGGTGGCCGCGGTCCTGCACTACCTGGAAGATGCGAGGCGACGGGGGTAGCGCGGGGTGTACGGCATCCGCGATGTCCCGACGTCACGCCGCAGCTGGGTCGACGTCAACTCCGCCCCCGGGTCGGACGGTACCTGCCGCGATCGTGTCCCACCGGAACCCCTCCATGCGAGCCGGCTCCGGCCGCCTCCATGCCACGAGCCGGCTCCGGGTGCCTCCGGCCGACGCGGCTCGGCAGTCAGCGGGCGATCGAGATCGCGAAGGGAGTGAATCCGGTGGCGCGGATGACGTGCGGTACGAACAGGATCGCGGCCTCGGTGGCGCGGGCGGTCCGGATACCGCCGAGGTCGGTGATCCAGTCCTTGTGCCAGCCGAGGTCGGTGAGCAGTTCGCGGACGGTCTGCTTGGCCTGCGGGTCCTCGCCGGAGAGGAACACGGTCGGTGTCTCGGCGAGCGTGGCCGGCGCGGTCATCACCGGGTAGAGCATGGTGTTGAGCGTCTTGACGACGTTCGTTTCGGGGAGCGCTTCCTGGAGTTGCTCGGCGAGGCTCGAGCCGGGGTAGACCAGGTCGGCGGGCAGTCCGTCCGGTCCGTCGGTGGTGGCGTTGGAGACGTCGACGAGGATCTTGTCCCGGAGTTCTTCACGCAGAGCGGCGAGCCGGTCCAGCGAGCCGGCGCCCGGGGTGGCGTTGATGACGATCCGGGCGGTCCGGGCGGCGTCGGCGGCGGCGCCCGGCGTGCGGTCCGCCATGGTCACTTCGTGTCCTGCCCGGGCGAGGGCTGCGGCCAGGTTGCCGCCGACGCGGCCGTTTCCGAGAACTGCGATGGTGGTCATGCTGATCTGGACCTTCCGTGGGTGCGGGTTGTGGTGTGCGGTCAGCGGGAGAGCGTGGACACGGCCTCGGCGTGGACGCCGGGCGCGGCAGCCAGGAAGCTCTGGCTCTGCGGGGTCCAGGGGCGGCCCTCGGCGTCGGAGATCCGTCCGCCGGCCTCGGTGACGAGCAGCGCTCCGGGGAGCAGATCCGCGCGGGCACCGGCGAACTGCCAGAAGCCGTCGATCCGGCCGGCGGCCACGTTCAGCAGGTGCAGGGTCGCGGGCACGGCGACGCGGACGACGAGCGCGTCGAAGAGCATCGCGGTGGTCGAGGAGCCGACCTGCCGCACGACCTTCTCGTCCTCGTCCGGCCGGGCCTGGCTGGTGGCCACGATGCTCAGGTCGAGGTCGGCGGTCTGGGAGACGTGCAGCGGGCGGCCGTCGAGGTGGGCGCCCGCGCCGGTCAGCGCGGTGTAGGTCTCGCCGGTCAACGGCAGGTGCACTGCGGTGAGCACCGGCTGGTTCTCCCGCACGAGGGTGGCGGTCACCGCCCACTCCGGCAGGGCGTGCAGGTGGTTGACGTTGCCCTCGGCCGGATCCACGACCCACCACTCGCCGGCCGGCAGCGCCCCGCCGTCCAGCTCGTCCTCCACCCAGCCGGCCTGCGGGCGCAGGCCCGTCAGGCGAGGGCGCAGGATGTCGAGAGCCATGTCGTCGTTGACTGCCAGCGCGCGCATCAGTTCTTCGCGGCTCTCGTAGCGGACCACCTCGCCGAAACGCTCGCGCAGCGCCGAACCCGCCTCACGCACGGCGATGGCGGTCTGGGCGAGCAGGTCGGCGTCGGAGGCGGCGACATCGGTGGTCTGAAGCGTTTCGGACATGGTGGTGTTCCCGTCTGAGTGGGGGTGCGAGGACCGGGTGGTGAGGCCCGTCGAGGGTCGAACCGCGCTGTGTTCCCTGCGCTTTCGCCTCAACGGTAGGCACCCCGATGATTAACTTCAAATGCATGTCAGGCACGTCTAGGATTACTCGCATGCAACTGGATTTGAATCTGCTCGCCGCGCTCGACGCACTGCTGGAGGAGGGCAGTGTGGCCGGGGCGGCGGCGCGCCTGCATGTCACCGCCCCCGCGATGAGCCGGAGTCTGGGCCGGATCCGGCGCACGACCGGGGATCAGATCCTCGTGCGCACCGGCCGCACGATGACCCCGACGCCGTATGCGATCGCCGTCCGGGAACAGGTGCACGGGCTGCTGCACCAGGTCCAGGGGGTGCTGGCACCGAGCCGTGAACTCGATCTGGCAACGCTGGAGCGCACGTTCACACTCCGCTGGCACGATTCCCTCGTCGCTCTGAGCGGCCCCGCACTGCTCGCGGCCGTGCGCGGACAGGCGCCGGGCGTGCGACTGCGCTTCGTCGCGGAGTCGAGCATCGACACCCCCGAGTTGCGGCGCGGCGAGGTCGACCTGGAGGCGAACGCCAACCACCCCGGCGCACCGGACATCCGTGCCGAGAACGTGGGCGAGACCCGCCTCGTCATCGTCGCGAGGCAGGGGCACCCCCTCACCCGCGTCGGAACCCTCACCGCGCAGCACTACGCCGCCGCTGAACACGTCACCGTCTCGCGACGCGGAAACCTCACCAACGCCATCGACGACGCCCTCGCCGGGCTCGGCCTCACCCGCCGTGTGGTGGCGACCGCCCCCACGGAAGCGGCCGCGCTGGAGTTCGCGCGCGACTCCGACATCCTGATCAGCGTCCCCGAGGTCACCACCCGGTCAGCGGTCGCCGACCTCGGCCTGGTCGTGCTCCCCCTCCCCCTCGAACTGCCGTCGGCACCGATATACCTGTCCTGGCATCAGCGCTACGACACCGACCACGCCCACGCCTGGCTGCGCGGACTGGCACGAACCGCGCTGACCATGTGAGAAGCGCCGTAGTCGGCGCCGTCCGGCCGCGTCGAGCGGATCGGTCTGCTCGGCCGCAGGCTGAAGCCACACACCCGGGGTATCCGCCTGAGCATGCTTGCTCTGACTGCCTACCGCTCGTACCACGGCGCAACGACCGTGTGGGCCTTCGTGGTCGCCATCCTCATCGTGCTGGCGGCGGCCTGGTACGTCCGACGCCGAAGGTAGACGTGACACCCGCCGGCCCGGCTTCACGGGACCATGTGGCCGCAGGGGGCACACCGACCTCTACGAGGCGTTTCCCACCCACCACCACCGCGAACACGCCGTTCGGGAGTTGCGGGACACCCCCGCCATCTGAGCCTCGGGGAGGGTGGCACGCATGACAGGACACTTCAGTCCGGTGACGGACCGGTGGTGCCGCTGGAGCGGGCGGCCAGGGCGATACGGGCCGTGATGCGCTTGCCGACCGACTCCTGCTCGATGAACAAGTCCTCGGCGACGGCTTGGACGATCTCCAGGCCGTGCTGACCGATCCGGTCCGGATCAGCGGTCCGGACCGCGGGTACGGTCGGCTCGCTGTCCCACACGACGATGTCCACGGCCCGGGTGTTGATGCGCAGTTCCACCAGGACCGGCCCGGGGGCGTATTTGCAGGCGTTGGTGACCAGCTCACTGACCACCAGCTGGGTCAGGTCCCGCGTGCGGGCGGATACCGACAGGGGGTAGTCGGCTTCGGCCTGGTCGAGGAAGGCGAGGGCGTGCCGGCGGGCGTCGGCGATGCAGCCGTCGTCACCGCCGAGGGCGTAGCCGGCGCGGATCAGGTGCTCTTCCGGCGCCGGGCAGCCGTCACCGTCGTCATGGGATGCCTCGGGCGTCGCCCTCATTCGCCGTTCACGAGCGCGCCACTACCCTTGATCCCGTCATCCATGTCACCAGCACCTTATTCGGCGCGCTCCCCTGCGTGCATGAGGTCCCCGCGGTGGGGCAGAATCGTCCGTGCACGCCCCTCCCGGGGCAGGCTCAAGCGCAGTCGAGGAGACGGTGAGCGACATCGAGCAAGCGGACCGGAAAGGCCGGTTCTCCGTCGTACATCGCACGGTCGACGGCATGCGGATCGTGACCGTGAAGGGCGAGATCGACCACGACGTCAGGGAGCTGCTCAGCGCGGCCCTGCTGTCCGAGGACGGCGCCGCGCCGCCGTCACGGATCGTGGTGGACCTCGGCGACGTGACCTTCATGGACTCCAGCGGCATCAATGTCTTCGTCACAGCCCACCAGGCCGTCAGCGGCACGCAAGGGTGGGTGCGGATCGCCGGCGCGCAGAAACCCGTCCTGCACGTCCTGCGACTGGTCGGTCTCGACGACCTCATCACCTGCCACCCCACCCTCGAGCAGGCCCTGAACGCCTGATGCCGACGGCGGCCGGTCGGGGGCGCCCTCCTCGCCCGAGTGCCGCCGCGGATCCTGGTGCCTCTCGCGGAGCTCCAGGTCCTCGACCGACGCCGGTCGACAGGCGACAGCGGCGTCGCGCCACCGTGCGTACGGCCTACTTCACCGACCCCGCCATGACGCCCTGCACGAAGTGCCGCTGGAAGGCGAAGAACACGGCCACGGGCACGATCAGGGACAGGAACGCGCCCGGTGCGAGTACGTCGATGTTGCTGCCGAACTGCCTGATCTGGGACTGGAGTTCCACGGTCAGGGGTTGTGACGAGCTGTCGGCGAAGAGCAGCGCCACCAGCATGTCGTTCCACACCCACAGGAACTGGAAGATGGCCAGGCTCGCCAGCGCGGGCCGTCCCACCGGCAGCACGAGCCGGGTGAAGATCCGCCACTCGTTGCCCCCGTCCATGCGGGCCGCCTCCAGCATCTCCCGCGGTATCTCGGCGAAGTAGTTCCGCAGCAGGAAGATCGCGAACGGCAGTCCGTAGGACACGTGGAAGAGGACGACGCCCGGAATCGTGCCGAACAGTCCGAGCTGGCCGAAGAGTTTCGCCACGGGCAGCAGGCCGATCTGCACGGGCACCACCAGGAGCGCGACCACCAGCAGGAAGAGGGCGTCACGGCCGGGGAACTCCAGCCAGGCGAAGGCGTACCCCGCCAGGGCGGCGATCACCACGACGAGGACCGTCGTCGGCACCGAGATCAGCACGGTGTTCCAGAACGCCCGGGTCATCCCGGCGTTGCCCAGGAGCGACGTGTAGTTGTCGAAGGACAGCCGGCCCGGACTGGAGATCGCCGTCCACCAGCCGCCCGTGGCCGTGTCCTGCGCCGACCGCAGGGACGACACGAACAGTCCGGCGAGCGGTGTCAGCCAGAGCAGTCCGACGACCACGAGGACGGCCTGTACCAGGCTGTTGCCGAGCCCGCGCCGAAGCGCACTGAGGTTCATCGCTGACTCCCTCGGAAACGACGGACGTTGAAGACCATGGCGGGGATCACCAGCAGCAGGAGCAGAACGCCGAGGGCGCTGCCCAGCCCCTGGTCGTTGCCGCCGCCGAAGGACACCAGCCACATCTGGGTGGCCAGCACGGTGGCGTCCTCCTGCACCGGGCCCGGCGCGATGATGTAGACGAGGTCGAAGACCTTCATCACGTTGATGACGAGGGTCACGAAGACCACCGTCAGCACGGGCGCCAGCAGGGGCACGGTGATCCGGCGGAACACCTGCCACTCGTTGGCGCCGTCCATCCGCGCCGCCTCGAGTGAGTCGCGCGGCAGTGCGGACAGTCCCGCGCCGATCAGCACCATCGCGAAGCCGGTCCAGATCCACAGGTAGGCGCCGATGATCGCCGGGGTGACCAGCGCGGGACCGAGCCAGGAGATGCCGTCGTAGGGCTGGGCGAAGTTCGCACCGGGCAGGGCGACGGTGTACGAGCCCGCCTTCAGGCCGGGGAAGCGGAAGGAACCGTCGGCCGCGGTGGTGGTGCTCGCGACCGTGGCGCCGTCGCGCTCGGCCTCGACCCTCATCTTCGGCAGCCCGCTCTCCCGGCGGTCCACCGCGCCCTGTTTCCCTCCCCCGCCGGGGGTGAAGTCCAGGTAGACGACTCCGCGCAGTTCGTCGGGGCCCGCCGTGCGGGCGGCCGCCGGGTAGGCCGGTCGCGCGCCGGCCGGGAGCTCCTTGGGTGCGACGCCGACCAGGCCGAGGGCGATCGTGTCGCCCGGTGACACGGTCGCGCCCGTGCGGTACGAGCCGCCGGCACCCCGGGTCAGGCCCTGGCCTTCGCGGGCGCGGGCGGTCGGGTAGGTGGCGGTGTCCTGGAAGGCGTCGTGGACGCCGACGGCCGCCGCGTTCAGGACGCCCTTGTCGGGGTCCTCGTCGTAGGCGAGCCGGAAGATGATGCCCGCGGCCAGGAAGGAGACGGCCATGGGCATGAAGAGCAGCAGCTTGAACGCCGTGGCCCAGCGGACCTTCTCGACCAGCACGGCGAGGATCAGGCCCAGGCCGGTCAGCAGGGTCGGGGCCACGACCACCCAGATCGCGGTGTTGCGTACGGCTTTGAGGGTGGCCGGGTCGCGGAACATCTCGGTGTAGTTGTCGCCGCCCACGAACCGTGTGCCGGAGGCGTCGAAGAAGCTGCGGCCGACGGAGAACAGCACGGGGTAGACGACGAGGGCGCCGAGCAGGAGCAGCGCGGGGAGGACGAAGAGCAGGGCGACGGTCCTGCCGCGCCGCCGGGCGCGTCGTTTGCGGTCGACGGTGTCGGTGGCGGGTGGTGCGGCCGTCTTCGTGAGGGTGGCGGTCATCGCCGGTCAGCCCTTGTAGGCCTTGGCCGCGGCGGTCTCCAGCTGTGCCGCGGTGGCCTTCGGGTCGGACGGGTCGCGCAGGAAGTCCTGGAGGATCTTCCACTCGCCGGCGCCCTTCGTCCCGCCGAACGCGGCCGGGGCCTGGTCGGACATGTCGAAGCGGACCGAGTCCCCGGCGGCGATGAGCGACTTGGCGGTGGTGCGGGTGACGTCGTCGCCGTAGGAGGCGAGGTCGAGCTTCTTGTTCGGGGAGAGGAAGCCGCCCGTCTCGGCCCACACGGCGGCGGCCTCCGGGGTGGCGAGGTACTCCAGGAGCGCCATGCCGGCCTTGGTGTTCTTGCCGTCCTTGAGAACGACGGCCGCGTCACCGCCGCTGACCACGGGTGCCGCTCCGCCACCGACCGGGGGGAACGCGAAGAAATCGGCGTCCTGGCCTATCTTCCGGCCGAACTGGTCCTTGGCGACGCCTGCGACGAAGTCGCCCTCGTAGACCATGCCCGCCTCGGGTTCGGGTCCGAAGACCTTCTCGACCGAGCCCGGGAAGTCGGTGTTGAGGGCGCCCTTCCGGCCGCCCGCGAGGAGCTGCTTGTCCTGGAAGAGCTTGGCGAGGGTGGTGAGGACGTCGACCACGCTCTGGTCGGTCCACTTCAGTTCGTGGGCGGCGAGGGCGTCGTACTTCTCGGGGCCGGCCTGGGAGAGGTAGACGTTCTCGAACCAGTCGGTGAGCGTCCAGCCGTCCTGGCCCGCGACGGAGAAGGCGGCGAGGCCCGAGTCGGACACGGTCCGCCCGGCCTTCAGCATCTCGTCGTAGGTCTTGGGCGGCTGGACGCCGGCCTGGTCGAGGGCGGCGGGGCTGTACCAGACGGTCGACTTGTGGGCGGCCTTGAAGTAGAGGCCGTAGAGGGTGCCCTTGACGCTGCCGTAGTCCTTCCAGACCGTCGCGTAGTTGGCGGCGACCGACTTCCGGGTGGTCGACGACAGCGGCTTGAGCCAGCCGTTCCCGGCGAACTGCTGGAGCACGCCGACCTGCGGGACCATGACCACGTCGGGGGCGTTGCCGCCTTCGATCTTGCTGCCGACGACGGTGGAGACGTTGTCGCCGGTGGAGACGAACCGGGTCTCGGCGCCGGTCTTCTCGGTGAAGGCGTCCAGCACCTTCTGGAAGTTCTTCTGCTCGGCGCCGGACCAGACGCCTGCCACGGTGACGGTCTGGCCGTCCAGCGACTTGTCGCCGCCGCCCGCGGAGACGGGGTCGCCGCCTCCGCAGGCGGTCGCGCCGAGCGTCAGGGCGAGCGCGGTGCAGCCGGTGAGCAGAGTGGTACGTCGTCGCATCATCGTCGATGTCCGTTCGTGGAAGGAGAGTTGGCGGTGGGTTCAGAGGTGGTCGTGCTCAGGAGTCGGTGTCGTCACCGATCCACCAGGCGGCCGTGGAGCCGGGGAGCACCCCGGCCTGGCAGGGGCCGCTGGACAGCAGGGGGATGCCGGGGACGGGCGCCGGGGCGGGCGCCGTTCCGAAGTTGACGGCGCAGACCAGGCCGTCGCCGCGGGCGAACGCGAGGACGCCGGGCTGGGCGTCCAGCCAGCGCAGCGTGCCCTCGCCCAGCTGGGGCAGCGTGGCGCGCAGGTGCAGGCCGTCGCGGTACAGGTGCCAGAAGGAGCGGGTGTCGGCGAGGGCGCGGTCGGTGGCGTACTCGGCGAAGTACTCGGGCTGTGGCAGCCAGGGTTTGGTGCCGTCGACGCCGGAGGTGAACCCGAACGGCGAGGCCTGTCCGGACCACGGCAGCGGTACCCGGCAGCCGTCCCGGATGCGGGCGCGGCTGCCGGTCCGGCGGAAGATCGGGTCGGTGAGCACGTCGTCGGGCAGGTCGACCACCTCGGGCAGGCCCAGTTCCTCGCCCTGGTAGATGTAGGCGGCGCCGGGCAGGGCCAGCAGCAGGAGGGCCGCGGCGCGGGCGCGGGCTGCGCCGAGGCCGCTGCCCTCGACGGCGGGCTCGCCGTAGCGGGTGACCGTGCGCACCTGGTCGTGGTTGTTGAGGACCCAGGTGACGGTCGACCCCGTTCCCGCGATGTCCTGCATGGCCTCGGCGATGACCTTGCGGAAGGCGTCGGCGTCCCAGGAGGCGCTCAGCAGGTCGAAGAAGAAGGCCTGGTGCAGTTCGTCGGGGCGGACGTACATCGCGTGTTCGCGGGCGGTCGGGACCGAGACCTCGCCGACGAGGAGCCGTTCACGGCCGTCGTGCGCCGTGTACTGCTCGCACACCGCCCGCCAGCGCCGCCACACGTCGTGCACCTCGGGCTGGTTCCAGGCGAGGGGGTTGACGGAGTCGCGGGTACGGGCGTCGGCCTCGGGGTCCTGCGAGTCGGGCAGCTCGGGGTGCTTGAAGAGGCCGGCGGCGACGTCGATGCGGAAGCCGTCGACGCCCCGGTCGAGCCAGAAACGCACGACGCGGTCGAAGTACGCGCCGACGTCGGGGTCACGCCAGTTCCAGTCGGGCTGCTCGGGCGTGAACATGTGCAGGTACCACTGGCCCGGGCGGCCGTCCGCCTCGGTCACCCGGCTCCAGGCCGGTCCGCCGAACATGGCGTGCCAGTTGTTGGGCGGCTCGGCGCCGTCCGCTCCCCGCCCGTCGGCGAAGTGGAAGCGGGCCCGGGCGGGGCTGCCCGGTGCCGAGTCCAGCGCCTCGCGGAACCAGGGGTGCTCGCTGGAGCAGTGGTTGGGGACGATGTCGAGGAGCACCTTGACGCCCAGTCGCCGGGCGGCCCCGACCAGCCGGTCGAACTCGGCGAGGTCGCCGAAGAGCGGGTCGACGTCGCAGTAGTCGGCCACGTCGTAACCGTGGTCGGCCTGCGGGGAGGGGTAGAAGGGGCTCAGCCAGATCCCGTCGACACCGAGCTTCTTCAGATACGGCAGTCCGGCGCGGACTCCGGCGAGATCGCCGACGCCGTCACCGGTGCTGTCCAGGAAGCTGCGGACGTACACCTGGTAGATCACTGCCTCACGCCACCAGTGGTGCGTGTCGATGCGTGTGCCGATGTGCTGGGAGCTCACCCGTTGGCCTGTCTGTGCGGGCTGACTGTTATGCATGCATGTTATGTAGGCGTTTCCGCAGGGTGTCAACGAACAGGGGGCAGTCATCTGAAAGGCAGGGATGGCATAGCTGTACCAACCGTGATAAATCGCAGTCGGTTGATACGCCGACGTTACCTAACATGTAAGTAGGAGGTTCTTCGTGCCGACTGCGGAACGTCAGCCGCGGCGGGAGATGGCCGCGAGTTCCCGGGCCAGCCGCCGCACCGCCGCCTCGGGCGTCGAGTGCCCGGACATCGCGTCGTGCACGACCGCCTGCACCACCATGCTGACCTGGTCGTAGCGGGGGCTCTTGGGACGCGGTGCGGCCGTCAGCACGCTCGCGCGCAGGGTCGGCAGGTACGGGAACCGGCGCACCAGCTCCGGGTCCTCGTACAGATCCGCGCGCACGGGCGGCAGCGCGCCCTTGGTGAGCACCTGCCGCTGGACGCCCTCGCTCGTGAGGTAGGCGATCAGGCGCGCGGCGGTGTCGGGGTGTTCGGCGTGCGTGTTGACGGCCAGGTTGGAGCCGCCGAGCACGCTGGTCCCGGGCCCGTCGCGCCCCGGCAGCGGCACGGCGCCGACCTTGCCGGCGAGCGCGGACCCCGCGGCGGAGGCGCTGACGTACGCGTAGGGCCAGTTGCGCAGGAAGAGGAGGTGGCCGTTCTGGAAGGCCTGCCGGGACTCCTCTTCCGTGTAGGTCAGAGCTGCCTTCGGTACCCATCCGTCGCGGACGCCGCGCGCGAGGAACCCGATGCCCTCTCTGGCGGCGGAGTCGACGGTGACGCGATCGCCCTCGTCGCCGAGGATCGTGCCGCCCGCCGAGTACACGGCCTCGGCCGCGTTGACGGTGAGACCCTCGTAGGGCAGGAACTGACCCGCGTAGCCGTCGAGGCCGTGCCGGGGCGCGATGGTCTTCGCGGCCCGCTCCAGTTCGGCCCAGGTGCGCGGCGGTGGCACGCCCTCCTCGGCGAGGACGTCCTTGCGGTAGAGGAGCAGCCCGGCGTTGGTGACGTACGGGACGGCGTACAGCCGCCCGTCGTACGTCGCCGTGTTCACGACCGGGCGCAGGAAACTGCCCAGCGGGAAGCGGTCTCGCGGCAGCGGGCGGATCCAGCCGGCGGCGGCGAACTCCGAGGTCCAGGCCACGTCGATGTTGAGGACGTCGAACCGGCTGTGTGTGCCGCCGCGCAGATCGGTGATCATCTGGGCCCGCGACTCGTCCGCCGAGTCCGGCAGTTCGACGAGCGTGACCTTCTCGCCGGGGTGCGCCCGGTTCCAGCCCTGGAGCAGCGGGCCGAGGTACCCGGTGAGGTCGCCCGCGGTGGCGAGGGTGAGGGGTCCGCGGCCCTCCAGGCCGCCGGCCGCCCGGGCGCCGGACGCGCCGTAACCGGCCAGGACGACGGCGAGAACGAGGAGGCCCCTACCGGCGGCGCGTATCCACCGCATAGGTTCCTCCCTGTACACCGGCGCCGGGCACCCTCGCCCGGAGTCAGAGGCTATGTATACCCGTTAGGTATGGGCGATACTAGGGCCTGGACCACAATACGAGGCTGCGAGGAGGACAGCACGAGTGCGCCTGCCCCTCCTGGCCCTGCTGGCGCGCGGCCCGGCCCACGGCTACGAGCTCAAGCAGGACCTTGAGCGACTGTTGGGCGCCGCGTACCCTCAGCCGAACATCGGCCAGATCTATGTGACGCTGGGCCGCCTCGAGAAGACGGGACTGATCGAGGGCGAGGAGGTCGAGCAGTCCAGTCGGCCGAACAAGAAGATCTACCACCTCACCGACGCCGGGCAGGAAGCGCTGCGCGTCTGGTACGAGGAGACGGCGGACGAGCCGCGGTTGCGGGACGAGTTCTTCATGAAGCTCGTGCTCGCCCCGCAGACCGGTCTCGCCGACCAGATCGCCCTGATCAACAAGCAACGACGCCACTACCTGAACACCATGCGCACCCTGTCGAAGCTCGTCACGGGCGAGCACCACGACAACCGGACGGCCCGGCTGCTCGTCGAGGGCGCCATGCTGCACCTTCAGGCCGACCTCGACTGGCTGGAGCGCTGCCAGGAAGAACTGGAGGAGCCGCGGTGAAAGACGCCCCCACGCCTGCGCTGCGGGCCGAGAGCCTCGTGAAGACCCACCACGGCGAGGGAGCACCCGCCCATGCCGTACGCGGGGTGGACCTGTGCGTACGGCAGGGCGAGTTCGTGGCGGTCACCGGTCCCTCCGGCGCCGGGAAGTCGACGCTGCTGCATCTGCTCGGCGGCCTCCAGCGACCGGACAGCGGCAGCATCTGGCTGGACGGCGTGTGCACGGACGGCTACAGCGAGGCGCAGTGGGCCGTGGCGCGCCGGCGCCGTATCGGTGTCGTCTTCCAGTTCTTCAACCTGGTCTCCAACCTGTCCGTCGCCGACAACGTCGAACTGCCCGCGCTGCTGGCCGGGGTCTCCCCCAAGCGGGCCCGCGCGGAGCGGGAGGAGTTGCTGGCCGAGCTCGGCCTGACGGGCAAGGAGCGGAGCATGCCCGGCGAGCTGTCCGGCGGCGAACAGCAGCGGGTGGCGCTGGCCCGGGCCCTGGTGAACCACCCTCCCCTGCTGCTCGCGGACGAGCCCGCGGGCAGCCTGGACAGCAAGGGCACCCGCGAGGTGACCCGGCTGCTGTCCCGGTTCCACCAGCGTGGCCAGACCATCGTGCTCGTCACTCATGACGCGCGCATGGCGAGCACGGCCGACCGGGTGATCAGCTTCTTCGACGGCCGGATCGCCGACGACGCGGCGCTCGACGCCACGCCCTCCCCCGGCAAGGGGATATCCGCGGTGCTGGAACTGAAGGACTGACCCATGCGAGCCACGTTGCGCTGGGCGCATTCGGACCTGCGGACACATCGCGGCGAAGCACTGTTCCTGGTGCTCGCCACCGTCGGCGTCGTCACCTCCCTGCTGCTGGCGGCGGCACTCTTCGGCTACGCGACGAACCCCTGGGAGCGGGTCTTCACCCAGTCCCGGGGCGCACACGTGTCGATCCACACCGGCCCCTCGGCCGCGACGGACAGACTCGCCGGGCTGGACGGCGTCGAGTCCGTCGCCGGCCCCTACCCCACCGCTTCCACCACGGTCGCCGGCCGCGGCGCCCGCGCCTCCGTCGAGCTGCGCGGCACCGCCGAACGGCCCGCCGTCGGACGTCCGCTGCTCGTCTCCGGCCGCTGGCTCGACCCGGCTGCGCCCGACGGCGTCGTGCTGGAGAGCAGCCTGGCCCGGGCGCTGCTGGCCGAGCCCGGAGACGTGCTCACGCTGCCCGGCGGCGCCTCGACGCTGACCGTGCTCGGCGTCGCCGACAGCCCAGAGCCTCGCTACCGCCAGGGCGAGCGGCCGGGACTGGCCTGGGCGCTGCCGTCGGCCGTGCCGCGGACCGGCTCCGACCGCGGCCAGGTGATCGGGCTGCGCCTCACGGATCCCGGGGACACGGACTACGCCGTCCAGCGCGCCGTCACCGTGCTCGGCGCCGGCTCCGTGCGCGAGGTCTCCACCTGGCAGCAGGCGCGAGCCGAGGCGCAGGGCGACGACCGGCTGCTCGGCCAGATACTGGGCCTGTTCGGACTCGGCGCGCTCGTCGCCGCAGGTCTCGCCGTGCACGGGGCCATCGGCACCCGTATCCGGGGCCACCTGCGGGACATCTCGATCCTCAAGGCGATCGGGTTCACACCGGGCCAGGTCATGCGGGTGTTCCTGCTCCAGCATCTCGCCTACGCGCTGCTCGGCGCCGTGGGCGCGGCGGCGCTGATCCAGGCGTTGGGCAGCCGGTTGCCGGGGCGGCTGGGAGACGCGGTCGGGGTGTGGCAGGGACTGCCGGGTCACGCGGCGACGCTCATCGTGGTGCCGGTGGCGGCGGTGCTGTTCATCGGCGCGACCACCGGGCTCGCGGCCTGGCGGGCGGGACGGGTGCCGCCGGTTCCGGTGCCCCGGGCCGGAGCCCCCGCCGGGGGGCGCCTGTCGGGCGTGGCGCGCCGTGCGCTCGGCCTGCGGCTGCCGCCCGGGCTGGTCCTCGGCTGGCACAAGGCGTTCACGCGCCGCCCGCGCTCACTGGCCACGATCGCCCGCCTCGCGCTGCCGCTGACGCTGATCGTGGTGGCGATGAGCGCGTGGACGACCATCGACCGCTTCCACAGCACCCCGCAGGAGATGGGGCTGGCGGCCGCGCTCACCGTCCGCGCCGACGACGGCCTGAGCGACGCCGCGACCCGGACGCTTCTGTCCGGGCGGCCCGAGGTCGCCGCCGCCTATCCGGGCGTCGAGGTGGCCGCCCTGGTGCCGGGCCAGACGGCGACGATCGCCCTGCGCGGCCTCGGCACCCGCGCGGACCCGTACCCGTACACGCTGGCCGAGGGGCGACCCGCCCACGGCTCCGACGAGGCGTTGGCCGGACAGGGACTGCTGGACCTGCTGGACGTACGGGTCGGTGACTGGGTCCGTATGACCGTCGGCGGCCGGCCCCAGATCCTGCACATCGTGGGACGCAGCATCGAGCCGGAGAACGCCGGGCGGGTCATCTCCACGTCGCTCGACACCCTCCGGGAGAACGACGCGGAGCTCCGGCCGACGCTGTACCAGGTCCGGCTGCGCGACGGCGCGGATCCGCACCGCGTCGCCGCCGAGCTGAGCGCCGCGGCCGGGCCCGGGCAACTGGACGTGCACACCGTGACGAACCCCGCCGACGGTCTGTCGCCGCTGCGCAGTGTCGTCGTCGGCCTGCTCGGTGTCCTCGCGCTCATCGGACTCCTCGATCTGCTGACCGCCATCGGCGGCACGCTGCGCGAGAGCGAACGGGATCTGCTCGCCTTCAAGGCGATCGGCCTGTCGCCGCGGCAGATCACCGCGATCACGGTCACGGCCACCGGCTGCACCGTGGGGGCCGCGGTCGCCGTCGCCATGGCCCTGGGCGTGCCCCTCTCCCACTGGCTGATCGACGCCCAGGGCCGGTCGAGCGGTATCGGGGCCGGCATCGCACGGGCTCCGTCGCCCGTCGCGCTGTGCGCGTTCGGCGCGGCGGCGCTGCTGGGCGCGACGGCACTCGCCATGCTCCCCGCGACCCGCGCCTCGCGGCGCCGGCTCGCGGACACGATGAGCGCGGTGGCGTGACCCGCCGCAAGCCCGCCGTATGCGGCCGGACTTCTTCGGGTTCGACCCGACCCACAAGCCGCGTTCTCCTCGGGCGGTCGGTCCGTCGCCCGCGCCCACATCGTGTTGTGGGTCCAGGGGCGCCGCCGTAGGGTCACCGGCATGTCTCTACGTCTTCGTATGCGTCAAGCACTGCCGGAAGCGATGCGCGCCCGCGACAAGGCCGCGGTGAGCGCCCTGCGCGCGACACTCGGTGCGCTGGACAACGCCGAGGCGGTGCCCGTGGACGAAGCCGACCTCCGTGGCCTGGCCCTGGAACAGTCGCCGGTCGGTGCCGGCGCCACCGAAGCGGCGCGACGGGAGCTCAGCGAGCAGGGCGTGGAGGCGGTGGTGCGCGCCGAGGCCGACGAACGCCTGGAGGCCGCGGCGCAGTTGACCGCGCCCGCACACGCCGACCGGGCCGCGCGGCTGCGCGCGGAGGCCGCCGTGCTGCATCGACTCCTGGACACTCCCGACCCCGCCTGACGTCGTTCACGAGCGTCGAACCGCCGGACGGATCAAGGTCGTCGCCCCAGCGCCTTCCTGACGCCCGCTCACGCCACCGTGATCACGGCCTTGCCCCGCGTATGCCCCTGCTCCAGCTGCCTCAGGCCCTCGGCCGTGTCGGCCAGGGCGTAGCTCTGGCCGACCACCGGAGTCAGCCCGCCTGCCTCGATGAGCGAGGTGACCGCGAGCAGGTCCTCCTGGGTCGGTCCGGCAGGGGCCGACGGGAGGATGGTGCGGAGCCGCTGCCGGACGAACCCGTCGACCGCGATCACTCCGAGCATGGAACCCACCGCCCCGAACAAGCGACCGGGTGAGCCGCCGCCGTTGGCCACCAGCGTCCCCGCCGGGGCGAGGACCCGGCGCAGCCGGCTCAGCGGATGGTTGCCGACGTTGTCCAGGATCACGTCGTAGCGCTCGGGCCCGGCGGTGAAGTCCTCCCGGGTGTGATCGACGACGTGCGCGGCGCCGAGCGAGCGCACCAGATCGAGGTTGCGCGTCCCGCACACCCCGGTGACCTCCGCGTTCAGGCCTGTCGCGATCTGCACGGCGAACGTGCCCACCCCGCCGGCCGCTCCATTGACCAGCACCCGCCGCCCTGCCCGCACCCCACCCACCGTTCGGATGCCGCGCAGGGCGGTCACCGCCGCCATCGGTACCGCCGCGGCCTGCTCGAAGGTCAGGCCGGCGGGCTTTCGCACCAGCAGATCCTCGGTGGTGCGCGCGTACTCGGCGAACGAGCCGTGACAGAAGCCCAGTACCTCGTCGCCCGGCCGCAGCCCCCGGACGTCGGGGCCGACCGACTCGACGTGTCCGGCGACGTCGATACCGGCCACCCGGCACTTCGGCCGCGTCAGGCCTACGCCTCCCATCAGCCGCGCCACGTAGGGGTCGCCCCGCATCATGTGCCAGTCGTAGGGGTTCAGCGCGGCGGCACGCACCCGCACCAGCACCTCGCCGGCCGAGACCTCGGGCCGGTCGATGTCCACCAGTTCCAGGACATCCGGCGGGCCGAACCGCTCCTGCACGATCCCCTTCATGGCGCGTCCCCCTCTTCTCGGCCTTTCGGCACCGCCGGCCGAGGCGTTCACGGATCCCCTCCGCCGCGGCCGGTGTACGGCGTACACCTCTCTCGGGCAAGGTAGGTGTACGCCGTACACCCGTCAAGAGTGCGGACGGCGGTCAGGTCGCGTTCAGAAGCCGATCGAGGCCGTCCAGCGTCAGGTCCAGAGCGAACTCGAACTCGAACTGGTCGTCGCAGCCCGAGCCGACGACGGACTCCGGGTCGTGGGTCACCGCCATGGCCAGTTCGGTGATGTGCGGGTAGCGCGCGGCCATCTCCTCGGGCGGCAGCGCTTCCGGGTCGGGCTCACGGTCGCCGGCACGGTCCTCGAACAGCTCCTGGGAGAAGCCCAACAGGCGGCTGCCCATGACGTGCATCGCGTGATGGACCAGGTGGATCGAGAACCCCCCGGCCCGGAAGATCCCGATCATCGAATCCAGGTACGCCATCACCGCGGGGGTCGGCGTGGCCCGCGCCTTCGTCCGCGATTCGATGACCGCGGGCGCCCACGGGTGACGCAGCAGCATGCCGCGGGCCGACAGCACCCGACGGCGCACGGTCGTCTTCCAGTCGGTGTCGTCCGCCGGCGGATCGATCTCGTCCACCAGGACGTCGATCATGCCGTCCAGCAGCTCGTTCTTGTTGGCCACGTGCTTGTACAGCGCCATCGGCACGACGCCCAGCGCCTGCGCGATGTTGCGCATGCTGAGCGCGTCGACCCCGCCCTCGTCGGCCAGCGCGACGGCTGCTTCCAGCACCCGCCTCTTGCTCAGCGGCGGCCTGGACCGCGCCGCGACGCCCGCCTCGGTCGTCATCTCCACCATCTCCTCCCCCGTCGACGACGCCGTCAGTGTGCCGGACGGGACCACAGCGTATGCGTGAAGGGAGTGACCGGGCGTTCGAGGCTCTCGCCGTCCACCGTGAGGTCGACCGCCTCGTTGTAGAAGGCGAGCAGCCCGGCGATGGCGGCCACGGCGGGCAGCGGGGCGGGGTAGCTCCACACGACGTGGGGCGGGACGTCCGCCGCCCCGGTCCAGGACCAGTAGGTGGCGGTGCCTTTGTAGGGGCAGCCGGTGCGATGGTCGGTGGGCCTGAACAGGTCGAGGCGGACGTCCTCGCGGGGGATGTAGTAGCGGGTGGGAAGTCCGGTCTCGAAGAGGAGGACCGGACGGCGGGTGTCGGCGACGACCGTGCCGTCGATCGCGACCTGGACATGCCGGCTGCCGGGCAGGGCGTCCACGCGTTTGTGGGGGTCGCGGGGGTGGACGAAGATCTCCTCCTCTTCCTCGTACCAGTGGTCGAGACCCCTGCCCGTGCGGGTGAACCACTCGAAGGCGATGTGACCGGCCAGGTCCTCGGCGGGGAAGGTCCAGGCCGCGTTCTCCAGCAACTCGCCCTCCACCGCGAGGTCGTAGAAGACGCGCGAACCCGTGTGCGTGCCGACCGGCGGGTTCACGGCCGGCCGCAGCAGGTCCTCACGCACCTCTCGGCGCGGGAAGGCGTACAACGGCACCGGCACCCCCGGCTCCCACACGAGGACGGGATGCCGACTGTCGACGACGGTCGACTCGCCTCTGCGGCCCCGGACCCAACGCGGGCTCGGCTCCCAGAGGAGACCCTCCGGGGTGGCACGTACGGAGTGTGCGGTGATGAGCTCGGCCATGCCCGTTGTATCGGGCGGACGCTCGAGAACTTGAGCCGACCGGAACGCGGCGAGCGCGGCGAGCGCGGCCCGCTGCGCCCCGGCGGGGCTTCCGAAGCTTCCCCGCTTGGCGTTCCGACTGCTCGCCGCCGCGCAGGGGGACCGGCGCACCGGCCGCCCGAGCGCCGACCGCCGACCGCCGACCGCCGACCGCCGACCGCCGACCGCCGACCGCCGACGATCACTGATCCGGTACGTCACCTCGCGCGTCGGTCATCGGGTCGGCACCCCTCCGTGAGGGCATTGCTGGGAACGGTTGGTCACCGTTTGCGATCGGGGCTCCACTCGTAAGCTCCTGGTGCCGTTTCGACAACTTCGCGAGGCCAGGTCAGCCGGACCTGTTCCAAGCGCCTGCGGTGCTCGGCGATCCAGTCTTCCCGGGCTCGGGTTCCCAGGGCTGCCGTGAGGCGGTCCGGGTCGTCGACCTGGATCGACAGCCAGCCGTCTTCGTGCACGTGGATGTCGAGACTGAGGCCGCGGTCTCCGCCGAGGGCGGCCGTCCGGCCTGGTCCCAGATCGGACAGCTCCTGTTCCCAGGAGTCCAGGTCATGCTGGAAGAGGTATAGGTCGAGCCGGGCGTCCACGAAGCTCGCGGAGACGAGCACGTCCGCGTGCAGAATGTCGTGGCCCGTCAGCACGCCCGGCTGGGACCGTCCCCTGACCCGCACGACGCAACGGTTGCCCTCCGCGTCGGCGAGGTGGATCAGGTCCGTCGGAGCGGGTTCCGTCATTGCTTTGCTCGCTTTCGTGCGTCGGCGTGGGCTGCATCGTCTCCTATCGCCGGACGCCTGTCTCGAAGTCGCTCCCCAGCCCGACCGGCAGTCGCACCCTGCGCGTTGCTCTCCCTCGAAGGGTCCGTTCGTCCTCCACATCCCCTCGGGGAAACGCTGTCACTGTGCGTCCAGTGTCAGTGGGTCGTCGGCGCCGCTGTAGGTGAACGACCGGAACAGCACCTCGCCCTCGGAACAGGTCAGTCCGATCGTCCGGCCGGTCATGCCCGCGGCGACCTCGGTCGAGAAGTAGCGGCCGTCGATGCGGCCGAGTTCGTGGAATCCGTCCGGGCCGGACGTGCCGGCCACGATCTCGTCGGGTCCCATGTCGGTGCCGAAGGGCGTGGCCGCGCTGTGCGGTACGACGCGCAGTTCGAGAGTCGTCTGCCCGGTGGCGGCGGCTTCGCCCAGGACCGCGTGCGCCGGGCCGATCCGGGCGACGGCGCGCACGCGGTCACCTGTCGCTTCGACGCGCACGGCGTGGCGGGCGTCGATCCGCAGTTCCAGACCTCCGGTTCCGGCCGTTCCGCCAGATCCGACAGGTCCGCCAAGTCCGCCGGATCCGCCAGGTCGACTGGATCCGCCAGGTCCGCCGGACTCGTCCGGCCCATGGGCCTTCGCATCCGCGGCCACCACTGCCCGCGCCCGCACATAGAGGTGTTCCTGACGGCGGCCGACGAAGGCCGGGCCGGCTGTCGCGGTCAGTCGTCGGCCGTTGTCCATCGCCTTCAGCACGTCGGTGGGGAACGCGCCCGGCGCCAGCCAGGACGGCGGCAGAGGACCGCCCGTCGCCGCCAGGTGCTCGGTGAGGTCCGGTACCGCCTTCGGCTGGATCGGTTCGGCCGGGCCCGGCCAGCCCTCGTCCCAGCGCACCTCACAGGCGAAGGTCTCGCGGCCGAGCACGTGCCACTCGGGGCTGCTGCCGCGCGGCCGTACGCCCAGGTAGACCATCGCCCATGTGCCGTCGGGACGTTGTACGAGGTCCGCGTGACCGGTGCTCTGCACGGGAGCGTCGGTACCGCGCGCGGTGAGGATCGGATTGGCGGGGTACGCCTCGAAAGGGCCCGACGGCGAGGGGCCCCGGGCGATGGTGACGGCGTGGCCGCGCTCGGTGCCGCCCTCCGCGATGAGCAGGTACCAGAGCGCGCCGACGCGGTACAGGTGGGGGCCCTCGGGGAACTTGCCGCCGGTCCCCTGCCACAGCCGTCGTCGTTCGGTGAGCAGGACGCCGGTCCGCGCATCCAGCTCGGCCTGCACGATCCCCTCGCCGAAGCGGGTCCAGGTCAGCAGGCAGGTGCCGTCCTCGTCCCAGGCGAGGTCCGGGTCGATGCCCCGTGCGTCGGGTATCCACACCGGGTCCGACCAGGGGCCGGCCGCGTTCTCGGCGGTGACCAGGAACATCCTCGGCTCATCCACCAGGAGGGTGGTGATCATCCAGAAGCGTCCGTCGTGATGACGAAGGGTCGGCGCCAGGATCCCGCCCGACGGGGCCACACCCTCCAGCGGCAACTGCGAGGGCCGGTCGAGCGCGTGGCCGATGTGCTCCCACGTGCACAGATCGGTCGACCGGTGGATCGGTACGCCCGGCGCGTATTCGAAACTGGAGTTGGCGAGGTAGTACACGTCTCCCACGCGGCAGACGCTGGGGTCGGGGTGGAATCCGGGGACGACCGGGCGGACGGGAAGCTGCACGGCATGACTTTCTGGTGGTCGGTCGGGGTCGGTGTGGGGCGGGGGCGGGCGGGATGAGGGGCGACGGATCACGGGCGGGAGTCGGTAACGTCAGGTGGCCACTTCGAGCCCGGCCACCGCGTCGTCGGTCTCGGGGTCACGCAGCGGCGGGATGAACAGGGAGAGCACCAGGGCGAGGAGCGTGACGAGGGCGCCGAGCCAGAAGACCCAGGCGTAACCGGCGTCCTGGTAGAAGGCGGTGCCGTCGACCACGGTGCTGTGGGCGCTGAGGAGGGCGTACGCGCCGGCCGTGACGATGGCACCGAACAGGCTGATCAGCATGTTGAGCATGCCGCTGCCCAGCCCCTGTTCGTCACGGGAGACGACGCCGACGACGAGCACCGGCGCTCCCGCCACCACGACACCGGCGCCGATGTTGGCGACACAGGACGTCAGGGAGAGCTCCAGCTCGCCACCGTGGAAGAAGCCGACGAGGGTGTAGCCGACGGCCATCACCGTCAGCCCGGCGATCCACACCTTGCGGGGGTCCAGCCGGCGCAGGAAGCGGCTGACGAGGATGCCGGTCGCGAACATCACCAGGTTCCAGCTGACGCTGACGACGGCGTTGTGCTGCGCCGTCCAGCCCAGCCCGGCCGAGACGCCGGGGATGTGCGGAAAGAGGGCCAGCAGAATGGCCAGCCCAGGCATCGTGAACGCGACCGTCTGGGCGAGACCGCCGGCGGTGAGCGCCAGAGCCACGGGGCGTCGGCGCAGCACCGTCAGGTCGAGGATGGGGTGGGCGCTGGCCCGCTCGACGAACAGGAACGCGATCAGGGCGGCAGCGCCGGCACCGAGCCAGCCGAGCGTCCTGACGTCCGCCCAGCCCCAGCTCTGGCCCTGTCCGACGGCGTAGATCACGGCGGTGAGACCGCCGCCGAGGACCAGTCCGCCCGGCCAGTCGAAGCCGGAGTCGAAGGAGTGCCTCGGCGTCTCCGGCACCAGCAGGGCGACCAGCGCGAACGCGACGGCGGTGGCGGCCGCGAGGAACCACAGGGCGCCGCGGTAGCCCCACTGGTCGACGAGCCGGCCGGCGAGGAACGGCGTGCCCAGAGCGACCAGTCCGAGGCTGCTGCCGATCATCGCGCTGGCCGGCTTGACGAGCCGGCGCGGGAAGATGTCGCGCACCGCGGCGAAGGAGAGGGCGCCGAACGGGCCGTAGAACCCGGCGATCGCCCGGCCGACCAGCACCAGCCAGAAGTCTCCGGCCAGGGCGGCCAGCGCCTCGCCGCTCGCCCCCAGCGCCATCATGGCGAGCATGACGCGCTTCCTGCCGTACAGGTCCCCGAGTTTGATGGCGAAGGGCGTCAGCAGGGTGGAGACCAGGGTGAGCGTGAGCCCGAACCACGCCACCTGGGTGGTGTGGAAGCTCTGCGCGACGCTCGCGGTGGCGTTCGCGCCGAGGATGCCGCCCGCGGCCAGCAACTGGGTGGGCCAGGCGAGGGCGATCAGCACCGCGACCAGGCGGAGGTTCCAGCCTCCGCCGGTCTCGGCGGACGGCGCGATGTCGAGTGAGGGGCTTGGCGACGTCGGTGTCATGCCAGCCCTCCTTTCACGGAGGTGCCGAAGGGAGTGAGAGGAGCTGTGGGGGTGCGCGGAGGATCGAGCCCGCCGTGACACGTCGCTCACCGGGAGGTGACAGCGTGGCAATCCGTCGTCGCGTGACGTCGATGATGACCTGAACACCTAGTGCTTACTAGGTGTTCGGACAGTGACCCACGTCACACCCGCACACCGTCGCTCTCCACCCGCCGCGGGCGCCCGCCGACCCCCCGGTACCGTTCTTCCATGGCGACACCCAGGGGACCGCGCGGCGGCTACACGGCAGGCCGGGCCCGGCGTACTCAGATCCTCGAGGCGGCACTGCTGCGCTTCGGACAGGACGGCTACCGCAAGACCTCCCTCGCCCGTATCGCCCGGGACGCCGAGATCACCGACGCCGGGCTGTTGCACCACTTCCGCGACAAGCAGCAGCTCCTGCTGGCCGTGGTCGAGCACTGGCACGACCGCATGGACACCCAGTGGCAGCGGGTCTCGGAGTCGGTGCGGGACGCGTTCCGCTGCCACGTGGAGGACACCGCGGAGACGCTCACCATGCCGGGCATGGTGGAGCTCGCCGTCGTGGTCTCCGCCGAGGCGACCGCGCCGGACCATCCGGCCCACGACTTCTTCGCCCACTGGCAGGAGAAGGGCGTGAAGGAGCTCGCGGAGCGCCTGCACGCCGGCAGTCGCAACGGCGAGCTCCTGCCCGATCTGGACCACGACGGCATCGCGCGCGAGTGCGCGGCCCTCGACGCCGGCCTGCGGCAGCAATGGCTCGCCTCCGGCCGCTCCTTCGACCTCATCCCGGTGATGCACGCCCACCTGGACCGCCTGATGCGCTCCATTTCCGCCGACGGGCAGGGACTGTAGGGCGACACCGGCGCCCGCGATCACCCGCGTTCCACGCTCCGCGATCGGGCAGCCCCGCGAACCTCGGCTCCACACCAGGGACGATGCCGATCCCACCTCGGCGAGAACACCCGGCGGTGGCCCGTTCGGGCCGCAAAGCTTGTCATGGGCATGTCTTTCGCCGCCATGTAACTCACGTCACACCGGCTAACACCTAGCATTCACTAGGTATTGGCGCGCATGATCGAGCCTGCTCCGCCCCGTCCCCCGTCCCCCGTCCCCCGTCCCCGTCCCCCGTCCCATCCCCCGGGCCCCACCCACCCGACGTCGCACGCCACACCACCCGACACCAACGCCCACGCCGCCGAGGAATCGACATGCCCCACCCCTGGACCGCCCGCGTCATCTCCCCGTCCCGACCGGAGCGGCCGTCTGTCACCGAGGCCCGCCCGGCCGCCCTGCTGCGCGGCGAGTTCACCGTGCGGGCGGCGGTCGCCGCGGCCCGGCTCTCCGTCACCGCGCTCGGCGTGTACGAACTGGAACTCAACGGCGTGGTGGTGGGCGACCACGTCCTCGCCCCCGGCTGGACGAGCTACCGCCACCGCCACCGCTACCAGGTCTTCGACGTCACGGACCTGGTCCGCCAGGGGGCCAACGCCTTGGGCGCCCACCTGGCGGACGGCTGGTACCGGGGCCTGCTCGGCTTCAACGGCGGCACCCGGAACGTCTACGGCGAGCACACGGGCCTGCTCGCCGAGCTGCGGATCGAGTACGTCGACGGTGCCACCCACACCGTCAGCACGGGCGAGGACTGGCGCTGGAGTCCCGGGCCGGTGACCGCGGCCGGACTGTACGAGGGCGAGGAGTACGACGCCCGCCGCGAACAGGACGGGTGGAGCGAGCCCGGCTTCGACGACTCGGCCTGGGAGCCGGTGCGGCTCCTGCCGTTCGACACCTCCGTGCTCTTCGAGGCCGACAGCCCACCGGTGCGCCGCATCGAGACCGTCGCCCCCGTCGCCGTCACCGCCTCCCCCACCGGCCGGGTCCTCGTCGACTTCGGCCAGAACCTGGTCGGGCGGCTGCGCATCCGCGTCCGGGGCGAGGCGGGCCGGACCGTCACCCTGCGGCACGCGGAGGTTCTGGAGGACGGCGAGCTGTGCACCCGTCCGCTCCGGCACGCCACCGCCACCGACCGCTACACCCTGCGCGGTGACGCGGACGGCGAGGTGTGGGAACCGCGCTTCACCTTCCACGGCTTCCGTTACGCCGAGATCGACGCCTGGCACGGCGAGCCTTCCCCGGACGACGTCACCGCCGTGGTCCTGCACAGCGACCTGCGCCCCACCGGCTGGTTCTCCTGCTCCGACGCCTCGCTGAACCGGCTGCACGAGAACGTGGTGTGGGGGATGCGCGGCAACTTCCTCGACGTGCCGACCGACTGTCCGCAGCGCGACGAGCGGCTCGGCTGGACCGGTGACGTGCAGGTATTCGCTCCCACCGCGGCCTTCCTGTACGACGTCCGGGACTTCCTGCGTTCCTGGCTGCGCGACCTCGCCGCCGACCAGCGCGACGACGAGCGGGGCATCCCGCCGGTGTTCAGCCCCGCCATCCCGGTGATCACCCCCGTCCCGCTCCCGCCGGGCAATCCGCCGATGGCCGGATGGTGCGACGCGGCAGTGATCGTCCCCTGGGTCCTGTACGAGCGCTACGGCGACGCCGAGGTGCTGCGCGCCCAGTACGCCTCCATGCGCGGCTGGGTCGACGCGGTCGACCGTCTCGCCGGGGACGGCCTGATCCGGGGCGAGGGCTTCCAGTTCGGTGACTGGCTGGACCCGGCCGCGCCGGCGGACGACCCCGGGCGGTCGACGACCTCCTCCAGCCTGGTCGCCACCGCCTACTTCGCGCACTCCGCCCGGCTGCTGGCCCGCACCGCCCGGGTACTGGACGAGAAGGACGACGCCGCGCACTACGACGCCCTGGCCGACTCGGTCCGCGACGCCTTCCGCGGCCGTTTCCACACCGGGGGCGGGCAACTGACGCAGGAGACCCAGACCGCCTACGCCCTCGCCCTGTGTTTCCGGCTGCTGGAGGACGACGTCGAGCGCGCCGAGGCCGGACGCCGGCTGACGGACCTCGTGGCCTCGGGCGACCACCGCATCGGCACCGGGTTCCTCGGCACCCCGCTGGTGTGCGACGCGCTGACCGACACCGGTCACCTGGACACCGCCTTCGCGCTGCTGACCCAGCGCTCCTGCCCTTCCTGGCTGTACCAGGTCGACCTGGGTGCCACGACCGTCTGGGAGCGCTGGGACAGCTTGCTTCCCGACGGCGGCGTCAATCCCGGCGAGATGACCTCCTTCAACCACTACGCGCTCGGAGCCGTCGCCGACTGGATCCACCGCACCGTCGCCGGTCTGGCACCCGCCGAGCCCGGCTACCGCCGGCTCCTGATCCGTCCCCGCCCGGGCGGCGGCCTCACCTGGGCCCGGGCCGCGCACGAGACTCCGTACGGCCGGGCCGAGACCGGCTGGCGCGTCGAGGGCGCTCTGCTGCTGGTGGACCTGCTCGTGCCGCCGAACACCTCCGCCCTCGTCGACCTGCCGGGCGCCGAACCCGTGACCGTGGGACCCGGACGGCACACCTTCCACACCCCGACGGGGCAGGCGCGGCCACGGAAATAGGCATCGCCGCAGGGTCACCGTGCACGCCCGTTCGCACGCCTGCCCCTTCTCCCCACTTCCTCGGCCGGCCGCCGGCCCCGGCCCTGCGCCGACGCCGTCGCCGCCCGCACTCCCCCACCCTCGATCCCACACCCCCGATCCCCACCTCTGATCCCCTCCCTCGATCCCCTCCCATGGAGCAAGCAGTGATCCACCCGTACCAGGACCCCCGGCACAGCGTCACCGAGCGCGTGGCCGACCTGTTGGCGCGTATGACCGTCCAGGAGAAGGCCGGACTGCTCTTCCACCACGTCATCGGCATCGGCGACCGGCCCGCCCCCGCGGGGCTGACCGTCGAGCAGATGATGTCCGAGAGCCTGATGTCCCACTTCAACCTGCTCGGCGCCGGCAGTCCCCGCCAGATGGCCGACCTGCACAACCACGTCCAGCGCCTGGCCGCCGACACCCGCCTCGGCATTCCGGTCACCCTCTCCACCGACCCCCGCCACGCCTTCACCGACAACCCCGGCACCGCGATGCTGGCCGGACCCTTCTCCCAGTGGCCGGAGTCGCTGGGCCTCGCCGCGACCGGCGACGCCGACCTCGTACGGCGTTACGCGGACACCGTGCGCCGTGAGTACCTGGCCGTCGGCCTGCGTGTCGCCCTGCACCCGCAGATCGACCTGGCGACCGAGCCTCGCTGGGCACGCGGCTCGGGCACGTTCGGCGAGGACGCCGACCTGACGTCACAGCTCGTCGCCGCCTACATCCAGGGCCTGAGCGGACCGGGCGGCGGACTCGGCCCGGACAGCGTCGCCGCGATGGTCAAGCACTTCCCCGGCGGCGGACCGCAGAAGGACGGCGAGGACCCGCACTTCCCCTACGGCAAGGAGCAGATCTACCCCGGCGGCCTCTTCGACTACCACCTGGAGCCCTTCAAGGCCGCCATCGCCGCCGGCGCCACCCAGGTCATGCCGTACTACGGTAAGCCCGTGGGCACCGAGCACGAGGAGGTCGGCTTCGGTTTCAACCGCGGCATCATCACCGGGCTGCTGCGCGAGAAGCTGGGCTTCGACGGCATCGTCTGCACCGACTGGGGCCTCGTCACCGACCAGTTGGTCATGGGCGAACCGCACCTGGCCAGGGCCTGGGGCGTGGAGGAGCTGTCCCCCGCCGAACGGCTGCTGAAGATCCTGCACGCGGGTGCCGACCAGGTCGGCGGCGAGTCCTGCTCCGAACTGATCGTGGACCTGGTGCGCACGGGGCAGCTCGAGGAGTCGCGTCTCGACGCCTCCGTGGTCCGGCTGCTGGGCGAGAAGTTCCGCCTGGGCCTGTTCGACGACCGGCGCTACGTCGATCCCGACGCCGCCGAGGAGACGGTGGGCCACGCCGACTTCCACGCCGCGGGCGAGGTCGCCCAGCGCCGCTCGGCCACCCTGCTCAAGAACGGCCCGCTGCCCCTGGCCGGGAGGCCCCGCCTGTACGTCGAGGGCGTCGATCCGGCGGCGGCCGCCGAATACGCCGACATCGTCGCCGACCCCGCCGACGCCGACCTCGCGGTGCTCCGCCTGACCACGCCGTACGAACCCCGGCCCGGCCTGTTCGAGTCGTTCTTCCACGCCGGCCGTCTCGACTTCCCCGAGGATCGGCTCAAGGAGATCCTCCGCCTGCTCGACGCCGTACCCACCGTCGTGGCGATCCACCTGGAACGTCCGGCCGTCATCCCCGAGATCGCCGACCGCTCGGCGGCACTGCTCGCCGTGTACGGCACCGACGACCGCGCCCTCCTCGACCTCCTGTTCGGCCGGGCGGTGCCGGAGGGCTCGCTGCCCTTCCAGCTCCCCCGCTCCATGACCGAGGTCGAGGCCGGACGCCCCGACGTGCCCCAGGAGAGCGCCGACCCGCTCTACCCCTTCGGTCACGGCCTGCGCTACGCCGCCGACGCGTAGCGCCTTCGCCCCCTGCCGCCGTACGGATACCCCCGGGCAGCTTCCCGCGTCCGGCTTGGACCTGGGGGTTCTGGGCACCCGGGACGAACCCGGCTGGTCGGGCAAGGAGAGAGAATGGCGAAGGACTCACCGTTGAAGGCTGTGGGATGGGCGCGCTCGCTGCCGGTGAGCAGCGGGGTGAAAGTGGCCAGGGAGTGGACCCGTGAGCACGTGGCCGCGCTCGGCTGGTCGCAGACCGCGCCGGAGCTGGTGGATGCGATCCTGCTCGCGGTGTCCGAGCTGGTCACCAACGCCCATGTGCACGCCCGCAGTGCGGCGCAGCTGATCCTCACCTGGGACGAGGAGTGCTTGCACGTCACCGTGCATGACGACTCACCCCGGCTGCCCGAGCCACGCGACCCGGGCGACAGCGCACCAGGGGGTCGCGGCCTGCTGCTCGTCGACGCCCTCGCCGACCGGTGGGAGGCCTATCGCTGCCCCCGCGGCAAGAGCGTCACCGCCTGCTTCCAGGCGCCCTCGTCCGCCACGCCCTGAGCGGTCGGCTCGGCAGGAGAGGCCCTGCCACCGACGAAAGCACCGACAGCAGGCTTACCGGCCGGCGACCGTCGACTCACAGAGAGGAGGCTCACCGATGGCATCGGACGACGGCGAGGACGAGGTCGAGCAGCTCGAACGCGCCATCCTCGACCTTCTGGGACGGCGGCGTCCGGACGCTTCGGTGTGCCCTTCCGAGGTCGCTCGGTCGGTCCACCGCGATGCGGGCGACGGATGGCGGCGGCTGATGGAGCCCACGCGCGCGGCGGCACGACGGCTCTCCCGAGCCGGTCTGGTGGAGATCACCCAGGGCGGTGAGCCCGTCGACCCGGCGACGGCCCACGGCCCGATCAGGATCCGCCGGACACGCTGACGGCGTCCGAGGGTGGCTCGCAGCCGTCACCCTCCCGAACGGGTCGCCGTCGCTTCGGCCGTCCCTTCGGTGGTCGTCGCGGCCGTCGCCGCCGTCGTCACTGCGGGGGATTGCCGTGTTTGCGCGACGGCAGGTCGGCGTGTTTGGTGCGCAGCATCGCGAGAGCGCGGATGAGCGTCTCACGGGTGGCGGCAGGGTCGATCACGTCGTCCACCAGACCGCGTTCGGCCGCGTAGTACGGGTGCATCAGTTCCGCCCGGTACTCCTTGACCATCCGCTCCCGCATCGCCTCCGGCTCGTCCGCCTCCGCGATCTGCCGCCGGAAGATGACGTTCGCGGCACCCTCGGCGCCCATCACCGCGATCTCGTTCGTCGGCCAGGCATAGGTGACATCCGCGCCGATGGACTGCGAGTCCATGACGATATAGGCGCCGCCGTACGCCTTGCGCAGTATCAGGGAGATGCGCGGCACGGTCGCGTTGCAGTAGGCGTACAGCAGTTTCGCGCCGTGCCGGATGACGCCGCCGTGCTCCTGATCCACCCCCGGCAGGAATCCCGGCACATCCACCAGCGTCACCAACGGGATGTTGAAGGCATCACACATCTGAACGAATCTGGCGCCTTTTTCGCTCGCCTCGATGTCCAGGACACCCGCGAGGACCCGTGGCTGACTCGCCACGATCCCCACGACCTCGCCGTCCAGCCGCGCCAGCGCACAGACGAGGTTGCGGGCCCAGTTCTCGTGGATCTCCAGGAACTCCCCGTCGTCCACGAGGTGGCCGATCACCTCGGTCATGTCGTAGGGCTGGCTGCCGTCGGCGGGAACGAGGTCGACCAGTGCCTCCGACCGACGGTCCGGCGGATCCGTCACCGGTCCCCGCGGCGAGCAATCGCGGTTGTTCTGCGGCAGCAGCGACAGCAGATACCGCACCTCCGCGATGCAGGTCTCCTCGTCGTCGTAGGCGAAATGGCACACCCCCGACGCCTCCGCGTGCACATCCGCCCCGCCCAGACCGTCACGGGTGACCTCCTCACCCGTCACCGTCCTCACCACGTCCGGCCCCGTCAGGAACATCTGTGACGTCCCGCGCACCATGAAGACGAAATCCGTCAGCGCCGGACTGTAGGCGGCGCCTCCCGCGCACGGCCCCAGCACCACCGAAATCTGCGGGATGACCCCCGACGCCCGCACGTTACGGCGGAAGATCCCGCCGTAACCCGCCAACGCCACCACGCCCTCCTGGATACGCGCACCCGCGCCGTCGTTGAGGGACACCAGCGGCGCACCCGCCGCCAGAGCCATGTCCATCACCTTGTGGATCTTCTCCGCGTGCGCCTCACCCAACGCGCCCCCGAACACCCGGAAATCATGCGCGTACACGAAGACCTGCCGGCCCTCGACCGTGCCCCACCCCGTCACCACACCATCCGTGTAAGGGCGCCGTGTCTCCAACCCGAACCCACTCGCCCGGTGCCGTCGCAACAACCCGACCTCGACGAACGACCCCTCGTCCAGCAACAGGCCGACCCGCTCCCGCGCCGACAGCCTCCTGCCGCCGCCCGCTGCACCGCCCGCCCCGCCGCTCGGTCCCGCCAGCGCCTCCCCGCGCACCTCCCGCAACTCCGCCACCGCCACACGGCTACCAGGAACGTGGGAAAACTCGTCTACACCGCTCACGGCACATCCCTCCGTCGTAACGAACCCAGCACCCCCGAAGCCCCCCACCACGACGAACCGCCGACGCGGTTCACATGGCAGGGGGAAACAACACCAGGCCTGATCCTCCGACGCCCACGAACCACCGCCCGACCCCTGGCCCATGAGCCCTGGCCACGGGCCAGGATCGACGACTCACACGTCACGACCCGCGGCCTGCGGCACACGACCCCGCAACCGTCGGCGCTCCCTCTGTCCCCTCACCCTCCACCACGCCGCTCGAAACCAACCGGGGCCTTGCTCGAAACCCACTCGCCCCTCCCCCATCCCCCACCACGCGCAACCGACCGGACTCTCCCCGAACTCATCTGAAACATTTCCCCGGTCCACCGCGTCGGTGTGGTGTAGGCCGACGGAAAGGCGCCGAGGGGTGGGAATGAGAAGGTCCAGGACATCGTCCCGGACAGATGAGTTCATGGAGTTCGCCACGGGACGGGCCGGGCACCTGCACCGCTCAGCGTGCCTGCTCACCAGCGGAGACACGCACCTCGCCGAGAATCTGGTGCAGGAGACGCTCAGCCGGATGTACACCATGTGGGGTCGGATCTCCCGGATCGACAACCCTGCGGCGTATGCCCAGACCGTTCTCGTCCGTACCTTCCTGACGCACCGACGGCGGTACTCCGCGGCCGAGCGCCCTCTGGCGAACCTGCCGGACGTCCCGCCGACCCGGAGCGCGGACGACCCCGCTCTGCGGCTCGCGCTGCTCCAGGCACTGCGGGAGCTGCCGCCCAAGGACCGGGTGGTGGTGGTACTGCGGTACTGGGAGGACCGCAGCGTGGAGGAGACGGCCGGCGCGATGAACGTGAGCTCCGCAGCCGTACGCACCCGCTCGACCCGGGCGCTGGCGAAGCTCCGGGAACGCCTCGGGGGCAGCCTCGCCGAACTGATCACCCCGGCCTGATACCGGGCCCCATCTCCGGGCCGATCTCCGGCTTGATCACCCTGCCCGACCTCCCTCCGTACGTCTCCCCACTGCTGCGAACAACCGGGCCGGCCAGGGCCCGCCCCGTTCACCGATCCGCACTCCCGTCCGCACCAACACAGGAACTGGTGGTTCCGTAATGCCCTTCGAAGACGAGCTCGGGAAGGTGCTCCGCGACACAGCGGGCACGTTCGCCGCCGACCGGCGGTCGCTGGCGGAAGGCAGCCTGGTGCGCGGCCGCCGCAGGCTGGCCCGCCTCCGCGCCTCCGCCGTGGCCGGGAGTGCGCTGGCCGTCGCTCTCGTGGCCACGGCCGGTGTCCAACTGGGCGGCGGGCAGGACGGCGAGGGCAAGGTCGGCGACCTGGCCTCGACACCACCACCGGGGAGTGCCTACGGACACTTCGCGGTCACGGCCGAGGACATGGAGAACATCCTCCAGAACGGCATGGGGAACGCGGGGATCGCCGTCGGGCACCCGAAGCTCCGGGCGACGGGCAGTACCGAGGCGAGCCGGCCCGCGACGGCCTCGATCGACTTCGAGGACGGCTTCGGCGCGGCGCGGGTCACCCTGTCGGTGCGCCGCGTCGACCCGGCCGAGCAGGACCTCGAGGATCTGATCGCCTGCCCGCCCGAAGCGGACTCCCCGTACGAGGAGTGCACCACGGAGCCCGACAACCGGGCCGTGAAGGGGTACACCGAGGCGGGCAAGGCGGGCGGGATCAAGAAGTGGGCGGTCACGATGCTCTCGCCCGGCGGGTATGTCATCGAGCTCGCCACCACCAACGTGACGTCCACGATCAACCCGGTCAGTGAGCCCGTGACACGCAACCCCCGCATGACCCCGGGCAAGCTGCGCCATCTGGCGATGTTCGTCGACGGCTCGTTCACCCCGGCGGGGGAGCCCAACTCCCTGGGGACGCTGGAGCCCGGCACCCCGGCCGAGCCGGGCGACATCCTGCCCCTGCTCAAGGACCTGTTGCCCAAGCGGTTCCACATCTACTCGGAGGGCGGCGACGGAGTGGAGGGCCATGTCGTGGTCACCGACACGAGCGGCAAGCGGACCTACATCGAGGCCGTCCGGATCGCCGGGGACAAGGAATCATGGAACGAGACCCTGTCCGACGGAACCAAGGTGGGCACCCGGCAGCTGCCCGGCGAGCAGCCGGGGGTCGTACAGCTCCGGGTCGACGCCCTGCGGGTGAACGGGCTGTGGATGTCCGTGTCCGCCTACAACGCTCCGACTCCGAAGTCCAAGAAGAGCGGCGCCGCCCCTTTGATCACCACCGAGGAACTCAGGACCATCGCCATCAGCCGGTCCTGGCTGCTCGCCCGGTAGCGTCGGCACGGCGACGAGACGTTCCGCCCGTCGCGGTCGTCATGCCATGCACAGGGGGGACGCCGGGCGGTAGACCCTGCGCGGGAGCCACTGTCGGCCGAGGGCCGCCGGCGGCCGACAGGCTGATCGGCAGGGTGCTTCCTCGGCGCGCGTCGCGGTGCCCGCCCGCCTGGCCGCTCGACCGCCACTCGGCTCACTCGGCCGTACCCGGCGCGCGGAACCGGGCAGGCCGAACCGGGCGGGCCGAACCGGCGGACCGGCCGGTGAAGCCCTCGCCACGGCTCAGGACGTCTTCGCCGCGACCTTCTTCGCGCTTCTGCTCCTACCGGTGCCCGTGCCGCTCCGAGCGGGTTTGGCGGGCGCCCGCTTCCGGCTCGCGGCCTGGCCGGTGCTCGGGGCCTGCCCGCTGCTCTCGGCCTGGCCGGTGCTCTCGGTCTGCTTCGGGCTCTCGGCCTGTTTCGGGCTCGCGGCTCGTTTGGTGGCCTCGGCGCGCCCGCTGCTCGCGGCCGCCCGCGGTGGCGCTGCCCGGGTCGATGCGGTCGGCCACTTGAACTCGAGCTCCAGCTCGATCTCCCCGTCCCCGACCTCGACCTCGATCTCGGTACGCAGGTCGTCCGGGATCCGCAGGCTCAGCATCCCGGGACCGAACTCCAGCTCCACGTCCCCGCCCTCCCTCAGCGCGGCGCGAGCGCCGTGAGCTGGTCGGCCGCCTCCAGACGTGACAGCGAACGCTTCTGCTCGAACTTGAGGTCCTTCATGAACGCCTCCGAATCCGGGATGAACAACACATACCGCCAATTCTGGCGTCACGCGCGGCATCGGACATCCGGTGCGCGGTCGGCTCCGCCCGCGGGTCAGTCCACCGGGTGCCCCGGTTCGATCGAGAGAGCGTCCGCGAGCCTCAGCAGCGGACGGCCGTCGGGCTCGCCCCGCGCGCCGGACCGTACCGGGTCCAGGACGAAACCGACGTGGTCGCCCCCGTCGATCCGCTGCTCGACCCTGCCCACGCACCACGCGTAGGCGTCCTCCAGGACCGGAGCCCCGCCGTGCCCCTCCCTCCAGCGCGTCCGCGCGAACTTGTCCACCCGGTCGCCGGTCTCGCCGCCGAACAGGGCGGCCAGTCCGGATTGTTCCGGCGTCAGCAGATGTACGGCCAGGAACTCGGCGGCGCGGGCCACCTCGTAGGTCCGGTTCACCTTCGACAGCCACACCACGAACCGCACCGGCCGCATGGAGCACTGGGAGGCGAAACCCACGAGGCACCCCGCGCGCTCACCGCCCGCCTCGGCCGTCACGACGCACATATCGGGATTGAGCCGGTCGGTGAACGTGTCCATGTCCGTCATGCTCATGCTCCTTCGTCGACCATCCGGTGTCCGGCCTCGCGACGGGTGAGACCCCGGTCCTCGCCGGTCGCCCCTCCACACGAACGGCACAACACGCCGCGGCTTCGGCCATTCGTGTCCGCCGGCCGTTCCACCCGCCCGTCAGGAACGGCGCGGCTGCGCGAAAGGCCCCCCGGCTCTTCCCCGTTGGTTGCCCCGAAGCCCTTGAGGCATGCGGCCCGACCGGTCCACGCTGATCGGTACGACGCCGACGGGCACCCCGGACCACGGGACATGCCACGTGAAAGGCACCCGGACAGGAAACACACGGACAGACGGACATGGTGCGCAGAGCAGAACAGGACCCGATGTCCGCCCAGGCCGGGCAGCCGTACGCCCGGCGTTCGACGGTGCCCGCGTCACCCGGCGCGGCGGCCCGCGTGTGGGCCGACCTTTCCGGTCGAGGGCTCGCCACCCGAGCCGGCGCGGACACCATCACCGCCCTGCAGCGGAGTGCGGGCAACGCCGCGCTCGGCCGGACGATGGGCGCCGCGGACGCGCGGCACGTCGGCCCGACCGGCTCCGCGCGCCCGGTCGTCCAGCGGATCAGCACCGTTCCCGGCGGCAGCTACGCGGCGGAGCGCGAGGCAGGGGACAGGGGCCCGCACTTCATGGAGCAGGAGCAGGAAGCCCGGGTCGTGGCCGGCAGCGGTGCGACCCTGGGCCCTCCCGGTGTCCCCGAGCGCATCCGCTACCCCGCCCGCGAGGTGAAGCCGGCCGAAGCGGGGCTGCGCGTCGCGAACGACGGCACGCTCGCCGTGCTCGACAAGGACGAGCCGAAGGAGTTCTACGCCGTCCAGCAGGTCGTCGACAGCGCCAACCTCTCCCTGGACGCCGCGGGTAGCATCGTCCGCCTCGCCCTCCAGGGCCGGAGTATCACCGTCGGCGGCCAACGGCTCCACCGGGTGCAGCCCACTCTCGCGCAGCAGGCGCAGGAGACGCAGCAGTCGGCGAGCGAGGAGTTCGTCTCGCTGGTGCGCAGCACCTGCATCACGGTGGCCTGCAAGCTGATGGGCTCCCCACGGGACAAGACGAGCCGCGTGGTGCTCGGCGGCGGCGCGGAAGGCTTCGACATCACCCCCGGCTCCGACAGCGATCCGCGGATGAGCAGCCTCGCCGGGCAGATCGCCTCCTCACCGGACGGCGGCCTGGACGTGCCCGGGGCCGTCGAAGCGGCCGGGGCCAGGAACCGCGCGGCGCCGGACAACGGGAAGGTGTACGGCGAGGCCGTCAGGAACGGCGGACGGGACGGGACCGCCGCCCGGCTGGGGGTCAATCAGCACGCGTCGCCCCACGTCGGAGAGGGGTTCGCGATCTTCAGCATGGCCGCCCAGGACGAGCGGGACCACTCCGTGCAGCCGCCTACGGCGCGCGGTGACAACGTCTGGGGGTATCACTTCGCGGCCGTGGTCGCCTCCTCCCTGGACGGCAGCTGCCGGGTGACGCTGGAGAACTACGCCCGCAACGACTTCGACAGGGTGGCGCGTGAGGAGCTGTACGACAAGCTCTACCAACGGGCGAAGAAGTCCGACGGCTGGTTCAGCGCTGTCAGCGCGCTGGAGGAGAGCGACGACCAGCAGGCGTTCAAGAAGAAGTTCGACGAGGTGATGCGCAGGCTGTGCACGGACCCGGAGATCAAGAACGTCCAGGGACGCCCGCGGCGCAGGCTTCAGGAGGACTTCGAGGACCACACCGGCCGTGCCTGGTTCTTCCGCGTCTACGGCGGCGGCCCGGGCGAGAGCTTCCACGAACAGCAGGCCGCCTCCGGCTACTTCAACAATCCGCTCACCGTGCGGGTCACCAGGCCCTGAGGTGCGCGATGCGCAGGGGGCCGGGCGGGCGGGGGCCGGCCCTCTCGGGAGGCGGCGTGCGTCGCGGCCCGTCTCGGTGCGAGCGACCGGTGCGGTGGCCGGTCCTGACGCGGACTCGGTCCGTTCGTCCTACGGTGTCCGGGTGAATGACGTGAGCCACGACGCCTACTGCTCCGACATCAGCTCCCGGACCGACGAGTTGCGCGCCGCCGTGCGGCGCGCCCCGGCAGGCCCTGCGGGCACCCCCGTTCCCACCTGTCCCGGCTGGTCCCTCACCCAGCTCGCCCGGCATGTCGGAGGTACCCACCGCTGGGCGGCACGCATCGTCCGCACCCGGGCCGCCGGGCCGGTGCCGCACGACCTGGTCGACGACGTGTTCTCGCCCGGTCCCGAGACCCCCGCCGCTCTGGACGACTGGCTCGCCGACGGCGCCGCGGAGCTGATCGGTGCTCTGCTCGACGCCGGTCCGGACGCCCCGGTGTGGACGGTCGCCCCGGGCGGCACCGCCCGCTTCTGGGCCCGGCGGATGACCCACGAGACGACCCTGCACGCCGCCGACGCCGCCTTCGTCACGGGTGCGCCCTTCGCCGTGCGCGAGGATCTGGCCCGGGACGCCCTGGACGAGTGGATGGACTTCGGGTCGCTCCCCCGGGTCCTCGCGGCGGCGGGGCCGGACGCCCCGCCGCTCACCGGCCCGGGCCACACCCTGCACCTGCACGCGACGGACGTCCTTCATGCCGAGTGGCTGGTGGACCTCACGGAGGAGCCGATCACGTGGGGCCACACGCATGCGAAGGCGGCTGTGGCGGTACGCGCCCCGCTCACCGACCTCGTGCTGCTCCTGTACGGCCGCCGCACTCCGGCCGACGCGTCGCTCGAGGTGTTCGGGGACGGGGCCCTGCTGACCCTGTGGCTGGAACGGACCGGTTTCTGGCTCCGCAAGTAGCGCGGGCCGGTGCCGCACCCGGCCGCCTGTGGCGCCGGCGCATCGGAGCGGCGCGGGCGCCTGACTACGTGCCGCTGTTGCTGTTCGGCACCGGCGACGCGGCTTGTGCCGTGTCCGCCGCCTCGGGGGGCTCACCGGCGTCGGGGACCCCGGCCAGCCGCAGGGTCGCCCAGGCCGCCAGTCCCGCCAGGACGCCGAAGGTGAGGGCGGCCGGTACCCCGTTGCCCAGCTTCGAGAACAGGTACACCGGCCCCCACACGTCGACGGTGTCGTCGATCGCCATGTGCAGCACCTGACTCGCCAGCAGGCCCAGCACGGTGGCGCAGACCCCGCCCACCGCCATCACCGGCGCCGTGGTCCGGGTCAGCAGGCCGGGCAGCAGCCGCAGGGACCACCAGACAACGCCGAGCACGAGCACGTCGGCGGCCCGGTACAGCAGCCAGTCGCCGAGGGAGCCGGTCGCCGGGCCCGCCCACACCCCGAGCAGCAGCCACTCGCGCAGCAGGTCGCCGGGCTCGGACAGCAGGCCCCCGCCGCCGAACGACGTCTGGAGCCAGGCGGCCACCGACTGGTACGAGAGGACCACCACCGAGAACGCGACCACCCCGGTTCCGGCGCTCGCGGCCAGGCGGGCGGCGAGCGGCGGCACACTGCGCCGGGGCACCGGTTCCGTGCCCTTGACGGTGAGATGCGCGACGAGCACCGTGAGCAGGGCGGTCAGCAGTCCCGCGAACACGGCGACCGGTCCGCTCGACGCGATCACGCTCGCCAGTTGCGGCAGGACCCGGTAGCTGCCGCGGCCCCGGGACGCGATCAGCCACGGCGCGGAGACCGTCACGGCCAGCGTCGCGGCCACGGGACCCCAGGCCCACAGCGCGAGGAGCGTGGCGGGCGTACGGCGCCGCGTCGGCGGCAGCCTGCGGATCAGCGGCAACGCGCCTGCCAGGAAGAACACGAAGACGGCCACGAACCTGATCTGCATCGCGGTGCTGTACAGATCGGTGTAACGGGCGGCCGCGGACAAGTCCGTGCCCCCGCCCGCGGTCCCGTCGGACAGCGACCCGGTCGGAGGGTCGTACGACCAGGGTGCGAGCCATCGCCGGAGTTCGCTCACGGACTCGATGTCGAACACGCTCGTGGTGCCGCGCAGCCGGAGCGCCTGTTCGCTCGCCCCCGCCCACCAGAGCAACAGCGTGATCAGCAGGCCGCCGACCAGTGCCGGTATCACCGCGCGCCGGTATGTCATGGTGCCGTCCCCCGTCAGGATCCTCGATCGGTGAAGTTCCGATCAGCCGAAGCGTAGGGGGTGGTGATCGTCTGTCACATCCGCCGGTCGTATCCACCGGTCACCTGTTGATCGACAACCGGAGTGGGTACCGGGTCGGCATGGCTGAAGTGGTACAGGCTGGACTGTGGGGACTGGTGGCGGGCTCCGCGCTGTTGCTCGGCGCCGCGCTGGGATACGAGCTGCGGATACCGCAGAAGGTGATCGCGACCGTGATGGCCTTCGGGGCCGGGGTGCTGATCTCGGCGGTCTCCTTCGAGCTGGTCGGGGAGGCGTACGACGAGGCGGGGCTCGCTCCCACCGTCGTCGGCACCCTCATCGGCGCCCTTGCCTACACCGGGGGCAACGTATGGCTGGCCCGCCGGGGTGCCCGCCACCGCAAGCGGTCGGGGCACGCGCGGGCTCAGGCGCAGCCCTCGGAGGCCGAGCAGGGCGGGTCGGGGACCGCGCTCGCGCTCGGCGCCCTGCTCGACGGGGTGCCGGAGTCCGCGGTGATCGGCGTCAGCCTGCTCGACGGCGGCGCGGTCAGTCTGGTGACGGTGGCGGCGGTGTTCATCAGCAACGTGCCCGAGGGGCTGTCCAGTTCGGCGGGGATGAAGAAGGCCGGCCGGCACAAGGGGTACGTCTTCGGCCTCTGGGCGGCCATCGCGGCGGCCAGTACGGTGTCGGCCGTCCTCGGATACTCGGTGGTGGGTTCCTTCTCCCCCGCCGTGATCGCCGCGGTGACCGCGGTGGCGGCCGGGGCCATCCTCGCCATGATCGCCGACACCATGATCCCGGAAGCGTTCGAGGACGCCCATCTGGCCATCGGGCTGATCACCGTCAGCGGCTTCCTCGTCTCCTTCGCCCTCTCCCACGCCTGACCGCCGCGACGGGCGTGGTCGGTGGCCGGCACGCGGGTGCGTGGTGACGTCGTGGAGGACGGGACCGGGCGTTGCGCAGGTCCGGTGGATGCGAGATGGTTGCCTGACGGCAATTATTTCGATCGACAGAGAGGTGGTGGGGTACGCGCGATGCGTTCCCCCGCTTGTGACTCCTTCTCCAGGTACCACCGGCAGTTCACGTGTGGGCGTCGGCACGGCGTGGAGTGACGCTCCCTGTCCCGTGCTCGTCGTCGACCGCGGCGGGGACGTCGTCGGCACGAACGAAGCCGCGCGCAGCCTGCTCTTCGATCAGAGCCGGGAGAGTGTCCCGGCGCAAGGCCTCCCCCGCTGGCTCGCGGAGGCGCACAGCCGTCTGAGGACGACCGGAACACCGGCGGACGCCGTCTCGGGCGCGGTGGCCGGCCGTACGTTCGAAGCGCACCCCTCGCCCGAGGAGGGCGGGGACGTGGTGTGGTGGCTGGTGGAGAACACCGATCTCCGCCTGGCCGAGCAGGCGTTGCACGGCGAACGGGAGCGAGCCGCGCTGCTGGCGGAGATCTCCGGCGCGTTGTTGTCGTCGCTGAACGTGGATCGGTGCACGGAGGTGACGGCGCGCATGGCCGCCGATCATCTCGCGGACGCGGCGGTCATCGTCGCCCCCGCTCAGGGGCGCCGCCATGCGCTGACCTTCGCGCGGGCGGGCGGGGAAGTCAGCCAGATCATGGTGCCGATCGACGCGGGGTCGGTGCCAGGACTGACCGAAGCGCTCCAGGGTTTCCCGCCGGTCCCGACGCGGTGGATCGACCCGGAGGATCTCCCGGGCTGGGTGGTCCCACCGGGTTTCGACCGTTCGATCGGGTCGGTGATCGTCACTCCGCTGCCCGGGCACGGAATGCCGGCCGGGGTGCTGATCCTGCTGCGGTCCAGCACGCACCGCGCGTTCACGGACGGCGAGGAGGTCTTCGCCCGGCTGTTCGCCGCGCGGGCCGGAGCCGCGCTGTCGGCGGCGCGCCTGTACGCCGAGCAGGCGTCGATCACGGCCACGCTGCTGCGGGAGCTGCTGCCGCCGCGGCTGGAGCGCGTGCACGGTGTCGAATACGCCGGGACCTACCGCGCGTCGCAGGACCATGAGCGGGTCGGCGGGGACTTCTACGACGTGCACCCCGGTGCGGATCCCGCCGAGGAGACGTTCGTCATCCTGGGAGACGTGGCCGGCAAGGGGCTGGAAGCCGCCGTCCTGACCGGGAAGATCCGCAGCGTGCTGCACGCGCTGCTGCCCCTGTCCGGCGACCACCAGCAGGTGCTCGGCCTCCTCAACGGCGCGCTGCTCAACTCCCACCACACCCGGTTCGCGACGCTGGTGCTGGCCTCCGTGCGACGGCGCTCGCGGGAGGTGCTGCTGCGGCTGACCAGCGCCGGGCATCTGCCGCCGCTCATCGTCCGCGCTGACGGCCGGGTGGAGGAGGCCGCCACCGGCGGCACGCTCGTGGGAGCGCTGCCGGAGGTCCAGACGCGCAGCGTCGATGTGGTGCTGGCACCCGGCGAGACATGCCTGCTGTACACGGACGGCATCACCGAAGCCCGCGGCGGCCCGCTGGGCGAAGAGCTCTACGGCGAGGCGAGGCTGCGCGAAGCCCTGCGCGAGTGTGCGCGGATGCCCGCGGAGGCGGTGGTCGAGCGCGTGCAGATGCTGGCCGCGCAGTGGCTGGAGAGCGACCGCCATGACGACATGGCGACGCTCGCGATCACCAATCCTGTCGGCGGCGCCGGCGCGCCGCACCTCGTGGACGGGCTCGAGGGCCGCCATCCGCACCGGACGGGGCTGTGATGGCGGACGGCGGAGTCGACACGGCCCTGCGGGGGCTGTCGGATCGGTTGTGGACGGCGGTGATCGGCCGGGACGAGCCGGCCGCGCTGCGCCTGGTGGCCGCGGCGGCCGACGCGGGAGCCGACGGCGAGGCGCTGCTGCTGGACGTCGTCGCCGGCGTACAGCATCGCGTCGGCATGGAGTGGGCCGCCAACCGCATCAGCGTGGCCGAGGAGCACGCGGCCAGCGCCATCACCGACCGGGTCATCGCCGCGCTCGCCCACCGCCACCCCACGCCGCCGCCCGGCTCGCAGGGGCGGGGGCGGGTCACGGTGGCCTGTGTGGACGGCGAATGGCATGCCCTTCCCGCCCGGTTCCTGGCCGAACTCCTCTCCCTGCGCGGCTGGCGGGTGGACTTCCTCGGCGCCCACACACCCACCCCGCGGCTGATCGCGCACCTGCACCGGACGAACCCCGTCGCGGTGCTGCTGTCGGCCTCGATCCCCACCCATCTGCCCACCGCCCACCAGGCGGTCACCGCCGTGCAGTCCCTCGGCGTTCCCGTCATGGTCGGCGGCGCCGCCTTCGCCGCGGACGGCCGCTACGCCGGCCTCATCCAGGCCGACGCCTGGGCCCCCGACGCGCGCACCGCCGCGGACCTCCTGGCTCAGGGCCTGACCAGCCGTCTGGCGCGGCAGCGCCGGCAGGTCGACGACCTGCCCCATCTCGCCGATCAGGAATACACCTTCGTCAGACGGAGCCGTACCGTCCTGGTCCGGCAGTCCCTGGCCGCCATGGAGGACCGCTGGCCCGCCATGGGGTCCTACAGCACGGCGCAGCGCGAACGGACCGCCGAGGATCTCGCCCACATCGTGGACTTCCTGGCCACCGCTCTCTACGTCGACGACGGGGCCCTGTTCACGAGGTTCACCAGCTGGACCGCGGACATCCTCACCGCCCGCCGCGTGCCCGCCGCCGGCCTGGGCCTGGGGCTGGACATCCTGGCCGATCAGCTGCGCGACTACCCGCGTGCCCTCGGCTTCCTCAAGGCGGCCGCCGACACCCTGCCCGCCATGCCCACAGGTCCCGGCCCCGGTGCCGGCTCCGGCCAGGGAACCACCGCATGACCACGCGACTGCCGGCCGGGTTCTCGACGACCGTCCAGGCAGCCGACGCGCACGCGCTGCGCCTGGCAGTCCACGGATACCTCGACCACGACACCTGCGACGAGTTCGCCTCCACGGTGGCCACGCTGCTGGACGCGCACGCCGCACGGCACGGGCCGGCGCTGCGCCATCTGCATCTGGACTGGACGGATCTGACCGCGTTCGACTCCAGCGGACTGGCCGCCCTGCTCGGCCTGCGCCGCCGTACCCACCCCGCCGGCATCACCCTGCACCTGCATCACCGGCCGGCCCACTTCACCCGCCTGCTCGAAGTCACCGGCGTCATGGGCCACCTGACAGAGCGCGCGCGGGGCGCGGACTCCCCCGAAGCCGTGATCTCCTGAACAGCGAGCGGCCCCGCACCCCTCGAGGGGTACGGGGCCGCTGCGGTCAGTGCCCTGATCCGTGCCGTCCGCCGAGTTGGTCGCGGTGGCGCGGGTCGCCCAGGTAGGTGTCCGCGTCGAAGACGGGAGCCGACTTGGCCTGCGCCTTCGTGCGGGACAGCTGCACGATGCGGGCGTCGTGGTCGATGCCCAGGACGGCGCCCGACGGGAGCACCACGTCCTTGCCGAGGACCCACAGGCCGGTGTGCACCACCAGGAACCGCGGACCGAGGTCCCTGGAGTACTTGCTGACCTTGCCGACGTGCCCGTCCGTGGCGTCGACCTGGTATCCGGTCAGGTCGTCGTCCGGGGTGTGGCCGGCGGTCGGCACCTGGTGTGCGCGGTATTGGCTCACGATGTCCTCCCTGTCGTCCTGCTCCTGCTAGTGCCCGCTCAGGCGCGGGACAGACGTGCGGGAAACATCACGGCGCACGTCGCGGGACTACGTCGTCCACACGCGTCCGGCGTAGTCGACGAAGTTGCGTCCCATGATCTTCTCGATGCGGCCGGAGGAGTAGCCGCGCCGTTCCAGCAGCCGGATCAGCTCACGGAACTGGTCCACGCCCCGCAGGTCGACCACGAAGGGGTAGGTGTCCGCCCGTTCGCCGGCCGCGGAGACCCCGGCCTCCTGGCGCTGCGCCACGTGCTCGGCCAGCCGGGTCCGGTAGGCGTCGAGGTCGTCGATCGCGGTGACGGGGCCGTCGGTGCCGATGCCGACGTGGTCCTCGCCGCAGACGTCCACGGCGTGCACGATGTGCTCGACGACGTCGGCGGCGCGCGCGTGCCCGGTGGGGCTGAGGAACGGCATGAAGTAGATGCCGACGAAGCCGCCGCGCGAGGCCACCAGGCGCAGTTCCTCGTCGGTCTTGTTGCGGGGCAGGTCCGTGATGGCGCGGCACCCCGTGTGGTTGACGGACACGGGGACGCGGGAGTGCGTGGCCGCGTCCAGGCAGGTCCGCTCGCCGCTGTGCGAGAGGTCGACCATGAGGTGGTGGTCGTTGAGCGCGTCGACCACCTCGCGCCCGAACGCGGTCAGCCCCGTGCCGGACGGTGCCATCGAGCCGCCGCCGAGGTGGTTGGCCTGGTTGTAGGTCAACTGGACCACGCGCACGCCGCGTTCGGCGAAGGTGGCGACCCGGCCGACGTCGTCACCGACGGCCACCGCGTTCTGGAAACCGTAGATGACCCCGACCCGGCCGTCGCGGGCTGCCGTACGGATGTCCGCGACGCCGGTGACCTTCAGCAGGTCGTCCGGGTGCCGTTCGATGATGCCGTCCCAGACGTCGATCTCGTGCAGGGTGTGCTCGTAGGGCGGCAGGTCGCCCATCACATAGCCCAGGGTGATGTTGACGGCGGTCAGGCCGGAGGCTCGCGCGTCGGCCAGCGTCCGGGCGTCGACGGTGTACTGCTCACTGGCCGGGTTGAGGTCCGCGGCCGCGTCCATCGACTGCGGGGCGTTGGGGTTGTCGAGCTGTCCGAGCGCGTTGACGATCAGGGGCATGGCGGTCAACGGGTCTCCCGGGACGGGGTGGTGAGGTAGGCGGCGCGCGGGAAGCGGCGGCCTCGCTTGACGGTCAGGGTGATGGTCCGCAGGTGGTCGATGTCGGCCAGCGGGTCCTGCGCGAAGACCGCGAAGTCGGCCAGTTTGCCCGGCTCGACGCTGCCCGACAGGTGTGCGGTGCCGGCGCTGCGGGCGCCGACGAGCGTCGCGGAACGCAGCACGTCGCTGGTGGGGATGCCGCACCGCTTCACGAGGAAGGCGAGTTCCTCGTACAGGGCGGGGAACGGCTCGCCGGGAGCGGTCTCGTAGTCGGTGCCGGTGGCCAGCGCGACGCCGGCCCGGTGTGCCTGCGCCGTGAGGGCGACGGCCAACTCGGTCTGGCGGCGGGCGCGTTCGACGCTCTCCGGGTCGTCGCCCGCGAGCTCGTCGCTCGCCCACATGCCGGCGGTCGCGTCCAGGACGACGTCCTGCTCCCGCATCCGCGCGAAGAGCGCGTCGAGGCGGGCGTCCTCGCCGGTGACCAGGCTCTCGTGATCGACGGCCGGCTTGTCCTTGTAGCTGGTCAGCGGCTCCTTGGCGGCCTCGTGTGCCAGCAGGGTCACATGCGAGACGGTGTCCACGCCGGCCGCGACGACCTCGCCGGGCGTGGCGGGGAACACGGCCGCGTGCGCCCACACCGGGATGCCCTGCCGGTGCGCCTCGGCGGTGACGGCGGCGACCAGGCCTGCCTCCAGGTCGGCGTAGACCTTGATGGCGGACGCGTAGGTGCCCCGGGCCATGGCCACGGCCAGGGGCAGGTCGGTCGTGTCGGTGACGGCCTGCATCCAGGGCACGTGTCCGGGCACGGCTCCCTGCGTCACCTGGTGGGTGCGGGGGTCGTCGAAGAAGCCGGGGCCGGCCATGAGCGCCGCGTAGTGGATGTCCGGGGCGGCGATCTCGCCGACCAGTGCGGCCCGCGCGAGGTCGCCGACCTGACGCAGGTCGTCCGCCATGTCCCGGACGGCCGTGACCCCACTGTGGACGAGACGGCGCAGGATCGCCTCGGCCGCCGGGCGGTCGGGCGGCGTGGCGAGGTGCTGGTGCGCGTCGACGAGGCCGGGCGTGACGAACCGACCGGTGAGGTCGACGACTTCGGCCCCCTCGGCGAGGGCGGCCGCCGCGTCGGTCTCGTCCGCGACGGACCGGATCACGGAGCCGTCCACGACGATGGACACGGCGGGCCGGGGAGCCCTGCCGGTCCCGTCGAACAGCGTGAGGCCGCGGTAGACCACCACCTCGCCGGCTTCGGGCGGCGCGAAGGGACGCGCCCCTCCCGGACCCACGTCCGCCGTCCCGCAACGGTCGTCCGTCGCTTCGGAACGTTCGTCGGTCCCCTCGGAACTCTCGCCCGTCAAGGTCACACCACCTCGATCTGTTACGCTCTACGTAACAACTCTCTCGCCACACGAAACACGGGGTACCCTACCCCCGATCCCCGGCGCCGGACACGCCTCGCCGGGACGGTCTCTTCGTAGTCCGGGAAGGGTTTCGATGCCGCAGGCGACGCAGACGACGCGCACGGCCGTGGACAAGGCGCTGGACCTGGTCGAGGCCGTCGCCCGGGCTCCCCGGCCGCCCCGGCTGACCGATCTCGCCGACGAGGTGGGACTGCACCGGGCCACCGCCTACCGCGTCCTCGTCGACCTGGTCCGCCGCGGCTGGGTCCTGCGCGTGGACGACCGCTATCTGCCGGGCACGGCCGTCCTGCGCCTGTCGGCCCGGGCGGCCCACAACTCGCTGCCCTCGCTGGCCCGCCCGGTGCTGGAGGACCTCTCCACGCGCACCGGCATGATGGTCAACCTCCAGGTCTTGGAGAACGACGGCTCGCGGGTGGTGGACGTGATCCGCCCCGACCGGCTGGCGATGATCAGCACGCTGCGGGACGAGGCGCTGCCCGTCCACCGCTTCGCCGGCCCCCTGGCCCTGGTCGCCGCCCTGCCGCCGGAAGCGCGCGGCCCCTACCTCGACGTGGCCCGCAGGGCCGGACATCCCCTGGCCGGCGAGACGGGTCTGCTCGCAGACCTCGAACGGACCGAGGCCGACGGGTTCGCCGTCGAGCACGGCCGCAACGAGCAGTTCGTCGCCTCCCTGAGCCGCGCCGTCGTCCCGGTCCCCGGGGCGCCGGTGTGCGCCGTCACCGTGGTCGGCCCGGCCGCCGAGATCGACGAGGTCCGCCTGCGCCGGCTGCGGGAGGACCTCGCCTCGGCGGTGGACACCCTCCGCGCCCTGCTGTCCGGCCCGGGCCCGGCGAGCGGCGCGTGAACGACGTCCTCGTCCTCGACCGGGCGGCCACCGCGGCGGCTCTGGACCCGCGCGGCCTGATGGCCGCCGTCTCCGACGCGCTCGTCGCCGTGGCACGGGACGCGGTGTCCGCGCCGCCCCGGATAGCGGCCTTCGCGCCCGCCGGCCTGCTGGGCGCCATGCCCGGATACGTGCCGGGTCTCGGCCTCGCGGCGAAGCTCGTGTCCGTGTTCGCCGACCCCGCCCGCCCCGGACGCAGCACGCACCGGGGCATCGTGGCCTTCTTCGACCCCGAGGACGGCCGCCCCCTGGCCGTCATGGACGCCGAACCCGTGACGGCCTGGCGCACGGCGGCGGCCGCCACGCACAGTGCCCGGGCCCTGGCCCGGCCGGGGCCCGTCGTGGTCGTCGGCACCGGCGCCCAGGCCCGGGCCCAGGTCTGCCTCCTCGCCGCGCTCCGACCGGCCGAACCCGTCACCGTCGCGGGCCGCGACCCCGTGGCGGCCCGCGCGCTGGCCGCGCTGCACCCGGCCGGCCGCGCGACCGACCGCATCGAGGCCGCCGTGCGCGAGGCGGCCACCGTGTACTGCTGCACCGGCGCGACCCGCCCCGTCCTGCGCCGCGCATGGCTCGCCCCGGGCGCCCACGTCAGCTCGGTCGGCGGCTCCCACGGACCCGAACTCGACGACGACACCATCCGGGACGCCGCACTCTTCACGGAGTGGCACGGCGCCGCCACGACTCCCCCGCCTTCCGGCGCCCACGAGTTGCAGAGACTGCCCGACGACCGCCAAGTCCGCCTGCTCGGCTCCGTCCTGTGCGGCGAGTCCCCCGGCCGGACCTCCGCGCGTCAGCTCACCGTCTTCAAGTCCACCGGCCACGCCGCCCTGGACGTGGCCGCCGCGCACGTCGTCCACCGCACGGCGACCGGCCACGGTACGGACGGCCCGCCCAGCCCCTAGCGGGGCCTCACCGAGCACCCCAGGATGCTCACGCGGCTCTCCCGGTAGCCGTTCGAACGATTCGACCCGCGCCGTCCGCACAGCATCGCCGCGCCCTCCCACCACACGCGCCACTTCCACAACATCCGAGGTCAGAGCGCCACAGCGGCCCTCACCAGGGAGTTCACGGAAGTCTCTGCGCGCGGTCCGACACGCGCATAGCGTGCGGTCACCCGAACACACGCACCGCTGCCCCACGTTCGCGCGGTCCGCACCTCTTGGGGCCCACGACCCAGTAGGAGACCTTGGGATGTCCTCCGACAGCTCCGACTTATACCCGGCGCGGCACCGGCCCGCACGGCACGCCTCCCCCGCCGCGACCCCGCGGTGGGCCGCCCCGCACGACGGGACACCGCTGCCGGACCGTACCCGGCAGTGGACCGGCGGGCACCGCGACCTCCGCCGGCTGCGCCGGGCCTGCCGCTGGCAGCGGCGCGTCGCCACGTTCGCCGCGCTCGGCTACTTCGCCGTCTTCCTCACCCTCACCGTCCAAGCCCCCTCCGTCATGGCCCGCCTCGCACCGGGCGGCCTCCCCACCGGACTCCTCCTCGCCCTGGTGCAACTGCCCGTCACCTGGCTGGCCGTCCTTCTCTACGAGTTCACGGCGCGCCGGTACGTCGACCCGCTTGCCCGGCGTGTGCACCGCCGACCCGAGCCCGTCCCGGTCGAGGAGCCAGGGTCGTGACGGACTTCGACGGCTCCGCTCAGTCCTGGTCCCTGGTGGCGTTCTCCAGTGTCGTGGCCCTGACGCTCATGCTGTGCGTGCTCACCGGTCCCGACCGCGACGACCTCGCCGAGTTCTACACCGGCTACCGCTCGTTGTCCCCGCTGCGCAACGGCCTGGCCATCGCAGGCGACTACATCTCCGCCGCCACCGTCCTCACCATCGGCGGGGTCATCGCGCTGTGCGGCTACGACGGCGTCGTACTGGCCCTGAGCACCGTGCTGTCCCTGCTGCTCCTGATGGTCCTGCTGGCCGAACCCCTGCACCACACCGGCCGGTTCACCATGGCCGACGCGCTCGGCAGACGGCTGCCCGGCCGCGCGGTGCGCGTCACCGCGTGTGTGGTGACCCTCGCCTCGCTCGTCCCGATGATGGTCGTCCAGCTGGCCGGGGTGGGCCAGTTGCTGGCGTACGTGCTCGGATTCTCCGACGGCGCGATGCGGACGGGCTGCATCGTCGGAGCGGGCACCCTGATGATCAGCTACGCGGCCATCGGGGGCATGCGGGGCACCGCTCTGATCCAGATCCTCAAGACGGTGATCCTGCTCGGGTCCGGGCTGATCGTCGCCGGGCTCATCCTGCACACCTTCGGCTGGAGCCCCCGCACGCTGTTCCGGTCCGCGGCCCACGGCAGCGGCGCCGAGCAGAACTTCCTGCGCTACGGCCTCCAGTTCGCCGACGGGCCGCACCGCGGACTCGACATGGTGAGCACCCAGTGCGCCATCGTGCTGGGCGGCGCCTGTCTGCCGCACGTCACCATGCGGATGTACACCGCCGGCAGCGCCCCCCAGGTGCGGCGCGCGATGTCCTGGGCGATCTCGACGGTCACCCTGTTCATCGCCGTGATAACCGTCGTCGGCGTGGGCGCCACGGCGCTCATCGGGCGCGCGGGGGTCGCCGGAGCCGATCCCCGTGGCAACACCGCCTACCTGCTCGGTTCGCGAGCCGCGTTCGGGATGCATCTCTCCCGTCCGGAGAGCCTGCTGTTCGCCACCGTCACGACGGCGATCTTCCTGACCCTGCTGGCGTCCGTGGCCAGCATGACTCTGGCCTGCGCCAACTCCCTGGCCCACGACATCGCCGCCGCGCGCCCGAACGTCCCGCCGCTGCGTGAGATGGCCCTCGCGCGGCTGGCCGCCCTGGCCGTGGGCCTCCCGGTGATCCTGCTCGCCGTCCTCGCCCAGCACCGCAGCCTCCAGCCGCTGGCCACCGTCTCCTTCTGCCTCGGCGCGTCGGCCATCGCCCCCGCCCTGGTCTACAGCCTCTTCTGGCGTCGCTTCACCCGCGCCGGCCTGCTGTGCACGCTCATCGGCGGATCGGTCAGCGTCCTCGTCCTGATGACCGGCACCAACCTCGTCTCCGGCTCTCCCGGATCGGCGTTCCCGGAAGTCGACTTCAACTGGTTCCCCTTCACGACCACGGCTCTCGTCTCGGTACCGGCGGGCTTCCTCTGCGGCCTGCTCGGCACCGTCCTGTCCGGCAGGAAGGCGACCGCACGCGAGCGGGAACGCTACGCCTCCCTCGAGCCCGTCCTCCTGGCGGGACCGCCACGTCCCAGGAGCCGCTGACCCGCCCGGCCTCGCGCGACGCGGCGAAGGGCAGGCACGGCCGTGTCCCCGAGCCGAGCATGATCGTTACTCCCGTTGCCGAACGGCCACCGCCCGGTGCGCTCATCGGCGTCCACTCATGTCCTGCGCGTCTCGACCGAGGCGCGCACACCGTCAGCGGAGAGGAACAGCACCGGTGAGCGGCTGGATTTCACTCGGCCTCGGAACCGCCGCCGCGCTCTGCCCCCTTCCGGGCCTCGGCGGACCGGCGGTCGTCGTCGACAACACCCCCACCACCACGCACGTGGTGGTGTGTTCCGCCGACGGCTGGATCGAGATCGGCGCCCCCTCCCCGCAACGGCCGGACGCCCCTTCGTCGGTTCCACCCGCACCACGGCCGCCGCGCGCACCGGTCCCTCCGGCGCCGGAACGACAAGCGGCACAGGCGGCACACACACCTCGCCCTGTCGGCGACGCACCCGCTCCGGCCGCGTCGACGGCCCCGCTCCTCCGGCCCGTCGAACAGCCGGCGTCCGTGCCGGAACCGCCGCAGGAGGCCGACGCCGTCGTGGCCGCCGCACCCGCCTCGGCGCCCCGTGCCGCTCCCTTCCGCTGGGTGCCCCGCTTCCACTACGGCGGCGGTTCGGCACGTCCGGCACCCGCCGGCCTGTCCACCACGATGAGCACCGTCGTGATCACGACACCCGCCATCCTGGCCGCCGCCGCGCTGCGCCCGGGCTCCCGCCGCCGCAACGGCGGCTGACCGCCCGAGGGCGGCCGTCGCCCGTCCGCTCACCTCCTCGTCCGCTCCCCTCTCCTCCCCTTGCTCATCTGCTCATCCTGGAGTCCTGCTGTGCCGGAATGGCTGATCTACACCCTGGCCTGTGCGCTGGTCTGCGCTTTCGTGGTCGCCGCCACCGTGATGCGGCATCGCCGCGTGGCGGACGACGAGGACACCTCGCAGACGCCCGACGTGCTCGAGTACATGGTGATGATGGTCGGCGTCGTCTACGCCATCGTCCTGGGCCTGGCGATCGCCGGCGTCTGGGAGGCGCGCGGCGCGGCCGAGGACACCGTGCAGCGCGAGGCCCAGGCGCTGTACGAGATCGACCAGCGTCTGGACGTCTACCCCGCCGTCTTCCACACCCGGGTCCAGCAGCACATCGACGCCTATGCCCGGCACGCCGTGAGCGCGGAGTGGCCGGCCATGGAGGACGACGCTCCGATCGACGCGACCGGCGGCCGGCTGCTGACCCGCATCCGCAGCGACATCGCGCACCACACGCCCACCGACGAACTGCAGGCACAGGCCTACCAGCCGCTCCTCGACCAGATCGCCGCCGCCGACGACGCGCGCCACCAGCGCCTCGACAGCGCCGGCAGCACCCTGCCGGGGGTGGTCTGGTTCGGCCTGATCGCCGGCGGGATCGTGACGCTCGGCCTGCTCTACGCCCTTCAGATCCGTCGGTCGGCGCGGGAGTTGATGCTGGCCACCGCGTTCAGCGCCCTGGTCGTCTTCCTGCTCTTCATGGTCTGGAGCTTCGACGCCCCCTTCGGCCACTCCGGCACCGACTCGGCTCAGCCGTTGCAGGAGTTGTACGCGAGCACGAGCTGAGGCGGACGGCCTGCATGACAGCACCCCCTCAGGCCGGTTCGCGCCGGGTGAAAGCTTGTCGGCTGTGCACGATCAACTCGCGCACAGCCGGGTTGTGTGTGCTTTTCCAGACCAGGGCGAGCACCGCTGGCAGGTCGACGTCGTCGATGACGAGGGCGGTGAGCCGGTCACGGTAGCTCGCGGCCATCGACTCGCTGAGTACCGCGACACCCAGTCCGCGGGAGGCCAGGTCGGCCATGGCGTCCGCGGCGCCGGCCTGCAGCGCGATCCCGGGGTGAAGGTCCTGCGCGGCGCAGGCACGGTCGAACACCGTGCGCAGGCCGGTGCCGGGGGGCATGCAGACGATCGGGTGGGCGACCAGGTCGCCCAGGGTGAGCCGGCGTCGTCGCGCCAGGGGGTGTTCCGGGGGGACGACGGCGACGAGCCGTTCGCTGATGATCGTCAGCGATTGCAGCCCGTCCGGGGTGGTGCCGGCGGTACCGACAAGGGCCAGGTCGACGGCGTCGGCGCGCACCGCCTCGACGAGTCTGTCGGAGTTGTCCTCCAGCAGCGCGATCTCCACCCCCTGATGAGCCCGGTGAAACGCGGCGAGGGCGTCGAAGAGCGGGGTGAGGGTGCAGCCGACGACCATGCCGACCGTGAGCCGGCCCCGGATCAGATCGGTCACCTGTCCGACCGCCTGGCCCACCGCCTCGGCCGCGGCGAGTGCGGCGCGGGCGTGTTCGAGCGCGGCACTTCCCGCAACGGTCAACGTGACGGTGCGTCCCGACCGGTCGAACAGCTCGGCACCGAGTTCCTGTTCGAGTCGGCGGATCTGGGCGCTGACGCCGGACTGGCTGATGTGCACGCGCCCGGCCGCCCGGGTGAAGTTCCGCTCCTCGGCGACCGCGACGAAGTATTCGAGCTGCCTCAGGTCCATGACGGGAGATTCTAGTTCCCAGCAAATCCATCTGTTGGACTTCTGATCCGTGGGCGACAAGGCTGGGAAGCGTCGAAGCCGACCTCAGGAGGAACCGTGCAGCAGTACGAGAAGGCAGTTCGACCCGAGGACATCACTCGCCTGTTCGTCGAACGCTCCAACGCGGGCGACGCGGCCGGGGTCGCCGCGCTCTACGAGGAAGGGGCGGTGATGGCCTATCCGCCCGGGGAACTGACGGTGGGGCGGGACGCGATCCGCGCGGTGTGGGAGAAGGTACTGGCCCACCGTCCGCACTTCGAGCCGGAACCTCCGCTGCCGACGCTGATCAGCGGCGACCTCGCCCTCACCTCCACCCCGCCGAGGGACGGAGCCGGCGCCCGGGCACAGGTCGTCCGACGCCAGCCCGACGGCAGCTGGCTGCGTGTACTCGACCAGCCCGAGTTCGCCCGACCCGCCCGCTGAGGCCGCACGTCACTGCCTCCCGGGCGCACCGCCCATGCCATCGTGAGCTGCCCCTCGGCTGCGCCCACGAGAGTGGCTGATCATCAGTGGCAGCCATAGAGGGACGGTCTGCTCCGACAGCCGGGGCGACGACGTGGACCTCGCGCCGCTTTCGCGGGCCTACGGCGTCCAGACGTACGGCGTCATCGTGGTGATCGTCCGGAAGCCCAGGCGGCGTAGGACCGGGGCGCTGTCGGGTGAGGCGTCCACGTGCAGATACGGGGTGCCGCGGTCGGCGGCGAGGGCGACGCGGGCGTCCACCAGGGCGCGGTAGATGCCCTTGCCCCGCCACTCGGCGAGGGTCGAGCCGCCGAGCAGGGTGGCGAACTGTGTGCCGGGACGGAAAGCCAGCCAGGCCGCGGAGACCATCTGGCCACCTGCCTCGGCGGCGAGGACGACGGTGTCCCGCGGGGCGGCGCCGATCCGGGCGATCAGGTCGTCGCCGAGGCCGCTCAGGTCCAGGCCCCAGACGGCGGACTGAAGGGCCGCGACGGCGTGCAGGTCGGCGTCGGTGCCGACCTGCCGCAGCGTCACTCCCCCCGGCAGCACGGGTCGGCGTAAGGCCGCCTCCTCGACCGAACCGATCAGCACCTCGGTCGGGGGATCGGGGGTGAAGCCCGACGCCCTCAGCCGGTCGGGGAGGTCGGCCGGGAGGTCGTGCCGGCGCAGGCGCCACTCCACGGCCTCACCGCGTGCCGCGAAGAAGTCGCGCTGCCGGGCTATCAGTTCGTCCAGTTCCCCGCCCCGCAGACCCACGTCCCGGGGAGCGGTCACCAGGGCGCGCAGGGGCCCGGCGATCCGGGTGAGCGGACCATCGGGGGCATGGGTGACCGCACGGGGCGGTGCCCCCCGCAACTGGGCGTCGTAGGCGGCCAGAAGGTCCCGGGTATCCGTCGTACGCCCTGACGTCGGGGCCTGTCCGCCGTTCACGCGTCCGGCTGGGGTGACCGCGTCACAAGAAGCCGTGGGGACCCCCGGCGTCTCCGCGGTCACCGTGTGAGGGGCAGGAAGACCGTGTCGACGATCTCCTCGATGACGTGGTCGGGCACGGGGGCGCAGGTCGTGAGGATCTCGTGGCGCAGCAGGTCGAAGGGGAGCGACTTGACGCGTTCGGTGAGGCGTTCCGCCTTGACCTCTCCGCGGTCGACGGCGCGACCGAAGAGCACGTCGAGAGCTTCCTTGCGACCCGTCGCGAGAGGGTCGCGCAGGTCGCCGGCGCCGGTCTCCTGGTGGTAGCCGGCCAGTTGCACGCTCATGGCGGTGATGAACGGGACCCGGGTCGCGTTGATCTCCCGCATGAGGGTGAGGACGTCCTCCCTCAGGCTTCCCGTGTCGGGGGTGGCGAGGCGGTGCCCCTTCAGCGTGTGGACGATGGCGGCCCTGACCAGTTCATCGCGGTCGGACCAGCGCCGATAGAGGACCGGAGGGCTGGTTCCCGCGCGCCGCACGACGGCGTCCATGGTGAACCTGGCGTAGCCGTGGTCCGTGAGTTCGTCCCAGGCCGCATCGAGGAGCGCCTTCTCCAGTGCCGCCCCGCGGCGTCGCTCGGGCATCCACGCCTCCCTTGGATAGACTTGCCTATCTTACTCTAGCGCTCTACCCTGGCCGCCGTAAGATAGAGCTCTATATCTTAAGGTGGCTGTTCATGCGTCCTTCCGACCGGACCGAACCCGTGCCCTCCGCGGTGGACCCCGACCGGATGGACCCCGCCGTGTGGCGCACGGCGTTCACCCTCATCGTGGGCGCCCTCGCCGTCGTCTTCGACACCACCGTGGTCAGCGTCGCCCTCGACGATCTGGCGAAGAACCTCGATGCCCCGCTGTCCACGATCCAGTGGGTGAGCACCGGTTATCTGCTGGCCCTGTTCGTCACCATCCCGATCGCCGGGTGGGCCCAGTCGCGGTTCGGCGGCAGGCGTCTGTGGATCGCGTCCCTGGGCGTGTTCCTGCTCGGCTCGGTCCTGAGCGCGCTGGCGTGGAACGCGGCCGGCCTCATCGCCTTCCGCGTCGTCCAGGGCATCGCGGGCGGCATCATGATGCCGCTCACGACCACGCTGGTCATGCAGGCGGCCAAGGGCCGCAACATCGGCAAGGTCATGGCCGTCATCACCGTGCCCACCGCGCTCGGCCCGATCCTCGGGCCGGTCCTGGGCGGCCTCATCCTGCATCTGGCCGACTGGCGCTGGCTGTTCTTGGTCAACATCCCCTTCTGTGTCGTCGGTGGCCGGCTCGCCTGGCGCAACCTGCCCCACGACCGTCCCGCCCCCGACCGCCCCCGCGCCCGCCTGGACGTCGTCGGCCTGCTCCTGCTCTCCCCCGGCGTCGCCGCCACCCTCTACGGCCTCTCCCGGGCCGAGGGCAGCGCGGGCTTCACCAGCGCCGCGTTCCTCGTCCCGTTCGTCGGCGGACTCGCCCTGATCGGCGGCTTCGTCGCCTGGGCACTGACGCGCGCCGGGGCGCTTGTCGACCTGCGGCTGTTCCGCCACCGGGCGGTGGCCTCCTCGTCCGCCCTGGTCTTCCTGGCCGGCGTCTCCCTGTACGGGACGATGATGCTGCTGCCCCTGTACTTCCAGCAGGTCCGGGGCGAGGACGCCCTGGGCGCCGGGTTGCTGCTCATCCCGCAGGGCGTCGGCGCGCTCGTCGCACGCGGGCTCGCGGGCAGGTACCTCGACCGCGTCGACCCCCGGTGGGTCGCCTTCGCCGCCTTCGCCTTCCTCACCGCGGCCACCGTGCCGTTCGCCTTCGTCACCGCCGAGACCGGCGAGGTCCCGCTCATGGCCGCGCTGTTCGTCCGCGGCATCGGCCTGGGGGCCGCCATGATCGCGCCCACCGCCGCCGCCTTCGTGGGTCTGCGGCACGAGGAGATCCCCGACGCCGGGATCATCACCCGCGTCGCCCAGCAGATCGGCGGCTCGGTGGGCATCGCCGTCCTCGCCGCGATCCTCCAGCACACCGCCGGGGACGCCCGCACCCCCGGCGCGCAGGCCGACGGCTTCGACGCCGCGTTCTGGTGGTCGGTGGCGCTCACCGCCGTCGCCGTCCCGCTCTGCCTGCTCCTGCCGGGCCGACCCGAGCCGTCCGCCCCCGCCGACGAGGCCAGGACGGACGCCGCCCCCGGCGAGGTGACCGAGGTCCAGGAACCGTCGGGTCGCACGCCCTTCGGCACCCGGCCGTCGGCTCCGTCCCCGGCATCGCGAAGCGCGGCGGTCTCCCCGGCGCGTCACATGCCGAAGGGGCCCGGCGATGCCGGACCCCTTCGTTCTCGTAGCGGGGACAGGATTTGAACCTGCGACCTCTGGGTTATGAGCCCAGCGAGCTACCGAGCTGCTCCACCCCGCGTCGGTGGTGCCACTCTACACAGTGGTGTCGCGCGGGGCGGACGGTGGGCGGCCGCCTCAGCCGCGGACGATGTTCTCGGCCTGCGGGCCCTTCTGCCCCTGGGTCACGTCGAAGGTGACCGGCTCTCCCTCCACCAGTTCCCGGTAGCCGTTGCCGGAGATGTTGGAGTAATGGGCGAAGACGTCCGGTCCGCCGCCGTCCTGGGCGATGAAGCCGAAGCCCTTTTCGGAGTTGAACCACTTCACGGTGCCGCTGGCCATGCTGCTCGTCCTTCGGGTATTGCCGGGAGGCCCGGCTGGTCTGTGTGCGGGGCCGTCCACGACGGAAGGCACCCGGCGTTGGTCCTACCCCGCCGACGGAGCGGTTATACGACTTCTCCGACCATCGCAGCACTCAGGTCGTCCGCTCCGCGTGCCCTGTCCGGCCCAAGCCCCCGCGCAGAGCGCTCGCCGGGCTGCTCAACTGGCCGGACGACGCTCCATCTCATCGCAAGGGAACTCACCATGGCCATCGTCGCAGTACTCGAAATGCCCGGGATGACCCAGGCCCTGTACGAGCAGAGCGCGGAGAAGGTTGCCGGCCGACCCGGCCCGGTCAGGAGCCCCGCCGACTGGCCGGTGGCCGGCCTCGTCTCGCACACCTCCGCCCCCACCGAGAACGGCTGGCTCGTCGTGGACGTCTGGGAGTCCGAGGAGGCGTTCCGGCAGTTCGGCGAGACCCTCCTCCCGATCCTGCGGGAACTCGGTCTCGCGGACGTCCAGCCACGGACCTACCCGGTGTTCAACGTGGTCACCCGGTAGCGGTGGTCACCCGGTGGCGCCGGTGCGGTCGCCGGACGGCACGAGGGGATTTCTTGACGATCTCCGGTAGCGACGGAGAGACATGATCGTCGGCTGTCGGGCAACGCGGGGGAGGTGACACGTATTGGACTGGTTGTTCTCGCTCTGGTCGTCGGGCTCGCGGCAGGCGCGACCGCGGTGGCAGGTTCGCCCTGGTGGTGGTCGGCCGCCGCGCCGGTGCTCGTGCTGGGGCTCCTGGGCGTAGCGGACCTGCTGCAGCGCCGGCACTCCGTGCTGCGCAACTATCCCGTGCTCGGGCACGCCCGCTTCCTCCTGGAGAAGATCCGCCCGGAACTGCAGCAGTACTTCATCGAGCGGAACTTCGACGGCCGTCCCTTCGACCGCGACACCCGCACGATCGTCTACGAGCGGGCCAAGGGGACCGACGCCGAACAGCCGTACGGCACCGAGCGGGACGTCTACCGCCCCGGCTACGAGTACCTGGTGCCGTCGATGGCGCCCTGTGCGGTACCGAAGACGCCACCGCGGGTGCGCATCGGCGGACCCGACTGCGGCCGCCCGTACGACATGGCGCTGCTGAACGTGTCGGCGATGAGTTTCGGCTCGCTCTCCGCGAACGCGATCCTCGCGCTCAACGGGGGCGCCGCGGCCGGGGGCTTCGCCCACGACACCGGCGAGGGCGGCCTGTCGGAGTACCACCTGCGGCCGGGTGGTGACCTCGTCTGGGAGATCGGCACCGGCTACTTCGGCTGCCGGACCGACGACGGCGACTTCGACCCGTCGGAATTCGCCGACAAGGCCGCCCACGAGCACGTGAAGTGCGTGTCGCTCAAGCTCTCCCAGGGCGCGAAACCCGGCATCGGCGGGGTGCTGCCCGGAGCGAAGGTCAACGCGGAGATCGCGCGGGTACGGGACGTGCCGCAAGGCCGGACGGTGATCTCACCGCCCTATCACCGCGTGTTCTCCACACCCCGCGAACTCGTCCGCTTCGTCGCCAGGATGCGGGAACTGTCCGGCGGGAAGCCGACCGGTTTCAAACTCTGCGTGGGGTCGCGCCGCCAGTTCCTCGCCGTGTGCAAGGCGATGCTGGCGGAGGGCACCGCCCCGGACTTCATCGTGGTGGACGGCGCCGAGGGCGGGACCGGGGCCGCGCCTCTGGAGTTCGCCGACCATGTCGGCACCCCGCTCACCGAGGGGCTCCTGACCGTCCACAACGCGCTCGTCGGCGCGGGGCTGCGCGACCGGATCAGGATCGGGGCGAGCGGCAAGATCGCCACCGGTACCGACCTGGTCAAGCGCATGGTGCAGGGCGCCGACTACGGCAACGCCGCACGGGCGATGATGTTCGCCGTCGGCTGTATCCAGGCGCAGCGGTGTCATACGAACACCTGCCCCACCGGCGTCACCACGCAGGACCCCCGGCGTGCCCGCGCCCTGCACGTCGGCGACAAGACGCTCCGGGTCCAGCGCCTGCAGGAGGCGACGGTGGCGAGCGCGCTGCAGATCATGGCGTCCATGGGAGTGACCGATCCCGCGCAGCTGCGGCCGCACATGCTGCGCCGACGCATCGACCCCCGCACCGAACGTTCCTTCGAGGAACTCTACGAATGGCTGGCGCCCGGGCAGTTGCTCGCCGAGCCCCCCGCCTCCTGGGCGGCCGACTGGGACGCCGCCGACCCCGACCGCTTCACCGTGTGATCTGGAGGATCCAGTGGCCCGAACCGTCGCGCGCGTCATCGTGGACGCGCTGAACGAACTTGGCGTACGCCAGGTCTTCGGCGTCGTAGGCGACGCGCTCAACCCGCTGACCGACGCCATCCGCACCACCGAGGGCCTGGAGTGGGTGGGCTGCCGGCACGAGGAGGCCGCGGCCTTCGCCGCGAGCGCCCAGTCGCAGCTCAGCGGCACCCTGGGCGTGTGCATGGGCACCGTCGGCCCCGGTTCCGTGCACCTGCTCAACGGACTTTACGACGCGGCCAAGAGCCATACGCCGGTGCTGGCGATCGCCGGGCAGGTCCCGCTCGCCGAGCTCGGCAGCGACTATTTCCAGGAGGTCGACAACGACGCCCTCTTCAGCGACGTGGCCGTCTTCCGGGCCACGATCACCTCGGGCGACCAGCTGCCGCAGATGCTGGAGACGGCGGTGCGCACCGCGCTGGGCCGCAAGGGCGTCGCCGTGCTGACCATCCCCGGTGACCTGGGGGAACAGGAGCTGAGCGCGGACCGGCCGGCCCGGTTCTCGCTCAACGCCCCGCTGAGCCGGCCGGACGAGTCCGCCGTACGACGGGCCGCCGAACTCCTCGACCGTGCGGAGCGGGTCACGCTGCTCGTCGGCCGCGGCGCCCGCGCCGCACGCGAGGACGTCCTGGCCCTGGCCGACCGGCTGGCCGCGCCGATGGTGCTCACCCTCAAGGCGAAGGAAGGCTTCGAGGGCGACGCCAATCCCTTCCAGGTCGGACAGACCGGGCTGATCGGGAACCCCGCGGCCGCGTCGGCCCTTCAGGACGCGGACACGCTTCTGCTGCTGGGCACCGACTTCCCCTACCGGGACTGGTATCCGGAGGGCCGGACCGTCATCCAGGTGGACACCGAGGCGTCCCACATCGGACGCCGGGTGCCCGTGGAAGTGGGGCTCGTCGGTGACACGGGCGCGACCGTCCGGGACCTCCTGGCCCACCTCGCCGCCGCGCCCGCCGAGAGCGGCGGCGGGCGCGACCGCTCGCATCTGGAGGATGCCCGCAAACGCTTCGAGCGGTGGCGTGAGGGCCAGGCGCGGCTCGCGGACCCGGCGCACGACAAGAGCCTGGTGGGCCGGGTCCGCTCCGCCCTGGACAACCGCTCCGACGACATCCGTCCGGAGGCGTTGGCCGCCGTGGTGGACCGGCTCGCCGACGAGGACGCCATCTTCACCTCGGACACGGGCATGGCCACCGTGTGGCTGTCGCGTTTCGTCGAGATGCGCGGCGAGCGCCGGCTGATCGGCTCCTACAACCTGGGCTCCATGGCCAACGCCATGCCACAGGCCCTCGGCGCCCAGTGTCTGGATCGGGACCGTCAGGTCGTGGCCTTCTGCGGCGACGGCGGGCTGAGCATGCTGCTCGGCGACCTCATGACGCTCAAGACGAGCGGGCTGCCCGTCAAGCTCGTGGTCTTCGACAACCGCCGGCTGGGCATGGTCAAGCTGGAACAGGAACAGGCCGGACTCCCGGAGTTCGGCACCGTGCTGGACAATCCGGACTTCGCGGCCGTCGCCACGGCCATGGGCATCACCGGCATCCGGGTGACCGACCCGGCCGACCTGGAGGAGTCCGTACGCCGGGCCTTCGACACCCCCGGACCCGTGCTGCTCGACGTGCTCACCAACCCGGACGAGATCGCCGTTCCCGCCAAGCCGACCGTGGCACAGGGCTGGGGCTTCGCGGTGGCCAAGGTGAAGGAAGTCGTGCGCAGCCAGGGAGACACGGACGAGCACTGACCGCACGCACCGGCCGGGCCACCGGCCGGTCGGCTCGGCCCCAGGTGATCCGGCAGGCCCTGCGGACCCGGGGGATCGCCTGGGGCAGAGAGCGGCGGTGAAGTGCATCCGCTCCCCCGGTCGGACGCGAAGGGGAAGTGACGGTACGGGGCCGCGGAGCCGTCGCGGCGCCCGGACCGCGTGACCGTGGGCGAGCCGGCGAGGGAAGGGAAGTCCGTGAACGCAACCGAACGATCACCGGACGTCGTGGTGATCGGGGCAGGCGTCGCCGGCCTCGCCTGTGCTCAGGACCTGCTGGCCGCCGGTGTCGGCGTGCGGATCCTGGAGGCCTCCGACGGGGTCGGCGGCCGGATGCGCTCCGACCGTGTGGACGGCTTCGTGATCGACCGCGGCTTCCAGGTCTTCAACCCGTCCTACCCGCAGGTCCGGCGGCGCCTGGCAGCGGACGGGCTGGACCCGCGCCCCTTCGACCGGGGCGTCCTCATCCACACCGACACCGGCAGACGCCGTCTGACCGACCCGTTCGCTCACCCGTCCTCGCTCGTCGACCTGCTGTCGGGGCGCCTGGCGGGACCGCGCGACCTGGCGGCGCTGGGCGCCCTCGCCGCTTCCGACGCGGTGTCGCCGCCGCGCCGGCTGAAGCGGCGGCCGGATCGCAGCACCCGCACGGCGCTCGCCGCCGCGGGCTTCACCGACGCGTTCGTCGAGCGCTTCTTCCTGCCGTTCCTGTCCGGGGTGTTCCTGGAGGACCGTCTGGAGACGTCCGCCCGGGTCTTCCATCTCGTGTGGCGCAGCATGCTGCGCGGCACCCTGAGCCTGCCCGCCGCGGGCATCGGTGCCGCGCCTCTCGCGTTGGCGGCCTCGCTGCCGAACGGCACCGTGCGACGGGAGACCCCGGTCGAACGGCTGACGGACGACGGCGTGGAGACCGCCGCCGGTGAACTCGTCCCGGCGCGTGCCGTGGTGGTGGCCACCGGCCCCGGTGCGGCCCGAAGCCTGCTGCCCGACGTCACCGTGCCGCCGTACCGCGTGACGACGACCTACTACCACGCCATGCCGAAACCGCCGCTGAACGACTCCACTTTGCTGGTGGACACCCGGCGCCGCTTCCTCAACACGTGCGTACCGAGCAACGTGGCCGCCTCCTACGCGCCCCCCGGCCGGGCGCTCGTGGCCACCTCGGTGCTCGGCGCGGACGCCGCCGGCCGGGAACGGGCGCTGCGCGCGACGCTGAGCGAGGTCTACGACACCGATGCCGACCACTGGGACCTGCTGACCGTCCGTACGGTGCCCGACGCGCTGCCCGCGATGGCGCCCCCTCAGGAGCTCAGCCGCACGACCCGAGTGGCCCGGGGTCGATACGTGTGCGGTGACCACCGGGCGACGGGCTCGGTGCAGGGGGCGATGGCGTCGGGCGCCCGCGCCGCCAGGGAGGTGCTGCGCGACCTCGGTGGGCAGCACCCGCGAAAGGACCGTTGAGCAGGGGCGTGGTCAGGCGGACGCCGCCTGGTCGTCGAGCGCGATGCCGAGGCGACCGGCCACCGTGGTGAGGGCCGTGCCCAGCGGGAGCTCGACCCGCGTGACGGCGTGCTGGTCGCCCCGGGTCGGGTCCCGGTTGACGATCAGCACGGGCTTCCCTGCCTGACCCGCCTGGCGGACGAACCGAAGCCCGGACATCACCGTCAGCGATGATCCCAGGACCAGCAGCGAGGCCGCCTCGTCGACCAGCGCGCGGCAGTGCTCGACGCGTGCCGGCGGAACGGTTTCGCCGAAGAACACCACGTCCGGTTTGAGGATGCCGCCGCAGACCGTGCACGAGACCACGCGGAAGTCCCCGACCTGTGCGTCGGTGAGGTCGGCGTCACCGTCCGGGTTGACGGCGGCTGCCACGGGCGCGAAACCCGCGTTGGCCTCCTCCAGCCGCCGGGCGAGCTCGCGGCGCGCGCTGACGGCACCGCAGGACAGGCAGACGACCCGGCTCAGGCTTCCGTGGAGTTCCACGACCTCCTCGCTGCCGGCGGCCTGGTGCAAGCCGTCGACGTTCTGGGTGATCACGCCCGTGAGGAGGCCGTGCCGCGCGAACGCGGCCACGGCCCGGTGACCGGCGTTGGGGCGGGCGCGCCCGAAGGTGCGCCATCCGAGGTGGCTGCGCGCCCAGTACCGGCGCCTGGCCCGGGCGTCGGCGGTGAAGTCCTGGTAGGTCATCGGGGTGTGCCGGCTCAGGCTCCCGCCCTCGCCCCGGTAGTCGGGGATGCCCGACTCCGTCGAGATGCCCGCTCCGCTCAGCACCAGCACGTTGCCCGCGCCCAGCGCGTCGACGACCTGCTGCGGATCGGTCGTGGCCGGCGGCAGGTCCTGGGCCGGGGTCCAGCTCAGAGTGGGGCGCATGCGCATGCCGCCAGAGTACGGAACGGGCGGCTCAGGCCGAAGGACGGACCCCGGGCGCCCCACCCGCCACGAAGTCGACGCACCACGCGCCGGAAACGGGCCCCCTGGTTCGGTTGCGTGCGCGGGAGGCGAGATGGGTCACATCATGATCCGGCGAGGTGCCCCGCGGAGCGGGTCTACGGGCCTGCCCACACCACGTTTACGTGCAGCATGCATTGAAGTGCGTACAGCGCGTAAAGGGCACATGTCGACCTATCGTCGCTCTTTGGCCTGCCGCCGGCGTCGTCGAGCAGACCGTCCCCCGTCCCCGACGAAAGTAGGCGAGCGAAGCTTTGCCGACTGCCACAGTCGCCACTCCCCCGACGCCCCTCCCGACCACCCCGACCGTCCCGGAGAACGCCACCGTCACGGACCCCGCCGTCGTGAAACGCGCCGTGAAGGCCGCCGCGCTGGGCAACGCGATGGAATGGTTCGACTTCGGCGTCTACAGCTACATCGCGGTCACCCTGGGCAAGGTCTTCTTCCCGTCCGGGAACCCGACCACCCAGTTGCTCTCCACCTTCGGCGCCTTCGCGGCCGCCTTCCTGGTCCGACCGCTCGGCGGCATGCTCTTCGGACCGCTCGGCGACCGTGTCGGCCGCCAGAAGGTGCTGGCCGCCACCATGATCCTGATGGCCGCGGGCACGTTCGCCATCGGCCTCATCCCGTCGTACGCCTCGATCGGCGTCGGAGCCCCCCTGCTCCTGCTGGCCGCCCGCCTCGTACAGGGCTTCTCCACCGGCGGCGAGTACGCGGGCGCCTCCACCTTCATCGCCGAGTACGCGCCCGACAAGCGGCGCGGTTTCTTCGGCAGCTGGCTGGAGTTCGGCACGCTCGCCGGTTACATCGGCGGCGCCGGCCTGGTCACGGTGATGACCGCCCTGCTGTCCACGGAGGACCTGCTGAGCTGGGGCTGGCGGATCCCGTTCCTCATCGCCGGCCCGATGGGCATCGTCGGCCTCTACCTGCGGATGCGGCTGGAGGAGACCCCGGCGTTCGCGGCCGAGATGGAGAAGGCCGAGTCGAACCGCCCGAAGGTACCGCTGCGCCGGATGATCGTCGGCCAGTGGCGGGCGCTGCTGCTCTGCGTCGGCCTGGTGCTGGTCTTCAACGTCACCGACTACATGCTGCTGTCGTATATGCCGAGCTATCTGACCAGTGAGCTCGGCTACGACGACACGCACGGCCTGCTCGTCGTACTCGGCGTGATGGCCGTGATGATGATCGTCCAGCCCTTCGCGGGCGCCCTGACCGACCGCGTGGGCCGCCGCCCGGTGATCGCCGCGGGCTGTGCGGGCTTCCTGCTGCTGTCCGTCCCCGCACTGCTGCTGATCCGCCAGGGCAGCCTGTTCGCGGTCGCGCTCGGCATGGGCGCGCTGGGCCTGCTGCTGGTCTGCTTCACGGCGGCGATGCCGGCCGCTCTGCCGGCGCTGTTCCCGACGAAGGTCCGCTACGGATCGCTGTCGATCGGCTTCAACGTCTCCGTCTCGCTCTTCGGCGGCACCACCCCGCTCGTGGTGACGGCCCTGATCGGGGCGACCGGAAACATGATGATGCCCGCTTACTACATGATGGCCGCGGCCGTGATCGGTGGTGTGGCGGTGTGGTTCATGGCCGAGTCGGCGGGACGCCCGCTGCCGGGCTCGGCACCCTCGCTGTAGGGCCGAGGACGTCCGGACCCGCCGCCGACCGCGGCCAAGGGGCGCGAGCCGCCGGGGCCTGACAGTCCGCCAACCTGATCGGTGGACAGTTCGCCCCGGCGGAGGGGCCGTCGGTCCACCTCGCCCCGCTCACCGAGGAGGAGTGGGCGGCGATCGCCCGGCCCCACCCGTGTCTCCCGCCCCACGGCCCCCGCCTCGACGCGACGCTTCGCCTGTCTTGCGATTGAGTATGTGCCAGTGACGTTTGTTCGATCGCGAATGGTGCACACGAGAAGCTGACACTGTCTTTACACGACGAAGCGGAGAGACATCATGGGCATCATCGCGTGGATCATCATCGGCCTCCTTGCCGGCGCCATCGCCAAGGCCTTGATGCCGGGCAAGGACCCCGGTGGCATCATCATCACCATGCTCATCGGTATCGCCGGCGGTCTGCTCGGCGGCTGGCTCGGCAAGGTGATCTTCGGTGTCGACTCCGTCGACGGATTCTTCGACCTCTCCACCTGGATCGCCGCGATCGTGGGCTCCTTCATCCTGCTGGCCCTCTACCGCCTCGTCACGGGCAACCGGCATTCGCACCGCCACGCGTAACCGCCGACGTCGTTGACGGCAGGCATCATCCGGACGGCTCCCACCCGCACAGGGTGGGAGCCGTCGGCGTACCCGCCCTCTCCCCCGTTCGGCGCCGGGCCCGCGATCACGGTCCGGCGCGTGCGGGCCTGACCGACGGCCCTACCGGCCTTCGGGGGAACTTCGGGCCTGCGCCGCTCCCCCGCGGTCGCCCAGTGGTACGGGGATGAGATGCCCACACCCCCCAGACCCGATCAGCCCGCCTCGCCGCTCGAACGCCGAAGCAGCGGGGAGCCGCACGTGCCGGGTCTGCTGCGGACCGCGGCCGCGTACGCATGGCGGATCATCGCCGTCGGCATCGTCGTCCGCGTCGCCTTCTCCGTGCTCGGGCAGTTCCACCGGATCGCCGTCGCCGTCTTCCTGGGGCTCGTCATCACCGCCGTGCTCCGTCCCGTGGCCGGCCTGCTCGCGCGCTTCGTGCCCCGCCCGCTCGCGGTCGCCGCCGCGCTGATCGGCGGCATCGTCCTCGTTCTCGGCGCGCTGGCCCTGGTGGGTGAGACCGCGGCGCATGAGCGCAGTGGACTGGAGAAGGAGTTCGTGGCGGGAATCGACCGGATCGAACGCCGCCTGGAGCAGCCGCCCTTCCGCCTTCCCGCGGACGCGTTCGACGATCTCCAGTCCCGGATCGGCGAGCTCCTGTCGAGCCACCGTTCCACCCTCGTCAGTACGGCGCTCAGTGGCGCGAGCCGGCTGGTCGAGGTGCTGACGGTGCTCGCCCTGGCCGTGTTCTGCGCGGTCTTCTTCACATACTCCGGCGACCGGCAGTGGCAGTGGCTGTGCGACCAGCTCCACGACGGCGCACGGCGACGGGTCACGATCGCGGGCCGGGCGGCCTGGCGGACGTTCACCGGTTACACGCGCGGCATCCTGCTGGTGGCCGCCACCAACGCGGTCCTCGTGGGCATCGCGCTGTTCGCTCTGGGGGTGCCGCTGGCGGTGCCGTTGGCCCTGCTGGAGTTCGTGGCCGCGTTCGTCCCGCTGATCGGCTCGCCCATCGCCCTGGCGATCGCGGCCGTCGTCGCACTGGCGTCGAAGGGACCGGTCACCGCCCTGCTCGTGGTGGCCCTGATCGTGGTCATCGGACAGATCGAGGGCCATCTGCTGCACCCCATCGTGATGAGCTGGGCCGTCCGGTTGCACCCGGTGGTGGTGGCCCTGGCGGTCGTCGGCGGAGCGGTCGCGGCGGGGGTGATCGGCGCCGTCGTCGCCGTACCGCTGGTCGCCGTGGTGTGGGCCGTGTACCAGGCGCTGGGCGCTCCTGCCGAGGATCCGGGCTGAGGCGGCGACGCCAGGCGACCGCGCGCGCCGAGGCACGCCGTCCCGGGTGGTCGTGCCCAGCTCCAGCACCATCCCCGACCACGACCTCGCGGGCATCCAGGGCGCAAGGCAAGGCGTTTCGCCGCCCGCGGCCGGGGCGGGCGTGCGTAGAGGCCCGGGCTTGCCGGCAGTCGGCGAGCCCAGGCCTCTCTGGCTTCCGCGTGTGCTCGCCCTCCGGCAGCCAGGGGGGTCACACGACGGGCCCCGGTCAGGAGCCGACGATACGACGCACGTTGTCCACGGACCCGCAGTCGGCCTTCAGCTGACGCTCCCTCTCTTCCAGGAACGCCTCGCCCAGCTCCTCCCGTCGCTCCATGGCGACGTTCTCGCGGGCACCGTTGAGGATCGTGCGTTCCTCCTCGTCGGTGTGGTGGGCGACGGCCTCGACGAGCTCCTCCAGCTTCTCGTCCCACTCCTCGGAGCCGACCTCGTCGACCTCCAGGAGCTCGAGGAGTGCCTTGTTGCCCTCGTCGTGCTCCTCCTCGCCGTGCTCCACCTCTTCGTCGTCGATCTTCTTGAAGCGCTTCAGGGCGGGGTACACCTTCGCCTCCTCCGCCAGCGCGTGCGCGATCAACAGGTCGGCGAACTCTCGCAGGGCCGCTGCCCGGTCGGCCTCGACGCTGCGCATCAGACGGAAGAGGTCCTCCATTCTTCTGTGGTCCTGGAGGATGAGTGCGACGACGTCTCGCGTGTCGGTCGTGTCAGGCATGTCGGCCATGGGGATGGGCTTCACTTTCGTACGAGGGACCTGGGCAGGACCGAGTACCCCCGAACGCCGACTTCATTGATCCCCGCCCCTCCCTGTCACCCCTGGTCATTGCTGGTCGTTGCTGGTCATCCATGGTCCTCCCTGCCCTGCGGCGGCTCACGCTCGCCCGGACAGCCGGACAGCCGGACGGGCGGACGGCCCGACGGTCAGACGAAGGCGCTCTGTCCGGTGATCGCCTTGCCGACGATCAGTGTGTTCATCTCCCTGGTGCCTTCGAACGAGTAGATGGCCTCCGCATCGGCGAAGAAGCGTGCCACGTCGTACTCCAGGACGATGCCGTTGCCCCCGAAGATCTCCCGGGACCAGGCCACGACCTCGCGCATGCGGGCGGTGACGTGGGCCTTGGCCAGGGACGAGTGCTCGTCCCGGAACACCCCCGCGTCCTGCAGTCCGGCGAGCCGACGCAGCATGCCCCAGCTCGACGTGATGTTGCCCAGGCACTTCACCAGGAGGTCCTGCACGAGCTGGAATCCCGCGAGCGGACGGCCGAACTGCTGCCTCTGCGTGGCGTAGCGCAGGGCCGCCTCGTACGCGCCGATCATGACGCCGAGAGCCTGCCAGGCGACCCCGCTCCGCGTGGCGCGCAGGACTTCCGCGACATCACGGAACGAAGAGGCGTTCCGCAGCCGATCGCTTTCCGGCACCCGGACGTCGGTGAGGGTGATGTCCGCGTTCTGGACGATGCGCAGCGACGTCTTGTGGGCGATCTTCTCGGCCTTGAATCCGGGCGTGTCCTTGGCGACGACGAATCCCTTGACCTGGTCGTCGTCGACATCGCGGGCCCAGACGACGATGAGGTCGGCGAAGGTGGCGTTGCCTATCCAGCGCTTGGCGCCGTTGAGGACCCATGTGTCGCCGTCGCGCCGGGCGGTGGTGTGCATACCGGCCGCGATGTCGGAGCCGTCCAGCGGCTCCGTGAGGGCGAACGCCCCGATGGTGTCCATCCTCGCCATGGCGGGCAGCCACCGGTCGCGCTGGGCCTGGTCGCCGCCCGCGTGGATGGCGTACATGGCGAGTCCGTTGTGGACGCCGAAGAAGGTGGCGACCGAAGCGTCGACACGGCTCATCTCCATCGCCATCATTCCGGTCAGCAGATGACTGGCGGTGGGGCCGTGGTCGCCATAGCCCTCGTACGACAGTCCGACCAGTCCACTCTCCCGGAAACGGCTGATCAGCTCCATGGGAAAGGTGCCGTCGGCCCAGTGCTCGGCCACCAGGGGCTGGACCTCGTCGCGCATGAAGGCCCTCGTCCTGAGCAGAACCTTGCGCTCCTCCTCCGTGAGATCCGCCTCGAAGTCGTAGAAGTCGGCCACGTTCTGCTGTTCCGTGAGTGAAGTCATGGGGCCCTTCTTCCACGCTTGTCCCGAGCGATGCGCGCAGAGGACCTCGTCGTCCCTGACCCACCCGCCTCGCTCTACCCGCCCTCGACGGCGGAGTTCGAGCGGGTCGCGTCGGCGTTCCTCCGCGCCCGGGAGCGGTCGAGGAACCATGCGCCCAGAGCCACCAGCACCGCCGCCCCGAGCCCGTACAGCGGGAGCCACCGGGTCGTGGTGGATGCCAGGCAGTCGGCGACGGCCTCACGTCGTTGGATGTCCTGCGTCCGAACCAGGGCCGCACGGTCGCGGTCCGCGAGGCTTCCCAGCGAGGCCTCCGTCCGCAGGCTCTCGTAGGCGCCCACCTCCTGGCACTCGCTGCGGGTGCCCGGCATCGGGAAGAGCCAGACCGAGCGTTGCAGCACGGGGGCCAGCGCGATCGCGACGCACAGGCCCACCACGAGGGAGTAGGCGACCAGGGTCTGTACATAGGCGCGGCGCGGGCCGGGCGTCCAGGGAGGCAGCCGGCAGAAGCCGACGATCACCGCGAGGAGGGTCATGCCGATGTACGCGGCGAACCACTCCCAGGAGCCGTCCGCCAGGGCGAACGTCAGGACGGCGGCGAGCCCGATGCCGATGACCCCTGCCTGACCGGGGGTGCCGTGGGCGCCCGGGTCGGCCGGCGTGGATGTCCCGGTGTGCCGAGCAGCGCGATCGCCCACGGTCTTTCCTCCCTCGTCCGAGGCCACCAGTCTTCGCGCACATCGCGCCGGTGGCCTGACACCGCGGGTCGGCCGGGCCCCGGAGCCGCCCGATCGGCGGAGCCCGCGGGGAAGCTGACGAGAGGAAAGCGCTAGGACTCTGCCAGCCATGCCAGCAGGCGGCCCCGCGACCAGCAGCGGCCGAGGGCCTCGGCGTGCAGGGCCGACCGGTCGAGCTCTACCAGGCCGATGATGCTGTGGCCGGAAGCGTGACGGTCACCCAGTGTCGGTACCGTCGGCGCGACTCCGACACCCTCCGCCGAGACCCACGCCACCGGCCGGCCGGCCGCCGCTTCCTCGAGGCGCCGCAGGAAGCGCAGGCGGCGTTCGGGCGGGAAGCGTGACAGCGCCCACGTCGTGGTGACGACCGGCAGGGCGTCCGCGGGCACGTGGGCGAAGGCGTCGGGCAGCATGTCGACGGCGTCGCCTCGCAGCAGGAGCGGAGGGGCCGTCGCCGCCAACGCGATCTCCGCTTCGAGCATCGCGGCCCGCTCCGGCTGACCGGGCCACAGGCAGGCGCGCAGCCACCGGGCGTCATCCGCGTCGCTCACGTCGAGCGGGTCGGGGTCGACGCCCACGCGGGCCACGACCTCGGGCATCGCCCGCGCCGGGACGGGCCGGTCCCCCACGATCGTCGCGGACAGCTGTACGGGAGACGACGAGGCGCCCAGCGATGGTCCGTTGCCGTACCTGATGCCGACGCGGTCGACACCGAGGTTGAGCCCGGCCGAACAGCCCACGTCGATCAGCCCCACCGCGTCCGCGCCCGCCCGCCGCGCCGCCTCGGCGACGGCCGGATACAGCACGGCGCCGCGTCCGCTCTCGTCGGTCCGGAGCCTCCGGCGCGTGGCGATCTCCACGACCGGGTCGGTCATGCACAGCAATGTGTCGATGGCCGCGTCGGCGGCGGCGTCGGCGTCCGCGGCCGCGTAGGCCGCTGCCAGCGCGGGGGCGCGTCCGGCGAGGGCGAGGTCGTGCAGCGCGGCAAGGACCACTGCGGGATGCCGCTTGCGTGCCGGCGCCGTCCCGATGGCGGACAGCGCCCTGTCGGACTCGCTCAGGGCGACGGCGACGCGCGCGTACAGCGGTGATGATTTTCCGGCCGCGTCGACCTCACCGAAGTGGCGGTACGTCTGAGCGAGTGTCCGCGTCCTTGCCACGGGTACGGTCCTCGCTTCCTGCGGTCGGTCCCGGCGTGCCGATGCTCCTGGTCATCGCAGGCGCCGTGCACGTGCGTCGGTGGCGTAAGACGAGCCGTGGCGAGGCGCGTTGCCGCCAGCGTGGATGACCGCGATCGGGTAGGCCCTACGGTATCCCTCGGCTGGTGCCCCTCCGTGCCGCACCGGCCCGGCCCCCAAAACCACGCGGCCGAACCGAGGTTGAGGACGTGCGGCCGTCACCTCGTGAAGCGCAGGTGTGCGGGGGTGTTTCGGGGGCAGAGGCGCTGTGGCAGAGGTGTTGCCGGGGGCGGCTCTGCCTGGGGAGGTCTGCGCCGCCCCCATTCCCTGCCCTGTGCCCCGCGATCCCCGGCCCTTGGCCCGGCCCCCGGCCCCGGCCGAACGCAGGAGGGGTGGCGTGTTCATCGTCCCCGGGTGAGTCGCGCGAAAGGGGGCAGAAGCCATTGTCAGCGCGGCAAACACCTGGTGCCTCACTGCGCACGCAGGTCATCTCACGCATGACGAGCAAGGAACTTCAGTGGCTGACCTACTGACCGACGGTCAGCCCGACCCAGCGCGGTCCGGGCCGACGGACGTCGCCGAACTGCCCCCGCAGGTCCGTGAGGACCTGACGCGCAGGCTGCGGCGGTACAAGCGTCCCTTCCGCGACGAGGACGTCCAGGTCGTCGAAGCACCGTTGCTCCGACGCGCGGTCGGTGCCTCGGGTGGCCGTGGCCGCGTTCGGCGGTACGACCCCACTGGTCACGGAGGCGCTGGTGAGCATCACCGGAAACGACCTGATGCCCGCGTTCTACCTGATGGCCGCCGGTGCCATCGGGTTGTTCACGGTCCGCTTCCTGCCCGAGAGCGCCCAGGTGTCCCTCCACGGCTCCCAGCCGATGGTGGGATCGGGGAAGGAGCGCCGGGAACTGATCGTCACCTCGCGGGAGCTGTACCCGCTCGCCGGTGACGAGGCGGACGAGAGCCGCGCGCGTCGGCGATAGTGCCACGAAGGTCCCCCGTACCGGCCGACCGCGACCTGGGCCGGCCCGCGATCACGTCGTGCCGGGTCGGCCCGGCGGGGTCATGACCCAGCGGATGGTCCGGGTCAGGGCCTGTCCGGTGGGGCGTACGGCGAGGTCCTCGACGACCGGGACCCGGGGCAGCCACAGCATGCCCCGGGCCCAGGGCGGGAGCAGCACGACGGCGTTCACGGCGAGCCCGGCGTACAAGGGGCGTGCCGCGAGGGGCAGGGGAGGCTGGAACAGCAGGAAGCGGGCGGTGGCCCGGGCCTCGGACGTGGCCTCGAGTTCGCGGCGGTAGGCGGTCAGGCACGCGGCCAGCTCGCGACGGTCGCGCGGTGGGTCGCTCACCCCCAGCGCCTCGGCGACCCGCGCGGTGTCGGCGACGTAGGCGTCGTAGCCCGCGGCGTCCAGCGGGTGGGCTCCGAAGCGTTCGTGGGCGCGCAGGAAGCTGTCCGTCTCGGCCGCGTGCACCCAGCCGAGCAGGTGCGGATCGGCCGCGTGGTACGGGACGCCCGCGGCCGTCGTCCCCCGGATCCGCTCGTGGATGGCGCGGACGGTGTCGACCGCGCGCTGAGCGTCCGGGGCCGTGCCGTAGGTCGTCACGGCCAGGAAGGTGCTGGTGCGTTGCAGTCGGCCCCACGGGTCGCCGCGGTATCCCGAATGGCCGGCCACCGCCGCCATGGCGAGCGGGTGCAGGGACTGCAACAGCAGCGCGCTCAGCCCGCCGATGAACATCGAGGCGTCGCCGTGGACGGTGCGGATCGGGCGGTCCGGATCGAACCAGCGCGGGCCGGGGGTGTCGTGGATGCGGGCACGGGTGGCCGGTCCGTCGGGACCGGCGACGCGGCGGAACAGGGCACGGCCCAGCTGCTCACGGACTACGGTCAGCACGGTCGGCCTCCTCTCCTCCTGCTGTCCAGTGTCCGTGATGCCCGTCCGAATCCGGGCACGGTCGCGCTCACCCTTCGCCGGTACGCCCCTCCCCGGCGGCAGACCGGGCCGCGGGACGCGACAGCGGCCGCCGCTCCCCCGCGGGCCCGGCGATCAACCTCCGCCCGCGCCGCCCCGCTCCGCACGCCCGGCATCGATCATTCGGTTCCGTACAACCCGCGGGATGCCGTGCGGGTCATAGCTTCCGAGACGACGACGGGACCGCTCGTCACACAGGGGGCCGGCATGAGCACTCGCACGATCAGACGCACCTCGTTCACGATCGGGACCGCCGTCGCGCTGGCGGTCGGCGGCCTCGGCCTCGCGCCGACGCCGGCGGCGGCCGCACCGGGTGCGCCACGGGTGACCGACGACGAGACAGTGATCCCGTTCGGCACCAGGGGGGACCTCAAGGCCTACGTCGAGACCCTCGCGCTGGGCGGCGGGAAGCTGAGCGTGCTGGGGACGGCCGACCCCGAGCCGCAGCGCGCGCTGTGGGAGTTCGACCTCCCGGCCGTCGGTACGCCCCGGCCCGGACCCCGGCAGCTCGCGGCGTCCCACGTCTGGACGGACTACCCGTGCGAGGGCGTCGACCCCGCGGAGTACACGTGCGGCGCGTTCTACTCCAAGCTGTGGGCGCTCGGCGACGGCCGGGTCGGCTTCATGACGCCGTTCGGCGGCCAGGAGGCACTCGGGGGCGGGGCGCCCAAGGGCGAGCTCGGGCTGGGCACGTTCGACTGGGAGTCCCCGGACCACGTGGTGGCCGCCGGCGGTTCGTACGTCGCGGTCGACGACGACGGCGTGCAGCGCATCGGCTCGTTCGCCCCGGGTGTGTCCTACCCGGGGCAGGTCCACACCCGGTCGGTCACCGCCGTGTCCCTGTGGGGCACGAAGATCTGGAAGCCGGGCGGCGTCGCCGGCACGGTCAACTCGTACGACCTGGTCACCAAGGCGACCTCGGCGAACGTGGTGCTCGGCTCGGGCTGCGTCCCCGACGACCTGCAGACCGTCGGGCGGTGGCTGTACTGGCGCTGCTCCGCGTCCCGCAAGGCCGGGGTGTGGGACAGCGGCACCGGCAAGAACATCCCCGTACCCGGCGCACTGCCCGCCAAGGTCGGTGACGGCTATCTGGTGCAGCAGTCGGCGGACCGGCGGACGGTGACCCTCACCGACTTCCACCTCGGCGGGGGCCACCCGGCCGCCACCTCTCCCTTCGCCACGGCCCCCGACGAGGCGGGGATCAGCATGCTGACCGTCGACCGCTACGGCGGCCACGTGGCCTACGTCGACGGCGAGCAGATGATCCACATCCGGCCGGTGACGGTGCCGCGATCGCGCATCAGCCTGTTCGACTCGCGCACCGACCCCACCGTGGATCTGCGCACGGCGAGCGACCGTCTGTGGGAGGGCACCTGGCGGTTCACCCGCCCGCCCGCCTCCTGGAAGCTCACCGTCAAGGACGCGTACGGCAGCACCGTCCGCACCCTCACCGGCGACTCCCACGAGGGCGCCGCCGTCCGGGCCTCCTGGGACGGCAGGAACGAGGCGGGCGAGAAGGCGGTGAGCGGCCGCTACCACTGGACCATGACCGTGGACCCGGGCGACGGCGGCGCCGTCCGCACCCTCCCCACCGGCGACTTCCGGCTCTCCGGTGGCCGGTCCGCCTTCCACGACGCCGACACCGACGGCTACGGCGAGCTGTACACGATGACCGGCGGGGGTCTGCTCGAAGCCCACCGGTTCGCCGACGGCAGGCCGACCGACTCTCGCGGTTGGTCGGGCTGGAGCCAGGGCACCCGCTTCGTCCCCGTCGGGGACATGACCGGGGACGGCTGCTCCGACATGCTCAGCAGGACCACCGACGGCAAGCTGTACCGGCACTCCGGCGGCTGCACCGGCGTGTTCCTGCCCGACGCCGAGCGCACCCTCGTCGGGACCGGCTGGAACGGCTTCGACACCGTCGTCGCAGCCGACGACTTCACCGGTGACCACCGCACCGACCTGCTGGCCCGCCAGACCACGACCGGCCACCTCTACCTGTACCGGTCCGACGCCCAGGGCTCGTTGGACCCGGGCGTGCGCGTCGGCACCGGATGGAAGGGCTACACCGTCGTCGGTGCCGCCGACGTGACCGGCGACGGCATCGGCGACCTCCTCGCCCGGGACGCGGGCGGCGAACTGTGGCGCTACGACGGCAACGGCACCGGCGGCTTCAAGCCTCGGACGCTGGTGTTCCGGGACTGGGGCGTCGGCCGCGACGCGATCGTCGCGGTCGGCGATGTCACCGGCGACGGCTTCCCCGACCTGGTCTCCCGTACCACCGACGGCAAGCTGCTGCGGAACAAGGGCTGGGGCGACGGCACGTTCAGCGCCACCTACACCCTCGCCTCCGGCTGGCAGAAGTACGACGCCCTGTCCTGAGGCGACACCGAAGGTCACCGAGTGACGGCCCCGCACCGCGTGCCCCGTGCGCGCGCCGTGCGCCCGTGCGTCCCGGCGCGACGAGCGCGGTGTTCTCGCGAGAACTCCTCGCTCGGCGCATCGGGTGGCGAATCCGTGGAACGTGCCCAGGCACGAGAACCACGGAAGCGCCTCCCGTCCGTCGGGCCGGGATCGAGAGAGGAGTGGGCCTTGTCGGTCGATCTCGCGGGTTTTCTCGGTGTGGTGATGGTGGCTTACCTGGTGCCCGGCCCGGACTTCCTGGTGATCGTCCGGGCCGCCACGGTACGCGCCTCACTGGGACGGGCGGCGGCGCTGGGAGCCCAGACCGGGCTGTGTGTGCACATGGTGGCCGCCGCCCTCGGCCTGTCCGTGGTGGCCGCCCGCTCGCCCGTCGCCTTCACGGCCGTCAAGCTGGCCGGAGCCGCCTACCTGGTGGTGCTCGGCGTACGCGCCCTGGTGGCGGCCCGTCGTGCCGCCGTCGCCCGCCGGAAGGGGAACGGGCCGGTGGAGGGTGCGAGCGACGGCGGGCGGGAGCAGGCCACCGGCCGAGCGGACTCGGGACCCGGTGGGTGGCGGGGCACCTGGGGGCGGAGTTTCCTGGACGCTTTCCTCACCAACGTGCTCAACCCCAAGGCGGCGCTGTTCTTCCTCAGCGTCCTGCCGCAGTTCGTTCCTCACGATGGCTCGCCGACCAGGCAGATCTTCTTCCTCGGGACGGTGGACGTGCTGATCGGCGTCGTCTACTGGCTGGCTCTGGTGAGCGTCGCCGGCAGGCTGCGCGTCCTGTTGAGCCGGCCGGCGTTCAGGCACCGGTGGGACGTGACCACCGGTTGGCTCTTCATCGCCATCGGGGTCGGTGTCGGCGCAGCCAACTGAATTCCTTCGCTTTCAGTGGAAACCACGGTACGAGAAAACCGATTCGGTTGATCACTGGCCAACTGGCAACGATATCGGTAGCTTCTGGGGGCGCGCACGTAGCGAAAGGACCGACGTGAACCACACCCCCCTCCCTCCCACGCTGCCGGACACCGACCGCACCCGTCACCGTCGTCTGCGGGACCAGGGAAGCCTGGAACGTGCCGCGCTCGACGCCGTCCTGGACGCGGGCTTCCTCTGCCACCTGGGGGTGGTCGTGGACGGGCACCCGATGGTCGTTCCCACGGTCTACGGGACCGACCACCGGAACCTCTACCTCCACGGATCGGTGGCCGGCCGAAGCCTGATCGCGTCGCCCCGGGCGACGGTGTGCGTCACGGTGACGCACGTCGACGGCCTCGTCCTCGCCCGGTCGGTGTTCGAACACGGCGTGAACTACCGCAGCGCGATGATCTACGGCGTCCCGCGCCCGGTCACGGATCCGGAGGAGAAGCTCGAAGGGCTGCGCCTCCTGACCGAACAGGCCGCACCGGGACAGTGGGACCACGCACGCCGGCCGAACCGCAGGGAACTGGCCGCGACGGTCCTGCTCGCCCTCTCGCTGGAAGAGGCGTCGGTCAAGACACGCAGCGGGGGGCCGGACGACGGCGACGGACCCGACGCCGCCCTCGGGATCTGGGCCGGGGTCCTTCCCCTGCTCTCGACCTGGGGCGCACCCGAGACCGACCCCCTGCTCCCGCCCGGCATCGAGGTCCCCGACCACGTCGAGTCCCGCGAGGGCACTCGGCTCGGGTGATCGGCGGTCAGCAGGCGTCGTACTTCCAGGCGTCGCCCTCCAGCGCCCACGGCTGCTTCGTCTGATCGAACTTGGGCAGGCCCTCGACCTTGTAGGTGGCCAGGCCGACGTCGCCCGAGACCTCGGCCCGGACGTCGGTCGCCGCGTGGTCGGGTCCGTAGTCCGTCGCGGCCTGCCGCACGACGCCGGCGTACGTGTCCTTGGTGATCTGCTTCGCGCAGCGCGCGGACAGCATGGCGTACGCGGTGTCGGTGTCGGCGGCGAAGTACGAGGCGGTGTAGACGGCGACGGCGGCCATGAGGTCGTCGCCCTCGTGCGCGGCGGGCACGCTCACGGTGGGCTCGGCGGCGGGCGTCCCGCTGTCGCTCGCGGCCGGGGCGTCGTCGGTCGAGGAGCAGGCGGTGAGCGCGGCGAGGAGCAGGGCCGCGGTGGCGATGGTCGCGCGGGTGCGCATGGATGTCCCCCCTGGACGGTGGTGCCGAAAGGGCATGGTGACACGGCGACGAGGAGCGACGACCACGCAGGTGGGATATCGGAGGGACCCTGTGACAAGGCGGCCATGGGCAGGTGACACTCGGGCACGTCAGCCGCTCCCTTCGCACGACGCCCGGTCGGACTGCGGGGTGGCACGTGTGGCGGGCGCCCCCTACCCGCCGATTGGCTCAGGCACGGCGCGCCTCGGTCACGGAGGCGGCGGTCGGTGGAGGATCGGGGCGCGGCGGCCTCGGGACGGGCCGTCGGGCTCCGCCCCACCGTGTGAAGAGGTCCGGCCATGAGACCGTTCGACGATCCGCTGTGCCGGCCACGCGCGGTCCGGGCACCAGCCCGCGTCACGGTCAGCGCCCTCGACGTGCCGTGGACCGCGAGGTGAGCGGCGCCGCGCCCGGGGAGGCGCCGGGCGGCGGCCGTTACGGCGAGGCCGTCTTCCGTCCCGAACAGACGGGCGAGGGCGAGCGCATCGACTTCGGCGCCCTCGCCTACGACGACACCACCATGGCCCGGCTGCGGGCCCTCGGGGCCGGCCCGGGATGGCGCTGCCTCGACGTGGGGGCCGGCACGGGAACGGTCTCCCGCAGACTGCTGGAGGAGGCCGGGGTGGCGAGTGTGCTCGCCGTGGACCGCGACGTTCGTTTCCTCGAGGCGCGGCCCATGCCCGGGCTGGACGTGCTGGAGGCCGACATCAGCGCGCCGGACGCCCTGACCGGCGTGTTCTCGCTCGTTCACGCCCGCTTCGTGCTGATGCATCTGCCCGAACGCGAGCGCCTGATCACCGCGTTGGCCGATCTCGTCACGCCCGGCGGTGTCCTGGTGCTCAGCGACGCGATCGACCTGACGAGCGACCGCACGCCCGACACGCCGTACAGCTCCGTGATGCGGGCGATGTGGCAGGGGCTGCGGACCGGCATCGGCACCGACGTCTCCTGGGTGCCGTCGTACCCGCGCCTGCTGCGGGCGGCGGGGCTCGTCTCCGTCGCCGCCGAGGTCCATGTGCCGCCGCTGCTGCCGGGGAGCCCCATCAGCCGCTTCTGGGCGGACACCTGGGAACGGAGCCGAGCGGCGATGGTCGCCACCGGCCTGGTCGACGACACGGCCGTCGACGAGGCGGTCCGGTACCTGGGCTCCGTCGAATGCGCCGCGCTCTCGGCCGGCATGCTCACCGTCTGGGGCCGGAAGCCCGCAGCTTCCGTCTAGTTCACCACCAACCGGCCGCTGCGCAGGGCCCCTTCGACGGTGCCCGGCCGGCGTTCGTCGCCGGGCAGCCCCTACGAGAGCGGCACCGTTCGAGTGGAGGCGCGGTCAGGCGGGCTGCCACAGCTCGATCCGATTGCCCTCCGGGTCGGTGACCCAGCCGAAACGGCCGACGCCCTCCATGTCCTGCGTCTCCTCGGTCACGTCCGCTCCCCCGGCGCGCAGTTGCGCGAGCATCGCCTCCAGGTCGCGGACCCGGAAGTTGAGCATGGTTCCCTGGGAGCGGGACCCGAAGTAGTCGGTGTCGGACTCGAACGTCGCGAACACCGTCGGCCCGGCCTCCTGACGCCACAGGCCGTGCTCCTCGGCGTCCAGGCCCAGGCAGTCGCGATACCAGGCGCTCAGGGCCGCCGGGTCCGTAGCCCGCAGGAAGTACCCACCGATTCCCAGCACACGTTCCATGCCGCCATCTTGCCAGGACGGCGACCGGCCGGGCCGGCAACGCCATCCCTCCCTTCACCCCGGGACGCGAACGAGGCGGCGTGCGCCGACGGGGTGTCGGGGTACGCCGCCTCGGGGTGGGCGGGTGGTGGGGGGTGTCCCGGTGGTCTTGCCGGCGCCGTTCGGCCCGAGCAGGGCGAAGATCGTTCCCTCGGGGACGGCAAGGTCGATGCCGTCGAGCACGAGTTTGTCACCGTAGGACTTGCGCAGCCCGTTCGCCGCGATGGCGGGGTAGGTCATGTCGATCGCTCCTCAGAGGCTGCGGGCGACGATGTCGCCGTAGGCGGTGGTCGCGTGGATGCTCAGGGCGGGGGCGCCGTCGGTGTTCTTGAGCGCGTTGTGGATGCGGCCGTAGGTGGTGCCGGCGTCCAGGGAGGCGGAGACTCCGCGGGCGGCTCCGACCGACACCTCGCCGGCGTCGGTGCGCAGCATGAGCGTGCCGCGGACGGCCTCGGCGATACGGATGTCGCCCTTCTTGGTGCTGATCTCCGCGGGACCGTTGAGGCGGCCGACCGCGACGTCACCGGCGAGCAGGGTGAGGCGGACGCTCGCGGCCTCGTCGAGCTTGACCGAACCCTGCGAGCTCTTGAGGACGACGTCGCCGAGGCGGCCGACGCCCCGGAAGTCGGCGTCGGCCGCCTGCCCCTCGACCCAGGAGTCGACGGGCAGTCGGACGGTCACCTCGACGGATCCGGAGTTGCCCAGGACGCGGTTCCGCGCCGAGGCCTCGATCCGCAGGACCCCGCCGCCGAACTCGACCCTGACCTGCTCCGCCGCCTTCACGTCACGGCCGTTCGAGGCGTTCGCGGGCAGGACCTCGACCGTGGTGTCGGCCCGATCGGCGGCGATGAACCGGATGCTCCCCGCGGGGATGTCGAGGACGGCGGTGATCGAGCCGGGGGTGTCGAACGTCTGCATGATGCTCTCCTTCGATCCGTTGTTTCCGACACCGGAAAAGCTACGTTGCATTCACAGTTCCATCAACATCTTCGTTGCACATGGTCGACATAAGACCAGTTGAGAGCTGCTATTTCGTTGCAATGGCTGGCGATTCAACGCAACGCAATAGGCGCGATCGTTGCAATGGATGAGAAGTGAACGCTATGCTGGGGGCCACACGGCGCACGAAGGAGACCTCAATGCCGGGAGGCAGACTCACCCAGCAGGAACGTCAGCAGATCTCGCTGGGACTGGCCGACGGCCTCGCCTATGCGGAGATCGCCAGACGTCTCGACCGTCCGACCTCGACGATCACACGCGAGGTGATGCGCAACGGCGGGCCCACCACCTACCGCGCGGACCTGGCCCACCGCGCCACCGAACGCCGTACGCACCAGCGCAGGCCGGCCGCGCCCCGGGGTGCGGAGGCGCCCGCACCGGCCCACGGACGCGACGCCGAGGCCGTCCGCGAGTACGAGGAGATGTTCACCACCCTCCTCATGGGCCAGGGCCTGCCCAAGATGATGTCCCGGGTGCTGACCTGCCTCTACACCACCGACGCGGGCAGCCTCACCGCGTCCGAGCTCGTCCGGCGCCTCGAGGTCAGCCCGGCGTCCGTCTCCAAGGCGGTCGCGTTCCTCGAGAGCCAGGGCCTCATCGGCCGGGAACGGGACGAGGGCCGCCGTGAGCGCTACCTCGTCGACAACGACGTCTTCTATCAGTCGACGATCGCCAGTGCGCGGTCCAGCGCCCAACTCGCGGACGCCGCGCGGCAGGGTGTCGGCGTCCTCGGCTCCGGCACCCCGGCCGCCGTCCGCCTGGAGAACATCGCCCGCTTCGTCGACTTCGTCGCCGAGGGCATAACCCGCGCCGCGGAGCAGGCCCGTGAGGTCCTCCACACGAAAGCCAAAACGCCCTCGGACGGCACGGCCGAGCCGGGTCCCGGGCGCGGATAGCCGCCCGTCCGGACGGTCCCGGCCGGCCGTGGACGTCACGGGGAGCCGTCGGCGGCGGTGGACCGAGCCCCGGGCGAGGGTCCGCCCCGCCAGGGTGCGGTCAGGACAGGGGCGGCAGTTCCCCGCCGGACGTGGTGTCGTTCCCGGAGGACAGCGACTCCTTGATCGCGCGGAAGAAGGACCGCCGCTCGACCACCTGCGCACCCGGCGCCTCGGCCAAGGGCTCGGGACGGTGCCCGAAGCCGGCCGGCAGGGAGGGCAGCCCCAGCGCCGCGAAGGCCTCGTCGACGTGCTGCCGCGGTTCACCGGTACCGCGCAGCACCGCCGTCAGGGGACGGGGGTCCGTCTTCCCGTAGGCAGCCGCCAGCGTGGTGGCCCGCTCCGCCGCCTCCTCCTGCGTCGGCATCTCGGCCGGGTCGGCCCACCAGGCGTGGGCGGCCACCAGGCGGCCGTCGCGGTAGAGATGGAGCGTGTAGTCCGCGCCCTCCTTGACCGCCACCAGGACCGGCCACTTCTCACCCCGGCTGAAGGTACCGACCAGCCGGGGCAGCGCGCCCTCGCCGAGCAGGGTGCCGCGCAGGCCCTTGCGGCGACCCGGCGGATCGGCCGAGGGTGCCGTCTCGACGAACGTGCCGCCCCCGCGCGCCGGTGCGAGGCGCATGGTGGTGCCGGTGATCAGAATCGCCTCGCGAACGTCCCGCAGCGGCGCGCCGACCAGCGCGACGGCCATGACCGAAAGAGGGACCGCGGGACGGGCGGGCTCCTCCGCCGCACCCGCCGCACCGGCCGCACCGGCCGCACGGGCCGCACCCGGCATACCAGCCGCACCCGGCGATCCGCCGACGGTCGGCTCCGGTACGGGATCGCCGAAGTAGGGCGTCCGGCGGGCGACGGCGGCGCGGACCCCCTGGCGCATCAGGAGGAAGATCTCCCGCGGGTCGCCCAGGTACGCCCAGGGAAAGGTGCGCGCGTCGGTGCCGATGAGCCGGAAGACCTCCAGGGCGTCGGCCTCGCGCCCGGAACGGATCAGCGCGAGCGCGAGGTGGTTGCGGAAGCCCGCCGCCCGCCCGTCACCGGCCGCGTACGCGGCGGACAACTCCAGGCCCGCCTCGACGATCCCCTCGATCCGGGACCAGGCCACCGGCCCCTTCCCCATCCCGGCGTCGTGTTCCAGCGCGTATTCGGTGACCGCGTGCAGGGGCAGTCCGCGCAGCGGGGAACCCTCGGGAGCCGCCGCCGCGGCCGACTCGGCGAACTCGAACATCTCCGCGTGGGAGCCGTACCACTTCTGCGCCAGGTAATGGACCGCGTGGGAGTGCAGACCCACGTGGTGCGGGTCGGCTTCGCGCCCCCGCGCCAGGTACTCGTCGAAGGCCTGGCGGGAGGCGCCGAGCCCCATGGCGTGGGCGATGAGGATCCGCCAGGGGACGGGGTCCCCGGGGTTGAGGTCGGCAGCCGTCCGCAGGACCGGTGCGGCATCGCGCAGGACGGCGTGAAACGCCTGGAACTGCTCCCGCGACACATGGCGGGCACGCGCGGCGGTGCGTATCTCCCATGCCCGGTCGATCTCCAACTCGGCTGCCACCAGCGCGAGATCGGGGTCGCCCGGCCGCTGCCGGCGCCAGTCGCCGAGCCATCCGGTGTGGTGCAGGGCGAGTTCGGCCAGGCCGGTGCTGTACCGGCCGCGCCGGTCCCAGTCACGGGCGGCGCGCGTCCCGGCCATCAGCTCCGCCGCCGGCTCCCAGGCCCCCGACCGAGCCGAGGAGAGCGCGGCTCGCAGCGCGGGGTCCGGCGCGTCCACCTCCACGGCCCCGTCCGCCGGCAGCCCCTCACCGGTGGCCGCGAAATGCCGCAGCATCCGAGGCAGCGCGAGCACTCCGGGCAGCTTGCCCACCACCAGTTCCTCCCCCGGCGGCCCCCGGCCGCACACAGTCGACCGTCGACGCGGCGCACACCTTACCGACCGGGCGCGGGACGCCCGACGCCGAGGCGACCGGCCCGGCGTACGCGGCGGACGAGGCCGGGAGGCGAGGTCGGTGGGCCCGGGCCCGGGGCAACGCCGGAGGGGCGAAGAGAAGGGCCGCTGTCCAAGATCCGTCGGGCGGGCCACCCGGGCGTAGGCTTCGCTCAGCACGGACACGGCGGGGGGCGGGGCACATGACGACGCGTACGGCATGGGGTCGGACGGCACAGAGGTGGGGGTCGACCCTGGATTCGGTGGTGGTGTACGCGCAAGGCGCGGTCTGCCGCCGTCTGGCCTCGGGCAGTGTGCCGCCGGACGGCCGGGTACGGGTGACGGGACTGCCGCGAACGCTCGACCCGGGGTCCCTGCGAGCCCGTGTCACCGGCACCCCCGGTGTGCGCGTCACCGAGGCACGGGTGGAGGTCGAGGCCGAGCCGCCCGCCACGGCCGTCCCCGACACCCTGCGGCGCGAGATGGAGCGACTGCGGGACGCATGCGAGGCGGCGCGGGGGCGCCGGGACCGGCAACTGGGCCTGATCGAGGAGGTCAAGGGCCTGCGCCCGGTGCCGCCCGCCCGCAGGCGCGACGACCCGCACCGCCGCACGCCGGTGGACGCGTGGCTGGAGCTCGCCGCGTTCGTCGACGACCGGCTCACCGCACTGCACACCCGTCTCGTCGAGTTGGAGGAGACGCTGGACCACGCCGAGCACGCGCTCTCCGTGGCCGCCGACCGGCTCGCCCATGCCTCCGCCGACTCCCCTGCGGCGCATGTGGAGACCACCGTCTCGGCGGTGCTGACTCTCGACGGCACCGGTGACGCGGAAGTCGAGCTGGAGTACGGCGTGCCCGGCGCGGTCTGGGTGCCGGCCTACCGGCTCACCTACCGTCAGGACGACAGCAGCGGCCGTCTGGTGCTGCGCGCCTCGGTGGCCCAGCGGACCGGCGAGGACTGGACCGGCGTACGCATCGCCCTGGCGACCGCCGACCTGCGGCGCCGTACCGACCTGCCCACACTCCGCTCGATCCGGATCGGGCGCCGTCAGCCCGCCCCGCCGCCGTCCGGCTGGCGCGAGCCGCCGTCGGGTCTCGCCGACCTGTTCGCCGGGTACGACGCGTCACCCCTGCGGCAGGCCGCGGCCGCCGGTCCCCTGACTCCCGGCGCCGGCCCCGTGGCGGCCGGCCCGGCGTACGTTCCGGTTCCGCCGATGCAGCCGGCACCGCAGGGCTACGGCGAGTCGCTCGCCGGGGCGCCGCCGGTCTACGGCGCACCGGTCCCGACGCCTCCGCCCGGCAGCGCGGGCGGCGCCTACTCCCCACCCTTCGGCGGCGGCACGGCCGAGGGCGCGGAGCCGGTGCCGTCACGACCGGGCAGCAGGCCGCGGGCCCGCAGCATGCCCCTCGCGGCGCCCGCAGCCCTGGCTCCCCCGGCCCCCGCGGCGCCCGGCGCCGCCGCGCCGTCGCAGGCTGTGGCACCGACGGCCGGTCCGCCGCGGCCGAGCGGCGCCGAACTCGACTACACCGGCCTCGTGTTGTGCGGCTCCGACGAGCCGGCCGGCCGCCGCGGGCGGCTGTTCCCGGACTCCCCCTTCGACCCGATGGCGGCCGAGTACCGCCGCCGCGCCGAGACGGTGACCGCGCTGCCGCTCCCCGGGCACGCCGTACGGCCTCGCGAGTCGGCCGGTTCCTTCGACCACCGCTTCGACGCCGTCGCCCGCGCCGACATTCCCTCGGACGGCACCTGGCACACCGTCACCGTCGGCGAGATCCCGGTCGGTCTGCGCACCGAGTACCTCTCTGTGCCGTCCGTCGAGCAGACCGTCTACGCGACCCTCGTGTTGTCCAACTCCACCGACCAGGCTCTGCTGGCCGGCCCGGTGGAAGTCACGGCCGGTGACGACTTCCTGCTGACCACCGCCCTGCCCACGCTCGCCCCCGGCGGCGAGTGCCGGGTGGGACTCGGCCCGGCCCAGGGCGTCCGGGTCACCCGCCGTACGAACCTGCACGAGTCGACCGCGGGGCTGCGCAACAACACCACCGTGCTCGACCATCGCGTCCACGTGGAGCTGGCCAACCAGCTCGGCGAACCCGTCACCGTGGAGGTCCGCGAGCGGGTCCCGGTCACCTCCGACCCGGACATCCGGATCGAGGAACGGGCCGACTGGACGGCACCGCGTGACGGCGCCGGCCCCGAGCGGCACGCCCCCGGCACCCGTATCTGGCGGGTGGAACTGCCCGCCGGCGCCACCACCGCCCTCGACGGCGGTTACGAGATCCGCATCGCGTCCGCCAAGACGCTGGCCGGCGGCAACCGCAGGAGCTGACACACCACATGTCCATGGCACAGGAGTCGATTCCCCTCCCCGTCACCGCCGTCACCTGTCTGGAGGACCGCGCCCACGTCGAGCGCACCACCGTGCTCGACCTCGAAGCGGGAGTCCAACGGCTGCGTCTCGGGCCCGTCAGCGCGCTGGCCGTCGACCGTACGCTGCATGCCGAACTGACCGCCGAACACCCGGCGACGGTGCTCGACGTGCGGATCGTCCGCGACTGGACACCGCGCCGGCCGCACCCCGCCGCCGACGACTCCGCCCTGCGCCACCGCGAGCACACGCTCGAAGAGGAACTGCTCGCCCTGGGACGCCGGCGCGACCGGCTGCACGCCCGCCTCGACGCGCTGGGCCGTCTCGCGGCCGATCTGCTGCGCGAGATCGCCGAAGGTGCCGGCTCGGGAGAGACCGAAGGCCTGCGGTGGACCCGCGAACTGGACCGGGTGGACGAGGAGCGCGACTCCTACGGTGAGCAACTGCGCGTCCTGGACGCCCGGTCGACCGCCGTCGGGGCCGAACTCGGCGAAGTCCGGCGGGTCATGGGTCTCGTGGAGGAGCAACCCGCAGAAATGACCGGTCACATCGAGCTGACCCTCGACGCCACGGCCGCCGGACCGGCCGGGCTGCGCCTGAGCCACCTCACGCCCTGCGCGCTGTGGCGGCCCGCCTACCGAGCCGTACTCGACGGCGGCTCCCTCACGCTGGAGACCGACGCGATGGTCTGGCAGCGCACGGGCGAGGACTGGTCCGACGTACGGCTGACGCTGTCGACGGCCCGCTCGGCACAGTCCACCGAGCCGCCCCGGCTGGACGAGGACCGGCTGACGCTCCAGGACCGCACCGCCGCGGAGCGCCGCACCGTCGACGTCGAGGTGCGCGAGGAGGAGATCGCGGACCTCGGTCCGACACCGGTGCTCGGTCTGCCGGGCCTGGACGACGGCAACGAGGTACGGGTGCTGAACTCCCCCGCGCCGGTCTCCGTGCCCTCGGACGGACGCGCCCACCGTGTGCCGCTCACCTCTTTCACCACGACGGCCGGCCTCGAGTACGTGTGCACACCCGAGCTGTCGCCGCTGGTCACCCAGGTCGCGCGGTTCGACAACCGGTCGGGCCACGCCCTGCTCGCCGGCCCCGTCGACCTGATCCGCGGCAGCGGATTCATCGGCCGCGGCACACTGGACTTCACGGCCCCCCATGCCCCCGTCGAGCTCGCCTACGGCAGCCGCGACGACCACCGGGTGGTCCGGCACACCGAGGAGACCCGCGACACCGCCGCACTCACCCAGCGGACCGTGCTGACCCGCACCGTCCGGCTCCATGTGTCCCGGTTCTCGTCCCCCGGCGAACACGGCGACCGGCTGATCGTCCTGCGGGAACGGATCCCGGTCTCGGAGGTGTCGGCGGTCGAGGTACGGCTGCGCAAGGAGGCCTGCTCCCCCGCCCCCGACACGGTCGACGCGGACGGCATCGCCGGCTGGAGCCTGGCCCTGCCACCCGGTGGCCGACGCACCGTCACGCTCGTCTACGAACTGTCGGCGAGCGCCAAGGTCGCCGGCCTGTGAACCGCCCCGCTCCTCGCCACCTGCCGTGACGAAACCACACCGGCCCCGCCACGGGTGGGGCCGGACGGGTCAGTGGTCACGCAGCAGGGGTGGCACCGGCCGGTACCAGGTCTCGGCAGGACGATCCGGCCGTGTCGCGCGCCGGTCGTCCGGGCGCGGGGAGGGGTCCGGCACCGGCACCGGCTCCGCCCTACGGCGGCCCCGCCGCGTCCACGTCGCAGGACGGGTGCGCTCTCCTGCTCGGTCGGGGTACTCGGCTCTCGGCCGCAGAGCACGCCGGCACGGTGTGAGCCGCGTGGACACCGGAGCATGAGCACCGGAGCATTGGAGCACCGAGAGGAAGGCCGGTCATGAGTGAGCAGACACCGTCCCAGGCCGAGGGCGAGCGCCACGAGGAAACACCGGAAGGCACGGCGGAGCACGGGCATCGCGACGTGCCCCGGACCACCCCGTCGCAGGCGGAGGGCGAGGACACGGGGGAGGACGAGGACCAGTAGAGCACCGGCCGGCGAAGGAGCGGCTGAGCCCGTCCCGTCGGCGCTGTCGGACTCCGGTCGCTAGTCGGCCGTCGACGGCCCGGTGGTCTTGTCCACGAGTGCCGCGTACGCCAGTTGCAGCGCGTCCGCCCCGGCGAGGGCGGCGAGTCCGCCCATGGCGGTGCGCGTGGCGCGGGGCCAGAGCAACTGGCTCGCGGTCAGGGTCGAGACCACCCAGACACTCGTGCAGAAGGGACAGGTCACCAGCTCGCCGACGGTGTCCTCGCCCTCGTCGGCCCGCGGCTCCTCATGCAGTTCGGCCGGGCCCTGCGGACCGAGGTACCGGGTGAAGGGGGCCCGCAGCGGACTCGTCACCGCCGCCTTGCTCAACAGTCGGCTCAGCCGGAAGGCGGCCAGTGACGTCAGCACGATGTCGGAAGGCTCGGGGCGGTCGGGCAGGGGGCGCCCACGGAGCCGTACCGCCATCGCCCAGGCCGCCGTGTACGCACCGAAACCGGCCATGGCCGTCAGATAACCCCCGAGGGGCCGCTCGGATCCCGCTGAATAGTCCCGCTTCGTACTGCGGAGGAATCCGTGCAGACGTCGTGCCAGGCGGTGGTCACCCGTTGTGCTCATGTGCCGCTCCAGTCCCGCTCGTTCACCGGTCCGTCCTGCCGCCGTTCTCGTGCTCTGCCCGGTTCCGTCGGCGCATGGGCTACCGGGTCCCCACCAGGGAGTACGGCAAACGAAGCCGGCGCAGGCCCACTCCCCGCTCGGCCGTAGGCCGTCGGTCCCGCCTCCCGAAACCCGCAAAGGAGGACGGCGATCGCGGGGTCGCGGTCGCCGTCGGTATCGGTGTCGGTGTCGGTGGTCCGGTCGACTCGTAGCCGCCGCGTCAGCGGGCCATCCGGGCCGAGCGGCCACGATCACCCCTGTCCGTGTCGCCGGCCGCGGCGCTGGCGGCCAGCGCGAGCAGCAGGGCGATGACGCCGACGATGATGTTGTTGACCACGGTACGTGTGGTGTCCACGTTCCCGGCCACCACCCATGGCGCGACGATGGTCCAGACGCCGAGCACCGCGGCTGCCCACGCCCGGGCGTGGGTGCGCTCGTAGGCGTGTCCGAAGCCGCCCATCAGCAGTGCGTAGGCGACGCCGGTGATCAGGTTGTTCACGGTCAGGGTGCTGAAGTCGTTGAAGCCCGCGATCCAGGGGGAGGCGGCCAGGTACAGGCCGGTGATGAGGGCCATCGCCTCGACGGCCTGCCCCTGCTGGGTGGTCACCGCCCGCTCGGCCCTGGCATGGCGCTCCCGCATCTCCAGGATGTCCGGATGCGACTCCATCGTCGTATGAGTCTGGTCGGTCATGATCGCCTCCTGATTCGGGGACGCACCTTCCATGTGTCCCGGCGTCCGCCCGAGTACCCCCTCCACCGCTCACCCTCCCGCGTAACTGCGGGCAATATGGCGGAAACCTGACGGATCGGGCGGACGTTCCGGCGGAGGCACGCACGGGCGCCCGGATGCCGCGCCGCGCCCCGGACTCCGCACCCCGGATGCCGCGCCGGTCGGGCGTATCGCGGCGGGAAGGGTTATGCGCAGCGATCGGCGGACGATGGCCCTGGACGGAGAGACACAGTCCCCTCGGTGTGGAATCGGGCCTGGCGAACATGGCCCTCGGGCCGGTCGCCGCCCTCATGGACCGCACAAAGGACGCGGTGCGCAAAGCCATGGGCAAGGAAGGCTGAGGCCGGCGGCCTTCAGGGGCGGCAGCCCGGCCGTTCGGACGGGCTGCCGTTCGGAGGGGAAATCTCCGTGCTCAGCGTCGTACCACGCGCAACGACCGCACCGTCGGGTCGGCCGCGTCCGGGATCAGCACGCCGTGCTCGACTCCGCTGCGCAGATAGTGGAGAACCTCCTCGGTGATCACCTCTCCCGGGGCGATCGCGGGCACGCCCGGCGGGTACGGACTGATCATCTCCGCCGCGATCCGGCCGGCCGCGCGCTCGGCGGGCACGTGGTCGACCTCGGCGAAGAACGCGTCACGCGGCAGCATGGCCTGCTCCAGTTCCAGGTCGGAGGGTGCCGGCAGGTGGACAGGCGACCGGCGCTCGATGGAGTCGGCGCCTTCGACGAGCGCACGCAGGGCGTCCAGCAGGACCTTCTCGGTCTCGTCGTCGTCGGCGTACGTGATCGAGGCGCTGAGACGGCAGGAGTCGGAGCCGCCGACGTCGACGTGCCGGTGGGTGCGCAGCCATTCGGCGGCCTGCATGCCACTGATGCCGAGCCCCCGGACATCGATCACGATCTTCAGGGGGTCGAAGGAGGCGGCGAGCCCCTCGTCGACGATCTCCCGGCCCATCGGCCGCAGGCCGGACAGTTCGGCTGCCGCCGTGCGGATGCGTTCCGCGCGGTGCAACGCGTCGTCCAGGAGGTCGTGCCCTTGCTCGACCATCTGGCGGCGCCAGCCGTCGAGCGTCGCGTACACGAGGGACGAGGCACTGGTGGTCCCGAGCAGGTCCTCCCGCTGTTTGAGGACCTCCGGCGACACCCGGTCGTACTGGAGGTGGAAGACGGAGCTCTGCTCGACGGCACCGCCCATCTTGTGGACGCTGGTGACCACGAGGTCGGCCTCTGCGTCCATGCCCCAGGCGGGCAGCCCGGGATGGAACGGCAGGACGGCGCCCCAGGCCTCGTCGACGATGAGGGGCACGTCGTACTCGTGGCACACCCGGGCGACGCCCTGGATGTCGGCGCAGGTGCCCCAGTCGGTGGGCGTGATCAGCAGCATGCCCTTGGCGTCCGGGTGTACCCGCAGGCGGCGGCGTACGTCGTCGGGCTCCGGCGGGTGGGCGATGTGACGCTCGGCGTCGAACTTCGGGTGGACCCAGATGGGTTGGACCCCGTTGACGACGACGGCCGCGATCACGGACTTGTGCGCGTTGCGGGAAAGGAGCAGCTTCTCGCCGGGGCCGGCCACCGCCAGCATGGCGGTCTTGATCGACAGGGAGCTGCCGCAGGTGGAGAAGAACGCCTCGGTGGCGCCGACCGCGTCCGCCATCAGTTCCTGGGCCTGACGGAGCACTCCCTGGGACTGGCGTCGGTCGTCCAGCCCGTTGAGGGACAGGACGTCCGAGCGGAACACGTCCAGTCCGACGATCTCGGCCACTCGCGGGTCCACACCGCGGCCCTGCTTGTGTCCGGGTGGGCCGTAGGCGATGTCCCCACGGCGCCGGAACTCCTGCAACGCCTCCAGAACGGGTACCCGCGAGTGATCCATCGTGCCTCCCAGCCGCACAACCCGGGACGGCGCCGCGCACGCCTTCCTCGAAGCACCGAGTGCACCCGCGAAGGGCCGTCGAAACGCCGTGGGTGAGTGGGGCGGCCCGGCGTGCCCGTGTCGCGCAGGGGCCGGCGCGACCGGCGGCCAGGCTGTTCAGCCGGTCAGGTGGCGTGCCAGCCAGTCCGCGGCGGCCCGGCGGAACAGCCGCCGGTTGTCCGCGCGCAGGAAGTCGTGCCCCTCGTCGCGCAGGGTGAGCAGCTCGGCGGGGATACCGCGGTCGCGTGCGGCCCGTACGAACTGTTCGGACTCCCCCGGCGGAACGTTGGTGTCGTGTTCGCCGTGGACGGCGAGTACGGGGACGCGCAGCGCGTCGATCCGCGTCATCGGCGAGAGCGCGCGCAGCAGGGCGCGGTCGCGCTCGGGGTGGCCGTATTTGTGGGCCGCCGATTCCGCGAGCCAGGGTTCGGTACCGGCGAAGAAGGTCGCGAAGTCCGACATGCCGCAGACGGCGACGCCCGTGCGGAAGAGATCCGGGTGCCGGACGAGGGAGGCGAAGGTCAGATAGCCGCCGTACGAGCGCCCCATGACCGCCAGCCGGGTGGGATCGGCGGGGCCCGCGGGCACCGCGTGGGCGGCGCAGTCAGCGACGTCGTCCAGCGCGGCGAAGCGTCCGGCGCCCAGGTCGGCGTCGACGAACGACCTGCCGTGCCCCGAGGAGCCGCGCACGTCGGGGGCGAAGACGTCCAGTCCCCGCCCGGTCAGTTCGTGGTACAGCGGGCTGAAGACCGGGCGTTCCTGCTCCTCCGGGCCGCCGTGCAGGTGGATCACACAGGGGGCGGGGTCTCCCGGGGCGCGGCCCGGGGCCCGGTAGTACCAGCCGCTGAGTGGCAGGCCGTCGCGCGCCGTAAGACGTAGCAGGACGGGGCGCACGGGCCGGCGGACCGGCCCGGCGGCGTCCTCGTCACGGGACGACCAGGGGGTGCGCAGCAGGGACACGCCTTCGTGGGACGACCACACGCCGGGCCGGCGCTGGGAGCCGGACAGGGCCGACAGCAGTCCCCGCGGTCCGGCCGCCTCGACGCGCGTGACGACCTCGTGGGGCAGGGGGACGTGCGTCGTCGGCAGCGGGCCGTACGGTGCGCGGCGGGCCGGGAGGATCTCGACGAGTTCCAGCCGGCTCGCGCCCCGTTCGTTCCAGGACAGGGCGGCGGTGTGGCCGTCGTGCGACACGGCCAGCAGGTCGAGGTCGCTGTCCGGTCGTTCCGCCACGACGGACCTGCCGTGCGGTCGGCCGTCGGCGTCGAGGGTGACGGCGACGAGGGCCGCGTACTCGCGATCGGCGTCGCTGCGCAGCCACAGCGTCCGTCCGTCGGGTGAGAACCGGCCGATCCACGGATCGCCGTCGGCGACCGGGAGGGTGCAGGTCGTCGCCGAGTCGACCGTGCGCCGCACGACCGCCTCCCGCCGTCCGCGCGGACCCCGGCGCAGCAGCACGAGCCCGCCGTCGCGGCTGAGGTCGCACACGCGCAGGGTGGCGGCGTGCGTCTCCGTGGCGAGCAGGACGGGGGACGCCAGTGCGTCGGGATCGATGAGGTAGGCCGACAGACCGCCGTCGGAGCGGACCGACGGCACGTCGGGAGTCAGGGTGTCGAGCGTGGGCACGGTCCGCCCGGCCGCCTTCGCCGTGTCGTACGGGGTTCCGCCGAGGAGGGTGGCCCGGCCGTCCCGGTCGGCCCAGTTCGCCGGCAAGGTGATGTCGCCGGCCATGGGTCCGGCGCCGTTGGTGGATCCGCGGGTGTCGGGAGCGGCGAGCGTGACGGCGACGGCCGAGCCGTCGTGCGCCCAGGAGCCGAGGTAGGCGGTGTGGCCCGGGTCGGCCCCGGCCAGGACGCGGCGGCCGGTGCCGTCGGGCCGTACGCACAGGACGCGGGAGTGCTCGCCGCCTCCCGGGGCGGTGGTGTACGCGATCCAGCGGCCGTCCGGTGACCAGGACACCTCTTTGACCGGGTCCGGGAAGGAGTCGAGGAGGTGCACCTCGCCCCCGTCGACGGGCCCGGCCCACAGCTGCGGAACGCCGCCCCGGTCGCAGATGAAGGCCACCTCGGAGCCGTCGGGGTTGGCGGAGGGATACCAGCAGCCGTGGGAGCGCAGCCGCGTCACGGCGTCCCGCGGGCCGCTCGCCTCGGGCAGCAGGACCGGCGCGGGGGCCGCCGCGGCGGCGTCCCGTCCTTCCGTCGGCCGGGCGTCGGGCGGCGGGGCGGGCGGCGCGTCGGCTGCCGCGGGACGGGCGACGACGGGCGTCGAGGTGAACACCGCGCCGGTCGGGGCCGCCGGTGTGGTCCCGTCGCTCACGTGATGCCGTGCGTCTGAAGCCATATCTCCAGCAACGCTACCTGCCACAGGGCGTTTGCTCCCCGTTTGGTCCGGTGCTCGTCGGGTGCCTCGAGGAGCTGGGCGACGTACGACTCCTGGAAGAGACCGCGCTGCCTCGCCTCGGGGGCCTCCAGCGCTTCGCGCACCCGCTTCAGGACAGGGCCCGCCATGTGCCTGATCGCGGGCACCGGGAAGTAACCCTTGGGGCGGTCGACGATCTCCCGGGGCAGCAGCCGGCGGCCGGCTGCCTTCAGGACGCCCTTGCCGCCGTCGGCCAGCTTGAGTTCCGGCGGGCAGGCCGCGGCCAGTTCGACGAGTTCGTGGTCGAGGAACGGCACGCGGGCCTCCAGCCCCCAGGCCATGGTCATGTTGTCGACCCGCTTGACCGGGTCGTCGACGAGCATCACGTGGGTGTCCAGGCGCAGGGCCGCGTCCAGGGCCGTCTCGGCTCCGGGGACCGCCATGTGGTCCCGGACGAAACGGTTCGAGACGTCGTCGTCGGTCAGCATGCCGGGTTCCAGGATCCGGGCGAGGTCGGCGTGCGGCCGGTCGAAGTACGTGTCGGCGTACCGCTCGGCCGCGTCCGCGCGGGCCGCCTCGGCGAGCCGCGGGTACCAGTGGTAGCCGGCGAGCACCTCGTCGGCGCCCTGTCCGCTCTGTACGACCTTGACCTCCTTCGACACCTGCTCGGACAGCAGATAGAAGGCGACCACGTCGTGGCTGGTCATCGGCTCGCTCATCGCGGCGACGGCGCCGTCCAGGGCCGTCGACACCCGGTCGGAGGGCACCATCAGCCGGCGGTGGTCGGTGCCGAACTCGCGGGCCACCAGATCCGAGTACCGGAACTCGTCGCCCTCTTCCCCGCCCTCCGACTCGAACCCCACGCTGAAAGTCATCAGGTCCCGCTGTCCCTCCTGGGCCAGCAGCGCGACGATCAGACTGGAGTCGAGGCCGCCGGAGAGCAGTACGCCGACCTGGACGTCGGAGACCATCCGTCGGCGTACGGCCGTACGCAGCGCCTCGAGCATCGCGTCGCGCCAGTCGTCGGCGCCCATGTCCGCGTGCTCGGCGCGGCGGGTGTAGGACGGCTGCCAGTAGCGGTGGTCGTGTTGGGTGCCGTCCGGTTCGACGACCCGGACGGTGGCCGGCGGGAGCTTGCGCACACCGCGCAGGACGGTGCGCGGGGCGGCGACGGTGGCGTGCCAGCTCAGGTACTCGTGGACGGCGACCGGGTCGAGCGAGGTGTCCACGTCGCCGGCGGCGAGAAGGGCGGGCAGGGAGGACGCGAACCGCAGCCGCCCCGGCGTCCGCGCCAGGTACAGCGGCTTGATGCCGAGCCGGTCGCGCCCCAGGACCACGCGGCCGGACCGGTGCTCGACGAGGGCGAAGGCGAACATGCCGTGGAAGCGCTCCACGCAGGCGGTGCCCCACTGCCGGTAGGCCTTCAGCACGACCTCGGTGTCGGAGGTCGTGCTGAACCGGTGTCCCAGGCTCCGCAACTCTTCGCGCAGTTCCCGGTAGTTGTACACACAGCCGTTGAAGACCCCGGTGACCCCGGCGCGGGCGTCGGTCATCGGCTGTGCCGCGTGGTCGGACAGGTCGATGATCTTCAGTCGCCGATGCCCCAGCGCCACCGCGCCCCGCGTCCAGATGCCCCGGCCGTCGGGACCGCGGTCGGCGAGCCGGTCGCTCATGCGCTCGACGGCCGCGAGGTCGGGTCGGTGACCGTCGAAGCGGATCTCCCCGCTCAGGCCGCACATGACATGCCGCCTCCGTTTCGCTGGGCGTGGGCCGAGAGCCCGTACGTGGGTGCCGGGCGGTCGGCGCGGAAGAATGGGACGTCGGTGTCCATGGCGTTCCTGACGTTCATGGCGTTCACCTGCGGGTCAGCGGTCGTGCGAACCGGTGGGAGGGGCTTGTCACACCGGCGGCGGTCGAAAGGTTCCTGCGGTGGGTGTCGACCGTCCGGCCGGGCGCGCGTTCGCCGCGGGTCTCGGCGATCAGCATGTCGACGCAGGCCAGCAGATCCTCTGCCGCCGCGACACGGCGCATCCGGTGAGCCGCGCTGCCGTCGGTGAGGGCCTCCTCGGCCAGGGCGCCGACGGTCTCCCGGTCGCCGTGGGTCTCCAGGGCGGGGCGCAGCCGGGTGAGGAGCTTGCGGACGACCTGCCCGGCGGGCACCTCCTGATGAGTCTCGGGATCCACCAGGCCGCCTTCGAGCCCGGACCGGGCCGCCCGCCACGAGGCGCCGCGCAGCCACTCGTGCCGGCCGTCGCAGTTTGGGGCAGCGCCCGTCCGGAGCCGCTCGCGGGCGTCGGTGACCAGGGCCCGGAACAGTCCGGCGACGAGTACGACGGTCTCCGCGCGCGGGCAGGAGTCGCAGATGCGCAGTTCCAGCGTCTGCAGGTGCGAGGAGGGGCGTACGTCGTAGTAGATCATCCCGGCGTCGCTGATGATCTTGGACCTGACGAGGTCGCTCACCGTGGCGTCGTACTCGGCCGCGCTCGCGAAGCAGCCGACCGGGCCCGCGGTGGGCCAGCGCTGCCAGAGCATGGTGCGCCAGCTCGCGTACCCGGTGTCCGAGCCCCGCCAGAACGGCGAACTGGCGGAGAGCGCGAGGAGCACGGGGAGCCAGGGGGAGACCGCGCACATCACCCGTACCGCCGTGTCGCGGTCGGGGACGTCCACATGAACCTGGGCCCCGCAGATGAGCTGCTCGTCGGCGACCGTGCGGTAGTCCTCGATCATGCGGCGATAGCGCGCTCCGGCGGTGGGATGCGCGGCCGCCGGCGGCGCGAGGGGCGCCGCGCCGGCGGCCACCGCCGCGAGTCCCAGCGAGGACGCGGCGGTGTCGAGCTGCCGTCTCGTCTCGGTGAGGTCGGCGTACAGCTCGTCGAGAGACGTGTGCACCGCGCTGTTCGACTCCACGGTCGACTGATGCAGCTCGGTGGTGAAGGTACGCCGCGGGAGGCGTCGCAGGAGCGAATTGGCGCGCGGCACGAGCAGCCCGCTCTCCACCTCCAGGACGTGGAACTCCTCCTCCACTCCGATACGAACGCTCACGGTCACTCCTCGGGGTGATGCGGAGCGGCTCATCGCCGCAGGCGAAGGGTCCCCCACCGGCGCACGCGGCGGCAGTGAGGAACTTCGAGTCACCAGATCGCCGAATTTCAAGCACACATTACATATGCGACTTGAGCAAATCCTCCGTGATCGGATACATGGCCAGTGACACCGGGGATCAGGACCGGCCCGGCACCGCCGACTATGCCGTCGCGAAGACCTCGTGCGACGTCCGGAAGCAGTCGTCGACGACAGAACCGACCCCCCTTCGCCGGTTCGGAACGCTCCTCGGGTGGAACCCGGCCCGGCACGGAAGCCGTCGACCCCGAGGAAGTCCCAGGTGTCCAGCTCGCTGTACCACCGTGTCCACGAAGAGGTCGCCCGGCGCTCCGAAAGCCTGTGGTCGGTGGCGTGCGCACTGCACGCGGATCCCGAGACCGCCTTCGCCGAACACCGGGCGACGGCTCTGCTCACCGGCGAACTGGAACGCGCGGGCTTCACGATCCGAAGGAACGTGGCCGGGCTGCCGACGGCGTTCACGGCGGCCTCGGGCCGGGGACGGCCCACCGTGGCACTGCTTCTGGAGTACGACGCCCTGCCCGGGCTCGGCCACGCCTGTGGGCACAACCTCATAGCGGCCGCCGGCCTCGGCGCCGCCCTGGTGGTGGACGCCGTGCGGCAGGGCACAGCGGGATCGGTCCTGGCGGTGGGCACGCCGGCCGAGGAGGGCGGCGGCGGCAAAGCCCTCGAGGTACGGGCCGGCATCTTCGACGACGTCGATGCCGCTTTGATGTTCCATCCCGGGGTGTACGACTGGGCGCGGGCGCCGCTGACGGCGCAGGAGCAGTACACGGTCGGCTTCCGGGGGCGCGCCGCCCACCCCACGGGGAACCCGACCCAGGGCATCGACGCCCTCGCGGCGCTGATCGAGCTGTTCAACGTCCTGTCGGCGCTCGGCCGCCGACTGCCTGAGGGCTCTCACGTGCAGGGGATCATCACCCACGGCGGCACGGTTACCAACATCGTCCCCGAATACGCCGAAGGGCGCTTCGGGCTGCGGGCCCTGACGACCGACGCCCTCGACACGCTGGCGGAGCGGCTGCGCACCTCGGCACAGGGCGTCGCGCAGGCGACCGCCACGTCGGTCGAGGTGGAACGGGCGAGCATCCGCTACGAGCACTTCCGGGACAGCCAGGTGCTGTCCGGCCGGTTCGCCGGACACCTGGACCGGGCCGGGATCACCCTCACCCCGCCCGAGCCCGGCGTCCACCTGGGCTCCTCCGACATCGGCAACGTCAGCGGGCGGGTGCCCGCCATCCATCCCTTCGTCGCCATCATGGGATCCGACGGCAGTGATCACACGCCGGAGTTCGCGCGGGCCGCCGCCTCCGAGCGCGGCCGTCACGTGCTGATGACCGTGGTGGAGGCGCTGGCCTGCACGGCGCTCGACGTGCTGCGGGACGCGGATCTGCGGGATCAGGCCTGGAAGGGACACGACGCGGGTGCGGCTCGGTGACGGCCGCACGGGCGGCCCCACGACGCGGAGCCGACGGAGCGGGCCACGACGGGAGCCTGCCGTCAGGTGTCCCTCCGCCCGTACCGGCGCGGCAGGCTTGCGCCGCGGGCCGACCTCACGACGTGCCTGACGCGTCCTCGTCGGCCGAGCCCGGCTCCGCCATCCTGCGATGGGCGGCCGCCTTCGCGCTGTCCGGGAGGATCCTGTTCACGAGACCCTGCGCCTTGGTCTTGGCCGAGCCCGCCACGGTCTTCCTCCTGCCGGCCATGAGTGCCTCGAAGCCGTCCTTCGCGACCTTCGCCGGGTCGTCCTTCTCCTGCCGTCCGACCTTGGTGTCCTCCATGTCGGCGCGCCGGAAGAACTCCGTCTCCGTGGGGCCGGGCATGAGCGCGGTGACGGTGACGCCCGAGTCCTCGAGTTCGTTCCGCAGAGCCTGCGCGAAGGACTGCACGAACGACTTGGACGCGTTGTACACGGCCTGGAACGAGCCGGGCATGGTCGCCGCGATCGAGGAGGTGAACAGCACCTTGCCCTCGCCCCTGCGCACCATGTCCGGCAGCAGCCGCTTCGCGAGCCGTACCGTCGAGGTGATGTTGAGGTCGATGATCCGGATCTCGTCCTCCAGGGCGGTCTCGACGAACGGCCCGCCCTTCCCCACACCGGCGTTGAGAGCCGCGGCGGCCAACGGCGTGCCCTCGGCGGTGACGGCCGCGTACAGCCGGTCCACACCACCCGGTTCCGCGAGGTCGACCTGAACGGCCCTGACCTCCGCTCCATGGGCGCGGATCTCGTCCGCCGCCAGGTGCAGCCCACCGTTCTCCGCGGTCAGCAGCAGGTTGTAGCCGTGCTCGGCGAATTGCTTGGCCAGTTCGAACCCGATGCCGCTCGAGGCACCCGTGACGAGGGCCAGAGGCTTCTTGTCGTCCATGCCCGCCGGGTACCCCTGTGCACCGTGACAGAAGCGGGTCCGCTCGGCCTGGTCGGCGGACGACACGCGAGCAGGGAGACGCGCGGGCTAGAGCAGGCGCAGGACGCCGACGACCTTGCCGAGGATCTGCGCCTGGTCGCCGCGGATCGGCGCGTAGGCCGGATTGCGGGGCATGAGCCACACCTGCCCGTCCTGTCGGCGCAGCACCTTGACGGTGGCCTCGTCGTCCAGGAGGGCCGCGACGACGTCCCCGTGATCGGCGCTGTCCTGGCGCCGTACCGTCACGATGTCGCCGTCGCAGATCGCCGCGTCGATCATGGAGTCACCGGAGACCGTCAGGGCGAACAGGTCGCCGTCGCCCACGACCTGGCGGGGCATGGCGTAGACGTCCTCGACCATCTCCTCGGCGAGCAGCGGGGCGCCGGCCGCGATCCGCCCGACGAGGGGTACGTCCACCCGTGTCTCGCTCCTGGTGCCCAGGTCGGGCGCCCACGAGGGCCGGACCCGGTAGGCGCGGGGGCGTTGCGGGTCGCGGTAGAGCACGCCCTTGCGTTCGAGGGCCATCAGCTGGTGGGCGACCGAGGACGTGCTGGCGAGCTCCACGGCCTGGCCGATCTCCCGCATCGACGGCGGGTAGCCCTGTCGGGCGACCGATTCCGTGATGTAGCGGACGATGGCCGACTGGCGGTTCGTCAGCTCTCCTTCGGCGGTCCGTGGCCCCGGGGGACGGCCCCGGCGGGCGGACGCGGTGTTCTCCATCCGGGGCACCTCCGTGCAAGATCGTTCGGAATGACCCTAACCTGTCATCCCCCCTAAATGGAACACCTTATCGAATCCCGCACGCCCCGCCCAGGGCGCCTCCCTTCCTGGCCGTCGGGGGTGGCGGCCGGAGGTCGGAGCGCAGGTGTTCCCGCCTCACGGGCGGTTCCGAGGACGCGCGGCACGCGAGAAGAGCACATTTGTACGAGACGTCACGGAACGTCCCCTGGGCGGATTCTCGCCAGTAGGGTGAGCGAGCGGTCGAGCGAAAGACCCACCGCCGCCCGGGAGTTCCGGATGTGCCGCCCTTTCGTCTGCCGCTGTTCCGGAACTTCGGGCGGCCGGGCTGATGTCGCGCCGCCCTGTGCCACCAGGGGGGCAGAGCCATGCGGGTGCTCGCGGATCGATACGAACTGGTCGAAGCCGTAGGCCGCGGGGGAATGGGGGAGGTCTATCGCGCCACCGACCGGGAGCTCGGCCGGACCGTCGCGGTGAAGGTGCTGCCGCCGGAACTCACCCGGCACGAGGAGTTCCGCGTCCGGTTCCGCCGGGAGGCGCGCACCGTGGCCTCGCTCAACCACCGCAACGTCGCCGTGCTGCACGACGTCGGCGAGGACACCACCGACGGCGAGACGACGCCGTTCCTGGTCATGGAGTTCATCGAGGGGCGGACCCTGACCGCCGCCCTGGCCGACGGCGCGTTCACCGTCGTCAGGGCGCTGGCGGTCGCCAGGGACATCGCCGACGCCCTCGCCCACAGTCACGCGCAGGGCCTGATCCACCGCGACATCAAGCCGTCCAACGTCATGCTGACGTCCGAAGGCTCCATCAAGGTCCTGGACTTCGGGATCGCGAAGGTGGTCGCGGAGACCACCACCCGTCTCACCGCGACGGGTATGACGGTGGGCACCCCCGCGTACCTCTCCCCCGAGCAGCTCACCGGCCGGCCGGTGGACGGCCGCTCCGACCAGTACTCCACGGGCTGCCTGCTCTACGAACTGCTCACCGGACGCCCGCCGTTCCTCGGCGACTCCCCCTTCGCGGTGATGCACCAGCACATCAGCCAGGACCCGGTCGCGCCCTCCCGGCTGCGGCCGCAGGTCCCGACCGTGGTGGACGACCTCGTGCTGCGGACCCTGGCGAAGGACCGCGAGCAGCGCCTCGGCAGCGCGGCGGAGCTGCGGGACGCGCTGGCGGCGACCCTCACCGCACTGACCGCCCCGGCCGCCGCCCCGGTCCCGCGGACCGCCACCCCGGCCCCGGGCGGTACACCGCCCGCGCCCGCCGTGCCGCCCGCGCGCTCGAAGGCCGGCACCCCGGTGGGTCCGGGGCACACGGCGCTGGCGCAGCAGGAGACCCGTACCGCGCCGACACCGCCCAGGCCCGCCGTTCCGCCTCCCGGCGGGCCGGTCGACTCGGCCGTCCCCGGCACCGTGGACGGTGTCCTGCCGTCGTACACCGCGCCGACGAGCGGCGGCCCGTCGTCCCCGCCGTCCCCGTCGGGCGATTCACGGTCCACCCCCACGACCGGCAGGATCATCGCCCTGCTGGGGGTCGTCGTCTCCGGTGTCGTCAGCCTCGGATACCAGGACGTCTACGCGGACTCGTCCGACGAGCTCGCCGGCGTGTGGGTGGCGGCCGTCGTACTCGGGCTGGCCCTGTTCCGCTGGCTTCCCCTCACCTCGACCGTGCTGTGGTGGGGGGCCGGCGCCCTGGTCGTGGCGAGCGTCGCCGTCGGCGGCGGGGTCGACGACTACGGCTACACCTCGGTCACGGAGTCCGACTTCAGCACCCTCTACTCCTACGACTCCACCTACGGCACCTACTCCGCGCTGCCGGCCGACTCCTCCGGCTACCACCTCTTCGAGGACGACTACAGCGGCGGATACGATCCCGCGCAGGCCGACGTCAGCCGCGACTACACCGCGCACGACAACATCGAGATCCTCGCCGTCCCGGCACTCGTCCTCGCCGCGCTCTGCCTGGTCCGCGCGTTGAGCCGCCGACGCCTCTCGCCCCTCGCGGCCGCCGCCGGTGTGACCCTGGGCGGCGTGGGAGTCGGCTGGCTGGCCCTCGGTGCGGACGAGCAGACCGGGCTGTTCTCGGTGGCCTGGGTGGTGGTCGTCGCCGCCGCCGTCGTCCAGGAGATCCGCGCCCGCAGGAACACCCCGCCTCGTGTCCGTCGCCGACTGCGGTTCGTCACGGCCTAGGTGTATTGACCCGCAGGGTTGTCGGCGCGGCTGATCGAGGTCGCTCGTCGGGCCGGAGAGCCCTGCCCCGCTCTCCGGCCCCGGGCCCCCGGTCCCGGACGCAGGCTCACCGGCCCCGTGCGCAGGCTCACGAGGCCGGTGCCACCCGGTCGTGCACGGCGAACTTCGCGATCGCCGCCGGGGTGACGGGGGTGAAGAAGTTGACGAGATTGCCGTCGGGGTCGCGGAACAGCAGCGACCGGTTGCCCCAGGGCATGGTGGTGGGCTCGTTGACGAAGTCGGTCACGAAGCCGGTCAGGTTGTGGTGCACGCGGTCCACGTCGTCGACGAGGAACTCGAGGATCACGCTGTGGTTGTCGGCCGGTCGGGACGAGCCGGGCGCGAACAGCGGGACCGTACGGGTGCCGGCGAGGGCGAGGGTCGCGCCGGGGAACCCGAGTTCGGCGAAGTCCTCGGTGAACCATGTGGCCGCTACTCCGGTGGCCCGCTCGTAGAACGCGACGAGGCGCGCGACGTCGCCGGTGATGATCCGGATCGAGGCGAAGTCCATGGTGCTCTCCCTGGTGCTGGTGCTGGTGCTGGAACCGTTGCGCCTCGCACGCTAGAACGAATAGTGGACGGAATCGGTCCACTATTCGCGTTAGCCTCGGAACATGTCCCGACCCACCGGCCGCGTGCTCACCCTCCTCGAACTGCTCCAGTCGGGCGGCACCCGGACGATGAGCGAACTCGCCGACCGGCTCGGCGTGGACGGCCGCACCGTACGGCGCTACGTGGACCACCTGATCGACCTCGACGTACCGGTCGAGTCGGTGCGCGGCCGCTACGGCGGCTACCGTCTCGCCCCCGGTTACCGTCTGCCGCCGCTCATGCTCGGCGACGACGAGGCGATCGCCGTATTGCTCGGCCTGGTCGCCGGCCGCCGGGCGGGGCTGACGACGACAGCCACCGCGAGCGAGACGGCGGCGGCCAAGATCCGGCGCGTGCTGCCCGAGCGTCTCGCCCGCCGGCTCGACACGGTCCTGGAGTCCCTCGCCTTCACCGAGGCGCCCGGCGAGTTCGCCACCCCTGACGCGGGGGTGCTGCTCACCGTCGCCGACGCGGTACGTCACCGTCGGCCGGTCTCGATCAAGTACACCGACCGCGGCGGCCGGCGCGGTGACCGCACCCTGCACCCGTACGGGGTGGTGGCCCATGCGGGCCGGTGGTACGTGACCGGCACCGACCCCGGGATCGAGGAGGAACGGACCTTCCGTCTCGACCGCATCACCGACGCGAGGACCCTGCCCGGCTCGTTCGAGGCGCCCGCCGGGCCGGACCCGGCACAGCGGGTCCTGTCCGGGTTCGCCACGGCGGCCTACCGGCACGAGGTGACCTTGCGGATCCACGGGACGGTCGAGCAGATCCGCTCCCGGCTTCCCGCGAGCGTCGCGACCGTGGAGGAGCCGGCGTCCGCCACGGGCGCGGATCCGGCGAGCGAGCGCTGGCTGCTCGTCGAACTGCGGGCGGAGCGACTCGACTGGCTGCCCCCGGCGCTCGCCTCGCTCGACCGGCCGTTCACCATCGAGCGCCCGGAGGAACTGCGCGACCTCGTCATCGCCCTCGCGGACCGCCTCGCGAGCAACGCCCGCGGGTCGGCGTCCCGCTGACGTGCGCCGTAAGGTGGGCGGTACGGATTCAACCGTTTGATCCGTTCGGTCCCTTCGGTCCGTCGGTCCGTTCGGTCCGTCGGCCCCTCCAGTCCGCTGAGACCCACTTCCGTCAGTCCCACTCCAGCCGAACCGGAACGTTCATGCACTCCCCGTCCGCCGCCTCGGACGACGGCTCCGACGCCCTCTTCGGGCTCGACGCCCTCGGTCCCGCGCCCGCCGCACCGAGCACCACCCGGCCGTCCTTCCGGGACTCCGACGCCGCGCGGCGACTGCTGCCCGTACGCGAGATCCACGCCGAACCCGCGGCCGCCGCCTCGCCGCGCGGGCGGCAGATCATCGCCCGGTTCCCCGGGGCGCGGGTGATCGAGGTCGAGTCCCACTGGGGCATTCCGGGGCTGCACGGCAACGAGGGGAACGTCGCGCGCTGGGTCCGCGTCAAGGGCGAGACGCTCGTCCTCGGGGAGCGGAAGTCGCCGAGGACTCGGCCCAACGGCCGGTCCGCCGACTGGATCGCACCGGGCGCCTCCAACGGCTGCGCGATGGCCTGCGCCTACTGCTACGTGCCGCGCCGCAAGGGGTACGCCAACCCGGTCACCGTCTTCACCAACATCGACCGGATCGTCGCCCACATCGGCCGGCACATCGCCCGGCAGGGCCCGAAGACCGAGCCGAACCAGTGCGATCCCGAGGCCTGGGTGTACGACATCGGTGAGAACGGCGACTGTTCGGTGGACGCGCTGATCTGCGACAACACCGCGGATCTCGTGCACGCCTTCCGGCTGTGGCCGACGGCCAAGGCGTCCTTCGCGACCAAGTTCGTCAACCCGGACCTGCTGACGCTGGAGCCGCGCGGCCGGACCCGCATCCGTTTCTCGGTGATGCCCCCGGAGGACTCCCGGCTGCTGGACGTGCGCACCTCACCGGTCGCCGAGCGGATCGCCGCCGCCGCGGACTTCCTGGACGCGGGGTACGAGGTGCACTTCAACCTCTCCCCCGTCGTCGTCCGTCCCGGCTGGGAGGAATCCTGGACGGAACTCCTCGATCACCTCGACGACGTCCTGCCCGAGCGGGTGAAACGGCAGGCCGCGGCCGAGGTGATCATGTTGACGCACAACCGGGAGCTGCACGAGGTCAACCTGGGCTGGCACCCCCGTGCCGAGGACGCCCTGTGGCGGCCCGACCTCCAGGAGAACAAGCGCTCCGAGAACGGCGCGCTGAACGTCCGTTACGCGGGTCCCGTCAAGGCCCGGGCGGTGGAACACCTTCGTGCGCTGATCGCAGCCCGAGCCCCCTGGCTGCGCGTGCGCTACGCCTTCTGAAGGCCGTCGCGACCCGCGTCCCGATCACGGATCAACCGATCCACCTATCCACCGGATCACCGCGGCCGGCTTTCCGGCGCGCGGGCTCTCAGCGCCTCCAGCAGAAGGTCGATCGCCTCCTCGAAGGAGCTGTCCTCCATGGCGTGCAGCTCCCGGCGCACGGTGGTCAGCGCGGGATACGACGCGGGGTCCAGCCCCTGGTACACCTCCCGCCACGCCCGGTCGTCGCTCTCCCGCTGCTCCCGTGGGAGGGCCTGGCACGCGGCGTCCATGGCCGCGTGGCTGAGCACGGTGTTGATGAACGTCAGATAGAGGCGCGTCGCGTCGGCCGGTCCGAAACCCGCGGAGAGCAGGAGGCCGATCCCGGCCTCCACGGCGCGGATCTCGTTCGGGCGGCGGGTCACGCGGTACGAGGCGAAGGCGGCCGCGCGCGGGTGGGCGAGGTATCCGGCGCGGACCCGCAGGGCCATCTCGCGCAGGGCGGCCACCCAGTCGTCCCCGGGGGCGAAACCCTTCATGGCGTCGCCGATGATGCGGTCGGCGATGGCCAGCACCAGGTCGTCGGTGCCGTGGAAGTAGCGGTAGAGGGCGCTGGGGTCGCAGCCCAGGGCGGTGCCCAGCCGGCGCACGCTCAGCGCCTCGGAACCGTGCTCACCGATCAGCCGCAGGGCGGTCTCCACGATCAGTTCCTCCGACAGCAGCACCCCCGAGCGGGTGGGGCGACGGCGGCTGCGCTCCTGCGGGACACGGGTGGTCATGGCGGGTGCTCCTGTCGGTCGGGGCCGCGTAGCAGCAGTGAAGGGGGCCCGCACCCTTATGTCAACAGGATTGACGCAAGACTCGCGCGAGGTGTTCCATCACATTTCCGCGCGGCTCTTCCCTCGTCCTCCCTCCCTGCGAGGAGCCTTCATGACCTCCCTGTCGCCTCAGCCGTCCACCCCGCCCGCTCCCCCGTCCGCGGTCTCCGCCGGTCGGCCGGTCTCCGGTCTGCGCCGTTCCCTCGGCGTGGTCGACGGCGTCGCCATCGCCGCCTCCAGCACCGCGGCCACCACCAGCATCGCCATCGGCATGGGCACGATCGCCACCATCGTGGGCCTGCAGGCCCCGGCGCTGCTGCTCCTCGCCTTCCTGCCCGTCCTCGGCATAGCCACCGCCTACGCCCGCCTCAATCGCTCCGAGCCCAACTGTGGCAACGGTTACACCTGGGTCGGCCGGACCCTCGGCCCCTGGCCGGGGTTCCTCACCGGATGGGTCACCGTCGTCGGCTCGGTCATCTTCTGCGCCTACACCAGCGCGGTCATGGGCTCGGTCGTCCTGATCTTCGCCAACAAGGCCGGCCTGCACACCCTGGCGGGCATCGCCCTCGACCCGGCGTCCACCGGCGTCAGTACGGCCGTCGGGCTGGTGCTGCTGCTGGGCCTCACCGCCCTCGCCGTCACGGGCACGCGCACCACCACCCGCTTCCAGTTCGTGCTGCTGGTCTTCGAGTACGCCGTGCTGCTGGGGTTCTGCGGCTGGGCCCTGATCACCGGCGCACAGTCCTTCTCCCTCTCCTGGTTCAACCCCTTCGAGATCGCCGACGGCACCGCCTTCGCCCAGGGCATGGTCCTCGCGGTGTTCTTCTTCTGGGGCTGGGACGCGGCGTTCAGCGTCACCGAGGAGACCAGGAAGCCGGACGACGCGGCCCGCGGCGGTCTGATCGCCCTGTTCGCGATGCTCGGCCTGTTCCTCTTCGCCTCGGTCGCCTTCCAGCGGGAGATGAGTCTGAGCGAGCTCATCGAGAACGGCCCGCAGGCCCTGCCGTATCTCGCGCGGAAGCTGGCCGCCGAGCCCTGGGCCACCCTGCCCGTGGTCGCCCTGATGTTCTCCGCGGCGGCCTCCGTGCAGTCGACGCTGATCCCCACGGCGCGCGGACTGCTCGCGATGGGCCGGGACCGCACCATGGGTGCGGTGTGGACCCGGGTGCACCCGCGGTACGGCACGCCCGCCGCCGGAACGGTCGTGGTGCTGGCCATCGCCTCCTCGATCGCCCTGCTGGCCGTCGCCATGCCGCGGCTGAGCGACATGCTGCTGGCCGCCGTCAACGCCATCGGCCTGCTCGTGGCCCTCTACTACGGGCTCACCGCGCTCGCGTGCGCCGTCCGTTTCCGCTCCGCCGGGCGCGAAGGGCTGCGGACCGCGGTGCTCGCCGTGGGGGTGCCCGCCGTGTCCGGTCTGGTGCTGCTGGGCCTCGGCGGCTATCTCGGATACTCGTACCTGACCATGAGCGACCACTTCGAACTCAGCCCCGACAACGGGTGGTTCATGTTCTCCCTGCCCGCCGTCATCGTCCTCGCCGGCCTCGGTATGGCCGCGGTCGCCAAGTACGTCCGCCGTTCGCCGTACTTCACCACCGGACGCGGCACCGACGCCGAGGCCATCGTCCTCCCCATGGACCGCACGGCCGTCTGAGTCGTCGTCCGATCCCGGTCGGCCGCACAGATCCCCCTGCGCTCCCGCGCCCCCCTTCTCCACCCTCGCCCCTCCCCTCCATGGAGTCCACACCCATGTCGCAGTCCCAGGTCACGGGCCCCGCCGAGCTCGTCCTCACCGGCGGGCCCGTCCACACCGTCGATCCCGCCCGCAGCCGCGCCACCGCCGTGGCCGTGCGCGACGGGCGGATCACGGCCGTCGGCCACGACGAGGTGCACGCGCTGATCGGCCCGGACACCGAGGTCGTCGACCTCGCCGGCAAGCTGTTGCTGCCCGGCTTCCAGGACGCCCATGTGCACCCGCAGGGCGCCGGCCTGGAGCTCGGCATGTGCCACCTCGCCGACACGGTCGACCCGGACGAATATCTGCGGCGCGTCCGGACGTACGCCGACCGGCACCCTGACGCCGAGTGGATCACCGGCGGCGGCTGGTCACTGGAGGCCTTCCCCGGCGGAGCCCCCACCGCCGCGGCCCTCGACGCGGTCGTCCCCGACCGGCCGGTCTTCCTGCCGAACCGCGACCACCACGGCGCCTGGGTCAACACCCGGGCGCTGGAGCGGGCCGGCATCGACGCCCACACCCCCGACCCCGCCGACGGCCGCATCGAACGCGACGCGGACGGACGCCCGACCGGCATGCTCCAGGAGGGAGCCGTCCACCTGGTGGGCCGACTGGTGCCCGAGCCCACCCCCGAGGAACAGCTGACCGCCCTGCTGCGCGCCCAGGCCGTGCTGCACGCGTACGGGGTCACCGCCTGGCAGGACGCCATCGTCGGCGCCTACGCCAACATGACCGACCCGGCCCCCTCCTACCGCACGGCCCTCGACCGCGGACTGCTCACCGCCCGCGTCGTCGGGGCCCTGTGGTGGGACCGCGAACGCGGTGCCGAGCAGATCCCCGAACTCGTCGCGCGGCGCGAGGAGTTGAGCGGGGGCCGGTTCCGCGCCGGCGCGGTGAAGATCATGCAGGACGGCATCGCCGAGAACCACACCGCCGCCATGCTCGACCCGTACCTCACCGGCTGCGGCTGCGCCTCCGCCACCAGCGGCATCAGCTTCGTCGAACCCGGCGAGCTGAAGAAGTACGTGACCGAACTCGACGCGCTCGGCTTCCAGGTGCACTTCCACGCCCTCGGCGACCGCGCCGTGCGGGAGGCGCTCGACGCCGTCGAGGCGGCCCGGACCGCCAACGGCACCCTGGACACCCGCCATCACCTGGCGCACCTCCAGGTCGTCCACCCCCACGACGTACGACGCTTCCGGGCCCTCGGCGCCACGGCCAACCTCCAGATGCTGTGGGCCGCCCACGAGCCGCAGATGGACGAACTCACCCTGCCGTTCCTGGGCCCCGAACGGGGCGCCCGGCAGTATCCCTTCGGCGACCTGCTGCGCGCGGGCGCGACGCTCGCCGCGGGCAGCGACTGGCCGGTGAGCAGCCCCGACCCGCTCCAGGCCATCCATGTCGCCGTCAACCGCGTGTCCCCCGACGCTCCCGAGGGCACCCCGCGGTTCCTCCCCGGACAGCGCCTCGATCTGGGCACCGCCCTCGCCGCGTACACCGCGGGCAGCGCCCACGTGAACCACCTCGACCACCTCACGGGCAGCATCACCGTCGGCAAGGCCGCCGACCTGGTGGTCCTGGACCGGGACCCGTTCACCGGGCCGCCCGAGGAGATCGCGGCCACCCGGGTCCTGGAGACCTTCGTGGACGGCAAACGCGTCCACGCGGCACCCGACGCCTGACGACTCGACGCCCTGACGCCTGAACGACCCGGTACGGCGGTTCCGCCGTACCGGGTCGTTCAGGCGTGCTCGCTCACCCGGGCGCGCTCGCCCTTGTTCACGGCGGGTCGCTCAAGGGCGCGGAGGACGGGGCTCGCGCTCTCCCGATCCGCTCAGCCACGGAGGCGGGACATCGTCGGGTCGAACAACGGCTCCTCGGCCACGACCGCCTCCACCCGCCGGTCGAAGTAGCCGATGTGGACCGCGGCCCCGGGGACGGCGAGGTCCGCGGGGAGCCAGGCGTAGGCGATGCCCTTGCCGATCGTGTAGCCGTAGGCGGCGCTGGTGACGTAGCCGACGACGCGGTCGCCGTCGTAGACCGGCTCGTTGCCGAGGACGAGCGAGCGCGGGTCGTCGATGGTGAGACAGGCCAGTCTGCGCCGGACGTCGTCCTTGCGGCGCTCCAGGGCGGCCTTGCCGAGGAAGTCGCCCTTGTCGAGCTTGACGGCGAAGCCTACGCCGGCCTCGTACGGGTCGTGCTCGAAGGTCATGTCGGTACCGAAGGAGCGGTAACCCTTCTCCAGGCGGAGGCTGTTGAAGGCGCCACGGCCGGCGATGACGCCGCCGAGCGGCTGGGCCGCCCGCCAGAGCGTGTCCCACAGCTTCAGGCCCTGGTCGGCGGTGGTGTAGAGCTCCCAGCCGAGTTCGCCGACGTACGACAGCCGCATCGCGGTGACCGGCACCGAGCCGACGTAGGCGTGCTTCGCGCGGAAGTACTTCAGGCCCTCGTTCGAGAAGTCCTCGTCGGTCAGCGGCTGGAGGACCTTGCGGGCCAGGGGGCCCCACAGGCCGATGCAGCAGGTGCCGGGGGTGAGGTCGCGTACCTGGACGGTGCCGTCGGCGGGGAGGCGGCGGCTGAACCAGTCGAGGTCCAGGTTGCCGTTGGCGCCGACCTGGAAGAGGTCGGGGGCCAGGCGGGCGACGGTGACGTCGCTGCGGATGCCGCCGTCGTGGTCCAGGAGCAGGGTGTACGTCACCGAGCCGACCGACTTGGCGACCTTGCCGGTGGTCAGCCCCTCCAGGAAGTCGGCGGCGCCCCGGCCGCTCACCTCGAGCCGCTTGAGGGCCGTCATGTCGTACATCGCGACGGTCTCGCGGGTGGCCTGTGCCTCGGCGCCGACGATGGGCGACCAGTACCGCGCGGCCCAGTCGTCGGGGACGGGGATGTTACGGCCCTCGGTCAGCCGTGCGTTGGCCTCGTACCACTGGGGGCGCTCCCAGCCGTTCGCCTCCAGGAAGAAGGCGCCGTGCTCCTGCTGCCGGGTGTGGAAGGGGCTCGTGCGCAGGGGGCGCGGGTCACCGGACGGCTGGAGGGGGTGGAGGATGTCGTAGACCTCGACGAAGTTGCGGCAGTCGCGGGCCAGCACGTACTCCGGGGACAGCTGGTGCGGCTCGAAGCGGTTGACGTCGCACTGGTGCAGGTCGAAGGACGAGCAGAAGCCGTCGACGAGCCATTCGGCCATGGCCCGGCCGACTCCGGCCGAGTGGGTGACCCAGACCGCCTCGGCCACCCAGAAGCCCCTGACGTCCGGGGACTCGCCCAGCAGCGGGAAGTTGTCGGTGGTGAAGGAGAACAGGCCGTTGATCCCTTCCTCGACCTTGGCCTCCTGAGTGGCGGGCAGCAGGGACCGGGTCTCGGTCCAGGCGTCGGCGAAGTCGTCCTCGGTGAACTTCAGGACCGACGGCATGCCGTCGGCCTCGTCGACGGAGAGGATGTCGTCGGCCGAGACGGGCATCGGGCGGTGGCCGTAGTAGCCGATGCCGATGCCGTCGAAGCGGTCGCGGTAGTAGAGGTCGGCGTCCTGGTGGCGCAGGATCGGCCGCACCGCCTCCTGCGTCTGGCCCGCGAGCGCCGGGACCGGTCCGGTCCAGGCGAGCTGGTGGGCGAGCGGGGTCAGCGGGAGGTTCATGCCGACCATGCGGGCGATCCGCGGGCCCCAGATGCCGGCGCAGCACACCACGATGTCGGCCGCGATCTCCCCCTGGTCGGTGAGGACACCGCTCACCCGGCCCTCGCCGTGCCGGACGTCGAGCACTTCGTGGCGGGCCAGGAAGGTGACTCCGCGCTCGGTGGCCCGCCGGATCTGCGCCTCGACGGCGAGGACGGCCTTGGCGATACCGTCCGTCGGGATGAGCAGGCCGCCGAGGACCCTGTCCCGGTTGACGAGCGGATGTCGCTCGACGCACTCGTCGGCGCTCAGCAGGCGCGCCTCGATGCCCCAGGCGGAGATCCAGCCGTGCCGGCGGTGCAGTTCGGCGAGGCGCTCGGGGGTGGTGGCCACCTCGAGGCCACCGACCTGGAGGAAGCAGGGCTTGCCGTCGACGTCGAGGGAGCAGAACTTCTCGACGGTGTAGCGGGCCAGTTCGGTCATGGTCTTGGAGGAGTTCGTCTGGAAGACCAGGCCCGGGGCGTGCGAGGTGGAACCCCCGGTCGCGGGAAGCGGTCCCTGGTCGACCACGGTCACTTCGGTCCAGCCGCGCGCGGAGATCTCGTCCGCGAGTGCCGCTCCCACGACGCCCGCTCCGATGATCACCACTCGGGGTCCCGCCATCGCCGCACCTCCGGATCGAAAACCAGTCGAGTTGCTTGCTGCGCAACATGGTTCAGGTTGCGCAACTCAATGTGCCCGCCTCGGCCAGGGGGTGTCAAGAGGTCCGGTGTTGTCGGGAAACAGCCCGTAACGCGGCGATGCCCGGCGGGCGGCGCACACAGGTGCACACCGCCCGCCGGGCATCCCGGAACGTCTCGCCGACGTGGGTTACTTGATCCAGGCGTCGACCTTGGCGCGGTTGGCCTCCACCCACTTCTTGGCCGCCGCGTCCGGCGACAGCTTGTCCACCGCGATGTACTTGGCCACGGTGTTCTGGTCGTCGTTCGTCCAGTTGAACTTCTTCACCAGGTCGTAGGCCGGGCTGCCGGACTTGGCGAACTCGGCACTGACGATCTTGTCGAGGTCGTAGACGGGATAGTCACAGGCGATCTTCGCCGCGTCGGCGTCGCATCCCGTGGTGTAGGCGGGCAGATCGACCTTGACCAACGGCACCTCGGACAGGAACCACTGGGGCTCGTAGAAGTAGCCGATCACCCATTCCTTGTTCTTCTCGGCCTTGCGGAAGGACTGGATGAGCGCCGTCTCGCTGCCCGCGTACACCACCTTGAAGTCCAGCTTCAGGTTCTTCACCAGCGCCTCGTCGTTGGTGACGTACGACGGGTCCCCGTCCAGCAACTGGCCCTTGCCGCCGGACTCGGAGGTCTTGAAGTTCGCCGCGTACTTGTCGAGGTTCTTCCAGTCGGTGATGTCCGGGTGCGCCTTGGCGAGCCACGGCGGCACGTACCAGCCGATGATGCCCTTGTTACCGGTCGAGCCGGCCGCCACGGCGGTCTTCTGCTGGGTGATGTACTTCTTCTTCAGGTCGTCGTGGCCCCAGTTCTCCAGGACGGCGTCGACCTCGCCGGTCCCGAAGCCCTGCCAGGCGATCTCCTCCTTCAGGTCCTTCTTGGTCACCGTGCAGCCGAGGTCGTGCTGCGCGACGTAGGCGACGACCGCCGCGTCCGCCTCGTAGCCCACCCACGGATTGACGGCGAGGTTGAAGGTGCCGCACTTGCCCGAGCTGCCCGAATCCGCGGAGTCGTCACCGACCTTCGCGCCGCCGCAGGCGGTGAGGGTCAGCCCGATGACAGTCACGACGGCTGTGCCGGCCACGCCGGTTCTCCACTGTCGTACTTGTGTTGCCATGCTGGTGCTCCTTATGCGCTCGCGCGTCGCGCCGCTGCCTGGGTGATCCGGTCGAACATGACTCCGAGAAGGACGATGGCGAGTCCCGCCGCGAGCCCCTTCCCGTACAGCTCCCCCTGTGAGAATCCGGCCACGACGTCGTAGCCGAGGGCGCCCGCTCCTACCAGGCCGCCCACAACAACCATCGACAGCACGTAGATCAGGCCCTGGTTGGTCGCGAGCGTCAGGGCACCGCGTGACATCGGCAGTTGAACCTTGGTGATGATCTGCCAGGTGTTGCACCCGGCGGACGTGGCCGCCTCGACGGTGGTCTCGGGCACGGCCCGCACCCCATCGGCGATGATCTTGATGGCGACCGGCGCCGCGTAGACGATCGCGGCGACGATGGCCGTGAAGCGGGTCGCGCCGAACAGCGCCAGGAACGGCACGAGATAGACGAACGGCGGCATGACCTGCGCCGCGTCCAGGGAGGGCCGCAACAGCCGGTCCACGAGCGGGCTGCGCCCCATCCACACCCCGAGGACGATGCCGAGCAGCATGACCAGCACCGTCGCCACGAGGGTCGAGGCCAGCGTCGTCATGGCGTCCGACCACAGGCCGGTGCCGACCAGCAGGCCGAGGCAGACGGTCGTGGTGACCGCGGCCCACGGGCCGCCGAGCACCGCTCCCTGCGCGATCAGCACCGCGCCGACGAGCCACCACGGGGAGTCGGTGAGCAGTGACTGGAACGGGTTGAGCAGACCATTGGTGATGGCGTCGCGGAAGGCGTTGGTGAGACCCGACAGGTTGTCCTGCGCCCAGGTGGTCGCGGTGTCCGCCGCGCTCGCGATGGAGCTGCCGATGGCGCCGTCGCCGGGGAACTCCGCCGCCCACAGATAGGTGTGCGACAGGTAGACGAGGACCACGGCGACCGCCGCGCCCGTTCCCAGCAGCGGGTTGCGCCACTTGAGGAAGCGGTTCTTCGAACGGCGGGCCGTCTCCTCGCGGACACTGGCGGCGGTGGTGACCCGGTCGAGGACGATGGCCATGACCACGATGGCGAGCCCGGCGTTGAAGGCCGTTCCCACGTCGAGCGACTGGAGGGCCTGGACGACGGTCTTGCCGAGGCCGGGCGCGTCGATCAGGGCCGCGATGGTCACCATGGCCAGGGCGGCCATGATCGACTGGTTGACGCCCATCACCACGGTCCGCTTGGACAGGGGCAGCAGGACCTTCAGCAGTGCCTGCCGGCGGGTCGCGCCCAGCGATTCCGCGGCCTCGACGGTGGTCTCCGGCACCGAACGGATGGCGTGCGCGGTGATCCGGATGGCGGGCGGTGCCGCGTAGATCACGGTGGCGATCGTGGCGGAGGCACCGCCGATCAGGAAGAACAGGGTCAGCGGGGCGAGGTAGACGAAGGTCGGCATCGTCTGCATGAAGTCCAGGAAGGGCGTCACGATCCGGTTGACGCGGTCGGACAGCCCCGCCCACACGCCCAGCGGGATCGCGAACAGCAGCGCCACGAAGACCGCGGAGAGGGTGAGCGACAGGGTGTCCATGCTCTCCTGCCACAGACCCTGCAAGCCCAGGAAGGTGAAGCCCGCCACGGCCAGCAGGGCCACCCGCCAGTTGCCCACGGCCCAGGAGACGTAGCCCACGATCCCGACGACGCCGAGCCATCCGATCTGCGGCAGGGGGCGGCCGGCGGAGGGCTGCGAGATCAGATGCCGGATGAAGGTCACCAGGTTGTCGATGACCAGGCGGATCTCGTTGAAGAAGTAGAGGAACAGCGGGTTGGAGTTGCGGTCGGCGCCGATCGAGTCGTTGACGTCGTTGAACCACCGGTGCAGGCCGGTGAGGTCGGCCGCCGCCAGCGTCATCGTCTGCTTCCCGCGCAGGACGACGAAGAGGAGCAGCCAGGCCACCAGGATCACGGCCACCACCGTGCGCCGGCGGACCTTGCGCACACCGGCGAGCGGTGCGGACTTCTCCAGGGCGACGGCCATCACGCGTCGCCTTCCCGCCCGGCGACCACCGCGAGGATCTCCTCGTCGCCGACGATGCCGAGCAGTTTGCCGTTCTCCACGACCTTGACCGGCCGGTCCGCCGCCAGTACCGCCCGGGTGGCCTCCTTCACCACGACGTCCGGGCCCAGCTCGGGGCCGTCCAGCGCGTCGTCGGGCTCCGCGGGGCGCATGATCCACCGCAGGGTGAGCACATCGCCGCGCGGCACGTCCTTGACGAAGTCGCGCACGTAGTCGTCGGCCGGGGCGCCCACCAGCTCGTCGCCGGTGCCGCACTGGACCATCTTGCCGTCGCGCATGATCAGGATGCGGTCGCCCAGTTTCAGCGCCTCGGAGAGGTCGTGGGTGATGAACACCATGGTCTTGCCGACCTCGTGGTGCAGCCGGATGACCTCGTTCTGCATGTCGCGGCGGATCAGCGGGTCGAGCGCCGAGAAGGGCTCGTCGAAGAAGAGCACGTCCGGGTTGCCGGCCAGCGCCCGGGCGAGGCCCACGCGTTGCTGCATACCGCCCGAGAGCTGGTCGGGGTAGGAGTTCTCGTAGCCGGAGAGACCGACCAGTTCGACGACCTCCAGGGCCCGCTTGCCGCGTTCGGCCCTGCTCATGCCGCGGATCTCCAGGCCGAAGGCCACGTTGTCGACGACTCGGCGGTGCGGCAGCAGCCCGAAGTGCTGGAAGACCATGGAGAACTTGCGGCGCCGCAGTTCGCGCAGGCGTCGGGCGTCGGCCTGGCGGATGTCCTCGCCCTCGAAGACGAGTTCACCGGCGGTGGGTTCGATCAGCCGCGTCAGACATCGCACCAGGGTGGACTTGCCCGAACCGGACAGGCCCATGACGACGAACACCTCGCCCCTGCGGACGTCGAAGTCCACCTCCCGTACGGCGGCGGTGCAGCCGGTCCGGTCCATGAGTTCGCGGCGGGTGAGGCCGCACAGCTCCTCCGAGTCCGGTACCTGGTCCGCCTTCGGGCCGAACACCTTCCACAGCCGGCGCACGGATATGACCGGGGTACCGTCCGCATCCTCGGGCGCGCCGTGCCGCTGCGGCACCTCGGTCTGTGTTGGGGTCATGATCGACCTCTCTTCGGCGTTCAGCCGCGGAACCAGTGCTGCGGCCGGGGTTGGATGTTCTGCCAGATGTGTTTGGGCTCTCGGTACTCGTCCAGGCCGGTCGGTCCCAGCTCCCGTCCCACGCCCGAATGCCCGAAGCCACCCCATTCCGCTTGCGGCACGTAGGGGTGGTAGTCGTTGATCCACACCGTGCCGTGACGCAGCCGCCGGGCCACCCGCTGGGCCTTGCCGGCGTCCTGTGTCCACACGGCTCCGGCCAGGCCGAACTCGGTGTCGTTGGCGATCCGCACGGCGTCGTCCTCGTCGGTGAAGCGCTCGACGGTGAGCACGGGCCCGAAGGACTCCTCGTGCACGACGCGCATGTCCTGCCGGCACTCGTCGAGGACGGTGGGCGGGTAGTAGAAGCCCTCGGCGAGGGCCGGGTCGTCGGGCCGTTCCCCGCCGCAGCGCAGCACGGCGCCCTCGGCGAGGCCCGTGGCGACGTACGCCTCGACCTTCTCGCGGTGCTGCGCGGAGATCAGCGCTCCGGTGTCGGCCTCGGGGTCGAAGGGCCCGCCGAGGCGGATCCGCCGGGCGCGGCGGACCACCTCGTCGACGAGCCGGTCGTGCAGCGCGTCCTCCACGATCAGCCGGGCGCCGGCCGAGCAGACCTGCCCCGAATGCAGGAAGACGGCCGTGAGAGCGAAGTCCACGGCCGTCTCGAAGTCGGCGTCGGCGAAGATCACGTTGGGGTTCTTGCCGCCGAGTTCCAGCGCCACCTTCTTCACGGTCGCCGCCGCGGTGGCCATGATCCGTTTGCCGGTCTCCAGGCCCCCGGTGAAGGAGACCATGTCGACGGCGGGGCTCTCGGAGAGCGGGGCGCCGACCTCGGGCCCGGTGCCCAGGACGAGGTTGGCGGCGCCGGCCGGCAGTCCGGCCTCGGCCAGCGCCCTCATCAGCAGGATCGAGGTGGAGGGGGTGAGCTCGCTGGGCTTGAGGACGATCGTGTTGCCCGCGAGGAGAGCCGGGGCGACCTTCCAACTCGCTTGCAGCAGAGGGTAGTTCCAGGGGGTGATCAGCCCGCACACGCCGATCGGCTCGTAGACGACGCGGCTGACGGCGTCGTCGCGTCCGGTGTCGATCACCCGGCCTGCGGCGGTGCCCCCGATCCCTCCGTAGTAGCGGAAGCAGGAGACGACGTCGGCGATGTCGTACTCGCTCTCCACCAGCCGTTTACCGGTGTCGAGCGACTCCGCGCGGGCGAACTCCTTGGCGTCGCGCTCGACGAGGTCGGCGGTACGCAGCAGCAGCGCGCCGCGCTCCCGCTCGGAGGTGCGCGGCCAGGGTCCCTCGTCGAAGGCGCGGCGGGCGGCGGCGATCGCCGTCTCGGTGTCGGGACGCGTCCCTTCCGAGACGGTCGCGGTGAGGGAGCCGTCCGCGGGACAGCGGATCTCCCGGCGCCCGCCCTCCGACGGGTCCCGCCATTCCCCGGCCACATACAGGTCTGCCACGCGCCAATGCCCTTCAGCCCGAAATGCGTTGCGCATCATGCATTCAATTGCTTGTGGTGGAACACCTTGACGAACGCCACAGACCTGCGTCAAGAGGGCGGGGGATGACGATTTCGCCAGGGGGGCACTTGCGCGGTCACCCTTGACCGACAGCGGCGTCGAGTCGACCATGTTGCGTATCGCTCACCATGTTGTGCAATACGCACCGTCGGAGGTCACCGTGCCCCCTGATCACCCTCGTCCGCAGTCCGGTCGTGAGTACGTCCTCACCCTCTCCTGTCCCGACAGCGCCGGGCTGGTCCACGCGGTGAGCGGCTTTCTCGTCCGGAACTCGGGCAACATCCTGGAAAGCCAGCAGTTCGACGACCGGCTCCAGGGCCGCTTCTTCATGAGGGTTCACTTCGACGTCCGCGACCCGGACGCGAACGTGAAAACACTGCGTTACCGTTTCGGTCCCGTCGCCGAGGCCTACGGCATCACCTGGGCCCTGCGCGAGGCCTCGACCCCCACCCGGACACTGATCATGGTGTCCAGGTTCGGGCACTGCCTCAACGACCTGCTGTTCCGCCGGCGCACCGGCGCGCTCAACATCGAGATCCCGGCGATCGTCTCCAACCACCGGGACTTCGAGGGCCTGGCGAAGACGTACGGCATCCCCTTCCACCACATCCCCGTCACCAGGGACACCAAGGCCGAGGCCGAGGCGCGCCTGCTGGAGCTGGTGCGGGAGCTGGACGTCGACCTGGTGGTACTGGCCCGCTACATGCAGATCCTCTCCGACGACCTGTGCAAGCAGCTCGAGGGGCACGCCATCAACATCCACCACTCCTTCCTCCCCAGCTTCAAGGGCGCTCGACCCTACGACCAGGCCTACGACCGCGGGGTGAAGCTCGTCGGCGCGACGGCCCACTATGTGACCCCGGACCTGGACGAGGGACAGATCATCGAACAGGACGTGGTGCGGGTGGACCACTCGCTCGCCCCGGGTGACCTGGTCACGGTCGGCCGGGACGTGGAGGCACAGGTACTCGCGCACGCCGTCAAGTGGCACAGCGAGAGCCGCGTGATGGTGTACGGCAACCGCACGGTGGTCTTCCGCTGACCGGGCGGCGACCGTGGGGCGGGTCCGGCAGCGGGCCCGCCCCACGGTCGTATACGGCCGACGTCGGCCGAGCATCCCGTCCGACGCCTGCGGACGGGCCCGTTCAGGCCCGGCCGGCCTGCTGCCGGTCGTCGCGGTGACGGTAGTAGACGGCCTTGGACGGCGCCTGCGGCTCCTTGCCGAGGATCAGGTCGGCGGCCTTCTCGGCGATCATCATCACCGGCGCGTAGATGTTGCCGTTGGTGACGTACGGCATCACCGAGGCGTCCACCACGCGCAGCCCCTGCGTGCCGTGCACCCGCATGCTGGTGGGATCGACGACGGACATCTCGTCGGTGCCCATCTTGCACGTACAGGACGGGTGCAGGGCGGTCTCGCCCTCCTTCGCGACCCAGGCGAGGATCTCCTCGTCCGACTCCACCTCCCGGCCGGGCGAGACCTCCCCGTCGTTGTACGGGGCGAGCGCGGGCTGGTCGAGGATGTCGCGGGCCACCCGGATCGCCTCGACCCACTCGCGGCGGTCCTGCTCGGTGGAGAGGTAGTTGAAGCGCAGCGCCGGGTGCTCGCGCGGGTCCTTGCTCTTGATCTTCACGGAGCCGATGGCGTCGGAGTACATGGGGCCCACGTGCACCTGGTAGCCGTGGCCGCCGGCCGGCGAGGAGCCGTCGTAGCGGACCGCGATCGGCAGGAAGTGGAACATCAGGTTGGGGTAGTCGACGTCCTCGTTGCTGCGGGCGAAGCCGCCGGCCTCGAAGTGGTTGGTCGCGGCCGGCCCCTTGCGGAAGAGCCACTGGAGCCCGATGAAGGGGGCGCGCCACTTGGCCATGTACGGCTGCATGGAGACCGGCTGCTTGCACGCGTACTGGACGTAGACCTCGAGGTGGTCCTGCATGTTCTCGCCGACGCCCGGCAGGTCGTGGACGACGTCGACGCCGAGGGCGCTCAACTCCTGCGCGTTGCCGACGCCGGAGAGCTGGAGCAGCTGCGGCGAGTTGATCGCGCCGCCGCACAGGATGACCTCCGCGGCGCGGACCTGCCGGGGCGCGCCCTTGCCGCGCCGGTACTCGACGCCGACGGCCCGCTTGCCCTCGAAGAGCACCCGCGTGACGAGGGTGCGGGTCCTGACGGTGAGGTTGGGCCGCTTCCTGACGGGCTTGAGGTACGCCTTCGAGGCCGACAGGCGCCGCCCGCGGTGGACGTTGCGGTCGAACTTGGCGAACCCTTCCTGCCGGAAGCCGTTGACGTCGTCGGTGGGTGCGTAACCCGCTTCCCGGGTGGCCTCGAGGAAGGCGCCGAAGAGCGGGTTGGTCGCGGGGCCGCGTTCGAGGACGAGGGGTCCGTCGTGGCCGCGGAACTCGTCGTCCGGGTCGGCTGCGAGGCAGTTCTCCATGCGCCGGAAGTACGGCAGACAGTGCGCGTAGTCCCAGGTCTCCATCCCGGGGTCGGCCGCCCAGCGCTCGTAGTCCATCGGGTTGCCGCGCTGGAAGATCATGCCGTTGATGCTGCTGGAGCCGCCCAGCACCTTGCCGCGCGCGTGGTAGACGCGCCGGCCTCCCATGTGGGGCTCGGGCTCGGACTCGTACTTCCAGTCGTAGAACCGGCTGCCGATCGGGTACGTCAGCGCCGCGGGCATGTGGATGAAGACATCCCACGGATAGTCGGAGCGACCGGCCTCGAGGACCAGCACCCGGTTCGCCGGGTCGGCGGAGAGCCTGTTCGCCAGTGCGCTGCCGGCCGATCCGCCGCCGACGATGACGAAGTCGTAGTGCAGGGGAGCCATGATGCCTCGTCTCGCTCGCGCCGTAGATACGCGAGGCATGGTAATGGAGGTAGCGTCATGCGCACCAGGTTGCGAACCGCGCAACTTGCAAGGTCTTCGTTTCGGCTTCGCTGCTTGCCGTCGTGTTGTTTACTGCGCGTATAGTTGTGTCGTGAGCAACCACAGCCAAGACACCGAAACGACAAGTTCGCAGGCCGGCGGAGTGCAGTCGGTCGACCGAGCCATCAGCGTCCTGGAGATTCTCGCCCAGCGCGGCGAGGCGGGCGTCAGTGAAGTGGCCGCCGAGATCGATGTTCACAAATCCACCGCGTTTCGTCTGCTCGGCGCCTTGGAGGCGCGCGGTCTGGTGGAGCAGGCGGGCGAGCGCGGCAAGTACCGACTGGGCTTCGGCATCGTGCGGCTGGCCGGTGCGGTGACCGGACGCATCGACATCACCCAGCAGGGCCGCCCCGTCTGCGAGCGCCTCGCAGAGGAGATCGGCGAGACGGTCAACATCGCCGTCATGCAGGAGCACTACGCGATCAACCTCTACCAGGTGCGCGGCCCCGGGGCCATCACCGCGCACAACTGGGTCGGCCAGCTGACCCCGTTGCACGCCACCTCCAGCGGCAAGATCCTGCTGGCTTACCTCCCCGCCAAGGAGCGCGCCGCGCTGCTGACGGAGACCGGGTTGAAGAAGGTCACCCCGCACACCATCACGGCCAAGACCAAGATCGAGAAGAACCTCGCCGAGGCCCGGGAGCGCGGCTACGCCTGGACCCTGGAGGAGCTGGAGATCGGCCTGCACGCCATGGCCGCTCCGGTCCGCAACCGCGACGGCGAGGTCATCGCGGCGCTGAGTGCCTCGGGGCCCGCGTACCGGTTCACCGAGGAGCGTCTGCACGAGCTCTCCCCGGTGCTGCTCAAGGGCGCCGAGGAGATCAGTCACCGGATGGGCTATCTGGGCTGAGCGGCCCGGCTACCGCGGGCGGGCACCCAGGCGCTCGTTCACCCAGTCGTGGAAAGCGCCGATGTGGTGCTCGCTGGGCACCAGCACCCCGCCCTTGGCGTACATGCGGGAGCTCATCCCGGGCTGGGTGCGCTCGCACGCGTCGAAGTCCTGCCGGTTGACCCGGTCGAAGAGTTCCACGGACCGGCTGACGTCCTTGCCGCTCTCGACGACGTGCGGGAGGTAGAGCCAGTCGCACTCGACGATCGTGCGGTCGACGGCCACCGGGTACATCCGGTGGAAGATCACATGGTCGGGGACGAGGTTGACGAAGACCTGCGGCCTGACGGTGATCGCGTAGTAGCGGCGGTCCTGGTCCTGCGCCACCCCGGGAATGCGGTCCAGCCCTTCGGAGCCGTCCACGGTGAAGCCCCGGACCTCCTCGCCGAACTCGGCGCCGTGCCCGACGTAGTACTGCGCGGCGTACCCGTCGGCGAACTCGGGGAGCACCTCGGTGAGTTCGGGGTGGATGGTGGCGCAGTGGTAGCACTCCATGAAGTTCTCGATGACGAGCTTCCAGTTCGCCTTCACGTCGTAGACGATGCGTCGGCCGACCGAGAGGCTCTCGATGCCGTAGCGCTCGATCGACTCCACGTCGCCGAGCCGGGCGACGACATCGCCGACGACGGCCTCCTCGAAGGACGGCGGGTCCTCCGCGAGGCAGACCCAGACGTAGCCGAGCCATTCCCGGACGGCGACGGGGGCCAGACCGTACTCGGTGCGCCCGACGTCGGGCATCTTGGTGAGGTTGGGCGCCGCGACGAGCTTGCCGTTCAGGTCGTACGTCCAGGCGTGGTACGGGCACTGGAAGGCCCGCTTCACTTCGCCCGTCTCCTCGGTGCGGAGTCTGGCCCCGCGATGCCGGCACACATTGAAGTAGGCGCGGACGGTGTTGTCCCGCGCGCGGGTGACGAGGATGCTCTCGCGGCCCACGTCGACCGTGCGGAAGGCGCCGGGCTTCGCCAGCTCGGAGGCGCGTGCGACGCAGAACCACATGGTCTCGAATATGTGCTCCTGCTCCTGGGCGAAGACCGCCGCATCCGTGTAGGAGGAGCCGGGGAGGGTGGCGATCAGGCTGTCCGGCAGTCCGGTCGAGGTCACAGGTCACTCCTCGGGAGACGTCAGGGAGGGGACATTCACGCGCCGGGAAGAGCGACTCCCGCGTTGTGCATGAGGCAACACTGCGTGCAATACGCAACCGCAGCATGAAATGCCGCGGGCGTGGTGTCAAGACGTCGCGGCGGCGAGCTGCTTGCGCCAGCGCATGAACAGCCGGGGCTGGTTCATGCCGAGCACCGCGACCGGATCTCCGGCGCGCCGGTAGACGGCCAGGACGTTGCGCTCGTCCACGGCGCCTTCCTCGACGGTCACACTGTCGGCGCCGGCCGCATGACCGGCGAACTGGATCCTGACGCCGTACTGGTCGGACCAGAAGTACGGCGGCCTGGGCGGACCCGGCGCCACCGCGCCCCCCGCCAGCAGCGCGGCGACGGCGGCGTCGGGGCGCTCCCGCGCGCCGGTCCAGTGCTCGACGCGGCGGTGGGCACCGGCGCGGGGGTCGTACCAGTTGGCGCAGTCGCCGACCGCGACCACCCCGGCCAGGCCGGTGCGGCCGTCGGCGCCGCACTTGACGCCGTTGTCGAGCTCGACGCCGGAGCCCTCCAGCCACTCCACGCACGGGCGGGCACCCACGCCCACGACGACGAGGTCGGCCGGGACGCTGCGGCCGTCGTCGAGCAGGACGGCGTCCACGGCCCGCTTCCCGCCGAGCCCCTTGACGCCCACTCCGCACAGCAGCCGTACGCCGTGGTCCGTGTGCAGGCCGGAGACGATGCCGCCCATGGCCGCACCGAGCGGCCCCGCCAGGGGCGTCGGGGCCGCCTCCACGACCGTCACTTCGAGCCCCAGGGCGTAGGCGGTGGAGGCCACCTCCGCACCGATGAAGCCGCCGCCGATCACCACCAGCCGTCCGCCGCGGCCCAGTTCGTCACGCAGGGCGCGGGCGTCGTCCAGGGTGCGCAGGACGTGCACCCCGGCCAGGCCCTCGGTCCCGGGCAGCGTGCGCGCGGCGGCGCCGGTCGCGACGACGAGGCCGTCGGCGCGGACCTCCCGTCCGTCGGCGAGCCGCACGGTACGGCCGGTGCGGTCCAGGCCGGTGGCTCGTACGCCGAGCAGCCACTCGGCGCCCAGGTCCTCGTCCCGCGACTCCAGTGCGAGATCCGCCTCGCCGAGCGTGCCGGCCAGGAACTCCTTGGACAGCGGCGGCCGGTCGTAGGGGCGATGGAGCTCGTCGCCGATGACGACGAGCCGTCCGTCGTAGCCCTGCTTCCTCAGCGAGCGCGCCGCCGAGAGTCCGGCGAGCGAGGCGCCCACCACGGCCACGGTCCTCACGCGGAACCCCCGGTGAGCCGGGACGCGACGCAGGGCGGCAGGTTGGGGGCGTCCGTCGACACCCGGACGTGGACCACGCCGTCCTCGAGGACGACCTCGTGCGTGCGCACCGGGAGCTTGGCCGGCGGGGCGTCGACGGCGCCGGTGCGCAGGTCGAACTTCGAGGCATGCAGCGGGCATTCCACCTCGCAGCCCTCCAGCCAGCCGTCGGCGAGCGAGGCGTCCTGGTGGGTGCAGGTGTCGTCGATGGCGAAGAGCTCGCCGTCGTCGGTATGGAACACCGAGACCGGCGGATCGATGTCGAGCCGGAAGGCCTCACCTCGCGGGAGATCCGCGAGACGGCACGCGGGAATCTTCATGACACCTCGGTGCGTATGACGAAACGGATTGCGGTAAGCGCAACATCAGTCTGGAGTCGGCCCGAATCCTTGTCAAGGCATTCACAAGCCGTACAACTCGGCGCTCGGAGTTGCGCTATACGCATGATGATGCGCAATACGAGACGTCAGGGGCCGGCCGCCCCCCTGTCGGTACAGGGGAGTGACGACATGAAGGCGGCCCGCCTCCTCACCCTGTGACGGGTGGGGAAACGGGCGCGCGGCCCCGTGTGCCTGCCGGACGGTCAGAAGCCCCGGTCGATCCACTCCTGAAGGTGCGGAGCCTCGGCGGCGACGGTGGTCGTCTTCCCGTGACCGGTGTACACGACGGTGTCGCGGGGCAGCGTGAGCAGCCGGTCGCGGATCGAGTCGACGATGGTGGGGAAGTCGCTGTACGACCTGCCTGTCGCCCCCGGCCCGCCCGCGAAGAGCGTGTCGCCGCCGAAGAGCGCCGTCAGCGCCGGCGCGTACAGGCAGACCGCGCCGGGGGCGTGGCCGGGGGTGTGCAGCACGGTCAGGGCGACGCCGGCGATGTCGAGGACCTGCCCCTCGGCCAGTTCACCGTCGGGCGCGCGGTCGGGGTGGGTCTGCTTCCACAGCGGCAGGTCGTCGGGATGGAGCAGGACCGGGGCGCCGGTGAGCGCGGCGAGGGCGGGCGCGGCGTCGATGTGGTCATTGTGGGCGTGGGTGCACACGATGGCCCGCAGGGTGCGTCCGCCGAGCGCCTCGGCGATGGCCCCGGCGTCGTGCGCGGCGTCGACGACGATCACCTCCTCGTCGTCGCCGATGATCCACACGTTGTTCTCGACCTCCCAGGTGCCGCCGTCCAGCGCGAACGTCCCCGAGGTGACCAGGTGTTCGATGCGCACCCCGGCCATCAGAGGAGCACCACCGAACGCAGGACCTCGCCACCGTGCATCCGGCCGAACGCCTTCTCCACCTCGTCCAGCCCGATGGTCTCCGTGACGAAGGCGTCCAGATCCAGCCGTCCCTGCAGACAGAGGTCGACGAGCATCGGGAAGTCGCGGGAGGGCAGGCAGTCCCCGTACCACGACGACTTCAGCGAGCCGCCGCGCCCGAACACGTCCAGCAACGGCAGCTCCAGCTTCATCTCCGGGGTCGGCACGCCGACCAGGACGACCGTGCCGGCGAGGTCGCGGGCGTAGAACGCCTGCCGGTACGTCTCGGGGCGGCCCACCGCCTCGATGACGACGTCGGCGCCGAAGCCGCCGGTCAGCTCGCGGATCGCCTCGACCGGGTCGGTCTCCCGGGAGTTGACGGTGTGCGTCGCGCCCAGGGTCCTGGCCGTGGCCAGCTTCCGGTCGTCGATGTCCACCGCGATGATCTTCGCCGCGCCCGCCAGCCGGGATCCGACGACCGCCGCGTCACCGACACCGCCGCAGCCGATGACGGCCACGCTGTCACCGCGTCCGACGTTCCCGGTGTTGATGGCGGCGCCGATGCCCGCCATCACGCCGCAGCCGAGCAGTCCCGCGGCGGCCGCCGACACGGCCCGGTCGACCTTGGTGCACTGCCCGGCGGCCACCAGTGTCTTCTCCGCGAACGCGCCGATGCCGAGCGCCGGGGACAGTTCCTCTCCGGTCGAGGCGAGGGTCATCTTCTGCCGGGCGTTGTGGGTGTCGAAGCAGTACCAGGGCCGTCCGCGCCGGCAGGCACGGCACCGGCCGCACACCGCTCGCCAGTTGAGGATGACGAAGTCGCCGGGTGCCACATCCGTGACGCCCTCCCCCACCGACTCCACGACACCCGCGGCCTCGTGCCCCAGCAGGAAGGGGAAGTCGTCGTTGATGCCGCCCTCGCGGTAGTGCAGATCCGTGTGGCAGACCCCGCAGGCTTCGATCTTCACCAGCGCCTCGCCCGGTCCGGGATCCGGCACGATGATCGTTTCCAGGCTGACGGGGGCACCCTTGCCCCGCGCGACGACAGCACGGACCTGGTGCGTCATGGCCACTCCTCGGCTAGGTACGAGACCTCAGTGGATGTTGCTTATGACGACACGCATCTCACGTGCCGCAACGAAGCATCGTGGAGCGCCCACCCGAGGTCAAGGCCCCCGCAGCCTCACGGCAGGCGGGGGAGGCAAAGCCTTTCAGGCTCGGTCCACCCGTGGTCGGCACAAGAAACCCCAGAGGTCCGTCCGGAACGGAAAAGCGGCGTTCTGCTTGATTTGCAAAAGCCGGAACAGTGTGAGCGACGCACCCCTCCGGCGAAGTTCTCCTCGACCACATCACGTACGGAAAATCACCTCCCAACAGCTGGTTTCCGCAGGTCCGTTGAGCGCTCGGCATGAGCTTCGTGCCGATGACCCACGGCGCGGTCCACGCCGTCGAGCATCAGGAGACGGGCATCGCCTCCGCGCTGCTGAACACCGCCCAGCAGATCGGCGGCGCGCTCGGTCTCGCCGTCCTGTCGACCGTCTCCACGAACGCCGCCGCCGACCGGCTCCCCGAGGCGGCCTCGGCCCTCTACCGGGGCCTGGCCGTCGGGGACTCGGCCCTGGTCCGGAAGGCGAGCGGGGCTCTGACCCACGGCTACACCGCGGCCTTCGCCATCACCGCGGTCATGTTCCCCGCCGCGCCGGCGGTCACCGCGGCCGCCATCGACGCGAAGAGGCGACAGCACACCGAGGGCGCACCCGCCGTCCACCTTCGCTGACCTCGGCCCCCGCACGCCCCCTTCACGCCCCCGCCCGCCGGAAGAAGCCGGTCGCCCACACGGCCGGCCGGTCGCCGACCGGGCGGCAGGTCGGTCGGGTTCTTCCGTACGCCGCGCCGGAGGCGGGCGTCCTGGCCGCGCTCCGGGCCGCCGACGGACCGCTCACCCCGGCCGCCGCGCGGCCGGCACTCGGAGCGGACCTGGCCCGCACGACGGTGACGACGATCCTGACGCGCCCGCACGCCAAGGGCGCGGTCACCCGCGCATACGCCGACCGGGGCTGTGTCCACTCCCCCGCCCAGGACGCACCGGGTCTCACCGCCCGCCGCACGCACGCCGAACTGGACACGGACGCCGACCGCTCCACCGCCCTGACCCGCTTCGCCGCGGGACTCGCCCCGAAGGGCAGGGACTTCCTGCGGACCCTGCCCGTCGGTGACGACGGAAGGTCGAGTTCGCCTTGAGTGACTCCGGGTGAATTCCCGAGGCCCTCCCGTGCTCGCCGAACCTCGTGCCGTCCCGCACGGCACGGGCCATCGGCTACTCGGGGAGTTCGTCCAGGGCCTCCCCGACCCCCGAGAGCCGCGAGGCAGGAACCGGCGAGCCCGCCAGCCATGGCAGGAGGAAGGTCCACAACTGCGTCACGCGGTCCACGGAGAGCCAGTCGCGATCCACCGCGCCCAGCACCTCGAACCCCGCCGTCGCCGCCACGATCACGGTCGTCGCGGCGTCGACCGAGACGTCCTGCGCGAGCTCTCCCTCGTGCTGCGCCCGGACGATCAGGTCGTGCACCCACGTCCGCCACCACTGCAGCATCTGCGCCCCGTTCTTACGGGACGGATCACAGCTCAGCCGGAACCCCGCCCTGATCACGGGATCGGTGACCACGGCCATGAGCAGGCTGCACGCGGTGTGCACGAGGGACTGCAACACCGTGTCCGCCGTGCTGCCACATCGTCGCGCCAGTTCCTCCACGGAGTCCGCCGCGGCCCTCTCCACCTCACCGGCGAGATCGTTCTTGCTGGCGAAATGGAAGTGCAGGGCGCCGGTACTCACACCGGCCCGCTCGCTGATGACGGGAAGGGAAGCCCGCGCGTACCCCTCGGCGGCGAACAACTCGGCAGCCGCTCGGACAAGTGACTGACGTGTGAGCGCCGCTCGCGCCTGCATGACCATCAGGTCTCCCTCCCTCCACCCCGACAGGACGACGCGGGACCGGGCCCGCTCGTCCGAAACGTGGAGAGCATCCCACCGGTGATCTGCTAGTAAACCGCGCGTTTGGTATTTTTTTCCGGGGTGATGCCCTCCCCACCTCCGCTGTGGGCTCGAAGTGCCCGACGAGCGGGGTGAATCGCGGCTCAGGCGATGCCGCCGTTCGCGAACAGGACCTGTCCGTTGACCCACCGTCCCGGGCCTGCCAGGAAGGCCACCGTCTCGGCGATGTCCTCGGGGGTGCCGAGCCGTTCCAGCGGGGGCTGCGCCGCGAGGCGGTCGATCGACTCCTGGTCCTTGCCCTCGAGGAAGAGCGGGGTGGCGGTCGGGCCGGGCGCGACGGCGTTGACGGTGACGTCCCGACCGCGCATCTCGCGGGCCAGCACCAGCGTCATGGCCTCGACGGCGCCCTTGCTCGCCGCGTAGGCCGCGTACCCGGGGAAGGCGAGCCGGGTCACGGAGGTGGAGAAGGTGACCACCGCCCCGCCGTCGCGGACGCGGCGCGCGGCCTCGCGGGCCACGACGAAGGTGCCACGGACGTTGGTCCGCATCAGCTTGTCGAAGGCGTCGAGATCGAACGTGGCGACCGGCGCGAGGGTCATCACGCCGGCGGTGTGCACCACGACGTCGATCCCACCGAACACCCCCTCCACCACGGAGAAGGCCTCGGCCATGGCTCCCTCGTCCGCGACGTCGCCGGCGACCGCGACCGCCCTGCCGCCGGCCGCCTCGACGGCGGCGACGGTCTCCTGCGCCGCCGCCTTGTTGCCCGCGTAGTGCACACCCACGGCCATGCCCTCGGCCGCGAGCCGTCGGGCCACGGCCCGGCCGATCCCCCCGGAAGCGCCGGTGACGAGTGCGACGCGTGTGGTCTCGGACATGATGCTGCCTCCAGTTTGTTTATGAACGCTGTGTTCATATAACCACGTGGTGAACGCTCCGTCCATATGTCAGGCTGTGGCGTGTCGGACGATGCCTGGAGGTCGGCACCATGCAGAAACGGTCGGAGCCCGAAGCCGCCCCCGGACCACGGCGCGGTCGCGGCCGGCGCCCCGCCGACGAGGTGCGCGCGGACGTCCTCGACGCGGCCGGCGGTCTGCTCCTCGACAGGGGGATGGCCACCTTCACCATCGAGGCGGTGGCCGAGCGCGCGGGAGTCAGCAAGACGACGATCTACAAATGGTGGCCGTCCAAAGGCGCGCTCGCTCTCGACGGCTACTTCCACGTCGTGGAGTCCGCGCTCGCCTTCCCGGACGGCGACGACCTCGAGGCCGACCTCACCGCGCAGCTCCACGCCTTCGTACGGACCGTCACCGAGACCCCGGCGGGGCGGGTGATCGCCGAGCTCATCGGCCAGGCGCAGACCGATCCCGAGCTGTCCGCCGCCCTGCTGGAACGTTACTCGGGCCCGCGGCGGGAACTGGCGGTACGGAGGATGCGGCGGGCGCAGACAGAGGGCCAGCTGCGCGGCGACGTCGATCCCGAGGTCCTGGTGGACCAACTGTGGGGCGCCTGCTACCACCGCCTGCTGATGCCCAACCTGCCCGTCACCGAGGAGTTCGCGACGAGCCTGATCACCAACCTGCTGCGCGGCGTCCGCGCCTGACGAGGGGCGGAGGACGACCGGCGCGGCCCCCCCGTCGCGGACGCGGCCGCCCCCGCTTCCTGCCCCAACACGTTCGCTCCCGGCTCTGGCCCCGGTGACCTACCGGGCGGTATACAAGCCCAGTCGAACGATGAGCCGACCGTACGGGACGGCGTCGTCGACAGGGCGTGGGCTTCAAGGGGGAGGAACTCGATGCAGCGCGACGTACGCACGGGAAGACCGGCCGGTCACGGCCGAAAGGGCGTCACCTTCCTGGCCGCACTGGGCAGTTGTGCCCTGGTCGCCGCCTCCGCGGCACCGGCCGCGGCACACGGCGGTGGCGATGGCGGTGGCGGCAGCCGGTACGTGGCGCTCGGCGACTCCTACACCTCCGGGCCGCTCATCCCTCGGCAGGTGGACGCCAACTGCGCCCGCTCCGACCACAATTACCCGTCGATCGTCGCGGATCGGCTCCGGACGGCCACGTTCAAGGACGTCAGCTGCGCCGGTGCGACCACCGAGCACATGTGGAAGGCGCAGGGCACCAACGGCCCCCAACTCGACGCGGTGGGGCGGAACACCGACATCGTGACCGTCCAGATCGGCGGCAACGACATCGGTTTCGGCTCCATCATCGGCACCTGCGCCCAACTGGCCGCGCAGGACCCGACCGGAGACCCCTGCCGGCGCCACTACAACGCCTCGGGCGTCGACCAGCTCACGGTCGCGACGGTCAAGACCGCCCCCAAGGTCGCCCGGGTCCTCCAGGCCGTGCACGCCCGGGCCCCGCACGCCCGGATCCTCGTCGTCGGGTACCCGGACCTGCTGCCCGACGACGGCAGCGGCTGCGCGCCCTCGGTGCCCTTCGCGACGCAGGACTTCCCCTACCTCCGCGACACCGGCAAGCGGCTCAACCAGATGCTGCGACTGGTGGCGCGCTGGAACCACGCCGAGTACGTCGACACGTACGGCCCGACCATCGGCCACGACATGTGCAAGTCCCCGGCCGAGCGGTGGATCGAACCGTTGCAGCCCGCGTCCCCCGCGGCTCCCGCGCACCCCAACGCCAAGGGCGAGGTAGCCATGGCGGGAGCGGTGTGGCAGCGCCTGACACACGGGCGTGGCGGCCACTGACCGACGAAGGCGAGCGGTGAGCGGTGAGCGGTGAGCGGCGCACAGTGTGCCGTGACCGTGGGCCGTGATCATGGGCGGACATCGTGGGCCCTGATCGTGCGCCGTGATCGATGATCGGTGGTCGGTGGTCGGTGCGCCGGGGTCGGTCGTGGACGTCCGGCGCGGTTCGCCTTCGCCCGGTCCGCGCGGGGCGGGGCCGCGCCCCGGCTCCGCCCCGCGCCGACCGCTCACACGTCGGAATCGATACCGGTGACCACCGCCGGCCCCAGCGGCGCGCTGCTGTCGTCCAGTCCGGCGGCGTGCAGGGCGGAATCCGCGAGCCTGCGGGCGTCCTCCTCCGCGAGAGGACCGCTGTCCGCCTCGACGGCGAGCCGGATCGTGAACGTGTCGTCCTCGTTCACGGTGAGCGGGTCCAGGTCCTGCGCGCTGCCCATCCGCGTGCGGTGCGGATCGGCGGGGCGCAGGGCGCGGCTCAGCCGCGTGCGCGTCTCGTCCTCGACCCCGGCGGTGAAAGTGCCGGGCACGGTGATCACGTACGTCGTCACGGTGTTCCTTTCCTCGGTCCTCGGGTCCTCGGTCCTCGGTCCTCTGATCCTCTGGTCCTCGGGTTCTGGTCCTCGGGTTCCCTCCCGCATACCCCGGAGCGGGCCGGTCGATCTCCACTCCCTCCGGGAAGGCCACCGACGGCCCTCCCCTGCCCCACGGAAGGGCCTGAGCGCGGGGCGTACGTGCCCCGCGCCTGAGCTTTCGGTGCAAACCTCACAGCCATGCACCCGTAGGCGAGCGTCCCGAAGCGCGGGGACCAGCAGCGATGCGCGGGGCGCGGCGTCGCCCACCTGCGTGAGCTCCCGACCCGCGCGACACTGAAAGCCGCGGATGATCCTCGGGTGGCGCGCGGAGAGGAGCGCTGATGCCCAAGCGGCCGTCGCTCGCCGAATCCGTCCGGGCCGGCCGGCGTGCGACGCGTGTCACGGTCGCCGCGGCGGCCGGGTTCTATCCGGCCGCGTACATCCTCGATGAGCCCGTGACCGCGGTCTACGCCCTGTTCACGCCCATCGCGTTCGGCGTCCTCTCGCCGGTGCCGGGATCCGGTCGCCGACGGGCGGCGACCGTGCTGCGTGCCCTGCCCGCCGCCGCGGCCCTCACCGCCGCGGGCACGGCCCTCGCCGTCCAGACCTGGTCGGCCGTGGCGGGCATGCTCGCCGTCGGGTTCGGGCTGATGTTCGGCTCGGTGTGCGGGCCGCGCCTGGCCGGCACCGTCCCCGGGCTCCAGCTGTTCTACATCCTCGCCTGTTTCCCGCCGTTCGCCCCCGGAACGCTGCCCCAGCGACTGCTCGGCGTCGCCGTCGGCGGGGCGCTGCTCGTCCTGTGCGAGGTGGTGGTGCTTCCCGATGCGCCGGATCCGTCGTACCGCGACCGGATCGCCGACACCCTGGACCTCGCGGCCCACGCCGCCCGCTCCCTGATCCGTACCCACGGCTCGGAACCCGGTCCGGCCGCACGCCTGAGGGCGGCAGGCCGGGACCTGCGCTTCTCGCGGCAGCCTCCCGGTGCCCGCCCGACCGGAGCGGGCAGGGCGGACCGAGCGCTCGCACAGGCGGGATCCGCGACCCGACGGCTCGTCGACCAGTTGGCCGCCCTCACCGAGGCCGGCCCCGCTCCCTCGGACCTGGCCTCGCGGAATCTGCTGAGCGGCACCGCGGCGGCGTGCGCCGAAACGGCCGGCGCGCTGCGCCGGAGGCGCCCGGCGGCCGGGCCCGAACTGATCGAGGAGATGATCGCCCAGTTCCTGACCGCACGCGACGGTGACCCCACCGCGCGGGTCGCCCGCCCGCACCCCGTTCTGCGGCGGCAGTCGACGGTGCTGACGATCGCGGTGTCCGCCGTGACCGTGCGCACGGCCGTCGCCCTGGCGCTCGACGGCCGCCGACCGGTGCACGGCCTGCCCCGGGAGCAGTTCTGGTACGCGTGGACACCGACCGTCCGTCTGTTCACGGTCCGGCTCGCCGGGAATCTGACGCGGCGATCCGTCGTCTTCCAGAACGCGCTGCGCAGCGCGTGCGGTCTCGCACTCGCCCGGCTGGTGGCGGGCTCACTCGACCTGTCGCACGGCTTCTGGGTACTGCTGACCGTGCTGACCCTCGGGCGGACCACGGCGGGAGCCACCTGGTCCGCCGTCCGCGCGGCCGTCGTGGGGACCATGGCCGGCGCGCTCGCCGCCGGACTGCTCCTCATCGGCGCGGGGCCGTCCACCGAGGTGTACGCGTTCCTGCTCGTGCCGATGATGCTGATCGGCTTCGCGGTGGGCCCGCTGGAAGGGCCGGCGTGGGCGCAAGGGCTGTTCACCCTGGTCGTCTCCACGGCGTTCGCGCAGCTCGCCCCCGTGACGTGGCGGCTCGCGGAGACGCGTGTCGTGGACGTGCTGACCGGGAGCGCGGTCGGGTTGCTGTGCGGGGTGCTCGCCTGGCCGTTCGGGGCCCGCGCCGAGACGCGGCGCAGCATGACGGCACTGCTCCGGTCCGCCGCGCCCGTGGTGCGGGCCACCACCGCCGCCGCGACCGGTGACGGCCCGGCGGACGGCGACGCCGCACGTCAGGCCGTCCGGCTGACCCTGCACCGGCTACGCATCGCGGAGGGCTCGTATGCGCAGTACCGCACCGAGCCCTCCGGACCCGTGCCGGAGTCCGAGGCCGACTACCTCGCCGCGCTCAACTTCGGCTCCCGTGTGCTGGTCGGCGCCTACTGGCTGCCCCGGACGGACCGGCCGCCCGAACTGCCCGCCGCCGCCCTGCACTGGGCCCGGCACATCGGGGAGGAGGCGGAGACAGCCATCGTCCGGGCTGCCGACTTCCCCCCGGGCGGCGTCCGTGTCCGCCTGACGCCGCCGCCCTCCCTGTCCTCCGAGGCCCCGCCACGAGTCCTGTCCCTCCTGAGCGACATCGAGGTGTGGCTCGACGCGCTCGCGGCGGACCTCAGGACGAGCACCGGCCACGGGACGGCCGCCTCCTGACCACCGCGGAGCCGGGACGCTCCGCAGGTTCTCAACCCATCACGGTCGCGAGAGCGGGTCCCTCGGGACGGACGGTCATTCCGTACGCCGTCCTGGTGGGAGTGGAGGAGAACACCAGGGTGTGGACCGGCAACAGGTGTTCGAGCAGCACGGTCGACTCGCGGAGCGCGAACTGAAGGCCGAGGCAGGCACGGGGACCGATGCCGAAAGGGAAGTAGGCGCCCGGGTGCGTGGGCCGACCCCCCGGGGTGACGAACCTCCGTGGGTCGAAGTGCTCGGGATCCGGCCAGAGTTCGGGATCGCGGTGCGTGAGGTACGGGCAGACGAGGATGTCGGTGCCCGCCTCGACGGTGTACCCGGCGAGGATGTCGTCCTCGGCTGCGTGACGGGGCAGGATCCACGCGGACGGATAGAGCCGGAGTGTCTCGTGGATCAGGGCCTGGAGGGCCTGACGGCGTTGCGGCGAGCCCTCGGCGCCGGCCGCGAGCGCCTCTTCGCGGGCGCCGGGGTACCGATCGAGCAGCAGATACAGCCAGGTCAGAGTCGTCGCGGTGGTCTCGTGACCGGCGGCGAGCAGGGTGACCAGCTCGTCGCGGATCAGCTGGTCGGTGTACTCGGGATGCTCGGTGCCGGCGTCGGTGAGAACCTGCAGCAGACCCGGGCCGTCCGGGCCGGCCGACCCGTTTCTGGCGGCGTCGATGGCGTGCCGGGCGACCGCGTCGATCCGGGCGAGATCCGTGGCGACGGCGTCCCGGGCGTCGGAGGCATCGGCGGGCAGGGTCGGAAGGGCGTTCGCCACGACTGCCACGGCGTCCAGTTCGCGCTCGGTCGCGTCATCGAGGGGGTGCCCGGTGAGGGAGCGCCAGATGGCGTCCAGGGCGAAGCGACGCATCTCCCGCCCGACGTCGACGCTCTGCCCGGTCCGGGCGTGACCGGCCCAGCGCTCGGCGGTGGTTCCGGCGGCGCCGGTGATCCGCTGTTCGTAGCGGCGCATCCCGGTCCCGGTGAACTGGGACTGAAGCAGGCGACGTTGACGCTTCCACGCCGAACCCGTGGCGGCGAGGACCCCGTCGCCGATCAGCAGACGCGCGCGGTGGGAACGCTTGACGTACCGCTCCGGGTGCCGGGCCAGGACGTGCTGGACCGCCGACGGGTCGGTGACGAGCACGGTGGGAGACGGCCCGATCCGGAACGCGGCGACACCGCCGCACCGTTCGCGCACCCGGGCCAGCAACTCGACCAGCTCGCCTCTCTCCGAGCGCCACCGCTCCACGAGTTCCGACTCGGCTTCCGGGACCGGTCGTCCCGTACCGGAATCGAGCGAGAGGGAGCCGTGACCGGCTTCTGATTCCATGATTCTTCTCCTGGTCAACCGCTGTGCCGGGCTGCGAGAGAGCACTGACGCGGTGCGGACTGTACGGGATCGCACACCTTCGGTGACAGCGCCCCGGGTCGCCTCGCAACCCTCGAACGCGCCCCTCACAGGGTCCGTCTAGGATGATCCCGATGCAGAGTCGTGAGCGGGGCCGGCTTGAGCGACCGCCCGTGCGGCGGTGGCGGGCGCTGCTCGTGCTCGGACTGCTCGCCGGGATACTGGCCATGCACGCCCTGGCCCCTGGCGGCACCGGCCACGAACACGCCGGCGGGCCACCGCACATGACGGCCGTCTCGGTCAGCGCTCATGACGACTGCGCGGGGGACGGCGGGGACTGCGGCGGAGGACACCTCCATCACGCGGACGCGACCTGTGTTGCCGCCGGGGTGAGCGGTGCGCCGTCCCTGCCCGCGCTCGTTCCCGCCCCGGTGACCGTCCCGGTACGCGCCGCCGACCTCCGCTCGGACGTGACCAGGGCCCCGGACGGCGCACGCGCGCCACCCTCCCTGGCGGAACTCCAACTCCTGCGGATCTAGACACCGTTCGGCGTCGCGTCACCGGTACGGCGACGCGACGCGCCCCGGCACGTCCAGATCCCTTTCCGCACCTCGCGGGACAGACAGCAGGAGTTCCAGCATGCGCGACACCCGTACCCGTACCCATACCCGGAACCGCCGGGCCGCCCTCGCGGCCGTCTCCGTCACCGCCGTGCTCGTCCTCGTGGCGTGCGGCGGCAACGGCGGCGACACCGGCCACGCGGGCGGTCACCGCACCGCGTCGTCGTCGGCGGGTGCCGACGCCACGGCCGGAGCGCACAACGCCCAGGACGTGTCCTTCGCGCAGGGCATGGTCCCCCACCACCGGCAGGCCCTCGACATGGCGGAACTCGCCGCCGACCGGGCCTCGTCCGCCGAGGTCAGGGACCTCGCCTCGCGCATCGAGAAGGCGCAGGACCCGGAGATCAGGACCCTCAGCGGCTGGCTCACGTCCTGGGGCGAGCCCGTCCCGGCGTCGGACGGTTCCACGGGCTCCATGCCCGGCATGGACCACTCGGCCGGGTCCGGGATGCCCGGCATGATGGACGGCTCGGACATGGACGAACTGGAGAAGGCGTCCGGCGCGGCCTTCGACACCATGTTCCTGACCATGATGACCGCCCACCACGAGGGCGCCGTGGCCATGGCCACCACCGAGCGGAGCAAGGGCAGGTACGGCCCCGCCACGTCCATGGCGGACGACATCATCGCGGCGCAGACGGCCGAGATCGCCGAGATGAACAAGGCCATCGGCAAGCACTGACGAAGGAGAGGAGAGGGCCGCTCTCAGCGGCGGCCCTCTTCCCCCCTTTCGCCCACATCCACGCGGGCGTTCGATGGCTCTCGGGGTGCGGCACGCGCGCGCCGACGGCCGGACGACGGTCTCAGCGCGGGTCGATCGGGCCGGTGCGGTCGATGAAGCGTCCCGAGCCGGCGCCGGGCGCCTCGGTGGCGAGTCGGACGATGGCGTCGGTGCCCTCGGTGACGGACTGGGGGCCGCTGTGGCCGTTGAGATCGGTGGCCGTGTAGCCGGGATCGGCGGCGTTGACGCGGATGTCCTTCAGCCCCTTTGCGTACTGGGTGGTCAGCATGGTGAGGGCGGCTTTGGAGGCGGTGTAGAGAGGGGCGACGACGGAGGACTCGACCCGGGACGGGTCGTGAGTGAACGCGAGCGATCCCAGACCGCTGCTGACGTTGACGACGACCGGGTCGGGCGACCGGCGCAGCAGGGGGAGGAAGGCGGTGGTCGTCCGGATCACGCCGAAGAGGTTGACGTCGAAAACGCTGAGCGCGTCCGCGCCCGTCAGCTCGCCGGGTTCACGGTGCGGGCCGGTCACGCCGGCGTTGTTGATCAGAACGTCGAGCACGCCTTCGTGCGCGGCCACATCGGCCGCCGCGGCGGCGACGGAGGCGTCGTCGGTGACGTCGATACGGACGAACCGCGCGCCCAGGGCCGCCGCGGCCGCGGCGCCCCGCTCCGGGTCACGGGCTCCCAGGATCACGGTGTGACCGAGCTCGATGAGGCGGCGGGCGGTCTCGTGGCCGAGACCCTTGTTGGCTCCGGTGATGAACGTGGTGGTCATGAGTCGATCGTCCCCACCAGGGCGGCGCCGGGCCAGGGACGCTTCGACCGTAGGAACGGGAGTACCAGGATCGCCGCGGTCAAGCCACGACCACGGTCGGTGAGGCGGTGAGGCGGTGAGGCGGTGAGGCAGGATGGGGCCATGGCGACGAACGCGGGAGCTGGGCTGGGCGCGACGATCCGTGCCTGGCGAGAGCGGCTGTCCCCGTCGGCCGTGGGCCTGCCGTCGGGCCGGACGCGGCGCGCGGCCGGGCTGCGTCGCGAGGAACTCGCCGAACGCGCCGGTGTGTCGGTGGACTACGTGGTGCGTCTGGAGCAGGGCCGGGCCACGGCCCCCTCGGCCCAGGTCGTCGCCTCTCTGGCACGCGCCCTGCGACTGACCGTCCCCGAACGCGACCACCTGTACCGCATGGCCGGGCTGGTTCCCCCGCCCGACGACCTGATCCCCGACGGCATTCCGCCGGGCGTGCAGCGCGTGCTGAACCGGCTCGGAGAGGTCGCGGTCGCCGTGTTCGCCGCGGACTGGCAGCTGATCTGGTGGAACCGTGGGTGGGCGGCGCTGCTCGGGGATCCGTCGACCGCACCGCCCGAGCTGCGCAACTTCGCCCGAGAGCGGTTCCCGGTCGGTTCCGACGCCGTGCGCATCGCCCGCTGGCCGGTGGCGGTGATGAACAGCGCCGACTCGGACCTCGCCATCGTGTCCGACCTGCGCCGCGCCACCGGTCGTTTCCCCGACGACTCACGCCTGAGTGGGCTGGTCCGGGAGCTCACCGCGGGCAATCCCACGTTCGCCCGGCTGTGGGCGAGCGGCGCGGTGGGTGCCCACCGCGAGGACCACAAGACGATCGAGCATCCCGAGGTCGGGTCCGTCGAAGTGGACTGCGATGTCCTGACGGACGGCGAATCGGACCTCAAGATCGTCATTTTGAGCGCGGCGCCCGGCAGCGCGCATGACGCCAGGTTGCGTCGCGCGTTGGCCGCCGACACCGGCAGCGCGCCGACGCGCCTGTCCTGAGCCCTCCCGAACGACCTCGGGCACGCCGGACTCCGCTGTTCGCCGCCGGACTCCGCCGGTCACGCGGGGCGGCCCCCGAGGGCCGGGGGACCATGCCGGCGGACCCGCCGACCCGTCGGCGGAGCGATCCGCGGACGGTCGGCGGGTCCGGCAAGGCCCACGGTCAGCGCGCGGCGAGCAGTTCGAGGGTGTCGATCACACGGTGGGAGAAGCCCCACTCGTTGTCGTACCAGGCGACGACCTTGACGTGGCGGCCGTCGACGCGGGTGAGGGCCGAGTCGAAGATCGACGAGGCCGGGTTGCCGGTGATGTCGGACGACACCAGCGCGTCCTCCGAGTACTCCAGGACGCCGGCGAGCGGGCCCTCGGCCGCGGTGCGGTACGCCGCCAGCACGTCCTCCCGCGTCACCTCACGGGCGACGGTCGTGTTGAGCTCGACGATCGAACCCACCGGGACCGGCACCCGGATCGAGTCACCCGACAGCTTGCCCTCGAGGTTCGGCAGCACGAGGCCGATCGCCTTGGCGGCGCCCGTCGTGGTCGGCACGATGTTGACGCCGGCGGCACGGGCCCGGCGCGGGTCGCGGTGCGGACCGTCCTGGAGGTTCTGCTCCTGCGTGTAGGCGTGCACCGTCGTCATGAAGCCGTGCTCGATGCCGGCGAGGTCGTCGAGTACGGCGGCCAGCGGGGCGAGCGCGTTGGTCGTGCACGAGGCGTTCGAGACGATCGTGTGCAGCTCCGGGTCGTAGGCGTCGGTGTTGACGCCGTACGCCAGCGTGACGTCCGCGCCGTCCGAGGGCGCGCTGACCAGGACCTTCCTCGCGCCCGCGTCGAGGTGTGCGCGGGCGGCCTTGGCGGAGGTGAACCGGCCGGTCGCCTCCAGCACGATGTCGACGTCGAGCTCCGCCCACGGCAGCTGCGCCGGTTCGCGCTCGGCGAGCACCTTGATGCGGCGGCCGTCGACGACGAGTACATCGCCGTCGACGGTGACCGGGCGGCCCAGCCGGCCGGACGTCGAGTCGAAGGCCAGCAGCCGCGCGAGGGCGGCGGGCTCCGTGAGGTCGTTGACGGCGACGATCTCGAGGTCGCTGTCGCGCTCGAGGAGTGCGCGCAGCACGTTGCGTCCGATGCGGCCGAATCCGTTGACGGCGATGCGAGTCATGAGTGATGTCCCTTCGGTTCGCCACCAGCCTCGCGTGCGACGCCTCTTCGCGCCCCAGGCGTGAGCGCCATGGTTCGAAAGGATCCCGCCACGCTCGCCACGCCCGGCTACTCGCCCTTGGCGAAGGTGCGCCGGTACTCGCTCGGTGTGGTGCCGAGAATCTGCTGGAAGTGCGTACGGAGGTTCGCCCCCGTGCCGAGTCCGACGTCGCCGGCGATCTGCTCGACGCCGCGCTCCGAGCGTTCGAGCAGCTCACGTGCCATGTCGATACGGGCGCGCATCACCCACTGCATGGGCGTGTACCCCGTGTCCTCGACGAAGCGCCGCGAAAAGGTGCGTTCCGAGACGGCCGCGTGCCGGGCCAGCGCTTCGAGGGTGAGAGGCTCGTCGAGCCGGTGCAGCGCCCACTCACGGGTGGCGGCGAACCGCTCCCCCAGCGGCTCCGGCACGCTGCGCGGCACGTACTGCGCCTGGCCGCCGCTTCGGTAGGGCGCGGCGACCAGCCGTCGGGCCGCGTGGTTCGAGGCGGCCACGCCGAGGTCGCGTCGCAGGATGTGCAGGCACAGGTCGATCCCGGAGGCGGCACCGGCCGAGGTCAGCACAGTGCCCTCGTCGACGAACAGGACGTTCTCGTCGACCTGGACGAGCGGATGCTTCGCCGCCAGTGCGCGGGTGTAGTGCCAGTGGGTCGTGGCGCGTCTGCCGTCGAGCAGGCCCGTGGCCGCGAGCGCGAAGGCCCCCGTGGAGATGGCGGCCAGCCGGGCACCCCGGGCGTGGGCGGCCAGCAGCGCGCCGAGGACCTCCGGCGGCGGGTCGTCGAGGTCCGGAAAGCGGTAGCCGGGAAGAAAGACGACGTCGGCCCACTCGATCGCGTCCAGACCGTGGGCCACGTGATACGACAGCCCGTCGCCGCCGGTCACCAGCCCGGGCGCCGCGCCACACACCCGCACCTCGTAGGGCATGCTCGCGCGGGTCGTGAACACCTGGGCGGGGATGCCGACGTCGAGCGGCTTGGCCCCCTCGAGCACGAGGACGGCGACACGTTGCAGGCGGGAGGACGACACGCGGGACAGGGTACGGGGGGTGCGAACGCGCATGGCGCGTCGACTCCGCCGGGCCGGGCGGCGCCGTCACACACCGGGCTGCCGACGACCGGGCGGCCCGACGCCCCGGCGGCCCGGTGCCACGCGTCACTCCTGCGCGAAATGCTTCTTGAGCCACGTCAGCAAGGCCGCGAACGCGGGGGTCATGGCGGCGTCCGACTGTTCGAGAACCGTCACGCGGTCGCCGTCCCGCACGGTGATCGTGTAGCTCATCGCGTCCCTGGCCCGGCCGTCGTCCTCCTTGCCGGGCGTCGAGACGGCCGCCGCCAGAAGTCGGCCCAGTTCGGCCGCGGCCGTCTCGGGCAGGGCATCCGCGTCCAGCACCTTGGGCGGGCGGCCGAGATGGGCCGCCGCGGCCAGCCCGCCGTAGGTCTCCAGAGTCACCGTCACCTGGTGCCCTTCAGCGCGGCCACTTCCTGGGCCAGCCCCGTGACCTTGTCGTTCAGTGTGCCGATCTGCCTGTTGAGAGCCGCCGCGGCGTCCTCCCGGCGTGCGCCGCCGTTCCCGTTGACCGCGAAGCTCCGTACCCGGGCGACGCCGGTCGGGACGCCGGTGATCGGGACTTCCACCTCCTGCCAGGCCGACAGGACGGCCGACTGCTCGGGGCTGCCGGCGCCGAACAGTTCTCCGGCCTTGTGGAAGGTGGTGCCGGCGAAGTCCTGGAACCCGTCCTCGGCACTGGACGCCTTGAGCGCTTCATACCAGAGGGTTCCGGCGGCCCCGTATGCGAACTCGCCGATCCGCACGGCCGTCAGGTAGAACGCCTTGTTCGGGATGCCGGAGTTGTAGTGCACAGCCCCGAAATCCCCGGGCTTGTTGTCGGGCATGTGGACGAATCTGCTCATGCGGTCGGGCTGGGGGTCCTTCCCGAACTTCGGATTGTCGAAGGCGTGCCCCGGGTTCTTCATCGATCGCAGGGCGTCTCCGGCGATTCCCGGAGTCCACACCTCGGCCCCGATCAGCCAGTCCGCCTCCTCGGCGGTCTGCTTCAGCGACCACTGCTCGACCAGCGACCCGAAGACGTCCGACATCGACTCGTTCAGCGCCCCGGACTGATTGTGGTACTCGAATCCCGCGGTGTGATCGGTCACTCCGTGCGCCATCTCGTGAGAAGCAACCGTCTGGGATTTGGTGAGGTCACCGAGTTCCCTTCCGTCCCCGTCGCCGAAGAGCATCTGCCGTCCGTCCCAGTACGCGTTGTTGACCTGGAAGCCGTAGTGGACGTATGCGTCCAGGCGCATCCCGTGGCCGTCGATCGAATTGCGCTGGAAGACCTCTTTGTAGAAGTCGCGCGTCAGTCCGAGGGCGTCGAACGCCCGGTTGACGGACGGGTCGTCGGCCTCCGGGCCGTCCTCCGGCCTGACCAGGACCGCGTCGGCGAGGAATTCCCTCTGCTCGCAGTCGAAGACGGTGCGCCGACCGTCACCGGGGGCGGCCGCGCCGGAGAAGGACGCCCGGACCGTTCGCTCACCCTGTAGGCGGGCAGTGACCAGCAGGGTGTCCAGGGCGGACTTGCGTACCTCGGTGTTCTCGCTGTCCAGGAGTTTTTCGAGGATGTACGGAGGGACGATGCAGTTGATCGGACGAGTCCTGCTCATGGGACACCTCCCGAGTGAGAGACCGACGGCGGAGCAATCATCGCTTCGACGGCCTGCTCGGCTTTTCTCAGCTGTTATCAGATCACCGTTCATGGCGCGCGACCATCAACACGCGGAAGGTGATTCGACGTTCAACATGGCCGGTCGCAGACAATCCCGCGGGTGTCCGCTGGTGTGGCGGCAGCGGGAGAGGCTTAGGGACCGGCCATCCCCGTTTCCAGCGGCGCGGTCACGCTGATGTCACCAGTCTCCCGCCGTGGGTGGTGACTGGCAAACGCGACGCGAGGGGAGCGAGGACCCTTCTCCTCACGGCGAGAAAGCATCGGAAAAGTCTCGTCGCGCTTCTGTCGCCTGTCGGGCGGCGGGCCGGTCAACTGCGAGACCGCCGCGCGAAGTTGCGATCACGGACCGGCCCGGCACGCACTGCCGATCAAGGGACCGAAACAGGGCTCGCATTGGCCTAGACCTGGCACCCACGCCCGGCTAGGCTCTGCCGCGCCACATCTGAGAGCGCTCTCACCCATCCGCTGTTCCACCCCCACTCACTGGAACGACGAAGGGCAACTCCCATGAGACGCACAAGGTTCAAGCACGTCTGTCTGGCCGCGCTCCTGACGCTCGCCGGGCTCGGCGGCGCGGGTACGGTTCCCGCGGCGGCGAGCGGGGGCGGTGCCGAGGCCTCGTCCTCCCCGTCGGCCGCCGGCGCCGCCCCCGCCTCCGCCGCACTCGTCGACGCCATGCAACGGCAGTTCGGGCTCGACGAGGAGCAGGCGGTCGCCCGGTTGAAGGCCGAGCAGGACGCCACCGCCCTCGAACCGAGGGCGCGCCGCACTGCGGGGACGGCCTACGCGGGCTCCTGGTTCGACGCCGCCGACGGGCGTCTGACGGTGGCCCTCACCTCGGCGAGCTCGCCGGCCACACGCGCGGCGATCCGCGCGGAGGGAGCCGGCGTCCGGATCGTCGAGCACAGCGCACGGGCGCTGGACGCGGCGAAGTCACGCATCGACCGGCTCTCCGCCCCCTCGTCGGTGGGTGGTTGGCACGTCGACGCGGCGGCGAACAGCGTCGTGGTCACGGTCGTCCGCGGCAAGGCATCCGACAACGATGTCCAGCGGTTCCTGACACAGGCCCGAGCCGCCGGGCCCGTCACCGTCGAGACGGTCGCGGCGGCCCCGCGCACCTTCGCGGCGGGAACGGTCGGCGGCGACCCGTACTACACGGGCAACGTCCGCTGTTCGATCGGCTTCTCCGTCTACGGCGGGTTCGTCACCGCCGGTCACTGCGGCCAGGCCGGTGCGGGCGTGCGGGGCTGGGACGGCTCGTACATCGGCAACTTCCAGGGCTCCTCGTTCCCCGACAACGACTACGCCTGGGTCAACGTGGGCAGCGGCTGGTGGACGGTGCCGGTCGTGCTCGGCTGGGGCACGGTCTCCGACCAGCTGGTGCGCGGCTCGGCCGAGGCACCGGTGGGCGCCTCCGTCTGCCGGTCCGGCTCGACGACGCACTGGCACTGCGGCACGGTGCTGGCGAAGAACGAGACCGTCAACTACAGCCAGGGCGCGGTGCACCAGATGACGAAGACCAGCGTGTGCGCCGAAGGCGGCGACTCCGGCGGCTCGTTCATCAGCGGCGACCAGGCCCAGGGCGTCACCTCCGGCGGCTGGGGGAACTGCACCAGCGGCGGCGAGACGTGGTTCCAGCCGGTGAACGAGATCCTCAACCGCTACGGGCTCACCCTCCACACCTACTGACCGCGAAGGGCGGACCGAGGGGCTGCGGGCGTCCGGCGTACGTCGGGTGCGCGTCCGGCTTCCGGGGCCCCTCCCGGTCCGCGCGGCGAGGGAGCGGCCCCCTGTCCGGGGCCGTCTCCCTCGCCCATGGCCGGCGCCCGACGACCGCCAGGCGTACGGCAGTTGAACACTTCGCTCGACGCCTTTGCGGCCGCCGGAGCGTCCCTACGCTGACGCGCGTGCGAGAACAGCGGCAGGCGGGCGACGACCGTCAGGGCAGGGCTCCGGAGCGGTCCCCACGGGCGATCCGGACGGCGGGCCGGAGCAACGGTCCGAACCCCCTGCTGGGGCTTCAGCAGACGGCGGGCAACGCGGCGACCGTCGCCGCCCTGACCGGCGCCGGCCCGTCGACCGCCCGTCGCAGGCCCCCGCTGGTTCCGCCCGCCATCGAGGAGGTCGGCGACGACGCGCTCGAACTCCCGGCGTATCTGCGGGACATGGAGGCGGCGGGACTGTCCACGGCGTACGGGCTCACCGGCCACGAGTTCGTCACCACCACGCTGTCCGATGCCGTCGGCCGGCGTGACGGTGTGGTCGCCGAGATCGCCGCGGAGCTCGCCGGGCGGCCCGAGTCCTTCTTCGGGCGTGGCCGGGCCTTCGCCGTCACCGGGGTGCGGGGGACGGACCGTTACGACGTCACGGTGAGCGTCTCGCCCGCCGACGACGACCGTCCCGGCGTCTTCTCCACCGAGGGGACGGACAGCGAGGGCGCGGCGACCAAGATCGACGTGCAGCACCACACGGCCGCCACCGTCGCGCAGAGTGCGAGCGGTTCCGCCTCGAAGGGCGTGGCCTTCACCGGGTTCGGGCTGGCCCCGGTCGCACCCGGTGTCTGGGTCGGCGGGGCGGCCACCGTCAACGCCCAGCCCTTCCAGTCGTCACGGGACTCCCGCACCCAGCGAACCACGGCGGAGCCACGGGTCCTGCGCAGCGACAAGGGGTCGGTCGAGGTGGCACGCCGGGTCCGCTACCACGTACGGATCATGAAGGACGGCGAGCGTTCGGCCCGTCACGCGGGTGGGTCCGGCGGCCTGACGATGCGGGTGCCGGTGGAGCATCTGGTGCCGGTGACGGCCGGGCCGGTCCCCCGTCCGCGACCGGTGGCTCCCGAGACCGCCCGGGCCGTGTCGCTCGCGGATTCCATGGCCCCGCTGGCCGTCTCGGATCAGGCCGCGCCGCACCAGGGCGGCGGCGGGCTCTTCGACGCCGTCGCCTCCGCGCTGCATCCGTCCCTGACCTGGCCCGGTGCGCCCGGCCGGGCCCGGCTGTACGAGGCCACCGCGACCGCGACCGTGCTGGAGGACCTGCCCCGGCTGTTGCGGGACGGAATCGTCGGCGAGGACCTGACCAGCAGGGACGGCACCACCACGGGCACCTACCGGATGCGGGCCGCGATCACCGGGCTGGCCCCCGGGTGGAGCACCGGCAAGACGCAGCTGCGCACGCATCAGCAGTCCCAGCACGCGGTGACGGACACCGCGGGCAAGGGCCGCGGCGGCGCTCTGGGCGTCGGTCCGGCGGCGGGGTTCGGTGTCCTCGGCAACGCGGCAGCCGTTCGCGGCACGGTCATGCCCGTCGCCGGGGCGCGCAAGGCGCGGTTCAGCGTGGCCGAGCAGACGGTGTCCAGCCGGCAGGGGGCGGAGGTGCGCGGCGAGAAGGTGCTGTATCTGGGCACCGTGCTGTTCACCGTCGAGGGCACCGGCCCGACCTCGCCCCTGACCAGGGCGCGGGGCGGCGGCCGTACCGCGCACCACACGATGCGGGTCTGGGTCTCGCTGCGGGCCGACGAGGCGCAGGAACTGGGGCTGCCGCTGCCCGAGGGCGTGACGGCCGGCGAGCTCGTGACCCGTCCGGGACGCGCCGGGACGGACGCCGGGCAAAAGGGGAAGGGGAAGGCCGCGGCGACCGCGCGGGACCTGGCGGAGGGCGACGAGCGGGCGGGCGAGGACGGCGCCGCCGAACGCGACACGCGGCACCTGCCGTTCGGCGCGATGGGCTCCAGCGTGGCGATCAGCCGGCTGGACACCGCGCCGATGATGCGGGCAGTGACACGGCTGTTCGCCACCGACGCCCGGCTCGCCGGGTATCTTCCCGCCTTCGGCGAGGAGGAGCAGCCGCGTGATCTCGGCCCGGAGGAGGCGGAGGTCCAGCGGCGCAACTACCGCGAGCTGGTGACCGTACTGTCGGAGACCAACCTGAGGGTCAACAAGGACCAGTTGCTGTCGTCCGGGATCCGGGTGCGGCTGCGCCGCAAGTCCCGTTTCCACGCGCACGACGTGCAGCTGAGGGTGACCGGGGCGCTGCGGGAGACCGGCCATCTGGGTGAGACCAAGGACTGGCTCGTCCGCAGTCACGCGGGCGTGACGAGCAACCTCCAGAGCGGGCGGGCGAGTTCGCGTACGGTCGGCGGTATGGCGCTCGGCCAGTTCCGGCTGGTGCCCGGCGCCCTGACCCTGTCGGCGCGTGCCGAGAAGGGCCGTACGACGACCCGGCGCGGGCTGGCCGGGCCGACCCTGCGCACCGACGTCCTCACCAACGGCTCCGAGGACGCGAGCGTGTTCGGCGGGGCGTTGAGTCTGAACGTCGACGTCACCATGACGTCCCGGCAGCGCAAGGCGGCCCGCGCGCTGACCCCCGGTGCACCGGGCCGGGACGCGCCCGCCGCCGAACGGGTCGGGACGCTGCCCCTCGACGCGCAGGACGTGCGTCTGCTCACCCCGACCGCGTTCACCCTGGACGGCGATGCCAAGCGGCACCTGGACGAGGCGACCGATGCCCGCAGGGCGGGTCACCGCGACACGCGCGCCGAGTTCGCGGCGGCGGGCATCGGTGACCTGGCCGGCCTGGCGTCGCGGCAGCTGGGCGGCCGGCGGGGCGTGCGGGACTGGACGCTCGTGGAGACCGTGGGTGACGGGCAGCCGGTGCGGGACCTGGCGTTCGAGCTGCTGGCGCGGGCCGCCGCCCGCAACAGGGCGGCGCGGGAGGACCGCGCGCTGGAGACGGAGGGTCTCGCGCCGCGGCTCGCGATCGAGGACCGGTTCAGCCCGCAGGCGGTCACGGCGGCGCTGCGGCAGGCCGTCTCGGCCGGCTGGGTGGTGCAGAACCTGCGGCACGCGCGGCGGCTGGCCGGGCTGACCGGAGCGGTCGGCACGCGGTTCGCGCTGACCGGTGGGCGGGTCGTCCATCAGGGCACGGGGGCGGGCACCGAGACCTTCGTGCTGGGCGGGCATCAGGTCACCGGGCAGGAGGGCACGAGTCACCACGTCTCGGTGCAGGGCGGTCTGACCGGCGCGGAGAACGATGCGCAGTGGCGTCTCGCCGAAGGGGTGGCGGCCGGCCGGAACCTGGGCAGCGGCGACACGACGGCGTCCACGCTCGTCGGCACCGTGGAACGCAACGCCCACACCTCCCGCAAGAGCCCGCTCTATCTCGTGCAGTGCGATCTGGTGGTGCGGATGGTCGCCGAGGTCGCGGTGACGGGCGGTGGCCCCTACGTGGCACGCGGGGGCCGTACGGTGCCGGGGGCGGTGGCGGTGTGGCTGACGGAGCGTCAACTGAGGGCGGCGGGGCTGAAGGTACCGGGCGAACAGGGGCGCGAGGACACGGCCCCGGGTCCGGGCACGACGTCGGCGGGCACGTCGGGAGAGTCCGGGACGTCCGGCACCTCCTCACGGCCCGCGGGGACGACACAGGCCGGCAAGGAGGCGGCGGCGGCCTCGGCTTCCGGCGGGCCTCCGAGGAGCGCGCCGCTGGTGCCCCCGGCCCCGGTTCCCGGCCTGGCCGAGTCGCTTCCCCTCGGCTTCGGCATGATCGAGGACCTGCCCGACTTCGTGCCGCTGCTGGAGGCGGTCCGGGGGCGCCTCGGAGCCTCCCTGGCCGACGAGCTGCTGCCGCGGACCCGGCTGGCGGACCGCAACGACAACGTGCAGCGGCTGCTGCGGGTGCTCGACCGGGACGGCTCGGCGGGCCTGCTGTCGAGCGCGATGGACGGCGGGGTGGGCGTCGAACTGCTCGACGGGCGCAAACGGCCCTACCGGGCGCTGTTCCGCGTCCGCAGGACCGGGCGGGGCAGCTATGTCGAGTCCGCGTCCGACGGCCGGGACATGGAGTACATCACCTCCGCCGCCGCCCAGCGGGCCACCGCGCACGACGAGAGCGACAGCCGGGGAGTCGAGGCGGTCCTGGCCGGTTCGGGGAAGCCCGACGGGGGCGGGGGCCCGTTGAAGAGCGTCGGCGCGGCCGCGGGACTCGGTCTCGGCGCGAGCGACTCGCGCCGCTCCGTGGGCATCGGGCGTGCGCAACTGGGCGTGAAGACCGTCGCCGAGGCGACGTCCGCTCCCTCGGCCCGGATGAACGTGCCGATCGAGGCGACCCTGGAGGTGTTCTCCGGCAACCGCCGGGTGGCCCTCGCGCCGTTGAGGAACCTGAGCCTGACCCACCGGATGCCGGCGGCGGATCTGCGTGCGCTGTCACACCTGGCCCCGGTGCCGCCCCGACAGGTCGGCGCGCATGCGATGGCCGCGGAGGACGCGGGCGCCGACCGGCTCGGCCCCTGGCGCGACCTGGGGGTCCGGCTGCCGATGGAGGCCCAGGTCAACGGGTTTCGGGGGACGCCCAGGGTGCGGCAGGCGGTCGACGACGCGGTCCGGCGGGCGGGCGGCGGCGCACGGTTCCGCACCGGTGGCGAGGCGGCCTACCACCTGCTGCGCGAGGCCGTCTCCACGGAGTGGCTGATCGCGGCGCTGCCGCTGCTGACAGCCGCGGGTGTCGACCTTCCGCCGGTGCACGCGAGCGGGGCGTCGGGCCAGGACCTGCGCGCCTCGCTGCACGCCCGGCTGCGCGCCGGCCGGGTGCTGGGCGTGGGCGACAAGATGACCTTCGAGACGGTCGCGCAGAGCGGACTGGACGCGCCGCGCCCGGCGGCCACGGACGGCCAGCAGGCGAACGAACACGGCCGGTCGGCGCGCGGCCTGCTCGGCGCGGGGGTGCTGAACGCCGACGAGTTCCGGATGAACCAGCTCCTCGGCACCGTGGACGGCTCCGGCGGCGCCGCCGCGACCGCCACCGGCGCCGCCGGGTCGATACCGCTGCACAAGCCCAAGGCCGAGTCGGTGCTGGTGCAGTTCACGCTGGACGTGCGTGCGGTGGCGAAGGTGAGCGACCGGGTCCGCCCGGGCCGCCGCGCGACGGCCGTGCAGGAGGTCACCCTGCCGGAGCCGGTGGTCGTCCGGATGCCCGCGCCGGCGGTGCGGCGCATGCTGGCCGACGCGGCGAACGCGGGGCTCCTGCGGGACCCGGGAGGCCATCTGGCCTGAGCCACCGGCCGCGGTGGCGCCGTCCCGCCGGATCGGGCGTCGCCGCCGGCGTGGACGACGAGCCTGCCGCGTCCCGCGAGCGCGGCCGGTCCCCCGCCTCCGCGTCACCGGCGTCGGCCGCTCCCGGCGGGCCTGCGGCGCCGGGCAGGGCCGTCCCGCCACAGCGTGCGCGGGTCAGAGCTTGGCGCCGAAGGCCTGTGTCCACCACGGGCCGCCGTCGCCGTCGTGGATTCCCACGCCGATGTTCTTGAAGGAGCAGTTCAGGATGTTGGCCCGGTGCCCCTCGCTGTTCATCCAGGACTCCATCACGGACGAGGCGGTCTGCTGCCCCTTGGCTATGTTCTCGCCGTAGGTGGACCAGCGGTATCCGGCGGCCGTGATGCGCTGGCCGGGGTCGGCGCCGTCGGGGTTGGTGTGGTCGAAGAAGTCGCGGGCGGCCATGTCGTCGGAGTGGCCCTGTGCGGCGTTGCGCAGCAGGCCGTCCTCCGTGAGCGGGCCGCAGCCGGCCGTCGCCCGCTCCTTGTTGACCAGGGCGATCACCTGGGTGGAGAGATCGGACGAACCCGCCTGCACGGTCGGCGTGCGGGAAGCGGTCCGCTTCGGCTCGGGCGACTTCGCCGGCGCCGCCGCGACGACGGTCCGGGAGGCGCGGGGGGTCGGCGAGGCGCTCGCGGAGGGCGACTTCGACCCGGACGCCGTCGGCGACGGGGACGGCGACGGCGAGCCGCCGCGGGCACTGTCCGGCGTGGGACGGTCCGAGGCCACCGCGTCGTTCGCCGGCTGTACGGCGGTGCTCTCCCCCGTCCCGCCGTCGGGCTGGGTGCCGAAGTGGTAGAGGCCGCCGCCGGCCACGCACACGGCCACGACCGCGCCACCGACCGCCCGGCGGCGGGTGCGGCGCCTGCGCCGGGCGTCGGTACGGGAGATGCCCCGGTCGGATGTCCGGTCCTTCGTGGCACGGCGGTTCGCCGGCGGGACGGACCCGCTGCGCACCTCGCCGACGTCGAGCGGGGTCGCCGAGCCGACGACGGCGAGGGTGTCGGTGACGGCGTGCGTCCTCGCCAGCAGGGCGGACGACGCCGCGACCAGCGCCAGCCCGGCCAGCAGCCCCTCGGCGGGCATCAGCCCGCTCCACAGGCCCGAGCAGCGCGCGCAGCCGCGGGCGTGCCGGGCGACGCGCTTGCGCCACAGTGCCGAGGGCCTGCCGTCCCAGCCGACGAGCGCGCCGCTCAGTTCCGGACATTGCGGGCGTGAGTCCAGCGCCCGCACGACGACCCGGGCCGCCTCCAGCTGCGCCTTCATCCGCTGTACGCGCACCGCCGTGTGCTCCTGCGTCAGGTCCAGGGCGGCGGCGATCTCGGCCCGGGTCAGTTCGCCCGCGCACTCCAGCCACCACAGGGACAGCAGTCCCCGGTCGTCGGGCTCCAGCCAGCGCGTCGCACGCGCGGTCTCCTGCCGCTGCCCGGACAGCTGGAGCTGCGTGATGGTCAGGTCGACGAAGTCGGCTCCCGGATCGGCGAGGTCGTCGGCCTCCTCCATGGCGCCCTGGAGGGGCTGCTGCCGGTTCCAGTGCGCCCGGACCTGGTTCATCGCGATGGCGACGAGCCAGGAACGGAAGCTCGTGGGATCCCGCAGCGAGTCCAGCGAGTCCAGGGCGCGCAGCATGGTGTCCTGTACGACGTCGTCGACGTCCACCGAACCGTTCAACGCCCGGCCCACGATGTTGTAGACGAGCGGAAGGTACGCGCCGACGAGCGCGTCCTGGGCCGCCTGGTCGCCCGCTCGGGCGGCGGTCACCAGCGCCGCCGCCTCCACCGTGTGCCGTGTACTCATTACGACTTCCCTGTCCTCGACGCCGAACGGTGCTGTCCGTCATATGGGGGATCTCCGCGGTCCCGCCGGATAACAGTTCCCCGGAAATTCGTGCGAGGAGAGACTCACCGCTTCGGTGTCGCGAGTGCAAGGGGAGCCGTCACATCGGGCGCCGCGCGCCGGCCGCGGTGTCGCGTGACGAGGATGCGCGGCGGGTCGTGAACGCCCTCGTCGCAAGGGCGTCGGCCTCCTGGCCTCCGCGACTACGGTGGCCCGGCCGGTCCGCCGTGTCCCACGCCCCCGGCGACGACGTCCGCACGGCACGAGGAACCCCTATGACACGAATGCCCGTCACCGCCAGATACGCCCGCACCCTGCTCATCGGCCTGGGCGTGTCCGGCATCGCCTGCTCGGTGCGGTTGGCCGTGGCCGCGGCCGTCTTCGAGTCCGGCGCGCTGGGCGGGCTGGTGGTCGGGATGCTGTGGCTCGCGGCGGCCGGGTGCGCGGTGCTCGCCGTGGCGGCGCTGGTCATCTCGGCGAGGTTCGCCGACGGCGGCGGCGCGGTGCGCAGGGGCGCGGTCGCCGTCGGCTGGGTGATCCTCCTGGGCGGTCTGGCCGCGACCTTGGCGCATCACCCCGCCTGGAGCGCCGGCGCCGCCCTGGGCGCCGCGCTGGTGGCGCTCTCCAGCGGTACGGCGACCAGGGAGTGGTTCGGGCGAGCCCGGCTCTCGCCCGCCTGAATCGGCGTCACGTCCGCCGCGCGGCGGGCAACTGCCGGGCGGGCGCGGAACCGTGGGTCGGGCAGCGGGGAAGCGCGACTCGGGGTGTCGGGCACGTCGGCCCTCGGCGGGGTCCCGCGCGGGGTTACTGTCACCGGCATGGACCGTGATCACCGAGGATGGCTCCCCTGTCTGCTCGGCGGAGCCGTCTTCGCCGTGTGCATGGCCGGAACCACCCTGCCGACTCCTCTCTACGGCCTCTACCAGGAGAAGTTCGGCTTCTCCGAGCTGACGGTCACCGTCGTGTACGCGGTGTACGCCTTCGGAGTCATCGGTGTGCTGCTGCTGGCGGGCAACGCCTCGGACACCGTGGGCAGACGGCCGGTGCTGATGGCGGGTCTGGGATGCGCGGCGGCGAGTGCCGTGTGTTTCCTCGCCGCCACCGGGCTGGGCTGGCTGTTCGCGGGGCGGCTGTTCTCGGGCCTGTCCGCCGGGCTGTTCACCGGGGCCGCCACGGCATACGTGATGGACCTGGCGCCCCCCGGCGGCGGCTCACGGGCCACGTTCGTCGCGACGGCCGCCAACATGGGCGGGCTCGGCTGCGGTCCGCTGCTCGCCGGCGTGCTCGCGCAGTACGCCGACTGGCCGCTGTACCTGCCGTTCGTCGTGCATCTCACCCTGGTGGCCTGTTCGGCGGCGATCGTGGCCTGGCTCCCGGAGACGGTGCGGCAGCGCAGGGCGCTGCGCACCGTCCGGCCGCAGCGGCCCGGCCTGCCCGCCGAGGTACGCACCGTGTTCGGACCGGCGGCGATCGCCTCGTTCGTGGGATTCGCCCTGTTCGGGGTGTTCACCTCGGTCAGCCCGGCGTTCCTCGCCGACTCCCTCGACGTGCGCAACCACGCGGTGAGCGGTCTCATCGTCGCGCTGGCCTTCTTCGCCTCGACCGCCGGGCAGCTGCTCGTCGGCCGGGTCGGGGTCGGGCGGTCGCTGCCGCTGGGCTGCGGCGCGCTCCTGGCCGGGCTCGCGCTGCTCGCGGCCGCGTTGCGGTGGGAGCTGCTGCCGCTGGTGGTACTGAGCGCGATCGTCGGCGGGGTCGGGCAGGGGCTGGCGTTCCGCGGCGCGCTGTCCGCGGTGGCCGGAGCGTCTCCCGAGGACCGTCGCGCGGCGGTGATCTCGACGCTCTTCGTGGTGGCCTACACGGGCATCTCGGTGCCGGTGATCGGCGTCGGCGTACTGGTGGGACCCCTCGGTCTGGAGGGGGCCGGACTGGTGTTCATCGCGTGCATGGCCGTCCTGGTCTCGGCGGCGGGGGCCTATCTGCTCCGGCGGCCGGTGCGGGTGGAGGCCTGAACGCCTGAGCGGCACGGAGACACGCTTGGCCGCAGCCGTACGGGTGGGGTCGGTCCGGGGGCGAAGCGACACGGGGCCGACCGGCGTTGTGCAGAACCCATCCGTCATCACCGGAAAGGCCCCTTGATGCGACGTACCGCCTTCCTCGCCGTCTGCGCCCTGCTCAGCGCCGCGGCCATGGGATTCTTCACCACCAGCGCCGTTCGCAGCCGCTGAGACCCGGAAGCCGGGGGCGGCCTTCCGGCTCCCCCGGCTTCCCCGCTTCGCCCGCCGTCACCCGTCGCCCGTGCCCCTCGCCGCCCCCGCCCGTCGCCCGTCGTCCGGGTGACCGGTCAGCGAGACCGGTCAGGGGTGTGCGAGCGGTCGTCCGTCGGCCCGTCGGTCCGTTCCGTGCCGCTCGTGCCGCCGGGATGCCGGAGCGCGCACAGGTAGCCGACGGCCAGGGCGATCGCCATCCCGTAGAACACCCACTGGTTGGCCTCGGCGAAGTCCATCCGGATCGCGGACATCGAGTCCTGCACCGTCCGCGCGACCGGCCCGGCGCCGTCGAGCTGCCGTTCGTCGGCATTGCCGGTGATCGCCTCGGCCACGTTCCTCGCCGCGCCCTCCGCGGCCCCCGAAGGCACCCCGCGCGACTGGAGCGTGTCGGTGACGTTGTCGGTCATGCGGTGGGTCAGCAGGGTGCCGAAGAGTGCCAGGCCGACGCTCGCGGCGTAGTTGCGGATCGTCTGCGTGATGCCGGTGACCTCACCGTAGGAGGCGTCGATCGCCCGGTTCACCGCGTCGGTGGAGGCCGGCGCGAGGATGAAGCCGATGCCCGCCCCCGCGAGGGCCGCGTAGGGCCACTGGTCGTGCATGGACAGGTCGGTCAGTTTCCCGGCCCAGAGCGCGAAGCCCACCGCGCCGACCACACACCCCGTTTTCATGGCCGGCCGCGCACCTCGTTTGTCCAGGATCCGCCCGCCCCACTGCGAGGCGAGCGCGAAGCCCACGAAGAAGTACAGCAGGTACAGGGCCGCCTGGTTGGGCGAGGCGCTCAAGGACACCTGCGCGTAGACGGAGGCGAAGAAGAACAGCGGGACGAACGCGAACATGGCGAAGAAGAGCACGAGCGAGTCGGCCACGAAGGCCCGGTCCCGGAAGACCACGAGCTTGACCAACGGGTGGGCCGTGCGCAGTTCGTAGCGGCAGAACAGCCACAGCACGGCCAGGCCGCCCAGGACGCAGACCCAGGTGAGGACACTGTCCCAGCCCCAAGCGGCCGCCTGCTGGAAGCCGAGCACGCACGCGCCCATACCCACCGCGATCAGCACCGCGCCCCGCACGTCCAGGGGCTCGTCACGGCGGCGGTCGGACACGCGGGCGAGCGCGGTCAGGATCAACGCGACGACGGCCACGGGCACGTTGACCCAGAAGATCGCCCGCCAGGTCCAGTCCGTGAGCCAGCCGCCGAGAAGCGGCCCGACGGCGGTCAGGGCGCCGGTGACACCGAAGAACAGGGCCAGGGCTCGGCCCCGTCGCTCCACCGGGAAGACCGCCACCACGACCGCGAGCGCGGCGGGGAAGAGCAGGGCCGCGCCGAGTCCCTGGGTCGACCGGAAGACGATGAGCCACGTCAGCGCGAAGTCGCCGCCGGGTACGCAGCCGCACAGGACCGACGAGATGACGAACACCAGAGTGCCCGCCACGACGACGCGTCGGGGACCGAGCACATCCGCCAGTCGTCCGCCGAGGGCGAAGAACGCGGCCAACGCGAGGAGATAGGCGTTGACGACCCATTGCATCCCGGAGGCGGACAGACCCAGTTCGCGGACGATGTCCGGCGCGGCGATCGACACGATGGTCTGGTCGATGAACGTCATCGCCACCGCGAACATCATGGCCGCGAGCGCCACCGACTGGGAGGGCCCGCGCGGGCCTTCCTGCGCGTTTCCGGCCCGCTGCTTGGTGTACATGCCAGTCACGCCCTCAGTCTGTACCCGCCCGGCGGGCGACGCATCCGCGTGCCGTCCCGGCTCCCGGACCGCCGGGATGCGCCGGAGCCCCGACGGGTGGACTCTGATGATCATGGTGCCAAGGGGTGCAGGACCCGCTCGACCCGCCGCGGGGCACGAGCTGGAACGGATGCTCGACGAGCTCTACGCCACCGCGCCGTCCGACTTCGTCTCCCGACGCGAGCGGCTGGCCGCCGAAGCCAGGCGCGACGGGCGCGGGGACGATGCCCGTCGGATCCATGCCGCCCGGCGCCCCACCCTCGCCGCCTGGGCGGCGAACCTGCTGCTGCGCTCACAGCCGGCGGAGAGCGAGCGGTTCCTGGAGCTGGGGCGGGCGCTGCGCGAGGCGTACCGGACCCTGGACGCCGACGGGATCAGGGAACTGTCCGAGCAGCGCCGCGGTGTCGTCGCCGCGCTCTCCCGGCAGGCCGCCGAGCTGGCGCGTGAGGCCGGGCACGTCCTGTCGGGCGCGGCCCGGCAGGACGTCGAATCCACCCTGCGCGCCGTGCTGGCCGACGAGGACGCGGCGCGGCGGTGGGCCACGGGTCGCCTGGAGAGCGTCCTCACGCCGCCGGCCGACTTCCCCTCGCGTGGCACGGCGGCCGCCGCCCCCTCGCGCGGCGCGTCCCGGCGGGCGCCCGCGCCGCCGGACACGTCATCCCGGGCGAAGGACGAACTCGCCGAGCGGCGCCGGGAGCGGCGGGGGCAGCTCGGCCGGGCCCGCCGGTCGGCCGAGGCCGCCGATCGCCGGGTCCGTGAGCTGGGCGCGGGACGGGCCGACGCCGACACGGCCCTCCGGCGGGCCCGCGAGCGGCAGGACCGGGCCCGTGAGCACGTGTCCGCGGCGGAGGAACGGCTGCGCGAGGCCCGCCAGGAGCTCCGGGGCGCCGAGCAGGAGCGGCAGGAGGCCGAGGAGCGGCTGCGGACCGTCGCCGAGGCGGTGGACGAGGCCGAGCGGGCGGCCCGGGACGCGGCGCGGGAGGTGGCCCGGCTGGCCGAACCGATCCGGTAGGCGCGCGCCGGCCGATCATCCCCGCGGCATGCCGTGGACCTCGCGTGCCGCATGGTGAGGGGCGTCCGGTGATGCGACGCTGGAGGCAGGGGCGTGCGACCCAGGACAAGCCGGGAGGGCCGATGGGACGTGATGTCCCGGCGCTGGTCTTCACGCGCGAGGACCGTCGCCGGTACCGGATCAAGATGCAGGAGTGCCTCGATGTGTTCGCGCAGATGCTGCGCGAGTCACGGTTCGAGTCCGAGCGGCCCCGGGTGGGTCTCGAGATCGAGCTGAACCTGGTCGACGACCAGGCCGAACCGACGATGCGCAACAGCGATGTGCTCGACGCGATCGCGGATCCCGCCTGGTCCACCGAGCTCGGCCGCTTCAACCTCGAGATCAACGTGCCGCCGCGCCGTCTGACCCAGGGCGGCCCCGACGCCTGGGAAGCCGAGATCCGTGCCGCGCTCAATCACGCCGAACTGGGTGCCCGGTCGGTCGGCGCGCATCTGATCATGATTGGCATCCTCCCCACGCTGCGCCAGGAGGACGTCGGCGAGTCGTCGCTGTCCGAGAACGCCCGTTACCGCCTGCTCAACGACCAGGTGTTCGCCGCGCGGGGCGAGGATCTGCACATCGAGCTGGACGGTGTCGACCGGCTGCGGACCTACGCGGACACGATCACGCCGGAGGCCGCGTGCACCAGTACGCAGTTCCATCTCCAGGTCTCCCCCGACGAGTTCGCCGCCTACTGGAACGCGGCGCAGGCGATCGCCGGCGTCCAGGTGGCACTGGCGGCGAACTCGCCGTTCCTGTTCGGCAAGGAGCTGTGGCACGAGACCCGGATCCCGCTGTTCGAGCAGGCCACGGACACCCGCCCGCAGGAGATCAAGGTGCAGGGGGTGCGGCCCCGGGTGTGGTTCGGGGAGCGGTGGATCACCAGCGTCTTCGACCTGTTCGAGGAGAACCTGCGCTACTTCCCCGCGCTGCTGCCCCTGTGCGACGCGCAGGATCCGCGCGACACGCTGACCGGAGGGGACGTTCCGGAGCTGGGCGAGCTGACCCTGCACAACGGCACCATCTACCGCTGGAACCGTCCGGTCTACGCCGTCGCCAACGACCAGCCGCACGTCAGGGTGGAGAACCGCTGTCTGCCGGCCGGTCCGACCGTCGCAGACACCCTCGCCAACGGCGCGTTCTACTACGGCCTCACCCGGGCCCTGGTGGAGGACGAGCGGCCGGTGTGGTCACGGATGTCCTTCCGGGCCGCCGAGGACAATCTGCACACGGCGGCACGGGACGGCATCGACGCCCGGTTGTACTGGCCCGGCATGGGCGAGGCGCCGGTGGCCGAGCTCGTACTGCGGCGCCTGCTGCCGCTGGCGCACCGGGGGCTGGAACTCTCCGGGATGGACGCCGCCTGGCGGGAGCCGTTGCTCGGGATCATCGAACAGCGGTGCGTCACCGGCCGTAACGGCGCGGTCTGGCAGAAGGAGATGTTCCAGCGCGTCATCGCCTCCTCCCACTCCGGGCGCCACGAGGCGCTGCGGCGGATGACGCAGCTCTACATCGACTACATGCACCTCAACGCACCCGCCCACACCTGGCCTGTCGACTGAACGGCCACCTCCTCGGACCGCGTCGGCGGGAGGCCGTGAGGGCCGACACGACCCCCTCGATTCGGCATGGCTCGCGAGACCGTGCAGGATAGAACCATGACCTTCAAGATCTACTTCGACATCACCATCAACGACGAGCCCGCCGGGCGGATCACCTTCAACCTGTTCGACGACGTCGTCCCGAAGACGGCCGAGAACTTCCGCGCGCTGGCCACGGGCGAGAAGGGCTTCGGTTTCGCCGGCTCTTCCTTCCACCGGGTCATCCCGGAGTTCATGCTCCAGGGTGGCGACTTCACCCGCGGCAACGGAACGGGCGGCAAGAGCATCTACGGCGAGAAGTTCGCCGACGAGAACTTCCAGCTCAAGCACGACCGGCCCGGCCTGCTCTCCATGGCCAACGCCGGCCCGAACAGCAACGGCTCGCAGTTCTTCATCACCACGGTCGTCACCAGCTGGCTCGACGGCAAGCACGTGGTGTTCGGCGAGGTCGCCGACGAGGCGAGCATGGCCCTCGTCAAGAAGATCGAGTCCTACGGCTCGCGCAGCGGTTCGACCTCGGCGAAGATCACCATCGCGGAGTCCGGCCAGCTCTGAGCCCCGCACCGAGCGCCCGCCGGCCGGAGGTACTCCCCCGGCCGGCGGCGCGAGCGGCGACGTTCCGCCGGTCCGCCACCGCGCGCCGGTCGTCAGCGGTGCTCGGGGTTGGGCGCGTCGGAGCGGCAGCCTGCGTCCCACTCCGAGCGCCGGTTGCCGTGGGCGGGTACCCCGCCGTTGCGCTTGAGCAGGGCGGCGAGGTGCATCAGGTTCCACGTCATGAAGGCCGTGTTGCGGTTGGTGAAGTCGTTCTCCGGACCGCCCGAACCGGGGTCCAGGTACGAAGGCCCGGGACCCGCCGCACCAATCCAGCCGGCGTCGGCCTGGGGCGGGATCGTGTAGCCGAGGTGCTGGAGGCTGTAGAGGATGTTCATCGCGCAGTGCTTCACGCCGTCCTCGTTGCCGGTGATCAGACAGCCGCCGACCCGGCCGTAGAAGGCGTACTGGCCCTGCTCGTTCAGCAGGCTCGAGCAGCCGTAGAGACGCTCGACGACCCGCTTCGTCACGGAGCTGTTGTCACCGAGCCAGATCGGTCCGGCCAGCACCAGGATGTCGGCCGCCATCACCCGCTCGAACAGGGCCGGCCAGGCGTCGGTGGCGAAGCCGTGTTCCGTCATGTCCGGGTAGACGCCGGTGGCGATGTCGTGGTCGACGGCCCGGATCTCGTCGGTGCTCACCCCGTGCGCCTCCATGAGGGCCCGGCTCTTGTCGACCAGACCCTGGGTGTGGCTGAGCTGCGGGGACGGTTTGAGGGTGCAGTTGACGAACAGGGCGCTGAGGCCGGCGAAGCGGTGGGTGTCGTCGGAGGAGGGCGGAACGGGCATGACGGTCTCCCTTGCTGAAGGCGTGGAAAGCCTCTCGCGGCGAGTCCGTCGTGTCCCGGTCCGACGCGCGTTCCGCGTCTTACGGAGTGATGACGTGCCGGGCGGGTCGCGGGTCCCGGCTCCGCCGCGGCCCTAGCGTGGTGGCATGCGTGTACTGGTCACCGGCGGTGCCGGATTCATCGGGTCCCATGTCGTCGACGCCCTGCGTGCGCGCGGGCACGAGCCGCTCGTGTACGACGTCCGGCAGGACCCGGCGGCCGACGTACGCGACCCCGAGGCCGTGGCCCGTGCCCTCGCCGGGGTCGACGCCGTCTGTCACCAGGCGGCGATGGTCGGGCTCGGCGACGGGGTCGCCGACGCGGCGGAATACGTCTCGCGCAACGACCTGGGCACGGCCGTCCTGTTGGCCGCCATGGCCGGGGCCGGCGTCGGGCGCCTCGTGCTCGCCGGGTCGATGGTCGTGTACGGAGAAGGGCGGTACGAGTGCGGGGAACACGGCGTGGTGCGGCCGCTGCCACGGGCCGTCGCCGATCTGGACGCGGGCCGGTTCGAGCCGTCGTGCCCGGCGTGCGGCCGGGCGCTCGCCCCCGGGCTCGTCGCCGAGGACGCGCCCGCCGACCCCCGCAACGTGTACGCCACCACCAAGCTCGCCCAGGAACACCTGGCCGCCGCATGGGCCAGGTCGACGGGCGGGACGGCGGTGTCGCTGCGCTACCACAACGTGTACGGGCCCCGGATGCCCCGCGACACCCCGTACGCCGGGGTCGCCTCCTTCTTCCGCTCCGCGCTGGCCCGGGGCGAGGCTCCGCGCGTCTTCGAGGACGGGCGCCAGCGGCGGGACTTCGTGCACGTACGGGACGTGGCCGACGCCAACCTGGCCGCGCTGGACGCCGACCCGCCGCAGGGCGTCCTGACGGCGTACAACACCGGCAGCGGGGAGCCGCACACGGTGGGCGAGATGGCGCGGACCCTGGCCGCCGCCTACGGCGGGCCCCAGCCGGTCGTCACCGGCGAGTACCGGCTGGGCGACGTCCGCCACATCACGGCGGACTCCGCCCGGCTGCGGGCCGAGCTGGGCTGGAAGCCCCGGGTCGGTTTCCAGGAGGGGATGCGGGAGTTCGCGCGGGCCGGACTGCGCGGGGACTGAGCGGCCGGGGCGGGAGCCGGCCGTCCCTCAGGGGGCCGTCGGCAGGGTGACCTCGAAACGGCAGCCGCCCGGGATGTTGCGTACCGTGGCCCACCCCTGGTGGGCCTCCACGATCCCGCGCACGATGGCCAGGCCCAGCCCCGCGCCGGCCGGTGGCGTCCGGGCGTGGGTGCCGCGCCACCCGGTGTCGAAGACCCGCGCCAGATCCTCCTCGGGGATGCCGCCGCAGCCGTCGGTGACGGAGACGACGACCCCGGCGGGCGAGCGTTCGGCGGCGACGGCGACCGTGCCGTCGGCGGGCGTCCGGCGGATGGCGTTGACGAGCAGGTTGCCCAGCACCCGGCTCATCTCCTTGCCGTCCACCTCGACCGGGAGCGGCTCGACGCGGCCGCCGACGAGCCGTACGCCGTGTTCGCGGGCGAGCGGGTCGGCGCCCGCGAGGGCGTCGCCCACCAGGTCGTACACGGAGATGCGGGTTGTGGAGAGCGCGAGCGCCCCGGCGTGTATGCGGGAGAGCTCGAACAGGTCGCCCACCATGGCGTTGAGCCGCTCCACCTCGGTGCGGATCTGGCGCAGATAGCGGACGGGGTCGGTCGCGACACCGTCCTCCAGCGCCTCCGACATCGCGCGCAGTCCGGCCAGCGGAGTGCGCAGGTCGTGCGATATCCAGGCGACGAGTTCGCGCCGGGACGCCTCCAGCGCGCGTTCACGGTCCCGGGACTCGGCGAGCTTCCCGCTGGTCGCCGCCAGTTCACGGCTCAGCGCGTCCAGTTCGGCGGTGGTCGGGCCGTCGGGGGCGGTGAAGGCACCGCCGTCGCCGAACGAACGGGCGGCACGGGTGAGTTCACGGCTGCGGGCGACCACCCAGCGGCCGAGGAGCAGCGCGGTGGCCAGGGAGACCACCGCGGCCATCGCCACGACCGTCGTCACGACGCTCAGGTCGTGCCCGGACAGGAACATCGCCTGCGCCACGGCCAGCGTGCCCGCCAGCATCGCGGTCACGGCGACGGCGGCCACCACGGTGAGCGACGCGGTGAGCGAACGGCGGCGCAGCAGCCACAGGGTGCCCGCGCCGAGCAGCCCGGCGAGCACGGCGCCGAGGAAGGCGTACAGGGCGATGAGCAGGGTGTCGCTCACGGTCACTCCCCCTCTCGGTCGGGTCCGGGTTCGAAGCGGTAGCCCACGCCCCACACGGTCCGGATCAGCCGCGGCCGGGCCGGGTCATCCTCCACCTTGCCGCGCAGCCGGCGCACGTGGACGGTCACGGTGGACAGGTCGCCGAACTCCCAGCCCCACACCTCGTGCATCAGGTCCTCCCGGCCGAACGCCCGCCCCGGGTGCCGCAGGAAGAACGCGAGCAGGTCGAACTCACGCAGCGTGAGAGCGAGTTCGGTGCCGTCCTTGGTGGCTCGGCGGGCGCCGGGGTCGAGCGACAGGCCGGCCGCGCTCAGCGTCCGCGCACCGGTGGCGGGCCGGCTGCGGCGCAGCACCGACTCGATCCGCAGCACGAGTTCTCGGGGGCTGAAGGGCTTGGTGACGTAGTCGTCGGCGCCGACCTCCAGGCCGAGGATGCGGTCGTCCTCGTCGCCGCGCGCGGTCAGCATGATGACCGGCACGGGTCCGTGCCCGCGCATCCGGCGGCACACCTCGAGGCCGTCCATGCCGGGCAGCATCAGGTCCAGCACCACCAGGTCGGGCCAGTGCGCGGCGGCCCGGGTCAGCGCGGTCGGGCCGTCGTCGGCCCGGTCGACGACGTAACCGGCCCGGTCCAGATATCCGGCGACGACCTCCGAGACCGTGGGGTCGTCGTCGACGACCAGGACCCGGGCGGATCCCGGTGGAGGGGGCGGGGGCTCGTACGGCTGCTGCATGCGCCCAGCCTCGCACCGCGCCCCGCTCCGTGCCGCGTCCGGGGCGTCCCGACGGCCGGACGTCCGCGTTTCGTAAGGAGCCGAAGCCCGGTTTGCCCTATTCGCGTTCGTAGGGTGAGGACCGTGACCACGGACGTAGAAGTAGATGTCGTACTCCCCTGCCTCGACGAGGCCGAGGCGCTCCCCTGGGTCCTCGCCCGCATCCCGAGCGGCTGGCGGGCCCTCGTCGTCGACAACGGCTCCACCGACGGCTCGGCGGAGATCGCCCGCGCGCTCGGCGCGAGAGTCGTCCACGAGCCCCGCCGGGGCTTCGGCGCCGCCTGCCACGCCGGACTGACCGCGGCCACCGCCGACGTCGTCTGCTTCTGCGACTGCGACGCCTCCCTGGACCCGGCGCTGCTCGTGCCGTTCGTCCAGGAGGTCCGCGCCGGCACGGCGGACCTGGTGCTGGGCCGCCGACGGCCGCAGGGCCGGGGCGCCTGGCCCGCGCACGCCCGGGCGGGCAACCTCGCGCTCGCCCGGCTGCTGCGCCGCCGCACCGGGCTGCGCCTGCACGACCTCGGCCCGCTGCGGGCCGCCCGCCGCGAGTCGCTGCTCGCCCTCGGTCTCACCGACCGGCGCAGCGGCTACCCCCTGGAGATGGTGGTGCGCGCGGCCGACGCGGGCTGGCGGATCGCCGAGCACGACGTGCCCTATCTGCCCCGCACGGGGGTGTCGAAGGTGACGGGCACCTGGCGCGGCACCTGGCAGGCGGTCCGGGACATGAGCGGCGTCCTCAACGCCGTTCCGGCGCGCGAAGGGGTCGCTCGGTGACCACACTGCTCGTCATCGCCAAGGAGCCCCTGCCGGGGCGGGTGAAGACCCGGCTCACCCCGCCGTTCACCCCACGGGAGGCGGCCGCGCTGGCCGAGGCGGCGCTGTCCGACACGCTGCGGGCCGTGGCGGCCACGCCCGCCGGCCGCCGCGTCCTCGTGCTGGACGGGGCTCCCGGCCCCTGGCTGCCGCCCGGCTTCGACGTCGTGGCGCAGTGCGCGGGCGGACTCGACGAACGGCTCGCGGACGCCTTCGCCCGGTGCGACGGCCCGACCCTCCTCATCGGGATGGACACCCCGCAGGTGACGCCGGAGCTGCTGACCGTCGACTTCGACGGCTGCGACGCGTACTTCGGCCCGGCGCGGGACGGCGGCTTCTGGGCCCTGGGGCTCGCGGAGCCCGATCCCGCTCTGCTGCGGGGCGTGCCCATGTCGACGCCTTCGACGGGCGCCGTGCAGCGGGCGCGACTCGTCGGCGCGGGGCTGCGGGTACGCGACCTGCCGTGTCTGCGGGACGTCGACACCGCCCCGGACGCGGCGGCCGTCGCCGCGCTGGTCCCGCGCAGCCGGTTCGCCGCCCGCCTCGCCGGGTGCACTGCGGCGGTGAGCGGATGAGCACCGCGTACGACCTCACCGGAGCGGGGCCCGTCGACGGCGGCGCGACGGGCGTCGCGGAGGTCTCGGAGATCGCCGTCGTCGCCGCGGTCGCGGGGACCGCCACCGACTGGGCCGCGGCCGACCCGTACAGCGCCGCCCTGCGCACCGGCCGGGGCCCGCTGTTCCTGCGCCGCTCCGACGGCTGGCTGCTGCCCCTGGAGGTGGAACGGTGGTGCGCCCGCGCCGACCGGGCCGATCTGGCGATCCTGGACCGGTGCGAGGGAGCCGTGCTGGACGTGGGCTGCGGCCCCGGCCGCCTGGTGGCCGAACTCGCCGCCCGGGGACGGCCCGTGCTGGGCATCGACGTCAGCGAGGCCGCCGTCGCCCACACCCTGGAACTGGGCGGGCAGGCGCTGCGGCGGTCGGTCTTCGACCCGTTGCCGGGCGAGGGGCGCTGGGCGACCGTCCTGCTCATCGACGGCAATGTCGGCATCGGCGGCGACCCGCCCGCCCTGCTGCGCCGCGCGGCGGCCCTGCTCGTCCCGGGCGGCCTGCTGATCGCCGAGACCGTGCCGGTGGACGTGGACGAGCGGGCCGAGGTCGAGGTCGTCGACCTGCCCGGGGCCCGCGCCACCGGCCGGGCGTTCCCCTGGGCGCGGCTCGGCACGCCAGCCCTGCTGCGGTACGCGGCCGGCGCGGGCTGGCGGGCGGCCGGTCAGTGGACGGCGGGCGGCCGCTGCTTCGTCGCGTTGCGCAGTCGCAGCGCGAGCAGCAGCGCCGAGCCGCCGAAGAGCACCGCGGTGATCAGCAGCCAGTGGGCGAGGAACCCGTCCGCCGAGCGGCCGGTGGCCGACCGGTAACGAACGTCCACCATCCCGCTGATCAGCGGGAACCACACGAGCAGCAGCAGCCCGGAGAGAGCGGCCGGCACCCGGACGTACATCACCCACCGCCGGTGACCGGTCGCCCCGAGCCCCTGTACGACAGCCCGGTCGGCCACGGCGTACAGGGGCAGCAGCACGAGGTCGTGCAGCAGCGCCGCCCCCACCCACCACAGGGCCACGCCCAACCAGTCGTCGGCGAGGAGCCGTACGCCCGCGTAGGCGGCGAGCGCGAACGAGCAGGCGAGCAGGAGGATCTGGAAGGGACTGCCGATCGGCGGCCGTCGTCGCACGGGTGTCATCGCGTCTCTCCGAACGTCATCCGGGCCACCCACTTGGTGTTGAGCACGCCGGGCGCGGCGGGCACGATGACGCGCGCCGGGTGGCCGTGGTCGGGGGTCAGGGGCTCGCCGTTGACGTACAGGGCGAGCAGGGAGCGCGGGTCGGCGACCTGGTTGGCGCGCAGGGCGGCGTGGCGGAAGGCGCCGCGCCGCTGGAGGGACTCGACGAACACGTCCGGCGGGTCGCCGTCGTAGCCGACGAGCGCGGCCAGGTCCCGTAGCCGCACGCCGCGCCACCACTGGTCCGAGGTCGACCAGCCCTCGACGCACGCGATGGGCAACGCCGAACTGTGCAGGGGGAGTTCGAGGAGCTGCTCGCGACTGAGACGGAGGGTGCCGGTGGGCCCCGTGACGACGAGCCGCCACGCGTCCTCGTCCGTCTCCGCCGCGGTGATCCCGGCGTACGCGGCCGTCTTGTTGATCTGGAAGCCGTTCGGGCCGCTGCCCGGGTCGGTTCCGCCGTGCGGGGCGAGCAGGGCGGTGCGCCGCGGGAACCCGTCGAAGCTCTGGCCGGCCGTCGTCGCGAACAGCAGCAGCGAGCCGCCCCCGACGAACCACAGTGCCCCGCGCCGCGAGACGGTCGCGGGATCAGGGCGCGGGGAGACCAGCTCCCGCGAGGCGGCGTCGGCGGGCGCGGACGCCTGCGAGGGGCCCGGCTCCCGCTCCTCCCGCAGACGGCGCACATTGCGTACGGCCGCCGGTGTCTTGAGTACCGCGTGGGCGACGAACGCGGCGAAGAAGACCCACGCGCCGTAGAAGTGCAGGGGGTAGAAGGAGCCGGGGAAGACGTAGTCGAGCTGGACGTTGAGGATCCCGGTCGTGAACTCGAAGAGTGCGCCGCCGACCAGCATCAGCAGGGAGATCCGTTCGAGCGCGTGGGCGAGCGAACGGGCCGGCGGCAGCGTGAACAGCTTCGGCACCACCGACCACAGCTTGGCCAGCAGGACGGGGACGAGGGTGATGCCGAGGGTGACGTGGACGCCCTGGTTGAGCCGGTACAGCCAGTACGGGCGGGTCGGCCAGGCGAACAGATAGAAGCCGAGGATCCCCTTGTCCGGGGTCTTGTCGTTCACCGGCGAGAGGTCCGGGTTGTAGGCGGCGTACGAGACCAGTCCCGTCACGAACAGCACCGTGATGCCGGCCAGCAGCACCAGGCCGAGTACCGAGGTGAACCAGGGGCCGCGCAGCGGGCTGCGCCAGAAGCCGGGAGAGGTGGGGAGCCGTGAGTCGTCTCGCATGTCCCGACCGTAGGCCGCGGCACCCCCGGGAAAGGGTGCGCGACCCATGACGAAACGCTGACGTCCGGCCCGGACGGCGGCTCGCGGGCCGCCGCTCGGCCTAGCGTGCCCGTGTGACACGCACCCTGCGCTCCGCCGAGCCGCGAGCCCCGCGCTCCGTCGGCCCCACCCGCGATCTCCGCCGTGACCTCCGCCGTGACCTGTACGCGGCAGGCGCCGCCGTCCTGCTCGTGACGGCGGCCGTGCTGATCGGTTTCCACATCCAGCGCACTCGCCACACGCTCCGGGTCGAATGGCCACCCCTGCTGGCCAGTTGGGGCCCTCACGTGGGGCCCGGGACGCCGGCGGCCGTCCTGGTGGCGATCGCGACCGTGGGGTACGGTCCCGCGCTGGCCGCCCGCCTGCCCTGGCGGGCCCTGCTCGCGACGGCCTGGGGCACGGCCACGGCCTGGATCCTCTCCCTCGCCCTGATCGACGACTGGCAGCGGGGCGTCGCCGGCCGGCTCACCACCCGCCACGAGTACCTCCAGGTCGTCGGCCGTTTCCACGACGTCCCGGCGGCACTGCGCGACTTCACCCACCACATCCTCCTGGAGTCCCCCGACAACTGGCCCGCGCACGTCGCCGGTCATCCCCCGGCGGCGACGCTGACCTTCGTCCTGCTCGACCGGGTCGGGCTGCGGGGCGGGGGCTGGGCGGGAACGTGGTGTGTCGTCGTCGGCGCGACGGCCTGTGTGGCCGTGCTGGTGGCGGTGCGGGCGCTGGCCGGCGAGGGGCTCGCGCGGCGGGCGGCGCCCTTCCTGGTGCTGGCTCCGGCCGCGGTGTGGATGGGGACCTCGGCCGACGCGTACTTCGCGGCGGTCGCCGCGTGGGCCGTGGCACTGCTGGCGCTGGCGGTCACGGGACGCCCGGTGCGGAGCGCGGCGCTGGGCTCGGGCCTGCTGTTCGGCCTGACCTGCTACCTCTCCTACGGCCTCACGCTCGTCGCGCTCATCGGCGCGGCGGTGCTGCTGATCGGCCGGGGCCGCGTCCGGGAACGTCCCGGACTGCTCGTGTTCCTGCTCGCCGGGGCGGCCGTCGTGCCGGCGGCGTTCGCCCTCGCCGGGTTCGACTGGTGGGAGGCGTACCGGCTGCTGGTCACGCGCTACCGCCAAGGCGCGGGCGGGGTCCGCCCCTACGGCTACTGGGTCTGGGCCAATCTCGCCGGCACGGTCCTGATCACGGGCCTGGCGACGGCGGCCGGTATCCGGCGGACCGGTGCGCGCCTCCTCCGCCACCGCGGCACCATGCTCGCGCGACCGGGCTCCGACGCCGCCCGCGCGACCCCGGCGCCCGACGCCGGGGCGACCACTGCCGTGGCGAACCCGCCCGACCCGCACCCCTCCGGCGCGGACGCCAGCCTCGCCCTCCTCGTCGCCGCCGCCCTGCTCGCCCTGCTCGCCGCCGACCTGTCCGGCATGAGCAAGGCCGAGACGGAACGCATCTGGCTCCCCTTCGCCGTGTGGCTCCTGTCGTCCTGCGCGTTCCTCACCCGCCCACGCGCCTGGCTGGCCGCCCAGGCGGTGCTTGCCCTGCTGGTCAACCACCTGCTGCTGACGGGCTGGTGAACCGTGTGGACGAGGCCGTGACGCGGGCTCCGGCGCCTGGCCCGCCGGTGCCCGCGCGACCGTCCGCGAGCGCGCGGGGCGGTCGGGCGGACTCGCGCCATATCGAGACGGAAAACAGTGCAACCTAGGGGGCAATCAGGGTGTCTCTGTTGTTAACCGACACAACCACCCCACACGTCCTTCGGGGGAGATCATGGTGCGAAGCAGAACCCTCTGGGCCACCGCCGCGCTGCTGGCCGCCGCGCTCGGCGTCGCCGCGGTCCCGGCCACCGCCGCCCCGGCCACCGCCGCCCCGGCCGCGGCGACCCGGGCCGCCGCGGCCTGCCCCACCGGCTGGGGCAGCCTGGGCAAGACCCATTCCGCCGGCACGGCGACGCCGCTGACCAACGTCAGGACCGGCCGGCACGACTGTTACGACCGGTTCGTCGTCGACGTCCCGGGCGCGGGCGCCGCCGAACTCGGCTTCTCGGTCGCGTACGTCGACCGGCTCTACCAGGACGGCTCGGGCCGCCCCATCGCCGTCGGCGGCGGTGCCGTCCTGGAGGTGCGGGTCGACGCGCCCTCCTACGACCCCGAGACCGGCACGCCCACGTATCCGGGACGGGTGGCGCAGCCCCTGCCGGGTGTGAACCTCGCGGGGTACAGCACCTTCCGGGACACGCGGTACGCGGGCAGCTTCGAAGGGGTGACGCAGTTCGGGCTCGGTGTCCGGGCGCATCTGCCGTTCCGGGTGCAGCGCCTGGCCGACCACCTCGTGGTGGACGTCGCACACACCTGGTGACCCCGGACGCCCGGACGGCTCCCGGCGCCCGGCCTCGCGGGCCGGCGCCGGGCGTGGGCGGTCCGGGCGGCCGAGCGCCGGTTCAGGCGGCCCCCGGGACATCTCCGGCGGGATTTCGTAGGCTGTCGGTCGCCGTTCGCCACCCCACCGCGCCCCGCAGAGGACCGGATGCAGACCCTCAGACTTGTCAAGTACCTGACATTAGCCGTGGTTCTCGTGCTGCTGGCCCCGGCACCGACCGCGGCCGCCGCCCCGTCGGCCGTCACCACGCCCGTCGCGGCCGACCAGGGCGCCCTCGCCGCCGGGGCCACTCCCCCGGCGGCGGAGGACTGGCAGCCACCCCTGTCCACCCGTGGCCGCTACATCGTCGACGCGCAGGGGCGCCGTTTCCGCCTGAGATCCGCCAACTGGGACGGCGCCCAGGGCTCGTGGTCGGGAAGCGGCAGCACCGCCGATCCCGCCGCCCACCACGCCGGCCAGAACTCCTTCGGCATACCCCTCGGCCTGGACCGCGCGCCGCTGTCCGCGCTGCTCGCCGACTTCCACCGGCTCGGCATCAACAGCATCCGGCTGCCGTTCTCCAACGAGATGATCCGCACGACCACGCCGGTGCCGGACGCCGCCGTCGCCGCCAACCCGCAACTGCGCGGCGGCACACCCCTCCAGATCTTCGACGCCGTCGTGGCCGCCCTCACCCGGGACGGATTCGCCGTCATCCTCAACAACCACACCAACACCAGCCGCTGGTGCTGCGGTGTGGACGGCAACGAACGCTGGAACAGCGCTCGGTCCACCCGGCAGTGGACCGACGACTGGGTCTTCATGGCCCGCCGCTACTCCGCCGACCCCCGTGTCGTGGGCGCGGACCTCTACAACGAGGTACGCCGTGACGTACTGGACGACCCCAACTGGGGTCTCGGCGACGACCACGACTGGTACGCGGCGGCCCAGCTCGCCGCCGACCGCATCCTCACCGAGGCGGACCCCGACCTCCTCATCGTCGTCGAGGGCATCAACTGGACCGGGCTGCCCGTGGACGGACTGCCGCACGAGCGCCCCACGCTCGCGCCCGTGCGCACGCTCTCGCACACCCTCCTGGACGCCCACAAGCTGGTCTACTCCGCCCACTTCTACGGCTACACCGGCCCCCGGCACAGCGGTGCCACCGGGATCGGCGAGACCCACGACCCCCGCTACCAGGACCTGACCCGGGACCAGCTGTCCCAGGTCCTCACCGACCAGGCCTTCTTCGTCACCGCGGAGGGACAGCACCACACCGCGCCCGTGTGGATCAGCGAGTTCGGCATCGGCGCCCAGGAGACGGGCGCCGCCGCGCGCACCTGGTTCGGCGACGTCACCGACTACTTCGCCGACCACGACGCCGACTTCGCGTACTGGCCCCTCGTCGGCTGGGAGGGCCACGACGACTGGGCACTGCTGCGCTACGACAACGCGGGGCGACGGTACGGCATCCTCGACCAGGCCGACTGGCGAGGCGCCGCCTGGGATCACCTCATGACGTCCCCGACCCGCACCGGGACCGTCCCGCCGGTGCCCGTGCGCCGCATGCTCGCCACCGACCACGGCGACGCGGTGCGCTCCCGCCGGGTACGGGCCGGCGGCGACTGGGACCCCGGGGCCACCAAGGCCGCCTGCCCCGACGGCCTCCGGCTGATCGGCCTCAGCCACACCGGCGGCCGGGGCCTGTGCGCCGACACGACCGGCGGGGACCTGCGGACCCCGGACGACACGCAGACGGTCGTGACCGACGAACGTCACGTCCCCGCCGGCGGCGACTGGGCCGGCGGCCACACCAAACTCCAGTGCCCCGCCGGGCAGTTCCTCATCGGCTACAGCCGCCGCGGGGAGCGCGTGTCGGCCGCCCTGTGCGTGCCCGCCCGCACCGCGCTGGGCGGCACCGGACGGACCGTCTGGTTCGACCGGTCCGACAACCGGCCCGCCGACAGCGGCGGCGACTTCGCCCAGGGCCGCTACAAGGGCCAGTGCGCAGCAGACGAGTACGCCGCGGGCATCGCCTTCACCACCCGGTTCGCCGTCGCGCCGGGCCCCGCCGCCCTGCTGTGCGTCCCGTTGAGCCCGTGATCACCGCGCCCTCAACGGGTGGCGCACGGCCCTGCGTTGCGGGCGCGGCCCGCTCCCGCGTCCCGGAACATCCGCGAAAGTGTCCGTGATCGGTAACAGAGGGATCCCGCAGGGCCCTTTTCCCGTCCTGACAGCTGCAGGGGATTCCACCGAGGCACGGAATCCACCGACACGACACGGACAGGGCAGACATGGCGCGGCATGGCGGGCGGGGATGGTACGGCCGGGTTCTCGCGGCGGCGGTCGGTGTGACGGCGATGGCCGCCGCCACCTCGGTGTGGAGCGCGCAGGCGGGTCCGGTGGACGCGGGGAAGGCGGGAGCGGGTGCCTCGGCGCGGCCGTCCGCCGCGGGTGCCGCGCCCGCTCGGGTGTCGGTGGACATCGCCCACGCCTCGGACCACGGCGCCCGCGGCGTCAACATCACCATCGACGACGGGCCGGACCCCGAGTGGACTCCGCAGGTCCTTCAGGTGCTGCGGGAGAACGGGGTGAAGGCGACCTTCTGCATGGTGGGCACGCAGGCCCAGGCCCACCCGGACCTGGTCAAGGCCGTGGTGGCGGACGGGCACCGGCTGTGCGACCACACGGTGTCGCACGACACCGCCATGGACACCAAGGCCGATTCCTACCAGTCGCAGCAGATCCTGGACGCCGAACGGATGATCACCGAAGCCTCCGGGGGTGTCCGCCCGATGTACTACCGCGCGCCGGGCGGCGCCTTCACCCCCTACAGCCGCGATCTCGCCGCCTCCCGCGGTATGCGGCCGCTGGGCTGGAACGTCGACACCAAGGACTTCGAGCGGCCCGGCACCGCCGCCATCGTCGCCACCGTCAAGGCCGAGGTGTCCAACGGCCCGACCGTCCTGTTCCACGACGCGGGCGGGGACCGCTCACAGACCGTGGCGGCGCTGCGCGAGGTCCTGCCGTGGCTGCGGGAGCAGGATTACTCCTTCGGCTTCCCGGTGCGCTGAGCACGCGGTCACTCGGCCTCCCGCCTGTCGTCCTCGCTCCAGGCCCGGGTGTCCCGGGGCTGGATGTAGGGCTCCTCGTCCTCGGGCAGCCCGCCCGCAACGGCCCGCTGCCGGGCCAGTTCGGCGTCGAACTCCAGACCCAGCAGGATCGCGATGTTGCTGATCCACAGCCACACCAGGAAGACGATCACTCCGGCGAGGGTGCCGTAGGTCTTGTTGTACGAGCCGAAGTTGGCCACGTAGAAGGCGAAGCCGGCGGAGGCGATCAGCCAGATCACCAGTGCCAGCACGCTCCCGGGCGTGATCCACCGGAATCCGCGCGCCCGAACGTTCGGCGTCGCCCAGTACAGCAGGGCGATCATGATCGTGACCAGGACGACCAGCACCGGCCACTTGGCGACGGACCACACGGTCAGCGCGCTGTCCCCGATGCCCAGCGCGGCGCCGGCCTGGCGAGCCAGGCCGCCGGTGAACACGACGATCAGCGCGCTGGCGACCGCGAGCACCAGCAGCACCACCGTCACCCCCACGCGCAGCGGCAGCACCTTCCACACCGGCCGCCCCTCGGGCATGTCGTACACCGCGTTGGCGCTGCGGATGAACGCGGCGACATAGCCGGAAGCCGACCACACCGCCAGCACGAGACCGACGATCGCCATCACCGAACCGACGCCGCCCCGGCCTTGCAGCTGCTGCACCGCGTCGCTGATGATGTCCCGGGCCGAACCCGGGGCCACCTTGCGGAGGTTGTCCAGGACCTCGTCGGTCGCCGACTTGCCCGCCAGCCCCAGGAGCGACACCAGCACCAGCAGGGCCGGGAACATCGACAGCACCCCGTAGTACGTCAGCGCGGCCGCCCGGTCCGTGAGTTCGTCGTCCTGGAACTCCCGGAACACGCCTTTGAGCACGGCCGTCCAGGAGCGCTTCGGCAACTGTCCCGGCCCGTCCGGCGCCCGCCGTTCCACCTGCTCGTCCGGCCCCGCCTGCCGCTCCCGACCGGTCGCCGACGCCGTGGAGTCGTCACGGTCGGATTTCGATGTGCTTGCCATGACAGCGGAGTAACCGCAACCGGACGAACCATGCGCGGGCTGTGGGGGCCCGACCCCCTGACCCCGGGATGCGAGCGGCCGTGTCGCGGCTCACCCCCCGTGTGGCGTCGCGGCCCCGGTCCCCTTTCCCTCAGCCGACCGTGGCCTGCGCGTACGGCACGAGGCGTACGGGTCCCACGAGTCCGTGGTCCTGTCGGGCGACGGCGCCGAAGACCGCGGGCTGGGCGACCCGGAGCCGGTTGACGAGGGGGACGGCCACCTCCACCTCGATCACGTTGCGGCCGCGCCGGAGCAGGGTGCCCACGTCGACGACCGGGTGCAGCCTGTCGACGACCGGTGCTGCGGTGCCGTTGACGGTGACGCGGGCGGTGTCGGAGACCTGGCCGAGTTCCAGGTGCGCGCCGTGCGCGGACGTCCACCCGGACGGCAGGTCGATCGTCGTCCGGTAGCGTCCGATGCCCGCGGAGTCGGCCAGCTCCGGGATCCCCGACCAGGGCAGCAGCGTGTCGAGGGTCAGCGTGCGGTGCACGTGGTCGGTCCGGGTCGGGGAGGACCCGGGGTACCAGTCGTCGACGTCCAGCTGCCAGCGGCTCGGGACGAGGGGGGCGGGTACGGACGGGACGACCGTGGTAACCGTACGGCCCGAGGAGAGCCGTGTCGTGCGGGTGCCCGCCTCGGTCGAACGGATCGTCAGCGAACGCCCGTCGAAGAGGGCTTCGGACGCGTCCGTTTCGACGATGTGCGGCCGGGCCCCGTTCCGGTCGCCGAAGAGGTTCGGACGCCCCAGGGCGACGATCATCGTCTCGCCGGGCTGGAGGGCGACCCGCACGGTGACGTCGCCCTCCTCCTCCTCGGTGTACCGGGCGATCCGCGTGACCTCTCCCGTCCAGGGGTCGAGCAGGTAGGGGATCGTCGTTCCGCCCCGGGCCCTGCGGGTGTGGCGCAGTGTCACCTGGTGGTCGATCGGGGCCACGGGCGGCTTGACCGTCTCCGCGTGCTTGCCGTTGCAGAGGTAGTAGAAGTCGGTGTCCCGCGTGACGCGGTGTGCGTTCAGGAGCGTGGACGCGGTCGCGTGGCGTACGTCCGGGGTGACTCCGAGCCCGGTGAGGGCGTCGCCCACGGCGGCCTTGTCGGTGATCCGGGTGACGTGGGGCAGGGCGAGCAGCCGGGCCAGAAGTTCCCGCAGCCGGTCGCTCTCGCCGTCGTCGGGGACCCCCGGCGTGAGCGGCTGGTCGAAAGCTCCCAGCAGGACGATCGGCAGCCCCGCCTCGGCCAGCGTCAGCAGACGGCGTGCGTCGGCCGTGGCGAGGGTGGGCGTGGAGGAGTAGAAGAAGTCGCCCTCGACGAACAGGGCCTTGTAGGCGGGTCCGTCCGGGGCGAGCCGGCCGCCGGAGACGGTGGCGTTCGGCAGGTCGAGCAGCGGACCGCTGAGGAACTGGTGGCTCCAGCCGAGCGGGATGCCGGTCGCGGTGAACCAGGACGCGCCGATGCCGGTGGCGGCGTAGCCGGTCTGCCGGAAGACGGCGACGTCCGCGCGGGCGGTGCCGGACTGGAGCACGCCGTGCACCCGGCCGAGGTAGGCGGCGATGTCCCCGACGTGCTGCCAGGTGGGCTGCCGCGGACCCCACGACTCGCCGTAGCCGGAGGCGCCGTTGTAGGGGCTGAAGGCGGCGAAGCCGGGCCAGCTCGCACCGGGCACCGTGGCGTAGGAGAAGCCGTGGACGACGGTCTGGTTGACGCCGGCCGCGTAGGCGCCGCCCATGGTGCGCAGGAAGCGGTCCCAGGTGGTGCTGTACGCGGAGCCGTTGTAGGCGCCCGCCTCGCAGGACAGCACCGTGTGGCCCGCCATGTCCCTGCCGCCCGCGAGGCAGCGGAAGTCGTCGAGGTTCTTGAAGCCGAGGGACTCGCCCTCGGGGATGTCGAGGATCGCCGCGGACTCGATCGCGTCGGTCTGGAGTCCGTAGGGCTGAGCGCGCAGGGACATGCCGAGGGAGTGGGCCCAGTCCCGCAGCGCGCGGACGTGGTGCCGGTTGAAGAGTTCCGAGAAGGTCTCCCAGAAGTCGTGTCGGATCTGCCGGGTCAACTGCGCCTCGAAGGCGAACACCTGGTTGCTGTCGCTGAGGACGAGGGCGGGCAGGTAGGGCAGCAGAGGCCGCCCGGTGTGCTGGGCGAACGCCTCCGGCAACGAGGCGGTCCAGGTCAGGCCGTCCGTCTCCAGTTCCACGGAGTCCTCGAAGAAGGCGCCGCCCGCCGCCTTCAGCAGGCTCCGCACGGTGGGGGTCAGCACCTGCCGCTCCCAGAAGCCGGTGACGGCCGCGGTGCCCGCCGGGGCGAGGTGGTCGACGACGTAGGCGGCGGGCGCGGAGTGCGGGCCGGACTCGGGCTGCTGACCGCTGCCGCGCGTCCAGTAGGAGATCAGCACCCACTCCCCGGAGTCGGGGGACGTCCAGGTCAGGGTGCCGTCCGCGGCGACGGTGGCGGTGAGGTCGCGGACGCTGGAGAAGTCGAGTCCGGTCTCCTTGCGCGTGGAGTTCGCCGTGTCGACGCGGGCGGCCTGCACGGCGAGCAGCCGCTGCCGGGTCACCCCCGCTGCGGGCGCCTGTACGGGGGGCGGCACCGGTCCCTGGAAGGTGGCTCCGGCGCTCAACGCGGCCCGGCCGTGGACGAGTTCCTTGGCGGCCGCCTCGTCGTCCGGGGTGACGCCGGGAACGGCGACGGGCCAGCTCGGGCCGAGGGTGAGGTCGATGGTGAGGCCCCGTCTCGCGGCCCGGCGCAGCGCTGCCTCGACGCCGTCGCGCCAGGGCCGGCTGCCCCACCCGTGGTGCTCGGTGTCCAGGACGGACTTGTCCTTGACGCTGTGATGGACGGCGGCTATCTCCGCGCCGCCGAATCCCGCGTCCGCGATCTGGTCGATCTCGCGGGCGATCTCGTCGGTGTTCACCAGACCGTCCGGCCACCACCAGCGGAACCTGGGCCGCACCGAACGGGCGGGAGCGGCGAACCAGTCCGTGGCCGGTCCGGGCGTCCCGGCGACGGACGGTGCCGCCGCGGCGGCCGTGCCGGATCCCAGGGCGGCGACGATCCCCGCCGCGATGCCCGTGGTCGCCCCGGCGGCGAGAACCGCTCGCCGTGACATGCCGCCACCCTGCTCGACCGGTTCCCGCATACGTGCTCCCCAGATGGTCGTTCTCGGTTTTGAATCGTTTCAATCCGACTCGAACGCGGGAACGCTAAGCCTCGGTCCGGAGCAAGGTCAAGAGGTCGGCCGGATCAACTCGCCGAAAGACCGCGGGCCATGGCCCGAGTCGGGAGGGGACGGTGTGCCCGTCCGCGCGAGGGCCGGCGTGGGCGTGGTGCACGGTGTGGTCGGAGGCGTGGTGGACGACGCGATGGACGGCTCGGCGGCGAGGACACCCCGGGCCGGTTCGCGGGAGCGAAGGTCGACCCGGCCACGACCCGACCCCCGGACCTGCCCCGACACGATGCCTGCACGACCCGGACACGACCCGGCCCCCGGCGGTTTCCCGCCGGGGGCCGATCTCCTGACCACGACCGTGAAGGGTCAGATCCGACCGCCGGTGAGCCGGGTGAGAGGGCCCTGCGGGGAGCGGCCGGAGCGACGGCCCACGGCGTACGAGGCCGCCGTCAGCGCGGAGAGGCCGGCGCCGACACCGGCGGCGATCAGCTTCCGGTGCGCGATGACCGTCCATGCCGTCTTTGCGGTCGCGGCGACATGGCCGGACGTCGTCACGATCGCCTGACGGCCCACCTCGACACCGCGCGAGGCGGTATGCGCCGCACTCTGCACGGCGCCGGTCGTCACCTCGGCGGAGCGCTGGACCCCGTTCTTGGTGGCCGACGCGGCGTCATCCGTCTTCGTCGCGGCGCTCTTCGCGGCCCGGGCCGCCGGAGCGGTCGCCTTGTCTGCGGTGCGCCGCGCCTTGGACGCGGTCACCCGCTCGCTTGCGGACTGTTCATTCGTCTTCCTGTTCGGTTCACTCATGGACATCGCGTTGCCGCTCACCGCGACGGCAAACCCTCCGGGTCGCGCGACGTGGACGACGGTGTCCCCTGAACGAGATCGGCGATCAACTGCTCACCGGTCACGGCCTGGTCGTCCTTGTGCGCCTCCCATCGGCCGAACGTCCGCGCGGCCGCCTCGGCGAGATCGGACGGCACCCCGACGTCCCGGCAGGCCCGGGCGATCTCGCGCATCTCCGGCTCCCAGCGCCATGCCCGCGATCCGGCGGCGGCCAGGTGTTCCGGCGCGGCCAGCGGGGTGTCCGGCAGCATCTGCCGCGCCAGGTCGCGCAGGTCGTCCAGCACCCCGTGACCGTGGGCCAACGCGCAGGCCTGGGCGGCGAGGGCGTACGAGATCTTGTTGTACGCGGCGAAGGCCAGCTTGAGCGCCGACGCCCGCCCGATCGGCCCGGCCAGGGTGACCGGGGTGAGCGCGGTGCCGTCGAACAGGGCCGAGACCCGTGCCACGGCCGTGTCGTCGCCCGAGAGATACAGCCGGGTCCGTCCCGTCTCGCGCGGGGGCGGTCCGGTGATCCCGCCGTCCACCACGGTCACGACGCCGTCCTCGAACACGCCGGTGATCTCGGCCATCCGCTCGGGACTCACCGCGTTGGCGTCCACGTAGACGCCCCGGAAACCCACCGCCGCCACCTGTCCTGCGACGTCGAGCGCGGCAGCGGGGGGACAGACACTCAGCACGATCTCACAGGTCGCGGCCAGTTCCCGGAGACTCGTGGCGGACCGCAGTCCGTGGGCGACGGCCCGGTCCCGACTCGCCGCCGACCGGCCCTGCGGCAGCCACCAGACCTCGGCTCCCGCCGTCACCGCCTGCGCCGCCACGCGTGCGCCCATGGCTCCCGGATGCAGAATTCCCACGTCTCGATGCCCCATGGGCGGACCCTAACCGGCGGGCTGCCCCTCGGGCCACGACGAGCGGACCACGGGGACACACCCGGCGGGCCGACGCGCCGTGCCTCAGCCGGCGCCCGGGATCGTGCCGCCCTTGAGACGTTCGAGGTCGGAGGGGCGGACCTGGATCACCACGATCGCGATGAGAGCCGCCAGGACCGTGAAGATCGCCGCCATGACGAAGGCGGCCGAGACGCCGGCCGTGAGGACCTCGTCGGACCAGGGGGCGGGGAGTTGCCCGGTACGCCGGAAGGTGAGGCGTTCGGCCGGGGTCGCCTGCGCCAGGAAGTCGGGGACCTGCTTGTCCGCCTCGTTGCGGCTGGCCGTGCCGTACATCGTGACCAGGATGGACAGGCCGAGCGAACCGCCCACCTGCTGGGTGGCGTTGAGGAGGCCGGAGGCGGCGCCGGTCTCCAGCGGCGACACGTTGGACAGTGCCATCAACGTGAGGGAGACGAACTCCATGCCCATGCCCAGGCTGAAGACGAGCATCGGGCCGAGGACACTGCCCGCGTACGTGGAGTCGACGTCGGTGAGGGTCAGCCAGGACAGGCCGCCGGCCGCGAGGATCGCGCCCCCCACCATGAAGGGCTTGGGGCCGTAGACGGGCAGGAACCGTGAGGCGATCCCGGCGCCGACCGCGATGACCGCGCTGACCGGCAAGAAGGCGAACCCGGCCGCCAGCGGGCTGAATCCGAGCACGTTCTGCACGAAGAGCGTCAGGAAGAAGAACATGCCGAAGATCGCTGCGGCGAGGCACAGCATGATGCCGTAGGTGCCCGCACGGTTGCGGTCGGCGAACATGTGCAGCGGTGTGATCGGCTGCCGGGAGCGCCGCTCGATCAGGACGAACACCGCGAGGACGACGACGGCCGCGACGAACGAGGCCACCGTGAGCGCGTCCCCCCATCCTTCCTGCGCGGCTCTGATGAACCCGTACACCAGCAGCACCATGCCGACGGTGGAGGTCAGCGCGCCGGCGATGTCGAAGTGTCCGGGGTGGCGTTCGGATTCCTTGATGAAGCGGGGTGTGGCGAGGGCGATGAGCAGCCCGATGGGAACGTTGACGAACAGCACCCACCGCCAGTTGAGCCACTCGACGAGGATCCCGCCCGCGAGCAGGCCGATCGCGCCGCCGCCCGCAGAGACCGCGGCGAAGACCCCGAACGCCCGGTTGCGCTCGGGTCCTTCCCGGAACGTCGTGCTGACCAGGGAGAGGGCGGTCGGGGACGCGATGGCGCCGCCGACGCCCTGAAGTGCGCGCGCGGCGAGGAGTTGGGCCTCGTTCTGGGCCAGTCCGCCGAGCAGGGAGGCGAGGACGAAGAGCAGCACTCCGAAGATGAACACCCGCCGTCTGCCGAGGATGTCGCCGACCCGGCCTCCGAGCAGCAACAGGCCGCCGAAGGTGAGTGTGTAGGCGTTGACGACCCACGCCAGGCTGGTGGTGGAGAAGTCCAGGGAGCGCTGGATGTCCGGCAGCGCGATGTTCACGATGGTGATGTCCAGGACCACCATCAACTGGCATGACGCGATGACCAACAGCGCCATCGCGTTGCCCCCACCATCCTGTCGGGCGGTGGTCCGGGGCGCTGAGGTCGGCTGCGGGGAGCTGCTCATGACATGGTCGCCCGCTCGTAAGCGGGCCCAGGGAGAGGTCAGGGGACGGACACGTCCGCTGTCGGGTCCACCGTTAGACGCTACGCCCGTGGTCTGACCGTCACCACTCGATCATCCGTGGGCCGTCGTCGGGGGAGGTCGTCGGTCGGCCGACGTCGAGGGGGCGGTCGTCGGTGGGAACCGTGGGCCGTCGGAGAGCGGTGCGCGTGCGCGGCAGCGTCCGTGCCGTGCCAGGACTCCCCCGTCGTCCTGGCACGGCCCCGCTGTCGCGGCGGTGCGCCGCGGTGATCACCAGGATGCGGGTGGGGCGGGTGGTGTGTCGTTGGCGTACGGTCCACAGCTGCTTGGCGGAGCGTCCACCGGCGCCGGCCGAGGGGAGGCCGTCCTATCTCTCGGTCGGTGCCTGTGCGCGCAGTTCGCTGGGCGGAAGGCCGTAGGCGGTGCGGAACGCCCGGGTGAACTCGGCGGCCCGGGGGTAGCCCCAGCGGGCGGCGACGGCGCGGATGGGCAGTGCGCGCAGCCGGGGGTCGGCGAGGTCGCGGCGGGCGTTCTCCAGCCGCTGGTCGCGGATGTAGGAGGCCACGGTGAGGCCTTCGGCCTGGAAGAGGCGGTAGAGGTAGCTGCGGGAGACGTGGTGCGCGGCGGCGATCCCGGCGGGAGTCAGGTCCGGATCGTCCAGGTGCCGGTGGATGAACGTCTTGACCTGGAGGGCGAGGGTGCGCTCGCGGGTCTCCGGCGGCAGCCGGGGGTCGGCGTCCACGGTGTGCGCGAAAAGGGCGGTGACCAGGTCCGTGACGACCGTGCCCAGCCGGGACGCGTCCGAGGGCTGGTACGAGGAGGTGTCCGCGACCAGTTGGCGCAGGAACTGCGAGAGCAGCGCGCCGATCCCCTCGCGGCCCGACAGCAGGCTTCCCAGGACCTGATCGGCTCGGCGGTCGGGCACGGCCACCAGAGCTCGCGGCACCTCGACGCCGAGGACGGTGACGGGCTCGGAGCCGGTGAGCACCTCCCACGAGCGTGAGGAGGAGTTGATGTGGAAGTCGTTCATCCGGTAGGCGGCCTGCTGTCTGCCCCAGTCGGCCGCTCCCTCGCCCTTGAGCAGGAGGGACAGGTGGTACGTCTCGGGGTCGGACTGGCGGATGAGTTTCGGCGTGCGGCGGAAGACCAGGTGGTCGAAGGTGGCCGGCCACACCACGACGTCGCCGAGCGTGATCAGGCGTTGGCAGCCGTGGTAGTCCGCGTGACGGTCGCTGCTGAGCCGCATGGGTGCGTGGGTCCGGCCCATGCGCTCCGTCCACGCCTCGAACCGGTCGCTCACCGGCAGGTCCGTGGTGCGGAAGACCGACTCGTGCAGCACGGGCGTAGTCAACCACACCGGCTTCGCGGGCCTGTTGGTGGCGGTCGGGTCAGCCCAGGTGGGCGGTGTCGACGGTGACGGACCCGGTCTCGGAGGCGGTGACGGTGAGGTAGCCCGGGTCGCCGTTGCGGTCGAGGAAGCACATCGCGTACCCGACGGAGACGGCCGTCTTCCGTACCGGGTTGTCGGCGACGGCCTTCCGGCAGCCCTCTGCCGTCGGCACCCCGGACGAGTCCCACGAGGCCAGTCGGCCGCTGGTGGACATGAGATAGCCGCCCTGGAAGTAGAGGGCATCCGTACCGGCGCCGGCGACCACGGGCGGTGTGGGGGTGAAGTCGTAACCCGTGGGGGCTTTCTGACCGTCCGCCACCTCCATGACGAAGCCGCGCACCAGCGCGGTCGAGGGCGAGGACGTCGTGTCGGGCAGGGCGGCCGTGACCGCCGCGCCTCCTCCCCCGACGACCGCCACGGCGGTGAGTCCGGCGATCAGGGGATGGGCGTACGCCATGCTGAGCAGGGGTCCGATCACCGGGATCGAGAACTTCATCTGCGTGTTCTTCTGCGTGATCCTGGCGCTGCCGCTCGCGGTCGCCGTCTGTGTCGAGGAGTGGTGGGTGCCGGGCCGGGGTGGCTCGAAGGCGTCGTCGCGGGAGTCGTGGTCGCCGAGGTGCGCGCCCCGCGTGCGGTCGGTGTTCATGGCCCGGGACGCTAGCGACAGACGGCCCCGCGGTCTTGTTTTGTCGGAGATTGTCGTCAACGGTCCACATATAGGCATCCGTTGGGCTGCGCGTGACCGGTGAACGCAAGGCTTCGGACTTGCTACCGAGCGGTCATATTACTGAACCGTAACCTACCGACCGCTACCCGAGGTAACGCCGCCCTCGCTACGGTCCTGACAGTTCGTCTAAGAGCGGTACGGGGCAACGGTGGACGACCGGAGCCCCGTACCGCTCGGTCGTCACGGTCCGCACCCCACCGGACCGTCCACCACCCGAGCCGCAGACGAAGGCTCGGCCTCCCCCTCACCGGAGGTCCGCCATGCCCGCCCCCACCCGCCTGCTGGCCGCAGCCGTCACCGCTGCCGCCTGCCTCGGCGTCACCGCCGTACCCGCCGACGCGACCGCGCAGTCGGACGCCGTGGTCTCGCGCGGCGTCACCATCCCGACGTTCTACAACCCGCCCGCCACCCTCCCGGCGGCCGACGGCGCCCTGATCCGCTCCGAACCGCTCCCGCTGGCGCTGAGCCTGCCGGGCATCGACGGGCCGCTGCCCGGCACGGCGACCCGCCTGATGTACAAGTCCACGGACTCGGCCGGCCGCCCCATGGCGGTCACCGGCGCCTACATCGAACCGGCGGCCCGCTGGACGGGCCGCGGGGCACGGCCGATGGTCGTCGTGGCCCCCGGCACCATGGGCCAGGGCGACCAGTGCGCGGCCTCCCTCGGCCTCGAACACCCACTTCTCGTCAACGGCCAGACACTGTCCGTGGGTTACGAGGACCTGGCGATCTACCGTCTCCTCGCCCGGGGCATCGCCGTCGCGGTCACGGACTACACCGGGCTGGGCGCGACCGACCGGCTGCACACCTACGTCAACCGGGTCGACGAGGCCCACGCCGTCCTCGACGCCGTCCGCGCCGCCCGGTCCCTCGACGGCACATCGCTGACGGCCGGCTCCCGGGTGGCGCTGTTCGGTTACAGCCAGGGCGGTGGGGCCACGGCGGCCGCCGCCGAACTCCAGCCCTCGTACGCCCCCGACGTCACCCTCGCCGGGACCTACAGCGGCGCTCCGCCCGCCGACCTGGCCGCCGTCACCAAGGCCATCGACGGCAGCGACCTGGCCGGCGCGCTGGGCTGGTCGGTCAACGGCTTCCTGGAGTCCGACCCCGCCCTGGTGCCGATCGCCGAAGCGCACCTGAACGCGGCGGGCCGCGCCGCCCTCAAGGACCTGTCGACGATGTGCGTGGGCGACGCGCTCCTCTCCTACAACTCGGCCGAGAGCACCGCCTGGACCACGGACGGCCGCTCCCTCAGCGACATCGTCCAGTCCGAGCCGGCCCTCAAGGCGTTCCTGACCGACCAGCGCATCGGCACCCTCGCGCCGACGTCCCCGGTCCGGCTGGCGACCGGCACCGCAGACGACCTGGTACCGCACGCCCAGGCGCGCGCCCTCGCCGTCGCGTGGTGCGCCAAGGGCGCGGACGTCACCTACAAGCCGGTGATCGTGCCCGGTCTCGGCAGCTCCCTGATCAACCACTTCACGCCGTTGCTCGTCGACCAGGGCGACGCGATCTCCTGGCTCACGGACCGGCTCAACGGCAGGACGGTCACGTCCAACTGCGCGACCCTTCCCTTCCAGCCCTGACACGAGTCAGCGCGTCAGCCCTGACACGAGTCAGCCGGCGGGTGGCGGCCGGTACGCGCAGTCGCGGCGTACCGGCCGTCGCCGGGTCGTGGTCCGGGTCAGTCGGACAGGCCCAGACGGGCGACGATCCGCTTGCCGACCGGCTCCTGAGCGACATCGAAGTCCTCCGCCACCGCCCGCACGATCTCCAGTCCGTGCTGGCCCACCCGCGTCGGATCGGGCGCGCGGGGCACCGGCAGCATCGGATCACTGTCCCAGACGACGATCTCCACCGCGGCTCCGGCGATGCGCAGCTGGAGCAGGACGGGCCCGGGCGCGTATCTGAGCGCGTTCGTGACCAGTTCGCTCACCACGAGCTGGGAAAGATCCATGGCCCGCGCCGACACGGCCAAGCCGTGCCGGCTCTGCACCCGACTCAGGAAGTCACCCGTGAGCCGACGTGCCCGGGCGATGCAACCGTCCTTGCCGTCCAGCGCCACCGTCGTCTCGGCAGGGTCCCCGTCGGGAACGGAAGAACCCTGGTCGGGCGGGACAGGTTCCATCCGGACCGCCTTCACTACCCCGTTCATATCGGCGCGACTACCCGCGAACCCTCCCCCTACGCCCCAGCCGTACCACTCACCCGGTCATCGTGCCGCCGTTCGTCGGGGGCGGCATCCGAAGACCCGCCCGGGATGCCGTCCGCAACCGATCTCTGTAACGCTTTCCGCATCTCGTTCCAGGTACGGGCGCGGGACGGAAGTCCGCCGGACCGGGCCGGCCACGGGGGAAGCCGGACGCGGCGCCAGGAGGCCGGCCGGGCGCCGGCTTCTCGCCCCGTCCCGGATCGCCGTCGTCGCGGCGGCCTGCGCGGCGGTCTGGTTCGGCGCGGCGGTGGTGCCCGGGTCGTCCGGCTGCTCGACGGCGCGTCTGCGAGCGCGGCAAGGGGTGGGAGGGCCTGGTGATTCTCGCCGTGATGTTCCTCGGCGCCGCGGTCCACCGGACCGGGAACGGCGGGGCCGACCGGCGGTGCGTGGCCGGCACGGCCGCCGGGGTGCTGGTCTGCGCCGTGGCGAGTGCGTACCGGGGCGGCGACGGCGGCCGCTTCACCCGGCAGGGCTGGATCCTGGCGTTCCTGCTGGCCGTGTTCACCTTCGGCGCCGGGCTGGCGGCACGTCACCTGCGCGTGCCGCGCCCGCTGACCGCGCCGGGAACGATCAGTTACTTGGTCTACCTGGTACATCCCGTGCTGCCGGCGGCCGCCGACGGCACGGTCGGCCGGTGGCGCCACGACGCTCCCGCGCTGGAGGCGGCGTTCCTCGCCGTGCTGCTGCCGCTGTGCGCCCTGACCCATCGGTACGTGGAGGTACCGGGTCAGGCCTGGGGCCGCAGACTGGCGCGCCGCGTCCAGCCGGGATCACGCCGGGGCGGTCAGCCGATGTGGTAGCTGTCGCCGTACACCTTCCAGTCCAGGGGCGGGTCGAGGTCGAGGTTTCCGTTGCGCAGGAAGACGCGCTGGGCGGTGTCGACTCGGCTGGTGTCGCTGTGCGCCTCCTCCTGCTTCATGGCCCAGACGCGGGCGTCGAGGAAGGCGTTCAGATACGTCGTCTCGTCGCCGCCCTGGGCCGGCGGCTTCGCCTTGGCCAGCGCGCGCTTGCGGATGTTGCGGAAGCTGGTGGGGTCGCTGCCGTCGCCGTGCATGACGATGGCGTCGTAGTAGGCGAACTGGCCCAGGACCCGCAGGCCGTCCGTCTTGCCCTGCTGGACGGCGGGGTTGAAGTAGACGCGGTCGCGTTCGTCGTTCTGGGCCTGCTGGAACGCCGCGTCCTGGGCGGCCTTGCGCCAGTCCTTCGGGTAGTTCGGGTCCAGGCCGGAGTGCGAGTCGCTGCCGTCGACCTCGCGCAGGGCGGGCAGGTACCTGGCGAGGACGTTGCCGGGCTTGCGGTCGCTGTAGAGCTCTACGAGGTCGAGCATGTCGCCGGTTCCGGAGCAGAATCCGATGATGCCGGCGGTGTAGCCCCGGCCGTCGCCGATGTCCTCGATGTACTGGTACTGGGCCTTCCAGTCGAGCGAGGAGTTCTCCGCGCTCGACACCAGCTTCATGGCGATCTCCTTCTTCGCCGGGTCGTCGAGGCCCTTCGCGGCGGGGGCCGCGTCCGCCCGGTGGGCGGCGAGGAGCGGGGCGGTCGCCAGGGCGCCGGTGAGGGCGAGGAAGAGGCGGCGGGAGGTGGGGGCTGGGCCGTCGACCGGCCGCGATATGTGCACCACAGTGGCTCCAGGTGAGGAGTGGGGGGTGGGGTGACGCTGCTGTGCAACTGACAGGAAAGTTTCCTATCAAGGCTGGGCGACAGAAGTAACCCCACCGAAGCCATGTTCGTACGATCGAACGAACGGCCGCACCGCCACCGCCCCTCCGTCACCGACCCTGCACCACCGACCCTCCGCCACCGGTTCGCCGCCACGGCGAGGCCGGGCAGGTCGGAGCCCCCCGACCGGCGACCGGAGAGTGGTCGACCCGTGCGCCCGTTTCATCCCTATAAGATCTGCATTGTGATCAGATCAGTTCGGCCTCGGCGCCGCCACCGTGCCCCCGGCGGTCAGCGGCAGGCCGCAACGCTGGCACCGGTGCTCGTCGCCGTACTCATCGCCGGCCTGGCGTTCGCCACTCCACGGGAGGTCGCGTTCAGCCGGCTCCTGCCCGCGGCACCCGCGCTCGCGGCCGCGGTGTGGCCCGTGCTGCCGACGGTCCTGCTGGGGGCCTTCTGCCTTCTGGTCATGATCGGCGTCAGCTTCTTCCACGCCGACCTGGGAACGCCCTACACGGCGGGCGCGATCGCCGCGGTCACCTTTGCAGCCGCATACGCGAGCCATCTCCGGCTCCAGCGCGAGGAGACGCTCTTCCAGGTCCGGCTCGTCGCCGACGCGGCCCAGAAGGTGCTGCTGCGCCCGCTGCCGCACCGCATCCAGGGCATCGAGATCGAGTCGCTGTACCGGGCCGCCCAGGAGCAGGCCCGGATCGGCGGCGACCTGTACGAGGCGGCCGACACGCCGTACGGAGTCCGCCTGCTCATCGGCGACGTCCGCGGCAAGGGCCTGTCGGCGGTGGGGGCGGCCGCGGCGGTGATCAACTGCTTCAGGGAGAACGCGTACGACCAGCCCGACCTGAAGGGGCTGGTCCATCGCCTGCAGATCACCATGACGCGCTACAGCGCCGCGATCCCGGCCGACGACCAGCAGGAGCACTTCGCCACCGCTCTGATCACCGAGATCCCCTACGACAGCGGGCACGTCAAGGTCCTCAACTGCGGGCACCCACCCCCGGTGTTCGTGCAGAACGGCGAGATCCACGTGCTCGAACCCACCCGCCCCTCCACACCTCTCAATCTCGCGGCGCTTCTCGGCGAGCACTACCACGTGGACACCGTCGCCTTCGTCCCCGGCGATCAGATGCTGCTCTACACCGACGGCGTAACGGAAACACGCGATCGCAACGGCACCTTCTTCCCGCTGCCGGACTGGATGCGCCGGCACCGCGCGGCACCGCCCCGTGAGCTGCTGGACCAGCTGCACCGGGACCTGCTCCGCTACGCCGGCGGACGGCTCGACGACGACGTCGCGGCCCTCGCCGTACGCTGCCGGCACCTCGCGGCTCGGGAGCCCTGGGACGTGCCTTAGTCCTCTCCCCGGGCGATCTGCCAGGGACCAAGCTTCTCGGGGTTTCGCACCGCCCAGATACGCCTGATCCGCTCGCCCGCGATCTCGAACGCGAACACGGTCGCGACGTCGCCGTCCTGCCGCGCCACCAAGCCGGGCAGGCCGTTCACCGTGCACTCCAGGAACGTCGTGCGGTCGCCCGACACGCGGGCGATCTCGGCGTAGGCATGGGCGATCCGTTCGCCGCCCGTGATCGGCTGCGGATGGGTGACGGCCAGCCCGCCGCCGTCGGCGGTCGCCGTGGCGTCGGGATCGAGCAGGCCGATCAGCGCGTCGATGTCCTTCGCCTCCCACGCCGTTCTGAACTGCCTCACGATGCGCGCCTGCCCCGCCCTCGGGCCCGCCGGGGCCTGCGCGGAGCGGACGCGACGGCGGGCGGACGAGGCCAGTTGGCGGCACGCCGCCGGAGTACGGCCGACGATCTCGGCGACTTCGCCGAAGGGGTAGCGGAAGACATCGTGCAGGACGAACGCCACCCGCTCGGCCGGGGTCATCGCGTCGAGGACGACCAGGAAGGCCATCGTCACCGACTCGTCGAGGGTGATCCGGTCGGCCGGATCGGCCCCGCCGACGCCGGAGCGCCCGCCGACCCACTCCATGGGCTCCGGCAGCGGTTCCGGGATCCAGTCGCCGACGTAGGTCTCCCGTCTGGCCCGCGCGGAGCCGAACAGGTTCAGGCAGATGCGGCTGGCGACCGTCATCAGCCAGGCGCCGGGCGACCGGATGGCCTGCCGCTCCCGAGGGGACATGGCGTACCAGCGGACGTAGGTCTCCTGCACGACGTCCTCGGCGTCGGCAAGGGACCCCAGGAGTCGATAGGCGAGGTTGATGAGTCTGCGCCTCTCGCTCATGATCGCGCCGAGGCCCGGATCGCTCTGCTCGTCGCCGGGCTCGTCTCCGGTGGTCATGGTCTGGCCGCTCCCTCGCTCGCCGCTGTGCCTCCACCCGTTACGACAGGACAGCGCGCCGGAATGTGAGGCCGACGCGCCGCCTCACATTCCGCAGGGCCGCGTTGTCGTAACGGTGAGGACGACAGCCTGACGAAGAGGGAACCCCGATGAACGATTTCCGGACCATCGCCGACCGCGTCGAGATCGAGGCACTGCGCGGCGAGTTCACCGACGCGGCGATGATGCGCGACCGGCCCCGCCTGGCGTCGCTGTTCACACCGGACGGCGTGCTGCGCATGCCCGACATCCCCGCCGAGCAGGTCGGCCGCGAGGAGATCCTCGCCGGGGGCGAACGGCTGCAGAGCCAGTGGGACTTCTTCGTGCAGACCACACACCCCGGGACGATCCTGCTCGACGGCGACACCGCCACCGGGCGCGCCTACATCCAGGAGCTGGTGCGTGCCCTCGACGGACGCCAGGGGCTGAACTACGCCGTCTACCACGACCGTTACCAGCGCACGATGGAGGGCTGGAAGTTCGCCGAGCGGGTGTACGAGGTCAGGTACCTCGACACCTCCCCGCTGGCGGGCACGGCTCCCCATGCGGCGCGGAGCTCCGGGACCGACCGGACGGACGCCGCGGTCTCCCCGGCTCCGGCCGCGTCCTTCGCCGACCCGGCCTCGTCGCGACGACTGGAGCGGGTGGCTGCCGCGCTGCGCGCCAACGGCTTCGCCGCCGAGGTCCTCGACGACGCCGCGGCCGCACGTGTCCGCGTCAAGGACCTGATCCCCGAGGGCGCCGTGGTGTTCACCGGGGCCAGCGAGACCCTCCGGCTGTCCGGCATCGACGAGGACATCAACGCCGGCGGCCGCTACGACGCCGTCAGGCCGCGCGTCCTGGCCATCGACCGTGCCACCGGCGCCGACGAGATCCGAACGCTGCTCGCAGCCCCCGAATTCGTGGTCAACAGCGTCGCCGCGGTCACCGAGACCGGCTCGCTGGTCCTCGCCTCGGGCAGCGGCAGCCAACTCCCCGCCAACGCGGGCGGCGCCGCCCACGCGGTCTGGATCGTCGGCGCGCAGAAGGTGGTGCCCGACCTGGGCACGGCGCTGCGCCGCATCGAGGAGCACGCCCTCCCGCTGGAGAACGCCCGCGCCCAGGCGGCGTACGGGACGCCGAGCGCCGTCAACCGTCTCCTCGTCCTCAACGCGGAACCCCGCCCGGGACGCGGCACCGTGCTGCTTCTCCGGGAGGCCATCGGATACTGACCCGGCCCCGGCCACGGAGTCGGGCTCGCCGGACGGCCGGCCGGCGGCAGCGGTCCGGCCGTCCGATGCCGGTGGCCGACTCCGCTCGCGCCGCGGGTGGGAAGGTACGCTGCCGGGGTGCTCCTTCCGACGCTCGCCGAGGTACGTGCGCTGCACGAGCGGTACGCGCCCTCGCCCGAGGCCCTGGACCTCGTCTTCACGCACTGCGAGATCGTCTGCGGCATCGCCGAACAGCTCGTGGCACGGACGGACCTCCCCCTCGACGCCGACCTCGTCCGTGTCGGCGCCCTGCTCCACGACATCGGCGTCTACCGCCTCTACGACGACGACGGTCGGATCGATCACCGCGACTACGTCCGTCACGGCGTGCTCGGCCACGAGATCCTCCACGCGGAAGGGTTCCCGGAGCGCCTGCGCCGCTTCTGTTCCTGCCACACGGGGGTCGGTCTCACCCGGCAGGACATCCGCGAGCAGGGACTCGGCATACCCGAGGCCGACTATCTGGCCGAGACCGTCGAAGAGCAACTCGTCATGTACGCCGACAAGTTCCACAGCAAGACGACTCCCCCCACATTCCTCACCGCCGACTCCTACGCGACGCGTGTGGGGAGGTTCGGCGCGGACAAGGTCCGCGCGTTCGGCGTTCTGCGTGCCCGGTTCGGCGAACCCGACCTGGCGTCGGCCCGGGTCCGATACGGCCACGCGCTGACGTGACGCCGACGGCGTGGACACGCGACGCGGAGTTCCGCTCCGAAGCTCGCGCCGAGGCCGCTCCCGAGCTGTCGGCCGGCCCGGATCTCTAGAGCAGTTGCAGCACCTGAGCGGCCAGGAATCCGAGCAGGCCGACGTGGAAGAGGACCAGGCAGATCCACTGCGTGACGGACATGCGCCAGCGCGCCGCCTGGAGGATCTCCCACTCGCTCACCGCGAAGGCCGCCAGCCCCAGGGCGAGCACCTCCCACACCACGTTCCACCAGCCCGAAGGGGTCGCCCCCGTCGTGGCGTCCATGGCTGCGGGGATGCGCGTGACGCGCCCCAGCAGGATGAAGGCGATCAGCAGCTTGTGCCAGCCATGACGGAACGTCGGCGCGGTGGTCGCCACCCGAGCGGCGGGTGCGGATCCTGTAGACATTCGCACATTTGATCACCATCGCGGGATGGAAGCCATTGTTCCGTTCGCCCGGCCGGGCGGTCCTGCCTCTTCTCCCGCCGCGCGAGATCTCTTTACGGAGGTGTCATGCCCCTGTAACTTCCGTTCGCAAGTCCTTTCAGGAAGTTGCCGGTTGCTCTTTCATGGCGACTCCCTCCATCCGCTGCCCGTACCGGGAGAGGCCATGAGGCGCGCACCGAGAACATCCCGCAGGCGCACACCACCACGTTCGCTCGCCGCCGCCCTCGTGGCGGCCGGACTGGTCGGGCTGCTCGCCGGCCCGTCCGGATCCGACCCCGTCCCGCTGCGGACGACGGCCGCGGACTCGAACACGGCGACCGTCTTCTACTACACGAAGACGAAGAACTGGGCCGCGACCTATCTGCACTACGCCCCCGACGGCGGCGCCTGGACGACCGTCCCCGGCGCGCTCATGGAGGCCGCCTGCACCGACTGGGTGAAGCGGACCGTCGACCTCGGCTCGGCCGCGGGGCTCCAGGCCACGTTCAACAACGGCAGCGGCACCTGGGACAACAACGGCGGCGCCAACTACGCGCTGGGCACCGGCCCGGTGACCGTCAAGGACGGGGTGATCGCCCACAGCGATCCGTGCGCGGGCACGGAGACGGGCAACGGCAACGCGGCCACCCTCTACTACTCCACCACCACCTCCGGATGGACCACCGCCAACATCCACTACGCGCCCACCGGCGGCACGTGGACGACGGCACCCGGCGTCGGCATGGAGGCCGCCTGCACGGGCTGGTGGAAGAAGACCCTGGACATCGGTACGGCGACATCCCTCGAAGCCGCGTTCAACAACGGGAACGGCGTCTGGGACAACAACAACAGCGCGGACTACACGATCCCGCTCGGCACCACGACCGTGAAGGACCGGACGGTCACCTCCGGCGCGGCGGACCCCTGCGCGGCCGAGGTACCCGACACGCAGGCGCCGACCGCCCCGGCCGGGGTCACGGCGAGCGCCACCGGCACGTCGGTGGTGGTGGGCTGGGGCGCCGCCACCGACAACAAGGGCGTGACGAAGTACCAGGTCACGCGCACCGGAGGCACCCTGGGGACGAGGGTCACGGATGTCGGCTCGACGGTCCTCTCCGACACGGGGCTCGAGGAGAAGACCACCTACACGTACACGGTGAAGGCGGTCGACGCGGCCGGGAACACCTCGCCCGCCTCCGCAGCGGCGACCGCGACGACCGGTGAGCGCGCACCGGCCCCGGCGAGCGGCACCCCGCTGGGCACCGACCCGCGCAAGGACCCCATCTACTTCGTACTCACCGCTCGCTTCTACGACGGTGACACCACGAACGACCGCGGCGGCAGCCAGCACGTCAAGTCCGGGAACGCGGCGAACGACGACCCCATGTTCCGCGGGGACTTCAAGGGCCTGGTCGAGAAACTCGACTACATCAAGGCGCTCGGCTTCTCGGCGGTCTGGATCACGCCCGTGGTCCTCAACCGCTCGGACTACGACTACCACGGCTACCACGGCTACGACTTCTACAGGGTCGACCCGCGCCTGGAGTCCGCCGGCGCCTCCTACCAGGATCTGATCAACGCCGCCCACGCCAAGGGCATGAAGATCTACCAGGACGTCGTCTACAACCACAGCTCGCGCTGGGGCGCCAAGGGCCTGTTCACACCGACCGTGTACGGGGTCCGCGACACCCAGTGGAGCTGGTACTACGACGAGAAGGCCGAGGGCTTCGAGTACGACGGTCTGACGGTGGAGCCGAAGTCGGGGAAGTCGTACTACAACGGCGACCTGTGGTCGACGGCCGAACCGACCGGCAACACCTGCCTGAACTGGGGCAAGCCCACCGGAGGCAAGAGCGCCGAGGGCTACACCCTCTACAACTGCCAGTGGCCGAGCCCCACTTCGGGCATGTTCCCGAAGACCTATTACCACCGGTGCTGGATCGGCAACTGGGAAGGCGAGGACTCCCGGTCCTGCTGGCTGCACGAGGACCTGGCCGATTTCGACACCGAGTCGACGCCGGTGCAGAACTACCTCATCGGCGCCTACGACAAGTACATCGACATGGGCGTCGACGGCTTCCGGATCGACACGGCCGTCCACATCCCGCGTGTCACCTGGAACCGCCGCTTCCTGCCCGCCATCTACGACCGGGTCACCCAGAAGTTCGGCACGCAGGCGGCCGCCAACTTCTTCGTCTTCGGCGAGGTCGGCGCGTTCGTCAACGACAAGTGGAACCGCGGATCCGTGAACCACTCCGCGCAGTTCTTCACGTGGAAGGAGCGCAAGGAGTACAGCGCGGACGACGAGACGGCGGCCCTCGAACAGTTCACCTACGAGAACAACCTCGGTACCGGGAACCAGCCGACGTCGGCCAACGCCTTCCTGAGCGGCAACAGCTACCACACGCCCGACCGCAGCCTGTTCTCCGGCATGAACATCATCGACATGCGGATGCACATGAACTTCGGCGACGCGCAGAACGCCTTCAGCAACGGCAAGGACTCCGACGACAGCGTCAACGACGCCACCTACAACGTGGTCTACGTGGACAGCCATGACTACGGGCCCAACAAGTCGAGCACGCGCTACAGCGGCGGCACCGACGCCTGGGCCGAGAACATGGCGCTCATGTGGACCTTCCGCGGCATCCCGACGCTGTACTACGGCTCGGAGATCGAGTTCCAGAAGGGCAAGCAGATCGACTGCGGGCCGACCTGCCCGCTGGCGTCCACCGGGCGCGCGTACTTCGGCGACCAACTGGCCGGTTCCGTGACCGCCTCGGACTTCGGCACGGTCGCCGGCGCGAGCGGTACGGTCGCCACCACCCTGGCCCAGCCACTGGTCAAGCACCTCCAGCGGCTGAACCAGATCCGCCGGTCGGTCCCGGCTCTCCAGATGGGCCAGTACTCGACCGACGGGATCAGCGGCGGAATGGCCTTCAAGCGCCGCTACACCAGCGGCGGCACGGACAGTTTCGCCCTGGTGACGGTCACCGGCGCAGCGAGCTTCACGGGTATCCCGAACGGCACGTACACGGACGCCGTCACGGGTGACGTGAAGAGCGTCTCGAACGGCACCCTGTCGGTCGCCGCCCCCGGCAAGGGCAACCTGCGGGTGTACATACTGAACGGGCCCGGGAAGATCGGCACCGACGGGCCCTATCTGAAGTAGCACCGCCGCGGGACCAGGGCTGGTTCAGGGGGCGCCCGGTGCGTCGCCCCGCCAGTCGAAACGGCGGTCGTCGCCGCTGCGCCGTCCGTACAGCGCACGGCCGCCGGGCCCGTAGCGGCCTATCTCCGTGATCAGCGCGACCTCGCGCAGCTCGTGCCCGGTGCGGTCCGTGACGTCGAGCAGCAGCCCGTCCAGCGGACCGCCCACGAGTTGCGCGTACGCGCGCTCCGGGCGGGGTCCCGCGTCGTCGTGATCGGCGCCGTAGACCCGGCCCCGCAAGAACTCAGCCTCGTCCATGACCAGCAGCTTGTCACCCACCACTGACAACGGCCCGGTGAGCACTCTTCGGCCAAGGCGGTGGCGGAAAAGCGGCAGCCGGGCGCGATTCCCGACCCGGCCGGGTATCCACCCCCTACGCATCTTTGTGTATGGGGTGGGGGGGCCGGCCCTGATGGCACGCAGGCGGGAGCGGGCGCGGAGCGGCGAGTCGCCGCGGGCCCGCCGTCGAAGGACCGTGTACGAGTTACGCGCGTCGGGCCGTTACGGACCGAGGCTGCCCGAGGTGCTGCCCGCCCTCGCCGCCTCGGTCGTGGTCGTCGGCGCCGCGCTCGGGGGGCTGGCGCTGCTCTACCGCGCGTTCGGTGGTCCGGTCTGCGCGCTGTCCCTCGCGCCGCTCGTGGTGGTCGCCGCCGTTCTGCGTCGTCGGTCACGGCGGCCCGCCCGGCGGCGGGGCGGGTACTACACCGCCCAGGAACTGGCGGAGTTGGACATGTCCGGGCTGGTACTCGCCGTGGCCCGGATGCTGCGTCGGGACGGCTGGCGGGTGCTGCCGCCGCCTCGGCACGACACCCACCATCTCGCCGCCCGTGACGGTGGCGGACGGCTGCTCGACGTGGCGTTCCGCCCCGTGGCCGAGCCACTGCCCGACGAGGAGTCGGCCTGTTCGTGCCGGGCACGGCTGCGGGTTCGGGGGCGGGCCGGTCCCCCGCTGCGGCTCGTCGTGCACCGGGGCACGTTCACCCACCGGGACGAGGTGTGGGCCTCGCGCGAGCCCCACACGTACCTGATCGACGGCCCACGCCTGCAACTGTGGGCGCGCGGAACACCCTTGGCACAGCTCGCGGGCGGGCTCGCGCCCTCCCCCGGGCGGGCGTGAACCCGGTCCGTCGCGGGGGGGCCGGGGCATCCTCCTTCGCCCGGCCGCGTGGAACACCTCGTCGCCCGCGCACGCCGGACTGAGCGTTCACTTTCGCTTCATTGCAACGCTTCGGGAATGCTTGTTGCGTTGAAATTCAATCCATTGCAACGAATTCAACGAATCTAGCTGCGATTACGCGGCCTTCGGGCCGTTAACTTGTTGCTCAACTTATGAATGCAACGTAGCGTTTCTACAACAAGAAACTACGGACGCAAGGCCCCCAGGGTCGAGGCTCCGCGTTTCGCCGAGGAGCGATCCCCAGGGGGGCGGGTCATGAGGACAAGACACAGTTCGCGGAGGTCGAGAACCGGCGCCTGCTCCGCGTTCGCCCGCTTCGTACTCTGTGGCGGCGGCGTGGGCCTCACGTCCAGCTTCGCCGTGGCCGCCCTCGCCTCCTGGATCCCCTGGATCCTCGCCAACGCCCTGATCACCGCGGCCTCCACCCTCCTCGCCACCGAGCTGCACGCCCGCTTCACCTTCGGGACGGGCGGGCGCGCGACCTGGCGCCAGCACGCGCAGTCGGCCGGATCCGCGGCGGCCGCGTACGCGGTGACCTGCGCGGCGATACTCGCCCTGCATCAGCTGACGGCGGCCCCCGGCGCGGTGCTCGAACAGATCGTCTACCTGTCCGCCTCCGCACTCGCCGGTGCCGCGCGGTTCGCGGTTCTGCGCCTCGTCGTCTTCGCGCGCAACCGTTCGCAGGTCGCTGCCGCCGTCCGCACCGCCCCCCTCGGGAACGCGCCCGTGGTCCGCACCGGAGCACCGGTCGGCGCGGCGATGCTCTGCCGCACCGCCTGACCGTTCGGCCCGGGCACGATGCCGCCGCCCGGGTCTGGGGAGACCCGGGCGGCGGCGTCGAGCGGGGAGCGAGTCGGTCGGGGCGTCACACGGTCAGGGCGTCAGCTGCCAGCCCCGGACGTACCCCACGTCGATCGACGCGCGGTCCTGGACCCGCAACTTCCAGGTACCGGTGACGGGTTGGGCCGAGGCGTCGACGGTGAAGGTCTGGTCGACGTTGTCCGCGGAGCCGCCGGTGCGGTTGAGGAGCGGGTAGACGGTGCCGTCGGGGCCGACGAGGTCGACGGTCAGGTCACCGCGGTAGGTGTGGACGATGTCGACGTAGACCGAGGTGGTGGCGGAGGCACTGCCGTCGCGGCCCGCGATGGTGATCGGGGACTCCACCGCGGCGCCGTTGTCGGGGATGTCGACGCGGGTGGAGGTGGCGTAGATGTACGCGATCCGCCAGGCGAAGGTGTCCGTGACGGACGCGCCCGTGCTGTCGGTGACGGTGACGGCGACCTCACCGGTGCCGGGGGTGGTCGGCGTCCCGGAGATCAGGCCGTTCGCGCCGAGGGTCAGACCGTCGGGCAGGCCGGTGGCCTCATAGGTCAGCCCCGCACCGGAGTTGGTGGTGTACGCGTCCACCTGGAGGCTGACCGACTGGCCGACTCCGCTGGTCTGGTCGGCGATCGGGGCGACGTTGACGCCGAGGGCTATACGGCTGCCGACGTTGATGCCGGCCCAGGCGTCGGCGACGGCGAGATAGGTGGGGCTGTAGGCGCCGAACAGGTCGGCCGACGCCTGGAGGGTGGCGGTGCGGGCGCCCGCGTAGTTGGTCGACGAGGTCATGTACGTCGTCAGCGCCCGGTACCAGATCGCGGCGGCGTTCTCGATGCCGATACCGGTGACGGCCCGGCCGTCGTAGGTCGGGCTGTCGTAGGCGACGCCGTTGACGGTCTTGGCGCCGCTGCCCTCGGAGAGCAGGTAGAAGAAGTGGTTCGCGGGGCCCGAGGAGTAGTGGACGTCGATGCCTCCCAGGGTGGAGCTCCAGCTGTCGCGGGAGGAGCCGTCCCTGGAGGGCTTGTCCATATACCGCAGCGGGGTCCCGTTGCCGTTGATGTCGATCTTCTCGCCGACGAGGTAGTCGCCGGGGTCGGCCGCGAGGTTCGCGTGGAACTCGACGGCGGCGGCGAAGATGTCGGAGGTCGCCTCGTTGAGACCGCCGGACTCACCCGAATACGTCAGGTTGGCGGTGGCGGCGGTGACGCCGTGGCTCATCTCGTGGGCGGCCACGTCGAGGGCGGTCAGCGGGTGCGTGTTGCCCGAGCCGTCGCCGTAGGTCATGCAGAAGCAGCTGTCCTGCCAGAAGGCGTTGACGTAGTTGTTGCCGTAATGGGCCCGGCTGTAGGCGGCGACGCCGTCGTTGCGGATGCCGTTGCGGCCGTACGCGTCCTTGTAGAAGTCCCAGGTGGCGGCGGCGCCGTAGGCCACGTCGACACCGGCGGTCTGGCGGTTGGACGGGGTGCCGTCGCCCCAGACATCGTTGTCGTCCGTGAAGAGGGTGCCGGTGCCCGAGGTGCCCTGGTTCAGGTCGTACGTCTTGTGCCCGGCGCGGTCGCCGTCGATGAGCTGGTATGTCGAGCCCGCCAGGGTGCTTCCGACGGAAACCGTGCCGGCGAACTGACCGGTGCCGGTGCCGGTGTGCACCTTCTCGGCGGCCAGGATCTCCTTGCCCGTGGTCGCGTCGGTGACCACCTGGAGTTCGCTGGGCGTGCCGTCCCGCTGGACGCCGTCGACGACCGTCTCCCAGGCCAGGACCGGCTTGCCCGCGCCGGCCCAGACGACGAGACGGGGCGCGCTCCCGGTCTCGGCGCCGGTGACGTCGGCGCTCCTCGCGGCCGCGAGGGCCTTGTCGCCGGCGGCGGTCACGGAGAGCTTCGGGCTGAGGGACGGCAGCATGAGCGTCGCCCCACTGGCTCTGGACACGGTGGTCCGGCCGCTGTCGAGGTGGACCAGCAGGTCGCCGCCGAGGACGGGCAGTCCGGCGTAGGTGCGCTCGTAGCGGGTGTGCGTGGTGCCGTCGGCGTCCTGGACCACGTCCTTGACGACGAGCTTCTCCCGCGAGCCGAGGGCGAGCCGCCGGGCCATGGAACCGGCCGTGGTCTGGGCGCTCTTGATCAGCGAGGCACGACGGGCCGGGGACAGGGCCGTGGCAGCCGCACCGGCGCGGGGCGTGGCGGTGATCTTGGCGGGGCCCGAGCCGGGGCCGGGGTCGGCGGGCGCCGCGCCGGCGGTGCCGGCGGGGGCTCCCAGGGCGAGCAGGGTGCCTATGGCTGTCAGGGCGAGGGCGGTGGCGCGTCGGCGCCGGAGGGTGGGGCGGTGTCGCCGGGGCAACGGGGACTCCTTCTGTGCGACGGTCGGCCCGTGGTGGGGACCGAGGTGGGCGGACCGACGGGACGGGCCGGTCCGGAGCGCTGCACGGCAGGCGGGTGGAAGGAGGTGGGGGGTGGGTGGGATGCCCCGCGTGATGCGGGTGTGAAGGAAGGGTGAACTTCGGCAGCAGCGTGGCATCGCGTCCACAGGTTTGTCATGGGAATGCCAAAACTACGGCTGGAAATGACCATGCCCGGCCGGGTATCCGCCCTGCTCGGCGCATGTTTTCAGCCGCGGGCGCGACCCTCTTCCCCGAAAGGGTGAATACGGGGACCCTCACGGCGTGTCGGGGCACTCCGGGCAGCACCCTGCGAGTTCAGCGGGCGACGGAACATGGCGGCGGAAGAGCGGCACACAGGGGGCGCGGTGGAAGAGCAGCGGCGAGGGCCGATCTCGTTACGGGAGCGGATGCGCTACCGGTTCGACAACACACTGGCCCGCAGCACCGGCAGACTGGTCGGCTGGCTGGCCGTGACCTGCCTGGGCATCGTCGTTCCGGCGAGTGCGCTGCTGGTGTGGACGGACCCCGCCTCGCCCCGTTCGCTGTCGGGCCGGCTGACCGCGGTGTGGCGGGTGAGCGCGGAGACCCTGCGGCTGGGCGCGGTGACCGGCGCCCCGCTGCGGATGCTGCTGTCGGTGGTGCTGGGCCTGATGGCCCTGCTGTACGTGTCGACACTGATCGGCGTGATCACCACCGCCCTCACCGACCGCCTCACCGAACTGCGCCGGGGCCGCTCCACCGTGGTGGAGACGGACCACTCGGTGGTCCTCGGCTGGTCGGAGCAGGTGTTCACGGTGGTCGGCGAGCTGGTCGCGGCGCGCCCCGATCAGCGGTGGGGCGCGGTCGTGGTCCTCGCCGACCGGGACAAGACTGAGATGGAGGAAGCGCTGGCGGCCGTGCTCGGACCCACCGGCACCACACGGCTGATCTGTCGCAGCGGCTCCACGGCCGACCCCGAAGCGCTCGGTCTGGTCAGTCCGGGATCGGCGAGGGCGGTGCTGGTCCTGCCCGCCACGGAGACCGCCGGGGACGCGGAGACCGTACGGACCCTGCTGGCCCTGCACGCCGTCCTCGGTGAACACGCGGGCCCACCCGTCGTCGCCTGCGTACGGGACGAGCGGTACCGGACAGCGGCCCGGCTGGCCGCGGGTCCGCGGGGCATCGTGCTGGAGTCCGACCGGACGGCGGCCGGGCTGATCGCGCACTCCGCGCTCCACCCGGGCCTGACACCCGTGCTCCGGGAACTCCTCGACTTCGCGGGCGAGGAGTTCTACCTCGCCGACGCCCCCGAACTCGTGGGGCGCCGATTCGGCGACGTCCTGCTCGACTGCGCGACGGCCGCCGTGGCCGGGCTGGTGCGAGCCGACGGCACTCCCCTGCTCAACCCGCCCGCCGAAACCGTCCTCGCGCCGGGGGACCGTCTCGTGGTCGTGGCGCCGGACGCCGACACCGCGCGGTGGGAGGACTGCCGGCATCTCGTGGAGCCGTCGCCGCCGGCCGAACCCGGCCCGGACGCGGACACCCCCTCGCGTTTCCTGCTGCTGGGCTGGAACCGTCGCGCGCCGCACCTGGTCGACCAGCTGCGCCGCCACGCGCGGTGGGGGTCGCACCTGCACGTCGTCACCGACCCGGCGGAGCAGGCGCCGCCGACGCCGCCGCTGCCGGAACCACGCAGGGACCCCGCACTCGCCGACGGTTTCGCCGTGACCTTCGCAGCCGCCGATCCGACCGAACCCTCGGCCCTGCGCGGCCTGGACCCGGGCTCCTACGACCGGATCATCGTGCTGGGACCGGACACCGGAGCCGACGCCGACCGGCCGGACCATCGCACGCTGGTCGTCCTGCTGATACTGCGGTCCCTGGCGCGGGAGGCCGGCCGGGCCGTCCCGGTCGTCGCCGAACTCGCCGACGAACGCAATCGCGTCCTGGCCCCGCTCGGACCGGGCTCCGAGGTGGTCGTCGGCGGACAGCTGACAGGGTTGCTCATGGCGCAGGTCTCGCAGAACGGACAGCTGGCCAAAGTGTTCGAGGAACTGTTCGCCGCCGGCGGCAGCGCGCTGCGATTGCGCCCGGCCCATCACTACGTCCTCCCGGACCGGCCCGCGTCCTTCGCCACGGTCGTGGCGGCGGCGCGCGACCGCGGCGAGTGCGCCATCGGCTACCGCTGTCACGACCCCGCCGCCGCGCACACACGCCACGAGGTCCGGCTCAATCCCGCCAAGGACGGCAGACGGATCTGGAGCCGCGCGGACGAGATCGTCGTGATCGTTGCGGACGCCGCGGCCGAGGGCGGTGCCGGTGGAGCGGGTGAGACGGGTGGGAGCCACGTGGCGCGGGTGGACGTCTCCTAGCGGTCCGCCCCCGGGCGTCAGCGCGCATCGCGGCTCTGGGCCGTTCGAGTGGTCCCCTTCCGCTCCCCGTCGTAGCGTCGGTAGAGAACTTCATCCGGGCGCGGACACAGACGGCTCCCGGTTCGGTCGGGCGGGAGCTGCCATGCGACACACGACGAGAACAGCGGTCATGCTCGGTGCGGCGCTGGGCCTCACGGCGGCCGTCGGCTCGGCCTCGGCCGTACCGGCCGCGTCGCCGCCCACGGCGGCTCGCCCGGCCGCGGTGCGGCAGGCCACGGCGCCGGTCCTGGTCGACTGCCTCTGGCATGCCAAGGTGCGGCCCGGCGACTTCATCCTGGCGTGCGGCGACGGCAACAGCCGTCTGGTCTCGCTGCACTGGGACAGCTGGGGCGCCAAGTCCGCGCGGGCCACCGGGGTCAACGTGGTCAACGACTGCGATCCCTACTGCGCGGCGGGCGCCTTCCACCCGTACGCCGTCGTCGTGAAGCTCGACCGGCCGCAGCCGTGGAAGAAGCACCCGCAGGTGCAGCACTACAGCCGGATCACCCTCACCTACCTCGGGGACAGGCCCGAGCAGTTCGGTCGGGTGGTGACGTACCCGCTCTGGAACTGAGCCTCTCGCTGCCCGGCCCACGGTCTCCCACCCCGTCCCGCCGTCTCACGCTGATTCCGCGTGTCGGCGCGGGGCCCCTCAGTCCATCAGGCCGGCCGCGACCGTCGCGCCCAGTTCCCAGCAGGCCGCCACATCCGCCTTGTCCGGCTCCCCGGTGACGGTGACCGGCTCGGCCGCACGCCGCCAGCCCAGGCCCGTGGTGATGGTCTCGATGCCACGCACGGCGCCGGTCACGTCGTTGCCGCCGTGTACGTAGTAGCCGAAGGGCCGGCCACGGGTGGTGTCGAGGCAGGGGTAGTACACCTGGTCGAAGAAGTGCTTGAGCGCGCCGGACATGTAGCCGAGATTGGCCGGTGTGCCCAGCAGGTAGGCGTCGGCGGCCAGGACGTCGGAGGCGGTCGTGGCGAGGGCGGCCCGGCGTTCGACGCGGACGCCCTCGATCTCCGGCGCCGTCGCGCCCGAGACGACCGCCTCGAAAAGCGCCTGGCAGTTGGGCGAAGGGGTGTGATGGACGATCAGCAAAGTGGCCACGGCACGGAACCCTGCCCGCTCCCCCGGCCCGGCCGCAAGCGACGCCGCGCGGACGGGCCGGGCCCGGGGTGGCCGGGGGCAGCCGGAACCGGGGGCGGGGGTGGCCGAGGGGCGGGGCGGGGGGTCGGGGCGGGGTGGCCGAGGACAGCCGGAGCGGGGGGCCGGGGGCGGGGCCGAGGGGGCTGGGGGCGGACCAGGCCTGGGATCGTGCCTCGTCCCCGCAGCGCGTCGCCCCCGCCGCGCGTCATCCCCGTCGCGCGCCATTCCCGTCACGCGCCATTCCCGTCACGCGTCGGCTCTCACCTCGGATCGGGCACCGGGGTGACGATGACGGTCTCGGTCGTGCCGTCCGGGAAGCGGACCTCGAGGGTGCCCTCACTGACAAGGACCGCGCCCGCGCCCGTCTGTACGTCCGCCGCGGCGATCGGGTCGGCGGTGAGAACGACCAGCGTCGCCAGCAGCCCCGCGCCCCCCGGGTGCGGGGCGGTGAGGACGGGGACGGCCGAGTGGTCGCCATAGGCGTTGTGGCCCCGGGCCCGGGTCACCTCGGCGGTGGCGTCCTCCCAGCCGAACAGGCCGACGAGGGCCGAGGTGAGACCGTCGGTGCGGCGGGCCACGGCCCAGGCCTCGCCCGTCCCCGCGAGGGGCGGGGCCACGTCGCAGGCCACCGCCCAGCCGCCGGCCCGGACGGGCGTGCCTGCGGGGGCTTCGACGCGGTGCACGCGGATCTCCCACGGCCCCCGCACCACGCTCGCCGTGGTGACGCGCAGGCGCTCGTCGCCGTCCGCGCCGAGCGGGGTGTGCCAGGACGCCGCCCGCCGGCCCTGCGCGTATAGCGGGTGGATGCGGCCGCGACGGGTCGGACCCGTGGGGACCAGCAGGGCGATGCGGTTGTCGGGACCGGGTGGTGCGCCGGGCGGCGGGGTCTCGGGGGCCGTCGCGGTGGAGTAGGCGAAGCCCGTGTAGTGCGGGCTGTCGTCGGAGCCGGCGGGTGGCGGCGGGAGCCGGTCGGTACCGTGGTTGACCAGCCGGACGATCCCGTCGGCGGCCGTCGAGTGCAGCAGCCACCCCGGCGCGGGCAGGGCCAGGTGCCGGTCGGCGGTGTCGACGGGACCCGCTTCCTCGGGCGCGGTCCACACCGGGTGGTCGGCGGGCAGCAGCAGACCGAGGAAGGCCTTGCTCGCCCAGTACGGGGAGGCCGGACCCGAGTACGGCTGGGTGACCGGCAGATAGGGCTGGTACCAGCCGAGGCTCAACAGGCCTCGCTCGTCGGGCACTCGATGGTCGGCGAAGTGCTTCAGGGCACCCGAGGCGAGGCGGCGGGTGCGGCCGGGTGACAGGGGGGTGACGTCCGCGAGGGCGCCCGCCCAGAGCGGGGCGGCGGTGGCGTAGCGGTAGGTGAGGGAGCGGCCCTGGTGGACGGGAGCGCCGTCGGAGCCGAAGAAGTACTGGTGGACGTCGAGGAACTCGCGCAGGCGGGCGCGGTGGGTGGCGACACGGGCGGGGTCCGCGCGGTGGCCGGCGACCCGGGCCCACAGGACGGGGTAGAGGTGCAGGGCCCAGGCGTTGTAGTAGTCGAACTTGCGGCCTTCGCCGTCGGTGTACCAGCCGTCTCCCCGGTACCAGTCGTCGAGGCGGTCGAGTCCGCCGTCGATCTCGGCGCGGTCGTGCGGACCCCCGACGGAGGCGAGGAACTCCTCGGCGATGACCTGGAACAGCCGCCAGTTGGAGTCGTTGGCGGTGGCTCCGACGAAGCCGCCCAGCCACGCGACCGCCATCTCCCGCGTCCGGTCGGGCAGTCGGTCCCAGATCCAGGGGCGGGTCTCGTGCAGGGCGATGGCCACGGAGGCGGCCTCGACCATGGGCTGGCCGCGGTCGGTGATGGGCGGCCAGTGCTCCGGGTGGCGGGGGTCGACGCCGGCGGCGAGACCGGCGGCGTAGCGCTCGATCAGGGTGGGGCCGACGTCGCCGCCCGAGCCCGCGATCCGGAACGCGGCCAGGAGGAACGAGCGGGCGTACCCCTCCAGCCCGTCCGACCAGGCACCGGAGTGGCCGGCGCGGCCGGGCAGCCGGTACTGGGCGAGGCCGGGGCCGGCGTACGGACGGATCGCGGCGAGCAGCCGGTCGGCGGTGGCCTCCCAGTGGGCCCTGGTGTAACCGGTGTAGGGGGACAAGGTGGGATCGGGGGGCGGCAGGTGGCCGGCGTCGGCCGACGGATGCGGCGCGGTCATACGGGGACGGTTCCTCCGCGGGTCGGTCGTCGGTCAGTGGGCGCGCCCGGGCGGGGGCGCGGCGACGCTGTCGCGTACGACGATGTGGGTGCCGAGCAGATGGTGGGTCGTGGCGGCCTGATCGGGGTCGCGCAGGGCGATGCGCACGGCGGCGCGGCCGAGTTCCTCGGCGGGTGTGCGCACGGTGGTGAGGGGCGGGTGGAAGTCCTCCGCGAGGGGGATGTCGTTGTAGCCGACGACGGAGATGTCGTCGGGGACGCGCAGCCCGGCCTCGGCGAGGGCGCGCAGGGCGCCGGCCGCGACCATGTCGTCGCCGGCGACGACCGCCGTGAACTCCCGCTCCTCCTTGAGGAGTTCGGTCATCGCTCGGAGCCCGGCGGCCCGTCCCAGGCCGCAGTCGACGACCTGGGCGGTCTCCGGTGGGACGCCGTGGTCGGCGAGGGCGGCGCGGTAGCCGCGTACCCGGGCGTCCAGGGCGGTGTTGCCGGGCAGTCCGCCGAGGAAGACGATCCTGCGGTGCCCTGCCGAGAGCAGGTGCCCGGTGATGGCGCGGGCACCGGCCTCGTTGTCGAACTCGACGACGAGCGCGGGGATGTCGGGGTCGGGGGCGGGCCTGCCGCAGAGCACCAGGCGGGCCCCGGCGGCGTCGAGGGCCTGCGCGTAGTGCGCGACGCGTTCCCGGTAGGCGTCGTCCTCGACGACCCCGCCGACCAGGATGACCAGCCGGGCACCCTCCTCCCGCATGAGCTGCACGAACTCCAGCTCGCGCTGCGGGTCCCCGCCGGTGGTGCCGACCAGGCAGAGCCAGCCGTGGGTGGCGGCCTCCGCCTCGACGCCCTCGGCGACCTGGGCGTAGAACGGGCTGGTGACCTGGCGCACGACGACGGCGACGGTCTTGCGGCCGCCGCCGACGAGGGCGCGGGCGTGGGCGTTGGCGACGTAGTCGAGGGCGCGGGCGGCGCGCAGCACCCGGGTGCGGGTGGCCGGCGGAACCGGGTAGTTGCCGCTGAGCACGCGGGAGACCGTGGCCACGGACACGCCCGCGCGTTCGGCCACCTCGCGGATGGTCACCCGTCCCTGTGCCGTCATGTCGTACCCCGTTCCCCTCGTCCGTGTCCGTTCCGCCGCCGGCGCCGACTCAGGTGTTGGCGTCGTACTCCTCGGCGTACTCCCCGGCCATTCTGTCGCCGCCCCGCGAGCGCCAGGTCCGTACCGCCTCGTCGTACTCGGACATCGGCGTGCGGCCGGCGATCACGGCGGTGATCGTGTCGTCCATCAGGGCCTTGAGCGTGGCGCCCTGGGAGGTGTCGGTCGGGGACTTCAGGCCGAAGGAGGCGTTGCGGATCGCCACCGGGACGACGGTCCGCTGCCAGGTGTGCAGGGCGCGTACGGCGTCGGGCAGGCCGGGCAGGAACAGCACCTGAGGGCCCTCGGCCAGGTAGCGGAACGGCAGGTTGGACACGTTCTCCACCTCACCGAGCTTCGTCGCCTGCGGGGAGCCGTCCTTCCCGCGGGTGAAGTGGACGCCCTCGACGCCGTAGTGGACGAGTTCCCACTCCTTGGTCCCGAAGGGGGCCGCGAGGTGGTCGAGGAGGCGCAGCAGCATCCGGATACGTTCCTTGCCGGCCTTCTTCAGGATCGTGTAGCCGAAGGAGCGGCGGGCGGCGACGACGCCCCCGGGGGTGCCGTCGACGCTGTACGGCAGGGCCGGCGCCGGGGTCAGCAGTCCCTCGGAGTCGGGGTAGCGGGTCTGGTAGGCGCCGAAACCGTCCTGGAGGGCGGCGACGGTGCCGTTGAGGAAGAGGGTGCCGAGGTCCACCTGGGACATCGAGGTGGCGTCGGGATGGTAGGACCCGTTCTTGCGCAGCTGGGCCTGGAAGGCGACGGCGGCCTTGAAGCGGTCGTCGCCGTAGTGGGGATGGAAGGTGCCTGCCTTGTCGACGGCCCAGCCGTTCGGGGCGCGGTGCGCGGCGGCGTGCACGGCGTTGCCGAAGAGGGAGCCGACGGAGGCGCCGAGCGCGTACCGCCTGCCGTGGGTGGCCTCGCGGGCGACGGCCGCGAAGTCCGTGGAGGCCCAGCCGCCTCTCATGCCGGCCTCGGTGAACAGGCCCTGGTTGAGCCAGAGGGTCGAGCCGGGCAGCGGGCGTTCGAGCGGGATGCCGTAGAGCCGCCCGCCGATGCGGCCCATGTCGCGCCAGGCGTGGGTGGGGATGCCCGCCAGGTTGGGGTGGTCCCGGATCGCCTCGCCCGAGAGGTGGGGTGTGAGGTCCTCGGCCCTGCGCTGCACGAACTGGGCTTCGCGCGGCAGGGTGACGCCGGTGAAGACGTTGATGATGTCGGGCAGCGAGTCGGGGTCGCCGGCCATGACGGTGGCCATCTTCTTCTGGTAGTCGGCCTGCGGGACCACCGTGAACTCGATCTTCACGCCGAGGGCCTTCTCGACGGCCCGCCAGTACTGGTTCCGGTCGGCCGCTTTGGGCGGGGTGCCGAAGGTGACGGCCAGGACCTTCACGGTGGAGCCGTCGCCGGGCGTACCGGAGGTCGAGGTGACGAGGGAGGAGGGGTAGGAGGTGAAGCCCGCCTGGACGCCCGCGTCGGTGGGCGCGAGGTCGGGCCGGGGGCCGGCGGGAGCCGCGTAGGCGGGCCAGGGGGCGAGTTCCTTGCCCGCGTTGGAGACGCCCTTGTCGTCCGAACCCGTGGAGCAGGCGGTGAGCAGGCCGGGGACGGCGACGGCGGCGCCACCCGCGGCCACGGATCGCAGCAGCGTGCGTCGGGACATGCCGGACATGACGAATGACCTTTCTGCGGGGCGAGGTGCGGGGTCAGCTCTTGACGGCGCCGGTGAGCACGCCCTTGGTGAAGTACTTCTGGAGGAAGGGGTAGACGAGCAGGATCGGCACGGTGGCGATCACCAGCACGGCCATCTGGATCGTCTGCGGGGCGTGGACCGCGGCCTCGCCGGTGGTGGTGTCGGTGAGGCCGGAGCCGGCCACGACGTAGGTGCGCAGCACCTGCTGCACCGGCCAGTGGTCGCTCTCGAGGTAGAGCGAGGCGTAGAACCAGGAGTTCCAGTACGCCACCGCGTAGAACAGTCCGACCACGGCGAGCGCCGCTTTCGACAGCGGCAGCACGATGGACCACAGAGCGCGAAGGTCTCCGGCGCCGTCGAGGCGGGCGGCCTCGTAGAGCTCCTCGGGGATGCCCTGGAAGAAGCCGCGCAGCACGACCAGGTTGAAGACGTTGACCAGCACCGGGAGGACCAGCGAGCCGTAACTGCCCAGCAGGTCCAGCTCCTTGACCAGCAGGAAGCCCGGGATCATGCCCGGCGGGAAGAGGAAGGTGAAGAGGATCAGCAGCAGGACCGGGCGGCCGCCGAACACGTGGGGGCGGGAGAGGGCGTAGGCGAGGGTGACCGTGCAGACGAGACTCAGCGCGGTGCCGACCAGGGTGACGCCGGCGCTGACGGCGAGGGCGTGGGTGACGATGCCGCCGTCGAGGATGTCCCGGTACGCCTCCAGGGTGGGGTGCTCGGGCCACAGCACCCAGCCGCCGTTCGCCACGACCTCGCGCGGGGCGGCGAGCGAAGTCGACACGATGACGAGGAAGGGCACGCAGACCAGGAGGACGACCGCGGCGAGGGCGACGGCCTTCGCGGCCTGGGTGGCGGGCCGCGGCTTCTCCATCCAGCCGGGGCGGGTCCGGGCGCTCACCGGTAGACCCCCTGTTCGCCGAGCCGGTGGGCGACCTTGTTGGCCGTGTACACGAGCAGGGCGCCGACCAGACCCTTGAACAGGCCCGCGGCGGCCGCGAATCCGTAGTCGCCGCCGACGATGCCCCGGTAGTAGACGAACGTGTCGATGACCTCGGCCGTCTGCGGGCCGACCGCGTCGCGCTGGAGCAGCATCTGTTCGAAGCCGACGGAGAGGATGTCGCCGAGCCGCATGACGAGCAGCAGCACGATCACCGGCCGGATGGCCGGCAGGGTGACGTGCCAGAACCGCCGCCAGGGCCCGGCGCCGTCGATCGCGGCGGCCTCGTACTGCTGTTCGTCGACCTGGGAGAGCGCCGCGAGGAAGATGATCGTGCCCCAGCCGGCGTCCTTCCAGATCACCTGGGCGACGACGAGGGGGCGGAAGGCGTCGGGGTTGCCGACGATGTCGACGGTGTGCAGTCCCGCGTCGCCGAGATAGCCGTTGACCATGCCGGTGTCGCCGAGGACCTGCTGGAAGAGGGCGACGACGATCACCCATGAGACGAAGTGCGGCAGATAGGCCACGGACTGCACGAAGCGGCGGACCGTGCTCCAGGTGAGGGTGTGCAGGAGCAGTGCGAGGCCGAGCGGGACGGGGAAGTAGAAGACGAGTTGGAGGACGGCGATCCAGAGGGTGTTGAGGACCGCGTCCCAGAACTCGGCGTCCTCGAACATGCGCCGGAAGTTGCCGAGTCCGACCCACGGGCTGCCCCAGATGCCGTCGAACGGCACGTACTCCTTGAACGCGATGACATTGCCGGCGAGCGCGCCGTAGTGGAACACGAGGAAGTAGGCGAGCCCCGGCAGCATGAGCAGGAACAGCGTCCGGTGGCCTGATCTCTGAAAACGTTTAAGTTCTTTTCGGCGCCGAAATGGGCGTCGGGGCGCGCTGCACTCTTCCTTTTTACTGGGGTTCTCGCGCAGCAACGTCGCCACGGAGCCTCCTCCCCTCGGGGTCGAGTGAGGTGAAGTTAAAACGTTTTCAGAACACGGGTCAACACTTCTGACAGAGCTCGGCCGTACCCCGCCGTGGCGGAACCTGCGGCATGGCACCCTGACATGACGGGTACTCAGGGACTCATGAGGGACGCATGTTCATGAACATGACACGCAGGCTCATGACGCACAGGCACACGACAGGCAGGGAGGGAAGGATGCTCATCCGGAGTTCGGTGATGGTGTGCACGGCCGCGGCGCTGGCGCTGGCCGGCTGCTCGTCGGGGGACGACGGGAAGGCGGCGGAGCCGACGGACGACGCCGTCGCCTCGGTGACCGTCTCCGACCCCCCGTCGGCGTCCGCCTCACCCTCTCCCTCGGCGCCTCCCCCCTCCTCTTCCGCCTCCCCCGCCTCCCCTTCCGTGTCGCTGCCCGCGTCGGCGAGCCCGTCGCCCGTGCCCGTCACCGGCCCGGACCAGAAGCTGGTGACCATGACCGTGAGCGGCGGCTTCGCCGGGGTGAACCGGCAGGTGGTCCTGCGCGGTGACGGCACGGTCCGGACCACGGACAGCGGCGAGAGCGCGGTACGCCGCACCACCACGGCCCAGTTCACGACGCTGCGGACCCTGCTCGGAGATCCGGCACTCGCCGACGTCCCCGCCTTCGCGATCGACACGGGATCGGCCGACAGGTTCCAGTACACCCTTCAGTTCGGCGGCCGTACGGTCATGACGGACCGCTCCACCGACACACCCGCGCTCGACCGCCTCATCGGCGCCCTGGAGAAGTGGCTGCCCACGAGCTGACCCCCGGGCCGTCGACGCCCGGTATGTGTGACGGATACGTTCCCAACCCTTGACGGCCGACTTATGACTGCGTAGACATGACAGCGCAGACATGACTGCGCAGTCAGACCGACGACGTCTGGCATCATCGTTCGCACGTGCGGCCACCGGGAGACACCATGACGCGAGGAACAGGGCGGGGCGGGAACACCGCCGCGCCACGCAGCGTGGACGTGGCCCGGCTGGCCGGCGTCTCGCAGAAGACGGTCTCCCGGGTTTTCAACGACGAGCAGTACGTCTCCGCCGATGTGCGCCGACGCGTCCTCGAAGCCGCCGAGGAGCTCGGTTACCGGCGCAACAACGCCGCCCGGGCACTGGCCTCCGGGCGGACCCGCTCCATCGGTGTGGTGACGCTGGGCACCGCCCTGTACGGTCCCGCCTCGCTCCTCATGGGAGTCGAGCGGGCCCTGCGGGACACGGGATACGCGCTCCGCGTGGTCAACACGATGGAAGGCGACCCGGCGGGCATCACCGGCGCCGTGGACTCGCTCCTCGACCAGGGAGTGGACGGCATCGTCATCTCCGAACCGATCGACGAACGGGGAGCCGACGGTGAGGTCGCCCTCCGCGTCGACGTGCCGGTGCTCGTCCTCGGCGCGCCGTCCCCCGTCGTCGCGCCCACGGTACTGACCGCGGGCGACGGAGCCGACCTGATGGCCCGCGTGGCCACCGAACACCTCCTGGACCTCGGGCACACGACGGTCCACCACCTCGCCGGACCGCGGCGCTGGTACGCCGCCCGGGACCGGCTGGAGGGCTGGCGGAGCACGCTGGCCGCCCACGGCAGGGACGTGCCGCCGGTCGTCGAGGGCGACTGGTCGGCCGCCTCCGGGTACGCTGCCGGACGGAAACTGGCCGCCGACCCGGCCGTCACCGCCGTGTTCGCCGCCAACGACGACATGGCGATCGGACTGATCCGCGCGCTCACCGAGGCGGGACGGCGGGTGCCCCAGGACGTCAGCGTCGTCGGCTTCGACGACGTCCCGGTCGCCGCCTTTGTGACTCCTCCGCTGACCACGGTGCCGCAGCCCTTCGACGCCGTGGCGCAGGCGGGGCTCAAGCGCCTGGTGCACACCATCGAGAACCCCGAGGCCGACCCCCTGCCGGCGAGCGACCCACCGATCGACCTCGTCGTCCGGTCCTCGACCGCACCCCCGCCGCACCGGACGACCCCGGCTCGCGGACGGCACGCCACCGCCCCCTCCCCCGCGCACACCGCGCCACCGGCGAAGGGAGGCCCCTCGGCATCGCACTGAGCAGCACCACCCGACCCGGCCGACCCCCCTTCTGGCCGCGCGCGACGTGAAGCCGAGCCGCTGTACCGTCCGCGCCCTCGCCACCGGCTCGTCACCGGAGCCGCACCGGGCCGCCGCTGATCGCGGCGCGACCCGAGCCCGCTCCGCCCTCGCCGTCTCCCTCTCCTCCAGCCTCGACCGCATCGGCCCGTAGGCCCCGGTCGTCGCGCCCACGCCTTCCTCACCCATGCCTCCGCACGCCCATGCCAGGCGTGTCGTGACCATCGCCTCCGGCGGGAGTTCCCCATGCCCCAGAACACGTCCACATCCATGTCCGGCCCCTCCCCGATGAGCCGTCGGCTCTTCCTCACCGCGACGGGCGCCCTGTCGCTCGGCGCCGCCCTCACCGCCTGCGGCGGGGACGACTCCGCCGGTTCCGCCGGCTCCGCCAAGCCGGTCGCCCAGGCCGACATCGACAAGGCGATGAAGACGCCGACCGAACTGACGTTCTGGACCTGGGTCCCGGACATCGACAAGGAGGTCGCGCTCTTCGAGGCGAAGTACCCGGCCATCAAGGTCAAGGTGGTCAACGCGGGCCAGGGAACCCCGCAGTACACCAAGCTGCGCACGGCGCTGAAGGCCGGCAGCGGGGCCCCGGACATGGTGCAGATCGAGTACCAGGCCATTCCGACGTTCACCATCACCGACAGCCTGCTCGACCTGCGCCCGTACGGCGCCTCCGCGCTCGAGTCCACCTTCGTGGACTGGACCTGGGGCCAGGTCGGTGGCAGCGGCGGCGAGGTGTGGGCGATCCCGCAGGACACCGGCCCGATGGGCATGCTGTACCGGCAGGACATCTTCGACGAGCACGGCATCGACGTCCCCACGACCTGGGACGAGTTCGCCGCGGCGGCCCGCAAGCTCCACAAGGCCGACCCCGACGTCTACCTCACGAACCTCGCGGCCAACCAGGTCGCCGCCTGGCACGGCCTGTTGTGGCAGGCGGGCGCCAAGCCCTACGTCACCGCCGGCAAGAGCGACATCACCATCAGCGTCGACGACGCGGTGTCGCAGAAGCTCGGCGCGTACTGGGGCGGCCTCGCGAAGGAAGGCGTCATAGGCGTCGAGCCGGACTTCACCGACTCCTGGTACGCGGCCCTCAACAAGGGCAAGTACGCCACCTGGATCACCGCCGCCTGGGGTCCGGTCTTCCTCTCCGGGTCCGCGAAGGCCACCGCGGGCAAGTGGCGGGCGGCGCCGCTGCCGCAGTGGGACGCCGCCAAGCCCAGCTCGGGCAACTGGGGCGGCTCGACCACCGCGGTCATCCGCTCGACCAAGAACCCGATCGCGGCGGCGATGTTCGCGCAGTTCCTCAACACCGACCCCGCCAGCGCGAAGATGTTCGCCACCGAGCAGTTCTTCTTCCCGGCGACCAAGGCCCTGCTGACGGACGCCGAGTTCGTGTCGGACGCACCCTCCTTCTACGGCGGCCAGAAGGTCAACAAGGTCTTCGCCGACATCAGCTCCACGGTCAACTCCTCCTTCCAGTGGCCCCCGTTCCTCGACCAGGCGGCGACCGACTGGACCGAGACGGTCGGCAAGTCCCTCGCCGACAAGTCCGACACCCTCCGCGCGCTCGGCACCTGGCAGTCACGGCTCACGTCGTACGCCAAGAACCAGGGTTTCACCGTCAAGGGAAGTTGAGATGCGCCGTCATCGAGCGGCAGGACCGCTGTTCGTCGCACCGTTCATGGTGCTGTTCCTGCTGCTCTTCCTCGCCCCGCTCGGCTACGCCGCCTATCTGAGCCTGTTCCGGGAACGCCTCATCGGCGGCACGGCGTTCGTCGGGCTCGACAACTACGCCCAGGCACTGGGCGATTCGCAGTTCCTGCACGGCCTGGGACGCGTCGCGCTGTTCTTCGTGGTCCAGGTCCCCGTGATGCTGCTGCTGGCGCTGGCCTTCGCGCTGGCCCTGGACAGCGGGCTGCTCCGGCTCGCCCGGGTGATCCGGCTGGGCATCTTCGTCCCGTACGCCGTCCCGAGCGTGGTCGCCACGCTCATGTGGGGCTATCTGTACGGGCCGGACTTCGGCCCCTTCGCCCAGCTCGGCCGCGACCTCGGTCTGCCCGCCCCGGACTTCCTCGGCGAAGGCTGGATGCTCGGCAGCCTGGCGAACATCGTGACGTGGGAGTTCGTCGGCTACAACATGATCATCCTGTACGCCGCCCTGCGCACCGTCCCCGAGGAGCTGTACGAGGCGGCCTCGGTGGACGGGGCCGGCGCCTGGCGCATCGCCTGGTCGATCAAACTGCCGGCCCTGCGCCCGGCGCTGATGCTCACCCTGCTGTTCTCGGTGATCGGCAGCTTCCAGCTGTTCAACGAGCCGAAACTGCTGATGACCATAGCCCCGGACGTGATCAGCAGCTCCTACACCGCCAACCTCTACGCCTACACGCTCGCGTTCACCGGCCAGCAGGTCAACTACGCGGCCACGGTGTCCTTCCTGCTCGGCCTCGTCATCGTGGCCGCCTCCTACGCCGTCCTGCTCACCGCGAACCGCAGGAGGTCCTCGTGACGACCACGACCCCACCGCCCACCGTCGCCGCGCCGACGCGGCCGGCCCCCGCCACTCCCCCGGGGCGGCGCCGGCGCGGGGCCCGGCGCAGCACCCCGCTGACGATCGCCATGCTGGCCGCCCTGGCCTACTTCCTCCTTCCGCTGTTCTGGCTGCTGATCGCCTCGACCAAGAGCACCCAGGACCTGTTCAACAGCTTCGGCCTCTGGTTCTCGCACGCCCCGCAGTTGCTGACGAACGTCAGGGAGACCCTCACCCAGGACGACGGGGTCTTCCTGCGGTGGCTGGTCAACACGGTGCTGTACGCCGGTGTCAGCGCGGTCGGGGCCGCGTTGCTCGCGGCCGCCGGCGGGTACGGCTTCGCGAAGTTCCGCTTCCGCGGCGACCGGGCCGCCTTCAACCTGGTGCTCGGCGCCGTCATGGTCCCGACCACCGCGCTGGCGATCCCGACCTATCTGCTCTTCGCCAAGGCGGGCCTGGTCAACACCCCTTGGGCGGTCGTCCTGCCCTCGCTGGTCAACCCCTTCGGCCTCTACCTCATGCGTGTCTACGCCCAGGACGCCGTCCCGGACAGCGTGCTGGAGGCCGCCCGCATCGACGGGGCCGGCGAGGCCCGGATCTTCTTCCGGATCGCGCTGCGGCTGCTGGCTCCGGGCCTGGTGACGGTCCTGTTGTTCACGCTCGTGGCGACCTGGAACAACTACTTCCTGCCGCTGATCATGCTGAACGACCCGGATCTGTACCCGGTCACGGTCGGCCTCTCCTCCTGGGCCGCGCAGGCCCAGAACGGCGGGGCGGGCTCCAGCAGCGACATGCTCGCCCTGGTCGTGACCGGCTCCCTCATCTCGATCGTGCCGCTCGTCGTGGCGTTCCTGCTGCTCCAGCGGTACTGGCAGAGCGGTTTGGCCGCCGGCGGCGTCAAGCAGTAACGCGTTTCCCGTCGTTTCCCCCCATCTCCTCGTTCCCCCACTTCCTTGCTTCTCCGGAGGTTTCCCTCATGGCGGCTCTGTCTGCCCGCGTCCTCTTCGGTGCCGCGTACTACCACGAGTACCGGCCCCCCTACGGCGACGACCGCCCCGGCGAACGCCTCAAGACCGACCTCGATCTGATGGCCGACGCGCATGTCACCGTCATCCGGGTCGGCGAGTCGGTGTGGTCGACCTGGGAGCCGGAGAACGGACGGTTCGATCTCGACTGGCTCCAGCCGGTGCTGGACGGCGCCCACGAGCGCGGCATCTCCGTCGTCCTCGGCACCCCGACGTACGCCGTCCCGCCGTGGCTGGTCCGGCAGTACCCGGAGATCACGGGCGAGCGGCGGACCGGTGAGCGCATCGGCTGGGGAGCGCGCCAGGAGGTCGACTTCACCCACCCCGGCTTCCGGTTCCACGCCGAGCGGGTGATCCGCAAGATCATCGCCCGCTACGCCGGACACCCCGCGGTCATCGGCTTCCAGGTCGACAACGAGCCGGGCCTGGAACTCTTCCACAACCACGGGGTCTTCCAGCGCTTCGTGGACCATCTGCGCGAGACGTACGGCGACGTCGAGACGTTCAACCGCGAGTGGGGGCTCGTCTACTGGTCGCACCGGCTGTCGACGTGGGCCGACCTGTGGACGCCGGACGGCAACGCCCAGCCCCAGTACGACGTCGCCTGGCGGGCGTTCCAGGCGCGCCAGGTCACCGAGTTCATCGGCTGGCAGGCCGACCTCGTCCGCGAGTACGCCCGCCCCGGGCAGTTCGTCACCACCTGCATCTCCTACACGCGTCCGGCGGTGGAGGACGACGAACTCACCGACCGCCTCGACATCGCCACCGGCAACCCGTACTACGACATGCAGGACGGCCTCCTGCTCCCCGACCCCACCCCGGACGGCCACGAACAGAAGTGGAAGACGACCGGCGTGTGGGCGCTGTACCAGACCGCCGACTGGATGTTCTCCTCCCGCCAGGAGCCGTTCCTGGTGACCGAGACCGACGCCGGCTCCATCGGCTTCCCGTGGGACAACCGGCCCGCCTACGACGGCCAGTGGCGGCAGGCCGCGTGGGCACTGGTCGCGCGGGGCGCCCGCATGATCGAGTACTGGCACTGGAACACCCTGCACTTCGGCGCCGAGACCTACTGGGGCGGCGTCCTCCCGCACACCGGTCAGCCCGGCCGTACGTACGCCGAACTCGCCCGGCTGGGAGCTGAGTTCGAGACTGCGGGATCGCTCGTCGCCGGGCTCGAACCGGACGCGGACATCACGATGGTGTACTCGACGCCGAGCAAGTGGCTGATGCAGAAGTACCCGCCGCTGGCCACGCCGGACGGCGAACCGGACCCGGCCGCCTACCACCGCTTCTTCGACCCCTTCTACCGGGGCGCGTTCGAGGCCGGGCGCCAGGTCCGCATCGTGCACGCCCGCCAGCTGCACGACCCGCGCGGCGAGCGGGAGGGGCTGACGCCCGAGGAGGCCGTCCGCCGTCATCCGGTGCTCGTGGTAGCGGCGTTGTACCTCGCGGCCGACTCGACGCTCGACTGGTTCGCGGCCTACGCCGAGGCCGGCGGCCATCTCGTCCTCGGCCCGCGCACCGGGTACGCCGACCACGAGGCCAGGGCCCGGCACGAGGCGGCCCCCGGCCGGCTGACCGACGTCGCGGGCGTGCGCTACGACGAGTTCAGCAACCTCGTCGGGGAGGTCCCCGTACGGTCGGCGTCCGGCGGCCCGCTCGACCTGCCCGAGGGGGCGACGGCGACCCGCTGGGCCGACGGCCTGACGGTCACCGACGCCGAGGTGCTGGTCACCTACGACCATCCGCACTTCGGGCGCTGGCCCGCGGTCACCAGCCGCCCGCACGGCGCGGGCCGGGTCACGTACGTCGGCACGGCGCCCGGGCGCGACCTCGCCCGGGCGCTGGCCGAGTGGCTCACCCCTGCCTCGCGTCACGCCTGGCGGGACCTCCCGGCCTCCGTCACCGCGACCAGCGGCACCGCACCCGACGGGCGACGCGTCCACATCGTCCACAACTGGAGCTGGGAGCCCGCGAGCGTCGGCGTCCCGCTGGCCCTGTCCGACGTCCTCACCGGCGCCTCGGTTCCCGCGGGTGCCGCCCTGGACCTCGCTCCCTGGGACGTACGGGTCCTCGTCGCCTGAGCCGGCTCCTGCGGAGATCACCGCGGCCGTCCGCAGGGGAAGGGCCGGCCGCGGGAGGGGCGGGAGGAGAACAGGCCGAGTGCCGGGAACCGTCGTCGCGGCGTCAGGCGGCGAGGGCGGTGCGCAGGGTGGTGGCCATCAGCGCGATGGCCTCCTTCCCGGCCGGCGCCGGTCCGGCGTGGGTGAAGTAGTGGTCGACGCCCTCGAAGACCCGGTGCGTGACCGGCACACCCGCGGCCTCCAGGGCCTTGGCGTAGGCGTCGCCCTCGTCGCGCAGGCGGTCGTTCTCGGCGGTGATGACCAGGGCGGGCGGCAGCCCTGCGAGGTCGTCGGCCAGACCGGGCGAGACGAGCGGGTCGGCCCGCCGGGCCGGGTCCGCGACATAGACGCCGGTGAAGATCCGCATGAGGGACGGCGTGAGCAGCGGCTTGGCGATGCGGGACTGCTTGGCCGCGGGATCGGTGACCATGTCGAGCGGGGCGGAGTCGAGGATCTGGAGGCGCGGCGAGAAGGTGCCCCGGTCACGGGCCGTGCGGCACACCGCGGCCGTCAGGTTGGCGCCCGCGCTGTGGCCGCCGACGGCGAGCCGGGAGCCGTCCCAGCCGCCCGCGTCGCCGTTCCCGGCGATCCACGCGGTGACGTCGTAGGCCTGGGTGACGGCGGCGGGGTACGGGTGCTGCGGGGCGACGGCGTAGTCCACGTTGACCACGACGCAGCCGGCCGTGGCGGCTATGTAGCGGCACAGGTGGTCGTCCTGCTCGTGGCGCCCGACGATGAACCCGCCGCCGTGGAAGTTGACGTAGACGGGGGCGGGCGCGCCGCCGGTACCGGACGGACGGTAGACGGTGCAGGTCACCGGCCCGGCGCCGGTCTCCACCCGGAGGGTCTCGGCGTGCTTGGGGACGTCGGTGAACCGCAGGTCCTTGTGCACGCGGGCCATCATGCCGCCGAGCAGCAGCTGGACGGCCCTGGCCTGGAATCTGGTGGTGAGGGGCATGGTCGGTCCCGTCCTCGCGAAGCGGAATCAACAGGATTCCTGATAGTTGAGATCTCATCCTGCACTGCGGGAGGCCGAGGGCGCCACTCCCTGCGGGACATCTCACGGCCCGGGAAAGCGGGCACGGAGGGGCCGTCGTGAGCGACAGGGCGGGATCACCCGTTCCCGCGCGCGCCGCCGATCCGGTCAACTCCCTTACCCGTGCGCTCAAAAAGGCTCAGGGATCTTCCTGTTCCGAAGTTCATCGGGCCAGTCCCGAAGGGCGTCACCCGGTAGGGGGACAGCCTCCGTACGTTCGGGGAACCAGCGGGGCCGGAGGAGCCCGGGCCCGCGCAACCGGCAGGAGAAGCGCCGTGGCGAACCTGGAGATCTCTATGAAGGAGACCATGACCGCGATCGAAGGGGCGGTGGGGGTCGCCGTCGTGGACTACACGAGCGGCATGGCACTCGGCACGCTCGGCGGGGGCAACGACCTCGATCTGGACGTCGCCGCGGCAGGCAACACCGATGTGATCCGCGCCAAGGTCCGCACCATGGAGCATCTGGGCCTCAAGGGCGAGATCGAGGACATCCTGATCACGCTCGCGAGCCAGTACCACCTCATCCGGCTACTCAAGGGCCGTGGCGGAAGCGGGCTCTTCATCTACCTCGTGCTGGACCGCGGCCGGTCCAACCTGGCCATGGCCCGTCACCAGCTCAAGCGGATCGAGGCCGAGCTCGAGGTGTAGACGACCGGACGGTCCGTGGCTTCGCGCACCCTCGAATTGCAGATTTCTTCATCTCGACACATCCAGATCAGCGCATCACACGGGTGTGCGGAGCCCGCAGCCACCAGGATCGGGACGCAGCACGTGGCGCGCGGTGGCGTACGGCCGGCCGGTCGGGCCGCCGCGCCATCGCGCACCACGCACCGTACGCGGCAGGGAGCGAGCGATCGATCATGCAGGTTCCCCTCTACCAGGCCAAGGCCGAGTTCTTCCGCATGCTCGGGCACCCGGTCCGTATCAGGGTCCTCGAACTGCTCCAGGGCGGCCCCGTCGCCGTACGGGACCTGCTCGCCGAGATCGAGATCGAACCGTCCAGCCTGTCCCAGCAGCTGGCGGTCCTGCGCCGCGCCGGGATCGTGGTGTCGATCCGGGAGGGCTCGACGGTCAGCTACGCGCTCGCGGGCGGTGACGTGGCCGAGCTGCTTCGGGCCGCCCGCCGCATTCTCACCGAACTCCTCGCAGGACAGAACGAGTTGCTGGCGGAGCTGCGCCAGGCGGATCTCCCCCTGCCGGTCCCCCAGGGCGGCACCGGACGGACCTGACAGGAGCCGCTGTCGGCGCGAGGCCGCCCCGCCGGGCGACGTGACCGACAAGCGGCGCGCCCTCGACCACGCCTGCCCGGGGTCGCCCTGTCCGCCGACGGATGCACGCGGACCCGCACCGTCATGAAACCGGCAGCACGTCTACCGCCCTCCGGACCCCGACGGCTACGGCTACGGCTACGGCTACGGCTACGGCTACGACGTGGACCTGCTCAAGCTGCACCGGAGAACGAACTCCAGGGTCCGGGCCGCCGACGCCCGGATCCGAACGGCAGCCCGACGCTCGAACGAAACAGACTAAACGCCACGGTTCGCCACCCCTTCCGCCAGGTAGAGATATCTATCAGCATGCATATGCACGGTCGACTTGCGGCCGGAGGCGGACGTGACACGGAGCCGACATGAGCGATGCGATGTGGACGCGCGGCGTGGAGTGGCTGGCCGCCGCCGCGACGGACCCGCGGATGTGCAAGCGGGAATGGGACCAGGGCGACGGGATCGCCCTGCTTCAGGCGGGCCGCTACTGGGACGTCCTCAGCGTGCCCGACCGGCTGGGTCTGCTCACCCTGGATCTGCTGTGGCAGGCGTCCCGACCCGTCCCGGGACCCACCCTCGTGGACACCGCGTCACACCGGGTCGGCTTCTTCCTCCCGCCGGATCCGGGCACCCGGTGGATCGGCGCCGGGCTGAGACGTGCGGGCCGGGGCTCCTGGGTGGCGGTTCCGCCGCCCTACCGCGCCGCGGAGTTCCTGGAGTGGCTGGTCCCACCGGACGGGACCGGCGCCTTGCACTCGCCCGGCACGCTGGAACTGGCCCTGCGACAGGCCAACGGCACGCTCGCCGTCCTGACCCCGATGTGCGGGCGGTAGCCGGCGCTCCTCGCCCGGTCGACGAGGGCTGCACGACAGGCTAACTCGCCTGTTGCGTACGGCAATTCAGACAGTCGACGCAGAAGTGAACAGATACCGGGCTCTTTGGGAGGCAAGTCTCACTCAACCGTGCGGGATCGATCGATGACGGTGTGTACTGTGCTGCGAGTGCCCGGTCCGAACCCCTCGGATCCACACCCCCGCACCGAGCGCCGAGACGACGCCCGACCCTCCCTGGAACCGAATCGATGATGGAATTACCGGACCTGGTGGCCGGCGGCCTGGCCGCCGGCACACTGTCCGCGCTCGCCCTCGGCGGCGGATTGCTGCGCCTGCGGCGGCAACTGACCCGGCAGCGCGCCGAGATCGCCGCTCTGCGCACTCAACTCGACGGCTCCTTGCGGTCGTTTACGGCCGAGGTCGAGCACCTGGCCGACCGGCGGGTGCCCGCCGCCGCCCGTCAGGTGGCCCATCCGCACGTGGCCGAACCGGGTCCGCTCCAGCCGCTCACCACCGGCACTCCGCTGGGCATGGCCCTGGAGAACGTGGTGTCGGCGCTCCAGTCCGAGGTGGCCGCCCAGCGCACCCGGGTCGACGCGGCGGCACAGGCCGGGATGCGGGGCGCCACCCGGGAGATCCAGGCGGCCCTGTACCGGCTCCAGGACGCGCTGCGCGGACTCCAGCAGCGTTACGACGACCCGGAGTTGGCGCAGACGCTGTTCCGGCTGGACCACGAGAACGAGCAATCGCTGCGGCGCGCGCAGGTCACCGCCGTGGTGTGCGGGGCGTGGGTCGGGCTGGCGCGCGAGGAGTCGCACCTGGTGGACGCGGTGACCGGCGGTCAGGCCCGGCTCGCGGGCTACCACCGGGTCCGGGTCCACAACCACCTCGAAACCGGTACCGCCCTGGTCTCGCACGCCGTCGAGCCGGTGGCCATCATCGTCGCCGAGCTGCTCGACAACGCGCTCCGGCACTCCGCCCCGGACACCGACGTCGTGGTGAGCCTGGAACACGTCCACCACGGCGTGTGCGTCACCGTCGACGACGCGGGTCTCGGCATGACGCGGGACGAACGCGACCGTGCCCAGCGGCTGGTGGCGGGCGACGACCTCATCCTGCTGACCGACCTGGGCGATCCGCCGCGCATGGGACTGGCCGCCGTCGGCCGTCTCACCCGGCAGTTCGACCTGAGTGTCGACGTCTCCTCGGCCTCCCCGTACGGCGGGGTCCGCGCGGTGCTGCGGGTCGACAGTCATCTCCTCAGCCGGCTCGACCCGGACGAGCGGCCGCCCGCCGCGAGCGCCCCGCGCACGACACGGAAGGCCGCGGCCGACCGGCCCGCCCCCTCCCACGCGTACAGCGCGGAGACCCCCACCCCCGAGCCGGCACCCGGGCACCACGATCCCTCGGACACCGAGGGCCTGCCCCAGCGCCGTCGCCGCACCCGGGCCGCCGCGCCCGAGGAGAGCACGGCGCCAGGACCCGCGCAAAGGCCGGCGCGGAGACCGGAGGAGGCCGCGGCGGCGCTCGGCGCGCTCCAGTCCGGCACGGCGGCGGCCCGCGCGGCCGCCGGGAGCGCCGAGGCCGACGACCCCGGGAGCGCCCCGGACGAGCGGCCGGACGAGCCCGGCGACACGGACCACACCGAACGCACCGAACGCACCGAACGCACCGAACGCACCGAACGCACCGAACGCACCGAACGCACCGAACGCACCGAACGCACCGACCAGACCGAACACACCGAGCAGACCGAACACACCGACATCGAGGGGGAAGCGGCGAGATGACCAGCCGTCATACGGGCGACACGGCATGGGTGCTGGAACCGATCCTGCAGGTGCCGCACGTGCTGGCCGCCGTCATGCTGACCCGGGACGGACTGGTGACCGGGTACACCGACGCCCTGTCGCAGCCGTCGGCCGAGCGGGTGGCCGCCATCACCAGCACCGTGCAGGGAGCCTGCCGGACGGCGGCCGCCGCCTTCGCCGACCGGGAGCGGGCCGAGGTACGCCAGATCGTCATCGAGTCCGACCACGGCTATGTGCTGATCGTGCCCACCGACCACGGCACCTGCGTGGCCGCGTACGGCGACGGCGAGATGCGGCTGGACCTGCTGGCGCACCGGGTCCACTCCCAGGTGGCGCGACTGGGCGAGAAGGCCATGGCGGCCGTGCCCCGAGGAGCCGACGACAACGCGCCCGCATGACCCGCCGTCCCGCCGGCCGTCCGCTCGTCCCCGCGTACCTGTCGACCGGCGGTGTGGCCCGGCCCAGCCGGCCCCACCTGGACCGGCTGTCGGTGCTCGCCCTCAGCGGGGAGCCGCCGCCGGCCGGCCTGCCGGCCGCCGAACTGGCCCTGCTGGACACCCTGGAGGGCGGTTCGCTGGCGGTGGTGGAGGCGGCGGCGCTGCTCAGGCTGCCGGTCTCCGCGGTGCGGGTGCTGGCGGCCGACCTCGTCGACCGGGACCTCGTACTCACCCGCGCGCCGATCCCGCCCGCCGAACGGTTCGACCCCGACCTGCTGAAGAGAGTGGCCGATGGCCTCCGCGCCCTCAAACACCACACCTAGCGCCGGTGCTCCCGGCGCGGTCCACCGCCCCGACACCGCGCGCGACCTGGTGAAGATCCTGGTCGCGGGGCCGTTCGGGGTGGGCAAGACGACCCTGATCGACTCGGTGTCCGAGATCCGGCCGCTGCACACCGAGGAACACCTGTCCGAGGCGTCGGCCGAGGTGGACGACCTGGCCGGGGTGCGGGAGAAGTCGACGACGACCGTCGCCATCGACTTCGGCCGGATCAGCCTGCCCGGTGAGGTCGTGCTGTACCTGTTCGGTACGCCCGGACAGGAACGCTTTCGCGCGTTGTGGGACGACATCGCCTACGGGGCGCTGGGCGCGCTCGTCCTGGTCGACAGCCGCCGGCTGGACGCGTCGTTCGACGTGCTGGGTCTGGTGGAGGAGAGCGGGCTGCCGTACGCGGTGGCCTTCAACGCCTTTCCGGACGCGCCCCGTCACTACGGTGCCGAGCAGCTGCGCCGGGCGCTGGACCTGGAGCCCGGGACACCGATGGTGACCTGCGACGCGCGTGACGCCCACTCCTCGATCGACGCGCTGCTCGCGCTCGTCGACCATCTGATCGGACGTACCCCCGTGGAGGCCCGGTGACCATCCATCCCCCGGACCGGCGCGACTTCACCCGCTCCGCGCCGGTACGGCTGTGGGACGAGGGCTTCGCAGCCGACCCGCACCGCTACTACCAGTCGCTGCGCACCCAGGGTCCGGTCGGCTGGGCCGAGTTGGCGCCCGGTGTCCCGGCGTGCGTGATCACCGACCGGCGTGCCGCGCTGGACGTGCTGCACGACGAGGAGACGTTCTCGCACGACCCGCGCGCGTGGGAGTCGACCGTCCCCGACGACTCTCCGGTGCTCGGCATGATGCGGTGGCGGCCCAACGCCCTGTTCGCCGACGGGGCCGCGCATGTCCGGTACCGCACCACCCTCATCGACGTCTTCGACCTGGTGGAACCGCATGACCTGCGGGCGCGGGTGCACCGGGCGGTGCGGCTGCTGGTGGGACGGATCGGGCCGAGGGGCGAGGCCGACCTGGTCGGCGACTTCGCCGAGCCGCTGATGGCGCTGGTCTTCAACGACCTGTTCGGCCTGCCGGAGAGCCAGGGCGACCGGCTGCACTCGGGCGTGGGCAAGATGATGGAGGGCGGCGACCGGGCGACCGCGGGCGAGGCGGAGTACGCGCAGTACGTCCTGGACCTCATCGCCGCCAAGACCGAACGGCGCGGGGACGACCTGCCGAGCCGGCTCCTCGACCACCCGGCCGGGCTGACCCGGGAGGAGGTCACCTGGCAGGTGTTCCTCACCCTCGGCGCAGGCTACGGGCCGACCGCGAACCTGCTGTCGAACACCCTGTCGCGGATCCTCGGCAACCCGCTCTACTACTCCACCCTCACCGACGGCGCCCGCCCCGTCATGGACGCCGTCGTCGAGGTGCTGCACCACGAGACCCCGCTCGCGAACTACGGCATCTACTACGTCCGGCGGCCCGTGGCCTTCCACGGGGTGTGGCTGCGCGAGGCGGTGCCGGTGGTGGTGTCGTACGGGGCGCTCGGCATCCTCGCCGAGCGGGAGGTCACCGAGGGCCGCCATCCCAACGACGCCTCGCATCTGTCGTGGGGAGCGGGGGCGCATGCCTGCCCCGTCAAGCAGCACACGCTGTTGCTGGTCACCGAGGCGATCGAACGGCTCACCCAGTGGCTGCCCGACCTCGATCCCGTCGTCCCGCGCGATCGGCTGACCTGGCGGCCCGGTCCGTTCCACCGTTCGCTGACCGCGCTGCCCGTCCGCTTCAGCCCCCGCTCCCCCGCTTCCGATCCCTCAGGAGTCCGTTCGTGACCGTGACCGACCGCACCGTCCTCGACCCGTTCGGCGCCGATGTGCACGCCGAGAGTGCCCGGCTGCGCGCCCTCGGCCCGATCGTGCCCGTGGAGCTGCCCGGCGGCATTCCGGCCTGGGCGCCCACCGGTTACGACACCCTGAAGGCGCTGATCCTGGACCCGCGAATCAGCAAGGACCCGCGGCGGCACTGGCGGCAGTGGGCGGAACTCGGTGAACACCCTTCCTGGGGCTGGATCCTGGGCTGGGTCGGGGTGATCAACATGCTCTCCACGTACGGCACCGACCACGCGCGGCTGCGCAAACTGGTGGCGCCGAGCTTCACCCACCGGCGCACCGAGGTGCTGCGCTCCCGGGTCGAGGCGATCACCGCGGAGCTGCTCGACACGATGGAGAAGGGCGATGACGCGCTCGACCTCAAGGCCGCGTTCGCGCATCCGCTGCCGATGCAGATCATCTGTGAACTGTTCGGGATGCCGGACCACCTGCGGGAGGCCAACGTCCGGCTGGTCGCGGCGATCATGGACACCACCGACCCGACGCCGGAGCACGCCGCGTACGTGCAGGAGCAGATCGGCGCGGTGCTGGGCGGCCTGATCGCGTACAAGCGCGAGCACCCCGGTGACGACATGACGACCGAGCTGATCCGCGTACGCGACGAGGAGGGCGACCGGCTCGGCGACGAGGAGTTGCTGTACACGCTGCTGCTGGTCATCGGCGCCGGTTTCGAGACGACCGTGAACCTCATCGGGAACGCGGCGGTGGCACTGCTGCGGCACCCCGAGCAGCTGGCGGCCGTCCGCCGGGGCGAACTCGGCTGGGACGCGGTCGTCGACGAGACGCTGCGGCTGCATCCGCCGATCGCCACGCTGCCGCTGCGGTTCGCCGTGGACGACGTGACGGTGGGCGACGTGACGATCCCGGCCGGGGACGCCATCATCACGACGTACGCGGCGGCGAACGCGGACCCGGCGCACTACGGGGCGGACGCGGACGTCTTCGACGCGGCGCGCGCGGCGGAGGACCATCTGGCCTTCGGGATGGGTGTGCACCGGTGCATCGGGGCTCCGCTGGCGCGGATGGAGGCGCTGACGGCGCTGCCCGCTCTGTTCGACCGGTTCCCCGGACTGCGGCTGGACGCCGGGGCCGCGGAGCTGCGGCAGGTGCCCTCGTTCATCGCGAGCGGCTGGCAGGAGATCCCGGTCCGGCTGCGGGGCTGAGGCGCGGGGGTGCGACCGGTCCCCCGTTCCGGTCGTACCCCCGCCGCTCCTCGAAAGTACGTGCCGGGCGAGCGGCTGGGAATCGTGTCGGTGCCCGCTCCGGCCGCCGGAGGACTCACCTGTGCACAGGTGCGTCCGGATGGCCCGATTCCGTCCGGTGGGCGGATTCGTGCAGGTCGGGCTGGTCCAGGTCGCCCGCCGCCACATGGGCGAGGACGACCTCGTACAGGTCGCTGCCGGCCGCGAGGAGCTGGCGTTCGAGGACGGGTTCGGCACTGCGGACGTGTTCGCGCACGGTCTGCGCGTGCACACCGAGCAGCTGGGCGGCGCGTTCGGCGTTGCCGCCGGCGGCGATCCAGGCGCGCAGGGTGCCGCGCAGGTCGCGGCCGTCGGAGTCGAGGCGGCCCAGCAGCTCCCGCGCCCAGACGCGCAGCGCGGGCCCGCCGAGCAGCTCGCCGAGCCGGGCGGGGGCCGCCGGGGTCCCCGGCCGGTGGCCGTCGATCGCGACCTGGGTGTGCAGGGCGAGATGGACCGCGGCCCGGACGGTGAGGTCGGAGAAGTCGGCGCGCAGCAGGTTCTCGACGCGTTCCATGCGGGCCCGGACCGTGTTGCGGCTGACGCCGAGCACCTTCGCCGCGTTGACGGCGGTGAACTCCAGGCCGAGCCGGGTGGTGGCGAGGAGTTCGGCGCGGGTGTGGTGCGGGAGGGCGTCGAGGGGGCGCAGCAGCCGGGTCGTCCAGGTGCGCAGGACGTCGGGGTCCATCAGGCGTTCGGGGTGGGTGCGTTCGGCGTAGACGGCCGTCCGGTCGGGGCGGAAGCGGGCGACGGCCAGGGCGCTGACGGCCTGTCCGTAGGCGGTGGCGGTGCGGGCGAGGCTCTGGAGGGCGCTGCCGCCGAGGAACGCGCCGGCGTGCCGGTCGCACAGGGCGCGCAGTGCCCGGCCCGCGGTGTCGTCCGGGACGACGACGATGACATGGCCGTCCACGGCGGGACAGCGCACCACGAGGGCCTCGTCGTGGGTCGCCGCCACGCAGGCCGCCGCGAGCCGGTCGCGTTCCCCGGGGCTGGTCTCGACGACGTAGACACAGGCGGTGTCGGTGTCGAGCAGGCCGGGCCACAGGCCGGCGGCGACGCGGCGGGCGGCGACGGTGTCCTCGACCATGAGCAGCTGGAGGATGGCCAGCCGCAGGTCCGCGGTGGCGCGGGCCAGCCGGTGTCCGGTCGCCACGGTCTCCCGCGCGCGCAGCAGGAGTTCGAGGACGCCCACGGTGTGCGTGACGATGGCGGATGCCCGCCGGTCGAAGGGGGTCGTCCGAGTCACGGCGAGCACGCCCGACGTGGCGGGGCGCGGCAGTTCGACCCGGATCAGGCGCACGAAGGTGCCCTCGCCCTCCCAGGCCGCCGAGGCGAGCCGCCCGCCGGTGACGGCCGCGACCAGTCCCTCGTCCAGCGGGGTGAGCGGTCCGGCGAGCGAGGCGCCGGAGTCGTCGCGCAGGGAGACGGTCGCGTCGAGCGTGTCCGCCAGCCAGCCGAGGACCCGGCGGAGGTCGCCGCCGGTGGGGCGCAGATGTCCGAGGAGTTCCCGCGCCCACGCCGGATCGGCGTCGCCCGCCGCGTCGGTGTGGGGGTTCCCGTCGTCCCGGCCGGCCATGTCGGCGCTCTCCTCGTCCGTCGCGGCCCGCGCGGGCCGAACCAGTCATATCGGTCGGGGACGTTACCTCACACGCCGCGGAACGTCCGCCCGCGGACCGGGGCGGCGGGGGTGGGGCCGTGAGATCGGCCCGCGACCGAGGCGTCCCCCTGCCGCCCCGTGGCCGAAAAGAGCCGGTGTCGTACGATGTGAACGTCCATCGGAGGACGCGACCTCGCAGGTCGGCGGCCCCTTCGCAGTCGACCGGAAGGCGGTTCGACGTGGCCGGTCTGCGTGCCGCCCAGAAGGAGATGACCCGTCGGCTGCTGCTGACGACGGCGTTGGAGCTGTTCGAGGCGCGGGGCTACGCGGGCACGACGGTGGACGACATCGCGAAGGCCGCCGGCACCACCCGGGTGACGTTCTACGCCTATTTCCCCTCACGGGCCGCGCTGATGAAGGCCCTCGTCGCGGAGCTCGACGAGCTGCTGGGGCGCGGAAGCCCGGCGGAGCCAGGGCCCGCCGCACCGGCCCTCGTGGCCGTCGTACGGGCGGGTGAGCGGGCGGGTTTCGAGGCGTGGCTGCACGACACCTCCCGCCGGTGGCCGCGGATCGGGCCCTACGTGCCGGCCGCGCACGAGGCGGCGGTGGTCGAGCCGGAGCTGCGCGAGCTGGTCGACCAGTGGTTCGACGAGGTCGCCGCCGCCGTCGAGACGGGGCTCGACCAGGCCGATCGGTTCGATCCGGGCTCGCGGCGACTGCGCGGTTTCCTGGCGCTGACCCAGCTCGACCAGCTGGCCCGGCGCTGGATGCGCCACGGGTGGGAGACCGACCCCGCGACGGCGCTGGGGCTGCTCGCCGACAGCTGGCAGTTCCTCCTGGGCGAGCCGCACGACGGTCCTGCGGGGCCGCCTCCCGGTGGCACGGCCCCGCACGGCGGTCCTGCGGGGCCACCACCCCGTGGCACGGCATAAGCTCGGCCAATGGCGAAGTACTACGACGTGCACCCCGACAACCCCCAGCCGCGCACCATCACCCAGGTCGCGGCCGCCATCCGGGCGGACGCGCTGATCGCGTACCCCACGGATTCCTGCTACGCGCTGGGCTGCCGGCTGGGCAGCAAGAACGGCATCGACCGGATCCGGGCCATCCGTGACCTGGACGACCGGCACCACTTCACCCTCGTGTGCCAGGACTTCGCGCAACTCGGCCAGTTCGTACGCGTGGACAAGGACGTGTTCCGCGCGATCAAGGCGTCCACACCGGGCAGCTACACCTTCATCCTCCCGGCGACCAAGGAGGTACCGCGCATGCTCCAGCACCCGAAGAAGAAGACGGTCGGCGTGCGCATCCCGGACCATGTGGTCACCCAGGCGCTGCTCGCCGAACTCGGTGAACCGCTGCTGTCCAGCACCCTGTTGCTGCCCGGCGAGGACGAGCCGATGACCCAGGGCTGGGAGATCAAGGACCAGCTCGACCACGTGGTGGACGCCGTGCTGGACTCCGGGGACTGCGGCACCGAGCCGACCACGGTCATCGACTTCTCCGAGGGCGAGGCAGTGATCGTGCGGCACGGAGCGGGTGACACCTCCCGGTTCGAGTAGCGCCCTCGGCACCCCGGAAGCCCCGCGCCGGCGCCCCGCGCCGGGCCTCCGGCGGCCGGGTGGATGGTGCATGCAACGATGGTCGCCCGGCCCCACCGGGCCGGCCGATCGCTCGCCCGTTCGCCGAAGCGCACCACGCAGAGAGGCACCCCCATGACCTCCGTACAGGGAACAGCCGTGGACATCCCCACCGAGGACGGCGTCGCCGACGCCTATCTCGCGCACCCCGGCGACGGGGCACCCCGGCCGGGCGTGCTGCTCTACCAGGACGCCTTCGGGCTGCGTCCGCACCTGCGGGCGATGGCCGACCGGCTCGCCGAGGCCGGTTACACCGTGCTGGTTCCCAATTTGTTCTACCGTCACGGCCGCGCCCCCGTCATGGAGTTGCCCGAGTTCATCGATCCCGCCGCGCGCCCGGAGATCTTCGAGACGCTGTATCCGTTCGTGCTGGCTCTCACCCCCGAGCTGATCGTCCGGGACTCGGACGCGTATCTGCGGTGGATGGAGGAGAGCGCGCTGGTCGCGGACGGCCCCGCCGCGGTGACCGGGTACTGCATGGGCGCCCGGCTCACCCTGCCGACTGCCGGCGCGCATTCGGACCGGGTCGCGGCGGTGGCCGGTTTCCACGGCAGCCGTCTCGTGACGGACGCGCCGGACAGCCCCCATCTGGCCGCCGAGCACATCACGGCCGAGGTGTACTTCGGCCACGCCGACCAGGACCCGGGCCTGCCGCCCGAGCAGATCGAGCGCTTCGAGGAGGCCCTCACGGCCGCGGGCGTCCGTCACACCTGCGAGGTCTACGCCGGATCCGAGCACGGTTACACGCAGGCCGACACCTCCGCGTACGACGAGAAGGGTGCGGAGCGGCACTGGGCCGCGCTGCTGGACCTGCTGGAGCGGACCTTCTGAGCACGCGACAGGCATGGGACCGGCCACCAGGACCGGCCACCAGGACCGGGTAACGGGACCGGGCGACCGACCCGAGCAGTAGGCCCGAAGGACCGGACGCCCCTGGCACGAGCATGCCGGGGGCGTTCTTTCGTCCGACCGTTTCTTGTTCACCTTGTTGACATGGGCACAACCCCGATGCGACTTTGAGAGCGCTCTCAACATGGTACGGACCAACCCCACAGGCCTACCCGCACGGAGGTGGAGAGTGCTCTCGAGGATCACGCTCACACTCAGAATCGCCGGAGCCGCCGCTCTCGCCGGCGCGCTGCTCTCGCTCGGCCCCCCGGCCCAGGCGGCCGTCCCCGACACCATCCCGCTGAAGATCACCAACAACTCGGGGCGCGGCGAAGCCCTCTACGTCTACAACCTCGGCACCCAGCTGTCGACGGGCCGGCAGGGCTGGGCGGACGCGAACGGCGCCTTCCACGCCTGGCCCGCCGGCGGCAACCCGCCCACACCCGCGCCGGACGCCTCGATCTCGGGCCCGGCCGCCGGACAGTCCGCCACCATCCGGATCCCCAAGTTCTCCGGCCGGGTCTACTTCTCCTACGGACAGAAGCTCGACTTCCGGCTCACCACCGGCGGGCTGGTCCAGCCGGCCGTGCAGAACCCGACCGACCCGAACCGGAACATCCTGTTCAACTGGTCGGAGTACACGCTCAACGACTCCGGGCTGTGGCTGAACAGCACGCAGGTCGACATGTTCTCCGCGCCGTACGCGGTCGGCGTGCAGCGTGCCGACGGGACCACCGTCAGCACCGGGCACCTCAAGCCGGGCGGCTACACAGGCTTCTTCAACGCCCTGCGCGGACAGCCCGGCGGCTGGGCGAACCTCGTCCAGACCCGGTCCGACGGCACCGTACTGAGGGCTCTCGCCCCGCTGTACGGGGTGGAGACAGGCGCCCTCCCGGCGAACGTCATGGACGACTACGTCAACCGCGTCTGGCAGAAGTACGCGACGACCACACTGACCGTCACCCCGTTCGCCGACCAGCCGGGCACCAAGTACTTCGGCCGGGTCTCGGGCGGGGTCATGAACTTCACCAACTCCTCCGGCGCGGTCGTGACCAGCTTCCAGAAGCCGGACGCGGCCAGCATCTTCGGCTGCCACCGACTGCTGGACGCGCCGAACGACGCCGTGCGCGGACCGATCTCCCGCACCCTGTGCGCGGGCTACAACCGCTCCACGCTCCTGGTCAACCCCAACCAGCCGGACACCACGACGGCGAACTTCTACCAGGACACGGTGACCAACCACTACGCCCGCAAGATCCACGCACAGATGGCGGACGGCAAGGCGTACGCGTTCGCCTTCGACGACGTCGGACAGCAGGAGTCCCTCGTCCACGACGGCTCGCCGCGCCAGGCCTACCTGACGCTCGACCCGCTGAACTGAACCCGGCCGAGCGCACACGACGACGTCCCGCACGCGGAGGGAGCCCGCGTGCGGGACGTCGTTCGGTCGATGCCGATCAGCCGGTTCGGATCAGCCGGTCGTGACGGCGGTGTCGTCCACGACGAAGCTGGTCTGGAGCGAGGAGTCCTCGACGCCCGAGAACTTCAGCGCCACGGTGGAGCCCGCGAAGGATCCGAGGCTGAAGGACTTCTGGACGTAGCCGGTGGCGGCGTTGAGGTTGGAGTAGGTGGCCAGGGTGGTGGACCCGGCGGTGACCGTCAGCTTGTCGTACTGCGTGCTGGTGGTGGTCTCGGCCGTGTCGACGTGCAGGTAGAAGGTGAACGTGGTGTTGGTGCAGCCGCTCGGGATCGTCACCGACTGCGCCAGGGTGTCGGTGTGGGTCGACCCGTAGCCGTCGAGCCAGGCCTTGTAGGAGCCGGTGCGGGCCGCCTGGCTGCTGGAGTTGGTGATCACACCACTCGTCGTCGTCCAGGTGGTGCTGCCCGACTCGAAGCCCGCGTTGCCCAGCAGCTGCGTGGCGGTGCAGGAACCGCCGCCGGAGGAGCTGACCGTCCAGGTGAAGGCCGCCGTACCGGTCGCGCCGGTGCTGTCGGTCACCGTGACGGTGGTGCTGGAGGAGCCGGCCGTGGTCGGTGTGCCGGAGATCAGGCCGGTCGAGCTGCTGATCGACAGGCCGGCGGGCAGACCGGAGGCCGAGTAGGTCAGCGAGCCGCTGTTGGTGCTGCTGGCGGAGATCTGGAGGCTCACCGCGGTGCCGACCGTGGCGGACTGGCTGCCCGGGTTGGTCACCGAGACGCCCGTCGACGGGACCGTGATGTGGCTGCCGACGTTGATGCCGGCGAAGGCGTTGCCGACCCCGGCGTACTGGGCGGAGCTCGCGCCGTAGAGCGCCGAGGCGGCGTTCAGCGCGGCGGTGCGGGCCTGGGCGTACGTGGTGCTGGACGTCATGTACGTCGTCAGCGCCTTGTACCAGATCTGCAGGGCGGCGGCCCGGCCGATGCCGGCGACGGCGACGCCGTCGGAGGTGGTGCTGGTGTAGGAGGTGCCGTTGATGACCTTGGTGCCGCTGCCCTCGGAGAGCAGGTAGAACATGTGGTTCGCCGGGCCCGAGGAGTAGTGGACGTCGAGGTTGCCGACGCCGGAGTACCAGCTGTCGGCGGAGCCGCCGTCCTTGGAGGGTTTGTCCATGTAGCGCAGCGGGGTGCCGTCGCCGTTGATGTTGATCTTCTCGCCGATGAGGTAGTCACCGACGTCGGTGGAGTTGTTCGCGTAGAACTCCACGCCGGTGCCGAAGATGTCGGAGGTGGCCTCGTTCAGACCGCCCGACTCACCGGTGTAGGTGAGGTTCGCGGTGTTGGAGGTGACGCCGTGACTCATCTCGTGACCGGCGACGTCCAGCGAGGTCAGCGCGTGCGTGCTGCTGGTGCCGTCGCCGTAGGTCATGCAGAAGCAGTCGTCGTCCCAGAAGGCGTTGACGTACGCCGTGCTGTAGTGGACGCGGGAGTAGGCGGCGACGCCGTCGTTCTTGATCCCGCTGCGCCCGAAGGTGTTCTTGTAGAAGTCCCAGGTCACCTGGGCGCCGTAGTGGGCGTCGACGCCGGCGGTCTGGGTGTTGGACCCGGCGCCGGTGCCCCACGTGTCGTCGGCGTCCGTCATCAGGGTGCCGGTGCCGGACGTGGCGTTGTTGAGGCTGTACGTCTTGTGCGTACCGCGCGTGGTGTCGTTCAGCTGGTACGTCGACCCGGACAGCGTGGTGCCGATGGTGACGGTACCGCTGTACTGGCTGTTGCCGGTTCCGGTCTGGACGCCCTCGAACTGGGAGAGCTTCGCGCCGGTGACCGCGTCGGTGATGACATGCAGCTTGCTCGGCGTGCCGTCGTCCTGGAGGCCGGTGACCACGGTCTCCCAGGCGAGCTTCGGCGTGCCCTCACCGGCCCAGATCACCTTGCGGGCCTTCTCGGCGGCGGGGTTCTGCGCGTCGAGCGCCTTGGCGGCCGTGAGGGCCTTGGTCTGAGCGGCCGCCTTGCTGTACGTGGCGGTCGTGGACTTGACCGAGACGGTGCGGCGGTTGTTGTTGAAGGTCGTGCTCACCGTGCCGGCGGCCAGCGAGGCCGGGGGCGTGTGCACGACGAGGTCGCCGCCGAGGACGGGCAGACCGGCGTAGGTGCGCTCGTAACGCGTGTGCAGGGTGCCGTCGTTGTCCTTCACGACGTCCTTGACGACCAGCTTCTCCTGGGCGCCGAGGCCCAGCGACGCGGCCGTGTCCGTCGTCTTCGCCTCGGCGCTCTTGATCAGCGTCGTGCGCTGGGCGGGAGTGAGGTCGGCGGACTGCGCGCCGGCACGCAGAGGGCTCGGGTGGGGGGCTGCGGGCAGCGCGGTCGCCGGAACCGTCTGGACACCGAGGGCCACGAGTGCGGCGGTGGAGAGCAGGGCCGCTCCGACCGTGGTCCGCTTGCGGGGGTTGGGTCTCACTCGTTCTCCTACTGCGGCGGCCGTGGGGAACGGCCGGTGACAGACCGGGCAGACGGGTGTGCTGCCCGGGACGAGCTGAGTGGTGCGGGACCGTGAGTTACGGGAAGACAACTTTCCGCTGGTGCGCGGTAGTTGGGTGGAGAATGGCAGGCTTGACGGTTGCATGTCAGCCAAAGCCGGGCCCTTCAAGGGTTATCCCTCGGTGCCGGCAGGGGCACGGCGCCCACCCCCCCGACCTCGCTGTGAGACAGCTGTGCGTCGGCTGTACCGGCGGCCGAGGGGCTCGGGGCGCCCGGCCGGGTCCGCGCCACCCCGACCGTGGGACCATCGACAACCGGACAACCGAGCATCTCCGCGAGGAGCATCTCTGCGAAGGCGGTGGGCGGACGTGGTGGCCGGGTGGGAATGGGACGAGACCCTGTTCGCGGGCACCGCCGCCCACTACCGGCGCGGACGGCTCCCCTACGCCCCGGGGCTGGCGGACGTGCTCGCCGAGGCTCTGGGTCTCGACGGACGGGGGCGCCTCCTCGACGTGGGCTGCGGACCGGGGATCCTCGCCCTCGGCCTGGCCCACCTGTTCGGCGAGGTCGTCGGCGTGGACCCGGACCGGGGGATGATCGACGAAGCCGGACGTGAGGCCGCGAAGACGGGAGTGGGCGGCAAAATCCGGTGGGTACGGGCCCGGGCCGAGGAACTGCCGGCGGATCTGGGCGAGTTCACCGTCGCCACCTTCGGCCAGTCCTTCCACTGGATGGACCAGGACCTGGTGGCGGCGACCACCTGGGACATGCTGCGGCCCGGTGGCGCACTGGTGCACATCTCGGACCTGAAGACCGAGACGCTCACCGTCGACGGCCTTCCCCACCCGGCGGTGCCCGGTGCCGCGATCGACGAACTCGTCGGGCACTACCTCGGACCGGTCCGGCGGGCCGGCCGGGGCGTGTTGCCCCGAGGCACACCCGGCGGTGAGGCCGCGGTGCTCGCCCGGGCCGGGTTCTCCGGGCCCCGGCGCCTGGTCGCCCCCGGCGCACCACCGCTCGAACGCACCGTCGACGATGTCGTCGCAGGGGTGTTCTCGATGTCGTTCTCGGCACCGCACCTGTTCGGCGCACGCCACGACGCCTTCGAGGCGGACCTGCGTCGACTGCTGCGCGAGGCCTCCGCGTCGGGCCGGTTCTCCGAACGCCCGCCGGGCACCGAGGTCTTCGTCTGGCGAAGGGGCACCTCACGACGGTGACCCCGATCGGACCCACCCGGGTGGTAGCCGCCGCACCGGGCGGGACAGGCGGCCGGGCGCTCGCCCGCATCCTCGAACGCGCCATCGGATACCTGACGCGCCCGGCGTCGGCGAGCCCGACGGGGAGCTCGCCCACCGCCCCGGGCGAGGTACGTCCGCACGCAGGGCCCCGCCGTCAGGATGTCCCCAACTCCCCTTGCTTTCACCGGCGGCGTTCACGCGGATTTGACCGTCGACTCGTAGGAAACGCTTGCTTTCACCACGCTTCTCCCCGTAGACACTTCCTTCTCAAAGAACAGTCGTCGCTCTGGGGGGAGTTGATGATGGAAGGCACGGTAGACGGGTTCCGGTACGGGGTGGTGACTCCGGTGGCGGCCTTTGTGATGGCCTGCCTGGGAGGGGCTCTGGGGTTGCGCTGCATCGTGCGCACCCTGCTCGACGGGGGCTCGTGGAAACCGGGCTGGCTGGCGCTGGGGGCCGCCTCGATCGGCTGCGGCATCTGGACGATGCACTTCATAGCCATGATCGGCTTTCAGGTGGAGGAGACACGGATCGGCTATCACGTCGGTCTGACCGTGCTCAGTCTCGGGGTCGCGGTGGTGGTGGTCGGCATCGGGGTGTTCATCGTGGGCTACCGGGGCGCCGGCCGGGGGTCGCTGTCGCTCGCGGGGGCGGTCACGGGTATCGGGGTCGCCGCGATGCACTATCTCGGCATGGTGGCCCTCCAGCTCAACGGTGCCATCGAGTACGCCCCGGGCACGGTGGCCTTCTCGGTGCTGATCGCGGTCGTGGCCGCGACCGCCGCTCTGTGGGCGGCCGTCACGGTGCGCGGGTTCCTGTCGAGCCTGGGCGCCAGTCTGGTGATGGGCGTCGCCGTGTCCGGGATGCACTACACGGCGATGGCCTCGGTCAGCGTCCACGTGCACGGCGCGACCTCGTCGTGGGCCGGTGACAGTCCCACCTCGCTGCTGCTGCCGATGCTGATCGGGCCGGTGATCTTCCTGCTGCTGGCCGGGGTGGTGGTGATGTTCGACCCGCTGCTCGTGCTGGGCGACGGCGAGTGGAACCGGTCCGCCCGGGCGGCGCGGACCGGCCCGGCGGAGGAGGCGGTCGGCCGGCCCACCCCCCGGTCGTGGAGCGGCGGGTGAGGAGCGGCGGCGGGTGAGACGCCCGCGCGGGCCCGGGTGCCCGGCGAGCGTCCGACCGCGCGGCTCCGCCCCTGCGTGTCAGGTGCCGAAGCCCGCAGGTGCGTGCCCCGCGCCGGGCGAACTCCTGCCGCACAGTGGATCATTGTTACGGTGCACCGGTGTCTGAATCCTCACGCGATACCGCCGAAGGCGCCGGCTGGGTCGGCGCCGACCGGGGCGCCTACCGCCGTCTCATGCCGGACAGGACCGAGAAGATCTCGTGGCTCGACCCCAGGATGCTCTGGGCGGCCCGCAACGGCGTGCTGGCGTCGTGGTTCGGGGACCCGACGGGCCGGACCCGCAGCCGCCTGGTGGCGCAGCGGGCGGCGGCCGGCGCGCCCGAGGACAAGGTGATCCGGCGCCCGGACCCGGACAGCTTCTCCTTCATGGTCATCGGCGACACGGGTGAGGGCGACGACCCCCAGTACGCCGTCGTGCCGGGCTTCCTGAGGGCGGGTCAGGGCACGTCCTTCGCCGTGCTCGCCAGTGACGTCATCTATCCGGTCGGCAGTGCCGACGACTACGGCACCAAGTTCTTCCGCCCGTACCGCGATTATCCGGCGCCCATCTACGCGATACCGGGCAACCACGACTGGTACGAGGACCTGGGCGCGTTCATGCGGGTCTTCTGCGGCGACGCGCCGCCGCTGCCCGCCGAGACCGCGCCGCGCGCCCTCAGCCGCGCCCGGCTGCGGTCCCTGCTGTGGCACCGGCCACGGGCGCACGACGGCCGACGCCTCGCCGAGGCACGTGCGTTGAGGGCCGCGCCGGGCCAACAGGCGGTGCAGCCCGGCCCGTACTGGGCTATCGACGCCGGCCCGGTCCGGATCATCGGCATCGACACCGGGCTGCTCGGCACGCTCGACGCCGAACAGGGCGCGTGGCTGCGGGCGGTGTCACAGGGCCCGCGTCCGAAGATCCTCGTCACCGGCTCGCCCCTCTACGTCGACGGCGAGCATCACCCGTGCCCCGTCGAAGGGGGCGGCACCGTCGACGACATCGTCACCGCGCCGGAGCACCGCTACGTGGCGGCGATAGGCGGCGACATCCACAACTACCAGCGCTATCCGGTGCGGTTGGCCGACGGGCGCACGTTGCAGTACGTGGTGGCGGGCGGCGGGGGCGCCTTCATGCACGCCACGCACACCATCCCCCGGGTGTCCGTGGCCGGCGTCGGCGAGGAGGACTTCCGCTGCTACCCGCTGCGCGGCGACTCCCTCGCCTTCTACAGCCGGCTCTACGGGCGCCGGCTGCGGATGCCCCGCTTCTTCGCCCTCACCGAGACCGAGGCCCAGGCGGTCGTCGCCGAACGGCTGGGCATCCCGCCGACCCGCACACCGGGCCCGGAGGTCAGGGTGACGCGGCGGATCCGCCTGCTGGCCGGGCTGCTGGGCACCGGGAGCCGTCCGGGGCGTCGCAAGCGGTTCCGGCTGCCGGTGCGCAAGATCTACACCCAGCTCTTCTCGCCCAGCTCGGTGACGTACAGCCCGCCGTTCTTCAAGTGCTTCCTGCGGCTGGACGTCACACCGGACGCGGTCCGGCTGCGCTGCTTCGCGGCCACCGGGAACCGCGCCCAGGAGCTGAACCCTCCGGTCGAGGACGAGGTCACGATCCCGCTGCTCTGAGATCGTCACGCTCGTGAGGAGGAGGTTCACCAGCGGCCCGGCTCGGTTCCCGTCACCGGCTCGGACGGCTTGCCGTCCACGCCGACCGGGACCTCGCCGGCGAGCATCACGCGGTGCATCGTGCGGGGGAAACCCAGGTGTGCGTTGTCGCTGGGCGCGAGGTGGATGGTGGCGCGGTTGTCCCAGAAGGCCACGCTGCCCGGTTCCCAGCGGAATCGGACCGTGTACTCGGGACGGGTCGCCTCCTCCAGCAGCATGTCGAGGATCGCGCGGCTCTCCGCGCGCGAGAGGTCGGTGATCTGCTCGACGTAGTACCCGTTGACGTACAGCACGCGCTCACCCGACTCGGGGTGGACGCGTACCAGGGGGTGTACCGAGGCGACCTGGTGGTCGAGGAGATGGCGGACGTACGCGTCGTCGCCGGGGCGGGGCTGGTAGCCGACGCCGAGCCGGTGCTCGGCGCGCAGCCCGGCCAGGAACTCCCGCAGCGGCGCGGAGAGTCCGGCGTAGGCGGCCGCCAGATTGGACCAGGTCGTGTCACCGCCGTAGGGCGGTACCGTCTCGGCGCGCAGGATCGTCGCGGCCGGCGGGTCGACGCGGGCGCCGTGGTCGCAGTGCCAGCCGCGCAGCAGGGTGTGCCGACGGCGGCGGAGCCACTCCTCGTGCTCCATGCCGAACTTCCCGCCCAGTTCGAGGCGGTCGGCGGTCGTCTCGATCTCCGGGAAGTCCGCGGGCGAGGCGCTGCCGCGCCTGCGCGGGACGACGGGTTCGCCGAATTGTCGCGCGAACGCCACCTGCCCCGCGTGGTCGAGGCGCTGTCCCCGGAAGAACAGCACCTTCCAGCGCAGCAGCGCCGCCCCGACCACGGCGACCTGGGCGTCGTCGAGTCCCGCGGCCAGGTCGACGCCCCCGATCTCGGCGCCGATGTGTCCGGCGGCCGGCCGCACCTCCACTCCGGCCGCCCGCGCGGCCTCCTCGGCCGTCGGGTCGTCGAAGGTGGTGGTCCGGCTGTGCGTCGTCATGCGTGCTCCGCTCGTCTTCACTCGTCGTCCGTCACCGCTCCGGGAAGATCGTGACAGCGAATCGACGGCCTGGCGACAGGGCGTCGGACCCCGCCGCCGGAGAACCGTCGTGGCGCCCCGCGCTCTCCGGTTGATCGATCCCCGTCTCATCGGTGAGGCTGGTGGGACGGCACAGACGTACGCAGTCGAGGAAAGGTCCCCTGGTGAGCAGCATCCCGCAGTACACGCTCAACGACGGTACGAAGCTCCCGGCCCTGGGTCTGGGCACCTGGCCGATGGACGACGCGGAGGCGGAACGGGCGGTGGCCGAGGCGCTCGGACTGGGCTACCGGCTCGTCGACACGGCGACGAACTACCGCAACGAGAGCGGGGTGGGGCGGGGGGTGGCCCGGAGCGGGGTGCCGCGCGAGGAGATCGTGGTGACCACGAAACTGCCCGGCCGCCACCATGGCTACGAGGAGACGCTCGCCTCCTTCGAGGAGTCCCGGCAGCGACTCGGCCTCGACTACGTGGACCTGTACCTGATCCACTGGCCGCTTCCCCGGGTCGACCGGTTCGTCGACTCCTGGCGGGCCATGATCAAGCTCCGCGAGGACGGTCTGGTCCGCTCGATCGGCGTCTCCAACTTCACCGCCGGGCACATCGAGCGGCTGGAGCAGGAGACCGGCGTGCTGCCGTCCGTCAACCAGATCGAGCTGCACCCGCTCCTCCCCCAGGACGAGTTGCGCGCCTTCCACGAGACGAAGGGCGTCCGCACGGAGAGCTGGAGCCCGCTGGGCCGCGGTTCGGCGCTCCTGGAGGACCCGGCCGTCGTCTCCGTCGCGCGGTCGCTGGGCGTGACGCCCGGCCAGGTCGTCCTGCGCTGGCACCTCCAGCTCGGCGCGGTCCCCATCCCGAAGTCGTCCAGCCCCGAGCGGCAGCGCGCCAACCTCGACGTCTTCGGCTTCGCACTCGGACCGGAGCAGCTGGCGGCGGTCGCGGAGCGGCCGCACCGGCGCCTGGGCGGCGACCCCGAGGTGCACGAGGAGTTCTGAGCCGTGCCGCACGGGCCGGTCCGGCGGGTGGGTCGCACCCCCGGCCGGGGTATCAGCCGGTCGCCGGGGCCTCCGCGTACTCCTCGTCGGTGACGGGCTCCGGCCAGTCGACGACGGCGTGGTCGGCGTCGCCCTCGTCGATGGCCGGGTGGACCATGAGCCGGTTCGGTGCGGCGCCGTGCCAGTGCTCCTCGTCGGCTTCGAACAGGACGCGGTCACCGGGCCTGACGACCTCGGCGGGCCCGCCCCGGCGCCGGCACAGGCCGACGCCTTCGGTGACGAAGACGGTCTGGCTCAGCGGATGGCGGTGCCAGTGGGTGCGCGCGCCGGGCATGAAGTGCACCAGGTCGGCGCTGCAACCCGACCGTCGGCGATCTCTCCCTCGCCTAGGAAGCCCTGGACCTGGCCGCCGAACCCGGACTGTGGGCGCCTCGGTCGTTCCCGATCACTCGGGCTCCAGCGACTGCTCCGCCCAGATCGTCTTGCCCCGGTCCGTCTGCCGGCTCCCCCAGCGCTGGGTGAGCTGTGCGACGAGCAGCAGGCCGCGCCCGCCCTCGTCGAAGGCGTGGGCGCGGCGCAGGTGGGGGGAGGTGGAGCTGCCGTCGGACACCTCGCAGATGAGGCTGCGGTCGCGGATCAGGCGGAGCCGGATGGGGGGTGCGCCGTAGCGGATGGCGTTGGTGACGAGTTCGCTGACCACGAGTTCGGTGACGAAGGCGGCCTCCTCCAGGCCCCACGCGGTGAGTTGCTCGGTCGCCGCCTGCCGGGCGGCAGCGACGTGGGCGGGGTCCGGCTCGATGTCCCAGGTGGCGACCTGGTCCGCGCCCAGCGCACGGGTGCGGGCGAGCAACAGGGCGACGTCGTCGCCGGGCTCTTCCGGCAGGACCGCCTTGAGCACGGTGTCGCAGAGGGCGTCGAGGGACGCGGCGGGCGCGGTCAGGGCGCTGCACAGCTCGCCGGTGGCGCGGTCGATGTCGCGGTCGCGGTCCTCGATCAGGCCGTCGGTGTAGAGGGCGACGACGGCGCCCTCCGGTAGTTCCAGTTCGACCGCCTCGAAGGGCAGTCCGCCGACCCCGAGCGGGGGCCCGGGGGTCATCCGGACCAGCTGTGCGGTGCCGTCGGGCAGGACGAGGGCGGGGGCCGGGTGCCCGGCGGCGGCGAGGGTGAGGCAGCGGCTGACGGGGTCGTAGACGGCGTAGAGGCAGGTGGCGCCGAGTTCCGCGACGTCCTCGCCGGCGTCGTCGTAGGCCGCGAGGTGGGTGACGAGGTCGTCGAGGTGGGTGAGGAGTTCGTCGGGCGGCAGATCCACGTCGGCGAGCGTGCGCACGGCCATGCAGAGCCGGCCCATGGTCGCCGTCGACGGGATACCGTGTCCGACGACGTCGCCGACGACGAGGGCGACCCGGCTGCCCGGGAGCGGGATGACGTCGAACCAGTCGCCGCCGATGCCGGCCGTGGAGCCGCTGGGCAGATAGCGGTGGGCGACCTCGACGGCCGCCTGTCCGGGCAGGCCCCGGGGCAGCAGGCTGTGCTGGAGGGCCAGCGCGGTGGTGCGTTCGCGGGCGAAGCGGCGGGCGTTGTCGATACAGACCGCGGCCCGGCTGGCGAGTTCCTCGGCGAAGACGGCGTCGTCGGCCTCGTAGTCGTCGACGTTGGCGATACGCACGCCGACCAGGACGCCGAGAGTGGTGCCGCGGGCCCGCAGGGGCACCGAGATCACCGAGTGGACGCCGCTGCGGTGACGGCTGCCCTCGGGGGCGCGCGCGTTGCGTTCGGCGAGCCACAGCATGAAGTCGGGCTCGCCCGCCTGGATGCGGACGGCGCGCCCCTCCCGCAGGGCGCGGGCGGGCGGGCTGAAGGGCGGGTGGACGTCGGTCTCGCCGAGGCGGACCGCGGCCTCGGGGGTGCCCTCGTGGGCCGACCCGTGGGCGACCCGGCGCAGCACGACCTCGCCCTCCCGGGCGGGCGGCGGCTCGTCGGCGCCGAGGACCCAGTCCAGCAGGTCGACGCTGACGAAGTCGGCGAACCGGGGGACGAGGAGGTCGACCACCTCCTCGGTGGTGCGCACCATGTCGAGGGTGGTGCCGATCGAGGCCGCGGCCTCGTTCAGCAGGGTCAGCCGCTGGCGGGCCAGGTACTGCTCGGTGCTGTCGAAGGAGGCCAGGGCGACTCCGACGACCTCGCCCGACGGCTCCCGCACGGGCCACATCTCGGTGGTCCACGCGTGCTCCCGGTTGAGGGAGGGGGCGCCGGTCCAGCTCTCGTAGCGGATCGGGCGGCCGGTCTCGGCGACATGGCGGAGGTGCCAGTCGAAGCCGAGGCTGTGCTCCTCCTCCTGGACGGTGTCCGGGAAGTGGCGGCTGAGCAGGGCCTCCTCGGGGACGCCCATGACCTTGCAGGCGACCTCGTTCAGACGCAGATAGCGCTGCCGGGGGTCGAAGACGGACATCGACATGGACGCCTGCTGGAAGGCCCGCTCCGCGAGGGTGGGTTCCGGGGCCGCGGACCGTTCGGCGGTGAGGGTCCAGCCGCAGGGCTCCCCGTCGGGGCCGAGCACCGGGCAGGCGGTGACGGTCAGGGTGACGGGCCGGCCGTCGCGGTGGCGTACGACGACGGGCCGGGTCCACGCCCGTCCCGGAACCCGGGTGAGCTCCTCGGCGAGCAGGCCGGTCACCGCCTGTCCCACGGCTTCCGCGGCCGCATGGCCCGTCAGCAGACGGGCACCCTCGCTCCAGCCCGTCACGATGCCGCGAGCATCGATGACCGCCGCAGCGACGACATGCTCCATGTCGTCCAGAATGGTCCCTTTGTCCCGGCGCCTCAACCGCGACGGGCCGGGCCGGGACGCACGGCGGCCCCGGCCGGCCCGGGTTCCCGGGCTCGCCGGGCTCCCGTGGCTGCCCGTCGGCGTCGCTCAGGCGCGGTGGGCGCGCAGTGCGGCGAGGGCCCGGTCGGCGTGGGTGTTCATCCTCAGCTCGCTGCGGACGACCTCCAGCACGGTGCGGTCCTGCGCGATGACGAAGGTGACCCGCTTGGTGGGGGCGAGGGAGAAGCCGCGCTTCACGCCGAACCGTTCCCGCACCGCTCCGTCGGCGTCGGACAGCAGCGGCATGCCGAGCGAGTGCCGTCCCGCGAACTCCTGCTGGCGGTCGACGGAGTCGCCGCTGACGCCCACCGGCCGGGCGCCCACGGCGGCGAACTCGGCCGCCAGGTCGCGGAAGTGGCAGGCCTCGGCGGTGCAGCCGGTGGTGAGGGCGGCGGGGTAGAAGAAGAGGACCACCGGCCCCTCGGCGAGCAGGCCGGTCAGGCTGCGCACCGTGCCGGTCTCGTCCGGCAGCGCGAAGTCCTCGACGAGGTCGCCGGTCTCCGGAGCCTTGGTCATGACCGTCCCCCCGTGATCTTCGCGGAGCCGGCACCGTCGGCGACGTTGCGGGCCCACAGGACGAGGGGCACCTGGAGGGGCAGCCGGGCCACGGCGGCGGTCTTGAGCGGGGTGGGCCGGTGCCGCCAGTCCCACGCCATCTTGACGTTGGCGGGGAAGACGCCGACGAAGAGTCCGGCGGCGGCCAGCGCCGCCGTCCTGCGGGTACGGGGCAGGGCCACTCCCGCCGCCAGAGCCAGCTCGGCGACACCGCTGGCGTACGTCCAGGCCCTGGGCGAGCCCGGGAGCGTGCGCGGGACGATCGCGTCGAACGGGCGCGGGACGGCGAAGTGGGCCACGCCCACGCCGGCCAGCAGGCCCGCCAGCAGCAGGGGTGAGCGTTCGGACCGGGGCACGGTTCCTCCTCTGATGACCTGGCGGCCGACATTACTGGAGGGTAGGCCGGCGTCCGGAGGCGGGGTCGCGAGCCGGGCCCCGGGGGCGGGCCTGCCGCCAACCCGACCGGGACGCACCGAGGTTGCCCACGGCGGGAGATAGCCTGCCGGGATGACCGTCTATCTGCTGTGGCACATCGGGCACCGCAACGAAGCCGGTGAAGGCGGGGCGACCCTGCACCTCGACGGCGAGACGGTGTATGTCGACGAGGAGGACGGCGACGACGCCAAGCTGCTCGGCGTGTACTCCTCGGCCGAGCGGGCGGCGGAGCGCAGGCGCCGGGCCCTGCTGCTGCCGGGTTTCGCCGACGAGCCGGACTGCTTCGTCATCGACGAGCACACCGTCGACGAGGACGAGTGGACCGGCGGTTTCGTGCGCGTCTAGGACAGGTCCCCGATGCTCCCGGGGTGCCGGCCCGGGGTGTACCCGTACGCCCTGCGGAAGACGTCGATGAAGGCGCTGGCGGAGGACCAGCCGCAGCGGTGGGCGACCGTCGTGACGGGCGTGCCGTCGGCCAGCAGGCGCAGGGCGTGGTACAGCCGGGACTGGGTGCGCCACTGGGGGAAGGTCATGCCGAACTCGCGGCGGAAGAGGCGACTGAGGGTGCGTTCGCCGCTGCCGGTGGCGGCACCGAGCGCGGCGAGGGTGCGCCGGTCGGACGGGTCGGCGTGGACGAGGGCGCAGACCTCGGCCAGCCGGGGGTCGGTCGGGGTCGGCAGCCGGGCCGGCTGCTGCGGGGAGGCGCGCAGCTGGTCGCGCAGCACGGCCAGCAGACGGGCGCGTTCGGGGCTCGTGTCGTCCGGGGCCCGGGTGTAGGCGAGGATCAGCTCCCGCAGCAGCGGGCCGACGGCGAGGACGGTCGGCACGTCCAGGCCGAGCGGGTTGTCGTCGGCGGGCAGGCCCACCAGATGCAGGTCGAGACGGCCGTATGCCCGGTGCGCGTGCACGGTTCCGGCAGGTACCCACAGCGCGCGGGTGCCGGGTGCGAACCAGGTGCCGGCGTCGGTCGTGACGGCCAGGACACCGGAACCCGCGTAGACGATCTGGTGGTCGTCGTGCCGGTGCGCGTCGATGCGCCCGCCCGCGGCCAGCGGCTGGAAGCGGGTGGGTGCGGTCGGCGTGTGGCGGATGTCCGGCACAACACGGCAGATTATCGGAAGCGCGACAGACCCGGCGGCCGTGACGATCGCAGCGTGCCGAGAAACCGAAACATCACCCTGATGTCCCTGGGCCACGCCTGCGTCGACGTGTACCAGGGAGCCGTGGCCGCGCTGGTGCCCTTCTTCGTCGCCGAGCGTGCCTGGTCGTACGCCGCCGCCTCGGGGATCGTGCTGGCGGCCTCCTTGCTGTCGTCGGTGGCGCAGCCGCTGTTCGGTGTGCTGACCGACCGGTGGGCGATGCCCTGGATGCTGCCGCTCGCGGCGGCGGCGTCCGGCGCGGGGATCGCCGTCAGCGGGATCGCCGGCTCGTACCCGCTCACGCTGGCGGCGGTGGCCGTGTCCGGGATCGGGGTCGCCGCCTACCACCCCGAGGCCGCGCGGGCGGCGCGGGCCGCCTCGGACGGTCGTCACTCGGCGATGGGCTGGTTCGCGCTCGGCGGCAACGTCGGCTTCGCGCTCGCTCCGCCGCTGGTCGCCGCCGTGGTCGCGACCTGGGGCCTGCGCGCCTCGCCGCTGCTGGGGGTGCCGGCCCTGGCGGGCGTGGCGCTGTGCGCGGCCGCCGTGCGCGCGGCGGCCGGCCGGGGCGGGTCCGTTCCGGTGCCGGCCGAGGGGGCGGGCCGGGACGACTGGCCGGCGTTCCTGCGCCTGTCGGGTGCCGTGGTGTGCCGCTCGGTCGTCTTCGTCGGGCTGAGCACGTTCGTCCCGCTGTACGTCCGGGAGCGCGCCGGAGGCGGGACGGCGGCGGGGACGGCCGCGCTGTTGGTGCTCTACGCGGGCGGCGCCGTGGGGACGGTGGCCGGGAGCCGGCTGGCCGGGCGTTGGGGGCGGCTGCGGGTCGTACGGCACTCGTACGCCGTGACGGTGCTCGCGGTGGCGGGCGTGATCGTGGTGCCGGGGCCGTCCCTGTACCTGTTCGTGGCGCTCGCCTCGGCCGGGCTGTACGTGCCGTTCTCGCTGCATGTGACGCTGGGCCAGGACTGTCTGCCCCGGCGCGTGGGCACCGCGAGCGGCGTCACCCTCGGACTGACGGTGAGCATCGGGGGCGCGACCGCGCCGGCCCTGGGCGCGCTCGCGGACGCCGCGTCCTTGCGGACGGCTCTGCTTCCCCTGCTGATACCGCCGGTGGTGGCCTGGTTCCTGCTGCGCGGGCTGCGCGAGCCGGCTCCCATCGCCGCCACCGCTCCGTCGGCGGTGGCCCGCTCACGCGTCTGAGGGGCACTCGTCCAGCGGTCAGGCGCGGGGGACCGCGGCGGGCTGCTCGGTGTCGTCGTCCACGGCGTAGGACAGGAAGTCGTCGACCATCCGGTGGAAGAGCGTGGCGAGCTGCCCCAGCTCGTCCGGCGACCAGTCGGCCAGCGCCAACTGCATCCCCCGGGCGCCCGCGTCCCGGACCCGGTCGACGGCCGCGCGGCCGGACTCGGTGAGCTGGATCCGCTGGGCCCGGCCGTCGTCGGGGTCGGGGACCCGGGTGACGTAACCGGACTTCTGGAGCTGCTGCACCGTGCGGGTCACATGGGAGGCCTCCACGCCCAGCCGCTGCGCCAGCTCCCCCGGCCGCAGCGGCTCGGAGTCGGCGACCTGCCGCAGCAGCGCCACGGCGGCGCGGTCCAGGGGGACGCCGGCCAGCGTCATCAGCCGGTCGTGCTGGCGGGCGCGGGTGCTCAGATAGGTGATGCGAGTGAGCGCCCGCTCGATCTCGATCACTTCCGGGGTCGCGACGGAGGGCAACGGGAGCGGTTCGGTGGACATGCGACCCACTTTACCATCTTGTTGCGTAACTCAAGTAATTTACCGCGCGCGTGGACGACGCCCACGGCGGACGGATGACGCCCGGACGGCACCTGGGCGACATCGGGATGATACGAGCTCACCCCCACCTCGCGGCAGCCCCGGCTCAGATCCGGCCCGCGCCGCGCTCCCCCCGCAGCAGCCACGCCAGGTACGCGCCGCCCGCCACGCCCGTCACCACGCCGACCGGCAGCAGCGCCGAGCCGGTGAGGCGCTGGGTGGCCAGGTCGGCGGCGGAGACCAGCAGGGCGCCGGTCCAGGCGGCGGGCAGCAGGTTCGGCCCCGAGGCGCGGGTGACCCTGCGCGCCAGCTGGGGGGCGGCCATCGCCACGAACGGGATCGGACCGGCCGCGGCGACCGCCATCGCGGTGAGCCCCGTACCGGCGCACAGCAGGACGAGCCGGCTGCGTTCGGGGGGCACGCCGAGCGCGGCCGCGGTGTCGTCACCCATCTCCAGGAGGGTCAGCCGCCGCGCGTACACCAGGACGAGCGGCACGAGCGGGACCAGGCCGAGGGCGGCGACGCGGACGTCGGTCCAGTCGCGCGCGTTGAGCGAGCCGATCATCCAGCTCGCCGCCTGCGCCGCCTTGCCGATGTCGGCGCGCACGTACAGGAAGCTGGTCGCCGAGCCGAGCACGGCGGAGGCGCCGATACCGACGAGGACGAGCCGGTAGCCGTGCACACCCCGCCGCCAGGCGAGGAGATAGACGGCCGCGGCGGTGGCGAGTCCGCCGCACACGGCACCGAGCGCCGTCTGCGGCCCGCCGGGGTCGAAGAGGATGATCGCGACGAGCGCGCCCGCCGAGGCGCCGTTGCCGAAGCCGATGACGTCCGGGCTGCCGAGGGGGTTGCGGGTGAGCGACTGGAAGACCGCTCCCGCCAGGCCCATCGCGAAGCCGACCAGAAGGGCCACCAGCGCCCGGGGCAGCCGCAGGTCGTTCACGATGAAGCCGGCGCCGGGCGGGCCGCCGCCCGCGAGGGTGTCGAGCACCTCCGCGGGGGTGAGCCGGTAGGTGCCCGTACCGAGGGCGAGCAATAGCGTGCCCGCGGCGAGCAGGGCGAGCACGGCGCAGGTCAGCAGCGTGCGGCCGGTGTAGCGCAGGGACCAGCGGCCGGTGCGCACCACGCCCGCGGTCCCGCGGTCTTCGAGCAGGGTCACAGCTGGGCCGCCTTCCGCCGCCGCACCAGGTGGATGAAGAGCAGACCGCCGAGGAAGGCGGTGACCGTGCCGACCTCGATCTCCGAGGGCGCCGCGACGATCCTGCCGAGCACGTCGGAGACGAGGAGCAGGACGGGCGCGTAGAGCGCGCAGTACGGCAGGAGCCACCGCGGGTCGGGGCCGCAGAAGGCGCGGGCCGCGTGCGGGATCATCAGTCCGACGAAACCGATCGGGCCGCACAGGGCGGTCGCGCCGCCGCAGAGCAGGGTGATGGCGACGAGGGAGAGCACGCGGGTGCGGCGCACCCGGGTGCCGAGGGCGCGGGCGTGGTCGTCACCGAGGGCGAGGGCGCCCAGCGGGCGGGCCAGGGCGAGCGCGAGGGCGGCTCCGGCCACGAGCAGCGGCAGCACGGTGAGCAGCAGGCCGGCGTCGCGTTTGGCGAGGGTGCCGACGGCCCAGTACCGCATCTCGTCCAGGGTGCCGAGATCCCACTGCTGGAGTCCGTTGACGTAGCCGAACAGGGCGGCGTTGACGGCGGTTCCGGCGAGGGCGAGGCGGACCGGGGTGGCGTACCGGCCGCCGCCGAGCGCCTGGACGGCGGTGGCGGCGAGGGCAGCGCCGGCGAGCGCGAACCACAGGTAGCCGGCGAACGAGGTGATGCCGAGCACGCTGATGGCGGTGACCACGGCGGCCGAGGCTCCCGCGTTGACGCCGAGGAGACCGGGGTCGGCGAGAGGGTTGCGGGTCAGGGTCTGCATGAGACCGCCGCCGAGACCCAGCGCCGCCCCGACGGCCACGCCGGTCAGCGTGCGCGGGAGCCGCAGGTCCCGCACGATCGCGTCGTTCTCGGTGCCGGTGGGGGCGAACAGAGCGGACCAGACCTGGTGCAGCGGTATCTGCCGGGTGCCCACGGCGAGCGAGAGCGCGGCCGCCGCGAGCAGCAGAGCCAGGCCCAGAAGGAGTCCCGCGGTGCGGACGGGTGGCCGTCTTCTTCCGGCGCGGGGGTGCGATCCATCGAACATGTGCTTAGCTTAGGCTAACCTAACAAGCGTTGTTGACGATTTCGTTGACCAGGTGCATTCCCATGCCCAACTACCCCTGAAAGCAAGCTTGTCGGCTTGCGGAAGGGGCGAACCTAGGGGGAAAGATGTCCGGAGGAACCCGATGATCCCGGGCCCACCACCCGCCCTGCGTCCCACCGCGGCGCCCGGGAGCGCCGGTGACTCCGTACGGCCGGCGCGTGTCACCGGTCCGCGGGTCGCGCGCCTCCTGGAGGACCTCGAACGCCTGGAACCCGCCGACGCCGCAGGGCGGGCCACGCTGACAGCCGCCTTCTGGAGCGAGGTCGAACGGCTCGGCACCCCGCTCGTGGAAGAGCTCGACGGGCGGCCCGCACACCGGGCGGTGACGTTCCTGTGGCGCGGGCACCGGACCACCCGTCAGGTGCTGCTGAACGCCAACCGCATCGTCGAGCGCGACCGGCTCGCCGAGGCGCTGCTGGAACGGGTGCCCGGTACCGACGTCTGGCACCTCGGTCTGCGGCTGCGGTCCGACCACCGGGGCTCCTACCGGATGGCGGCCGACGTCTCGGTCAAGGAACCGCCCACGGAGCCGGACCGGTTGCAGCAGCGGCTGCGGTCGCTGTCCGTGCACGCCGCCGCGGACCCGCTCAACCCGCGCCGGGTGCCGACCCGTTGGCACGGGGCGGACGGCTCGGTCTTCGCCCTGCCCGACGCGCCGTCCCGGCCCCGGGCCGAGGGACCGGGCGGCGGGCCGAAGGGGCGGGTGGAACGGCACCGGGTGAGCGCCCCGGCACTCGGCGGCGACCGTGACACCTGGGTGTATCTGCCGCCGGGGCACGACGGCGGGGACCGGCCGCCGCTGCCCGTCCTGGTGCTGTGCGACGGTGACATGTGGTTCGGCCGGCTCGGTCTCGGCCACACCCTCGACGCGCTCGTCGCCGACGGGATGCTGCCCCCGCTCGCCGCGCTCGCCCCGGACGCGGTGGACCGGGACACCCGCTGGCGCGAACTGGGCGCCCGCGAACCGTTCGTGACCTTCCTCGCGGACGACCTGCTGCCCTGGGCGGCGGGCCGCTGGCCGCTCACCACCGACCCGGCACGGACCGTCGTCGCGGGCCAGAGCCTGGGCGCGGTCACGGCACTGCACGCCGCATACCGGCGGCCGGAGCGTTTCGGCAACGTCCTCGCCCAGTCCACCTCCCTGTGGTGGCGGCCCGGCCTGCCGCCGCCCCGGGGCCCCAAACCCCCGGTGTCCGGCGTGCCCTGGCTGGTCTCGCGCTACGCCGCCTCGGGTCCGCGGTCGGTCGCCGTCCACCTGGACGTCGGTCTGCACGAAGGCCCCATGGTCGACCACAGCCGCGCCCTGTACCGGACGCTGCGCCGGGCCGGCCACCGCGTCTCCTACGCCGAGTACAACGGCGGCCACGACTACGCCTGTTGGCACGGCGCGCTGGCCGACAGCCTGGTGCGGCTGCTCGGCGCCTGACCTCTTCCCGCTCTCCCCCTCGTCCCCCCTCTTCTTCAAGGAGCCCTTCCGATGTCCTCTGCACGTACCTCCCGCCGGGCGGTCCTGAGGTCCGCCGCCGTCGCGACGGGAGTCCTCCTCCTGTCCGGCTGCGGTGACGACGGGCAGGACGCGAAATCCGGCGACGCGGCGGCGGGCACCCGTACCCTCACCGACGCGACCGGCCGCACGGTCCGGGTGCCGACCGCCCCGGCCAAGGTCGTCGCCCTCAGCGAGCCCACCCTGGACGCGGCGCTGGCCCTCGGCGTCACGCCGGTCGGTGCCACGGCCGGACGCGGACAGCGGGACGTATCCACCTACCTCGCCGACAAGGCGGGCAAGGCGCAGGTGGTCGCCACCGTCGCCGAGGCCGACATGGAGAAGGTGGCCGCGCTGCGGCCCGACCTGATCCTGCTCGACGAGACGACGGCCGTGAAGAGCGAGGTCGCCGAACTCCAGGCGATCGCCCCGACCGTGGTCACCGCACGACTCGACGAGGACTGGAGGAAGGCGTTCACCGCGACCGCCGACGCCCTCGACAAGAAGGCCGACGCCGAGCGGATCCTCACCGGCTTCGACGCCGACGTGGCCGCCGCCAAGGCGAAACTCGGCACGAACGCGGGCGCGGTCGTCAGCGTGGTCCGCTGGCAGAACGGTGCGCCCTCCGTGGTGGGCAAGGGCGTCGGCCACGTGGGGTCCACCCTGACCTCCCTGGGACTCGCGCGCCCGGCGGACCAGCAGGGCGCGAGCGCCGGGCACAGCGAGCCGGTCAGCCTGGAGAAACTGTCCACCGTCGACGGGGACTGGCTGTTCTTCGGCACCCTCGGAGACCGGGCGGACGGCGAGAAGGCGTACGCCGAGGCGAAGAAGGTGCCCAACTTCGGCCGGCTGAAGGCCGAACAGGCCGGCCGGGTCGTCGTCGTCCAGGGCTCGGCGTGGAACAGTGCGGGCGGCCCGCTGGCGGCCGGGATCGTCCTGGACGACCTGACCAAGGCGCTCATCCCGTGAGCCACGGGCTGGACGGCCGGTTCGCCCTGGTGACGGGCGCCGGCCGCGGCATCGGGGCCGCCGTGGCCACCGCCCTCGTCGAGGAGGGCGCCCGGGTGCTGGCCACCGACCTCGACCCGGCCGGGGTGCGCTCGCTCGCGGCGCGATACCCGGGCCGGCTGACCGCCCAGGCACTGGACGTCACCGACGCGGCCGCGGTGGAGTCCCTGTTCGACACCGCGGAGCGGGAGGCCGGGCCGGTGGACATCGTCGTCAACGTGGCCGGGATCCTGCGCAGTTCGGAGGTCGTGGAGCTGACCGACGAGGACTGGGCGGCGACCTTCGCGGTCAACACGGACGGTGTCTTCCACGTCTCGCGCGCGGCCGCCCGCCGGATGACCGAACGCGGCGCGGGCAGCATCGTGACCGTCGCCTCCAACGCGGCCGGCGTCCCCCGCGCGGGCATGGCCGCCTACGCCGCCTCCAAGGCCGCCGCCGTCATGTTCACCAAATGTCTCGGCCTGGAGGTGGCCGCGCGGGGCGTGCGCTGCAACACGGTCTCCCCCGGCTCGACCCTCACCGACATGCAGCGCGCCCTGTGGAACGGCGACGCCGAGGCCGCGGCCCGGCGCGTCGTCGAGGGCGACCTCGCCACCCACCGCACCGGCATCCCGCTGGGCCGCATCGCCGAACCGTCCGACGTCGCCGACGCCGTCGTGTTCCTGGTCTCCGACCGCGCCCGGCACATCACCATGCACGACCTGTACGTGGACGGCGGCGCCACCCTCCGGGCCTGACCCCGCCCACACGTCCCCCACTGGAGACACACCATGTCTGCCTCACTGCGTGACCATCCCGCTCCCGCTCTCCTGTCCCCCGGCGCGGCCACGGCCCTCCTGGAGGCCTACCGGCCCGCCACCGACCGCTTCCTCGCCTCGCCCCGGCACACCCTGCTGGGCCGTGGCAGCGCCGCCGCGATACCCCACGGCACGAGCCCGCTCGCGCACCGCGTCCGGGACGTCCTCGACGCGCTGCGCCGGCCGGACGCCCCGCCGCCGGTCGTCATGGGGTCGCTGCCCTTCGCCCCCGACGCCCCGCCCGCCCTCGCGGTGCCGGACATGGTGCACTGGGCGCCGCCGCTGCGGGAGGACCCGCTGGTCGCCCTGCCCGTCCCCCGCGACGAACGGCGGCCGGACTGGCGGGTGCGGGAGGTGCCCTCGCCCGAGCGGTACGGCGAGGCGGTCGCCACGGCCGTGGCCCGGATGCGGGCCGGGGAGTTCGACAAGGTCGTCCTCGCCCGCACCCTGGAACTGGCCTCCTCGCGGGAGCCGGACCTGCCGGCCATGCTGCGCAGGCTCGCCCGGCGCGACCCCGACGGCTACGCCTTCGCCGTGCCGAGCGGCCCCGGCCGCACCCTCGTCGGCGCCAGCCCCGAACTCCTCGTCTCCCGCCGGGCCGGCCTGCTGACCGCCAACCCCCTCGCGGGGAGCACGCCACGCAGCGCCGACCTCGCCGAGGACGTACGCCGGGCGGCGGCGCTCCTGGAGTCCCCCAAGGACCTGCACGAGCACGCCGTCGTCGTGACCGCCGTACGGGAGGCGCTCGCGCCGTTCTGCACCCGCCTGGAGGTGCCGGCCCGCCCCACGCTGGTGCGCACCGCCGCCTTGTGGCACCTGTCGACGACGGTCACCGGGGAGCTCCGCGACCCGGACGTGACCGCGCTGGACCTGGCGTCGGAGCTGCACCCCACGCCCGCCGTGTGCGGTACGCCGACGGACGTGGCCCGTGCCGTGATCGCCGCGTCCGAGCCGTTCGACCGGGGCCCGTACACGGGCATGGTCGGCTGGCAGGACGCGGACGGCGACGGCGAGTGGGTCGTGACGATCCGCTGCGCCGAGGCCGAGGGCCGCACGCTGCGGCTGTTCGCGGGCGCCGGGGTCGTCGCCGAGTCGACGCCGGAGGCCGAGACGGCGGAGACCGCCGCCAAGTTCCGCACGTTCCTGCACGCCGTGGGGGCCGACCTGTGACCCTCACCCCGGGCGCGGACGCCCCCACCTGGCCCGAGGAGTTCGCGGCCCGCTACCGGGCCGCGGGCCACTGGCGGGGCGAGACCTTCGGCGGCGTGCTGCGCGCCCGGGCCGCCGAACACCCCGACCGCGTCGCCCTGGTCGACCCCGCGCCGGAGCGTCGGACCTGGACGTACCGGGAGCTCGACGAGCGGGCCGACCGGCTGGCCGCCGGGTTCGCGGCACGCGGGATCGGCCGCGGCGACCGGGTCGTCGTACAGCTGCCGAACGTCGGCGAGTTCGTCGAGGTGGTGTTCGCGCTGTTCCGGCTCGGCGCGCTGCCGGTGTACGCGCTGCCCGCGCACCGGTACACGGAGATCTCGTACTTCTGCTCCTTCACCGAGGCCGTCGCGTACGTCGTCCCCGACAGCCATGCCGGCTTCGACCACCGGGAGCTCGCCTCCCGGGTGCGCGAGTCGGCCCCGGCGCTGCGGCACGTGTTCGTGGTGGGGGAACCGGGTGCGCACACCCCGCTGTCCGAGGTGCCGTGCGCGCCGCACGGCCGGCCGGCCGGACCCCGGCCGCACGAGCTGGCGTTCCTCCAGCTCTCCGGCGGCACGACGGGCGTGCCGAAGCTCATCCCCCGCACCCACGACGACTACCTGTACTCGATCCGGGGGTCGAACGAGATCTGCGGCGTGGACGCGGACACCCGCTTCCTCGTCGCGCTTCCGGCGGCGCACAACTTCCCGATGAGCTCGCCCGGTTGGCTGGGGGTGCTGTACGCCGGGGGTACGACGGTGCTGTGCCCGAAGCCCGATCCGGCGACCGCGTTCCCGCTGGTCGAACGGGAGCGGATCACCATGACGGGTCTGGTGCCGCCGCTGGCGCTGGTGTGGACGGAGGCCGCGGCCGCGGGCAGGCACGACCTGTCCAGCCTGGAGCTGACGCTGGTGGGCGGCGCGAAGTACAGCGCCGAGGCGGCCCGCCGTCTCGAACCCGCCCTGGGGTGCCGGCTGATGCAGGTCTTCGGGATGGCCGAGGGGCTCGTCAACTACACACGGCTGGACGACGATCCGGAGACGGTCGTCACCACCCAGGGCCGCCCGATCTCCGCCGACGACGAGGTCCGGATCGTCGACGACGCCGGACACGACGTGCCCGAGGGCGGGTTCGGGCAGTTGCTGACCCGCGGCCCGTACACGATCCGCGGCTACTGGAAGGCGCCGGAACACAACGCGAGGGCCTTCACCGAGGACGGGTTCTACCGCACGGGCGACATCGTGCGCCGTACACCGAGCGGTCATCTCGTCGTCGAGGGACGGGCGAAGGACCAGATCAACCGGGGCGGCGAGAAGATCGCGCCGGAGGAGATCGAGAACATCCTCCTCGCCCATCCGTCGGTGCACGACGTATCCGTGGTCTCCGCCCCCGACCCGTATCTGGGCGAACGCTCCCTCGCCTACGTGATCCTGCGCGAGGGCGCCGAACCGCTGAGGCCGGCCGCCGTGAAGCGGTTCGTGCGCGAGCGCGGTGTCGCCGCCTACAAGGTTCCCGACCTCGTCGAGTTCGTCGACGCCTTTCCCCACACGGGCGTCGGCAAGGTCAACAAGAAGCAGCTGCGGTCGTCCGCCGAGCAGCACTGAAAGGCCCCTGTTCCCATGGCACTTCCCGCCATCTCCCCCTATCCGCTGCCGTCCGCCCACGAGCTGCCCGACAACCGGGTGACCTGGAAAGCCGATCCCGCCCGCGCCGTACTGCTCGTGCACGATCTCCAGCAGCACTTCCTCTCCGCGTTCCCGGCGGACGAGCAGCCGCTGACCGGCATGCTCGCCAACACCGCCCGGCTGACGAAGGAGGCCCGCGGGCTCGGCGTGCCCGTCGCCTACTCGGTGCAGCGCGGCGGCCAGAGCGCCGAGGAGCGCGGGCTCCAGCTCGACTTCTGGGGCCCGGGCGTGGCGGACGACCCGGTCGCGCTCGCGGTGCCCGACGCGGTGGCGCCCGAGCCGGGCGACACCCTGCTCACGAAATGGAAGTACAGCGCGTTCGTGCGGACCGGGCTGGCGGAGCTGCTGCGCTCCACGGGCCGCGACCAGTTGGTGATCGCCGGCGTGTACGCGCACATCGGCGTGCTGATGAGCGCCTGCGACGCGTGGATGCGGGACGTGCAGGCGTTCGTGGTCGCCGACGCCGTCGCCGACTTCTCCCGCGCGGACCACGACATGGCGCTGCGCTGGGCGGCGGGCCGCTGCGCGTTCGTCACCACCACCGACGCGCTGTTCGAGGAGGCCGGACCGCCCCTGACCCTGGACCGGATCCGCGCCGACGTCGCCGACGTGCTCGGCGAGGAACCCGCGGACATCCCCGTCGACGAAAACCTCCTCGACCACGGCCTGGACTCGGTGCGCGTCATGGCCCTCCTGGAACGCTGGCGCCGGGAGCACGCCGTCACCGCGGACTTCGCCGACCTGGCCGAGCGGCCCGCCGTCGACGCGTGGGCCGCGCTGCTGGGGGCGACCGCATGAGCGCGACGCCGCCCCGCACCGCCGACGTCTCCCGGGAGACGCTGCCGCTCACCGCGGCCCAGTCGGGCATGTGGTTCGCACAGGCCCTGGACCCGCTCAGCCCCGCCCAGAACACCGCCGAGTGTCTGCGCTTGGACGGGCCGATCGATCCGGCGCTGTTCGCCGAGGCGCTGCGGCGGGTCGCCCGGGAGGCGGAGTCGCTGCGGGTACGGATCGAGGACACGCCCGACGGGCCGCGCCAACGCGTCGTGGACGCCGTCGAGTCGCCCCTCACGCTGCTCGACGTCCGCGACGAGGAAGAGGCCGACGCCTGGATGCGCGCCGACCTGGCCGAGCACTGCGACCTGACGGCCGGGCCGCCGTTCCGGCACGCTCTGTTCCGCGTGGGCGGCGACGACCAGCGCTGGCTGTGGTACCAGCGCATCCACCATCTGGTCATGGACGGCTTCGGCTACTCCCTGCTGGTGCGCCGTACCGCCGAGGTGTACTCGGCGCTGGCGCGCGGCGCGAAGCCGCCCGTCCGTTCCTTCGGGCGGCTCGCCGACCTGGTCGCGGACGACGCCGCCTACCGTTCCTCGGCGGCCTTCGCCACGGACCGCGCGTACTGGACGCAGGCGTTCGGGGACCGCCCGCAGGCACCCCGGCTCGCGGGGCGCGGGGCGCTGCCGTCACGGACGTTCCGTCGCCGGACGGCGCACCTGGCCCCCGAGGTCACCGACACCCTCCGTGGCGTGGCCACCCGGCTCCGGGCGACCTGGCCGGACGTGTTCATCGCCGCGCAGGCGCTGTACACCTCGCGGGCGACCGCGCAGTCGGACGTGGTGCTGGGTCTGCCGCTGATGGGCCGGATGGGCTCGGTGGCCCTGCGGGTGCCCGGCATGGTGATGAACGTCGTGCCGCTGCGGCTCGCCGTCTCCCCCGGGGCGACCTTCGCCGACCTGGTGCGGCAGGTCGTGCTGGGCATCCGTGAGGTGCGCCGCCACCAGCGCTACCGCTACGAGGACATCCGCCGCGACCTGGGGCTGCTCGGTGAGAGCCGGGGCCTGGTGGGCCCGCTGGTCAACGTGATGCCGTTCGACTACGGCGTGGACTTCGCGGGCACCCCGGCGCGGGCCCGCAACCTGTCCGCCGGTCCGGTCGACGATCTGACGGTCAACGTCTACGACCGTGCCGACGGCCGCGGCCTGCGCGTCGACCACGACGGCAACCCCGCCCTCTACGACGACGCCGGTCTCGCCGCCCACCAGGAGCGGTTCCTGCGGCTGCTGGAGCGACTGGCCACGAGCGACCCGCATCTGCCGCTCGGCGCCCACGCCATCGCCACCGCGGGCGAACGGGCGCTGGTCCTCGACGAGTTCAACCGCACGGACCATCCTGTCCCCGCCACCACCCTCATCGGGCCCATCGAGGCACAGGCCGCCCGCACTCCCGACGCGGCCGCGCTCGTGTACGGCGCCACCTCCCTCACGTACGCCGAACTCGACGCCCGCGCCAACCGGTTGGCCCATCACCTCCAGAGCCTCGGCGCCGGGCCTGGGTCGTCGGTCGCGGTGTCGGTGCCCCGTTCGACGGACCTGATCGTGTCCCTGCTCGCCGTACTGAAGGCGGGCGCCGCCTACCTGCCCCTGGATCCGGACTACCCGGCGCCCCGGCTGGCGTACATGCTCGACGACGCCTCCCCGGTGTGCGCCGTCACCGACCGCCCGGGCCGGCTTCCCGACGGGGCCACGCCGGTCGTGTGCCTGGACGGGCTGGACCTCTCCGACCGGCCGGCCGTCACCCCCGCCCGGGCCCTCACCCCCGCCCACCCGGCGTACGTCATCTACACGTCCGGTTCCACGGGCCGGCCCAAGGGCGTGGTCGTGTCGCACCGGGCGATCGACAACCGGCTGCGCTGGATGCAGCACGAGTACGCCCTGGACGCCGGCGACCGGGTCCTGCAGAAGACACCCTCGTCGTTCGACGTGTCCGTGTGGGAGTTCTTCTGGCCGCTCAGGACGGGGGCGACGCTGGTCGTGGCCGAGCCCGGCGGGCACCGGGACCCGGCGTACCTGGCCCGGCTGATCCGCGAACAGGCCGTCACCACCTGCCACTTCGTGCCGTCGATGCTCCAGGTCTTCCTGGCCGAGCCGGACGCGGCCGACTGCCGTGCGGTGCTGCGCCGGGTGTTCGCCAGCGGCGAGGCGCTCCCCCGCGAGACGGCGAACGCCTTCGGGCGCGCGCTGCCGGGAGTCGGACTGCACAACCTGTACGGGCCGACCGAGGCGGCCGTCGACGTCAGCTTCCACGCCTGCGCGCCGCACGGGACGGGCCCGGTGCCGATCGGGCGGCCGGTGTGGAACACCCGGCTGTACGTCCTGGACGCGGCCGGGCAGCCCTGCCCGCCCGGCGTGCCGGGTGAACTGTTCCTGGCGGGCGTGCAGTTGGCGGACGGCTATCTCGGCCGCGCCGAGCTGACCGCGTCCCGGTTCGTCGACGACCCGTTCGGGCCGCCCGGCGGCCGTATGTACCGCACGGGCGACCTCGCCCGCTGGAGCGCCGACGGCGAGGTGGAGTACCTCGGACGTACCGACCACCAGGTCAAGCTGCGCGGGCAGCGCATCGAACTCGGCGAGGTGGAGGCCGCGTTGGCGGCTCTTCCGGACGTCGACGCCTCCTGCGCGGCGGTCGTCGAGGACCGGCTCGTCGGCTATGTCACCGGGGACGCCGACGCCGTGGCCGTACGGGCGGCGCTGGCACGGGAGTTGCCGGAGCACCTGGTCCCGGCCGTGGTCATGGTCCTGGAGTCGTTCCCGCTGAGTCCCAACGGCAAGCTGGACCGGCGTGAACTGCCCGCCCCGGTCTTCGCGGGCGGGACGGGTGGAGCGGGACGGCTCCCGGCGAGCGGGTGGGAGGAGGTCCTCACCCGGCTGTTCGCGGAGGTGCTCGGCGTCGAACGGGTCGGACCCGACGACGCGTTCTTCGATCTGGGCGGCACCTCACTGCTCGCGGTGCGGCTGGTGGCGCGGGTCCGGGAGGAGTGCGCGGCCGAGCTGACCATCGGTTCGCTCTTCGAGGCACCGACCCCGGCCGCGCTCGCCGGCCGGATCGAGGCGGCGGGACCGGCCGCTCGGGACGCCCTGGACGTCGTCCTGCCGCTGCGGGTACGGGGCGGACGGGCACCGCTGTTCGCGATCCATCCCGCGGGCGGGCTGGCCTGGTGCTATGCGGGCCTCGCCGCACGCCTGGGGCCCGACCAGCCGGTGTACGGCGTCCAGGCGCGCGGCCTGGCCGGGGACGAGCCGCTGCCGTCGACGCTGCTGGAGGAGGCGGCCGACTACGCCCGGCGGATCCGGGAGATCCGGCCACAAGGGCCGTACCGGCTGATCGGCTGGTCGGTGGGCGGGATCCTCGCGCATGCCGTGGCCGTCCTGCTCCAGGAGGCCGGCGCGGAGGTCGAACTGCTGGCGCTGCTCGACGCGTTCCCGGCCGAGCAGTGGCGGGAGCGGCCGGCGCCCGAAGAGGGCGACGCCCTCACCGCAGTCCTGCGGATGGCCGGCTTCGACCGCACCGGCGAGCGCGACCGCGAGGACGTCCTGGCCACTCTGCGCCGGGCGGGCAGCCCGCTGGCGGGACTGTCCGACCACACGCTGTCGAAGATCGTCGACATCGTGCCGAACCACGCCCGCATGATGCGCGAGCACCGGCACCGGGTCTTCCAGGGCGACCTGCTGTTCTTCACGGCCGCCGCCCCGCGCGCCGAGGACTGGCTGAGCCGGGAGGCCTGGCGGCCGCATGTGAGCGGCGTGATCGTCAACCACGACGTGGACTGCACCCACCCCCAGTTGATGGCCGGCCGCCCTCTGGACGAGGTCGCCGCCCGACTCGCCGCCCGGCTCAAGGAGCTGGACGCATGAGCTCCACCAGTCCGTCGGCCAGTTCCGTGCGCCAGCAGAGGTAGTCGTGACCACCGTTGAACTCCCGGTAGGAGGAATCGTGACAGCCGAGGGCCCGCAGGGCGTCCCTCAGTCGGCGGGCGGCGGGCAGTGCGACCCACTCCTGCTCGCCGAAGGAGAGCCGCAGCCGCACCGAAGGCCGGACACCCTCGGCCAGGGTCCGGGTGAGCCACTCCGGCTCCGGGCCGACGGGCCACCAGAACGAGCCGGACTGCACCAGGGCGTTGCCGAACCGGTGCGGGGCGGCCAGGGCGGCGTAGGCGGCGGTGAGCCCGCCGAGGCTCTGGCCGGCGATGACGGTACGCGCCGGATCGTCGGTCAGCGGGACGGACTTCGCGGCCCACGGCAGGAGTTCGTCCGTGAGGAAGCCGAGGTACTCGGGACGGCAGGCGAGTTCACGCCAGCGGGTGGGCTCGTCGACGGACTCCGGCAGGACGGCGGCCGTCGGCGGGATCCGTCCGTCGGCGATGAGGTTGTCGAGGAGCCGGGACACACCGAGCCGCGGCTGCCAGTGCTCGCCGTCGAGCAGCACCAGCACCGGAAGCCGTTCCGGCCGGCCCCGCGTGCCCGCCGGCCGGTACAGCCAGCACCGGCGGGCGCCGCCCGGCAGGGCGCTCGGGACCGTGTGCTCGGTGACCGTGCCCCGGGCGACGTCCGGTCGTGGCTCCCAGTCCACCGCCCGGGGAGCGGCCGGCAGTTCGGCGTACGGCACCGGGGTGCCGTCCCAACGGTGCGGCAGCGAACGGGGGTTGAAGGGGTCGGGACGCCTTCGGGTGCGCAGCCACTGCCAGTGGGCCGGGCTCCCCGGCGCATCCCGGTCCGGGCCGTCGCCCTCGTCGACGTACAGGTCGTAGGTGCCGCGCCAGTCGTGCCGCAGCCGCAGCGTCCAGTGCCACACGTCGGTGCCCGGGACGCGCTCCATCAGGTTGTCCTCGGGCGCGCGCGGATCGCCGAGCTTGTTCGGCAGGACCTGCACGGCCCGGGTGGCCGGGGTGCCGCGCCACAGCCAGGTGACGGCGCGATGGTCCTCGCCGCCCTGCGGATCCGGTCCGACGATGGGCGTCCCGCGCCGGTGGACCTCGGCCCAGAACTCCTCGACGCCGTCCGGGGCGGGCAGCGCGCAGACCGGCCGTGTGAGGCGCGGAACCGGGTGGGGTCTCGGCAGCCGGGGCGGACGGTGCGGGGCGCCCTCGGGCGGCGCGGACCAGGACATACCAACAGACTCCCTCATTCGATAAGGCAAGCCTAACTTCACCGTCTTCCCGCTTGCCGTGCGGCACATCTCTCTCATCTGCCAGGAGCAGTTCTCATGACCTCTCACAGAATCGGCGGCCGGGTGCTCGCGCTCACCGCCGGAACCGCCCTCGGGCTCGGCGCGCTGGCCGTGGCCCTGCCCGTCGCCGGGGAGCGGCACGCCGCCGTGGCGCTCGCCGCCGACGCGGTCTCGCCCGCCGTCACGCTCGGCACGGACACCGTCCAGGCGGGCGGCGAGGTGTCGTTCGCCGTCGCCGGGTTCCCGGCCGGCGGCACGCTCAGCGTGAAGTTCGACGACGCGACCCTGCTCGGGCAGTTCACGATCGGCGACGACGGGATCGCGGCCGGGGCGGTGACCGTGCCGGCGGGCACGAGCGCCGGCGCCGGGCACTGGCTGCGGTTCCTCGCCCCGCAGACGAGTGTCAGGAGCACCGACCTCACGGTGACCACGGCGTCCCCCTCCCCCACGCCCAGCCCCTCCGCCGTACCCGCGGTGAAGCTCACCGGCGGCGCCTCGGTCACGGCGGGAAACAAGGTGGCGTTCACCCTGTCGGGGTTCGTCGAGGGCCAGACGGTCACGGTGAAGCTGGACGACACGTCGATCCTCGCCCAGTTCGGCAAGGCGGTCGCCGCGGACGGCACCTTCGCGGGCTCGGTGACGATCCCCGCTTCCACCTCGGCCGGAGCCCACTGGCTGCGCTTCCTGGCCCCGGATCCGGCGACCAGCCTCAAGGCCGACCTCGAAGTGACGGCGGCCGACGGCGGCAGCGGCACGGGCGGGAGCAGCACGGGCGGGAGCGGCGGCACCGGCTCGGGTTCCTCGGGATCCGGGGGCAGCGGTTCCGGCGGCACGGGCTCCACCGGTGGTTCGACGTCCACCGGGGGCTCGGGTTCCGTCGGGGGATCCGGCTCGTCCGACTCGTCCTCCCCGTCGGTCTCCCTCACCGCGGGAACACGCGTCGCCGCCGGCGGCGAGGTCTCCTTCCGGGTGAGCGGCTTTCCCGCCGGTCGGCAACTGACCGTCAAGCTGGACGACGCGGAGATCATCGGTCAGTGGCAGGGCGGCATCGGCTCGGACGGGACGTTCTCGGGCACGGTCACCGTCCCCGCCGACACCCCGGCGGGCGCGCACTGGCTCCGTTTCCTCGCTCCGAACCCGGCGACCAGCCTCAAGGCGTCCTTCACCGTCACGTCCTCGTCGGCCGCCACGTCCTCCCCCACCACTGGTGACGGCACGACGGGAGCGTCCGCGACGCCCGTACCGGCCGCGTCCGGCGAGCCGGCCTCCGCCACCAACTCGGCAGGCGCCAAGGCCGAGATCACCGCCAGCCAGGTGCAGGCGGGCGGCACACTGCACTTCGAGGTGACGAAGTTCCCGGCCGGCGAGACGGTCACCGTCAAGCTCGACGACGAGAGCATCCTCGGCCAGTGGAAGGCCGACGCACAGGGCTCGTACGAGGGTGACGTCACCGTCCCCGCGGGCACGTCGACCGGCGCGCACTGGCTGCGCTTCCTCGCCCCGAACCCGCCGACCTCGCTGAAGGTCGCGTTCACCGTGACCGGCGCGGCCGACGCCGGTTCCGCGTCGTCGTCCTCGTCGGCCGACGCGTCCGGCGCGACGGAGGAGCGCACCCTCGCGGCGGCGGCCTCGCTGGAAGCCCCCGTCTCCTACGCCACCATCGCCTGGTCCGCGGCCGCCGCGGCGGCCGGCGGCGCCGCCGGAGCCGCGGCCACCACGCTGTTCGTCGTGCGCCGCCGCCCCGTCGCGGCCGGCTCCGGCGACTGACGGGCCCCGGAGCCCCCAGAACCCCCACGGACTCCGGCACGTTCCGTGCCAGCCGGGGTGGAACCCCGGATCCCTCCTCACCGACACCGCACACAAGGGAGCACATCCATCATGACCACTCGTATCAGCCGTCGTCACACCCTGGCCTCGGCGGCGATCGCCGTGGCCCTCACCGCGGGCAGCACCCTGGCGCTGGCGGGGACCGCGTCGGCCCACGCGACGGCGTTCTCCGCGAAGACCCTGCCGCTGGCGGCCGGGCAGTACCAGTCGGCGTACTCCGAGCGCAACGACGCGCTCTGGGTGACCACCGCCGTGGGCCGCGCGGCCACCAGCACCAGTCTGCTGAAGGTCGACCCCGACACCCTGACGGTCGAGCAGACCATTCTCCCGCCGGTCCTCGACGCCACCACCGGTGCCCGCGAGGCGGTGTACGGCGTGGCCGTGGACGACGAGCACAACACCGTCTGGGTGACCAACACCCGCAGCAACACCGTCGCCGTCTACAGCCAGCGGACCGGCGCGCACCTGGCCACACTGGCGGACGTCGCGCACGCCCGTGAGATCGTCGTGGACGAGAAGCACGACACGGTGTGGGCCTCCGCGTTCGGCGCGGGCGCCCTCGTCGCGTACGACTCCAGGACGTTCACGGAGAAGAAGCGCGTCACGGTCGAGGGCTCCGGCCCGGCGGGTCTCGCGGTCGACGAGAAGACCGGCACGGTGTACGCCGCGGACCTCTCCAACGACCGCATCATCGAGGTGAACCGCGCCTCCGGCACCCCGCGTCTCATCCCGACCGGTGACGGCCCGATCTCCATCTCCCTGTCCAGGAACGGCCGTACGGCGTACACGGCCGACCAGACGGCGGGCGGCGTCTCGGTCGTCGACCTCCGTACCGGCACGGTGACCAGGTCGGTCGCCACCGGCGCGGGCACCCTGTCGGTCGCCACCGACGACCGCTCGGGCGATGTCGTCGTGGTCAACCGCACCGCCGCCACCGCGACGGTCGTCGACCCGCGCACGGGCGTCGTCGAGGAGACCGTGGCCACGGGCGCCAACCCCAACCACGTCGAGGTGGCCGAGGGCGTCGCCTACGTGGTCGACAAGTCGGGCGCGGGCGCCGGCGGCGAGGACCAGGTGACCGTGATCCGCCTCGGGCACTAGACACGACCGGGCCCCGGCAGGCTCGCACCGCCTGCCGGGGCCCCTGGGTGGTGGCGCGCGTCAGACCGGCACGCGCACGTGTTCGCTCCAGGTCGCGCCGGCGGCGATCAGCCCCCGCCAGAGCCGGATCGCCTTGGGCGGCATGCCGACCGCGAGCGCACCGCTCACCCGGTCACCGGTGCGGTACGCGGCCACGAACCGGCGCTCGGCGAGGTCGCCCTCGACGACGGCGACCTCGTCGTGGCCGCGCAGGAACCCGTACGCCTGGATCCTCATGTCGTACTGGTCGGACCAGAAGTACGGCACCGGCGCGAACGGCTTACGGCCGTCGGGGTGCAGCAGGTTGCGGGCGACGGCCATGCCCTGCTCGGCCGCGTTGGTGCGGTGCTCGATCCGCATGGACGTGCCGAACAGCGGGTTGTACCAGCGGGCCACGTCCCCGGCGGCGTACACGCCCGGGGCTGCCTCCAGGTACGCGTCGCACACCACGCCGTCGCCCACGGTCAGACCGCTGCGGGCCAGCCAGTCGGTGTTGGGCAGCGAGCCGGCCGCGACGAGCACCTCGTCGGCCTCGACGACCTCGCCGTCGTCGAGCCGTACGCCGTCCTCCGTCACCTCGGTGACGGTGACCCCGCAGCGCAGCCGTACACCCCGGTCGAGGTGGGCCTGCGCGAGGACCCGTCCGACCTCGGCCCCGACCGCGTGGGCCAGCGGCACCGCCGCCGGTTCCAGCAGCGTGACCCGCGCCCCGAGCCGCCAGGCCACGGCGGCCGCCTCCGCGCCGAGGAACCCCGCGCCGACGACGACCAGGTGCCGCCCCGGCAGCAGCCGTTCCCGCAGGGTGAGCGCGTCCTCCAGGGTGCGCAGCACATGCGCGCCCTCGCCGGGCAGCCGGCGCGGACGGACGCCGGTGGCCAGGATCAGCCGGTCGTACGGTACTTCGCTGCCGTCGGCCAGCCGCAGGTGGCGCCCGGCGGCGTCGAGGCCGGTCGCCGCGACGCCGAGCCGCAGGTCGAGGTCGAGGGCGGCGAGATCGGCAGCCGGACGCAGCCGGAGCCGGTCCTCCCCCCATGCGGAGGCGAGGACCTGCTTGGACAGCGGCGGCCGGTCGTACGGGAGATGGGGTTCGTCGCCGACGAGCGTGAGGGTGCCGGTGCAGCCCTCACGGCGCAGGGTCTCCACCGCCGCGAGTCCGGCGGCCGAGGCTCCGACGACCACGATCCGGTTCACCGCTCGACCATACGGATGGCCGCGGCGGGGCAGACCGCGATGGCCTCGCGGACGTCGTCGAGGTGTTCGGGCGCGGGACGCTCCTCCAGCAGGATCGCGATGCCGTCGTCGTCCTGGTCGAAGATCTGCATGGCGGCGACCACGCACTGCCCGGAGGCGACACATTTGTCGGCTTCCAGCTCCACCTTGGGTGCGCTCATGGGGTTCCCCTCTTCTTCACGTTCTGTCGTGGTCGGGCTGCGGGACGGGAACCGTCACCAGGTCACGGGCAGGGAGTGGACGCCGTAGATGAAGGCGTCGTGCTTGAAGCGGACGTCGTCCAGCGGGACGGCCGACCTCAGTCCGGGCAGGCGCTTGTAGAGGGTTCCGTAGACGACCTGGAGCTCCATCCGGGCCAGCGGCTGGCCCAGGCACTGGTGGATGCCGAAACCGAAGGCGACATGGCGGCGGGCGTCGCGGGTGAGGTCGAGCCGGTCGGGGTCGGGGAAGACGTCGGGATCCCGGTTGGCCATCTCGTTGACCATGATCACGCCCTCGCCGGCGCGGAGGACCCGCCCGGCGATCTCGATGTCCTCGGTGACCGCGCGACGCCGCCCCAGGTGGGTGATGTGCAGGTAGCGCAGCAGCTCCTCGACGGCGGAGGCGACGATCTTCGGGTCGTCGCTCTCGCGGAGCAGAGCGAGCTGGTCGGGGTTCTCGAGGAGGGCGAGGGAGCCGAGCGCGATCATGTTCGCGGTGGTCTCATGCCCCGCGATCAGCAGGAGCAACGCCATCTCGGTGGCCTGCCCGTGGTCGATCTCACCGGCGGTGACGCGCCCGGCGATGCTCGACAGCAGGTCCTCGCGCGGTTCGGCGATCCGCTTGCCGATGAGCCCGGCCAGGTATCCGGCGACCTCACGACTGGCCCGGCCGCGCTGTTCCGGGGTGGCGTCCCGGTGGACCATCGTCTTGGTGTTCTCCTGAAAGAACGCGTGGTCGTCGTAGGGCACGCCGAGCAGTTCACAGATCACCAGCGAGGGCAGCGGAAGCGCGAACCGCTCGACCAGGTCGGCCGGTCGGGGGCCCGCCAGCAAATCGTCGATCAGGTCGTCCACGATGCGCTGGACGGCGGGCCGCAGGGCCTCGATCTTCTTGATGGCGAACGGCGCGGTGACCATCCGGCGCAGCCGGGCGTGTTCGGGGTCGTCCATCATGATGAAGCTGAGCTTGCCCTCGCCGGCGTCGGGCGAGGCCTTGGTCGGGTAGCCGGGGCTGTCGGTATCCGCACTGACCCGCGGGTCGCCCATGATCGCCCGCTGGTCGGCGTAGCGGGTCACCAGCCACGGTTCGCTGCCGTCCCAGAGCCTCACCTTCGTCAGCGGCGCCCGCTCCTGGAGCTCCTTCAGGGCGGGCGGGGGGTCGAAGGGGCAGCGGGCGGCCCGGGGCATCGGGAACTCGGGTACCAGGTCCGGGGTTTCGGGGGCGGGGCCGGTCAGGATGTCGGCCATGGCTCTCCTCGGGGTGGGGGGCTCCGGTGGGGTCGGAGCGGCGGGGGGGAAGGGGGTCGAGGCCTCGATGAGCACATGCAAACAGAGGGGCCTGACGCCTGCCGGTCAGTCACCTGACGAGAACCTGACGTGACGTGGATCACATGACGTGTCGGCGCGGGCGGTCGCCGCAAAATGGTCACGTAACTCGGTTCAGTGCAGAACTATTTGATGGGCACTCAGCAAATCCGCCCACACGTCGACGGGCGGCGCCGCACGCTCGCGACGCCGCCCGCCGAGGGTGACACCTCACGACCTCGGTGTTTGCTCCATCGGTTTTCAGCTCTCGCCGGTCTCCTTGCCCAGCCAGTAGCCGAAGCCCCGCCGGGTATGGATCAGCGCGGTCGCTTCCCGGTCCACCTTGCGCCGCAGCCGGGAGACGAGTTGCTCGATCGCGTTGTCCCCCCGGAAGTCGCCCCAGACGTACCGGCTGATCTGCTCCTTCGACAGCACCCGGTGCGCGTTGCCGAGCAGGTGACGGAGCAGGCGGTACTCGGCAGGCGTGAGGTCGAGGTCGCGGGCGCCGCGCCGGGCCCGGCACAGGGTGTCGTCGAGGACCAGGTCCCCGTAGCCGGGGGCGCCACCGGCGGTACCGGCGGACGTGCCGCGCAGCAGCAGTCGCATACGGGTCAGCACCTCGGGAACCCGCAGCGGCTTGGTGACGTAATCCTTCTCGCCCAGGCCGAGTTCGGGCACGATCCGGTCGAGGCAGTCGTAGGAGGCGAGGTAGAGGACCGGCGGCCGATGGGCGATCACCGGGCGGCCCACCGCGTCGGCCCCGGTCAGGTCCGGCAGGGCGGTGTCGACGACCAGCAGATCGAATCGGTGGGCGCCGAGCCGGGCCAGCGCCTCGGCGGCCGTGCCCGTGAGGCCCACCCGGTAGCCGGTCAGTTCCAGGGTGGTGGCGAGCAGTTCGGCGAGATCCGGCTCACCCACGACGACCAGGACCGACTGACCGGCACCCCGGGCGAGCGAGGGTCTGCCCCTCACAGGTGACGACCCCTCCCCCGGACCGACACCCACGGGCGGAACCGGTGGCGGGGCGAGCCGACGGGTCGACGGCCCGCCGGATGCGGCGACACCCCGGTGGCCCCCGGGAGCGACCCGACCGTCGTCGCCGCGTGGGTGTCTTCGTGCCGGCATCAAAGGCGTGCCCTTCGTCGGCGGGATGAACCAGGAAGACGTCCACCGGACGGTGGCCCGATCTGCGGACGGGCACCGTCGGCCGGGTAACCGGTGCGCATGCTCAGCCGGCCGTGGCGCCGGACACGGGAGCCCGGAAGGGAGACCCGGGTGAGAGCACGCGCCCTCTCGACCGGCGCGGGCGAGGCGGGCGGCGGCGCCGACTGCGCGGGGGACATGACCCCACCTTACTCTTATGGTTGCCTAACTCAAGCAAATCAGCGGGCAACGGTGCGCGGGGCGCAACGCTTGCTTGACTCAAGTAATCGAGATGTGGTTGCCTAACTCAAGCAATCCGGGAGCCGCCCTGAGCGGAGTGTGGCTCCCGGCCGCCGAACCCGTGGGGACGGGGATCGGCGCGGTCCCCGGGCCCGGCAGCCGGCATCCCACCCGCCAGGCGCCGGGCCCCGGGACGCCTCCGACCTGCACGCACGCTCGGCCGCCCCGTGGGGGGTCGCGGTCCCCCGAACCGCCCCGGGCAACCGAGCGACCGAGTTGTCTCCAGCGAGAAAGGCCCCCTCATGAGCACGATGAAGTCCGTCCGGACCGGCGGTGCAGGCAAGATCGACGTCGTGGACGTCGAGCGGCCGGTGCCCGGGCCCAAGGACGCGCTCGTACGGATCCGCGCTTGCGGCATCTGCGGCACCGACGTCACCTTCCTGCACATGGGCGGCATGCCCGCCCGGGCCCATCTGGGCGGCGAGCTTCTCCCCGTGGCGCTCGGCCACGAGCCGGCCGGTGAGGTCGTGGAGGTCGGCGCCGAGGTGGACGGCCTCAGGGTGGGCGACCGCGTGGTCGTCAATCCGCAGGACGCGCCCACCGGCATCATCGGCTGCGGCGGGAAGTTCGGCGGTATGAGCGAGTACCTGCTGATCGAGAACGCCGAGGTCGGCAAGAGCGTCGCCGTCTTCCCCGACACCGTGCCGTTCGACGTGGCCTCGCTCAACGAGCCGATGGCGGTGTCCCGGCACGCCGTCAACCGCTCCGAGGCGGGGCCGGACGACAAGGTCGTCGTGTTCGGTGCCGGACCGATCGGTCTGGGCGTGGCGATCTGGCTGAAGCTGCGCGGCGTGCGGCACGTGGTGGTCGCCGACGTCATCCCCTCCCGGCTGGAGAAGGCACTGGCCGTCGGGGCGGACGCGGTCATCGACTCGGCCGAGGAGGACGTGGCCGCACGGCTGACCGCACTGCACGGGCAGAGCGCCAACGCCCTCGGGCAGCCCCGTCCGGGCACCGACATCTTCATCGACGCGGCCGGCGCCCCGGCCGTCTTCAACACCGTGGTGCGGTCGGCGAAGTGGCACGCGAAGCTGGTCATGGTGGCCGTGCAGAAGAAGGGCGAGATCGACCTCGGCGGCATGCTCCGCAGCGAACTCACCCTCATCGCCTCCCAGGGCTACCCGACCGAGATCTTCGAGGTGACCCCGGAACTGGTCGAACACCAGGAGCGGTTCGCCAAGCTGATCAGCCACCGTGTCCCGTTCTCCGAGGCAGGCCGCGCCTTCGAACTGGCCCTGACCCCGGGCGCGGCGGAGAAGGTCGTCGTCACGCTGGACGACCAGGACCTCGTGGACGACCGGGACCTCCGCACGCGGGGCCGACGGTCCGCGTGACCCCGCGGGCCGCCGGAGCGTAGGTGTCTGCCGGCCACCGGTTCGGGAATGTCCCCCGGCCGGCGGTCCGGGCCCCCTCGACCCGCCCCCCTCGGCCCACGGCCCCTCCCCCACCGTCCCGTCCCCCCTTCCCCCGCTTCTCCTCACGACAGGAACGGCACCCCATGCGCGCGACCCTGCGGCAGGCGGCGCGGGCCACGGTCCACCTCTTCCTGGCCGCCGCCATGGCCTTCGGGTCGTACCTCTTCATCACCGTCCTGCTGATCGCCGCCACCGGCACGGTCACGGGGGTCGGAATCTGGCTGCTGCCCGAGACCGTGCTGCTGATCCGCCGGATCGCCGGCGCCAAGCGGCGGTTGACGGCGTCCTGGACCGGCCGGGAGATACCGGAGGCGTACCAGGCGGTCACCGGCCCGCTGCGCGAGCGGCTGCGCACGTCCGTCGGGGACCCCGGCACGCTCACCGATCTGCGCTGGATGGGGGCGTACTACGCCTACGGATGGCTGACCGTGCTCGTGCTGCCGCTGTGGCCGGCCGGCCTGCTGGTCGACGGGGTGCGGCGCGGGCTGCTGGGCCGCGAGGCGATGGCGCTGCCGTTGCTCGGCCGGCTCGCCGACCTGGAGGCGGGCTGGTCGACGGCCCTGCTCAGGCCCTCCCCCGAAGCGCTGCTGGCCAGACGGGTCGAGCAGCTCACCGCGACCCGGGCGGACGCGGTCGCCACGCACGGCGCCGAACTGCGCCGCATCGAACGGGACCTGCACGACGGCGCCCAGGCCCGCCTGGTCGCCCTGTCGATGCGGATCGGACTGGCCGGCCGGGCGTACGGAACCGACCCCGCCACCGCGCGCAGACTGCTCTCCGACGCGCAGGACCAGGCCGAGGCGGCACTGACCGAACTGCGGCACGTCGTACGCGGCATCCATCCGCCGATCCTCACCGACCGCGGGCTCGTGGGCGCCGTGCGGGCGCTGGCGGGCGGCAGCGGACTGCTGGTGACCGTGCGGACCGACCGGCTCGCGGAGGAGCCGAGGGCGCCGGCCGCGGTGGAGGCGGCCGCCTACTTCGTGATCGCCGAGGCGCTCACCAACGCCGCCAAGTACAGCGGGTCGGACCGGGCCGAGGTCGTGCTGGCCCGCTCGCGGACCGGGCTGAGCGTGCGGGTGCGCGACGAGGGCCGCGGCGGGGTCGACGAGAGCGCCGGAACAGGGCTGCCGGGCATGCGGCGCCGGGTCGCCGCGCTCGACGGGACGGTGCGGGTGACGAGCCCTGCGGGCGGGCCCACGGTGATCCAGGTGGAGCTGCCGTGCGTGTGGTGAGGGCCGGCCCGTCGAGCGACGGTCGGGGCGGGCGGCCCTCCCCGCGCCACAGCCCCCTGACGGTGCGCACCCATGTGCACCGCGCCATGACGGAACTCCGCGCCCGGGACCGCGCCCAGCCGGTCGTCATCGCCTTCCGGTCGGGCCTCGTCCGGGTACCCGAGCCGCTGCCCGGCGACCGCTGAGCGCACGACCGGCACAGCGCCGTTCAGGCGAAACCGCGGCCTCTTCCGCGTGCCGCGGCCCGGCGGCGTCCACAACTCACCCGTGACCCTCCCTCTCATCGCCCCCATGCTCGCCACCCCGGGCCGGCTGCCGCCCGTCGCCCAGGACGCGCGCTGGGCCTACGAGACCAAGCAGGACGGGCAGCGCGCCGTGGTGTACCTCGCCGGAGACGGGAGCGTCACCCTGCGCGCCCGTTCGGGGGAGGACATCACCCGCGCCTATCCCGAGCTGCGGCCGCTGGGCGAAGCGCTCGGCGGCACGCCCGCCGTACTCGACGGCGAGATCCTCGCCCTGGACGGACAGGGCCGGGCCGACTTCCAGCTGCTCCAGTCCCGGATGGGCCTGGTCCAGGCGCCCGGCAAGGCCGCACGGCTGGCGGCGACGGCTCCCGTGCACCTCGTGCTGTTCGACGTGCTCCATCTCGGCGGGCGGTCCCTCCTACCGCTGTCGTACACGCGGCGCAGGGCGCGGCTGGAGGCGCTCGCGCTGGACGGCCCGTCCTGGTCGACGCCGGGCGCCCTGGTCGGGCACGGGCGCGAGGCGCTGGAGGCGACCCGCGCCCACGGTCTGGAGGGGCTGGTCTGCAAGCGTCTGGACTCGGCGTACGAGCCGGGGGTGCGCTCCCGCGCCTGGATCAAGATCCGGAACATGCGGGTCGCGGACGTCCTGGTCGGCGGCTGGCTGCCGGGCAAGGGCCGGCTGACCGGGCTGCCGGGCGCCGTCCTGGTGGGGCAGCGGGCCGCGACGGGACTGCGGTACGTCGGCGGGGTGGGCACCGGCTGGAGCGAGGCCGAGCGGGTCGAACTCGCGGCCCTGCTGCGGGCCGCCGCGACCGACGCGTGCCCCTTCGACGACGTGCCGCGGGCGCCGGGCGCCCGGTGGGTGGTGCCCCGGCTGGTCGGCGAGGTCCGGTACAGCACGCGGACCCGGGCGGGGCTGCTGCGCCAGCCGTCCTGGCTCCGGCTGCGACCGGACCTGACGCCCGAGGAGTCGGCGGCGGACCTGCCGGACATTTCCGCCTGACCTCCCCCCGGCAGCCAAGTATTGGGCCGTGCTTCACCACTGATACGCCTGCGGCCTCTTGGCGCGGCGGGGAAAACCCGGGAAGCTGAGCTGCTTTTCAACTCCCTCTCCCCACACAGCCGTTCGGCTGCGCCCGAAACCCCGAGGAGGACGCAGTGTCGTCACCGAAGTTCAAGGTCCACCGGAGGAGGTGGCTCACCGGGTTCGCCGGTGCCGCCGCGCTCGTCCTCGCCCTCCCGTCGGCGGCCTTCGCCGCCCCGCCGACGGCGCTGCCGTCCAACGCCGAAGCCGCCGAGCTGACGTACCAGCCCGCGTTCGACTACGACACCGACGGCTGCTACTCGACGCCCGCCATCGGTCCCGACGGCACGATCAACGGCGGACTGAACCCGACCGGCGCCCTCAACGGCAGCTGCCGGGACGCCTCCGACCTGGACAACACCAACAGCTACTCGCGCTACAAGTGCAACAACGGCTGGTGCGCGTACCTGTACGGCCTCTATTTCGAGAAGGACCAGGCCCTGGCGGGCAGCAGCATAGGCGGGCACCGGAACGACTGGGAGCACGTCGTGATCTGGGTGCAGAACGGCCAGGTCCAGTACGTCTCGACGTCCAACCACGGCTCGTTCACGGTGACCGCGGCCTCCGGCGTCCGCTTCGACGGCACGCACGCGAAGATCGTCTATCACAAGGACGGCATCGGCACCCACTGCTTCCGGCTCGCGAACACCAACGACGAGCCGCCGGAGAACCACAAGGGCACCTGGCAGTACCCGCCGTTGGTCGGCTGGAACGGCTACCCGGCGGGCCTGCGCGACAAGTTGAGCGCGTACAACTTCGGCAGCGCCAACTTCGGTCTGAAGGACGCCAACTTCACCAACCACCTCTCCTCGGCGAAGCCGTCCGGGATCGCCTTCGACCCGGCCGCGTGAGCCCCGGCCGCCGTCCACGGCCGGGGTGCGCGGTCCCCGACCGTGGACGGCGGCGCCGCCACGCCCCCATGATGTCCGGATGGATCTTCACGACGAACTGCCGCCGGCCGTACCGGCGAAGGAGCTGCTCGCCCTCGCCGACAGTCATCACGCCCGCGTCGCACGGCCGTTGGGGACGCAAAGGATCGCCGGGCACCTGGTCAAGGCGTACGCGCTGGAGGCCCCGGGACGGACGGTGACGGAACCCGCCGCCCGGGAGGCGCTGCGGGTCGCCGCCGGCCATCTGGAACTCGGGCCGTCGCGGGGCTCGCTCGGGCTCGCCGTCGTCCTGGCGCACGCGGGCGGCGACGGGGACTACCTCCTGGTCCACACCTGGATCGAGGGCCATATGGCGGACCTGGCGGTGTTCACGGGTCCCGCGGACCGGCCGAAGGACCTGCGGCCGGGGCGGTCGGGCCTGGCCCCCTGTGTGTGGGAGGCGGCCGTACTGGCCCATGAGCGCGACGCCTTCGCGCGGCACGTGCTGGACGGCACCGGTCCCCTCGTGGAGCGGCTGGCCGGCTGGGGCGCGGACACGATCGAGGGGGACGTCAGGTGAGCGCCGTCGCACGGGTCCGGGAGGCCGAGCGGTCCGATCTGCCGCGTGTCGCCGAACTGTGCGCCCAGCACGCGGAGTACGAGCGTGCCGCCCCGCCGGTGCCGGACCTCGCGAAGCGGCTGGCCCGGCTGCTCTTCGACACCCCGGCTCCCCGGATGTACTGCCTGGTCGCCGAACTGCCGGACGGCGAGGTCGTCGGCTACGCGACCTGCGCGCCGGAGCTCGCCACCTGGGAGGGCCGCGAGTACCTCGTCATGGACTGTCTCTTCCTCACTCCCGGCCATCGCGGCCTGGGGCTGGGCGCCCTGCTGGTGGAGGCCGTGGCGGCCCGGGCCAGGAGTCTGGGCATGAGCGAGGTGCAGTGGCAGACCCCGGCCTGGAACGAAGGGGCGATCCGCTTCTACGCCCGCCTCGGCGCGCTCGGCACCGACAAGCGGCGCTTCGTACTCGACGTGCGCTCCTGACGGGGCGCGAACGGCCGATCGCCACTCGACCGGGTTCCCTGCGGGCTCCGGCTTCGACGGGCCGGCCGCCGGTGGCCGAAACCGACCATCGGCACGGCGCACGGTCCACGAGGGTCTATCGTGTCCCGCATGTCCGTTCCGGAAATGATCCGTATCGTCTCCCGTGACTCGCCCATGGCGCTGGCCCAAGTGGAGCGCGTGCGCTCGGAGTTGGCCTCCCTGCATCCCGGTGTGCGCACCGAGGTCGTCCCCGTGAAGACGACCGGCGACAAGTGGATGGGCGACCTGTCCCAGGTCGACGGCAAGGGCGCCTTCACCAAGGAGGTCGACGCGGCGCTGCTGGCCGGTGCGGCGGATCTCGCGGTGCACTGCGTCAAGGACGTGCCGGCGGACCGGCCGCTGCCCGCGGGCACGGTGTTCGCCGCCTTCCTGCGGCGGGACGACATCCGCGACGCCCTCGTTCACCCGGGTGGCCGCACCCTGGACGAGCTCGCGGCCGGGACGCGGATCGGCACCTCCTCGGTGCGCCGGATCGCCCAGCTCGCCGCCACCCATCCCCACCTGCAATGTGTGCCGTTCCGGGGCAACGCCAACCGGCGGCTGGAGAAGCTGGCGGCGGGCGAGGCCGACGCGCTGCTGCTCGCCGTGTCCGGACTGGAGCGCATCGACCGGCGGGACGTGATCACCGAGGTGCTGTCGCCGGAGACGATGATGCCGCCGATCGGCGCGGGCATCCTCGCCCTCCAGTGCCGCGAGGGCGACACCGACGTCATCGACGTCGTCAGCGGACTGGGCGATCCGGCCACCCACCGGGAGGCCACGGCCGAACGCATGTTCCTGCATGTGCTCCAGGGGCACTGCAACAGTCCGATCGCGGGCTTCGCGCGTGTGGACCGAAGCGGCGAACTGTCCCTGCGCGCCTGCGTGTTCACCCCGGACGGGAAGACCCGGCTGAACGCCCACGAGTGGGCCGGCCGACTGGACCCGGCGACGCTCGGCACGTCGGTGGCGGTGTCGCTGCTGCGTCAGGGCGCGCGCGAGATCATCGACGGCATCCCGCGCTGACCGTCCGGCGGACCGGCGGCCCGCCGAAGGGCGCGGCACCCCTCAGGCGCTGCCCTCTTCGGCCTGGTCGCGCAGGAAGTTGCTGACCTGCCGGGCCAGACTGTCGCGTCCCGCGCCGGCCGGCGCCCCGGCGCTTTCCTCGGCCAGGCCGATGCCGCCCGTCCACAGCCGGCGGTCGGCCCAGTCGTCGTCGACCCGCAGCTGGATCTGGACGTCCACCTGGCCGAGCGACGCCTCGGGTCCCGCCGCGTACAGCACGGCGGTGGCCCGGCGCAGCGGATAGACGTCGAAGCCCTCGATGAACTGCGAGTTGCGCCAGTCGATGAACGCGCTCTCGCCCTCGGAGCCCAGCCGCACGTCGATCTGGCCGTCCTCGAGGTGGATCGTGGAGTGCTTGGCCCCCCGGTTCTCGACGGTGACGCGCAGACAGAAGTACGTCAGCCCCTCGGCCGCGTCGTCGCGTCCTCTGGGCGGCTCGCTCTGCTCCAGACGGTGGACGCTGACCCGCAGACCGGCATACTCGTCGTACTCCTGCCAGTCCCCGACCACGTTCGGCTCGTACACAGTCCACCTCTCGACTTCTACCGGCTGCTTCCTATCCGTGCGCCGATCGCACTGTCAAATGAGCAGAATGCGCTGTGGCCAGGGAATTCATCCCTTTTGATCGCTGATCAAGCCGTGCGCAGGAAGAATCCGCCGGCACGCCGCGACAGGGCTTGTCGCGGGCGTGCCGCACATCACGTTCCCGGGCGGGGGTCAGCGGGCCAGCCGGCCCAGGAGCGAGGAGGCCGCGGCGACGCCGAGCGCGGCGGCCACGATCAGCACCCCGAAGTCGAGGGCGAGGTGCGCGGGCGTGCCGAGGAGCAGCCCCCGCAGCGCGTCCACCTCGTAGCTGAGCGGGTTGACCTTGCTGACGGCCTGGAGCCACCCCGGCATGATGTCGACCGGGTACAGCGCGTTGGAGCCGAAGAACAGCGGCATGGTGATCGCCTGCCCGAAGCCCATGAGGCGGTCGCGGCTCAGGACGATGCCCGCGATGGTCATCGACAGGCAGGAGAAGAAGGCCGAGCCCAGGACGACGATCGCGGCGACCCCGAGCAGCTTCAGCGGGTTCCAGGTCAGGGCGACGCCGAGCAGGGCGGCGATGACGACCACGACCACCGCCTGGATCACCGACTTCAGACCGGCCGCGAAGGCCTTGCCGGTGATCAGCGCGGAGCGCGGGGTCGGTGTGACGAGCAGCTTGTTCAGCACGCCGGCGTCCCGCTCCCAGATGATCTGGATGCCGTAGAAGATGGCGATGAACATGGCGGACTGGGCGATGATGCCGGGCGCCAGGTAGTCGATGTAGGGGATGCCGTCGGTCGGGATCGCCTTGATGCGGGTGAAGGTCTGGCCGAAGATCAGCAGCCACAGGGCGGGCTGCACCGCCCGGGTGTACAGCTCGGTGCGGTCGTGGCGCAGCTTCTGGAGTTCGACGGCGCACAGGGCGGCGACCCGGGCGGGCACCAGCCGCCAGCCGACACGGGGCCGGGGCGGCCGCAGCAGCAGGTCGATGTTCTGCGGGCGGGCGTGGTCAGCCGACGCGGTGAGCGGTGCGGCGGGTGCTTCGGACATCGCGGAAATCTCCTGCCTGCTCGTCGAGGCCGCTGCCGGCGACGTCCCGGAAGACGTCCTCCAGGGTCGGCAGCGGGGCCGTGGTCGGTGCGCCCTCGGCGCGTCGTCGTTCGCCGAGGCCCTGCCGGAGCTCGGCCGGGGTGCCGAGGGCGCGGATCCGGCCGCGGTGCATCAGGCCGACCCGGTCGCAGTACTGGTCGGCCTCGTCCATGTAGTGCGTGGTCACCAGGACGGTCATGCCGGTGGCCTCGCGTACGGCGGTGATGTGCTCCCAGACACCCGTTCGGGCGATCGGGTCGAGACCGATCGTCGGCTCGTCGAGAATCAGCAGCCGGGGCGCGCTCACCAGCGCCTGGGCGAGTTCGAGACGGCGGACCATGCCACCGGAGTAGGTGCCGGCGAGCCGGTCGGCGGCGTCGGTGAGGCCGACGGCGCCCAGCGCCTGGTCGACGCGTTCGGCGCGCTCGCGCCGCGACACGTCGAAGACGCGGGCGAACAGGGAGACGTTCTCCCTGCCGGTGAGCCCCGAGTCGGCGGAGAGTTGCTGCGGGACGTAGCCGAGCAGCCGCCGTACGGCCATGCGGTCGCCGGCCGCGTCGTGGCCGAAGACCCGCACCATGCCGGACGGGACCGGCAGCAGGGTCGTGAGGCAGCGGATGGCGGTGGTCTTGCCGGCTCCGTTGGGCCCGAGCAGGCCGAAGACCTCACCCTCCCGGACGGTCAGATCGAGCCCGTCGACCGCCTTCGTGTCACCGAAGGCGTAGGCGAGCCGGGTGCAGGCGACGGCGTCCGTGGCGCTGTCGGTCGTCATGACTCCTCGGCCTCCTCGTGCAGGTTGACGGCGAGCGCGCGCAGGGCGGGGAGTGCCGCGCGCAGGGCTTCCCGGTCGGCGGCGTCCAGCCGGGCGACATGCCGGCCGACGAGGGCGGCGCGACGTTCCCGCCACGCCCCCAGGCGGGCCTCGGCCGCGTCGGTGAGCAGGAGCCTGGCGGCGCGCCGGTCGGCGGGGTCGGTCTCGCGGATGAGGTAACCGTCCTTGACCAGCTGGTTGACGAGAGTCGAGACGGAGTTGCCCGCCAGGTACAGCTCCTTGGCCGCGTCGGAGACGCCGATGCCGGGCCGGGCCTCGACGAGGCGCAGCAGCTCGACCTCGGCGCCGCGCAGCCGCGGCAGGGTCAGACCGGCCCGCAGCCGCCGTCTGAGCAGTCGCTGGACGCCGACGAGTGCGTCGGCGAGCTCTTCCGGGAACGTCTCCCGGTCCGTCTGCTGGTCCCACCGCTCCTGATCCACACGAGTGAGATTACCTCTGTGTCAGAGGTAAACCACCAAGGGCGCGTCAAGAGCACGGGTCGGGAAAAGGGCCGGGAGCGAGAGACCGGGTGACCGGGGCGCCGAGGCAGGAGACAAACGGAACCATAGGGAGCAAACAGTGAGGAACTGTTTCAAGATGGTTCATGACGGGAATCCATATGAGGTGCTTCGGACAGGAGGCACTTCCGTGGGATCCCGCCGAGCGGCCGGTCCCGGGTGTTCTCCCGTCCCCCCGAGTACGCGTTTCCCACGGTGTCCGGCCCTTTCTCGGCATCCTCCTGGAAGGCGCGCGAGATGCGTAGCACCGTCAGAACGAAGCAGCACCCCCACGACGACGCGCCGGACACCGGCGAGTCCTTCGTGCGGCTCGTCGGCCTGCCCGACGGGCCCGAGCGGCAGGCTCTGAAGGACGAGCTGGTCCGCCTCTGGCTGCCGATGGCCGAGCGGATCGCCGTACGCTTCCGGGGGCGCGGCGAGAACCTCGAGGACCTGTACCAGGTCGCCGCGCTGGGACTCGTCAAGGCCGTCGACCACTACGACCCCGAGCGCGGCCGTGCCTTCGAGGCGTACGCGGTGCCGACGATCACCGGTGAGATCAAGCGGCACTTCCGCGACCACATGTGGACGCTGCACGTGCCGCGCCGGGTCCAGGACCTGCGCAACCGGGTACGCAACGCCGCGAAGGAGCTGTCCCAGACGACTCCGGGGCGCCCGCCGACCGTCGCCGAGATCGCCGCGCACGCGCAGCTGAGCGAGGACGAGGTGCGGACCGGGGCGGAGGCGCTGGAGTGCTTCTCCGCGCTGTCGCTGGAGGCCGAGCTGCCCGGTACCGACGGTTACGCGCTGGAGGACGCCCTCGGCGACCCGGACCCCGGTTACGACGCCGTCGTCGACCGCGTGGCCGTGGCGCCCTGTCTGCGGGCCCTGCCCGAGCGTGAACGCACGATCCTGTACATGCGGTTCTTCGCGGGCATGACGCAGAGCCGGATCGCCGATCAGCTGGGCATCTCGCAGATGCACGTCTCACGCCTGCTCAGCGGCTGCTTCGCGCGGCTGCGCGAGGAGATCGCCGCCGAGGCGGACTGACCGCGCCCGGCCTGCCCCCACCCCCGACCGGACTCCGCCCCGAGGGGCCTCACTCCAACGGATCCAGGGGCGGCGCGCCGGGGATCTGGGTGGGACCGAGCCGGTCGAGGGAGTCCTCCAGCCGGGCCCGGATCTCGTCGGGCATCTCCCCCGTGCGCCCCCAGACGAGGATCAGCTCGGCGACGTTGCGCAGCCTGATGTTGGAGTGCTGGGAGACCTCCTTCAGCACGGTCCAGCCCTGGTCGGGCGTCATCCGCCCGAGAGCGACCACCACTCCGATCGCCTGGTCGACCACGGCGTGGGAGGCGACGGCCTCCTTGAGCTGGTCGACTTCCGCCTGGAGTGCGAAGACCCGGGCCGTTTCATCGGTCGTCGTGTGCGGTACTCGTGCCACCGCTCCATCGTGCCACCGGGTCCCTCGGCAGGCGCCCGGGACGGTTCCGGTCGGACACTGGTGGTAGCCCCCCGCCGTGGTGGCCCCCGCCGCCCGGCCGAGAGACCAGAAACGCGAGTGCCATGAACCGTCGCCCGACCTCCGCCCCCGGTGCACGGGGAGCCGTCTCCACGCACTCCGTGTTCGGTGCGCCCTGCTGGGTGAGCCTGACCAGCCGCGACCTGGACGCCACGCAGGAGTTCTACGGGGCCGTCCTGGGCTGGGAGTGGCGCCGGGGCGTGCTCGGCGACCACTTCCGGACGGCGCTGGTCGGCAGCGTCCCGGTCGCCGGGGTGGCCGCCGTGGCCTCGATGTGGCAGATGGCGGTCGCCTGGACGCCGTATTTCGCCGTACCCAGCGCGGACGACGCCGCGTCCCGGACCCGGGAGCGCGGCGGAACCGTGGCCGTGGGCCCGATCTCGCTGCCGCCGGGCCGGGCGGCACTGCTCGCCGACCGGGACGGCGCGACCTTCGGTGTCTGGGAGGGGGACCTGATCGGCAACTGGGAGGCCTGGCGGCAGGACGCGCCCGCCTTCATCAGGCTCCACACCCGCGACGCCTTCGACTCCGCCATCTTCTACGGCGAGATCCTCGACTGGGCCACGGACCGGCCCGGCTGCTGCGAGGTCCACTACGAGCGCGGCGAGGTCGTGCTGCGCAGCCGGGGCGATGTCGTCGCCCGGATCGAGTCGGGCGCGCTGGAGGCGGCGCCCGACCCGACGATCCGTCCGCACTGGCAGGTCCACTTCGCCGTCGCGGACGTGACGGCCTGTGCCCGGGCGGCGGAGAAGCACGGCGGCAGCGTGCTGATCGAGACCGCCCACGAGGCCGTGCTGCGCGACCCGGACGGCGCCCAGTTCACGGTGACGTCCAGCCGGCAGCGCTGACCGAGCGCCCCGGTCTCGGCCGGGGCGCCCTGACACTCGGCGGGAACGGCGGTCTCAGTCGGAACGACGCGGGGGCCGGGACAGCACGATCAGGCTGCGGGCCTCCAGCATGACCTCGACGCCCGCCTTGCACTCGGTCTCGTCCGGACCGCCGTCCGGCTCCGCGGTGTCGGCGCACACCGTCCAGCGCTCGCCGTACGCGGCGTCGGGCAGCCGGAAGACGACGGGCTCCCAGTAGCTGTTGAACAGCAGCAGGAACGAGTCGTCCACGACGGGCCGGCCGCGGGGGTCGGGTTCGGCGATGGCGTCGCCGTTGAGGAAGACACCGACGCTGTGCGCGTCGGCGCGCTGCCAGTCACGGTCCGTCATCTCGTGCGCGTCGGGCCGCAGCCAGACCAGGTCGGGCAGCGGCTGCCGGGCGTGCCGGACGGTCTCCCCCAGGAAGAACCGGCGCCGCCTCAGCACGGGGTGGGCGGCGCGCAGGGCGACGAGGCGCCGGCAGAAGTCCGCCAGGCCCCGCTGCTCGTCGGTCAACCGCCAGTCGATCCAGGAGACTTCGTTGTCCTGGCAGTACGCGTTGTTGTTGCCTCCCTGCGTGCGGCCGAGTTCGTCGCCGTGGCCGATCATCGGGATGCCCTGCGACAGCAGCAGCGTGGCGAGCAGGTTGCGCTGTTGCCGGGCCCGTAGTTCGAGGACCGCGGGGCGGTCTGTGGGGCCCTCGGCTCCGCAGTTCCAGGAGCGGTTGGTGCTCTCGCCGTCCTGGTTGTCCTCGCCGTTGGCCTCGTTGTGCTTGTCGTTGTACGAGACGAGGTCGCGCAGGGTGAAACCGTCGTGCGCGGTGACGAAGTTGACGCCGGCGCGCGGCCGGCGCCTGCTGTGGGCGTAGAGGTCCGAGGAGCCGGTCAGCCGGGAGGCGAACTCGCCCAGCGAGCCGGGTTCCGCGCGCCAGAAGTCGCGTACGGCGTCACGGTAGGGGCCGTTCCACTCCGACCACAGCGGCGGGAAGTTGCCCACCTGGTAGCCGCCCTCGCCCACGTCCCAGGGTTCGGCGATGAGCTTGACGCGGCTGATCACGGGGTCCTGCTGGATGAGGTCGAAGAACGCGGACAGCCGGTCCACCTCGTGGAACTGACGGGCGAGGGTGGCCGCGAGGTCGAAGCGGAAGCCGTCGACATGCATCTCCGTCACCCAGTACCGCAGTGAGTCCATGATCAGCTGAAGGACGTACGGGTGCCGCATGAGCAGGCTGTTGCCGGTGCCGGTGGTGTCGTAGTAGTGCGACCAGTCGCCGTCCACGAGCCGGTAGTAGGAGGCGTTGTCGATACCCCGGAAGGAGAGGGTGGGGCCCTTCTCGTTGCCCTCGGCGGTGTGGTTGTAGACGACGTCGAGGATCACTTCCAGGCCCGCCGCGTGCAGCGCCTTCACCATGGACTTGAACTCGGTGACCTGTTCACCGCGGGTGCCGTGCGCGGCGTAGGCGTTGTGCGGGGCGAAGAAGCCGATGGTGTTGTAGCCCCAGTAGTTGGACAGGCCCCGATCCGTGAGCACGCCGTCCTGCACGTACTGGTGCACGGGCATCAGCTCGATCGCCGTCACGCCCAGCGAGGTGAGGTGCTCCGTCACGGCGGGGTGCGCGAGGCCGGCGTAGGTACCCCGCAGCGCGGGCGGAACCTCGGGGTGGGTGCGGGTCAGACCGCGCACATGGGCCTCGTAGATCACCGAGTCGGCGTAAGGGCGCCGGGGCGGCGCGTCGTCGCCCCAGTCGAAGGCCGCGTCGGTGACCACGCCGAGCAGGGTGTGCCCGGCACTGTCCGCCGGGTCGGGACGGTCGCCGGCCCGCTCGAAGAGGGAGGCGTGGTTGTCGATCTGGCCGTCCACGGCGCGCGCGTAGGGGTCGAGGAGCAGCTTCGCCGGGTTGCACCGGTGGCCGGAGCCGGGGTTCCACGGCCCGTGCACCCGGAAGCCGTAGCGCTGCCCGGGACCGATCCCGGGCAGATAGCCGTGCCAGACGAAGCCGTCGACCTCGGTCAACGGGACCTGACCGGTGGTGCCGTCCTCGTCGACGAGGACGAGGTCGACGCGTTCGGCGACCTCGCTGAACAGCGCGAAGTTGGTGCCCTGTCCGTCGAAGTCGGCGCCCAGCGGGAAGGGGTGCCCGCTCCAGGCGGGCACCCCGCCACTCCGGTCCGTCCGGTCCGTCCGGTTCCCGCGGTCCTTGCGGTCCTCGGGGTCCTGCCGTTTCGGCCGTGAGGTCACCGGGCGGCCTCCAGGACGCCGTGCGACTCTTCCGCGGGGGCGGCCAGCGCCGCCACCGGCAGTTCGCGGGGCACTTGACGCACCTCGCGCAGGCTGGGCGCGGGCGCGGTCGGCACCAGCGGGACGCGTTCGCCGGAGCGGGCCCGCTGGGAGAACCAGATGACCTGGCTTCCGGTGCCGGTGGCGCAGCATCCCCAGCCGTCGCTCATCACGGCGATGCGTTCCAGACAGGCTCGCAGGTCCAGGTCGGGGCGCAGCCGGCCGTCGCGACCGCCGACGGCCGTGATCAGGTGCTGTCCGTTCCACCACATCTCGATCGAGGTGTGCTTGTCCGTGGCGTGCTCGTCGATCGCGGTCAGCAGCATCTCGGTGCCGCGACAGACGGTCTCGACGTGTGTCTCGAGTTCCCAGTAGGACAGGTGAGCGGCCAGGATGCGCCTGACCTGTCCGACCCGTTCCGGGCAGACGTCCACGTCGAGGTGGTAGTAGCAGGGGACTGCTGTCTTCATCGTCGTTCGCTCCTCACCGGCGAGGCTCCCACTCCTGCTCGGCCCGACGGGCCAGAGTTCCCCAATACGAAGCGTGAGCGGTAATCGCTTCAGAGTCACAACCACAGTGGGGTTGCTACGCCATTCGTGCAACACGAGCACACCACAACCAAGATCCAACAGGACGTTGGGTGATGCGCCGTGCACCATAAGTGAAGGCCTCGCAGGGATCGACACTTTCGCGCCTCCGCGCACGGGCCGACCCGGCCGCCACGAACGATCCCCCTTGCCCGAACTCCCGGAAGGTGCTGAGCGCGATGCTGCAACCAGCGAAGACAGAAGTCGCCAGGACCTTGCGCAGTTACCGGGCCCGGGAGCGGGACATGCTGGCGCGACCCGACGACCGCACGGCGCGGGCCGCGTTCGAGGACTGCGGCTACACCCTCTGTGTGCTGATGGGCAAGCGGTGCGCACGAGAGGCCGCGGACGCCGCCGAGCAGTATCTGCGGGCCGGTGTCGACGCCCTCCACCGGGAGCGCTGGAGCCGGAACCGGAGGAACGGCGTCGCGCGGCGTTCCGCGACGCGGCCACTCCCCTGCCTGCCCGCGGAGACATAGCCCTCCGCGCAGGTGCAGTCCGGCCGCCCAACACCGGGCGGACGAAGCCATTTTCGAGCTAGCGGAGGTGCAAGGGTGAAGTCCACCAGGGCGATCGGCCGTATCCCGGTGCGGGACGTCGAACCGCGTGTGGAGTGCGGTAGGCGGCCGGCGAAAGCCGTGACCGGGGAGACGGTGCGGATCTCCGCGACGGTGTTTCGCGAGGGCCACGACGCCATCGGCGCCAACGTGGTCCTCAAGAACCCGGACGGCGGCCGCGGGCCCTGGACGCCGATGCGCGAGCTCGCCCCCGGCAGTGACCGCTGGGGAGCCGATGTGACCCTGGAGGCCATGGGCCGCTGGACCTTCACCGTGGAGGCCTGGAGCGACCCGATCGCCACCTGGCGCCATCACGCGGAGATCAAGATCCCGGCCGGGATCGACCCGGGTCTGGTGCTGGAGGAGGGCGGTCAGCTCTACGAGCGGGCGGCGGCCCGGGCTCCGCGCGGACCGGAGCGCACCCTGCTGCGGGACGTGGCGAAGAAGCTGCTCGACGACTCGGCTCCGGTGGCCGAGCGCTACGCGGCGGCGCTGACCCCGGAGGTCGACGCCGTCCTGGGCCGCCATCCGCTGCGGGAGCTGGTCACCGCTTCCGAGCCGCTGCCGCTGCTGGTCGAGCGCGAACGCGCCCTGTACGGCGCCTGGTACGAGTTCTTCCCGCGTTCCGAGGGGACCGCCGAGCGCCCGCACGGCACGTTCCGTACCGCCGCGCGCCGGCTGCCCGCCATCGCCGCGATGGGCTTCGACGTCGTCTACCTCCCGCCGATCCACCCCATCGGCACCACGTTCCGCAAGGGCCGCAACAACGCGTTGAACGCCGCGCCGGACGATGTCGGGGTGCCCTGGGCGATCGGCTCGCCGGAGGGCGGTCACGACGCCGTCCACCCGGAGCTGGGAACGCTGGAGGACTTCGCCTGGTTCGTGGAGCGGGCACGGGGACTGGGCCTGGAGATCGCCCTCGACTTCGCGCTCCAGTGCTCCCCCGACCACCCCTGGGTGCACAAGCACAGCGACTGGTTCCACCACCGCCCGGACGGGAGCATCGCGTACGCCGAGAACCCGCCGAAGAAGTACCAGGACATCTATCCCCTGGCGTTCGACGCCGACATGAAGGGCCTGGTGGCCGAGTCCGTGCGGGTCCTGCGGCACTGGATGTCGCAGGGGGTGCGGATCTTCCGGGTCGACAACCCGCACACCAAGCCGGTGGTGTTCTGGGAGCGGGTCATCGCGGAGATCAACCGCACCGACCCCGACGTGATCTTCCTCGCCGAGGCCTTCACCCGCCCCGCGATGATGCACACCCTCGCGCAGATCGGCTTCCAGCAGTCCTACACCTACTTCACCTGGCGCAACACCAAGCAGGAGCTCACGGAGTACCTCACCGAACTGTCGGGGGACGCCGCGTCCTACATGCGGCCCAACTTCTTCGCCAACACCCCCGACATCCTGCACGCCTACCTCCAGCACGGCGGCCGCCCCGCGTTCGAGATCCGCGCCGTCCTCGCCGCCACCCTCTCGCCTACCTGGGGCGTCTACAGCGGCTACGAACTGTGCGAGGGCACCCCCTTGCGCGAGGGCGCCGAAGAGTACCTCGACTCGGAGAAATACCAGCTCAAACCCCGTGACTGGGCGGCCGCCGAGAAAGCCGGCCGCAGCATCGCGCCGCTGCTCACCCGGCTCAACGAGATCCGGCGGGCGAACCCGGCCCTGCACTGGCTGCGCAACCTCCGTTTCCACGGCACGGACAACCCGTCCGTCATCGCGTACAGCAAGCGCGCGGGTTCGAACACGGTTCTGGTGGTCGTCAACCTCGACCCCCACCACACCCAGGAGGCGACGGTGTCGTTGGACATGCCGCAACTCGGCCTGGACGACGGCGCGTCCCTGACCGTGCACGACGAACTGACCGGCGCGACCTACGCCTGGGGCAGGACGAACTACGTGCGCCTGGAGCCCGGCCGGACACCTGCCCACGTGTTCCACGTCCGGTGACCCGCACCGCCGATCGGAGGCCCCAGACCGCCATGACCGTCAACTCCCCTGTCCCGGACACCTTCGAGGACACTCCCGCCAAGGACCTCGACCCCGAGTGGTTCAAACGCGCCGTGTTCTACGAAGTCCTCGTCCGCTCCTTCCAGGACAGCAACGGCGACGGCGTCGGCGACCTCAAAGGCATCACCGCCAAACTCGACTACCTGCAATGGCTGGGAGTCGACTGCCTCTGGCTGCCGCCCTTCTTCAAATCCCCGCTACGGGATGGCGGATACGACGTATCCGACTACACCGCCGTCCTCCCCGAATTCGGCGACCTCGCCGACTTCGTCGAATTCGTCGACGCCGCCCACCAACGCGGCATGCGCGTCATCATCGACTTCGTGATGAACCACACCAGCGACCAGCACCCGTGGTTCCAGGAATCGAGGAAAGACCCCGACGGACCCTACGGCGACTACTACATGTGGGCCGACGACGACAAACAGTACGGCGACGCCCGCATCATCTTCGTCGACACCGAAGTCTCCAACTGGACCTTCGACCCGGTCCGCAAGCAGTACTTCTTCCACCGGTTCTTCTCCCACCAGCCGGACCTCAACTACGAGAACCCGGCCGTCCAGGAGGAGATCCTGGCCGCCCTCCGCTTCTGGCTCGACCTCGGGATCGACGGCTTCCGCCTCGACGCCGTGCCCTATCTCTACGCGGCCGAGGGCACCAACTGCGAGAACCTGCCGGCCTCGCACGCGTTCCTCAAGCGGGTACGTCGCGACATCGACACCCACTACCCGGACACCGTGCTCCTGGCCGAGGCCAACCAGTGGCCGGAGGACGTCGTCGACTACTTCGGCGACTACGCCTCCGGCGGCGACGAATGCCACATGGCGTTCCACTTCCCCGTCATGCCCCGCATCTTCATGGCGGTCCGCCGGGAATCCCGCTACCCCGTCTCGGAAATCCTCGCCAAGACCCCCGCGATCCCCTCCCGCTGCCAATGGGGAATCTTCCTGCGCAACCACGACGAGCTCACCCTCGAAATGGTCACCGACGAGGAACGCGACTACATGTACGCGGAATACGCGAAAGACCCGCGTATGCGCGCCAACATCGGCATCCGCCGCCGTCTCGCGCCCCTCCTCGACAACGACCGCAACCAGATCGAGCTCTTCACCGCGCTGCTGCTCTCCCTGCCCGGCTCGCCGATCCTCTACTACGGCGACGAGATCGGCATGGGCGACAACATCTGGCTCGGCGACCGCGACGCCGTCCGCACCCCCATGCAGTGGACACCGGACCGCAACGCGGGTTTCTCGTCCTGCGACCCGGGCCGACTGTCCCTTCCCGTGATCATGGATCCCGTCTACGGGTACCAGGTCACCAACGTCGAGGCGTCGATGTCGTCGCCCTCCTCGCTGCTGCACTGGACCCGGCGCATGATCGAGATCCGCAAGCAGAACCCCGCCTTCGGCCTCGGCACCTACACCGAACTCCCGTCCTCCAACCCGGCCGTCCTCGCCTTCCTGCGCGAGGCCCCGCTGGCGGCGGACGGAGGAGACGACGTGGTGCTGTGCGTGCACAACTTCTCCCGCTCCGCGCAGCCCACCGAACTGGACCTGCGCCGGTTCGACGGCCGCTATCCCGTCGAACTGTTCGGCGGGGTGCGCTTTCCGGCCATCGGCGAACTGCCCTACCTGCTCACCCTCGCGGGACACGGCTTCTATTGGTTCCGGCTCACCAGAGCCGCGTCCCGGATCGGCCGCCGCCCGTGAGCGAGCACCGGGGAAAGGATGGGTCACCGTGACGAAGACCGCACCCTTGCGACCGAGCAGCGCGAGCGGCGTCCGCTCGGTCGGACCGCTCGCCGCGCTGCTGTGCGAATGGCTGCCGCGGCAGCGCTGGTTCGCCGGCAAGGACCGGCCCCTCACCGACCTGCGCATGCTGTCGATGACGGAGCTGTACCCGGGCTGTCTGCATCTGCTCGTGCACGCCGATCAGTCGGGCGTCCCGACCCCCGGGGGCACTCCCCCGGCCGGCGACTGCTACCAACTGCTCCTCGGCGTCCAGGAACACCTGTCGCCGCGGCTGGGACGGGCGCTGATCGGCAGGGTGGAGAGCGGGCCACTGGCCGGTCTGACGGTGCACGACGCGCTGCAGGACCCACGGTCGGCGCATCTGCTCCTGGAGCGGATGCGGCACCCCGGCACGCTGGGCCCGCTGTGCTTCGAGTCGGACCCGTCCGTGTCGCTGCCCCCCGGGCTCGCCCCACGGCTGCTGGAGGCCGAGCAGTCCAACACCTCGCTGGTGTACGGGGACGCGTTCATCCTGAAGATCTTCCGGCGCATCCAGCCCGGGGTGAACCCCGATCTGGAGGTGCCGGTAGCGCTGGCCGGGCAGGGGTGCGGGCGGGTGCCCGCACCCGTGGCCTGGTTCCGCACCACGCATCCGCAGGAGGCGACCCTCGGCGTGCTCCAGCCGTTCCTGCCCGACGCTTCGGACGGCTGGACGCTGGCGCTGCGGGCCCTGGCCCGCGGGGAGGACTTCACGGCGGAGGCCGAGGAACTCGGACGGGCCACGGCCGACGTGCACCTCGCGCTGGCCGCGGCGCTGCCGACCGGACCGGACGCCGAGGACGGGCGGACGGCGGCGGCGATGACCGAGCGGTTGGAGGCGGCCGCGCACCATGTGCCGGCGCTGCGCCCGTTCGTGCCGGGCCTGACCACCGCCTTCGGCGCGCTCTCCGTGTGCGACGCCGGCCCGCCCGCCCAGCGCATCCACGGGGACCTGCACCTCGGGCAGGTCCTGCGCGCCGGGCGCGACTGGTTCGTCATCGACTTCGAGGGCGAGCCGTCCCGTCCGCTGGCCGAGCGCCGCAGTGCCCACTCCCCGGTCCGCGACATCGCCGGGATGCTGCGCTCGTTCGACTACGCCGCCCGCCAGCGCCGCCCGTGGCGGCCGGAGTGGGCGCGCCGCTGCCGGGAGGCCTACTGCGCCGGCTACGCGGCCCGCGCGGGCTGGGACCCCCGCAAGAAGCATGCCCTGCTGCGTGCCTACGAGACGGACCGAGCCGTGTACGAAGTGCTGTACGAGGCCCGTAACCGTCCCGACTGGCTGCCCGTACCCATGGCGGCGATCGAACGACTCGCCGTCCGAGGAGGCTGACCCCTGTGGCCCTGCGTGACACCTCTCCGCCCGAGTCGGCCGGCCCCCGCCCGCGGACGGCGCCCGCGCTCGACCCGGCCGACCGCGGACGCCTGCTCTCGGGCGCCCACCACGATCCGCATGCCCTGCTGGGCGCGCACCCGGTGCCGGGCGGGATCGTCTTCCGGGCGTTGCGGCCCTTCGCGGACGGTGTGAGCGTCGTGATCGACGGCGATCCCACCCCGCTGGTGTCGGAGGGCGACGGTCTCTTCTCCGTCGTCCTGCCGCTCGACGCGGTGCCCGCGTACACGCTCCTGGTGTCGTACGAGGGCGCCGAGCAGAAGGTGGACGACCCCTACCGTTTCCTGCCGGCCCTCGGCGACCTGGATCTGCACCTCATCCGTGAGGGGCGGCACGAGGAGCTGTGGAAGGCGCTCGGCGCGGAGCCGATGGCCCACCAGGGGGTGACCGGCACCCGGTTCACGGTGTGGGCGCCGAACGCCCAGGGGGTGCGCGTCGCCGGGGACTTCTGTTTCTGGAACGGGACCGCCTTCCCGATGCGGTCCCTCGGTTCGTCCGGGGTGTGGGAGCTGTTCCTGCCCGGCATCGGCGAGGGCACCCGGTACAAGTTCGAGATCACCTCGCGCCACGGGCACCGCTTCCTCAAGGCCGACCCGATGGCCCGGCGCGCCGAGGTGCCGCCGGACACCGCGTCGATCGTGCACGCCTCGCGCTACGAGTGGGCGGACGAGGAGTGGATGGCGCACCGGGGTGACGTCCCCGTGCATGAGGCGCCGTTCTCCGTCTACGAGGTTCATCTGCCGTCCTGGCGACCGGGCCTGACGTATCGCCAACTCGCCGAGGAGCTCCCGCCGTACGTCAGCGAACTCGGTTTCACCCATGTGGAGTTCATGCCGGTCGCCCATCATCCGTTCTCGGGCTCCTGGGGCTACCAGGTCACCGGCTTCTACGCGCCGGCCGCGCGCCTGGGCACGCCCGACGACCTCAAGTTCCTGGTGGACGCCCTGCACCGGGCCGGGATCGGCGTGATCGTGGACTGGGTGCCGGCGCACTTCCCCAAGGACGACTGGGCGTTGGGCCGGTTCGACGGGGAGCCGCTGTACGAGCCCGGTGACTCGCGGCGGGCCGAGCATCCGGACTGGGGCACGTACGAGTTCGACTTCGCACGTGTCGAGGTGCGCAACTTCCTGGTGGCGAACGCCACGTACTGGTGCGAGGAGTTCCACGTCGACGGGCTGCGGGTGGACGCCGTCGCCTCGATGCTCTACCTGGACTACTCGCGGGACTCCGGGCAGTGGTCGCCCAACGTGTTCGGCGGCCGGGAGGACCTGGACGCGATGGCGTTCCTTCAGGAGATGAACGCGACGGTGTACCGCCGCAACCCGGGGGTCGTGACGATCGCCGAGGAGTCCACCGCCTGGGAAGGGGTGACCCGGCCGACCGACAGCGGCGGTCTGGGGTTCGGGCTGAAGTGGAACATGGGCTGGATGCACGACTCGCTGGAGTACATCGGCAAGGAGCCGGTGCACCGCAAGTACCACCACAACGAGATGACCTTCTCGATGGTGTACGCCTACAGCGAGAACTACGTGCTGCCCATCTCCCACGACGAGGTCGTGCACGGCAAGCAGGCCCTGGTGTCCAAGATGCCCGGCGACTGGTGGCAGCGGCGCGCAAACCACCGCGCGTACCTGGGGTTCATGTGGGCGCACCCGGGCAAGCAGCTCCTCTTCATGGGCCAGGAGTTCGCCCAGGGCGCGGAGTGGTCCGAGGCCGAGGGCCCCGAGTGGTGGCTGCTGGACCCGGGGTACGCGTCCGCGGGCGATCACCGGGGGATGCGGGACCTGGTGCGTGATCTCAACACGGTCTACCGGGCCACCCCGGCCCTGTGGGAGCGGGACACCGATCCGGCCGGTTTCCGGTGGGTGGTCGGCGACGCCGCGGAGGACAACGTCTTCGCGTTCCTCCGCCACGACGCACACGGCGCTCCGCTCCTCGCCGTCAGCAACTTCTCCCCGGTCGTGCGGCACGACTACCGGCTCGCCGTGCCCGACGGGGTGCCGGCCTGGCGCGAGCTGCTGAACACCGACGCCGAGTGCTACGGCGGCAGCGGCGTCGGCCGGTCCGCTCCCGTCGCGGCGCGGGACGGGGGGATCGCTCTCACCCTGCCACCCCTGGCCACGGTGTGGCTGGCGCCGACGTCCGTGTGAACGGTTGCGGACGGGGCATTCGGGTGCGTACCAGCCGCCAGAGAGAGGTCGACATCCCGTGCGCACCGTCGGAGTGGAGGAAGAACTCCTCCTGGTCGATCCGGAGACCGGGGAGCCGCAAGCGCTGTCCGCCGCCGTCCTCGCCCGTGCCTCCCGGCGCGGGGCGGAGGAGGACGTCTTCGAGAAGGAACTGCACAACCAGATGCTCGAGTTCAACACCCACCCGCAGTCGGGGATGGACGAACTCGGCGCGGAGATCGTCCGGATACGCGGGGAGGCGGCCCGGCACGCGCGGGAGGCCGGGTGCGCGGTGGCCGCGCTCGCCACGTCTCCGCTGCCGGTGCTCCCGTCCGTCGGCAAGAACAAGCGCTACCAGTGGATGGCCGAGCAGTACGGCATCGCGACGCGTGAGCAGATGGTGTGCGGCTGCCATGTCCATGTGTCCGTCGACTCGGACGACGAGGGCGTAGCGGTCGTCGACGGGATCCGGCCCTGGCTGTCGGCGCTGACGGCGCTGAGTGCCAACTCGCCTTTCTGGCAAGGCCGGGAGACGGACTACAGCAGTTACCGCAGCCGGGTGTGGCAGCGCTGGCCGTCGGCCGGTCCGACCGAGCTGTTCGGGTCGGCGGACCGGTACCACCAGCGGGTGGCGGACATGGTGGCCACGGGCACGATCCTCGACGAGGGCATGGTCTACTTCGACGCCCGGCTGTCGGCGCGCTATCCGACGGTGGAGGTGCGGGTGGCCGACGTCTGTCTGCACGCGGACACCGCCCTGCTGATCGCCACGCTGGTGCGGGGGCTCGTCGAGACGGCCTCCCGGGACGCGCAGGCGGGCCGGGAGCCGCTGGACCACAGCGTGAGCCTGCTCCGGCTGGCCGGCTGGCAGGCCGCCCGCACGGGGGTCACCGGGGATCTGCTGCACCCGGCGACCATGCGGCCCGCGCCCGCCGAGACGGTCGTACGGGCGCTGCTGGAGCATGTCGAGGACGCGCTGGCGGACAGCGGCGATCTGGAGCGGGCCCGCGCCTCCTGCGCCGAACTGCTGCGGCGCGGCAACGGTGCCGTGATCCAGCGCGAGGTGTGGGAGCGCACCGGCAGTCTGCGCGACGTGGTCACCGCCTGCGTGGAGCACACCCAGGCCTGAGGTTCCACGTGCCGGTGCGGTTCCGTCCCGGTTCCGGTTCCGGTTTCCGGATCAGAGCATCAGGACGATGGCGTACGCCAGGAAGAACGCGGCGAACAGGACGACGAGGACGATGATCAGGGTGAGCGGGCCCTTGGCCCAGCCCTTGGTCGGGTTGTGCGTCTCCCGAGGGCCGGCGCCGGGCATGCTGCTCTCCGCGGGCGGGGTCTCGCCCGGGGGGACGCCGCCGCCCGGTTCCAGTCCGGTGGTGCGTTCGGGTTCGGGGTCGGGATTGATGTGGTCCATGTTCGCCGAGTCCCCCCGGAGCACCGACTTCACCGGTCGTGGGGCGCCGGAAGTGCCGGAAGCCGGGGGGCCGAGATCATCAACGCGGATTACTTATTCGTTCCAGGCCACAACCGGTCCCTCCTGGGCTAGATTCGACCACCGTCGATAACAGTCACCGTCGGCGGAGTCACAGTCCGTACACCTCAGGAGCAGCGCATGCGCGACTTCGCCCTCGCTCCCCCAGCCGTCACGCCCCTGACCGGGGGGCTCGCCGACACCGTCTTCGAGACAGCCGCCCGCACTCCCACCCTTCCCGTGCTCGCGCGCCGTCCGGACGGCGCCTCCACGGAGTGGGAGGAGGTGACGGCCGTCGAGCTGCGGGACGAGGTGATCGACCTGGCGAAGGGGTTCGTGGCGTCCGGGATCTCACCCGGCCACCGCGTCGCGATCATGGCGCGTACCCGGTACGAGTGGACGGTCCTCTGCCACGCGCTGTGGACGATCGGCGCCGAGGTCGTCCCCGTCTATCCGACGTCCTCGCGCGAGCAGGTCGAGTGGATCCTGCGGGACTCCAACTGCGTGGGTGTCGTCGTCGAGGACGAACAGAGCGTCATGACCGTGGGATCGGTGTGCGCGGCCCTGCGTTCCCTGCGCAATGTCTGGCAGTTGGACGCCGGTGCGTTCGAACAGCTCACGCGGCGCGGCGAGTTGGTGCCGCTCACCACGGTGGACTCGCTGCGCCGGATCGTGCTGCCCGACTCCACCGCGGTGATCGCCTACACCTCCGGGACCTCGGGCCGGCCGCTGGGCTGTGCGCTGAGCCACCGCAGCCTGGCCAGCCCCTGCGACACCCTGCTGGCCGGCTGGGGGCACACGGCCGCGCCCGCCGGCCGGCAGCCGAGCGTGCTCGCCTTCCTGCCGTTCTCCCACGTGTACGGGCTGATGATCCAGGGCCTGTGTCTGCGCGGCGGCATCCTGATGGCCCACGAACCCGATCTGAGCGCGGAGGCGCTCGCGGAGTCGCTGCGCACCTTCCGCCCGACGTATCTGCACGCCGTGCCGTCGGTCTTCGAGAAGATCTACAAGAACTTCCTGCGGGCGGCCCAGGAGGCCGGCCGTGGCGCTCTCTTCGAGCGGGCGGCGGAGACGGCCCGGGACTTCGCGGCCGCCGTCGAGCGGCAGCGGCTGGGCCGGGGCACGGGGCCCGGTTTCGACCTGCGGCTCCAGCACGCCCTGTTCGAACGCACGGTGTACCGCAGACTCCGGGCGGCGCTCGGCGGCCGGGTCCACCGCGCCACCTCGGGCGGTTCCCCGCTCCACCGCGACCTCTCCCTCTTCTACGAGGGCATCGGCATCTATGTGCACGACGGCTACGGCCTCACCGAGACCAGCGGCGGGGTCACGATGCAGCCGCTCGGCCGGGAGAAGTCGGGCACCGTCGGGCAGGCACTGCCGGGCATGGACATCCGGGTGGCGGACGACGGGGAGATCCTGGTGCGCGGCCCGTCGGTGTTCCAGGGCTATGTCAACGACGAGGCCGCGACCCGGACCGCGCTGTGGGGTGGCTGGCTGGCCACCGGCGACCTGGGGTTCCTGGACTCCGACGGGTACCTCACGATCACCGGGCGCAAGAAGGACGTCATCATCACCAGCAGCGGCAAGAGTGTGGCGCCGGCCTCGCTGGAGCAGCGACTGCGGATCCATCCGCTCGTTCATCAGGCCGTGGTCGTGGGTGACAACCGGCCCTGCGTGGGCGCGCTGATCACCCTGGACCCGGACTTCCTGGCGCACTGGCGCGGGAACCTGATGCTGCACGGCGACACCCAGAGCCGGGACGCCCGCGAGGAGAACGCCCTGCGGGAGGAGATCGGGCGGGCGGTGGCCGCCGCCAACAGCACGGTGTCCCGTTCGGAGTCGATCCGTGCGTTCCGCATCCTGCCGCAGCCGTTCGACCAGACCAACGGCCTGCTGACGCCCTCGATGAAGCTGCGCCGCGACTCGATCGTCACGCACTACGCGGCGGAGATCGAGGCCATGTACCAGGCGCGGGCGCGGCTGCCCCGGCAGAGCGCGCCGGAGGAGGTGCTGGGCTGGGACGACGCCGACGACGTGTTCCGGTGAGCCCGTCGGCCGGTGGACGGCGCCGGCCGGAGCCGGCGTGGTTGCGGGGGTTGTGCAACGAGTTCCGCCGGAGCCATATGCCGTCGGATGACGGACGCGTAGCCTGGCAGCCCTCGGGAACCCTGTAGGGGCGACGCCAGAGAGCCGTACGAGAAAGGACGACGGTCCCGGAGACTCAAGGGGCCGCACTGACGACATGGCAACCGAGCCGCGTGGAAACGACGCACTGTCCTCCTGGGCGATTCCCAGCCGCACGACCCGCTTCGCGGGCGAACCCCAGGACGTGACGGGTGCACGGCTGGCCACGGAGGAGTTCCTCCATGAGCTGGCCCGCACCGTGCCGCCCACGGCACCGGAGTGCTGGCACGACATCGTGCTGATCGTGACGGAGCTGTCCGCCAACGCCGTCCAGTACGCGCCCGGCCCCTTCGAACTGCGCCTGCGCCCGACCTTCGACGGTGTGCACGTGACGCTGCACGACAGCAGCAGCGTCCTTCCGTCCCCCCGGCCGTTCCACCCCGACAGCGGGGGCGGCGGTATCGGCTGGTATCTGGTGCACACGCTGTGCAGTCAGGTCAGCGTGGTACCGAACGAGGCGGGGCAGGGCAAGGGGAAGGACGTGCACGTCTTCCTGCCGTGGTGACCCGCGGCGCGCAGGGGCCGGAGGATCCCGCCCGGCCCGACCGACTCGCCAGGCCCGTCAGGCCGGGCGGCCGACGGTCCGGATCGGCACGAACACCCTGATCGTCTTCCCGCCGCCGCTCTCCCTGTCGATGGCGATGTCCCGGGCCAGACGGACGACGAGCGGCCAGCCGTAGCCCCCCACCCGCCGGCCCGCCGGACCGGAGCCCGGTCCGGCCATCGGGGCGGACACCATGTCGCTGTAGTCGCGCACGGCCAGCCGGACCCCGTCCCGTACCGGTGTCATCTCGAACCCGGCCAGTCCTCCCCCGTGCCGGAGGGCGTTGGCCACCAGCTCCGAGACGACCAGCAGCAGGTCGATGACGTCCTCCTCGCACGCCGGCCGGGCCGAGCCGCCCCACCGGGCGTCCACCACGGCGCGGGCGTGGGCCCGGGCCGCCGCGGCGGTCGTGACCGAGGTCTGCGGCGCCTCCCGGAGGGGTCCCGGGCGCGCGGGCGCGAGTCCTTCCTCCCTCATACCGATGGCGTCCCCCGAGGGGTCGGCCGGCGATAGTGGTCACCGACGGCGGTGAGGTAGGCCGGGTCCGTCGTCTCGCTGTCGGTGCGGAAGCGGGGCGCGTCCTTGACCTCGTCCCCGGTGCAGGCCAGCGACACCTTGCGCTCCGCGTGGTCGACGGCCGTCACGACGCCCACCGGGACGACGGCGCTCCTGCCGAACAGCCACACGCCCGTGTCGACGACCAGATGCCGCATTCCGTGGGGGTCGGCCTCGCGTTCCACATGGCCGAGGGTGCCGTCGGCCGTCGTGACGGCGTAGTCGGTCAGGTCCTCTCCTTCGGCGTGTCCGCTCTCCGGCGTGTACGACCAGATTCCGTCGATGGTCACACTGCTCCCTTCTCGCGCTTCACAGCTGCCATTACCCGCCCGTGGCGGACACATTCGAAGCGTGTCCGTCCCTTCCGGACCGAAGGAGGCGGGTTTCGACACCCGGGGAAGAGCCGTCGGAAAACTTCTTGCGGATTGCCCGGCATGGGATGCGGAACCCGGGGCAGACGCCCTTCGTCATCCATCGGTTCGACGAACGGAGTGAGCGGCATGAATGCCGTGACGGCACAGGCAACGACGGCCACGGCAGTGCGGGCGGGCACGGAGAGCTCGCAGGGTGGGGTTCCGCTCATCGAGATGCCCACCCAGGTGAGCCCGAAGGACGCGCGCGAACTCTCGCGCCGCTTCTTCGACCGGCTGGCCGTCGTGGAGGAGGGCACCCACGAGTACCAGTACGTGCGCAACACCCTGATCGAGATGAACCTCTCCCTGGTGCGCTACGCGGCCTCCCGCTTCCGCGGCCGGGGCGACTCCATGGAGGACATCGTCCAGGTCGGCACGATCGGGCTGATCAAGGCCATCGACCGGTTCGAGCTGACCCGCGAGGTCGAGTTCACCTCGTTCGCCATTCCGTACATCGTCGGCGAGATCAAGCGCTTCTTCCGGGACACGAGCTGGGCCGTGCACGTGCCGCGCAGACTCCAGGAGGCGCGGGTCGAACTGGCCAAGGCGACGGAGGAGTTGCAGACGCGCCTGGGCCGCATGCCCACGACGCGGGAGCTGTCGCAGCTGATGTCGCTGTCGGAGGAGGAGGTCATCGAGGCGCGCAAGGCGTCCAACGGCTACACCTCCGCCTCCCTCGACGCGGCCCTGACCTCCGACGGCGGCGCGGACGGCGAGTCCGTGCTCGCCGACTTCCTCGGTGCCGAGGAGCCGGCGCTGGAACTGGTGGAGGACTTCCACTCACTGGCGCCGCTGATCGCCGAGCTCGACGACCGGGAACGACGGATCATCCACATGCGGTTCGTCGAGGAGCGGACGCAGGCGGAGATCGGCCGGGAGCTCGGTATCTCGCAGATGCATGTGTCACGACTGATCAGCCGCATGGTGCAGCGGCTGCGGACCGGTCTGCTGGGAACCGAGGTCGCCTGACCCCGAAATCATCCGGTGGTGACATCGCCCGGGACGGCTTCTCGCCGCCCCGGGCAAAGCTGTTCGTGTACCCCGCTTCCGCTCGTGTATGCACGGTGCCCGGCTTCTGGAGTTCCTGTGTGTGCGAAGTGACGTGAGGCTTTGTTGCACCGCGCCCCGGTGGGTTAGCCTGCGGCGGATTTCTCTCATCGCGCACATCCGTGAACTGCGGAAATCCACGCACGACATGCGGGGCCGTCCACCCGGGCGGCCCGGTTCCGAGTCCCCGTCCGGGGGCTCCTGGGGAGTGGAACGAGGGTAGGCATGACCAGCAACGCGACCGAGTCCTTGGACACGGTTCCCGGCGACCACGAGCTCAGGCAGCTCCTGGCCGGTCTGACGGCCGTACGGGACGGGGACTTCGGCACCCGGTTGCCCACCGACGGCGACGGTCTGCTGGGTGACATCGCCAACGTCTTCAACGGCATGGTCGACCAGCTGTCCGTCTTCACCTCCGAGGTGACCCGGGTGGCCCGGGAGGTGGGCACCGAGGGCACCCTGGGGGGTCAGGCGGAGGTGCCGGGCGTCTCCGGGACCTGGGCCGACCTCACGGACTCCGTCAACGCCATGGCGGGCAACCTGACGACCCAGGTGCGGGACATCGCCCAGGTGGCGACCGCGGTGGCCAAGGGCGACCTCTCCCAGAAGATCGACGTTCCGGCCCGCGGCGAGATCCTTCAGCTGAAGGAGACCGTCAACACGATGGTCGACCAGCTGTCCGCGTTCGCCGACGAGGTCACCCGCGTCGCCCGCGAGGTCGGCACCGAAGGGCGCCTCGGCGGCCAGGCACAGGTGCCCGGGGTCGCCGGGGTGTGGCGGGACCTCACCGATTCGGTCAACTTCATGGCCGGAAACCTCACCAACCAGGTCCGCAACGTCGCCCAGGTGACGACGGCGGTGGCCAAGGGCGACCTCTCCCAGAAGATCACCGTCGACGCCCGCGGCGAGATCCTCGAACTCAAGAACACCATCAACACGATGGTCGACCAGCTCTCCGCGTTCGCCGACGAGGTCACCCGCGTCGCCCGCGAGGTCGGCACCGAAGGACGCCTCGGCGGCCAGGCCGACGTCAAGGGTGTCAAGGGCACCTGGCGGGACCTCACCGATTCGGTCAACTTCATGGCCGGAAACCTCACCAACCAGGTCCGCAACGTCGCCCAGGTGGCGACCGCGGTGGCCAAGGGCGACCTCTCCCAGAAGATCACCGTCGACGCCCGCGGCGAGATCCTCGAACTCAAGAACACCATCAACACGATGGTCGACCAGCTGTCCGCCTTCGCCGACGAGGTCACCCGCGTCGCCCGCGAGGTCGGCACGGCGGGCAATCTGGGCGGGCAGGCCACCGTCCGCGGGGTGTCGGGCACCTGGAAGGACCTCACCGACAACGTCAACGTCATGGCGTCGAACCTGACGGGACAGGTGCGCTCCATCGCGCAGGTCGCCACCGCCGTGGCCCGCGGCGACCTCTCGCAGAAGATCACCGTCGAGGCCAAGGGCGAGGTCGCCGCGCTGGCGGACGTCATCAACACGATGGTGGACACGCTGTCCGCGTTCGCCGACGAGGTCACCCGCGTCGCCCGCGAGGTCGGCACCGAGGGACGCCTCGGCGGCCAGGCGCAGGTGCCGAACGTGGCCGGCACCTGGAAGGACCTCACCGACAACGTCAACTCGATGGCCAACAACCTCACCGGCCAGGTCCGCAACATCGCGCTGGTGACCACGGCGGTGGCCCGCGGCGACCTGTCGAAGAAGATCGACGTGGACGCCCGGGGCGAGATCCTCGAGCTCAAGACGACCATCAACACGATGGTCGACCAGCTCTCCGCCTTCGCCGACGAGGTCACCCGCGTCGCCCGCGAGGTCGGCACCGAAGGACGCCTCGGCGGCCAGGCCGAGGTGGAGGGCGTCTCGGGCACCTGGAAGCGCCTCACGGAGAACGTCAACGAGCTGGCCGGGAACCTGACCCGGCAGGTGCGCGCGATCGCAGGGGTCACGAGCGCCGTCGCGGAGGGCGATCTGACCCGGTCGATCACCGTGGTCGCCTCCGGCGAGGTCGCCGAGCTCAAGGACAACATCAACTCGATGGTGGAGTCCCTGCGCGAGACCACCCGGGCCAACCAGGAGCAGGACTGGCTCAAGACCAACCTGGCGCGGATCTCCGGCCTCATGCAGGGCCACCGCGACCTGCCCGTCGTCGCCGAACTGATCATGGACGAGCTGGTGCCGCTGGTGTCGGCCCAGTTCGGTGCCTTCCACCTCGCCGAGGACGGCGAGCACGGACCGGAGCTGCGGCTCGTGGGCGCCTACGGCTACCCCGCCGACGACGAGCGTCCCACCCGTATCCCGTTCGGCCGCTCGCTGGTCGGCCAGGCCGCGCGCAGCCGCCGGACGATCATCGTCGACGAGCTGCCGGCCGGTTACGTCACCATCTCCTCGGGCCTCGGCCAGGTGGAGCCCAGCGCCCTGGTCCTGCTGCCCATCGTCTTCGAGGGGCAGGTGCTCGGCGTCATCGAACTGGCGTCGGTCGGCGCGTTCACCCAGATCCACCGGGACTTCCTGGAACAGCTGAGGGTGACCATCGGCGTGAACGTCAACACCATCGTGGCGAACGCCCGCACCGACGAGCTGCTCGACGAGTCCCAGCGGCTGACCGCCGAACTCCAGGCCAGGTCCGCCGAGTTGCAGTCCCAGCAGGAGGAACTCCAGCACTCCAACGCGGAGCTGGAGGAGAAGGCCTCCCTGCTGGTCGCGCAGAACCGGGACATCGAGGCGAAGAACCTCCAGATCGAGCAGGCCCGGCAGGAGCTGGAGGCGCGGGCGCAGCAGCTGTCCCTGGCCTCGAAGTACAAGTCGGAGTTCCTGGCGAACATGAGCCACGAGCTGCGCACCCCGCTCAACAGCCTGCTCATCCTGGCCCAGTTGCTGGCCCAGAACCCTTCGCGCAACCTCACGCCGAAGCAGGTCGAGTACGCGGGCATCATCCACTCGGCCGGCTCGGACCTGCTCCAGCTGATCAACGACATCCTGGATCTGTCGAAGGTCGAGGCGGGCAAGATGGACGTCTCGCCGGAGCAGGTGTCGCTGCGCCAGCTCATCGAGTACGTCGAGGCGACCTTCCGGCCCATGACGACGCAGAAGAGCCTGGAGTTCACGGTGACCACGGCCACCGGCGCCCCGGCCGACCTGCTCACCGACGACTCCCGGCTGCGCCAGGTTCTGCGCAACCTGCTGTCCAACGCGGTGAAGTTCACCGAGCGGGGCAGTGTCGAGCTGCGCATCGAGCCGGCCTCCGACGAGGAGGTGCCGAGCGGCGTGGTGCGCGGCAGCACCGTGGTGGCGTTCCGGGTGAAGGACACCGGCATCGGCATTCCGGAGCAGCAGCTGGAGACCATCTTCGGCGCCTTCCAGCAGGCGGACGGCACGACCAGCCGCAAGTACGGCGGTACGGGTCTGGGGCTGTCCATCACGCGGGAGATCGCGCATCTGCTCGGCGGCGCGGTCACGGTGGACAGCACACCGGGCCGTGGCAGCACCTTCACGCTCTACCTGCCGGTCGCGCGGCGCGACTTCCAGGAGGTCCTCGAGGGCGGCCGGCCGGTGGAACGCGCCCTCGCCGGGCCGCCCGCGGCGCTCCCCGTCGGCTCCCCCGGCACGCCCCCGGCCGCCGGCACGGCCGCACGGCGTCCGCGTCGGCTGCTGGTGGTGGAGGAGCGGCCCCGCGGTCTGCTGACCCTGGTCGCCGAGAGCGTCGTGGCGGACATGGCTCGCGGCCGGGAGGACGGCACGTCGGCGGCGCCGGTCGACATCGTCACCGCCGTCGGTGCACACGAGGCCGCCGGCGCGCTGGCCGCCGAACCCTGCCACTGCGTCGTCCTGGAACTGGGCATGCCCGACGCGGAGGCCTCCCGGTTCCTGGAGGCCCTGCACGACGACTCGGTGCTGACGGGCGTTCCGGTGCTGGTGCACAGCGGACACCGGGCGGACCTCGCCCAGGAGGAGAGCCTCCAGTCCCGGGCGGCCGGCAAGCCGATGGAGTTCCTGTCCAGCCTGGACGAGCTGCGCGAGCGCATCACCCTGCATCTCTCCGCCGAGCAGCCGGGGGACGTCCTCGCGCTGGTCCGTGCGGACGAGGCGCAGCACGTGGCGCCGCACCTCCCGGACGACGCGGTCGTGGGCCGGACGGTCCTGGTCGTCGACGACGACGCGCGCAACCTGTTCGCGCTCAGCGGGATCCTGGAACTGCACGGCATCCGCGTCCTGCACGCGGAGAACGGGCGCGAGGGGATCGACACGCTGCGCAACAACCCGGACATCGCGCTGGTGCTGATGGACGTGATGATGCCGGAGATGGACGGATACACGGCCACGGCCGAGATCCGGCGCATGTCCGAGTACGCCGATCTGCCCATCGTGGCGGTGACCGCGAAGGCCATGCCGGGGGACCGGGAGAAGAGCCTCGACTCGGGCGCCAGCGACTACGTCACCAAGCCCGTCGACACCCATGACCTCATGTCCTGCGTCCGACGCTGGCTGACCGTCTGAGGACGTCCGCCGCCCGAGCCACCAGGCGTCCCAGCCGAGGAGTCCGCACACCGTGAGCATTCCCGCACAGCCCACCAAACCCGGCGAGGGCCGGTCCCTGCCCGTACCGATGGCGGAACAGACCGGCCCCGAGGAGGGTGTGAACCTGCCGGAGGGCGCCGCCGCCGCGCCCTCCCCCGTGGGCCGACTGGCCGCCACCGTGGACCGGCTGCGCCGCGAGGTCATCAAGGCGCAGGCGGAGGCCGACGGGCGGGCCCTGGTCGAACTCGCCAAGGGCATCCTGGTGGAGCGCCTGGGCTGCGGCCCGAGCGAGGCGGCCCAGCAGCTGTCCGCGCTGGCCGGGCAGTCCGGTCTGAGTCCGCTGGAGTTCGCGGTGGACGTCATCAACCAGGCGGCCAAGGACCGGGTGTCCGAGGTGACGCAGGCCTTCCTGGCGTCCGTCGACAGGCCGGACGATCCGGCGGCGCAGTCGGCGGCCGTACGGCTGCGGGCCGCCGAGAGCGGGGCGCTGGCGGCGGCGCACGACACCCAGGCCGTCGCCGACGCCCTGCTCCAGCACGCGCTGGGCCCGCTGGGCGCGGTCGCCGTGGCGATCTGGGCGGCGGGCTCCGACGGTTCGCTGACCCTCGCCGGCAGCGCGGGCTTCTCCCCCGGCGAGGCCGAGCGCTGGCGGTACGTACCGCCGGACGTGGCCACGGTGGCGCGCTGCGGCCTCACCGAGGGGGCGACGCAGTGGATCGAGTCGCTGGCCCTGACCGGGCTGCCCACCATCGGCCGCCAGTCGCACCCGGACGGCGGCCGGGCGGCCGTGCCCGCGGGCAGCGCCGGCCGTGTGGACGGCGTCCTGGAGATCGCCTGGCCGGCCCCGCTGGAACGGCAGCCGCCCCAGGTGGTGCGCCAGGTGGAGGCCCTGGCGGACCTGTGCGCGCACACGCTCCAGGCCTACTCGCATGTCCGGGGCCCCGACCACGGGCCCCTGGTGCTGCCGGACACGGCTGAGCTGATGGACCTGACGGACGGGCTGCACGACCCGGCCCTGGTCCTGGTACCGCACGTCGACGCGGGCGGAAAGCTGGTGGACTTCCGTATCCAGCACGTCAACGACCGCTTCCTCGACCCGGCGGGCCGGCCCCGCGCCGTGGTCAACGGGGCCCTGCTGCTCGAGGCCTATCCGATGGCCGCCGGCGGCGGCGGTGACCTGTTCCAGCGGATCGAGCGCGTGCACGCCACCGGCGAGCCGTTCCGGGCGCGCCGGATGAGTCTGACCGCGCTGGTCGGCGAGGTGCCGCTGGCGGCGGTCGCGGACCTCAGCATCAGCCGGCACGGCGACTGCGTGCTGCTGATCTGGCGGATCGAGGACGAGGCGGCGCGCCTGGCCAGCCTGTTGCAGAACGCCCAGCGACTCGGCCGCATCGGCGGCTTCGAGGAGGACCTGCTCACCGGCGAGACCACCTGGAACGGCCAGCTGTTCACCCTGTACGGGCGGCCCGAGTCGAGCCCGCCGGTGCCGCTGGAGGACCTGGCGGCGCACACCCATCCCGACGACGCGGTCGTCGTCGGCCGGCTGCTGCGCACGCTGCTGCACCGCCGCCGTCCGGCGTCCGCCGCCTTCCGGCTCCAGCGGCCGGACGGGGTGACCCGGCACATGCGGATCGTCGCCGAGCCGGTGCTCGACACCGACGAACGGCTGGTCGCCGTGCGCGGCGCCTACCAGGACATCTCCTCGCAGCACTGGACGGAGGTGGCGCTCGCCGCCACCCGCGACCAGCTCGCGCAGAGCGAGCAGCACGCCAGCGAGCGCAGCCGGCTGGCCCTCCAGCTCCAGCACGCCATCATGCCGCCCACCCGGGCGCCGCTGGAGGCCCCCGGGCTCCAGGTGGCGGTCCGTTACCGGCCGGCCGAGGAGGAGCACCTGGTGGGCGGCGACTGGTACGACGCCGTCATGCTGCCCTCCCGGCTGGTGATGCTGTGCGTGGGCGACGTGGCCGGGCACGGCATCGAGGCGGCGACCAGCATGGTGGTACTGCGCAACGCGCTGCGCGGTCTCGCGGTGACGGGGGCGGGGCCGGGCCAGCTGCTGTCCTGGCTCAACATCGTCGCCCATCACCTGACGGGTTCGATCACGGCCACCGCCGTGTGCGGCCTGTACGACCCCTCCCGGCACACCCTGCGCTGGGCGAGGGCGGGGCATCTGCCGCCGGTGCTGGTGCGGGACTCCCAGGCGGCGCCGCTGCCCCTGCTCAGGGGCATGCTGCTGGGCGCCGTGCCGGAGACGGTGTACGAGGAGGAGGAGGTCCAGCTCGCGGCCGACGACACACTGCTGATGTACACGGACGGCCTGATCGAGCGACGCGACCGGTCGGTGGAGGAATCGCTGACCCAGTTGCTGGTGCAGGCCCGCACGGTGCCGCCGACGCTGGACCAGCAGCTGGACCGGCTGCTCACGTACAGCAGGTCGGACACGGACGACGACACGTGCATCGTCGGCATCCGGCTGCGCTAGGCCGTCCGGTCCCTCGGCGGACTCGGACCGGGTACGCATGGTGCGGGGATTCGGGGGTATCCGCCTGTGCGCGACACCAGGTCGGGGTCAGCGGGCGGAAGGGCGGGACACGCGGAACATGACGAACGTCCCGTGCGGCTTCCCGCACGTGCTCGCCCTCGGTAGCCGCGCATCGAAGTCGCCCACCGGGGTAGACGCTCCCGACCGTCAGCTTTCGGAGGTACGTGTGTCCATCGCCCAGAACCCCTTGTCCGTCGAGGTCACCCTCCCTCGCGAGGACGTCGCGCTGGTCACGGTCGAAGGCCATCTCGACCTCGACACCGCGACCGATCTACAGGCCCATCTGGCCAATCAGCTGCACCACGGCCGACGGCATTTCCTCCTGGACCTCTCGGCGGTCCCGTTCATGGACTCGTCCGGCATGAACATCATCCTGCGCGTGTACCAGGAGGCCCGGGGTCTGCCGGGGAGCGTGCACGTGATCGCTCCCACGCCGGCCGTGCGCCGGGTCCTGGACCTCACCGGGGTCAGCCTGACCGTGCCCATATCCGAGAAGGTGGACGAGGCTCTGGAGCTCGTCGACCGGCAACAGCTCGCGGAGGGCTCGCAAGACTGACCGGCGGCCGTCCCGGCCGTCCGGAGGACCTCGGGAAACCGAGCGGAGACGGCCGACTTCCGTCCAATACTTGTCATTTGACAACTGTGTACATAAGGCAACAAAGTGAGCGGGACAGTGATGCGAGAGGGAAGACGGATGTGCCGGTGGGCGAATCCGATCACCCGTGGCCCCCGTCAGGCGGTACGGGCGTCAGGGGCGTCGTCGTCGTGGATCTGTTCGGCCGCGGCCGAACAGAACGCCTCCAGCCCTGTCAGCAGCGCGGCCCTCTGCATGGCGGGCATCTGCTCCAACACGCTCTCCAGCGCGGCCTCCCGGCGTGATCTGAGGTCGACGAGGAAGGCACTCCCCCGGCGGCTCAGGAAGAGTTCGAGCTCCCGGCGGCTCTCGGCGGCGACCCTGCGCTCGACGAAGCCGACGGCCTGGAGGCGGTCGCACAGGCGACTGGTGGACGGCGGCGTGGACCCGAGGAACTCGGCGAGGGTGCGCAGGTTGATGCCTTCGTGGTGCTCCAGGATGAACAGCACGCGCAACTGGGAGGCGGAGACCGGTGCCGTCGAGGCACGGCCCCAGAGGACTTCCAGCAACTCCGCCGCCTGCGAGGTCACACGCGCCACCTGGAGTGGTTGCGGTCGCGAGGAGGGGGACATCACGGTCACACTCTCGCAGGCTTCTCCACGGCTGTCAGCCCGCACCCGCCGCCGCGGGGGCAGGGGGCTCGACGCCACGGCATCCCGGAGGGCGAAGTGAGCGACCCCGTGAACAGACTCGTCGCCGCCGGGCGCGCCCTGCGCTCCGCGGCCCCGCACCATCTGCCCGACACGCTGAGCCAGGTCCTGCGCGCCCAGTACGCGGCCGAGGCCGTTGAGCTGCGGCTGGCCGACTACGGGCTGAAGGTGCTGCTGCCCGTGCCGCCCGCACCGAGCGGCACCGAGCCGGTGCCCGTGCAGGGCAGCGCTCCCGGCCGGGCCTTCGGGTCGCAGCAGCCGTACGTCGAGGAGCCGGACGGCGCCCGGACGCGGGCGCATCTGCCCGTGACCGTGCGCGGCGACCGGCTGGGCGTGCTGTCCCTGACCCTGCCCGCGCCCGCCGGGGAGTCCCTCACCGAACTCACCGAGCTGGCGGAGCTCCTCGCGCACGAGATGGTGGTCGCCGAGCGGGACACCGACCTGTACGCGCGGGCGCGCCGCAGGGAGCGGCTGACGCTGGCGGCGGAGATCCAGTGGCAGCTGCTCCCGGCCCGCTCGTGCGCACGGGAGGAGTACGCACTGGGTGCCCAGCTCGAGCCCGCCTACGCCATCTTCGGCGACAACTTCGACTGGGAGGCCTCGGCCGACCATCTGATGATCTACGTCACCAACGGGATGGGCGAGGGCATCGAGGCCTCCCTGCTCACCAGCCTCGGCATCAACGCGCTGCGCAACGCGCGCCGCGCCGGCGTTCCCATCGAGGACCAGGCGGCCCTGGCCGACCAGGCGCTGCACGCCCACTACCGGGGCGAGGCGCATCTGTCGGTCCTGCTGGTGGACATCGAGCTGTCCACGGGGCGGATGCGGGTGGTCGACGCGGGCTCGCCGCGGCTGCTGCTGCTGCGCGACCGGGTGCTGTCCGTCGTGGATCTCGACGCGCAGCTGCCGCTGGGCATGTTCGAGGAGACCGACTACGTCGCCCAGGAGCTCACGCTGCTGCCCGGCGACCGGCTGCTCTTCGTCAGCGACGGCGTCCACGGGGTCGCCGCGCCGGGCGGTGAGTCGTACGGCGAGAACGCCCTGGCACGGGCGGTCGGCAACGCCTCCCTGCTGCCGGCGGCGGACGTCCCGGCCGCGGTGCTGCGCGGGCTGACCGGGCACCGCGGAAGGCCCGAGCCGGACGACGACGCGCTCGTCGTCTGTCTCGACTGGTTCGGGAAACGCCCCGCGTCGTAGGCCGCCGCCCACCGACCGCCCCACCGGCCGCCTCACGCGGGACCGCGGCGGCGACACAGAAGCCACGAGGACGAGGAGAGACTGACGTGCCGGAGCACGAAACGGCAGCGGAGCACATCACGCCGGCGAGCGACGTCGGCAGGTTCCTGCACCGCCGCCGTGAGCAGATCGCCCAGCGCTGGGCCGACGAACCCCTGTTCCGCACGGTGTTCACCGTCTCGCGGGACGAGGCGGTGGAAGCGGGCCGGGTCGTCGCCGACGCGCTCGCCCAGGTGGCCGACACCGGCCGGGTGGCGGACACGGACGCGGCCGGATTCACCGTGATCCGCGAGCAGCTCGCCGCGATGGCGGCCTCCCGGGTCCGCTTCGGGCTCACCTCCGGCCAGGTGTCCACCGAGGTGGACGGCCTGCGCGCCCCTGCCGTGGACCTCCTGGTCGCCGACCTGCCGGACGCGCCGCCCGACCACCTCCGGGAGTGCACCACGCTGCTGACCGTGCTCATGGGCACCCTGCGGCTGGTGGTCCTGGAGACCTCGCTGAGCGAGGGCCAGGCGCTCATCGACCGGCAGCAGACGGAGCTGCTGGAGGCCGCCACGCCGGTGATCCGGCTGTGGGACGGCATCGTCGCCGTGCCGCTCATCGGCACGCTCGACAGCGCCCGCAGCCAGGTCGTCATGGAGACGCTGCTGACGGCGGTCGTCGACCAGCAGGCCCGCTTCGCGATCCTGGACATCACCGGAGTGCCGATGGTCGACTCGCTGGTGGCCCAGCACCTGATGAAGACCGTCGCGGCCGTACGGCTGATGGGCGCGGAGTGCGTCGTCTCCGGCATCCGGCCCGCCATCGCGCAGACCATCGTGCACCTCGGTCTGGACCTGGGAACGGTGGTGACCAGGTCGAGCCTCGCCGACGCCCTGGGGTACGCACTGCACCGGCTGGGCGCCGACATCGTGCTCGCGACGCCCGGTGGTGCGGGTCCCCGGTGAACCACGACCTCTCCCTCTCGGGCACCGCCCACGTACCGGTTCTCCGGCTCGGCGACGTCCTGCTGATCACTCTCCAGGGCGACCTGCACGACGGTACGGCGGAGCAGCTCCAGCAGGACATCGCCGAGCAGATCGTCCGCAGCCGGGTGACCGGCGTGGTCATCGACATCTCCGGGGTGGAGATCGTCGACTCCTTCCTGGGGCGTGTGCTGGCCGAGATCGCCGCGAGCTCCCGGCTGCTGGCCGCGCGGACCGTGGTGGCGGGCATGCGTCCCGCGGTGGCGATCACGCTGGTGGAACTGGGGCTCTCGCTGCCGGGGCTGCGCACCGCGCTCAGCACCGAGGCGGCACTCGAACGGCTCGCCATGACGGCTCCGGGCGGCCCGCCCCGGGAGCCTCGGTGAGCGGCACGGTCGCGGGCGTCGAGGCCCGCCTGCCGATCCGCTCGGACCGGGACCTGGTGTGGGTGCGGCAGCATGTGCGCCAGGCGGCCGCGGCGCTCGGCTTCGGTCTGGTGGACCAGACGAAGCTGGTCACCGCGGCCAGCGAGCTGGCCCGCAACACCCTGGTGTACGGCGGTGGCGGCGAGATGGCGGCGGAGCACCTCGCCGACGGGCGGGCGCAGGGGCTGCGGCTGACGTTCACGGACCAGGGGCCGGGCATCGCCGACCCGGAGCGGGCGCTCAGCGACGGCTACACCTCCGGCGGCGGGCTGGGGCTCGGCCTGGGCGGGGCGCGTCGTCTGGTGCACGAGTTCTCGCTGGACAGCACGCCCGGAGTCGGCACCACGGTCACGGTGACGTCCTGGGCGGTGCGCTCGCCACGGCAGCGTGAGGAGCCGCGATGACGCAGGTGTGGGACGTCCCGGTGCACGACTCGACGCGGGTGCGTGACGCGCGGGTGGCCGCGGAGGACGCGGCGGCGCTGGCCGGTCTCGACCCGTCGCGCGCCGCCGACGCCGCCCTGGTGGCGACCGAGCTGGCGACGAACCTGCTCAAGCACGCGCGCGGCGGGCAGCTCCTCGTCGAGGCGGTCTCCCCGCCGAGCGCGCGGGAGGGGGGCCTCCTCGTGCAGCTCACCGCCGTCGACCACGGACCGGGCATGTCCGACGTGTCCGCCGCCCTGGGCGACGGCTTCTCCACGGCCGGGTCGCTGGGCGCCGGCCTCGGTACCTGCCGGCGGCTCGCCGACGACTTCGACCTGCACAGCGTCCCGGGCCGCGGGACGGTCGCGCTGGCCCGGATCGGCGGTCCGGCACGGACCCGCGGCCGCCGCGAACCGGCCTCCGGGCAGGGTCCCGGACAGGGTCCCGGCCGGACCGGGGCAGCCGCGCCGGACGAGGCCTCCCCCGGGTCCGCCCGCTTCTCCGTACGGGTCGGAGGCGTCAACATCCCCTTCCGGGGTGCCGCGTGCTCCGGGGACGCCTGGACCTGCGTCCGTGAGGGCGACCTGCTGACCCTGATGCTGGCCGACGGTCTGGGGCACGGTCCCGAGGCGGCCCGTGCCTCGACCACGGCGGTCCGCGAGGTGCGGCGCTCACCCCATCTGCCCCCGGCCGAACAGCTGCGCCGGCTCGACACCGCGCTGCGCGGTACGAGGGGCGCGGCGGTCGCGGTGGCCCGGCTCGACCTGCGCACCGGACGGCTGCTGTTCGCCGGCGTCGGCAACATCGGGGCACGGCTGCGCGAGGGCGACTCCTGGCGCCACCTGCTCTCCCGGCCCGGGATAGTCGGCACCCACCGGCCCACGACCCTGCCCGAGACCGAGGCCGCCTGGGCTCCGGACCGCCTGCTCGTCCTGCACAGCGACGGACTGCCCAGCCGCTGGGCGCCGCCGGTCGACCCCCGCCTGCTGTCCTGCGACCCCGCGGTCACCGCCGCCGTGACGGTCCGCGACGCCGGCAGCTCCGCCCGCCCGGTGCGTGACGACACCGCCGTGGCCGTCCTGTCCCCGACACCGCCGGATGGTCCATGAACCACACCTGGCCGATCAGCACGGTCGGCGACGCGGCACGCGCGCGGATCACCACCACACGGGTGGCCGCCGCGTACGGCGTGCCGCCGCTGGAACGCACCCGGCTGGCCGCCACGCTCGGCGCGCGGCTGCGCCGGTGTCTGACCAAGGGCGGCGGCTGGCAGTTCGTCCTGACGGTGACCGGGGGTTCGCTGCGGGTCGAGGTCTCCCCCTCGCCCGCCGACGGCGAGCGGCCGTGGTGCGTCACCGTGCCGTGCCCGGAGCCGGCCGCGGGCCCCGTCTGCGATGCGGCGGCGGGTGACCCTGCCTCCCTCTCCGAGGCCCTGCTCGGCGCCGACGAGGACACCGCGCTGGTGCTGGAGCGGTTGGCCGACCAGGAGGAGCTCGTAGCCTTCCACCGGGAGGAACTGCACCAGACCAACCAGGGCGTGCTGGCCCTGCACGCCGAGCTGGACGCCGCCGGCCGGGCGCAGCGCGAGGCCTTCGCGGCGGAGCGTGCCGCGCGCCGGGAGGCGGAGGACGCGCGGCGCCGGCTGACGTTCCTCGCCGACGCCAGCGCGGCGCTGACGGCCTCCCTCAACCACGAGGAGATCGCGCGCCTGCTGCCGGAGCTGCTGGTGCCCGAGTACGCCCGCACGGCCGACGTCTGGCTCTTCGACGCGGAGGACGAGCGGGTCCCGTCCGTTCCGCGTCCGGCGGCCGCCGTGATCGCGGCCCGCACCGGACGGCCGCAGTACGCGGCCGCGCACCCCGGGGGCCTGCCCGGGGTGGACGACCAGCCGCCGTCGGCGCTGCATCCCGGCCGGTCCCTGCTGTGCGTGCCGCTGCCGACCCGCGGCGCGCCCCTGGGCGTCGTGACGCTGACCCCGCCCGGCGAGCGCTGGAACCCCGACGACGCCGTCATGCTCGTGGAACTCACCCGTCGGGCCGGTGGCGCCCTCGACAACGCCCGTCGTTACGAGCACAACCGGGACATCGCCCAGACCCTCCAGCGCGCCCTGCTGACCGACCTGCCGACCACCCCGGGCCTGCGGCTGGCCGCCCGCTATCTGCCGGCCACGTACGGGCTGAACATCGGCGGCGACTGGTACGACGCGTTCCGGCAGCCCGACGGCAGCCTGATCACCGTGATCGGCGATGTGACGGGGCACGGGCTGCACGCGGCGGTGATGATGAGCCAGCTGCGTACCGCGCTGCGCGCCTACGCCGTGGACGGCGGCAGCCCGGGTGAGCTGCTGACCCGGCTGCACATGTTCCTGCACCACCTCCAGCCCGATCTGTACGCGACCGCCGTGATCGCCCGCTTCCAGCCCGGCGAGCCGGTGCTGACGTGGGCGGCGGCAGGGCATCCGCCGCCCGTGCTGCGCGGCCCGGACGGGCGGGTGCGCACCCTGGACGCCAAGCCGGGGGCGATGCTCGGCATCCCGCTGCACCAGGAGATCGCCGACCACCGGGTGCCGCTGGAGCCGGGTTCCACGCTGGCGCTCTACACCGACGGGCTGGTCGAGCGGCGGGCCCAGGGCATAGACCCGGGCATCGAGCGGCTGTCGGCGGCGCTCGGCGCGTTCCGTACCGAGGAGCTGGACGCTGATCTGGACGGTTCGGCGGAGCGCATCCTGGAGCCGATGCTGAGCGACTCCGAGCGGGACGACGACGTCTGCCTGCTGCTGTGCCACGTGGACGGCCAGGCCGGCGGCCTCGCCGGCGGACGTCCGCTGCCCGCGGCCTGAGGAGCGGTCAGCCGTCCGCCGGGCCCTCGGCCCCCCGGCCCGACGTGTGCGCCTGGTGGAAACCGCGGAGTCCGTGCTCCAGCGCGGTGCGCTGGGCCGGGGTCATCGCCTCGAACACGGACGCGAGTCGCCGTACGCGGCGCTCGGCGACATCGGCGAGCAGGCGTTTTCCGTAAACGGTCACCACGAGCTGCACTTCGCGCCGGTTGCTGGGCTGCACGGTGCGCTCCAGCAGCCCGGCGGCCTCCAGCCGGTCGCAGAGACGGCTCGCGGTGGGCAGTCCGACGCCCAGGTGCTCGGCCAGGGCCGTCAGATTGAGTTCCGGACTGGCGCGCACCGTCCGCAGGGCCAGCAGTTGCCGGGCGGGCAGCCGGGGTCTGGTCTCCTCCGCCGCCATGAGCCAACAGGCCACCAGGCTCTCCACGGCCTCGGCGAGTTGCCCGGCCTGTGTCCGACGACTCTCCCACCCGTCGTCGTCGGAGCCGTCCGCGCGCCACACCGCCACTATCCTCCGGCTTCCGCGATTGTCATGTACGACGGCCTACCCGAAGGCAACGGGCGTACACAGGCCCTTCCGGGGGTACGTCGGTGACCTCAGGAGAAACGTTCGTCTGCATGCCTCGCCCGGCTGGCGGATCCAGTCCGCGCGCGATGGGATCGACGAGGTGCGAGGGGCCCGCGGGCGGGGCACGCGCAACGTCGGGGCAGACCGCCTGGAGCCGCAGAAAGGGATGGACATCGTGACACGACCCAAGATCCTGGTGGTGGGCGCGGGCTTCGCGGGAGTGGGGTGCGTTCGACGTCTGGAACGCGCGCTCTCCGACGCGGAGGCCGACGTCACCCTGGTGACGCCGTTCGCCTACCAGCTCTATCTGCCGCTGCTGCCACAGGTCGCCTCAGGGGTGCTGACGCCGCAGTCGATCGCCGTTTCGCTGCGTCGCAGCAAGAAGTACCGCACCCGGATCATTCCCGGTGGCGCCATCGGCGTGGACCTGAAGTCGAAGGTCTGCGTCATCCGGACCATCACCGACGAGATCGTCAACGAGCCGTACGACTACATCGTGCTGGCTCCCGGCAGCGTCACCCGCACCTTCGACATCCCGGGGCTGACCGAGCACGCCTTCGGGATGAAGACCCTCGCCGAGGCCGCGTACATCCGCGACCACGTCATCAGCCAGCTCGACCTGGCCGACGCCAGCCGCGACCCCGTCGAGCGGACCTCGCGGCTCCAGTTCGTGGTCGTCGGCGGCGGTTACGCCGGCACGGAGACCGCCGCCTGCCTGCAGCTCCTCACCCACAACGCGGTCAAGCGCTATCCGAACCTGGACCCGAGCTTGATCAAGTGGCATCTGATCGACATCGCGCCGAAGCTGATGCCGGAGCTCGGCGACAAGCTCGGCCGCAGCGCCCAGGAGGTGCTGCGCAAGCGGGGCATCGACATCTCGCTGGGCGTGTCGATCGCCAAGGCCGGTCCGGAGGAGGTCACCTTCACCGACGGCCGGGTGATCCCGACCCGGACCCTGATCTGGACCGCGGGAGTGGTGGCCAGCCCGCTGATCGCGACGCTCGGCGCGGAGACGGTCCGCGGCCGGCTCGCCGTCACCGCCGAGATGAACCTGCCCGGCAATGACGGGGTCTTCGCGCTCGGGGACGCCGCCGCCGTACCCGACGAGGCCAAGGGCGACCAGGGCGCGATCTGCCCGCCGACGGCACAGCACGCGATGCGCCAGGGCAAGGTCGTCGCCGACAACGTCATCGCGGCGCTGCGGGGCCGGGCGATGCGTCCGTACGTGCACAAGGACCTCGGTCTGGTCGTCGACCTCGGCGGCACCGACGCCGTCTCCAAGCCGCTCGGCATCGAGCTGCGCGGGCTGCCGGCGCAGGCGGTGGCCCGCGGCTACCACTGGTCGGCGCTGCGCACCGGGGTGGCCAAGGCGCGGGTGCTGACCAACTGGACGCTCAACGCGCTCGCGGGCGACGATTTCGTCCGCACGGGCTTCCAGGCGCGCCGGGCGGCGAAGCTGAAGGACTTCGAGTACACGGACAGCTATCTGACGCCGGAGCAGGTGCGGGCACAGATCGAGGGGCCGGGGTCGCAGACCGCCTGAGGTCGGACGGACGGCGGGAGAGAGTACGGCGGCGTGAGGGCGGCGGCACGGGCGTTCGGGGCACGGTGGCGGGATCGGATCGCGGCGTCCGACCCCGGGCTGCTGCGGCTGGCGGCCGGGTTGCGCACGGTCGGGGCGATCTCTCTCACGCTGGCCGTGCTCTCGCTGCTGGGCGCGGACGTCTCGCACCTGGTGGCGGGGGCCATCGCCTCGATGGTCGCCACGTTCGCGATCCGGGAGAAGCAGCGCGACCGGCAGGCCGTCACGCTGGCGCTGGGTCTGCCGGTGGCGTACGCCTCGATGTCGCTGGCGGCGCTGCTCGGCTCCCGGCCGCTGGCCGGTGACGTCTTCTTCGTGGTGCTGATCTTCTGCGCCGTCTACGGCCGCCGGTTCGGCGACCGGGGCACGGCGCTCGGGCTGGTCGGCTTCCAGGTGTACTTCCTGTCGCTGTTCGTCGGCGTCACCGGGTCGACCCTGCCGGGGTTCTACGCGGTGCTGGCCGTCGCCTTCGTGTGCAGTGCCGCGGCGCGCTTCGCGCTGGTGCCGCAGACGCCGACCGGCATCCTCCAGCGGCTGCGCGAGGCCTTCCGGGCGCGGCTCGCGCAGTTGCTCGCCGCCCATCTCGAACTTCTCGACGCCGGTCCGGACGACATCGACAAGGCGCTGGCCCACGTGCGCGAGGGCACGGCCCGGCTGCACGAGACGGCCATGCTGATCCAGGGCCGGCTGGACGAGGGCACTCCGGACGAGGCGACGGCCCGGCTGGTGCAGCGCAGGATCGCCGACGCGGAGATCGCCGCCGAGCGGCTCGGGCTGCTCCTGCTGACGGCCCGCAGCGCCGAACGGGCCGACACACTGACCCTGCACCTGCCGGGCGCGCCGCTGCCGGAGGGCGGTCATCTCCCCGTACGGGACGAGGCCCTCGCCGCCCTGCGCCGTGATCTGGGGGCCCTGCGGCTGCTGGTCCGGATCTCCGTCGCGGAGGGCACGGCCACGGCCCAGGTGCGCAACCGGCTGCTCGGGTACCGGGACGAGGAGAACCTGCCGAAGGCGTCGCCGGCCGTGCAGGACGTCTTCCGGGGCGTCGGTGAGGCGGCGCGCGCGGTGCTGGGGCTGCGGGTCGCGCTCGACGGGCCGCAGGACGAGTCCGACGACAGTCCCGAGACGGCCCGCTCACGCGAGGAGCTGGACGCGGAGGACGCCGCGATCGGCGGGAGCGAGGACGACGAGGAGGCGGCCGGGGAGACGGGCCTGCGGCGGCCGACCACGCGGGCCGCCGTGCAGGTCGCCGTCGGGTCGTCGCTGGCCATCGTCGGCGGCGAGCTGCTCTCCGCGCACCGCTGGTACTGGGCGGTGCTGACCTGCTGGATCGTGTTCCTCAATACCGCCTCCACCGGGGAGATCCTGGTCAAGGGATCCCGACGGCTGCTGGGCACCGTGCTCGGAGTGGTCGCCGGCATCGCGCTGGCGGGGCTGGTCGGGCACCACACGTGGACGGCCTTCGCGGTGGTGCTGCTGTGCGTGTTCGCGATGTTCTACACGGCGCCGCTGTCGTACACGCTGATGTCGTTCTTCGTGACGGCCGCGCTGGGGGTGCTGTACACCCTGCTGCACACCTACAGCACGGCGGTACTGGTGCTGCGGGTGGAGGAGACGGCACTGGGGGCGGCCTGCGGCATCTTCGCGGCGGCGCTGGTGCTGCCGGTGCACACGGACCGGCGGACGAACGAGCTGCTGACGACCGTGCTGGACCGGCTCGCCGAGGTCACCGAGGCGGCCGTGGAGCAGCTGAGCGGCGGTGCGCCGGCCGAGCTGCTGGACCGGGCCCGTGATCTGGACCAGGCACTGGCCGATCTGCGGGGGGCCACCCAGCCCCTGACACACCCGGTCACGCCGTTGCGGACCCGGCGGGACACGGCCAGGTACGTGGTCGCGCTGCTCGAGACCTGTGCGTACCACGCGCGGACGCTGGCGGCCATGGCCGAGCTGCTGCCGACGCAGCGATCCATCGTGGCGGATCCGGGGCTGCGCCGCGCCGGGCAGCGTATCCGGCACAACATCGGGGCGATCTCCGCGCGCGTGGCGGGCGAGCCGAGCACCGCCGAGGTGCTGACCGGGCCGAGCATCGCCTCGCTGCTGGCGACCGGAGGGCCGGGAACGCCGCGCTACGGCCGGGTGACCGACCGCGTCCTGCGGCACCTTCAGCGCCTGGACGAAGCGGTCGTCGGTCTGGCCCGGCCGCTCGGCGCGCCGGTGGCCGCGCCGCCGAAGTGACGGCGGCTCCGTGCACGGTCAGAAGTCCGTGGGCATGTCGCTGGCCGCCGCGATGCCCCGCAGCTCCTCGGTGTCCTGGTGGCGCTGCCGGATACAGCCGGCGATCTCGGCGAGGCGGCCGGGGTCGGCCGCGGTGCCCGCGTCCGTGACCACCCGGACCGGGCCGGTTCCGTCGACGTCTATCTCCACCAGCTGGTTGTCCAGCCGGCCGGTGACTGCGGTGGCGATGACCAGGGCGGCCTCGTCACGGATCTCCTGGGGCAGTTGCCGGGTGTCCTGCGGGTCGAGGGCGAAGTCGAGACTTTCGGGTCGTTGTTCCTCGAGGGCGCGCAGCGCGGGAGCGACGACCTTCAGCAGCAGCTGGTAGTCCTCACTGTCCATGCGCACGCGCAGGAGGTCGAGGTACATGTCCACGGGCCGTCCGTCGCGCGGGAACTCTGATTCGTTCATCTGGTCCGTGTTCCCACGCATCCGGACGTCAGACCTTGCGCCAGCGGGCCATGGCGAACGAGAAGAGTCCGAAGAGCACGAGTCCGGCGGCTACGCAGGCCAGCAGGCCGGGGCCCGCGGGCGTGCCGGCGAACGATCGCAGGGTGTCGTCGATGCCCTTGGCCTTGTTCGGCTCGTATTCGACGGCGGCCCGGACCGCGAAGACTCCCGCGGCGGCGAACACCACACCGCGGGCGGCACCGCCGCCTACCCCGGTGACGTCGACCATGCGCCGCACGCGCGGGGACATCTCCCCCAGCCGCAGATGCTTGCGGTAGGACCGCATGACGGCGCGGGCGCCGATCCACACTCCCGCGATGATGATCCCCACGCCTCCGGCGCCGACGATCCACTGCCCGGCGGGCAGGTCCAGCGCCCGGGCGGTGACGTCCCGGGACTGCTCGTCGCCCCCGCCTCCGCTGCCCGATCCCGCGGCGAAGGCCAGCACGGAGTAGGCGACGAAGGAGTAGAAGGCGCAGCGGCCGAGGGCGAGCAGGCGCTTCTTGGCGCTGCGCCCGTCGGCGCCGACTCCGCCGAAGACGACCTGGGACAGCCGCCACAGGGCCATGCCCACGAGTCCGATGCCCAGTGCCCACAGCACCACGGCGCCGAAGGGCTTTTCCGATATCTCGGCCAGGGCCCCCTGGCGGTCGGCCTGTTGGCTGCCGTCGCCGAAGGCGATCTGCAACGCCAGCAGTCCGACCAGCAGGTAGATCACGCCTCGCGCGGCGAGCCCCGCCTTGGCGGCGCCCTTCGTCAGCGAGCCGCGCGCCGCCCGCTTCGCCTCGACCCGGCCGTTGCGCGCCAGAGCACTCGTATCCATGCCGCCCTCCCCGAACTCTCCCCGATTCCTGCGGGATCCGCATGCCCCGGCTCTCGCGCCGCACACGTCCGGTGCTCGTGGACGAGGCCTCCGCGCAAAAAAGCGGCGGGGTGGACGCCGGATCCGGTCGCGTCCACCCCGCCCTGTCAGGCGTACACGTGGGGGTCTTGGTCGGTCGGCGGGCTTATCGCGGCGTCGGCGCGCGACGCGGCGTCCAGCCACTGCCGGGCCGTCTCCAGGGCGTGCCTGACGTCGCGCGTGCCGGTGGACACGCACAGCGTGTAGGCCAGATCACGCGCCTGGGCCTGGTGCTGGGGCTTCGCCTCGGCGGGTCCGGCCTGGGTCAGCGCTTCGTACTCGTCGACGAGTCTGCGCAGGACTGCGGGGTGCGGCATGAGCATCGGTCTGCTTCTCCTCCGTTCGGATCGGGTGGGTGTCGCGTTGTTCAGCGCAGGGCTTCCTGGCGCACGCGCTCGCAGCTGCGGCTGATGAGCCGGGACACGTGCATCTGGGAGATGCCCAGTTGGTCGGCGATGCTGCTCTGGGTCATGTCCTCGAAGAACCGCATGTAGAGAATGGCCCGCTCACGCTCCGGCAGTCGGCGCAGGCCTTCCTTGGCGGACTCGCGATCGACCACGACGTCGAAGGAGGAGTCGGAGTCGCCCAGGGTGTCGGCGAGGCTGTAGCCGTCGTCACCGGCCGAGGTCTCCGCGTCCAGCGACAGGGTGCTGAAGCTCTCCAGGGCTTCGAGGCCGGCGCCGACCTCCTCCTCGGTGAGCCCGGTGTGGGTGGCGATGTCGGCCACCGAGGGCTCGGCCGCGCCGGGGTTCTGGGTGAGCTCCCGGCGGGCGATGCGCACCTTGTTGCGCAGTTCCTGTACCCGGCGGGGCACGCGCAGCGCCCACATCCGGTCCCGGAAATGCCGCTTGATCTCGCCGGTGATGGTGGGCACGGCGTAGCTCTCGAAGGCCCCGCGTTCGGGGTCGAAGCGGTCGACGGCCTTGACCAGTCCGAGCGCCGCCACCTGCCGCAGGTCCTCGATCGACTCACCGCGGTCGCGGAATCGCCCGGCGATGCGGTGGGCCATGGGCAGCCAGGCGGTGACGAGCTCGTCGCGTACGGCGTCCCGCTCGGGGCCCTCCTCCAGGGTGACCAGCCGCGCGAACCGGCTCATGGTGTCGGGCGCGTCGGCGTGGGTGCGACGCAGTTGCGCGGTGGCGGTGGCGGGGGCGGATGCGGAAGGACGGCTTGTCGACATGTCGATAGGCATGCGGTATCGCTCTCCTGAACGGTGGTTTCAGGGACTGACGACGGAGACTTCTGCCGTCCGGGGCGCGCGCGGCGCCCCGGAGCGGGCAACCCGCTCCGTCGGCGCGCCTCCGGTCCGAAGCACGAACCTCCGTCTGCCCTACCCCTGGAGGAACAAACTCCGCCTACCGAAAAGGCGTTCACAGGTTCGTGGTCCATGTCCCGGACCGGGCGGCGCGGGGGTCAGAACACGGGGACGACGGCGGTGATGCGCTTCCCGCCAGAGGGCAGGCAGGCCACCCTGACGTTGCGGGCCAGCCGGCAGACGATCGGCCAGCCGCGTCCGCCGCTGCGCTGTCGCCCCTGGTCGTCGAGCGGGTCGGTGGTGACGGGCAGCCGGTCGCTGCGGTCGCTGACGGAGACACACACGGACGGCCCGTCGATGTCGACGTCGAATCCGGTGATGCCGCCGCCGTGCAGAATGGCGTTGCTCGTCAGTTCCGAGGCGACGAGCAGGGCGTCCGAGAGGCCGTCCTCGTCGTACGGGCAGCCGATGGCCCCGCAGCGCCCGGTCACCGCCTGCCGGACGGCACTGCGGACGTCGGCCGGCCGGCACTGTTCGTGCCCGCGCCCGAAGACGCCGTCCTGCGTGGTCCCGAGGTCGGTCGAGTCGTTCGTACGCATCCCTTCGCTCCCCTGGCTGGTCCCGGCTGGTCGGGCGGCCGCACCGGCGCGGCGGTTCGGCGCCCCTTCCGCACCCGGTGCGCTTGCACCGGGGGATGCGGTTGTCTCCTTTTCGGCTGGCCGCCCCCGCGGCCGCCAAACCTCCCGGACAGGGAGCATTCGTCCCGCCGGATCGGGGTACGCGAACCGGATGACCGATGTGGTGGACTCGGACGAACTGCTGCGGCGCATCCGGCGGGCGAGGAGCTGCGCCCACGAGGAACTGCTGGCCTGGCGGGCCCGGAGCGCGGACCTCTCCCGGGCCGACGCGGACCGGGCGGACGACGCGCGGGACGCCCGGAGCCGGGCTCTCGCCTACGAAGCCGTGCTCAGGGTGCTGGACGAGATCGTGACGCCGGGCCGGAGCGCCGAGCCGCACTGACGCCGCCCCACACCGACGCCGGGCCGCGTCGACCGGGGGCGGGCGCGATTGGCGTCGCCCCACGCGGGCACCCGCCGGCCATGGCCGCCGATCACGCACGCGCACCCGTTCTGGAAGCACTGGTCGACTACCGCAGGCAGGGCCGCCTGTCGTTCACCCCGCCGGGGCACAAGCAGGCCCGCGGTGCCGATCCCGAAGTGCGGGCGGTGCTGGGGGACGCGGTCTTCCTCGGTGACGTGCCGGCGTCGGGCGGACTGGACGACCGGCTCACCCGGGGCCGGGTGCTGGAGCGTGCCGAGCAGCTGATGGCGGACGCCGTCCACGCCGAGCACACCTTCTTCTCGACGTGCGGGAGTTCCCTGTCCGTCAAGGCCGCCATGCTCTCGGTGGCCGGGCCGCACGAGAAGCTGCTGATCGGGCGGGACGCGCACAAATCGGTGGTGTCGGGTCTGATCCTGTCGGGGATCGAACCCGTGTGGGTCGAGCCGAACTGGGACGCCGGGCGCCACCTGGCGCACCCGCCGTCGGCCGAGAAGTTCGAGAAGGCCTTCCAGATCCACCCGGACGCGAAGGGCGCCCTGGTCACCAGCCCCACCCCGTACGGCTCCTGCGCGGACCTGCGGGCGATCGCCGACGTGTGCCACCGCCGTTCGGTGCCGCTCGTCGTGGACGAGGCCTGGGGGGCGCATCTGCCCTTCCATCCGGACCTGCCGTCCTGGGCGATGGACGCGGGCGCCGACATCTGCGTCACCAGCGTCCACAAGATGGGCAGCGGCCTGGAACAGGGTTCCGTGTTCCACCTCCAGGACGGACTCGTCACGCCGGAGCTGCTCGCCCTGCGCGCGGACCTGCTGGGCACGACGAGCCCCTCGGTGCTTCTGTACGCCGGACTCGACGGCTGGCGCCGGCAGATGGCGTTGCACGGCGAGCGGCTGATCGGCGCGGCTCTCGGGCTGGCGCGGGAGGTGCGGTCCGCGATCGAGGAGATCGACGGGATGCACGTCGAGGGCCGGGAGGACTTCTGCGGCCCGGGGCTCGCCGACGACTTCGATCCGCTGCCCGTGGTGATCGACGTGCAGGGGCTCGGGATCACCGGGTTCCAGGCCGCGGACTGGCTGCGCGAGCACCAGCTCATGGACATGCACCTGTCCGACCACCGGCGGATCGGCGCGCAGCTGACCCACGCCGACGACCGCGGGACGACCGGCGAACTGCTCGCCGCCCTCAAGGATCTCGCGCATGCCGCGCCCGAGCTGGACCCGGCCCCGCCGGTCGAGGTGCCGGCCCCCGCCGAACTGCGCCTGGCGCAGGCGCTGCTGCCCCGGGACACGTTCTTCGGGCCCGCCGAGAACGTGGCGCTGAGCGGCGCCGCCGGACGGATCGCCGCCGAGATGATCACGCCGTACCCGCCGGGTATCCCGGCCGTCCTGCCCGGGGAGCGGCTGACCGAGCCCGTGCTGCGCTATCTGAGCACCGGCCTGGCGGCGGGCATGAACCTCCCCGACCCGACCGATCCGGAACTGGGGACGATCAGGGTCGTCGTCCAGGACACCGGACGGAAACCGGGCACCGGACAGACTCCGGACACCGGGCGGACACCGGGCGGCGAGTGAAAGGCGAGTGAAACGGGTCACGTACCCGGGTTTCGGGTACACAAAATCTCCGCGAATGGTTTACCTTTCATTCATACCTGGTGAGCGGGGTCGCAGACACCTCTCCTCCGTGCACCACCCTTTACTGCCCTGGCTGGCCTCCCCCGTCCAGCCAGGGCTTTTCCGTGCTCGCCGCGCCCTTGTACGAAAAGTGCGGCTCTCCGAGGTGCCCGAGGCGTCGCCAACGGCTCAAATGGGAAGGGGAAGCACCCCCACGGATCGTCGGCGAGGAGCTCCGGGCCATGACCAAAGCGACCAAACTGCTGACCGCGCTTCCCCCGCCGCAGCGCCAGCGCCTGATGACCCTCGCGCGTGAGGTGTCCTTCCCGGAGGACGCCCGGATCTTCGACGCGGGCGGCACCGCCGACCGCTTCTGGGTCATCCGCTCCGGCGCGGTCTCGCTGATCCAGCAGGTGACGTCGCTGCGCCGGGTCACGGTCGCGAGCCTCGGCGCCGGCGACCTGCTGGGCTGGTCGTGGATGTTCCCGCCGTACCAGTGGGACTTCGGCGCGGAGGCCTTCAGCCCGGTACGCGCCTACGAGTTCGAGGCGCGCCCGGTGCTCGCCCTGTGCGACGAGGATCCCGCGCTCGGGCTGTCGCTGATACGGATCGTGGCCGAGATCCTCGCGCACCGACTGGAGGCGACCCGGGGCAAGCTGATGGACCAGTACGGGGCGAACCGGCGCGGGGTGCTGTAGGCCCGCGCCGCGCGCCCGTCCCGGGGGCTGCGGACCCGAACCGCGCACGCCGCGGGGGGCGGTGGACCCGAACCGCGCCGGTCTCGGGGAGCTGTGGGGCCGAACCGCGCTCGCCGCGGGGGCTGCAAACCCGCACCCCGCCCGCCTCGGGCGCCGTGGACCTGCGCCCCGCCCGTCCCGGGGGTCTTTGGACCCGCGCCCCGCTCGTCACTCAGACGCGGTAGCGGCGCAGCGCGGGGACTGCGGCCGCCAGGCCCAGCATCGACGCGACGACCAGCAGGCCGCCGCCCGTGACCGCGACCCGGGGTCCGAAGGCGGCGCCCGCCGTGCCGTGCAGGGCGTCGGCCAGCCGGGGGCCGCCCGCGACGACGACCGTGAACACGCCCTGCATGCGGCCGCGCATCTCGTCGGTGGCGGCGGACAGCAGGATCGCCCCGCGGAAGACCATGGAGACCATGTCGGCGACGCCGGCGCAGGCCAGGAACACCACCGCGAGCCAGAGGCTGCCGCTCAGCCCGAAGCCGGCGATCGCCGCGCCCCAGGCGACGACCGCGCCGATGACCATCCAGCCGTGCCGCCGGGCCCGGGAGAACGTGCCGGAGAACAGTCCGCCCAGCACCGCGCCGATCGGGATCGCCGCGAACAGCAGGCCCAGGGCGAGCCCTTCGCCGTAGGAGGCGTACGTCTCGGCGGCGAGCTGCGGGAACAGGGCCCGTGGCATGCCGAAGACCATGGCGATGACGTCGGCGAGGAAGGACAGCAACAGGACCTTGTGCCGGGAGATGTAGCGGAAGCCCTCCGCGATCTCCCGCACTCCGGCACGCCGGGCGGTGGCGCTCGCCAGGGGCGGCAGCGCGGGCAGGCGGGCCACGGCCCACAGCGTGACGCACAGCGCGACCGCGTCGAGGAGATACAGCTCGGGCAGGCCGATGACGGGGATCAGGGAGCCCGCGAGCAGCGGCCCGGCGACCAGGCCGGTCTGCATGACCGTCGATCCGAGGGCGTTGGCGGCGGCGAGCTCCTCCGCCGGGACCAGACGGGCGATGGAAGCGTTGCGGGCGGGCGCGTTGAGGCCGAAGAAGGCCTGCTGGGTGGCGAGCAGCACCATCAGCACGGCGACCGAGTCGAGTCCCGAGACCGCCTGGAGCCAGAACAGCACCGAGGTGACGGCGATACCGCTGTTGGTCACCAGCAGCAGTTTGCGCCGGTCGACGGTGTCGGCGACCGCGCCGCCCCACAGCGCGAACAGCACCATCGGCACCAGTCCGGCGAGGCTGGCGTAGCCGACCCAGGCGGAGGAGCCGGTGATGTCGTAGATCTGCTTGGGCACCGCGACGGCGGTGAGCTGGCTGCCCACGGCCGTGACGATGGTCGAGGACCACAGACGCCGGTAGGCCGGCCGGCGCAGCGGCCGGGTGTCCATCGCCCAGCGGCGCCAGCCGCGCCGCGGCCGGTCCTGCGGACTCGGGTCGGTCTCCTCGGCCTGGGGTGCGGTGCCGCTCTCGCTCGTGTCCACGCGATTCCTGGTTGCTCGTTACATCTTTCGGGTCCGGAGGTCACTATCCCAGCACCTGCTGTGCTTTCCCCGCTGCGTGGACACATGATCTCGAAGTGCGGACGCGAACAGCGGACTACGATCCGGGGGCTCGACCCCTCAGGCCCCGACGATGAGCGTCACCCCGAGGACGATCATCGTGGCGGCGACGAGGCCGTCCAGGACGCGCCAGGCGGTCGGCCGGGTCAGGAACCGGCTGAGCAGCCTGGCCCCGAAGCCCAGCGCCGCGAACCAGCACAGGCTGGCGAGGACGGCGCCGAGACCGAAGGTCCAGCGCAGCGGGCCACGGTCGGCGGCGACGGAACCGAGCAGGAAGACCGTGTCCAGGTAGACGTGCGGATTGAGCCAGGTCAGCGCCAGGCAGGTCAGCACGGCCCGGCGCACGGAACCCGCTCCCTCCCCCTCCGTCGCCAGGGCGCCCGTGGGCCGGAACACCCGCCGGGCCGCCAGCGCCCCGTAACAGAGCAGGAAGAGACCGCCGATCCAGCCGACCGCGGTCAGCGCCCCGGGCCAGGCCACCACCAGCGCGCCCACCCCGCCCACCCCCAGGGCGATGAGCAGCGCGTCCGACAGGGCGCAGATCCCGACGACGGCGAGGACGGCGTCACGACGGATGCCCTGGCGCAGGACGAACGCGTTCTGGGCGCCGATGGCGACGATGAGCGACAGACCGGTGCCGAATCCGGCGGCCGTGGCGGTGAGCGTGGGGGACATGACGTCCACGCTAGGGAAGCGATCACCGCAGGTACAGCTAAAGATTCTTACGTATCATCAGCTCTCGTGATGATCCGATGATGACGGACCTCCCGCTCGACCAGGTGCGCACCCTGCTCGCGGTGGTGGACGAGGGCACGTTCGACGCGGCCGCCGCCGCCCTGCATGTGACGCCGTCGGCGGTCAGTCAGCGCGTCAAGGCACTGGAACAGCGCACGGGCCGGGTGCTGCTGCTGCGCACCAAGCCGGTGCGGGCCACGGAGTCGGGCGAGATCGTCGTCCGGTTCGCCCGTCAGCTGGCGCGGCTCGAGCGCGACACACGGTCCGAGCTCGGCATGAGCGGCGAGGGCGAGCCGGCCCGGGTGACGGTGGCGGTGAACGCGGACTCGCTCGCCACCTGGTTCCTGCCGGCCCTGACCCGGGTGCCCCGGGAGCCGCAGCTCTGCTTCGAACTGCACCGCGAGGACGAGACCCGCACGGCACAACTCCTGCGGGAAGGGCTGGTGATGGCCGCGGTGACCTCGTCGCCCGAGGCCGTGACCGGCTGCTCCGTGCGGGCCCTGGGCACGATGCGCTACCTGGCCGCCGCCACCCCGGACTTCGTCTCCCGGCACCTGGCCGACGGCCCGCTCCACGCATCCCTCACCCGGGCGCCCGTGATGATCTTCGACCGCAGTGACGACCTCCAGGACGCGTTCGTGCGCGGCCTGCGCGGGGGCGCCGGCGGCGCCAGTCCGGTACGGCAGGCCGTGCCGACCTCCGAGGGTTTCGTGGCCGCCGTGGCCGCCGGCCTGGGCTGGGGCATGGTGCCCGAGGTGCAGGCGGACCTGCTGCTGCGCTCCGGCCGCCTGGTCTCCCTCGCCCCCGAGCGCCCGCTGGACGTCCCGCTGTACTGGCAGCAGTGGAAGCTGGACTCCCCGGCGCTGGCGGCGGTCGCGGACGCGGTGACGGCGGCGGCCGCCGAGACCCTCAGGAGCTGAGCCCGGCCAGCGTCGCCCGGGCACTGTCCAGCAGCATCTCCAGCGCCGTCGGATAGGCGCTGGTCACCATGCGGGTCGACAGCAGCGGGGCCGCCTCGGCGATCCGGGGGTGGGTCTCGGCGGGCAGCCGGGCGTACGTCGAGCGCCAGACCGCGTCGTCGGCGCGCTGCGCGGCGCGCGGCAGGGCCAGCGAGGCGGCGTCCAGCGCGGCGAAGGCCAGCGTCTGGTCGATGAAGGCATGGTAGATCCGCACGGTGTCCGCCAGCGGGAACCCGGCGGTGCGCAGCACGTCCAGGACGGCCTCGTCGGCGGCGAGTTCGTTGGCCCGGCCGGTCACCCGGCTCGCGGTGAGCTGGGCGGCCTGCGGATGGGCGACGTAGGCGGCGTGGATGCGCAGCCCGACGGCGTGCAGATCCGTGCGCCACTCCCCCGTCGGCCGCCAGCCGCGCAGCGCCTCGCCGACGAGCGCGTCGCCGATGGCCAGGGTCAGCTCGTCCATGCCCCGGAAGTACCGGTAGAGGGTGCTGGGGTCGCAGTCGAGGGCGATGCCGAGACGGCGGGCGGTGAGGCCGGCGCTGCCGTGCTCGCGCAGCAGGCGCAGCGCCGCGTCCACGATCAGCCGCTCGGACAGCACGGTGCCGCTCCTCGTGGGCCGGCGCCGGCGCCGCTTCTCCTCGGGTACGACCTGCTTGGCCACCGTCCCTCGCCCCTCTCGTCCCTCGTCCTCGCGCTTCGGTCCGCGGTTCTCGGTCCTCGGCGCCGGGTGCCCGGTGCAGGGTTCTCGTGCTCCGCCCGGCCTTATGCCAACGCCATTGACCTTACGCGCGCACACGGCGTTGTATCTCTCTCAGGGCCCCCCTTCGCACACCTTCGTTCCCATCCCAGCCGAGGGAGTTCTCGTCATGCGTGTCCTTCTCGTGGGCGCCGGCGGTGTAGGCACCGCCATCACCCGGATCGCCACCCGCCGTCCGTTCTTCGAAGCGCTGGTGGTCGCCGACTACGCCCCCGCCCGTGCCGCGGCCGCCGTCGCCGCGCTCGACGGCGACGACCGTTTCCTCGCCGAGCGTGTCGACGCGGGCGACGAGGCGGCGGTGGCCGACCTGCTCGCCCGCCACCGCTGCGACGTGCTGCTCAACGCCACCGACCCGCGGTTCGTGATGCCGCTGTTCCGCGCGGCGCGTGCCACCGGGGCCACCTATGTCGACATGGCGATGTCACTGTCGCGGCCGCACCCCGACCGGCCATACGAGGAGTGCGGGGTCCGGCTCGGCGACGCGCAGTTCGCCGAGGCCGACGACTGGGCCGCGGCGGGCGCCCTGGCCCTGGTCGGCATGGGGGTCGAGCCGGGCCTCTCGGACGTCTTCGCCCGGTACGCCGCCGACGAACTCTTCGACGAGATCGAGGAGATCGGCATCCGCGACGGCGCGAACCTCACCGTCGAGGGCCACGACTTCGCGCCCTCCTTCAACATCTGGACCACCATCGAGGAGTGCCTCAACCCCCCGGTGGTCTACGAGGCCGACCGCGGCTGGTTCACCACCGCGCCCTTCAGCGAGCCCGAGGTGTTCGACTTCCCCGAGGGCATCGGACCGGTCGAGTGCGTGAACGTCGAGCACGAGGAGGTGCTGCTCGTGCCGCGCTGGGTGAAGGCGCGCCGGGTCACCTTCAAGTACGGCCTGGGCGACGAGTTCATCGAGACCCTGAAGACGCTGCACCGCCTGGGCCTCGACCGCACCTCGCCCGTGACCGTACCGAGCGCGTCGGGACCGGTGCCCGTCTCGCCCCGGGACGTCGTGGCCGCCTGTCTGCCCGACCCGGCGACCCTGGGCGAGTTGATGCACGGCAAGACCTGCGCGGGCACCTGGGTGCGGGGCGTAAAGGACGGCGCGCCGCGCGAGGTGTACCTCTACCACGTGGTCGACAACCAGTGGTCCATGACCGAGTACGGCAGCCAGGCCGTGGTGTGGCAGACCGCCGTCAACCCCGTGGTCGCCCTCGAACTGCTCGCCACGGGCGCGTGGTCGGGCGCCGGCGTCCTGGGCCCCGAGGCGTTCCCGCCCCGCCCGTTCCTCGACCTGCTCACCGCGTACGGCTCCCCGTGGGGGCAACGGGAGCAGTGAACGTTTTTCCGGCCTGCCCTGTTTCACCGCCACCCTCCCGGTGACCCGATCGGGAGCAACTCATCCGGAAAAGCACATACGACGAGATCGCAGGTGACTTCGATGGACGACTGGCGAGAGCACGCCGAGTGCCGCCACGAGGACCCCGACCTCTTCTTCCCGATCGGTACCTCCGGTCCGGCACTGCTCCAGACGGAGCAGGCGAAGGCGGTCTGCCGACGCTGCCCTGTGCGGGAGCAGTGTCTGGAGTGGGCGATGGAGACCGATCAGACCCTCGGGGTCTGGGGCGGTACGGGCGAGAACGAACGACGTGCCCTCAAGCGGCGCATCAGGGCACGACGCAGTTCGTGACCAGGGCCGGGACGGGAGAGTCGGTGATCCCGAACGGTGATCCCGGTGTTCCCGAGGGTCGTGGCCCAGGTGGGGCAGGGTGGCCGGGCGGGAGCGGCCGGAGGGCGGATCGGCACCGGAGCCGGCCGCTCCGGCGTGTCGGCCCTCACCGGGCGGCGCCCAGTCGCAGCGGGCCGCCGGTCAGCCGTCTCCGGGGGCTTTCGCCGCGGGCAGTCGCAGGGTGAAGACGCTGCCCTCGCCCGGGGTGCTCGTCGCCCGCGCCGTGCCGCCGTGGGCGTCCGTCAGCTGACGGACGATCGGCAGGCCCAGGCCACTGCCGCCGGTGCGACGGCTGCGTGACTTCTCCGCCCGCCAGAACCGCTCGAAGACATGCGGCAGGTCCTCGGCGGAGATCCCCGTGCCGGTGTCGGCGACTTCGAGGACGACGTGCTCGCCGTCGCCCCGGGCGGTCAGCGTGACCGTGCCGTCGGGCGGGGTGTGACGTACCGCGTTGGTGACGAGGTTGCCGAGCGCCTGCCGCAGCCGCACCGGATCGGCGTCCAGCCAGACAGCGCCGTCTTTCCCGGTCTCCGTCTCGGCCATGGTGCGCAGGCGCACGCCGGCCGCGTCGGCGGCGACCCGGTGGGCGGCGGCGACCTGGGCCAGCAGATCCTCCACGGGCACCGGTTCGCGGTGCAGACGCAGGGTGCCGGCGTCGGCGGCCGCGAGGTCGCGCAGGTCGTCGATGACCCGCTGGAGTATCAGGGCCTCCTCGTGCAGGGCGCCGAGCAGTTCGGTGTCGGGTTCGACGAGGCCGTCGCGGGTGACCTCCAGCCACCCCCGGATATTGGTGAGCGGGCTGCGCAGTTCGTGGGCCACATCGCTGACGAAGGCCTTGCGCTGGGCCTCCAGCCGTTCCCGGCGCTCGGCCAGGTCGTTGAAGGCCTCCGCGAGGATCCCGGTCTCGTCGCGCGTCGTGACGGGCACCCGGACGTGCCGGTCCGGGGGCTGTTGCGCGGCCTCGGTCAGGGCGCGCAGGGGCCGGACCAGGCGGGTGGCGACGACGGCGGTGACGGCGACGGTGACGGCCAGCACCAGCCCGGCCGCGCCGACGACCTTCGCCTTGTTCGCCGGGGACATCACCCAGCGGGGCGCCGCGCCGCTCTCCCCGACGCCGAGGAACAGTTCGGCGACCGGGGCGACGTAGGGGTCCAACTGGTCGCGCCGGGCGGTCTCCAGGCAGGTCTGGGCCGCGCGCACGGCCTCCTTGCCGTCCACGTCCCTGCCGCCCCTCACCTTGACGAACGTGGGCGCCGGGGTAGGGGTCCGGCCGGACGTGCCCGGGAGGCCGGTGCCGAACAGCAAGGGCGTGTCGGGGTCCAGGCCCGCGCGGGTCAGGCAGCCGCCCGCGCGACCCTGGAGCGCGGTCAGCGCCTTCTCCTCCGTGGGCGCCGGCGTGTCCAGCCGTCCGTCCCCGCACTCTTCGAGCGCGTACGCGGACACGGCTGTGGAGTCCGTGGTGGCGACCACCGGTCGCCCGCTCGGGGTGTGCGTGACGGTCGTGTCGATGCCGTAGTGGGAGAGGCACTTCTGCCGGTCGCGGGCCACCGCGTCGAGCTTCGTGCGTTCGATCGCGGTGAGCCGGTAGGGGCCCACCACCCGCGGGTCGGTCCCGCTCAGCTGCGCGCCAGGCTCGCTGTAGGTGTCGGTGCGCAGCGGGTCGACGGTGGCGGCGGCACGCGGCGGCAGGGGCGTTCCGCGCGGCGCGGAGTCGGCCAGGGGGGTGCGGACGGCGGTGGTGAGGGCGATGCGCCGGCCGGTCCGCGCGGACAGGTCACGGAGCGTCGCCTCGACGCCCTTCCAGTCGGGGTGGGTGGCCGCGTAGCCGCTCAGCCGCGCGAGGATGTCCATGTCGTCGGCGAGGGACCGGGCCTGTTCCTCCCGTAGTGCGCGCGTGGTGGTGGTGACGGCGAGCCAGGCGGTGGCGGCCACCGAGCACACGGCGATCAGAACGGACGCGATCAGCAGGCGGACCAGCAGCCGCTTGCGCAGCGGTATGCGGGTACGGGTGCGGCTCGTCCTGCCGGGACGGGTGCGGGCGCCGATCACGCGTGGCCGCCGCTCAGCTTGTAGCCGACGCCGAACACCGTCAGCAGCCGCACCGGTCTGCGCGGGTCGGTCTCGATCTTCCGCCGCAGGTTCATGATGTGCACGTCTATCGCCCGTTCGGTGGAGGCCCGATCGAACCCGCGGGTGCACTGGAGCAACTGCCGTCGGGAGAAGACCCGTTCGGGTTCGGCGGCCATGGCCATCAGGATCTGGAACTCGGCCGGAGTGCACTCCACCGGCTCGCCGTCGCACCGCACCTCGTGCCGCTCGGGATCGACGGCGAGCCCCGCGGCCCGTACGACGGGACCGTCCCGCCGGTCGGCGCCGGTCCGCCCGCTGCGCCGCAGGACGGTTCGGATGCGGGCCATCAGCTCACGCGGGCTGTACGGCTTGGTCATGTAGTCGTCGGCGCCCAGTTCCAGGCCGAGCAGCACATCGTCCTCGCCGGCGCGGGCGGTCAGCATCAGTACCGGGATGTCGTCGTCCCGGCGCAGCACCCGGCACACCCCGAAACCGTCGATGACCGGCAGCATGAGGTCGAGGACGACGAGGTCGGGCCGGCTCCGCCGCACGGCGTCCAGCGCGGCCGCGCCGTCGTGCACGACGGTGGCGGTGTGCCCCTCGGCGAGCAGCGAGCGGCGGATGAGTTCGGCCTGCATCGCGTCGTCCTCGGCGACCAGTACATGAGCGCACACGCGACAACTCCGTTTTTTCAGCGGGCCAGAGAGGCATGGTCGCCCATGACGACCACGGGGTGCAGGGCGGGGTCGAGGGCGAGGAGCAGGTCCCTCATGTGCTCCTCGGCGATGCTCACGCAGCCGTGGGTGGGGCCGCCGTGGTCGACGTGCAGCCAGATGCCCCCACCGCGTCGCGTGCCGAGGGGACGGGTCCAGTCGAGGGGCGAGGTGCCGGGCCGGCGGTTGTAGTCGATGGCGATCACGTAGTCGAAGGAGCCCCGCAGCGACTCGCCCTCGAATCCGGTGCCCGGCGAGGTGAATCCGACGCCGCGGTCGTAGGAGAGCCGGGTGCCGGGGTCGCGCAGCAGCCCACCGGCGTCGGTGAGGCCGTAGACGCCGGTGGGCGAGCGCAGGTCGCCACCCATGTGGTGGTCGCTCCAGCCGCGCAGCGCGTTGTGCGCGGGCCAGTTCTCCCCCGCCTCCCAGCCGGCCCCGGTACGCCGGTACAGGACCACCGTGGAGAGCGGGGAGTCGCGGCCCCGCCCGGTCACCACGACCACCTGGTCCGCGTCGTCCGGTACGGCGGCCCGGGTCCTGGTCCCCAGGCCGGGGATCCCCTGCGGTGCCGCCTCGACGGAGACCGCCGGCGCGGAGGTGTCGGGCGCCGCCGGTGTGCCGGCGGCGGTGGCGCCGGGCCGGCGCTCGGGGGTGGCCGCGGCGCCGCCGCATCCGGTGAGCAGAAAGGACGCGGCGAGCAGCACGGCCCGGCGGCGATGGATGATCATCGTTCGACCTTCGCCGACAGGTGTGTGGAACTCGTCAGGTTCCGGGGCCTGTTCGGGCGTCAGGGCGTGCCGGGCTTGCCCCGGCCGTACAGCCAGGTCCGCAGCAGCGCGCCGAGGTCTCGTCCGGACTCCCGTTCCGCGAGCCGTTCGAACTGTGCGGTGGTGCCGTGGCCGTACCGGTGCCCGGCGGCCCATGCGCGCAGGATACGGAAGAACGCGCGGTCTCCGACCGTGGTGCGCAGGACGTGCAGGGTCATGGCACCTCGGGCGTAGACGGGGGTGCCGAAGATGTTCGCGCCGCTGCCGGGATCGCCGGGCGGGAACGCCCACAGGCCGTCGGTCGCGGGGCGGGCGTACAGGGCGTCGAAGGTCTTCTGAGCACTGGCACCGCCGTGCTGCTCGGCGTAGAGCCACTCGGCGTAGGTGGCGAAGCCCTCGTTGAGCCAGATGTCCTTCCAGGAGGTGAGGGAGACGGAGTCGCCGAACCACTGGTGGGCGCTCTCGTGGACGAGGGTGCTCAGGGAGGGCGCCTGGTCGTACACGGGCCGCGTCTGGGTCTCCAGGGCGTAGCCGACGTCCGGGGCGTGGTCGACGATGGCGCCGGCGGCGCGGAACGGGTAGGGCCCGAACAGCCCGCTCTCCCAGTCCAGTACGGAGGGCAACTGCCTGAGGACGGGCGCGGCGGCCGTGGCCTCGCGTGGGTCGACGGCGTCGTAGACCTTGATCCCGTCGCGGGTCGTGTACTGCTCGACTTGGAACTTGCCCACGGTGGCGGTCGCGAGGTAGGCGGCCATGGGTTCGCTCTGGCGCCAGCGGAAGGTGGTGCGGCCGTTCGCGGTGCGCTTTCCGAGCAGGACACCGTTGGCGACGGCGGCGCGGTCCGCCGGGACGGTGAGGGTGAAGTCGTAGGAGGACTTGTCGCGGGGATGGTTGTTCGCCGGGAACCAGGTCATGGCCCCCTGCGGTTCCCCCGCGACGAAGGCCCCGTCGTCGGTGGGGATCCAGCCGTCGAGGGAGCCGTCGGGGTCGGTGACCGGGCCGGGCGTGCCGTCGTAGGTGACGGCGACCTGGAACCGCTCCCCCTTGCGCAGGGCGCGTCGTGGGGTGACGACGAGTTCCTGGCCGGCGCGCTTGTGTGCGGCCTTGACGTGGTCGACGGTCAGGCCGGTGACCTTCAGCCCCTGGAAGTCGAGGTCGAAGCGGGTCAGCCGCCGGGTGGCGCGGGCGGTCAGCACCGCCTTGCCGTCGAGGTGCCGGGTGCCCGGGTCGTAGCGCAGGGTCAGGTCGTAGTGGGTGACGTGGTAGCCGCCGTTGCCGGCGAGCGGGAAGTAGGGGTCGCCGACGCCCGCGGTGCCCGTCGGTCCGGCCGCCGTGGCGGGACCGGCCGCCGTGAGCAGCGCCGCCAGGGCGACGGGGACGGTGGCGGCGACGGTTTCGCGACGAAGGAGGGTGGTGGCGCGTCTGCGAGGGTGTGTCACGTGCGCTCCTGGGGGGTGGCGTGTGATCAGACGTCCTCAGAGTAGGGACCGGGCGCCCCGGTCCTCTGCCTCGTTCAGGTCAAGCCGAGCGGTGTCGTCGGGCGTCCCGGGGCTACCCTCGACAGGACCCGCCAACCCGAGGACGGCCGCCCATGAGTGTCCGCGTGCGTCGCGTCTACGACCCGCCCGAACCCGACGACGGGGTACGGGTCCTGGTCGACCGGCTGTGGCCGCGCGGGGTGTCCAAGGACGCGGCCCGCGTGGACGAGTGGCCCAAGGGCCTCACCCCGTCCACCGAACTGCGCCGCTGGTACCACGCGGGCGAGGGGACGTACGAGGAGTTCGCGCGGCGCTACGAGGCGGAGCTGGCCGACCCCGGGGCGGCCGAACTCCTCGACACCTTGCGGGAGTCGGCCCGCGAGGGTCCGGTGACGCTGCTGACGTCCGCGAAGTCCCCGGAGCGCAGTCACACGGCGGTGCTGGTCCGCCTGCTGGAGGCGCGGGCGGACCGGCGCTGACGATGCGTGGGGCGTCGGCGGCGGGCAGGCCGAGCAGACTGCCGGTGCCGGTGCCGAGGGCGATGCCCACCGGTCGGGCCCGGCCGCAGCCCGTCGACCCGACCGGGCCGGCGCCTTGCCGGTGCCGCGTCGCTTAGCTCCCCCGCCGTCGCCGGTCAGGCCGCCCCTGCTGCCCCTGAGCCCGGGCCCGTCTGCCCGGCCGTCAGCCCGTCTGACGGGCCGCTGCCCGTCCAGCGGCCCGTCCCGAGAAGAGGCAGCCGCCGAGGAAGGTGCCTTCGAGGGCGTTGTACCCGTGCACGCCGCCGCCGCCGAAACCGGCCACCTCGCCCGCCGCGTACAGGCCCTCGACCGGCTGCCCGTCGGCGCCCAGCGCGCGCGAGTCGAGGTCGGTCTGGATGCCGCCGAGGGTCTTGCGGGTGAGGACGTGCAGCTTGACGGCGATGAGCGGGCCGGCCTCGGGGTCGAGGATGCGGTGCGGGGTAGCGACCCGGCCCAGCCGGTCGCCGATGTAGCGGCGCGCGTTGCGGATGCCCTGGACCTGCGCGTCCTTGCTGTACGGGTTGGCCATCTGCAGGTCGCGCGCCTCGATCTGCCGGCGCAGGGTGTCCACGTCGAGCAGCGCCTTCCCCGTCAGCCCGTTCATCTTCTCGACGAGCCTGTCGAGGGTGTCGGCGATGACGAAGTCCGCGCCCCGGTCGAGGAACGCCTGCACCGGCGCCGGGGCGCCCTTGCCGAGCAGCCGGTCGCGCAGGACGGCCTTGCGGTCCTTGGCGGTGATGTCGGGGTTCTGCTCGGACCCGGAGAGCGCGAACTCCTTCTCGACGATCTTGCGGGTGAGGATGAACCAGGAGTGGTCGTGCTCGGCGATGTCCTCGGTCGTCCGCAGGTGCTCGAGCGTGTTGAGGGTGTCGTAGCCCGGCAGACACGGGTCGGGCAGCCGGCGGCCCAGAGCGTCGAACCACAGGGAGGACGGGCCGGGCAGGATGCGGATGCCGTGGCCGGGCCAGATCGGGTCCCAGTTCCGGATGCCCTCGGTGTAGTGCCACATGCGGTCGCGGTTCACCAGCCGGACGCCGGCCTCGGCGCTGATGTCCAGCATGCGGCCGTCGACGTAGGCGGGGACACCGGTGACCATCTCGGCGGGCGGTGTGCCCAGCCGTTCGGGCCAGTAGCGCCGCACGATGTCGTGGTTGGCGCCGATACCACCGCTGGTGACGACGACGGCCTGGGCGGTCAGCTCGAAGTCGCCGACGCGCTCGCGGTTGGAGGCGACGCCGCGCGCGGAGTCGTCGGGGGCGAGGACGGTGCCGCGTACCCCTCGGGCGGCGCCGTCCTGGAGGACCAGCTCGTCCACCTGGTGCCGGTGGTAGAAGGTCAGCAGCCCGTCCTTCGCCGCCTGCTTGGCATGGCGCGCGAACGGCTCGACGACACCGGTGCCGGTGCCCCAGGCGACGTGGAAACGGGGCACGGAGTTGCCGTGGCCGTCGGCGCGCAGGTCGCCGCGCTCCGCCCAGCCGACGGTCGGCACGAAGGATATCCCGTGCCCGGCGAGCCAGCTCCGCTTCTCCCCCGCCGCGAACTCGACGTAGGCGCGCGCCCAGCGCACCGCCCAGGAGTCCTCGTCGTCGGCGCGGTCGAACTGCGCGCTGCCCTGCCAGTCGTTCCAGGCGAGGTCGAAGGAGTCCTTGATGCCGAGGCGGCGCTGCTCCGGGGAGTCGACGAGGAAGAGCCCGCCGAAGGACCAGAACGCCTGGCCGCCGAGGTTGGCGGCGTTCTCCTGGTCGACCAGGGCGACCCGCCTGCCCCTGCTGGTGAGTTCGTGCGCCGCGACCAGGCCCGCGAGGCCCGCTCCGACGACGATGACGTCCGCGTCCATGGCGTCCGCTGCCTTTCCCTAGAGGGTGTCATTCCGGGGTGCCGCTGCCGTCGGTCAGCAGCGCGGTGAGCAGTTGCTTCAGCCAGACACGAGCACCCTCGACGTCCTTGTCCAGCAGCAGTTGGGCGGTGACCCCGTCGTAGGCGGCGACCACGGCGTGCGCCGCGCTGTCGACGTCCCCGAGCACGGCCGGGGGTGCGGCGAGACCACGGGCCCGGGCGAGCCGGTCGGCGATCGCCCGCCGCAGCCGCGCGCGGTGTTCCAGCAGGGTCTGCGCGACGTCCGGAGCCCGCGCGGCGTGCACCAGGAAGTCCGTCTTCACCAGGAGCCAGTCCAGGTCGAGGAGGAGCACCTCGGTGACCCGGTCGACGGCGGCGGGCACGTCGAGGTCGGGGCCGTCGAGCGCGAGGGCCCCGGACACCTGCTCGGCGATCAGGTCGGCCCGTTGCCGGTAGAGGGCGAAGAACAGCTCGTCCAGGCTGTCGAAGTTGGAGTAGAAGGCGCCCCTGCTGTAGCCGGCGGCCTCGCAGACCTCCTCGATGGAGACCCGCCCGAAGCCCTTGGCGGCGAACACCTCGAAGGCGGCGTCCAGCAGCCTGGCGCGCGTGCGGACCCGGCGCCGGGTGACGCGCCCGGTCGTCCGCTCACTCTGCTCCGCCGCCATCCCGGACCTCCGTTCGATACGGGAATGTATCCGATACACCGATGTATCGAAAGCCCTCTCGAACCGGACCGCACGGCCCCCGCCTCCCCGTCACTCCACCCGTGTCCGCGCGCCGCACCACCCCCGTCTCCCGTCTCCCGCACGCACTCCGGGCTCGTGACAGCCGAAGGGAACATATTTTCGATTAAGGCGTACGCTGGACCCATGACCGCGCACCACCTCCAGGGCTCCCTCTTCGACCAGACCGACGAACCGCGACTCGGCCCTCTCGACGGCATCCGCCGCACCACGCTCGGCGCGGGCGCCTGGATCGACGTGCTGCCGGCCTGGCTCACCGGATCGGACGCCCTGTTCGAACAGCTGGCGGCCGAGGTCCCGTGGCGTGCCGAGCGCCGCGAGATGTACGACCACCTCGTCGACGTGCCGCGACTGCTGGCGTTCTACGGAGCCGGCGAGGAACTGCCCCACCCGGTGCTGACCCAGGCCCGTGAAACCCTGTCCGCGCACTACGCCGAGGAGCTGGGCGAGCCCTTCGCCACCGCCGGCCTGTGCCACTACCGCGACGGCCGGGACAGCGTCGCCTGGCACGGCGACCGGATCGGCCGGGGCGCCCGGGAGGACACCATGGTGGCGATCCTCTCCGTGGGCTCCCCGCGCGACCTGCTGCTGCGCCCGGCGGGCGGGGGCGAGACGGTGCGGCGCCCTCTGGGGCACGGCGACCTGATCGTGATGGGCGGCTCCTGCCAGCGGACCTGGGAGCACTGCGTCCCCAAGTCCACCCGCGCCGCCGGGCCGCGCATCAGCGTCCAGTTCCGTCCGCACGGGGTGCGCTGAACGGAGCCGCCCGGTGATCTGCTTTGCTGTCCCCGTCGGGCACGAATCTCCAGGACACGGGACGGCCATGCGGGCAGACGTACGGCAAGTGGCGGACGGCACCTACCTGGTGCACGGCAGCAACACCAACTGGGTGATCTTCACCGAGGGGGACGCCGTCACCCTGATCGACACCGGCTACCCGGGAGACCGGCAACTGGTCCTCGACTCGCTCGCCGCCGTGGGCAGTTCACCGGAGGCCGTCACGGCCGTACTGATCACCCACGCCCACAACGACCACCTGGGCTCCGCCGAACACCTGCGCTCCGCCTACGGCACCCCGGTCTATCTGCACGAGGCCGAAGTGCCGCACGCCCGCCGGGAGTTCCTCCAGCAGGTGACCGTGGGCCAGGTGCTGGGCAACATCTGGCGGCCCGGTGTGCTGCCCTGGATGGTGCACGTGCTGCGAGTCGGCGGCACCGAGCAGCACCCGGTCACCGCGCCCGAGGCGTTCCCCGGCGCCGGTGGACCGCTCGACCTGCCCGGCCGTCCCGTCCCGGTGCACACCCCCGGCCACACCAGCGGTCACGCCGTCTTCCACCTGCCGGCGGCGGGCGTCGTCATCTCCGGCGACGCCCTGGTCAGCGGCCACGCGACCGCGCGCCTGAAGGGGCCGCAGCTGCTGCCGGACATGTTCCATCACGAGCGGGCCCGCGCGGTGGAGTCCCTGGACGTGATCGAGGGGCTGGCGGGCGACCTGCTGCTGCCCGGGCACGGCCCGCTGCACCGGGGGTCCGTGAAGGCGGCGGCCCAGCAGGCCCGCGAACGCGCCGTCTAAGGTCGGGCCATGGCTTTGCAGATCAGCGCCACCAACCCGGAGCATCCGGCACTCCTGCTGGAGCTGCCCTGGCACCTGCCCCTGGAGGAGTGGCCCGAGGAGGTCCTCGTCCCGCTCCCGCGCGGCATCTCCCGCCACGTGGTGCGCTACGCCCAGGCCGGCGAAGAGGTGATCGCCGTCAAGGAGCTCGCCGAACGCCCCGCGCTGCGCGAGTACGAACTGCTGCGCGACCTGGACCGGCTCGGCATCCCCGCCGTCGACCCACTGGCCGTGGTCACCGGCCGCGCCGACACCGGCGGCGTCCCGCTGGAATCGGTGCTGGTCACCCGGCATCTGGGCGGCTCGATGCCGTACCGCTCGATGTTCGAGACGACGATGCGCCCGGCGACCATGCACCGGCTGATGGACGCCCTCGCCGTGCTGCTGGTGCGGCTGCATCTGGCCGGGTTCGCGTGGGGCGACTGCTCGCTGTCCAACACGCTGTTCCGGCGGGACGCGGGCGCCTACGCCGCCTACCTCGTCGACGCCGAGACCGGCGACCTGCACCCCCGGCTGAGCCCCGGCCAGCGCGACTACGACCTCGACCTCGCCCGCGTCAACATCAGCGGCGAACTGCTCGACCTGGAGGCCTCCGGGGCGCTGCACCCCTCGGTGGACCCGATCGAGTTCGGCACGGAGATCTGCGCCCGCTACGGGGCGCTGTGGCAGGAGCTGACCCGTACCTCGATCTACCCGGCGGGCAAGTACCACTACATCGAGCGCCGGATCCGGCGGCTCAACGAGCTCGGCTTCGACGTCGCCGAGATGCAGATCGAGCACTCCTCCAACGGGGACACGGTCACCTTCGTGCCGAAGGTCGTCGACGCGGGCCACCACCAGCGTCAACTGCTGCGCCTCACCGGCCTGGACACCGAGGAGAACCAGGCCCGGCGGCTGCTGAACGACCTGGAGAGCTGGATGGCCACCCAGGACGACTACGCCCCGGGCGACCCCCTCGCGGCCCGCCCGGAGGTGCTGGCGCACCGCTGGGTACGGGACGTCTTCCGGCCCACCGTGCGCGCGGTCCCCCTGGAGCTGCGCGGCTCCATGGACGCGGCGGAGATCTACCACGAGCTCCTCGAACACCGCTGGTACCTCTCGGAGCACGCGCAGCAGGACATCGGGCTCGACACGGCGGTCGAGGACTACATCAAGAAGATCCTTCCCAAGGCCCGGGAGACGCTGGAGCCTACGGTTCCGCAGTGAGCCGGTCCTGGGGGACGACGGCGACCGGGCAGTCGGCGTGGTGCAGGACGCCGTGCGCCACCGAGCCGATCCGGGAGCCGACGGCCGTGCGGTGGGCACGGCGGCCGACCACCATCAGCTGGGCCCGTCCGGCCACCGACAGCAGGACCTGACCCGCGCTGCCCATCTCCACGTGTTCCACCACCGGCACGTCGGGGAAGCGCTCCCGCCACGGTCGCAGGGCGGCGGCCAGCGCTTTCCTCTCGTACGGCTCCAGGCCGCCGGCGTCGTCGAGGAGCTTGAGCGAGCCGGGGCTGTAGGCGAACACCGGCGGGAGCGTCCAGGCCCGTACCGCACGGACGCCCGCGCCCCGGGCGGCCGCCGTCTCGAACGCGAAGCGCAGCGCGGGGCCGCTGTCCTCGGGTTCGCCGTGCTGGCCGACGACGATCTCGTGGCCGGCCGCCTCGGACGACGGCTTGTCGTCGGCCCGGACCAGCACGACCGGACGCGCGGCCTCGGCGATCACCTGCTGGCCGACCGAGCCGAGCAGGAACCCGACCACGGGTCCGTGACCGCGCGAGCCGAGCACGAGGAGTTCCGCGTCCGCCGCGGCGGCGACCAGCGACTCGACCGGGCCGCCTTCCTGGACGTCGGTGGTGACGGCGAGCGCCGGGTGCCGTTCGGCGACCGCCGCGACGGCCTGCCGCACGGAGTCCCGCACCCACCGCTCCTGGGCGTCCCGGTCCGCCACGTCGGCCGCCGCGTGCGGCTGGAAGCGCCAGGCGTGCACCACCCGCAGCTCCAGATCGCGCCGGACGGCCTCGCGGGCCGCCCAGGCGAGCGCCGCGAGGCTCTCGTCCGTCCCGTCGACCCCTGCCGTGATCGGGCCCGTCATCCCGCCGCCTCCTCGTGTCGTGATCACATCCGCCGGACCCCAGTCTTCACTACGCTTCCGGCATGGCACTGGAATGGGAACAAGTGATCGTCGATTCCGCCGACCCGGCGGAGCTGGGACGCTGGTGGGCCGCCGCCCTCGGGTGGGTCGTGGTCGACGAGGCACCCGGCGAGTACGAGATCCGGCCGGAGCAGGACCGGCTGCCGGGCCTGCTGTTCGTGACGGTGCCGGAGGGCAAGACGGTCAAGAACCGTCTCCACCTGGACTTCCGCCCGGAGGACCAGGAGGCGGAGGTGACCCGCCTGCTGTCGCTGGGCGCCCGCCGCACGGACATCGGACAGGGCGAGCAGCCGTGGGTGACGCTGGTCGACCCGGAGGGCAACGAGTTCTGCGTCCTGTCGGCGCGGCGGCCGTCTTGACCGCGTGCGCCCTGCCCTGGCCTGGCGGCGCACGGTCCGCCGGTATCCCGGAGCGGACGGGGGCGATCGAACATACGATGGGCGGAGCCGGCGCGGGCTTCGCCGTGCCGCCGTGAGTGACGACCCTCTCGGGGTGGGAGACGTATGGCACAGGCCGCCGATTCGGCGCGGACCGTCATCCTGACCGTGGACGACGACCCGGGGGTCTCCCGGGCCGTCGCCCGTGACCTGCGGCGCCGTTACGGCGCCGCGTACCGGATCGTGCGGGCCGAGTCCGGGGAGTCCGCGTTGGAGGCGCTGCGCGAGCTGAAGCTCCGGGGCGATCTGGTGGCCGTCATCCTCGCCGACTACCGGATGCCCCTGATGAACGGCATCGAGTTCCTCGAGCAGGCCCTGGACGTGTATCCGGGCGCCCGGCGGGTGCTGCTGACCGCGTACGCGGACACGAGCGCGGCGATCGACGCGATCAACGTCGTCGACCTCGACCACTATCTGCTGAAGCCGTGGGACCCGCCGGAGGAGAAGCTCTACCCCGTCCTGGACGACCTGCTGGACGCCTGGCGTGCCAGCGACCACCGGCCCGTGCCCGCCACGAAGGTGGTCGGGCACCGCTGGTCGGCACGGTCCTCGGAGGTGCGGGAGTTCCTGGCCCGCAACCAGGTGCCGTACCGCTGGTACTCCGCCGACGAGCCGGAGGGGCAGCGGCTGCTGGCCGCGGCCGGGGTCGACGGGCAGCGGCTGCCGCTGGTGGTCACCGCGGACGGCACGCCCCTGGTCGAGCCGGACGCGCCCGAACTGGCCGCCCACGTGGGGCTGGCGACGACGCCGACGGCCGAGTTCTACGACCTGGTGGTGATCGGCGGCGGCCCGGCCGGGCTCGGGGCGGCGGTGTACGGGGCCTCCGAGGGGCTGCGGACGGTGCTGGTCGAGCGGTCCGCGACCGGCGGACAGGCCGGGCAGAGCTCCCGCATCGAGAACTACCTGGGCTTCCCGGACGGGGTGTCCGGAGCCCAGCTCACCGACCGGGCGCGGCGGCAGGCCACCAAGTTCGGGGCCGAGATCCTCACCGCGCGTGAGGTCACGGGGCTGGAGGTCAACGGCTCGGCACGGGTCGTGCGGTTCTCGGACGGCTCGGCGGTGGCCGCGCACAGCGTGATCCTCGCGACGGGCGTGTCGTACCGGCAGCTGGCGGCGCCGGGCTGCGACGACCTGACGGGCTGCGGGGTGTTCTACGGGTCGGCGCTCACCGAGGCGGCCTCCTGCCAGGGCCAGGACGTGTACATCGTGGGCGGCGCCAACTCGGCCGGCCAGGCGGCCATGTACCTGGCGAGGGGCGCCAAGTCCGTCACGCTGCTGGTGCGCGGGGAGTCCCTGACGGCCTCGATGTCGTACTACCTGATCCAGCAGATCGAGGAGTCGCCCAACATCTCCGTGCGCCCCGGCACGATCGTCGACGCCGCGCACGGGGACGGCCGGCTGGAGCAGCTGACGCTGCGGGACGTGACCACCGGCGAGACCGAACTCGTCGACGCGCAGTGGATGTTCGTGTTCATCGGCGCGGCCCCGCTGACCGACTGGCTGGACGGCACGGTGCTGCGCGACGAGCGCGGGTTCATCCTCGCCGGGCCCGACCTCACGCCGGACGGGCGACCCCCGGCGGACTGGGAGCTGGACCGGCCGCCGTACCACCTGGAGACCAGCATTCCCGGCGTGTTCGTGGCGGGCGACGCGCGCGCCGAGTCCGCGAAGCGCGTCGCGTCCGCCGTAGGAGAGGGAGCCATGTCCGTGATGCTCGTCCACCGGTATCTGGAGCAGTCGTGAGCGGGCAGCCGATGCCGTGCAGCCCGACCGAGATCAGCTCGCTGTTCCTCTTCGAGAAGCTCTCCCCCGAGCAGCTCGGGCGGCTGTGCAGCGAGGGCCGGGTGGAGCGCTTCGAGCCCGGTCCGGTGTACACCGAGGGCGATCCGGCGACCTGCTTCTACGTGATGGTCGAGGGCACGGTCGTGCTGTACCGCCGGGTCGGCGGGGACGACGTCGAGGTGAGCCGCACCTCCCAGCGCGGGGTGTACGCCGGGGCCATGCAGGCCTATCTGGGGGACCAGGTGCCGCAGGTCTACAACAACTCGATGCGGGTGACCGAGCCGACGCGGTTCTTCGTGCTGCCCGCCGAGTCGTTCTCGGCGATCATGCGGGAGTGGTTCCCGATGGCGGCGCACCTGCTGGAGGGGCTGTTCTTCGGCTCGAAGAACACCCAGCGGGCCGTCGGTCAGCGTGAACGGCTGCTGGCCCTGGGCTCGTTGTCGGCGGGCCTCACCCATGAGCTCAACAACCCGGCCGCGGCGGCCGTACGCGCCACCGCGACGCTGCGGGAGCGGGTGGCGAAGATGCGGCACAAGCTGGCCGTCATCGCCTCCGGAGCGTACGACGCGGAAGCCCTGACCCGGCTGATCGAGATCCAGGAGCGGACGGCCGAACTGGTCGCCAAGGCACCGTCGTTGAGCCCGCTGGAGGCCTCGGACCGGGAGGACGAACTCGGCGACTGGCTCGACGACCACGGTATCCAGGAGGGCTGGCGGATCGCGCCCACCTTCGTGCAGGCGGGGCTGGACGTGGACTGGCTGGAGCAGGTCGCGGCCACCGTCGACGAGGACACCCTGCCGGGTGCGATGGGCTGGCTCAACTACACGGTCGAGACCGAGCTGTTGATGGACGAGATCGACGACTCCACCAACCGCATCTCGCATCTCGTCGACGCCGCCAAGCAGTACTCGCAGCTCGACCGCGCCCCCTACCGGGTCGTCGACGTCCACGAACTCCTCGACAGCACCCTGCTGATGCTGTCGGGCAAGATCGGGCAGCGCATCGAGGTCGTCAAGGACTACGACCGCACGCTGCCGGCGGTCCCGGCCTACCCGGCGGAGCTCAACCAGGTCTGGACGAACCTGGTCGACAACGCCGTGTTCGCGATCGACAGCGCGGGCGGCGAGGGCACGTTGACCGTGCGGACGGCGCGCGAGGGCGACCGGCTGCTGGTGGAGTTCCGCGACACGGGCCCCGGTATCCCGCCGGATGTCCGGGGCCGCATCTTCGACCCGTTCTTCACCACCAAACCGGTGGGTCAGGGCACGGGGCTCGGCCTCGACATCTCCTGGCGGATCGTCGTCAACAAGCACCACGGCAGCCTCCACGTGGAGTCCGTGCCGGGTGACACCCGCTTCCAGGTGCTGCTGCCGCTGACGGCTCCCGACCCCGACATCACCCCGGAGCCGGACGCGGAGCCCGGTCCGGACCCCGGGGGCGCGCCGACCCGTTGAGTCCCCGACTCCTCGGCTGCCCGGCTCGTCGACGCACCATCGTCTCGCCGTCTCGCCGTCTCGTCGTATTCAAGGACGTTACTACTAACTTTCTTGAGTATGATGGGCGCCTTCGAGCTGCATCGCCGGGACCGGTGCCCGCGGATCGCGGCCGTCCTCGAGGAAAGGCAGTCGACGCATGCCGAGCGGTGCATACCTGCGCTACGTCGCCCTGGGCGACAGCCAGACCGAGGGGTTGGGCGACGAGGACGACGGCGTCGGCCATCGGGGCTTCGCCGACCGGCTCGCCGAACGGCTCGCGGCCGTCAGCCCCGGACTGCGCTACGCCAACCTGGCCGTCCGGGGACGAGTCGCCGGCCAGGTGCGCTCTGAGCAGTTGGGGCCCGCCCTCGCCCTGGGCCCCGACCTGGCCACCGTCGTCGCCGGGGTCAACGACCTGCTCCGGCCCCGGTTCGACGCCGCGGAGGTGGCCGGGCACCTGGAGGAGATGTTCTCCGCGCTGACGGCCGCCGGGGCCCACGTGGTGACGCTGACCTTCCCCGACGTGGGCAAGGTCGCGCCGCTCGCCCGGCCCCTCAGGTCCCGCGTGTTCGCCCTCAACAGCCACATCCGCAGCGCGGCCGCCCGTCACGGGGTCGCGGTCGCCGAGACCGGCCGACATGCCGTCACCACGGACCCACGGCTGTGGAGCGCGGACCGACTGCACGCCAGCCCGCTCGGCCACGAGCGCATCGCCGCGGCCGTCGCACAGGCCATCGGCCTGCCCGGAAGCGACGACGCCTGGACGCTCCCCCTGCCGCCACGGACGGCCCCCGCGGGCTGGCAGGCCGCGGGAACCGAACTGCGGTGGGCCGCCGCGTTCCTCGGGCCCTGGCTCGGACGCCGGCTGCGCGGCCGGTCCTCCGGCGACGGCCGCACCGCGAAACGCCCCCACCTGCTGCCCCTGAGCGCCGTCTCCGGCTCCCCCGCGGACATCGCGCGACGGGCATCGTCGTAGGACCCGGGGCCGCGCGTACGCGCATGGTCGGTCCCGCTTGGCATGATGCAGAGACGGACCCCCAGACCTCCGAGGAGCCCCGATGACCGACGTAGACGCGATCGACCCGAGCGTCCCGCCCAGCGGCGCCGGCTGCGTGGAGTGCGACGCGGCGGGCGGCTGGTGGTTCCACCTGCGGCGATGCGCGAGCTGTGGCCATGTCGGCTGCTGCGACTCCTCGCCCTCGCAGCACGCCACCGCCCATTACAAGGCGACCGGGCATCCCCTGGTCCGCAGTTTCGAGCCGGGCGAGGAGTGGTTCTGGGACTACTCCACCGACGAGCTGTACGAGTCCGGACCCGAGCTCGCCCCGCCGGCCGCCCACCCCGCGGACCAGCCCGTGCCGGGCCCGGCCGATCGGGTGCCCGAGGACTGGGCGCGGTCCCTGCACCAGTGAGGCCGGGGCGCGGAGACCGGGGCACGGAGACCGGGCCGTCGCGACCACGTCGTCGCGGCCGGGCCGTCGAGATCGTCCCGGCAGGGCTCCGTTCCTGGTCGCGGGCCGCGTTGTCGGTGGCGCGTGCCAGGATGGAGCCGTGTCGCAGACCGTGTTCGCCACTCCGTTCATCGGCCGGGAAGAGGAACTCGCCCGGCTCTCCGGCGTGCTGGAGCGCGCCCGGGGCGGTGAGTCGCGCGCGGTGGTGATCGCCGGGGACGCCGGCGTGGGCAAGACCCGGATGCTGGACGAGGTCGCCGCGCGCGCGGCCCGCACCGGCATGACCGTGCTCACCGGGCACTGCGTCGACCTCGGGGACGTGGGGCTGCCCTATCTGCCGTTCACCGAGATCCTGGGCCTGCTCGCCGCCGAAGAGCGCTTCGCCGCCGTCCTCGCCGCGCACCCCCTGGTCGACCGGCTGCTCGGCGCGGACACGCGTTCCGCGCGGGACGACGCGGATCCCGCCCCGCGGCCCGGCGCCGGGGAAGGCCGGCTGAGGCTGTTCGAGGGCATGGCGGCACTGCTCGCCGACCTGTCGGACGTCACGCCGCTGGTCCTCGTCCTGGAGGACCTGCACTGGGCCGACCAGTCCTCCCGGGATCTGCTGCGCTTCCTGCTCAGCCGCGGCTTCCTCCAGCGGCCCTCGGGCACCGGTTCCGGTCCCCGGCTCGTCGTCCTGGCCTCATACCGCGCGGACGACCTGCACCGCCGGCACCCGCTGCGCCCGCTGCTCGCGGAGCTGGTGCGGCTGCCGGCCGTGGACCGGCTGGAGCTGCGGCCGCTGGCGGACGCCGAGGTCGCGCGACTGCTACGCGCCCTGGAGGACCGGCCGCTGCCGGACGCCACGGTGCGCCGCATCGTGGAGCGCGCCGAGGGCAATGCCTTCTACGCGGAAGAGTTGCTGGCGGCCACGGACACGGAGGCCGGCGGGATGCCCAGCGGACTGGCCGACCTCCTCCTCATCCGCGTCGAGCAACTCCCCGACACCGCCCAGCAGGTGCTGCGGACCGCCGCCGTCGCCGGCCGGCGCGTGGACCACGACCTGCTGCGGGACGCCGTCGGGCTCCCCGAGGACGAGCTGGAGTCGGCACTGCGGGAGGCCGTCGGTCATCAGCTCCTGGTCGCGGGCGGGGACGGCGCGTACGCCTTCCGGCACGCCCTCGCGCGCGAGGCGGTGTACGCGGATCTGCTGCCGGGTGAACGGTCGCGGCTGCACGGGGCGTTCGCCGCGCTGCTGGCGGGCCGGGGCCACCGCGCCGAGACCGCGGCGGAGCGCGCCCACCACTACCGCGAGAGCCATGACCTGGGCGAGGCCCTCGCCGCCTCGCTGGAGGCCGCCGACCACGCCCGGCGGGTCGGCGCACCCGCCGAGGAGCTGCGCCACCTGGAAGCCCTGCTCGACCTCTGGGAGTCGGTGCCCGCGACGGCCCTTCCGTCGGGTGAGGGGACCGACCGGGTCACGCTGATGCTGCGCGCCTCCGCGGCGGCCGCGCACGCCGGGGAGGCGCACCGCGCGGTCTCCCTGACCAGGGCCGCGCTCGCGGGCGTCGGCCAGGACGCAGACTCCGAACTCGCCGCACGTGTGCGGTACGCGCTGGCCGGCACCCTCATGGGCGTCGACAGTCTGACGGCCGCGTTCGCCTACAGCAGCGAGGCGTTGGCGATGATCCCCGCCGAACCGCCGTCGCCGACCTGGGTGTGGGCCGCCGCCACACATGTTCTGGCCGCCCGTCAGGTGGGCGACTCCGCCACCGCCCTGCGGGTCGCGCGCCGGGCACTGCGCGCCGCCGAGCAACTCGACCTGACGGACGCGCGTGCCGACCTCCTGGTGTCGCTGGCCAACCTCGAGGGCGACGGCCGCCGCTCCGCCGAGGGCCGCGCACGGCTGACGGAGGCCCGTGAACTGGCGCGCCGCGGCGGCAACGCGCCGGTGGAGATGCGGGCCCTGTTCACCCTGGCCATCGGCGCCTACGAGGCCGGAGAACCGGCGGAGTGCCTGCCCTGGCTGGCCGAGGGGCTGGACCGCGCCCGCCGGGCGGGGCTCCTGTCCTCGCCGTATCCGCTGGAGATGCGCTACCTCCAGTTGCTGGTGCTCTACACGCTCGGCCGCTGGGACGAGTGTCTGCGGACGGCGACGACCGACCTGGCGGTGCTGCCGGCGTCGGGGGGATACGCGGTGGGACCCGCCCTGTACGTGGGGCTCGCGCGCGGCGACAAGGGCGTCGCCGACCGGGCCCGGGCCCTGCTCGACGGGCGCTTCGACTGGATGGCGGCGCTCGTCGCGGGCATCGTGCTGACCGACGCGGCGGCACAGCGGGGTGACGCCGAGGAGGCGGTGACCCGGCTGCGGTCCTCGGTCGAGGCGCTCACGGACGACGCCGGCACGCTCCCGGACGTCACCGTCCGGCTCACCGCGCTCGCCCTCACGGCGGTCGCCGAGGCGGCGGCCGGGGCACGGCGCGGTGGTGACACGGCGGCGGCCGACCGGTGGGCGGCGGTCGCGACGGAACTGCTGGAACCGGCGCGGGCGGTGGCCCTGCGGGGTGCGACCGGCGTGCCGCAGGGCCCGGAGGGGCGTGCCTGGCTGGCCCGCGCGGAGGCCGAGTGGGCGTGGGCCACCACCGGACCGGACCCGGCGGCCTGGGACAGGGCGGTGGCGGCCTTCGGCCAGGGCGACACCTACGAGCTCGCCCGCTGCCGACTGCGGTACGCCCAGGCCCTGTTGGCGAACGGCCGGCGGGAGGAGGCGGCGACCGAGGCCCGCGCCGCCCGGGAGACCGCCGTCCGGCTGGGGGCGACGCCCCTGCTGGCGCGGGCGGACGACCTGGTCCGGCGCGGTCGCCTCACGGACGCCGGGTCGGCCGCCCGGGGCGGTCCCGTCGCCCTGACGGCCCGGGAGCGGGACGTCCTGCGGCTGCTGGCGCTCGGCCGCAGCAACCGGCAGATCGGTGAGGAACTGTTCATCAGCGGCAAGACGGCGAGCGTCCACGTCTCCAACATCCTCGCCAAGCTGAGCGCGGCGAGCCGTACGGAGGCCGTGGCGATCGCCTACCGCGAGCGGCTGCTCGAGCCGGAGCTCGGCGCGTCGGGCTGATCCCGGCGGCCCGCACGGGGGTACGGCCGGGCAGGCGTGCGGTTGCGGAGGGGTGTGTGCGGTGCGTGCCGTGGAGTGCCGTTACGTGCGAGGAACCCCGGGGGCTCGTCGCCCGTTGTCCGGACAGGCCCGCGGCGGGGCCTCCAGGACGACAGCGGGGCGGCAGGATGAACGTGTTGGTTCCCGGGGGCAACCTGCCCCTCCCGGGTGGCGCCCTGGCCGTCCGGGTGCCCGGCCCCTACGACGTCTGCGCACTCGTCACGGACGACAGCGGCAAGGTCAGGGGCGACGCCGACTTCGTGTTCTACAACCAGCCGACGGCACCGGGAGCCCGGCTGCGGGGCGACACTCTGACGTTGGAGCCCCACAGGCTGCGAGACGGCGCCACCCGCGTCACGGTGGTCGTCGGCGCCGCCGAGCCGGGCACGCCCCTGGCCCGTCTGCCCCTGCCGACACTGCACGTCACCGACGCGCCGGGCCGCGTACTGGCCCGGTTCACGCCACCCGCCACGCAGGGCGAGACGGTGCTGCTGCTCGCGGAGTTCTACCGGCGCGGCGCCGACTGGAAACTACGGGCGATCGGCCAGGGGTACGCGGACGGACTGGCGGGGCTGGCCCGGGACTTCGGGGTGGACGTCCTGACGGAGAACAGCCCGACCACGGAAGGACGGGCCACCACGGGACCACCGCACAGCCACAGCCAGGACTTCGGGCACCGCCGGGATGGCGAGCACCGCCGGGATGGCGGGCAAGGCCGGGATGGCGGGCTAGGCCGGGATGGCGAGCACAGGCTGGAAAGCGGGCACGGCTCCGATCCCGAGGGCTTCCTCGCCCTGGTCAACCCCGCTCGCCGCACGGCCGGTTCGCCGCCCGTGTCCCTCGACGGCCGCCTCGCCTCGGCGGCCCGGGGGCACGCGGCCGCCCAGGCCGCGGCGGGGCGGCTCGCCGCCGTGGGCGCGGACGGCGTCTCGGTGCACCAGCGGGTCACGTCCGCCGGATACCGGTATCTCGCCGTCGGCGAGCACCTGGTCTCCGGGCCCCGCACCACCGCCGAGTTCGTCGCGTACTGCCTGCGCACGGACCAGCCCCGGCGGACCCTGCACGACCCCGCGTTCACGCACACCGCGGTGGCCCGGGCCACCGACACACGCACCGGCGAGATCTACTGGACGGCCCTGTGGGCGAGCCCGTTCACCCCGGACGGCCTGGTCCGCACCGCCGCCGAGGTCGTCGCCCTCACCAACCGTGAACGGGCGCGGGCCGGGCTGCGCGCCCTGGCCGTCGATCCCCCGCTGACCACGGCGGCGCAGGCGCACACCGCGGACATGGCGGCACGCGCCTTCTACTCCCACACCTCGCCCGAGGGGAGCCGGCCCTGGGACCGGGCAGCGGCCGCGGGTTCGGCCCGGCGGACCATCGGGGAGAACATCGCCTGCGGCCAGCGCTCGCCCGCCGAGGTGGTGGAGGGCTGGATGAACAGCCCCGGGCACCGGGCGAACATCCTCCAGCCGGACTTCACCCACATCGGCGTCGGCTTCGCGGGCGGTGGCCCCTCGGGCACCTACTGGACCCAGCTCTTCGGCGCCTGACGCCCCGTCGGCCCCCGGAGTGATCTACGCCTCACAGGCAACCCCGCTCACCGTGCCCACGTCTTGACCGGCAGCACACCGCACTATCCCCACCGTGTATACACAGAGTGCATACGTGGATACCCCGGTGGTCTGCCGAAGGGAACCGATGTACGGCAAGGCATTCGCCCCGGAGTACCAGGGCGCTCTCACCACCCTGTCCGTGAACTCCTCGCTGGAGGACGTGCTGGCCGCCGGCACCGAGCGGTTGCGGGAGGCCGAGCGGTCCGGGGAACACGGCGAGGCGGCCCGCTCGGGGCTCGCGGTCGCCGAGGCGCACCGGCGGCTGGGGCAGGTGCGGGAGGCCGACCGGGCCTGGAAGGCGAGTTACCGGGCGGCCCGGGACGCCGGGGACGTCGCCGCGATGGCCTGGGCCCTGTGGAGCGGCGGCACCCTGGCCCGGCAGCGGGGCGCCTTCCCGCTGGCTTGGCGGCTCCTCGGGCTGGCGGCCGAACTGGGCGAGCGGGGCGGCGACATCGTCGTACGCGGCTACTCGCTGGCCGGGCTGGCGGAGACCGGACGCATCCAGGGCGACTACGAGGCCGTGGGCCGGCTGCACGAGCAACTGCTGGCGGAGGCGCGCAGGCGCGGCGAGGCACGGCACACGGTGTGGGCGCTGGAGGGCATCGCGCAGATGCGCCGCAACTCCGGCGACCACGACACGGCGTACGCCCTCTTCGACGAGGCGGCGCGGATCGCCGAGGGCGCCGAGGACCGCCGCGGTCACGCCTGGGCGCTGCGCGGGCTGGCCGACATCGTGTCCGCACGGGACGGGGACACCGAACGCGCGCTCGGCCTGCTGACGGAGGCCGAGGAGTCCTGCCGCGCGATGAACCTGTCCGGCGCGCTGGCCTACAACCACAAGATGCGCGGCAACGTCCTTTACCGGGCCGGGCGTTACCGCGAGGCCCGGCAGCTGTACACGCAGGCGCTCGGCGAGTTCCGCGCGATGGGCGAGCCCCGCGGCGAGGCCCTCTCCCGGCTCGGCCTGACGAAGTCCCTGGACCGGCTGGGCCGCGAGCGGGGTGAGACGGCCGCCGACCTGGCCGCGTTGGCGAGGGAGCTGGAGCGCATCGGCCTGCGGCACGCTCGGGAGATGGTCGCCCGGGCACAGACCGAGCTGGGAATCGAGGCGGCCCCTCCGGAGAAGCCGACACCGGCATCCGACCTCACCTCGACACCGACGTCGGCCTCCGCCCTCACGCCGGCACCGACTCCAGCACCCGCACCGGCACCCGCACCCGCACCCGCACCCACGGCCAGGGTTTCCGCCGAGCGGGCGGCGGTCGGCCGGTGACCGCGTTCGGCGCGACGGTGCGGGAAGCCACCGCGACGCGGTCCCCCGCTCCCCAGGTCCTGGCCCGTTGCCGGGCGTTGGTGCGCCCGGCGCTCATGGAGGCCGTCGGGCGGTCGCACCCCTGGGTGGGCGAGATGGCCGGCTACTCCTTCGGCTGGTGCGGGGTCGGCGGGGTGCCCGCGGCCGGGTCGGGAGGGAAGGGGATACGGCAGGCCCTCGCCATACTCGGCGCCGAGGCGGCCGGCGCGCCCGCGCGGGCCGGGGTGCCCGCGGCGGTGGCGGTCGAGCTGGTGCACGCCTTCTCACTGCTCCACGACGACATCATGGACGGCGACCCGACCCGGCGGGGGCGGGCGACGGTGTGGAAGGCGTACGGCACGGGACCGGCGGTCCTGGCGGGTGACGCCCTGTTCGCCCTGGCGGTGGAGACCCTCGCGCTCCAGCCGCCCCCGGCCGGCGCCGACGCGGTCCGTCTGCTGTCCGCCGCTCTCGGGGACCTCGTCCGCGGGCAGGCCGACGACCTGCTGTTCGCCACGCGGCCCTGGTCGGGGCCGCGACGGGTGCGGCCGGACGCCTACCGGGCGATGGCCGAGGGCAAGACCGGTGCCCTCCTCGGCTGTGCGGCCGCGCTGGGGGCGGTGCTGGGCGGCGCGTCCCCGGCCGCGGCGGCCGCGCTGGACCGGGCCGGGCGGCATCTGGGGGTCGCGTTCCAGGTGGTCGACGACGTGCTGGGCATCTGGGGCGACCCGGCGGTCACCGGCAAGCCCGTCCACGGCGATCTGCGCGAGCGGAAGAAGACGTTCCCCGTGCTGGCCGCGCTGGACTCGCCCGGTCCCGCCGCGCGTCGGCTGGCCGTGGTCCTGGAGCGGGACGGCGACCCGGGTGAGGCGGCGGTGCTCGTCGAGGCGGCGGGGGGCCGTGCGGCGGCGCTCGCCGAGGCGGGCCGGCAGGTCGCCGCCGCCGAATCGGCACTGGCGGATGCCCCGCTGTCCGCCGGTGCCGTCCGGGACCTGCGCTCCCTGGTCGGCTTCGCGGTACGCCGGGACCTGTGACCCGGCCCGTCCGTTCCCGGAACGATGTTCCGGTGACCCCGGCCGGAGCGTTGCGGCAAGGCGACTCGGCCGCGTCGGGAAAAGCGCGGGGAAGGCCTCCGAGCAGGAATGCGTCGCGGTCCGGATGGCCGTTCCGGGGAACCTCGACGAACCCCGCCCGGCCTGTTTACCGCTGGTTACACCGCAGGACGGGCCCAGGACGACCCCCGGCAATTCCCTTTTCCCCTACGCCCACTCGGACCAAAGCGGCGCGCCCTTTTTGAATAAAAGACAGGAATCACACCGGAGTTGCGCCGCAATTGAACGGACCCCCTCACGCCGGTCGTACCACTGGGAAAGGTGAGTGCCGGCGGTTCAGCGAGGGATGGCCATGGTCAAGACGCACGTCTCCACGAACGAGTTGGTCGCCGGGAGGTACCGGCTGCTCGACGTCGTCCACCAGGAGACGAACCGCGTCGGCTGGTACGGCGAGTACGTCGAGGACACCGGGACGGCCCGGCCCTGCCTGGTCACCGGAATCGGACTGCCGGCCGGCCAGGGCGAGGAGAAGGCCCGCCAGGCCGCCGACCGGGTCCTGCGCATGTCGGAGACGATGGCGCGACTGTGTCCCGGCCGGATCGCGGCGGTCGTCGACGCCGTGGAGGAGGCGGGTTCCCTGTGGACCGTCACCGAGTGGATCGATGGCCTGCCGCTCAGTCAACTCCTCGAGCAGAAGGGGGCGTTCAGTCCGGCCAAGGCCGCGTCGATCGGGCTGCAGCTGCTCGACGTGCTCGAGGTCGCGCACGGTGAGGGCATCACCCACGGCGAGCTGAGCCCCGGTCAGATCTTCGTGCGGACCCGGGGCCCCCTCGTCCTCACCGGGTTCGGGCTGGCGGGCGCGACCCTCGCCCCCCGGGTGGCGGCCCCGGCGTACGCCTCCCCCGAGCAGGCCCGGGACGACCGGATCGGCCCGGCGGCCGACCTGTGGGCGCTGGGCGCCATCCTGTACACGATGGTCGAGGGACGGCCGCCGTACCGGGACCGGGACCGCCCCGAGAGCACGCTGAAGGGCGTCGACCGGCTGCCCCTGCGCACGCCGCTGCGGGCCGGGTCGCTCACCCCGACCGTGCAGGGGCTGCTGCGCAAGGACTCCCGGGAGCGGCTGACCAGAACCGTGGTACGCCAGTCCCTCGCCCGGGTGCTGGACGAGGACCCGCACGCCGTCATGCAGACTCCCCGGCTGAAGCGTGCCTGCGCCGCCGCCCGGTACGTCGGTCCGCGGTGGAGCGGCCGGGCCATGGCGGCCGGCACGGCGCTGGCCGTCGTCACCGTGGCGGCCGCCGCTCTCGCCGTGACCCACCAGCTCCCCGACGGCGACGACACCGCGGGGGGCGGCACGCAGGCCCGGCCGTCGGCGTCCGCCGCGGCGCCCGGCGACGACTCCGGCGAAAGAGCGTCCTCGACGCCGACCCCGACCCCGCCGGACGGGACGGCACCGGCCCAGCCGGCGCCGGGCAGCCCGTCGCCGAGCGAATCCCCCGAGCCCTCCCCCTCGGCGCCCGCCGCCGACGCCCTCCCCGAGGGCTACCGCGTGTTCCGGGCGCCCCAGGGCTTCTCCGTCGCGCTGCCCGCGGGCTGGAAGCCGCTGGAGACCAAACGCGCCGACGGGGCGTATCGCGTCACCTTCGGCGCGACCGGCGATCCTCGCACGCTCGCGGTGACCTACAGCGAGAGCGCCGGACCGGACCCGGTGGCCGTCTGGCGGGAGGACGTCGAGCCCGGCCTGAAGAAGGAGGACGGCTTCCGCAGGCTCGGCGACATCGAGGCGACGACGTACCAGGGGTACAAGGCCGCCGACATGGAGTGGCTCATGGACCTCGACGGCACCCGGGTGCGCACGTTCGGCCGCGGTTTCCTGCTCGGCGGGCACCGCAGCTTCTCCCTGCGCTGGACGACGCCCGCCGCGGACTGGGGCAAGAGCGCCAACCGCGAGGCCCTGGACACGTTCCTGCGGACCTTCAGCCCGGGTTCAGCCGCCTGACCGCGCCGTCCGGCGAGGGGCGCGCAGGGAACGGAGCGGGCCGCCGTGCAGCGGCGTGGTGTCCCAGCGGGCGGTGAACGTGCCGTCGGCGAGCGAGCAGGTCACCCGCAGGCGGTGCGGGGTCTCGAGGAACACGATGTGCACCGCGAGGGTGCCCGCGTCGGTCCAGCCGCCACCGACCGCGGTGGGCGGCGATCCCTCGCCCGTCCGCCGGCCGTCGGATCCCAGGGGCAGCTCCAGCCGCCGGTCACCCGGCTGCTCGACGAGAGTCAGGGTCCAGCCGTCGGTGCCCTCGGTGACGACGGCCCGGGTCAGTCCCGGCTGGTCGGCGCAGACACCGCCGCGCGGGGTGAACCCGGCGCCCGACCACACGTCGCCCCGCCCGGGTGGCGCGGGCGCGCCGGGAGCGGGGGGCAGCGCGAGGTGCGCCAGGCGCCGCGCGAGGGCCGCGTCGGCGTCCTCCCGGCCGGCCGCCGGTCGTGGCCGGAACGCGGGCAGCAGATGCTCCCAGGCGAGGGAGAGCACGGCCTGCATGTCGTTCGTCGCCGCCGTCATGGCGAGCACGGCGTCCTGCTCGGGCAGGACCACGCAGAACTGGCCGTAGGCCCCGTCGCCCCGGTAGCCGTGCCGGGAGCGCCAGAACTGGAAGCCGTAGCCGCGCTCCCAGTCCGTGCGGTCCGCTTCGGCCGTCGCGGGGGCCGCCGTCGCCGTGTGCGCGCGGGTCGCCTCGGCCACCCACTCCTCGGACAGCAGCCGCTCGCCCTCCCAGACACCGCCGTCCAGGTACAGCTGCCCCAGTCGGGCGATCGCGTCGGTGGTGGCGTGCAGCCCGCTGAAACCGAGTTCACGGCCGGACCGGTCGGTCAGCCAGGCGATCTCGCCGATACCGAGCGGATCCAGCAGGCGCGGCCGCAGATACGAGGTCAGCGACTCCCCGGTGACGCGCCGCACGATCGCGGCGAGCGCGAAGGTGGCGGGCTGGTTGTAAGCGAACACGGTGCCCGGGTCGCGGTCCGGCGGCAGCAGCAGGAAGCCCCGCACGAGGTCGTCGGGATCGAGCGCGTGCGCCCGGTCGTACGTCTCCTCCCGGTGCCCGCTCGCCATCGCCGCCACGTGCCGCACCAGCATCGCGCGGCTGCGCGGGTCGGTGATGTCCGCGTCGAGCTCCGGGAAGTACGACAGCACGGGGTCGTCGAGGCCGATCAGCCCCTCGGCGACGGCCATCCCGACGGCCGTGGACGTGAAGCTCTTGCTGAGCGAGTACAGCAGGTGGAGCCGGTCGGAGGTGTACGGCTCCCACCATCCGGCGGCGACGACGCGGCCGTGGCGCAGGATCATCAGACCGTGGGGCTCGATCGCCTCGGCCGCCTCCACGGCGTCGAGAAAGGCGAGAACGCCGGTGGCGTCGACGCCCTGGGCGGACGGGGGACTCGAAGGCAGCGGGCGGGCGCTCATCCCCGCATCCTCCCCCGGACGTCCGGTGACGATCGACGGTCTTTTCCGTCGGGGGCACCCGTTTCCCCGTCCGGCGGCCGGGGACTCGGGCCTCATGGTGCAAATCGGATACACGATGATGACCGAACAGGCCGGCCCTCGTGACCTCGTCGACCATGTGGTGCGGGCCGAGGAGGCGGGTTTCGACTTCTCGGTGACCTCGGACCACTACTTTCCGTGGCTGCGCTCCCAGGGCCACGCGCCGTACGCGTGGAGCGTGCTCGGCGCCGCCGCCCAGGCCACGTCACGCATTCCGCTGATGACGTACGTGACGTGTCCGACCTTTCGCTACCACCCGGCGGTGGTGGCGCAGAAGGCCGCGACGATGCAGCTGCTGTCCGGGGGCCGCTTCCGGCTGGGCCTGGGCTCCGGCGAGAACCTCAACGAACACGTGGTGGGCGGCGGCTGGCCCTCCGTGGACGTGCGGCACGAGATGTTCGAAGAGGCCGTGGAGATCATCCGCGCGCTGTTCGAGGGCGACCACGTGACACGGCACGGCACCCACTACGACGTGGACTCGGCCCGGCTGTGGGACCTGCCCGACGAGCCGCCGCCGATCGGCATCGCCGTCTCCGGTGAGCGCTCGTGCGCACTCGCCGGACGGCTGGCCGACCTCGTGATCGCCACCGAACCCGAGGCCGACCTGCTCGCGGCGTTCGACCGCCACGGCGGCGCGGGCAAGCCGCGCGTGGGCCAGCTTCCGGTCTGCCACGACCGCGACCGGGACGCGGCCGTGCAGCGGGCGCACGACCAGTTCCGCTGGTTCGGCAGCGGCTGGAAGGTGAACTCCGAACTGCCCCACCCGGACTCCTTCGACGCGGCGACCCGGTTCGTGCGGCCGGACGACGTCGCCGCCTCGATCCCCTGTGGCGACGACCCGGACGACTTCGTCGAGGCCGTACGTCCCTATGCCGAGGCCGGGTTCACGGAGGTCGCCCTGGTGCAGATCGGCGGGGACACCCAGCACGCCTACCTGGACTGGTCGGAGAAGACCCTGCTCCCCGCGCTGCGCGACGCCTTCGGCTGACGGACGGCCCGGGCCGCACGCGGGTCCGGCAAAGGCTTGCCAAGCGGTGCATATAGGCTGCCGTTCTGCACTTTCGTGGTGCCGATCCTACGTTCAGCAGCCCGCAGAGGAGAGTCGTTCCGTGACCCTGGCGATCGACCTGCCCGAGACGCCCGCCGGCGCGCCCGCCGAGATGTCCCCCGCGCCCCTGTCCGATCTCGTCGCGCGGGACGCCCGTGAGTTCGGGGTCTACGCACGGACCGGCGGCTGGGCCTTCGGCCTGATGGTCGCGCGCAGCGTCCGGCCGGGCGGGCAGGGCGCGGACGAGACGCCGAAGGTGTCGGCGAAGGAGTTCGCCGAGCTGGCCGGCTGCTCCCCCGACCGCGTCATGCGGTACTACAAGGCCTGGGACCGGGCCGCCGACGACGCTCTCGTCCCGCACTTCGAGGAGCTCGCGCCGGGCCAGGAGGTCGAGCTGCCGGACGCGGAGGTGTGGCTGACCTACTACGTCTCGCGGTCCAGTGCCACGTCCGAGCGCGGTACCGCCATCGCGGAGGCCGCCGAGGCCGAGGGCATCCGTCCGACGAAGGCGCTGGAGGTCGCGGAGAACCCCACGGCCCTGCGCGCCGCGATCCTCGCCGACCCCTCCACCGCCCGGGCGGCCCGCGCCGCCCTCCTGGACCGCATCAAGGAGGACCCGGAACTCCAGACCGAGCTGGCCAGGGACGTGGTCCGTACCGACGACCTGAAGAAGGCCGTGGCCAGCGAGAGCCGCTCGGCCGACCGCATCGGGTACGTGCGTCAGATCGCCGAGTCCGGCCAGATCAAGACGCCCGCCGGGCAGATGCTCGACGCGCCGGCCGAGCTGCGCCAGGAGGCCGAGCGGCACCTCTCGCTGCTCGACGAGCTGAACGACGACGAGGACGCCGGCGAGTGGGCGAGCGATGCCTACGACACGATGAAGAGCCTGGTCGTGGAGACCGTCGAGGCCGACCCCGAACTGCGCGTCCAGGAGCGGCGCACGAAGTTCTACAGCAGCCTCCAGCGGGCGACGAAGGTGTTCGAGGAGCTCACCTTCGACGACGTCGACGCGCAGGAGTTCTACGAGGACGACATGGTCCAGCAGCTGGAGGAGCTCCGGCAGGCGATCGGCAGCTGTATCAGCGCGCTGCGCGGTGCCCGGGGCACCGCGCCGGAAGCCGGCCCGTCCCTGCGCGTCGGGTGACTCAGCCGGTCGTGTAGCGGCGCCGGGTCCACAGCGGCAGCACGAACCAGCACAGCGCGTACCACGCGACCACACCCGCGACGAGATAGGGCACGAACGCGTCGTGGGTGGCCACGCGCAGGATCAGCAGCAGCGAGGCGGTCATCGTGCAGAGCAGCAGGAGCAGGCCGACGAAGGTCAGCCGGGACGCCCACTGCACCGCCTGCGGTTTGACCCGCCGCCCGGAGACCAGGCGGTGCAGCGAGACGGGACCTATGAGGGCGCCCGTCGCGCAGGCACCCAGGACCACGGTCACGATGTAGATGACCTTGTCGACGTGTTGCAGGTCCGCGTAGCGCGGGGTGAACACGACGGTCAGCAGGAAGCCGAAGAGGATCTGTACACCCGTCTGGGCGACGCGGATCTCCTGGATGAGCTCCCCCCACATCCGGTCGGCTCTCTCCTCTTCGGTCTCGTCCCGCCCCGTACGCTCCTCGGCCTTCGCCGCCGTGTCCGTCACGTGTGCTGTCCTCCCGGTTCGAGTGGTCGGTCCCCTCTTCCCAGGCGAGTACCCCGTGAACGGCGGATTTCTCGGTCCGCCGTCCCGTTTCCGGCTACCAGCGTCCCTCGACCTGCTCCTTGACGCGCCGGTCGTAGAGGTCACGGACCGCCGCGAGGGTCTCCTCGGTCAGCTCCGGGAGCTTGGCGGCGGCGGCGTTGGCGCGGGCCTGCTCGGGCGAGCGGGCGCCCGGGATGACGGTGGTCACGCCCGGCTGCTGGACGATCCAGCGCAGCGCCAGCTGGGCCGGGGTGTACCCCTCGGGCGCGAGGGCCGCGAACTCGACGGCCGCCTCGACGCCGGTGGCGTAGTCGACGCCGGAGAACGTCTCGCCCTGGTCGAAGGACTCGCCGTGCCGGTTGTAGGCGCGGTGGTCGTTCTCCGGGAAGACGGTGTCCTTGGTGTACTTGCCGGAGAGCAGGCCGGAGGCGAGCGGGACGCGGGCGATGATGCCCACGCCGGCCTCGCGGGCCGCCGGGAGCACCTCGTAGAGGGGCTTCAGACGGAACGGGTTGAGGATGATCTGCACGCTCGCCACGCCCGGCCGGGCGATCGCGGTGAGGGCCTCGGCGCAGGTCTCGACGCTGACGCCGTAGTGGGCGATGCGCTCCTCCTCGACGAGGGTGTCGAGGGCGTCGAAGACCTCGTCGCTGGAGTAGACCGGGGTGGGCGGGCAGTGCAGCTGCACCAGGTCGATGCGGTCGACGCCGAGGTTGCGGCGGGAGCGGTCGTTCCAGGCGCGGAAGTTGTCCAGGACGTAGTTCTCGGGGATCTGGTCGACGCGGCGGCCCATCTTGGTAGCGACCAGCACGTGCAGGTCGGGCCGGCCGCTCAGGAAGGCGGCGATGGTCTGCTCGCTGCGTCCGTCGCCGTAGACGTCGGCGGTGTCGAAGAAGGTCACCCCCGACTCGGCCGCCGCCTCCAGAACGGTCAGGGCCTCCTTGTCGTCGACGTCTCCCCAGTCGGCGCCCAGTTGCCAGGTGCCGAGACCGACGACGGATGCGTGCTGACCAGACCTACCGAATTCGCGCTCGTCCATGACGTCAGTCTGTCATCCGCCGTGACCTGGTGCGGAACGGGCCGCTCCGGGCCGCCACCGGCGAATATTTCACCCGCACGAGTGACGCTGTTCGACACGGCGGCCGTACACGCGGACGGGCCCCTACCGTGAACGCGTGACTGATCGTTCAGTGAGCAACCATCAGCCGGGAGACCCCTCCTGGACCCGTCGTGGCCTCCTGGGCACCGCGGCCGCCGCCCTGCTCGGCGCGCCTGTCCTGGTGGCCGCCGATCCGGCCGTCGCGGCGCAGGAGCTGCCGGACTTCCCTCCGGACGTGCCCCTCTCCCGTACGGCGTACCGCAACTGGGACGGCGAGATCACCGTCACCGGTCTGTGGGCCTGCGCGCCCGGCGACCCCGCCCAGGCGGTGGACGTCGTCAACTGGGCCTGGCGGCACGGCTGGACCGTCCGGCCACGGGGCGCCTCGCACGGCTGGTCGCCGCTGACGGTCCCGGAGGGCCTGGCAGCGGAGTCACCGGTCCTGCTCGTCGACACGGCCGCGCACCTGACCGGCCTGGCCCTGGAATCGGCCGACGCGGTGCGTGCGGGGACGGGGGTCACGCTGGAGGCCCTGCTGACCTACCTCGAAGGGCACGGTCTCGGCGTCACCGCCGCACCGGCCCCCGGCGACCTCACCCTGGGCGGCGCCCTCGCCGTCGACGCCCACGGCACGGCCGTACCGGCACAGGGCGAGCGACGGCTGCCCGGACAGACGTACGGCTCGCTCAGCAACCGCGTGCTCTCCCTCACGGCCGTGGTGTGGGACGCGGACAGCGGGGCCTACGTCCTGCGGACGTACCGCCGCGACGAGGCGGACTGCGCCGCGCTGCTCACGCATCTCGGGCGGTCGCTGGTCACCGAGGTGGTGCTGCGGGTGGGGGCGAACAGCAACCTGCGGTGCGTGAGCCGTACGGACATCGCGGCGACGGAACTGTTCGCCGCGCCCGGCGCCGACGGGCGGAGCCTGGCGGACTTCCTGGCGGCCGAGGGGCGGGTCGAGGCCATCTGGTTCGCGTTCACCGAGTTTCCCTGGCTCAAGGTGTGGTCCGTCGAACCGACCCGGCCGCTCACCTCGCGGCGCGTGACGTCCCCGTACCCGTACCCCTTCTCCGACAACGTGCCGAAGCCGGTGGCGGACCTGGCCGGGCGGATGGTCTCGGACGCCGCCTGGTACCTGGCGCCGGTGTTCGGCAACGCGCAGTTCGACGTGGCCGCGCTCGGGCTCGTGGCGACCCTGTCGGCGGACATCTGGGGGCCGTCCAAGAACACGCTGCTGTACATCAGGCCGACCACCCTGCGGGTGCACGCCAACGGGTACGCGGTCCTGACCGGGCGGGACCAGGTCCAGCGTGTCGTCCACGAGTTCACGTCCTTCTACCGTGAGCGGCTGAGCGCGTACGCCGCTCTGGGGCGCTTCCCCGTCAACGGGTCGGTGGAGATCCGGGTGACCGGACTCGACGATCCGGCGGAGGCCGGACACACCGGCGCCGTGGCGCCCTCGCTCTCCGCGCTGCGGCCCGACCCGGACCACCCCGAGTGGGACACGGCCGTCTGGCTGGACGTGCTGACGCTGCCGGGAACGCCGTACGCCGACGCGTTCTACCGCGAGCTGGAGCGGTTCCTGCTGTCGACGTACGACGGCACGCACGCCCGCACCCGGGTGGAATGGTCGAAGGGCTGGGCGTACACGGACCAGGCCGCGTGGAGTGACGCGGACGTGCTCGGCACGGCGGTGCCGGAGTCCTTCGGCGGCGCGTGGGAGGAGGCGGCGGCCGTGCTGGAACGGCTGGACCCGCACCGGGTGTTCCGCGCACCGCTGCACGGGCGGCTGTTCCCCTAGGGGCGGACGGTCGGGGGCGGACGGCCGGGGCGGTCCGGAACGGTCAGGGGCCGTCCAGGTGGGCCTGCACGGTCGGCCCGTACCGCTCCACGATCCGCTCGATCGGCGCCGCCCTGAGCTCGTTCCCGCGGGCGATGCCGAACATCACGCCGAGGCCGAGCACGGTGGCGACGGCGAGTTCGGCACGGATCCCCGCGTCGGGGCCGGCGAGGCGGGCGGCCAGGCGTTCGGTGACCTGCGCGCGGAAGTTGGCGCGCAGGACGTCGCCGTGGTCGCCGTGCAGGGGCGCGAACGCGATGCGCAGCACGGGGTCGGCGCCGCGCTCGCGCTGGCTCGCCACCACGTGCCGGACCATGTGCGGGCCCAGCTCCGCCAGCGGGGCGTCGAGCAGGGCGTCGGCGTCCTCCTCGAAGGACATCACCCGCGCGAACAGGGCGTCCTTGTTCCCGAAGTACTTCAGGACCAGCGGCGCGCTCACCCCGGCGCGTTCCGCGACGGCCTTGAGGGTGATGTCGGCGTGCGCCTGGCGGGCGAGGAGGTACCGGGCGGCGCGCAGGATCGCCGCCTTGGTCGCCTCGGCGTCACGCCGGACGGGGGCCGGCGGGTCTGTCGGGGCCGGGGCATCGGAGGGAGTGCTCACGGCTCTCATGCTCCCTCCAACGCCCCGTCGCCGACGGAGCGGGTGCGGCCCCGGGCGCGCCGCGTGCCTCCCCGTCCGTCCGGTCCGGCGTCGCCGGGGATGGTGAGCGCCACCGCGCACGCGGCCAGGGCCACCGCGCCCGCGACGCCGAAGGCCAGCAGATAGCCGTGCAGGGTCGGCACCGGGGCACCGCCGACGAGTCCGGTGTGGTGCACGAGGACGGCGGCGACGGCGGCGCTGGAGGTGGCCTGGCCGATCGTGCGCATGAGCACGTTGAAGCCGTTCGCGGAGGCGGTCTGGCCGGGCGGGACGGCGCGCAGGATGAGCGAGGGCAGCGCAGAGTACGCGAGGGTGGTGCCGGTCGCCACGACCGTCGCCCCCACCATGATCATCCACAGGTCACGGCTGTCGACGATGCGCAGGGCGTACCCGCAGGCGATGACGGCGGCGCCGAGGGCGAGGGTGATGCGCGGCCCGCGGGTCTCGGAGATACGGGCGGACAGCGGCGAGAACAGCAGCATGGTGATGCCGCCGGGCAGCAGGCACAGGCCCGTCTGGACGATGGACAGCCCGAGCCCGTAGCCGCTCGCCTCGGGCGCCTGCACCAGCTGGGCGGTCACCAGGGAGTTGGCGTAGAAGGCGAAGCCGGTGAGCAGCGCCGCCACATGGGACAGGCCCACCCTCGGCCGGGACACCAACCGCAGGTCCACCAGGGGCTGTTCGGCGCGCAGCTGATGCCACCACCACAGGCAGAGGACGATCACGGCGGTGAGGAACAGGCCCAGGATCCGAGCGCTCCCCCAGCCCCACTGGCCGCCCTGGGACACGGCGAGGAGCAGGCTGATCAGCCCGGCGGCCAGCCCGAGCGCCCCCGTCACGTCGAACCGGCCGGGCTCGCGCACGGGCGATTCCGGCACCGCCCAGCGGATCAGCGCGACGCCGGTCGCGCCGAGCGCGGCGGTCACCCAGAACATCACGTGCCAGTTGGCGTACTGCACGACCACGGCCGCCGCCGGCAGCCCCAGCGCGGCGCCGATACCCACGGTCGAGCTCATCAGCGCCACGGCGGATCCCCGGCGCTCCGGCGGCAGTTCGTCGCGCAGGATGCTGATGGACAGCGGGACGACGGAGGACGCGGCGCCCTGGAGGGTGCGGGCCGCGATGAGCACCCCGATGTCGGAGGTCAGGGCGCAGATCACCGAACCGGCGGCCATCAGGGCGAACGAGACGAGCAGCACCCGCCGCTTGCCGTACATGTCCCCGGCACGGCCGAGGACGGGGGTGAGGACCGCGCCGGACAGCAGCGAGGCGGTCACCATCCAGGAAACGGCGCCCGGCGAGGCGCCGGTCAGCCGGGGCAGGTCGGGCAGCAGCGGGACGACGACGGTCTGCATGACCGCCATGAGGATGCCGCAGTACGCCAGGACCGGGATGGTGAGCCGGGCCCGCAGTGCGGCGGCTCCCCCGGCCGGGGCGGGTATCGGAGCGGGCGACGCCATGGGCACTCCAGCGGCCTCTGAGGACATGAAAAGGGTGAATGGCAATTCACCGTATCAGTGAATTGCCATTCACCCCATCGCCCGGGCGGGCCGCCGAGACCGCTTTCCGGCTACTTCCGCGAGGTCAGCGCCCTGGCGTGCGCGCCGCGCGCCAGCTTCGGCCCCAGCCAGCGCTTGAACCGGCGCAGGGCCTCCAGTTGCCCGGCGGCCCGGTCGAGCCGGTAGTACAGCTGAGGCGGGACGTAGGGCAGGAGCGGTGAGTGCCGCTGGCCGAGCAGGGCGAACATCTGCTCCGCGGGCAGGTGGATGTAGCGGGTGAGGTTCTCGTACCACTGGGCGCTGTAACGGGCGGCGCTCTGCGGCGACAGCAGGGCGGACATGCGTTCCTGCTGGTAGCGGGCGAGGGCCCTCGGCAGGTCGGCATGCTCGCGCAGGGCGTCGGCGAGGGCGATGGCGTCCTCCAGGGCGAGGGTGGTGCCGGCGCCGATCGAGTAGTGGGTGGTGTGGGCGGCGTCACCGAGCAGGACCAGGTTGCCTCGGTACCAGCTGCGGTTGGTGAGGGTGCGGAAGGTCAGCCACTGGGTGCTGCCGTCCGCGGCGGCACGGCCGATCAGGGGCCGGCCGTCGAGGATGTGCGCGAAGAGTTTCTCGAGGCGGGCCAGTCCGTCGCCCTCGCTCGCCCGGTCGAGCCCGAGTCCGGCCAGGGTCTCGGGGGCGCACTCGATGACGCAGGTGCTCTGCTCGGAACTGAAGGGGTAGCCGTAGCACCAGATCCAGCCGTGCTCGGTCTCCACGAACGCGAAGGTGAAGGAGTCGAACACCTTGGTGGTGCCGAGCCAGATGTAGGAGTTGCGCCCCGGGGTGAGTTCGGCGCCGAAGTCGTCGGCGTGGTGGGTGCGCAGGGCGCTGTGCACGCCGTCGCCGGCCACGACGAGATCGGCGTCCGGCAGGTTCTCGGCGGTGATGTCGCTCTCGTACTCCAGCCGTACGCCGAGGGCGCGGGCACGGGCGGCGAGGATCTCCAGCAGCTTGTGCCGGCCGATGCCGTGCCCTTCGTCGCCCGGCTGGCGGGTGGCCAGGTCCCCTACGTGGGCGACGCCCTCGTTCCAGCGGACGGACTCCGCCTCGATCGCGTGGGCCGACTCGGGGTCACAGACGCGGAGCCGGTCGAGGAGCCCCTGCCAGTAGGTGACACCCCAGCCGTAGGTCGAGCCCTCCGGGTTGCGCTCGTGGACGGTGACGTCGTGGGACGGATCCTGGCGCTTGAGCAGGATCGAGAGATACAGGCCGGCGGGCCCGCCGCCGACACAGGCGACCTTCACGCGCACTCCCGGGAGTTACCAGACGTGGTTGATTGACGACGCAGGGTAGCAGGACGCCACACCCGCACCAGGACGCCCCACCTGTCCGATCACGCCACTTTCCCCACGTGGGCCACGCCACCCCGGGCACCCCGTCACGCGAAAGATCACCGGAAGCGGTGCGTTCACGGAAAGGAATTGCCCCTTCCGGCCCGCCTGGTCCCTCGCCGACAACAAGATCATCTTCGTTCAAGATTGCACGACATGTAATTGATTGTCCGGATCACAGCCAACCACTCTCGGGCGGTTTCTCCCTTTCTCCACCGGGTCGATAGGCATACGGGGTCGTCAACCGAACGCACCCCAGGAGGTCCCGCATGCCGGAACTCAGCCGTCGTCGCGCACTCACCGCGGCGGCCGTCGTCGCCGGTGCCCCGCTGGTCGCCGTCCCCGCCGCCCGCGCGGCCGACCACGACTCCCACTCCCCCGCCTCCCCCGACTCGTTCGACGAGGTCTACAAGGGCCGCCGGATACAGGGCCGGCCCACCGGCGGAGGCGGTCATCACCACGGCGGCGGCTACGGCGTGTACGTCGACGGGGTCGAACTGCACGTGATGCGCAACGCCGACGGCACCTGGATCAGCGTGGTGAGCCACTACGACCCGGTGCCCACCCCACGGGCCGCCGCCCGCGCCGCGGTCGACGAGCTCCAGGGCGCGCGACTCGTCCCGTTCCCCACCGGCTGACCGGCCGACCGCCCCCCATCCGCGCACCCTTGGAGCACCGCACATGACCGTCCGCAAGAACCAGGCGTCCCTGACCTCCGACGAGAAGCGCCGCTTCGTCGCCGCCGTCCTCGAACTCAAGCGCAGCGGCCGCTACGACGCCTTCGTCACCACGCACAACGGCTTCATCCTCGGCGACACCGACAACGGCGAGCGCACCGGCCACCGTTCCCCCTCCTTCCTGCCGTGGCACCGCAGATTCCTGCTGGAGTTCGAGCGGGCGCTCCAGTCGGTGGACGCCTCGGTGGCGCTGCCGTACTGGGACTGGTCCACCGACCGCTCCCCGCGTTCCTCGTTGTGGGCGCCGGACTTCCTCGGCGGCAGCGGACGCAGCCGGGACGGCCAGGTGATGGACGGGCCGTTCGCCGCCTCCGCGGGCAACTGGGCCGTCAACGTCCGCGTGGACGGCCGCACCTACCTGCGACGCTCGCTGGGAACGGGCGTCCGTGAACTGCCGACCCGCGCCGAGGTCGACTCGGTGCTGTCGATGGCGACGTACGACATGGCGCCCTGGAACAGCGGCTCCGACGGCTTCCGCAACCATCTGGAGGGCTGGCGCGGGGTCAATCTGCACAACCGGGTCCATGTGTGGGTCGGCGGACAGATGGCGACCGGCGTCTCCCCCAACGACCCGGTGTTCTGGCTGCACCACGCCTACATCGACAAGCTGTGGGCCCGCTGGCAGCGCCGGCACCCCGGGTCCGCGTACCTCCCGGGCGGCGGCACGCCGGACGTCGTCGACCTCCACGAGACGATGAAGCCCTGGAACGACACCACCCCGGCCGACCTTCTCGATCACACCGCGCACTACACCTTCGACACCGACTGATCGCCGCCCACCCGGTTTGCCCCGCGGGCCACGGGTACCCGCGCCGGACACTCAGCGACGAGACGAACCACCAGCACGAAGGAGGAGACGATCGTGTCGCAGGTCGAGGAATCCATCGAGGTCGGCGTGCCCGTGCACACGGCCTACGACCAGTGGACGCAGTTCGAGACGTTCCCCGCGTTCATGAGCGGCGTGGACCGCGTCGAGCAGCGCACCGACACGCTCACCCACTGGGTGACCAGCGTGAACGGCGTGCACCGGGAGTTCGACGCGGAGATCACCGAGCAGATCCCGGACGAGCGGGTCGCCTGGACCACGGTCTCGGGCGAGGCCCGGCAGGCCGGCGTGGTGACCTTCCACCGGCTCGACGACAGCCACACCAAGGTGATGCTCCAGATGGAGTTCCAGCCGGAGGGCGTCGCCGAGACCGTCGGCGACAAGCTGGGCTTCGTGAAGCGGCAGACCAAGGGTGACCTGGAGCGCTTCAAGGAGTTCATCGAGGAGCGCGGTCTGGAGACCGGAGGCTGGCGCGGCGTGGTGGTGTGACCCGCCCGTCGCTCAGCCCGCGTCGGCGTCCGCCGTACGGCACTCCGGGTGCCCCCAGCCCTGCGCGTTCTTGGCGATGTCCTCGCCCGCCGCGTACGGGCGGCCGCACACACAGCGGCCGGGGAACTTGGCCTTGATCGTGCGCGACGCCGAACCACCGCTCCGTCGGGGGGACTTGCCCCCGGCGGAGCGGCCGCTTTTCGCGGACTTCGCCTTCGGGGTGTCCGGCGAGGGCGGCGGTTCCGGAGAACCCTGGTCACTGCCGGCCGGCTGCTGGACGATGGCCGCCTGGCTGGCGGCGCGGTCGGCGAAGTCGTTCAGCGGGTCGCCGTCGACCTGGTGGGCGGGCACATAGCGGAAGTCGACCGAGCGGCCGTCGAGCAGTTCGTCGATGCGGACGACGAGCTCCTGGTTGGCCACCGGCTTCCCGGCGGACGTCTTCCAGCCGTTGCGCTTCCAGCCCGGCAGCCAGGTGGTGACGGCCTTCATGGCGTACTGCGAGTCCATCCGGACCTCGAGCGGCACCGTCGGGTCTGTCGAGGCCAGCAGGCGTTCCAGCGCGGTGAGTTCGGCGATGTTGTTGGTCGCCCTGCCCAGCGGTCCCGCCTCCCAGCGGGTCGGCGTCTGCGCGTCCTCCGCGACCACCCACGCCCAGGCCGCCGGTCCCGGATTCCCCTTCGAAGCCCCGTCGCACGCGGCCACCAGTCGTTCACGCATGCGCCCGATCATGCCACGGCCGCGGAGACGCCCGGCCGGGCGGTCAGGAGACGTCCGTCGACCGCGGCATGTCGCCCGCCGTGGTGGTGACGTCGATCACGGAGAAGCTCGCGCCCTGCGGGTCGCTGATCGCCGCGAACCGTCCGAACGGGGTGTCCATCGGGCCGAAGCGCAGGACGCCACCGAGCCTGGTGGCCCTCGCGACCGCGTCGTCGCAGTTGTCGACCGTGAAGTACACGTTGACGTACGACGGCACCTCGGGCGGGAACTCCTCCGTCATCTTCATCCGGCCGAGAACCGTGTCGCCGTCGATCTCGAACATCCGGAAGTTCACCGCGTCGTCCTGGAGCTGCTTCGCCGTGTAGGGGAACACCGCCGGGAGGAACGCGTCCGTCTTCTCGGCATCGCGGGTGAAGAACTCCGCCCAGCAGTAGGCGCCGGGCTGCTCGGGCGGCGCCTCGAAGCCCTCGTGGACACCCGCCTGCCAGATGCCGAACACGGCGCCGCCGGGCTCGCGGGCCAGGCACATGGTGCCGAAGTCGCCGACCCGCATCGGCTCCATCAGCACCTCGCCGCCGTGCTCGCGGATCCTGCCCGCGGTCACCGCGGCGTCCGGGGAGGCGAGGTACAGGCACCACTGCGACTGGCCCTCCTGGCCGGGCATCGGCGGGACGACGGCGGCGACCGCCTTGCCGTCCACGTAGGCCTGTGTGTAGTTGCCGTACTCCGACGACGCATCGCCGAAGGTCCAGCCGAGGACCTCCCCGTAGAAGGTCTTCGCGCCCTCCACGTCGCTGAACATCGCGTCGGCCCAACAAGGGATTCCCTCTGGTCGTACGACCATGACCGCAGCCTTCCGTGAGACGGGTTGTCCGGTTTCCTCACGCTAGCCATCCGGCCGTCCGCCCGCGCGCCGAACACACCGGTAACCCCGAGTGACCCGCGAGCGCCCCGGCGCGCGGGAGCACCCGCAGGAAGCGGTGGCACACACAGGCCGTTTTCCGCCCCATCCGACAGGTTTGCACCTTCCGGGGCACGAAGCCGCCCCCTTCACGCCGTACCCACCCGTCACTCAGGGTGTTTGGCTGGTGCCCGCGGCTCAGCCGGAGTGAATCACTCCGGATGTTCCGCCCGTCTCCGTGCACCTCCTGGAGGGAATGTGTCCACACCGGACAGCGCCACCGGTCCCGCCCTAGACGAACCCGCCCCCGAGCCCGCTGCCGCCGCGCAGCTCACCAGCCTCAGCACCCAGGCGGCCCGTCAGCTCGCCACGACCCACAAGTCCGAACCGCAGATGCAGGCCATCAGCTCGCGCTGGCTGCTGCGGATGCTGCCCTGGGTGGACGTCAGGGGCGGCGCCTACCGTGTCAACCGGCGCCTCCAGCTGCGCGTCGGCCGGGGCCGGGTGCAGTTCGAGCACAACGGCGGGAACGACGTACGGGTCATCCCGGAGACCCTCACCGAGCTGCCCGTGCTGCGCGGCTACTCCGACAACGGAACCCTCGCCGAGCTCTCCTCCCGCTTCCAGGCCCGTGAGGTCCGGGCCGGGCAGGTCGTCGTCGAGGCCGGACAGCCGGTCACCGAGGCCTATCTCGTGGTGCACGGCCGGTTCACCCGCTTCACCGCCGGCAAGTACGGCGGCGAGGAGATCGTCGGGGTGGTCTCCGGCGGCGACCAGCTCGGCGACGAGGCCGTCGGGCAGGACGACCCGCTGTGGCTGACCTCGGTCCGCGCCGACACCGCGGGAGTGCTGCTGGCGCTGCCCTGGGACAGCCTGCGGGAGTTCGTGGGGCGTGTGCCGTCCCTCGCCACCCATCTGTCCGCCTACGCCGCCCGGCAACGGATGCCGATGAACCGCCGGGGCGAGGCCGACCTGCCGATCCAGGCCGGACACAGCGGGGAACCGACGCTGTCGGCGGGCTTCGTCGACTACGAACTCTCGCCCCGCGAATACGAGTTGTCACTGACCCAGACCGTGCTGAAGGTGCACACCCGGGTCGCCGACCTCTACAACAACCCGATGAACCAGACCGAACAGCAACTGCGCCTGACGGTCGAGGAGATCCGCGAACGGCAGGAGTGGGAGCTGGTCAACAACCGGGAGTTCGGGCTGCTGCACAACGCCGACTACTCCCAGCGCGTCAGCACCTTCACCGGGCCGCCGACCCCGGACGACATGGACGAGCTGCTGTCGATGCGGCGCAAGACCAAGCTGTTCCTCGCCCATCCCAAGGCGATCGCCGCCTTCTTCCGGCAGTGCAACCGGCGCGGTCTCATGCCCGGCACGGCCGTCGTCGAGGGGCACGAGATCCCGGCCTGGCGCGGGGTGCCGATCTTCCCCTGCAACAAGATCCCGATCAGCCCGCAGCACACCAGCAGCATCATCGCGCTGCGCACCGGCGAGGCCGACCAGGGTGTCGTCGGCCTCTACCAGACGGGCATCCCGGAGGAGTTCCAACCCGGCCTCAACGTGCGGTTCATGGGGATCGACGCCAACTCGATCATCCGCTATCTCGTGACCGCCTACTACTCGATGGCCGTCCTCGTGCCGGACGCCGCCGGTGTCCTGGAGAACGTCCAGGTCGGCCGGACGGCCGAGTGACGGCGGGGAGTTCGCGATGAGCACGCCCACGAGCACCGGGAGTGCGCTGCCCGGACCGCCGAACCTCGCCCGCGGCATGCGGGCCCGGCGCGGCGGGGCGGTCCCCGGTCTGCGGTACCGGAAGGTGGAGCCCGCCGACCCGGAGAAGGCCGCGGAGATCGACCGCAGGGTGGAGGCGTGGGCCCGCGGCCTGGACCTGTTCCCGACCGCCTGGAACGGGGACTTCGCGGGCTTCCAGTTCGGCCGCGCCGTGGTGCTCCAGCATCCGCGCGCGCTCGACCTGGAGCGCCTCACGGTGGCCGGCAAGCTGCTGCTGGCCGAGAACATCGTCGACAACTGTTACTGCGAGGAGGACGAGGACAAGGGCGGCTCGCGCAGCGGACTGGGCGGCCGGCTGGTCATCGCCCAGTCCGCGCTCGACCCCTACCACGGCCCGCCCGACCTCCAGGAGGAGTGGGCACGCGGGGTGCAGGCCGACGGCCCGCTGCGCTCGTACCACTGGGCGCTGAAGGACTACGCCGCCGTCGCCACGCCCAGCCAGAGCGACCGGTTCGTGCACGACATCGCGCGCCTGCACCTGGGCTACCTCGGCGAGGCCGCCTGGGGAGAGACGCGGTACGTGCCGCGGATCTGGGAGTACCTGGCGATGCGGCAGTTCAACAACTTCCGGCCGTGCCTGTCGATCGTCGACGCGGTGGACGGCTACGAACTGCCCGAGCAGCTGTACGCCCGCCCGGAGATCCAGCGGGTCACCGCGCTGGCCTGCAACGCCACCACGATCGTCAACGACCTGTACTCCTTCACCAAGGAGCTGGCGGCCGACCCCACCCATCTCAATCTGCCGCAGGTCGTCGCCGCCAACGACCGGCGCGGGCTGAAGGCCGCCTATCTGAGGTCGGTCGAGATCCACAACCAGGTCATGGCGGCGTTCGAGGAGGAGTCGGCCGTGCTCGCCGCCACCTCACCGCTTCTCGAGCGCTATCTCCAGGGGCTGTCGGACTGGGTGGCCGGCAACCACGAATGGCACGTGACCAACACCCACCGCTATCACCTGCCCGACTACTGGTGACCGCCGCCTTCCCGACCCACCGTCATGTCCCGCACCACGAGGAGCAACCGTTGACCACAGCCCCCGACGCCGGCACCACGACCGCCTCGGTGCCCACCCAGTCCACGTACCAGAACCGCGTCGCGGACTACTGGAACGCCGAGGAGAACCCGGTCAACCTCGAACTCGGCAGAATCGACGATCTCTACCACCACCACTACGGCGTCGGCGAGGCGGACTGGGCCGTGCTCGACGAACCCGACGCGGACCTGCGCCGCAAGCGGGTCACCGCCGAGCTGCACCGGCTGGAGCACGCACAGGCCGAACTGCTGGCCGCCCGCCTCGGCCGGCTCACTCCCGCAGACCGCGTCTTCGACGCCGGCTGCGGTCGCGGCGGCGGCAGCGTCACGGCCCATCTGCGCTACGGCTGCCACGCGGACGGCGTCACCATCTCCGCCAAACAGGCCGCGTTCGCGAACGAGCAGGCCCGCAGGCGGGGCATCGACGACCGGGTGCGCTACCACCACCGCAACATGCTCGACACCGGCCTGGAGACCGGCGCCTACGCGGCGTCGTGGAACAACGAGTCGACGATGTACGTCGAGCTGGACCTGCTGTTCGCCGAGCACGCGCGGCTGTTGCGCCGCGGCGGACGCTACGTCGTCATCACGGGCTGCTACAACGACGCCTACGGCCGGGCCTCGCGCGAGGTGTCGCTCATCAACGCCCACTACATCTGCGACATCCACCCGCGCTCGGCGTACTTCCGGGCGCTGGCCCGCAACCGGCTGGTGCCGGTCCATGTGGAGGACCTCACCGAGTCCGCCATGCCCTACTGGGAGCTGCGCAGTCAGGCGGACCATCTGGTCACCGGCATCGAGGAGACGTTCCTGACCGCCTATCGCAACGGCAGCTTCCAGTACCTGATGATCGTGGCCGACCGGATCTGAATTCCGTTGGACAGCGTCGAGGCCGCTCCTCTGCAATGGGCGCATGTGCGCGATGCGAATGCATACGGACGAGGTCGACCTCGACGCCCCGCTGGTGAGCCGGCTCGTCGCCACCCGGTTCCCGCGGTGGGCCGGGCTGCCCGTGCGGCGGCTGGCCTCCTCCGGGACGGAGAACGCGATGTTCCGGCTCGGCACGGACAAGGTGGTGCGGCTGCCCCGCCATCCCCGCGCCGTCGAGAGCGTGGCGCACGAGCAGCGCTGGCTGACCCGGCTGGGGCCGAGGCTGCCCGTCGCCGCGCCCGTGCCGCTGGAACTGGGCGAGCCGGGTGAGGGATTCGCCTGGCCCTGGTCGGTGTACCGCTGGCTGGACGGCGGCAATCCGGTCGCCGGCGCCGTCGAGAAGCCCCGGGCGCTGGCCAGGGACCTGGGCGGCTTCGTCACCGCCCTGCGCGCGATCGAGACGCAGGACGGGCCGCCGAACCACCGGGGCGTCCCGCTCGCGGAACGGGACGCCCCCACCCGCGACGCCCTCGCCCGGCTCGAGGGGCGCGTCGACACCGTCGCCGTCACCGCGCTGTGGGAGGAGGCGCTGCGGGCGCCGGGGCGCACCGGGCCGCCCGCCTGGGCCCACGCGGACCTGATGCCCGGGAACATACTGGTCCGGGACGGGCGGCTGTCCGCGGTGATCGACTTCGGCTGCGTCGGGGTGGGCGACCCGGCCGTGGACCTGATCGTCGCCTGGAACCTGCTGCCCGCCTCGGCCCGCGGGACGTTCCGGGAGGCGGTGGGCGCGGACGACGCCGAGTGGGCGCGCGGCCGGGGCTGGGCCCTGTCGATCGCGCTGATCGCGCTGCCCTACTACTGGGAGACCAATCCGCCGGTGGCGGAGAACTCCCGGCATGTGATCAGGGAGGTCCTGGCCGAGGCCGGGACCGCCGAGGCCCGCACCGAGACCGGTCCCTACTCGCCGTCGTAGGCCTTGTTCAGGGCGGCGATGTCGAGCTTGCCCATGGCGTACATGGCCTTGGTGGTGCGGGTGGCCTTCTCGGGGTCGGGGTCGCTGATCATCTCGATCAGCCCGTCGGGGATGACCTGCCAGGACAGGCCGTACTTGTCCTTGAGCCAGCCGCAGGGGCCGGGCTCGCCGCCGTCCGCGGTGAGCCTGGTCCAGTAGTAGTCGACCTCCTCCTGGTCCGCGCAGTAGATCTGGAAGGAGACCGCCTCGCTGAACTTGAACTGCGGGCCGCCGTTGATACCGACGAACTTCTGTCCGTTGGCCGTGAACTCCACCGCCAGTACGGAACCCGCCGGGCCCGGGCCGGCCTCGTTGTAACGGCCGATGTCGCCGATGGCGGCGTTCTTGAAGATCGAGACGTAGTGGTGCGCGGCTTCCTCCGCCTGGCCGTCGAACCAGAGACACGTGGTGAATCCGTCGGTGGTCATGAGTACCTCCTGGGCATGGAACGCGGTCATCAGTGTCGACTGCCGCCCACGCCGTAACTCATCGGCCGGGCCGTGGCTGAATCCGGATGGCCGATCCGCACGAGGGGCCGGGCCGGGCCGCGCAGGGAGGGACGAGGGTGCTCTGCCGGTGGCGAATCTGCCACGGGCAGAGAAACCGGGTACCGGCGTCCCGCGGGGCCAAGAGTGGAGTCGACGGCAGTCACGCCACGACGAGGAGAACCGATGACTCCACTCAGCACGCTCGCTCCCCGCGCCGAGGAGGGCGACACCGCGCCCTCCCGCTTCGACGACCAACTCGCCGCCCAACTGCTCGGCCGGCGGATCGTGTTGCTCGGCACCCAGGTCGACGAGGTCTCCGCGAACCGGATCTGCGCACAGCTGCTGATCCTGTCGGCGGAGGACCCGCGCACCGACATCGGCCTGTACATCAACAGCCCGGGCGGATCGGTGCACGCGGGACTCGCCATCTACGACACGATGCGGCTGATCCCCAACGACGTCTCGACGCTCGCCATGGGCTTCGCCGCCAGCATGGGCCAGTTCCTGCTCAGCGTCGGCGCGCCCGGCAAGCGGTACGCGCTGCCGAACGCGCGGGTCATGATGCACCAGCCGTCGGCGGGGATCGGCGGGACCACGGCGGACATCGAGATCCAGGCGGAGAACCTGGAGCACACCAAGCGGACCATCGAGCGGATCACCGCCGAGCACACCGGGCAGTCCGCGGAGACCATCTCGCGCGACGGCGACCGTGACCGCTGGTTCACGGCCGAGGAGGCCAGGGAGTACGGCATCGTGGACCGGGTCGTGGAGTCCCTCGCGGACATCCGCCCGGCCGCGCAGAAGCGACGGGTGGGGATGTGACATGGGGACCTACACGATTCCGAACGTGGTCGAGCGGACGCCGCAGGGCGAGCGGTCCTACGACGTGTTCAGCCGGCTGCTGTCCGAGCGGATCATCTTCATCGGCACCGAGATCGACGACGGCGTCGCCAACGTCGTCATCGCGCAGCTCCTGCACCTGGAGTCGGCGTCACCGGACAGCGAGATCTCGATCTATCTCAACTCTCCCGGTGGCTCGTTCACCTCGCTGATGGCGATCTACGACACGATGACGTTCGTCCAGGCGCCGATCTCGACCCTGTGCGTCGGGCAGGCCGCGTCCACGGCGGCCGTGCTGCTGGCGGGCGGGGACCCCGGCCGGCGGCTCGTCCTGGAGCACGCGCGCGTGCTGCTCGGGCAACCGGCCAGCGGCGGCCGCCAGGGCACCGTCTCGGACCTCGCGCTCCAGGCCAAGGAGATGGTCCGCATCCGCGGCCAGGTGGAGGAGGTGCTGGCCCGCCACACCCGCCACGACATCGCGGCCCTGCGCGCGGACATGGACCGCGACAAGGTGTTCACCGCACAGGAGGCGGTGGCGTACGGCCTGGCCGACGAGGTGTTGAGCCGGCGTCCCGTGGCGGTGTGAGACGCCGGCCCGCGCGGCTCGTCAGGCGGCCAGGCAGAGACCGTCGTACGACGACGAGGTGACCGTGCGGCCGCGGACGGGGTGGCGGCCGCCGAGCCGGACGAGATCTCCCTGGGCCCGCGCCAGCAGGTCGCCCAGGCTCAGGCCGAGGGCGTGGGCGGCCGCGGCGAGGACCTCCGAGGAGGCCTCCTTGCGGCCGCGCTCCACCTCCGAGAGATAGGGCATGGAGATGCGCGCCGAGTCGGCGACGTCCTTGAGTGTGCGTTCCTGGGCCTGGCGTTCACGGCGCAGGACGTCCCCGACCAGGTCGCGCCACAAGGGCTCGCGCGGCACGGGCCGGGGGACGGTCGCGGGGGCGTGGGGAGAGGCGGTGGAGGCGGTGGAGGCGGTGCCCGGGCGCTCGGCAGGCGGGCGCAGCCGGATCACGCGGGCTCGGTTCGGCGCTTCGTTGCTCACCTCCCCAGCCTAGGAATGCGGGCCGTCCGCGGAAGGCCCGGGCGTTGCGCCCTCGGTGGAATCGGACGAAACGCCCTCGGTGGAACGGGCCGGAACGCCCCCGTGGCACGATGGTGCGCAGCGCGGAGCATGGGTCCTCCCGAACGGGGTAGTCGCCCTCAGAGTGGGTCCGCGCGTCGGTGCTCGCTCACGGTACGAGTACAGCGGACATCGAACCGTGACCATGCTGGGAGAGGCGATGGAGACCGCAGTGATCCGGTCAGAGGCCAAGGCCACCGAGGACACCACCGCGACCGTCGGCACGTTCGGCGGGCCGCTCCCCGGCATCGAGGCACCCCGGAGCATCGCTCCGCGGGACGCGCGGGAGCTGTCCCGTCAGTTCTTCCAGCGGTTGTCCGTCCTCGACGAGGGCACGCACGAGTACCAGTACGCGCGCAACACCCTCATCGAGATGAACATGTCCCTGGTGCGGTTCGCGGCCGGCCGGTTCCGCGGCCGCGGGGACGACATGGAGGACATCGTCCAGACCGGGATGATCGGCCTGATCAAGGCCATCGACCGGTTCGAGATCTCGCGTGAGGTGGAGTTCACCTCGTTCGCGCTGCCGTACATCGTCGGTGAGATCAAGCGTTTCTTCCGGGACACCACGTGGGCCGTGCACGTCCCGCGGCGGCTCCAGGAGCTGCGCGTCGAGCTGGCCAAGGCCCGCGACGAGCTCTCCAGCCGCCTGGACCGGGACCCGACCGTGCCCGAGCTGGCCACGCTGATGAACCTGGAGGAGAGCCAGGTGGTCGAGGCGCAGATCGCCGCCAACGGCTACAACTCCTCCTCCCTCGACGCGGCGCTCACCGGTGACGGCCCCGAGCACGGCGAGTCGGTCCTCGCGGACTTCATCGGCGTGGAGGAGGAGAGGCTGGGGCTCGTCGAGGACTTCCACTCCCTCGCCCCGCTGATGGCCGAGCTGAGCGAGCGCGACCGCCGGATCCTCCACATGCGGTTCGTGGAGGAGGCCACCCAGGCGGAGATCGGCGAGCGCCTCGGCTGTTCCCAGATGCATGTGTCCCGCCTGATCAAGCGGATCATCACGCGACTGCGCCACGGGATGCTGGACGAGCTGGGCTGCGCCTGAGCAGCCTGCCCGCGGGGCCCGCGCCCCGCGGGCCCAGGGACCGTCGTCGTGGATCCCCCGCCATGATCCGGACGAGGGAGCTCAGGTCCCGAAGGCGAGCACGGCCCGGACCCGCTTGCCCACCGGCACCCGCTCGGCGGTGACCTCCGCCGCCACCGCGTGCACGATCTCCAGACCGTGCCGGCCGATGCGCTCGGGGTCCTTCGGGAAACGCAGGGGCAGGGCGTCGCTGCTGTCGTAGACGCAGACCGTCACCGAGGACTCCGTACCCTCCAGCTCCAGGATGTAGGGCCCGTTGCTGTGCCGGTCGGCGTTGGTGACGAGTTCGCTGACGACCAGCAGCACCTCACCGCTCGCCCGGTCGCCGACCGTGGCGCACCATTCCGTCCTGAGCTGGTCGACGAAGTGCGCGGCGAAGGCGCGGGCCTCGGCTATGCAGCCGGGCTCACCGGTGTAGTGCGCCGCTCGCCGCAGCGGTTCCACGGGTACGTCGAAACCAGTAGGTATCACTGCCCCGTCCAGGTGCTCGATCATGCGTTTCTCTCTCGAAGGCCGGAAATGGCCGGACGCCGCTGGGTGTGCATCTGTCCTCGTACCCCGTGCCGCGCCGTGCAGTCCAGGTCAGTTTTCCTCCGGTTCGCGCCACGGCCACAGGGGGCCTCACACGACGGGTGGGTCGGCCGGCGCCCCGGGAGCCGGAGAGCTGACGTCGGAGGATACCGCCGAGGTCGCGAGCGACTGACCGGGGCTCTCGCCCGACGACGGGGCACGCGCGGACGAGGAGGAGCTCGCGGGCTCGCTCGTGGGTTCGGACGGTGAGCTCGGCCGCGACTCGGAGCCCGGCGAGTCGGGCACCAGGTGCCGGGCGGACCGGGACGCGGAGGACGGGGGCGCGCTCTTGTCCGACTCCGGGTTCGAGGACGGTGGCTCGGGCTCTTCCGACGGGGGCCGCGACGAGGGCGCCTCCGAGGACGGGGACGACGTGGACGGCTCCGAGGACGAGGGCGGTGGGCAGCCCGGCGGCCGGTCGGCGGGCGGCGAGAGGCACGGCGGGGACGTTCTCGGGCCGTCGCTCGCCGGTGCGCTCGGCGTGCCGACCGTGATGGACGGCGTGAGCCTCGCCGGCGGCCGGGCCGGCCGGTCCTGGTGCGGCTTGTCGCCCGGCTGACGGGCGAACCAGTGGTGGGCGTGTTCGGGGTCGTAGAGCACGAACTCGTCGATCACGGTCACGGACGGCTTGACCACGACGGTGGTCGCGGGACTGTACGCGGGCCACGGGTCGCCGGTCCGCTTGAACCCGGCCCGCTGGGCGAGCGGCGGGGTCAACGGGTTGCCGCAGGCGCAGCGCACCCTCGGCACGCCGCGCCGGTCGACCAGGACGGCCGTACCCGCCTGGAGGACGGCCTGGTAGGTAGTGGCGGCGCCGTCGCGGTACCCGTGATTGGTGACGCGGGTGTCCAGGCGCAGCTGTACGGGGGTGAGGGAACGCAGGTGGGCCGGGACCCCGGCGGGGGCGACGCCGGCGACGGAGGCGAAGGCGCTGTTCTTGGCGGGATCCGCCCGGAGCGCCTTGATCTGCGCCTCCACATCACAGCTGGAGACGTTGCGGGTGCCGCCGTAGAGTCCCTGGTCGCCGCCGTCGACACCGGGGACGGTGTCCGTGGGCGGGGAGGAGCCCGAGGGGGCGACGGAGGCGGGCGGGAAGGAACTGTCGGTGGCGGGGGGCACCGTGTAGGGTTCCGGGCCCGTCTTGCCGGCCGGCTGCATGAAGACCTCGCCGGCCTGGGCGGAGCCGCCGCCGGATCCCGAGCCGCCTCCGTTGACGAGGGCGAGCACCAGGGCGAGCGCCGTCACGGCCACGACCGCCGTGGTGATGAGCGCGATCCGGGGCGCGGACCTCCACCGGCTCCGGGGCGGTTCCCCGTCGCCGCCCTCCGGAGGGCCGGCGTCGGACGGCTGGGAGGGCGGACCCGACGGCGGACCCGAGGGTGGCTGGGAGGGCGGACCCGAGGAGGGCTGGGAGGGCGGACCCGACGGCGGACCCGACGGCGGACCCGACAACGGGCCGGAGGGCGGTCCCGTGGGGTGGCCGGAAGAGGGCGGTTCGACGCTCACGAGCACTCCCGACGTGGGTTTCCCGCGGCGCTGCGACAAAGGGCCCCGAGAGGACCCGACGGGGAACGAATGGGGCGAATTGTCGAATACGCGCCGCTTTATTCCACAACGCACCATTGTGTGCGCCGGTCGGACGCGGCTCGCAAGCGGGGCGCGGACGACCCTCTCGACAGGCGCTCCCTCCCGGCGCTGCTTAGCGTGGCAGGGTGAGCGCGCCCACCCCGCACGACCAGGCAGTCTCCCGCCACGGCTGGGTGCGGGCGATCGTGGTGGCACTGGCCGGGCTGCTCGCCATGGGCGTGGTGGCCGCGCTGGGGCTGTGGGCGGCCGGAGCCACGGACCTGCCGCAGGGCGCCTTCCCGCGGGTGGTCGCGGCGACCGTGGTGACGGGTGTGGGCGGCACGGTCGAGCTCTCCGGGAACGCCGGCGGGCTCGCCGACACTCGGGCCGGTCTGACGGTGATTCCGCTGTCCGTCACCCTCGTCGGGGCGCTCGTGGTGGGCGCCGGATTCCTGCGGCCGCTGCGGCACCGGGCGGTGGCCGGCGCCGCGGAACTGGCCGGGTGGGCGGCCCGGATCGCCGTGGTGTGGCTGCTCGGCCTCCTCGCCCTCGCCCTGGCCGCACGGCAGACCTTCACGATCCCCCTCGGCGACGACACGCTGAGCGACCTCGGCGAACTGTTCGACATCAGCCCCGAGGCAGGCTTCACGACGGACGTCCCGCCGACCCTCGTCGTGGGGCTGGTGTGGCTGGCGGGTGTGCTGGTGCTGTCCCTGCTGGTCTCGCCCGGGGCGCCGTTGCCGCCCCGGCTGCTGCGCCTGCACGGGTCGGTGCGGCCGGCCGCGTACGCGATGGTGATGCTGCTGCTGTGCTGCGTCGTGCTGGGCGTCGTCGTCGCGCTCGTCGTCGCGGCGACCCGCGGGCACGTCGCCGAGACCTTCGCCGTGGTCCTGCTCGGCCTGCCCAACCTGGTGTGGCTGGCGTTCACCATCGGGCTGGGCGCCACCTGGAACGGCCGGGTCGCGGGTCCGTTCGGGCTGCCGATGCCGCGGGTGCTGGACGAGGTGCTGCGCGGCCCGGACGACGCCCGGCTCAACCTCGCCACCCTCGCCGAACACGACGGCCGCGTGTGGTGGCTCCTCGCCGCGGACGCCGTCCTGCTGCTGGTGGCCGCGTTCGTGATGGCGGCCCACTCCCCCGCCGGGACGCGCGCCTGGCGGCACGCCGTGCACATGGCGGTGGCGCTGGTGCTCACGGTGCTGATGATCTGTCTGGTCGGCCGGATCTCGGCGCACTACGGCCTGTCCGTGCTGGGCATCGGGGACCTGGGCGGGGACCTTTCCGGGGAGCTGTACCTGCGCCCCGAGGTGTGGTCGGCGCTGGGCCTCGCAGCGTTGTGGGGGCTGGTCACCGGCTTCCTGGGCGGCCTGCTGGCGGGAGCGGCCCGCGGCCGGGGCGGGAATCGACCCCCCTGACGGGCAGCGGTGGCCGCCCTCGCGTCGCCCGGAGTCCTCCGGCCACCGGAACCCTTCACCCGGGGCCGGCCGGGGAGTGGAAGACCGGCCGTGCCCAGCGTGGAGGTTGCGGCGCCGAGACCGGGGTGCCGGCCAGTTCCGTCGGCGGGTGACCCGACCTGAGGCCGCCGCCCGGCGTCGGCCGCAGCCCGGCGACGAAGGCACCGCAGGTGGGATGGCGGGCCTCGGGACTCTTGGCGAGGGCCCGGGCGAACACCGCGTCCATGAACGGGGGGAGCCCGGGGCGGGCCTCGGTCAGCGGGGGCGGATCGGCGTTCTGGTGTGCCCAGAGCAGGGCCACGTCGTCGTCGCGGAGGAAGGGCGGCCGGCCCGCGAGGCACTCGTAGACCACGGAGGCGAGGCCGTAGACATCGCAGCGGCCGTCGACGGGTTGCCCGGAGATCTGCTCGGGGGCGACGTAGTCGAGCGTGCCGACGAACTGGCCGACGGAGGTGAACCCGGTCAGCGAGAGCGACTTCTTCGTCAGGCCGAAGTCGGTGAGGTAGACGTGCTCGGGGTGGTCGCTGTCGGTGCCGCGGGCGACGAGGATGTTGCCGGGTTTGACGTCCCGGTGGACCAGGCCGTGCTCATGGGCGGCGTCCAGCGCGGAGGCGACCTGCGCGGCGATGCGGACGGCGGTGGCCGGGGGCAACGGACCCTCGCGGTCCAGCAGGTGGCGCAGATCGCTCCCGTCGACGTACCGCATGGCGATGTACAGGACCCCGTCGGTCTCGTCCGCCTCGAAGACGGGCACGATGTGCGGGTGGTCGATGGCCGCCGCCACCCGCGACTCATGGGTGAAGCGCTTGCGGAACACGTCGTTGCGGGCCAGCTCCGGGGCGAGCAGTTTGAGCGCGACGGTCCGGTCGAGCCGCAGGTCGTGGGCGCGGTAGACGACGGCCATGCCGCCGCGTCCGATCTCGCCCTCGATGCGGTAGCCCGCGATCCTCCGGCCGACCAGTTCGGAGGGCCGGCCGGAGAAGGGTGTCGTTCCGTGGGCCATCAGGGTTCCCGGTCGGGGTGCACGATCCGGGTGGCGGTGTGGTCCTGGTCCTGCGCCGCGTCCGGCGCCCGGTCGGTCGCGTAGGTGCTGAGGCGGGTGCCGTCGCCGTACAGCCAGCGCTCTCGCGCCGGGTCGTAGAGCCACACGTCCTCGCCGTCGACGACCACCCCGATCCGCAGTCCGTGGGTGCGGCGCCGGAAGGCCTCGCCGTCGAGGCCCGCGGCGGCCAGTTCCTCCACCGCCGCCCGGTACCGGGCGAGGGCCTGTTCGGCGCGGCCGAGGAGCGGGCGCGGGTCGGCGGCGGTCGCCAGGGGGTCGTCGGAGCGCGGCGGGTCCTGGGGGACGGCGATCAGATAGCGGCCGTCGACCCAGGCCGACCAGCCGTTGGAGCACAGCACCCGCCCCCAGTCGCCGCGCCGCTCCATGAGCCGGACGGGCAGCAGCGGGTCGAGGGGCACGGTGGGGCGGGCCGGGTCGGGGGCCTCCCAGGCCGGCATGCCGTGCTGGGGGACCACGTGGGTGGGCCGGAATCCGGGAGTCGTCATGGGCCGCCCCTACTTCCGCATCACGGCGGGCTCGTGCCGGCGCAGCAGCCGGGAGACGACGAATCCGCAGGCCACCGAGAGCACGACGAGCATGCCCACGTCGAGCAGCCACACCGCCGCCGAGTGCTCGAACAGCGGATCGGCGGTGATGTCCCCGGGCACGATCCTGGCCAGACCGACGGTGCCGGCCATCGCGCCGAGCGCCCAGCGGGCGGGCACCAGCCACGACAGCTGCTCCAGCCCGGGCACGCCGTCCAGCGTCAGCAGCGCCCCGCAGAAGACCACCTGGACGATGGCGAGCAGCACCAGCAGCGGCATCGTCACCTCCTCCTTGTGGACCATCGCGGAGATCAGCAGGCCGAGCATCATCGCCGTGAAGGCCAGCAGGGCCACGGCGACGGTGATCTCGATCAGGGGCGGCATCAACACACCCTCGCCGCCGGGAGCGTTGAGGTCGACGCCGAGCAGCGCGACGAGGGTCAGCACCACCGCCTGTACGACGGTCACCGCGCCGAGGACGACGACCTTGGACATCAGGTACGCCGATCTGGACAGGCCGACGGCCCGTTCGCGCTGGTAGATCACGCGTTCCTTGACGAGTTCGCGCACGGCGTTGGCCGCGCCGGTCAGGACGCCGCCGACGCACAGGATGAGCAGCACGTTCATCGCGTGCTCCCGGTCGAGCTCGCCGCCGGACAGGGCGCGGGCCATGGCGCCCATGACGAACGGCAGCGCGATCATGATCGCCAGGAAGGTGCGGTCGGCGGCGAGCGCGGCGGCGTAGCGGCGGACCAGGGTGCCGAGCTGGGCGGCCCGGCTGCGGGGCCGGGGCGGCGGCAGCATGACCACCGGGCCGGAGCGGGGCAGCCGGGGCTGCTCGCTGTCGTTGACGACGTACTGGCGCCGGAACGGCGAGTCACGGTACTCCCCGGCCCAGTCCCGGTCCTGGTCGCGTTCGAAGGCCTCGAAGGCCTCCGGCCAGTGTGCGAAGCCGAAGAAGGCGAGCGCGTCCTCGGGCGGACCGTAGTAGGCGACCCGGCCGCCCGGCGCGAGCACCAGCAGCCGGTCGCAGACGTCGAGGCTGAGGACGCTGTGCGTGACGACGATGACGGTACGGCCGTCGTCGGCGAGGCCGCGCAGCATGTGCATCACCGAGCGGTCCATGCCCGGGTCGAGACCCGAGGTCGGCTCGTCAAGGAAGAGCAGCGAGGGCTTGGTCAGCAGCTCCAGAGCCACACTGACCCGCTTGCGCTGGCCGCCGGAGAGGCTGTGCACGGGCTGGCTCGCGCGCTGCTCGAGTCCCAGCTCGCGGATGACCTCCTCGACCCGCTCACGGCGCTCGGCCTTGGCGGTGTCCTGCGGAAAGCGCAGTTCGGCGGCGTAGACGAGGGCGCTGCGCACGGTCAGCTGGGCGTGCAGGATGTCGTCCTGCGGGACCAGTCCGATGCGCTGACGCAGCTCGGCGTAGTCGCGGTAGAGGTCGCGGCCGTCGTAGACGACCGTGCCGTGACCGGCGGGCCGCTGGCCGGTGAGGGCCCCGAGCAGCGTGGACTTGCCGGCGCCGCTCGGGCCGACGACCGCGAGCAGGCACTTCTCCCCCACCGGGAAGGACACGTGGTCGAGGAGGACCTTGCGACCGCGGTCGACGGCGACCGTCAGGTCCTGTACGTCGAGGGAGACCTCGCCGGTGTCGACGTACTCCTGGAGCTGACCGCCGACGAGGCAGAAGTCCGAGTGGCCGATGCCGACGATGTCGCCGGCGTCGAGCGGGGCCTGGGTGACGGGCAGCCCGTTGAGGTAGGTCCCGTTGTGGCTGCCGAGGTCGACGATCTCGTGGCCGCCGTCGGGCAGCGCGCGCAGTTCCGCGTGCCTGCGCGAGACGACCAGGTCGTCGACGACGAGGTCGTTGTCGGCGGCGCGGCCGATACGGATGGTCCGCGACGGTATCGGCCGGACGCTGGTGGGCTCGCGGAAGGTGCCGGTCACGCCGGGCATGGAGACCGCGGAGGGGCGTTCCGCCGGGGGTGGGGGCCGTCCCGACAGCACGAGACACGGGCCGTCGTCCGGGCTGCCGACACGGATCACGCTGCCGGGGCCTACGCCCCACTCGTGGACGCGCCGCCCTTCGGTGTAGGTGCCGTTGGTACTCTGCTCGTCGGCGAGGGTCCAGTGGTCGCCGTCGGGCCGCAGCACCGCGTGGTGCCAGGAGACGCGGGTGTCGTCGATGACGATGTCGCTCAGCGGGTCCCGTCCGATGCGGTAGTAGTGGCCCGGGATCAGCACGCTGGAACCCGTCTCGGTCTCCAGCACGAGTTCGGGCGCGGTCGAGGAGACCGGTCGCTCCACCATGCCCGAATTCTATCGATTCGCACCTCTGCGTGCCCAACGGGCGGCGGGGTCTCAGCCGACGGGAAGGACGAGCGCCGGGACGGTCCGCTGCATCCGCAGCGCGTCGACGGATTCGGCGAGCAGCTCGTACTCGGTGGTCTCGTCGCTGACCGCGATCCGCACCAGCCGGCCGCCCGCCAACTCGTCGGCCACCAGCTCCTGCCGGCCCGTATCGGCACACCAGGCCCGCAGCAGTTCGGGGACGTCCGGCACGTTGTCGGCCACCGGGACGAGGGCGCCCGGCGGGATGTGCTCGCTCTCGGGCCTCGGATCCAGCCGTTCGGCCATCCAGGAGGCCCGGTCCCGCAGCCACCACAGGGCGAGCGCCAGCGTCGGCGCACGATAGGTGCCGAGCGGTACCCCGATCCGCCGGCCGTCGCAGACGCCGTATGCGGTGACATGGCACAGGAATTCGTCGTGCACGTCTCTCTCCCCCGGTGCTCGCCGGCCGGTAGTTCCTCGCTTTCCGTGCGGCTCCTGTGGGGTGAACTGCCCCTGACCTTCGAGTATGTTGACTACTGAAACACTGTCACCATGACTTTCCGGCCAGTCTCTTGGCATATTCCCTGCCGTTCATGGCCGAAATGCGGCGAGTGCCGGGACCCGTCGTCATTGGCCGACAGGAAATCGACCCGGGCGGCGGGTGCGGGCAAGGTGGTCACACCGGATCGGCGAATACCGGGAGCCGGTTCCTGACCAGGATCGATACCTCTTTGGGCGCCCATTCACGATGTCCGCGAACGCCGCTCGTCAGGGGAACGCCGTCGCCCGCTGCTTCGCGGCCTGGAACGCACGCGACCCCAAGGCTTTGGCCAAGGCTGTTACCGCCGCGTGGGCGGTGGACGGACGTTGCACCGGCACGCCCCCCGGAGGGGGCCCACCCGGCCGACGTCCGGGGCCACAGGCAGATCGCGGCCCTCACCGCGGCGGCCCTCCGCCTTGGGACATCTCGACCGGGTGGCCGCCGGAGCCTGAGTCGCGGCGCGCTGCCGATGAATTCCGCCGCTCGCGGCGATCACTCCAGGGAGATCACCGCGAGCGGCGGACGACAAGAACACAACCGGAAGCGGAAGCGGAACGGGAATCGGAACCGGAACCGGAACCATGAATGCCGAATTCACGGCCGTTCCGCGCAGGAGCCCGGCGAAAGGCGGCCGGGCCTATGCCGTCCGGCCCGATTCCGTCGAATTCCTCGGCACCCGCGGACTCGTCGAGATCCGCGGAACGGTCGACGGACATCCTTTCCGGAGTCCGAGTTCGTTCATGGCACTCGGGGACGGCAGCCACGAACTCCCCGTCGATGCCGAGGTGCGCAAGGCGATCGGAAAGCGGGAAGGCGACGCGCCGACCGTTCGCCCGACGGAACGGCTCAGCCGTTGATCACCGCGTCGATCCGGGCCAGCTCCTCGGCGTCGAAGTCCAGGTTGGCGAGGGCGCCGACGCTGTCCTCGATCTGCCGGGCGCTGCTCGCGCCCACCAGCGCGGAGGTGACCCTGCCGCCGCGCAGCACCCAGGCCAGTGCCAGCTGGGCGAGGGACTGGCCGCGGGACGTGGCGATGGCGTCGAGGGCGCGCAGCTTGCCGGTGAGCTCCTCGGTGACCGCCTCCGAGTTCAGGAACGGGCTGTCGCTCGCCGCCCGCGAGTCCTCCGGGATGCCGTTGAGATAGCGGCCGGTCAGCAGGCCCTGCTCCAGCGGCGAGAAGACGATCGACCCGACCTGGAGCTCGTCCAGGGCGTCGAGCAGACCCTCGCTCTCGGGACGGCGGTCCAGCATCGAGTAGCGCGGCTGGTGGATCAGCAGCGGGGTGCCCAGCTCGCCGAGGATGCGTGCGGCCTCGCGGGTCTGCTCCGCCGAGTAGTTGGAGATGCCGACGTAGAGCGCCTTGCCCTGCTGGACGGCGGTGTGCAGGGCGCCCATCGTCTCCTCCAGGGGAGTCTCCGGGTCGGGGCGGTGCGAGTAGAAGATGTCGACGTAGTCCAGGCCCATCCGGGTCAGACTCTGGTCGAGCGAGGACAGCAGGTACTTGCGCGAGCCCCACTCGCCGTACGGGCCCGGCCACATCAGGTAGCCGGCCTTGGTGGAGACGACCAGCTCGTCGCGGTAGGGCGCGAAGTCCGCCTTCAGCGCCTCGCCGAGCGCGGACTCGGCGGCGCCGGGCGGCGGCCCGTAGTTGTTCGCCAGGTCGAAGTGGGTGATGCCGAGGTCGAAGGCGCGGCGCAGGATGGAGCGCTGCGTCTCGACCGGGCGGTCCGGGCCGAAGTTGTGCCACAGGCCGAGCGACAGCGCGGGAAGCTTCAGGCCGCTGCGTCCGGTACGCCGGTAGGGCATGTCCGCGTAGCGGTCGGGATGTGCGGTGTACAACGCGACTCCAGGAAGGGTTGGCACGGAAGGTCGGTTTCGGGAACCGCCCTCCACTCTGGCCGACCTGCGGATAGTGGTCCAACAGAAGAATCCGATGGAATTGTGCGGTTACGCTTCTCAATCATGGAACTGCGCCACCTCCAGCACTTCGTCGCGGTCGCCGAGGACCAGCACTTCACCCGGGCCGCCGAGCGGCTGATGGTCTCCCAGTCGGGCCTGTCGGCGTCGATCCGGGCCCTGGAGCGGGAGCTGCGCGCTCCGCTGTTCGTCCGGACCACCCGGCGGGTGACGCTCACGGAGGCGGGCCGGGCGCTGCTGGCCGAGGCCGAGCGGATCCTGGCGCAGGTGCGGGCCGCCCACGAAGCGGTGGCGGCCGTGCAGGGCGTGGTGCGCGGCACCCTCTCCGTGGGCACCGAGCAGTGCATCGCCGGAGTGGACGTGGCCGGGCTGCTCGCGGCGTTCCGGCGCCGCCACCCGGATGTGGAGATCCGGCTGCGGCAGACCGGCTCCGGGGCGCTCGGCGAGGAGGTGGCGGCCGGCCGGCTCGACCTGGCCTTCGCCTACCGGACCCAGACCGACACCGACCAGCTTCGCTGCGCGCCGCTGGCCAGTGAGCCGATGTACGTGCTGTGCCATCCCGACCACCGGCTCGCCGGGGTGTCGGCGGCCCTGACGCCGCAGGACGTCGCGGGCGAGGTCTTCGTCGACTTCCATCCGGACTGGGGGCCGCGCCGCGCCACCGACGCCGCGTTCGCCGAGGCGGGGGTGCGGCGCACGGTCGCCCTGGAGGTCAACGACGTGCACAGTCTGCTGGACCTGGTGGACGAGAACCTGGGCGTCGCCGTCGTACCGCGCCACTTCCGGCACAAGCGGGCGGCGCTCACCGCGCTGCCCCTCAAGGGCACCGGCGAGGCGGTGTACGAGACGGTCGCGCTGCTGCCGCCCGCCCGGGCCACCAGTCCGGCGGCCAGGGCGCTGATGGCACTGCTGGAAACGGGGAGCGGGTGAGCGCGGAACCGGGGAGCGGGTGAGCCCGGGGAACGGGAAACGGGGAGCGGGTGCGCGCCGGGTGCGCGATGGTGGACGTATGCATGCCAAGGACATCCTCATCGACGGGTACAGCCGCATCCAGGAAGAGGTCCACGCCGCCGTCGAGGGCCTGGACCCCGACGACCTCAACGCCCGGCCCACGGCCGAGTCGAACTCGGTCGCCTGGCTCGTCTGGCATCTCACCCGCGTCCAGGACGACCACGTGGCCGACGCCTTCGGGCTCGACCAGGTGTGGCTGACCCAGGACTGGGAGAAACGCTTCGGCCTCGATCTGCCGCGCCGGGACACCGGATACGGGCACAGCGACGCGACCGTGGCGAAGGTCCGGGTCTCCGACGGAGGCCTGCTGACCGGGTACTACGACGCGGTGCACGCGCAGAGCCTGGCGGCGCTGCGCGCGCTGACCGCGGCGGACCTGGAGCGCGTCGTGGACGAGCGCTGGGATCCGCCCGTCACCCTGGGCGTACGCCTGATCAGCGTCCTGTCCGACGACCTCCAGCACGTCGGACAGGCCGCCTACGTCCGCGGGCTGCTTCAGAGCGCGGCGGCGTAACCCGGGAGGACGACGTCCTCGATGAGGGCGTTGCGCTCGTCGAACGGCACGAACGCGCTCTTGAGGGCGTTCACCGTGACGGTGCGCAGGTCCTCGACGGTCCAGCCCGCCTCCTGGACCAGCAGCGACATCTCACGGGTCATCGTCGTGCCGGAGACCAGCCGGTTGTCGGTGTTGAGCGTGACGCGGAAGCCGAGGTCCTTCAGCGCGGTGATCGGGTGCTCGGCGATCGAGGTGGCCGCGCCGGTCTGGAGGTTGGAGGTCGGGCACATCTCCAGGGCCACCCGGCGGTCGCGGACCCAGCCCGCGAGGCGGCCGAGCTTGCCGTCCACGATGTCGTCGGTGATCCGCACGCCGTGGCCGATGCGCTGGGCGCCGCAGACCTGGAGGGCCTGGTGGATGCTGGGCAGGCCGTGCGCCTCGCCCGCGTGGATGGTGAAGGGGACGTTCTCGCGGCGCAGGTGCTCGAAGGCGGCGAGGTGGTCGGCGGGCGGGAAGCCGTCCTCGGCGCCGGCGATGTCGAAGCCGACGACACCGGCGTCCCGGAAGGCGACCGCGAGGTCGGCGGCCTCGCGCACCCGGTCGAACATCCGCATGCCGCAGAGCAGCGTGCCGACCCGGACCGGCGTCCCGGCCGCGGCAGCCTTCGCCATACCGGCCGCGAGGCCCTCCTGGACGGTCTCCACGACCTCGGCGAGGCTGAGCCCGCCGTTGACGTTCAGCTCGGGGGCGTAGCGGACCTCGCCGTAGACGACTCCGTCGGCCGCCAGGTCGAGCACGTACTCCTCCGCCGTGCGCAGCAAGCCCTCGCGGGTCTGCATCACGGCGAGGGTGTGCTCGAAGGTGGCTATGTACCGCACCAGGTCACCCGAGTTGGCGGCCTCGAAGTACCAGGCGGCGAGTTCGTCGGGGTCGGTGGTGGGCAGGGTGTGGCCGACCGCGTCCGCGAGCTCGACGACGGTGGCGGGGCGCAGGCCGCCGTCGAGGTGGTCGTGCAGGACGGCCTTGGGCAGGCGGCGGAGAGTGTCGGTGTCGATGCGGGGCGCGGTCATGAGTGTGTTCCTCGGCAGGTGGTTCTCAGGTGGTGGCGGGCTGGAGCAGGTCCCAGCGGTTTCCGTACAGGTCCTGGAAGACGGCCACGGAGCCGTAGGCCTCGTGGCGGGGCTCCTCCAGGAAGGTCACGCCGGCGGCGAGCATGCGGGCGTGGTCGCCGGCGAAGTCCTCGGTGTGCAGGAAGAACCCGACGCGGCCGCCGGTCTGGTCGCCGATCCGGGCGCGCTGGGCGTCGTCCTTGGCCCGAGCGAGCAGCAGTGCGACGCCGTCCTGGCGGTCCCCCGGCCGCACGACGACCCAGCGGGCGCCGTCGGGACGGGGTTCGTCCTCGACGAGCCGGAAGCCGAGCGCCTCGGTGTAGAAGCGGATCGCCTCGTCGTAGTCGCCGACGACGAGCGTGACCAGGGCGATGCGACTCATCGTGGCCTTTCGGGGAGCGTGCGGAAGCGGTGGGGAGGTGCGATTGACGGGTGAGGTTATACGTAAAACGTTCCGTACGCCAGTCGCCTCCCGCGTCACGCCGGTGGCCGCCCGTCGCATGATCGAGGAGAGGCCTTAGGTCGCGAGGCCGAGGCGGGCCGGGACCCTGGTCCGAGGCGGACGGCCCCCGCCGCCGCTACCGTCCCGGTCATGAAGATCACAGAGCCTCCCCGCACCCCCGCGCAGCGCAGGCGGGACGTCACGGAGCGCCTGGAACGCGAGACCGACGTCTGGGTCGCCACGGCGGACCGGGAGGGGCTGCCGTGTCTCGTCGCCCTGTGGTTCGTCTGGGACGGCGAGCACCTGTGGCTCTCCACCCGCCTCACCAATCCCACCGGCCGCAACCTCCGGGACGGCGGCCGGGCCCGCCTGGCCTTCGGGGACACGCGGGACGTCGTCCTCATCGACGGCGAGGTCGACACGTACACCCCGCAGGACGTACCGGAGGAGGCCGCCCGGGCGTTCCTGGCGAGGACGGGCTGGGATCCGGGCCGGGACAGCGCGTCGTACGCCTATTTCAGGGTGCGGCCCGTCGCGGTACAGGCGTGGCACGAGGGGCACGAGTTGCCTCGGCGCCATCTGATGCGGGACGGGGTGTGGGTCGTCCCGGCGCCGGCGGGCTAGGCGGCGCGGTGGGCGGCGTTCAGGTGGGTCAGTTCCTCGGGCGTGAGGCGCAGCGCGCCCGCCGCGACGTTCTCGACGAGGTGGCCGGGGTCTCCGGTGCCCGGGATGGCCAGCACGTGCGGCCCCTGGGCGAGGGTCCAGGCGAGGCGGACGGCGGCGGGGGATGTGCCGTGGGCGTGGGCGACGGCGAGCACCGCCTCGTCGTGGGCGGTGGTGGCGCCCTGGGCTCCGCCGTCGCCGGCGATGGCGAAGAAGGGCACGAAGGCGATCCCCTGTTCACCGCAGACGCGCAGGAGTTCCCCGGTCGCCGGGGCGTGGTGGCCGAGCCCGTAACGGTTCTGCACGCTGACGACGGGGGCGATGGCCTGCGCCTCGGCGAGATGGCGGGGTTCCACGTCGGAGATGCCGAGATGGCGGACCAGTCCGGCGGTGCGCAGTTCGGCGAGGGCGCCGAAGTGCTCGGCGATCGACTCCTGGCGCATCCGGCGCAGGTACACCAGGTCGAGGTGGTCACGGCCGAGCTGGCGCAGGTTCTCCTCCACGTGGCCGCGCAGGTCCTCGGGGCGGGCCGAGGTGCCCCACTCCCCCGCGTAGTCGCGGAAGGGACCGACCTTGGTGGCGATGAGCAGGTCGTCCGGGTACGGGGAGAGCGCGCTGTTGATGAGCTCGTTGGCGGAGCGCAGGGCGGAGAAGTAGAAGGCGGCGGTGTCGATGTGGCGGACGCCGAGGTCGATCGCCTTGCGCAGCACGGCGATCGACCGGTCTCGGTCGCTGGGCGTGCCGAGATGGAAGGCCGCGCTGCCGGTCAGCCGCATCGCGCCGAAGCCGATGCGGCCGACCGTCAGGCCGCCGACGTCCCAGGTGCCCGCGGCATCCGCGGTGATCGTTTCGGAGGTCATCCGGGCAGTCTCGCACGCGCCGCGCGCGGCGGCCGGGGCCGACGGCGCCGACCCTCAACAGGCCACGGTCTCCTCGCACTTGCGGAGGGCCTCCTGCACGTCACGGCTCCAGTGCCGGGCCGTGCGGGGGGTGGCCGAGGACACCGTGTGCACGGTCGGCTCACGGCGTTCGGGCAGCCCGCCGGACCTGGCGCAGCGGCGCTCCTTGGCGGGGGGCGCGCCGTGGGCCACGACGTCCTCCACGATCTCGGCCAGATCGCCCTCGGGGAGCGGGAGTTCGAGGTCGTCGTCGACGAAGCCGACCACGGCCGGCACGTACTCCACCAGCGCCCGCAGCGCCTCGGGCAGTCCTCTGCCGCCGCGGCGCAGGCCGCTCAGCACGTGCAGGGCGGTGGCGATCTCCAGTTCGGTGGCCTCCCGGCTCAGGGTGGCGGGGGTGATCTCCGTGTGCCGCAGCCACCAGTCGGCCTCCTCGTCCTCCCCCAACGAGCGGTGGTGGAGGTAGAGGCAGTACGAGGAGACGGTGTCGGAGGCCCCCGCCCCGTACTGCCACCAGAAGCGGGCGCTGTCCTCGCAGTCGGCGAGGTACAGGAGGCTGCCGAGGATCCGGGCGCCGGAGGGCTCGGGCAGGGAGCTGCCGAGGAAGTTGCCGAGACCGGTCAGGGCTCCGGGCCGGGTCAGGAGCGCCTCGCACAGCGCTCTGAGATCCCGTGCCGCGGGGTGGACCCGCGGGGGCCTGCGGGCCGCCGCGGCGCGCTGCGGGCACACCCGCGCCACGGGTTCGCCGGGGCCGCCCGCCGCGACCCGGGCGGCGACACGGGCCTCCGCGGCCTCGATGTCCGAGCGGCCGTAGGGGGCCGTGGGTACCAGCCGCGCCCCGGCCAGCAGGGTGTCGATGTCGCTCTCGGTGTCGAAGGTCATGACCGCTCCGCCTCCTCCTTGGCGCACGATGTGTAGATCTCCCGCAGCCGGCGCTTGGCATAGCGTTCGGTGGACCGCACCCCGGCCTCGGTGATCCCCAGGTGGAACGCCACGTCGGCGGTGCTGTAGCACTCGCAGTAGCGCAGCCGGATGACGTCGCGCTGGCGCTCGGGCAGGGCGGAGATCGCGCGGAACAGCCGCAGGTTCTGCTCGATCACCTCGAAGGCGTCCTCGGCGCCCTGGAGGGTGACCGTCTCGAAGACGGCGGTGTCCATCAGCGTGGCACGCCGGCCACGAGCCCGGGCGTGGTCGACGACGCGGTTCTTCATCACCCGCCAGGCGTACGCGGCGGGGTTCTCGGCGCGCAGTATCCGCGGCCACTGCTGGGCGAGTTGGACGAACGCCTCGTCCACGGCCTCCTCCGCGTCCGCGCGGCAGCGCAGACAGCGTTCGGCCTCCCGGACGTACCGCGGGCGGTGCATCCGGTGGAAGGCGCTGAAGTCCAGGGGCAGCTTCTCGGGCGCCCGCGGGTTGCCCGCGGGTCGCAACTCCTCCTGGGTCACCGATCGCCTCCCGGAAGTCGGCGGTCCATCTCCCGGACGCCCACCCGCACGAGTGCGGCCACGAACCGACGCGCGAGGGTGAGGGCACCGGGCCCGAAAACCCGGAGGGCTAGCACGGACAACGCCACGTCGCGGGCGAGCTGTTCGAACTGGTCGTTCACGGACCCTTCGGTCCTTCCGCTGGCTGTGCGGGGCTCACGGTCCCCGGAAGGCATCGGTCACACCTTCTGCCTCCACGGCGTCCGGCGGTGCCGTTTCGTGCATGCCGGGTTCGAAAGTCCGACGGAATTGGCCGTTTCGGACTACGGACCGTGCCGTTCCGGGTCAATCCCCGGACGCCGACTGCCGCTTGGCGGGCTACTTCCGCTCACTCCCGTCCGTTTTCGCCCGCTCGCGTCCGCCCTCGTCGTGTCGCAGGCCACCCGGTGCCGCGCAGCCCCCGCTCACGGCCCGCCCGGCCCCCGCCGCAGCCGCCCCGCTTCAGCGCAGCGGCTTCTCCAGCACCGCCTTGCGGTGGCTGAACGTCTCGATGGAGTAGCGGCCGTGGTAGTTGCCCATGCCGCTCTCGCCCACCCCGCCGAACGGCAGGTCGGAGACGGTGAGATGGGCGAGCGGCAGGCCGTAGCCGAGGCCGCCCGAGGAGGTCTCGTCGGCGATGCGCTCCCGGGTCTCGCCGGATTCGGTGAAGACGTACAGGGCGAGGGGCTTGTCCCGGTCGTTGATGAACGTGATCGCCTCGTCCAGGCCGTCGACGGTGACGATCGGCAGGATCGGGCCGAAGATCTCCTCCCGCATCACGGGCGAGGCGGGGTCGACGTCGGCGAGGACGGTGGGCGCGAGGTACTTGTCGGTACGGTCGCTGCCGCCGCCGACCACGATCCGGCCGGAGTCGAGCAGCGCGGCGAGCCGGTCGAAGTGGCGTTCGTTGACGATGCGGCCATAGGCGGTGGAGGCCTGCGGATCGGTCCCGTAGAGCGTCTCGACCGCGCGGATCAGCAGGGGTTCGAGGGCGGCGGCCGTGCCGGGGTCGGTGAGGACGTAGTCGGGGGCGACGCAGGTCTGGCCGGCGTTGAGGAACTTGCCGCGGGCCAACCGGTCGGCGACGACCGGGAGATCGGTGTCGCGGTCGACGAACGCCGGCGACTTGCCGCCGAGTTCGAGCGTGACGGGGGTGAGGTGCTCGGCGGCGGCACGCAGGACGACGCGTCCGACGGTGCCGTTGCCGGTGTAGAAGATGTGGTCGAAGCGCTCGGCCAGCAGGGCGGTGGTCTCCGGGATCCCGCCCTCGACGACGGCGACCGTGTCGGTGTCGAGATACGCCGGCAGCAGACGGGCCAGCGCGGCGGAGGTGGCGGGCGCGAGCTCGCTGGGCTTGACGACCACCGTGTTCCCTGCGGCGAGGGCGCCGACCAGCGGGGCGAGCAGGAGCTGCGCGGGGTAGTTCCAGGGCGCGATGACGAGGACGACGCCGAGCGGGTCGAACCGCGTCCACGCGGTGGCGTCGGCGCCCAGATGGGCCGGGACCGGGGCCGGCTCCGGACGCAGCCACTCGTCCAGGTGGTCGAGGGTGTGGTCGATCTCGCGGACCGTGAAGTCGATCTCGGTGCGGTACGCCTCGGCGGAGCTCTTGCCCAGGTCGGCGTGGAGGGCGTCGGCCAGGTCGGCGCCGCGCTCCGTGAGCAGGTCGCGCAGGCGGCGCAGTTGCTCCGTGCGCCGGCCGACGGGCCGGGTGCGGCCGGTGCGGAACGTGGCGCGCAGCCGGGCCACGACGTCGGCGGGCCGCTCGGGAAGGGCCGCTACGACGTCCTGGGACTGCTCGGGAGTGGCTGCGGTGGTCACGGTGCCTCGCTGGGGGTGCGCGGGCCTTACGGCCCTGGGGTCTCGGTATCGGTACGGGCTGTCGATTCGTCCTTCGTGCGAGCGGTCGGGCTCGTTCTCGGGGCGGGCGGGCAGCTCGATGTATATACCAACCTTTCATGAGCCAAAATACATTCCCGGGAGCGGCGACTACTCACCGGCCTCTTCGGCGAGCGCGCGTGCGCGCCGGTCCAGGAAGGCCCGTTCCGCCGGGCTCTCACTCAGCGCGCGGGCCTTCTCGTACGCCCCCGCCGCCTCGGCCACCCGGCCCAGACGGCACAGCAGGTCGGCGCGGACGGCGTGCCAGACGTGGTAACCGTCGAGGCGCAGTGCGTCGACGAGGTCGAGGGCCCGGTCCGGGCCTTCCGTCTCCGCCACCGCGACGGCCCTGTTCAGCGCCACGACCGGGCTCGGGGCGAGCTCCATGAGCTGGTCGTACAGGCGCAGGATCTGCCGCCAGTCGGTGTCCGCGGCGGTCGGCGCGTCGCTGTGGACGGCCTGGATCGCGGCCTGGATCTGGTACGGACCGGGCCGGTTCCGGCGCAGACAGCGACGGACGAGCGACTGCCCCTCGGCGACCAGGTCCCGGTCCCACCGGCCGCGGTCCTGCCGGGGCAGCGGTACGAGCGTGCCGTCGGCGTCCTCCCGGGCGGCCCGGCGCGAGTCGACGAGCAGCATCAGCGCCAGCAGCCCGGTGACCTCCGGCTCGTCCGGCATCAGCGCGGTGAGGAGCCGGCCCAGGCGCAGGGCCTCGGCGCACAGGCCCGGGTCGCCCCCGTACCCCTCGTTGAAGATCAGATAGACGACGGCGAGCACGCCCCTCAGCCGGTCGGGCAGGTCGGCGTCGCGCGGCACGCGGTACGGGATGCGCGCGTCCCGGATCTTCGCCTTGGCGCGGACCAGTCGCTGGGCCATGGCCGGCTCGGGGACGAGGAAGGCGCGGGCGAGCCGGGCGGTGGTGAGTCCGCCGAGCAGACGCAGGGTCAGGGCGACCTGCGCCTGCGGCGCCAGCGCGGGATGGCAGCAGGTGAAGATCAGACGGAGCCGGTCGTCGCGCACGGGGCCCTCCTCCGCGGGCGGCTCGATGGCGTGGAGCAGGGCGGCCTCGGCCTGCCGGGCGTCCCGGGTGGACTCCCGGCGCAGCCGGTCGACGGCGCGGTTGCGGGCGGTGGTGATGATCCAGCCGGCCGGGCTCGGCGGCACACCGGTCTGCGGCCAGCGCCCGACGGCCGTGGTGAAGGCGTCCTGCACCGCTTCCTCGGCGAGGTCGATGTCACCGAGGAAACGGACCAGGACGGCGACGGCGCGGCCGTACTCCGCGCGGAACACGGCCTCGACGTCGAGAGGCATCAGGCCTCGCCCATGAAGGGCCGCACCTCGATGGGAAGGGTGGTGGCCCAGGTCGCCCGGCGGCCCCAGTGCAGGGCGGCGTCGAGGTCCGGCGCCTTGATCAGGCAGATCCCGCCGAGGTACTCCTTGCCCTCGGCGTACGGCCCGTCGGTCACGAGGACGTCGTCACCGCCCGGCCGGAGCACGGTGGCGGTCTCCGGCCCGTGCAGTCCCCCGGCGAACACCCACGCGTCGGCCTCGCGCAGCTCCCGGTGGAACGTCTCGAGATTGCGGCCGATCTCCGCCATCCCCTCGGCCGACGGCGGCTCGCCCTCGCTGGGCGTGATCACGCTGAGCAGGTAGTGCTTCATGACGTCCTCCACGTCTCGTGCCGTTCTGTCACCTCCTACACGAACGGCGACCCCCCGGATCGACACCCCGCGCCACGAAACCCGGAAGAATCCTGCCCATGACCGCTCCGCACCCCCTCGTCGCCCGCGCCCGCAGCCTCGCGGACGACCTCCTCGCCCCGCACGCCGAACAGGTCGACCAGGGTGAAGTGCCCGCGAGCCACCTCGCGGAGATCAGGCGCTCGGGCCTGCTCGGGCTGAACGCGCCGAAGGAGTACGGCGGGGCCGCGGCACCCGGTGCGGTGCTGCGCGAGACGACGGAGATCCTGGCCGGGGCGTGCTGCTCGACCTGGTTCGTCCAGGCACAGCACCACACGCCGGTGCTGACCCTGGCCCGGAACGAGGGCCCGGCGCGCGAGCGCCTCCTCGGCCCGCTGGCGACCGGCGAGCTGCTGTCGGGGGTGGCGTACGCGCACCTGCGGGCGTATCCGCGCGTCCCCGTCCGGGTCACCCGGGAGCGGGCCGGCCGGCGCTTCGACGGGGCGGTCCCCTGGTACACCGGGTGGGGCCTGAACGACCTGCTGCTGCTCGCCGGAGTCACCGACACCGGCGAGGTCGTGTTCGCGTTCACCGAGGCACGGGAGCAGCCGGGCCTGCGCGCCTCGGCCCCGATGCGCCTCGCCGCCCTCACCGCGGCCCGCACGGTCTCCCTGGAACTGGACGGCCTGTGGCTCCCGGAGGAGGCGGTCGCGCTGCGCACCCCGCACGAACGCTGGTCGGCCGCCGACCGCCTCAAGACGGCCAACGCCAACCCGGCGGTCTTCGGCGTCACGGAGGCGGCCCTGACCCTGCTGGACGAGAACACGGCGGCCCCGCTGCGTACCCGCCTCACGGAGGTCCGCACCCAGGCCTACGCCCTGGCCGACGGTTCGGCGCCCCACGAACGCCTGACGGACCGCCTGGCCCTGCGGACACAGGCCTCCGAGGTGATGCGGGCGGCCACCACGGCAGCGGTGGTGAGCGGCGGCGGGCGCTCCATGCTGCTGACGAACAAGGCCCAACGCCTGGCACGGGAAGCCCTGTTCCTCATGGTCCAGGCCCAGACCCGGGAGTCACGGTCGTCCCACCTCGACGCCCTGACGGGCTGACGGGCTGACGGGCTGACCGCTGACCGGCCGGCCCACCGGCCGACCGGCGGCTCACGGTGCGGCAGGGCGCGCCGGACGGGGTCGGGCGGTCAACTCGCCGCCGCCAGGTACGGCGTGCGCCCGAGAGCGGCCGAGAACTGGTCGACGACGTGGGTGAGCGCCTCGGTGGCGGTCGGGGCGACCGTCACGGTGCCGTCCTCGTGGGCGGTGATGTCCTTGTCGAGCGTGAACCAGCCCTGCACGACATGGGCCGCGCCCATGGAATTGAGCACGGGACGCAAGGCGTAGTCGATGGCGAGGACATGGGCGGTGGAGCCGCCGGTGGCCAGTGGCAGGACCGTCTTGCCGGTGAGCGCGTACTGCGGGAGCAGGTCGAGGAGCGCCTTGAGGACACCGGAGTAGGACGCCTTGTAGACCGGGGTGCCCACCACGACACCGTCGGCGCGCGCGAAGAGCTCGGTGGCCTCGACGATCGCCGGGTGGCGGAAGTCCGCGCCGAGCAGGGCCTCGGCCGGGATCGTACGGACGTCGAGCGGGATCACCTCGTGTCCCTGGGCCGCGAGCCGCTGGTCGAGATGGCGCAGCAGACGGCCGGTGCGGGAGGAGGCGGAAGGGCTGCCGGAGACGGACAGGACGGTGGCCATGGGTCCTCTTTCGAAGGAGCGCGGAGCGTCTCGCCGGGGCGGGGCGCTCCGGTGGGAGCGGTCGGGATCACCAGGTGGGTGCGGGCAGTTCGCCCTCGAGGACCCGGCTGCCGGCCTGGAGGCGCTGGTGCGCGACGGGATCGTGCAGCGCGTGAGGGCTACAGGACATGCGTGGGGATGAACTCTGCCCGGGTGTGCCAGAGTCGGGAGTCGGACGTGGGGAGCCTGAAGTCGGGAGTCGGGAGCCGGGCCTTCTGCTCGCGGACGGTGACGTTCACGGGCGGGGCGGTCCTGCGTGATTCCCGGTGCGCAACGCTCTCCGGCACGACGGACTCACGGCGCGGACCCGAGTCGGCGGTGCACCGGAGGCACGCTGTCACCGGCGGGGTCAGGACACCAAGAGACGAGCGGGCGCGGTGAGTTCGGCCGGAGAAGGAAAAGCGCGGCGGATCGCGAGAAGGGGATCAGGCCGCGGCGCAACAGGAGGCGCTGGAGACGCGCGCGAGGTCGACATGGCGTCGCCGCGTGAGGTCCAGTCGCATCTGCATGTCGTCGATCGTGGCAGCCGCCCGCGACGGCAGTCAAGGCAAACCCGGCAGGTCTCGTATCGCGGACCACGGACTTTCCCGAGGACGCGGCAGACGGACCCTTGCACGGACTCACGGACTCACAAGCTGCGGGATGCGGACGGCACGCGAAGTCCCGACGGCGAGCGCGGCACCCGGGCGCCGCGGGGACGGGACCACCGGGGTGTCCGTCCTGCCGCGCCCGGGCCGCGCGTGCCCGTGGGGGTTCAGTCCTCGTCGCCGAGGGGGACCACGACGAGGAAGGCGTCCGACTTCAGGTCCATGACCACGGTGGCGGGCTCCCCCTCGGCCCGCCGCCGAGCCGCGTACTCCTCCGCCGGCCATGATCCTCGCGGGGATCCTGCGGGGAATCGCTCCAACACCTTCGCGCTCATAGCGGCAGACACCTCCCGTGCGACACGGACACCTTCTCTGGGGTTCGGTTGCCCTGGATCGGCACGAGCATGTTCAGCTCCGTTCCGACGGTTCGTCAGCCGCCGCGCGTGGGCCGCGCCCGAGCCGTCCCGGCCACCAGGCGGGTGCGCCGATGTCCCGTACCAGCGCGGGCACCAGCAGCGAGCGCACCACGAGGGTGTCGAGCAGGACGCCGAAGGCGACGATGAAGGCGATCTGGGCCAGGAAGGCCAGCGGGATCACCCCGAGCGCGGCGAACGTGGCGGCGAGCACCACACCCGCCGAGGTGATGACACCGCCGGTGGTGACCAGACCCCGCAGGACGCCCTCGCGGACGCCGTGCCGCAGGGACTCCTCGCGCACCCGGGACATGAGGAAGATGTTGTAGTCGACGCCCAGCGCCACCAGGAACACGAAGCCGTACAGCGGTACGGACGGATCGGTGCCGCTGAAACCGAACACGTGCCGGAACACCAGAGCGGAGACGCCCAGGGTGGCGAGGAAGTTCAGCGCCACCGTGGCCACCAGCAGTGCGGGCATCAGCAGCGAGCGCAGCAGGGCCGTCAGGATGAGGAAGATGATGGCGAGGACGACGGGGACGATGAGGGTGCGGTCGCGTTCGGCGGTGCGCAGGGTGTCGTACCGCTGGGCCGTGTAGCCGCCGACGAGGGCGTCCGCGCCGGGGACGGCGTGCAGGGAGGTGCGCAGGCGCGCCACCGTCCGCAGTGCGGCGTCGCCGTCCGCGGCGGAGTCGAGGGTGACGTCCACCCGGACCCGCCCGTCGACCACCAGGGGTTCGCCGCCGGGCCGGCCGGACCCGGTGGTACCGGCCGCGGAGGCGACCCCCTCGGTGCCCCGGGCCGCGGCGAGGACCTCCGCCAGCCGGTCGGCGTCGGCGACGACCACGGTGGGGTTGCCGGAGCCTCCGGGGAAGTGCCGGCCCGGGGTCTCCTGCGCGGCGACGGAGGGGGCGTCGTTCACGAAGGTCTCGTCGAGGGGGACGCCCTTCGAGGCGAGCGTCGGGGCGAAGGCTGCCCCGGCCAGCAGGACGGCGAGGGTCACCGCCCAGACCCGGCGCGGCGCCCGGTCGACGAGGCCGGCGACGCGCTGCCAGACGCCGTGGCCCGCGCCGCCCGCCGCCATGCGGGCGGGCCAGTACGCGGCCCGGCCGAGGAGGACCAGGACGGCGGGCAGGAAGGTCAGCGTGCCGAGCACGGCGCAGCCGATGCCGATGGCGCCGACCGGCCCGAGCGCGCGGTTGTTGGTGAGGTCGCTGAGCAGCAGGGCGAGCAGCCCCAGGGCGACGGTCGCGGCACTGGCGACGACGGCGCCCCAGGACTTGCGCAGCGCGGCCGTGATGGCGGCGAACCGGTCGGTGCGCGCGGCGAGTTCCTCCCGGTACCGGGCGGTGAGCAGCAGGGCGTAGTCGGTGGCCGCGCCGATCACCAGGATGGAGAGGATGCCCTGGACCTGTCCGTCGACGCGCACGACGTCGTGGTCGGCGAGCGCGTACACGACCGCGCAGGCGAGGCCGAGGGCGAAGACCGCGCCGAGGATGATCACCAAGGGGAGCAGCACGCTGCGGTACACGAGCAGCAGGATGACGAGGACGGTGACCAGCGCGACGGCGAGCAGCAGTCCGTCGATGCCGGCGAAGGCGTCGGACAGGTCGGCCTGGGTCGCGGCCGGTCCGGCCAGCGCGACCGTCGCGCCGGGGACGCGGTCGGCGGCGGCTCGGATCCGGTCGAGGGTCGGGGCGAGGTCGTCCCCGAGGTCGGGGCGCAGGGGCACCACGCCTTCGATGGCCTCCCCGTCCTGGGAGAGCAACGCGGGCGACACGTCACCGGCCACGCCCGGGTCGTCGGCGAGCGAGGCGAGTGCCCGACCGGCGGCGCCCCGTCGGTCCTGGACCCCGGTCGCGGCCTCCGTGTCCGCGGTCCAGACGACGATCGCCGGGAGCGTCTCGTTCTGCCGGAAGGCGCGTTGCGCGGCGATGACCTCGGTCGACTCGGCGCTGCGGGGCAGGAACGCGGCCTGGTCGTTGGTGGCGACCTCGCCGAGACGGCCGGCGTAGGGGCCGAGGACGCCGCCCACGCCGAGCCATACGGCGACGAGGAGGACCGGCACGAGCCAGCGGGCGCGTCGGGGTGTGGTGGACATCGTTCTCCAGCTCGAAGAGTAAGTATCTCAACAACAAACAATCTCAATGATTGAGTAAGTTGCTGTCGAGCGATCGTAGACGTTGCCCGTCCTTCTGCCCTCGGCCGGTCCCCGGATGCGGCGGACCGGGGCCTTTTTCGGCGCGCACCGGGACCATCCGCGCCCGGCGCCCGTCCCCGCGCCTTGGCGACTCGGCGCCTTGGTGACGTGGCGCCCAGGTGACTCGCGTCGTTGTCGGTCTCAGCCCCGGGGAGAGGTGATCCCGGACAGTTCCTCGCCCATCGCCGTGAGGAAGCGCAGCACCACCGACAGCTCGGCCTCGGTGAACCGCGAGCGCGCGGCCTGGGTCGCCTCGGCCAGCGGCCGGAAGTAGGAGCGGGCCACCGACCGGGCGTCGGCCGCGTAGTACAGGTGGACCACCCGGCGGTCGGCACTCTCCCGCACCCGGCGGATGTGCCCCGCGCGCTCCAGCCGGTCCACGCACGCGGTCACGGCGCCGGAGGTGAGACCGAGATGCTCGCGCAGCCGCTTCGGGGTCATCGGCTCGTCCGCGTCCAGGATCGCGGCGAGCGCCTGGACGTCCGTGGCGTGCAGCCCCTGGTCGCCCGCGAACCCGTGCACCAGCCGGTTGATCTCGCCGTTCATCCTGCGCAGCCGTACGGCGAAGGCGTGCAGGTCGGTCGGCGTCCCGGACGCCTCGGACGGCTGTCCCGGCACCCGCCCCTCACGGTCGTTCGCTGTGGCCACGGAGCCAGCGTAGTCGCCGTCCGCGATCACTCGTTCGTGCACAACAGCCCCCGCCGCATCCGCGGGCCTCCCGCGCGTGGAAGCGATCTGCGAGAGGGCCACCGACGCGAAGGAGCGAGGACTCATGACCGCAGACGGCCGCGGCACCCTGTGCCTGGTCACCGGCGCCACCGGATACATCGGCGGTCGGCTCGTCCCGGAGCTGCTCGCGGCGGGCCACCGGGTGCGCTGTATGGCCCGCTCCCCCGAGCGGCTGCGCGACCACCCGTGGGCGGGTGACGTCGAGAGGGTGCGCGGGGACGTCACGGACGCCGCGTCGGTCGCGGCGGCCCTGCGGGGGGTCGACGTCGCGTACTACCTGGTGCACGCGCTGGGTACCGGCGAGGACTTCGAGGAGACCGACCGGCGGGCGGCACGCGTCTTCGGCGAGCAGGCGCGCGCGGCGGGCGTACGTCGCATCGTCTATCTCGGCGGCCTCACCCCGGCCGGGGTGCCCGAACGTGACCTCTCGCCGCATCTGCGCTCCCGCGCCGAGGTGGGGAGGATCCTGCTCGACTCGGGGGTCCCCACCACCGTGCTGCGGGCCGCGGTCGTGATCGGCTCGGGCTCGGCCTCCTTCGAGATGCTGCGCTATCTGACCGAGCGGCTGCCGGTCATGGTCACGCCGAGCTGGGTGCACACCCGGATCCAGCCCGTGGCCGTGCGCGACGTGCTGCGCGCCCTCGTCGGCTCGGCCGGGATGCCCCAGGACGTCAGCCGGGCCTTCGACATCGGTGGGCCGGACGTCCTGACGTACCGCGAGATGATGGTCCGCTACGCCGCCGTCGCCGAACTGCCCCGCCGGCTCATCCTGTCCGTGCCCGTGCTCACCCCGCGCCTGTCCAGCCACTGGGTCGGGCTGGTGACCCCCGTGCCGGCGTCGATCGCACGGCCGCTCACCGAGTCGCTGCGGCACGAGGTGGTCTGCCACGAGCGGGACATCGTCCGGTACGTGCCGGATCCGCCCGGCCATCCGCTCGGTTTCGACGAGGCGGTCCGGTTCGCCCTGCGCAAGGTGCGCGACGCGCGGGTCGCCACCCGGTGGTCCTCCGCCTCCGTCCCGGGTGCCCCCAGCGACCCGTTGCCCACCGACCCCGGCTGGGCGGGCGGCAGCCTCTACACCGACGTCCGCGAACTGGCCGTCGACGCCCCCCGGGAGTCTCTGTGGCGGGTGATCGAGGGCATCGGCGGCGACAACGGCTGGTACTCCTTCCCGCTCGCCTGGGCCGTCCGCGGCCGGCTCGACCGGCTGGTCGGCGGGGTGGGGCTGCGCCGCGGCCGCCGGGACGCCGCACGGCTGCGCGTCGGCGACTCGCTGGACTTCTGGCGGGTCGAGGAGATCGAGCCCGGACACCTGCTCCGGCTGCGGGCCGAGATGCGGCTGCCGGGCCTGGCCTGGCTGGAGATGTACGCGGAGACGGACGCCCGCGGCCGTACCCGCTTCCGTCAGCGCGCGCTGTTCCACCCGCACGGGCTGCTCGGCCATGCCTACTGGTGGAGCGTCTCCCCCTTCCACGCCCTCGTCTTCGGCGGCATGGCCCGCAACATCGCCCAGGCGGCGGTGGCGGACTCGGCGGCGCGGGAGCGGGAGCCCGTCCGCTGACGAGCTCCCGGCGAGCGACCAGCCCGGCGCGGTCCCGCCGCATGCCCCGCCACTCCCGCATCCGCCGCATCCCCTGCATCCGCCGCATCCGCCGGGCGCCGCCTCCCGGAAGCAGTTGACCGTCCGACCCCCCTGCCCCGGAGCCCTGCCATGAACGTCTCGGTCGTCCTGTTCACCGCGGACCTGCGTCTGCACGACCACCCGCCGCTGCGCGCGGCCCTCGACGGGGCGCGGGAGGTGGTCCCGCTGTTCGTGCGCGACCGGGCCGTGCAGAGGGCCGGGTTCGCCGCGCCGAACCGGCTGGCGTTCCTCGCCGACTGTCTGCGCGATCTCGACGCGGGGCTCCGCGCGCGGGGCGGCCGGCTCGTCATCCGCTCGGGTGAGCTGGTCGAGCAGGTGTGCCGGGTGGCCGCCGAGGCGGACGCGGACGAGGTCCACCTGGCCGCCGACGTGAGCGCGCACGCGCGGCACCGCGAGGAACGGCTGCGGCGCGCCCTGGAGTCGGAGGGTGTGCGGCTGCATGTGCACGACGCGGTGACCACCGCCGTCGGTCCCGGAGCGGTGACGCCGACCTCCTCGGACCACTTCGCCGTCTTCACCCCGTACTTCGGACACTGGTCGCGGTGGCGGTTGCGCGTGCCCCTCGACGCGCCGGGGACCGTGCGGGTGCCGGACGGGGTCGGCTCGGAGGAGCTGCCCACCCGGGCGGGGCTGCCGGGGCTGTCGCCGGGGCTGGCCGCGGGGGGTGAGGAGGAGGGCCGGGAGCGGGCCGCCGCCTGGCTGCGGTCGGGCATCGGCGCCTACGAGGACCGGCACGACGACCTGGCGGGCGACGCGACCTCCCGGCTCTCGCCGCATCTGCACTTCGGCACCCTGTCCCCGGTGGAGCTCGTGCACCGGGCGCGCCGCGTCGGCGGGCCGGGAGCCGAGGCGTTCGTGCGGCAGCTGGCCTGGCGCGACTTCCACCGTCAGGTGCTGGCGGCCCGGCCCACCGCGACGAGCGCCGACTACCGCACCAAACACGACCGCTGGCGTTCGGAGCGCACGGCACGCGAGGACGTCGAGGCCTGGCGGGACGGCCGTACCGGCTATCCGGTGGTGGACGCTGCGATGCGGCAGCTGCGCCACGAGGGGTGGATGCACAACCGGGGACGGCTGCTCACCGCGAGCTTCCTGACCAAGACGCTGTACGTCGACTGGCGCGTCGGCGCCCGCCACTTCCTGGACCTGCTGGTCGACGGGGACGTGGCCAACAACCAGCTCAACTGGCAGTGGATGGCCGGGACCGGCACCGACTCGCGGCCCAACCGGGTCCTCAACCCCGTCACGCAGGCGAAGCGTTACGACCCCGACGGGGCGTACGTACGGCGCTGGGTGCCGGAGCTCGCGGGCCTGACGGCACCCGGGGTGCACGAGCCGTGGAAGCTGCCGCACGCGGACCGGGCGGCACTCGACTACCCGGATCCGATCGTCGAGCTCTCCGAAGGACTCGCCCGCTTCAAGCGGGCCAGGGAACGCTCCTGAGCGTCCGTCACCGGACGGACGCCCCGCTCGCCGAAAGGCCACGGACCCGGGTCGCCTGCGGGCCGGGGGCGAAGGCCGCCGGAACCGTCCGAGCGGCCGGGGCGGGTGGCGCTCGTCAGGCGTTGTAGGCCCCGGCCAGGAGGGTCAGGGCGTCGCTCAGCCCGGTCGGGCGGGGCAGGCCCGGGGTGGGGCGGCCGGCCCAGCCGGGACCGGCGAGCATCACGGTCGGGGCCCGGCGGGCTCCGGTGACGCCCCAGCGGGTCTCGGCGATGTGCCGGGCGAGGGGCAGGCTCGCGGTGGAGCGGGCCTGGGCCCACAGGACCACGGCCACCGGGCCCAGCCGCTGCACGGCCGCGGTCAGCGCCTCGACGGGCACCGCCGCCCCGAACATCCGCGTGGGGACGCCGAGCCGGCCGAGCCCCGCGTTGAGCGCCTCCAGCGGCAGGCTGTGCTGCTCGCCCGGCACACAGGCCAGCACCACCGGCCCGGGCCCGCCCCCCGTGACGTCACCCGGCACGACCGGGCGGGTGGCGCTGCGCAAGGCGGTGGAGACGTGCCAGGAAAGCAGGTGCTCCACCTCGACGTACCGGTCGCCGGACGAGGCCCACTTGCGTCCCACGGCGTGCAGGGTGGGCACCATCACCTCCTGCCAGGCGACGGTGAGTCCGTGCCGTTCGACGGCCATGGCCAGTTGCTCCGCGACGGCGGGCGCGTCGAGCCGTACGGCGGCGCGGGCCAGCCCCCGGCACTCCTGGCGGACATCGCCGCCGAACGGGAGGGCCCCGGCGGCGCCCGGCCGCGCGGCGGCCCCGCCCGTCGGTTCGGGGGAAGGCTGCGGCGTTCCCCGCTTCGCCGCCCGGGCCGCGTCCGCGGGCGGCACACCGGACGAGGTGAGCCGGCACATCGTCTCCAGTACGGCCACGTCCTCCGGCCGCCAGCGCCGGTGCCGCCCGTCGGCGCGGACGGCGGGTCCGATGCCGTAGCGGCGGTCCCAGGAACGCAGGGTGGTGGGTGCCACGCCGAGTCGGCGGGCCAGTGCCCCGGTCGTCAGACCGGCGTCGTCGGGGCTCGGGAAAGCGCTCATGGAGCGACGATACGACGCAGAAACGACGCATGTTGAGGCGCATGGTCCGCGGCTCGCAGGATGAGGTCACCGGGGCCCGCCCCGGAGCATGTCCCGGAACGGTCTGCGCGCAGGCCGCCCGACGCGAGGAGCCGTCGTCATGAGCCCGCAGCCGACCGCCGTGCCCTGTCCCGACCCGACGCGGGAGCCGCTCGCCGACGAGGAACTCGCCCGGGGCCTGGTGTCGGGCGACGACGCGTTCTTGGCCGCCGTGTACCACCGCTGGCGCCCGTTGGTGCACTCCCTCGCCCGGCATTCGCTCGGCGACTCCAGGGAGGCCGAGGACGTCACCCAGCTGGTGTTCCTCGGGGTGTGGAGCGGCCGTGCGGGGTACCGGCCCGAGCGGGGCGCGCTCGGGGGCTGGATCGTGGGCATCACCCGGCGCAAGATCGCCGACGCGCTGGCCGCCCGCACCCGCCGTCAGGAACTCGTCGCCTCGGCCGGCTCCTGGCTGACCCTGCGCGACCCCGGCCGCGGTCGTCCCGAGGAGGCCCTCGACCGCGTCCTGGTGCGCGGCGAACTCGCCCGGCTCCCGGAACCCCAGCGGCAGGTGCTGCGCCTGACCTTCTACGAGGACCTGACGCAGACGCAGATCGCCGAGCGCACGGGCTGGCCGCTGGGCACGGTCAAGAGCCACGCCCGGCGCGGCATGCTGCGGCTGCGCGGCCGCCTGGAGCCCGGACCGCTCGGCTGAGCGCACCCGCCCGCACGCGCGTTCCCCGGGCGAACCCGAATTCGACGCACAAACGCTGCGTTTGGATCCGCCAGGAAATTCCGGCCGGGGACCAATCCCCCGCCCCTCCCGCACCGGATTACGCCCGGAAACCCCGTACTCCCGAAGGATCCCCCGTGAAGGAAGCCGTCCACATCGGCCGGAACCCGGCCACCCAGCCGGATCCCCAGGAGTTGCTGGGCGCCGTGGCCCTGGGCGACCAGGAGGCCTTCGCGGGTCTCTACGACATCGTCGCGGGGCCGCTGCTCGGGGTGGTGCGCGCGGTGCTGCGCGACCCGGCGCAGTCGGAGGAGGTGGCGCAGGAGGTGCTGGTGGAGGTATGGCGCTCGGCACCCCGGTACCGGCCCGAGCGCGGCTCGGCCGTCAACTGGGTCCTGACCATGGCGCACCAGCGGGCCGTCGACCGGGTCCGCTCGGTCCAGGCCGCGGCGGCGCGCGAGCACCGGGCCGCACTGCTCGACCACGCGCCCGAGTACGACGAGGTCATCGAGCAGGTGGAGGCGCGGCTCGAACGGGAACAGGTGCGGCGCTGTCTGCGCACGCTGACCGAGATCCAGCGGCAGGCGGTGGAGCTCGCCTACTACCGGGGGCTGACGTACCGGCAGGTCGCGGAGGCGCTGGCGGTGCCCCTCGGCACGGTGAAGACCCGGCTCCGTGACGGGCTGATCCGGTTGCGCGACTGCCTGGGGGTGAGCGCGTGATCACGTCGGATCCGCACACGTTGTCGGGCGCGTACGCCCTGCACGCCCTGGAGGACGACGAACGTGCCGCCTTCGCACGCCATCTCGCGGGCTGCGAACCGTGTGCCCGTGAGGTGGAGGAGTTCACCGCGACGGCCGCCCGGCTGGGGCTGGCGGTGTCGCTGCGGCCGGCCCCCGGCACACGGGAGCAGGTGCTGCGGCGGATCGCCGGGGTCCGGCAGGCCACCCCGGCCCGGGCGCCCTGGGACCGTTCGGAACGCAGGGCGCGAAGGGCGTGGTGGGCGTCGCGCTGGGTCCTGGCCGCGTGTCTGGCGGCGACGGCCGCGCTGGGCGGCACGACGGTGTGGCAGTACCAACGCGCCGAGGACGCCCGTGCCGTGGCCGGCCGCTCGGAGCGCGCGTCCGCCGAGCTGTCCGCGGTGCTCGCGGCGCCCGACACCCGCTCGCGTACGGTCCGGCTGGCGGACGGGGCCGAGGCGACGGTGGTGGTGTCGGCGAGCCTCGACCGTGCGGTGTTCCTCGCCGCCGGGATGGCCGAGCCTCCGGGCGGCAAGGTGTACCAGCTGTGGTTCGACGAGCAGGGCGTCATGCGCGACGCGGGGCTGATGGATCCGCGTCGCACGAGTCAGGCGGTGGTGCTGCGGGGGACGGTGGACGACGCGTCCCGGGTGGGCATCACGGTCGAACCGGCGGGCGGCTCCGAGAAGCCCACCTTGCCGCCCGTCGCCCTGCTGCCGTTCCCCGCCTGACCCCTCCGGCGGGGAACGGCAGGGACGGCCGTCCGGGGGGCTCGTCCACCTGCCCCCCCGGACGGCCGCCCGGGTCAGCTCCTGGGCGGCCGGGGGAAGAAACCGCTCGTGCGGGAGACGTACTCGGCGTATCCGGGCCGCCCGGCCATGTGCCGTTCCAGGAGGGGCTTTCCGCTGCCTCTGATCAGCAGGAAGCTCATCACGACCGGGGAGACGGCGCGACCAGGGCCGAGACGGCGGAGTCGGTGAACGCGACGCCCCAGGCGACGTCCACGAGACGGTGGACGCCCTTGCGTACGGCCAGGACGAAGGTGACGAGCAGCACGGGCGAGGACCGCTGCGGCGGCCCAGGCGGGATCGAGCGCGAACGCGCGCCGGGGAAAGCCGCTCACGACTGCTCCAGCCCTCGGTACCAGTTCTCCGGACTGCCCGACATCCCGCTGTCCCCGAGCGGGGTCGGCCGCACGCAGAGGATCTGGTCGACGCCCATGCGGCCCTCCTCGAAGGCGAGCGCCCCGCCGACCAGGTAGAGCCGCCACACCCGGGCCGTCTCCTCGCCGACGAGCCGCACCACGTCCGCCCACCGGTCCTCCAGCGTCCGGTGCCAGGCGGCGACCGTGCGCACGTAGTGCTCGCGCAGCGACTCGGCGGACCGCACCTCGAGACCCGCGCCCTCCAGGAGCGTGACGGTCTCGCCCAGCGGCCGCATGTGCATGTCGGGTGCGATGTACGCCTCGATGAACGGACCGCCGCCCGGCGCGTTCCGCCCCCGCGACATCTGCTGCACGAGGACCCGGCCGCGCGGGCGGACCAGCCGGCGCAGCGCGGCGGCGAAGGCGGGGTACTCGGCGTCCCCGACGTGTTCGCCCATCTCGAGGGTGGCGACGGCGTCGTAGGCCCCGCCGTCGATGTCCCGGTAGTCCTGGCACACCACGTCGACCCGGTGCTCAAGTCCCCGCTCGCGCACCTCGCGCCGCACGTACGCGGCCTGTTCGTGTGCCAGGGTGACGGCGGTGACCTGGGCCTTGTGCCGCTCGGCGGCGTACAGGGTGAGCGAGCCCCAGCCGCACCCGATGTCGAGCAGCCGCGCGCCGGGGACGACGGCGAGCTTGCGGCAGACCAGCTCCAGCTTGGCGTACTGGGCCTCGGCGGGCGTCCGGTCGGGTTCCCCGTCGGCCCAGTAGCCGCACGAGTAGGCCATCGGCTCGCCGAGGAGGAGGCGGTAGAAGTCGTTGGACAGGTCGTAGTGATGGCTGATCGCGGCCCGGTCGCGAGCCCCGCTGTGCAGACCGCCGCGTAGTCGGGCCTGGGCGGCGGGCGGGGCCGGACGTGGTCCGACGGCGCCGAGCCGCAGCGCCTCGGCCGCGGTGCGGGCGCGGTCGGCGAGGGTGGACCGGGAGGCGTGCGGGCCCCGGTCCCGGGCGGCCGCCCACAGGGTGCGCAGCGCGTGCGCGAGGTCGCCCTCGATGTAGAGTTCGCCGGTCACATAGGCCTGGGCGAGGCCGAGTTCGCCGGGCTCCCAGAGCAGGCGGCGCAAGGCACGCCGGGAGCGTACGACCACGACGGGGCCGTCGGCGGGACCGGCCTCGCTGCCGTCCCAGGCGCGCAGCCGGACGGGCAGCGTCGTGCCGAGCGCGTCCTCGACGAGAGCGGCGAGCCGGTGGGCGGTGCCGGGCCGGGCGGTGCGGGCGGTGTACGCGTCGGTCATCGGGTCGGGTCCTCCTTGGTGAACAGGTACTGCTGGACGTCGAGGAAGCCGGAGCGGAAGCCGGCCTCGGAGTAGGCGAGGTAGAGGGTCCACATGCGGCGGAAGGGTGGCGTCGAAGCCGAGGGCGGCGACCTCGTCCGGATGGCGGCGGACCCGGCGACGGTCGACCAGGGGCGCGCGACGACCGGCGTCATGAGGTGCGCGCGGAAGTAGAGGGAGAAGCCCTCGCGGTCGAGGAACTCCCCCAGGGCGAAGGTGTCCTCGGCTCCGTGGGCGAGCAGGCGGCGGGCAGCGCGGTGGAAGACGGGGACCTCGGCGGGCATCCGCAGGTAGGACGGGCGCACGGCGTTGCGGGTCCGGGCCAGAAGGCCGGCGGGGCCGCGGGGTCCGGCGTATTCGAGCCCGCAGCCGTCGCACCCTACGGACATGCTCATCTCCGACTCCTGGGTGGAGACGCCGAGATCGTCGAAGAGCCGCAGCAGGTGGGGGTAGGTACGGCGGTTGTGCACGATGAACCCGGAGTCGACGCGGTGGGCCCGGCCGTCGGGTGCGGTGAGGTCGTGGGTGTGGGCGTGTCCGCCGAGCCGGCCGTCGGCCTCGTAGAGGGTGACCCGGCGGTTCCCCGACGCAGTACGTGCGCGGCGGTCAGCCCGGCGACCCCGCTGCCCACGACCGCCGTCCGCCGTCGCCCGTCGGACCGGGCCCCGGGTCTTTCTCGTGGCGCGACGCCGGTCGCCGCTGTCCTCCGCACCATCGTCCGCTCTCCCGTCCGCCCCGGTCCGGGGCCGCCGGGGGTAATCCGAGGCTGCGGCGGGAGCGGATTGGCGCAGGGGCCGGGATTCTTTACCGGCGGGACGAATGATCGGATGCGTGGACAGTACGTGCGACCTCTACACATAAAGGACAAATAAGAGCAGACTGGAGAGGCGCGGCACTTACCGCACACCGCTCCGCAGCGGTCGGGCCTGGAAGTCGAAGGAGACGAATCATGGCCAACGTCTCGCCCACCAGAGGTGACATGTCGACGCACCCCGACGTTCCCGAGATGCAGGCGCGGTACGCCCGCATGCTCGGCGGTCGTGATGTGGCGCTCGTGGACGGACCCGTGTTCCTGCTCGGTCTGTACTGCGCCGTGTCCCCGTGGATACTGCACTACACCGCGAGCCAGCCCGCGCTCATGACCCACAACCTGATCGTCGGGATCGCGATCGGCCTGCTGGCGCTCGGCTTCACCGCGGCTCCCGCGCGGATGTACGGCCTGAGCTGGGCCATGTGCGCACTGGGCATCTGGATGATCATCGCGCCCTGGGTCGTCGGCGACAGCCCCGACGCCGGCGTCGTGGTCAACAACATCGTCATCGGCGCGCTGGCCCTGATCCTGGGGCTGATGTGCACCGCCACGGTGGCGAGGAGCACCCCGCAGCCGTAAGACCTGTTTCGCACCCCGGACGGCGGCCGGGTCGATCCGCCCGTGTGGACCGACCCGGCCGTCGTGTCATACGGCCGCCCGGCGGGGCGACCCGACCCGGCGTGCCGCTAGGTGATGTCGAGCGCCGTGTCGTCGACGACGAACGAGGTCTGGAGCTTGGAGCCTTCGGTGCTGGTGAACTTGAGCGTGACCGTCTGCCCGGCGTACCCGCTCAGGCCGAAGCTGCGCCGGGTGTAGCCGGAGGCCGCGTCGAGGTTCGAATACGAGGCCAGGGTGCCCAGGACCGTGCCGGAGCTGTTCAGGACCTGGATCTGGAGGGTGTCGTAGGCGGTGCTGGTCGTCTCCGCGGTGTCGATGTGCAGATAGAGACTGAGGGTGGCGGAGCAGCCCGACGGTATGGCCGCCGACTGGGAGAGGGTCTCGGTGCCCGCGGTGCCGTTGCCGCCCAGCCAGGCGTAGTAGGAGCCCGTACGGGCCGACTCGCTGCTGGAGTTGGTGATGACGCCACTGGTCGCGCTCCAGGTCGTGGCGCCGGACTCGAAGCCGGAGTTGCCGAGCACCTGGGTGTCGGCGCAGTCGGTGCCGCCGTCGTCGCCGCCCCCGCCGCCGCTCGCGCCGGAGAGCCACTCGGTGGCGTTCAGGGCGAGGGCCGCGTTGGTGGCGCCGGTGTCGTTCCAGCCGTCGTAGAGGGTGTTGCCGGACTGGCCGGTGCCGTCGTCGATGGGCGAGCTGTCACCCCAGAAGGCGACGCGGCCGATGCCGAAGGTGCTGGTGGCGAAGAAGGCGCCGGTGTTCCCGGAGTAGCCGCTGCGGTACAGCAGGCCCTTGACCGAGGAGTTGTCGGCCGGCTTGAGCGTGGCGGTGGTGCCGGAGGCGATCAGACTCTTGGTGACCGTCCCGAAGGAGCCGTGCAGGACCGGGTCGGTGCTGTCGCTGATCGCGGCCGGATAGCCGGAACTGATGGAGAGGGTGTCGACGGAGAAGCCGAACGGGTCGGTGGAGTCGACGCTGTTGTTGGTCATCAGATCGTTGAGGATCTCGACCGCGTCCTCGCCGTCGCTGTTGCGGTCGGCGCCCGTGTGGTCGGAGACCATGAACAGGCCGCCGCCGTTCTTCACGAAGTTCATGATCGCCGTCTTCTCGGCGGTGGTGAACAGCGTGTTGGGCTCCGGCAGGACCAGGGTGTCGAAGTTCGACAGGTCGGTGGCTGCCGTGCCGCCGTAGGTGAGGGCGCTCGTGGCGGTCTTGAGGCTGTAGTCGCCGGTCTTCTGGAGGGCGACGCCCCACGACGACAGCGCGCCGGTCCAGTCGGTCTCCGAGGACGGGGAGGAGTCCTGGGAGAGCGGGTCGGGCTTGCTGGACGAGACGATCCAGTCCGCGTTGCCCGCCTCCTCCGCGTGGCCGTCGTCGAACAGGATGCGGTGGGGGGTGGCCGCGTGGGCGGGCGTGGCGCTGGTGCTGACCTGAAGGGCTGCTCCGGTGACGAGCAGCCCGAGTCCGGCCAGGACGGTGGTGACCTTTCGACGGGATCCCTGTGATCCGAGCATCCGGCGAACCTCCGTGAGATGGGGGGACACGAGGCGGGTGCAGGTGCGGGCGCCAACATCTGCGCGCGTAGATTCCGCATTCGAGGGTTCTACCCGCGTTGAACGATTGAAAGGTACATGGCATGACGGAGCGGTGAACATCAAACGCCGGCAATAATGCGAGCGAAAACGTCAACACCTGGCGGCACGACATCACTCTTCAGTGTGCCGCCGACGGTCACGGTCGGCACGCGGTCGGCGCGGCGGCCGCGTCCGTCGTCCGGACGACCGGATCGGATGCCTCGACGAGACGACGTCCGGCCTGCGCGCCCGCCCGGTGGCACCCGCGGACGGACCGGGAGCCGCCGGACCAGGGGCGAGGAGCGTCGATCCCGAGGCGCCGGACCTAGGGCGTCGCCCCGGAAGCGCCGGACCAGCAGCGGGACCAGGAGCACCGAGTCAGGGGTCGCGCCCGCCCGTCGGGCGTCGGCCCCTACCGCGCGTACACGTACGGCGTCGTGGTGCTGAGGGGCGCGAAGCCCAGGCGTTCCAGGATGGGGCGGCTCTGGTCGGAGGCGTCGACCTGGAGGTAGCGGTAGCCGCGCTCGGCGGCGATGCGGGCGCGGTGGGCGATCAGCGCGCGGTAGATGCCACGTCCGCGCCAGCCCTCGACCGTGCCGCCGCCCCACAGGCCGGCGAAACGCGTTCCCGGGATGAGCTCCATCCGCGCCGAGCTCACCGGCACGTCCCCGGCCATCGCGAGGAGGGCCACGAGCGCGTCCGGGTCGGCGGCGAGCCGGGCGAGCAGGAGGTCGCGCAGCCAGGAGCCGTCGCGCCCGAACGCCTTCTCGTTCGCCTCGACCATGAGCTCGATACCCGCCCGGTCGGTGACGGGGACGATGCGGACGCCCTCGGGCGGCCCGACGTCGGCCGACTGGTCACCGGTCTCGCCGATCATCAGGGTCTCCTCGGGATCGGCGGTGAAACCGGCCGCCGTGAGCCGTTGCCCGAGGTCGGCCGGACGGTCGTGCCCGTGCAGCTTCCACTCGAACTCGTGGCCGAGCCCGGTGAAGTAGGCGACCTGCTCCGCGATCGCCGCGTCCGCGTCGGTCGCGTCCAGGTCCGACCAGAGCACCCCGCTCCAGCCGCCCTTGCCGCCGACATGGCGGACCACGCCCCCGGACCGTTCGACGCGCGCGTCGGAGCTCTCGGGGCGGGCGCCTTCGCGCATGTCCCGGTCGTACAGGGCGAGTACCGCAGCGTGATCCATCCGCCCACTCCAGCATCCCCGCCCGGCAGCGACAACGGAATTACCGGCGCCGGGACGAACGGGGCACCGCCGAGCCGTCCGGCCCTGCCGCCGACGGACACGCGCTCGACCGGCCGCGGTCACGGGCCGGGCAGGTGCGGTCGGGGTGGAGGAAGTTCTCAGGGTGAAGGAAAGCCCTCGGGGTGAGGGAGGGTCCCCGGGGGTGGAGGACGTCTTGTTCCTCGCAGTGGAGCGGCGACCGGGTGGGAACCCGGGGCAGGCCGGTCGCCCGGTGCCGCGGGGAGGCCGCCGAGGCGCTCGCCCGGGGATCCTGCCGCCGGCGATCCCTCGGCTGCGCCCTCACCTGGGGGGCGCAGGCCCCCGTGCGGGGCCCCGGGCGGGCCGCCGTGCAGGCCTCCCTCCACCGTCCGACGGGACCGAGGGGACCTGCACACCGTCGTCCCGAGCGGCGGCTCAGCGCTCCGCTTGCGGGCGGAACCGCCGCTGGAGGGCCAGGCCGCCGAGCAGCAGGGCCGCGCTGCCGGCCAGGGCGGGCAGGGTGGCGTCGGCTCCCGTGTGGGCGAGTGACGACGCGGCCTCGGGTACCTCGCTCCCGGGAGGTGCGAGGGCCGGTGCCTGCGGAACGGCCCTCGGGCCCGGGTGCTGGGGCTGTGAGGGCGGGTTGTGCCGGGTCGGCGGCTGCGGCTCGGACTCGGCGGGCGGCGCCGGCTCCTCACCGGACACGTTGACGGACTCGTTGCCGAACGCCGGGTTCGCGATGCCGACGACGTTCACGCTGTTGCCGCTGACGTTCACCGGGAGGTGGACCGGCAGCTGGACGCCATTGCCGGAGACGACGCCCGGGGAGCCTTGCGTGACGCCGTGCGCGGTGGCGCCACCGCCGGACGACGCGCCGCGCGATGACGTGCCACCGTCCGAGGAGGCGCCGTGCTTCCCGGGGGCGGCCGCCGCGCCCTTGTTGGCGCAGGTGTTGCCCGCGGCGGGGTTGAGCACGCCGACCACGTCGACCGTGTTCCCGCACAGGTTCACCGGGAGGTGCACCGGCAGCTGAACGCCGTTGCCGGAGATCAGTCCGGGCGAGCCGGCCGCGGAGCCGTCCGCCGCGGAGTCGGCGTGTGCGGGCAGCGTCACGGCCATCGCGCCGGACACTGCGGCGACGGCCATCACACCGGTTCGGGTAACCCGTCTCATGGGTCCCTGCCTTCCAGACATGGATCGCGGGCACTCGCCCGCACCCCGTAGAACGTCGGCGCACCATCCGGGTTATGCCTGAACACGTTTTCACCCTATTGGGGTCTCTTTGCGATCCCTCTCCGGTCCCCCGGTCGAACTGGTGTCAGCCCCGCCGCACGGGCTACGCCGGGCCCGCCGCGTGCGGTCCGCCGAGGGGCCCGGGGCCTTTCCCCACCGCCCGGAGGCGGGTCGTCACCAGGCCGCTTATCGTGAGCGAGGGCGCCGTTCCCGGACCGCTGCGGGCGTCCCTGGAGGCACTGATGCTGGCCAAGCTGCCGACGCGGCCCGGGCTGCGGCGCTGCGCGCTCGCCGCGACCGCCGCACTGACCCTGCTGGGCGCGGGCCTACCCACGGCGACCGCGAGCCGCGACGCCGACGGCGACGACCGCCCCGACCTCTCCCGGTTCTACGGACAGAAGGTCGCGTGGTCGGCGTGCGACGGCGACGGCATGCCCAAGGACCTCCAGTGCGCCGACCTGACCGTCCCCCTCGACTACGACCGCCCCAAGGCCGGCACGCTCGACCTCGCGCTCGGCCGGTATCGGGCCACGGGAGACAAGCGCGGCTCGGTGGTGCTCAACTTCGGGGGCCCCGGCGGCCCCGGCGTCCCTGAACTCGCCTACGGCGGCAAGGAGTTCATGGACCTCACCGATGACTACGACGTCGTCACCCTCGATCCCCGGGGCGTCGGCCGCTCCTCCCCCGTCAGCTGCGGGGAAGGCGAGGACAGCGGGCTGGCCTCCCTCGACGACGAATCGGCCCTCACCGACCCCCGGGCGCTCCTCACCAAGTTGAAGCGGGTCGCCGCCGACTGCGCCGAACACTCCGGACCGGTGCTGCCGCACATAGGCACCGTCGACGCGGCACAGGACCTGGACGTGCTGCGCGCGGCGCTCGGCGACAAGAAGCTCAACTACCTCGGCTTCTCGTACGGCACCCGGCTGGGCGCGGTCTACGCCGCCCGCTTCCCGGGCAAGGTGGGCCGGCTGGTCCTCGACGGCGTAGACACCCTGACCGAGCCGCTCACCGAGCAGGGCATCGCGGGCGCTCGGGGACAGCAGGTGGCGCTGGACGACTTCGTCAACTGGTGCACCAAGGACATCGCCTGCCCGTTCGGGCAGGATCCGCGCGTGGCCCGCGAAGAGGTCGTACGGCTCGTGCGCTCGCTGGACGAGGACCCGGTGCCGACCGACTTCGGCGAGGACTTCTCCGGCCAGGACCTCGTGGGCGCCCTCGGACAGGGGCTCTACAGCAAGGACCTGTGGCCCCTGCTGGAACGGGCGCTGGCGCAGCTCGTCGAGAGCGGCGACGCCAGCGGCGTCCTGGGCTTCACGACCGGCGGCTTCGCCCTCCCGCTGCCGTTCCCGCTGCGGGCCGCGGGCCGCGGTGAGCCCTCCCCCGGGGCGCTCGTCGACGAGGAGGACATCCCCCTCGACAACCTGCCCGCGGCACTGATGGCGATCAACTGCGCCGACGACCCCGACCGCCCCACGGCCGCGCGGATCACGGCGGACCTGGACCGGCTGCGCGCCGCGTACGACAAGGCCTCGCCGGTCTTCGGCCAGTACCGCCTCACCGAGGTCCTGATGTGCTACGGCCGCCCCAAGGGCACCGACTTCATCCGCGAAGAGGTGAAGGACCTGAGCTCCCCGGAGATACTCCTGGTCGGTACCCGTGGCGACCCCGCGACGCCGTACCGGTGGACCGTGGAGACGGCGAAGCGGCTGGGCGCCCCGGCCGTGGTGCTCGACAACAAGGGCGACGGCCACACCGGGTACGGCTCGTCCAAGTGCGTGCACCGCAAGGTCGACGACTTCCTGCTGTACGGATCGCTCCCGCCGAGCGGCAGCTCCTGCGGGCCCGACGAGGACGACGGCTGAGTGCGCCGGTTCCTGCCGCTGCTGCTCGTCTGCCTCCTCGCGGCCGGGGCGGCGGTCGCCTCGTCCACGCGATCCGCCTGGTGGTGGCTCGCGGCCGGACCGCTGCTGGCGTCGGCCTGCCTGGGCGGGTGGGACCTGCTCCAGCGCCGCCGGTCCGCACTGCGCAACCATCCGCTGGTCGGGCGGCTGCGCCGTCCGACGAGCCAGGTGCGCGGGCGTTCCGGGAGCGGCGACGCTCGGGGGCCGTTCGGCGAGGACCGGGACGCGTACGAGTATCTGGTGCCGTCGCTGCGGCCGGTGGAGCCGGCCGAGGAACCACCGGTGGTGCGGGTCGGCGGGCCGGACTGCTCACAGCCCTACGACATGGCGCTGCTGAACGTGTCCGCGATGAGCTTCGGGGCGCTGTCGCCGCGCGCGGTCCTCGCCCTCAACAGGGCCGCGGCGCTGGGGCGTTTCGCGCAGGACACCGGGGAGGGCGGGTTGTCGGAGCATCACCTGCGCGGCGGCGGCGACCTGATCTGGGAGATCGGGACGGGGTACTTCGGCTGCCGCGGCGCCGACGGGGGCTTCGACGCACGGGAGTTCGCGGACAAGGCGGCGCTGCCCGAGGTCAAGTGCGTGTCGCTGAAGCTGTCCCAGGGGTCGGCGCCGGGCAGCGGTGCGGTGCTGCCCGGCGTGAAGGTGAGCGCGGAGATCGCGCGGGAGCGCAAGGTCCCGGTGGGCGAGACGGTGGTCTCGCCGCCCTTCCACCGTGTGTTCTCGACCCCGCGTGAACTGGTCCTGTTCCTGGCACGGTTGCGTGAGCTGGCAGGCGGCAAGCCGACCGGGTTCAAGCTGTGCGTGGGCTCGCGGCGGGAGTTCCTCGCGGTGGTGAGGGCGACGGTGGCGGAGGGGGTGGCACCCGACTTCGTGGTGGTGGACGGCTCGGAGGGCGGCACCGGCGCCGGGCCGACGGGGTTCACAGGACGCCTCGGCATGCCGCTCACCGAGGGGCTGATCACCGTGCACAACGCCCTGGTCGGCGTCGGGCTGCGGGACCGGGTCCGGATCGGGGCGAGCGGCCGGGTGGCCACCGGGGCGGACATCGTCACCCGCCTCGCGCAGGGCGCCGACTACACCAACGCGGCCCGGGCGATGATGCGCGCCGTGGGCTGCGTCGGCGCCCTGCGGTGCCACACGGGGACCTGCCCGACCGGCGTCGCGACCCAGGATCCGCTGCGGGCCCGCGCTCTGCACGTGGCCGACAAGGCCCGGCGGGTACGGCGTTACCAGCGGGAGACGGTCCGCGACGCGGTCCGGATCATGGCGGCGATGGGCATCCGCGAGCCGGCCGAGCTCACCCCCGCCCATCTGGTCCGGCGGACGCGGCCGGGCACGGTCCGCTCGTACGCGGAGCTGTACGAGTGGCCGGCGCCGGGCGAACTGCTCGCCGGACCACCGCAGTCCTGGGAGGCGGACTGGAAGGCCGCGGACCCGGACAGCTTCGGCTAGCCGCCCCGAGGCCGACCCTCACCACGGCCACGACGACCACGAGGCCTGCAACCGTCAGGTGGGCCACGACCGTCACGTCGGCTGCGACGTCACGAGGACTGCGACCGTCACGAGGACTACGCCGGCTTGGAGGACTACGCCGGCTTGGCGGTGACGAAGGCGTCGATCGCCGCCGTCAGTTCGGCCGGCTTCTCGACGGGGAGCTCGTGGCCCGCGTCGAGGATCCGCACGGTGGCGTCGGGATAGGCCTTGGCCATGCGCAGCATCTGCCGCACCGGCAGCTGGATGTCGTGGTAGCCGTGGATCATCAGGGTCGGGGCCTGGATCTCGCCGACGCGGTCCAGCACGTCGAAGGCTCGCATGGCGCCGTACAGCGTCATGACCACCTCGCGCGGTGTGTCCGCGGAGGCCTTGACGTACGTGCGGATCTCCTCGCGGGGGTAGCCCGGCGCGAAGGCACGCTGGATGTTGGCGGCGACGAACAGCTTGAAGGGGACGAGCGTGGAGGCGCCCATCAGAAGGCCTCTGCCTCTGCTGTAGGTCATCCGGCCGATGGAGTTCACCAGCACCATGCGCTCCACCCGTTCGGGGTGGGAGAGGGCGACGGTCTGCGAGATCATCCCGCCCATCGAGTGGCCGACCAGCACGAACCGTTCGATCTCCAGGTGGTCGAGGAGGGCCAGGAGGTCCGTCGCCAGCTCCGCGACCGTCTTCACGCCCGCGCCGCTGCTCTCGCCGTGCCCGCGCAGGTCGAGCCGGATCACCCGGCGCCGCTCGGCGAAGTGCGCCACCTGGTGGTCCCAGCGGTGCCGGTTCGCCGTCCAGCCGTGCACGAACACCAGGGGTACCCCGTCGCCGTCGCGCGGGCCCTCGTCGTCGTACGTCAGTGCAGCGCCGTCGACTTCGAGCTGCGGCATGGGTGCCTCCTGCGGTGCGATCCCGGTTACTGACGCGTACGGTAACGGGCCGAGGGGGCCGCCGTCTCCGTCGGGTGCCCGCGAGATCGCGCTCGGCACCGCGGGCCCGGTCGCGCCTGGCCGGTGGACCCGGTTGCGGTCCGCGTCGAGGAGTGCTCCGCGGCGGAGTCGCGGGAGAGGCGTGCCCACGGCCGGGACACGCCTGCCGGCCACCCCTGCGACCTCGTCGTCACGGACGCTCGACGAGGGACCGTAATTGCCCCAAATGCCTGAAAGGCGATTGGGACCTATCGTGCTGATATGGAGCACGCACTGAGCCCAGCGACCCTCTCCGCACTGCGCCGCCCGCGCCCCTATCCCGCGGTGTCCGTGCTGACGCCGACGCACCGGCGGGAACCCGAGAACAGCCAGGACCGCGTCCGGCTGCGCAATGTCGTGGCCGAGGCGAAGAAACAGCTGGAGACCGACCCGGCGGTCAGCCGCGAGCGGCGCGCCGACGTCGCGGACCAGCTCGACCGGGCCCTGGCCGAGGTCGACCTGGCCCACACCGAGGACGGCCTGGTCATCTACGCCGCCCCGGGCGAGCACCAGGTGTGGTCCCTGGCCCGTGCCGTCCCCGAACGCGTCGTGCTCTCCGACACGTTCCTGACCCGCAACCTCGTCTCGGCCCAGGCCGCCGAACGGCCGTTCTGGGTCCTGTCGGTCTCCGCCGACCGCGTCACGTTGTGGAACGGTGGCGCCGACCGGGTCACCGAGGAACACGCGGGCGGTTTCCCGCTGGTCAGGAGTCAGCCGAACTTCGACGCCGAGCGCATGGAGCGGACCGGCGACCTGCCCAGCACTTTCCGCGACGAAGGCACCCGCCACTTCCTGCGCGAGGCCGACACCGCCCTGGGCCGGCTGCTGCGCGAGGATCCGCGACCGCTGTACGTCACCGGCGAGCAGGCGGCGCTGTCACTCCTCGACCAACTGGGCGGAGTCACCCGGGACGCGGTGCACGTCGCGCACGGCGGACTCTCCCACGGCACCCCCGACACCGTGTGGCAGGCGGTGCGCCCGCTGCACGACGCGGAGGGCCGCCGCGACACCGCGGCCGTCACCCGGGAGCTCGAATCGGCCCGTGGACACAAGACGTTCGCGGCCGGCGTCGACGAGCTCTGGCAGAGCGCTCGGGAGGGGCGGATCCGGCTGCTGGCCGTCGAGGAGAACTACCGGGTCACGGTCCGCGACGGCGACGACCACCTGATCCCGGCCGTGAGCGGTGATCTCGACGCCCGCGAGGACATCGTGGACGAGATCGTCGAGCAGTGCCTGGAGACGGGCGCCGACGTGCGCTTCGTCCCCGACGGCACACTGGGCGACTCGGACGGGATGGCGGGCGTGCTGCGCTACTGACTGACCCCGCTCGGCCGCGCCCCGGTCTCTCGCGCCGGCCTGGGGCCCGTCCGGCGGCTCCCACCGGCGGCGTACGCTACGGCGTGATCGTCGACCGGGAGGGTGAGCACGCGTGAGCGACCTGCTGGGCGTGGCCGTACTGGGTGCCGGACACATGGGGGCGGACCACATACGCCGCCTCGATCGCGTGGTGAGCGGGGCCCGGGTCGCCGCGGTGGCCGATCCCGACGCCGCGCGCGCGAAGGAGGCCGTGGCCGGGATCGAGGGGGTGACGGTCCACACGGAGGTCGAGGCAGCGCTCGACGCGCCCGGTGTCGAGGCCGTGCTGGTCGCCTCGCCCGGACCCGCCCACCAGGAGGCACTGCTCGCGGCCTTCGCCCGGGCGCTTCCGGTGCTGTGCGAGAAGCCCATGGTGCCGGACTCGGCCGGGGCGCTGCGCGTGCTGGAGGCGGAGGCGCGGTTGGGGCGGCGCCTGACGCAGATCGGGTTCATGCGGCGCTACGACGCCGGGTACCGCAGGCTCAAGGCGCTGCTGGACGACGGGCGGCTCGGTCGGCCGCTGATGCTGCACTGCGTGCACCGCAACGTCTCCTCACCGCCGGGTTTCACCAGCGCGATGCTGATCGACAGCTCGGTGTCGCACGAGATCGACGCGGCCCGCTGGCTGCTCGGCCAGGAGCTGACCGCGGTGACCGTGCGGCGCCCCCGCCCCTCCGCCGGCGCCCCGCAGGGTCTGCTGGACCCGCAGTTCGTCCTCTTCGAGACCGACGGGGGCGCGCTGGTCGACGTGGAGGTCTTCGTCAACTGCGGCTTCGGGTACCAGGTGCGCTGCGAGGCCGTGTGCGAGGCGGGCAGCGCGCGGATCGGCGACGACCAGGGAATGCTCCTCACCACGGGAGGCACCGCAGGCGCGGACGTGCCCCAGGACTACCTCGTGCGGTTCGCGGACGCCTACGACCGCGAGGTGCAGGCGTGGGTCGACGCCACCCGGCGCGGACTGGTCACCGGCCCGACCGTCTGGGACGGCTACGCGGCCTCGGCCGTCGCCGAGGCCGGGATCCGGGCCCTGGAGAGCGACACGCGTGTCGCGGTGGAACTCGCCCCGCGCCCCGGCCTGTACACCGCGGGCGGTCACTGACACCCGACGGGTGTCAGACATTGCCGAGCAGGGCCTCCAGTCCCTGGTCGACGGCGGCGCCGACATCCTCCCGGCCCGCCGCGACCACGGCGTAGCTGCGCAGCAGGAACCGGCGCAGGGCGCCGGTGTCGAACTGGAGCAGGGCCAGGCCGAGCGGAGAGTGGAACTCCACCACCGTACGGACCGGTCCACAGGGCCAGATGTGCACGTCCCCGCTGCCGGCCGGGTCGTTCACGCCCTGTTCCAGCAGGGCCCGGCCGAAGGTCCAGGTGACGGCCTCGCCCGCGAGGGAGACCTCCGGCGGGAAGTCGACGTGCACGGCGAACGGGTCGCCGGAGTCGTAGCGGAGCGTGGCGGGCACGGGCAGCTCCTGGTCCTCCGCGGTGATCAGGCGGGCGCGGACGGGTTGTTCAAGAGTGATGTCCATGCATGTACGACCTCGCAGGGGCCTCTTGCATTACGCGAAAGCGGTCTCCAATTCATGTGACCTGCGTCACAGGTGCCCTTGCCTGGAACATCAGCCCGCCGAACACATGGCCGATGGTCACCTCGACCCTCCCAGGAGTCCCTCAAGTCACGTACGCCACCTACGACTTGACCCCTCACAGACAGGGGTGGAGCACCTCGCGCCACCCCTCCTTGAAGACACTGGCATATGCCAGAAGCACCACCGAATCGTGTGTTGCCAAATCCCTTACACACCGTCGCGGGCTGTGCAACAGTCGTAACGGCCCTTGTGTCAGCCTTCGCCGTACCGTCCCCGCATCGGAGTGCGTCATGCCGCCCCATGTCTCCGCGGACCGCTCAGCCGCCCAGCCGCCGGGGCGCGGCTCGGTCGACGCGCTGATCACGCAGACACGGCGGCTCAAGGGCGACATGGACGCCGTACGGAAGGACACCCGCGGCGACACGGCGGACCCGCAGGAGCGCTGGCAGCGCGCGCTCTGCGACCTGGCACTGCACCAACTCGACGACCTCGACGCACACCTGGCCCAGTTGCGGGACGGCCCGCCGCCCGTACCGGCCGCCGATCACGCGCCCGCCACGACCGCCGCACCGGCCACCTCCCGGCGCGAGTCGCTGCTCAGCCGGGTCGGCAGCGCGGAGTGGAACCTGCTGACGGACGAGGCCGTCTGGTCCGAGGAGCTCTACGGCATCCTCGGCCGCGACCTCGCCGCTCCCCCGCTCACCCTCGACGAACTGCCCGCGCTCGTCCTCGACGAGGACCGGCCGAAGCTGACGGCGATGGTCACCGACTGCCTCATCGACGCCCGGCCCATCGACGGCGAGTTCCGCGTCCGGCGCCACGACGGCGAACACCGCACCCTGCACATGATGGGCGAGCCGGTGCTCGACGCCGAGGGCGGCACCACCTCGATGTGGGCGGTACTGCGGGACGTCAGTGAACTACGCCGCAACCAGCGGGCCGTGCGGGAGAGCCGCGACTCGCTCCAGCGGCAGCGGCACCGGGCCCAGACCGAACACCGGCTCGCGGTCGAGCTCCAGGAGGCCGTACTCCCGCCGTGGCGCGGCTCCCCGCGCCTGCCGCACCAGGGCCCCCGCTCCCTCGACCTCGCCGCCCACTACCTGCCCGCGTCGACGACCTCGCGGATCGGCGGCGACTGGTACGACGCCCTCGAACTCTGCGACGGACAGACACTGCTGAGCGTCGGTGATCTCACCGGCCACGGTCCGACCGTCACCTCCACCACCGCGATGCTGCTGGGCGCCCTGCGCGGAATGGCCATGGCGGGCACCCGGCCGGCCCAACTGATGTCCTGGCTCAACCAGTTACTGGACGCCACGGTCCAACCGGCCCTCGGCAGCGCGGTCTGCTGCCGCTACCGGCCGGACACCCGCACCCTGATGTGGGCGCAGGCCGGACACCCCGTGCCGTTGCTGTTCCGCGACGGGACGGGACGCCGACTCGACGCCCCGGAGGGCGTGCTCCTCGGGGCCACCGCACGCGCCGCCTACGGGCAGGCCGAGGAGACCCTCGAACAGGGCGACCTGCTCCTGCTGCACACCGACGGCCTGGCACCCGCCGACCGCCTCCTCGGCCTGGCCCCTCGTCTGGACAGGGCGCGCACCGCACAGGAGTGCGTGCGGATGGTCGTGGAGGAGTGCGGCGGGAGCGAACGGGCCGACGACGCCTGCGTGCTCGTCGCCCGGGTCACCCGGTGAGTGCACCCGACCGACGACAACCCGCTCACACCTGAGCGCCGTTGCCCCCCTTGCTCCCCCTGCCGCCCTTCTGCTTCGGCAACGCCAGCCTGATCTCCTCACGCAACTCGCTGATCCTCGGGTAGTTGGCGTACTCCGCGGTGAGCCGGTACATCTGGCTCAGCCGGTCCCAGGTGCGCCGGGAGGAGTTCGACCCCATCGACATCAGGGCCAGCCGCGCGAACCGGTCCGCCTGTTCGGGGTCGTCGGCGATGAAGCAGGCGGACGCCATGGACAGATGGTCGAAGATCTTCGACCGCTCCCGCCCGTCGACGCGCAGCGCCAGCGCCTTCTCCGCGTAGTACTGGGCGTGCGCGGCCGCCTGCGGCTCGAACTCCGCCAGCGTGCGGTAGGCCAGCGCCTGCATGCCGTACAGATCCTCGTCCTTGAAGGTCTGCATCCAGGACGGCGGTGTGACGTCGTCCTTGTCGGAGACGAAGAGGTCCTCCGCCTGGCCGAGGGTTCGGCGCATGGCCTGGCCCTTGCCCATCGAAGCCTGCGCCCAGGCCTCGATGGTGTGGAACATCGCCCTGGTGCGCGACGTCACGTTGTCGCCGGATCCGGACTGGGCGAGCTTCATCAGGTCGAGGGCCTCGCCGGGCCGCCCGAGGTGGACCATCTGACGGGCCGCCCGGGAGAGCGCCTCGCCGGCCCGGGGCCGGTCACCGCCCTCGCGTGCGGCATGGGCGGCGATGACGAAGTACTTCTGGGCCGTGGGCTCCAGACCGACGTCGTGCGACATCCAGCCCGCGAGGACGGCGAGATTCGCCGCGACGCCCCACAGGCGCCGCTGGAGATGGGCGGGGTGGCGGTAGGCGAGGATGCCTCCCACCTCGTTGAGCTGTCCCACCACGGCCTTGCGTTGCAGCCCGCCTCCGCGGGCCGCGTCCCAGGCCCGGAACACCTCGACCGAGCGCTCGAGTTCGTCCACCTCCTCCGTTCCGATGGGCGCGGCCTCGTAGCGGTCGAACCCGACGGGGTCGGCATGGTGGAGAAGGGGGTGGTCGATGACGGGAGCGTCGGAGGAGAGGGTGGGGTCGGTGTGCAGCCACTCGTACATGGCACTGCTGAGAGCTGATCCCGCGGCGAGCGCGGCACCCGCGCTCACCAAGCCGCGTCGGTTGAGCATGAGGTCCATTCCCGTGAATTCGGTGAGGACCGCAGCAGTCCGTTCGGGCGCCCACGGCACACCGTCGGGGTGTTCCACACTCCCGTCGCCAGGCCGTTTACCTGTACGCCCGTGCCGGACCAGACCGAGGTCCTCGATGGTCACGACACGGCCGAGACGCTCGGTGAACAGGGCCGCCAGCACCCGCGGCACCGGATCGCGCGGGATCTCTCCCATGTCGATCCACCGCCGCACCCGGGAGGTGTCGGTCGACAGCTGGGGGTGGCCCATGGCCGCCGCCTGCCGGTTGACCAGCCTCGCGAGTTCGCCCTTGGACCAGCCGGCCAGGCCGAACAGGTCCGAGAGGCGGGTGTTGGGTTGTCCGCTCACGTCAAGCCCCCAGGTTCTCGGCTGAGTTGACAGTAGCCCGGTGAAAGTTGCCGGGCGACTATTCGCCAGGGTTCGCCAGGGTGCGCCAGATGGTGTGCCACTGGGCGACGGGTGTCAGGTAGGAAAGCGCCACCCCGACCCGGTCGCCGAGGGACATTCCCCAGGGTGTACCCGAAAGGACCGGTCGGGGCAGCGCTCTGACGTCCGGCACACGAAGGGATCTGTTTCTCCCATGTACGCAGCATCGTCCTCCGTGTCCGCCCCGCCCCGGTCGCTGCACACCCGCCCGGGCGGCGGCGGCCCCTACCTCGACCCCGCCGCGCGGTCGGCGGCTCCCGCGCTCGGCGCCGGTCTCGCCCGGCGGCCCGCGGGGCTCGGCACGCAACCGCTCAGCGGGAGACTCGACCTGTCCGGCCCCCAGGGCGCCCAGCTGCGGACGGCCATCGCGTCCGTGCACCGGATCTGCCCGGAGTTCGCGCCGGTCCAGGTGCTGCGCCGCAGCGGACGCTCGGTGCTGCTGGTCGGCACGACCGGCCGCAGCACGGCGGTCGCGAAGTGTTTACTCGACCACTCCCCCGCGTGGGCGGAGCAGATCAGGCACGAAATAGCCGCATACCGCACGTTCGTCCGGCACCGCCCTCCGGTGCGGGCGCCGAGGCTGATCGCTGCGGACCCGGACAACTGCACACTGGTGATCGAGCGGATGCCGGGACGGGCGGCCGCACTCCAGCGGCACCCCACCGAGGCCCCGCCCCGGGCGGACATCCGGGCCGCGCTCGGCGCGATCTGCCGGCTCAACGCCTGGCGTCCGCCGGCGGGGACGTTCGACGCCCCGCTCGACTACGCAGCCCGTATCTCCCGCTACCACGAGCTGGGGCTGCTCACCGACCGGGACCTGGGCGACCTCCAGAAGCTGCTGCACGGCATCGCGGCCACCGCGGGCCGGCAGGGCATGGGCCAGTTCTGTCACGGCGACGCCCTCCTGTCGAACATCCTTCTGTCACCGGCCGGTCCAGTGCTGGTGGACTGGGAGCACGCGGGTTGGTATCTGCCGGGCTACGACCTGGCGACGCTCTGGTCGGCGCTGGGAGACGCGCCGGTGGCGCGTCGTCAGATCAGCCAGATCGCCCAGTCGGCGGGCCCCGCCTCACGGGACGCCTTCCTGGTGAACCTGATGCTGGTCCTGACCCGCGAGATCCGTACCTACGAGACGGCCGTGCAGCGTTCGATGCACGACATCACCCCGACGGCCCCGGGCGCCCATCCGGGTGGCGCGCCGTCCGGCGAGGAACAGCGCCTGCTCCTGCGACGACTGCACGACGACTGCCAGCTGGCCCGCCGGGCCGTCCGCGCGGCGGTCGGCACCCGATGAGGTGACGGGGGTTCCGCGGTTGCGCCTGAACGGTGGCGCGCCGCGGGCCCCCGCGGTGCGTCAGCGGTGTCTTGACGAGGGGGATCCCCTGTCTGTGGGCATGATTGACGGGTTGTCGGCAAGCCGGTGACAGATGGTCCCTGTCCGGCCCCGCACGTCCCGCCCGTTCGTCCCAGGAGGCCGCGTTGCGAAAACCCGTCACCCACCCCGGACCTGGCAGACACTCCCGTAGAGCCGCAGGCGCCATGGCGTCGGCGGCTCTGCTGCTCCCGCTGCTCGGCGCGGCCTCCCCGGCCGAGGCCACGGCGCCGTCGCTCTCCCCGGCCGGCAAGGCCACGACGGCGGCCGGCCTCCAGCGGGCCTTCGCCGTCGCGGCCGCCGAGTACCACGTGCCGCGGAGCCTGCTGCTGGGCGTCTCCTTCCTCCAGTCCCGCTGGGACACGCACGCCGGAGCGCCGAGCGTGACCGGCGGCTACGGACCGATGCACCTCACCGACGCCCGTACGGCGCTGGCCGCGGCCCCGCACCACGGCCAGGGCACGGAGGACGCCCGTGGCGACTCCGCCCGGCCGGCCCTGGTAACCGAGACGCGGCTCCCCGCCACGGACGAGATCCCGGCCCGGCTGCGGACCCTGCCGAGGGCGGCGGAGCTGACCGGCTTGCGCCCCGAGGAACTGCGTACGGACCCCGCGGCCAACATCGCGGGCGGTGCCGCGCTCCTCGCCGCCGCGCAACGGAGCCTGGGCGAGCCGCTGAGCGGCGACCCGGCGGACTGGTACGGCGCGGTGGCGCGCTTCTCCGGCGCGGACGACAGCGCGACGGCCGGGCGCTACGCCGACGACGTCTACGACGTGCTCCGCACCGGCGCGGAACGCACCACGGACGCCGGCGGGCCGGTCGCCCTGGCCGCGCAGCCGGGCCTCGCCCCGCGGACCGGCCAGCTACGGGAGACCGGGCTGCGCACGGCCTCCAAGGCCGGCACCGAGTGCCCGACGACGGTGTCCTGCGAGTGGATCCCGGCACCGTACGAGCAGTTCGGCGACAACGACTACGGCAACCACGACTTGGGCGACCGGCCCGCCGCGCCGGGCATCCGGTACATCGTCGTGCACGACACCGAGGGCGGCTGGGAGGGGGTGCTGAACATGGTCCAGGACCCCACCTATGTGTCCTGGAGCTACACCCTGCGCTCCACCGACGGTCACGTCGCCCAGCATGTGAAGGCCAAGGACGTGGCCTGGCACGCGGGCAACTGGTACGTCAACGCCAAGTCCATCGGGCTGGAGCACGAGGGCTTCCTCGCCCAGCCGGACTCCTGGTACACGGAGGCGATGTACCGGTCGTCGGCGCGCCTGGTGAAGTACCTGGCCGCGCGGTACGGCATCCCGCTGGACCGGCAGCACATCCTGGGCCACGACAACGTGCCCGGGCCGAACACCGCGACCGTCTCCGGGATGCACACCGACCCGGGCCCGTTCTGGGACTGGCGGCACTACTTCGAGCTGCTCGACCGGCCCTTCACGGCGGCGGCCCGCGCGAGCGGCGCTCTGGTCACGATCCGGCCGGACTACCTCGCCAACCAGCCGGTGTACACGGACTGTGTCACCAAGGGCCAGCCGTGTGCGGCGCACGGCTCCGGCGCGGTGCGGCTGTACTCCGACCACGACGAGAAGTCGCCCCTGATCAAGGACGTCGGCCAGGGCTCGGCCCCGACCACGGGCGTGAACGACACCTCCTCGCGGGTGTCCACCGGCCAGCAGTACGCCGTCGCCGACCAGTGGGGTGACTGGACGGCGATCTGGTACCTGGGTCAGAAGGCGTGGTTCAGGAACCCGAAGGAACATCCGACGGCGGTGCCGGCGGCGGGTCAGGTGATCACCCCGAAGGACGGCCGCGACAGCGTTCCGGTCTACGGCCGCGCCTACCCGGAGGCGTCGGCCTACCCGGCGGGCGTCCCGGCCCAGGCGGTGTCACCGCTCCCGTACACCCTGCCGAAGGGGCAGAAGTACGTGGTCGGTGACAAGGTGCCGGGCGAGTACTACTACGCGGTCACCTTCGACACCGGCTCGCACCGCGACGTGATCGGTGCGGACACGTACTACGAGATCCAGTACGGCCACCGGGTGGCGTTCGTGCGGGCCGCGGACGTGAAACTGGTGTCGTCGACGTCCTAGCCGCGCCTCAGCCCTGCTGGAACAGCTCCGCCGGGAGGGGTTTCAGCAGGGCGTACAGGTCGTCGGTGATGGGGCGGTCCCAGGCGGCGATGGTCACCAGGACGTTGTCGCTGCGGTCGAACTGCACGCAGGAGATCCGGCCCTCGGAGAGCTTGAGGCGGCGCACGATCAGGAGGTTGTCGCCCTGCATCACCGGCATGTCCTCGGTGCCGACGACGGTCACCTCCTCGTCGTTCTCCAGCGCGAGCAGCAGCTGGGCGACCTCGAAGGGGACCTCCCCCTCCTCCACCTCACGGGCCGGGGAGCCCTCGGGCAGATTACCGATGATCATCGCGGGGCCACGGCCGCCGAAGAGGTCGTAGCGCAGGAAGACACCCTGGCAGCTGCCGTCGGGGGCGGGCAGCAGCCCGGCACCCAGATTGCCGGGCCAGTCGCCCGGATCCATGGCCAGGACGTCGAAGTCGGGCCCGGCGGGAGTGGCGCTGCGGCGGCGGAGGAACGACATGCGGCCATGGTACGTGGACAGCGCCGTCCGGCGACCGCCGGGCGGGACGCGGTTCGTCGTCGCGGGGTGTGCCCTCCGCCCGGGTGGTGGCGGCCGCGGACGCCTGCCCGCCCGGGCCCCGCCCGGCCCCCGGCCCGGGCAGCCTCCTGGTACCGGCCGTCCGGCCGGCGCCGGTCTCAGGTCAGGTCGAACTCCCCCTCCCGCGCCCCCGACACGAACGCGCCCCACTCGGCGGGCGTGAAGATCAGGGAAGGGCTCGTCGGGCGGCCACTGTTGCGCATCGCGATGAATCCCTCGACGAAGGCGATCTGGACATCCCCCCGCCCCCGGCTGCTGGACTGCCACTCGGCGTTGCTGAGGTCCAGCTCCGGCTTGTCCCAGCCCGTGAGCGGCTGCTGCTGGATGGTGCTCTCGGCCACGTCCGTGCTCCTCCCGGTTCGTCGTCCGCGGGCCAGCCTAGCGATCGGTCACGGACCCCGACAGAGCACGTGAGGGGGACCTTTCAGGACTCCGGCGGCCGCGCTCCCACCAGCCACATGGAGAAGAACTGCGAGCCACCGCCATATGCGTGCCCGAGGACCTTCCGGGCCCGCTCCACCTGGTGATCCCCGGCCTGGCCGCGCACCTGGAGCGCGGCCTCCGCGAAGCGGATCATGCCGGAGGCGCCGATGGGGTTGGTGGACAGGACGCCGCCCGACATGTTGACGGGCAGGTCGCCGTCGAGTTCGGTCACGCCGGCCTCGGTCAGTTTCCAGCCCTCGCCCTCGTCGGCGAAGCCGAGGTTCTCCAGCCACATGGGTTCGTACCAGGAGAACGGCACGTAGATCTCGGCGGCGTCGATGTCCCGGCGCGGGTCGGTGACGCCGGCCTGCCGGTAGACGTCGGCGGCGCAGTCCCGGCCGGCCCGCGGCGACACGGCGTCCTTGCCGGCGAACAGGGTCGGCTCGCTGCGCATCGCGCCGCCGAGCATCCAGGCGGGCGGCCGGGGCGCGCGGGCGGCGCCGGCCCGGTCGGTGAGGACCATCGCGCAGGCACCGTCGGAGGAGGGGCAGGTCTCGGAGTAGCGGATGGGGTCCCAGAGCATGGGCGAGGCCTGGACCTTCTCCAAGGTGATGTCGTGCTCGTGCAGGTGGGCGTAGGGGTTCTTCAGCGCGTTGCGCCGGTCCTTGTACGCCACGAGCGAGCCGACGGTGTCGGGGGCGCCGCTGCGCCGCATGTACGCCCGCACGTGGGGGGCGAAGAATCCGCCCGCCCCGGCGAGCAGGGGTTGCTGGAACGGGATCGGCAGGGACAGGCCCCACATGGCGTTGGACTCGGACTGCTTCTCGAAGGCGAGGGTCAGCACGGTGCCGTGGACGCGGGCCGCGACGAGTTGGGCGGCGACGAGGGTGGTGGACCCGCCGACGGAGCCGGCCGTGTGCACCCGCAGCATCGGTTTGCCGACCGCGCCGAGCGCGTCGGCGAGGTAGAGCTCGGGCATCATGACGCCCTCGAAGAAGTCGGGGGCCTTGCCGATGACGACGGCGTCGATCTCGGCCCACGTCAGCTCGGCGTCGTCGAGGGCGCGCCGGGCGGCCTCGCGGACGAGCCCCGCGATCGACACGTCCCGGCGGGCCGCGACGTGCTTGGTCTGGCCGATCCCGACGACGGCCACGGGCTCCTTGCTCATCGCGGTTCCCCTTCGAGTACGGCGACCAGGTTCTGCTGGAGACACGGGCCGGAGGTGGCGTGGGCGAGGGCGCGGTCGGACTCGCCCCGGTGGATACGGGCGGCGGCCTCGCCGACGCGGATGAGACCGGCGGCCATCATCGGGTTGGCGGCGAGGGCGCCGCCGGACAGGTTCACCCGCACGCTGTCGTCGAGCCGCAGCGCCTTGCGCAGGACGACCTCCTGTGCGGTGAACGGGGCGTGCAGTTCGGCGGTGTCGACGGGCCGTTCGAAGGCGCCGGCCCGTTCGGCGGCCAGGCGGGTGGAGGGCGAGTCGGTCAGGTCGCGCACGCCGAGCGCGTGGGCCTCGATGCGGTGGTCGATGCCCCGGATCCAGGCGGGCCGTGAGCACAGCTCGCGGGCCCGTTCCCCGGCCGCGAGGATCACGGCGGCGGCGCCGTCGCCGACGGGTGGGCAGTCGCCGGTGCGCAGCGGCTGTACGACGTAGTCCCCCTGGGGGACGGAACCACGCAGCTGGGCGCGGGGGTTGAGGGTGGCGACCCGGCGGCTGCGGGTGCCGATCGCGGCGAGGGCACTCTCGTCGGTGTCTCCCGCGTCGATCAGGGCCTGTGCCTGGAGGGCGGCGAGGGCGACGGAGTCGGGCCACAGCGGGGCGACGTAGTACGGGTCGAGCTGACGGGTGAGCACGTCGCGCAGCGAGCCGGGCGAGGACTTGCCGTAGGAGTAGACGAGCGCGGTGTCGGCGTCGCCGGTGAGCAGCTTGGTCCACGCCTCGTACAGGGCCCAGGCGCCGTCCATCTCGACATGGGATTCGGAGATGGGCGGCCAGGCCCCGACTCCGTCGAGGGCGAGGGTGAAGGAGAAGGCCCGGCCGGCCAGGTAGTCGCTGGAGCCGGAGCAGGTGAAGCCGATGTCGGCGGTCTTCAGGCCGGTCCGGTCCAGGACGCTGTGCAGGACCGGCATGAGCATCTCGACCTCGGAGAGCTCGTCGGTGGTGCGCAGGACGTCGGTCTGCGCGAAGGCCACCACCGCGATGTCCCGGGTCACAGCAGCTCCTTGTAGGCGTCGTAGTCCGCGTCGGGTTCGCCGGTCGGCCGGTAGTGGTCGGGGTAGCGGGATCCGTCCGTCCACACGGGTTCGACGCGCAGGCCCATGCGCACCTGGTCGTAGGGGATGCCGCCGATGCGCGCGTGCAGGGCGAGGTCGGCGCCGTCGAGGGCGATGTGGGCGTAGACGTAGGGCACCTCGATGTCGAGGTTCTTCGCCTTGATGTTGACGATGCAGAAGGTGGTGACGGTCCCGCGCGGTCCGACCTCGACCCGTTCGGCGGTCGGGACGCCGCAGGTGGGGCAGGCCCCGCGCGGCGGCACGTACACCTTGCGGCAGGACGGGCAGCGCTCGCCGATGGTTCTGCGTTCGGCGAGGGAGCTGATGTACGCGGTCTGGGCGCGGCCGGGCGAGTACGTGTAGTCGAGCCGGGCGGCGGCCACGATGCCGGCGACCGGCTCCGCGAACTCGCCGGTGCTCCACGTGAGTTCGGCCGGTTCGCCGTCGTGGGCCTCGAAGCAGGCGATGTCGGTGATGGCGCCGGTGCGTTCCCCGGCCCAGCGGATCCGGACCCGCATCCCGGTGTGGACGGCGTCGGGGCCGTCGGCGTCGAGGGCGTGCAGGAGGGCGGTGTCGGCGCCGTCGAGGCGGACCAGGACCCAGGCGAAGGGCGTGCCGAGGGGCTGTCCGCGGCGGGGGGCGTGATTCCAGGCCCAGGTGGTGACCGTGCCCGTGGGGGCGACCTCGACCAGGTCACGCAGATCGTCGGCGGTGACCGGGTCGTACTCGACGGGCGGGACGAGGGTGCGGCCGTCGGTGGTCCTCACCCCGAGCACGACCCGCTCGCGCAGACCGGTGAGAAAGGCACTCTGGACGGGGCCGAGGGACCGGGTGAACGGGAACTCGACGACGAGTGGCGCTTGGAGAACTTCGGGCATCGGGGCTGCCTCCTCGGGAAGCCGACATCAGTGGGGCGCCCCGCAAGGGGCGCGGGGAACCGCGCGACCAGCCATGTCGGCCCCGCAGACCGCGAACGACATGCACCACCCGCTCACCCGGCGGAGGGTCACGCCCGCTTGTAGACCGGAGCCCGCTTCTCCGCGAAGGCGCGGGCGCCTTCCTTCGCGTCGTCGGTGTCGAACACCGGCCAGCCCCGGACGAGTTCGGCGGCCAGCCCGTCGGTCTCGGTCAGGTCGGCGGCCTCGTACACGGACGCCTTCACGGCCTCGACGGCCAACGGCGCGCAGGCGTTGACCCGTTCGGCGATCTCCAGGGCCTTGTCCAGGGCGGTTCCGTCGGGGACGACATGCCCGACCAGCCCGATGGCGGCGGCTTCGCGTGCGGTGTAGGGGCGGCCGGTGAGCAGCATCTCCAGGGCGTGGGTGCGCGGGATCTGGCGGGGCAGCCGGACGGTCGAGCCGCCGATCGGGAAGAGCCCGCGTTTGACCTCGAAGAGGCCGAAGGTGGCGGACTCGCCCGCGACGCGGATGTCGGTGCCCTGGAGCATCTCGGTGCCGCCCGCCACGCAGTACCCCTCGACGGCGGCGATCACCGGCTTGCGGGGGCGGTGGTGGCGGAGCATGGCCTTCCAGTGCAGGTCGGGGTCGGCCTTGAGCCGGTCGCGGTGCTGTTGGCCCTCCATGCCGCGGCCGGCCAGGGCCTTGAGGTCCATGCCGGCGCAGAACGAGCCGCCCGCCCCGGTGAAGACGATCGAGCGGATCGAGTCGTCGGCGTCGGCCTCCAGCCAGCCGTCGTACAGGCCGACGAGCATGGCGATCGAGAGCGCGTTCCTGGCCTCCGGCCTGTTGAGCGTGAGCACGAGTGTGGCGCCTTCGCGGCGCACGGTGAGGTGTTCGGTGCCGCCCATGGCAGATCTCCCCTCGGAAAGAACGAGAACAGGTTGCAGGAGGCGTGATGGCAGTTCAAGGGTTTTCTGACAGTCAGTCAGATTTCTTGGCGCGAGCCCTTCCCACTTGCCGCCCGCTTTGCTCAGATGACCGGCGAACCGTCGGAGTAGCAGGCCCCCCGGTCAGGAGGAGCGGTGGAGTACAACCTTGCCGACCTGTTCGAGTCGGTCGTCGACGTGGCGGCGGACCGTGAGGCGCTCGTGTACGTCGACCACCCCGGCACGGGCGCGGAACGGCGTCTGACGTACGCGGAGCTCGACGCCGCGGCCAACCGCGTCGGCCACCATCTCCTCGACAGCGGGATCCGCCCCGGCGAGCACCTCGGCCTGCACCTGTACAACGGCGTCGAGTACCTCCAGACGGTGCTGGGCTGCCTCAAGGCGCGGATCGTGCCGGTCAACGTCAACTACCGGTATGTGGAAGAGGAGTTGGTCTACCTCTACCGGGACGCCGATCTGGTGGCGCTGGTCTTCGACGCGGAGTTCACGGAGCGGGTGGCGGCGGCGCTGCCGCAGACCCCGGCACTGCGGCACCTGATACGGGTGGGGCCGCCCGTCGAGGGCATCACCTCCTTCGCCGACGCCGAGGCGAGCGGCTCCCCCGGGCGCGGGTTCCCGGACCGCTCGGGCGACGACCAGTTCATCATCTACACCGGCGGCACGACCGGCCTGCCGAAGGGGGTGATGTGGCGTCAGGAGGACCTGTTCTTCTCGGGGCTCGGCGGCGGTTCACCCACCGGCGAGCCGGTGAAGAAGCCGGAGGAGATCGCCGAGCGGGTCGCGGCCGGCGGCACCGGGATCACCTTCTTCCCCACCCCTCCGCTGATGCACGGCACCTCCACCCTCACCGCCTTCATCGGCTTCAACTTCGGGCAACGTGTGGTGATCCACCGCAAGTTCGTGCCCGAGGAGGTACTGAGGACGATCGAGAAGGAGAAGGTCACCAGCATCTCCCTGGTGGGCGACGCGATGCTGCGGCCGCTGATCGACGCGCTCGACGGGCCGCTGAGGGGCACGGACTGCTCGTCGGTGTTCAGTGTGTCCTCGTCCGGCGCGATCATGTCGGACACGGTCCGCCGCCAGTTCCGGGCGCTGATGCCGAACGCGATGCTGCTGAACAACTTCGGCTCCTCGGAGTCCGGGTTCAACGGCACGGCCACGGAGGACTCGGGGCCCGAGCGCGGCTTCCGGGTCCGCGTCAACTCCCGTACCCGGGTGGTCGATCCGGCCACCCACGAGCCGGTCGCCGCGGGCGAGGTCGGGCGGGTCGCCCAGTGCGGTCACGTACCTCTCGGCTACTACAACGACCCGGCGAAGACGGACGAGACGTTCTTCCGCAAGGACGGCCAACGCTGGGTGCTGCTCGGCGACATGGCGACCGTGGACGAGGACGGCGTGGTCGTCGTCCTCGGGCGGGGCTCGCAGTGCATCAACACCGGGGGCGAGAAGGTGTACCCCGAGGAGGTCGAGCAGGCGCTGAAGTCGCATCCGGACGTGTACGACGCCCTGGTGGCCGGGGTTCCGGACCCGACCTGGGGCAACCACGTGGCGGCCGTCGTGCAGATGCGCGACGGCGCCGGACGTCCCTCGCTGGAGGACATCCAGCGTCACTGCCGTTCCCGGCTCGCCGGCTACAAGATCCCTCGTCAGCTGGTGCTCACGGAGTCCATCCGACGCTCGCCGAGCGGAAAGGCGGACTACCGGTGGGCGCGGGAGGTGGCGGTCGCCGAGGACCGGTGACCCGGCCGGGCCTCAGACCCGGGGCGTGACCGTCGGCCGCACGGCCGCACCGGTGACCGGTGTGCCGTCGAGAAAGGCGGCGGTGCGTCCGGCGAACCACTCCGGGTCGTCCAGCCACGGATAGTGCCCGGCGCCGGGCTGTACGGCGAACTCGGCGTTCGGGCAGGCGTCGGCGAGGAGCCGGGCGAGTTCGGGCCGGGGTCCGCCGTCCACCTCGCCCGCCAGCACCAGGACCGGGACGGCCAGGTCCGCGAGGGCGGCCCGCAGGGCGACCGGGTCGAAGGCCTCCGGGGCCAGGAAGAGCCCCTCCGCCTCGTCGTTGGTCTGCTCGTCCGCGGCGGCGTCGTGGGCGCGGGCGGCCTCGTCCCACCGGCCGTGGAAGAAGGCGCCGACGACCGCCCAGTCCGGGTCGCCCCCGCCCGCGAGCCAGGCCTCGAACGCCGGATACGCCGCGGCGAACCAGGGTTCGGCCGAGCGCAGCCGAGCCGCCGTCAGCCGGTCCTCGGCCGTGGCCGGGCGGCCCAGGGCCCAGGGCGTGGCGGTGATCAGCGCGAGCCGGGACACCCGGTGCGGGTACCGGGCCGCGTACAGCAGCGCGAGGCTGCCGCCCGCCGAGTGGGCGAGCACGTCGATCCGCTCGTGTCCGAGATGGACGCGCAGCGCCTCGACGTCGTCGACCTGCCGGTCGCACCGGTACGTCGCCGGGTCGGCGGGGACGGCCGAGTCTCCGGTCCCGCGCAGATCGAGGAGGACCAGCCGGCGATGAGCGTCGAGACCGCCGAGATCGCCGAGGTAGGCGGAGGCGCGCATCGGGCCGCCGGGCAGTACGAGGAGCGGCTCGCCCTCGCCCCGCAGGTGGTAGGCGAGCTCGGTCCCGTCCGGGGCGGTGAAAATCGGCATGCCCCGATCTTCGACGGGGAGCGGACCGGTGCGCAACGCGGTTCTCCCGGGCGAAAGTCCCGGCCGCCCTCTTGCCTGCGGCCGGCCGGCCTGGATTACTGATCCCGAGGAAGATCGACCGAATGATCGGTCGCCCGTATTGACATGGTTCGACGACCGTGTCGGCGTGAGGCGGCGAGGGTGACGAGGGAGAGGGTCCCATGGCGGACGCGGGGAACCTGCTGGACAAGGGCGAACGCCTCGAAGAGGGCCCCCTGCGGGCCCTGCAACGGGAACGGCTGCGGGCCTCGCTGCGCCACGCGTACGCCAACGTGCCCTTCTACCGCGAGTCCTTCGACAAGGCGGGTGTCCACCCCGACGACTGCCGCGGCCTCGGCGACCTGTCCCGCTTCCCCTTCACCACCAAGGCCGACCTGCGCGAGCACTACCCGTACGGGATGTTCGCCGTCCCGCGGGACCGGGTCCGCCGCATCCACGCCTCCAGCGGCACCACCGGCCGCCCCACGATCGTCGGCTACACGGACGCCGACCTGTCCATGTGGGCGGACCTGGTGGCCCGTTCGCTCCGCGCCGCGGGCGCCCGTCCCGGTGACACGGTCCATGTGGCGTACGGCTACGGCCTGTTCACCGGCGGCCTCGGCGCCCACTACGGCGCCGAACGACTCGGCTGCACGGTGATCCCCGCGTCCGGCGGCATGACGTCCCGTCAGGTGCGGCTCATCCAGGACCTCGAGCCCCGGATCATCATGGTGACCCCCTCCTACATGCTCACGCTGCTCGACGAGTTCGAACGCCAGGGCGTCGACCCGCGGTCCACCTCGCTGCGCGTGGGCGTGTTCGGCGCCGAGCCGTGGACGGAACGGATGCGTGAGGAGATCGAGGGCCGGTTCGCGATCGACGCCGTGGACATCTACGGGCTGTCGGAGGTGATCGGCCCCGGGGTCGCGCAGGAGTGCGTGGAGACGAAGGACGGACTGCACATCTGGGAGGACCACTTCTATCCCGAGGTGGTCGACCCGGTCACCGGCGAGGTGCTCCCGGAGGGCGAGGAGGGTGAGCTGGTCTTCACCTCGCTCACCAAGGAGGCGATGCCGATCGTCCGTTACCGCACCCGGGACCTGACCCGGCTGCTGCCGGGCACGGCACGCGTCTTCCGGCGGATGCGGAAGGTGACCGGGCGCAGCGACGACCTGGTCATCCTGCGCGGGGTGAACCTCTTCCCCACGCAGATCGAGGAGATCGTGCTGCGTACGCCGGCCGTGGCGCCCCACTTCCAGCTCCGGCTGACCCGCGAGGGCCGCCTCGACGCCCTCACGGTGCGCGCGGAGGCCCGCCCCGACGCGACCAACGAGGACCGTGCCGCGGCCGCGCGCGCCATCGCGGCGGCCGTGAAGGACGGGATCGGCGTGTCGGTGGCGGTCGAGATCGTCGATCCGGAGTCGCTGGAGCGGTCGGTCGGCAAGATCAGGCGGATCGTGGACCTGCGGGAGTCATGAGGCGAACCGTTCGCGCAGCTCCCGCTTGAGGATCTTGCCGCTGGCGTTGCGGGGCAGCTCGTCCACGAACAGCACCCGCTTCGGCGCCTTGAAGTGGGGGAGGTTCGCGCGGGCGTGGGCGATGAGTTCCTCCTCGGTGGTCTCGCCGCGCGGGACGACCACGGCCGTGATCACCTCGATCCACTTCTCGTCGGGCAGCCCGATCACGGCGGCCTCCGCGACGGCGTCGTGGGTGTACAGCGCGTCCTCGACCTGGCGGGAGGCGACGAGGACGCCACCGGAGTTGATGACGTCCTTCACCCGGTCGACGATCGTGAAGTAGCCGTGGGCGTCGCGCACGGCGAGGTCGCCGGAGCGGAACCAGCCGTCGCGGAAGGCGGCGGCGGTCTCCTCCGGCTTGTCCCAGTAGCCCTCGCACAACTGGGGGGACCGATAGACGATCTCGCCGGCCGTGCCGTCCGGGACGTCCTCGCCGTGCTCGTCGACCACCCGGGCGTCCACGAACAGGACCTGGCGCCCGCAGGAGTCCATCCTGCCCTTGTGCTCGTCGGGGGCGAGGACGGTGGCGAGCGGACCGATCTCGCTCTGCCCGAAGCAGTTGTAGAAACCCAGCTTCGGGAGGCGCTCGCACAGTCGTTCGAGGACCGGTACCGGCATGATCGACGCCCCGTAGTACGCCTTGCGCAGCCCGCTCAGGTCGCGGGTGCCGAAGTCGGGGCGGTTGGCCAGGCCGATCCACACGGTCGGCGGGGCGAAGAGGCTGTCGACGCGGTTCGCCTCGATCAGGTCGAAGAGGCGGTCGCCGTCGGGCGAGTCCAGGACGATGTTCGTGGCGCCGACCGCGAGGTACGGCAGCAGGAACACGTGCAGCTGCGCCGAGTGGTACAGCGGGAGGGAGTGCGCGGGGCGGTCGCCGGCGCTCAGGTCGAGGGCGGCGATCGCGCTCAGGTACTCGTGCACCAGCGCGCGGTGGGTCATCATCGCGCCCTTGGGCAGGGCCGTGGTGCCCGAGGTGTAGAGCAGCTGCACCAGGTCCTCGGAGCGCGGCTCGGGGCCGTCGTACGCGGGGGCCGCGGGCAGCCGGGCGAGCAGGGAGTCGTCCGCGTCCCGCAGCGCCGACTTCCGGGTGCCGGCGGGGAGTCGGTCCGTCAGGTCCGGATCGGTGAGGACCAGCGCGCTGCCCGACTGGCGGAGGATGTACGCCAGGTCGTCGCCGGTGAGGTTCTGGTTGACGGGGACGTGCACCAGGCCCGCGCGGGCGCAGGCGAGGAACGCGATGAGGTAGGCGTCGGAGTTGTGGCCGTAGGCGCCGACCCGGTCGCCGGGGGCCAGACCCTCGCCGAGCAGGACGCTCGCCGCGCGCGAGACGGCCTCGTCGAGTTCCTCGTAGGTCCAGGTGCGGTCGCGGTACTCCACCGCGACGCGTGCCGGGGTGCGGCGGGCGCTGCGCCGCAGCACCCCGTCGACCGTGCTGCCATGTCCGGGCGTCATGGCTCATGATCCTCGGACGGCGGCCGGGGCGGGTCAAGTCGCCGGCGTACCGGGACGCCGGACGGGCCGTCGTGTGGCGCGTCCGGGAAGGAGGCGCCACGCGCGTCTTTCAGGCCCGCTCAGACGGGACGCGTCCGTCCCTCCCAGTACGGCTCGCGCAGCCGCCGCTTGTAGAGCTTGCCGTTGGGGTCGCGGGGCATCTCGGTGATGAAGTCGATGCTCTTGGGGCGCTTGTAGCCGGCCAGCCGTTCGGCGCAGTGGTCGAGGAGGGCGGCGGCGAGGTCGGGTCCGGGTTCGCGGCCGGGGGCCGGTTCGACCACGGCCCTCACCTCCTCGCCCCAGTCGTCGTGCGGGATGCCGAAGGCGGCGGCGTCGGCGACGGCGGGGTGGGCGAGCAGCGCGGACTCGATCTCGGCGGGGTAGATGTTGACGCCGCCCGAGATGATCAGGTCGATCTTGCGGTCGCGCAGGAAGAGGTAGCCGTCCTCGTCGAGCACGCCGAGGTCGCCGACGGTGAAGAAGTCGCCGATGCGGTTCTTCCGCGTCTTGTCGTCGTCCTTGTGGTAGGCGAAGCCGCCGGTGGTCATCTTCATGTAGACGGTGCCGAGTTCACCGGGCGGCAGCCGGTTGCCGTCGTCGTCGAAGACGGCCAGTTCGCTGATGGGCCAGGCCTTGCCGACCGTGCCGGGCCTCTTCAGCCAGTCCTCGGCGGTGGCGAAGGCACCGCCGCCCTCGCTGGCCGCGTAGTACTCCTCCACACAGGTGCCCCACCAGTCGATCATCGCCCGTTTCACATGGTCGGGGCAGGGCGCGGCGCCGTGGATGGCGTGCCGCATGGACGACACGTCGTAGCGGGCCCGGACGTCCGCCGGGAGGGCCAGCAGACGGTGGAACTGGGTCGGGACCATGTGGGTGTGCGTACACCGGTGGGTGTCGATGAGACGGAGCATCTCCTGCGGGGTCCACTTGTCCATCAGGACCAGGGGGTGTCCGATGTGCAGGGACGCGGCCGCGAACTGGAGCACCGCCGTGTGGTAGAGCGGCGAGCAGACGAGGTGCACGTTGTCGTCGAACGGCCGGACGCCGAAGATGCCGAGGAATCCGCCGAGGTACGCCTCCTCGGGCAGCTTGCCGGGCAGCGGGCGCCGGATGCCGCGCGGGCGGCCGGTGGTGCCCGAGGTGTAGTTCATGACCCAGCCGAGGGTGCGGTCGGCGGGCGGCGAGTCCGGTTGCCCTTCGAGGAGTTCGGCGTACGGCCGGAAGCCCTCGACCTCGCCGACGGCGTACCGGTGGGTGCCGGGCAGTCCGGCCTCGTCGGCGGCCCGGCGCGCCTGGTCGGCGAACCGCTCGTGGGCGAGGAGGACCTTGGCGCCCGAGTCGGAGACGATCCAGGCGATCTCGGGCCCCATCAGGTGGTGGTTGACCGGGACGAGGTAGAAACCGGCCTGGGTGGCGGCGAGATGGGCGGTGAAGAACTCCGCCGAGTTGGGCAGGACGACGGCGAAGGCGTCACCGCGCTCCAGACCGGCGGCGCGCAGTCCGTGCACGAGCCGGTTGGCGGCGGCGTGCAGGCGTCCGGCGCTCCACCGCGCTCCGTCCGGCGCGATCAGGACCGTGCGGTCGGGGTCCTGGGCCGCCTGGGCCCAGAAGCCCGCGGGGGGTGTGCTGGTCATGTGCCGCTCCTTCCGGCGATGCGGTTGACACGGTCCACGGCCTGCTCGAAGCCGCGGGTGAGGTCGTCGAAGACGGCCTGCACGCTGCGGACGTCGTTCATCCGGCCGACGATCTGGCCGACGGGCGTGCCGAGCAGGGGGTCGATCTCGTACTTCTGGATACGCGAGACGGCCTCGGCGACGAGCAGTCCCTGCAGTGGCATGGGGAGGGTGCCCGGCCCGTCGTCGGCGTCCCAGGCGTCGGTCCATTCGGTCCGCAGCTGGCGGGCGGGTTTCCCGGTGAGGGCGCGGGAGCGGACCGTGTCGCCGGAGCCGGCCGCGAGGAGTTTGCGGGTGAGGGCGGCCGAGTGCAGGTCGGCCTCGGCCGTGGTCAGCCAGACCGACCCGAGCCAGACGCCCTGGGCGCCCAGCGCGAGGGCGGCGGCCACCTGCCGGCCGCTGCCGATGCCGCCGGCGGCGAGGACCGGCAGCGGGTCGACGGCCTCGACGACCTCGGGGGTGAGCACCATGGAGGCGATCTCGCCGGTGTGGCCGCCCGCCTCGTAGCCCTGGGCGACGACGATGTCGATGCCCGCGTCCTGGTGCTTGCGGGCGTGCCGGGCGCTCCCGGCGAGGGCGGCGACGAGCACGTCCTGTTCATGGGCGCGGGCGACGATGTCGGCGGGCGGGGAGCCGAGGGCGTTGGCCAGCAGCCGGATCGGGTAGTCGAAGGCGACGTCGAGCTGGCTGCGGGCGACCTGCTCCATCCAGCCGGTGATCCGCCAGCCGGACGCCTCGCCCTCGGCCAGCTCGGGCACCCCGTACTTGGCGAGGGTGTCCCGCACGAACTGCCGGTGCGCCGCGGGGATCATCGCCTCGACGTCCGCCTCCGTGACGCCTTCGACCTTCTTCGCGGGCATGACGACGTCGAGGCCGTACGGCTTGCCGTCGACATGCGCCTCGATCCAGTCGAGGTCGCGTTTGAGGTCGTCGGGCGCGGTGTAGCGGACCGCGCCGAGCACGCCGAAGCCGCCCGCGCGGCTGATGGCCGCGGCGACGGCGGGAAACGGCGTGAAGCCGAAGACGGCGTGCTCGACTCCCAGTTGCTTGCTCAGCTCCGTCTGCATGCGCGCAGGATGCCGCAGCCGATGCGACGACGGAAGCCTCTTTCTGATACTCCGTCAGTTTTACTGTCGGCGACCGGGCGCGGCCGTCCGCCGGGAGGCGGGCACCCGGTGTCCCCGTCCGGCCCGACGCGCCGGCTCCGTGCGGCCGCTCAGCCGCCGGCCGGCGCCTCCAGCACCGCCATCGCCGCGTTGTGTCCCGGCACCCCGCTGACCCCTCCCCCGCGCACCGCGCCCGCGCCGCACAGCAGCACGTTGGCGTGCCGGGTCTCCACGCCCCAGCGGCCGGCGCCCTCCTGGGCGTACGGCCAGGCCAGGTCGCGGTGGAAGATGTTGCCGCCGGGCAGCCCCAGGTCGCGTTCCAGATCCAGCGGGGTCCGGGCCTCGACGCAGGGGCGGCCGTCGGCGTCGGTGGCCAGACAGTCGGCGAGCGGCTCGGCGAGATGGGCCTGGAGCTGGTCGAGGGTCGTCCTCAGCAGTTCCTCGCGCACGGCGTCGTTGTCCCGCTCGAAGAGCCGGGCGGGGGTGTGCAGACCGAACAGGGTCAGCGTCTGGTAGCCCCGCGCCACGAGGTCCGGCCCGAGGATGGAGGGGTCGGTCAGGGAGTGGCAGTAGATCTCGGAGGGCGGGGCGGCGGGCAGTTCGCCCGCGGCCGCCTGGGCGTGCGCGGTGGCGAGCTGCTCGTAGCCCTCGGCGATGTGGAAGGTGCCGGCGAACGCCTCGCGCGGGTCGACGGAGCTGTCCCGCAGCCTGGGCAGGCGTTCGAGCAGCATGTTCACCTTGAGCTGGGCGCCCTCTGCGGGGGCGGGCGGCGCGTCGCCGGTGAGGGCCGCGAGCGCCTGCGGGGAGGCGTTCACCAGGACGTGCCGGGCGGCGGCGACACCCTCGCCGTCGGCGGTGCGGTAGGTGACCTCCGCCGTACGGCCGTCCGTGTCGACGCGTACGGCCTCGTGCCCGGTGGCCAGGACGGCGCCCGCCTTCCTGGCGGCGTCGGCGAGGGCGTCGGTCAGGGCGCCCATCCCGCCGACCGGGACGTCCCAGGCTCCCGTGCCACCGCCGATCACGTGGTAGAGGAAGCAGCGGTTCTGCTTCAGGGAGGCGTCGTGGGCGTCGGCGAAGGTACCGATGAGGGCGTCGGTCAGGACCACACCCCGCACCAGGTCGTCCGTGAAGCGTTCCTCGACGGCGACGCCGACGGGCTCCTCGAACAGGATCCGCCAGGCCTCCTCGTCGTCGACGCGCCGGCGCAGCTCGTCCCGGGTGGGCAGCGGTTCGGTGAGCGTGGGGAAGACGCGCTGGGCGACGCGCCCGGTCATGCCGTAGAAGCGCTCCCAGGCCGCGTACTCGCGCTCGCCGCCGGTCAGCCGCGCGAACGCCTCACGGGTGCGTTCCCGGCCACCTCCGACGAGCAGTCCGGTGGGCTGTCCGCCGCGCTCCACCGGGGTGTACGAGGAGATGGTGCGGCCCTGGACGCGGAAGTCCAACCCCAGGTCCCGCACGATCTTCCCCGGCAGCAGGCTGACCAGGTACGAGTAGCGTGACAGCCGGGCGTCCACACCGGTGAACGGTCGGGTGGAGACGGCGGCGCCGCCGGTGTGGTCGAGCCGTTCCAGCACCAGCACGGACCGGCCGGCCCGGGCCAGATAGGCGGCGGCGACCAGACCGTTGTGGCCCCCGCCGACGATGACCACGTCGTAGGCGCGGTGCCCCTGGTGACTCCCGTGTCCCTCGCGTGCCTCGTGTGCCTGGTGTCGCTCGTGTTCAGCCATGCTTCTTCGTAACACGAGCCGATCAAGGTCGGCCAGAGGTGGCCACGGCCGGCGCGATCGGACCGCCGGGAAGGCCGGCGTGCGGTCGGTCTTCCCGTACCTGCGGGGATCGACCGCCCGCGCCTCCTCGATGGCCCGCGGCTCCACCAGCCCTTGTCGGCTCCCATACGATCACGATGGCCGCAAGTACGCGGCGTCGCACCCGTGTTGGACCCGAGGGGGAGCGCGTGACCATGGAGCCCGAGCCCGGACCCGAGCCCCGCGGGACTTCCGCGCCCACCCCGGGACCGCCCGCCCGGCGTACCGTCCTCAACGTCGTCGGAGTGCACCTCTATCTGGAGCGCGACGGCAGGATCCTCCTCGGCCTGCGGCACCCCGACTCGCCCTTCGCGTCCCTGCACCACCACTTCCTGGCCGGTCACTGCGAGCAGGAGTCCGCCGTCGCCTGCCTGATCCGCGAGGCCCGGGAGGAGGCCGGCCTGGAGATCGCGGCGGCGGACGTCGAACTGGCGCATGTCGTCCACGTCGTCGACTCGCCCGGGACGCAGCCGCGGATCCAGCTCGTGTTCCGCGCCGAGCGGTGGCGGGGCGAGCCGCGGCTGCTGGAGCCGGACAAGTGTCTCGGCTGGGACTGGTGGCCCCTGGACGCGCTGCCCGAGCCGATGGTGGGGTACGCGCGGGCGACGATCGCCGGGATCCGGGCCGGGCGGCTGTACACGGAGCTGGGCTGGGTCTGAGGACCTACGCCCCGCCCGCCGCGCGCTGCTGCTGGAGGACCGCCACCCTTCGGTACAGCTCGACCGCCTCCCGGGCCCGGCCGAGCCGCTCCAGGCAGTGGGCCTCGTCGTTGCGGCCGGCGAGGGTGTCGGGATGGTCGGCGCCCAGCACACGCTCGCGGGCCGCGGCCACCCGGCGGTACTCGGTCAGGGCATCGGCCCAGCGGCCCAGCCAGCCCAGACCGACGGCGACCTCGCGGCGGCTGACCAGGGTGTCCAGGTGGTCGGCTCCGAGCACGCGCTCACGGATGGCGCACACGTCCCGGGACTCGGCGAGAGCCTCCTCCCAGCGGCCCAGCCGGCCGAGGTTGACGCCGAGACCGTGGCGGGCCCGCAGCGTCTCGGGGTGTGTCGGGCCGTGGATGCGGGTGCGGTCTTCCACGAGGTCGCGGTAGAGCTGGAGCGCCTCCCCGCTGCGGCCGAGGCTGATACCGGTCTCGTAGCGGGCGGCCAGCGTGTCGGGGTGGTCGGGGCCGAGGGCCTGCGCGCGGGCCGAGGCGACCTCGCGGTAGGTCTGCAGGGCCTCCGGCCAGCGGCCCAACTGGCCGAGGGCGTAGGCCACTTCGTAGCGGGTGACCAGTGTGTCCGGATGGGCGGGACCCAGGACGCGGGCACGGGCGGCGGCCACCTCGCCCGCCATCCGGTGAGACTCCTCCAGACGGCCGAGCCTGCTGAGGTTGAACGCGAGGTTGTGGCGGCAGCGCAGGGTGTCGGGATGGTCGGGGCCCGTCGTGCGTATCCGGGCGGCGAGGACCGACGTGTACACCTGGTGGGCGTCGAAGTGGCGGCCCAGCCGGCCGAGCACGTAGGCCATCTCCTGCCGGGTGGCGAGAGTGTCGGCGTGATCGGCGCCGAGCACCCGGGTCCGGGCGGCGGCGACGTCCTGGTACTCGCGCAGCGCGTCGGCGGCGCGGCCGGTGCGGCTCAGGGTGAAAGCGACCTCGTAGCGGCTGGCGAGCGTCTCGGGGTGGTCCGCGCCGAGGAGATGAGCGCGTTCGGCGGCGACGGCACGGTGCACTTCCCCGGCCTCCGCCCAGCGGCCGAGCCGCCCCAGGCTGAGGCCGGCGCCGTGCCGGCCCGCGAGCGCGGCGAGCGCCTGCGGCGACGGCGTGTCCGGCGCCGGCGGGGCGGGGACCGCGCCGAGCGCCGGGCGGGGGATCCACTCGCCGGTCAGGGCCGCCCCGGCGTCCGGCGGCGGGACCCGCAGTCCGGTGCCGGTCGCCTTGTGACCGGTGGTCATGCCCTGCGTCCAGGACGGCAGCCGCGGCTCGCGGCCGGCGGCCCCGGGCCGGCGCGGCTCGGGCCGGGGCGTCACCAGGGTCGGTATGTACCCCGGCGCGATACGGCCCGCGGCGATGCGCCGGACGATCTCACCGGCGTCCTGGGGACGCCGGTCGGGCTGCTTCGCCAGCAGGTCCAGGATGATGCGGTCGAGATGTCCGGGCAGGTCGGGCCGGAGCTCGCGCGGCGGCCTGGGCGGCGTGTCCCGGTGGCCGACGAGGATCGCCCACGGGTCCTCCAGGTCGAACGGCGGGGCCCCGGTGGCCATCTCGTACAGCACGCAGCCCAGCGAGTAGAGGTCGCTGCGCGCGTCGACCTCCTCCCCACCGATCTGCTCCGGCGACATGTAGTGCGGGGTTCCCATGGCGATGCCGGTGCCGGTGAGACGGGAGGTGAAACCGATGTCGTGGCCGAGGCGGGCGATGCCGAAGTCGCAGATCTTCACCGTGCCGTCGGCGAGGCGCACGATGTTCGCGGGCTTCAGGTCGCGGTGCACGACGCCCTGCCGGTGCGTGTAGGCGAGGGCCGCGGCGACCTGGTCGGCGATCTCCAGGACCTCGGGCACGGGCAGCGGGCGGCGCTCGTTGTCGTCCAGCACCTGGCACAGGTTGCCGCCGTCGAGGAGCTCCATGACCAGGAAGAGGACACCGTCGCTGTCGCCGAAGTCGTGGACGACCGTCACGCCGCGGTGCTGGAGCGCGGCCGCGACGCGGCCCTCGCGCCGGAACCGTTCGCGCAGGACGCGCCCGGAGGCCGGGTCGTGGTGCGGGGCGATCGGTTTGAGGCACTTCACGGCCACCTGCCGGCCGAGGGACTCGTCACGGGCCCGCCACACCTCGCCCATGCCGCCGCGCCCGATCCGGTCCAGCAGCCGGTACCGGCCCTGGATCAGCTTGCTCTCCGCCATAGTGCGCCGCCGCCCCCGTTGCTTTCCGGCCCTCCCCTGGCCGGTCCAGTATGGCGGCCTATCGCCCGACTTTGAACGGGGCCGGCCGAGCTTCGGGGCCGAGCCTCGCCATGGCCCGCAGGACGTGTCTGGGCGGTAGTTGCCACCGGACACGTGCGGGAACACAGCGCAGCAGGGTGCCCAGGGCGCGCAACCGCCTGGTGACGACGGCGGGTTCCGGGGCCGCTCGGCCGTACAGCCGGTGGGCGTACGGCGGCAGGGAGGCGTACGCCAGGTGCGCCACCCGCCGCCACAACAGGGCGCGCGCGGGGACGAGCAGCGGGTGGACCGGCGGCCGCAGCAGGAAGTCGTCCACCTCGTGCGCCTCCGCCCCGGCGGCGAGTTCGGGGCGCGCCTTCTCGAAGTACGCGTCCATGCCGGTCCGGTCGGCGGGCACCGTGTCCGGGTCGAGGCCCACCAGGCGGGCACTGACGCGATGTTCGGCGAGGTAGCGGTCGGCCGCGGCGTCGGTGAGGGGATAACCGGAGCGGCGCAGGACGTGCAGGTAGGAGTCGATCTCGGCGCAGTGCACCCACAGCAGCAGCTCGGGTTCGTCGACGCCGTACCGCTCCCCCGTGTCCGGATCGGTCGCGGACAGCAGGCGATGGATCTTGCGGACGCGGGCGCCCGCCTTCTCGGCGGCCTCGGTGGTGCCGTACGTCGTGGTCCCGACGAAGTCGGCGGTACGCATCAGCCGGCCCCAGGCGTCGTGCCGGAAGTCGGAGTTCTGCATGACCCCGCGCACGGCACGCGGGTGGAGTGCCTGGAGGTAGAGCGCGCGGACCCCGGCCACCCACATCATCGGGTCGGCGTGCAGCTGCCACGTCACGCTCGTCGGGCCGAACAGCCCGGGGTCCGCCTTCATACCGGCAGGCTAACGCCGTACCCGTGGCATCCCCAGGCCGATCCACGAGATGATCTCCCGCTGGATCTCGTTGTTGCCGCCGCCGAAGGTGAAGATCACGGCGGAGCGGTAGCCGCGTTCGAGTTCGCCGTGCAGGACCGCTCCCGCCGAGCCCTCCTGGAGTGCGCCGGGGGCGGCGACGACCTCCATCAGCCAGGCGTACGCGTCCCTGCGGGCCTCCGAGCCGTAGACCTTGACGGCGGAGGCGTCCTGCGGAGTGAGGGTGCCGTTCTGGAGGGCACCGACCATCTGCCAGTTGAGCAGCTTGAGCGCGTCGAGCTTCACGTGGGTCCGGGCGAGCAGCCGGCGCACCCAGGGCAGGTCGACCACCCGACGGCCGTCGGCGAGCTTGGTCTCCGTCGCCCAGCGCTGCACGTCGTGCAGGGCGCGGATCGCCATCGTGCCGTGCGCGGCGAGGGTCACCCGCTCGTGGTTGAGCTGGTTGGTGATCAGCCGCCAGCCCTGGTTCTCGGCGCCGACGCGCCGGGAGACGGGCACCCGCACGTTCTCGTAGTAGCTGGCGGTGGTGTCGTGGGAGGCGAGGGTGCGGATCACCGTGCAGGAGTATCCGGGGTCCGTGGTCGGCACGAGGAGCATCGTGATGCCCTTGTGCGGCGGGGCCTCGGGGTCGGTGCGCACGGCCAGCCACACCCAGTCCGCGGTGTCGCCGTTGGTCGTCCAGATCTTCTGCCCGTCGACGACGTACGTGTCGCCGTCGCGTACCGCGCGGGTCTTGAGCGCGGCCAGGTCGGTGCCCGCGTCGGGCTCGCTGTAGCCGATCGCGAAGTCGATCTCCCCGGCGAGGATCTTCGGCAGGAAGTACGCCTTCTGCTCGTCCGTCCCGTACCGCATGATCGTCGGTCCGACCGTGTTGAGCGCCATCAGTGGCAGGGGCACGCCGGCCTGGGCGGCCTCGTCGAAGAAGACGAACTGCTCGATCGGGGTGAGGCCGCGCCCGCCGTACTCCTCGGGCCAGCCGACGCCGAGCCAGCCGTCCGCGCCGAGGCGGCGGATGGTCTTGCGGTAGAAGCGCTTCGCGGCGACCGGATCGATGTGCCGGGCGTAGGCGTTGTGCGGCACCAACTCGGCGAAGTAGGCGCGCAGTTCGCTGCGCAGCCGCAGTTGCTCGGGCGTGTGGTCGAGGTGCACGGCGCCTCCTGGCTCCCCAAGGCCGGTCCTGACGGCGCACACGGTAGAACGTGTTTCAGAAATTGGGAATGGCGGAGGCTCCTTTCCCTTTCCCTTCGCCTCGGGCCCCGGTTCGCCCGGCCTCGGTTCACCCGCCTCAGGCGCGCCCCGGTCTCCCGGGCTCGCCCACGTCTCAGGCCAGCGTCCCGATGAACTCCGTGCAGGCCGCGGCGCAGGCGCGGCACGCGGCGGCGCCCTCCTCGGCTCCGGGGTGCTTGTCGAAGACATGGGCGGTCTCCAGGCAGACGGTGCGGCACCACTCCAGCTGGGCGCGGATGCCGGCCTCGTCCAGGCGATTCTCCTCGGACAGCACACGACAGGTCGCGTCGCACACCTCCGCGCACATGATGCCCTTGCGGCGCAGCAGCGCCTGCTCGTCGGCCCCGTCCGGATTCACGAGGCTCGCCCGCAGCGCACAGGCCCGCGCGCACTCGGTGCACGCCTGGGCGCAGGCGAAGCGATCCTCCAGGAACCGGAAGAGCTCCTGTTGCGATGTCTGGTACGTCTGGGATGTCGTCGAAGTCACCCCTGACGGGTAGCCGGGCGGCGCGGGGCGAAACCCGCGGACCGGGCCGCAGGAGGCGCCGATCGCCGCGCGCGAGGACGCGGCGGCGGAGAGTCACGGGACGGGAATGGCGGGTTCATGCCGGATTAGGTGGGTATTCGCCTGATATGACTACCGCAAGCCTTCAGCTGGCCGCCGCGAGCGGTCTGCTCAGCCTCGCGATGTTCGTGGTGGGGCTGGTCCTCCTGGCCGTGCTGGGCGGCAGCTTCTGGTTGGGCACCCGCGTGAAGTCGCGCGAGTCCGCCAGGCCGCGCCCCGATGAACAGCCGCACCTCCCGCCCGAGGGCGCGGTGCGCGAGATACGCGAGAACCGGGAACCCGACGAGGTGCCCCGGATGGCGAAGGGCGGCCGTCCCCTGACGCCGTACGAGCTGACCAACATGCAGACGAAGGCCAGCGAGGACAAGAAACGGCCGCGCTGGAGCCGCGGCAGCAGTGGCTCCTTCGGCGGGGGCGGGCTGGGCTCCCACTGACCCGGCCCTGCCCCGTGGCCGCGGGGTGAGCGCCCGAAAGGACGAAGGGCGATCGAGGAGCGAAGGGCGACCGGACGCCGATCGGAGCGGGTCGGCGCCGGGCCGTACGGGAGGAGTCGAGCGGGGCGGGCCGTCACGACGGTGACGGCCCGCCCCGCTGTCCCTCCGGGTGACCCGCCTGCCCCGCTCAGGCGCCGACGTAGTCCGCGAGGTGCTCGCCGGTGAGGGTGGAGCGGGCGGCGACGAGATCGGCCGGAGTGCCCTCGAAGACGATCAGGCCGCCGTCGTGACCGGCGCCGGGACCGAGGTCGATGATCCAGTCGGCGTGCGCCATCACCGCCGGGTGGTGCTCCACGACGATGACCGACTTACCGGCGTCGACGAGCCGGTCGAGCAGACCGAGCAACTGCTCGACGTCGGCGAGGTGCAGGCCGGTGGTCGGCTCGTCGAGCACGTAGACACCGCCCTTCTCACCCATGTGCGTGGCCAGCTTCAGCCGCTGCCGCTCGCCGCCGGACAGCGTGGTGAGCGGCTGGCCGAGGCTGAGATAGCCGAGCCCGACGTCGGCGAGCCGGCCCAGGATGCGGTGCGCGGCCGGCGTGCTCGCCTCGCCGCCGCCGAAGAACTCCTCGGCCTCGCTCACCGGCATCGCGAGCACCTCGCTGATGTCGCGGCCGCCGAGGCGGTACTCGAGGACGGCGGCCTGGTACCGCCTCCCCTCGCACTCCTCACAGGTGGTGGCCACGCCCGCCATCATCGCCAGGTCCGTGTAGACGACGCCCGCGCCGTTGCACGTCGGGCAGGCGCCCTCGGAGTTGGCGCTGAACAGCGCCGGCTTCACGCCGTTGGCCTTCGCGAACGCCTTGCGGATCGGGTCGAGCAGTCCGGTGTACGTCGCCGGGTTGCTGCGTCGGGAGCCGCGGATCGCGCCCTGGTCGACCGACACCACGCCCTCCCCGGCGGGGATCGACCCGTGCACGAGCGAGCTCTTGCCGGAGCCCGCGACACCGGTGACGACGGTGAGCACCCCGAGCGGGATGTCCACGTCGACGCTTCGCAGGTTGTGTGCCGTCGCGCCGCGGATCTCCAGCGTGCCGGTGGACTTGCGCACGGTCTCCTTGACGGAGGCCCGGTCGTCGAGATGGCGGCCCGTGACGGTGTCGCCGGACCGCAGCCCCTCGACGGTGCCCTCGAAACAGACGGTGCCGCCCGCCGTACCGGCCCCCGGGCCGAGATCGACGACGTGGTCGGCGATCGCGATGGTCTGCGGCTTGTGCTCCACGACGAGCACCGTGTTGCCCTTGTCCCGCAGGCGCAGCAGCAGGTCGTTCATCCGGCTGATGTCGTGCGGGTGCAGGCCGGTGGTCGGCTCGTCGAAGACGTAGGTGACGTCGGTGAGCGAAGATCCCAGGTGGCGGATCATCTTGACGCGCTGCGCCTCGCCGCCGGACAGCGTGCCCGACGGCCGGTCGAGCGAGAGGTAGCCGAGACCGATCTCCACGAACGACTCGAGGGTGTGCCGGAGCGCGGTGAGCAGCGGCGCCACCGACGGTTCGTCGAGGCCGCGGACCCATTCGGCCAGGTCGCTGATCTGCATCGCGCAGGCGTCGGCGATGCTGACCTTCTCGATCTTCGACGAGCGGGCGCCTTCGCTGAGCCGGGTGCCGTCGCACTCGGGGCAGACGGTGAACGTCATCGCCCGCTCCACGAACGCCCGGATGTGCGGCTGGAGCGCCTCGACGTCCTTGGCCAGCATCGACTTCTGGATCTTCGGGATCAGGCCCTCGTAGGTGAGGTTGATGCCGTCGACCTTGATCTTCGTCGGCTCCTTGTGCAGGAGGTCGTGCAGTTCCTTCTTGGTGAACCGGTGGATGGGCTTGTCCGGGTCGAAGAAGCCGCAGCCGCCGAAGATACGGCCGTACCAGCCGTCCATGCTGTAGCCGGGGATGGTGAGCGCGCCCTCGTTGAGCGACTTGCTGTCGTCGTAGAGCTGGGTGAGGTCGATGTCGGAGACCGTGCCGCGGCCCTCGCAGCGCACGCACATGCCGCCGGTGCGGGAGTAGGTCGCCTTCACCGTCTTCTTGGCGCCGCGCTCCACGGTGATCCCGCCGCTCGCCCGGACCGTGGCGGTGTTGAAGGAGTACGCGGTGGGCGGGCCGATGTGCGGCTGCCCGAGCCTGCTGAAGAGGATCCGCAGCATCGCGTTGGCGTCGGTCGCGGTGCCGACGGTGGAGCGGGGGTCGGAGCCCATCCGCTGCTGGTCGACGATGATCGCGGTCGTCAGCCCGTCGAGCACGTCGACCTCGGGCCGCGCCAGTGTCGGCATGAAGCCCTGGACGAACGCGCTGTAGGTCTCGTTGATCAGCCGCTGCGACTCGGCGGCGATCGTGTCGAAGACCAGTGAGCTCTTGCCCGAGCCGGATACGCCCGTGAACACCGTCAGCCGGCGCTTGGGGATCTCGATGCTGACGTCCTTGAGGTTGTTCTCGCGGGCACCGTGCACGCGGATCAGACCGTGACTGTCGGCGACGTGCGGCACAGGCGGCGCATCCGTCTTCCTGGACATGCTCATCGTCTCTCCATCCGGTGTCCGGGACCGCCTGCGCGTCGCCTGCTCGTTCTGACCGACGCAACGCTAGCTGTGACCCCGTGGCCGGCGCTTCTCGAATACTGATCGGTTCGGTCGCGTTCAGGTTCCGACAGGGGGCGGACAGTAAGCGACAACGCGGAGCGCGGGCGGGTCGGAGGCGGTGAGATGGCCTGATTCGTCGTGCGGGATGAGGTGGAAGATGGCCGACGTGATACGGGCAGAACCGGTGCGGCGTGCGGGGGCGGAGGCGGGCCCGGGGGCGGGCACAGCGAAACGGAGCGTGCAGCAGAAGGCTCAGCGGAAGCAGAAAACTCAGCAGAAACGGTGCGGCTGCGGAGCGCCCTCGTCGGAGGGCGCGGTCGGCGGGGCCGAGGAAAGGTTTCGGGGTCTGCTGGAGGCGGCGCCGGACGCCATGGTCATCGTCGACGACTCCGGCATCATCAGACTCGTCAACGCCCAGACCGAGGCCCTCTTCGGGCACGGCCGCGAAGAACTGCTCGGCCAGCCGGTCGAGCTGCTCATCCCGCACCGGTTCCACCACCAGCACACCGCGCACCGCAGCGGGTACACGGCCAACCGCCAGGTGCGTCCGATGGGCGCCGGTCTCGAACTGCACGGGCTGCGCAAGGACGGCACCGAGTTCCCCGTCGAGATCAGCCTGAGCCCGCTGGAGACGGCGGACGGGCTCCTGGTGTCGGCGGCCGTGCGCGACGTCAGCGACCGCAAGGCGGCCGAGGCGCGCATCAACGAACTCGCCGCGCTCGTGGAGTCGTCGCAGGACGCCATCCTCGCCCACACCCTCGACGGGTACATCACCTACTGGAACGCGGCCGCGCAGCGCCTGTACGGGTACACGGCCGAGGAGGTCATCGGCCGGCACGTCTCGCTGCTGGCCCCGCCGGAGCTGCGGGGCGAGATCCGCGAGCTGCTCCAGCGGCTGCGGCACGCCGAGAAGGTCGAGCACTACGAGACGCTGCGGATGACCAGCACCGGAGTGCTGCGCGACGTGGACGTCACCCTGTGGCCCACCCGGGACACCCAGGGCGCCGTGGTCGGGGCGTGCGCGATCGTGCGGGACATCGGCGACCGCAAGCGCGCGGAGGCCGAACTCAAGGCCCTGTACGAACAGCAGCGGCACATCGCCCTGACGCTCCAGCGCAGTCTGATGGGCACGCCGCCCGACCTGCCGGGTCTGGCCACCGCGAGCCGCTACCGGCCCGCCACCCAGGGCGCCGGGGTGGGCGGCGACTGGTTCGACCTGATCCCGCTGGGCGCCGACCGGGTGGGGGTGCTGATAGGCGACGTGATGGGCCGGGGGCTGGAAGCGGCCGCCGTGATGGGCCAGTTGCGGTCGGCCGCGCACGCGCTGGCCAAGACCGGTATGCAGCCACGGCAGTTGATGCGTGCGCTGGACACCTGCGTCGCCGACCTCGACGTGCCCGACCAGCTCGTCACCTGCTGCTACCTGGTGATCGCCCCGGACACGGGCACGGTCACGGTGTGCTCGGCGGGACATCTGCCGGTGCTGGTCGCCGGGGTGGGCGCGGGCATCAGCGCCCTGCCCTGCCCGGTCAACGCGCCGCTCGGCGTGGGCGACATCCTGTACGAGCAGGCCAGCTCGGAGATACCGCCCGGAGCCACACTGGTGCTCTACACGGACGGTCTGATCGAGACCCCGGGCAGCGACATCGAGGTGCGGATCGGTGAACTGACCCTGCTGCTCGACACGTTGTTCGTCGGGACGCCCTGTCTGGAGGCCGCGGCGGACCATGTCCTCGCGGGTCTGCTGCCGGACGCCGACGGCCACAACGACGACGTCACGTTGCTGCTCGCGCAGCTGCCGGCCGCTCCGCTGGCGGCCGTCACCACCCACCTCCCGGCCGCCCCGGTGTCCGTACCGGAGGGGCGCGCCTTTCTGCACAAGGCGCTGACCTCGTGGAACTGTACGGACCGGGCCGGCGACGCGTTGCTGCTGCTGTCGGAGACGCTGACGAACGCGGTCCAGCACTCCGAGGGCCCGATCGGCCTGCATCTGCACCGCACCGCCACCGACCTCACGGTCGAGGTCAGCGACCGCAGCCCGCAGCTCCCCCAGCCGCGGGTGGCGGTCGAGGACGCGGAGTCGGGCCGGGGCCTGATCCTGGTCCGTGCCCTCGCCGCCGACTGGGGGGTGCGGCCAACGGACGAGGGCAAGACGACCTGGTTCACGCTGAGGCTGTGAGTCCCCGGGGCCGCCCGCCGACGGCCGGCGCGAAGGCGTCCAGATGCGCCTGTACGTACGGCACGGCCACCGCCCGCAGTTCCCGCTCGCCGTCGACGAAGGCGGGCTGGACGTTGACCTCGAAGACGACCCCGCCGTTCTCCGCGGCCAGGTCGACACCGGCGAAGGGGAGCCCGACCGACGCGGTGGCCGCGACGGCGAGTTCGGCCAGCCGGGGCTGGAGGTCCTGTGGGGCGATGTGGACGGCGGTGGCGCCCTGGCAGGTGTTGCAGGGGGTGTCGGTCTCCGGCTGGAGGTGCTCACGGGCGTGCACGACGCGGTCGCCCAGGACGAAGACACGGAACTGGTGGCGCCGGCCGTCGGCGGTGATGTTGCCGGCGTCGCGGGAGAGCAGCCAGTCGGTGCCGCGCTCGGCGTAATAGGCGGCGGCGCGCGCCAGTTGGGCGTGGGTGGTGACGTGGAAGGTGTCGTTGCCGCCGGTGCCGACGACGGGCCGGGCCCAGGTGTCGCGGCCGAGCCGGTCGAAGGTGTCGGCCGCCTCCCCGGGGGAGGGCCGGGACAGCACGGCCGTCTCCATCTGGGCGACCCCGTCCCGGAGGAAGCGTTCGACGGTGAGGTTCTTCTCGGTCGCGGTCCGCCAGGCGTCGGGTCCGGCGGCCAGGGTCACCACGTCGTGGCTCTCCAGCAGCTCCTGGAAGCCGGCGAGGGAGCGCCGGTGGTGCGGCGGGATCTCGTAGAGCAGGACGACGTCGGGCACGAAGTCCAGGCCCTGCCGCGGGACCTGGAGCCGTAACCGGCCTCCGTCGCGGACGCCCCGGCCGGTTCCCCCGGTCGCGAAGTGCCGGGAGTCGACCCGGACGGGCGGGGCGCCGGTGAGGAGTTCCACGGCGTCGGCGAGATACTCACGGCAGCCCTCGGGCGAGGTGGGGTCGGCGATCAGGGCGATGCACGGTCGGGACACAGCGGCCTCCAGCGGCTCTCGACGCGCGCTCGTACCGCGGACGGGCCCTCACACGGCACGAACGGTGTCACGGATGGTGTCTGTCGCGCGGGTGGTCGTCGCACCCGTCGTCCGGGGAGCCGCTCCGGTGCGCGGAGCCGTGCCCGGTTCCGGACGCGTGCCGGGCGGGGACGAGGACGACGGGTGAGCACGGGGGTGGGACTCGCCCCGCCGGATCCGCGGGCAGGGCTGGCCGACCACTGTAAGCACCGGGCGGCACGCCGTACCAGGGCGCACGACGGCCCGCCCGCTGCCCCTCCCCCTGCGCCGTCCGCCCCCGCCCGTGCGCCCTGCCCGGGCGGGGGCGGGGCCGCCGTCTCAGCCGGCGTCTCAGCCGTCCCAGGTCCAGTCGGTGACCTCGGGAAGGTCGGTGCCGTGGGTCCGGATCCAGTCGTGGTGGCGCAGTCGCGTGTCCTCCATGCGCTGCCGTACGGCAGCGGCACGCACGGCGAGGCCGGGGACGCGGTCGATGACGTCCATGACGAGGCGGTAGCGGTCGAGGTCGTTGCGCACGACCATGTCGAACGGCGTGGTCGTGGTGCCGAACTCCTTGTAGCCGCGCACATGCAGGTTCTTGTGGCCGGTGCGGCGGTAGGCCAGGCGGTGGATCAGCCAGGGATAGCCGTGGTAGGCGAAGACGACCGGCTTGTCGGCGGTGAACAGTCCGTCGTGCTCGAAATCGTTCATGCCGTGCGGGTGTTCACCGGCCGGAAGCAGCCGGGCGATGTCGACGACGTTGACCACCCGGACGGCGAGCTCGGGGAGTTCGCGGCGCAGCAACTGGGCGGCGGCCAGCACCTCCTGTGTGGGGACGTCACCCGCGCAGGCGAGGACCACGTCGGGTTCGCGGGTCCCGTTCTCGGTGCCGGCCCAGTCCCAGACGCCGGCGCCGCGCGCGCAGTGGACGCGGGCCTCGTCCATGCTCAGCCAGTCGAAACAGGGCTGTTTCCCGGCCACGATCACATTGACGTAGTCCCGGCTGCGCAGGGCGTGGTCGGCCACCGACAGCAGGGTGTTGGCGTCCGGCGGCAGGTAGACCCGGACGACCTCGGGGCTCTTGTTGAGGACGTGGTCGACGAAGCCGGGGTCCTGGTGGGAGAAGCCGTTGTGGTCCTGGCGCCAGACGTGCGAGGTGAGCAGGTAGTTGAGGGAGGCGACGGGTGCGCGCCAGCCCAGCTTGCGGGTGACGCGCAGCCACTTGATGTGCTGGTTGACCATCGAGTCGACGATGTGCGCGAACGCCTCGTAGCAGGAGAACAGCCCGTGCCGGCCGGTGAGCAGGTATCCCTCCAGCCAGCCCTGGCAGGTGTGTTCGGAGAGGATCTCCAGCACCCGGCCGTGCCGGTCGAGGTTCTCGTCGATCTGGAGGGTCTGCGCCTGCCAGGCCTTGCCGCTGGCGGCGTAGACGGCCTGGAGGCGGTTGGAGGCGGTCTCGTCGGGTCCCACGAGGCGGAAGTCGCGCCGGCCGGCGGTGGAACGCATGACCTCTTCGAGCAACCCGCCCAGCACCGCGGTGGGTTCGTGCCGGGTGCCGCCGGGCCTGTCGACCGGCACGGCGTGTGACTCCAGGGCGGGCAGGGGAAGTTCACGCAGCAGCAGCCCACCGTTGGCGTGCGGGGTGGCGCCGAGCCGGCGGGTGCCTTCGGGGATCCAGGCGAGGACGTCCAGGCGGGGGGCGCCGTGGGCGTCGAAGAGTTCCTCGGGCCGGTAGGAGCGCAGCCAGGTCTCCAGCTGGCGCAGGTGTTCGGGGTTGTCGCGGACGGCGGACAGCGGCACCTGGTGGGCGCGCCAGGTGCCCTCGACGGGCAGCCGGTCGACGTGGGCGGGTCCGGTCCAGCCCTTCGGGGTGCGCAGCACGATCACCGGCCAGCGGGGGCGCTCGCCCGAACCGTCCTCGCGGGCGGCGCGCTGGAGGGCGGCGATGCGGTCCAGGGCGGTGTCCATGGCCTGCGCCATCGCGCGGTGGACGGCGTTCGGCTCGTCCCCGGTGACATGGATCGGGTCGTGTCCGTAGCCGCGCAGCAGCTCGTCGAGCTCGGGTTCGGGGATCCGGGCGGGCACCGTGGGGTTGGCGATCTTGTAGCCGTTGAGGTGCAGGATCGGCAGGACCGCGCCGTCGTGGACGGGGTCGAGGAACTTGTTGGAGTGCCAGGAGGCGGCCAGGGGCCCGGTCTCGGACTCGCCGTCGCCGATCACGCAGGCGACGAGGAGGTCCGGGTTGTCGAAGGCGGCGCCGTAGGCGTGCGAGAGCGAGTAGCCGAGTTCGCCGCCCTCGTGGATGGAGCCCGGTGTCTCCGGGGCGACATGGCTGGGGATGCCGCCGGGAAAGGAGAACTGCCGGAACAGCCGGGCCATGCCGGCCGCGTCACGGGTGACGTCCGGATAGGTCTCGGTGTAGGTGCCCTCCAGCCAGGAGTTGGCGACGACCGCGGGACCGCCGTGGCCGGGGCCCCACACGCACAGGGCTTGCAGGTCACGGGCGCGGATGACGCGGTTGAGGTGGGTGTACACGAGGTTCAGCCCCGGGGAGGTCCCCCAGTGGCCCAGCAGCCTCGGTTTCACGTGCTCCGGCCGCAGCGGCTCGGTGAGCAGGGGGTTGGCCATCAGGTAGATCTGTCCGACGGCGAGGTAGTTCGCGGCACGCCAGTGGGCGTGCAGTGTCCTGAGCTCGTCGTCGGTGAGCGGGACGGACCTCGCTTGCGGTTCGACTGACATCTCGGGTTCCCTTCCGGATCGGGTCGCTCGGAGGCACGTGCCGGTCCGTTCCTCCTCACCCTCTCCGGCCGCCGGGTACCCGGCGGGGCCGAGCGACCCGTACGGAGGAGTGAAGCCGTCCGTAAGAGGGGCGCACGCCAGGACACGACCTAGGTTTCCGAGCGCGTCCGGGCGGCGTCGAGGCCGTCGACATGGGCCACGTTGCGCCGGTCCTCGGCGTCGCCGCCGGCCTCGGCGGCGAACCAGGCGTCGAGGATCTCCTTGAGCAGCGGCTCGGAGGTCAGGCGGAGGCTGAGGGCGAGGACGTTGGCGTTGTTCCAGCGGCGGGCTCCGTCGGCGGTGTAGGCGTCGGCGCACAGGGCGGCCCGGACGCCGGGCACCTTGTTCGCGGCGATCGACGCGCCTGTGCCGGTCCAGCAGCAGACCACCGCCTGCTCCGAGGTCCCGTCGGCCACGTCGCGGGCCGCCACCGCCGAGCACACCGCCCACCGGGGATCGTCGCCGGGGCGTAGCGCGCCGTGCGGCACCACGTCGTGGCCCCGGCCGCGCAGCTCCGCGACGAGGGCGCGGGCCACTGGTTCGTCCATGTCCGAGGAGACGGAGATCCGCATGCGGAGAGCCTACTGAGGATCGGGGCCGGCGGCACGGGTCCCGGGCCGGCGTCTCGCCGCCTTCGGCGAAGTCCGTCGGGGGTCCGGGCTCTGCACGCCGAGCCGGTCGGACGCTCGGGGCCGGCACCGGTCCGGCACGGATATGGACGCCGCCGTCGACGCTGATCTAGGGTGCCGGGGGAAAGCGCTTTCTAGCATGGTCATGCCATATCTGCAGCCGTCGTCACCACAGCTGTCGTCACCACAGCCGTCGTCACCGCAGAGGTCACCGCCGTAGCTGTCACCGCTGTAGCACTCACTGCCGAGTCCAGGAGCGTCGATGCCGCCCACCGCACCGCAGGACCCCTCGCAGCCGACCCGGAAGGCGTTCCTGCGGGGCATGACGGCCGTGGGGCTGGCGCCGCTGCTGCCCGCCGTGCTCCCGACGGTCGCGCACGCCGCGTCGGCGAACGCCCGTCCCGGTCTCGACCTGGTGCGGGACGGCCTCGCGGTCGAGGTGTTCGTGGACGCGGCCGACGATCCCGCCGTGATCCGCGCGGCCGGCGACCTCCTGGCCGACGTGGAACGGGTCTGCGGGGTACGACCCGGATTACGGCACACCCTGCCGGATCGCGCCACGGCACTGATCCTGGTGGGCACCCTCGGGGCGAGCCCGGTCGTCGACCGGCTCGCGTCGCAGGGACGGCTGGACGTCCGGCGGGTGGAGGGCCACCGGGAGGCCTCCGTGACCCAGGTGGTGGAACGCCCGTTGCCCGGCGTCGACCGCGCGCTGGTCATCGCGGGCAGCGACCGCCGCGGCACGGTCTACGGGATCTACGACACCTCCGAACGCATCGGCGTCTCGCCCTGGTACTGGTGGGCCGACGTACCCGTGGAACAGCGGGACACCGTCACCGTGCCCGCGGGCCCCTTCGAACGGCTCGAACCGTCGGTCCGCTACCGGGGTGTCTTCATCAACGACGAGCAGAACCTGACCACTTGGTCGCAGCGCACCCAGGAGCCGGACAAGAACATCGGCCCGAAGACGTACGAGCGCCTCTTCGAGCTGCTGCTGCGGCTGAAGGCCAACTACCTGTGGCCGGCCATGCACCCGTACTCCGACTTCTTCAACGAGTACCGGGAGAACCCCGAACTCGCGGACCGCTACGGCATCGTCGTCGGCTCCAGTCACCCCGAGGCCCTGCTGCGCAACGGCGTCCACGAGTGGGCGCCGTGGGCCGAGGAGCATCCGGGAGCCGACGGCGCGCTGCCGGTGTACGACTACACGGTGAACCCGGCCGTCATCTCCGGCTACTGGCGGGCGCGGGCCCGGGAGAACGCGGCGTACGAGAGCAGCTGGACCCTCGGCATGCGCGGTCTGCACGACACCGCGCTGGAGACGAGGTACGCCACCACGATCCCGGAGAAGGTCGTGGTGATGAACGACATCATCGCCGACCAGCGCCGGATCCTGGCCGAGGAGGTCGGGGCGGCGGCCGAGCCGCAGATCTTCATCCCGTACAAGGAGGTCCTGGACCTCTACAACGCGGGGGTGCAGGTCCCCGACGACGTCACCCTGATCTGGCCGGACGACAACCACGGCAACATGCGCCAGCTGCCGGACGACGCGGAACGCGCCCGGTCCGGCGGCAACGGGATCTACTACCACCTCTCCTACTGGGGCCGTCCGCGCAGTTACCTGTGGCTGGACACCACGCAACTCGCCAAGGTGTGGCAGGAGTTGCGTCGCGTGTACGAGCACGGCGTGGACCGGATGTGGATCTTCAACGTCGGTGACCTCAAGTCGATCGAGACGGGGCTGTCCTTCGCCATGGACATGGCCTGGGACGCGGACCGGTGGCAGGCCGACGATGTCGGGGACTTCCTCGCGGAGTGGTACGGACGTCAGTTCGGACTCCGTCATGCCCCGGAGATCGCCTCGATCCGCACCGAGTACTACCGGCTCGCGGCGGAGCGCCGCCCGGAGTTCATCGACCGGAACATGTTCTCCGTGGTGCACCACGGGGACGAGGCGGGACGCCGCATGGCCGCGTACGACCGCCTGCTGGCCCGGGCCGTGGCGCTGGCGGACGAACTCCCCGCGGCCTACCGGGACGCCTACTACGAGCTGGTCCAATACCCCGTGCACGGCGCGTACTTGATGAACCTCAAGTACTACTGGGCGGACCGCAACGCCCTCGCGGTACGTCAGGGCCGGGGCGCCGGAACCAACGTCTTCGCCGACCTCGCCGAAGCGGCGCACACCCAGGAGGCGGCGCTCACCAAGCGGTACAACACGGAGGTGGCGGGCGGGAAGTGGGACGGTTACATCAACCCCTACCCCTCGCAGATCCCGAAGGCGCCCGGCCGCCCGGCCGTCACCCGGGTCACCCGACAGGAGACCTCGGGTCTGGGCATCGCCTCCGAGGGGAACGAGACCGGCACGCAACGGCCGCTGTCCTTCTCCTCCGCCACCCGGGACCGGCGCTTCGTCGACGTCTTCAACACCGGTTTCCTCGCGGTCGACTGGGCCGCGGAGGCCGGACACCCCTGGGTGCGCCTGAGTTCGGCCGGCGGCACACTCACCGAACAGACCCGGGTGTGGATCGAGATCGACTGGGCGCGGGTGCCCGAGGGCGCGCAGGACGGCACGGTCGTCTTCACGAGCGGCGCGCGGCGGTTCGAGGTGCCCCTGAAGGTCGTCGCCGACGGTGAGCGGGCGCGCCGGCGTGCCCGCGGGTTCGTCGAGGCCAACGGCTACGTGTCGATCGACGCCGTGCACACCGAGCGCCGGGTGGCCCGCGGCCACGCCCACTGGAGGACCGTGCGCGGGCTCGGACGCCGGAGCGCGGCGGTGGAGGCGGTACCGTCCACGGCGGCCCCGATCACCGCCGACCTCGCCGCCCACGCACCGGAGTTGAGGTACCGGGTGCGGTTCGCCGGCACCGGCACCTTCCCCGTGACCGTCTTCCGGCTGCCCTCGCTCGACGAGCGCGGCGCCCGGCGGCTGGCCCTCGCCCTCGACGACCAGCCGCCCGTCGTCCTGTCGGGGCAGGCCGTCGCCACCGGCAACCGCGGCGACGCCTGGGCGCGCAACGTGGAGGAGGGCGTCGAGAAGCTGACCGCGACCGTCACGGTCACCGAGCCCGGCGAGCACGTCCTGCGGGTGTTCATGGTCGACCCGGGCATCGCCGTGGACCAGATCGTCGTCGACACCGGCGGACTGCCGGTCGGCGCCTACCTCGCGCCCCCGGAGAGCTACCACCCGGTGTTCAACCCCGAGCCGGGCACCGGCCAGGGCCTCGACGCGCCGAGCCGGTAGTTCGCTCCGCGTCGGCTTCCCCCCCGGGCGCGATGACCAAGTCGCCGTTCGTCGAGGCCGGCCGGCATGTACAGGCGCGCGGCGGCGGACTCGGCACGGCGTCGGCACCGGTCGTCCGACCCGGGCGAACGGGTGCGGGAGCGAGCCGCAGCGGTCAGGGGGTCGGGATGCCGGCCGGACGGTGGGGTCGGGCCGGGCGGTCGAAGCGGGCCGGGACGCCCGGCGAGTACAGGACGCTCACCGGCTCCCCCACCGGCGCGGGCAGCCCCGCCGCCGTCACCAGATCCTCCTCGCACGTCACGAGCTCGGCACGGTGCAGCGGCCACCGCGGATGGGCGTTCGGCAGGTACATGGACCGGCCGAAGAAGGCGCCGTGCATGCCCCAGCGCGCGGTCAGGAAGTGCTCCAGCGCGGTGGGCTCCCCGATCCGCTCGCCCACCCGCACGGTGAGCCGGCTGCTCGCCCCGCGCGGGCCGGGCCACCGGCGGCGGCTGGTGTACGTGACGGTGTCGGCGTCTGCGTCGATCGCCATGCGGGACCACACGTACGGCATCCGGAAGCCGAGCCGCGCCACGGCCACCGGCAGCAGCCGGGAGGCGTCGAGCGACCGGAAGACCACGCCCCGCCGCCCGTGCGCGTCGACCGAGTAGAGACGGACGTTCGTCTCGGGGAACGACCCGAGGTAGGGAACGCCCGGCAGACGGAACCAGCCGACGCGATGCATCCGGAACGCGACCAGGCCCACGTAGGTCACGCCGTCCAGCGTGTCCGGGACGGTCCCCGGCGGCAGCAGCCCGGCCACGTCGGCCGGGTCCGCGGCCCAGTGCAGGAAGGTGAGGTCGAGCCAGGACTGGGTGAGGAAGGGCCGCGCTATCGCGTCCGGCGCGTCGGGCGTGATGGGACGCGGGGGAACCAGGACCTGCGGCTGCGGTGTCGACGGCACCACGCCAGTATCCCAGAGGGCCGCCGCCGGCCCCCCCGAGAGGGCGGGCGGGGTGGAAGTGGGGTGCCGGGCGGTGTCGGCTGGGGCGCCGGGCGGTGTTGTGGCCGAGGCCACGGCCCGGACGGGAGCTCGGGCATGTTCTTCGGCGGGGGCCGCGGGCTACGGTTTGCGGAACCGTTTCCCCGCCGCACACCTCGGACGGCTCCGTGCTCGCAGATCTCTCCCCCGTCATCGCCGCCACCACCGAGTGGCTGACCCGCGCCTACCCGGCGAGCGGCGGCGCGCTCGCCTCCGCACTGTGCGAGGCGCAGGCCCGGCAGGCGGTGACCGTCGCGGCCTGGCTGCGCTATCCGACGGCCACCGACGCCGCGCTGCTGGGCATCGTCGGCCCGGGCGGCTCGGCCCGGCTGGACCGGGTCGGCGGCGCGGACACCGGCCCGGACGCGGACGGCGACGCGGACGGCGGCTCGCCCTGGCGGAGCTGGGTGGACGAGGTCGTGGCGAGCTGGGCGGCCTGCCTGCTCGCCGATCCGGAACTGGCCGCGGGCGCGGTGGCCGGGCTCGCCGGAGGCGACCACACCCGGGGGACGGCTCCGGACTTCCGGCGTCTGGTCGCACCCGACGACCGCGACCGGCAGGCGGCGGCCCTGCTGCGCCACCCCGACCTCCTCGCCCGCGTGGCCGGCCTCCACCAGGCCCAGCTGCTCGGCCGCCTCGGCCGGGGCCAGGCGCTCGTCGCCTGACGGCCACCCGCGCCCGGGTCAGTCGCCCTTGCCTCGGCCCGTCAGCGCGTCGCGCATGCGGTCGATCATCCCGACGCCCGGGGCCAGCATCTTGTTGGCCGGAGGCTTGTCCGGGGCGGCGGGGTGCGGACGGGTCGGAGCCGTCTTCTTCGCCCTGCGGACCTTGTCTCCCAGGTCGTCGAGGGCCTCCGCCGGACACGCCGCGCGCAGCCTCGGGAACAGGTTCTGCTCCTCGTCGGCCACATGCTCGCGGATCTCGCGCATGAGCATGCCGATCAGCCGGTCGAACTCGGGATCGTCGGCCTGGCAGCCCTCCAGGTCCTTCATCATCTGCTCGGCCCGCGCATGGTCCTCGAGTTCCTTGTCGGCCAGGGCCTCGCCACCGGGGACGTGCTCACGCACCGCCGGATAGAGGTACGCCTCCTCGGCCACCGAATGCCGGACCAGCTCCATCGTGGCCTGGTCCGCGTACAGCTTGCGGTCCTTGGCACCGGACGGCAGCGCCTCGATCCGGCCGAAGAACTCCTCGACCTCGTGGTGATCGGTCACCAGCTCGTCGATCACGTTCCCACCATGACCCATGTCCCACACCTCCAGTCTGGGCACGACGGCTCCGGGCGGGAGCCGCCACGCGCCGAGTGCCCGCCGTGGGCGGATCGACACGGCCGGCCGCCCTCCCCGCCGGGGAGCGACCGGCCCGCGCCCCGTATCCGGGCCGAGCCCGGCCGTCAGCGGGATCGGCGGGCGTTGAGCCGGGCGGCCTGGTGGGTCAGGTGGTCGCGCTCGGCGAGGTTGGTCGCCTTGTGGGCCGCCTCGGCGTAGAGCCGTGCCGCCGTGGCCAGGTCGCCGTCGCGTTCGCGGAGGTACGCCGCCACCGCGGTGTGGCGGGGCAGCGACTCGTCCACCGCCGCGAGCGCCGCGAGGCCCGCGCGCGGCCCGTCGGCCTCGCCGACGGCCACCGCCCGGTTGAGCCGGACGACCGGGCTGTCGGTGAGGCCCGCGAGCTCGTCGTACCACTCGACGATCTGCACCCAGTCGGTCTCCCCGGCGGTGGGCGCGTCGGCGTGCAGCGCGGCGATGGCTGCCTGGGCCTGGAACTCGCCCAGCCGGTCGCGGGCGAGGGCCGCCTGGAGGATCCCGACTCCCTCGGCGATCGACCGGGTGTCCCACCGGCCGCGGTCCTGCTCGGCGAGCGGCACCAGGCTGCCGTCGGACGCGGTCCGGGCGGGGCGCCGGGCGTGGTGCAGCAGCATGAGGGCGAGCAGTCCCGCCACCTCGGGGTGGTCGATCGCCGCCGCGAGCTGCCGGGTGAGCCGGATGGCCTCGGCGGCGAGGTCGACGTCTCCGGAGTAGCCCTCGTTGAAGACCAGGTAGAGGACGCGCAGCACGGTGGCCACGTCGCCCGGCTGGTCGAACCGCACGCCGGACACGGTGCGCTTGGCCCGGCTGATGCGCTGCGCCATGGTGGCCTCGGGCACCAGGTAGGCCTGCGCGATCTGGCGGGTGGTGAGGCCGCCGACGGCGCGCAGCGTGAGGGCGACCGCGGACGACGGCGTCAGCGAGGGGTGGGCGCACAGGAAGTACAGCTGGAGCGTGTCGTCCACCGCGGACCCGGGCCCGGGCGCCGGCTCCTCGTCGACGAGGTCCTCACGCCGGCGCCGGGCGGTGTCCGCCCGGGTCGCGTCCAGGAAGCGGCGCCAGGCCACGGTGACCAGCCAGCCCTTGGCATCCCGCGGCGGGTCGGCCGGCCAGACGCGGACCGCCTCGACCAGCGCGTCCTGTACGGCGTCCTCGGCCGCCGCGAAGTCGGCTCCGCGGCGGACGAGGATGCCGAGCACACCCGGCGTGAGGCGGCGGAGCAGTGCCTCGTCCATCGAGGAGGTCACTCCGTGACGGTGGGATGCGCGCCCAGGAACGGACGCAGTTCGAGCCACTCGTGGATCGGCTTGCCGCCGGCGCCGGGGGCGGCCGACAGCTCCCCGGCCAGCTCGACGGCGCGTTCGTGGCTGTCGACGTCGATCACCATCCAGCCGGCGATGAGGTCCTTGGTCTCGGCGAACGGGCCGTCGGTGACCGGCGGCCGCCCCTCGCCGTCGTACCGCACGAACGTGCCCTCGGGGGCGAGCGCCTGACTGTCGACGAACTCGCCGCTCTTCTCCAGCCGGGCCGCGAACTCGTTCATGTACCGCACGTGGTCCGAGACCTCCTCGGGCGTCCACTGGTCCATGGGCACGTCGTTGACCGCCGCCGGGGCGCCGCGGTAGTGCTTGAGCAGCAGGTACTTGGCCATGGTCGTTCTCCTCGGTACGGGTGCGACCCATTGTGGTCGCGTTCACCACGGGGACGAAGCCGGCCACGGGTTCTCGACATCACCGACCAAGGATTTTTTCGCGTCCGCCCGTCGTCCCTGCCGGGCACCGCTGACCGGACGAGCCGGGTGGCCGAGTCGGGTGGTCGGGCCGGGTGGTCGGGCCGGGTGGGCCGTCGCGTCAGCCGCTCGGTCGGCTGTCGGCGGGTGTCGGACGCGGGACCGGAACCCGGGCCCTGACCGGCAGCGCGCTCGAAGCGCTGGACGTGCTGGACGTGCTGGACGCGCTGGGCGTACTGGACGCGTTGGCCCGGAGGCAGAGGAAGCCCGGGGCGATCTCGCCCGCGTGTACCGGGTGTTGTGGCGTCTCCTGCTCGGCCGTGCCTTCGACTTCCACCCCGCCGAGACTCGCGCCCGGGCGGGACTCGATCCGCCGTCTCCCCTCGCGTGACCTTCCCGACCGCAAGGCCGATACTGGCAGGGCCAGGACTCGGGCCATGGCACACAGGAGGAATCGACGTCACCTGACGAGCCGTCATCCGCGGCGGGCGGTGGTCGTGCGACAGCGCCGCCGGAGCCCGCCGCCCATCGCTGGGCACCGACCGGATCGACCGCTCGCCTTTCCAGCCCCGACTTGGGAAAATACAGTTCACGAGCCTGTCCGCAGATCTGTCCGGGAGGTACTCATGAAGATGTTGATCAACGTTGCGGAGACCGTGGTCGCGGACGGGCTGCGCGGGATGGCGGCCGCCCACCCCGAGCTGACCGTCGACGTCGAGAACCGGGTGGTCGTGCGGCGGGACGCTCCGGTGGCGGGCAAGGTGGCGCTGGTGTCCGGCGGCGGTTCGGGGCACGAGCCACTGCACGGCGGGTTCGTCGGGCCCGGAATGCTCTCCGCCGCCTGCCCGGGTGAGGTGTTCACCTCGCCGGTGCCGGACCAGATGCTGCGGGCCGCGGCGGCGGTGGACAGCGGGGCGGGCGTGCTGTTCATCGTCAAGAACTACACGGGCGATGTGCTCAACTTCGACATGGCGGCCGAGCTGGCCGAGGACGAGGGCATCCAGATCGCGAAGGTCCTGGTGGACGACGACGTCGCCGTGACCGACAGCCTCTACACGGCCGGGCGGCGCGGCACGGGCGCGACGCTGTTCGTGGAGAAGATCGCGGGCGCGGCGGCCGAGGAGGGTCAGGCCCTGGAGCGGGTCGAGGCGCTCGCCCGGCAGGTGAACGAGAACTCCCGCAGCTTCGGCGTGGCGCTCAGCGCGTGCACCACACCGTCCAAGGGCAGCCCGACCTTCGACCTGCCGGCCGGCGAGCTGGAGCTGGGCGTCGGCATCCACGGGGAGCCCGGCCGGGAGCGGCGGGCGATGATGACCTCCGGCGAGATCGCCGACTTCGCGATCCACGCCATCCTGGACGACATGACGCCCCGAAATCCCGTCCTCCTCCTGGTCAACGGCATGGGCGCGACACCCCTGCTGGAGCTGTACGGCTTCAACGCCGAGGTGCACCGTCTGCTGGCCCAGCGCGGGGTCGTGGTCGCCCGTACGCTCGTGGGCAACTACGTGACGTCGCTCGACATGGCCGGCGCCTCGGTGACCCTGTGCCAGGTGGACGAGGAACTGCTGCGGCTGTGGGACGCGCCGGTGCGGACGGCCGGTCTGCGCTGGGGTGTGTGAGGCAAGGGCAGGAGCAGCGACAGGGACAGACGCCGCGACCGTATCGACCCCATGCAAGGAGATCCCGTGCTCGACGCCGACTTCTTCCGCCGTTGGATGACCGCGACCGCCGCGTCCGTCGACCGAGAGGCGGACCGGCTCACGGCCCTCGACTCGCCCATCGGGGACGCGGACCACGGCAGTAACCTCCGGCGTGGCTTCGCCGCGGTGATCGAGGCGCAGGGGAAGGAGGCGCCCGAGACACCGGGCGCCGTCCTGGTGCTCGCGGGACGCCGGCTGATCTCGACGGTCGGCGGGGCCTCGGGGCCCCTGTACGGCACGCTGCTGCGCCGGACCGGGAAGGCGCTCGGGGACGCGGCCGAGGTGGACGAGCAGGGGTTCGCCGAGGCACTGCGCGCCGGGGTGGACGCGGTGATGCAGCTCGGCGGGGCCGCCCCCGGCGACAAGACCATGATCGACGCGCTGGTCCCGGCCGTCGACGCCCTCCCCGACGGTTTCGCGGCCGCCCAGGCCGCCGCCGAGCAGGGCGCCGAGGCGACCACCCCGCTCCAGGCCCGCAAGGGCCGGGCCAGCTATCTCGGCGAGCGCAGCATCGGGCACCAGGATCCCGGTGCCACCTCGGCGGCGCTGCTCATCGCCGCCCTGACCGAAACCGACGCCACCGGCACCGACGCCGGCGGGGAGTGAGGCAGCCATGAGCGACGGGAACCTGGTGGGCGTCGTGCTGGTGTCGCACAGCGCGGAGGTCGCCTCGGCGGTGGCCGAGCTGGCGCTGGGCCTGGTGGGCGGCGGTCCCGCCGTGCCGGTCGCCGCGGCGGGCGGCACGGAGGGCGGCGGGCTGGGCACGAGCGCCGAGCTGATCGCCGCCGCTGCCGCCTCGGTGGACCGGGGCGCCGGGGTCGCGGTCCTCGCCGATCTGGGCAGCGCCGTGCTCACGGTCAAAGCGCTGCTCGCGGAGGGCGACGAACTGCCCGACACGGCTCGTCTGGTGGACGCCCCGTTCGTCGAGGGCGCGGTGGCCGCGGTGGTGACGGCGGCGACCGGCGCCGACCTCGACGCGGTGGAGGCGGCGGCCGCGGAGGCGTACGGCTACCGGAAGGTGTGACGCGGCTCGACCGGCGTGTGCCCCCGGGGGCAGAGTACGGCGCGGGGCCAGCGTGCGCGGCGGGGTCAGGTCGGTCCTGGTCCCCGGCCGGGATGTACCGGGGCAAGGGGATCCGCGCGAACGCGATCGCGCCGGGCGGCACGAAGACCGCGATCGTCGTGGACGCCGAGCAGGGCGCTCACGGCCCGGCCGCGCTCGGCCCGCACTTCGTCGACGTGGGCCGCCCGGCCGAGCCGGAGGAGCGGGCCGCCGCGATCGTGTTCCTCGGCTCCGACGCGGCGAGCAACGTCAACGGCGTGATCCTCCCGGTCGACGGACGGATGGTCGGCGTCTGACGAAGATCCGCTGATCCACGGAACGTGCCGGACACGACGATCCGCGGCCCGGGCCGGGCCGGTCGGGACCGGCCGGTATCTCACGAGCGGTGTCGCACGACGCCGGACGGCCACTCGGGCGCCCGCCTCGACCGTGCGGACATGCGACGCCGTGCGACATGCGACGCCCGACAGCAGAGGCGGCCCGCACCGCCGGGCCGCCCCTTCGCTCACTCGCTGTCCTCGTCCTCCTCGTCCCCCTCGTCGGTTCCGGCGTCCGGGCCCTCCCCCGCCTCCGAGTCGCCGGCTTCGTCCTGCGGCGCCGCCAGGTCCCCCTTGCCCCCCGCTCCTCCCCTGCCCCGCTTCGCCGGCTCCTCGCGGGCGGTCCCGCGCCCCCGCTCGACGGTCGCGCCGGCCTCGTCCTGTGGCGGCTCGGCGAGCCCGCCCGGCGCCCATTCGTCCTCCGGTTCCTCCGGCGCCGGCGGCACGGTCGGGGCCACCGGCGCTACCGGCGCCGCGGGTTCCGTCGGCGTGCCGGGCTGCTCCTTCGTGCCGCGTACGAAGAGCCGCGCCAGCCGTTCACCGACCTCCGCCGCCGAGGCGTGGCTCTCGATGGGGGTCGCCCGGGAGTTCTTGAAGACGATGTAGGTCACGCCGGAGGGGGTGCCGCCGCCGCGCGGGTCGGGGCGGATGCCGAGCGCCTTGGCGGTGGCGTACGACGCCTCGCCGATGATCTGGCTCGGTCCGGTGTCGCCGACGACCGCGTACTGCACCCGGTCCCGGTAGACGACGGCCGCGACCGACCCCCCGCGCACCCCGTGGTCACGGTGGTCCCAGATGCCGCTCACGCCCGGCACCACGATGTAGGGCAGCGTCTCGGCGCTCAGATAGCGGCCGTCGGACTGCTGATAGGCCGTCGTGTCGGAGAACAGCGGGTCGGTGCGGCTGTTGCACTCGGGGCCCGGGCGGCCGTCGCAGTCGATGTCCATGTCGGCCGTCCAGAACACCGCCTCGTCGGTGCCGCAGACCGGGATCGTGGCCGGCGCGCCGTCGTCCGCCCGGTAGCGGCCACGCGAGACGGGGGTGCAGTCACGGATCCGGGACAGCAGGTCGGCCGCCCTGACCGAGCCTTCCTGCCGGGGTGCCGAGGCCCCGGGGGCACCCGCGGACGGGTTCGGGACGGCGGGTGAGGTGGTCGGGGCCAGCAGGGCAAGGCCGGCCGCGGCCAGCGTCAGCGACTGGACGCGCACGATACGGACCCTCTCGTGGGGGCGGGGACGGACACTCGGAACAATCTGGTGTCGGTCCCGCCCAGGGGCCACCCCGAGGGGGCCGTACGGAGCACGAGGAAGCATCCTCGAGGGGCGTGGGCTCACGGGCTCGGGAGGCCGGGCGGCGCGTCGGAGGGCCGGGGGCCCGGACGCCGTTGCGGCTCCGGGCCCCCGGGCCTCTTCGCCGGCGCGGGATCAGCGACGACAGCGGTCCGCGCCGCCACCGGCTTGAACTCGTGATCGCTCGGCGTGAGTTCAACCGTGAGGAACGTCAGCATACGTAACCTCCGCGGACGGTCACCGGCCGCGGCCCCGTGTATCCGCCCTCTTGATGTGCGCGCGCGACCGCGCCATATTGGTCCGGACCATTGCCGCCGTGCCGGGCCGGGAGGCGACGCCGTGCGACGCGTTGTGCTGTGGGTGGTGCTGTGTGGCCTGGTGACGGCCCTGTGCTGCGGGTGCGCGGGCGGCGAAGGCCGGGACGAGGGACGGGCGCCGGGCGCACCGACCGGGGTCACCGCGCGGGCCGGGAGCGCCACGAGCGTGCACGTCATGTGGAACGCGGTCGACGCGGATCCCGCGGTCAGCGCCTATGAGGTGTACCGCGGTTCCGAGAAGGTCCAGGAGGTGCCCGGCTCCGGGCACATGCTGGACGTCGTCCGCCTCTCGCCGTCGACCGCGTACGTCTTCACCGTGCGGGCCCGCGACGGTGACGGGCGGCTCGGTCCGCGCAGCCGGGAGGCGCGGGCCACGACACCGGCGGCCACCGCGGCGGACCGCTCGCCCCCGACCCCGCCGGGCGCGGTGACCGGCCGGGCCCTCGGGAGCCGGGCCGTCCAGCTGTCCTGGACGGCGTCCACCGACGACCGGAAGGTGGTGTCCTACGAGGTCCACCAGGGCGGCGTGCGGATCCACAGCGTCGGCGGGGGCCAGACGGCGACGGTCGTCACGGGACTGCGTCCCGGGACGCGCTACTCGTTCACCGTCCGGGCCCGGGACGCGGCCGACAACGTCTCGGCCGCCGGAGCGCCCGTGCGGCTGACCACCGCGTCGGGTGGCGACGAGGGCGCGGACACGGCGCCGGCCGGCTTCCGGGCGAGCTTCCACCTGGCCGACGGGTCGTACTACCTCGACCTGTCGTGGGCGCCGCCCCGGGTGGACGGGGTGGTCACGGAGTACCAGATCCAGCTCGACGGCCGGCCGGCCACCTCGCTGGTGTGGGGCGGAACCCCGCCCCGGGGACGCGCGGCGTACAGCTTCTACCTGGGACGCGAGGAAGGGGCCGGACACCGGGTGCGGCTGCGGGCCCGGCTGCCGGACGGCACCTGGGGCGCGTTCTCGGCGGAGCGGACGGTGACGACGGGCGCACGGTGACGATCGGGGCACGGTGACCACGAGTGCGCGGCCGCCGCCGCGCATGGGCCGTCCGAAGGAATCCGTCACCTGGCCGGTGGCCGTCCGCATGCGGGGCGCGGCCGGGGCGCGTTGGCTGCCCGTGAGGCAGCACGGGCGTACCCGACCTTCGGCGGCGCAAGGGATGTACCGCCAACCGTGCCGCCGCCGGAGGACATCCGATGCGCATTTCCCGTTTCCTCGTCCGCTCAGGCCTGACCGTGGCAGCCGCCGCCGCGCTGCCGCTCGCCCTCACCGCCCAGCCGGCCACGGCCCGGGCCTCGGGCATCTCCGTGAGCACGACCGGCTCCACGGTGTCGGTCGTGACCAGCGCCTGCACCCAGATCAACGGCAGCTGGGGCACGGCGGCGCTGCTCGGCAGTGCCCAGGCGAGTTTCGCCCAGGGGCGCCAGGTCGCGCTGTCCGGGACGGCGGCCGGCCAGTCCGCGGCTTGGTCCGGCGTCTCACCGGGCACGTACACCGTGGTCGTCATGTGCTCCAACGGCAGCACCGCGGGCACCCAGTCGGTGATCGTCTCGACGCCGGTCACCCCTCGGGTCACGACGACGCCCGCGGTGACGGCCTCGCCCTCGCGAGGGGTCATGGGGGGTCTCGGTGGCGCGGCCCGCGACTACGGTCCCGTCGCCATGGGGGTGGGCGGAGCGCTGGTGGGGTCGGGCGTCATCGCGGCGGCCTGGTTCCTGCGCCGCCGCTCGAAGCCGTACCGGCTCTAACCGGTCGCGTCCGACCCGTCCGGCACCACGGGCAGCTCCCGGACGGCCTCGGCGAGCCACTGCGTCCAGAAGGTCTCCAGCTCGATGCCGGCGCGCAGGACCAGGTGCTGGAGCCTGGCCTGCGCGCTGTCGTCGCCGGGCGGGAAGTCTCGCCTCTCGATCTCCTCGTACTCGGCCAACTGCCGCCGGTGCAGGTCGAGATGGCGGCGCAGGTCGGCCTCCAGGCCCGCGGTGCCGACGACCGCCGCGGCGCGCAGCCGCAGCAGCATGGCGTCGCGGTGCGGCTTCGGGTCCTGGGCGGCCGCCGTCCACCGGGCGAGTTCGGCGCGTCCCGCGGGCAGCACCTCGTAGGCCTTCTTCTGCCCGCGGGCCGGCGCCTGGTCCGGCAGGGCCCGGATATGTCCCTCCGACTCCAGTTTCCCCAGCTCGCGATAGATCTGCTGGTGCGTGGCCGACCAGAAGTAACCGATCGACCGGTCGAACCGGCGGGTCAGATCCAGCCCCGACGAGGGCCGCTCGAGCAGGGCGGTGAGGATCGCGTGCGGGAGTGACATGCGGTCATCCTAGGGAGGCGTGGGTACGGTCCTACAGCGCCGCCGCCAGTTCCGTGCCCTGCTGGATGGCGCGCTTGGCGTCCAGTTCGGCGGCGACGTCGGCACCCCCGATGAGGTGGGCCTTGACGCCGTCGGCGAGGAGCGCCTCGTACAGGTCCCGGCGCGGGTCCTGGCCCGTGCACAGCACGATGGTGTCGACCTCCAGGAGCGTGCTCTGCTCGCCGATCGTGAGGTGCAGTCCGGCGTCGTCGATCCGGTCGTAGCGCACCCCGGGAACCATCGTGACGCCCCGGTGCTTGAGCTCGGTGCGGTGGATCCAGCCGGTGGTCTTGCCGAGGCCCGCGCCGACCTTGCCGGTCTTGCGCTGGAGGAGGTGGACCGTGCGGGGCGGGGCGGGGCGCTCGGGGGCGGCGAGACCGCCCGGGTTGCGGTAGTCCATGTCGACGCCCCACTGGCGGAAGTAGGTGGCCGGGTCCTCGTGCGCCTTGTCGCCGCCGTCGGTGAGGAATTCGGCGACGTCGAAGCCGATGCCGCCCGCGCCGAGGATCGCGACGCGCTCGCCGACGGGCGCGCCGTCGCGCAGGACGTCGAGATAGCCGACGACGCTCGGGTGGTCGACGCCGGGGATGTCGGGGGTGCGGGGGCTGACGCCGGTGGCGACGACGACCTCGTCGTAGCCGGCCAGGTCCCCGGCGGCGACGGATGTGTCGAGCCGTACGTCCACGCCGTGCGCGTCGAGCTGGTGGCGGAAGTAACGCAGCGTCTCGTCGAACTCCTGCTTGCCGGGGACCTTGCGGGCCACGTTGAGCTGGCCGCCGATCTCGCTCGCGGCGTCGAACAGGGTGACGTCATGGCCGCGTTCGGCGGCGCTGACCGCGCAGGCCAGGCCCGCCGGTCCGGCGCCCACCACCGCGACCCGCCTGCGCAGCCGGGTCGGGGCGAGGATCAGCTCGGTCTCGTGGCAGGCGCGCGGGTTGACCAGGCAGGAGGTGATCTTTCCGCTGAAGGTGTGGTCGAGGCAGGCCTGGTTGCAGCCGATGCAGGTGTTGATGGCCTCGGGGCGGCCGGCCGCGGCCTTGGCGACGAACTCGGGGTCGGCGAGCATCGGGCGGGCCATCGACACCATGTCCGCGCAGCCGTCGGCGAGGAGTTCCTCGGCGACCTCGGGGGTGTTGATGCGGTTGGTGGTGACGAGCGGTACGGAGACCGCGCCCATGAGCTTCTTCGTCACCCAGGTGTAGGCGCCGCGCGGTACGGAGGTGGCGATGGTGGGGATGCGGGCCTCGTGCCAGCCGATGCCGGTGTTGATGATGGTGGCGCCGGCCGCCTCGACGGCCTGCGCGAGGGTGACGACCTCGTCGAGGGTGGAGCCGCCGGGCACCAGGTCGAGCATGGACAGCCGGTAGATGACGATGAAGTCCTCGCCGACGGCCTCGCGCACGCGCCGCACGATCTCCAGCGGGAAGCGTGTGCGGTTCTCGTACGAGCCGCCCCAGCGGTCGGTGCGGTGGTTGGTCGGGGCGGCGATGAACTCGTTGACGAGGTAGCCCTCGGAGCCCATGATCTCGACGCCGTCGTAACCGGCCCGCCGGGCGAGGCGGGCGGCGCGGACGTAGTCCTCGATCGTGCGCTCGACGTCGGCGTCGGTCAGCTCGCGGGGCGGGAAGGGGCTGATCGGCGCCTGGAGCGGACTGGGGGCGACCAGGTCCCGGTGGTAGGCGTACCGGCCGAAGTGCAGGATCTGCATGGCGATGCGGCCGCCCTCGCGGTGCACGGCGTCGGTGATCGTCCGGTGCTGGTCGGCCTCCGCCTCCGTGGTGAGCTTCGCGCCGCCCTCGTAGGGCCGGCCCTCGTCGTTGGGGGCGATGCCGCCCGTGACGATGAGGCCCACTCCCCCGCGTGCCCGGGCGGCGTAGAACTCGGCCATGCGTTCGAAGCCGCGCTCGGCCTCTTCGAGGCCTACGTGCATCGAGCCCATCAGGACGCGGTTGGGCAGGGTGGTGAAGCCCAGGTCGAGCGGGCTCAGCAGGTGCGGGTAACGGCTCATGACAGCCCTCCGTGCGCGGTGTCTTCCCTCCAGTTCTAGAGGACCGCGCACGGGTTATGCAACTAGTTGCACAATGGGACGGGCGTCATGTGCCGCAGGTCACCGCCGGCGACGTCTCACCGGCTCTCCAGCAGGACGTGCAGCTCCCGTTCCTGGTCCCCGGAGGCCGAGGACAGGTCGCGCACCGTGAAGACGGAGTCCAGCGTCGCGCGGAGCCGCTCGATCGCCCAGTAGCTGCCCTGCGCGTCGGCCTCCACGGAGGACGACAGCCGGGCCGGGCGGGCACAGTCGTGCGCCTCGGTCACCTCGAAGGTGCCGAGCCACACCATCGGACGGCTCTCGTGCAGCTGCTGCGGCACCTCGTCGCTGTCCCGGTCCGACGCGAAGCACTCGCCCAGCGTGTCGAGCACGATCCGGGCGTCCTCCTTGCTGCATCCGCTGATCTCGACGGAGACGGACTCCTCGTGCGGTCGTTCGCGATCCATCGTGATCGCTCCTCTCGTGGGATGTGGCGCGGAGGTGCGGGTTCCCCGCGAACCGCGCCACATCCCCAGAAAAGCATCACTTTCCGAGTGGGACCAGCGACAGGAGGGACGCCGGATGCCCGGTCGGGCCCGGTCAGCTCCGGGTGAAGCGGTAGGTCTTGCTGTCGGTCAGCACACAGAACCCGGGCGAGACGACGATCACCCGCAGGGTGCCGGACCGGCGGTCGTAGTCGATGCCCTCCGCCTCGAAGGTGCCCGAGCAGGAGCTGCGCAGCGGCAGCTGCCGCAGGGCGGTGACATGGCCGGTGACGTCGGAGGTGCCGTTCGGCGCGGCGGACAGGTCGATCCGGAGGAGCGGCTTGGTGATGCCGAAGAGCGTGCCCGCCGGGTCGTCCGAGGCGCAGAGGAGCGTGGTCGGTCCGGTGAAGTCGCAGCCCTGGACGTCGCGCACGGCGTGGTCGAGGCGGACGGTCGAGGCCTGCGGCAGGTTCGCGGACGGCGAGGTGGCGGAGTTGGCACCCGGCGTCGGGAAGACGAGAAAGCGCGTCATGGTGCCCCACTCGCCGGACAGCATCCACTGGCTGTCCGGGGTGATCGCGACCCAGGAGTTGTTCAGGGCCTCGCCGGAGCCGAGCGCGTGGACGTACTCCGACCAGGCGCCGCCCGGCGCCTGCACGCGGTACATCTTCGCGTTGTTCGAGTCGCTCTGGTACGGCTCGACGTAATAGCCCTCGTAAGAGGCGTCCGGGTCGCCGACGTGGTTCCAGCCCCGGGTGGAGACGGAGAAGGGGATGGTGCCGATGCCGGTGTAGCGGTTGGCGCTGCCCGCCGGGACCTCGACCGACGTCAGCCCCTGGCTCTCGGTCAGCGGGTCGGCGCGGTCGGAGCCGACCTCGGTCCAGGTGTCGGCGGCCGCGGCGGGCGGGGCCCCGGAGAGGACGGTGACCGTTGCCACGGCCAGCGCCAGGAAGCCGGCGCGGACCGTGCGGGCGGGGCCGGCCGTGGTACGACGGCGGCGGGCAGGACGCAGGGGCATGGGACTCCTCGTCGAGGGGGGTGGGCGCGCTCGGCGGACAGTCTGGCCCGGCGTCGTGGTCATGTACAGACCAATTCCATGGACAGGTGCGGACCTTGAGGAGAACGGCGCGCGACGCCGTACTGGAGGAGCATGAAGAAGGGTGCCCGAGGCGTGGGAGAAAAGGGTTGAGCACGGTAGAACAGGGGAGTCGGCACGGGGGACGGCGTGCCGCATCGATACGCGGAGGCGGTGCGTGGCATGAACGGAGCCGGATCGTCCGCGGCTGACGGCGGTGGGCCGACCGGGCCCAGCGGCCTGCTGGACGTGCTCAACGTGGCCTCTGTGGTGCTCGACACCCAGGGGCGCATCGCCCTGTGGAGCCCCCAGGCGGAGGAGCTGTTCGGGTACTCGGCCAACGAGGCGCTGGGCCGGTACGCCGCCCATGTGATGGTCCACGAACGGCACGTCGACCTGGTCGTGCAGTTGTTCGCCGACGTCATGGCCACCGGTGAGAGCTGGGCGGGCGCGTTCCCGATCCTGCGCAAGGACGGCACCACCCGGTTGGTGGAGTTCCGCAACATGCGGCTCATGGACGACCGGGGCGACGTCTACGCCCTGGGGCTCGCCACCGACCGGACGACGGTGCGCCGGCTGGAGCGGGACCTGGCGCTGTCGACGCGGATGGTCGCGCAGTCCCCCAACGGCCTCGCCGTCCTGGACACCGACCTGCGGTACGTCTCGGTCAACCCGGCGCTGGAGCGGATCAACGGCGTTCCGGCCGCGGACCACCTCGGCCGGACCGTCCACGAGGTGCTGCCCCTGGTGGACGCGGAGGCCCTGGAGGCGGCGGCACGCCAGGTGCTGCGGACCGGCGAGCCGCTCGTCGACCGCTCGACGGTCGGCCGCACCCCCGCCGACCCGGACGAGGACCACGTCTGGTCCCTCTCCCTGTACCGCCTGGAGGACGCCCGGGGCACCGTGCTGGGCGTGGCCGTCTCGGTCGCCGACGTCACCGACCGGCACCGGGCGGCCGTCGAGGCCGAGGCGGCCCGCCGCCGGCTGGCCCTGATCGCCGACGCCTCCACCCGGATCGGCACCACCCTCGACCTGGAGCGCACCGCGTTCGAACTCGCCGACGTGGCCGTGCCGGAACTGGCGGACGTGGCCGCGGTGGACCTGCTCGACGCGGTGATGGCGGGCCGCCGCACCAGCCTCGGGCCCGCCGAATCGGCCGTGATCCGCGCCCTCGCGGTGCGCGCCGCCGACGAACCCGACGCGCTGCGGGCGGCCGACCAGCCCGGCCAGGTGGCCCGCTACGCGCCCGACCGGCTCGTCACCGAGTGCGTACGCTCCGGCCGGCCGGTCATGGTGGCCCAGGTCAAGGACGAGGACCTCGGACGCATCGCCCACTCCCCGGAGGCGGCAGCCCTGCTGGCGCGGGCCGGCGTGCACTCCTATCTGGCCGTACCGCTCATCGCCCGGGGCGAGGTGCTGGGCGCCCTCGACCTCAAGCGGACCCGCAATCCGCTGCCGTTCGGCCATGACGACCTGCTGCTCGCGCGCGAGCTGGCGGCCCGCGCGGCCGTCCAGATCGACAACGCCCGCTGGTACCAGAGCGCCCGCACGACCGCGCTCACCCTCCAGCGCAGCCTGCTGCCGAGCCATCCGCCCGTCATCGGCGGCCTGGAGGTCGCCTCCCGCTACCAGCCCGCCGGCGCCACCACCGAGGTCGGCGGCGACTGGTTCGACGTCATCCCGCTCCCGGACGGCAAGACGGCGCTCGTCGTCGGGGACGTGATGGGCAGCGGTATCGACGCCGCCGCCACGATGGGGCGGCTGCGCACCGCGACGACCACCCTGGCCTCCCTCGACCTCGACCCGGCGGTCCTCCTGGACCACCTGGACCGGATCACCCAGGGCCTGGACCACTCCATCGCCACCTGCGTGTACGCCGTCCACGACCCCCGGCTGGGGAGATGCCGGATCGCCAACGCCGGCCATCTGCCGCCGGCGCACATCCGCCCGGGCCGTCCGCCGGAGCTGCTCGACCTGCCCACCGGTGCGCCGCTGGGCGTGGGCGGGGTGCCGTTCTCCACGACCGACGTCGACTTCACCCCCGGCGATCAGCTCGTGCTGTACACGGACGGCCTGGTCGAGACCCGCACCCACTCGCTCGACGAGCGTCTGGAGGCCCTGCTGGCGCTGCTCGACGATCCCGCACGGCCGCTGGAGGAGCTCTGCGAACTGCTGCTGAGCGCGTTGCACCACCCCGACAACCACGACGACGTGGCGCTGCTCGTGGCGCGTGCGCGGGCCGGGGAGTGAGCGGCGCCGGCCGCCCGATTCACAGGCTTTTGTTATCGCTTCCTTACCGGGCACCTCGGACAATCACAGAGAGGCGTGGCAGTGGTGCCGCCGTCGTGGCCGAGGGAGAGTGAGCCGTGATGCAGGAGCCGGACAGGCCCCAGGGGCCGGAAGAGGTCGAGCTGCTCTCGGGCCCGGTCGACGCGGAACGGGACCGCGCGGACCTGCGCACGCTCTGGCGGCGCCGGTCGGCCCGCGGGCGGGCGGTGCTCGCGGCCACCACCGTGGCCGTCCTGACGCTCGGCGGCACCGTCGCGTACGCGGCGACCTCGGGGGACTCCGGCGGCGGCTCGCCGTCCGCGTCGCCGTCCGCGTCCTCCTCCGAGGGGCCCGGCGGACGGCACGGCCACGGCGGCCCGTGGTCCGGCCTCCGCGGGGACGCCGCGCACGGTGAGGCGACCGTGAAGGACCCCGACACCGGCGACTGGATCGTCCGCGTCTGGCAGCGCGGCACCGTGCAGAAGGTGGCCGGGGACCAGGTCACCGTCAAGAGTGAGGACGGCGCCTCGTGGACGTGGACGGTGGGCGCGGACGCCACCGTCTCCGCCGACAACGCCTCCGGCTCCGGGGCCGGCGCGCTGAAGAAGGGCGACACCGTCCGCGTCGTCGGTTCCCGCTCGGGTGACGAGAACACCGCCGAACGTGTCCTGTCCGGCACCTTCGACGAACGCGGCCCGGGCGACCGGCGCGGCGACTCCCCGGGGCACGGCCCGTGGAACCACGGGGACGACCGCTCCCCCGGTCCCACGGGCAGCGGAGCCGCTACCTGACCCTGGCGCCGACGACGACGTGGGCGTACAGCTCCTCCTCCTCCGCCAGACGCACCGTCAGACCGCCACGGGTGAACGCCTCGACGGCGGCCGGTGCTTGACGCTCGCTGGTCTCGACGAGGAGGCAGCCGCCGGGGGCGAGCCAGTACGGCGCCTCGGCGGCGACCCGGCGCAGCACGTCCAGCCCGTCACCGCCACCGTCGAGAGCGGTGAGCGGCTCGTGGTCCCGGGCCTCCGCCGGCAGCAGCGGCACCTCGCCGCTGGGGACGTAGGGCACGTTCGCCGCCAGGATGTCTATGCGGCCGCGCAGTCGGCCGGGAAGCGCCGCGAACAGGTCGCCGACGTAGGTGTGTCCGCCGAAGTCGGCGAGGTTGCGCCGGGCGCAGTTCACCGCCGTCGCGTCGATGTCCGCGGCGTGCAGCTCGACCGGTCCGAGGGAGGCGGCCAGCGCGGCGCCGACCGCGCCCGAGCCGCAGCACAGGTCGACGACGACCGAGGCGTGCGGCACCGCGGCGAGGGCCTGGTCGACGAGGAACTCGGTGCGGCGGCGGGGCACGAAGACGCCCGGTTCGACGGCGATGCGCAGACCGTGGAACTCGGCCCAGCCGACGACGTGTTCGAGGGGCAGGCCTGCCGTGCGGCGAGCCGTCATGGCCTCCGCCTCGTGCGGCGTGCGGGCCGCGGTGAGGATCAACTCCGCCTCGTCCTCGGCGAACACGCATCCGGCACCCCGCAGAGCGGCGACCAGGGCGTCACGGAACGCGGAGGGGGCGGAGGACGAGAAGGGGCGAACGACAGGCGAAGAAGAACCCGGAGAGGGGCAGGCAGAGGAAGAGGGCGAGGGTGAAGAGGCGGGAGGACGAGGGGGCATGGAGCCTAAGAGCCTTTCGGAAGCCGAAGGGCGCTCTCACGGTCGCCTACCGGCGGCGATCCACGCTGCCACGGGAGGAGAGCACCCGACCTGACGCTGCGGTAATGGGTCTCACCTCCGGGGTCTCGCCACGACTGGGAACCTCCGCAGCCGGACGGCCACCCTACCCCAAGGCCCGCATGCCGTTCCCGGCCCACGGGCCCCGCACCCAGCCGCCGAAGTTGTACTATGCAACCAGGCTAGGGAGGGAGGCCCGGTGGAAGCGGCCGAGGCGGTGGAGACGATCCAGCGGGAGATGACGAGCTTCGCCCGGCGGGCCCGGGCCTCGGCGGGCCGGCTGCACCCCGAGCTGTCGCTGGTGTCGTACACGCTCCTCGGCCACCTGGAGGAGAGCGGCGGCTGCCGGGCCACCGACCTCGCCGCGCACTACGCGCTGGACAAGTCCACCGTCAGCCGGCAGGTCGGCGCCCTGGAGCACGCCGATCTGATCGAGCGGCGCCAGGATCCCCGGGACCACCGCGTCCAGGTCCTCCACCTCACCGACGCGGGTCGCCGCATCCTCGCCCAGGTCACCGAGAGCCGTCGCACGGCCTTCCGGGAACGGCTGGCGCGGTGGCCGGAGGAGGACCTGGAGCGGTTCGCGGAGTACCTGGTGCGCTACAACGCGTGGCGCGCGCCCGCCGCCCCGAGCGACCTGCCTCCCGAGCCGTCCCCGTGACCCGCTACGCCACCGGGACCGGCTCCCGCCCCTCCCCCAGCCGTTGCGGTACCCGGGCCGCCAGGAACGCCGTTCTGCGGCGCAGCCGGAAGCCCAGGGACTCGTAGAGGCGGATGGCGTTCGTGTTGGCGGCGCTGGTGTGCAGGAAGGGCGTCTCGCCGCGTTCGCGGATGCCGTGGGCGACGGCCAGGATCAGCCGGGTCGCCAGTCCCTCGCCCCGGAAGGCGGGGTCGGTGCAGACGGCGCTGATCTCCGTCCAGCCCGGCGGACGCAGGCGCTCGCCCGCCAGGGCGATCAGGGCGCCGTCCCGTCGTATGCCCAGGTAGGTGCCGAGTTCGATGGTCCGGGCCTCGAACGGCCCCGGCTGGGTCCGGGCGATCAGGTCGAGGATCTCGGGGACGTCGGCGGGGCCGAGCCGGACCGCCTCGGGTTCGGGTGCGGCGGCCAGCCCGTCGTCGACGAACTGCACGCCCTCCATCTGGAAGGTGAGCTCCCAGCCGGGCGGCAGCTCACCGCGGAAACCCGGCAGCGGGACCTCCGCGCCGGGGCCCGCGAGCGCGGCGAGATCCGCCCAGTCGCCCGCGTCCGGCTCGTCGGGGAGTGCCAGCCAGGGCGAGACGTCGACGGGGTAGCGCAGCACCCGGCCCCGGCGCTCGGCGAAGTGGGCGTGCGGGCCGGTGAGGGAGGCCCGGGCGGGGTTGTCGAGGACGTGCGGGGTTTCGGAGGTGCTCACGCGTCCGCTCCGATCTTCCGGGCGGCCTTGCCCCGGGGGCGGCCGCTCCCGACCGCGCACAGCGCCTCGCCCATCAGGTCCGCACCCGCGCCGCGCATCGCGGCGCGCACCTCGCCGGGCCCGGGCCGGGGGTGGTCCGGGTCGACGGGGGCCTCGGTCTCCGGGCCGCCGTACCGGGTGAAGACGTACGCCTTCGGCATTGCTCCCACTCTCCTTCGCTGGCACCGGACCGCTGGACCGCTGGATCCGGAACGACACGTGCAAGGGCCGGGGCCCGGTGGCTATTCCCCGCGCGCGGGACTGTTCATACGCGCTTAATGATCGGCGGGCGGACCGGGTGCGGACCATGGCTGACATGCACGTACGGTTGATGGCGTGAACAACCGCCGTCCTCCCGCTGGAACCGCATGAACGTCACCCGAGGCTTCACCGGCCGCCCCCGTGTCCACCTTCCGGGACTGCCTCCAGGGCAGTACGACGCCGGCGACGACTGGCCCGTGCTGTCCGCCGAGGTCACACCCGACCTCGCGCCCGCGGACTGGACCTTCCGCGTCGACGGACTGGTGGCGGAGCCCCGCACCTGGGACTGGGACGAGGCGCACGCGCTGCCGGAGTCCGCGTACGAGGGCGACATCCACTGTGTGACGAGCTGGTCCAAGTTCGGGGTCCGGTTCGGTGGCGTGTCCCTGGACGCGTTCCTCGCGGCCGTCCGGCCCGACGCGTCCGCCACCCACGCCGTCGCGTACGCGCACACCGGCTACACCACCAACCTGCCGCTGTCCGACCTGACCGGCGGACGGGCGTGGATCGCCTGGGAGTACGACGGCAAGCCCCTCACGGCGGAGCACGGCGGTCCGGCGCGGCTGCTGGTGCCGCACCTGTACTTCTGGAAGAGCGCCAAGTGGATCGCGGGCCTGCGCCTCCTCGACCACGACGAGCCGGGGTTCTGGGAGCAGAACGGCTATCACGCGCGGGGCAACCCGTGGGAGGAGCAGCGGTACTCCGGTGACTGAGACCTTCACTCCCCCGACCCGGTTCGCGGTTCCCGGCCGGATCGCCGTGAGCGGTCAGGCCGCCGCGCTGTGGCAGACGGCGACGCTCACCGAGATCCGCCGCGAGACCCCGCGGGCGGCCACCTTCCGGTTCGCGGTGCCGGCCTGGGCGGGGCATCTGCCCGGCCAGCACCTGATGCTGCGGCTCACCGCCGACGACGGCTACACCGCCCAACGGCACTACTCGATCGCCTCCGCGCCCGACGACGGCGGGCACGTCGAGCTGACCCTGGACCACGTGGACGGCGGCGAGGTCTCGGGCTGGTTCCACACCCGGGCGCGGCCGGGTGACGAGGTCCAGGTGCGGGGTCCGCTCAGCGGTTTCTTCGCCTGGCCGGGCGACCGGCCCGCGCTGCTGATCGGCGCCGGTTCCGGGGTCGTCCCGCTGATGTCGATGGTCCGTCACCACCGCGCGCGCGGCCTCGACGTGCCGCTGCGGCTGCTGGTGTCCGCGCGCGGCCCCGAAGAGCTGATCTACGCGCGGGAGTACGGCGCCGAGACGACGCCCGTGTTCACGCGGAGCGCGCCGCGGGGCACGCCCGTGGGGCGGCTCGCGGCTCATCACCTCGCCCCGCTGCTCGCCGAGGCGCCCGCGGGCGGCTGGGAGGCGTACGTGTGCGGGTCCAACGCGTTCGCCGAGCACGCCTCACGGCTGCTGGTCCGGGCGGGGCAGCCGGTCGACCGCATCCGGATCGAGCGCTTCGGCTGACCCGCCCGACGGCCCGCCGACCGACCTGCCCCACCGGCCGCCCGGCCCGTCCCGCCGGCCCGGTCCCGCCTCGTCCGTCCCGGCCCAGCGGCTGCCAAGGGGCCGACGTGAACGATGCGTGAAACGATGTACTCCGAACGGGGTATGCCGCTCATGTGGGCACTCGTACGTATGACGGCGAGGAGGTCGACATGCGAAGCCGGGTGCGGGGCTGGCGCCGGCGGGACAATCCGCTGCGACGCCGGTCGGATGTGCTGGAGGCGTGGACGGCACTGCTCGTCGCCGTCCTGCTGCTGGTCGCCGTACCGCTGGCCGGGGCGTTCGCCGGCCGGTGGGGGCATGCCGACGCCCAGGCGGTCGCGGACCGGCTGCGGGCCGAACGCCATCGCGAGCGCGTCGAGGTCGTCGGCCACGTGCCCGAGACCATGCCCTCGGTGGAGGGCGTCAGACAGCAGACGTTCCCGGTGACCGTGCGGTGGACCCCGCCGGGTGAACACGCGCGGACGGCGACCGCCCGGGTCCCGGCGGGCACGCGCGCGGGTGACGTGCTGGACGTCTGGTTCGACACCCGGGGACGCAGCGTGGCCCCGCCGCCGAACGACACGATGGTGTGGCAGCACGCCTTCACGATGGGGGTGTGCGGCGCCGGGGGCACCGCCGCCGTGGTGCTCCTCGGGCACGTCGCGGTCCGCCGGGTGGCGATGCGGCACCGGCTGGGCGAGTGGGAGCGGGAGTGGGCCCGCACGGAGCCCCAGTGGACCCGCCGCAGGCCCGCCTGAAGCTCCTGGACAGGGTCTGGCGAGGCGTCCCGGTGCCCACGTACGGTGTGATCATTCGTATGGGCACTTAACAAAAGGCGGTCCTTCATGCCCCTGTTCGACCTGGCCGACGACGAGCTCCGCGCCTACCGCAGCGCGTCCGTCGAGCCCGAGGACTTCGACGCGTTCTGGTCCAAGACCCTCCAGGAGGCCCGCGAGCACGAGCTGGACGCCCGCTTCGAGCCGGTCGACACGGGCCTGACGACGGTGCTGGTGTACGACGTGACCTTCGCCGGGTTCGGCGGCCACCCCGTCAAGGGCTGGCTGACGCTGCCCTCAGGGGCCACCGAACCGCTGCCGCTGGTCGTGGAGTTCGTCGGCTACGGCGGTGGCCGCGGGCTGCCGCACGAGCACCTGCTGTGGGCGTCGTCGGGCCGCGCGCACTTCATCATGGACACCCGCGGCCAGGGCAGCGCCTGGGGCGGTGGCGGCGGTACCGCGGACCCGGTGGGCGGCGCGCCCGCGTATCCCGGTTTCATGACGCGAGGCATCGACGCCCCGGATAACTACTACTACCGCCGGGTGTTCACGGACGCGGTGCGCGCGGTCGAGGCGGCCCGCTCCCACCCGCTGACCGACGCCGCGCGGACCGTGGCGATCGGCGGCAGCCAGGGCGGCGGCATCACGATCGCCGTGGGCGGTCTGGTGCCGGATCTGGCGGGCATCGCCCCGGACGTGCCGTTCCTGTGCGACTTCCCGCGCGCGGCTATCCTGACGGACCGTCACCCCTACCGCGAGATAGGCCTGTTCCTCAAGACGCACCGCGGCCGCGCCCAGGACGTCCTGGGCACCCTGGCGTACTTCGACGGCGTGCACTTCGCGTCCCGGGGCTCGGCCCCCGCGCTGTTCTCGGCAGCCCTGGAGGACCAGACCTGCCCGCCTTCGACCGTGTTCGCCGCCTTCAACGCGTGGGCGCACGAGGACAAGGCGATCGAGGTGTACGACTTCAACGACCATGAGGGCGGCGGCCCTTACCAGGAGGCGGCCAAGCTGCGCTGGCTGCGGTCCTACGTCTGAGGGCCGGCCCGTGGACACGCGTGCCGCCGCCGAGCGGTTCGTCGCGGTGTGGGAGCGGGCCTGGGCGTCGCACGACGTGCCGGCGCTGCTGGAGCTGTACGCGGAGACCTGTGTCCACCGGTCGATGCCGTTCCGCGCGCCACACCGCGGGCGGGCCGAGCTGGAGGCCTATCTGCGCTGGTCGTTCGCGGCGGAGCGGGTGACCGACGTGCGGTTCTCGCCTCCGGTGGTGGGCGCGGACGGGGTCGCGGCGGCCGAGTTCCGGGTGCTGTCCGAGGAGGACGGGGCGGCGACCACGCTGGCCGGCTGTGTCTTCGTCCGGTTCGACGACGCCGGGCTGGCGGTCGAGTCACGGGACTACTGGCACACGGCCGAGGGACACCGGGAACCGACGGGGACGACGACGTTCCTCCTGTGACCGAGGACCGCCCCTCGGACTTCCGTCCGGTCCGACCAGTCGGTACGTTCGGGGTGCCCGGGCCGCATCGGCGCGGTCCGGCGCCCCGGCGGACCACGGAGGGCCCATGTCCGAGCGCGTTCCACAGATCCAGGGATACTGCGACCCGCGGTTCGGGGCGGTGCGCGCGGCCTTCGAGGAGAACTTCCGCGGCCGGGACGAACTGGGCGCCGCGGTGAGCGTCACGGTAGACGGCCGGACGGTGGCCGACCTGTGGGGCGGCTGGGCCGATGCCGCGCGCACACGCCTGTGGGAGCGGGACACGCTGGTCAACGTGTGGTCCACGTCGAAGGGACCGACGGCGCTGTGCGCGCACCTCCTCGCCGACCGGGGACTGCTCGACCTCGACGCTCCGGTGGCCAAGTACTGGCCGGAGTTCGGCGCGGCCGGCAAGGAGCGCGTCCTGGTCCGGCATCTGCTGTCCCACCGGGCGGGCCTGGCCGGGCTGCGCGAGCCGCACTCGCTCGACCAGCTCTACGACTGGGAGCTCACCACCGCGCGTCTCGCGGCCATGGAGCCCTGGTGGGAGCCGGGCACCCGGTCCGGCTATCACGCGTTCACCTACGGCTTCCTGGTCGGAGAGCTGGTGCGGCGGGTGTCGGGGCTGCTCCCGGGGGCCTTTCTGGAGCGGGAGGTGACCGGCCCGCTGGGCGTCGACTTCACTATCGGACTGCCGGAGAAGGAGGCCGGACGGGCCGCCGAACTGGTGCGTCCGCCGGCCGCCTCCTCCGACGAACAGGCCGCGATCCTGAGCCGGTTGGCGCCGGCGGCCCTCGCCGCCCTGACCAATCCGGTGGTGGGCGCGGCCGAGGCCGGCTCGCCGCGGTGGCGAGCCGCGGAGATCCCGGCGGCGAACGGCCACGGCACCGCGCGGGCGGTGGCCGCGCTCTACGGGATCTTCGCGGGCCGGGGCGCGTTCGGCGGCCGGCGCGTCCTCTCCGCCGAGGCGGCCGAGCGGGTGCGCGAGGGTCAGGGGGCATGCCTCGACCTGGTGCTCGGGCCGGGGCTCGCGCACGAGACGGAGATCGGGCTCGGGCTGTGGCTCAGCGGCCCGAGCGGATCGTACGGACCCAACCCGCGCGCTTTCGGACACGACGGCTTCGGCGGCTCGTGCGGGCTCGCCGACCCGGAGGCGGGGGTGTCGCTGGGGTACGTGATGAACCGTATGGGGCCGCACATCGCCGACGACCCGCGGAAGACGGCGTTGGTGGACGCCCTGTACAGCGCGCTCTGAGCACAGCCGCCGCGCGGCCGCGGGGAGGGGGTGGGGCGGTCCGGTTTCGGCCGATCGGGCCGCCCGCTCTTCCCTGCTGGTTTAGACCAATGCTAGATCTGGTGGCGCACCGAGTCCGTACGACCACGGCACGTCACCTACAGGAGGCGCGCGGCATGGCCCGCAGCACCACCCCCAGCACCCCTCACGTCCACCCGCGGCCCGACGACGGGCCGCTGTACCGGCGGATCGCCACGGAACTGCTCGGCGAGCTGCGCGACGGCACCATCGCGCCCGGCGAACGGCTGCCGGCCGAGCGGCGGTTGGCCGCTCACTTCGGCGTCAGCCGGCAGACCGTACGACAGGCCCTGGAGGTCCTGCGCGGCGACGGGCTGGTCGAGACCGACCGGCGGGGCAGCCACGCCGCCCTGCCGGGCGGGCCGCTCGGCACCGCGTCGTTCCTCGCCTTTCCCGTCGGGGCGCGGCCCGCGGACGATCCGTCGGCGGTGGCCCATGCCGCCGTCAGCTGGGAGACACCCCCGCCCGACCACGCCGAGGCGCTCGGACTCGCCCCGCACCACCCGACGCTGGTGCACCGCTACGAGTCCGCGCGCGCCGACGGACGCGGTCTGCGTACGGCCGTCACGTCCTTCTCTCCGGTGGCCCTGGCCGAGGTGGAGGAACTGGCCCGCTACCGCGACCGCGCCGACTCGAACGCCTCCCCCGAGCTCCGGCGGGCCTACGACTGGATGCGCCGGGCGGGCCTGACCCTGCACCACCGGGACTGCATCACCCACCTCGACGACGACCCGTCGATGCGGGTCACCCGGCGCGTGCACGACCAGTACGCGCGCCCCCTGGAGATCACCGACCTGGTGGTGGACACCCGACGGGATGCGCTCGTCTACGCCTTCACCCTGCCCGCGGCCGGGTGATCCGGTTCCGACCGGCCCGGCGGACCGTCGGCCCGGCGGACCGTCGGCTCGGCAGACCTGCTCAGCGGTCCGTCCGGCGCGCCTCGACCATGCGCACCCGTGGACTTCCGTCGTCCCTCGTCCCGAACCCGGGCAGGGCGCGGAGGTCCACGCGGAACCCCGCGCGCTCCAGTTCGCGCCGCACCTCACCGAGCCGGAAGGCGCGGTAGTACATCACGAACGGCGGCCGCCACAGGGCGTTGCGCACCCGCATCACGGCGTCGAAGCCGAGGAGCATCCAGAACGCCGGCGAGGACCGCCTCGGCGGGGCCAGGACAGGGAAGGCGAAGCATCCGCCCGGTCGCAGCGCGGTCCGCACCTCGGCGAACAGGCCCGGCAGCTCGCGGGGCAGGAAGTGCCCGAACGCGCCGAAGCTGACGACCAGGTCGAACGCGCCGGTGAACGGCAGGGCGCGGGCGTCCGCGCGCACCCAGGACACCCGGGGGCCCTCCGGACGGACCCGCCGGCGCGCCTGGGCGAGCATGCCGGCGCTGAAGTCGACGCCCGTCACGCTCTCCCGGCACACCGTCCCCAGCACCTCGACCCCTGCCCCCGTGCCGCAGCACAGGTCGAGGCCGTCCGCGTAGGGGCCGGACTCCTTCAGCGCCGCGGCGACCGCGTCCAGGACCGCGTCCGGGGTACGGAAGGGCGTGTGGTCGAACTTCGGCGCGAGGAGGTCGTAGCCGTGCTCGACCGACGACAGCGCCTGGACGGCGAGTTCGCGCAGGGTGGGGCCTTCGGGACTGAACATCCGCGTCAGCCTACGGCCGTCCGCCGCTTCAGGAGCAGCAGGGCGCGTTCGCACCAGGCCAGGTTCGTCTCCTCGAAACCGATGCCGGCCATCAGCGTCAGATAGGGGCCGATGCGGTCGGCCTCGGTGAGGTAGACGTCTTCGGTGCGCCCGTCAAGAAGGCGGTCGCGCACCCGCCGGTACCGGCCGAGCTTGGCGCGGGCCCAGGTCATCCGTTCCTCGATCAGTCCGCGGGTCACCTCGGGGTCCACGCCGTCCATCGCCTGGATCCTGATGAGGAGTTCGTCGCGGATGGCGGTGGGGCGCCGCGGCGGGGTGGCGGCGAAGGTGTCCAGGTCCGCGCGGCCGGCCTCGGTGAGGGTGAACATCCTCTTGTTGGGCCGGCGTTCCTGCTGCACCACCCGTGCCTCGATCAGGCCGTCCTGCGCGAGGCGCTCCAGTTCGCGGTAGAGCTGCTGCGGGGTCGCGGGCCAGAAGTTCGCGAGGGAGACGTCGAAGACCTTCGACAGTTCGTAGCCCGAGGCCTCGCCTTCCAGGAGGGCGGCCAGGACGGCGTACTTGAGGGACATATGGACACGGTAGCAGGACGTGATTATTCTCTTCGGCACCTACTCAACAAATTTACTATTTACGCTGCGAGGGGATCCGATGCGCGCGTTCCGTGAGGCGGTCGAGGCCGGCGATCTCGAGGCCGTCGAGGCGCTGCTGGCCGAGGACGTGGTGTTCACCAGTCCGGTCGTGTTCAAGCCGTACCCGGGCAAGGCGATCACCGCGTCGATCCTGCGGGGGGTGACGCGCGTCTTCGAGGACTTCCGCTACGAGCGGGAGCTCGACGGAGCCGACGGCCGTGACCACGCGCTGGTGTTCAGGGCCAGGGTGGGCGAGCGGGAACTGACCGGCTGCGACTTCATCCACCTGAACGAGGAGGGGCTCATCGACGAACTCACCGTCATGGTCCGCCCGTTGTCGGGCGCCCAGGCTCTCGCGGCGGCGATGGGCGCGCAGTTCGACCAGATCCTGAAGGAGGCGGAGACCCGCGCGGCCGCCGCCTCCTGAGGTCAGGCCACGGTGAGGGTACGGGCTCCTTCCGCCACACAGGCGTTGCCGGGCCCGGCGACCGGCGCGCCGGAGGCCGGCCGCCGAGGCGTTGCCGCCTGCCCGCGCGCCGGCCGCCGCGCCGTGCGTCCCCCTGCCCTGGCCGGGCCTCAGCCCTTGAGGTCCTCCAGGGTCGTCCTCGTGTCGGTCTTCAGGTAGCCCGTGACCTCTTCGAGCGTCGGCGGGTCCTTGTCCTCGTCGTACGAGGAGTAGTAGGCGCTGTAACTCATCGTGTACGTCACCCAGCCCTCCCGCACGGCGAGCGTCGCGTACAGCGAGCCGCTCGTCGAGCCGGACGTGGTGTCGTCGCTGACGAGATAGGCCTCGTCACCGATTCCGGTGATGGTCTCCACGTCATAGCCCGAGTGGCTGTCGGGGTAGTTCTTCCAGGCGGCGGTGAACTCCGGCCCGGGGTCGGTCTTCTTGTGCAGGTCGATCTGGACGTAGAGGTAGGCGTCCGCGTAGCTCGAGCCGGTCTTCTTCAGGCTGAGGCTGCACAGGCTCTCGTCGAGGGCGTCGTCCTTGAGGTTGTTGTGCGTCGGGGAGCTGTCGTTGTCCGGGTACTCCTCCTTGAAGGACGAGTAGTCGGTGGAGTTGCACAGATTCGACGGCGCCGCGTAGCCCCGCAGGTCCGGGTCGGTTTCGGCTCCGAGGAGGAAGACGCCGGCGGCCCAGGCGGCGGACGCCAGCACCGCGCCGACGACGGCCCACAGGACGGCCTTGCGCGCGCCACCGCCCCCGCTTCCGGGCGGCGGGCCGACCACGGGGTACGGACTCTGCTGGAGGTAGGGGTTGACCGGATGGGGCTGAGCGGGCTGCCCGACCAGGGTCGGCTGGGCGTACACGCTCTGCTGGCCGGCTTGGGTGGCGGGCGCCGCCGGTGGGAAACCCATCGGCCCGCCGGGAGCGGGCGACTGCGGATGCGGATAGGGGTACGCGCTCGGCTGGGCCGGCGCCTCGGACGGCTGCTCCGGCTGCTGCGGAGGCTGAGGCGGCGTGGACATGACGTGAAGATAGTGCAGTAATAGCGGTCAAGTCCCCTGCGGTCACGGATCGTTACCCTCTGGGGACATCTGTGGGAGAACCCGGAAGAGGCCGGGACATTCGCCCGGCCTCTCCCGTGCGCGCTGCCGGGGCGGCGCTCCTCGGCTCGCGGAGCCGCCGCACGCGTTGCCCGTCCGGGATGGGACTTCCCTCGGGGTCACCGACCCGGGCCATGCGCACGCCCAAGTGCGGTGGCGGCAGCGCAGGGAGAGCCTTTCGCCGGGACAAGAAATGCGTCGGCCCGTGGGCATCAGGGGTTCGTAGGGCTGGAATTGGCTGGTATGACGGCAACGCGGACGGCGGACCTCACAGCAGGTCGAGCAGCACCTCCGCGAAGCCCTTCGGGTGGGTGATGTTGCCGTTGTGCCCGCCGGGGAAGTGGGCCAGGCCGGCACCGAGCCCGGCGGCCAGCTCCTGCGCGCAGCGGTAGTCGAAGACGGTCCTGGGGGTGGTGCGGCCGGCCGCCGGGAGGATGCGTACGGGTCCGGCCGCGAGGGCGTCGAGTTCGGCCGGGGACAGGTCGGCGTCGCGCATGGTGAGCGCGTCGTGGCGGATGAAGAAGTCGAAGTTCGCCTGGCGGGAGGCGTCGAGCGGGGCGAGTCGCGCACCCGGTTCGGTCTCCTGCCGGGCCGGGTCGATGCCGAGCAGTCGGCCGATCATCCGCACACCCGCGATCCAGCCGTCCCGTTCGAAGGTCGCCCGCATCTCGTCCAGTTCGACCTGGGTGCGCTCCCGTTCGGCCTCGGGCAGCAAACCGGGGATGGCGGGCTCGTGCGCGACGAGCGTGCTCAGGCTTCGCGGATGCCGCGCCGCGAGCCGGAGGCCGATCACCGCCCCCATGCTGCACCCCAGCATCAGGGCGGGCCGGTCGGTGAGGGTGGCGAACAACCGGTGGACGTCGTCCACGTGCTGGTCCAGGGTCGCACCTGATCCAGGCTCGTCGAGCACGCTCCGGGACAGACCACGGCGGTCGTACGTCAGGACGGTGCACGAGCCGACGAGGTGGTCGACCATCGCGTCACTGCGGTTGGCGTCTCCCTCACCGCTCTGCGCGACGAGCAACAGGGGTCCGCTGCCGCGCAGTTCGTAGTGGAGGGTGGCGCCGGGGACGGTCAGGGCGGCCCGCATGGGAACTCCTCGGTCGGTCGCACGAGTTGACACCGCCCAAGCTAATCCATCAATTCTGATACATCAAGAAAGATGCATTGATCCAGATACATCAGGACGGATGTAACCTGTGGCCATGAACGGAGTGGAGCTCTTCCTGCTGGGCCGCACCCTGATGAAGATCGGCGAAGAGGCGATCCCCACGGAGGGCGTCGGCCGGTACTCCACCAACACGCGTTCCGTGCTGATCGTGATGCTCGACATCTACGCCCATGCCGACACCACGGTCGGCGAGATCGCCACCCGCACGGGGCTGCCGCAGAGCGCGGTCTCCGGGTGCGTGGCCCGGCTGCGGGAAGTGAACTCCGTCGTGGTCACGCCGGATCCGGCCGACCGCCGCCGCACCCTGTTGCGCCGCGCCCCGCAGGTCTCCGGGCGGCGCGCCGAAGTCGCCGCCGCCCCCGTCGACGCGGCGGTCGGCGCGGCGCTCGGGACGGAGGACCCCGCCGAGGTCGCCCGCACGATCGCCCTGCTGGAGCAGCTCGCCGAACTCCTTACGCCGGAGGCCCTGGCCCGGCTCCGCTGACGCCCCGGCCTGCATCGGGATTTCCCCGCCCCGCCTGCTCCGCCTCCACCCGGTCCAGCGGGCGGCCGGCTCGCAGTGCCGTGCCCCGCCGTGCCGTGCCGCGCCGTGGGGAACAAGCGGCGTCGTGGGCGTGTTGACGTCTTCGGGACCGAGCGGTGTGCTACATTGCCGATGGTACTTGTGTACGCCCCTCCTGAGGGCGCCGGTGCCGATTCCCTTCACCCACTTCGCCGTGTCGCCCGCCGTTTCCGGCCGGCGCAACGGCTTTCCCGCACCATCTCGATCGCCATCCGGTTTCCGCCGTGGCCGAGGTGCTGTTCCCGCCGCCCGAGGCGCGCCGAGCGCCCTCCCTTCGCGGCCGCACCCCCCTTCGCATGCCTCATGTCTCATGCCTCATGTCCCGTCCGTGAAAGGACCCTCCACCATGACCACCACTCTCGAACACCCCCCTGTACTGCGGCAGCCTCCGGCCCGGGTCGCCGCCGGCGTCCTCGACATCGACGCGAGCGGGAAGGGGCAGTTGCGCCCCGCCGACTGTCTGTCCACACCCGCCGACCTCCAGGTCCCGCCGGCGCTGATCCGCCGTCACGGCCTGCGCAGGGGCGACCTCGTCGAAGGGGTGCGCGGTACCCAGCGCGCCCTCACCGAGGTCGCCCGCGTCGACGGACGTCCGCCCGAGGAACTGCGCGCTCGTCGCCACTTCCGCGACCTCACGCCCGTCCACCCCCACGAGCGGCTCCGCCTGGAACACCCGGCGGCCGGGCTCGCCGGACGGGTCGTGGATCTCCTCGCACCGGTGGGCAAGGGACAGCGCGGACTGATCGTCGCCCCGCCGAAGACCGGCAAGACCGTGCTCCTCCAGCAGATCGCCGCCGCCGTCGCCGCCAACCATCCCGGGGCGCGGCTGATGGTCGTCCTGCTCGACGAACGGCCCGAGGAGGTCACCGACATGCGGCGCTCCGTGCGCGGCGAGGTGTACGCCTCGACGTTCGACCGGGCACCCAGGCAGCACATCGCGCTGGCCGAACTCGTCATCGAGCGGGCCAAGCGGCTCGTCGAGGCGGGTGAGGACGTCGTGATCCTCCTCGACTCGCTGACCCGGCTGTGCCGGGCCCACAACAACGCGGCCGCCGCCGGGGGCCGCACCCTCAGCGGCGGTGTCGACGCGACCGCGCTGATCGGCCCCAAGCGGTTCTTCGGCGCCGCGCGGGCGGCCGAGGAGGGCGGCACGCTCACCATCCTCGCCACCGCCCTGGTCGAAACGGGCTCCCGCGCCGACGACTTCTACTTCGAGGAGCTGAAGGGCACCGGCAACATGGAGCTCCGTCTCGACCGCGAACCGGCCTCCCGTCGGGTCTTCCCGGCCGTCGACATCGACGCCTCCGGCACCCGGCGAGAGGAACTCCTCTACTCCCCCGCCGAGTTGAGCGCCGTACGCGGTCTGCGCCGGGCGCTGCGGACCCGGGACGGCCAGGCGAACCTGGAGACGCTCCTGGAACGCATGCGCGAGACCCCGGACAACACGGCGTTTCTGCGCCGCATCCAGCCGACCCTGCCCGCCGCATAGGGCCGCCCGTGCGGCATCCGGGTGCACGCGCCCCGTGTCCGGCACGGGCAGCGCCGGGATCGCCGGGTTCATTCCTACGTTGCTCGTATGACGATCGGATTCTCTTCCCGGGCCGCTGCGACGGCCTGCGCGTTCTGTGTGGCGGGCGTCCTCGCCCTCGGCCCCGCCGTGGCCGCCGCCCCGGCCGGCGCGGACCCCGCGACGCCCGAGGGACCAAGTGGAGCAGGTGCGCCGGGTGCGCCGGGCGGACCGGGCGGACCCGGTGGGCCGGGCGGGCCCGGGGTACCGGGCAACCCACAGGTCACGGTGCCGAGGCCGTCCGTGCTCTACCGCTCCGGGACGCAGGTCAGGCCCCACCACGGCGCCCCCGAGGTCCCCGACGTCTCGGCGCTGTCCTGGCTGGTCTCCGACGCGCGGACGGGTGAGGTGCTCGCCGCGTCGAACGCCCACCGCCGACTGCCTCCGGCCAGCACCCTCAAGACCCTGTTCGCCCTCACGGTGCTGCCCGTCCTGCCCGGCGAGCTCCGGCACCGGGTGAGCGAGGAGGAACTCATGGGCATCGGGCCCGGCAGCAGCCTCGTCGGGGTCGCCGAGGGGCACACGTACAAGGTCGCCGACCTGTGGCGCGGGGTGTTCCTCAACTCGGGCAACGACGCCGTGCACGTACTGGCGGCCCTCAGCGGCGGCTGGCAGGCCGCGGCCACCCGGATGCAGGCCACGGCGCGCTCCCTGGGCGCGCTGGACACCCACGTGCTGTCGCCCGACGGATACGACGCTCCGGGCCAGGTGTCCTCGGCGTACGACCTGGCGGTGTTCGGGCGGGCGGGGCTGCGCAACGCGGACTTCGCGCGGTACTGCGGCACCGCCGAGGCGGAGTTCCCCGGAGACGGGGACGAGTCGTACGGCATCGCCAACACCAACCGGCTGCTGACCGGGGCGGACGGCGTCGAGCCGTACCCGGGCCTGATCGGGATCAAGAACGGCTACACCACCAACGCCGGCAACACGCTGGTCGCCGCCGCCCGTCAGGGCGGGCGCACCCTCGTCGTGACGGTGATGAACCCTCAGGCGGGCGGCGGCTACGAGGTCTACGAAGAGGCGCGCGAGTTGCTGGACTGGGGGTTCGCGGCCGCCGGGCGGGTCGATCCGGTGGGCTCGCTGGACGCGCTGCGGGCCCACCCTCGTCCACGGCCGGGGCCCGGACCGGGCGAGGAGCCCCAGCCGGTGCCCACCTCGGCTTCGGCCTCGGCGCCGGCTTCAGCTTCGGCCCCGTCCCCGTCCCCGTCCCCGGCCGGAGCCGCGGTCGCCGTCGCCGCCGGACCACCCGGCTGGTCGGAGGCCGCGCTGATCGCGGGCGCGGCCGTACTGGGCGGGGCCGTGGTCGCGCTCGTGCTGCGGCTCGTCGGCCGTCGTCCCGCGGGGAAATGACCGACAGGCAGCCACAGCAGCAGGCCGAGGGTGATCCAGGTGTAGGTGTTGCCACCGAGGAAGCCGTCGACGCCGGACGCGTCGTCGAACCACAGCCACACCACGGAGACGGGCGTGTCCAGGGCGGCTGTCCAGCCGTAGCCGGTGCCCGCGACCGCCGTCGCCACGACCGTGGTCGCGGCGGTCGCGGCCCCACACCCACCAGGCCGAGTACGGCGTGCACCGAGGACGGGCCAGGAGTTCCCGGGCGGGCAGGGCGCCGGCCGTCTCGCCACCGAGCGCGAGACAGGCCGTCCCCACCAGGCCCAGGACCCTGGCAACGACGGAGATCGAGGGGAAACGCCCTGGCCTGCACTCCGTGATGGTGTCCACCCCGGGTGACCGCGTGGCGACATCGCGCCCTCCGGGCGGCGGCCTGCGCATGACCGGCCTGTGCGTCCGCGGGGCGCGGCGGCTCAGAACACCGACAGGCCGGTCAGGGTCGTGAACCGGTCCAGGGCGGCCACTCCCGCCACCGAGTTGCCCCGTTCGTCCAGACCCGGGCTCCACACGCACAGCGTGCAGTGACCAGGGACGACGGCGATGATGCCGCCGCCCACGCCGCTCTTGCCGGGCAGGCCGACCCGGTAGGCGAACTCGCCGGCCGCGTCGTAGGTGCCGCAGGTCAGCATCACCGCGTTGACCTGCTTGGCCTGGCTGCGGGTGAGCAGCCGGGTGCCGTCGGCGCGGACGCCGTGCCGGGCGAGGAAGCCGGTGCCCAGGGCGAGGTCGGCGCAGGAGGCGGTGAGGGAGCACTGCCGGAAGTACTGGTCGAGGAGCACCGGTACGGCGTTGTCGATGTTGCCGTAGGCCGCCATGAAGTGGGCGAGGGCGGCGTTGCGGTCGCCGTGCGCGGACTCGGAGGCGGCGACCTCCTCGTCGAAGCCGAGCGTGGGGTTGCCGCTCTCCTCGCGCAGGAAGCGCAGGAGTTCGCCCGCCGCGTCCCCCGTACGGCTCTGGAGCCGGTCGGTGACGACCAGCGCGCCCGCGTTGATGAACGGGTTGCGGGGAATGCCGCTCTCGTATTCCAGCTGGACCAGCGAGTTGAAGGGATTGCCCGACGGTTCGCGGCCCACGTGCTCCCAGAGTTCGTCGCCCTCGCGGGCCAGGTCCAGGGCGAGGGTGAAGACCTTGGTGAGGGACTGCGTGGAGAACGGCTGCCGCCAGTCCCCCACGCCGTACACCGTGCCGTCCGGCTCCGCGACGGCCATGCCGAAGCGGCGCGGGTCGCAGGCCGCGAGCGCCGGGATGTAGTCGGCGGGACGGCCCCGGCCCGGGGTGCGTTCCATCTCCTCGGCGATGCGGTCCAGGACCGGCTGGAAGGCACGGGACGAGGTCGTTGTCATGATCGCTATTGTGCCCGCGTCCCGGTTGCGGTGCGTGGGCGCCGGTGAGGGGGTGCCGGGCGAAGGGGCGGAGAGGTCGCCGGTGACGCGCTCGGGCACGCCGGACAGGACCGGAACCCGGCGGCCTGGCGCACGCGACCGGCTCCCGGACGCCGCCCGGCCACGTCCGCGCGGAACCGGCACGCGGCGAGGGCCGGGGGGCGCCCGGCGCGGTCGGGTCAGGCGCAGGCGCGCACGGTGACGGGGTCCAGCGCGCGCACCGGGCGGACGCAGCCGACCGGTTCGCCGCCGCCCAGGAGGGTCTCACCCGCGAAACCCGTGAGCAGGGCGGGGTCGACGCCGGCTCGGACGAGGGCGGCCGCGGTGACCGGGACGCGGGCGCGGTTCGCGCCGTCGGAGATCTTCACGGCCACGGCCCGGCCGTCCGGGAGCGCGGCGACCTCGACGCCCTCGAAGCCGTCCTTCGCCAGCAGGCCGGGGACCGCCCGCATCAGCGCGGCCACGTCCCGGCCGGAGCCGGAGGCCATCTCCGCGTGCTCACGCATCGCGTCGGCCACCCGCGCCTCGGGGGTGCCGGGCGCGGAGGCGGTCACCCGTGCGGCGGCCCGGGCGAGTCCGTGCAGGGAGACCGAGAACAGGGGGGCGCCGCATCCGTCGACGGTGACCCGGGCGATGCGCTGTCCGGTGAGGTCCTCGACGATCTCGGCGATGGCCTGCTGGAGCGGGTGCCGCGGGTCGAGGTAGTCGTCCAGGGACCAGCCGTTGAGCGTGCACGTGTAAAGCATGGCCGCGTGCTTGCCGGAACAGTTCTGGGCCGGTCGGGAGGGCGCGCGGCCCTCCCGTATCCACGCGTCGCGGACCATCGGGTCGTACGGCAGGTCCGTGACGTTGCGAAGGGCGTCCTGCGAGACGCCCGCCAGTTCGAGGATGCGCCGCGTCCCGGCGAGGTGGCGTTCCTCGCCGGAGTGGCTGGCGGCGGCGAGCGAGAGCAGTTCGCCGTCGAGCGGCAGCCCGGCCCGCACCATGGCGACGGCCTGGAGGGGCTTGAGCGCCGAGCGCGGGTAGAACGCGGCCTCGATGTCGCCGAGCTGGAGGTCGACCTCGCCGCCCGTGCCGAGGACGACGACGGAGCCGTAGTGGATGCCCTCGGTCACCCCACCGCGGACGAGGTGGGCGACGGGGGCGTGGAGGGGTTCGCGGATCGCGGGGGCGTCGGCGAGAGAAATGCTGTACATCACTGCCTGCATCGATGGTGGGTGGTCGGCGGCCGGCGCGGGGGTCACGCGGGTGCCTCGGGCGCGGCGCGCACGATGTCGGTGAGGGTCGTCTCGACGCGGTCGAGGTGATGGCTCATGGCCTCCACCGCGTCGGGCTCCGAGCCGTCGATCAGCGCCTCGACGATCGCCCGGTGCTCGCGGTTGGACTGCTCACGCCGTCCGCCCAGCTCGGTGAGGAAGGCCGACTGACGCGCCAGCGCGTCCCGGATCTCCTCGATGACCCGGCGGAACACCGGGTTCTGGGCGGCCTCGGCGACGCCCAGGTGGAAGAGGGTGTCCATGGCGACCCACGCGGTGGTGTCCGTCTCCCGCTCCATGCGGTCGAGCAGATGGGCCAGGTGGTCCAGGTTCTCCGGGGTGCGGCGCAGCGCCGCGTATCCGGCGACCGGGATCTCGACGTGCCGGCGTACTTCGAGCAGGTCGCTGGCCGCGTAGTCGCCGAAGGTGGGGTCCTCCACGGTGTTCGCGATCACGAACGTGCCCTTGCCCGTCTTGGCGACGGTCAGGCCCATCGTCTGGAGGGCGCGCAGCGCTTCCCGCAGGACGGGCCGGGACACCTCGAGGGTGCGGCAGAGCTCCGCCTCGGAGGGGAGCTTGTCGCCGATGGCGTAGCGGCCGCGCTCGATGGCGCCGCGGAGGTGGGTGAGTACCGCTTCCATCGCGCTGACGCGCCGCGGCCCCGCCCCACCTGTCTGGCTGTCTGACAGGTTCACGGGAGCGATGATCGGGGTGAGCGGCCGTCGCTGTCAAGGCGCCCCTGAAACAGGAAATTCAGGGGGCGGGTGCCTGAAAGGCATCTCCGCGCCCCCTGAGGCGGTCCCACGGCGATCCCACGCCCGTTCCCCGGGTCCAGAGCGGTTCCGGGGGCTCCACGAGGGACCGCCGCCGGACCCGCCGTCGGACCGCGGCCGGCTGCGCACCGGCCTTCGGAGCCCGTCAGCTGTCGAGGACCCCGGCGGCCAGCAGGCCGAACAGCGCCACGCCGACGACGAGCCGGTAGATGACGAACGCGTTGAAGGAGTGCTTGGCGACGAACTTCAGCAGCCACGCGATGGAGGCGTAGGCGACCACGAACGACACCAGGGTGCCGACGGCCAGGGGCGCCGCCCCGGCACCGGTGCCCAGGGCGTCCTTCAGCTCGTAGATGCCGGCGCCGGTCAGGGCGGGGATGCCGAGGAAGAACGAGAGCCGGGTGGCGGCCACCCGGTCCAGGTCGAGCATGAGCGCGGTCGACATGGTGGCGCCGGAACGGGAGAAGCCGGGGAACAGCAGCGCGAGGATCTGGGAGCTGCCGACCAGCATCGCGTCCTTGAACGAGGTGTCGTCCTCGCCTCGCTTGTGGCGGCCCATCTGGTCCGCCGCCCACATCACGCCGCTGCCGACGATCAGCGAGCCCGCGACCACCCACAGCGAGGCCAGCGGCCCCTCGATGAGCGGCTTGGCGGCGAGGCCCACCACGACGATCGGGATCGTCGCGTAGATCACCCACCAGGCGAACTTGTAGTCGTGGTGGTGTCGCTCCTCGCGGCTGCGCAGCCCGCGGAACCAGGCCGAGACGATCCGCACGATGTCCTTGCGGAAGTACACGAGCACGGCGGCGATCGCCCCGACCTGGATGACGGCCGAGAACCCGACGACGGCGTCGTCGTCGACCGGGATGCCCATCAGCCCCTCGGTGATCTTCAGATGGCCGGTGGAGGAGACGGGGAGGAACTCGGTCACTCCCTCGACGGCTCCGAGGACGACGGCTTGGCCGACGGAGATGGCGCTCATGGAATCCAGTTCTGAGGAGACGAATCGGTCGACAGCGTCGGAGACGCTCCGGTGTCGTACACAGTCCTACCAGGCGGGAAGCCGGGCGGTCCGCCTACGACCAGGCCCACTGGCCTGTCGCGAATCCGGCGAACGCCGCCCCGACCCCCACCACCACACTCGCGACGGCGTTGGCGGCGGCGTAGAGGCCCGCGCCGGTCTCCGTCAGCCGCAGCGTCTCGTACGAGAACGTCGAGTACGTCGTCAGCGCTCCGCAGAAGCCCGTGCCCAGGAACAACCGCAGGTCGGGACCGACGGCGGCGGCGCCGGTCAGCGCGCCGAGGATCAGACAGCCCACCATGTTGACGACGAAGGTGCCCCAGGGGAAGAGCGAGTCGTGCCGGGCCTGCACCGTACGGTCGGTCAGGTAGCGGAGCGGGGCGCCGATCATGCCGCCGGCGACGACCACCAGCCAGTTCACAACGCCTTCTTACCCTTCAAGTCCGAATCGCCCTGGTTCCCGGCCCGGTCTGCGCCCTGCCGCGCGCCCCGGCCGACATACCGGATGACCTCGCACGGATCGAGGATCACCATGCCTTCGGTGACCAGCTCGTCGAGCTCGGGGAGGAAGGCCCGCACCCGCTCCTCGGTGTCCACGACGACGATCGCGACCGGCAGGTCCTCGCTGAGCGAGAGCAGCCGGGAGGTGTGGATCCGCGAGGAGGCGCCGAATCCCTCGATGCCGCGGAAGACGCTGGCGCCCGCGAGACCGGCCGCGTGGGCTCGGTGCACGATCTCCGTGTAGAGGGGCTTGCGGTGCCAGGTGTCGTTCTCGCCGACGAAGACGGTCAGCCGCAGGGCACTGCCGGTCAGTCTGGTCATCGCTGCCTCCACAGGAGAACGCGGCGGGTCGCCGTGGCCGCGAGCCAGACCGCGAGAAGCGCCGCGCACAGGGTGGTGGCGAGGTAGGCCAGGGCCGTGCCGGGCCGGTCCTCGCCGAACAGCTTGCGGATGTCTACGGCGTACGTCGAGAAGGTGGTGAAGCCGCCCAGCACGCCGGTACCGAAGAACGGCCGGACCAGCCGGTGGGTGGTGACCCTCTCCGTGATCACCACCAGGAAGACGCCGATCACGGCGCAGCCGACGACGTTCACCCAGAAGGTCGTCCAGGGGAATCCGCCGGTCCGCGTGGGCCACCACAGGGAGGCCGCGTAGCGGGCCGCGGCACCGATTCCGCCACCGACGGCCACGACGGCGACCACCGGGAGCTGACCCGTCCCGGTGGTCCTTCGCGGCGCGCCGGTGCGGAGGCTCGCGGCCTCCGGAGCTGTCATGTCCTGCGTCTCCTGCCCCGGCCGGGACCCGCCCGCCTCATCGGAGTGATCACGACCGGGCACCAGCGTAACGCCGTCTCACTTGGTCACGGGCGCCTCGCAGACCGCGATGCCGCGCTCCCAGAGGCTGCCCAGGATTAGTCGGCCGCCGGTCTCGCAGACGCTGGTGACCATGCGGAAACCGGAGCGGCGGTGGGTGAGGTGGTGGACGATCCGGCCGTCGTCGTCCACCGCCATCACGCCCGCCGTGGCCGACGGGCGGTACGGCGCGTTCACGGCGAGGCGGGCGGCGCGGCGGCGTACGGCGGGGCCGGTGCGGTGCAGGAGGTCGAGCGGGGGGACGCGCGGGCCGGCCAGCGCCACCCAGACCGGCCCGTCGGGCGCGCCGCGCCACAGGTTGTCCGGGAACCCCGGCAGATGCTCGACGAGGGGTTCGGCCCGGCCGGCGCGGGGGCCGGTGAGGTGGAAGCGGGTGAGGCGGCGGGCGCCGGTCTCGGCGACGATCAGGAAGGAGTCGTCGGCGCTGCGGGCCAGGCCGTTGGCGAACTGGAGTCCCTCCAGGGCGACTTCGGCCTCGCGGGCGCCGGGTGCCAGGCGCAACAGGCGCCCGGTGCCGGTGTGTTCGACGATGTCGCCCATCCAGTCCCGCAACGGGTGGAGCCGGCTGGAGACGGTGAAGTAGACGGTGCCGTCGGGCAGTGCGACGACGTTGCTGCAGAAGCGCAGCCGCTCCCCCGCCACGGACTCGGTGAGGACGCGGACGCTCCCGGTGCCGCCGTCGGGGTCGACGCGCAGCAGCGCACCGTCGGCGCAGCACACCAACAGGTCCCCGTCGGGGAGGAGTTCGAGGCCGAGTGGGCGGCCGCCGATCTCGGCGATGTACTCGACCCGGGCCGCGGGCGGGTCGTCCAGACCGTCGACACGCAGGATCCGCCCGTCCGACACCCCGGTCAGTACCCGCCCTCTGGGGTCGGCGACGACGTCTTCGGGGCCGTGCCCGGGCAGGGTGACGTACCTGAGGGGGACGAGAGGCGTCCGACGGTCCATATGGGCCGCCCTTCCTTGAGGAGGCGGCCATCCTCGCAGCCGGGCATGGCGTCGACAGGTCCCGGTCGTGGTCCTTTGCCGGGCCTTTCCGGAGGGTGGGAACTCCGTCCTCTGCCGCCCCTTGCCGACGTCCTCTACCACCCCTTCTCGAACATCCGCGCCACTTCGGCGATCCGCATCTCGTCGCGCCGGTAGTAGGTGCGGCGTCTGATCCGCTTGGCGCGCAGCAGACCGATGCCGGCGAGCAGGCCGAGGTGGCTGCCGGCCACCTGCCGGCGCACGCCCAGTTTGGCCGCGACGACATCCGCCGTGACGCCGTCCTCGACGAGGTCGCCGTGCCGCTGCGGCGGGAAGTGCCGGGCCGGCTCCTTCAGCCACTCCAGGATTTCCAGTCGCCTCTCACTCACGGGAGTCCTCAGCATCGTCGCGCCCTCCGTCCCTGGGGTCGGGGCTCTCCCGGTACCGCGTCGTCCCACTGTTCCGCAGCCGGGGCCGCCGTGTCCCGCACTCCGCGAGCCTTGGCCGGGATCGAACACCCGTGCCGCACAAGGGCGTTCGGATCTGCTGCGGGAAGACGTGCGGGGGCCCGGCCGCGCGGTGCGGCCGGGCCCCCGTTCACGAAGGGAGAGGGAGGATCAGCGGTGGCCGAACCACGACATGGAGGACAGTGCCTTGTCGTCGTAGCCGAACAGGGCCTGGTTCTCCCAGCCGTTGCCCGAGGCGGCGTCGGTCGGGTCCCAGCCGTTCCCGGTGACGGCGGTCCAGGTGGACTCCCAGTAGAAGACGCCGAGTCCACGGCCGTTGGGGACGGCCTCCACGATGCTCGCCACGTCGTTCATCCACCGGGTCTGGCCGGCGACGGAGGCCGGATAGCCGGACACCAGCTCGCTCGAGAGGTCGATGATGTTCTCGGTGGAGTCCTCGCTGTCCAAGCGGAAGGGGTAGGCCGTCTCGGCGACGTAGACCGGCTTGGAGTAGCGGGCCGCCGCGTCGTCGAGGGTGGTCTGGAAGTCGGCCGGCGTGCCGTGCCAGTAGCCGTAGTACGACAGACCGATGACGTCGAACTTCACCCCGTTGGAGACGGCGTTGTCGAACCACCAGCGGGTGCCGGCCAGGTCACCGCCCTTGGCGAGGTGCAGCGCCACCGGCGTACCGGAGTTGACCGCCTTGACGGCGTCGTAGCCGGAGTTGAGCAGTCCGGCGAGCTGCGACCAGTTGTCGGTGGAGCCCGCGGACCACAGCATGCCGCCGTTGATCTCGTTGCCGACCTGCACCATGTCCGCGCCGGTGCCCTGCGCCTTGAGGGCGTTGAGGACGTCGTAGGTGTGGTTGTGGACGTCCGTCTTCAGCTGGCTGTAGGAGTGTCCGGCCCACGCGGAGGGCACGGTCTGCGCGCCCGGGTCGGCCCAGGTGTCCGAGTAGTGGAAGTCCACCAGGAGTTTCATGCCCTGCGCCTTGACGCGCTTGGCCGCCGCGAGGACCCGCGCCTTGTTGTTGTAGCCGTCGGCGGGGTTCACCCAGACCTTCAGGCGCGCGTAGTTCTGCCCGGCGTTCTTCAGGACGGCGAGCGCGTCCTGGGTGGTCCCGGAGCTGTTCTTGTAGACGCCGCCGAGGGCTTCGCTCTTGATGAGCGACGAGACGTCCGAGCCCTTGATGGACAGGCCGGTGGAGCCCGACGCGAAGGTCAGGTCGTCGACGTTGATCCAGTTTCCGGCGTTGGCGTCGGAGTTGACGCTGATCGTGCACTGGTTGTTCGTCACCGCGATGGAGGTGACGACGCGTATCCAGCCGCCGGCGGAGACCGGGATGGCCGTGCGCTGCTCGGCGCTGCCGCAGTTCTTCAGCGCGAGGTAGGCGGAGTTCTGGCCGCCGCCGGAGCGCACCCAGGCGGTGAGCTTGTAGTTCCCGTTGGTGAGCCCTGACAGGTACTGGTACGTCTCGACCTTGTAGGCGGAGGCCGAGTAGTGCGAGAGGCGGTAACCGCCCGTGTGGCCACCGGACTCGGTGAAGGAGGCGGAGTTCTGGCCGGCCGCCGAGTACGTCGACCAGCCGGCCGGTGTCGCGGTACCGGCGGCGTCGGTCTCGAAGCCGCCGTTGGTGAGCGTGGTGGCCGCCTGCGCGCTCTGCGCGGGCAGGACGGTGAGGGCGAGCCCGGCGGCGAGCGGCAGCAGCAGGGTTCTGAGCGTGCGTCTGGGATGGAACATCGTCGTCCGTCGTCCCTTCGACGTGGTGGATGAATTCCCTCGTGCGGTGAGGGGCCCCTCCGCCCGCGGCTCGCGGCTCCACGGGCGAAGGGGAGTCTGCTCAGCCGTCGAGTCGTACGACCCGTACGGCCCCCGCCGGGACCGCGAGGCGGCCGGCGGCGCGTTCACCTGTCAGCAGTTCGGTGCCGGAGGTCTCCAGCGGCACCTTGGCGTCGGTGCTGGTGTGGTTGATCGCGAAGAGGTAGCTGCCGGTCCCGCCGGAGCGGCGTACGACCTCCACGTCGTGCGGCAGGTCGGCGCGCGGGGCGATCGCCGCGTCCTCGGCGGCCCGGCCGAGCAGGGCGTCCAGGCCCTCCTGACCGAGGCGGGTGGAGACGTACCAGGCGGTGCCCTCGCCGAGCCGGTGCCGGGTGACGGCGGGGTGGCCCGCGGTGAGGCCGTCGGCATAGGTCCAGACGGTCTCGGCGCCGCGCGGCACCACGAACTCCGTCCACACGTCGCCGGCGAGCTCACCGCCGTCGGGTCCGGTGACGCGCACGCTCTCGCCCTGGAGCAGCGGCGAGAACTCCTCGACCGTCAGCCCCAGTACGTCGCGCAGCGCGCCGGGGTAGGCGCCCTCGTGGACGGCGTCGTGCTCGTCGACGATGCCGGAGAAGTACGAGACGACCAGGGTGCCGCCGTTCGCGACGTACTCCCTGAGGTTGTTCCCGGCGGCCTCCGTCATCAGGTACAGGGCGGGCACCACGACCAGCGGGTACCGCGACAGGTCGGCCTCGGGGTGGGCGAAGTCGACGGTGAGGTGGCGGTCGTAGAGGGCCTCGTAGAAGGCGTCGGCGCGCTCGCGCGGGTCGGCGTCCTCGCTGGGCCGCCACGCCAGGTTCTGCGCCCACCAGGAGTGCCAGTCCCACAGGACCGCCACGTCGGCCTCGGTGCGGGTGCCGCGGATCGCCGCGAGCGAGTCGAGGGAGGCGCCGAGCTCGACGACCTCGCGCCACACACGGGTGTCGGTGCCGCCGTGCGGGACCATCGCCGAGTGGAACTTCTCGGCGCCGCGCCGCGACTGCCGCCACTGGAAGAACATGGCGCCCTCGGAACCGCGGGCCACGTGCCCCAGGGAGTTGCGGGCCATCTGGCCGGGCGCCTTGGCGGGGTTGCGCGGCTGCCAGTTGACGCCCGAGGTGGAGTGTTCCAGGAGGATCCAGGGGGCGCCGGCGGCGACGGAGCGGGTGAGGTCGGCGGCCATCGCGAGGTTGACGTGGGTGCGGCGGCCGTCGGTGATCAGGTAGTGGTCGTTGGTGACGATGTCGACCTCGCGGCCCCAGGCCCAGTAGTCGACCGAGTCGCACTGGCTGAGGGCGGTCATGAAGTTGGTCGTCACCGGGACGCCGGGCGCGAGGCGGTGCAGGATGTCCCGCTCGGCCGTGAAGTTCTCGCGCATGGTGGCGTCGGCGAAGCGCCGGTAGTCGAGGGCCTGGCCGGGGTTGCCGACCGTGGGGGTGGCGCGCGGCGGGTTGACGTCCTCGAAGCTCGCGTAGCGCTGGCCCCAGAAGGCGGTGCCCCAGGCCTCGTTGACCGCGTCGACCGTGCCGTACGTGGTCTCCAGCCAGCGCCGGAAGTGGGCGGCGCAGGAGTCGCAGTAGCAGGCGGAGACGGGGACGCCGTACTCGTTGTGCACGTGCCACATCGCCAGCGCCGGGTGTTCGCCGTAGCGCTCGGCGAGGCGGGTGGTGATGTTCGCGGCGGCGGCGCGGTAGTCCGGGTTGCTGTGGCAGATCGCGGCGCGGGAACCGAACTCGTAGCGCACGCCCTCGGGGGTCACGGGCAGCGCGTCGAGGTGCTCGCGGTAGAACCAGACCGGCGGGGCGACGGTGGGTGTGCCCAGGTCGACGCGGATGCCGCTGTCGTGCAGCAGGCCGATGACGCGGTCCAGCCAGCCGAAGTCGTACGTGCCGCGTGAGGGCTCCAGCAGGGCCCAGGAGAAGATCCCGACGCTCACCATGGTCACGCCGGCCTCACGCATCAGGCGGACGTCGTCCTGCCAGACGCTTTCCGGCCACTGCTCGGGGTTGTAGTCCCCACCGAAGGCGAGCCGGGTGAGGCCCCTGGGGTTGGTCTCCGGCATGGATCTCTCCCGTTTAATCGATCATTTGGGAACGTGCACACACAACGGCGGCGTTCGGATCCCAACATAACCGCACAGCAACAACCATTGACAAGTGTCCGGGATGTTTCTCTACTGTGAACGCTCACAGAGAGCATGGCAGCTCCTCGCGACGGGCGGGGAGCCCGCTCATGTGCTCGCATGGCAGGTTTTCGCACCGGGCGAGAACCCAGGTCAGGGGAGAGATCCATGCCCAACACGAAGCGCCGGCGGCTCGTTGTCAGAAGTGCGGCTGCCACCCTCGCCGTCGCCCTCGGCGCCACCGCCCTCACCGCCTGCGGCTCGTCCGACGAGGACAGCGCCGAGTCCGGTCCGGTCTCGCTCACGTACTGGACGTGGACGCCCGGCATGGACAAGGTCGTGGACCTGTGGAACAAGGGCGAGGGCAAGAAGGACCAGATCACCGTCACGGTGAAGAAGCAGGCATCGGGCGACACGCTGGTCACCAAGATCCTCACCGCGCACAAGGCCGGCAAGGCCCCCGACCTGGTCCAGGCCGAGTACCAGGCACTGCCGACGCTGGTCAGCAACGACGCGTTGGCGGACATAGCGAAGAACGTCGGCGACGCGAAGGGCAAGTTCGCCGACGGTGTCTGGCAGCAGACGACGCTGGGCACGGACGCCGTCTACGCGGTGCCGCAGGACATCGGCCCGATGATGTTCTACTACCGCGCCGACCTCTTCAAGAAGTACGGCCTGACGGTCCCGACGACCTGGGAGCAGTTCGCGGCCACCGCCCGCGCGCTGAAGGAGAAGGCCCCGGACACGGACCTCACGACCTTCTCCGCCAACGACTCCGGTCTCTTCGCGGGCCTCGCCCAGCAGGCCGGCGCCAAGTGGTGGACCACCTCCGGCGACAAGTGGAACGTCGGCATCGACGACGCGGCCACCAAGAAGGTCGCCGACTTCTGGGGCGGCCTCGTCAAGGAGGGCGCCATCGACAACCAGCCGATGTACACCCCGGCCTGGAACAAGGCGCTCAACACCGGCAAGCAGATCGCCTGGGTCTCCGCCGTGTGGGCCCCGGGCACCCTGACCACCGCCGCGCCCGACACGAAGGGCAAGTGGGCCATGGCCCCGCTCCCCCAGTGGTCGAACAGCGACAACGTCACCGGCAGCTGGGGCGGCTCCTCCACGGCCGTGACCACGGACTCGAAGCACAAGGAGGCGGCCGCCGAGTTCGCCGCCTGGCTGAACACCGACGGCGACGCCCTCAACGCGCTGGCCAAGGAGAGCGGGATCTACCCGGCCTCCACCTCCGCCCAGCTCAGCGGCGCCTTCACCACCCCGCCGGACTACTTCTCCAACCAGGCGGACTTCTACACCACGGCTGCCAAGATCGCGAAGACCACGGCGCCGTCGGCCTGGGGCCCGAACGTGAACGTCGCCTACACCACCTTCAAGGACGCCTTCGGCGCCGCCGCGAAGGACAAGTCGGACTTCTCCGCCGCCCTGGCCAAGATGCAGGCGGACACCGTCGCCGACCTGAAGAAGCAGGGCTTCGAGGTCTCCGAGTGACCACCGCACGCCCTCGGAAGTCGTACGGGGTCAAGGGGGCCCCGTACGCCTTCCTGGTCCCCGCCACGATCCTCTTCGCCCTGTTCTTCGCGCTGCCCATCGGCTACGCGATGTGGCTCAGCTTCCGCAAGGTGCACGTCTCCGGCCTCGGCCTGGGCTCGGGCGCGCGCAAGGAGGTCTGGGCCGGCCTCGAGAACTACACCGACGCCTTCACCGACAGCGAGCTGCTCGACGGCGCGCTGCGCGTCCTCGGGTACGGCTGCATCGTCGTCCCGGTGATGCTGGGCCTGGCGCTGCTGTTCGCGCTGATGCTCGACTCCGAGAAGGTGCGGCTCGCCCCGTTCACCCGGCTCGCGATCTTCCTGCCCTACGCCATCCCCGGTGTGGTGGCGGCACTGCTGTGGGGCTTCCTGTACCTGCCGGACGTCAGTCCGTTCTACTTCGTGCTGGAGAAGCTGGGCATGCCGCAGCCGGACCTGCTGGACGGCGGTCCGCTGTACCTCGCCCTGTCGAACATCGCGGTGTGGGGCGGCACCGGCTTCAACATGATCGTCATCTACACCTCGTTGCAGGCCATCCCGGCCGAGGTGTACGAGGCGGCGAAGCTGGACGGCGCCACCCCGACGCAGATCGCGCTGCGGATCAAGATCCCGATGGTGGCGCCCTCCCTGGTGCTGACCTTCTTCTTCTCGATCATCGCCACGCTCCAGGTCTTCAACGAGCCGACCACCCTCAAGCCGCTCACCAACTCCGTGTCCACGACCTGGAGTCCGCTGATGAAGGTGTACCGGGACGCGTTCGGCACCGGAGACATCTACCAGGCGGCCGCCGAGGCCGTGATCATCGCTTTCGCCACGCTGGTGCTGTCGTTCGGCTTCCTGCGGGCCGCGAACCGTCGCAACAAGCAGGAGGCAGCACGATGAGTTCTCTTGCCGTCCGGAAGGCCTCCTCGGCAACCGGCGCCACGGGCACCGCCCAAGGCCGCCCGCCGCTGCGCGGCCGGATCGCCCTGGTGCCGACGATCACGCTGTTGCTGGGCGCGCTCTACTGCCTGCTGCCGGTGGCCTGGGTGGTGATCGCGTCCACCAAGTCCGGCAGCGAGCTGTTCTCCACGTTCACGTTCCTGCCGGGCAGCGGCTTCACCGACAACCTCCACGACCTCAACGCTTACCGCGACGGCATCTACTGGCAGTGGATGGCCAACTCCGGTCTGTACGCCGTGCTCGGCGCGCTGCTGTCGACGTGTGTGTCGGCGTTCAGCGGCTACGCGCTGGCGACCTACCGGTTCCGGGGCCGCGAGACGCTGTTCAACGTGCTGCTGGCGGGCGTACTGATGCCGCCGATCATCCTCGCCATCCCCCAGTACCTGCTGATGGCGAAGGTGGACCTCACCGACTCCTACTGGGCCGTGCTGCTGCCGCAGGTCCTCTCCCCCTACGGCGTCTATCTCGCGCGCATCTACGCGGCCGCGGCCGTGCCGAGCGACGTGGTGGAGGCCGGCCGGATGGACGGGGCGAGCGAGTGGCGGATCTTCACCAGGGTCGCGCTGCCGATGATGGTGCCCGGCATGGTGACGGTGTTCCTGTTCCAGTTCGTGGCGATCTGGAACAACTTCCTGCTGCCGTACATCATGCTCAGCGACGACGAGAAGTTCCCGATCACGCTCGGCCTGTTCACGCTCCTCGAACAGGGCGCCAACACCCCGGCGCTCTACACGCTGGTGATCACCGGCGCGTTCCTGGCGGTGATCCCGCTGGTGGCGCTGTTCCTGGTCATCCAGCGCTTCTGGAGCCTGGATCTGCTGTCCGGAGCCGTAAAGTCATGACCATGAACAATGGTGCGGGGGGCCGGCGCAGACCGCCGACCATCCACGACGTGGCGCGGGAGGCGGGAGTCTCGCGGGGCACCGTCTCACGCGTGCTCAACGGTGGCCACTACGTCAGCCCCGCCGCGGCCGAGGCGGTCAACGCCGCCATCCGCAGGACGGGTTACGTCGTGAACCGGCATGCCCGTTCCCTGATCACCGGCCGTTCCGACTCGGTGGGCTTCCTGCTGACCGAGCCGCAGGAGCGGTTCTTCGAGGATCCCAACTTCAACGTGCTGCTGCGCGGCTGCACACAGGCGCTGGCAACGCACGACATCCCCCTGCTGCTCATGCTGGCCGGGACCGAGGACGAGCGGCGGCGCATCACGCGGTACATCACCGCCGGGCACGTCGACGGGGTGCTGCTGGTCTCCAGCCACTCCGGGGACCCGATCGCCACGGAGCTGCGCGAGGCGGGCGTCCCGCTGGTGGCGTGCGGCAAGCCGATCGGGATCGGTTCCAAGGTGAGTTACGTGGCCGCCGACGACCGCGACGGCGCCCGTGACATGGTGCGCCATCTGCTGGCGCAGGGCCGTCGGCGGGTCGGCGTGGTCACCGGCCCGCTGGACACCCCCGGAGGTGTCGAGCGGCTCGCCGGGTACCGGGAGGTGCTCGCCGAGGCGGGCGTCGACTACGACGAGCGGATCGTCGTCTCCGGCGACTACAGCCGGGCCAGCGGTGAGGCGGGCGCCGAGAAGCTGCTGGCGCGGGCACCGGACCTCGACGCGGTCTTCGTCGCGTCCGACCTGATGGCGCAGGGCGTGCTGACGGTGCTGCACCGGGCGGGCCGGCGGGTGCCCGAGGACGTCGCGGTCGGCGGCTTCGACGACTCCCCGGCGGCGACCGCGGGCAGCCCCTCGCTCACCACCATCCGTCAGCCCTGGGACCGGATCAGCAACGAGATGGTCCGGGTGCTGCTCGCCCAGATAGGGGGCGAGGACCCGGCGGCGGTGATCCTGCCGACGGAACTGGTGAAGCGGGAGTCGACGTAGCGAACAGGGCGGGTGCGTGCCGAACCGGTCAGGATCGGAGAAGCCGTCCGCCGCTCCGCGGCCTAGGTTGAGAAGTGCGGGAACACGGACCGTTCCCGCCCACCGCACCTCACCGAGGAGAACGCCATGAGCGCCGGCTTGCAGACGATCATCTACCCCGTCAAGGACCTCGGCCGGGCGAAGGCCCTGTTCAGCGTGCTGCTGGAGGTCGAGCCGTACGCCGACGAGCCCTACTACGTCGGTTTCAAGGCCGCCGGACAAGACGTCGGTCTCGACCCGAACGGACACGCCAAGGGCATGACGGGGCCGGTTCCGTACTGGCATGTCACGGACCTGCGCGAGCGTCTCGCGGCGCTGGTGGCGGCGGGCGCGGAGCTGCTTCAGGACGCGCAGGACGTCGGCGGCGGCAGGCTCATCGCCTTCGTGAAGGACGCGGACGGCAACCAGGTCGGTCTGCTCCAGGATCCGGCCGCCTGAAGCGCCCGCGCGGGACTGCTTGCACCCGCACTAGTTGCACACTCAATGAATTGCGGTTTTGGTGTTACCGTGCGGGTATGGCAGCGAAAACGGCCGGGGCGGGCCTCGAGGAGCGGTGGCGGGACATCCTGTCGGTGCACGCGCGCACGATGTGCGAGATCGATCGCGCGCTGCACCCGCACGGCCTCGGAGCGAGCGACTTCGAAGTGCTCGACATCCTCGCCTCCGAAGCGCCCCGGGAGGGCGACCAGTGCCGGGTGCAGAACCTCGTCGGACGAGTGCACCTCAGCCAGAGCGCGCTGTCCCGACTCATCGGCCGCCTGGAGAAGGAAGGCCTGGTGGAGCGTTCCGTCTGCGTGGAGGACCGGCGCGGAGTATGGGTCGCCCTGACCCGCAAGGGCCGCGACCTGCACACCGAGGTACTGCCGCTCCAGCGCGCGGTCCTGGGCCGGATGCTGGCCGAGTCCTGACGTCCCGCACCGGGGCCTGCCCGGCTCCCCCGGCTGCGGGGGAGCCCGATCCGGGGAAGCGGCGGCGGGTCAGCGGGCCAGCAGGGTGCGGACCCCTTCCGAGGTGAGCGTCAGCGGATGGTCGCCGGCCGCGTCGATCGACAGGGACAGCTCACCGGTCGGCCACTGCGCGGCGAGCGCGCCGAGGGGCACGAGCCGGTAGCGCGCGACCTCGGGCAGCAGGTCCGCCATCTCCGGTTCGGAGGTGAACACCGGCACCACGGGCGCGCCACCGGGCTGCTCCAGGACGGGCAGCGCGACCGTGGCCGGGTTGGTGACATCCTCGTCGAGGGCGTCGTCGGGCACGGGCACGAGGACGTCGCAGTGCGCGAGCGTGTCCAGTGCGGCGGTGTCCTCGGTGTCCCGGGCCAGCGCGTCCAGCGCCAGCGCGGCGGGGTTGTTGATGCGGTCGTGCGCGGGTGTCTCCATGACGGTCTCCCCTGGTAGCGGCCGTAGCGGCGGTCCGGCCACGCGTACCCGACCGTCGGCCGCTCAACCCCCCGACGACGACCGGAGGGCCGACCGCCACACGCCCGGCACATATCCGGGCGATCCGTGTGATCTTTGTGGCCCGAGGGATCTGCGGGATCTGTGTGGTCCCGGAGGTCCGCGTGATGCATGCCGGGGGGCGGACGCGCCCTCGCCTCGCCCAGAGATCCCCGCCCTCACACCGCCCGAGGACGAAGAGCCCGGAGCGACACCGACGCCCACGCAGGAGGCCCCCGCCGGGAAGGTGCACAACTGAGCGCGGCCCCGCTTGAATGATCGAATGACCGGAGGGTTAGCATATGAGCGCCTCCTAGCTCGAAAGATAGGCCCGTGACGCTCAACGACGATTCGTTCACCAACTGGAAGAACCGCGAGGAGATCGCGGAGTCGATGATCCCGATGATCGGGAAGCTGCACCGCGAGCGGGACGTGACCGTCCTGCTGCACAGCCGCTCCCTGGTGAACAAGTCGGTGGTCAGCATCCTCAAGACCCACCGGTTCGCCCGCCAGATCGCGGGCGAGGAGCTCTCGGTCACCGAGACGCTGCCGTTCCTCGAGGCGCTCACCGCGCTCGACCTCGGCCCCTCGCAGATCGACATCGGCATGCTCGCCGCGACCTACCGGACCGACGACCGGGGCCTGTCGGTGGCGGAGTTCACCGCCGAGGCCGTGGCCGGCGCCACCGGCGCCAACAAGATCGACCGCCGCGAGCCGCGCGATGTCGTCCTGTACGGCTTCGGCCGCATCGGCCGGCTCGTCGCCCGCCTGCTCATCGAGAAGTCCGGCTCCGGCAACGGCCTGCGACTGCGCGCCATCGTCGTGCGCGGCGGCGGCGAGCAGGATCTCGTCAAGCGCGCGTCCCTGCTGCGCCGCGACTCGGTCCACGGCCAGTTCCAGGGCACCATCACGGTCGACGAGGCCAGCAACAAGATCATCGCCAACGGCAACGAGATCACGGTCATCTACGCCGACGACCCGAGCCAGGTCGACTACACGGCGTACGGCGTCCGCGACGCCATCCTCATCGACAACACCGGCAAGTGGCGCGACCGCGAGGGCCTCGCCAAGCACCTGCGGCCGGGCATCGACAAGGTCGTGCTGACCGCGCCCGGCAAGGGCGACGTCCCGAACATCGTGCACGGGGTCAACCACGACACGATCAAGCCGGACGAGCAGATCCTGTCCTGCGCGTCCTGCACCACCAACGCGATCGTCCCGCCGCTCAAGGCGATGGCCGACGAGTACGGCGTGCTGCGCGGCCACGTGGAGACCGTCCACTCGTTCACCAACGACCAGAACCTGCTGGACAACTACCACAAGGCCGACCGTCGCGGCCGTTCGGCGCCGCTGAACATGGTCATCACCGAGACCGGCGCCGCCTCCGCCGTCGCCAAGGCCCTGCCCGACCTCAAGGCGCCGATCACCGGCAGCTCGATCCGTGTGCCGGTGCCCGACGTCTCGATCGCGATCCTCAGCCTGCGGCTCGGCCGGGAGACGACCCGCCAGGAGGTCCTCGACCACCTCCGCGAGGTGTCGCTGACCTCGCCGCTCAAGCGCCAGATCGACTTCACCACGGCGCCGGACGCGGTCTCGATGGACTTCATCGGCTCGCGCCACTCCTCGATCATCGACGCCGGTGCCACCAAGGTCGACGGCGACAACGCGATCCTCTACCTCTGGTACGACAACGAGTTCGGCTACTCCTGCCAGGTCGTCCGGGTCGTCCAGCACGTCTCCGGGGTCGAGTACCCGACGTACCCGGCGACGGGCGTCTGAGACCGGCCCGCGGGACCCGCGGGGTCGGTGCGCAGTGCGGGTGCGAGAGGCGCACTGCACGCACCTTCCGTAACTCGGTGCGCACCGACCCCGCTCCGTCACACCGGCTCGGATGGCTCATCGACCCGCGAGGCGCCCTCGCGGCCCGGATACGCGAGCAGCTGTGACGACCGTGCCGGCGGACCTCCCGGGCACCCGGGGCCCCACCGAGCGGCCGGCCTCCTCGTCGGGCCGGGTCAGAGCGGGTCTGCCGATCCCGAAGCGGGCGGAGGGGGTTTGACCAGCCCGCACTGGTACGCCACCACCACGAGCTGGGCGCGGTCTCGGGCGTCGAGTTTGGTCATGGCGCGCTGGATGTGGCTGCGCACCGTCAGCGGGCTCAGCACGAGCCGGTCCGCGATCTGGGCGTTGGACCTGCCGTGCGCGGCCAGGGTCACGACCTCGCGCTCGCGGTCGGTCAGCGCCCTGACGGCATCGGGGAGGGCGAGCAGGTCGTCCGTGTCCGGAGTGGCCAGGAAGCGGGTGATGAGGGCCCGGGTGGCCGAGGGCGACAGAAGGGCCTCGCCGGCCGCGACCGTGCGGATGCTCGACAGCAGGACCTCGGGGCTGACGCCCTTGCCGAGGAACCCGCTCGCGCCGGCGCGCAGGGCCCTGGCGACGTTCTCGTCGTTCTCGAACGTGGTCAGGACGAGGATGTGGGTGCCCGACAGCTCCGGCCGGGCACAGATCGCGGCGGTGGCCGCCACTCCGTCGGTGTCCGGCATCCGGATGTCCATGAGGACCACGTCGGGCCGGTGCGCCCCGGTCAGCTCCACGGCCTCCCGCCCGTCGGCGGCCTCCGCGATCACCGTGAGGTCGTCGGCCGAGTCGATGAGAATGCGGAAGGTGGCCCGGAGCAGGGCCTGATCGTCGGCGATCAGGACGCGGATGGTCATGGGGCGGGACTTTCGTCGGGACGGTCGAGGGGCAAGTCGAGCGGCAGGGAACAGACGACCTCGAAGCCGCCCCGGGCGCCGTGGCCCGCGTGAAACGTGCCGCCCGCCGACATGGCACGCTCGCGCATGCTGATCAGGCCGAACCCACCTCCCGGGCCGGGCGGCGCGGGGGTGCGGCCGGGGGCGGTGTCGTTGGTGACCGTCAAGGTCAGACGCCGGGGCGCGTAGCCGAGCCGTACCTCGGCGGTGCGGCCGGCACCGTGGCGGGTGACATTGGTGAGTGCTTCCTGGAGGATCCGGTAGGCCGTCAGATCGAGCACGGGCGTGAGCGGGCACCGCTTCCCCTCGACGGTGACGGTGACCCGGAGTCCGGCCGCCGCACAGGAGTCGGCCAGGTCGGGCAGGCGGTCCAGTCCCGGCGCGGGAGCCAGTTCGTCGGTGGGGTCGGTGTCCTGCCGTAGGAGCCCCACCGTGGCCTTGAGTTCGCGCAGGGCCGCGGCCGTCGTCTCCGGAAGCCTGTCGATGATCTCGCGGGCCTTGTCCGGCTGGGTCCGCACGAGGTGTTTCACGGCTCCGGCCTGGGCGTCGGCCAGGGTCATGTGGTGGGCGACCACGTCGTGCAGCTCCCGCGCGATGCGCATGCGCTCCTGGACGACCCGGTGGCGCGCCTCCTCCTCACGCTGCCGGTCGGCGTGCTCGGCGCGGGCGACGGCGTACTCGCGACGCACCCGCCGGTAACCGCCGAGGGCCGCGCAGAGCAGGATCCAGGCCGCGGGGTTGACGACGGCGAAGACCACGGAGTCGAGGAAGGAGGGGAAGACCAGCCCACCGACCACCACCGCGCCGGTGACGGCCAGGGCGCTGTTCCACCCGACGCGCCGAGGCGTGCGCACGCTCGTCGCGTACTGCGCGACCAGGAGCGGACCCATCAGCAAAGGGGTCAGGAGATAGCCCAGCGCGCCGACGGCCATCGTGCACAGGGCCGTCATGGCGAGCACCGGCAGAGGGTGGCTCCGTCGCCGGTACAGCGCGGCGCAGGCGAGCGCCGACAGGGCGACGGCGGGCCAGAGAGTCAGTGGGCCCGAGGCCAGCGCCCGGGTGGCCAGGACGCCGGTGACGGTGACGGCGAACAGCAGGACCGGTACCGCGAGGTCCAGAGCCTTCGGGTGGGTCGCCGCCCGGTGCCGCCAGCTGGTACTCATCACGCTCCGAAACACTCCGGGAAACAGCCATGCTCACACATCGCGGATCGCGGCGCCGAGGGGTGCCCGGCGCCGCGACCACCGGTGCGAACGTCAGACGCGGGCGGGCTCCTGCGGCGCGGGCTCGCCGCCCGCCACCGGCGGCGCTGCCCTCAGCCCGGCCCCCTCGACGTCCACGCGGGGCAGCAGCCGGTCGAGCCACCCCGGCAGCCACCACGCCTTGTCGCCCAGCAGCGCCAGCACCGCGGGGACGAGCGCCATCCGTACGACGAACGCGTCGAACAGCACCGCCACGGCGAGCCCGAACCCGATCGTCTTGACCATCGACTCACCGGAGCCGATGAACCCGGAGAACACCGCGATCATGATCACCGCCGCGGCGACGACCACCCGCGCGCTGTGCCGGAACCCCGAGACGACCGCCTGGGGAGCCCGGTCCCCGTGGACGTACGCCTCCCGCATCCGGGCGACCAGGAACACCTCGTAGTCCATCGCCAGGCCGAACACGATGCCCACCAGGAAGATCGGCATCAGGCTCATGATCGGCCCGGCCTGCTCCACTCCCAGGAACTCCGCGCCCCAGCCCCACTGGAAGACGGCCACGACGGAACCGAGGGCGGCCAGCACCGACAGCAGGAACCCGAAGGCGGCCTTGACCGGCACGAGCACGGAGCGGAAGACCACGAGCAGCAGAAGCAGCGCCAGTACGACGATGACGGCCAGGTAGGGCACCAGAGCGGCCTGGAGGTCCTCGGCGACGTCGATGTTCATCGCGGTGCTGCCGGTGATCTCGAAGGTCGCCCCCGTCCCGCGTTCCAGAGCGGCACGTTCCGAGCGGAGGGTGCGCACGACGTCCTTGGTGTGCTCGTCGTTGGGGCCGGTGGCCGGGACCACCGAGAGGAGCGCGGTGTCACCGGCCGGGTTGAACTGCGCGGAGGAGACGGACACGACCCCGTCGGTGGCGCCGATCTCCTCGGCGATCTCGTTCGCGGCCGTCTTGGCGGAGGCCGCGCCCCTGGCGTCCACGACGATCGTCAGCGGGCCGTTGAAACCCGCGCCGAAGCCGTCCGCGAGAGCGTCGTAGGCACGCCGTTCCGTCGACGAGACCGGTTTGGACTCGGCACCCGGCATGCCCATCTCCAGGTGCGCGGCGGGCAGTGCGAGGACACCCAGGCCCGCGACGCAGGCCACCAGCACGGCCACCGGGCGACGCAGGACGAACCGCGCCCACCGGGAGCCCCCGTTGTCGGCCGTCCGACGGTCCCGGCCCTTGCGCGCACGGCGGGACAGCACCGCGTTCGGCCACATGCCCAGCAGCGCCGGGACCAGGGTGAGTGCCACCAGCACGGCGACGACCACGGCGCCGGCCGCGCAGAGGCCCATCTTGGTCAGCATCGGCACGCCGACCACGGTCAGGCCGGCCAGCGCGATGACGACCGTGAGACCGGCGAAGACAACCGCGGAACCGGCCGTCCCGACGGCGAGTCCGGCCGACTCGCGGGGAGCGTGACCGTTCGCGCGCTCCTCCCGGTAGCGGGAGACCACGAAGAGCGCGTAGTCGATGCCGACCGCGAGTCCGAGCATCGAGGCGAGCGTGCCGGTGGTCAGGGACAGGCCGAAGACGCTGCCCAGGGCCATGATCGCGGCCATGCTGGTACCGACGCCGATCACGGCGGTGAGCAGGGGCAGCCCGGCGGCCGCGAGGGAGCCGAAGGTGATCAGGAGGATCACCGCGGCGAGACCGATGCCGATGGACTCGGCACTGCCGCCCGCGGCGGGCTGTTCGGCGAGTGCCGTGCCGCCGACCTCGACCGTGAGACCGGAGGCCCGGGCCCGGTCGATGGCCTTCTCCAGTCCCGCCTTGTCGGTGTCGGTGAGGTCCTCGGCCTTCACCTGGTAGTGCACGGTGGCGTAGGCGGTGGAGCCGTCCTCGCTCACCGCGCCCGCCGTGAACGGGCTCACGGCGTTCAGGACCTTAGGCTCGCCGGCCGCCTCCGTCACGAACGCGTCGATGCCGGCCCGGTTGCCGGCGGCGGTCACCTTCTCGCCGTCGGGAGCGACGAACACGACGCGCGCGTCGGCGCCGTTGGCGTCCGTGCCCGGGAAACGCTCCCCGATCAGGTCGAACGCCTTCTGCGCCTCGATGCCGGGCATGAACGACGTGCCGTCGTCGGAGGAGGCCGGTGCCGCGACGGCGCCGACCCCGGCACCGCCGAGGATCACCGCCCACAACAGCACCACGAGCCAACGGCGCCGGAAAGCGGTCCGGCCCAGCCGGTAGAGCAATGTAGCCACGGGAAACGGGTCTCCAGGTCAGGTTTCGGGTGGACGGCCAGCCTGACGGGAGAGGGGGTGGCGAGGCATCGTGCCGCTGCTCGCAATCCCACTTGGTGTCCCTGCATGAGCCGACGCGCTCCACTCCTCCTCCGGGAGGAGCCGCGGGTACGGCCCGAGGGTGACTTCGGGAGCGGCGCAGCCCTGCGACCTTGCCGCGATCGGCTTCACGGGCGGCATCGATCCGCGGGTCTGTGAGCTGGAGCGCCGGGTGGTGCTCTCGCAGTACCTCACGGCGGTGAACTGCTCCGGCAACACCCTGCCGCCGCAGGAGAACGGCCTGATCACCGATTTTCGTGCACGGCAAGCACCACCTGGAGACGCACTGGCGGCACGCGGCCAGTTCCACAGCCCGGGGCCGCCCGAACGCCTGGAACGCGGCCTGGCCGGGTACCTCTCCGCCCTCCCCGAGGCCCGCACCACGATCGAGGAGGACACCCCGACGTTCCGGTGATCTCCCTGCGGTTGCGGGCCCTGCTCGAAGGGTGACCACCACCTCGGCGCTCACTTCATGGGCCACCCGGGAGCAACACCGTGCCGAGGAGTGGGGCGCCCTGGGCCGAGGGCGCCCCACTCCCGTGTGTCAGGCCGACGTCTCCGGGCGGTCGGCCTCGGCCCAGTGGGTGTGGAAGGCACCCGGACGGTCGGTGCGCTGGTAGGTGTGGGCGCCGAAGTAGTCGCGCTGGCCCTGCAGAAGGGCGGCCGGCAGGCGCTCCGCGCGCAGGGTGTCGTAGTGGGCGAGCGCGGCCGAGAAGGCGGGCACGGGGATGCCGCGGCGGGCGGCGGAGGCCACGGTCTCCCGCCAGGGGACCTGCGCGTCCGTGATCTCCATGGCGAACTCCATCTCGCCGAGAAAGCTGACCAGGTCCGGGTCGGCTGCGTACGCGGCACGGATGCGGTCGAGGAACGAGGCGCGGATGATGCAGCCGCCGCGCCAGATCCGGGCGACCGAACCGAGGTCGATCTTCCAGCCGAACTCGCCGGCCGCGTCCTGGATCATCTTCCAGCCCTGGTCGTAGGCGATGACCTTCGAGGCGTACAGGGCGTGCTCGACCTGCGAGGTGAAGCGGGTGGCCTCGGTGCGGCTGAGCGGGGGCGTGGTGCCGCCGGGGAGGCCGGCGTAGGCGGCGCGCAGCGCGCTCTGGCCGGAGGCGGCGCGGGCGAAGGTGGCCTGGGCGATGGCGGTGACCGGTGAGCCCAGGTCGAGGGCGGTCTGCACGGTCCAGCGGCCGGTGCCCTTCTGACCGGCGGCGTCGGCGACCACGTCGACGAACGCCAGGCCGGTGGTGGCGTCCGTGTGGGCGAGGACATCGGCGGTGATCTCGATGAGGTACGAGCCGAGACGGCCCTCGTTCCAGGTGCGGAAGATCTCCGCGATCTCCGACGGGGTGTAGCCGGCGACCTGACGCAGCAGGTCGTACGCCTCGGCGATGAGCTGCATGTCGGCGTACTCGATGCCGTTGTGCACCATCTTGACGAAGTGTCCGGCGCCGTCGGTGCCGATGTGCGTGGCGCAGGGCTCGCCGCCGACCTTCGCGCTGATCGACTCGAACATGGGGCCGAGGACGTCGTACGACTCGGTCGAGCCGCCGACCATGACGGCCGGCCCGTTCAGCGCGCCCTCCTCGCCGCCGGAGACGCCTGCGCCGACGAAGTGCAGACCGCGCTCGCGCAGGGACTCCTCGCGGCGGCGGGTGTCGGCGTAGTGAGCGTTGCCACCGTCGATGATCATGTCGCCGGGCTCCAGGAGCGGGGCGAACTCCTCGATGACGGCGTCGGTGACCGCGCCCGCCTGCACCATGATCATCAGTCGGCGGGGACGTTCGAGCGCTGCCACGAAGTCCGCGGCCGACTCGGCGGGGACGAACGTGCCCTCGTGGCCGAACTCCTCGACGAGCGCGCGGGTGCGGCCCGCGGAGCGGTTGTGGACGGCGACGGTGTAACCGTTGCGGGCGAAGTTGCGCGCGAGGTTGCGGCCCATCACGCCGAGGCCGGTGACGCCGATGGCGGCGGTTGCGTTCACGAGGTACGTCCCTAGGATCGTTGGCGTGGTCGGAGGGACGGGCGGCCCCCCGGTACCCCCAGGTACGCACCATCGACCGGTTCTTCTCGATCCGTCGCCGATTCCTTGCCCCGATCGACGATTCCGGGGGCCGGTCGGTCCCGCCGGGCGGGCCGGACGGCACCCGGGACGCGGGCAACCCGACCGCGTGGACCGCCCGGGCCACGCAGGCGACGCCGGGCCACGCAGTCCTCCGGGCCCTGTGGATCCGCCGGACCGGCGGAAGTCGCCCGACCGGAAGACGGCGGACATGGCCAGACCGGCTAGCGGCGCCGCCAGGGCAGCGCCGCGGGGTCTGCCTCGGTGCTCTCGGCCCGCACCAGGGCCTCGCCGATGGCCTCCCCGATCTCCGCGAACCGGCGCACCTGCTCGGGGGTGAGGACGTCGAAGACCGCTCGGCGGACGGCCTCCACGTGTCCCGGGGCGATCTCCTCCAACAGGGACCTGCCCTGTTCGGTGAGGAAGGCGAGCTGGCCCCGGCCGTCGGCGGGGTCCTCCCTGCGGTCCACGAGACCGACCTCGCGCAGCCGGTTCACCGCGTGGGTGAGCCGGCTGCGGGTGATCTTCAGACGCTGCGCGAGCCCGGACATGCCGAGGGTGCCGTCCGGGGCCGCGGAGAGGTGGGCCAGCAGACTGTAGTCGGCGTGCGTCATACCCGCGTCACGCCGCAGCTGCCGGTTGAGATGGTCGGCGAGCAGGGTGGAGAACTCGACGTAGGCCAGCCAGGCTCGTCGTTCGTCGGTGGTGAGCCAGCGGGGCGTCGTGGACATGGGCACACCCTAAGGGCTGGGCCCATGTCCACCCGGAGAGCCGGAACGGCCCCCCGACCTCCCGTCACGCGGGCGGCCGGCGGAGGCACCGGCCGGTGGCCTGCTCCGCCGGCCGGGTGACCGGAGCGAGCCGGTCAAGTGGTCGCGCAGGCACCACCGTTGAGGGTGAACGCGGTCGGCGCGGTGTTGGTCGCCCCCTTGCTGCCGATGAAGCCGACGGTGACCGAACCGCCGGCGGGAACGGTGGACGTGTACGAGGCGGGAACGACGCTCACCGCGCCGCCGCTCTGGGTGGCGGTCCCGCCCCACATGTTGGTGACGGTCTGGCCGTCGGCGAAGGCGAAGGCGAGCTTCCAGCCGCTGATGGCGGTGGTGCCGGTATTGCGCAGGGTGATGTCGCCCTGGAAGCCACCCGGCCACTCCCCCACGACGCGGTAGCCGACCGAGCAGGCCACGGCGGGCGCGCTGCCGGTGGTGACGTTCACCGAGGCGGAGCGGGCGGATCGGTTCCCGGCGGCGTCACGGGCGTAGACCGCGAAGGTGTACGCGGTGTTCGCCGTGAGGCCGGTCACGGTGGCGGAGTTGATGGTCGAGGCGGCGACCCCGGTCTCGGTGGAGCCGTTGATCCGTACGACGTCATAGCCGGCGACGCCGACGTTGTCCGTGGCGGCCGTCCAGGTGAGCGTCGCGGAGGTGGCCGTCACCGTGCCGGCGGTCGGGCTGCCCGGGGTGCTCGGGGCCTGGGTATCGCCCGGGGTGCCGCCGCCGAAGATCGTGGCCTCCTCGGCGGTCCGGGCGATGCCGTCGGCGCCGTTGAAGATGCGCTGACCCCAGGAACTGAGTTGCGTGGGATCGAAGTTGAGCGTCAGGTCGAGGATCGGGTCGGTGTTCCCGCTCCATGACCACGCGAGATAGCCCAGGTCCAGCTGCTGGGCGGTGGCCATCATCGTGTCCTCGTCGGGGTCGCCCCACTGGTCGGCGGGCCCGCCGAACTCTCCGATCAGGATCGGGAGTCGGGCATCGACGAAGGCGTTCAGATAGTCGGTGATCTCCGCCGCGGTGTCGAACACGCTGTACATGTGGATCGAGAAGATCAGGTTGCCGGTGGGATCGGCGGCGTACACGGACTGGGCGTTGGCGCGCATGACTCCCTGCCAGTCCTGACCCCAGTTCGGCGCGTCGACCATGATCGTGTGCTGGAAACCGGCGTTGCGCAGCTTCTTGATCGCGGCGATGGTCGGATCGGTCCAGCCCGCCGGATCGGTGTTGCCCCAGGGCTCGTTACCGATGTTGACGATGATGTAGTCCTCCTGGCCGGCCAGGACGTCCTTCAGGCCGATCCAGTAGTCGGCCGCCTGGTCGAGCGTGCCGGCGGCGGCGTCCTCGCCGTACCCGGTGGTGTCGTGCACCTCCAGCACGCAGATGAGCCGGTTGGCCTTGCACTGCGCGATGACGGTCGCCACGTCCGACGCGCTGTTGGCGCTCCAGCGGTGGCCGTCGGCGAGGACGACGCGCACCGCGTTGGCGCCCATCGCCTTGATGTCGGCGAGGGACTGCTGGGTCCTGCCCGGATACCAGGTGTGGGCGTGGTTCACGCCGCGCATGACGAAGTCGTTCCCGTTGCTCTCGACCAGCCGTCCGTCGCTGATGTGCAGGCCGGTGGCGAGAGCGTCGGGCGACCGGGTCTGGGCCTGGGCGGCGGCCGGGCAGAGGGCACCGACGAGAACGAGCCCGAGGAGGACCGCGAGCCGGGTCAGCAGCCTCCCCAGGGGATGCGTCCGTGAGGCGCCCCGGGTCGTCACGCTCCTTGCCGCTCGCGTCACCTTTCGCCCGACTGTCCGCAAGGCCTTGGTGTGCGCTGCGGCCGGTGCCGGGAACCGGGCCGTATTCTGCGCTGCGGTCGGTGCGGAGATCAGGGCCGTGCTCGGTCCCGTGGTCCGAGCCGTGCCGGGTGCCACGCTTCTTGTCGCGCTTGTCTTCGTGCTTTTCTTCGCGCTCCTTGCCGTGCTCGTCGTCGTGCTCCTTGCTGTTCTCACTGCGACTCCAGGAGTGAGGCCAGAAACTCAGGCGGCAGAGGGGTGGGGGATGTGAGGGGTGTGGGGGATGGCGTGTGGGAGCGCTCCCATAAAGCCACTGCGTCAAGTACACGTCAAGACCTCGGACAGGGTGCGGCAGGATGCGGGGAGGCGCACGAGCCTTACGGGGCCCGACGGCGAGACGGGTGAGCGCCACGGCCGGCAGCCGTGCCGGGCGGTGGGCGTTCGGCCGGCGTCACGAAGCGGCGCGGTGACCGTTCGCGGCCTTGCGTCCACGTGCCGCGCCGTCCTGCTCCCCCAGCCCCAACTGCTCCTCCACGGCCCGCTGCGCCCGTATCGTCGCCCCCGCGATCAGGGCGGAGGCCAGCTCTCCGTCCCGCTCCTCACAGGCCTGGAGCAGCCGTTCCTGGTCGTCGACGCTGTGCGCGAGTCGGCCGGCCCGGCTCAGGCTCAAGTGCCGCAGCATCAGCGTGCGCAGGGTCAGCGAGTCCAGGATCTGCTTCAGGGTGGGGTTGCCGACCATTTCGGCCATCCGCTCCTGGAGCAGCACATGGCTCCAGAAGTACCCGTCCACGTCACCGCCGTCGGCGAGCACGCGCATCCGTTCGACCCGGGTGCGCAGCTCGGCCAGTTCCTCGCCCCCGGCCCGCTCCACCAGCAGACCCGCGAGCATCGACAGGAGGTTCCTGCGCACCTGGTAGATGTCGCGGATGTCCTGCGGAGTCGGCGCGGCCACCCGGGGACGGCGGCGCGCCTTCATCTCGACCAGGCCCTCCTGTTCGAGGAGCATGAGCGCCTCGCGGACGGGCGTACGGCTGGTCTCGAAACGGCGTGACAGATCGACGCTGTTGAGATCCTGGCCGGGCTCCAGCCGACCCTCGACGATGTCCGCGCCGACCCATTCGGCGATCTGCCCGACCAACGGCTCACGCCGGTCCCGCAGCCGCAGGAGCCGCTCCAGCACGAGGCGCGTGTTCTGGTCGGTCATGCGGCATTTCCCCCTGCCCGTCCGGGCTCACAGCCGATGCAACGGTGTCGACACTATCTCGCCCCACTGCGCGACCCACCTGGGAAGACGGCGTTCTTACCGTCGACAGAAGACCCAAATACCGCAGCCCGACCTGAAAGTGAACATAAATGTCAACAAAAAAGTCGACACAGAGTCCGGAAGCATCGCCGTCAAGCTTGACGTGAGGCCGGCGATCTCGCGTCGACCGAACTCGACGCCTGGCGCCGGTCGTTGCGCATCGGAATCACCGGCAGCCGTACTCCCACTACGGCTCTCCAACCCCCAGCCAGCAGGAAGCGGATTTCCCCGGATTTCCTCGAACAGGTCCGATATACGGAACTGCCCATGTAAGTCCGTGGATTCATCCGGCCACGAAGTGACGGGCGTGTGTGGGTTTTGCACCCGCCGGTCATTCGGTGACGGCGTATAGGCCCTTTCGGCACCGATTCGATCCGCCGTCGCTTCGAGGGAGGCTTGCGGCGATATCCGCGGTGGGATAACTACGTGAACCATGAACCTGTTCACCCGCGGCGCATCCCCACGACGCCCGGCTCCCCCCACAGCTCCGCAGCACACCGCCGGCTCGCCCTCCATGCCCTCCGCCGGCCTGCCGAATCCCGCCCTGGCCGCGCTGACCGGCGACTGGATGATCGACCCGGCGCACAGCCGTATCGGCTTCTCCGTCCGGCACGCCCTGGTGACCACCGTGCGCGGGGCTTTCACGGAGTATCAGAGCCGGCTCTACTTCGACGGCCGCAACCCGGCCCGTTCACGGGCCGAGATCCTGTTGTCCACCGCGAGCGTCGACACCGGCGTCGAGCAACGCGACGCGCATTTGGTCGGCCGCGACTTCCTGGACGCCGCGAACCATCCGCGTATGCGCTTCATCAGTACCGCCGTTCAACTCGCGGGCCCCGACGTCTACCGCATGACCGGCGACCTCACCATCAAGGAGACGACTCGTCCCGTGGCCCTTGAACTCACCTACATAGGGCATGTGACCGACCCGTTCGGCTACGAAAGGGCCGGTTTCGACGGCACCACCACCATCAATCGTTCCGAATGGGGCCTGACGTACAACGCGCGACTGGCCGAGGGCGGCGCCATGGTGAGCGACAAGGTGCGCCTCCAGTTCGACATCGCCGCCATTCGCACCACTCCCGTGGGCTGACCGGTGCGAGGGGGACCGAGGTAGGAGACCGGTGGTCGCGATCGGGCCCGTCTCACGGGCAGGGATCACCGGATCACCGGACGCCCGGCAAGCAAACTCCACGGGGTGACCGAAGTCCGGCGCGGCCCGAATCCGGCGCGGCCGAAGTCCGGCTCGCCCCGGGTCGAGTCTGCGTCGGTCAGGTCTGCGTCGAACCAGGCGTGCGTCGATCCGGGTCGATCAGTCCGCTTCCGTCAGGGCCGCATGCGCGGCGGCGAGGATCTCCTCGGAGAGGGGCGAGTCCTTGGTGGCCCGGGCCAGGACGAGTGCGCCGACCATCGTGCACAGTCGGGTGATGCCGTTCTCGTCGTCGGTGGCCATCCACTCGGCGAAGTCACCCACTCCCTCGGTGTAGACGCGATGCGCCTCGTCGGCGCCGGATTCGCGGGCCATGTCGTGGGCGAGCGCGGCGGTGGGACATCCCCCCGCCGCGTTGTCGCGGTGCTCGAGGGACAGATAGGTGTCGATCAGCGCCCGCTGGGCGGCGGCGCGCTCCCCGGCGCCCTGCTCGCCGGCGGCCGCGCGACGCTCGGCGAGTTCGCCGAAGGCGTGGGCGGTGGCCTCGTCGATGAGCGCCTCTTTGGACGCGAAGTGCTTGTAGAAGCCGCCATGGGTCAGCCCGGACGCCTTCATCAGGTCGGCCACGCTGGTGTGCGTGCCCTGCTCGCGAAACAGCCGGGAGGCGGTTCGCACGACCCGCTCGCGGTTCTCCCGCGCCTGCGCCTGTGACACACGACCCATCGGTCCTCCTCAGTTGAATGTCGGTTGCCATCTATTCTATGCTCCAGATTAGATGTCGCCCGACATCTAACACGGACATCTCAAACGGACCCCTCACCCGGGGTCCACAGCACCGGGAGCAGACATGGAACTCAAGGACGCCGTCGTAGTGGTCACCGGCGCCAACCGGGGACTGGGGCGCGAGCTCGCCACCCAGCTCCTGGAGCGTGGCGCGAAGGTCTACGCGGCGGCGCGCCGCCCGGAGACCGTCGACCTGGCCGGCGTGACCCCGCTCCGCCTGGACGTCACGGACGAGGAGTCCGTCCTGGCCGCGGCCCGCGTGGCCTCCGACGCGACGCTGCTGGTGAACAACGCCGGCATCTCCACCGGCACATCCCTCGTCACGGGCGGCCTGGACGCGGTCCACCTCGAGATGGCGACGAACTTCTTCGGGCCGCTCGCGGCCACACGCGCGTTCGCGCCGGTCATCGAGCGCAACGGCGGCGGCGCCGTACTCAACGTCCTGTCCGTGCTCTCCTGGCTGCACCCGGCCGGTCTCGGCTCGTACGCGGCGACCAAGGCCGCCGCCTGGGCGCTCACCAACGCGACCCGGGAGGAGCTGGCACCCCGCGGTATCACCGTGTCCGCGCTGCACGTCGGCTACATGGACACCGACATGGCCGCCGGCGTCCCCGCCGAGCAGAAGGTCGCCCCCGCCGATGTCGCCGCCCAGACGCTCATCGGCCTCGAGAAGGGCCTGCCCGAGATCCTCGCCGACGAGACCACCCGGTACGTCAAGCAGCAACTGGCGGCGGCACCGAGCGCTGCGTGAGCCCGGCTCCCCGGACACGGCCCCGGTCCGGCCCCGGCCCCGGTTCCGCCCGGGGCCCCGAGCGAGGGCGAGGGCGAGGCGCCGGGAATCCCGCGTGGGCCGCCCGGAGCCGGGTCACTCCCGGGTGCGAGGCACCGGGAAGAGCAGGCAGCTGCTGGTGGCGTGGGCGAGGAGACGGTCCGTCGCGTCCAGCAACTGCGCCTGGGCGAGGACGGTCCGACGCCCGCCGTTGATCACCGTGCCCACGGCGCGGACGGTACCCGTGTCCGTGGTGATCCGCCGCAGGAACTTCACCGTCAGGTCGAGCGAGGTGTAGGCCATGCCCTGCGGGAGGGTGGACTGGACGGCACAGCCCGCCGCCGAGTCGAGCAGGGTGGCGAAGATGCCGCCGTGGACGCTGCCGATCGGGTTGTAGTGCTCCTCGCCGGGCGTCAGGGAGAAGACGGCCCTGCCGGGCTCCACCTCGTCCAGGGTGAAGTCGAGGGTGTGACTGACGGGCGGTCCCGGCAGCCGTCCGGCCTGAAGCTCGCGCAGGAAGTCGATTCCGGCCATGCGCCCGGCGGCGTCCGCCAGGATCGCCGGATCGTCCCACTGATACGTACGTGTGCGTCCCACAGCCGAGTGCCTCCATCTGACTTTTTCAAGCGAAGCTAGCCTCCCTTTCGGCTGACTGTCAATGACGAAGCCAGGGCCGTACGATGGCGGGATGGAGTGGCTTGAGGCGAGCACGGAGAACTGCCCCGTCCAGCGTGCGCTCGACGTGATCGGGGAGAAGTGGACCCTGCTGATCCTGCGCGACGCCGTGAACGGAGTGCGCCGCTTCGACGACTTCCACCGCCATATCGGCCTGTCGGAGGCCGTCCTCAGCGACCGCCTCCGCAAGCTGACCGCGGCCGGTGTCCTGAGGACCGTGCCGTACCAGGAGCCGGGCAGCCGCCCGCGCAACGAGTACCGCCTGACCCGCAAGGGCTGGGATCTGTGGCCCGTCCTGATGGCACTGAGCCAGTGGGGCGAGACATACGCCCTCGGCTCCGACGGCCCCGTGCTGGACGTGCACCACACCGATTGCGGCGCTCCACTCCGCGTCGTCGTCGAGTGCTCCACGGAACACTCCGCCGTCACCCCCCGGGAGGTCACCGCCCGTCCGGGTCCGGACGCCAGACCCCGGTCGTGAGCGTGCGTGGGGCGGGACGTCGTGCGAGAGGTCGTGCGTGACGTCGTACGACCGCGGCGGGTCGGACGCGGACGGCCGTCACCGCGTCCGGAACCGACCCGCCACCCCGTCGACCGGCCGACCGACCGCGACACGTCCCTGCTCGGCCCGGGTGTTGACGCCCCGAGGAGCGAGCGCCGTACGGCCCCGCCTACGCGGGGATGGTGAGGCGGGACCGCCACAGGTCGCGAAGCAACGCGATCTCGGCCATGTGGTGGATGAACTCGAGGTTGGCGGACGCCAGCACGTCGATGTACGGGTAGTCGGAGTCGTTGCTGTACGGGTACCGCGAGAAGCCGACCGTGTCGAGCTGCTCGTCGGTGACGCCGGCGACGCTATCCCGCCAGCGGTCGATCACCGCCCAGAACCGCTCCAGCGTCAGGGCGGCGGACGGCGTGAAGTCGACCATCCGCTTCGGGTCCTGACGCCGTTCACCGAAGGTCCACTCCCATGCGCCCGCGAACTCGAAGTGCAGGTGCGCGAGCCGCCACGCGATGGTCGTGATCGGTGTTCCGTCGGGCTCCGGGGCGCCGGTGCGGGCGAGGATCTGCTCGACCCGTTCGGTGCTCACGCTCCAGTCCTCGGCGATCTTGGCGATGGTCATGCCGTCGGCGGCCTGCCGGGCCACCTCCGCGTACTCGTTCGCCGGGATGTCCGCGGCGCCCAGATCGAGCACCCACTCGCCCGGCCCGAACGCCCTGGGCGTCACCGCTTCGCCCCGGCGCCGGATCGACCAGCAGCCGGGCACCGGCTCCCACAGGTACTCCTCGTCGCCAAGCCCCGACAGCCGTACCCTGGCCATGCCGACGGCCTGGTCGAACTGGTCGAGCAGCGGCCTCAGTCGGCCGGGCCGCGCACTGTCGGTCTCCACGTGTGGCTCCCCTCGCGGTCGCGCCTCTTCACGCACTGCGCTCACGCGGAAGCTAACGGCTCACCTAGCGGCGCGCCACCCAATTCCCGTCCACGAAGCGGTGTGTGGGGCGGTGCTCTGGTCCTTCTTCGTAGGCGGCCTTGTCGCATCACCGCCGTCGGCCTGGGCCTGGTGTCACCGGGCGTGGCCTGCATCCCGCCAGGGAACCGCCGCGAGCAGTCCGCGGGCCGGCGGCCCGGCCCGGGGGCTGCCTGCGACGTCATCACGCGATGAAGTGCTCGCGCAGCGTCGAGACCAGCAGTCTGTCGGTCAGTCCGCGCCGTTCGGTGGCGTCCGACGGGCGGGGAAAACCGCCCTCCACGATGCCCGAGCGGGTGTGGACGTGGTAGCGGTCACCGAGGGTGTGCATGAGTACTCCGCGGACAGTGTCGAGCAGAAGTTCCGGTGGGGCGCCGAAGGCCGCGAACGTCTTGTGCTCGCCGGCCAGGAAGTCCACCGGTTCGAGCAGCGACCGCAGTTCTTCCAGCCGGAGCCACCGGTTCACCGAGTGCGGGACGATGTCGAGGGCCACCCTGGCGCCGCGTGCCGCGGCCTGGCGCATGATCTCCAAAGTGCCCTCCCTCGTCGATGCGCGAAACAGCATGTATCCCGAGACGAGGACGAACGGGGCCCGCACGGTGCCCGCCATGGCGACCACGTGTTCGCTGAGAGCGCTCCGATTGGCGTTCGGCGCAGCCACCATCGTGCGTGACCCGTCTGGAAGGTAGCCGACGAGTACCGCCCCCGTCGGCTCGACTGTGGTCTTGTCGCTGATCAGCTCGATTCCCAGCGATCGCAGTTCCTCGGCCAGAAAGCGGGCCGGGAAGGATCGCCGGTCCCCCAGACCACAGACCAGCGAAACGGGAGCGAACCCGTTGTCCCTGCCTGCCCGGGCGAGGTTGTACCCGGAGCCTCCAGGGGTGAGGAGGACCGACCCCTCCGTGTACCCGCCTTCGCACAGATCCTCATCGGGCGTCACCAGCACGTCGACCGCTATGTCACCCACGACCAGAAGTCCCACGCCGTCACCGCGAGACATCGAAGTGCGAGGCCAGGTTCTCCCGCACCTCGGACCAAGGGCTCAGGAACGGGAGAAGCGCGAGGGTCACCGGCTGTACATAGAGAGAGCCCCTGGTGATCAGCCCGCTGGACAGCCAGGCCACCAGACCGCACGTCCGCCAGTCGTCGCCTCCCACCGCAGCCGAGACATCCCCGAGTGAGCCGCCGGCCGCGAGAACGGCGGCGGCGGAGGGGGGTAGTTGGTAGGTGGAGCTTCTGCTGCGTCCGATCCGATCGGTGGTGGCGATGACGACCCAGGCCATGACCATGATCGCGCCGTCGACCGTCTCGACTCCCCCCTCCAGTCCCACCCAGTAGTCGGCTTGCGGGAGTGCCTCACGCACCGCCGCCGCACGATACTCGGCACCCCTCCGTGTCTCACCGTCACCTCGGGGCTGTTCCGGGGCACCCGCGATCGCCACGCCTTCGACCAGCACGGGCCCCAGCGACTGGGTGAAGCCCTCCCGGATCGCGTCGATCTTGGCCTGGTTGGTAGAGCCGACCGCGACGCGCGGGCGCGTGGTCGACGTCCTTTCCTCAAAGGGCATGGGGCTTGCTCCATGTCACGGTCATTCGGCCTTCCTCGTGGGAGAAGCGAGCACCGGGCAGGAGCGCGCCGTAGACGGATACGAAGTCCCGCTCGCTCAGAAAGACGTCCGCACGAAGATGCGATCTCCACCGCGGACTCAGACGGAACATCATGATCCGCAGCGCAGCGACGGCACCGAGTCGATTTCGATGGTTACGGAAGGATTTGATGACCCGCCAGGTGTAACCGATCCGGTGGTGGCCAGGGGTATCGCGCGCGGAAAAGTCGATGAGAACGATCCGTCCGCCGGGAGAGGTGACTCGAACGATTTCCGCCAGCGACTTCTCCGGATCGGTGTGGTGCAGTGCTCCGTAACTGAACACGTAACCGATGCTTTCCGTGGCCAACGGCAGCCTCGCCGCGTCCGCCGTGATCAGCGAAACATCGGGAACCCGCACGCCGCGCAGTACCGCGTGATCGATGTCGAGGCCGATCACACGGTCGAAGCGACCGCTGAGCGCCCTTGCCACGGCAGCGGAGCCGCATCCCACGTCGAGCGCCACGCCGGACATGGTCTCTGCCGTCGTGGCGCCGAACCCTTTCAGGATCGCCGCGCCGGTGAGGGGTGCCCGGGTACGTTCCCAGTGCGCGAGCCCGTCACGCATGGTCGCCCCTTTCACCGCTCCAGACGAGATGCCGACCGTTCCAGCCGAGAACCAGATCCCCGACGTCGAACCCCGGGCCGACCATGCGCCCCTGACCGTCGACGTCCTCCGCGTGCCATACACAGTGGATGTGGGTGTCGGCCGCGTCGGTGATGATGCGTTCCCGGCCGACGGTGGCGACGAAAGGGGCGACGACATCCACCCGGGCTCCTGGAATCCGGACCCGCAAGGCGTGGAGACAGGCGGTGATCGTGCGGCCCGACGCGATGAGCGTATCCACCAGTGCGTACCGCGCGCCGGGCACTACAGGAAGGGACGCGTAGCTGACCGTCGGGTCCTCGGCGTGCCGTGCCCTCCACGGAACGATCATGCCGACCGGTCCGAAGCCGGCGGCCTCGACGTAGGCGTCCCTGAGGGCGAGCCCACCACGCAGGACGAAGATCGGGACCAGATCCGCGGTGTCCATCCGAGTGAACAGTTCCCGGCCGATCGCACCGAGAATGCCGGTCTCGTGGTGCTCGATGAGACGGCTCTTCAGTCGATCGGCTTCTCCGGAAGGGTAGATGTGCAGGCGCGGATCGATCACTTCGGGATACGAGATCTCCTGCATGCTCATCCTCGTCGTGTGGCCAGCACGAGCAGCGGGATCGCCACGACCCAGGCGCCCCAGGCGATCAGGAGGGCTTCGGTGTCGATTCCGGACGCCGCCACAAGAGCTGTGACCAGGCCGCTGCCGAGAGCGACGGCGATCAGTTCCATCGCGAGCACGCGTGGGGACAGCAGGGTCGCCCAGCCAGGACGGCCCTCGTCGGCGGGTGGTGTCGTGAGTATTTCGGTGCGCAGGCGCAGTTCGTCCTGCGCGTTTTCCAGCTCCGCGATACGCGGGATGACGTTCGCCGTCAGCACTTGGCAGACGGTTCGCCAGCGGGTGGCCTCGACCGCCTCCAGGTAGCGGCTGAGCGCGTTGACCGCCTCGAGGACAGCCCAGGACGCCGATACCGCCGGGACGCCGGGGACCTGCCAGCAGAGTTCCTTCTCGTGCCGTTGGGCGAGGTCGTCGACCAGCCGACGCACCGTGGGGTGGTGCACGTCGACTCCCAGGCCCAGGAGGGCGATCAGAGACCTCTCGGCCGGCAGGTGGGTCCAGCGCAGACGGGCCGAATGCAGGCGCCGGGGTAGCCCGGCGGCGATGGAGGCAGGCAGCTGGTAATGCTCGATCCACGGGACCAGGGGCGCCTGCGGAAGCGTCGTGAGCAGCCACTCCCTGGCGTCGTCGAGCGCCCCGGCACACGCCCATGGCATGTGGGCGGCTTGCATCCCCTCCACGGCGTGCGCCGTGTGGGCGGCCGTCGAACGCTCGCCGTGCCGGATGCCCCAGCCACCGTCGTCGTTCTGTTGACGGACAAGCCAGTCGGCTCCTCGTTCGCGCACCTGCCGGAGGGGGTACGCCGACGCGTGACTCATGTCCAGCGCTCTCAGTGCGTAGGCAGTGGCAGTCACGTCGCTCAGGTCGTCGCAGGCCAGACAGCCCCATCCGCCGTCGTCGTTCTGCGCGCGCCTGAGCCATGTCAGGCCCTCGTCGACCACCGGGTGTCCACTGAAGAGGCCGAGCGCCGCCAGAGCGTGCAGGGACAGACAGGTGACCAGAGTGAGGCTCAGGTGATCGGCGAATCCCGGCTTCGACCAGCCGCCGTCGGCACACTGCTCGCTGCACAGCAGGTCGGTCGCCTCGATCAGATGGACGTCCTGGCGCTTGACCCCCATACGGATGAGCGACGACGCCACGCACGCGGTTCCCGTCGCGGTCGGGGGCCCCGACTCGTCCAGGAACTGGGGCCAGCCGCTGGCCTCGGGGCGCTGGACGAACCGGCTGTAGATGTAGTGGTGCGCCTCTTGAAGGTCGGTCGACACCCGGGCGACGTCCTGATCGATGCGTGACAGCGCGTGTTCGAAGGTCCGGCTCACATCGGCCCCGGCGGCCTCACTTGCCGTCATGAACGTTCCGGTTCCACGCCGTTGCGTTCGGCGGCTGGCGACGGGACGCCGTCGGGCCTGCATTCAGGACATCTGCGTAACCCTTTCACGCGGGCCTCGCTCAGCGTCACAGCCGCCAGTTCGACGGTCCGGGTCCTGCGACAGCCCTGCCGGTGATATTCACGGCTTTTGCCGAAGGTGTTCCCCAGGGCGTCCTGAGTAGCGTAGACAAGCGGATTCTGACGCCGGATTTCGGCGATGCTCATACGTACACTCACCGGGTGCGTCGTCGCCTCGAGCGCAGGGGGCGTTTCGGTGGGAGGGCATTTCTCCCGGGCCGCGGCGACGATCGCCTCGGCCTGCCTCCGCGCGTCGGCGACGATCTCGTCCGCTTGCCGGCGGGCCGCCTCCAGCAATCCCGCGCAATGTTGCCGGACCGCCTGGTCGTCGCTCTTCATCACAGGGGGGCCTTCGGTGGTGGCGATGCGTTCCCAGGCCCGCTCCCAAGGAGCGGTCCGAGTGATGCCGCACTGGCCGAGGAAGACCAGCAGCACCGATTTTCTCGGGAACCGCCGGCCGGCGAGCATGTCCGACGTCGTGGATCTGGAGAGCCGGACGGGCTCGTTGCGAGTGCGCATCTCCAGCTCCCGCAGGGACGGGTGGTCCGCGCGGAGGTGGACGACACGGAGGAGGGCCGCCAGCTGGTCGCGGGTGGTCGCGGAGGAAAGTTCGTGGTCCACATCCGCTGTGTCAAGTCGCTCGATCACTGAACCACCCAGTGTCCGCACCTGTCCGCACCTGTCCGACGGCAGTCTAGGTCAGCCGCCATGCGGCGAGAAGGGTGCGTCCGAGAACGGATCCCTTCGTCCGCCGACGTCACCTCTTCGTCCGGTCGTCTTCTGGACACCCCGTCAACTGCCTTCTCCTTTGACCAGGATCCCCGAAAGATCGGGGTGGGAAATCAAGAGGAGAGTCGAATGTCGAGTGGGACTCCGATGAATTCCGAAGACCGGTACTGGCGTACGCTCATCGCCATCGAAGGCTTCAAGGTGACGGTCTGGACCATTGTCCAGATCATCTCCGTCATCGTGTATTTCCTCTAGTGTCCGGGGAATTTGAACGGGCCCTTCGGCGGCCCCGCGCCCGCAGAGGAGGGCGGGGCGGGGCCGTTGACGGGCTTTCAGTGAAGACGGGTCATGTCCGCTCGGCGAGCCGGCCGGGACACGCGGGCGGAATGCGTCCCGTCGGCGGGCGAGGAAAGTGGGGCCGTCCGGCAGGCCGACGGCGAGAGTCCGTCCGTCCCGGCTCCAGGCCCGGACCCGGCCGCCGCCGTCCCCTGCGCGCCGAACCGCCAGAGCCGACCCGGGTCTCCGGGGTGCGGTCGCGTCGGCGCCGGCGTCGCACCACCACTTCCGCCACGCGTCCACGGCATCACTCAGCCCGTGGCCTCCCGGCCTGCCCGACAGAATCGGCATGTCCCGTGCAAAGCCATCCTCAGCCGATGGTTCAGGGGCGGGGGCGGGTGGCGGTGTCGAGGTAGAAGGCGTCGATGCTCTGGACCGCCTGCTCGAACTCGTCGAGGTTGACGGGCTTGGTCACGTAGGCGTTGGCGTGGCTGCTGTACGCGTCGGTCACGTCACCGGGGGCCGTGGACGTGGTGAGGACGACCACGGGGATCGTCTGGAGGTCTTCGTCGCTCTTGAGGACCTTCAGCAGCTCGCGGCCGTTCATGCGCGGCATGTTCAGGTCGAGCACGATGAGGTCGGGCCGCGGGTTGCCCGGGGTGCGCAGGTGTTCCAGAGCGGCGACTCCGTCGGTGACCTGGACCAGGTTGCGGGCTCCCCGCTCGGAGAGGGCTTCCTCGATGAGCATCGCGTCGGCGACGTCGTCCTCGACGAGCAGCACGTCGAAGGGGCGGGCGGGGGTGGTCATCATCGGATGCTCCGTGGGTTTCTCGTCAGAGTGGTGGAAAAGTCCCGGCCAGCGACGCCGGGCGCCTTGGCGGGTCATGCCGCAGGCGGCGCCGAGCTGCGGGTACCCCGCTCCCGCGCGGGCGGCAGCCACGGCTGCTTCCCGCTGGAGCCGTTCGGCGGCCTGCTGAAGGTGATCCAGGACGTGGAGCAGAGCCAGGGCCTGTGCCGGGTCGTCCGGTGCCGGGTCGGCCTGTGCCGGGTGCGGAGGGCCTTCCAGCAGCCGCTGGGCGAGGCGCTGGGCAAGCCGGCCGACCGCGGCGTCCGCGATGACGGCCGTCTCCTGCGGGGTGGTCCGCAGAGCGAAGTTCTTGCCTGGCATGCCTGGCACTCTATGGTCCGCGAGCAGCTCGCGACAACAGGCGTTGTCGCCGTCTAGAGTGTGCTGACTGTTGCCTTCGGGCAAATGTTCGCAGCGAGGAGTCCGCAGAATGGCCAGCAGTGAGAGACCAGCGCATACGCGGTGGCTTTCCACGTGGACGACCCGGCGCTGGCTTCGCGTGGGGGCGGCCGCGTCCTTGGCGGTGCTGGCTCTCCTCGGTGTCACAGGGGCATGGGTCCTGAACCGGACCGAGACGATCAGCAGGGACCTCGTGGACGTGCGGTCCCCCGCACTGACCACGGCCGTCCGTCTGGAGTCGGCTCTTCTCGACCAGGAGACCGGCATACGCGGCTACGGCATCACCGGATCCGCGGATTTCATCACTCCCTATCAGGAGGGCCTCGCCGAGCAGAAGTCGAGCATCGCGCAACTCGGCGAGCTGCTCGCCGGCGACCGCGCCGGCCTGGACGACCTGAAGGCCGTGCAGGACGCGGTGGCCACGTGGCAGGAGAGGATCGCGCGGCCGATCGCCGCCACGCCCGCCGGCTCTCCCTCACCGCTGGCCGCCGAGCGGGCGGCGGAGGGCAAGAAGGCCTTCGACGACGTACGTGCCGCCCTGAGCGCGCAGCAGGAACTGCTGCGCGCCGAGCGCCTGCGCGCGCGACACGACCTGATGTCCACGATGGCCCTGCGGAACGTGGTGTTCGGCTCCGCAGCGGTGCTCGTCGTCGTCCTGACGGCTTTCGTCTTCGAAGGACTGCGGCGCGGCATCACCCGGCCGCTGGACCGGCTCGGCGCGGACGCCCGCACCATCGCCGAGGGCGACTTCGACCACCCCATCTCCCCCACGGGCCCCGCCGACCTGCGGCGCCTCGGCGGTGAGATCGAGTTCATGCGCCGCCGTCTCGTACGGGAACTGGCCTTCAGCGAGGAGGCGCGTCAGCGTCTCGACGCGCAGGCCGCGGACCTTCAGCGCTCCAACGCCGAGTTGGAACAGTTCGCGTACGTGGCCTCCCACGACCTCCAGGAGCCGCTGCGCAAGGTCTCCAGCTTCACCCAGCTCCTCCAGCGGCGCTACGGGGGGCAACTCGACGCCCGGGCCGACCAGTACATCGACTTCGCGGTGGACGGGGCGAACCGCATGCAGGTCCTCATCAGCGACCTGCTCGACTTCTCCCGGGTCGGACGGATGCACAACACCCACGAGAGCGTCGACCTGGACGAGGTGCTGGAGCGGACCCTGTCCGCGCTGAGCGTCGGCATCGAGGAAGCCGGGGCGACGATCACCCACGATCCACTGCCGACCCTGGTCGCCGACCCCACCCAGATGGGCATGCTCTGGCAGAACCTGATCGGCAACGCCGTCAAGTTCCGGCGTCCCGGCGAAGCGCCTCGGATCCATGTCACGTCGGCCCGGGACGGCGATCTGTGGCGGTTCACGGTCACCGACAACGGCATCGGCATCGCCCCGGAATACGCCGACAAGGTCTTCGTGATCTTCCAACGGCTGCACACCAAGGACGCCTACTCCGGCAGCGGGATCGGCCTCGCGATGTGCAAGAAGATCGTCGAGTTCCACGGCGGCACCATCGGTGTCGACACCGACCACCGGGACGGCACCCGCATCGCCTTCACCCTGGCACCCGAGCCGCCGGCGAACCCCGGCCCCTCCACCATGCCGGAGGCCGACCGCTCCGGCACCGAGCAGGCACGATGACCACCAGCCTGACAGCCGGTCACGCGGCGGCGTCCGACGAGCCGATGTACCACATCCTTCTGATCGAGGACGACGAGGGCGACGCCCTGCTCGTCGAGGAGCTCCTGTACGACACGGGACTGCGGTTCCGGCTGACGACCCGCACCACTCTGGCCGACGCCCGCACCGAGCTGGCCGGCGCCCCGATCGACTGCGTCCTCCTCGACCTGCACCTGCCCGACGTGTCGGGCATAGACGCGGTCGCCGCCGTACGGCAGCTGGCCCCGCACACCGCGGTCATCGTCCTGACCGGGCTGTCCGAGGCCCAGGCGGGCACCGACGCCATGGCCGCCGGAGCCCAGGACTACCTCGTCAAGGGCAAGGTCGAAGCGGATCTCCTGCACCGGACGGTGCGCTACGCCGTCTACCGCAGCCAGACCGAGCGCGCGAGCGCCGAAGCCCAGGCCACCCGGCTGCGAGCGGAGGAGAACGCCCGCCTGGAGCGCGGCCTGCTGCCCCAGCCGATGCTCGACACCTCCACCGTGCGGGTGACCTCCCGCTATCTGCCCGGCGCCGAGATGGCCCTGCTCGGCGGGGACTTCCTCGACGTGGTGGAGGGGGACGACGGACTGCTGCACGCCGTCGTCGGCGACGTCAGCGGCCACGGCCCCGACGCCGCGGCACTCGGCGTCTGCCTGCGCATCGCCTGGCGCTCCCTCGTCCTCGGCGGACATCGCGGCGAGGACCTGCTGCATCTGATGGAACGCATCCTGATCGCCGAACGCGGCAACCAGCAACTGTTCGCCACCTGCACGCTCCTCACCCTCGACCAGGACGCCGCCAGCGCCACGCTCCACCTCGCCGGGCATCACGAGCCCCTCATCACCACGGCCGAGGGAACCCGCGAACTGACCGCCGCGCACGGCGTCGCCCTGGGCATCGTGCCCGGCCTGCGCAGCTGGCCCTCCACCGTCATACCGCTCCCGGCCACGGGGGCCCTGACCCTCTACACCGACGGCCTCACGGAGGGACACAACGGGGCGACGAACGAACGGCTCGGCGTCGAGGGACTGCTCGCGCTGATCGAAAGCATGCCGTCGGCGGACCCGGCCGCCCATGTCGACCTGCTCATCAAGGAAACCCACGAACTGAACGCCGGCCGACACTCCGACGACCTCGCCGTGCTCCGCCTCGACTGGGGCGCCCGCACCCCCTCTGACCCTCAGCGGACCCGGTCGTAGACGAGGGCCGACGTGCCGTGTTCGCCCGCGCTCTGGGATACGAGCGTCCACTGATGTGCGGGCAGGCCGTCGTCGAAGAGGCGCGGCCCACCGCCGAGGAAGACCGGAAAGACCGTGAGCGCCAGCCGGTCGACCTGACCGGCCGCCAGCAGCGCCTTGACGACGCTCGCACTGGAGAGCACGAGGATGTCGCCGCCTTCGGCGGCCCTGAGGTCCGCGACCACCTCGGCGGCCGGCTTGTCGACGATCGTCGCGCGCTCCCACGGCGCCTTGTCGAGCGTGGAGGAAAGGACCACCTTGTCGGTGTCGACGAGCCACTTCGCGAAGCCCTCGTCGCGCGGGTCGACACCCTCCATGCCGATGACGGTGGGCCAGAAGCCGAGGAAGCCCTCGGCGTTGACCCGCCCGAGCAGGGCCGTCGTCGCCGGCTCCCAGAGACTGGTCAGGTGGTCGCGGGCGACGTCCGTCACGGCGTACGGCATCACCCAGCTCATGTCCTCGGGGTTGTCCGGCGCGGCGTAACGGCCGTCGAGGGAGAGGGCCATGTTGGTCACGACTCGACGGCCGACGATCTGCTCGCTCATTGCGCGCTCCTTGTGTCGTTGTTGCCGGTACTGCCTGTGCTGCCGGTGCTTTCGCTGGTGTCTGTGTCGGTGCTGTCCGTGCTGCGCGAGTTCGCGCCGAGGGTCGCCGCGAGCTTGTCGAGGCTCTGGCCGAAGCCGATCTCGATGCCTGCGACGAAGTCCGCGGACTCGACGGTGCTGTCGGTCATCCGCCAGTGGACGTCGAGGTCCGTGCCGCCGTCGGTGGGCCGCAGGCTCAGCTCGACGTGGGCGGTGAAGGCGAGACGCCCGTCGGGGAGCAGCGGGGAGAGCCGGTAGGCGAGGTGCTCGCCGGGGCGTACGTCGTCCACGACTCCCTCCGCGCGTCCGGCGACCTGGTCGCAGTCGTCGGTGTCCTCGGCATCGCGGTACTCCTGGACGATCCGCCCACCGGGCCGGGCCTCGAAGACGAGTTCGGAGACGCGGAGGTCGTCGGGGGTCCACCAGTGCGCGAGCAGGGCGGACTCGGTCAGGTGGCGCCAAACGAGCTCGGGGCGTTCCGCCAGTGAGCGCCGGAACGTGAAGGAGCGGTCGTCGGCCCACCCCGGCTCCTGTGCGGCGAGCCGCTCCGCCTGGAGGTGGAGCCCGTGGCGGTGGTGCGTCGCGTGCGGGCCATCCGCCTCTTCCGCGAGATCGGCGAGACGGCCGAGCTCGGCCGCCAGGTCCCGGAGGGGGCCGGGCCGCAGTGCGTAGATACGGCGCTGACCGGTCCGCTGGGAGGTGACGACGCCGGCACGCTCCAGGGTCTGGAGGTGCTTGGTCGTCTGCGGTTGGCGTGCGTCGGCGAGCTGGGCGAGCACACCGACCGGGCGGGGCCGCTCGGCCAGCAGGCTCACGAGCCGCCAACGGGCCGGGTCGGCCAGCGCGGCGAGGAGTGCGTCCATGGAGACCAGTATTCTCCATCAGGAATATTCACGTCAAGGAATATCTCGACGGGTCACGGCCCGCCCGCCCGGAGGCAGGCGGGTGGTTCGTCATGCGCCGGGTGAGAGCGGGACCTCGCCGTCGATCAGGCCGAAGCGTCGCCGGTCAGTGGAGGCACGGTGCACGGCCGCAGGACCATGAGGGAGCCTTCCGAGGTCGCCACCATGGCGAAGGGGAACCGGTCGAGCTCGAGACAGAGGGCGACGTCGTCGGGATGGACTCCTTGACGCACACCCTCCGCGAGCTCGACGGCGGCGCGCGAGCCGGCTGCGCGGCGGAGGAACTCGGCAGAGTCCTCTCCGGCGGGCCCCGTCCCGGCCCCGGTCACCCTCCGGGCGATGTACTGGGCGCACGCCAGGTCTTCCTCGGCCTGACCGTCCTCGCCGGTGACCACGAACGTGACGCTGTCGCTCCCGCGAGTCCGCAGCAGCCGTGCCGTCGCCTCCGCCACCACGAAGCCGGCGCACAGCACCAGTTGCGCCTCCCTGACCGCAAGGGCGCCGACCGTCCCTGCCGTGGTCTTCTGCACCACGGTCCTTCCGTCGAGGTCCAGGGTCCGCAGCAGGCCGGGCGAGTTGACGGTGTCGAACCCGGGCGCGGGCGGGCCGTCCTTGAGCGTCACCCACTCCGGGTGGCGAGCCTTGAGCACCAGGGCTTCGTCCAACGACTCGGCCAGAACGATCCGTTCGGCCCCCCGACCGAAGGCCCAGGCAGCCACGGTGAAAGCACGCATGACGTCGACCACGACCGCCACGGACGGGACTTCGGCCAGCTCGGCTGTCCCGAGGAAACGAGCGTCCATTCCGATCAGGATCGCGCATGCCCCACCCGCGACACCCGGGGAGTGACGCGCATCACATCCGTGGACGAGGGTGCGGGTGCGGGTACGTGCGGCCGGGCGCCCGACTCCGTCGCGGCTCGGGCGCCCGGTGCCGCCGACTCGGTCAGTCCTGGGTGAAGTGCGGCACGGGCCGTGCGGGATCGGGCAGGCCCTGCCTGGCCTTCAGGTGCGCGGTCAGGCGAGCCAGCAGGGGCACCGCCGTCGCCAGCGCCTTCCGCTCGTCGGCGCCGAGGACGTCGTGGATCGCGGCTCCGAGCCAGTCCTCCCGCCTTCGGCGCTCCTCCGCCAGTCGGCCGCTTCCCGTCGGCGTGAGGTGCAGCAACAGCTTGCGCCCGTCGCTGGGGTGAGCCTCGGCCCGCACCAGGCCCTGACCGAGGAGTTCCTTGACCGCCTTGGCGACCGACTGGTGGCTCACTCCCCGCTGCTGGGCGATGTCGGCGGTGGTCAGCGGGCCGTTGCGGTCCAGATAACCGAGAACCGCGGCTTCGCCGGGGGGCATCGTGTCGGCGGGGCGCACCGCGCGGACGAGCTCTCCGACGGCCAGGCGGAGATCTTCGGCCAGCTGATGGTCGTCCATCGCACCAGCCTATCCCTTTTCGGCAACCAAACTGTACACATTGGGTGCATTGTTCTGCGGTCGTCTCGCGGGTCGCCTTGTGGACTGCTCTGCGGGTTGCTTGCGGGGGTGTCCGTGGGGCGCCTGCGGGGCGCTCTGCGGTGAAGCCGCACCGAACGCAGCCGCAGCCGGGTGAACGACGGCTTCGAGCGCACTCGATGTACACCCAAGGTGTACAGTTTGGCTGTAGAGATTGTTCCGCCGGAAAGGATTCACGGTGAAGCTCACCAAGCACGCCCACGCCTGCGTCACCCTGGAGAAGGACGACACACGTCTGGTCATCGATCCGGGCGCCTTCACCCCGGACGCGGCGGAGGCGGTGGCACAGGCCCACGCGGTGCTGATCACTCACGAACACTTCGACCACTTCGACGAGAAGCTCGTCGCCGCCGCCCTCGACGCGCAGCCCCGGCTGCACGTCTACGGCACGGCCGCCGTCGCGGCCGCTCTGGGTGGGGGAGACGGGCGCGTCCACGCGGTCGCGGCGGGCGACACCTTCACCGTCGGCAGCTTCAGCGCCACCGTCCACGGTCACCGCCACGCGCTGATCCACGCCGACATCCCGTGCCCCGACAACGTCGGCTACCTCCTCGACGACGGAGCCGTCTACCACCCCGGCGACGCCTACTTCGCGCCCGACGCTCCCGTCCGCACCCTTCTGCTGCCGACCAGCGGCCCGTGGACCAAGCTCGGGGAAGCCGCCGACTACGTGCGCGCCCTCAAGCCCGAGCGCGTCATCCAGATCCACGAACTCATGCTCAGCGACCTCGGCCAGAACTCCGTCGCCCACCTGCTCGGCGAGAACGGCCTGACCGGCACCGCGATCACCCGTCTCGAACCCGGCACCACCGTCGAGCTGTAGAGCACGCGGCCACCTCTTGTCCTCCGCGAGGCGGGCCACGCGGAGGTCCCGTTCGTCCACGCGCACGGTCGACATGGACAGGGCCCTCGCGTCGGTCGGCGGCAAAGGTCACGTCCACGGAGCCGTCGGGTCCGATGACGGCGTTCTCCGGCCTCTGGCCCTTGGCCGGGTCGAAGTGGGTGACCACTCGGGCCCGGGACAGGACTGCGGCTCCCGCCGGTCACGTGGTCGCCGCGGCGGCCGTCGTCAGCGAAAGGCCCGCAGCAACGGCGAGAGCCACACCCGTGATTTCGTCATGGGGGCGGCGCGCACCCTCGGCCCGCAAAGTGTGTTGTCCCACCACATGTGCCCCTGACCTGCGCGTTCCTACGGTGTCCGGACATCTACCGTCCCCACCGCACACGAGGAAGTGGCGCTCATGGCCTCCGCAACCACCTCTCCCCCAACCCCAGCCAGCCTCAAGCGCATCGTCGCCGCCAGTCTCATCGGCACGACCATCGAGTGGTACGACTTCTTTCTCTACGGGTCGGCGGCCGCGCTCGTATTCAACAAGCTGTTCTTCCCGGGCTCCGACCCGCTCGTCGGCACGCTCCTGTCGTTCCTGACCTATGCCGTCGGTTTCGCCGCGCGGCCGCTCGGCGCTCTGGTCTTCGGGCACTACGGCGACCGGCTCGGGCGCAAGAAGCTGCTGGTGCTGAGTCTGCTGCTGATGGGCGGGGCGACCTTCGCGATCGGGCTGCTGCCCACGCACGCGACCGTCGGAAGCGCCGCCCCGGTACTGCTGACCGTGCTGCGGCTGGTCCAGGGGTTCGCGCTCGGCGGTGAGTGGGGAGGAGCCGTTCTGCTGGTGTCCGAGCACGGAGACGCGCGGCGGCGCGGTTTCTGGGCCTCGTGGCCTCAGACCGGCGCGCCCGCGGGGCAGTTGCTCGCGACCGGTGTGCTGTCCCTGCTCACGGCCGTGCTCTCCGACGCCGCCTTCGCGTCCTGGGGCTGGCGGATTCCCTTCCTGCTCTCCGGCGTGCTGGTGGTCGTCGGTTTGTGGATACGTCTGTCTGTCGACGAATCCCCTGTGTTCCGGCAGGCGTTGGCGCAGGCCGAGGCCCGTAAGGCGGCGCGGTCGGCGGAGGCGGGGGCGGAGCAGCTGCCGCTGGTGTCGGTGCTGCGGCACCACTGGCGCGACGTGCTGGTCGCGATGGGCGCGCGTATGGCGGAGAACATCTCCTACTACGTCATCACCGCGTTCATCCTCGTGTACGCGACCACCTCGGCCGGTGTCTCCAAGCAGACCGCGCTGAACGCCGTACTCATCGCCTCCGCCGTGCACTTCGCGGTGATCCCGGCCTGGGGCGCGTTGTCCGACCGGGTCGGGCGACGGCCGGTGTATCTGCTGGGCGCGGTCGGGATCGGGCTCTGGATGTTCCCGTTCTTCTCGCTGGTCGACACCGGCACCTTCGGCAGTCTGGTGCTCGCCGTGACGGTGGGGCTGGTCCTGCACGGGGCGATGTACGCGCCGCAGGCCGCCTTCTTCTCCGAGATGTTCGCGACCCGGATGCGCTACTCCGGCGCTTCCATCGGCGCCCAGTTCGCCTCGGTCGCGGCGGGGGCGCCGGCGCCCCTGATCGCCACCGCGCTGCTGGCCGACTACGACAGCTCCACCCCGATCGCCCTCTACGTGATCGCCGCGGCCCTGTTGACGGTCCTCGCCGTGGGGGTCGCCAAGGAGACGCGGCACCGTGACCTGACCGCCGACGACCTGACCGCGGACGAGGTGACCGCCGACGACATGGCCGACGGCGACCCCGGTGAGCGCGCGGAGCACCCCCGGAAGGAACACACCCAGGCCCCGGCGCCGGACGCGCGCGCCGTCTGATCCCGTCCTTGTGGTCGCCGCACCGCCGTCCCCGTACGCGTACGCCGTCCGCGTGCGTACGGGGGCCGGTCAGCGCGGTGCCGGAGTCGCCAACCGGTGCAGCCTCAGGGCGAGTTGGATCTCCAGCACGCGGGCGGGGCTCTGCCAGTCGTCGCCCAGGAGACGGCCGACGCGTTCGAGTCGCTGGGCCACCGTGTTGACGTGGACGTGGAGTTCGTCCTTGGTGCGGGCCGGACTCATGCCCGAGGCGAAGTAGGCGTCGAGGGTACGCAGCAGGTCGGTGCCGCGTCGTTCGTCGTAGGCGACGACGCGGCCTATGGTGCGGTCCACGAAACCGGTCACGTCACGGTCGCCGGCGAGGAGCAGTCCCAGGAAGCCGAAGTCCTCGGCGGCGGCCCCGTCGCCGGAACGGCCCAGTTGCCGCAGGGCGTCGAGACAGCGGCGGCCCTCCGCGTACGCGGCGACCACCGTGTCCGGGTCGGCGGCGAGGCCCCGCACCGGGGCGGACGCGCCGACGGTGACCGCCGCGTGGACGGCGGTGCCCAGGTGCAGGGCGGTACGGCGGGCCAACTCGGTCGCGGTGTCGCCGTGTTCGAGCGGCAGGAGCAGGACGGTGCCGCCGTCGCGGGCGGCGGCCAGACCGTGCCGGGTGGCGGCGAGGTGGGAGGCGGCCGACCACAGACGGCGTCGCGCGGCCGCCTCCTGGTCGGCGTCGGGTGCGGCTGCGTCGAGGCGGGCGGCGAGCACGACATGGGTCGCGTCGAGGTCAGCGTGCAGCCGGGCGGCGCGTTCGCGCAGCAGGCGCGGGTCACGGTCGCGTTCGCGGGCTTCGAGCAGGTCGTCGAGGAGCTCGCCGCGCACGCGCTGTTCGGCCTCGGCAGCGGAACGTCTGGCCAGGAGCAGCAGGGAGGTGACCATCGCGGCCCGCTCCAGGGTGCGCTGGTCGACCGGGTCGAGGTCCGGGTGGCCCCGCAGCACCAGCGCGCCGAGCAGTTCCCCGCCGGCCGCGACCGCCGCGATCCAGTCGTGCTCATGACGGACGGCGTGGCCTTCCGCGCGGGAGGCCTCCACGGCCGCGGCCGGTGCGCTCTCCAGGAACTCCACCGTGCCGTCGAGCACCTGGGACACCGCGGCGGCCACGTCGTGCACCCCGCCGCCGCGCAGGACCAGTTCGGCCAGCCGGTCGTGGACGTCGGAGGCGCGCTCGATGACCGCGCTGCGGTCCTGGATGATCTCGTTGGCACGCTCCAGGCCTGCCAGGGCCGAGCGCGTCTCGGTGAGCAGGTTGGCGGTGTCGATGGCGGCCGCGGCGAGCGCGGCGAAGGATCCGAGCAGGGCGATCTGCTCCCGTTCGAAGACCCGGGCGCGGCGATCGGCGGCGAACAGCACCCCGATGACGTGGGGTCCCAGCATCAGCGGGACCCCGAGGATCGCGACCAGTCCCTCGTCGCTCACGCCCGCGTCGATGGTCGTCGTGTGCCGGAAGCGGTCGTCGCGGAAGTAGTCGTCGGTGACGTAGGGGCGGGCCGTCTGGGCGACCAGGCCGCCGAGCCCCTCCCCCATGCCGAGGCGCAGTTGCTGGAAGCGGGCGGCGACCGAGCCCTCGGTGACCCTCATGTAGGTGTCGCCCCTGGCCGGGTCGTGCAGGCTGAGGTAGGCGATGTCGGTGCCGAGGAGCGAGCGGGCGCGTTGCACGATCGCCTGGAGTACGGCGTCCACGTCGCGTGGGCCGGCGAGGTCGTGGGCCGTCTCGAAGAGGGCGGACAGCTCGGCCTCCCGCCGGCGTCGGCCCTCCAGCTCGGAGCGGACCCGCAGCGCGAGCAGCTTGGCGTGTTCGAGTGCCGCGATCCGCTCGCCGGACCCTCCCTCGGCGCGGGCGAGCAGCACGGGCCGGTCGTACGCCTCGGCGGCCGCGCCCCGGGCGAGCAGCTCGAGGAACGGCGCGTCGGCGTCGTAGGCGGGACCGGGGGCTGCCGTGGCGCCCTTCAGGTGATCGCGGGACATGCTCACAGGATTCCTCATCGCCGGGCCGCCCCGTCAGCCCTGTGGACAACTCCGCCGGTGGGGGCGGGCAGGGTGTTCGGTGCGCTCAGTGCGCGGTCCATCCGCCGTCGAGGACCAGCGAGGTGCCCGTCACGAAGGACGCCTGCGGGCCGCACAGGTAGGCGACGGCCTCGGCGACCTCCTCCGGTTCGATGAGCCGTTTGACGGCGCTGTCCCGCAGCAGTACGTCGGCCAGTACGCGTTCTTCGGGCACTCCGTGGGTGCGCGCCTGGTCGGCGAGCTGGCGCTGTACGAGCGGGGTGCGCACATAGGCGGGGTTGACACAGTTGGAGGTCACACCGTGGGGAGCGCCTTCGAGGGCGGCGGTCTTGGAGAGGCCTTCGAGTCCGTGTTTGGCGGCGACGTACGCCGACTTGTAGGCGGAGGCGCGCAGTCCGTGCACGGAGGACACGTTGACGATGCGGCCCCAGCCCTGCCCGTACATGTGGGGCAGGGCGCCCCGGATGAGCCGGAACGGCGCCTCCAGCATCACGGTGAGCACCGTGTGGAAGACGTCCGGCGGGAACTCCTCCAGCGGGGCCACCCGCTGGAGTCCGGCGTTGTTGACCAGGACGTCGGTCCCGGCGGCGGCGCGTTCGGCGTTGTCCAGGTCGGTGAGGTCCAGGACGTACGGTTCGACCGAGCCGGGCAGACCGGCCGCGCTCCCGGCGAGCGACTCCAGTCCCGGCGCGTCCCGGTCGACGGCCCGGACCTTGGCCCCGGCGGCCGCGAGCCGCAGCGCGCAGGCTCGTCCGATGCCGCCGGCCGCGCCGGTGACCAGGGCGGTGCGTCCGCCGAGGTCGAGCGGGTGGGTGGCGGGGCCGGCAGCGGCGGCCTGGGGCGAAGTCATGCGACGAGCCTAGGCAGAGCCGGGGCCTCGCCCCATGTGGTCACCGCACACACTTCACTCGGAACGCGTGGTCTCGAACCATGTGGGTTCGTCGGAGAGCGCCTGCTTGATGCGGAACAGCTGCCGGTCCTGCATCGGCGGCAGCGCGTCGAGTGCGAACCAGCCGACGTCGACCGACTCGTCGTCGTTGACGCGCGCCTCGCCGCCCACGGCCCGGCAGCGGAACGTGACGTCCATGAACTGGCATTTGTCGCCGTTCGGGAACTCCACCTGCCGACCGGCGCGGACCAGGACGACGCGCTCGGGGACGCAGTGCACGCCCGCCTCCTCGTACACCTCCCGCACCGCGCAGTCCGCGGGCTGCTCGCCCGGTTCCGGGATGCCCGAGATCACGCACCACTGGTGGTTGTCCGCGCGCTGGCCGAGCAGCACCCGTCCCTCGTCGTCGAGGACGACGGCGCTGACGCCCGGGAGCCAGAGCAGCTGGTGGCCCGCGGAGGCCCGGATCTCGGTGATGAACTCAGGAGTCGGCATACGGCGACCCTATCCGGGCCGTCGGATCAGTCGGTGGGGCTGCGACGGGCCCGCACCCGGGTGCCGGTCGCCCATCCCAGGCCGCCCAGGGCGACGAGTACCAGCGCGATCTCGGGCAGGATGCCGAGCTTCGTCGCCGGCGTCTCGGAGGAGCGCAGCGGCACCTTCTGCACCAGGGAGTCCGCGACGAACATGCCGGTCTTCTGGGTGATCTTCCCGTCGGGCATGATGATCGCGCTGACGCCGCTGGTCACGGGCACGGTGACGGTGCGGCTGTGCTCGACGGCGCGGACCCGCGACATGGCCAGCTGCTGGTAGGTCATCTCGCTGCGGTCGAAGGTGGCGTTGTTGCTGGGTACGGAGATCAGCTGGGCGCCGTGGGTGACCGTGTCGCGGACGGCCCAGTCGAAGGCCGCCTCGTAGCAGGTGGCGAGGCCGACCTTGGTCCCGTCCATGTCGAACACGCCCGGCTTGGTGCCCCGGCTGAAGTCCTGGCCCACCATGGAGGTCCAGTTCTCGTTGATGGCGCCGATGAACGAGCGCAGCGGGAGGTACTCGCCGAACGGCTGGACCTGCCGCTTGTCGTACGTCTGGGTCGGTCCCTCGACCGGGTCCCACAGGATCTGCTCGTTGTAGAGCTTGCCCTCCCGCTCGACCACGCCGCCGACCGAGATGGGGGCGTCGATCGCCTTGGCCGCCTTGTCGATGACGGCGGCGGCGTCGGCGTAGGCGTAGGGGTCGATGTCGGAGGAGTTCTCGGGCCACAGGACGAAATCGGGCCGGGCGACCTTGCCCGCCTTGACCTCGGCGGCCAGGCGCTCCGTCTCGCGCGCGTGGTAGTCGAGCACGGCCCGGCGCTGGGCGTTGAACTCCAGGCCGAGACGGGGCACGTTGCCCTGGATGACGGCGACCGTCGCGGTGCCGTCCTCCGCCGCGTCGCTGACCAGTGAGCGGGCGGCCACGGCGCCGACGACCGGGACGGCGACGCTGAGCAGGGCCAGGGCGGCCGCCGAGCGCCGCACCTCGCCCGAGCGCCGCCGCTCCAGGACGAGGCGTACCACCTCGTACAGGCCGAAGCCGCACAGGACGACCGCGAAGCCGAGTACGGGGGTGCCGCCGAGCGCGGCGAGGGGCAGGAAGACGCCGTCCGCCTGGCCGAAGGCGATCTTGCCCCAGGGGAAGCCGCGGAAGGGCACCCGCGCGCGTGCCGCCTCGCCGGCGATCCAGAGCGCCGCCGCCCACAGCGGCCAGGCCGGCAGCTTCGACACGGCCGCTACGCCCACGCCGACCAGCCCGACGAAGACGGCCTCGATGACCACCAGGGCGAGCCAGGGTCCGGGGCCGACCTCGACGCCGGTCCACACCAGGAGCGGCAGCAGAAAGCCCAGCCCGAAGAGGTACCCGAGTCCGAAGGCCGCCTTCCAGCTGCGCCCGCGCAGCACCCAGCCGAGGACGGCGAAGGCCGGCAGCGCCAGCCACCACAGGGTGCGCGGCGGGAAACTGACGTAGAGCAGCACTCCGGAGAGCGCCGCTGCGGCGGCCGGGACGAGGCGCAGGAGCCGCGCGCCGCGCGGGGCCCGCGCGGCCTGGGGCTCCTGCTGGTCCGGCTGGCCCACGGGAGTTGCGGTGACGGTCACTCCGGGAGTGTACGGCGAGTCACCTTTTGGCCGACAGCGCAGTCCGATGGGCGGCCTCCGCTTCCCGCACAACCCGGCGCAACTCATCCACAAACCGCCCATCAGCCGTTACGGTGTGCCAGTGCCCCGGTCGCGCGCAGGCGACGGGGTCCGTCACGGTCGGGGGGCGACCGGGTTCGGGGGGACGGGTGGGTTCCACGGGAATGACCTCCGCGGCCGGCACGGACGCGGACGGGGACAGACGAAACGTTTCTGACGCGGTGGGCGTGGCCGTGCTGGGGGGCTGTGCCCTCTGGTCCCTGGTCACCGCCGCCGTGCACGGCGGACGCCCCGAGGGTGTCCTGCTCGCGGTGCTGGCGGTGGCCGCGGGCTATGCGGCGGGGCGCATCCTCGGCGTGCTGCTGCCGGTCGCCGCGCCCTGTGCGGGGGCGCTGGCGGGGCTCGCCCTGTCGGTGGCCCGGCCCCGGCTCGTCCCGGGCCCCGAGACCGTCGCCCCGCTGGGCCATGCCGGTGCGACCGCCGCGGTGCTGACCCTGTCGGCCGGTGCCGCGTGCTGCGCCGCCCGGGCGGCCTCCTCGCCGGCGCTGCGCTCCGGGTTGTGGCTACTGGCCGGAGGCACCGTGGTCACCGGGGCCCTGCTGGGCTCGACCACGGCCGTGGTGACCTGTGGCGCGGTGCTGCTGTGCTCCCTGGCCGCCGGCCGGATGCGCCACCGGGGGCCTGCGCTCGCGGCCCTGGCCGTGACCGCCGCCCTGGTGACGGGTCTGACCTGGGCGCTCGCCGGGAACGCGCTGCCCGGCGGCCTCGCCGGTTCACCGACGGGGAAGCTGACAGCGCACCGGGTCGATCTGTGGCGCGACGCCCTGGGCATGGCCCACCGGGAGGCCGGCCTCGGCGTGGGCCCCGGGCGCTTCGGCGAGCTGAGCGTGACAGCGGCGCGGTCCACACTGCCCGACGGCAAGCCGCACTCGGCGCCCCTGCAACTGGCGGCGGAGCAGGGGGTCGCCGGTGTGCTGTTGCTCGCCGCGGCCTTCTGCTGGGTGCTGTTCGCCCTGTGGCGCGCGCCGCGCCCCACCCCGGTCGTCCTCACCGCGGGGGCCGCGCTCACGGCTCTGGCCGCCGTCGCCGCGATCGGCAACGCACTGAGCTTCACCACGGTGTCGGTCGGTGCGGGACTGCTGGCCGGCCTGGCCACGGCCCGGCCGCTGGCCGAGGAGCCCGGGGTGCCCGAGGCCCGGCCGGAGCTCGGCCGGAACATGCGCCACGGCGACCGCCCGGCCGCCTGACCTGGGCGGCACGTGCCGCGGGCGGTCAGGGAGTCGAGCCGGGGGCGCCCGTCCGCAGCCGTTCCCTGATGACGCGTACCGCCGACTCCGCGTCGTCCACGGTGATCGTGAACGTGTGACCGTCCCAGAGCCTCAGGACCACGCCCTCGCCCCGGCGGACCACGACGGCCGTGCCCTTCTCCGGCCGCCAGCGATAGCCCCAGCCGCCCCAGTGGCGCGGCGTGACGAGTGGTTCGAAGTCGGCCCCGGCGACATGCGCGAGCGGGATGCGCCGGCGCGGCAGCCCGATGTGGCCGCAGCGCACCTCGAGGGATTCCTTGTCGAGCTTCAGATCGACATGGACGAAGGCGAGGGTGCCGAACAGCACCAGCAGCCCGGCGGCGATACAGCCGACGACGGACATGGCGAGCGGGGCGATACCCGACGTCCAGGCGGATCCGACGGCGAGCGCGATACCGAGCGCCATGCAGGCGGCGCCGACGAGCGCCAGCACCCACTGGAACCGGTTGGTGGCACGCCCGGTCCACACGTCGGGATGCGGGGCGTCTGCATGCGGGACGTCGGGAAGCGGGATGCTCTCGTCGTGGGGGTGGTCCCTCATATTCATGAGATTACTCAGGTTTCGCTGCGCCGCCAGCACGTCGCGCAGGGTGACTGCTCCGCCTGGCCGGTCGGCCGCCCCACAGGCCCGCTCCGGGCCCGTCGGTCACCGGGCGGGGCTGACGGCCTCCAGCAGCCGGCCTTCCGCGTAGGCCAGGGCGGGCGCCGGGAGACCGCCCGGACGGCCACTGAGGAGGACCGTCACGGTGCCGGGCGCCGCCGCCTCGGGCGCGGGGCCCGCGCCGATGCGGCGCAGCGCCTGCGCGGCCACGGCCCCGGCCGACCCGTGCAGGACGAGCGGCGGCCGCTCGGGGCGCTGCACGGCGGCCCGGATGCGGTCGGCGACCAGTTCGTAGTGGGTGCAGCCCAGGACGACGGTCGTCACTTCCTCGGGGGTGAGGGCGGCGGCCGCGGTGATCGCGGCGTCGATCGCCGCCTCGTCCGCGTGCTCGACGGCCTCGGCCAGTCCCCAGCAGGGCACCTCGACGACGGTGACGTCACCGGCGAAGTCCTGGATGAGGTTGCGCTGGTAGGGGCTGCCGGTGGTGGCGGGGGTGGCCCAGATCGCGAAGGGACCGCCGCCGGCCGCGGCCGGCTTGATCGCCGGGACGGTGCCGATCACCGGGATGCCGGGTTCGAGGAGGGCCCGCAGCGCGGGCAGGGCGTGCACGGTCGCCGTGTTGCAGCCGACGATGAGGGCCTCGGGCCGGTGCGCGGCGGCGGCCTCGGCCACGGCCACGGCACGCTCGGTGAGGTCCTGCGGGGTGCGCGGGCCCCAGGGCATGCCGTCGGGGTCGAGGGAGAGCACGAGATCGGCGTCGGGCCGCAGGCGCCATACCGCGGCGGTGGCCGCCAGCAGGCCGATTCCGGAGTCCATGAGCGCGATCTTCACCCGGCCACCATAGACGATGTGCTCTTGCGGCCCGGGGGCGTGGGGCAGACTGCGCGCGTGAGCGCCAACGTGTGGATCGCCGCCGTGAGTCTGGCCGCCTGGCTGTGGCTGTTGCTCTGTCAGGGCTTCTTCTGGCGCACGGACGTCAGGCTGCCGGCCCGGGAGGAGCCGCGGGAGTGGCCGTCCGTCTGTGTCGTCGTCCCCGCGCGCGACGAGGCGGCGGTGCTGCCCGCGAGCCTGCCCTCCCTGCTCGCGCAGGACTACCCGGGGCAGGCGGAGATCTTCCTCGTCGACGACGGCAGCTCCGACGGCACGGGGGAACTGGCGCGCACGCTCGCCCGGCGGTACGGCGGGCTTCCGCTGACCGTGGAGGCACCGGGCGAGCCTCCCGCGGGCTGGACCGGGAAGCTGTGGGCGGTGAAGCACGGCATCGGTCTGGCACGCGCGCGTGAACCCGAGTACCTCCTCCTCACGGACGCCGACATCGCGCACCGGCCCGACAGCCTGCGGGAGCTGGTGGCGGCGGCGCGCACCGGGGGGTTCGACGTCGTCTCCCAGATGGCGCGGCTGCGGGTGGAGAGCCTGTGGGAGCGGTTGGTGGTGCCCGCCTTCGTGTACTTCTTCGCGCAGCTCTATCCCTTCCGGCGGATCGGCCGTCGCGGGGCGCGGACGGCGGCCTCGGCGGGCGGTTGCGTCCTGCTGCGCGCCGACGCGGCCGAACGGGTGCGGATCCCGGACGTCATCCGGCACGCCGTCATCGACGACGTGGCCCTCGCGCGGGCCGTGAAGGGCGCGGGCGGCCATATCTGGCTGGGGCTGGCCGACCGCGTGGACAGCGTGCGCCCGTACCCGCGGTTGCACGACCTGTGGCGGATGGTCTCGCGCAGTGCCTACGCGCAGTTGCGGCACAGTCCGCTCCTGCTGACCGGGACGGTCCTCGGCCTCGCGCTGGTGTACCTGGTGCCGCCGCTCGCCCTGCTCGGCGGGCTCGCCGCCGGTGCCGCGGCCACCGCGGCGCTCGGCGGTCTGTCCTGGCTGGTGATGGCGGGGACGTACGTCCCGATGCTGCGGTACTACCGTCAGCCGCTGTGGCTCGCCCCGCTGCTGCCGTTCACCGCGTTCCTCTATCTGCTGATGACGGTCGACTCCGCGGTCCGGCACTACCGGGGGCGCGGCGCGGCCTGGAAGGGCCGCACCTACTCCCGTCCGGACCCCCTCGCCGACGAGGGCTGAGCCGTCGGCTCACGGGCCCCGGTGACGGGGCCCCGGCCGTGGAGGGCCGCTACTTGCGGCCGGGCGTCCAGTTCATGCCCCACCCATAGGCGTGGTCGACGGTCCGCTGCGGGCTCACCCCGCGTTCGGGGACGAGGTAGCGGGCCTCGCGCTGGACGACGAGGTCACCCCCGTTGTTGGTGATCAGCGCCAGCGCGCACACGGTCGAGGGGACCGTGCACTCGTCCAGGGAGAAGTCGATCGCGGCGCCGAACTGAGGTTGCAGCGTGACCGTGGCGTGCAGGTCGGCGAAGGAACGGGCGCCCTCGTAGATGGTCACGAAGACGAGGATGCGCCGGAAGTCGTTCTTGCGGTCGAGGTTCACGGTGAGGTTCTCACCGCTCGATACTGCGCCGGTACGGTCGTCGCCGTCGAGGTGGATGTACGGCGGCTGGTGCAGGGCGCCGAAGGCGTTGCCGAGGGCCTGGACCACGCCCTTGCGGCCGTCGGCGAGCTCGAACAGGGCGCACAGGTCGAGGTCGAGGTCGTTGTGCATGGCGACCGCGCGGCCGCGCTTGCTGCCCCACCCGGAGAACTGCTTGCGCACCTCCCAGTTCAGGTTCACGCGCAGGGCGCCCGAGGTGCCGCCCTGCTTGCTCAGGGACACCGAGGGGGCGGCCTTGGTCAGTGTCACATTGGTCAGCCGGACCGGTGCGACGGGCGGGGCCGGCGGCGGAGGCGGCGGGGCCTGGTGGACGGGCGGGGGCACCGTGGCCGGAAAGGCGGGCATGGTCGGCGGCTGGGCAGGCGGCGCCTGGCGGGCGGGCGGGGCCGGGGCGGTCGCCTGCTGCGGCTCGTCAACGGTGATCCCGAAGTCGGTGGCCAGGCCTTCGAGGCCGCTGCCGTAGCCCTGTCCGACCGCCCGGAACTTCCAGGCGCCTTGGCGGCGGTAGAACTCCCCGAGCACGAAGGCCGTCTCCACGGTCGCGCCGGCGCTGTCGAACCGCGCCACGACGGTGCCCTGCGCCGCGTCCCGTACTTCGATGTAGAGGCCCGGCACCTGGCCGAACGAGCCGCCGTCCGACGACGCCGCCAGGACGATGGTCTCGATGGCGGGCTCCACGCGCGCGAGGTCGACGAGAAGGCTGTCGGTCACCCGGCCCCCGGCGTCGCGCTTGCCCTCGTGGCGGACGGCTCCGGAGGAGTGGGCCGGCTGGTTGTAGAAGACGAAGTCCGCGTCGGACCGGACCTTGCCGCCCACCAGCAGCAGCGCCGACGCGTCCGCGTCCGGAACGCCCGTTCCCGAGCCCCAGCCCAGTTCGACCCGCAGCGCCGTGGTCGGCACCGGAGCATTGGACCCCTTCGACATTGACATGTACGCCCCCATCGCGTGTCAGTGCACCGGGCCGCGCGCCTCGGCACCCTCGGGTGGTCTTTCCGGCCAACCTATTCCGCGGGGCGCCGAACTCCCATCGGGGGCGCAGGATCAGCCCTGACCAACCGCCGGTAACCCGCTCGGAACTCGGCCTTTACACGATCGGGAGGGCGCTCGCCGTCCTTTTTTCCCAAGTTCGCTCGCATTGGGGGTCCGAAGCCACTGCGGACACGGAAATCAACCCTCTTATCGGTCTCCCCAACCAGCACATCGTGGGCTTACCTTATGTGCCATGACCTCCCCCCGCTCCACCTATGGCGGCGGCTACTACGCCTCCTTCCCGGACACCCCGATCTACGACTCGCTCGTGGCCGAGCGGGGCACCCCGCAGATCGCCCCGATCCGGGTCCCCGCCGCGTACGACATGGGCAGCAACAACCTGCCCGCGTTGCCGTCGGCGCTGCCCGCCCTCCCGGCGGGCCCCTCGCAGTCCTACGGCTACCCGCAGGCGTACCAGCCCGCGCCGTTGCAGCAGGCTCCGGCGGCGTACATCCCGCCGCAGGCCGTCGCGCCGCGCGGTTACCCCGGGCCCCAGGCGCAGCAGCAGCCGCGCCAGGGAGGCCCCGGCACGGGCTACGACGCCATGCGCCCGGCCGCGCCCCGGCCCGCCGCGCCGCAGTACCAGGATCCGTACAACCAGCAGTACCGGGGATACTGAGCCCAGGGGGTCGTCGCTGCCACCTGGCAGGATGGCCCCATGCAAGCGGAGCTGCTGTCGATTCACGTCCATCCGGTCAAGGCGTTCCGGGGCCAGGCGCCCCGGGAGGCCGTCGTGGAGCCCTGGGGGCTGGCCGGGGACCGACGTTGGGCGCTGATCGACCACGGGGGAAAGGTCGTCACACAACGTCAGCAGCCGCGCCTCGCGCTGGCCGCCGCCGAGCTTCTGCCCGGCGGCGGCGTCCGTCTGTCCGCGCCCGGTCTGGAGCCGCTGACCGTGCCGGTGCCCGAGCCGGTGGGCACGGTGTCGATGGAGATCTTCCGTGACAAGGTGGAGGGGGTCCTCGCCGACGACACCGCGCACGCCTGGTGCAGCGCCCACCTCGGCGCCGACGTACGGCTGGTGCACATGGACGACCCCGCGACCCGTCGGCCCGTCGATCCCGGGTACGCGCGGCCCGGCGAGACCGTCACCTTCGCCGACGGATATCCGCTGCTGGTCACCACGACCGCTTCCCTCGACGCCCTCAACTCGCTGATCGCCCAGGGCGAGCACGCCGCGGAGGGCCCCCTGCCGATGAACCGCTTCCGGCCGAACCTGGTGCTGACGGGCACCGAGCCGTGGGCGGAGGACGGCTGGTCGCGCCTCGCCGTCGGCGAGGTCGAGTTCCGGGTCGCCAAGCCGTGCGGCCGATGCGTCGTGACCACCACCGATCAGGGCACCGCGACACGCGGCAGGGAGCCCCTCCACACCCTGGGCCGGCATCGGCGCCTCGGCGGGAAGCTGATCTTCGGACAGAACCTGGTGCCGCTCGGTCCCGGCACGATCGGGATCGGCGATCCGGTGCGCGTCATCGCATAGTTCCGGCCCGGCTCGCACGCCGGGACGATCCGTGGGAACCCCCGCCCGGCTCCGAAGCGTTGGGATCGGGTGAGAAGTTCATGAGAGGTCCCGGGCTCTGGTGATTTCGCTCTCTCTTTCCCCGGGCTCGCGCGTGAACGGCTCCAACGGGGGTTATCACGGAGCGGGAAGGGGGTGCGGGCGGTGCGAGCGATCGGCGGAATCTGGCGCTGGCGACACAACCCGCTGTGCCGTACGACGGATCTGGTCGAGGCGTGGGTGGCCTTGTCGGCCCTGCTGCTGATCCTCCTCGTCGCGCCCGTGGTGGGTTCCGTGGTCGGCGCCGTGGCGCAGGGCGCCCTCCAGCAGTCGGTGCACGAGCAGCGGCAGTCCCGCCACCAGATCACGGCCACCGTGGTGCGCAAGGTGGCCGGTTCGCCGCTGGAGGTGGATCCGGAGACGGCCACCGGCCGGGAGGCCCGCACCCGGGTCGTCGCGGACTGGACGGCGCCGGACGGCACGGCACGGCACGGGACGATCCTTGCGGGCCTGAGAACCCCGCACGGCGGCGACCACTTCGCGATATGGACGGACGGCCACGGTGCCCTGGTGGCCCGCCCGTTGGACTCCGCCACGGCGACGACGCACGCCGTGCTCGCCGGCTTCGGCTCGGCCCTGCTCACCGCGGGCGCCGTCGAGGGCGCTCGGCGGGTGATCGTCTGGCGCATGGTCCGTCGCCGGCACGCCCGTTGGGACCAGGCCTGGGACCGGGCGGGCCCGGACTGGGGCCGCACCGGCACCGGCAGCTGACGGCCTTCCGTCTCTGGTCAACCCACCACCCGCGCGCACGCTACGGTGGTCCGGCCGAAGCATTCGGCATCAACCCGCGTACCACGAGGTGGGGGCACATCAACGCCATGGCACAGGGCACGGTCCAGGTGACGCACACCGGCACATCGAGGTGGCGGCGCCGCACGGGTGAGTACGCGTCGCTCGCCGCCGCCCTGGAGGCCGCGGCCGAGGGTGACGTCCTCACCATCGCTCCGGGAACCTACCGGGAGAACCTGGTCGTGGAGCGGTCGGTGACACTGCGCGGCCCCGAGTGCTCCCCCGGTTCCGTGCGCCTCGCGCCCTTGGACGGGGTGCCGTTGACCGTGCGCGCCTCGGCGGTGGTACAGGACCTGCACGTGGAGGGCCAGGACGCGGCCGCGCCCGCGGTGCTCGTCGAGGAGGGCACCCCGGAGCTGCTGGACCTGCGGATCGTCACGCGGTCCGCGGCCGGCATCGAGGTGCGGGGCAGTGCCCGCCCGACGGTGCGGCGGTGCACCGTCGACAACCCCGCGGGCATCGGCATCGCGGTGGTCGACGGCGGCGGCGGGGTCTTCGAGGAGTGCGAGGTCGTCGCGGCGGGTCAGGCCGGCGTCTCGGTGCGCGGCGGAGCCCACCCGAGGCTGGAGCGCTGCCGGGTGCACCACACGTCGGGCGCGGGTCTCAGCGCGACCGGCGACAACTCCTCACTGGAGGCGGTGGGCTGCGAGGTCTACGAGGTCAGGGGCAGCGGTGTCCAGATCACCGCCCGGGCCACCGCGCACCTCACCGATTGCGATGTGCACCGCACGACGTCCGACGGCGTCACGCTCGACACGGACGCCGTGCTGACCCTGGCCGACTGCCGTATCCACGACATCCCGGAGAACGCGGTCGACCTGCGTTCCCGTTCCGTACTCACGCTGACCCGCACGACGGTGCGTCAGTTCGGTCGCAACGGGCTGTCGGTGTGGGACCCGGGCACCCGCGTGGACGCCAACCAGTGCGAGATCTTCGACAGCACCGGCGACTACCCGGCCGTCTGGGTCAGCGACGGCGCCACCGCGGTCCTCGACTCCTGCCGGGTGCACGACGTGCCCGACGCCCTGTTCGTCCTCGACCGGGGCTCCCGCGCGGACGTCGTGGACAGCGACCTGTCCCAGGTGCGCAACACGGCCGTGTCGGTGAGCGACGGGGCGACCGCCCAGCTCGACGACTGCCGGATCCGGGACGCGGCGACCGGCGCGTGGTTCCGCGACCACGGCAGCGGCGGCACGCTCAACAACTGCACCGTGGACAGCACGCAGACCGGAGTGATCGTCACCAAGGGCGCCGATCCCACCGTCGAGCGCTGCACCGTCGACTCCCCCGCCGAGGCCGGATTCTACGTGTCGGCCGGCGGCCGCGGCACCTTCCTGAACTGCCGGGTGACGAACAGCGGCGGCTACGGCTTCCACGTGATAGACGGCAGCCGTACCACGCTGCGCAAGTGCCGTACGGAGCGCTGCGCGCGCGGCGGTTACGAGTTCGCCGACGCCGGGGCGGACGCGGGTTCGGGCTCCGGTCCCGTGGTCGAGGACTGCACCGGCGACGAGAGCGCGGGCGTACGGGCGGCCGGGGCCGCGACGGCGCCGGAGACGGTGGTGCAGGCGACCTCCCCATCACCGGGTCTGCTGGGTGCGGTCCCCGAGCAGCGGGTCACCGAGCCGGAGGCGCGGCGGGCCGCCGGCGAGCCGGAGCCGTCGACGCGTTCCTCCAAGGACGTGCTCGGCGAGCTGGACACGCTGGTGGGTCTGGAGAGCGTCAAGCGCGAGGTGCGGGCCCTCATCGACATGATCGAGGTGGGCAGGCGCCGTCAGCAGGCCGGGCTCAAGGCCGCGTCCGTCAAGCGCCATCTGGTCTTCACCGGCTCCCCCGGCACCGGGAAGACGACGGTCGCCCGTCTCTACGGCGAGATCCTCGCCGCCCTGGACGTCCTGGAGAAGGGCCATCTCGTCGAGGTGTCCCGCGTCGACCTGGTCGGCGAACACATCGGCTCGACGGCGATCCGCACCCAGGAGGCCTTCCAACGGGCGCACGGCGGTGTGCTGTTCATCGACGAGGCGTACGCGCTGTCGCCGGAGGACGCGGGCCGCGACTTCGGCAAGGAGGCCATCGACACCCTGGTGAAGCTGATGGAGGACCACCGGGACTCCGTGGTGGTGATCGTGGCGGGCTACACGGCGGAGATGGAGCGCTTCCTCTCGGTCAACCCCGGTGTGGCGTCCCGTTTCTCACGGACCATCACCTTCGGCGACTACGGTCCCGACGAGCTGTTGCGGATCGTGGAACAGCAGGCCGAGGAGCACGAGTACCGGCTCGCCGCGGGCACCGCGGACGCCCTGCGCAAGTACTTCACGGAACTTCCCAAGGGACCCGCCTTCGGCAACGGGCGTACCGCGCGCCAGACGTTCGAGGCGATGGTGGAACGGCACGCGAGCCGGGTCGCCCAGGTGGCGGAGCCGAACAAGGACGACCTGACCCTGCTGTACGCGGAGGACCTGCCCGAGCTGCCCTGATCCGTTCAGGCGCGCTGCACGGGCAGCTCCGGTCGCAGCCGGCCCAGCAGCTTCTCGCGCTCCTGCGCGAACGCCGGGTCGGCCTGGTAGTCGGAGTGGCCCAGGATGGGCGCGGGCAGCGGGTGTTCCTCGTCGCGGCCGTACGCCAGCGGGTCTGCGAGGGGCTCGCGGTCCACCTGGGGCCCGCAGTCGTCGCCGGTCAGCCGGACCGGGCCCCCGATGGGGTCGGTGAGCCGGTACAGGTTGCGCCAGCAGGCGATGTCCTCGTGCAGGGCGGCGAGCGCGGCCGGACCGAAGTGGGCCGGGAACCAGCGGCCGTAGAGGCGCTCGATCGGTGAGCCGTAGGTGAGCAGGGCGACCCGTTTGCGGTCGGAGGGTGTCAGCTGCCAGGCCGCGGCGGCCGCGAGGACGCTGCCCTGGGAGTGACCGGAGATCACCAGCCGTCCGCCCGTGGCGCGGGTCCAGCTCGCCATCCGCCAGGTCAGGTCGGGGACGGCACGCTCGGCGTAGCAGGGCGGGGCGAAGGGGTGCGCGGCGCGCGGCCAGAACGTGCCGACGTCCCAGAGGATGCCGATCGTGCGCCGCGCGGAGGCGTCCTTGTAGGCGCGTCGGCCCCAGGTGACGAAGAGGACGAAGCCGAGGCCGATGAGCCAGGAGCCCATCGCCTGTGCGGTCTGGGCGACGCCCTGGACGAAGGGCGGGGCTCCGTCCCCGGCGCGGACCGGGGTCTTCCCGGTGCCGAAGGCGCCGACGAGCGCGCCGGCGCCCAGAAGCAGCGTCGCGGTGGAGATCACGGCGACGAGGAGGGGACCGCGGTCGGTGAGTGTGGCCATCGCGCGGGCGCGGGCGATGCGACGGGTGCGGGCCGGGTCGCCTCGCCCGACACCGTAGGCGCGGCCCACCGCTTCCTGTTCGGCCCGGGTGAGCGACCAGGTCTGCCGGGCGAGCAGTGCGCACAGCACCAGCAGGACGACGAGCAGTACGGGGATCACGGCCGCCTGCCAGATCAGCAGCACGGGCGGTCCGTCGAGGAAGGTCCCGGTGCCGTCCAGCCAGTCCGACACCCGCTGCGACACTCCGCCGGACATCACCCCGCCGAGCGCACAGGCCAGCATCGCGACAGCGGGCCCACCGAGCCCGCGCAGGGCGCAGCGCTCCTGCTGGGCGAGCTGAACCCGCTCGACGGCGGTGTCCCCGTCCGCGGGCGGGGATTCCGGCGCGGACGCCGGCGCGGACGCGGAGCGCTCACGCGGGCAGTGGTGCAGGACGCGGGCGACGGCCGCGAGGGCGATCACCAGGGCGCCCTGGGCGAGGGCGAGGCCGCCGAAGGTCGCGTCGCCGGGGAGCCTGCCGTCGGAGTGCCAGCCCGGGCGCTCCCATCCGGCGTACACCAGGGTGAGGGCGAGCAGGACGAGGGCGGCCGACGGCAGCCGGTGCACGAGGTGCGCGTCGATACGGCGGTCGAGGCGGTGCTCGCTGCGGCCCCGGCGGCACACCACCCACACCGTGGCCAGCGCGCCCGCCACCAGGGACGCCTCCAGCAGCCGGCCGAGGGCGTCGAGGAGGGCGGGGCCGCCGGGCCGGCGGTCCTGTCGTACGGCCGCCGTGCCGACCGCGGCGGCCACGGTCAGCAGTCCCGCCGCGGTGTGTGCCGCGCGCAGGCGGGCCACCAGCCGTCGCCCGTACCAGAAGCCGGGCCGGCCCAGCGCGGTGTGGCCGGGGCCGTTCTCGGGTTCGGCGGCGCGGTCGAGGGGCTCCTGGGACTCGTACGCCCGCCAGGTGCGGTGGGAGAGGTACCACAGGAGCCCGACGAGGGCGGTCGGGACCAGGGCGGCGAGGGCGAGCCGGCGGCCCGGCAGGCTCCACCAGCCGCCGTCGGAGACCGCCGGTGAGAGGAAGCCCAGCCAGGAGTGACGTTCGGCGCACGCGGTCGTGCCCGCGCACTGCCAGGCGGTCAGGTCGAGGGCGACCTCGCAGGCCGCGGCGACGAGCAGCACGGTCAGGCTGAGCGCCGCGAGCCGCACGAGCAGTCCGTACAGACGCACCGCGCGCAGGCCCTCGCGTGCGGCGGGGCGCATCCAGTGGGCGAGGTTGACGACCATGAACGGCAGCAGCAGGAGCCACAGGGCGCGGGTGCCGTTGCCGGAGGTGAGGTTGGACCAGACATAGGCCTCGGGAACCGGGGCCGCGCGGCCTCGGTCGTCGGCGGGGCCGGTCTCCGCGCCGACGTCGTCCGCGCGCCGGAACACGGCCGCCGTGTCGTCGCCGGTGATCCGCACCGTGCGCGGGTCGTTCAGCATCTTCTCGGGCGTGGCGCCGCCCACGCCGTGGACCAGGAGTTCCAGGGCCGTTCTGTCCGCTGAGGCACGTTCCACTGTTCGCACTTCCCCCGTGACACGCCTTCGACATGCGTCCGTGCGGACTTAAGGATCGCCACTTCCAGGGCGTGATACACCTCCCGTCACGGAACCTCCCCGGCCCCGCTGGGGAACGCCCACTCCACAGCTGAGTGGCATGCACGCGTCGGGGTGGTGGACCAGCTGTGAGCCGGCCGTGCGAGGATGGGACGCCCCCGCACCGGAATCGGCGAGAACGGCCTCGTCGGAGCAGGTGAGCGGGCCTGTCGGACGGGTCGAGGGAAAGGACCGGAGCGTACGTGAGTGAGAATCAGAACCTCCTCGCGGAGCAGCGCCGCGCCCTGATCCTGGACGAGGTACGCCGCCGGGGCGGCGTACGGGTCAACGAGCTGACCCGCAAGCTCGGCGTGTCGGACATGACCGTGCGCCGCGACCTCGACGCGCTGGCGCGCCAGGGTGTCCTGGAGAAGGTGCACGGCGGTGCGGTGCCGGTGGTGGACGCGAGCACCCACGAGCCGGGCTTCGAGGCGAAGTCGGGTCTGGAGCTGACCGCCAAGGAGGACATCGCGAAGGCGGCGGCGGAACTCGTCGCGCCGGGCAGCGCGATCGCGCTGTCGGGCGGTACGACGACGTACGCGCTGGCCCACCACCTGGTGGACGTGCCGGATCTGACCGTGGTGACGAACTCGGTGCGGGTGGCCGATGTCTTCCACGTGGCGCAGCGCACCTCGGGCCCCCGGCAGGGCGCGGCCACGGTCGTCCTGACCGGTGGGGTGCGTACGCCGTCCGACTCGCTGGTGGGTCCGGTCGCCGACCAGGCCATCGCGGCGCTCCACTTCGACGTCCTGTTCCTCGGTGTGCACGGCATATCGGCCGAGGCCGGTCTGTCGACGCCGAACCTCGCGGAGGCCGAGACCAATCGGCGCCTGGTGCAGTCGGCGCGCCGGGTCGTGGTGGTCGCGGACCACACCAAGTGGGGTGTGGTGGGCCTGAGTTCGTTCGCGGCGCTGGAGCAGGTCGACACGCTGGTGACGGACGCGGGACTGCCGGAGGCGGCCCGTGTGGAGGTCTCCGAGCATCTGCGGCGGCTGGTGGTCGCGGGCGAGCCCGGTGAGGGTACAGACATCTGAGGGGCCTGCGGCTAGGGTGACGCACCCGTTTCCTCGCCCTGAGGAGGTCGCGCACATGGCTCACCGGCTGCGTCCCGAAGGACTCGCCTTCGTCGAGTCCGCTCCCGTACGGCTGGTTTTCACCCGGGAGATGTCCGCTCCCCCCGAGCGCGTCTTCCGTGCCCTCGCCGAGGACGTGTCCGGCTGGGCGCAGTGGTTCCCGGGCGTGACGTCCATCCGGCCTCTGGACGACGGCGCGGGACGCGACGTACGGCTCACCGGCGGCGGGCGTTTCCGGGAGACGGTGCTCGTGGCGAAGGAGGCGGAGCTCTACGCCTACCGTGTGGACGTGACCAACGCGCCGGGCCTGCGCGCGCTGGTCGAGGAGTGGCGGCTGTCGCCGGCGGGGGCGGGTACGCGGGTGCAGTGGACGTTCGGCGCCGACGGGAACGTCGCCTTGCGGGCGGTCCTTCGGCTGGCCGGGGCCGGTCTGGGGCGGTCGTTCCGGAACGCGGTGACCGCGCTGGACCGCCGGCTCACCCCCTGAAGCGCCCGGCCCCGCCCCGGCCGGTCCGCCGGGCGCGCGTACCGCCGGGTCAGGCCTGCCACACGCCCGTGGCCAGCAGCGATTCGATCGCGGTGGTGTAGGGGGCGATGTCCAGGCCCTGCTCGGCGAGCCAGGTGTCGGAGTAGTACTTGTCGAGGTAGCGGTCGCCCGGGTCGCAGAGCAGGGTGACGACGCTGCCGCGGTGGCCGTCGGCCACCATCTCAGCGACGATCTTCAGCGCGCTCCACAGTCCGGTGCCGGTCGAGCCGCCCGCCTTGCGGCCGATGGCCCGCTCCAGGGCGCGTACGGCGGCGACGCTGGCCGCGTCCGGGACCTTCATCATCCGGTCGACGGCGCCGGGCACGAAGCTGGGCTCCATGCGCGGCCGGCCGATGCCCTCGATGCGTGAGCCGCAGTCGCAGGTGACGTCCGGATCGCCGGTGGTCCAGCCCTCGAAGAAGCACGAGTTCTCCGGGTCGGCGACGCAGACGCGGGTGTTGCGCTGGGTGTAGTGGACGTACCGGGCGAGGGTCGCGGAGGTGCCGCCGGTGCCGGCCGTGGCCACGATCCAGGCGGGCTCCGGGAACCGCTCCAGCTCCAGTTGCCGGAAGATGGATTCGGCGATGTTGTTGTTCCCGCGCCAGTCCGTGGCCCGTTCGGCGTAGGTGAACTGGTCCATGTAGTGGCCGCCGCTGTCCGCCGCGAGGCGGGCCGACTCCTCGTACATCGTGCGGGAGTCGTCGACGAACTGGCACCGGCCGCCGTGAAACTCGATCAGGCGGATCTTCTCGGCGCTCGTCGTGCGCGGCATGACCGCGATGAAGGGGACGCCGATCAGCTTGGCGAAGTACGCCTCGGAGACGGCCGTCGAACCGCTGGACGCCTCGATCACCGGGCGGCCCGGCCGGATCCAGCCATTGCACAGGCCGTAGAGGAAGAGCGAACGGGCGAGCCGGTGCTTGAGGCTTCCGGTGGGGTGGGTCGACTCGTCCTTGAGGTACAGGTCGATGCCCCACTTCTCGGGGAGCGGGAAGCGCAGCAGATGGGTGTCGGCCGAGCGGTTGGCGTCGGCCTGGACCTTGCGGACGGCTTCTTTCAGCCAGTCGCGGTAGGCCGTGTCGCTGCGGTCGACGTCGAGCGTGGCACCGGTCCTGCCGGGCTGGGGGGTGGTCACGGCTGGGCTCCTTGGGGCTTCGCGCCGACGGTGGTCCGCGCGGTCGACGCACCGATCATAAGCACCAGTCACACGCTTCTCACCTGCATAAACACACCTTTGAGGGCCTCAAAGGCGGCCCTGGGGGGCGGCTTTAAGTGCACGGGGGCGCATTCCGGCGAATGCTCCGGGCGGGTGGCACCGAGGTGTCGTGCGCACTGGTGCTCGACGCCGGGCGCGGGCAGACTGCACCGGGTCGGGCGAAGGTCCGGGCGGGGCGATGACGCCGGTCCGGACGCGGGTCCCGCACGGGGGCGCACACTGGACCGAGGACGGGTTCGATCACGACGCGGGCTGGATCACGACCCACGCGGGTGCACGGTTCGGCTCGCCCAGGAACTCAAGGGGGCGGGGAGGCATGGCGGAGCCGGAGTTCACGGCCACGGGCGTGCGCATCGGCAAGCGGCTGCGTTCGCTCACCCGGGCCGGACAGGTCCGGATCAGCGACGGCAGGCTGGAGTTGCTGACCAGCTACGGCAGCGAGATCGACAGCGCGCCCGTGCAGGCGGTCCGCGCCTCCAGGCCCTGGTTCGCGCCGGAGGACCGGGCGTTGGCGGACCTCAACGGCCATCGCTATCTGCTGACCCTCGGCGACCACGACCCGGCGCCGGGCGAGCCCGGACCACCCGCGGCGCGCCGCTTCATCGAGGCCGTGCGCAGGGCGGCGGGGCGCGGCGGCTGAGCCGGCGCAGGCCTAGGGGGCCGGACGGGTGAGCGGGCCCACGCGAGTTGCGGCACCGCGGCCCCTGCGCCACTCTGGTCTCACGTCACTCTGGGTTTACCGGCGATAACGCTGCGAACCAGCCCGCCGGCCACGACAGCAGGCGGCCGCCTTGCGCAGACGCTCTGCTCGATCCGAATCCCGTGTTCTTCCGGACCTAAGTCGGGGAGTCGCAGCCGTGATCACCAACCCGAACAGGCACTGCACGGTCGAGCTTCAGGCCCTGCCGTCGCGGATCGGCCAGGTCCGCAGAATCGTATCGGCGCAGTTGCGCTACTGGCATATGGATCCGCTCATAGACCGCGCCGCGCTCGGTGTGACGGAGCTGCTGACCAACGTCCACCTGCACGCGCAGCCCGACAAGACGTGCGTCGTGGAGATGGAGCTGCTGCTCGACCGGCTCACCGTCTCCGTCCGTGACCACGATCCGCGCCTGCCCGTCGTGGGGGCCGTGGACGACGAGGCGCTCTCCACCTGCGGGCGCGGTCTGGCCATGGTGGCGGCGGTGAGCGAGAGCTGGGGCGCCCGGCCGGACGGCGAGTCCGGCAAGGTCGTGTGGTTCACGCTGCCGGCCCCCGTCGCCACCCGGGAGCTGTCGGCGCGTCCGCCGCGTCGTACGCCCCGGGAGCAGGCCGCGCCCCGGTTCACGGAGGTCGTCTCCGTGGACGATCTGCGGCCCGCACATGCCCCCGCCCGGTCGGCCGTCGTCGGCTGACCGGGCGGTGACGTCACCCTCGGGGCGTGCCCGGCCCTGGGGGACGGTGACCGGTCCCCGGGGGGTACGCCGTTCGGGCGTACGTCACTCCGTGGCGATGGCCCGCAGCACGTCCAGACGGGCCGCGCGCCGGGCCGGGCGCAGCCCGGCGAGAGCTCCGGCCGTGACGCCCACCAGGGCCACCACGGCAAGTCGTGCGGGCGGCAGCGCGAAGGCGAAGGCGCTGTCGCTCGCCCCGTCGGAGGCCCGGACCAGCACCCAGCCGAGGAAGGCGCCGAGGGCCAGACCGCCCGCCGTGCCGAACGCCGCGACCAGGACCGACTCCCAGCGGACCATGGCCCGCAACTGGGACCGGGTCTGGCCGACGGCCCGCAGCAGGCCGAGTTCGCGGGTGCGTTCGTGGATCGCCAGGGTCAGCGTGTTGGCGATACCCAGCAGCGCGATGAGGACCGCGAGGGCGAGCAGGGCGTAGACCAGGGTGAGCATCATGTCGATGCCGCCGGCCGAGGACCGCGCGTACTCGTCGCGGGTCTGCACCTCGGGGTTGCCGTAGTGGGCCGCGACCTTCTCCACGGCCGCCTTGCCCTCGGCCGTGCTCACCCCGTCCGCGAAGGAGACGGCGAGCAGGGTGTCGGCGTCCTGGGTGCGGTGCGGGGCCCAGGCCGCGCGGGTGATGACGTAGTCGCCGGCGAGTTCGGAGCGGCTGTAGACCGCCCGTACGGTGAACGTCTTCTCGTCGCCGTCGGTGAAGGCGAGCCGGGTGGTGTCGCCGGTGGCCAGGTGACGGCGGTCCGCCTCCTGCCGGGTGATCGCGATGCCGTCGGTCCTGAGGGCGCCCAGTTCGCCCTGGACGGTGCCGAGGTCGAAGGTGCGGCGCAGTGCGACCGGGTCGGTGACGGTCAACGCCCGTCCCTTCCCGTCGACTTCGGCGACTCCCCGGCCGAGCCCGACGGCCGTGTCCACCTCGGGCAGTGCGCCGAGGGCCGGGGCGAGTTTCGGACTGAGTCCGCTGCCGCCCGCGCCGAAGGAGGGGGTGCTGACGGCCACGTCGCCCGCGAAGGAGCGGGAGACGGTCTGGTCCATGGTCGCCTTGAGGGAGGCCCCGAACACGGTGAAGAGGGAGACCACGGCGACACCGATCATCAGGGCTCCGGCGGTCGCCGCCGTCCGCTTCGGGCTGCGCAGGGCGTTGCGGCGGGCGAGGCTGCCGGTGACGCCCCGCAGCCGGTGCACGGGGCTGCCGAGGACGCGTACGGCCGTGCCGGCGGCGACCGGGCCGAGGACGACGAAGGCGATCAGGGCCAGGACGGCGCCGCCTCCCGCCAGCCACAGGGACGGGGACACCAGGACGCCGGTGAGGGTCACGGCGACGGCGACGGCGAGCAGGACCGCGCCGGTGACGGCGCGCGGGCGGGAGGCACCGGAGGAGTCCACGGCGGTCTCGCGCAGCGCGGCCAGCGGGGCGGTGCGGCCGGCGCGCATGGCGGGCAGCAGCGCGGACCCCAGGCAGACCAGGACGCCGACCACGAGGGGGAGGATCAGCGACAGGGCGCCGATCACCAGGTCGCCCTCGGGGAAGGGGAATCCGATGGCGGGGAACAGGGCCCGCAACCCCGCGGCGACGGCGATGCCGCCCGCGAGTCCGGCGGCCGAAGCGCTCACCGCGACCACGGCGGCCTCGACGAGCGTGGCCTCGGCGACCTGACGGCGGGAAGCGCCGAGCGCGCGCAGCAGTGCGTTCTCGCGGGCGCGCTGGGCCACGACGATCGCGAACGTGTTGTGGATGGAGAAGGTCGCGACCAGCAGTGCCACCCCGGAGAACACCAGGAGGAACGTGGTGAAGACCGTCAGGAACCGGCTGGCGATCATGTCGGTGTTCTCCTGCGCCGCCTCCTGGCCGGTGATGGCCTCGACGCCCTCGGGCAGTGCGGGAGTCAGCCGCTCGACGAGCTCCGCCTGGCTCACCCCCGGGTCGGCGCGCACGACGATGCTCGTCGCCCGGCCCGGCCCGGCCGTGAGGTACCTCTCGGCGTCGGCGCGGGTCATGCCGGTGAAGGTCACCTGGGCCATGCCGTCCTCGCCGCCGAAGGTCGCGAGTCCGACGATCCTCACGCGCACGGGGTCGGGGGTGCGCAGCGTGGTGGTGTCGCCGATCTCCAGGCCGCCCTTCTCGGCGGCGCCCCGGTTGACGACGACCTCGCCGGACCGGGCCGGTGCGCGGCCCTGCGCGAGCCGGTAGGGGTTGAGTTTCGCGTCGGTGATCCAGTTGCCGGCGACCGTGGGCGGCCCCTGGCCGCCGATCGGCTCGCCGTCACCGCCGACGAGTTGCCCCGCGCCCTGGATGTCGGGGGCGGCGGCCGCGACGCCGGGAAGCGCCCCGACGACGCCGACCAGGTTCGTGGGGACGGGTTGTCGCACGCCCTGGCTCTCGCCGGGGGTGGTGATGGTGTCGGCGCCGCGCACGACGGCGTCGGTGCCCGCGGTCGCGTCGCCGAACATCGAGTCGAAGCCGACGCGCAGGGTGTCCCCCATGACCAGCGTTCCGGCCAGGAAGGCCACGCCGAGGAAGACGGCGAGGAAGGTCCCGGCGAAGCGACGACGGTGGGCGCGCAGCGAGGAGAGGCTGAGCCGCAGGGACGCGTTCATGACGGCACCTCGAAGGCTTTCATACGGTCGAGCACGCGGTCGGCGGTCGGGGCCTCCATCCGGTCCACGAGCCGTCCGTCGGCGAGGAAGACGACCTCGTCGGCGTGGGCGGCGGCGACCGGATCGTGGGTGACCATGACGACCGTGCGGCCGGTCCTGCGTACGGTGCGGGCGAGGAGCCCGAGCACCTCTCCCCCGGCGCGGGAGTCGAGGTTGCCGGTGGGCTCGTCGGCGAAGACGACGTCCGGCCGGCGCGCGAACGCCCGTGCCACGGCGACGCGTTGCTGCTGGCCGCCGGAGAGCTCGGAGGGCCGGTGGAGCAGCCGGTCGCGCAGTCCGACGGCGTCCACGAGGGCATCGAGCCACTCCGACCCGCCCCGCTCGCCCGCCAGGTCCAGCGGCAGCCGGATGTTCTCCTCGACGGTCAGGGTCGGCACCAGGTTGAACGCCTGGAAGACGAAACCGACCCGGTCGCGGCGCAGGAGGGTGAGGCGGCGGTCGTCGAGGGTGCGCAGTTCGGTGTCGCCGATGTACGCGGTGCCCGACGTGAGGGTGTCCAGGCCGGCGGCGCAGTGCATCAGGGTGGACTTTCCCGAGCCCGACGGGCCCATGATCGCGGTGAACCGTCCGGCCGGAAAGGCCACGCTCACCCCGTCCAGGGCCCGTACGGCGGTGTCGCCGACGCCGTACACCTTCACGGCGTCGACGACCCGCGCGGCGTTCCGCGTGGCCGTGGTGGCGGTGGCGGTGCTCATGCCGCACCGCCCTTGCCCGTACGGCCGAACTGCTCGTCCAGGACGGACAGCCGCCGCCAGTACTCGTCCTCGTCGATCTCACCGGAGGCGAAGCGACGGCCGAGGACGGCCAGTGGCGCGTCGCCGGTGGGCCGGGTGTCCGCGACCGCGTTCCACGGACCGCGGCGGCCTCGCCATACGGTGCGGCGCAGGAGCGTGACGACGCCCACGACGACGGCCGCCCAGATCAGCGGGAAGAACAGGATCCAGGGGCCGGGTCCGCCACCGTCCCAGTTCGCCAGAGCGTTCATCTCGGGTCATCTCCTCAAGTGGTCCGCCCAGAGGGTCTGGGTGGTGCTTCCAGAGTCCCGCCGGTCGGGGATCCGGGTCGTCGTACGGCCAGCGGCAGTGCGCGTACCCCGACGGGAGTACGCGCGCGTGTGCGCGCTGCCCCTCAAGGGCTGTCCGGTGAGGGCTGCCGGTGGGCTCGACGGCTGTAACTACTAGTATGTACAGTGGATGCCATGAGTACGTCGAGCGCGTCGAACGCGTCGAGCACCGCGGAGCGGCTGATCGAGTCCACCCGCGAGCTGCTCTGGGAGCGCGGTTACGTGGGGACCAGCCCCAAGGCGATCCTGGAGCGTGCGGACGCCGGGCAGGGCAGCATGTACCACCACTTCAAGGGCAAGCCCGACCTCGCCCTGGCGGCGATCCGGCGGACGGCCGACGAGATGCGGGCTGCCGCCGAGGGAGTACTCGACGGCCCTGGCACGCCGTACGAGCGCATCGAGGCCTACCTCACCCGCGAGCGGGACGTGCTGCGTGGTTGCCCCGTCGGGCGGCTCACGATGGATCCGGAGGTGATCGCGAGCGACGAGCTGCGCGAGCCGGTCGACGCGACGATCGACCTGATCCGTGAACGGATCGCGCATCTGGTCGAAGAGGGCAAGGAACAGGGGCAGTTCGGGGCCGGGCTGGACGGCGAGGCGATCGCCGCCACCGTCGTCGCGACCGTCCAGGGCGGGTACGTCCTGGCCCGCGCGTCCGGTTCGCCGGCCGCCTTCGACGCGGGTGTCCGCGGGCTGCTTTCCCTGCTCGCACCTCGACCGACCGCGTAGGAGGTCCGATGCACGCCATGCAGTACGAACGCACCCTGCCCGCCGACTACGACACGGGCGTCATCCACGCGCGCGTGTCCCGTGTGGGGCGTCTGCTCGACGACTGGGAGGGTCTCGGCCTGAAGGCGTACCTGCTGCGCGAACGCGGGGTGCACGGTTCGCCGGTCAACCAGTACGCGCCGTTCTACCTGTGGAACACCGTCGCGGGCATGAACACCTTCCTCTGGGGAGACGGCTTCCGGAAGCTGAGCGACGACTTCGGGCGGCCGACGGTCCGTCAGTGGACCGGTCTGGCGTACGAGGAGGGTGTCGCCGCCGGTTCCCCCGCCCTGTTCGCCGTACGGCGGCGCGAGCCGGTTCCGGAGGAAGCGGTGCTGTCCGAGACGGCGCGGGACGCGGCGGACGAGGCCGGGCGGCTGGCGCGGGAGGAGGGGGCGGTACTCGCGGCGGCGGCCATGGACACGAGCCGCTGGGAACGGGTGTGCTTCTCGCTCTGGGAGCACGACCCGCCTAAGGCCGACGGCGACCTGTTCCAGGTGCTGCACCTGTCGGCGCCGGGGCGGACCGCCCTGGACGGGGGCCGGCAGTGGTGAGCGCCGTGCGGACCGTGCTCGGAGACGTGCCGGCCGGGCGGCTCGGTGTGTGCGACGCGCACGACCACCTGTTCTTCGCCAGCCCCCGGCTGCCCGGTCAGGAGCTGAACAGCCGCTCCGCGGCGGGTGCCGAGCTGGCCGCGTTCCGCGCGCAGGGCGGTGACGCGGTCGTGCAGTGGACGCCGTACGGTCTCGGGCGGCGCGCGGCGGATCTGCCGTCGCTGTCCCGGGAGACCGGGGTGCATGTGGTGGCGGCGACGGGGCTGCACCAGGACATCCACTACGACCGGGCGACGCTCGACGGCCTGCGGCCCCGGCTCGCCGAGACGTTCGTGGCCGAACTGACCGAGGGCATCGGGACGTCGGGGGTGCGCGCCGGGCTCGTCAAGGTCGCGGGCGGGTTCCACGCCCTGGACGCGCACACCCGCTGGACCATGACCGCGGCGGCCGAGGCGCATCACGCCACCGGCGCGCCGATCGCCGTCCACCTCGAACTGGGCACCGGCGCGCTCGACGTGATCGACCTGCTCTGCGGGGAGCTGGGCGTGCCCCCGCACCGGGTGATCCTGGGGCACCTCAACCGCGCGCCCGACGAGGTGGTGCACCGGCAGGCCGCCGAGGCGGGCTGCCGGCTCGCCTTCGACGGCCCGTCACGCGCCCATCACGCCACCGACTGGCGGATGCCGGACGCCGTCCGGGCCCTGGCCGACGCCGGTTTCGGCGACCGGCTGCTGCTGGGCGGCGACACCACGACGGCGGCGGCCCGCTCGGTCGACGGCGGCCCCGGGATGCCGTATCTGCTGCGCCGGGTCCGGCAACGGCTGGCCCTCGCCGTGGGCGAGGAACTCGTCGAGCGGATCCTGACGGAGAACCCGGGGCGGGCCTTCGGCGTCGAGTGGCGCTGAAACGCCGGGCTGGGCTGGACTGGTTGGCCGGCCGGCTGCGGACGCTCATGTGGACGCCTGGTCGTTGTCCTTCAGGGCGCCCCAGCCGTGCCAGCGGTCGATCTCGATCCAGGCGCTGACCCGGGAGCGGACCCGGTCGGGGTACGGCTTGCCCGTGTAGTGGGTGGAGATGCGGTCGATGTCGGCCAGCCCTTCGTCCTCGTACAGCTCTACCGCCCGTCCGATGAGGGTGACGTGCGTGTACCAGCCGTCGGAGTCGAGGACGGTGAGGGTCAGGCGCGGGTCGCGGCGCAGGTGCTTGAGTCGGACCCGCCCCTCGTCCAGGCTGATGAGGACGCGCCCGTCGTCCCAGACGTACCAGGTGGGGGTGGAGACGGGGGCTCCGTCGGAGCGCAGGGTCGCCATCACGCAGGGGTTGGGGCGGCCCAGCAGTTCGACGGCCTCGGGCGGAAGCGGGGGCTTGGACACGGGATCTCCTCGCGGTTCGTGCGTACCGGTCGAAAGCTCAGGCGTTCTTGTCGAAGCTGGCGAAGTAGGCGGCGGCCATGTCCTCGTCGCCGTGGCCCTGAGCGGCGGCCCGCTCCAGGCGCTCGGCGCTCGCCGCCGCCACGTCCAGGCGGACGCCGTTCTCACGGCCGGCCTCGACGATCAGGCGCGCGTCCTTCACCGCCGTCGCGACCGCGAACTGGGCGGGCGAGAGCCGGTCGTCCCGGATCAGGTCGGTCTTCGCCTTCAGGTACCCCATGTCGAGCGGGCCACCCGCGATCAGCGCGAAGAACGCGTTCGGGTCGACGTCCAGGGCCTGCGCCAGGGCGAGGACCTCGCCGGCCGCGGCGGTGGCCGCGATGACCCAGCTGTTGGCCACCAGCTTCAGGCGGGTCGCGCTGCCCTCGCCGCCGTCCTCGCCGGTCCACACCGTCCGCGCGCCCACCGCGTCGAACACCGGCGCCACCGCGTCGCGGTGCTCACCGGGGCCCGCGGCCAGCACGGTCAGCTGCCCCGCCTCCGCGGGTTGCCGGGTGCCCAGGACGGGTGCGTCGAAGAAGACGAGATCGTGTGCGCGTGCGAAGGCGGCCAGGTCGCCGAGGGCTGCCGTGCCGGCGGTCGTCGACTGCGCCCACGCCGCTCCGGCGCGCAGACCGGGAGCGGCCTCGCGCATGACCTCCAGGGCGGCGGGGCCGTCGTAGAGCATGGTGAGGACGACATCCGCGCCCTCGACGGCCTCGGCGGGGGTGCCGGCCACGTGGACGCCGTCGGCGGTGAGCGGCTCGGCCTTGGCGCGGGTGCGGTTCCAGGCGCGCACGGTGTGGCCGGCCCGGGCGAGATTGCGGGCCATGGCGGCGCCCATGATGCCGGTGCCGAGGACGCTCACGGTCAGTTGGTCTGTCATGGCTTCAACCTACTTCGACGCGGCGCCGACCCGGCCGTCCAGCCACGCCTGGTGGCCGTTGAACATGGGGTCCGGCCGGTCAGGACGCGGACCCGGCCGCCGGGCAGCCGATCCCGATGCGCTCCGCGTCCGCGACCGGCTGCGGGCCGTGGCGCGGGGTCGGTGACAACTGGGCAGCGCGGCTTGTCCGTTGGCGCCGGGGGCCTCACGATGTGAGTCTTCTCCAGGGGGTGGCCATGCGGATCCGGTACACGGTCGCGGCCTGCGTCAGCGCGGCGGCACTGGCCTCTTCGACCGGCTGCACGGTGCCGATCGCGGGCGTCGCGGGCATCACGGTGACCGGGAACGGAGAGCCAATCGGCGTGCTGATGGTCTGCCACCATCACGTCGACGCAGCGATCTTGTACGCCGACGACGGCGGCGACGCGTCCGAGGACATGGGGCGCTGGAGCCGCGCCGAGCCGGCCACCGGCTTCGTCACCTGGCCCCTGCACACCGGCGGCGAGGGCTGGAGCGTCGACCGGGCGGTGCCGGCAGCGCTCGAACGGCAGCGCACGTACGTCCTGTACGGGGCGACCGAGGACAACTCGTGGTCCACGGACGACGTGTCCTTCACAGGGGCCGATCTGGCCGCGCTCGCGCCCGGCCGGGTGCGCTACTTCGCGGGTGACGTGCGGGGCGCCGACGACGACGGTTATCTCACCGCCTCGATCGAGGACTTCCGCGCCGACGCCTGCGAGGACGACTGATCCCGCACCGCCCTCCATACTTGACCGTTCGTTCTCGTTTGATCTAGCGTCACCTCATGCCCAGAACCAAGGAATTCGACCCGGACGCGGCCCTGTGGTCGGCGTTGGAGCTGTTCTGGCGGCGCGGCTACGAGGCCACCTCGATGGCGGACCTCGTCGGGCACCTGGGGATCGGCCGCGCCAGTCTGTACGCGACCTTCGGCAACAAGCGCGACCTCTACCTGAAGGCGCTGGACCGGTACGGGGAGACGTACCAGCCGCTGCTCCTGGACGAGTTGTCGCAGCCGGGGTCCGCTCTCGGCGCGGTGCGTGCGGTGGTGCGCCGGTTCGCCGCGGAGGCGACGGACGAGGCGAGCCGGGCGCACGGGTGCCTCGTCACCAACACGGCGGCGGAAATGGCGCCTCACGACGCCGCGGCCGCCCGCCGGGTCGAGCGGAGCTGGGAGCACCTGGAGACTCTGCTGGAGTCGGCGTTGACGCGCGCGCGGGCGCAGGGCGAACTGCCGGCCGGGCGTGATCCGCGCGGGCTGGCGCGCATGCTGCTGGTGCTGCTCCAGGGACTGCGGGTGGTCGGCAAGGCCTCCTCCGATCCCGCGCGGGTGCGGGAGGCGGCGGAGCAGGCACTCACGCTGCTGGACTGACCGGCCCCCGGAAGCCGTCGGGGTCGCCTTGACCGGCCGATCTCGTCGCGTTCACCCGCCCACATATGGGAACGATCGGTCCGGAAAGGACTGTCATGTCTCGGAACCGTTTCTCCGGCCGCACCGCACTCGTCAGCGGTGGTGGCTCCGGTATCGGACGCGCCCTCGCCCTGGCCTTCGCCGCCGAGGGGGCCTCGGTCGTCGTGGCCGGGCGGACCCGCGCCTCGCTCGACGAGACGGTCGGGCTCGTCGAGCGGGCCGGCGGGACCGCGTTCGCCCGGGTCGCCGACGTCTCGCGCGCCGCCGACCTGGACGCGCTCGTCCGGGCGGCCGTCGACCGCTTCGGCTCACTCGACGTCGCCGTCAACAACGCGGGGATCCTGCGGGCAGGACGGCCCCTCGCCGACGTCGACGAGGAGGACTGGCGGTCCATGGTCGACACGAACCTCACCGGTGTCTTCCTCGCCCTGCGGGCCGAGATACGGCAGATGCGGACGCAGGCGCGCGGTGGTGCGATCGTCAACGTGGCGTCCAACATCGGCGTGCACCGGCAGATCGGCGGCCTGACCGCGTACGCCGCGAGCAAGGCGGCCGTGACCGCCCTGACCCGTGGTGCCGCCCTGGACCACATGCGCGACGGTGTGCGCATCAACGCCGTCAGCCCCGGCCCGTCCGACACGGCGATGTCACTGCGGCCCGGCGAGTCCGAGGCCGAACGTGGCCTGCGGATGAAGGAGCAGTCGCCGCTGGGCCGGGTGTCGTCGACCGCCGAGGTGGCCCAGGCGGTGCTGTATCTCGCGTCGGACGACGCGGCGTCCGTCGTCGGCACCGACCTGGTGATCGACGGCGGGGCCGCGCTGTAACCGGACGGCGCGGTGCCGGACTATGCCGTGGCCCGGACGATGCCGTGGCCCGGACGGACGGTGCGATGGGCCGGGCAGTGCGGCGGGCCGGGCCTACCGGGGGTGGCGCCGCGCCGCGGGTCACACGCGGCCCAGCGCCCTCAGGGGATCGTCCAGTACCGGCTGCCAGGCCAACTCGGCCGCGCCGACCAGGCTGTTGTGATCGAGCGAGCAGGCGAGAATCGGCACGCCGCCGCTGCGGCCCCACAGGCTCCGGTCGGCGACCACGGCACGCAGCCGGTCGGGGTCGGCGTCGAGCAGCGTGCGGTGCAGTCCGCCGAGGATGATGCGGTCGGGGTTGAGGATGTTCACCAGACCGGCCAGACCCAGGCCCAGCCGGTCGATCAGGGCTTCGGCGGCCATGCGGACCACCGGGTCGCCGTACTCCTCGCGCACCAGCTCGTTGGCCTGCTGGAGCAGGGAGCCCTCGGGGCCCGGATCGCGGCCCGCGGTGGTGAGCAGGGCGAGCGGGTCGGCCTCGACGTCGAGACAGCCCCGGCTGCCGCAGTAGCAGGGGCGGCCCTCGGGGTTGACGGTGAGATGGCCCACCTCCAGCGCGAGGCCCGAACTACCCGTGTGCAGACGGCCGTCCAGGACCAGCGCGCCACCGACACCCCGGTGCCCGGTGGCCACGCACAGCAGGTCGCGGGCGCCGCGTCCGGCGCCGTGCCGGTGCTCGGCCAGGGCGGCGAGGTTGACGTCGTTGCCCACGAACCCCGGGCCGGTCAGACCGGCGGCGCGGATCCGCTCGGCGAAGATCTCCCGCACGGGCGCGCCCACCGGCCACGCCAGGTGCAGCGGGTTCAGCGCCAGCCCCTCGGGCTCGGTGACCGCGGACGGCACGGCGAGTCCGGCACCCACACAGGGAAGGCCCGTCTGCCGCAGCAGTTCGGCGCCGGCGTCGACGGCCGCGCCGAGCACCTTGGCCGGGTCGGCGTCGACGGTCTCGCAGCTGGGCGTGGTGGCGACGATCCGCCCGCCGAGACCGACCAGTGCGGCCCGGAACCCGTCTGCGTGGACCTGCGCGGCGAGGGCGACCGGGCCCTCCTCCGCGACCTCGAGCCGGTGCGAGGGGCGGCCCTGCGAACCGGCGGCGGCGCCCGGACGCGCGTCGACCCTGATCAGGCCCAGCGCCTCCAGCTCCGCGGCGACCGCGCCGGCCGTCGCGCGGGTGACGCCGAGTTCGGCGGTGAGGACCGCCCGGGTGGGCGCCCGCCCGGTGTGCACGAGCTCCAACGCGGGCCCGAGCGCACCGCGCCCCCGGTCCAGCCGCGCTCTCGAGGTGGTCCCATCCCCCGCCGGCCGGGGGTCCGCCTTGCCGCTCATGAGAGCGAGTCTCCCATGATCCGTTCCTCAGGTGGCGCCGGGGAAGCCGCTCACCCGCAGCGTGATGTTCAGCCGTCCCGTCAAGCCGAGGCCGGCCGGCGCCGTGCCCGGCAGGACCCGCGGCACCCCGTGGTACGCGAGCCTCGACGGCCCCCCGAACACGAACAGGTCGCCGCTGCGCAGCTCGACGTCGGTGTAGGGCCGGGTCCGGGTGTGCGGGTTGCCGAAGCGGAAGACGCAGGTGTCGCCGAGGCTGAGCGAGACCACGGGCGCGTCGGACTTCTCGTCGGCGTCGCGGTGCATGCCCATACGGGCGTCGCCGTCGTAGAAGTTGATCAACGCGATGTCGTACGCGGCTCCGCGGGCCCGCGCCGGTCCCAGCGCGTCGGCCACCGCGCGCCGCCCCAGCTCGCCCAGCCAGGCGGGGAAGGGCTTGACGGGGGCGCCGTCACCGTCGCTGACGGTCCGGGCGTAGGCGTACGGGTACCAGTGCCAGCCCAGACAGACCTGGCGGGCGGTCATCGTGCCGCCGCCGGGCGTACGGACCGTGCGCAGGCCGGCCGGCGGGCGGGCCCAGTCCCGACACGCCCGCAGGAGCTCGCGCTGGTGCGCCGCGTCCACCCAGTCGGGCACATGCACCGCGCCCGCCGCGACCTGCGCACGTTCCCGCGGAAACAGCTCGGAGTCCATGGATCCATCCTCCGCCATGGGTCCGACACCGGGTCTGAGCTGCTGCTCGGTTAGCCTTGCAGCACGATGAACGACCGTATGACGACTCCGTGGGGCGAGGTCACGCTGGCCCGCCACCCCGAGGATCCACGCGAGACGCTGCGCGCCTGGGACGCGTCCGACGCCTACCTGCTCAGACACCTCGCGGAGCGGGACGTCCCGCCAACCGGCACGGTGGTGGTGCTCGGCGACCGCTGGGGCGCGCTGGTCACCGCGCTCGCGGCGTACCGCCCGACGCAGATCACCGACTCCTGGCTGGGCCAGGAGGCGACCCGGGCGAACCTGGCGCGGGCCGGTGTCGAGACCGGCGCGGTCCGGCTGCTCACCACCCGGGACCCGGTGCCGGAGCGGATCGACATGCTCCTCATCCGGGTGCCCAAGAGCCTGGCGCTGCTGGAGGACCAGCTGCTGCGGCTGGCGCCCGCCGTGCACGCGGACACGGTCGTGGTCGGCACCGGGATGGTGAAGGAGATCCACACGTCGACGCTGCGGCTGTTCGAGCGGATCCTGGGGCCGACCCGGACCTCGCTCGCCGAGCAGAAGGCCCGGCTCGTCTTCTGTGCCCCGGACCCGTCGCTGCGCCGTCCCGCCAATCCGTGGCCCTGCTCCTACGACCTTCCCGACGACGTCGGCGGCGCCCTTCCCGGCCGTCCGGTCGTCAACCACGCGGGCGTGTTCTGCGCCGACCGGCTCGACATCGGCACCCGGTTCCTCCTGAAGCACCTGCCGAGGACCAGCGGCGCCCGCCGGGTCGTCGACCTGGGCTGCGGCAACGGGATCGTCGGTACGGCGGTGGCGCTGGCCAACCCGGAGGCCGAGGTGCTGTTCACGGACGAGTCGTTCCAGGCGGTGGCGTCGGCGGAGGCCACGTACAAGGCGAACGGGGTGCCGGGACACGCCGAGTTCCGGGTCGGGGACGGGCTGGCGGGGGTGGCGGACGGCAGTGTGGACGTGGTGCTGAACAACCCGCCTTTCCATTCCCACCAGGCGACGACGGACGCCACGGCCTGGCGGATGTTCACGGGGGCTCGACGCGCACTGCGGCCGGGCGGCGAGCTGTGGGTGGTGGGCAACCGGCACCTGGGCTACCACGGGAAGCTGAAGCGGTTGTTCGGCAACTGTGAACTGGTCGCCGGCGACCGGAAGTTCGTGGTGCTGAAGGCGGTCAGGCGAGGGTGAGACCCACGCCGGTGACGATCCGCTCGACGGTGCGTGCCATGGCCTCCCGGCCCGCACCCAGGTAGGCGCGGGCGTCGACCGCGTCCGGATGTGCCCCCAGGTGGGCGCGGATCGCGCCGGTCATCGCCTGGTTGAGCGCCGTGCCGATGTTGACCTTGGCGATGCCGCCCGTGACGGCGGTCGTCAGTTCGCGGTCCGGGACTCCGGAGGAGCCGTGCAGGACGAGGGGCACGTCGAGGGCGGTGCGGAGCCGTTCGAGCAGTGCGTGGTCGAGGACGGCGGTGCGGGTGGTCATCGCGTGGACGCTGCCGATGGCGACGGCCAGGGCGTCCACCCCGGAGTCGGCCACGAACGCGCGGGCCTCGACCGGGTCGGTGCGGGCCCCAGGCGCATGCGCGCCCTTGCCGCCTATCTCCCCCAACTCGGCCTCGATCCAGAGCCCTTGGGAATGCGCGAGCTCGACGGCCGCACGGGTCGCGGCGAGGTTCTCCTCGTACGGCAGGCGGGAGGCGTCGTACATGACCGAACTGAAGCCCGCGTCGGCCGCCCGGTGGAGCAGGGGGTCGCTCTGGACGTGGTCGAGGTGCAACGCGACCTCGACGGCGGCCCGTTCGGCGGCCACGGCGGCGGCGCGCGCGAGCGGGAGCAGCTGCCCCCGGCGGTAGGCGACGGCGTTCTCGCTGACCTGGAGTACGACGGGCGCGCCCGCGGACTCGGCGCCGGCGATGACGGCCTCGACGTGTTCCAGCGTGATGATGTTGAAGGCGGCCACGGCGGTTCGGGCCGCGTGCGCCCGTACGACCAGTTCGCCGGTGGTGGTGAGCGGCACGGCAGCTCCTCTTCGGGAGACGGGGGCTCAGGGGGCGAGGATCACCGAGCGGGTGAGGTGGCGCGGGCGGTCCGGATCGAGCCCGCGGGCGGCCGCGACGGCCACCGCCAGGCGTTGGGCGCGGACCAGTTCGGCGAGGGGGTCCAGCCCACCCGGCACCCACAACGCGCCGGTGGCGCCCACCTGGTGGGCCAGCCCCTCGGGCGCCTCGCCGAACATCCAGGTCGCCGTGGAGCCGGTGGCGATGCTGATGGGGCCGTGCCGGTACTCCATCGCGGGATAGGCCTCGGTCCAGGACAGCGACGCCTCGCGCATCTTCAGCGCGGCCTCGTTCGCCAGACCGACGGTCCAGCCGCGTCCGAGGAAGGTGAACTGCCCGCAGTCCACGAGCCCCGGGGGAAGCGGTTCGGCGAGCGCGGTCCGGGCGTCGGCGACCACGCCGGCACGGTGCAGGCCCAGCCCGGCACGCAGCAGGGTGAGCGCGGTGGTCGCGAACCGGGTCTGCACGACGGAGCGTTCGTCGGCGTAGTCCAGGACCACGACGTGATCGGCCGACTCCACGACCGGGGTGTCCGGGTCGGCGGTGATCACGGTCGTGCGGGTGCGTCCGCGCAGCCGGCCGAGCAGGTCGAGGACCTCGGTGGTGGTGCCGGACCGGGTCAGGGCGACGACCCGGTCGTAGGCGCGGGCGTGGGGAAACTCCGAGGCGGCGAAGGCGTCGGTCTCGCCGTGCCCCGCGCCCTCGCGCAGGGCGGCCGCCGCCTGGGCCATGAAGTACGAGGTGCCGCAGCCGACGATCGCCACCCGCTCCCCCGGCACCGGCAACTCGCCCGCGTACCGGGAGACCTCGGCTGCGGCACGGGCCCAGCAGTCGGGCTGGTCGGTCAGTTCGTCCTCGACGTGGGTCATGCCCCACCTCTCCCCGACGGTGACTGCTCCTGCGTGTTCATGCAAGATAGAGCCATCATTCGAACAACTTCAAGCATGCGAACGGAGACCGTCGATGTCACGTGACGCCCGCTGGAAGGCGCTGTTGGAGCTGCTCGTCGAGCGCGGCCGGCTGGACGTCGAGGACGCGGCGGCCGAACTGGCCGTCTCCGCGGCGACGATCCGCCGTGACTTCGACCAACTGGCCGAGCAGCAGATGCTGCTGCGCACACGGGGCGGGGCGGTGGTGCACGGGGTGTCGTACGAGCTGCCGTTGCGGTACAAGACGGCCCGGCAGGCCACCGAGAAACAACGGATCGCCAGGGCCGTCGCCGATCTGGTCGCGCCCGGCGAGGCGGTCGGGCTGACCGGCGGCACGACGACCACGGAGGTGGCGCGCGCGCTGGCGGTGCGCGGCGATCTGGCGTCCGGCGCGCCCGCGCTGACCGTGGTCACCAACGCGCTGAACATCGCGGCGGAGCTGGCGGTGCGGCCCCAGTTCAAGATCGTGGTGACCGGCGGCGTGGCACGCGCGCAGTCGTACGAGCTCGTCGGGCCGCTCGCGGACGGGGTGCTGGGTCAGATCACCCTCGACGTGGCGGTGCTCGGTGTCGTGTCCTTCGACGCGACGCACGGCGCCGCCGCGCACGACGAGACGGAGGCGGCGGTCGACCGCCTGCTGTGCGAGCGTGCCGAGCGGGTGGTCGTGGCGGCCGACTCCAGCAAGCTGGGGCGGCGGGCGTTCGCCCGGATCTGCGCGGCCGACGCGGTGGACACCCTGGTCACGGACACGGCGGCCGACGCGGCGACGGTGGACCGGTTCGAGGAGGCCGGAATCAGGGTCCTCCTCGTCTGACGTCACCCGGCGCCGGGTCGTGGGCGGCGACGTCGGAGGCGGAGACCACATCGGTGTGCGCGCCGTGAAAGGACCGGGCGGGGAACACCGTGCGCATGGGCCGGGCAGAAGGGCCGGGCAGAAGGGCCGGGCAGCGGGGTGGGCGTGGAGCGGCGCGGCCGGGCAGAAGGCTCTGCCCGGCCGCGCCGCCGTGACCTACGACGACGGTTACAGCGCGCGTTCCAGCCGGTCCACGACGTCGGTCACAGCGCGCGTTCCAGCTGGTCCGCGACCAGCTTCACGAACCGTCCGGGCTCCTTGGGACGCCCGCCCTCGGCGAGGACCGCCAGACCGTGCAGCAGTTCGGCGGTCTCGGCGAGCCCCGTGCGGTCCTCCCGCTCCTTGTAGGCCTGGTTCAGACCCTTCACGAGCAGGTGATCGGGGTTGAGTTCGAGGATCCGCAGGGCGCGCGGCACCTCCTGCCCCATCGCGCGGTACATGTTCTCCAGCGCGGGGGTGAGGTCGTGCGCGTCGGAGACGATGCAGGCCGGGGACACGGTGAGGCGGGACGACAGCCGCACCTCCTTGACGTCCTCCCCCAGTTGCTCCTTCATCCAGCCGAGCAGACCGGCGTACTCCTCGCCCTGCTTCTCGCGCTCGCCGTCGGCCTTCTCGTCGTCCTCCCCGCCGAGGTCGACCTCACCCTTGGCGACGGACCGCAGCGGCTTGCCCTCGAACTCGCCCACGGCGTCGACCCACACCTCGTCGACCGGGTCGGTGAGCAGCAGGACCTCGATGCCCTTCGCCCGGAACGCCTCCATGTGCGGGGAGTTCTCGATGCTCTGCCGCGACTCGCCGGTCAGGTAGTAGACGGCGTCCTGTCCGTCCTTCATCCGCTCCACGTAACTCTTCAGCGTGGTCGGTTCGTCCGTGCTGTGCGTGGTCGCGAACGACGAGACGGCGAGGAGGGTGTCGCGGTTGTCGGAGTCGCTCAGGAGTCCTTCCTTGAGGACGGCGCCGAACTCCCGCCAGAAGGTCGCGTAGCGGTCCGGGGCCGCGGTCATCATGTCCTTGACCGTGGAGACGACCTTCTTGGTGAGCCGGCGCTGCATCATCCGGATGTGCCGGTCCTGCTGGAGGATCTCGCGGGAGACGTTCAGCGAGAGGTCCGCCGCGTCGACGACGCCCTTGACGAAGCGCAGGTACGGCGGCAGCAGCGCCTCGCAGTCGTCCATGATGAAGACGCGCTTCACGTACAGCTGCACACCACGCTGGTAGTTCTGGTTGTACAGGTCGTGCGGGGCGTGCGACGGGAGGAACAGCAGCGCCTGGTACTCGAAGGTGCCCTCCGCCTGGAGCCGGACGGTCTCCAGCGGCTCGCGCCAGTCGTGGCTGATGTGCTTGTACAGCTCGTGGTACTCGTCGTCGGACACCTCGTCGCGCGAGCGCGCCCACAGGGCCTTCATCGAGTTCAGCGTCTCGGGTTCGGACGCGGTGCCGGGAGTCCCCTCGGTGTCGGTGGTGTCGCCGGTGTCGGCGGGTTTGCCGTCGACCGCCTTCGGGACCAGCCGGATGGGCCAGGTGATGAAGTCCGAGTAGCGCTTGACGATCTCCTTGATCGTCCGCTCCGCGGTGTAGTCGTGCAGCTGGTCGTCGGTGTCAGCCGGCTTCAGGTGCAGCATGACCGTGGTGCCCTGCGGAGCGTCGTCCACCCTTTCCAGGGTGTAGGTGCCCTCACCGCGCGACGACCAGCGGGTGCCCTGGCTCTCGCCGGCCCGCCGGGTCAACAGCGTCATCTCGTCGGCCACCATGAAACCGGAGTAGAAACCGACACCGAACTGCCCGATGAGCCCTTCGGCCCCGGCCTCCTCCTGGGCCTCGCGCAGCTCCTGTGCGAACTTCGCCGTCCCCGAGTTGGCGATCGTGCCGATCAGCCGGCCGACCTCGTCGTACGACATCCCGATGCCGTTGTCCCGCACGGTCAGGGTGCGGGAGTCCGCGTCGGTCTCGATCTCGATGTGCGGGTCGGAGACGTCGGCGTCGAGCGTGTCGTCCCGCAGCGCGGCGAGACGCAGCTTGTCCAGCGCGTCGGAGGCGTTGGACACGAGCTCGCGGAGAAAGACGTCCTTGTTCGAGTAGACCGAATGGATCATCAGCTGCAACAGCTGTCGGGCCTCTACCTGGAACTCAAACGTTTCTGTCGACATGATGGGCGTGTACCTCACAGGTTCCGGAGTCTCCTGGACTGGCGAGAGCCACTGTAAAACACCAAGTCAGCCCGCGACGCTCGCTGTTCGTGATCACCCGGATGCGGAAGAGCGGGCGGCTGGTCAGCGCGGGATCTCCTCGACCTTCGCGAAGCCGTCCGTTCCGCTCCAGCGGCGCCGGGTCAGCGACTCGCTGGAGGATCTGGTGAAGGCGAGGCCCCCGGAGTCGCCCCAGGGGGCGACCTTCGACCAGCCGTCGAAGCTCGTGGTGAGGTCCGTGTCCCACCGGGTGAGGTCCGCCGTGCCGACGGCGGCGAGCGACTCCATGGGCGGTTCGCCGTCGTAGCAGTACGGGCCCCAGTCCGCGATGACCGCGACCCTCGCGCCGAACGCCTTGAGCGTGAGGCTCTGGCAGCGGTCGGTCGCGGTCGCGTACACCACGTGCGGCGCGCTCCACACCCCCGTGTGCGCGTCCCGGTGCCGTTCCACGAGACCGCGTCCCTCGACGTACGCCATGCCCACCCGTCGGCCGTCGGGCAGCCCGATCTCCGCGTCGAACCGGGGGGACGGCACGGTCGGCGAGGACTCGGTGCCGGTGCCGGTTCCCGCCCCGGTGGCGGGCGCGACAGGGGTGACGGTGGCCGACCCGCCGGCGTCTCCCTGCCCGCCGCAGGCCACCGCGACACTCACCACCAACACCGCTCCCGCCAGGGCCCGCAGTCGCGCTCCGTGCATCCGCATGCCCCTATGTTCCCCTCTCGGGCCGGCTCGGGTCGGTCAGGTCCCGTGGGTGACGCGGATCTTGGACTGGCCGTGCGGGAGTTCCTCCCAGTCGTCCATGAAGCGGGCCCGCAGGCCGTGCTTCTCGGCCAGGGACAGCAGGGTGTCGGTCCGGTAGTAGAAGTCCTCCCGCAGCACCTGGTGTTCCTCGCCCTCGGTGCGGTCGAAGGTGAAGTCGAAGAAGCCGCCCGGCGCGAGCACCCGCCCCACGTTGGCCAGGCACTCCTCGATGACCGGGAGCGGCGAGTGCGAGAAGACGCTGTGCGCGTGCACCACGTCGAAGCGGGCCTCGGGCAGGAACCGCAGCGTCAGGTCGCGCACCGGCGTCAGGGCCGGGAGCCGCTGCTGCAGCCCCCTCTCCACGATCGTGTCCTGCGCGGCCACGAGGATGTCGGGTGAGATGTCGACGCCGTGATAGTGCCCGGGTTCCAGGTGCCGGATGAACCGCCAGCCGCCCCGCAGGTTGCCGCAGCCGATCTCCAGCATGCGGTGCTCCGGACGCAGACCGTGTCCGAGCAGGTAGTCGAACTGCATGGCGCCGAGGGCGAGCCAGCGTTCACGGTTGCGGCTGCCGACCGCCGCGTCCGGATCGGCGCGGGTGTCGGAGCGCATCACCGCGCGGTAGTACGAGACGTGGTCCTGGTGGCGGTGGCTCAGCCACAGGTCCCGGGCCGCGCGGGCGACATGGCGGGGCACCCGGTCGGGGTGACGCAGGGCATACCCGAGGCGGTGCCCGAAGGTAGCGCGGTTGACGGTGAGTTTCTTGGCGGGCATGCGGTTCCCGGCCTTTCCGAGCGATGTTTCCGGAGGGTCGTGACGGTCGCGGAATCCCTGCGATCGCACCGTTCCCGGCGTGCACGCGGTTCCCGAACGGCGCCTCCCGCACGGTGCGGCGGGATCCGGTTCCAGCCTCGCGGCGCACGGATGCGACCGCGTCGTCCGACCGTCTCGGCCCGCCGGGCGGTTCGGGCGAGCCGGATGTCAGCCGATCGGTTGATGCGGCCGGACGTGCGTCGCGTTAGACACGGAGGATGAGACACACCGATCCGGACGAGCGATGGCTGGGCACGGTCGTGCACCTCGCGTTCTTCGTGCTGCTCGGCTCCTCGTTCGTGCGCTTCCTGAGCCGCGACCGGGGCGGGGCCCACACCGGCTGGGTGGGAGCGCACACCGGTTGGGTGGTGGCGCTGTACGCGGCGTTCTGCGTGCTGCACGTCCTCGGGCGGTTCCTGGCCCCGGCGCCCCGGCCCGGTTCCGCGGCGACCTCGCGCCATCTGGCGTGGCTGGGCACGGTGTCGGCCGTCTGGCTGGTACTGCTGGTGCTCGCGCCGAGCGCGACCTGGTGCGCGATGCCGCTGCTGTTCGCGGGCCTGCACGCGTTGCCGCCCCGCGTCGCGGTGCCGCTCGCTGCCGTGCTCACCGCGCTGGTCGTGATCTCGGAGGTACGCGTTGCCGACGGCGCGCTGAATCCCAACATGGTCCTGGCCCCGCCCGCCGTCGCCGCCGTGGCCACCGCCGTGATGGTCCATCTGCAACGCCAGGGGGCCCGGCAGCGCGTGCTGATCGACGATCTGGTGCGTACCCGGCGCGACCTCGCGGCCTCCGAGCGGCAGGCGGGCGTCCTCGCGGAGCGTCAGCGGCTGTCCACCGAGATCCACGACACCCTCGCCCAGGGCCTGTCCAGTCAGCGGATGCTGCTGCACGCGGCCGAACGCGTCTGGGATTCGGATCCGGACGCGGCACGGGACCATCTGCGCGAGGCCGCCGAGATCTCCACGCGGGGCCTCGCCGAGGCGCGTCGCTTCGTGCACGACCTGGCGCCGGCCGACCTCGCCGGGCACACGCTCCCCGACGCGCTCGCGCTGCTCGCCGCACGGGAGAGCGAGCCGGGCCTGGCCCTGGAGTTCCGGCTCGACGGCGACCCGGGCCCCTTGCCCGAACGGGTCGAGGCCGCGCTCATGCGCATCGCTCAGGGGGCGCTGGCGAACGTACGCGAACACGCCGCCGCCACCCGTGGCGTCCTGACCCTGACCTGCCTGGACGACCTCGTCTCACTGGACGTCGCCGACAACGGGCGCGGATTCGGGCCGGGACCGGAGCCGGGCCCGGGGCCGGGACCGCAGCCGGGCCCGGGGCCAGGGCCGGGACCGGAGCCGGGCGGACCGGCCGACTCGCGCGGCGCCCCCGGTGCCCTCGCGCCGGCCACCCGTCGTCACACTCCCCCTGGCACGCCGGACGGCGCTCCTGCGGACAGCGCACCGGTGGCGGAACGCGACCGCACGCGCGGGCACGGGCTGCCCGCCATGCGCATCCGCGCCCGTCAGGCGGGTGGCACGCTCAGCGTCGAGTCCACCCCGGGCGAGGGCACGGTCGTCACCGTCGCCGTGCCCCTGACCTCGTTCGTCCCCGATCTTCACAAGGAGCCCGTCCCGTGAGCGCGTCCGTGCCCCCGCCGGCCGTCCGGCTGTTGCTGTGCGACGACCATGCCGTCGTCCGGGCCGGACTGCGCGCCCTGCTGTCCAGTGCCGAGGGCATCGAGGTGGTCGGCGAGGCGGGCACCGGCGAAGAGGCACTGGCCCTGGCCGCCCGACTGCGCCCCGACGTCGTACTGATGGATCTTCAGCTCGACGGCGGCATGGACGGCGTGACGGCCACACGGCGGCTGACCGGCGGGCCGCAGGCGGGTCCTCGGGTCCTGGTGCTCACGATGTTCGACACCGACGCCGACATCACCCGCGCCATCGAGGCGGGCGCCACCGGTTACCTGCTCAAGGCCGAACGGCCGGACGAGCTCTTCGCGGCGATCCGTACCGCGGCGACCGGCCGCACCGCGCTGTCGGCCCCCGTCGCCGACCGCCTGCTGACCAGGCTGCGCAGTCCGCGCCCCGCCCTGTCCGCCCGTGAGCACGAGATCCTCGCTCAGCTGGCCCGCGGACTGGGCAACCGGGAGATCGCCCGGGCGCTGTTCATCAGCGAGGCCACGGTCAAGACCCATCTCGGAAGGATCTACGGCAAGTTGGGGGTGGAGACACGGTCGGGCGCGGTGGCGGTCGCCAAGGAGCGACGCCTGCTGCCGTGACGACGGACACCGGGACACGCACGCCACCGGGACGACGTGACGCCGAGACCCCGGGCGTCCTCCACCGGCCCGTCCCCCAGGCCGCCCGCCGACGGCCACGGCGGCGGCGCGTCGGCGGCCACGCGCCTGCGGCCACACCGGCGATCGGCGACGGCGACGGCAGCACGTCCTCGCCGCCGGGTCCGGTGGCGGAGCGTACGACGGTGACGGCCTTGTTCAGCCTCGGGCGACCCCCTAGCCTCATTTTGTGTCGCAAATAAACAAATCCCGAACGCGCGACGACGCCGTACGGGGCCGGGGCGACGATCTCACCCGGCTCCGTATCGCCCTGACCACGTTCTTCGCCCTGGACGGCTTCGTCTTCGCCGGCTGGGTCGTCCGGATCCCGGCCATCAAGGAACAGACCGGCGCCTCCCCCAGCACCCTCGGGCTCGCGCTCCTCGGCGTCTCGGCGGGCGCGGTGATCACGATGATGTTCACCGGGCGGCTGTGCGGCCGCTACGGCAGCCACCCGGTCACCGTGGTCTGCGCGGTCCTGCTCTCCCTCAGCGTCACACTTCCCCCGCTCACCCACTCAGCCGCCGCACTCGGCGCCGTACTGCTGCTGTTCGGCGCGGCGTACGGCAGCATCAACGTCGCCTTCAACAGCGCCGCCGTCGATCTGGTCGCGGCGCTGGGCAGGCCGGTCATGCCGACCTTCCACGCGGCCTTCAGCCTGGGCGGCATGATCGGCGCCGGGCTGGGCGGGCTGGTCGCGGGATCCCTGTCCCCGACGCGCCATCTGCTCGGCCTGGGGATCATCGGCCTGCTCGTCACCGCGCTCGCGGCACCCACGCTGCTCCGGCAGGAGCCGCCCCGGCCACCCGAGCCCGCCATCGCCGGGCCCACGGATGCCGAAAGCAAGGGTGCTCCCGCCGGTCCAGCGGATGCCCCCGCCCATCAGGGAGGCCCGGCGTCCGCGAAGGCGGCCCCGCACCGGTCGGCACCCCGCACCCGTCGTCTCGTGATCGTCTTCGGTCTGATCGCCCTGTGCACCGCCTACGGCGAAGGAGCCCTCGCCGACTGGGGCGCCCTGCATCTGCGACAGGATCTGGGAGCGTCGGCCGGAGCCGCCGCGGCCGGGTACTCGTGTTTCGCGCTCGCCATGACGGTCGGCCGGCTCACCGGCACCACCCTCCTCGAACGGCTCGGCCGCACCCGTACCGTCGTGATCGGCGGCGGAGTCGCGGCGGCGGGGATGCTGCTCGGCGCGCTCGCCCCGGCCCTGTGGGCCGCTCTGCTCGGCTACTCGGTCGCGGGACTCGGACTGGCCAACCTCTTCCCGGTGGCCGTCGAACGCGCCGGCGCCCTGGCCGGCCCGAGCGGCGTCGCCACCGCCTCGACGCTCGGTTACGGCGGCATGCTTCTGGGCCCGCCCGCCATCGGCTTCATGGCCGACTGGTTCTCCCTGCCCGCCGCGCTCACCAGCGTGGCCGTGCTGGCCGGGGTGGCCGCGCTGATCGGCTTCACCACCCGCCGGGCGACGGCCGGCTGACGACCGCCGCCCCTCCCCTCGACCGCACTCCATCCGGCACACTCCCCCTCATGGAGACTGACGAGTTCATCCGCGTCCTGGACCGGGAAGGCCGGTCGCTGGCCTCCGCGGCGGCGGAGGCGGGCCCCGACGCGAAGGTGCCGACCTGTCCCGACTGGCAGGTCAGGGACCTGCTGCGGCACACGGGTACGGTCCACCGCTGGGCGACGTCGTTCGTGGCCGAGCGCGACCCTTCGTTCCGCCCCTTCGGTGAACCGCCGGAGCTCGACGGCGACGCGCTGCTGGACTGGTTCCGCGAGGGGCATCTGCGGCTCGTCGACACCCTGTCCTGCGCCTCGCCCGACCTGCTCTGCTGGCACTTCCTGTCCGCCCCTTCACCGCTCGCGTTCTGGGCCAGGCGGCAGGCGCACGAGACGGCCGTGCATCGCGTGGACGCGGAATCGGCCCGTGGCCGCGCACCCGAGGAGACCGCCCGGGACTTCACCGCCGGCTTCGCGGCGGACGGCGTCGACGAATTGCTGCGCGGGTTCCACGCGCGCGCCAAGAGCCGGGTGCGCACCGAGGAGCCACGGGTCCTGCGGGTGCGGGCGACGGACACGGCCGACGCCGTGTGGACCGTACGTCTGTCGTCGGAGCCGCCCGCGACGGAGCGGAACGACGAGGGGGACGCCGACTGCGAGGTGTCCGGTCCCGCGGCACTGCTCTATCTGTCGTTGTGGAACCGGCTGCCGCTTCCCACCGTGACCGGGGACGCCGCCCTCGCGACGCTGTGGCGGGAGAAGTCCGCCGTCAACTGACGCGTGGGCGCGGTCAGTCCGCCAGCATCCGGGTCAACACCGCGCGCTGCACCGGCCGTACGTCGCCGTGCAGCGCGCGCCCCTTCCCGGTGAGCGCGACCCGGACTCCCCTGCGGTCCTCCGCGCACATGCCACGCTCGACCAGACCGTCCTTCTCCAGGCGGGCGACGAGCCGTGACAGCGCGCTCTGACTCAGATGGACCCGCTCGGCGATCTCCTGGACGCGGTAACTGCACGAGCCGTCCGGCGCCGCCGACCCCGCGAGGACGTCGAGCACCTCGAAGTCGCTGCCGCACAAGCCGTGTTGATGCAGCGCCCGGTCGAGTTCGCACTGGGTCCGCGCATGCAGCGCCAGCATGTCCCGCCACTGGTCCACGAGGGCCTGCTCGGCCTCGGCCTCGCGCTTCGTCGCCGCCATGCGCCGCACCGTAGCAGAGAAAGTCAATCATTGCATCGGAATTAAATGCTCTTGCATTCGATGCATACGCATGTAGTGTCTCCGTCATGACCTCTCCGCTCCCCTCCCCCGCGTCCTCTCTCCCCGAGGGCCGCTGGACCTCGCGGCTGTGGGGCACTCTGCTGGTGCTGTGCGCCGCGATGTTCCTGGACGCGCTGGACGTGTCGATGGTCGGCGTAGCCCTGCCGTCCATCGGCTCCGACCTCGGCCTCACCACCTCGACCCTGCAATGGATCGTCAGCGGCTACATCCTGGGCTACGGCGGCCTGCTGCTGCTCGGCGGTCGCGCCGCCGATCTGCTCGGCCGCCGTCAGGTCTTCCTGATCGCCCTCGGCGTCTTCGCGCTGGCCTCGCTGCTCGGCGGGCTGGTCGACTCGGGTCCGCTGCTGATCGCGAGCCGGTTCATCAAGGGCCTGAGCGCCGCCTTCACCGCCCCGGCCGGCCTGTCCATCATCACCACGACGTTCCCGCAGGGCCCGCTGCGCAACCGGGCGCTCTCCATCTACACCACCTGCGCCGCCACCGGCTTCTCGATGGGCCTGGTCCTCTCCGGCCTGCTCACCGAGGCGAGTTGGCGCCTCACCATGCTGCTGCCCGCGCCGATCGCGCTGATCGCGCTGGCCGCCGGTCTGAAGCTGCTGCCCCGCAGCACACGCGAGAAGGACCACAACGGCTACGACGTGCCCGGCGCCGTCCTCGGCACCGCGTCGATGCTCCTGCTGGTCTTCACCGTGGTCCAGGCACCGGAGTCCGGCTGGACCTCCGCGCGTACGCTGCTGTCGTTCCTCGCCGTCGCCGCCCTGCTGACCGTCTTCGTCCTCGTCGAACGCCGCTCGGCAGGCCCGCTCATCCGGCTCGGTGTCCTGCGTTCCGGCAGCCAGATCCGCGCCCAGCTCGGCGCGATGGCCTTCTTCGGCTCGTACGTCGGCTTCCAGTTCCTGGCCACCCTCTACATGCAGACACTGCTCGGCTGGTCGGCGCTGCACACGGCACTGGCCTTCCTGCCCGCCGGCGCGCTGGTCGCGGTGTCCTCGACCAGGATGGGCGCGATCGTCGACCGGTTCGGCACCCCGCGGCTGATCGCGGCGGGCTTCGCCTTCATGGTCACCGGATACGCGCTGTTCCTGCGCGTCGACCTCGACCCGGTGTACGCGGCGGTGATCCTGCCGACCATGCTGCTGATCGGCGCGGCCTGCGCCCTGGTCTTCCCCTCCCTCAACATCCAGGCCACCAACGGCGTCGCGGACCACGAGCAGGGCATGGTGTCGGGGCTGCTCAACACCTCCGTGCAGGTGGGCGGCGCGATCTTCCTCGCCGTGGTGACCGCGGTGGTGACCGCGGGCGCCCCCGCCGACCCCACCCCGCAGGCCGTCCTCGACAGCTACCGGCCCGGACTCGCGGTGGTGACGGCCGTAGCCGCCGCAGGGCTGCTCGTCACCCTCCCCGGACTGCGCACCCGGCGCGCCCGGAACTCGGTCGTGATCGCCAGGTCCACCGTGGTGGAGGCGGACGCGGAGCCCGTGGGGGCCCGCGACTAGGACCCGTCCCGGCAGACAGGCCGGGGGGGATCCGCCTCCAGGAGTGCGCCCGGCGGGGCCGATTGCCTCGCCGGGCGCACACCTGTGAGACTCGCCGTATGAGGCAGCACGGGGGACGGCGCACCCAGGCCGAACGGGACATGATCACCGTCGAGATCGGATACGCGCTGTGCAGCGCGGTGTTCGCGGCGGCGGTTCTCTTCGGGGCGGTCGCGGGTCCGGCGCTGCTGTTCGAACTGCCGCACCTGGCGGAGACGTCGCTGCTGCGGGCGGGCCTGGTGCTCGCGCCCGTGGTGTTCATGGTCCGGGTCGTGTCCGTGCTCCTCCGCCTGCGAACGGGCGCTCAGCCCAGCCAGCCCGGCCGGACCAGCCCCGACTCGTAGGCCAGGACGACCAGTTGGGCCCGGTCCCGGACGCCCAGCTTCACCATCGTGCGACTCACGTGCGTCTTGGCGGTGAGCGGGCTGACCACCAGTCTGCGGGCGATCTCCTCGTTGGACAGACCGATCCCCACCAGCGCCATCACCTCCCGTTCCCGCTCGGTGAGCCGGCTCAGCGCGTCGGCCACCGCGGGCTCCTTGGAGCGGGCGGCGAACTCGGCGATGAGACGGCGGGTGACTCCCGGCGAGAGAAGCGCGTCGCCGGCGACCACCGCCCTGACGGCACGCAGGAGTTCCTCCGGCTCGGTGTCCTTGACCAGAAAGCCGGAAGCGCCCGAGCGGATCGCCTCGAAGACGTACTCGTCGAGCTCGAAGGTGGTCAGCATGATGACCTTGACCTGGGAGAGCGCCGCGTCGTCGGTGACCCGGCGGGTGGCGGCAAGACCGTCGAGGTGGGGCATCCGGATGTCCATCAGCACGACGTCGGGCCGCAGTTCACGCACCGCGCGCACCGCTTCCTCCCCGTCGGCGGCCTCGGCCGCCACCTCGATGTCGGGCTGCGCGTCCAGCAGGGCCCTGAACCCCGCCCGGACCAACGACTGGTCGTCGGCGAGCAGTACGCGGATCACCGTGCCTCCCTCGTCCACCGGTCCCACCCCGTTCGCCGGGTCCACCCGGTTCACCGGGTCCACCCCGTTTCCCGGGCCTGCCCCGTTCGCCGGGCCTGCCTTCCACACCGGGACCACTCCGTTCGTCGGTCCCGACCCGTTCGCCGGTTCCGACCCGTGCACCCGACCTGTCCCGGGCTCGGGCGTCCCACCCGCCTCCCGACCCGTCCCGTGCGGCGCGTGAGCCCCACCTGCCCCGTTCACCGGTCCTCCCCGGCGCTCGTGGGCAGGACGGCGAGGACCCGGAAGCCGCCGTCGGGGCGCGGTCCCGCCTCGATCGTGCCACCGAGGGCCGCGGCCCGCTCCCGCATCCCGGCGAGACCGTTGCCGCTGCCGCCCGCGTCGGCACCGGTGGCCGGACCGCCGTCGTCGATACGCAGCCGCAGCGTCCCGTCACCCTGATCGAGCCGTACTCGCGCGTGACGCGAACCCGAGTGACGTACGACGTTGGTGAGGGCCTCCTGGACGATGCGGAAGGCGGCGAGATCCGTGTGCGGCGACAACCGGGGCGGCCGCCCGGCCACCTCGACCGTGAGGCCCGCGCGCGCCGCCTGTTCCACGAGTTCGGGCAGCCGGTCCAGGCCGGGGGCGGGGGTACGGGGAGCGTCCCCCGGCGTGCGGAGGCTGTCGAGCACCTGACGTACCTCGCCCAGCGCCTCCTTGCTGGCGGACTTGATGGTGGTGAGCGCGGTGCGCGCCTGCTCCGGGTCGGAGTCGAGGAGCGCCAGGCCGACGCCCGACTGCACGTTGATGACCGAGAGGCTGTGGGCGAGGACGTCGTGCAGTTCGCGGGCGATCCGCAGCCGTTCCTCGTCGGCGCGGCGCCGGGCGGCCTGGGCGCGCTCGACCCGATCGCGGGCCAGCTGTTCGCGCCGGATCCGGGCCAGCTCCGCGATCGCCACGATGGCCACGGCCCATCCCGCGACGACGATCTCCTGTCCGAAAGGGGCAGGGTCGTCGCCGGCGGGCGGCAGCCACCGGTAGAGCCAGTGCGCGACCAGCAGGTGGACGGCCCAGAGCAGACCGAGAGCCGTCCAGGCGGCCCGCCGGTGCCCGGCGACGACGGCGGTGAAGCAGGCCACCGCCACGGTCAGGAAGACCGGCCCGTACGGGTAACCGGCGCCCAGGTAGACCGCGACGGTGGTCGCCGTGCCGAACACGACGGCGACCGGGTATCGCTGCCGCCAGAGCAGCAGTCCACAGGCGAGCACCAGCAGCACGCGCGCGAAAGCGTCGAGCGGCGCCCGCTCACCCTCCTGCGCGTGAGCGGCGAAGTGCGAGCCGACCAGGACGAAGGCGGTGAGCAGCACGGTGGAAAGCCAGGGCCATCGCGCGGCGCGGGACCCCTCGTCCGCACCGCCCGCGTGGTCTTCCCAGCGGCCCCGCCGACGCCGCAGCCAGGGCGGCAGCGGGTGCGACCACCCCTGTCCCGGGCCGCCGCGCCCCTGCGTCCGCTCGTCTTCCATGCCCGCCACGCTAGACGCCGCCGGGCGCCCCGGGCGTCCGCCGGGCGAGGTGATCACGCGTACTCCCCCGGAAGTACGCGACCCCCCGGAGCGGCCGTGTCGCCCTGTGGCCACGCGGTGGCGCGGTGGCGTGGCGGCTTGGCCGCGTGGTGCGGCGCCTAGCGGAGTCCCACCTCGTGGGCGAGGCGCGTGACCGCGTATCTGAAGAACGGTTCGCGCTCCTCCACGACCCGGTGGAACTGGCCGAACAGCTCGAACCCGACCAGTCCGTACAGCTGGGCCCACGCCGCCACGAGTGCCGCGACCGCCCCCGGCGGGAGGTCGGGGGCGAGGTCGGCTCCCATCCGGACCGCTTCGGGGACCAGTTCGTCCGTCAGGAGCGGCACCTCCAGTGCGTGGCTCCGGTGCGCGTCCCGCACGATGTCGATGAGGAGCAGGCCGACGCGGGCGGCGGCCGGGACGGTCGTCTGGGGCGCGCTGTAGCCCGGCACCGGCGAGCCGTAGATGAGCGTGTACTCCTGGGGATGCGCCAGCGCCCAGCCGCGCACCGCCTCGCCGACCGCGACCCAGCGGTCGACGGGAGCGGCGCCCGGGCCCGCGTCGACGACGGCCGCGTGTGCCGCCTCCGCGGCCTCGCCGAGGGAGTCGTAGGCGTCGATGATGAGCGCGGTGAGCAGATCGTCGCGGCTCGGGAAGTAGCGGTACAGCGCGGAGGAGGCCATGCCGAGCTCACGGGCCACGGCACGCAGCGAGAGCTTGGCCGCCCCCTCGGAGGCGAGCTGTCTGCCGGCCTCGTCCTTGATGGCTGCGGTGACTTCGATCCTGGCGCGGGCGCGTGCCCCTCGAACGGTGTTGCTCATGCGGGCCAGTGTGCCACGAATGCAGAGCACCGCACCCAAAGTGGATCGGCGCACAGAATAGAGAGCACCGCTCTTGCTTTCGGTGGTGACTTACGTCAGACTCGAACCGAGCGAGAGCAGTGCTCACACTTTCCGTTCTGGAGGCAGTAGCCATGTCAGCAGCCATGTCGTCCCACGTGCAGAAGCCCGGCTGGTTCACCGTCAACGTCCTCAACCGCACCGTGGCCTGGCTGACCCGCCGGGGCCTGAGCGTGTGGGGGTCCCGGGTCCTGGCGGTCCGCGGCCGCAAGAGCGGCGAGTGGCGGACCACGCCGGTAAACCTGCTGACCGTGGACGGGCAGCAGTACCTGATCGCGCCGCGCGGGCACGTCCAGTGGACGCACAACATGCGCGCGGTGGGCGGCGGCGAACTGCGCCTGGGCAAGAACGTGGAGGAGTTCACGGCGGTCGAGGTCGCCGACGACGACAAGACGCCGCTGCTGCGCGCCTACCTCAAGCGCTGGAAGGCCGAGGTCGGCGTCTTCTTCAACGGCGTGGGGCCGGACTCCCCGGACGCCGAGATGCGCCGTATCGCCCCTGACCACCCGGTCTTCCGGATCACCGTCACCAACCGACGGTGATCCGCGGCCCTCGGGTCAGGAGTCGCTCTCCTCGGCCGCCCGGCCGGCGGCCGCCGCCTGTCGCCGGTCCACGGCGGTCAGGGCGCGCTGGGCCATCGGATGCGAGCGGATGAGCTCGCCCAGGGTCGTCCGGCCGCGGGTGATGTCGGTGAACGCGCGCCAGGCCGGGCGGACACCGGTGAGGGCGGCGTGGAAGAGGCCGGGACGGCGCTCGAAGAGGCTGAGCAGCCGCTTGCCGACGCTCATCTCCACCCCGAGGCCCGCCTTGATCGCGAAGGCGTAGTTCAGCGCCTGGCGGCGGGCGTCCACCGCGTCGTGCGCCTCGGAGACACGGACCGCCCACTCACCGGCGAGCCGGCCCGAGCGCAGCGCGAAGGAGATGCCCTCGCGGGTCCACGGCTCCAGCAGCCCCGCCGCGTCACCGCACACGAGCACCCGCCCGCGCGACAGCGGGGAGTCGTCCGCCCGGCAGCGGGTCAGGTGGCCGGAGGAGATGCTCGGCTCGAACCCGGCGAGGCCGAGCCGCCCGACGAAGTCCTCCAGATAGCGCTTGGTCGCCGCGCCCTCGCCGCGCGCCGAGATGACACCGACCGTCAGCGTGTCCCCCTTGGGGAACACCCAGCCGTAGCTGCCGGGCATCGGGCCCCAGTCGATGAGGACCCGGCCCTTCCAGTCCTCGGCGACCGTCTCCGGCACCGGGATCTCCGCCTCCAGGCCGAGATCCACCTGGTCGAGCTTCACCCCGACATGGGCCCCTATACGGCTGGCGCTGCCGTCCGCGCCGACGACCGCGCGCGCCAGCAGTGTCTCGCCGCCCTGGAGGACGACCGCGACCGTGCGCCGGTCCGGCACCGCCGAGCCGTGCTGCTCGACCCGCTGCACGGTGACGCCCGTGCGCAGCTCGGCGCCCGCCTTCTGGGCGTGTTCGACGAGCTGCTGGTCGAACTCGGGCCGGTTGATCAGCCCGAAGAGCATCTGCCGGGAGCGGCGGGTGCGGGTGAAGCGCCCGTTGTTCGAGAAGGTCACCGCGTGCACCCGGTCGCGGAAGGGCAGCTCGAAGCCCGGTGGCAGCGCGTCGCGGGAGGGGCCGATGATGCCGCCGCCACACGTCTTGTAGCGGGGCAGCTCGGCCTTCTCCAGCAACAGCACCCGCCGTCCCGTGACCGCCGCCGCGTAGGCGGCCGAAGCCCCTGCGGGGCCCGCGCCCACCACGACGACGTCCCATACCTGCCGCGCGTCGTCCGCCGAAGAGTTCTCGTCGTCCGCCGGAGAGTTCTCGCTGCTCACGATGGTCTACTGCTCCTGATCAAGCCGCTTGCCGCACCTGTCCCCCGCATCCTACGGCGGAGATCGCCACGGTCCGCTGTGGGAGGATCGGCGGCGTGCGCGCCCCACATCCCGGCAGGCGCGTACGCTCGCACGATCACCCGTACGGACCAGTACACACCAGTACAACGTCGCACCCACAAGGAGCGTGCCCATGTCGTCGAATCCGGTCGCCGAGACCGTCGCCTCGCTGATGCCCGGGGCGCGGGCGGAGCTCGCCGAGCTGGTGGCCTTCAAGTCGGTTGCGGACTTCGACCAGTTCCCCAAGAGCGAGAGCGAGGCCGCCGCGAACTGGATCGCGGACGCGCTGCGCGCCGAGGGCTTCCAGGACGTGGCCCTGCTCGACACCCCGGACGGCACGCAGTCGGTGTACGGCTTCCTGCCCGGCCCCGCCGGTGCCCGGACGGTTCTGCTCTACGCCCACTACGACGTGCAGCCGCCGCTCGACGAGGCCGCCTGGACGACACCGGCCTTCGAGCTGACGGAGCGCGACGGCCGCTGGTACGGCCGCGGCAGCGCCGACTGCAAGGGCGGCGTCATCATGCACCTGCTCGCGCTGCGCGCCCTCAAGGCGAACGGGGGTGTCCCGGTCAATGTGAAGGTGATCGTGGAGGGATCCGAGGAGCAGGGCACCGGCGGCCTGGAGCGCTATGCCGAACAGCACCCCGACCTGCTGACGGCCGACACCATCGTCATCGGCGACGCGGGCAACTTCCGGGTGGGCCTGCCGACCGTCACCTCCACCCTGCGCGGTATGACCATGATGCGGGTGCGGGTCGACACCCTCGAGGGCAATCTGCACTCCGGCCAGTTCGGCGGGGCGGCGCCGGACGCGCTGGGCGCGCTGATCCGCGTGCTGGACTCGCTTCGCGCGGAGGACGGCTCGACGACCGTCGACGGCCTGACCGACGACACGCGCTGGGAGGGCCTCCAGTACGACGAGGCGCAGTTCCGCCAGGACGCCAAGGTGCTGGACGGCGTCGGTCTGATCGGTTCCGGCACGGTCGCCGACCGGATCTGGGCCCGCCCCGCCGTCACCGTCCTGGGCATCGACTGTCCGCCGGTCGTCGGCGCCACCCCGTCCGTGCAGGCGGGTGCCCGTGCGCTGATCAGCCTCCGGGTGCCGCCGGGCGTGGACGCGGCCGAGGCCACGAAGCTGCTCGAGGCCCATCTGGAGGCCCACACGCCGTGGGGTGCGCGGGTGAGCACCGAACAGATCGGCCAGGGCCAGGCGTTCAGCGCGGACACCACCAGCCCGGCGTACGCGGCGATGGCCGACGCGATGGCGATCGCCTACCCCGGCCAGGATATGCAGTACGCCGGTCAAGGGGGTTCCATCCCGCTGTGCAACACCCTGGCCGCCCTCTACCCGCAGGCGGAGATCCTGCTCATCGGCCTGAGCGAGCCGGAGGCGCAGATCCACGCGATCGACGAGAGCGTGTCCCCCGACGAGCTGGAGCGGCTCTCGGTGGCGGAAGCCCTGTTCCTGCGCAACTACGCGGCCGGCTGACCGGCTCTGCCGTCGGCGGAGAGGCCCGCCCACCGGACTCTGTTGGTCAATGCCTGGCCCCTCGCGTGACGTTGGCCTTCACCGCCCGGTTGTGGGTGGTGAAGGCCAACGTTGTGTTTGGGGAGGGCGTCGGTGTCTTTGCGTGTGCTGGGGCTGGGGGAGATCCCGGAGGAGACCGCGCGGGTTGCGCGGGTGGTGTGTCCTCGTGGTGCGTTCGCTATGCGGCTGCGGGAGGAGTTCGCCGAGGTCTTCTCGGGGGAAGCGTTCGCAGACCTGTATCCCGAGCGGGGACGCCCGGCTGTGGCACCGGGCGTGTTGGCCCTGGTCACGGTGTTGCAGTTCGCCGAGGGGCTGTCCGACCGGCAGGCGGCGGACGCCGTGCGCACGCGGATCGACTGGAAGTACGCGATCGGCCTGGAGTTGATGGACACCGGGTTCGACTACTCGGTACTCAGCGAGTTCCGGTCCCGGATGCTGGCAGGTGAGAAGGCCGGCGAGGTCTTCGATCTCGTCCTGCGTCTGGCCAGGGAACGCGGGCTGCTGAAGACCGCGGGACGGCAGCGGACCGACTCCGCGAAGGTGCTGGGAGCGATCACGGGGCTGAACCGGCTGGCCCTGGTCGGGGAGAGTCTGCGAGCCGCTTTGAATTCGATCGCGGCCGTGGCGCCGGACTGGCTGGCGGGCCGGGTCGATCTGGAATGGTTCGACCGCTACGGCCACCGGGTCGAGGAGGCCCGGCTCCCTACGGCCTGCGCCGGTCCCGCTACCGCGGCCAGCCCAAGACCCACCTCCAGCACCTCTTCGCCGCAGCCGCCATGAACCTCTCGCGCCTCGACACCTGGACCAGCGGCACACCGCGAATCGGCACCCGCACTTCCCGCTTCGAAGCGCTGAGGCCCGCCGCCTGATGCCGACGGGCCTCACGGAGGGCCAGGCATTGACCAACAGAGTCCACCGGGCGGGCCCCTCGCCACGGTCGTCCCGTGGACGTCATCGAACTCCTCCCCCACTTGCACCTGTTGAGGTTCCAGGTCGGGCAGGCCTGTCTCTGGCGTGACGGGACGAGCTGACCCTGGTCGACGCGGGGCCGCCCGGCTCCGGCAGGCCGATCGCCGAGGCGGTCACGGCCCTCGGGTACCTCCCCGGGGCCGTACGGCGGATCGTCCTCACGCACTGCCACGCGGATCACGCGGGCGGTGCGGCCGAGTTCGCGGCCTCTGCGGGATCGGAGATCGTGGCGCACACGGCGGAGGCGGCCGTCCTGCGCGGAGAAGTGCCGGGACCGCCAATGGTTGTTGGAGGACTGGGAGCGCCCCCTGCACGCTGCCGCACAACGTCACCTGCCGCAAGGGGAGTTCGCGCGGCCCGGCCGGATCACCGAGGTGGCCGACGGAGATGCCCTGGAGTTCGGTGACGGGGCGCGTGTGGTGTGGATGCCCGGGCACACGGCCGGCAACATCGCCGTCCTGCTTCCCGGGCACGGTGTGCTGTTCACCGGGGACTGCGCCGCCGCCTCGCCCGTCGACGGCGCGGTACTGCCGGGCGTCTTCCACCACGACCGGCCACAGGCCCTCGCGTCCTTCCGCCGACTGGCCCTGCTGGACACGGACATGGCCTGCTTCGGGCACGGCGACCCGGTCACCGCAGGAGCGTCCGCCGTACTGCGCAAGGCGGCGGACGCCCACCCTGATCCGCGTCAGGCCGACCAGGGGTCACCGATGCCGGCGGAGGCGCTGCGTCGGGTCCCGTCGCCGTAGCGGCGTTCACTCGGTCGGTGTGCCCGCCTCCAGATAGAGCGCCGCCCCGCGCTCGCGGGCTCGCAGCGCCCAGCGCAGTCGCTCGTAGCGGACCGGTGGCAGGAGATCGGCGGCCTCCTCCTCCGTGACGAAGCGCCAGCCCCGCAGCTCGGGGCCGGGCAGCAGGAGCCCGGCGACGGCGGCGGTGTCGAGCCGTCCGCCGTCGAAGAGGAGGCGCAGCCCTCCGTAGGCGGGCGGCGCCGGCCGTTCCCAGTCGACGACCAGCAGGCGGGGTACGTCGTCCAGCCGGATCCCGGTCTCCTCCTCGACCTCGCGCACGCCCGCGCGCGCGGGGGCCTCGCCGGGCTCCACGACCCCCCCGGGGAACTCCCAGCCGGGTTTGTACGTCGGGTCGACGAGCAGCACCCGGTCCTGTTCGTCGAACAGGAGGACGCCGGCGGCCACCGTCTCGGCGGTGGGCTCGGGGGTCTGCACGATGTCGCACGCGGCGACGGAGCCGGTGCCCACGGCCTCGGCTATCCGGGCGGCCGTCTCCTGCGGGGTGAGGACTCCGTTGTCGACGGGATGGGCGTCCGCGGTGAGCCAGGAGGCGAGGGCCGCGTGGTAGGGCTCGATGTGGTCGTACGACCACTGGCGGATCCGCATCTCGCCGTCGGGGAGGTCCGCAGGGACCTCCCGGGCGGCTATTCGCTCGCGCAGGATCGTTTCCCCCGGAGCGAGGAGGACATGCCGGACGGGGATCCGGCGGGCGGCGAGACCGCCGAAGATCTCGTCGCGGTACTCCTGGCGCAGCAGGGTCATGGGGACGACGAGGGTGCCGCCCAGCTCGGCGAGCAACGCGGCCGCCGTGTCGATCACGAGCCGCCGCCAGATCGGCAGGTCCTGGAAGTCGCCGACCTCCGCGAGACGCTTGGGCGGCAGCAGGTGCGGGAGTGCTCCGCCGATGACCTCGGGGTCGAAGAGCGTGCTGTTCGGGATCAGGTCGATCAGTTCCCGTGCGGTGGCGGTCTTCCCCGCACCGAACGCGCCGTTGATCCAGACGACGGTCACGGTTCCCCCTCTTCTGTTGGCCCCCTGTGGCTTGCCCGCTCCACCCTGCCACGGAAACCAGTTCCCGTTGAGGGCGCACGGACGCCGTGGCGCCGACCCCCCTCGCGGTGGGGTGCCGGCGCCACGGCGTTCGTGGTGTGTGCCCGATCCGTCAGCCGTTCTGCCCCAGGGCGTCGTCGTCGACGGCCAGACTGTCGCTGGAGATGGTGTGGTCGAGCGTGCTGAGGGTGTCGCCCACGTTCAGTCCGTCGAGGTCCGCACCCCCCAGACCGTGCGAGGGGCTGATCGCCGCGACGACGAAGCCGGTGGCGAGGGAGGCGATGGCGAGCATGCTGCGCTTCTTCATACGGAGATCAACGGCCCCGACGGCACGGGGTCACGCGTCACCGCGCATCGGGGGCACCGGCACCACGCTCCGCCCCGCCCCGCTTCCCCAGGCCACCCCCGACGCCGGAACGTTCCTTCCGTCTCCCGGCGTCGCGTCTCGGTGTCAGACCCCCGCCTCCGCTGCGGTCGCCGAGTGCGCGGCCAGCGCCGCCGCCGCCGCGCCCACCAGGCCCGCGTCCGTGCCCATCCGCGCCGGGGTCACGGTCAGCCGCTGGACGAAGGAGAGGGTGGCGTAGTCGCGGAGCGCGCGGCGCAGCGGGGCGAAGAGCACCTCGCCCGCCTTGCCGACGCCCCCGCCGACCACCGCGATGTCGATCTCGACGAGGGTCGCGGTGGCGGCGATGCCGGCGGCCAGGGCCTGGGCGGCCCGTTCGAAGGACGCCACGGCGACCGGGTCGCCCGCGCGGGCGGCGGCGGCCACCGCGGCCGCGGAGGTGTCGCCGTCGGGGCCGGGCAGCCAGCCGTTCTCCAGGGCCCGTCGGGCGATGTGGGGACCGCTGGCGACGCGTTCCACACAGCCCCGCCCGCCGCACGCGCAGGGGTCACCGTCGAGTTCGACACTGATGTGGCCGATGTGTCCCGCGTTGCCGGTGGGACCGGGGTGCAGTCGTCCGCCCAGGACCAGGCCGCCGCCGACGCCGGTGGAGACCACCATGCACAGCGCGTTGTCGTGGCCACGGGCCGCGCCCTGCCAGTGTTCGGCCGCCGTGATCGCCACGCCGTCGCCGATGAGTTCGACGGGGAGGTTCCCCGTCGCCGCCCGGACCCGGTCGACCAGCGGGAAGTCACGCCAGCCGGGCACGTTCACCGGGCTGACCGTGCCCTTCGAGGCGTCCACCGGGCCCGCGCTGCCGATGCCGACGGCTCGGACGCGCCCCCACAGTGGAGCCGCGGTCAGTTCCGCCAGCGTCTCCTCGACGGCCCGCATCACGGTGTCGCCGTGCTCCTGGGCGGGCGTGGGGCGCTGCGCGCGGGCCAGGATCGTGCCGTCGCCGTCCACCAACGCTCCGGCGATCTTGGTGCCGCCGATGTCGAGCGCGGCCACGAGGTCGGTGTACATCAGTCTGGTTTCTCCCGGTCCACCATGGAAAGGGCTGGCCGGTCCAGCGGTTGGGGGACGCGGGCCGGAGATGCGGTGGACAGTGTCTCCCGCATCTGACAACGTTGTCCAGGCTCTATGCTCGACGCCACATCCTCATACACACCCTGGGACCCGCGCATCCCCGTGCGCAACATTTCGTGGACGGCGTGCATGGCCGGCCTCCCGTGGACGACAGGACAGGACACAGCATCGTGCCCGAGACGCAGCGCCGGCCCGAGAGCCGCTACGGCAACCGTCCCACCATGAAGGACGTCGCCGCTCGCGCCGGAGTCGGCCTCAAGACGGTCTCGCGCGTGGTGAACGGCGAGCCGGGCGTCACGCCCGAGACGGAACGCCGCGTCCAGGAGGCCATCGACGCGCTCGGTTTCCGCCGCAACGACAGTGCCCGGGTGCTGCGCAAGGGCAGCACGGCCAGCATCGGACTGGTCCTGGAGGACCTCGCCGACCCGTTCTACGGGCCGCTCAGCCGCGCGGTGGAGGAGGTCGCCCGCGCCCACGGTGCACTGCTCATCAACGGTTCCAGCGCCGAGGACCCGGACCGGGAGCAGGAGCTGGCACTGGCGCTGTGCGCGCGCCGGGTGGACGGGCTGGTGGTGATCCCGGCCGGTGACGACCACCGGTACCTGGAGCCCGAGATCAAGGCGGGCGTCGCCACGGTGTTCGTGGACCGGCCGGCCGGGCAGATCGACGCCGACTGCGTCCTGTCGGACAACTTCGGCGGCGCCCGCGAGGGCGTGACCCACCTGGTGGCGCACGGGCACCGCAGGATCGGCTTCATCGGTGACATGCCCCGCATCCACACCGCCGCCGAGCGTCTGCGCGGCTACCGCGCGGCCATGGAGGACGCCGGGATACCGGTCGAGGACGCCTGGATGTCGCTGGGCGCCACCGATCCCCTGCGGGTGCGCCGGGCGGCCGAGGAGATGCTGTCCGGGACCGCGCCGGTCACGGCGATCTTCTCGGGCAACAACCGGGTGACGGTCACCGTGATCCGGGTGCTCGCCGAGCGGGCCCGGCGGGTCGCCCTGGTGGCCTTCGACGACCTGGAGCTCGCCGACCTGCTCCAGCCGGGGGTCACGGTGGTCGCCCAGGACGCGGCCACGCTCGGCCGTACCGCCGCGGAGCGCCTGTTCGGGCAGCTGGACGGCACCCTGATCACCCCCGAGCGCATCGAACTGCCGACCCGGCTCGTCACGCGCGGCTCGGGCGAGCTGCCGCCGGCCGACTGAGCGACCATGGACGTCATGGACGCCCATGACGAGAGCCGCACCCTTCGGGCGCTGGGTCTGGCCGACGCGCCGCGCGACCACCCGCTGACCTATCCCGGCGCCTGGCCGGCCGCGTCCGGGCTGCTCCGCGGGGACGAACTGCTGCCGCTGGACCGGCTGACGCATCCCGGCCGCACTCCGGTCGTGGCCGTCGGCTCCAACGCCAGTCCCGCCCAACTGCGCCACAAGATGGCCGAGTTGGGGGTCACCTCGCCCATCCCCATGGTGAGGGCCCGGGTGACGGGCGTCGACGTCGGCGTCTCGGCGCATGTCAGCCGTCACGGCTATGTGTCCGCGTCGCCCGTCGACGCCCCGGCCGTCACACGGGAGTTGTTCGTCATCTGGCTGGACCCGGAGCAGCTCGCCCTGATCGACGCCACGGAGCCGAACTACGACCGGGTCCTGCTGCCCGCGCCGGGCTACCGGGTCGAGCTGGAGAACGGCGAGGCCCTCCTGGATGCCTTCGCGTACGTGAATCATCATGGCGTGCTGCACAACGGCGACGGGGTGCCGCGCGTACATCCGGGGCAGCGCGCGCTGATCACCGAACTCCTCGGACGGTCAACGGAGTTGCGGAGGCTGTACGGGACGACCGCCGAGGAGTTCTGCACCCGCGCACGGGCCGACGCGGGGCTGTGCCGGCAGGGCACTCTTCTGTTCGCGGAAGAGAAGTGGGTGACCGCGTCCGGTCTGGAACATCTGCACGTCCGATAAAGTGATCGAACGGCATCGCGTGTCGGTCACCGACCGGGTGAGGCATGGAGGTGCCCGTGAGTTTGCCTTACGGAGGCATTCCACACATGTCAGTCGAGCTGAACCACACCATCGTCCACTCCCGCGACAACCGGGAGTCCGCCGAGTTCCTCGCCCACATCCTGGGACTCGAAGTCGGGCCCGCGTGGGGCCCGTTCGTCCCGGTGAACACCAGCAACGGCGTCACCCTGGACTTCGCCACCATCCCGGCGGAGTCGATCGTCATGCAGCACTACGCGTTCCTCGTCTCGGACGAGGAGTTCGACGCGGCCTTCGAGCGGATCGAGCGGGCGGGGATCACGTACTTCGCCGATCCGCACGGCCGGCAGCCGGGTGAGATCAACCATCACCACGGCGGCCGGGGCGTGTACTTCATGGATCCCGCCGGGCACGGCATGGAGATCATCACGCGCCCGTACGAGCTCCCGCAGCAGTAGACAGCGCTGATCAAAGGCCGGTGGGGCAGGGGCGAGCGGTACCGTCCAGGGGTGCCGGTCCTCAACGAGGACGCCCTGCTCCTCCGGCCGGCGCCTCCTCGGGAGAGGAGGCGGGCATCGGGCGCGGTGCCAGGGAGGCGGGGAAGTCGAAGGCCGGCCCGACGGACGGGGAGCGTCCCGATGCCGGCCCGCCGGGTACCGCTCCTACTGCGCGGAGACCGTCAGATCGCCTCGGCGTGGTGCGGCGAAGCCTTCCAGGGCCGCCCGGGTCAGCCCGGTCGCGGCCGTCACCTCGGCGAGGTCGAGGGCGCCGCAGTCCAGGCCCCGCAGCAGATAGCCGCTGAGGGCCTTGGCGGTCGCGGGCTCGTCCATCACGTCGCCGCCGGCCCGGCCGACGTACCGTGCGAGGCGCTCGGCGGCCTGGGCGAAGCCCTCCCGGTAGAAGGCGAAGACGGCCGCGTAGCGGGTGGGGAGATGTCCGGGGTGCATGTCCCAGCCCTGGTAGTACGCGCGGGACAGGGCGCGGCGGGTGAGGCCGTAGTGCAGTCGCCAGGCCTCGTGGACGCGCTCGGTCGGGCCGACCGGCAGCACGTTCGTGGAGCCGTCCGAGACGCGCACCCCGGTGCCGGCCGCCGCGACCTGCATGATCGCCTTGGCGTGGTCGGCGGCGGGGTGGTCGGCTGCCTGGTACGCGGCGGCGACGCCGAGGCAGGCGCTGTAGTCGAAGGTGCCGTAGTGGAGGCCGGTGGCGCGGCCCTCGGCCGCCTGGATCATGCGGGCGACGGTGGCGGTGCCGTCGGTGGCGAGGATGGACTGGCTGGTCTCGATCTGGATCTCGAAACCGAGCCGTCCGGCGTCGAGCCCGTGCGCCCGCTCGAAAGCCTCCAGGAGCCGGACCAGCGCGGTGACCTGCTCGGGATAGGTCACCTTCGGGAGGGTCAGGAGCAGACCGTCGGGAAGACCGCCGTGCTCCATCAGTCCGGTGAGGAAGATGTCGAGGGTGCGGATGCCGCGGTCGCGGACGGCGGCCTCCATGCACTTCATGCGGATGCCCGTGTACGGGGCCGCGGTGCCCTCGGCGTTCGCCTCGGCGATCAGCCGGGCCGCGCGGGCGGCCGCCTCGTCCTCCTCGTCGTCCGGGCGGTGGCCGTAGCCGTCCTCGAAGTCGACGCGCAGGTCTTCGACGGGCTCGCGCTCCAGCTTGGCCCGCACGCGCGCGTACACGGGCTCGGCGAGATCCTGGGAAAGGCCGAGACAGGCGGCGAAGGAGGCCGCGTCGGGTGCGTGTTCGTCGAGGGCCGCGAGGGCCCGGTCGCCCCAGGAGCGGATCGTGCCGGCGTCGAAGGCGTCGCCGGGGACGTAGACGGTGTGGACGGGCTGGCGGGTGCCGGGGTCGCCGGGGTAGCGGCGGTCGAGTTCGGCGTCGACCGGGGCGAGGGAGGCGCTGATCTCCTCGCCGACAGCGCCCGCGAGGCTCGTCCTGACCGTCTCCTGCTGGCCCTGACCCATTCCACACCCTCCGATTTTTCCGCTGTACGGAATCAACAATCCGTAGAGCGAAGTTATCCGTGCTGCTTCCGGCAGGTCAACACCCTGTCCACGGCTCCGCCCCTCGCGTCACCGCCGCATCCACGCCCTCTTCCGTACAAGGGTTCACACCTTCATCCTGGCTCACGAGACAAAGGGGAACACATGACGGGCAGCAGCGGGCCGACGCGCCGGGCGGGGCTGAGAACCGCGGTGGCCGCCGTGGCCGCCGTCCCCCTGCTCGGCACGGTGCGGGCCTCGGCCGCACGGCGGGAGAGCCGGCCGGACGGGACGCTGCTGCCGGCGCAGCCCGTGCCCCCGCTGGAGGTGATGACGTTCAACCTCCGTTTCGCGTCCACCGAGGAGCCCAACAGCTGGGCGGACCGCCGGCCGGTGATGCGCGCGCTGCTGCGCCGGGCGGCCCCGCACGTCATCGGCACCCAGGAGGGGCGGCCGGCACAGCTGCGGGACATCGAGGCCGACCTCGGACCGCACTACGCCTGGATCGGCACCGGCCGCGGCGGCGGCGACGACGAGGCGATGGCCGTCTTCTTCGACACCCGTCGGCTCGCCCCGGCCGAGTACGCGCACTTCTGGCTCTCCGACACACCCGAGGTACGCGGCTCGAACACCTGGGGCGCGGCGCATCCGCGCATGGTCACCTGGGTCCGCTTCCGGGATCTGCGGTCGGGGCGGGAGTTCCGCGTCCTCAACACCCATCTCGACAACGCCAGCCAGTACGCGCGCGAGCGCTCCGCCGCCCTGATCTCGGCGCGGATCGCCGGATTCGGCCGCTCCCTGCCCCTGCTGCTCACCGGCGACTTCAACGCCATCGCGCACGTCAATCCGGTCTACGGCACCCTGCTGGCCGCCGGGCTGGTCGACACCTGGGACACGGCACGCTCGCGCGGCGGGGCGTACGCCACCTTCCACGGGTACCGGCCGCTCATCCCGAGCGGGGACCGCATCGACTGGATCCTGGCGACACCCGGCTTCAGGGTGCACCGGGAGTGGACCGACCCCTTCACGCTGAACGGCCGGTATCCGAGCGATCATCTGCCGGTGCGGGCTTCCCTGAGCCCGGAATGAGCCGAGGCCCCCGTGACCTGTGCGGGTCACGGGGGCCTCGGGCAGTCCGGCGACTGCCGGGTGATCAGCCCTTGCGGGTGTTGATCTCCTCGGTGAGCTGCGGGACCACGTCGAACAGGTCGCCGACGACGCCGTAGTCGACCAGGTCGAAGATCGGGGCCTCGGCGTCCTTGTTGACGGCCACGATGGTCTTCGAGGTCTGCATGCCTGCGCGGTGCTGGATGGCGCCGGAGATGCCGTTGGCGATGTAGAGCTGCGGCGAGACGGACTTGCCGGTCTGGCCGACCTGGTTGGTGTGCGGGTACCAGCCGGCGTCCACGGCGGCGCGGGAGGCGCCGACGGCCGCGCCGAGGGAGTCGGCGAGGGACTCGATCAGGGCGAAGTTCTCGGCGCCGTTGACGCCGCGGCCGCCGGAGACCACGATCGCGGCCTCGGTCAGCTCCGGGCGGCCGGTCGACTCGCGCGGCGTGCGGCCGGTGACCTTGGTGCCGGTGGCCTGGGCGGAGAAGGTCACCGCGAGGGCCTCGACGGTACCGGCGGCCGGGGCAGCCTCGACGGCGGCCGAGTTCGGCTTCACGGTGATGACCGGGGTGCCCTTGGACACACGGGACTTGGTGGTGAAGGACGCGGCGAACACCGACTGGGTGGCCACCGGGCCCTCTGCGCCGGCCTCGAGGTCGACGGCGTCGGTGATGATGCCGGAGCCGATGCGCAGCGCGAGGCGGGCGGCGATCTCCTTGCCCTCCGCGGAGGACGGCACCAGCACGGCGGCCGGGGAGACCGACTCCACCGCGGCCTGGAGCGCGTCGACCTTCGGTACGACGAGGTAGTCGGTGTACTCGGACGCGTCGTGGGTCAGCACCTTCACGGCGCCGTGCTCGGCCAGCGCGGCGGCGGTGTTCTCGGCGCCCGCGCCGAGGGCGACGGCGACCGGCTCGCCGATGCGGCGGGCCAGCGTCAGCAGCTCGAGGGTGGGCTTGCGGACGGCGCCGTCCACGTGGTCGACGAAGACGAGGACTTCAGCCATGGGATTGCTCTCCTGCGAAACGAAGTTGAGGGGCGGTCGGCGAAAGGCCTTTAGATGAACTTCTGGCCCGCGAGGAACTCGGCGAGCTGCTTGCCGCCCTCGCCCTCGTCCTTGACGATCGTGCCCGCGGTGCGGGCGGGACGCTCGGTCGCGCTGTCGACCGCGGTCCAGGCGCCCTCGAGGCCGACCTCCTCGGCCTCCAGGTCCAGGTCGGACAGGTCCCAGGACTCGACCGGCTTCTTCTTGGCCGCCATGATGCCCTTGAACGACGGGTAACGCGCCTCACCCGACTGGTCGGTGACCGACACGACGGCCGGCAGGGAGGCCTCGAGCTGCTCGGAGGCGGCGTCGCCGTCCCGGCGGCCCTTGACGGTGCCGTCCTCGACGGAGACCTCGGAGAGCAGGGTGACCTGCGGGACGCCCAGGCGCTCGGCCAGCAGGGCCGGGACGACACCCATGGTGCCGTCGGTGGAGGCCAGGCCGGAGATGACCAGGTCGTAGCCGGCCTTCTCGATCGCCTTGGCCAGCACCAGGGAGGTGCCGATGGCGTCGGTGCCGTGCAGGTCGTCGTCCTCGACGTGGATCGCCTTGTCGGCGCCCATGGAGAGGGCCTTGCGGAGCGCGTCCTTGGCGTCCTCGGGGCCCACCGTCAGGACGGTGATCTCCACGTCGTCGTCGGAGTTCTCGGAGATCTGCAGCGCCTGCTCGACCGCGTACTCGTCGAGCTCGGAGAGCAGACCGTCCACGTCGTCCCGGTCGACGGTCAGGTCATCGGCGAAGTGCCGGTCGCCAGTGGCGTCGGGCACGTACTTCACAGTGACAACGATCCTCAAGCTCACGCCGGCTCTCCTACTGCATCGTCAGTTCTCGGCTGCCTTCTTCCAGGCAGCATAGGCGCCACAAGCGGCCGATCCCGGTCGGGGCGGCCCGCGCTCCGACCGAAATATTACTCGTCAGTACACCCAGTTCGTTCCCGCTAAGCAAGCGCTTTGAACTGTGACCTTTGCAACGCAGCGTAATCGGAACTCGACGACTTCGCAGGAGAGCCTGCCGTGATCAATCCCGCAGGGCGGTGAACCGCCCCTGGTGGTAGAGCAGCGGACGGCCCGCGCCCTCCGGGTCGCCCAGGACCACCTCGGCCAGCACGATGCGGTGATCGCCCGCCGGGACCCGCGCGACGACCCGGCACACCAGCCACGCCAGCACGTCGTCCAGCACCGGCACGCCGTGCGGCCCGTCCCGCCAGGAGGTCGGCGCGCCGAAGCGGTCCGCCCCGCTCCGGGCGAAGGTGGCGGCCAGCGCCTGCTGGTGCTCGCCGAGTATGTGGACGCCCACATGGGTCGCCCGGGAGATCACCGGCCAGCTGGAGGCGCCGGTTCCGATGCCGAAGGAGAGCATCGGGGGGTCCGCGGAGACGGAGCTGAGCGAGGTGGCGGTGAAGCCGACCGGGCCGCTCTCACCGGAGGCGGTGATCGCGGCGACCCCTGCGGCATGCCGGCGGAAGACGGAACGCAGGAGCTCGGGAGAGGCCAGGTGAGGGGAGCCGAGGCCGGGTATGGCCGTCATGGGATGGTCCTTCTGCGGGAAGTGGCGAGCGGGGCCGTGGGTGCTCAACGGCCCGGACAGCGCGCGCTCGCGGTACGGACCAGGTCCACGTGGGCCCGTCCGTGGAGAAGGGGTTCCTCAGGCATACGGTCAGGCTGACGATAGGTGGCGCGCACAGTCAAGTACGTTCCGGCATCTGGGAGATGCCTCACCGTCCCCGGCGGGCACCTCACACGGCCTCCCCCAGGGCCGCGATGACGTCCGCCTTGCGGGGCTGGCCGGTGGCACGCCGGACGATGTGGCCGTCGGCGTCGAGGACCAGGACGGTCGGGGTCTTGAGGATGCCGAACTCGCGGACGAGGTCCAGGTGCGCCTCGGCGTCGATCTCGATGTGGGTGACGCCGGGGACCACGCCGGCCACCTCGCCGAGGACCCTGCGGGTGGCCCGGCAGGGCGCGCAGAAGGCGCTCGAGAACTGCACGAGGGTGGCCCGTGCACCCAGTTCGCCGCCGAGCCGGTCCGCTCCCAGCCGTCTGCCGTCGTCGCGCCCGCGCACCCGTACCCTCCCGCTCCGCCGCTTGTGCAGCACTCCGTAGGCGCTCGCCGCCGCGAGCACCGCCACGCACACCAGCCCTCCGGTCATCAGGTCCTCCAGCGTTCACGAGACTGCAAAGATTCCCGGCCCCGGGAATCGTGTCCGTTGCGGAATGCTTGATTCATGGACATCGATGCGAGGGGCCCGCGCTTCGGGGCCGCCGTGACGACCGTAGTACTCGCGGTCGTGCTGATCAGCGGCAGTGCCTGGCTGCTGGCGTGGCAGACGCTGGCGTTCGCGCTCGGCGCGGCGGGCGGGGTGGGGCGCTCACCGTACGGCTGGGTGTTCCGCGCGGTCGTCCGGCCGCGGATCGGGCCGCCGACCGGGTTCGAGGCGCCGGAACCGCCGCGGTTCGCGCAGGCGGTGGGTCTGCTGTTCGCGGGCGTCGGACTCGTCGGCCTCACCCTCGGTCCGCAGTGGCTGGGCCTCGCCGCGACCGGGGCGGCACTGGCGGCCGCGTTCCTCAATGCCGCTTTCGGGTACTGCCTCGGCTGCGAGATGTACCTGCTCGTACGGCGGGTCGCGGTGCGTGCGGAGTAAAGGCGACTTAAAAGCCCGAGGTGGATCAAGGGGGCCGAAGTGACGAGGATCTCGCCGTTCCCGGGCACTGGGGCTGGCTCCCCGGCCGTTCTTCGGGCACGATCTGCGAGATGCCGTAAACCTACGGCTGCGTAACTTTGCCGCCGGGAGCGCCTCCCCGGCAAAGAGAAGGAAGGGTCCGCCCCGCCCATGGCAGAGATTGTCTACCGCCCCGTCGTCGGCCTCGCCCAGACGTTGTTCAAGGCCTGGGACCTCAAGATCGACTGCAAGGGTTCGGAGAACATCCCGCGCTCGGGCGGAGCCGTGCTGGTGAGCAATCACATCAGCTACCTCGACTTCATCTTCGACGGTCTGGCCGCCCTCCCGCAGAAACGTCTCGTTCGCTTCATGGCGAAGGAGTCCGTCTTCCGCCACAAGATCTCCGGCCCCCTGATGCGCGGGATGAAGCACATCCCGGTGGACCGCAACCAGGGCGAGACGGCCTACGCGCACGCGCTCGAGTCGCTGCGCTCGGGCGAGATCGTCGGGGTCTTCCCCGAGGCCACCATCTCGCAGTCGTTCACGCTCAAGAGCTTCAAGTCGGGCGCGGCCCGCATGGCCCAGGAGGCGGGCGTCCCGCTGATCCCGGTGGCCCTGTGGGGTACGCAGCGGCTGTGGACCAAGGGTCACCCGCGCAACTTCAAGCGCAGCCACACCCCGGTCACCATCCGGGTCGGCGAGGCCATGGAGGCCTCCCGCGACAAGTACGCCGGCGCGATCACCCGGCAGCTGCGCGAGCGCGTCCAGGAGCTCCTGGAGGCCGCTCAGCGGGCCTATCCCGTCCGCCCCAAGGACGCGAACGACACCTGGTGGATGCCGTCCCACCTGGGCGGCACGGCGCCGACGCCGGAGCAGGTCCGCGAGGCGGAGACGCGCTGACGCGACGCGGGGCGTTCGACGGGTCCGGCCGGCATGACGCCCGCCGGGCCCGTCTTCGCGACCTCGCGCCCCGTGCGAGCCGCGGCGGCCGATAGGGTCCCGGCCATGACGGGAAGCCGGATGCCGGGGCCGCCGAAGCGACCGTGACGGCCGGTTTCCGCGGCGGGGTGGTCACAGGGCGGCGGGGAGGGTCTTCCACAGGTGCGGCCGGTCGGGGGCGGCCCGCAGCGCGTCGAGCACGGCGGGGTGCGGTGCGGCGTAGAGGCCGGGGTAGTCCAGCTCGCCCGCCGCGGGGTCGGGCAGGAAGGCCAGGTGTTCGCCCTCCAGGGAGAACCGCGCGTCCACGCCCGGTTTGTTGCCCCGTGGGTCCTGACGGTGCCAGGCCCCGTTGAAGCGCACCGCGACGAGCCCGTGGAGGGCGTGCCCGTCGCCCTCGTCGTGCGCGAACCGCTGGTAGCAGAGCGCGGTCGGGATGTCCTCGGCGCGCAGCAGGGCGGCCAGGGCGTGCGCCTTGGCGTGGCAGATGCCGGTGCCCTGCGCCAGTACGTCCGAGGCGCGCCAGGTCACGCGCGCATCGCCGGCGTCCTGCGAGTGGGGAATGGTGTCGCGGACGAAGTCGAACGCGAGACGTGCATACCCATACGAGTCATCAGCGTCCTTGGCGAGGCGCGCGGCTGTCTCCCGCACCAGCGGATGGTGATGGTCGATGACGTCGTCAGCGGCCAGATAGGCCGAGAGGTCGGGGTTCTTCTGGATCAGCTCCATGACGGGAGAGCATAGGAAAGCGATCACCCGAGAGTCAATGACTTTTCAGGCGACCGCATACCTATGCATTCAGCGGTCGTACGACGGCCGTTACCGCGCCATCTCCTCCTTGACGGCGGCGACGAACATGTCGACGTCCTCCTCCGTCGTGTCGAACCCGCACATCCAGCGCACGACACCCGCCGCCTCGTCCCAGAAGTAGAACCGGAACTTCTTCTGCAACCGCACGCTCACCTCGTGCGGCAGCCGCGCGAACACGCCGTTGGCCTGCACCGGGTGCAGAATCTCCACGCCGTGCACGGCCCGCACGCCCTCGGCGAGCCGCTGGGCCATCCCGTTGGCGTGCCGGGCGTTGCGCAGCCACAGGTCCTTGGCCAGCAGTGCCTCCAGCTGCACCGACACGAAGCGCATCTTGGAGGCCAGCTGCATGGACAGCTTGCGCAGGTGCTTCATGTGCCGCACGGCGTCCTGGTCGATGACGACGACCGCCTCACCGAACAGCGCGCCGTTCTTCGTCCCGCCCAGCGAGAGCAGGTCGACGCCGACCGCGTTGGTGAACGTCCGCATCGGGACGTCCAGCGAGGCCGCCGCGTTGGCTATCCGGGAGCCGTCCAGGTGCACCTTCATCCCGTGCGCGTGGGCGTGGTCGCAGATCGCGCGGATCTCGTCGGGCGTGTAGAGCGTGCCCAGCTCCGTGCTCTGGGTGATCGAGACGACCTGCGGCATCGCGCGGTGCTCGTCGTCCCAGCCCCAGGCCTGCCAGTCGATCAGCTCCGGGGTGAGCTTGCCGTCCGGGGTGGGCACGGTGAGCAGCTTCAGGCCGCCCATGCGCTCGGGCGCGCCGCCCTCGTCGACGTTGATGTGCGCGCTCTCGGCGCAGATCACCGCGCCCCAGCGGTCGGTGACCGCCTGGAGCGCGACGACGTTGGCCCCCGTGCCGTTGAAGACCGGGAAGGCCTCCGCCGTGGGACCGAAGTGGCTGCGGATGATCCCCTGGAGGTGCTCGGTGTAGTCGTCCTCGCCGTACGCCACCTGGTGGCCGCCGTTGGCCAGGGCCAGGGCGGCCATCACCTCCGGGTGCGCCCCCGCGTAGTTGTCACTGGCGAAACCGCGGACCTGCGGGTCGTGATGGCGCCGTGCGTCGGTCTTCGGAGGGTTCACGGCTTCTCGGTGAGCCACAGACGCTGTCCGTTCACTTCGGGGGCGGGCTTGTCCCAGACACCGGTGATGGCCTCGGCCAGGTCCTTGACGTCCGTGAAGCCCGCGAACTTCGCGTTGGGGCGGTCGGCACGCATCGCCTCGTGCACCAGCGCCTTCACCACCAGGATCGCAGCCGCGGAGGTCGGCCCCTCGGCGCCCCCGGCCTTGCGGAAGGCGTCGGCGAGGGCGAGGGTCCAGGCCTCGGCGGCGGCCTTGGCGGCGGCGTACGCGGCGTTGCCCGCCGAGGGGTTCGTGGCGCCGGAGGCACTGATCAGCACGTACCGGCCGCGCTCGCTGCGCTGGAGGCCCTCGAAGAAGGCGAGCGAGGTGTGCTGGACGGTCTTGACGAGCAGCAGCTCCAGGAAGTCCCAGTCGTCCAGGCTGGTCTTGATGAACGTCTCGCTGCCGCGCCAGCCGCCGACGAGGTGGACCACGCCGTCGACCCGGCCGAAGTCCTTCTCGACGCGCAGCGCCCAGTCCCGGGTCGAGTTCAGGTCGAGCAGGTCGACCGGCTCGCCGGTGACGGTGGCGCCCCCGGCCCCGTAGCGGGCCGCGTCGACGGCCTCCGCCAGGCGCTCGGGGTCGTTGTCCGCTCCGACGACGATCGCGCCGGCCTCGGCGAGCCTGAGCAGCGTCGCCCGGCCGGCCGGTCCACCCGCACCGGCGACCGCGATCACCGCACCGCTGAGAGCCCCGTTCCCCATGGTCTTCGCCTCCTGCTGAGCAGTGTTCTCGGTACGCAGGTCGCTCACGCGGCGATCCGCTCGGCGCCGTCCGCCGTGATACCCCGGGTCGAGGCGATCACGCTCTTGAGCTTCTTGGACAGTGCCTCATAGAACATGCTCAGCGGAAACTCGTCCGCGAGCACGTCGTCCACGAGTTTCCGGGGCGGCTGGGTCAGGTCCAGGGCGTCGGGGCCCTTGGCCCACTTGGATCCCGGGTGCGGGGCGAGGTAGCCGGAGACCAGCTCGTAGCCGGCGAACCAGTGGACGAGCTTGGGGCGGTCGATGCCGTCCCGGTAGAGCTGCTCGATGTCGGCGCACAGGTCGTTGGTGACCTGCGGGGCCCGCTGCCAGTCGATGTGCAGCTTGTTGTCGGTCCAGCGGACGACGTCGTGCTTGTGCAGGTAGGCGAAGAGCAGCTGACCGCCGAGGCCGTCGTAGTTGCGCACCCGCTCGCCGGTGACCGGGAAGCGGAACATGCGGTCGAAGAGGACCGCGTACTGCACGTCACGGGCCTGCGGAACGCCGTCGGCCTCCAGCTTCACGGCCTCCTTGAAGGCGGTGAGGTCACAGCGCAGCTCCTCCAGGCCGTACATCCAGAACGGCTGGCGCTGCTTGATCATGAAGGGGTCGAACGGCAGGTCGCCGTGGCTGTGGGTGCGGTCGTGAACCATGTCCCACAGGACGAAGGCCTCCTCGCAGCGCTTCTGGTCGTGGACCATGGCGGCGATGTCCTCGGGCAGCTCCAGGCCCAGGACGTCGACGGCGGCGTCGGTCACCCGGCGGAAGCGGGCGGCCTCGCGGTCGCAGAAGATGCCACCCCAGGAGAAACGTTCCGGCGCCTCGCGGACGGCGATGGTCTCCGGGAAGAGGACGGCGGAGTTGGTGTCGTAGCCGGCCGTGAAGTCCTCGAAGGTGATGCCGCAGAAGAGCGGGTTGTCGTAGCGGGTGCGCTCCAGGTCGGCCAGCCACTGCGGCCAGACCATGCGCAGCACGACCGCCTCCAGGTTGCGGTCCGGGTTGCCGTTCTGCGTGTACATCGCGAAGACGACCAGGTGCTGCAGACCGTCGCGACGGTTCGCGGCGGGCTGGAAGGCCAGCAGCGAGTCGAGGAAGTCCGGCACCTCGAAGCCGCCGTCGGCCCAGACGCGCAGGTCCTTGACGAGCGCCCGGTGGTAGTCGGCGTCGTGGGAAAGCAGCGGGGACAGCTCCTCGACGGCCTCGATCACCCGGTGGACCGCCTGCTCGGCGTCCGCGCGCGACGGTGCGCCCTCGGCCGCGAAGTCGATCGACCCGTCCTTGGACTGCCAGGGCCGGATGCGCTCCACGGCATCCTTGAGCACGGGCCACGCCGGGTGCTCGACCACCCTCGCCGCCGGAGGAACCTGCTCCCCCGTAGCCGCCTGCACAAGAATTTCCGTCATGTCCCATCCTTCACTGGAGAAGCTCACGTCAGGACACCGTATGCATACGAGGTTTCCTCCAGCAAGTGGACCTTAAGGAAATTATCCTGCACCGCCACATCTTCACCGCACTTTTTCCTGCCGGACACCGGGGGAACGACTGCTTCCGCCAGTCCCTGTCCGGCGGGTCGAATCGCCTCGCGGGCGGGTAGGGGAACCCTCGGTGCACGCTCATGTCCCTGGCGGCCCGGGGCCACTAGGCTGCGTGCTCCTCCAGCCCAGCCGTCGACGGAAGCGAGTCGTGTCTTGAACTTCCTCACCATCGGTCACCGCGGAGTCATGGGCGTCGAGCCCGAGAACACCCTGCGTTCCTTCGTCGCCGCGGAACACGCCGGCCTGGACGTCGTCGAACTCGACCTGCACCTGAGCAAGGACGGCGCTCTGGTGGTCATGCACGACCCCGATGTGGACCGCACGACCGACGGGACCGGGCCCATCGCCGATCAGACGCTCGCGGAGCTGCGGACCCTCGACGCGGGCCGCGGCGAGCGCGTGCCGGTCTTCGAGGAGGTCCTGGACGCCGTGCGGCTCCCGCTCCAGGCCGAGATCAAGGACGTCCAGGCAGCGCGGGCGCTGGCCGAGGTGATGCACGCGCGGGACCTGGTCGACCGCGTGGAGGTGTCCTCGTTCCACGACGAGGCCGTCGCCGAGATCACACGCCTCGTCCCCGGGGTGCGCACCGCCCTCATCGGCAGCCGCTACGGCCTCGACATCGTCGACCGCGCCGTGGAGACGGGCGCGGCGACGGTCTGCCTCAACCTGCGCCGGCTCACCCTGGAGATCGTCGAGGAGGCGCGGAAGCGGGACCTGCGGATCATCGGCTGGGTGGTCAACACCCAGGACCAGCTGCGGCTCGTCCGCGCCCTGGAACTGGACGGCGCGACCACCGACTACCCGGAGATCCGCCGCACAGGCCGCTTCACGGCCTGAGCCGGGCCCCCGACGATCGGGCCGCCGGAGGTCGGACCCCCGGCGGTCCGGCCCTGACGGTCAGGCCCCGGCGGTCAGACGAGTTCCTTGACCAGCAGCTCGAACTGGAGGTCGTCGCGCTGCGGAACGCCGAAGCGCTCGTCGCCGTACGGGAAGGGGGTCATGCGTCCGGTACGCCGGTAGCCCCGACGCTCGTACCAGGCTATGAGGTCCTCGCGCACGGAGATCACGGTCATGTGCATCTCGGTGACGCCCCAGGTCTCCCTGGCCCGGCGCTCGGCCTCCGCCATGACCGTCTTGCCGAGCCCCGCGCCCTGGACCGTGGGGCTGACGGCGAACATGCCGAAGTAGGCGTGGGCGCCGCGGTGTTCCAGCTGGCAGCAGGCGACGATCCGGCCCTGCCGCTCGACGGTGAGCAGCCGGCTGTCCGGCGCCTTGATGACCGCGAGCACGCCGTCGGGGTCGGTCCGCTGGCCCTGGAGGATGTCGGCCTCGGTCGTCCATCCGGCCCGGCTGGCGTCTCCGCGGTACGCCGACTCGATGAGGGCGACGAGCGCGTCCACGTCGGAGTCGACGGCGTCGCGGAAGGTGAATTCGGTGGCGGCGGTGTCCATGCGGGCGTTCTCCGGTGTGCGACTCGGCTGGGGCACCGCCGAGCGTAGACCCTGCGCCGGTAGGCTCCGGCGCCATGGTGCACGTACTCAGCAGTAGGACCCTGCTCCGGCCCACCGACCCCGAGCGGTCCCGGGTCTTCTACGGGGACCGGCTGGGCCTGGCGGTCTACCGCGAGTTCGGGACGGGTCCGGAGCGCGGGGTCGTCTACTTCCTCGGCGGCGGCTTCCTGGAGGTCTCGGGCCGCTCGCGGACACCGCCGGATCCCGCCGTACGGCTGTGGCTCCAGGTGCCGGACGTGACGGCGGCCCACGACGAGCTGCGGGCCCGGGGGGTGGAGATCGTCCGGCCGCCGGTGCGGGAGCCGTGGGGGCTGCTGGAGATGTGGATCGCCGATCCGGACGGCACGCCGATCGTCCTGGTGGAGGTGCCGGCGGACCACCCGATCCGGTACCGCCCGGGAATCTGAGCCGCGAGGCCGGTGCGGGGGCGAGGCGGGGCGGGGCGAGGCGGGGCGGGGCGACACGAGCACCGGATGCCGTGGCGCGGGCCGAGGCATAGCGTGCTGGAAGGGGTCCCTCTCGGAAGGAACGCCATGAAGCTCGACGCGCCCGTGCCCGGCGGGCCCTGCTGGGCCGAGCTGGGGACCAGTGATCTGGAGACCGCGAAGAGGTTCTACGCGGAACTCTTCGGCTGGCGCGCGGAGACGGATCCACGCCAGGAGGCGGGTGGCTACACGGTCGCGCACCTCGGCGAAGCGGCCGTCGCCGCGCTCAGCCCGCTGTACCAGGAGGCGCAGCCGTGCGCCTGGAACGTGTCGTTCGCCGTCACCGACGCCGACGTCAGCGCGCGACTGCTCACGGAGGCCGGGGGCAAGGTGCTGGTCGGCCCGATGGACGTCTTCGACGCGGGCCGGTTCGTGGTCGCCCTCGATCCGGGCGGTGCCGCGTTCCAGATGTGGCAGGCGCGGACCTTCCCGGGCGCGGGGCTGTTCAACGCACCCGGCTCGCTCGGCTGGGTCGAGCTGCTGACCCGCGACCGCCACCGGGCGGAGACCTTCTACACCACGGTGTTCGGCTGGACCGTCCGCTCCTCGGAGAACTACCTCCAGTGGGGCGTCGGCGGCGCGGACTTCGGCGGCATGATCACGATGGACGACAAGTTCCCGCCCGAGGTGCCGTCGCACTGGCTGCCCTACTTCGCGGTGGCGGACGTGGACGAGTCCACCCGGACGGCGATCGGCGCGGGCGGCACGGCGCTCATGGAACCGACCTCGGTGCCGGACGGCCCGCGGATCGCCGTGCTGCGGGATCCGCAGGGCGCGGTGTTCGGCGTGTACCGGGCGGGGGACGAGGGGTGACCCCGACGGGTCGCGCGGCCCGGACGCGCGGCGGCGCGGCACTCAGACCCGCAGCGCCCGCATGTGCCCTTCGAGTCGGCTGAGCAACTCGCCCAACAGGTCGGCCAGTTCGCCCTGCCGGCCGTCGTCCAGGGCGGAGAGCACGGCGCTCTCGTAGACGAGCTGCTCGGGCATGATGCCGTCGACGAGGTCCCGGCCGGCGTCCGTCAGACGGAGGTGGGCGACGCGGCGGTCCCGGGTGTCGACGCGCCGGTCCACCAGTCCCCGTTCGGTCAGTTGCTTGAGCCGCTTGGTGACGGCCGCCCCCGAGGAGAAGGTCTCGCGGGCCAGTTCGCCCGGGGTCAGCTCATGGCCGGTACGGCGCAGCGCGCCGAGCAGGTCGAACTCCGCGCGGCTCAGACCGGCCCGCCGCAGGGGGGCGTCCTCGGCCTGCTGGAGGAGGGCGGCACAGCGGTTGACGCGGCCGATGATCTCCATGGGGCCGGTGTCGAGGTCGGGCCGGACCGTCTGCCACTGCCGTACGACGGCGGCGACGGTGTCGTTGCGCACGGACTGTGCCGCCCACTCCGGCCGCGCCGCGCGCTCAGGCTGTCCCGCCCGCACCCGGTCGCCGGTGCCCTTCGGGCCACCCCTGCCCCGCGGGTCGCCGGTGACGGCCGGGTCGCCGCTTCTTCGCGGTGCGCCGCTCTCCGGTCCGTCACCCCTCCCGGGACGGTCGCCGGCGGCTGCTTCGGGACCCTCGGCCTCCGCTCCCACCCCGGTCACGGGCGCTTCCCCGCTTCCGGGCCCCGACCCAGGCCCTGGCCCGTCACCGGTTCCGGCCGCCGGTCCGGCCCCTGCCCCGTGCACGTCCTCCGCCCCGCTCCCGGCCGCCGCCCGTCCCTGCGTCGCCGTCATCGCCGTACGTCCTCCGCTCCCGTGCTCGCGTCCCGGTCCAGGAGCAGCCCCTGGCGCCGTACCGTCGCCGCGAGCGTACGGTGTCCGGACTGTTCGGCCGACACGACCCGCTCCTCGGGCAGCGCCTGCTGCCACCACTCGCCTGATGCCGCGTCGGCGGTGGCGCGCAGGTCGACCAGCGCGGCGGCGAGGCCGCGGCGGGCGGACTCCAGGGCGCCGGGGGCGGGGCGCGGCTCCGCCAGGAGGCGTGCGGCCTGCTCGCGGGCCCGTTCCACGGCCGTCAGGGCGTGCCCGAGCCGGTCGCCGGCCCGGCGGTTGGTGACGGCGACCGCGGCGACGAAGCCGACCACGGCGCCGACGAGAGTGTCCACCAGCCGCTCGGTGATCAGTCGGCCCGAGTCCTGAGCCTGCGCGAACTCGGTGATGAGCAGGGCCATCGGGGTCACGCACACACTGCCGAGCCAGTAGTTGCGGCTGATCAGGGCCTCGGCGCCGAAGTTCAGGGCGAGGCTGATCAGGACGAGGGCGGCCTGCGTGAGGTGGGCGAGCGGGACGAGTGCGGCGAAGGCGAGCACGCCGACCAGGTTGCCGACGACCCGCTGGACCGCGCGGTTCCAGGTGAGCGTGATGTTCGCCTGGTAGAGGGACGCGGCGGTGACGAGGGCCCAGTAGGGGCGGCCGACGCCCAGGGCGAGGGAGGCGTATCCGGCGAGGGCGCAGCCCAGGGCGGTGCGCACGGCGATCGGCGCCAGAGGGCCGAGGCGAGGCCACAGCGGCGGTCGGCCGGTGGCCGGTTCGGCGTCGACGCCGAGGAGTTCGTCGTCGTCCACCAGGTCGGCCGGGCGCGGAACCGGCCCGGTGCCGCGCAGGTCGCGGGCCCAGTCGCGCAGCCGGTCCGGGTCGGTGTCGGCGGGGGCGGCGAGGGCGATCTCGGCGCGGACGACGAGCCGCTCCAGGGCCCGGCGGTGCTGCGTGGCGCGGGCCGACAGCAGGGTCTGCCAGGCGGCGTGTACGGCGGCGGCCGCGGCGGCGCGGGTCCTGGCGTGGCCGTCGCCGGTGCCGTTCGTGGCGGCGTGGGCGGCGGCCGTGTTCAGGGCGTGGGCGGTGGCGCGGCGCTCGGGGCCGTGCGGCCGCAGCAGGCCGGGCGCCATACCGATCAGCCAGGCCCAGGCGCCCGTGGCGAGTGCCAGTCCCAGGTGGCCGGGGATCTGGCCGGGGCTCTGCGGTGCGAACAGTGCGGCCGAGCTGATGAAGGTGAGGACGACGTTGCCGGGCGGGCCGAGACGGGTCGCGTCGCAGAGGGCCTTCTGCGCGGCCGCGAGGAACGCGCCGACGGTGACCAGGACGACGGCGTCCGTGGTCAGCGCGGCCGCGAGCAGGGCGACCGCCAGGCCTGCGGTCATGCCGAGCACCACCCGGGCCAGGACCCGTGCCCGGGCCGCGTAGGGGCGGTTGTGCGCGTACAGCGCGCACAGGGAACCGGCCATCGTGTACATGGCCAGGTCCAGTCGCCCGAGGGCCAGCAGGATCAGATTCGGCGGGGCGACGGCGACGATCACGCTCAGGGCGGGCTTGAACCAGATGTCGGAGGGGCGGCCCGGACGCAGCACCCCGGCGATCGGCAGACGGCGTCCCGGGCGCCGACCGCCTCGACGACGGCCCCGCTGCCCGCCGTGGGGCTCGGAGCGAAGGTCGGAGCGACGTCCGGGGCGGCCTTCAGGGCGGGGGCGCTGAGGGGTGGCACTGCTCATACCCGCTAATTTAGCATGTGTTTTACCTGTAAAAGATATCGTGCTCCGCCCAACGCTCCCCGTGTACACCCTTGCGCCCGCGTGCGCACGGTCCGCCGTGGGCATCGCAACCCTCGATCGCGAACGTCGAGCGGGGAGGTGCGCGTGCACGGACCGGCTTCGCCCGGCTGGCTGCTGGTGGCGCTGTGTGCGGCGACCGGGGCCTACTGTCTGCTGCGGATGCGCAGCGGCGTCGAGGAGCAGCGCAGAGCCGCGGGCGGCGAGGCGCTGATGGGCTTCGGGATGGCCGCGATGGCCGTGCCCGCGGCCGCGTTCACCCCGCCCGTGTGGGCCTGGCCGACCTTCGCGGCGGTCTTCGGGGCGGCCGCGCTCCGGGCCTTGTGGGCGGCCCGCGTCAGCGCCCACCACCTGCACCATCTGGTCGGGGCCGGGGCCATGGTCTACATGGCGGCGGCGATGGCCGCCGCGCCCGCGCACCGGCACGGACCCGGGGGCTCCGGCGTCCCGCTGCTGACGGGGCTGCTGCTGCTGTACTTCACCGGGTACGTCCTGCTCGCCGGGGTCCGGCTGCTGCCGGCGGCCGGGGCGGGTGGTGCCGCCGTGGCCTGGAGCGACCGGCCCGAGGTGGCGCGGGCGTGCCGGCTGTCCATGGGGATCGGGATGCTCGCCATGCTGCTGACGATGTGAACCCGACTCGGGCGTGGTCTGCGTCACTTCGCCGTGACAACTCGTACCCCTGGGCGGTACGCCGCTCATAGGCTGCCGCTCATGATGGTCCCCGCGGTCCTGCTGCTGCTCGGTGCCCTGACCGCCGTGCTCGCCCCCCGGTTGATCGCCCGGGCCGACTGGCCGGACCACGAACCGGTGGTCGCGCTGTGGGCGTGGCAGTGCGTGGTGGCCGCGGTCCTGCTGTGCTGTGTGCTGTCGATGACGCTCAGCGCGGCGGCGGCGTGGCAGGCGGTGCGCGGGCACGTCTTCGCGCCGGCCCCGCGCTCCGTGGTGGAGGCGTACGCGTGGGGCGCGACCGGCCCTTGGGCGGCGGCGACCGCGGTGGTCCTCGCGTTCGGCGGATTGTGGAGCGGGGCGATGCTGGTCCGGGAGGTGCTGCGGAACCGGGCCGGACGCCGGTCGCGGCACGCCGAACTCCGTTTGCGGGCACCGCTGTTGCCGGGCGAGGAGTCCGCGTCCGGACGGCTGCTCGTACTGGAGGGTGAGCGTCCCGAGGCCTGGTGGCTGGCCGGTGCGGCACCTCAACTGGTGGTCACCACGGCCGCGTTGCGACGCCTGAAGGGGCGTCAGCTGGACGCGGTACTGGCACATGAGCAGGGGCACGCCACGGCGCGTCACGACTGGTTGCTGAACTGCTCGACGGCACTGGCCACCGGCTTTCCGCAGGTACCGGTGTTCGCCGCGTTCCGCGACGAGATGCACCGGCTGGTCGAGTTGTCGGCGGACGACATGGCCTCCCGTCGCTTCGGCCGACTGACGACCGCGCTGGCTCTGGTCGAACTCAACGAGGACCGGGGCGTGTTCGGCCCCTCCCCCGCCCCGCAGGCCCATGTCCCGCAGCGCGTGCACCGGTTGCTGACCCCGCCGGGCCGCCTCACCCCGGCCCGCAGACTGCGACTGACGGTGGCGGCCTCCCTCGTGCCCGTGGTCCCGGTACTGGTGACCCTGGTCCCCGCCCTGCGCACCCTGGGCTGAAACCACGGCCCCGAGGAACCCACCCCGGAACCACCACCGGCCCCACGCACCCCGGCCACCGGCCACCGGCCACCTCGGGACGTCGGCGACCCCGGCCACCCCGGCCACTGGTCCTACGTCTCCACCGGTCCCACCGGCCCCACCGGTCCCACTGGCCCCACCCTGTCGCCGGCCACCCCGGGGGCGGGGCGGCAGGCCACCCGTCTCCCGAAGACGCCCCTCCAGGGACGCCGGAACGGGGCCGACCACTCCGAAAACCCGGAGGGACCGCCCCGAGTTCGCCTCCGACCCCACCGTTCGGCGAGGATCTCCGTATGCACCATCCGTCCGTCGACTCCCCGACCCGTCTCCCGGCTCAGCGCACGGCACTGCGGATCGCCCTGGCCCTGGGGGTGGTCTCCGCCCTGCTCCTCGCCCTGGTCGCGGCCGGCTGGCACCCCTTGATCTCCGTCGACGGCGACATCTCCCGCACCACGCACCGCTGGGCCGTCGCCGACCCCGACGTCACCCACGTCTGCCGCATCCTCACGGACTGGGTGTGGGACCCCCTGACCATGCGTCTGCTGGGCGCGGCGGTCGCCGTATGGCTGGTGTGGCGGCACGCGGCCTGGTGGACGGCGGGGTGGCTGGTCGTCACGGCGGCGGTGGGCACGCTGATCCAGCAGTCCCTCAAGGCCGGGGTGGGCCGCTCCCGTCCGGTCTGGCCCGACCCGGTCGACTCCGCCCACTACGCGGCATACCCCTCCGGGCACGCCTTGACGGCCACGGTCGTGTGCGGCCTCCTGCTGTGGCTGCTGCACCGGCACGGCGTCGCCCCCGCTGTGTGGCGCACGGCGGTGGCGGTGGCGGTGGTCTCCGTGGTGGGCGTGGGGCTGACCCGGATCTGGCTGGGGGTGCACTGGCCCTCGGACGTCCTGGCCGGCTGGCTCCTGGGAGCCATGCTGGTGGCCCTGGCGATCGCGGCGCACCTGCGATGGCGCCCGTGACCCTCCCGGGGCGGCGCCACGGCTACGTGGGCCCGGTGGACCTGCGCCGGGCGGTCGTCCCCGGCACCGGCGGCCGGGTGATCCGCCGACTCCGGCCGGAAGTCCGGGCCGCCCCCGTGAGATCCCTCTGTTTCATAGACTCGGCCCCATGCGCATGACAGCCGTGTTGTTCGACTTCTCCGGGACGTTGTTCCGTGTCGAGTCCACCGAGTCCTGGCTGGGGGCGGTGCTCAAGGCGGCGGGCGTAGCGCTGCCCGCTTCGGAGTTCGCCGAGAAGGCGCGGGCGCTGGAGACGGCCGGCGCGTTGCCCGGCGGGGCGAGTCCGGTGCGGCTGCCCGACGCCGTCGCCGAGGTGTGGCGGGTGCGGGACGAGAGCGCGGAGCTGCACCGGGCGGCGTACACCGGGCTGTCCCGTCAGGTGCCGCTGCCGGACCCGGCGCTGCACGACGCCCTGTACGAACGGCACAGGATGCCGGCTGCCTGGGCGCCCTACCCCGACGCCCTCGACGTCCTGAGCGGGTTGCGCGAGCGGGGGCTGCGGGTCGGCGTGGTGAGCAACATCGGCTGGGACCTGCGGCCGGTGTTCCGCGAGCACGGCCTCGACCGGTACGTCGACGCGTACGCGCTGTCGTACGAGCACGGGTTCCAGAAACCGGACCCCCGGCTGTTCACGGTGGCGTGCGAGGCGCTGGAAGCCGATCCCGGCGCGACCCTGATGGTGGGCGACGACCGGCGCGCGGACGGCGGGGCGACGGCGGTGGGCTGCGCGGTGCACTTCGTCGACCACCTGCCGGCGGCCGCCCGTCCCCACGCGCTGCGTGCGGTGCTGGACCTGGTGGGATGACCCGACCGCACCGGCCTGCTCTCCGCTGCCGACGGTCGCCTCAGGCCACTATCGGAGGGAAAAGCACGCCCACTCTGGACGATCCCCCGCGTCGCCCAGAGCAGGCGGCAGCCCGGGGTGCTCCGAACCGGAACCCCACCGGGTTGCCCTGAGTATAGTTGGCTGGCAGCCAGTCAACGCAGGAGTTCCAGGATGTCCCCGCGCAGCGCCTCGGTCAATGAAGAATTGCGGCGCCGTTCCAGGGAACGGCTTCTTCAGGCCGCGGTGGAGCTGGTGAGCGAGCGCGGGTACGAGGCGACGACCCTCGGTGACATCGCGGACCGGGCCGGCTCGGCGCGCGGCCTGGTGTCGTACTACTTCCCCGGCAAGCGGCAGCTGGTCCAGTCGGCCGTGCACCGGCTGATGCACCGCACGCTGGAGGAGGCGCTGGAGCGCGAACCGCGCACCGAGGACGGCCGGGAGCGGATGGCGCGGGCCATCGACGGCATCCTGGTCCTGACCCGGGACCACACGGTGCTGATGCGCCAGCACATGGCGGGCCTTCTTCAGGCCGAGGGGTTCGTGCAGTGCCCGGAGCAGCAGCGACTGGCCGAGCTGCTGCGGGACACCGCGGCCCGGCACGGGTCGCAGGACGTCGATCACGACTACCCGATGCTGCGCTCCCAGTTGATGGGGGCGGTCTACGCGATGGTGCTGCCGAACGTCCCTCTGTCGCTCACGACCGTGCGCGCCGAACTGTTCGCGCGCTACCGGCTCGACCGGGAGCAGGGGGTCCCGCCGGACGCCGAGGCGCCCGGCGGGAAAGGTGACGCCGATCTGTCGCGCTTCTTCGCGACCGACCCGACGGCTCCGCGGAGCGAAGGTCAGTCGAAGTAGTCCGGCTGGGTCTGGACGTTGAGTTCGGGAACATAGACCCGCTTGGCCGGGTCGGTGCGCCGGTCGCTGAGCTTCAGCACGTCGAAGCCCTTGGCGATGTCGTTGGAGTAGATGTAGCCGTTGTAGTAGTACGCCGACCAGGCTCCGCCGGTCTTCATCACCTGCGTGTCGAGCGGACCGCGCTCGAAGTAGGCGATCTCCTTCGGTCGCGACGAGTCGGTGAAGTCCCAGACCGAGACACCGCCCTGGTACCAGGCCTGCACCATGATGTCCTTGCCCTTGACCGGGATCAGCGAGCCGTTGTGGGCCACACAGTTCTCGGTGTCCGCCTGGTGGCGGGGGATCTTGTAGTAGCTGCGGAAGACCAGCTTGCGCCTGTCGCCCTTGCCGACGATGTCGTAGATGCCGTCGGCGCCCTTGTCCGGTCCGATCGCCGCGTTGCACGTGGCCGCGCCGCCGCCGCCGAGCTCGTCGGTGAACACGACCTTGTTCGCCTTCTGGTTGAAGGTCGCCGAGTGCCAGAACGCGAAGTTCACGTTGTCCTGGACCTGGTCGATGACCTTCGGGTGCTCCGGATCCTTGATGGAGAACAGGATGCCGTCGCCCATGCACGCGCCCGCCGCCAGGTCCTTGGAGGGCAGGACCGTGATGTCGTGGCAGCCGGTGGTCTTGGAGACGCCGGGGTTGGTGGGCGAGCCCGGGTTGCCGCCGCCGTCCGCGCCCTCCCCCGGGAACAGCACGGGGAAGCTCACGATCGCGGCCTTCTCCGGCGCCTTGCGCGGCACCTTGATGACCGAGATGCCGTCGTGCGGGGGCTGGCAGTCCGGGTAGGCGACGTTCGGCGAGTACGAGGAGACGTAGATGTAGACGTTCTTGCGCTCGGGCACCAGGGTGTGGGTGTGCGAGCCGCAGGCGGTCTCGACGGCGGCGACGTACTTCGGGTTCGCCTTGTCGCTGATGTCGAAGACCTTCATGCCCTCCCAGGAGGACTTCTCGGTCACCGGCTGCGTGGTGCTGTTGCAACTGCTGTCGCTGCGCGAGGAGTCGGTGGACAGGAAGAGCAGGTCGCCCGAGACGGAGATGTCGTTCTGCGAGCCGGGGCAGAGCACCTGCGCGACGGTCTTGGGAGCCTTCGGGTTGCTGATGTCGAAGACCCGGAAGCCGTCGTAGTTGCCGGAGAAGGCGTACCTGCCCTGGAAGGCGAGGTCCGAGTTGGTGCCCGGCAGGGCGTCCTTGGGGATGTTCGTCAGGTGCTCGATGTTGTCGGAATGGACGATCTCGTCCTGCCCCGGTATCTCACCGGCGGCGATCGCCGCCGTCGCCTCGGCCCGGGCGTCCTGGGACACCTCCTGCTGTACGGCGGGTCCGTCCCCCGGGTCGGGGGTCGCGGCCGCCGGGACGGTCGTCAGGAGTGCGGCGAGCAGTCCGGTACACGCGGCGGCCACTCCCAGCCGTCTGCGTCGCGTTCGAAGGTCGTTCAACAGGGTCACTGTGTTCTCCCTTGTCGCCGTTCACGGGGAACGGTTCGCGGTGCTCCGAAGTATCGTCTTCATCATGCACATATCAAGGGGCGGCAACGCACTCGTCATGAATCTTTCGGTCGAGTAATGCCGTCCATGGTGCGAGGATCCAGAGGAGGACGGCGCCCCCGTCCTCAACTCAGCTGCCTCAGGAGGTCGTTGTGCTCGTCCGCCGCGCGCCCCTCGTATCGGTCTCGCTGCTGCTCACCCTCGCTGTCGCGGGGTGCGACTCCGGGCCGGACACCAAGTCGGGCGCGGCGAGCGGCCCTTCGGTGATCGCGCCGGGCAAGCCGGGTGAGGCGAACCGGACCCTGTCCGCCCAGGACGCGGCCGGGCAACGTGCCGACGACGACACACCCAACTCCGCCGACGTGGCGTACGCGAGGATGATGATCCAGCATCACGCCCAGGCCCTTGAGATGACCCGACTTGCCGCGAAACAAGCCAAATCGAAGGCCGTCAAGGGCCTCGCGTCGCGGATCGGCGCCGCGCAGGGGCCGGAGATCGAAGCCATGAAGGGCTGGCTCACGACCTACGGCGAGGACGAGACGGGCGACGAGCACGACCACACGGCGATGCCGGGAATGGCCACCGAGGCACAGCTGGCCGAGCTGCGCGCGGCCCGTGGCAAGGCGTTCGACGCGCTCTTCCTCACCCTGATGATCACCCACCACGGGGGCGCGCTCACCATGGCCGCGGACGTCAAGGCACAGGGCAACAACGTGCGGATCGAGGAGATGGCGGACGATGTGATCGCGCAGCAGACGAGTGAGATCACCCGGATGCGCGGGATGCAGTAGCGCCCCCGGTCCACGGTCTTCGTCCGTGGCCCCGGACATCGGGGCCGCTCAACAGCCCCCGCCGGCATTCCCTGTCAGCGCCGGGCGTGACGTGGTGTCAGGTAGCCCGCGTCACGCGCCTGCGCGATCAGCCTCAGCGCTCTGCGGCGACTGTGCCCCGTCGCGCACATGACCGCGAGAACGGGATCAGCCCCCTCCTCCTGGGCCGCGCGGTACTCCTGCGCCAGCAGCCACCGCCCCTCGATGCCGCGCGGCCAGGCAGGACGGGCCCGCCGGGGCCCGAGCGGCTCATCGGCATCGGGAGTGCCGGACGACTCCCGCACGCCCTGCGTGTCACACCCGGCGAACCCGCCGTCCGCGCCGTGCCCGCCGTATCCGCCGTCCGAGCCGTGGCCGCCGTACCCGTCGTGTCCGTCGTGCTCGCCGAACCCGTCGTCCGCGCAGGTCACGTCCTCCGTGGGGTCCAGCCCCGCAACCGCGTCGAGGCCGCCGCCCTGATCGCACTTCTCGAACAGCGGCCCCTCGATCCAGTCCGCGAGCACCGTCAGGTCCACCAGCGACAGGGGAGGCTGGGCGCGAACGTCCTCGACCGAAACCCGTCCCTCGCTGACGACGGCCAGCAGCTCCACGCGCGCCCCGTCGACGAAGCCCAGCCGCACATGGAACCAGGAAGTGGCGCCCCCGGCCTCCCGGACTTCCCACGCGGGCCACACCGACACCGTGCCGTCCTCGGCGGAACGATCAGAAAGATTAAGAAACGATGCTTCTAGCACACACGCAACGTAACCGCATGATCACTTTCCATACGAACGGACACGCACGCATCGAGCGCGCACAGCACCCTGTCAGCGGAGCCACGCCGGTGCGATGCTGGAGACACCAGCGATCTCCTCCGTCCCCCTGGGTAAGGAGTTCCGCGTGCTGCGTGTCGCCGTCGTCGGCTCGGGGCCGAGTGGGGTCTACACCGCCCAGAGCCTGGTCCAGCAGGACCCCGAAGTACTCGTCGACGTCCTGGACCGGCTGCCGTGCCCGTACGGGCTGGTGCGGTACGGCGTCGCTCCGGACCACGAGAAGATCAAGTCGCTCCAGAACACCCTGCGCGCGGTGCTCGAGCACGAGCGGGTGCGCTTCCTCGGCGGGATCCGGGTCGGGGCGGACGGGGTGCCGCCGGCGCGGCTGCGCGAGCTGTACCACGCGGTCGTGTACTGCGTCGGCGCGGCGACCGACCGGCATCTCGGCGTACCCGGCGAGGACCTGCCGGGCTGCTGGTCGGCGACCGAGTTCGTGTCCTGGTACAGCGCGCATCCGGACACCGTCGCCGACGGGTTCCTGCGGGGCGCCCGCTCGGCCGTGGTGGTGGGCGTGGGCAACGTGGCGGTGGACGTCACCCGCATCCTGGCCCGGCAGACGGCCGAACTCACCTCGACCGACATGCCCCAGGCTGCGCTGACCGCGCTGGCGGCGAGCGAGGTCGGCGAGATCCACATGGTGGGGCGGCGCGGCCCGTCCCAGGCCCGCTTCACCACCAAGGAACTGCGCGAGCTCGGCGGCCTCCCGGACACCGAGGTGGTCGTGGACGAGGCCGAGCTGGCACTGGACCCGGCCTACGGCGACCCGTCGGCTCTGCCGGCGGCGCAGCGGCGCAACGTGGAGGTGCTGCGCCGCTGGGCGGCAGCCTCGCCGACCCGCGACGCCCGGCGGCGGATCCGGCTCCGCTTCTTCCTTCGGCCCGTCGAACTGCTCGCCCAAGAGGGACGGTTGGGCGCGGTGCGCTTCGAGCGGACCGTTCCGGACGCGCACGGCGGGGTCACGGGAACCGGACGGTACGAGGACATCGAGGCGCAGTTGATGCTGCGGTCGGTCGGCTACCGCGGGGTACCGCTGGAGGGGCTGCCGTTCGATCCCGAGCGGGGCACGGTGCCGCATCTCGCGGGGCGGGTGCTGCGTGAGGGAGCGGTGGCACCGGGTGAGTATGTGGCGGGCTGGATCAAGCGGGGCCCCACCGGGGTCATCGGCACCAACCGACCGTGTGCGAAGGAGACGGCGACGTCCCTGCTGGCGGACGGCCCCCTCCTCGTACGGCGACAACTGGCCGGTGACCCGCTCGAACTGCTGCGGGCCGCCGGGGCCGAACCCGTCGAGTGGGCGGGGTGGCTGGCGATCGAGCGAGCCGAGGCGACGCTGGGCGCCTCGCTGGGGCGGGGTGTCGTGAAGCTGCCGGACTGGGCGGCGCTGTGGACGGCGGCACGTCTCGCCAAGATCGGTGTACGGGACACACAGCAGCAACACCGGTGAAATCAACAAACTGTTCAATCCCCGTAGGTTCGCGATGTCCGGCCCGTACGGCCTGCCCCGCTCTCTGGCTGTCCGGCTGTCCGGCTGTCCCGTCAGGCCCGCTCGCATACGTTCGTCCCCCTCCACACCTCACCTCCGCCCTGGAGCGCCCATGACCACGACCGCGTCTGTTCATCCCGTCGACGAGGTGCCACCAGCACGGCAGTTGGCCGCCTTCGGGCTCCAGCACGTGCTCGCGATGTACGCGGGCGCCGTGGCCGTACCCCTGATCGTCGGCGGCGCGATGAAGTTGTCGCCCGCCGATCTGGCGTATCTGATCACCGCCGACCTGCTGGTGTGCGGTATCGCCACACTGATCCAGTGCGTCGGCTTCTGGCGGTTCGGCGTACGACTGCCGATCATGCAGGGCTGTACGTTCGCGGCGGTGTCCCCCATGGTGCTGATCGGGACGACGGGCGGCGGACTGCCCGCGATATACGGGTCGGTGATCGTGGCGGGGCTCGCGATCATGTTGCTGGCACCCCTGTTCGGCAGGCTGCTGCGCTTCTTCCCGCCGCTGGTCACCGGCACCGTCATCCTGATCATCGGCATCTCGCTGCTCCCGGTCGCGGGCAACTGGGTGGCGGGCGGCGCCGGTTCGGCGGACTTCGGGGCGCCGAAGAACATCGGACTCGCCGCGTTCGTCCTCGCCGTCGTGCTCGTCGTGCAGCGGTTCGCGCCGGTGTTCCCGAGTCGCATCGCGGTGCTGATCGGCATCGTGGTGGGGCTCGCGGTATCGGTGCCGTTCGGGTTCACCGACTTCGACGGCGTCGGGGACGCCGACTGGGTCGGGATCAGTACGCCGTTCCACTTCGGCGCTCCCGCCTTCGAGGCGTCGGCGGTCATCTCGATGCTGGTCGTGGCCCTGGTCACGATGACCGAGACGACCGGTGACCTCATCGCGGTCGGCGAGCTGACCGGGCGCAGGATCGAGGCGCGCAGCCTCTCCGACGGACTGCGCGCCGACGGTCTGTCGACCGTCCTCGGCGGTGTCTTCAACACCTTCCCCTACACCGCGTACGCGCAGAACGTCGGCCTGGTGGGCATGACCCGGGTGCGCAGCCGCTGGGTCGTCGCCACCGCGGGCGCGATCCTCGTACTGCTGGGTCTGCTGCCCAAGCTGGGCGCGGTGGTGGCCGCCGTGCCGGCGCCGGTTCTCGGCGGGGCGGGCCTGGTGATGTTCGGGACGGTCGCGGCGAGCGGTCTGCGGACGTTGGCCGAGGTCGACTTCAAGGGCAACCACAACCTGACGGTGGTCGCCGTGTCGGTCGCGATGGGCGTACTTCCGGTCGGCGTGCCGACGATCTACGAGCAGTTCCCCGACTGGTTCCGAACGGTGATGAACACCGGTATCAGCGCGGGCTGCCTGACGGCGATCGTCCTGAACCTGCTCTTCAACCACCTGCCCGCGAAGGCCACTGCGGCACCGGAGACCGTCGCCCTCGGGTCACCGGCCACTTCCGAACCGGACCCCGGCCGCGGTGGATCCTCTTCGATCAGGCGCTCGGGTCGTCCATGATCTCCCGGACCTCTTGCGCACAGCGGGGCGGACACCGCGCGGAGGAGCCCATGCCCCCCGGCGCCCTCGGCAAGCGGCTCAGTCCCTCGCTCAGCACGGGGGCAGGCTGACTCCGGAGCCGCAGGCAGCGAAGATGGCGGCGTGAGGACTGAAGACGACACGCCGCTCGCCGATCGGACGCTTCTCGTCGAGAGCCGAGCCGGCAAGGACGCCCTCGCGGCCATCAGCCGGAGCTTCCCGCCCCGCGCTCCGAACGAAGAAGCACTCTTCCTCTCGTTCAACTACGCCGAAGTGCCGGTGGGCAGACGCTTCGACTGCTGCTTTCGGAAGGCCGACCACAGCGACGTGGCCTGGGTGACGACCACCGTCATCGCCGTCACCCAGCAGTTCGGGGTCGGCTGGGACGAGATTCCACACGGCTGGAAGACCCTCGTCCTGCTGAGGTTCGAGCCGCGGGTTCCCTCGATGATCAGTGATCTACCGGAGGCTCCCGGTTGGTACGACCAGCCCGTCTCCCTCTGCATCTCGGACAGGGAAGTATGGGAAACGCGAACTGCGAGCGAATAGCGGGCGTCGCGACGCCATGCGTCGCGGGAAACCGTTTGCCGCCGTGGTGTCGTTCGTGAACCATTTCGACCCGTGACGACGAACACCGGTCAGGACCAGCCCGGCCACGGGCAAGGCCCTTCGGCTCGGCGCCCGCTCGCCCTGATCACCGGGGTGGGTCGCACCGTCGGTATCGGCGCCGGCATCGCCCGTCGGCTCGCCGCGTCGGGGTGGGACATCGCCTTCACCTACTGGACCCCTTACGACGACCGTATGAGCTGGGGCAGCGAGCCCGGCGCGACCGAGGCGATCAGCCGATCTCTGGCCGAGCACGGTGTCTCCAGCACGGCGATCGAGGCGGATCTCGCCGACCCGGACACCCCGGCACGCGTCTTCGACGAGGTCGAACAGCACATGGGCGGCGTCACCGCGCTGGTGATGAGTCACTGCGAGTCTGTCGACTCCGGGCTGCTCGACACCACCGTCGAGAGTTTCGACCGGCACTTCGCCGTCAATGCGCGCGCCGGCTGGCTGCTCATCCGCGAGTTCGGACGCCGCTTCGCCGCGGAACGGGGAACCGGGCGGATCGTCAGCCTCACCAGTGACCACACCGCCGGCAACCTGCCCTACGGAGCCAGTAAGGGGGCCCTCGACCGCATCACCCTGGCCGCCTCCCACGAACTCGCCCACCTCGGAGTGACCGCCAACGTGGTCAATCCCGGGCCGGTCGACACCGGTTGGATGCCCGAGGAAGTCCGGGCACACTGCGTTCGCAGCACCCCGCTCGGCCGGCTGGGCACTCCGCAGGACACCGCGCACCTCGTGGACTTTCTGTGCTCCGAGCAGGGCCAGTGGATCAATGGTCAACTGCTGATGAGCAACGGTGGCCTCGCGTAGGCGCCCGAAGTCCGCTTCTCAAGCGCCCCACGCTCGGTCAGGCCAACGGGGCTCGTTCGGCGAGGAGTTCCAACCCGCGCGGCCGAACATCCGGCGCTTCGGCATCCTGAATGCGTCCCCGCCGCATCGTCCGCTTCGCGCGCGCATCGGCGGGGCGCTGACCCATATGTCAGGCGAAGGAGAAGTGTGCGGCGGCTGCGGCGGGCGTCGTCGCCTGGCGGCGTCCGGGGACGTCGTGAACGGCGGTCGCGCCCTCGGAGAGCAGCTGGTCGGCGGCGGCCTGTCGGGCCATGATCGCGGCGTATGCGCGGACGTCGGCGGCGGTGACGTCGTCGCGGCCTCGCTCCGCCTGCTGTCGGAGGAGGTCGGTGACGTCCGGGTCGAATCGCAGCATGGTCACCGAGGCGTCGAAGCGCCTGGCGATGGCGATGAGTCGTGCGCGTGCCTGAGGGGTGACGTTCGTGGACTCGGCGACCGCGCTCCGTCCGGTCGCGAGCCTGGCGACGATTCCGCGGTCGCGCTCCTCGAAGATCCGTCCGTCCGCCGCCTGGGAGTCCGCTTCGACGGATGAGGCGCCGAAGAGCTCCGCGCGGATCTCGTCGCTGGACACCACGGCTTCCGGGTCGATCTGCCCACGCGCGATCAGCGCCCGGACGAAGCTGGTCTTGCCCGAGGCCGGAGGGCCGACGAGGACGACGAGTCCCGGGGGCACCCGGATCGTCCGGGAGCCGGCCGGCGCGAGAGAGTCGAGGGTGTGGAGGTAGAGGTCGCCTGCGCGGTCGAGGGCTTCTTCGGCGGAGCCGGCGGGCAGGCCGCTGGGCAGGATGCCGTCCTGGTAGGTGTTGCTGTCGGCCAGGTAGAGGGCGAAGCCCCAGCTGTGCGGCACACCCGTGAAGCGCAGGCGGCACAGCGGGATGACCTGGTCTCCGGGCAACTCGGCAGCCACGTAGGCGAATCCGGACCGGCAGCGGACCGTGATGGCCTTCACCTGCGGCCATCGCTCACGGGCGTGGTGGTTCAGGCGCTGCTGGAGAAGGTGCTGCATCGCTTCCAGGGGGTTCTTCGGCACGGGTCCATCTTGCCGTGCGTCGTGTCGGCCACCGCGATCATGTGACCGGCTCGGTGAGCGAGCCAGGCGGCTTGATCCTCATCCCTCGACATCTCTGCGGGGCCGCACCAGGTGGCCGTGGGCGGCAGGACGTGGCCCGGGAGCAGCCGGAAGTGGCAGGGAGCGGCCCGAGGTGGCCGGGCGGGTCCAATAGTGTGGCCGGGGGCGGCCCGGCCTCACCGGTCGCCGCCCCCGGGAACATCAACCAGTGGCGCAGGTGGAACCGTTGAGCGTGAACGCACCCGGTGCCGCGCTGTTGCCCGTGTGGCCGGCCTGGTAGCCGATGGTGACGCTCGCGCCGGGGGCGAGTGTGCCGTTGTACGACGCGTTGGTCGCCGTCACCGCTCCGGAGGCCGGTGCGTAGGTGGCGCCCCAGCCGTTGGTGATCGTCTGACCCGAGGGCAGGGTGAAGCCGAGCCGCCAGCCGTCGACGGCGGTGGTGCCGGTGTTGGTCAGGGTCACGGAGGCGGTCAGACCGGTGTTCCAGGCGTTGGTCGTCACGCTCACCCGGCAACCGCCGGGCTCGGGCTGGGGGGCGGTGCCGCCGGCGTCGAGGCCGAAGAAAGTGATCACGCGCGCGGCCATGCCCCAGGCGTACAGGTTGTGGCCGACGCCCTGGAGGCTGACGGCCTCCACGGGAGCCTGGTCACCCGTGCCGCCGTACCGGGTGCGGGTCCAGCCCGGGGCAGGCGAGTCGGTGGCGGCCGGGGTCTGGCTCACACCCCGCACATCGGTCCACTGCTTGATCTCCTCACCGAAGTTGGGGTAGCGCAGCACGTCGTCCTCGGTGCCGTGCCACACCTGCATGCGCGGCCGGGACCCCGTGTAGCCGGGGTAGGCGGCGCGCACGAGGTCGCCCCACTCCTGCGCGGTGTGGATCACGGTGCCTCCGGAGCAGGCGCTGTTCCACTCGGAGCCGTCGGTGGTGGCGAAGCAGCCGAAGGGCACTCCGGAGAAGGCGGATCCGGCGGCGAACACGTCGGGGTAGTCGCCGAGCAGGACGTTGGTCATCATCGCCCCGGAGGAGATTCCGGTGGCGTAGACACGACCGGTGTCGGCCGCGTAGGCGGCGGTCACCCAGTCGATCATCGACTTGACGCCGACCGGGTCGCTGCCACCGCCGCGTCTGAGCGCCTGGGGCGAGGAGACGTCGAAGCACTTGCTGCTGCGGGTGACGGACGGGTAGACGATCACGAACCCGTACTGGTCGGCGAGTTGGGAGTACTCGGTGCCGGAGTACATCGCGGGCCCGGAGCCGCCGCACCAGTGCACGGCGACGAGCACCGCCGGGTGAGCGGTGACCGTGGCCGGTGCGTAGACGTACATCTGGAGATTGCTCGGGTTGGCACCGAATCCGGTGACCTCGGTGAGGGTGGCCGCCGGGACCGGCGCGGCGGCCTGGGGGCGGGCGGCGGCCGTGGGGGCGGTGAGGAGAGCGGCGGCGAGCAGGAGCAGGAGTGCCCCGCAGAACGAACGCAGGGCCCTCCCTGGGGAGTTCGACACGCGCTTGTCCTTTCTCTCTGGTGGCGGCTTTCCGGGAGCGGCTCGAAGGACGGCGTACGAGGGGTGTGCGCGAGCGGAGCGGCGGCTCGGCAGGTGGCATCGGCCCGCGTCTGCGGACCAGGACACACACCCCTCTCCGACAGGTCACGAGGGGGACGTCCGCACCGCATGGTGGCATGCACACGCTCACCATGGAAGCGCTCCCACGCCAACTCGGCGCAAGCCCTTACTGGTTGGCCGATGCGCGCCCGCGTGGCCGAATGCGTTCTGCGCAAAGCGTTGACTAGAAAGCGCTTGCCCCCTACGTTCCGTTCAGCAGTGTGACCGAGCCGCTCGCTTCGACCCCACCATGGGCACACTGCTGCAGCGGTGCCGTTCAGCCTGACGAACGGTATTCACATAGTTGACCGACCTCCCCATCCCGAAGGGACGCACCAGCATGCGTGCACGGCCACCGCGTACACAGACGCAAAGGTTCGCTCCCACCGCGGCGACCGGGGACCTCCGACCACCGTGGCCACCGCGGCCATGCTCCGCATCCCCCATCCCCCACCTGGAAGAAGGCATCGGGACATGACTTCACCAGCACTGCCGCGGCGGCGGCGCACACTCACCGGCGCGCTCGCCGCCCTCGCGCTCTCGGTTGGCATGATCATGACCACAGGGGCGCTGACTCCGGCGGACGCCGCCACCTGGCCCAGCGCGACCGGCAGCCAGGCGGTCTCCTCCACCATCTCGGTGTCCGGCACCAAGGACTACGGGATGATCCGCCTCTACGGCACCGGTGACCTGGGCAGCGGCAGCCAGGACGAGGACCAGGGGCCAATCCTGGAACTGGCCGCCGGCGCTGTCCTCAAGAACGTCATCATCGGCGCCCCCGCCGCCGACGGCATCCACTGCAAGGGCGCCTGCACCCTTCAGAACGTCTGGTGGGAGGACGTCGGCGAGGACGCGGCGACCTTCCGCGGCTCCTCGTCGTCCAACGTCTACACCGTCACGGGCGGTGGGGCGCGGTCGGCCAGCGACAAGGTGTTCCAGTTCAACGGCGCCGGCACGCTGAACGTCTCCAACTTCGCCGTGCAGACCTTCGGCACGTTCGTCCGCTCCTGCGGCAACTGCTCGACGCAGTACAAGCGGACGATCAACCTCAACACCATCGAGGCGACCTACTCGGGGAGCAAGCTCGTCGGCATCAACACCAACTACGGCGACAGCGCGACCCTGAAGAAGATCACGATCGTCGGGGACAGCAGCAAGAAGATCATCCCGTGCCAGAAGTACATCGGCAACAACTCGGGGGCCGAGCCGACCACCAACGGCACCAGCGCGGACGGGACCTACTGCAAGTACACGTCGTCCGACATCACCTACAAGTAACGCCCCACCCCTCCCCCACGGCAGGAAGGCGGCCGTACGAAGCGTCCCCGCACGGCGCTTCGCACGGTCGCCGCACCTATGTGCCGGTCCCCGACACCGTGGAAACGAGCTCCCGTCGACCGTGGTCGTAGGCGGCGCGCAGGGCCGGTCCCGGCCAGTCGGCGGGCAGGAGTCCGGCCGGCAGCACCGGGTCGGCGAGCAGATGCCGTACGACGGCCGCGAGCGCCGTGAAGCGGTCGGCGGGCCGCCGGGTCCGCTCGACGTGGGCCAGCAGGATCCTGGCGGTCCGCGCCCACGCGTCGAGCGGCCACAGCGCGGCGGCCAGGCCGGGTGCGGGCGGGCCGGGGCGGGCGGTGAAGCACTGGAGCACCTCCCCGAGATCCGCGGGCCAGGGCCGGCCCAGATTGGCGGGCCGCAGCCACACTCCCTCGCGGAGCTCGGCGAGCCGTAGAGCGTTCAGCCGGCCGCGCAGTTCGGCGCGCTCGGCGGGGCCGCGACCCGTCGCGGTGATGACGGCCATCTCCCACTCGCCGTCCCACGCGCGCGTGTCCGGATGCACGGCGTCGTCCTGGCGGCGCTGGCGCTCCAGCAGCCGGTCACTGAGCCGGTAGACGCCGTCCGTGCGCCGCAGGTCGCCCGCCGCCACCATCCGGCTGAGCGCGGCCCGCACCGTCGATCCGCCGACGCCGAACGGCTCCACCCCGCGCACCAGGTCCCTCGCCGCCATCTCGGGCGGATGCGTGCCCAGCAGCAGGCTCAGGACCACCGACCGCGCGGACAGCGGCGGCAGGTCGACCTCGTCGGGCTGCGCCGACACGTTCCTCCGCATGAGGCCGTACTTTACGTGCGGCCTCGATATTGCACTATTGCTACAGTCGTAGGGAAAGTGCAACATGGTCGCATGGCCCAGATACTCACCCCGCCGCAGGCGCCGACCGCGCCACCCCTCGCGTCGTACGTGACGCACGACGTCACCAACCAGCCGCCGCCGTTGGCGCCGTACGACGCCTCCGACGACGTGGCCCTGCTGGAGGGGCTGCGGCGGGAGGGCGCCGGGTGGGCGGAGCCGGACGTCCGCCGGATCGGTCTGCTGGCCGGCGGCGTCGCGGCGCAGGAGTGGGGCGAACTGGCCAACCGGCACGAGCCCGCACTGCGCACCCACGACCGGTACGGGCACCGCGTCGACGAGGTCGACTTCCCTCCCGCCTGGCACGAGCTGATGCGGGTCGCGGTCGCGGAGGGGCTGGCCGGCGCGCCGTGGGCGGACGACCGGCCGGGCGCCCATGTGGCGCGCACGGCGGGCGGTCTCGCCTGGGGGCACACGGACGCCGGGCACGGCTGCCCCACGTCGATGACCTACGCGGCCGTCCCCGCGCTGCGCCGCCAGCCGGAACTCGCCGCCCTCTACGAGCCGCTGCTCACCAGCCGGGAGTACGACCCGGGGCTGCGGGTGCCGACGCAAAAGCGCGGACTGCTCGCGGGCATGGGCATGACCGAGAAGCAGGGCGGCTCCGACGTCCGGACGAACACGACGGCGGCCCGGCCCACGGCGGAGCCCGGTGTGTACACCCTGCGCGGGCACAAGTGGTTCACGTCGGCGCCCATGTGCGATGTCTTCCTGGTGCTGGCGCAGGCGCCGGGCGGGCTCTCGTGCTTCCTGGTGCCGCGGGTGCTGCCCGACGGCACCCGCAACCCGTTCCGCATCCAGCGGTTGAAGGACAAGCTGGGCAACCGTTCCAACGCGTCCTGCGAGCCCGAGTTCGACGGGACCGTGGCCTGGCTCGTCGGGCCCGAGGGGCACGGCGTGAAGACCATCATCGAGATGGTCAACTGCACGCGCCTCGACTGCGTGATGATGTCGGCGACCCTGATGCGCAAGACGCTCGTGGAGGCCGGGCACCACGTACGCCACCGGAGCGCCTTCGGGGCACGGCTGATGGACCAGCCGCTGATGCGCAACGTGCTGGCCGACCTGGCACTGGAGTCGGAGGCCGCCACCACGCTCACCCTGCGGCTGGCCGGGGCGGCCGACCGGGCCGTACGCGCGGACGACGACCGGGGCACCGAGCCGGCCTTCCGGCGGATCGCCACCGCCGTCGGCAAGTACTGGGTGACCAAACGGGGGCCGGCCTTCACCGCGGAGGCCTTGGAGTGCCTCGGCGGCAACGGCTACGTGGAGGACTCCGGAATGCCCCGCCACTACCGTGAGGCGCCGCTGCTGTCCATCTGGGAGGGCTCGGGCAACGTCAACGCCCTCGACGTGCTGCGGGCGTTGACCCGAGAGCCGGCGACGGCGGACGCCCTGTTCGGCGAACTCGCCCTGGCGCGGGGCGCGGACGCCCGCCTCGACGCCGCCGTGGCACGGCTGCGGACCGGGCTCGGCGGGGCGACACCGGCCGGCGCCCGCCGTCTGGTGGAGCAGATGGCCCTCACCCTCCAGGCGTCGCTCCTGGTCCGGCACGCCCCGCCCGCCGTCGCCGACGCGTTCTGCGCGACCCGGCTGGGAGGGGACTGGGGGTACGCCTTCGGCACGCTTCCGGACGGCGCCGATCTGGACGGGATCCTGGAGCGGAGTCTTCCCGGCACGAACTGACGTCGCTCCCAGGGCAATTGTCGCCGGGCGCCTCGGCCGCCCGCGCTCCCCGCCCGGCCGTCGGGCTCCTGTCCGGGCGGGGAGCGCCGAGGGGGTCAGCCCGTCGGGCGGCCCCAGAGCGCGTCGAAGCGGGCCCAGTCGATGTCCCACTGCTCCACGCGCCGGCGTTCCAGCCGGCCGCGCAGGACGCGGCCGCCCGCGAAGGGGAGGAGGGCCGCGCCGATCCCCGCCAGGCCGCCGACGAGGGAGGCGCGCAGTCTGGCCTGGGCGGCGGTGGCCGGTTTCGTCACCAGGCGGCCCTGCCGGTCCGTCCAGACCCTGACGGGGGTGCCCGCGGCACTGCCGGGGCCGACCCGGACCTGGCCGTTGTGCTCGGAGCCGTCCGGCCCGGTCCAGCCGACCTTCGCCCACACCTGATCACCGGCGGCGGACCCGTTCACGGCCGCCTTGCCGGGGGCCTGCTCGGTCAGCCGCCCCAGGAGGGGCCGCCACTCGACGCGTTCGCGCGCCAGACCGTGCTCGACGGATCCCGCGGTCACCCACCCCGCCAGCACCCCGACGAGGAGGGTCAGCGCCCACGCGCCGAGCACGACCCAGGCCTCCACCGTGTCGGCACGACGCTTGAGCGGGTTGCGCCGCCAGCGCCACAGCCACACCTTCGGACCACGGAACGCCATCGAAGGCTTCCTCCTCATGAGCGCATGAACATCCCGGCCGCCCTCCCATACGGGGCAGGCGGGCCTGATGCTCAGGCCGAATCCCTCGTCTCGACGGTGCCACGGGCCCGGCGGCCGCGCAGGCGTCCCGGCGAAAGTGGCCGAGGTGATGCGCTCCGGACCCGCCATCGCCGCCGTGAGCTGCTGCGACGGCGTTTCCAGGGGTGACTGTCAGTGCTGGGGTGCAGACTGGCCGGTGTCTGGGACAAGGACGTCAGAGACACCGCGGAGGTGATCGGCATGACCGAGGCACTGCTCGCCGTGGGCACACGCAAAGGCCTGTTCATCGGGCGTCGGCGTGATGGCGCATGGGAGTTCGACGAATCCCCCTACTTCAACGCACAGGCGATCTATTCGGTCGCCATCGACACCCGGGGCGACCGGCCGCGGCTGCTGGCCGGCGGCGACAGCGCGCACTGGGGCCCGTCGGTGTTCCACTCCGACGACCTCGGCCGGACGTGGACCGAACCGGCCGCACCCGCCGTCAGGTTCCCGCAGGACACGGATGCCTCCCTGGAGCGGGTGTGGCAGCTGCATCCGGCGGCGGCCGAGCCGGACGTGGTGTACGCGGGCACGGAACCGGCCGCGCTGTACCGCTCGCGGGACCGTGGCGAGAGCTTCGAGCTCGTCCGCCCGCTGTGGGAGCACCCCACCCGCTCGAAGTGGGTGCCGGGCGGCGGCGGGGAGGGCCTGCACACCGTCCTCACCGACAGCCGCGACCCCCGGTCGGTGACCGTGGCCGTGTCCACGGCCGGGGTGTTCCGCACGAGCGACGGCGGCGCGAGCTGGGCGCCCGCCAACTCCGGTGTCTCCGCGGTGTTCCTGCCCGATCCGAACCCGGAGTTCGGCCAGTGCGTGCACAAGGTCGCGAGGGACGCGGCGAATCCGGACCGGCTCTATCTCCAGAACCACTGGGGTGTCTACCGCAGCGACGACGGCGGCGGGCAGTGGACCGACATCGGCGCGGGCCTGCCCTCCACGTTCGGCTTCGCCGTCGCCGCGCACCCGACGCGCGGGGACACGGCGTACGTGTTCCCGATCAACGCCGACGCGGACCGGGTCCCCGCCGATCGCCGGTGCCGGGTCTTCCGCACCTCTGACGCGGGCCGGAACTGGGAGCCCCTCACCGCGGGACTGCCGCAGGAGGACCACTACGGCACGGTGTTGCGCGACGCGCTCTGCACGGACGACGGGGACCCGGCGGGCGTGTACTTCGGCAACCGCAACGGCGAGGTGTTCGCCTCGGCCGACGACGGCGACAGCTGGCGGCAGTTGGCCTCCCACTTGCCGGACGTCCTGTGCGTACGGGCCGCGGTGGTGGGATGAGCCGACCCGCGCGCGAGGGCCGAACGGCCGGCTTCGGCCATCGGGTGATCACCATCGTCTGTACGGCAGTAGGGTGACGCCGTGGCACCACGACCCTTGCATGAAATCGTCGAAGCGGGCTGGGCCGAGGCCCTTGGACCTGTCGCCGGGAAGATCGCCGAGATGGGCGACTTCCTGCGCGCCGAGATCGCCGCGGGACGCACCTACCTCCCTGCCGGACAGAACGTCCTGCGGGCCTTCCAGCAACCCTTCGACGACGTCCGCGTCCTGATCGTCGGACAGGACCCCTATCCGACGCCCGGGCACGCGGTGGGTCTGTCGTTCTCGGTCGCTCCGGAGGTCCGTCCGCTGCCGGGCAGCCTGATCAACATATACCGGGAGCTCAACACCGACCTGGGCCTGTCCCAGCCGTCGAACGGCGACCTGACACCGTGGACGCGGCAGGGGGTGCTGCTGCTCAACAGGGCGCTCACCACGGCCCCGCGCAAGCCGGCCGCGCACCGCGGCAAGGGCTGGGAGCAGGTCACCGAGCAGGCGATCCGGGCGCTGGCGGCGCGCGGCAAGCCCCTGGTGTCCATCCTGTGGGGCCGGGACGCCCGCGACCTGCGTCCGCTGCTGGGGGACCTGCCCTCGGTGGAGTCCGCGCACCCCTCCCCCATGTCGGCGGACCGCGGCTTCTTCGGCTCGCGGCCGTTCAGCAGGGCGAACGACCTGCTGGTCCGGCAGGGAGGTCAGCCGGTGGACTGGCGCCTGCCGTGACCGCCGCGCCCGGTCCGGACGACGTGACCGGTCCGGGCGGCGGGGCGGGGACCGGCCCCGCGACCGGGTCCCCGATCGGGTCCGGCGGGGGCATCCTCGCCGTGGACTCGGGCGGTTCCGGTCTCCGGGTCGCGCTGGGGACCGCCGAGCGCGGCGCTTTGGGCCGGCGCACGTCCCGGGTACCCGTGCGCACCGGTGCGCGGGGCATCGATCCCGACCATCTGATGGCACAACTGACGCCGCTGGTCAGGGCGTTGTCGGCCGAGACCGGTGTCCTGCGGCCCCTGACGGCGGTCGTGGGCGCGGCGGGGCTCGGCGCCCTGGGCGACGCGCTGCGCGCCGAGCTCCCGGACGCCCTGGCGCGGGAGTTCGGCGCCCGGACGACCGCGCTCGCCGCCGACGCCGTCACCGCCTACGTCGGCGCGCTCGGACCCCGGCCGGGCGCCGTGGTGGCCGCGGGCACGGGCCTGATCGCGATCGGTACGGACCTGACGGCCTGGCGGCGGGCGGACGGCTGGGGCCATCTGCTGGGCGACTGCGGCAGCGGCGCCTGGATCGGGCGGGCCGGTCTGGAAGCCGCCCTGCGCGCGTACGACGACCGTCCCGGCGGGTCGCCCGCGTTGCTGGCCCGGGCCGAGGAGCGGTTCGGGCCGATGCCGGGACTGCCCGGTCTGCTCTACCCGCGTCCGGACCGCCCGGCCGTCCTCGCCTCCTTCGCGCCGCAGGTGGCCGCCTGCGCGAACGACGACCCGGTCGCCGCCGGCGTTCTGCGCACCGCGGTCCGGTACATGGCCGAGTCCGCCGCCGCGGTCTGTCCGGTCGGCGCAGAGCCCCGGATCGCCCTCACCGGCGGTCTGTTCGGAATGGGCGACCCGCTCCTCGTCCCCCTGGAGGAGGAACTCGCGCGGCGACTTCCGCATGCCGTGCGGGTGGCCGCCGAGGGTGATCCCCTGGACGGCGCCGTGCGCATCGCCGCCGACCTGGCGACGGGCACGCTCACGCTGCCGAGCGAGGAAAGTCTGTTCTCGATCGTGAGGCCCATCTGATGCATCGTGCGTAGGGAACGTACGTCATGCCCCAAAAGGGGGATTACCGTCTCCGGGGGCAAGTCGCCTGGAAAACACGCTGATCACTTCTGATCCGTACGTAACTCATCAGACAAAACCGGACGGATACCGCTCACGTGCACCCTCCCCGAACAGGGGAGCCCAGGAAGCCAGTAACATGCGTCGCCATGAGCTCCCCCACTGGGCCCGCGTCCGGCCTGCCAGTACGAATGCCGCGGCCTCGCCAGCCCGGGCGGCACCGCCGACCCGAGCCGCTGGCGGCTCCCGAGGGCGCGCCCGCGCTCGTCCTCGCGGTGCCTGGTCCGCCGAGCGCCGCCGTCCGCGGCCTCGCCGAGGAGATCGTGAGCATCGCCCGCTCCGAGCTGCCCGGCCTCGACGCCCGCATCGGCTACCTGGACGGGGACGACACCGAGTTCCCCACCCTCCAGTCCGTGCTCGCGCACGCGGCCGAGGAACGCACCGCCCGCTTCGAGCAGGCCCGTGCCGCCGGACTGGACGTCAAGGAGCCCGACGGCCCGGTCGCCGTCGTCGTACCGCTGCTGGCGGGCCCCGACGGGGCGCTGCTGCGCCAGGTCCGCCAGGCCGTCATGGAGAGCCGGATCGCGGCCGAGCTGACCGATGTGCTCGGCCCGCACCCGCTGCTCGCGGAGGCCCTGCACGTGCGGCTGTCCGAGGCGGGTCTGGCCCGCGCCGACCGCGCGCGGCTGTTCACCGTGGCGACGGCCGCGGACGGCATCATCCTCGCCTCCGTGGGCGGCGAGGAGGCCGTGCAGGCCGCCGGGATCACCGGCATGCTGCTCGCCGCCCGCCTCGCCGTGCCGGTGATGGCCGCGGCTCTCGACCAGGAGGGCTCCATCGCCTCCGTCGCGGAGCAGCTGCGCTCCTCCGGCTCCCAGCAGCTGGCGCTGGCGCCCTACCTGATCGGCCCGGAGATCGACGCCACGCTGATCGACGAGGCGGCCAGGGAAGCCGGTTGCGCCGCCGCCGAGGCGCTCGGCCCGTACCCGGCCATCGGCAAGCTCGCGCTGGCCAAGTACACGACGGCCCTCGGTATCGCCCCGCCGCAGCCCCAGGGCGTGCCGGCCCGCTGAGCCGGGTCGCAAGGACGCCGTACGACCGAAGGGCCCGCTCCGAGTGTGGAGCGGGCCCTTCGCGTCGACCACCCGGGGCGGAGCGGGGCCGCCGGCGGGCGAGGAACAGTGGTGGGCCGGTCAGCCGAGGACCACGCAGGAGGCGGCGGGTACCGCGATCGAGCCGCTCCGCCGGGGCAGGCCGGTGGCAGGGTCGAGGGAGAACCAGGTGACGTCGCCCGAGCGTTCGTTCGCGACGTACAGGAAGCCACCGGACTCGGCGACGGCCCGAGGCCAGCGTCCGGCGCAGGGCACGGTCCCGACCAGCCGCAACGCCTCTCCCGCGCCCTCCACGGCGAACACGGAGAGCACGTCCTCGCCGCGGGTGGCGGTCCAGACGAACCGGCCGTCGGGCGAGACGGCGAGGCCCGAGGGGTAGGCGTCGCCGGCCGGGGCGCCCGGCAGCACGGCGGCCTCGGACAGCGGCTTCAGCGAGCCGTCCGAGGCGTCCCAGCGGCAGACGGTGACGGTCGGGGTGAGTTCGTTGACCACGTAGGCGTACCCGCCCCCCGGATGGAAGGCGAGGTGGCGCGGCCCCGAGCCGGGCCGCAGCGCGTGCTCCCCGTGCAGGACGGGGCTGCCGTCGCGCAGGGAACACACCCGCACGGAATCCGTGCCGAGGTCCACGCTGACCGCCCAGCGCCCGCTCGGGTCGGGCTGCACCTGGTGGGCGTGCGGGCCCTGCTGGCGTCGCGTGTGCGGGCCCGAGCCGGTGTGCCGCAGGACGCCGGAGGCGACCCGGGCGAGGGTGCCGTCGGCGCGGAGCGGGACGGCGGTGACGCTGCCGGAGCCGTAGTTGGCGGTGAGGACGTGTCCGTCGAACACGCTGAGGTGGGTGGGGCCGCTGCCGCCGACCGGCACGGGCGGCCCGGTCTGTTCCGGCGCGTCGCCCGTCACCCGGTACGCGGCCACCGCGCCGTCCGCCGTCTCGCTGACCGCGTACAGCGTGTCCCCGGTGGGCGACAGGGCCAGGTACGAGGGGTCGGGGACGCCGTTCACGCTGCTCAGGACGGTCAGCGCACCGCTGACCGGGTCGACGGCGGCGGCCACGATCCCGGGCCCTCCGGCCGCCGTGAACGAGCCGATGAACGCCCGCCGTCGCCTTCCGCCGAGGTCTGCCACCGCTGTCCCCTCCCGGGTCGCCGCTGCCGCTGCTGACGCTGCTGCTCGGGGTGACGGTAGCAGTCGATCACCAGCGGTCTAGACCAGGCGCGCTCGGTCCCCGGGTGACGGTCCCCGGGTGGCGGCAGCGGCTGAGAGGGGCGGCGCCCGGGTGACGGCGAGGGGCGGCGTCCGGGCCGGCGTCCGGGTGGCGGGCCGCCGTGGCCGGAAGGCAGCGTCCGCTCAGGCGTCGGCCGGGACGCGGGGGGCGCCGCGGAGGGGCACGGCGAGTTCGAGGAGGGCCCGTTCCAGGGCGTGGAGATGGGCCAGCACCGGCTCGGCCGCCGCGCCCGGCGGTACGGCGGCGGTTTCGGCGGGGCGGGGCCGTCCGTCGGCCGGGGACGCCGTGAGCGCCTCGACCGCGGCCTCCACCCGCCAGCAGGCGGCGACGAGGCGGGCGTCGTGCGAAGCCTCGGGGTCCGCCGCGACCGCGGCCAGCCCGCGCACCTCGCGGGCACAGTCGTCGAGCAGCTCCAGCACGTGCCGGGCCCGGCCCCTGCGCGCCCGCAGGGGGCTGAGCGGATGTACCAGCGGCGCCAGGGACAGCCGGACCCGGGCGAGGATCTGCTCCAGTTCGACCACCCGTCGGGCCGGGTCCGCCGCCGCGGAACCCGCGAGCCGGGCGGCGGCCTCGGCGGTGCAGAGGTGCACGCAGCGCAGCGCGCGCTCCACCCAGGCGTCGGTGACGGAGTGCGTGGTCACCGGGAGCACCAGCAGCACCGCCAGCGCGGCCCCCAGCGCCCCGACGGCCGTCTCGGTCACGCGCAGGGCGAGCAGCGCCGGGTCGAGCAGACCGAGCAGTCCGTACAAGGCGCTCGCCATGACGGTGACGGCGAGCATCATCCAGGTGTACGACACGGCGGCCGAGTAGAAGATCCCGAAGACGCCGACCGCGACGACCAGGGCGGTCGCCACCGGCTCCCCGTGCAGCGGCAGGGCCACGACCAGTCCGAGCACGATCCCGAGGACCGTCCCGAGGAACCGCCGGAAGCCCCGCACGAGGGTCTCGCCGCGCGAAGTGGTGTTCACGAACACCCACCAGGTGGCGCCCACGGCCCAGTACCAGCGCTGGTCCGACATGGCCTGCCCGACGACGAGGGCGATCCCGGCGCCCACGGTCGCCTGTGCCGCCTGCCGCGTGGTGATCCGCGCCAGCCCCGTCCCGCCGGCGGGCGGGGCGACGGCCACCGGTGGCGGCAGTCGTCGTTCGTAGGGCCACACCCCGAACCGCACGGCGGACGAAGCGGCGATCGAGAGCAGGACGGCCGCGCCCAGCTCGGGCAGCTGGCCGGGGACGGTGTGCAGGAACTGGGCGGCGAAGAAGGTCATGAACGCGAACACCCCGAGCGAGTGCCCGCGCGGCCCCCAGCGCCGTGCGTACACCCCGGCGCCGACCACGGCGAGGAAGGCCGCGTCGCGGGCGACGGGCACGTCGTGCAGGACGGCCGCGAGAGCCAGCACCGGCAGCCCGACGACCGGGAGCAGAGCGGTGGTCACGGCCTGTCCGCGCACTGTCGCGTCCGTCACGGTGAACAGCGCGAGCAGCGCGGCCAGGCCCCCGGTGATGGCCGCCACCAGCGAGTGTCCGGCCGACCCGCACAGCGCGACGGCGAGCCCGATGCCGAGCACGGCCCGGCAGGCGAACCGCAGTCGTACCCGACCGGGATCCGGTGCCACGAACGCCCTCTTCAGCAAACCGCCCCGCCCCTTACCCACCCTGACGCGTCGCGGGGGTACCGCGACATGAGAAAGGCGCCGCGGGAGTCCGCAGCGCCATCGACCTCGCCATTTGAGCATCCGAGGGGCTCGTGGTTCAACAGGGACCGGTCCAACTGAGCCAATGGCCCACTCAGAGACCGAGCGGCCGGGCCATCAGCCCGCCAACGGCACACTTTCGCGGAGGCCGGTACAGTCGGCGCTGATCACGAACGTGCGAGGAGGCCCGCCGGATGGCCGTGGACGAGCTGGACACCCGCATCCTGCGCCTGCTGCTCGAGCAGCCGCGGACGAGCGTGCGGGAGTACGCCCGGCTGCTCGGCGTCGCGCGCGGCACCCTTCAGGCCCGCCTCGACCGGCTGGAACGGGATGGCGTGATCACCGGCGCGGCCCCGTCGCTCTCCCCCGCCGCACTGGGCCACCCGGTGCTCGCGTTCGTGCACATCGAGGTCACCCAGGGGCACCTCGACGACGTGGGTGACGCGCTGGCCGCCGTGCCGGAGATCGTCGAGGCGTTCTCCATCACCGGCGGCGGCGACCTCGTCACCCGGGTCGTGGCGCGGGACAACGCCCACCTGGAGGACGTCATCCAGAAGCTGATCAGCCTGCCCGGCGTGGTCCGCACCCGTACCGAGGTGGCGCTGCGCGAGCGCGTTCCGCACCGGCTGCTGCCGCTGGTGGAGTCGATCGGGCGGGCGGCGGCGAAGTAGCACTCGCTTTCGCAACTTTCCGTCCCGTCAGGACCGTTGACGCTCCCCCGCCACCCCTCTAACGTCTGGTCGACCATCCGCACGTCGTTCGTCATGTCGAACGATCGTGTCGATCCCTGTGGACCCGAGGAGCAGCACATGGCACCGCCCCTCACCCGACGGACCCTTCTGCAGAGCGCGATGCTCGCGGCGGCCGTCCCCGCGATCTCCGCCACGGCCGCCGCTGGCGCCTCGGCGGCCCCGCTCCCGCCCTCGGCCGCCTGGTCGCTCCAGCCGTTCGGCCTCGCGGACGTCGCGCTCGGCGCCGGCGTCTTCGCCGCCAAACGGCAGCTGATGCTCGACCACGCCCGCGGTTACGACGTGAACCGGCTGCTCCAGGTCTTCCGCGCCAACGCCGGCCTCTCCACGCTCGGCGCGGTCGCCCCCGGCGGCTGGGAGGGTCTGGACGGGGAGGCCAACGGCAATCTGCGCGGCCACTACACCGGGCACTTCCTGACCATGCTCGCCCAGGCGTACGCGAGCACCGGGGAACAGGTGTTCGCGGACCGGATCCGTACGGCGATCGACGCCTTGACGGAGGTGCGCGAGGCCCTGCGGCAGGACCCGGTCGTCCTGACCACCGACGGGCGGTTCGGTACGGCCGTGGAGAACGTCCGCGGCTCCAGTCAGTACGTCGATCTGCCCTCGGGCGTCCTCGGCGGCGCCACCGAGGTCACCCTCGCGGCCTGGGTGAAGCCCACCCATGACGCCGCGTGGACCCGCGTCCTCGACTTCGGCAACGACACGAACCGGTACCTGTACCTGGCCGCCCGCAACGCGAACGGGGTGCCCCGGTTCGCCATCACCACCGGCGGGGCGGGCGGCGAGCAGGGACTCGACGGCACGGCCGCGCTGCCCGTCGGCCGGTGGAGCCACCTCGCGGTGACCCTCGCCGGGGGCACCGGCACCCTGTACGTCGACGGCACGGCCGTGGCCCGCAACACCGCCATGTCGCTCACCCCGGCCGCCCTCGGCACCCTCACCGGCCACTGGCTCGGCCGGTCCCACTACGCGTCCGACCCCGTCTTCGCGGGCGCTTTCGGCGGCTTCGACGTCTGGTCGCGTGCGCTGACCGCCGACGAGATCACCGGGGCGCAGAGCGGCCGGACGGCCGGCGACCTCGCCTCGTACGCCTTCGACGAGACCTCGGGAAGCACCTTCGCGGACGCCTCCGGCCGGGGACTGACCGCCACCCTGCGCCGCACCTGGGGCGGGCCCTCCCATCCCGGGTTCCTCGCGGCCTATCCGGAGACCCAGTTCATCCAGCTGGAGTCGATGACCGGCTCCGACTACACGAAGGTGTGGGCTCCCTACTACACCGCGCACAAGATCCTCAGAGGGCTGCTGGACGCTCACCTGGCCACCGACGACGACCGCGCGCTCGATCTGGCGTCCGGCATGTGCGACTGGATGTACGCCCGGCTGTCGAAACTGCCCGCGGCGACGCTCCAGCGCATGTGGGGCATCTTCTCCAGCGGGGAGTTCGGCGGCATCGTCGAGGCGATCTGCGACCTGCACGCCCTCTCCGGCGAGGCCGAACACCTCGCGCTGGCCCGGCTGTTCGACCTCGACAAGCTGATCGACGCCTGCGCGGCCGACACCGACACGCTCGACGGGCTGCACGCCAACCAGCACATCCCGATCTTCACCGGCCTGGTGCGGCTGTACGACGCCACGGGTGAGGCGCGCTACCTCACCGCCGCGAAGAACTTCTGGCGCATGGTCGTACCGCACCGCATGTACGGCATCGGCGGCACCAGCACCGCCGAGTTCTGGAAGGCGCGGGACGTCGTCGCGGGGACGATCGGCGCGACCACCGCCGAGACGTGCTGCGCGTACAACATGCTGAAACTGAGCCGGATGCTCTTCTTCCACGAGCAGGATCCGGCCTACATGGACTACTACGAGCGGGCCCTGTACAACCAGGTCCTCGGCTCCAGGCAGGACACTCCGGACGCGGAGAAACCGCTGGTCACGTACTTCATCGGGCTCACCCCGGGCCATGTGCGCGACTACACCCCCAAGCAGGGCACGACCTGCTGCGAGGGCACCGGCATGGAGAGCGCCACCAAGTACCAGGACTCGGTGTACTTCAAGGCGGCCGACGGAGGCGCGCTGTACGTCAACCTCTACAGTCCGTCCACGCTCACCTGGGCCGAGCGGGGCGTCACCGTCACGCAGAGCACCGACTTCCCGCGCGAGCAGGGCAGCACGCTCACCGTCCGGGGACGCCGTACCGCCTTCGCGCTGCGGCTGCGCGTCCCGTCCTGGGCGACGGCCGGCTTCCGCGTGACGGTCAACGGACGGAAGGCCGAAGGGACGCCGGTGCCCGGCAGTTACTTCACGGTGTCCCGGACCTGGCGCGACGGGGACGTCGTCCGGGTGACGATGCCGTTCCGGCTGCGGGTCGAGAAGGCGCTCGACGACCCGTCCCTGCAGACCCTGTTCCACGGTCCGGTCAACCTCGTCGCCCGCGACTCCGCGACGACGTACCTGGAGTTCGGCCTCTACCGGAACGCGGCCCTCTCCGGCGACCTGCTGCCCTCCCTCACGCCGGTGAGCGGTAAGCCCCTGCACTTCACCCTCGACGGCACCGAGTTCGCCCCCTTCTTCGAGGGCACCGAGGATCCGACCCACGCCTATGTGCGGCGGGCCGAGCCCCGGATCGTCTTCGGCGACAGCGACTCGGGCGTGGCCAACCCGGCGAAGGCGGACGGCACCACCCTGCTCGACGAGGTGTGGGCGGCGGCGCCGTTCCCCGGGAAGCCGGCGCTGGTGGCGCGGGTGCGGACGGTGGTCGACGCCTGGGTGGCCGCCGGGCTGCTCACCGCGGCCGACGGAGCGAAGGTGGTGGGCACCGCGCGCGGGGCGACCTACGTGCCCTGACGGTCGGAGGCCGCTACCGGCGGGGGCCTGCCACTGCCGGTAGCGGGGTCGCTACGACCGGCGGCGGGGCTTGCCGCCGCCGGGACCGCGCCGGCCGCCGCCCTTCGCGGCGCCGCCCTTGGTACCGCCGCTGCGGCCGCGGGCGCCTCCGGCGGTGGCCTTGCCCGTACCGCCGCCCGGCTGCGGCTTTCGACGCTCGTCCTTGCGCTGCGGCGCGGGCGCCTGCTGCGCGCGGCCCCGCGTGCTGTTGACGGTACGGCCGCGGACGATGCCGATGAAGTCCTCGACCAGCTCGGTGGTCGCGTCCTCGGGCCAGGCGAGGGCGATGTCCGACCGCGGGGCGTCGACGACCGTCCGGTACGTGAGGTCCTTGCGGTGGTGCAGGCGGGCCAGCGACTGGGGCACCACGAGTACGCCGATGTTCGCCGCGACCAGCTCGATCGCGTCCTCGGTGGTCTCCGGACGCTCGAAGGCGGCCTCGCCGGGCAGCCGCTCCCAGCCGAGGACGTCGTCCAGCGGGTGGAGGACCACCTCGTCGGCGAGATCGTCCACCGTGACCTCCTCGGCCGCGGTGATCAGGTGGTCCCTGGGGACCACGACGACCGACGTCTCCGTGTACAGAGGGATCGCGCTGAACACCGTACGGTCGACCGGAAGGCGCACGAAGGCGGCGTCCGCGGCGCCCTCGCGCAAGACGTCGGAGGCCTCCGCGGGGGTCACCTGGAGGAGGGTGAGGGGTGTGTCGGGCAGGCGCTCCGCCCAGATCCGCACCCACTTGGCGGGCGTCACTCCGGGGACGTATGCGAGCCGGAACGAGGAGGATTCCGCCGAGTCGGTCATCCCGCCAGGCTACCGGCTGTGGTCGGAGGTCTACGCCGCGGCCGATACCCTGGACCGTATGAAGTCGCAGCAGAACACCCAGACGATGAAGCCCGCCACCGCGGCGAAGAAGCTGGGTGTGCACCTCCCCGCCACGCCCGCCGAGTTCCAGGAGGGCGTCGTCTCGCGCGCCGAGCTGAACGAGCTCCAGGCGAACCCGCCCGAGTGGCTGCTCAAGCTGCGCGAGAACGGCCCGCACCCCCGTCCCGTGGTCGCGGCCAAGCTGGGCATCTCCATCGCGGGCCTCGCCCGCGGCGGGGTGACGGAGGCGCTCACCACCGAGCAGATCGAGGCCGTCAAGGACGCCAGGCCCGAGTGGCTGGAGAAGGAGCGCGCCACGCAGGCCGAGGTCCGCAAGGAGACCGTCCGCATCAAGAAGCGCAACGCGGAGCGGGCCGAGTCCTGATTCCGGGAGTCGCCCGCGGCCCGTCGGTTTGACTACGATCTGGGCAGGGTCACCGACGTGGGTGTTTCGAGGTTGCTGGGGGTTGGGATGGTTGCTGGTCGTGTGGTGCGTTTCGACAGTCAGCGGGGCTACGGCTTCATCGCCCCCGACGACGGCGGGGAAGATGTCTTCCTGCACGTCAACGACATGCTGATGCCCGAGTCGCAGGTGCGCCGGGGCATCGTGGTGGAGTTCGAGATCGAGGACGGCGAGCGCGGTCCGAAGGCGTCCGACGTACGGCTCGCGCGGGGCGCGGACGGCAAGCCCCTGGCCGCCGACGACGACGTCCTGTGCGATGTGCTCAGCACCGAGGAATTCACCCGGGACGTCACCGAGGCGCTGCTGACGGCGGCCCCCTCGCTCACCGGTGAGCAGATCGTCCAGGTGCGGGCCGGCCTGGCGCAGTTCGCGAAGAACCACGGCTGGGTCGAGGGCTGACGCCCCCCTCGGCCGGGCGCGCGTGATCTCCCCGGCAAGGTCCGGCACGAGGCGCTGACCTGCGGTCCCGTCCTGCCGGACCCCGGGGTGCCGCGTCCCCCGTCCCCTTCCGGATCCCGTTGTCAGTGGCCTGTCCTACAGTTCCCGTCACTTGATCACTGCGGGTGCGGGAGGCACGCATGGGGTGGGTGTCGGCCGGCGACTACGAAGTCGCCCTCGATGACGGCAAGGTGGTGTGCCGCAACGCGGCCGGGCGGCGGTTGAAGACCGTGCCGCCCAAGATCGCCGACGATCCGGCGGTGGTGGGCCTGCGTCAGCTCACCGAGTGGCTGGAACGGCACGAACGCCAGTGCCTGGCCGACGTGGAGCGGTGGATGGTGCGCTCGCTGCCGGTGCCGTTCGCCGTCGTCGCCCGGGTGTGGCCCGACCCCGCCTGGCAGGCCGCCCTGCGCGACCTCGTCGTCACCGGGGCCGACGGCGAGGTGGCCGGGTTCCTGCGGGACGCCGGCCCCGAGCGCGGACTCGGTCTGGTCGACCTCGACGGCGACACCGTCCGCATCACCCCCGACCTGGTCCGTCTCCCGCACCCGGTGCTCCTCGACGACCTGGAGGAGCTGCGGGAGTTCGCCGTCGAACTCGGCGTCGAGCAGCGCGCGCAGCAGCTGTTCCGCGAGGTGTGGCGGCGTCCGGCGACGCTCGACGGCGAGAGCACCGCGGTCGAGGAGTACGCGGGCGGCGTGTTCAAGGAACAGCGGTTCCTGCACGGCCGGGTCACCCAGCTCGGCTACCGGGTGCGCGGCGGCCACGCCGTCCTCTCCGTCCTGGAGGACGACCGCACCGTCGAGGCCCGGGTGTGGGTCGGCGACTACGAGGGCTACGAGGAGGCGGAGACCGGCCCCCTGGTGTTCACCGACTCCGCGGGCCGGGTGCTGAAGCTCGGCCGGATCGGGCCGGTGGCCTGGTCCGAGGGCATGCGCATGGCGGCCGCGCTGTACGCCGGGCGGGACATCGAGGACGAGGAGCGGGCGGCATGACGACCTACGACGAGACCACCGCCGGCGCGCTGCTCGACGCGGGCGCCGTGCTGCCCCCGGGGAGCACGACCCGCGAGGACGCCGACACCCTCACCGTCCGCGGCTACTCCCACCCCGCGCTGGACGACCGGCGGATCGTACGCCTCGTGCCGGGCACCCTGGGCGAGGCCGAGGACCTGGCGCTGGACTTCCTCGGGCTGACCCGGGACCCGGAGACCCCCGAGGTCGGCCAGGTGCGCCGGGAGACACTCGGCTTCCCCGCCTGGGCGCTGGTCAACGACCCGGCGAACGGCCACCACGCGCTGGCCCTGGTCAAGGACCTCGAGCGGCTCGCGCGGCAGGCCAAGTCCCGCCCCGGCAACGCCAAGGACGGCTTCGAGGCGCTCGGTGACCGGCTCGGCCGGGCCGTGCCGCACTTCCTGCCCACCTTCTACGAGCAGGCCGCCCGCGTCTTCCTCCAGCACGAGAACACGACGTACGCCTCCGCCTTCTTCGGCAAGGCCCGCGAGGCCGAGCGGGTGCACGCGCTGAAGGTGGACGAGGAACGGCAGCGGGCCGTGTTCCTGGAGTTCGCGTTCGCCGGCGCTCTCACCGTCAAGGCGCTCAAGGAGCACGTCAAGGCCCTCGCGGCGCGGCTCGACGCGGCCGAGGCCTGGGCACAGTTCCGGCAGTTGACCGTGGAGCGCTGCGCGGCCGGGATGCCGCCGTACGCGTCCCTGCCGCAGGACGCGCGCGGGCTGATCAAGGCCGCCGGTCTCGACCGGCTCACCGAGGAGTGCGGCCTGGTCGCCGACCTGCTCTCGTCGCCCGCCGCGGTCCGGGCCCCCGCGTCCTTCTGGAACGCCTACCGGGCCACGCTCGCCGTCCTCGCCGAGCGGCGACCGGAGGTACGCAGGCGCCTGCTGGAGATCATGCCGACCGGCTTGGGACGTTCCGTCGAGGACGACGAGTTCTGGCTGGCGCTGCTCGCGGAGTGCGGCGCGGATCTGCTGCTCACCGGCGAGACGGCCGCCGACGTGGACCCGGCCGACTGGCTCGGCCGCTGGGCCCTGCACCGTAAGCACGGCGGCAATGTCAGCGGCCGCTCCCCGGCCACCCTCGCCCTCGTGGAGCGGATGGGGCCACGGCTGCGCGAGCTGGGCCGGCCCGTCGACCTGTGCTCGGGCCGCTGGCACGCCGGCGCCGATCTCGACCTCCTCGACCTGTGCGCGGCCCAGGGTGTGCCGCTGACCCTGCCCGGCCCCGACCAGGTCGTGTACCTCTCCGTCGACCGCTGGCTGGGCGAGCCTGAGGCGGGCCGACGCGACCTGACGGCGAGCGCGGCGGACCCCCGCCTGCGCCGCCTGCTGTACGCCGACATCGGCACCCTCGGCGGCCAGCGCCCCGGGCCGAAGGTGCTGGAGAAGCTGGCCGCCCACCCCGTGCTCGGCGAGGTGCTGCGCGAGTGGCTGGACGACGCGGCCGGGGAACTGGCCGCGGCGGTCGGCCTGCCCGCCGCGCGGGCCGCGCTGGAACGGCTCCGCCCCTTCCGGACGGTCGCCGCCCGGGTCGGCCCGGCGGCGGTCGCCACGGTCGCCGCGCATCAGGTCGCGCCGCTGCTCGGACACACGCTGCGGGCCGGACTGCCGGACGAGCTGGGCTGGCCCGCGCTGGACGAGGCGCTGCGCCGGCTCGACGCCGAGACCAGGCGCGACCGCGACGACACGCTCGGCGTCAGCGAGGCCTGGCCCGCGCTGATCCTCGCCCGCGCGCACAAGGTCCTGGTCGTCGGCCCCGAGGAGATCCTGCTGGAGCACGACCTGCGGCTGCCCGTGACGCTGGACCGCTGGCAGCGCCCGAGCTACCGCTACACGGACGGCGAACTCCTCGTCATGTGGCGGCAGGACGGCAAGCAGCTCGGCTACTGGTCGTCCCGCCCCGCCGACGTCTTCCCCCTCGGCGGTGAACAGCTCCCGCACTGGTACGGCGGCAACAACGCGGGCGAACCGTCGATCCCGGTACCCGGAGGCGGTCGCGCCACCGGTGGACGGACCCTGCACGCCGGTGACACCGTCGTCCCGCCGAGCCGCCGCATCCTCGGCGACGGCACCTCGTACTGGCGCCAGGGCAGGCAGGGCCGGCAGCAGGTGTGGCTCGAGTACGACCCCGCCACCGGCACCCACGGACGCGCCTCGCTGCCCGCGTTCCTGTCGTCCGGCATCCACGACGACGCGACCCTGCTTCCGCAGCACTGCGAGGTGCTGCCGCTCCAACCCGGCCTGGAGCAAAGCCCGTTCGGTACCGACGGCACCGTGCTCGGCCGCTGGGTGCGCACCGAGGGCGAGGGCCCCGAGACCCGCACCGTCGCCGGCACCCCGGACGGCCGCACCGTCACCCTGCCCTGGACCGGCGGCCGGGCGCCCGGCGTCCTGCTCGGCGCGCTGCGGCTGCCGGGCGGGGCCGAGCCCGTGGCCGTCGCGCTGCACCGGCAGATCGCCCTCTACGCGGGTGACGACCCGTCCGCCGCCGGGGAGCTGGGCCGGGTGACGCCGATGGAGCGCGGCGGCGAGTTCGCCGCCGGCACCCGGTTCGTGCCCCCGGTCGACTTCTGGCACGCCCTCCGGCCACGCGACGAGGGCGCGTCGGCGGTGCTGCGCGCCCTGACCGACGAGCAGGCGGCCGAGATGCTGCGGGCCGCGGGCGAGGCCCTGGCCCGACGGCAGGCGAGGCTGGCGGCGGCCAAGGTGGTCGACGGGACCTCGGAGAGCGCTGCCCTCGTGCCGTCCGCCGACGAGACCGTCCAGGCGATCGTGTCGCGCGCCCTGCCCGGGCTCGGCGACCAGAACATCGTCACGGGTGTCGCCGCGTTGGTGCGCGCGGTACTGCGGCTCGCGGAGTCGACCGCCGCGTTCGTGGCACCGCCGGTCGAGCGGCCGCGGGCGGAGCGCCGGCGGGTCGACGGCATGTTCGCCGACCTCAACCCCGAGCACGGCGACGACGCGACCCTGCGCGAGGCCACCACCGGCCTCACCGAGATGCACGGATGGTGGGGCGGCGAGGTCCGCTGGAGCACGCTGCGGCAGGTCCGCGCCGTGAACCACGTACTGTCCGGGAAGCCGGCCGACGGCAAGCCGCTGGCCGAGTCCGCCCGGTCCACCGGAGCCGCCGACGGGTGGCACAGCGACGAGTTCACCCTGCCGGGCATCGGGCCGGTGTGGACGCCGGTGCTCGACATGCTGCGCCCGCTCGCGTACCGCGCCGCGTCCGCCACGGTGACGGAGGCGCACCGCGAGGCGCTGCTTCTGCTGTTCGAGGCGATCGCGGACGGTCCGCTGGCCGTTCCCGGCGCCGCCCTGCGCGAGGTCGTGCTGAGCGAGCCGCACGAGAAGCAGGAACGCGTCGGTCAGGTGCTGCGCAGGGACGGCCGGACCGTCGTCGTCCTCGGCTGCCAGAACCTGGACCGGCAGGCGGGGCGGGTGCACTGGCTCGCCCTGGACCACGATCCGGCCGGCGTCTTCGGCGCGATCGCCCACTTCACGCTGGAGCGGGAGACCGCGCACCCGGCGGTGTTCCCCGCCGACGCGCTGAGCGCCGTCACCGGGCTCGTCCGGGACAAGGGCCCGGCCCCCTGGCAGCCGGAGGCGCCCGCCGTACTCGCCGCCGCGACACACGGCGGACTGGGTCCCCTGCAGGCGGCCCTGCTGCTGGCCGGCCGGCCGAAGCAGCTCACCGCCGAGGTGATCGCCGCGACCGGGCTGAAGCCGCGTCAGAAGGAGCTGGCCGACGCCCTGCTGTCCTCGGTCGGGAGCGACGACCGGTCGGCTCTCGTCGGCGCCCTGCTGCCCGGGAACCCCGGTGACCTGTGGACGGCCGGTCCTGACACGGCGGCGGCGGGCCGGGTGTGGGCCGAGCGGCTCGGCGAGGTCGTCCGGCTGCCCGAGGACCTCGCCGGGGAACTCTCCCTCGGCGGCCTGTCCACCGGCTCCGCCGAGGAGGTCCTCAACCCCGGGCTGACCTCCTGGATCAGCCGCACCACCGTCCAACGGCCGGACAAGGACGGCAATTTGGTCGCGGCGGACCCGGCGGCCCTGCCCGGCCGGCACCATCTGACGCGTGCCGTGGCCGCCCTGGCGGGGCTCGCCTACTCCCTGTCGTACGGGCACCCGCTGCGGGCCCTGCTGCCCGGCAGCCTCGCCGCGCTGCGCCGCCGCGTCGCCGACCGGGACCTGTTGCTCGACCTGGACGTGGCGTGGACGGAGAAGGGCTCCTCTTCCGCCGTCGAACTGCGCAAGGCGTACGGGCTGCCCGCCACCGGCGGCGCCGACGCCCACGGTCTGACACCCGTGGGCGAGGCTCTGGTACTGCGCCCCTGGTACGGCGACCAGGAGACGGTCCTGGTCCGGCCCGGCGCGCTCGACTCCCCCGACGACCCCGTGTTCGGGCTGGTCGAGGGGTTGGTCGGGCCCGGGCGGGGCGAGGGCATGTGGGCCCTGCGGACCCTGCTCGGTGAGGAACTGGCCCGCGCGCTCGCGGCCGGCTGCGACCCCGAGGGGCCTTCCGGGCATGCCCAGGACCCGACGTTCAGCGTGCCCGGCCTGGTCGCCGAGGTCGCCGAGCGGCAGGGCCTCGGCGAGGACGCGGCGGCGCTCTACCTCCAGCTCCTGGCCCTCCCGGACCCCACGGACCGAAACTGCGCCCGCTGGACCGGCTGGAAGCCCGCCCGGATGAAGAAGGCCCGCGCCGAACTCGCGGCGAGCGGACTGGTCGTCGAGGCCAAGCGGGCGCGCGCCGGACGCACCCTGTTCCTGCCGTGCGGCTGGCTGGACCTGACGTCGCCCGCGCTGCCGGTGGAGCTCTGGAAGGAGGGTCTCTACCCGGTGCGCTTCCGCTCGCGCGTGGTGCCGCTCGTGGCGGTGCCCGAACTGTTCACCCGCGCGTGGGACCGCGTCCGCTCCGGCGACGCCCCGGCCTACGAGCAGCTCACCACCCGTGCCACCCGTAAGGGCCGGCGCCGATGACCACCGTCCCGCCCCACCTGGAAGAGCCCGCGCCGATGACCACCACCGTCCTGTCCCCCGACTCCGCGTCCGACGACCCCTCACCGGACGGCTCCGCGTCCGACGGCTCTCGCGGCCCGGTCCGCCAGATCGTCCCGCCCGAGGACCGGTACGCCGGCGAGCTGGCCTTCCTGGCCGCCTACGACGACGGGCCCCGGCCGCCCGCCTGGCGGCTCACCCCGCGTGCCGTCGTCACGTTCGTCATGGGCAGTGACGGCCGCGCCCTGAAGCTGCCCGAGGACGCCGAGGCGCCCGACGGGGTGCCGCGCCGGCTGGTCGTGGAGGGCAAGTTCGTCGGCGACCGGGCGCTGGTGGAGCGGTGCGTGGTCACGCTCGCCGGCGAGCGCGGGCTGCTGCTCGTCGGCGAGCCCGGTACCGCCAAGTCGATGCTGTCCGAGCTGCTGTCCACCGCCGTGTGCGGCACCAGCGGGCTGGTCGTGCAGGGCACCGCGGGCACGACGGAGGACCAGCTCAAGTACGGCTGGAACTACGCCCTGTTGCTGGCACAGGGGCCGAGCCGGCAGGCGCTGGTGCCCTCGCCGGTGCTGACCGCCATGTCGCGGGGCGCCATCGCCCGGGTCGAGGAGGTCACGCGCTGTCTGCCCGAGGTGCAGGACGCGCTGGTCTCGCTGCTGTCGGAGCGGCGCATCGCCGTACCCGAACTGGCGGGCTCGGACGACGCGTTGGCGCATTCCGCGCCCGGCTTCAACCTCATCGCCACGGCCAACCTGCGGGACAAGGGCGTCTCCGAGATGTCCGCGGCCCTCAAGCGCCGCTTCAACTTCGAGACGGTCGGGCCGATTCCGGACCTCGACGCGGAGACCGCCCTGGTGCGCAGCCAGGCACGGGCCTCGGTGGAGCGGGCCGGCGCGCCCTTCCAGGTCGACGACGCCGTGCTGGAGGCGCTGGTCACCGCCTTCCGTGATCTGCGCGAGGGCCGGTCCGCGGAAGGCTGGGAGGTGGAACGGCCGTCCACGGTGATGAGCACCGCGGAAGCCGTGTCCGTCGCGGGCGCGCTGGCGCTCGCGGCGGCCTACTTCCCGGGCGACCGTGATGTGCTCGGACTGCTGCCGGGCCATCTGCTGGGTGTGGTCCGCAAGGACGACCCGGCCGACGCGGCACGGCTGCGCGGCTACTGGGACGGACCCGTCCGGCGCCGCGCCGAACAGGGCTCCGCCACCTGGCGCACCCTGTGGGACCTGCGCACGGTCCTGGAGGGCTGACGGCCGTGTCCCTCCACCCCACCACCGCGCCGGACGCGCCGGACGCACCGGGTCCGCAGGCCTCGCCGGCCTCCCCCGCCTCACCGGGCTCACCGGGCTCACCGGGCTCACCGGACGAGGCACTCGCCGTCCTCACCGACCCGGCCGCGCCCTACCTCATCGGCGTACGGCATCACGCGCCCTCGCTGGCCGCCGCCATGCCGGCGCTGCTGGACGAGGCGAAGCCGGACGTGCTGCTGGTCGAGCTGCCGGCCGAGATGCAGGAGTGGCTGCCCTGGCTCGGGCACGAGGAGACCAGGGCCCCGGTCGCGCTCGCCGCCGCGCCCGGTGACGGCGGGAGTGGCGGGAGCGGCGGGGGCCCGGCGTTCTATCCGTTCGCCGACTTCTCGCCCGAGCTGGCCGCCGTGCGCTGGGCCGCCCGGCACGGCGTCCCGGTGCTCGCCTGCGACCTGCCCCTCGCCGACCGGGCGTGGGGCGAGGGCCGCGACGGCGCCGCGCGGGAAGCGGCGCCCGGCCTCGCGGGCGCCCTGCGGGCCCGGCTCACGGGCCGGCCCGGGGACGACCTGTGGGACCGGCTCGTCGAGGCCACCGCCCCGGGTTCGCCGCCCGAGGCGCTGCGCCGGGCGGCCCTGCTGACGGGGTGGGCGCTGCGCGCGGACGCGGCCGCCTCCGGCGGGGTGCCCGAGCTCGACCTGCGGCGTGAGCGATGGATGCGGGCCCGGATCGGCGAGGCCACCGCGCGGGGCGAGCGGGCCGCCGTGGTGGTCGGCGCCTTCCACGCGCCGGCGCTGACCGGGTCGGCCCTCGCCCGGCGCGGCGACGGCTGCGCCCCGGCCGTCATGGGCGAGCCCGCCGAAACCACCGTGCCGGCCGTCGGCAAGGGGGACGAGGACGTCGTCGCACCGGGTGCCGGCGGGCCGGGTGCGGGTCCCGCCGGAAGTCCGGTGGGGTGGATCACCTCGCTGATTCCCTACGCCTACGCCCTGCTGGACGAGCGGTCCGGTTATCCGGCCGGTATCCGGGACCCGGGGTGGCAGGACATGGTGCTGCGGGCCGCGGGCGATCCGGCGGCGCTGGAGGAGGCGCTGACCAGCGCGGCCGTGCGGGTGTGCGCCGCGCTGCGGGACCTCGGGCATCCGTCCGGGCCGGCCGACGCCCGCGAGATCACCCGGCTGGCCTCGGATCTGGCCCGGCTGCGCGGACTGCCCGCGGCGGGCCGGGGCGAGTTGGTCGAGGCGGTGCAGACGGTTCTCGCGCAGGGTGAGCCGTACGGGCGGGGACGAGCCGTGGCGCGGGCCATGGAGCGGGTGCTGGTCGGCACCCGCACCGGGCGGCCGGCGCCGGACGCGCCGCGCAGTGGTCTCGTCCCGGCGGTCGAGGCCGAGGTGGCCGGGCTGGGCCTGCCCGGACCGGAGAACGCCTCGGGCGCGGCGCGGGACCTGCGGCTCGACCCACTGCGGTCGGACCTCGACCGGCGTCGTGAGCTGCTGCTGCGCCGGCTGACGGTGTGCGGGGTGCCGTACGGCGAGGCGAAGGAGGTCGTCGGCGCGGGGGGCGCCGAGGCCCTCACCTCACGCTGGGAGGTGCGCTGGACGCCGGCGACGGCGGCCATGCTGACCGCGGCCGGCGTGCGCGGGGTCACCGCGGCGCAGGCCGCCGAGGGTGTGCTGCGGGAGCGTCGGCGCGCGGAAGGGGACGCCGGCGGCTCGACGGCCGCGCAGGTGCTGAAGGGGCTCGCGGAAGCCGCGGAATGCGGTCTGCCGACGCTGGTGGACGAGCGGCTCGACGACGTCGCCGAGGTGCTGCCCCTGGCCGGTACGCTGCCCGAACTCCTGGCCGCCGTGGCCCTGTCGGACCGGCTGCGGTCCGGTCATGTGCCGGGGCTCGGCGCCGACGGGGAGCGTTCGGCGCGGGCGGTCGCCGTGGCCGAACTGCTCACCTCGGCGGCGGTGCGGCAGGTGGACGGACTGACCGGTTCCGAGGATCCGGCCGACGCCCACGCCCTGCTCGAACTCGCGCATCGGGCCGACCTGTCGGGGGGCATCCGGCTCACCGACGCGCTCGCCCGGCTGGCCGCCGACGGCTCCCCGCTGATGCGCGGTGCCGCAGGAGCGGTCCGGGTGCTGCTCGGGCAGGAGAGCGCGCGGGCCTTCGGTGACCGGGTCGCCTCCTGGGTGGACGGCGCGGTCGACGCCGACTCGCGGTCGGCGCTGACGGCCCGGCTGAGCGGGCTGCTGGCCGCCGCCGGTCCGTTGCTGGAGGCGGCCGCGCCCGCGCTGGAGCCGCTGCTGGGCCGGGTGTCGGAGCTGTCCGACCGGGAGTTCCTCGACCGGTTGCCCGCGCTGCGGGGCGGCTTCGACACCCTGAGCCCCGCGGCCCGCGACCGTCTCCTCTCGGCCGTCGAGGAACGCCTCGGTACCGAACGTGTCGCCGACACCGACGGGCTGGACCCGGCCGCGCTCGCCGCCTGGACCGGCGCGGACCTCGCGGCCCGCGCCGCCCTGCGCTCGCTCGGGCTGCTGCCCGCTTCGCGCGGCGCCGAGCAGGCGCCGGTCGCCGAAGCGGTGGCCGTGACCGCCGAGGTCGTGGCCGTGACCGCCGAGGTCGTGACCGACAAGGCTGTCGGCGACACGGCTGTCGGTGCCGACGCTGCGGGCGCCGAGTCAGGGTCCTCCGGGGTGGACGGTCTCGGCCGTCGGATCGCCCCCGCCGACCGGTGGCGGCTCCTCCTGGGCCGACGCAGCGACCGACTACCCTCGTCCGCCCGCGCGTTGGCAACGGCTCTGGACGAGCTGTACGGCACCGGGCGCGGCGAGGGCAGCCGCGGGGATCTGACGGGACCGGGGACCGGCGGTCGCCGGGAGGCCTCGTATCCCGGGGTACGGGAGTGGTCGCAGGAGCTGGCCGCGCTGTTCGGGCCGGGCATCCGGGAGGAGGTGCTGGCCGCGGCCGCCGCGTCGGGTCGCAGGGACGTGCTCGCCGAGCTGGACGCGGACAGCGTGCGCCCCTCCGTCGATCTGCTGCGCACCGTGCTGCGGCACGCGGGCGGGCTGCCCGAGGCCCGGCTGGCGGCGCTGCGTCCGCTGGTACGGAGGCTGGTGGAGGAGCTGACCCGGCAGCTGGCCACCCGGCTGCGCCCCGCCCTGCACGGCACGGCGCTGCCCCGCCCCAGCAGGCGTCCGGGGGGAGGCCTCGACCTCCCGCGTACGCTGCGCGCCAATCTGGCGACCGCGCGGCGCGGCCCGGACGGCACGGTCCGGGTCATCCCCGAGCACCCGGTGTTCCGTACCCGGGCACGGCGGGCCGCCGACTGGCGGCTGATCCTGGTCACGGACGTGTCGGGGTCCATGGAGGCGTCCACGGTGTGGGCCGCGCTGACGGCGTCGGTACTGGCCGGGGTACCGACCCTGTCCACGCACTTCCTGGCCTTCTCCACGGAGGTCATGGACCTCACGGGCCATGTCGAGGACCCGCTGTCGCTGCTGCTGGAGGTCAGTGTGGGCGGCGGCACGCACATCGCGGCGGGGCTGCGGCACGCGCGCGAGCTGGTCACCGTGCCGTCGCGGACGCTCGTCGTGGTCGTCAGCGACTTCGAGGAGGGCTATCCGCTCGGCGGGCTGCTCGCCGAGGTGCGGGCGCTGGTCGGCGCGGGCTGTCACGTGCTGGGCTGCGCGAGCCTCGACGACACGGGCCGGCCTCGCTACTCCACGGGCGTCGCGGGGCAGCTCGTCGCCGCGGGCATGCCCGTCGCCGCCCTCAGTCCGCTCGAACTCGCCCGCTGGGTAGGGGAGAAGATCGCATGAGCCAGGACCCGTTGCCGCCGGTCGCGCCGTCCGTCACCGCCGAACTCGTCGAGGCGCTCTCACCCCGGTTGCGCAAGCGGCTGGACGCGGGCGTCGCCAAGTTGACGGCACGTCCGGCCGTCCGCGAGGGCGATACCGTGCGGATCGCCGTGGACGACGACACCGATCTCGAACTGCACGCGCCCGGCGGCTCGGTGACCAGCGCGGACGCGATCCGCTGCGGTTGTCTGCTCGCCCCCGACTGTCTGCACCGCGCGGCGGCGGCCTCGGCCGCACCGGTGGCCGAGGACACCGAGGACACCGAAGCCCTTCCCGACGAGACGTCGGCCGGCACATCCGGCAGCACACCCGGCGACGCGCACGGCGGCAGGTCGCCGCAGCCGGCAGACGCCGAGGCGGCCCGGCCGTCCGCCGCCGGGGCCGCCACTCCGGCTCAACTCGTCGCCGCCCGCGCCGTGTTCGAGACGGCTGCCGCGGTACTCGAAGCCGGTGCCGACGGAGCGGGTGCCGTGCTCCAGGCGGAACTCCTGCGTGCCGCGCACACCGCGCGGCTCGCCGGCCTCCCCCGCGTCGCCGCCGCCGCGGTCTCCGTCGTCAACGGGGTGCGCGCGGCCCGCTCCGCCGACCCGGCCCACCGGTTGGCCGACCTGGCCGACGCGTTGCGCACCATTCTCGGCATGGCGCACCGACTGCCCTTCGCGACCGGCCCGGACCTGGCCGAACTGCGCGGCAGCGTGCGTCAGCCGTACACCCCGGACGGCTCGCTGCGGCTGTACGGGCTGTTCTCGGAGCCCGTGCTGACGACGACCGGGTACGCGGGCGCCGTCACCTGGACGGCGGACGCCCAGGGCCGCCTCTACACGGTCTCCGACGTGGCTCCGGGCGGCCCCGGCCGGGCGACCGGCGCCGCCGACCGCGCCGTCCGGATCGGCGACACCGCCCTGACCCACCGTGAGTTGTCGCGCGCGGGCCTCGCGGTGTCCGGGGCGACGGTGTCCCCCACGGGCCGACTCGGCGCGGGGGCCGGGGTCCGCGCGGTACGCGCGTCCGGGGCGGCCTGGAGCGCCGAGCCGCTCGACCGGCTGTGGGCGGTGCCGGTCGCCGAGCAGGTCGCGCGCGCCCTGGCCGGTGGGCACGGCCTGCTCTTCCTCGACGTCACCCTGGCGGGCACGGTCCGGGAGGCGACGGGGGACCGTCTGCTGGCCGACTGCGCGGGCCGTATGGTCCGGCTCGCCGTGGCGCACGACGATCCCGCGCTCCCGTACCGCGACAACCTCCGTCTCCTGGCCGCCGCCCGGGGCAGTCGGCTGCGGGTCGTCGCGCGGCTCACGCAGGGGCCGCTCCCGCGCGCCCTGCTGCTCGCCGCCGAGCACCCGGCCAGGGCGGGCGAGCGGGTGGACCTGGGTCTCGACCGTCTCCAGCGCGCGGACCTGCCCACGGCGACGGCCACGCCGGTCCCCGCTCCCCCGGTGGACGAGGCGCCGTTGCACCTCCTGCGCCGCCGGGTGCACCAGGCCGTGTCCGGGGGCCGCCGGGTGCTGGGCTTCGCCGACGGCGGGGCGGGTGACGGCGGGCGGCTGCGGCGGGTCGGGCTCGCCACCGCCGGCGAACTGCTCGACGAACTGCGGGCCGCCGCGGCGGACCGTTCCCGCGACGTCTTCGGCCGGCTGCTCCCGGCGGACACGGACCGTTTCGCCCGCGCCTGGCTGGCCGCGGCCGTCTACACCGGCGAGGTCGACCGGGCGCTGTGCGCGGCGGCCTGGGGAGCGGATACGGAGGTGGGTGCGGAGTCGGTGACGACATCACGGTGAAGCCGACGCCTCTAGGACAGGATCTGACCTCTATCGCTCCTAACGTGGTGCTCGCACACGGAAGAGGACTCACGGAAGAAGGCGCTCATGAACCAGCCCAACACCCTCGACGAGACCACGTCGGCACCGGCCGTCAGCCGTGAGCGTGCCGACCTGCTGGAGGCGCTCGGCAAGCAGCGGCACTTCCTGCGCTTCACCACCCGCGACCTCACCGACGAGCAGGCCGGGCAGCGGACCACCGCGGGTGAGCTGTGTCTCGGCGGCCTGATCAAGCATGTCGCCTCGGTCGAGCGGGGCTGGTCGGCCTTCATCCTGGAGGGTGCGTCGGCGATGCCCGACTTCACCAAGATGACCGAGGAGGACTTCGCCCGGCGTGCCGACGAGTTCCGGATGCTGCCGGGCGAGACGCTGGCGGGGGTGCTGAAGGACTACGCCGAGGTGGCTGAGCGCACCGACGAACTGGTCGCGTCCTTGCCCGATCTGGACGCGGACCACGCGCTGCCGGCGGCCCCCTGGTTCGAGGGGAGCGCGCGGTGGTCGGCTCGCCGGGTGCTGCTGCACATCGTCGCCGAGACCGCCCAGCACGCCGGTCACGCCGACATCATCCGCGAGTCCCTGGACGGCGCCAGGAGCATGGGCTGAGGCACCGCGCGGGAGGCGCTGTCACCCGACCTCGATGACCCGCGTCCGCCGGGCCTCCAGGGCCGTGAACAGCCCGGGGGCGGCCGGTTCGCCGCCGTCACGGTCGTACGACTGTGACGGCGGCAGGTCGCTCATCCGGTACTCACACCCGTGGGCGGACCCGGCGCCCGTGGCGCCGTCGCCGCCCGACATCGGTGGTCCTCGTCGTCGCCCGCCACCCGGCTCGCCCTCGGGCCTCCGGGCAGGCCGCCATCCGCTCGTCACGTTCCATTGACGGCTCCGGCCACCACCGGCCAGAATCCCGGGCATGGATGTGACCGGTCACACAACTGGCGGGGCGGGCGAGGCCGCAAGCGCCCCGCAGTGCCTCGTCGTCGATCTGGCCGCCGTCGAGGGCCCGGTGCTGCTCGGCGCCAACGGAACGCTGTACGGAATCGGCGACGACGGGGTGCCCGGCGACGCCGTACTCGCTCCGCTGAAGATCACCAGCATCACGCAGAAGCCGGAGGGCGGCGCGCAGCACCCCAACGGTGACGCCCTCTCCGTCTGCGGGTCCTTCTTCCGTAACGGCGGCGGCGAGATCAACGTGATGATGCAGGACGTCTACGCCGAGTGGCCCTACGAGAACCTGGGGATGGACGACTACCTCGCCAAGGTCGACAGGATCGTCGAGGAGGTGTCGGCGCACCCTCACGCCGACCGCTTCGTCTACATCCCGTTCAACGAGCCCGACTGCATCTGGTACGACCTGGGCGTACCCGACCGGGCAGCGTACGAGGCGCATCGCGACCGGTTCTTCGCGGACTGGAGGACGGTGTACCGGCGGATCCGCGCCATCGACCCCGGGGCGAGGATCGCCGGGCCCAACGAGACCGGCTACCACACCCGCCTGATGGCCGACTTCCTCGCCTTCGCCCAGCGGGAGAACGTGCTGCCGCAGGTGACGACCTGGCACGAGTTGAGCCCGGACTCGCTGCGGGACTTCCAGAGCCATCACGACGACTACCGGGCGATCGAGCGCCGGTTGGGCATCGCGCCGCTGAGGATCAGCATCGACGAGTACGCCAACCGCCGCGACCTGTCGGTGCCGGGACGACTCGTGCAGTGGGTCTCGATGTTCGAGCGGAACAAGGTGTACGCCAACCAGGCCTACTGGGACGCCGCCGGCAACCTGGACGGCAACGTGGTGCGTACCAACATCCCCAACGGGGGCTGGTGGTTCTTCCGTTGGTACGCCGGGATGACCGGACACACCGTCGGGGTCACCCCGCCGCGGCCGCACACCACCGGCACCCTCCAGGGCCTCGCCTGCCTCGACACCTCGCGCCGTCAGGCCCAGGTACTGCTCGGCGGCTCGGACGGCGACACCGACGTCGTGGTGCGCGCCGTCCCCGGGGCCGTCTTCGGCCGCACGGTCGTCGCGACCGTCGCCGAGGCCGCCTGGACGGGCTACGAGGGGCAGCACGCCGCTCCACGGGTCCTCGCCCGCACCCGGCTCGAGGTGGCGGCCGACGGGTCGGTGACCGTGCCGCTGCGCGCCGGGCACCGGATGTCCGCGTACCGGATCGTCCTCACGCCGGGCGGTGCCGGTACCCCTTCCGCCGCGTCCGTGCCCTGGTCGGCGTCGTACGGGGCCCAGGACGCGGCGATCACCGGCGGCCTGGTCCGCACGCCGGGGACGGTCGCGGACACCGACCGCTACGCGACCTCCGGCACGAAGGACACCGACGGCTCCCCCGGCACTGACACCGACACCGACACCGCCACGGCCACCGGGCGGGTCGACTTCACGGTGACGGTACCGGCGGACGGGACGTACGACCTCGCGGTCCTCTACGGCAACCGGTCCGGCGCCCCCGCCACCCGGAAGCTGCTCGTCGACGGCGCGAAGCCGGTCACGGTGACGTACCCCTCCACCCAGAACGCGGCCTACCGTGCCAGGAAGGAACTCGGTGTCGAGCTGTCGGCCGGCAGCCGGGTGCTCACCTTCGCCGCGTGCGACGCCGGGATCACGCTCGACCGTATCGACCTCACGGCACGCACCGGCGCGCCCTCGACGTCGTACGAGGCGACCCTCGCGGACATCGGCGGCACCCCGACGTACGACTACTCCTCGTCGGCCGGAGTGGGGACGGGCGCCCTGGTCCTGCGGGACGGCGACCGGGCCGTCTTCGACGTCTACGCCCCTCGCGACGGCTACTACACGGTCGTGTCACGGGCCTCGGCGACGGTGCTGCTCACACTGCACGGCGAGCGGGTGACGGCGGCACCGGACCGGCCCCTGCGGCTCTACCTGGTGGCCGGCAACAACCGCGTCGCGCTGACCGCGGGGCACGCGGCCGCCGTCCGGTCCCTCGACGTGTCGGGCGCGGGCTCCGCCGACGGCACCCTCTCCTACGCCGCCGCGTCCGCCACCCTCACCGGAGGGGCGAGGCTCGTCGACTCCCTCCACGCCTTCGGCGGCTCCTGCGTCGACGACCTCGGCAACAGCCCTTCCAGCGCCGCCGAGTTCACGGTGCGCGCGCCCGACCCCGGCCGCCACCTGCTGATCGTCCACTACGCGCACGACGACCGCCGTGACAACGGCCACGCCTACAACACCGACATCGTGTCCCGTACGGCGGAGCTGACCGTCGGCGCCGCGGCGCCGCTGAGGATCACCTTCAAGAACACCTGGAGCCGGGAGGACTACTGGACGCTGGGCGTCCCCGTCGACCTGCGCAAGGGCGTCAACAGCGTGACCTTCCGCAACGCGACGGGGTGGGCCCCGCGTATCTCCCGCATCGAACTGGGCCGGGTGCACGGGCGGTCGTAGTGCGACGCGCCCCGGCACCCGAGGTCAGCGGCCGACGCCTATCAGCCCCGTCAGGTAGCGCCACAGCGACGAGCGCTGCCGGACCGCCGGATCGGGCAGTCCGGTGTCGACCCGGTCCTCGCCCGACGTCTGCGAGGACGACGGTTCCACCGGCGTCGCAAGTTCGTACCGCACCGGCAGCGAGCGCAGGCCGCGCATGAAGGGCGAGGATCGCCACGGCAGTTGATCGACGGGGAGGGCGAGGTCCAGGTGGGTGAACCGCTCGAACAGCCGGCCGACGCCGACCGCCGCGACCGTCGACGCGAGTTCGCGCGCCGGGCACTGGCGGCGGCCCGCGCCCCAGGCCAGGTGCGCCCGGGTGCTGACCGTGGTGCCCGATTCCACGTGGGCGGCGAAGACCGGGTCGGCGTGCGCCGCCGCGGACGAGACCCACACCGGGTCGCCGGCCCGGATCGTGTAGTTCCCGAGCCGGGTGTCCTCGGCCGCGAAGCGGGGCACGAAGTTCACCAGCGGCGGCTTGCGCATGACCACCCGGTTCATGCTCTCCCTGACCAGACCGGCGGACAGGCTGGCCCGCACGCCGCCCTCCCCCGAGATGACCTCGACCACGGTGTTGGAGATGAGGATGCCGACATGGTCGGAGGTCATGCCGAGCAGCATGAACAACTCGCGGGCGAGCTGGTCGAGCGAGAGTTCCGGATGCGCGGCCAGCAGGTACGAGGGGAAGTCCTCCCCCGGCTTCTTCAGCTTCCCGGCGGCCAGTTCGGCCAGTGCCGCCAGCAGCCGCTCCAGGGCGGGCTCCGCGTCCGGTCCGGCGTCCAGTACCCGCCACATGTCCATCAGCGCGTCGTCGCCCTGCGAACCGGGGAAGCCGAGCAGATGGCTGGCCACCATGAGCGGCAGCGGCCGGGAGAACTGGGCGGACAGGTCCGCCCAGCCCGTGCCGCCGGCCTGGCCCACCAGGCTGATCAGTTCATCGGAGTAGGCGCCTACGGCCGTCTTCAGCCTCTTGGCCTGCGGGTGGCGCGGGTCCTGGAACGGCTTGAGGGCCGCGTCCCAGGCCGTCCGCAACGGCCGGTAACCGGGGCCGCCCTGGATCAGCACATGGTTGACCTCGAGGGACGGTCCGAGCGGCCAGTCGGCCGGCACCCTGCCCTCCGAGCGGGCCCGCCAGTTCTCCAGCCCCTTGGGCCACCCGGCGTCGTCCTGGAGCACCTCGAGCGACTCGCGATAGCCAAGGACCAGCCAGGCCGGCACCCCCAGCAGATCGACCGGCGCGACCGGGCCGTGCTGCTGCCTGAGCCGCTCGTACACGAGCGAGGGGCGGGTCTCGTAGTCCCGGGTCAGCAGCGGTTGCGGAGTCATCGTCTCCAGCCGCACGCCGTCCAGGTCCACGGATCTGCCGTCGCCCACCTGCGATTCCATCGCTCTGCCGCCCTCCGACACTCCCCGTACCGGCGCGTGGTCATTCGGTGGCCGGAACCGGTCGGACCCTATCCCAGGACCCTGCCGAGGTGAACGAGGGGGTCGCCGCGCGGCCGGGCTGCCGGGGACCGTCCCCGCCGAGGGTGGCATCGCCTCGATTCGGCCCAACTACGGTCGGCCGGCGCGTGGTTGGTCCGGACCACGCCGACCGGTGCGAGCGCCGGACACCGTCGGACTTGTCACGCCGGGACGAACCTCCGTCCCCGAGGACTCAACTCACGCACACAGACCGGTGATCCCCACGGTTCCCTCCCGCATCGCTGCCATATTCGAGAACCACTTCGGAGGTGTCTGTGACGCGAGAGGCGACAACATCCCTGGCGACGGCGACGGCGAAGGAGAGAGATACAGCGACATCGACGAGCACGGAGGATCGCAGCGCCGACCGCACCGCCGACCGCATCGCGGACCTGGCGCGCCGTCAGGCACAGGCGGTGGTGTCGGGCCCGCCCAGGAGGCCCGGGGCGCTCGGTGCGCGCGAGCGGATCGAACGGCTGCTGGACGACGGCTCCTTCACGGAGACCGGCGGGTTCGTGCGGGCCAGGTCCACGGGGGACGGCGCCCGCCGGCCGTACGGGGACGGGGTCGTCACCGGGTACGGGACGGTCGACGGACGGCCGGTCTGTGTGTTCGCCCAGGACTCCACGGTGTTCGGCGGCAGCATGGGCGAGGCCTTCGGCGAGAAGACCGTGGCCCTCATGGACCTCGCGCTCAAGACCGGCTGTCCGGTGGTCGGGCTCAACGACTCCGGCGGTGCCCGGATCCAGGAGGGCGTCGCCTCGCTCGCCCTCTACGCCGAGCTGGTGCGCCGCAACGTGCGGGCGTCCGGGGTCATCCCGCAGATCTCGGTCGTCCTGGGCCCCTGCGCGGGCGGCGCCGCGTACTCGCCTGCCATCACCGACTTCACCGTGATGGTGGACGGCGTCTCGCACATGTTCGTCACCGGGCCCGACGTCATCGAGGCCGTCACCGGCGAGCGCACCACCGCCGAGGAGCTGGGCGGCGCCCGCGCCAGCAACTCCGTCAACGGCAACGCCCACTTCCTGGCCGCCGACGAGGAGGACGCCCTCGACACCGTGCGCGACCTGCTGTCGTACCTGCCCGCCAACAACCTCGGACGGCCCCCGGAGTACGCGCCCGCCCCCGCCCCCGACGGGGCCCGGCTCGACACACTGGTCCCCGACCGGACCGCGCAGGCCTACGACATGCGCGATCTTCTGCACACCGTCGTCGACGACGGCGAACTGCTGCAGATACAGGAGCTGTTCGCGCCGAACATCATCTGCGCCCTGGCCCGGATCGAGGGCGCCAGCGTAGGGATCGTCGCCAACCAGCCGATGCACGCGGCCGGTGTCCTCGACATCGACGCCTCCGAGAAGGCCGCGCGGTTCGTGCGGTTCTGCGACGCGTTCGCCATCCCGCTGCTCACCTTCGCCGACGTCCCCGGCTATCTGTCCGGTGTCGGTCAGGAACAGGCCGGCATCATCCGGCGCGGCGCCAAACTGCTGTACGCCTACGCCGAGGCGACCGTCCCGAAGATCACGGTGGTGGTGCGCAAGGCCTACGGAGGCGGGTACGCGGTGATGGGCTCCAAGCATCTCGGCGCGGACCTCAACCTCGCCTGGCCCACCGCCCGTATCGCGGTCATGGGCGCGGAGGGCGCCGTCGGCGTGCTGCACCGGCGTGAACTCGCCGCCGCCGAGGACCCCGAGGCGCTGCGCGCCCGCCTCGTCGCCGCGTACGAGACCACCCACGGGACGCCCTACGCCGCCGCCGAACGCGGGTACGTCGACGCCGTCATCGCGCCCCGCGACACCCGCGCGCACCTGTGCCGCGCCCTGCGCGCGCTGCGCGGCAAACGCGCCCCGATGCCGGAGCGCCGGCACGGCAACATCCCGCTCTGACCGCCCCGACCCGACGACCCGACCCCGGCGCCGACCCGACGACCCGCCGGCCGACACCGCGCCGTGAGGAGCCACGCCCGATGGACAGCCGCCCCCCGCTCACGCCCGTGTACCGGACCCTGCCCGAGTATCTGCGGCACTGGGCCGAAACCGCCCCCGACCGACGGGCGTTCACCTTCGTCGACCACCCGGCCCCGCACGCCCGGGGCGTCCACCGCACGCTGACCTGGCGGACTCTGGATCTGCGGGTGCGGGCGCTCGCGGCCCGGCTCGCCGAGGAGGCCGAGCCCGGGGCGCGGGTGGCGCTGCTGTGCCCGCAGGGAACGGAGTACGTCACCGGTTTCCTGGCCGCGCTGACGGCCGGGCTGGTCGCCGTACCGCTGTATCCGCCCGGCCTGCCGGGGCACGGGGACCGGCTCGCCGGGGTGCTCGGCGACGCGTGTCCGGCGGTCGTGGTGACCACGAGCCGGGTCATGGCGGAGGTCGCGGACCTCTGCGCAGGGGCCCGGGTGCCGGCCGTCGCGGTGGACCGGGTCCCCGACGACGCCGCCCCGGAGCGGTCCGTGGCCGCGCCGGACGCCGGGGCGACCGCCTATCTCCAGTACACGTCCGGGTCGACCCGCGCTCCGGCGGGCGTGGAGATCACCCACGCCAACGTGGTCGCCAACGCCCGCCAGGCGCTGTCCGCCTACGGCGCCGACGAGGCGCCGGTGACCTGTGTGGGCTGGCTGCCGCTCTACCACGACATGGGGCTCGTGCTGAGCGTCGCGGCTCCCGTCGTACAGGGCCGCCTGTCGGTGCTCATGGACCCGGCCGCGTTCCTGCACGAGCCGGCCCGCTGGCTCCGGCTGCTCGCCGCGCATCCCCGGGTGGTGAGCGCCGCGCCCAACTTCGCCTACGACTACTGCGTCGGCGCCGTCACCGACGCGCAGAAGGCGGAGCTGCGCCTCGACGGTGTCACCGCGTTGATCAACGGCAGCGAACCGGTCCGGCCCGGCACCGCCGACCGTTTCCACGCGGCGTTCGCCGCCCAGGGGCTCGCCGCGGAGGTCCACTGTCCGTCGTACGGGCTCGCCGAGGCCACCGTCTTCGTCAGCGCCGCCCGGCCCGGCGAGCCGCTGCGCCGGTTCGCCCTCGACCGGGACGCCCTCGCCGCCGGAAAGGCCCTGCCCGCCCGGCCCGACGACGGCGACGCCGTACGGCTGGCCGGCTGCGGCACCCCGGCGGGCCAGCAGGTCAGCATCGTCGATCCCGTCTCGCGTGACGTCCTCTCCGAGGGCGAGGTCGGCGAGATCTGGGTGCGGGGTCCCAACGTGGGGTGCGGATACTGGAACGACGAGGAACGGAGCCTGCGGGTCTTCGGCGCCCGCCCGGCCGGCGGACCGGGCGGCGGACCGGGCGGCTGGCTGCGCACCGGCGACCTGGGGACGATGCTGGACGGACAGCTGATCGTCACGGGCCGGCTGAAGGACCTCATCGTCGTCGACGGCCGCAACCACTACCCGCAGGACCTCGAGGCCACCGTCCAGGACGCGCACCCGGCCGTCCGGCGTGACCGGCTCGCCGCCTTCGGCGTCCCGGGCGACGGGGACGGTGCGGGCGACGCGGGTGAGCGCGTGGTCGTCGTGGCCGAGCACACGCGGGCCACCCGTCTCGACGATACGGACGTACCGGCCCTGACTCGGGCCGTGCGCGCGGCCGTCTCCGCACGGCACGGCCTGCGCCTCGCCGATGTCGTCCTCGTCGCCCCCGGCGCGGTGCCGCGGACGTCCAGCGGCAAGGTGGCGCGCGCCCTGACCCGCGCCCGGTACCTGGAGGGCGCCTTCGGGGCGGGGGCCGCGCGGTGAGCGCCGTCGACGAGGGGGCGCTGCGCCGCCTGATCGCGGAACGGGTCGCCGCCTGGAACGGCACCGGCGACGACGTACCGATGGACCTGCCGCTGGCCGACCTCGGCATGTCCTCGCGGGACGCGGTCGGCCTGGCCGGGGAACTGTCCCGGCTGACGGGCCGCGAACTGCCGGCGACGCTGCTCTGGTCGGCGCCCACCCTGGACGCGCTGGTGGCGCAGCTGCGCGGCCCCGTCGCGCGGAGGGTCCCCGCGACGCCCGCCGCCCCTCCCCCGGCGGCGCTCGACGAGCCCGTCGCGGTCATCGGGGTGGGGTGCCGGCTGCCCGGCGGGGTGCGAGGCCCGGCCGACTACTGGCGGCTGCTGGGCGACGGGACCGACGCGATCGGGCCGGTCCCCGCGGACCGGTGGCGGGACTTCACCGCCTTCCCGCCCGCGGAGGCGCCCCCGCGCGGCGGCTACCTCGACGACATCGCCGGGTTCGACGCCGACTTCTTCCGCATCACACCGCGCGAGGCCACGGTGATGGACCCGCAGCAGCGGATGCTCCTGGAGGTCGTCCGCGAGACGCTCGACCACGCCGCCGTGCCGGCCGCCGCCCTCGCCGGCACGGCCACCAGCGTCTTCGTCGGCGTCTGCGCCCCGGAGTACGGACAGCTCACCGGCGCCCGGACGGCGGCCGTCGACCCATGGGCCCCGGCGGGCGCGGCACTCGGGGTGACCGCGGGCCGGCTGGCGTACGTCCTGGACACCCGGGGGCCGAGCATGGCCGTCGACACCGCCTGTTCGTCCTCACTGGTCGCCGTGCACCACGCCTGTGTCAGCCTGCGCACCGGCGAGAGCGATCTGGCGATCGCCGCCGGGGTCAACGTGCTGCTGTCGCCCGTCGTCGGTGTCGCGTTCGCGCGGGCCGGCGCCCTCGCTCCGGACGGCCGCTGCAAGCCGTTCTCCACGGCGGCCGACGGGATCGGGCGCGGCGAGGGATGCGCGGCCGTGCTGCTGAAGCGACTGTCCGACGCCGAGCGGGACGGTGACCGCGTCCTCGCGGTCGTCCGTGCCACCGCGGTGAACTCCGACGGCCGCTCCAACGGCCTCCTCGCACCCAACCCGCAAGCACAGCAAGCCTTGTTGAGCACCGCCTACGCGCGGGCCGGCCTGCTCCCGGCGCACATCGACTACGTCGAGGCGCACGGCACCGGCACCCCGCTCGGCGACCCGATCGAGGCGGGCGCGCTGGGCACCGTGCTGGGCCCGGGCCGTGATCCCGACCAGCCGCTGCTGCTCGGCTCCGTCAAGGGCAACCTCGGTCACCTGGAGTCCGCCGCGGGCGTCGCGGGACTGGTGAAGACGGTCCTCGCGCTGCACCACGACCGTATTCCGGCGTCGCTGCACTGCGCGCACGGCAGCGCCTTGGACGACGCACGGCTGCGGCTGGTGACCGAGCCCGAGCCGTGGCCCCGCTACGGGGGCACGGCCACCGCCGGTGTGTCGGCCTTCGGGTTCGGCGGCACCAACGCCCATGCCGTACTGGAGGAATGGCAGCCGGGCACGCTGCCGGCTCCCCCCGCCGAGGAACCGGCGGCCGGGCTGCACCTGCTGTCCGACATCGACACCGCACGGGTCCGGGACACCGCGGCCCGGCTCGCCGAATGGCTTCGCCTGCCCCGGCAGAGCAGCGTCCGGCCGGCCGACGTGGCCCGTACGCTCGCCGGACGCACCGGGCGCGGAACGGTACGCGCCGCCGTCGTCGCCCACGACCGGGACGAACTGGCCGACGCTATGGGCGCGTTGGCGTTGGGCCGGCCGCACGCGCGGGTGCTGACCGGCGACCGCGACCGGGTCGGGCGCGGTCCGGTGTGGGTGTTCTCCGGGTACGGCAGCCAGTGGCCCGGCATGGGGCGCCGACTGCTGAGGGAGGAACCCGCCTTCGCGGCCGCCGTGGAGAAGCTCGACGCGCAGCTCGCCGTCGTATGCGGTTTCTCGTTCCACGACCGGTTGCTCTCCGGAGCGGCGCTCGACCGCGTGGAGATCGCCCAACCCGTGTTGTTCGGGATCCAGTTGGCACTCGCCGAGTTGTGGCGCTCGTACGGGGCCGAACCGGCGGCCGTGATCGGTCACTCCCTGGGCGAGGTGGCCGCCGCCGTCTGCGCGGGCGCCCTGGACGTGCCGGACGCGGCCCGGATCGTCGCCGTGCGGGCCCGGCTGCTGAGCGGGCTGCGCGGCGGCGCGATGGCCGTCGTCGACCTGGACGACGGCGAACTGGGCGATCTGGAGCGTGACTTCCCGGGCGTCCGGGTCGCCGTCCACTCCTCGCCCCGGCAGAAGGTCGTCACCGGAGACGAGGGCGCGGTCGCCCGGCTCGTGCGCCGCCTCGGGGAACAGGGCCGCGCCGCCCGGGCCATGCGGGTCGCAGGCGCCGGACACTCGCCCCAGGTGGACCCGCTGCTGCCGGAACTGACCGAGTCCCTCCGCGACATCGAGGGCCGGCCGGCGCGCATCCCGGTGTACTCCACCGTCCTCGACGACCCGCGCGGCGACTGCCGGTTCGACGCGGCGCACTGGGCCGCCAATCTGCGCCGTCCCGTGCGCCTGGACCGGGCCCTCGCGGCGGCCGCCGCCGACGGCCACACCGCCTTCGTCGAGATCTCGCCCCATCCGGTCCTGGCCGGACCGGTGACCGACACGGTGCCCGGCGCCCTCGCGGTGGCCACCCTGCGCCGCGACGCGGACGGCTGTGCGGGGTTCCTTGCGGAGCTGGGCGCCCTGTACGCAGCCGGGCTGCCCCTGCCACGGCCGTCCGGCCGGGTCGTCGACGTGCCCTTGCCGCGCTGGCGGCACTCGCGCTTCTGGTGGACGGACGGCAGGCCCGCCGTCACGGAGTCGGCAGCGGGCGCAGTGGCGGTGGGGGCGGGGGCACAGGGGGTGGGAGCGGTGGCGGGAGCAGGGTCCCTGCCCGCCGCACCCGACGAGTGGGCCGGCGGCCGGGGAGCCGACGAGGCGGCCGGCGCACCGGCCTCGGTCGCCGCCCGCGTCGGCCACCACATCGCCGCCGTCACCGGCCACCCGACGGCCCGCGTCACACCTGCCACGGCGCTGGCCGATCTCGGCCTGGACTCGCTGATGGCCGTCCGTATCCGCACCGCTCTGGAACGCGAGTTCCGCATCGATCTGCCGCTACGGGTCCTGCTCGGCGCCGCCACCGTCGACGAGGTGGCCGATCGCATCCGGCAGTCCCTTCGGGCGACGGCGACGGCCGCGGCAACGGTCGTGGCAACGGCGACGACGACGCCCACTGGGCACGAGAAGGTGGCGCCCTTTCCGCTGCGGACCCTGCGCACCACCGGCTCCCGGCCGCCGCTGTTCCTGTTCCACGCCGCCGGCGGCGGTGCCGACGTCTACCACGCACTCGCCGAACGGCTCGGGGACGACCGTCCGGTGCACGGGCTGGAACGGCTGGAGGACGCCCGTAGCGTGCCGGAGAAGGCACGCCGCTATGCCGAGGCGATCACCGCCGCCCACCCCGACGGGCCGTACCTGCTGGGCGGTTGGTCCTTCGGCGGCTTCCTCGCGCAGGAAACGGCCCGTCAACTCGCCGCCGCCGGAAGGGCCGTGCCGCTGGTCGTGCTCATCGACTCCGTGCGGCCCCTCCTGCCCGCCGACCGTACGCCGGCCGACCGCGTCCGCGCGCACTTCACGGGTTTCGCCCGGCACGTGGCCGACGCCTACGGGGTGCGGCTGCGGCTGCCGTACGACGACCTCGCGACGCTGGACGACGACCGCGAACGCATCGACCTCGTACTGCGGACCCTGCGGGAAGCCGTCGACGTACCGGCCGCCGCGCTGGCACACCAGCGTTCCTCCTACCTCGACCTGAGGATCGGCGAGGCCCATCGTCCGGGCCGCCACGACGGCCGCGTGGTCCTGTACCGGGCCACCGCACCTGCTCCGCACACCGTGCGCGACCCGGCCTACGAACGCGACGACGAGACCCTCGGCTGGGACGAGGTGTGCCCGCGTCTGACGGTCGTACCGGTCCCGGGGCACCACCTCTCGCTGCTCGACCCGCCGCACGTCGACGAGATCGCCGCCCACCTGCGGCAGGTGCTCGCCACGCCGAGCGGACCCGCTGTACCGGACTGAGGAGCCGCCATGCCGCAGCACACCGCCCGACCGTCCCGACGCAGCGTCACGAGGGCCGCGCTGGCCACCGGCCTCGCCGCGCTGCTGGGCGCCACCACCGGCACGGGTCGCGCCGGCGCCGCGACCCGGGTGGGGCCGCGCACCTTCGACGTGTCCGTGGCCTCTCCCGCGCTGGGCCGCAGCGCGCCGGTCCGGCTGATCCTGCCGACGGACTTCGCCGCCCGGCCCACCCTGAGCTACCCCGTCCTGTATCTGCTGCACGGCGCCCACGACGACTACACGTCGTGGACCCGGGAGACGGACGTCGAGGCCTTCACCGAGGGCCGCGACCTGATCGTGGCCATGCCGGACGCGGGCCCCACCGGCATCCCCACCGCGTGGCGCGACGGCCCCGACTACGAGACCTTCCAGCTCCGGGAGGTCCCGGCGCTGCTGGCCCGCGACTACCGGGCGTCCGCAGTGCGGGCCGTCGCCGGGGTGTCCACCGGGGGGTACGGCGCGATGGCGCACGCGGCCCGCCACCCGGGCACGTTCACCGCCGCCGCCTCCTACAGCGGCATCCTCGACACCACCGCCCCCGGCGTGCCCGCTCTCCTGGACGCCATCGTGGCCCGCGAGAACCTGGCCCCGCACTCGCTGTGGGGCAGTCCGCTGCTCGACGCCCTCACCTGGCGCGACTTCAACCCGCGCGCCCGGGCCGCCGGGCTGCGCGGCACTCCCCTGTACGTCTCCGGCGGCAGCGGGGTCGTCGGCGGCATGGGCGACTGGCTGCCCGAGGCGCTGGAGAGCACCCTGTGGCCCTCCGCGCACGGCTTCACCGACCTCCTCGCCCTCCTCGGCATCCCGGTCACCACCCACTACTACGCGGGAGGAGGACACAGCTGGACGTACTGGAAGCGGGAGTTCACCGCCTCGTGGCCGATGCTCGCCGGTGCGCTGGGGGTACCGGAGTGATGTCGGTGCAGCCGGGGCACGGAACGGAGCGCAGGGGACGTCCGTCCAACACAGGACGTCCCTCTCGGCCCACGGGCAACGGTGCGTGGGCGAGCCGCCTCCGGGTGAAAGGAGTGTCCGTCGTGGCTGTCCCCACCCCGCGCGGCGTGCCCGCCGATCCCGGAACCGTTTCGGTTCCGCCCGACCTGGCAGAGCTGCTGCGCGCCCAGCTGGAGGCCGTCGCGGACGAGGTCGAGGAGGAGGTCCGCCGGCAGGTGCCCGAGTACGCGCGGCCGGCCGACGGGATCTACCGCCGCAACCTGCGGGCCGGGGTCGTGCAGGCGCTCACGTTGTTCGTCGACCACATCGCCGACCCGCGCGGCCAGAGCGCCGCCATCGCCGCGACCTACTGCGAACTCGGGCGCGGCGAGGCCTTCGAGGGGCGCAGTCTGGACGCGTTGCAGTCCGCGTTACGGGTGGGCGGACTGCACGCCTGGCGGCTGATGAGCCGCACCGCGGAGGAACTGGGGCTGGACTCGACGGTCGTGGCCGCACTCGGCGAACTGGCGTTCCGGACCGTGCACGAGGTCGCGGAGGCGGCGGCCGCGGGCTACGCGGAGGCACGGTCGCACAGCGCGGACGAGCTGGAACGGCGCCGCCGGCGTCTGCTGGACCTGCTGCTGGGCGACGGACCGGTGTCCCCGGAGGCGGTACAGGACCTGGCGCACGGCGCGCGATGGCGGGTGCCGTCGCACGTCGCCGTCGTCACCCTGGCGGCCACCGCGGACCTCCAGACGGGAGACGGGCCGCCGGCGATGCCCGGGGCACTGACGGACCTGGGCTCACGGCCACCCCGTGTGCTGGTGCCGGACCCGGAGGGCTCGGGGCGGTTCGGCGGCCGGTCGTTCCTGCTGGGCCTCCAGGGCCGCCCGGCGGCGATCGGCCCGACGGTCCCCGTCACCGAGGCCGCGCACTCGCTGCGCTGGGCCACGCGGGCGCTGGGGCTGATGGGCCGCGGGATCCTGCCCCGCCAGGGCGTGGTGCGCTGCGCCGACCATCTGTCGACCCTGCTGCTGCACGGCGACGAGCCGCTGCTCGCCCAGCTGCGGACGCGGGTCCTCGCGCCCCTCGACACCGCCTCCGAGGCTCAGCGCCCCCGGCTGGCCGAGACGCTGCTGGCCTGGCTGCTCAGCGGCAGCAACGTGCCCGACGTCGCCGCCCGGCTCCACATCCACCCGCAGACGGTCCGCTACCGCCTGCGGCAGCTGGAGAAGCTCTTCGGCGACGCCCTGCACGACCCCGGCGCCCGTCTGGACCTGATCCTCGCCCTGCGCTCCGCGAACTACTCGTGAGGGCATCGGCACCCTCCGCGCCCGGCGGCCCACTCACCACGGAACAAAAAGAAGCGGAATTTCTGAATTCCCGTCCATAACACCCGGCCGAGGAACGCGAATACCTTCGGGACTGTCCTTTTCATCAGGCGCTTCACGCGCCCCACCCGCAAAGGATTCCCATGCGTATCCGCTTGTGCCTCGCCGCGCTCTCCCTCGTCGGCGGGGCCGGAATCGTCACTCTCTCGGCACCCACCGCATCGGCCGCCACCTGCTCGGACATCGACGTCGTAGCCGCTCGCGGCACCTTCGAGCCGGGCACGCTCGGCCTGATCGTCGGCGATCCGGTGTTCTCCGCACTTCAGAAGAAACTGACGGGCAAAACCCTGTCCAGCTATGCGGTGAACTATCCCGCGGACCTTTCCCTGACATCGGCCGCGCAGGGAAACGCGGATGTGGTGAACCACGTCAAGGCGCAGGCGACGGCCTGCCCGAATCAGCGATATATTCTCGTCGGATATTCGCAGGGCGCGAATGTCGTCGACAACTCCATCGGCATCAGCAGCGCGGGCGCTGTGGTCGGCAGCCCCATCGTCGCGACACTCCCGGCGGCGGTCGAGCCGAGAGTCGCCGCGGTCCTGCTGTTCGGCAACCCGATCCGGGCCCTCGGCAAGAGCGTCACCGGCACCTACCAGAGCCGCACCATCGACTTCTGCGCCAACGGTGACCCCATCTGCGAGAACGGCGGCGACGACGTACTGGCGCATCTCGGCTACACCGCCGACGCCACCGCCGCGGCCACGTTCGCCGCCGGCAAGATCTGACCGCACCGGCCCACAGGTACACAGGCCGACGGAAGGGCCCGGGAGGAGAGATCCTCCCGGGCCCTTCCCACGCGTGACGCGACGGCCGGACCGCCGTGGCGAAGAGGCGGCTGTCGGGGAGTGGCGGCTATCGGGGAGTGTCCGCGAACGCCGAGAGAGCGCCCGACACGGGTTCGGGCAGCCCGTCGTTCTGTACCGGCGCCGCGGTCAGCACGTCGAGGTGCTGGTAGCCGGGGGCGACCACCGGGTGCAGGTCGGCCGGGACACGGCCCGCGAGCAGTCCGTCGCCCGCGAGCACGGTGAGCGTCGGGTTGGCCGTCAGCCCGGTCGGATGGACGACGAGGCGTCTGACCTGAGGCGAAGTGGCCAGCTCGATGTCGGTGACCAGCTTGGTCGGGAAGTACTGCTCGGTGAAGTCGAGCGGCTGCTCCGCCAGGCTGCGGGCCAGCTCCTGAAGGTCGGTGACCTCCTTGCCCGCGTCGGTGAACGGCGTACCGTCGGCCGACCGGTACCCGGGGTCGTCGGCGTCGCCGACCCGGTCGTAGTCGCGCCAGGTGTACAGCGGCCCGCGGGGCTGCGCGGGGATGGCCTTGTACCCGACGCCGAACAGCTGCGTCGCCTGCGTGTCTCCGTTGGCCACGGGGAAGCTCTTGTCCGAGACCGGTCCGCCGTCGAAGAAGCCCACGCTGCTCTGGAGGAACGCCAGCGGTACGGAGTTGTCGTCCATCAGCGCCCCGAGCACCGCGGCGTTGGTGAGCCGGAAGTCCTTCACCCCCGGGGAACCGGTGAGGAAGGCGGCGGCGTCCTTCGAGAACAGGAAGCGGTTGGTGGCCTCGATGTTGATGCCGGAGGGCAGATAGGACGGCAGGTCCGCCTCGCCGTCCGGGTCCCGTACGGCGCCGACGCCGGCGATGGCGAGCAGCGTCATGGTCTCCGGGTTGAGCAGCACCGGTGCGGACAGCGTGCGGGGCAGCACCCCGGTGTCGAGCCCGGCCTGCACCGCCGCGTAGCCGAGCCCGACGTCCGGCAGGTCGGTGTCGTCGGGCAGGCTGCCGCTCAGGTCGGCCAGCGAGGTGGAGATGGTCGTGTCGAGGGCGAAGTAGCCGGCGCACTGGTTCTGTCCCGCGTCCGCCAGGGTGGCGGGGTCGCCGTCGAAGTCGGCCGCCGCGAAGTACCCGGTGACCACCCCGCCCAGCGAGTGTCCGCCGCACAGCACCTTGCTCTTGCGCAGACCCTGGTCGGGCAGTTCGTGGACCAGCAGGTCGTATTCGTCCCGCACGGTCTGTTCGATGCCGAGCTTCGCCATCCATCCCAGCCGGCTGTCGCCGACGAAGCCCCCGAAGACCCGGCCGTCGACCGGTTCGGCCCGGTAGTAGTAGTCGACGGCGGCGTGCTGGTCGCCGGACGCGATGCCGGTGCGGTCCTCCAGGCAGTTGGACCGCCGGTCGAGGGCCCAGAACTCGATGTGCCGCCCCTGCGCGGCGGCCTTCGCGACGGTGCCGCGGGCCACGCTGTCGAAGGCTCCGGCGCCCTCCAGGATGCCCGGCTGGGCCACGAGGATCCGGTCGGCGTCGGCCGACGCCGCCGGTCCGTCGGCGGAGCGGTAGCGCAGATACGACAGCTGGTCGCAGGCCGCCGGACGGTCCCCGAAGGAACGCGGTAACGGCATCCTCACCCGTACCACCGACTCGGTCACGCCGTCGGCCGGGTGCGTCGACGTCACGGGTGTCTCGGTCCGTGCGCTCTCTCCCCGAGCGTCCGGGGCGGCCGCGGTGAGCGCCCCCGTGGTCAGCAGCACCGCCAGCGCGGCGCCGCGCCACGTCCTTCCTCTGCTACGAGTCGTGTTCATAGCCGGACCGTAGGGCCGTGGAACGCGGCGCTCGGGAAGTGCTCACAAGAACGCAAGCCTCGACGGCACGCTTGTCACCGGCCCGCAGCGACCGGGGCGGCGGTGTCGCCGCGCGGTCAGGCGTCCGTGACGGTCACGGTGACGGGAGTGCCGATCTCGACGGTGCGGCTGACGGTGCACAGCCGGTCGTGCGAGACCGTGACCGCCCGGGGCAGGATCGTGCGGGCCCGGTCACCGGCGGCGCCCTCGGGGAAGGTGACGGAGAAGGTGACCGCGAGGTCGGTCATCCGGTTGCCGAACGCGTCGCCGACCTTTTCGCCGGTCACGGTGACGGTGAACCCGGTGGGCTCGACGTGCCGGCCGGTGGCGACGTCCACGTCGGCGGCGGTGCAGCCGCCGATCGCCGCGAGGAGGAGTTCGACCGGGGTGAAGTCGGTGCCGCCGTCGGCATCGGAACCGGTACCGAACGCGATCGTGCCGCCACGAGTGTTCGTCGCGGTGAACCGGCCGGTACCGGTCCGCTCGATGGTGACGAGGCGCTGGGAGTCTTCGCTCATGGCGACGACACTAGGGCCTGCCCCCGGTCGCGCTCACGCAGCGCGACTTCGTCCCGGGCGGCATCCCCGGCGTTCTCCGGTCGCCGGACAGGCCCCGACCGGGCACGCAGCCGACGACGGGCAGCGCCGTGCACGCGGGTACCGGACCCCGCGTCGGCGGCATGATCCACGCGGCAGGCTCTACGCGCCCCGGCGCACCCGGGCGGCCGCGCGGGCTTCGGCGGCCTGGCGGGCCTCGGTGGCCTTGCGGGACTCGCCACCGCGGCCGGGTCGGCCGGGCCGGGTGCCCATGCCGCGGAAGGGAGCGCCGCCGCGCTGCGGGCGCTCGGCCACGGCCGGACCGCTGCCGGCGACGGGGACGCCGGAGGGGGCCTGGGCGCCGGTGATGCGGCTCAGCTCGGCCTCGCCGGAGCGGATCGGTGTGATCTGCGCCCTGATGCCCGCGTCGGACAGCAGACGGGCCATGTCCCGGCGCTGGCTGTGGGTGACCAGCGTGACGACGCTGCCGGACTCGCCGGCGCGTGCCGTTCGGCCGCCGCGGTGCAGGTAGTCCTTGTGATCGGCGGGCGGGTCGACGTTGACGACGAGGTCGAGGTCGTCGATGTGGATGCCACGGGCCGCCACGTTGGTCGCCACCAGCACGGTGACGCGGCCGTCCTTGAACCGGGCCAGGGTGTGGTTGCGCTGGGGCTGCGACTTGCCGCCGTGCAGTGCGGCGGCCCTGACTCCGCTGCCCAGCAGGTGCCGGGTGAACTGGTCGACGGCGTGCTTGGTGTCCAGGAACATCAGCACACGCCCTTCGCGGGCGGCGATCTCGGTGGCCGTGGCGTACTTGTCGGCGCCGTGCACCTGGAGGACGTGGTGCTCCATCGTGGTGACCGCGCTCGCCGACGGGTCGACCGAGTGGACCACCGGGTCGTGGAGGTAGCGACGGACCAGGAGGTCGATGTTGCTGTCGAGCGTGGCCGAGAACAGCATGCGCTGGCCGTCGGGGCGTACCTGGTCCAGCAGCTCGGTGACCTGGGGCATGAAGCCCATGTCGGCCATCTGGTCGGCCTCGTCGAGGACGGTGATGTCCACCCGGTCGAGGCGGCAGTCCTTGCGCTCGACGAGATCCATGAGACGGCCCGGAGTCGCGACGACCACTTCTGCGCCCTCCCGCAGCGCGCCGGACTGCCTGCTGATCGACATGCCTCCGACCACGGTGGCCAGCCGCAGCTTCAGCAGCCTGGCGTACGGAGTGAGGGCGTCGCCGACCTGCTGGGCCAGCTCGCGGGTGGGCACCAGGACCAGGGCCAGCGGCTTGCGCGGCTCGGCGCGGCGGCCGGCCGTACGGACGAGGAGCGCCAGGCCGAAGGCGAGCGTCTTGCCCGATCCGGTGCGCCCGCGGCCCAGGACGTCGCGGCCCGCGAGCGTGTTCGGCAGCGTGGCGGCCTGGATCGGGAACGGCTCGTTCAGGCCGTGCTCGGCGAGCATCTCCAGCAACGCGGGGGGCATGTCCAGTTCGGCGAAGGTCGCGGCGGCGGGGAGTGCGGGGGTGACGGTGACCGGGAGCGCGAACTCGGAACGGTCATTCGTGCGAGCTGAACGGTTCAAGAAAGAACCTTCCTCGAGGGGCACGCATCGAGGAATTCCCGGCGGAAGCGAGAACGAGCCGGATGAATTGCAAGCACGAGCCGAAAATGAGACTGAAAGAATTCCATGAGATCCTTCGGAACCCTGGAAAAGCAGCAAGCTGGGGCCCGCACCACGTGGTGCGGGCCCCAGCTGCCTCATACGCTTTCGCGTCAGGCAGGCGTGATGTTCTCCGCCTGCGGGCCCTTCTGGCCCTGCGTGACGTCGAAGTTCACCTTCTGGCCTTCCTGGAGCTCACGGAAGCCCTGGGTGGCGATGTTCGAGTAGTGAGCGAAAACGTCGGGGCCGCCGCCGTCCTGCTCGATGAAACCGAATCCCTTTTCCGAGTTGAACCACTTGACGGTGCCAGTAGCCATGTCACATCTCCTTCGGGGCAGTGCCCAGAGGTCCACACCGTGTGGACCCATGCGTTGCCACAATGAACCCCGTCCGGATAAGCACCGGATATACAAAAATGCCCGGCGACAGACTGCCGCCGAGGCACTTGAAGTTTCGGGAACCACAACTGCAACTAGCCTGAAGCCTAGCACGGTACATACAACCGCACTACCTTTCGCCCACGCGGCACCGGATCGGGCGCGCAAGCCTGTACGAAGTCAAATACACGCGAAAGGTTAATTTTCAGATTACACAAGGTGCGCCCCAGGAGAACGCGACCCCCCACTCGGGCGCGCGCCACCGGGCCACGGCGGGGACGGCGCGTCCGGCGTGCCCGGACGCAGCCGGGCGTGCCCCGGCGCCGGCGCCGGTCCGCGACGGCGGCAAATCCCGTCGACAGCGCGCCGGCGCGCCCGGCAGAGTGGACGCCCGTGACGAGCAGCGAACTGTGGAACCGCGCCAGCGCCGACCGCTACGACACCGAGGAGGCCGAGAGATCCTCGGCCGCCTTCCTCCGACCGACTCTCGACTTCCTCGCCGAACTCGCCGGCGGCGGCCGTGCACTGGAGTTCGCCATCGGAACCGGACGGGTGGGCGTCCCGCTCCGGCAACGCGGCGTGCCCGTCGCGGGCATCGAACTGTCCGAGCACATGGCGGCGGCCCTGCGGCGCAAGATCGACGAGGACGCGCTCCCGGTCACCCTCGGGGACATGGCCACGACCGTCGTCCCCGGCGAGTTCACCCTGGTGTACCTCGTCTACAACACCATCTCGAACCTGCTCACCCAGGCCGAGCAGGTCGAGTGCTTCCGCAACGCCGCACGGCATCTGGCGCCCGGCGGGCGCTTCGTCATCGAGCTGGGGGTGCCGCCGCTGCGGTTCCTGCCCCCCGGGCAGGTCGCCGTGCCGTTCGACGTCTCCGAAGGGCATCTCGGTTTCGACACCTTCGACCTGGTCGAACAGATCCTCGTCTCGCACCACTTCACCCGCGAGGCCGACGACGACGGCGGCTACCGCCGGGCAAACTCCCGGCACCGGTACGCGTGGCCCGCCGAGCTCGACCTGATGGCACGGATCGCGGGACTCGAACCGGAACGGCGCGTCGCGGACTGGGACGGCGCGCCGTTCACCCAGGACTCCACGAAGCACATCTCGGTGTGGCGCAAGCCGGCCTGACACACCTCGCCCACCTGCCGCGCGCCCCAGGCACCCGACACGCGAACTCGCCGAACCCGCCCCCGACGCGTGCGGAGGCCCGCGCCCGATGATTGGCTGTCCCGGTTCCCCGGATTCCTGGTTCCGGGAGCCAGTCCATCCACAGGAGGGCCCCGTCATGAGCAGTCCCCATGTACTCGAGTACAAGGTCGTCACCTTTCGCGAGTCACTGATCGGCGACGCGCTGGACAGCGACAAGCTGGAGAAGGTGCTCAACAAGCACGCCGAGGACGGCTGGGCCCTCAAAGCGATCACGTCGGCCGACGTCAAGGGCCGTATCGGGCCCGGTGCGGTCGAAGGCCTGCTCCTGACGTTGGAGCGTCCGCGCCGCTGACCTCCGCTGCCGTGCCCACGGGTGCCGCTCCACGGAAAGCCGTGGTGCGGCACCCGCCGCCGTTCCGGAGGCCTTCGGCGTTCCGTCGGTGACACCCGTGACCGACAAGCCCTCAATGACATCGAAAGTCGCAAAGCTCCCTGTTGTATGGCTTCACGGACAACCGGAGCGAGGGAACATGGCCGACGACACCACCGGCGCACGTCCACCAGGGTCGCCAGGGTCACCTGACGGGTTGAAGGCCGATGCGATCGGCTTCGTCGACGCGCTCGTCATCGGGCTCAACGCCACCTCACCGGCGTACTCACTGGCGGCGGTCATCGGGCCGATCGTGGCACTCGTCGGCATCTACGCCCCCGGCGTGCTGGTCGCTTCGTTCGTGCCGATGCTTCTGATCGCGTCGGCGTTCTACTACCTCAACAAGGTCGACCAGGACTGCGGCACCACCTTCTCGTGGGTCACCCGGGCCATGGGGCCGTGGGCCGGCTGGCTCGGCGGCTGGGCCATCACCATGACCGGGGTGCTGGTCGTCGGGTCGCTGGCGGACGTCGCCGTGAGCTTCGCGCTGCTCGCCTTCGGCCTCGACAGCTGGGTCGACAACGACTTCGTGCGCCAGCTGCTCGCGGTGCTGCTCATCATCGTGATGACGGCCGTGTGCGTCATCGGCACCGAGGTCTCCGCCAAGGTGCAGAACGTCCTCATCCTCGCCCAGGTCGTCTGTCTGCTCGCCTTCGTCGTCGTGGCGCTCTACCGCGTGTACGCGGGCACCAGCACGTTCGATTCCGTCGAGCCGTCGGTCGGCTGGCTCAACCCCTTCGGCGCCGGCGGATCGACGCTGACCGGAGCCCTGCTGCTGGGCGTCTTCATCTACTGGGGCTGGGAGTCCGCGGTCAATCTCACCGAGGAGGTCGAGGACTCCGCCACCGCTCCGGGCAAGGCCGGCATCTGGTCGACGGTCGTCCTGCTGGTGACCTACGTGTCGGTCGGCTTCGCCGTCGTGGCCTACGCGGGAACGGCCTTCCTGGCCGAGAACGCCGACGAGGAGGAGTTCATCTTCGCCCTGCTCGCGGGCAAGGTGATGGACGGCTGGGACTGGGTCGTCCTGCTGGCTGTCTCCACCTCGGCGCTGGCGTCGACGCAGACGACGATCATCCCGGCGTCCCGCACGGCGTTGTCCATGGCACGCCGGCACGCGCTGCCCGCGCACTTCGCCCACATCCACCCGCGGTTCCGCACGCCCGACGTGAGCACCTGGTGGGTCGCCGGCATCGCCATCGCCTGGTACCTCGTCCTCAACCAGATCAGCGCCAACGCCCTCTTCGACTCGCTCACCGCTCTGTCGTTGCTGATCGCCTTCTACTACGCCCTCACCGGCGTCGCCTGCGCCGTCTACTACCGCCGCCACCTGACGGAGAGCGTCCGCTACTTCGTGCTCATCGGCCTCGGACCCCTCGTCGGCGCCGGGCTGCTGGCGTGGCTCCTCGTGGAATCGGTCTCCGACATGTCCGACCCCGCCAACTCCTATACCGGCACCTCGTGGCTCGGGGTCGGCCCCCCGCTCGTCATCGGCGTCGGCATCGCCGTCGCGGGTGTGGTGCTGATGGTGCTGTGGCGGCTGAAATCCCCCGCCTTCTGGTCGGAACGCGCGGGCGTGGCCGACCCCGATCTCGTCCACGGTGTCGTCGCCGGCAAGGAGTCCTGAGATGGCGATCGTCCTCGGATACGACGAGTCTCCCGGCGCGGTACGTGCCCTGCGCATCGCACTCCAGACCGCGGCCGCGTTCGGCGAGCGGCTCGTGCTGGTCTACGGCGCCGCTGCCCCGGGGCCGGGGGGCGAGGAGTACCGGGCCCACCACGAGGCCGTCCGCGAGGCCGGACGCATCGCCCTCGATCACGCCGTCACGGCGGCCGAGGCGGCGGGCGTGCCCACGACCGTCGAGATCATCGACCAGAAACCGGCTCAGGCCCTGCTCGACGCCGCGTCACGGCATGAGGCTCGGTTCATCGTCGTCGGCAGCTGGGGCGAAAGCCCGATGCGCGGGGCCCTGCTGGGCTCGACCCCCCACAAACTCCTCCACCTGTCGACCATCCCGGTGCTCTGCGTCCCGACCGAGCGATGAGCCGCTCAGGCGGGCGCAGCCCACCAGCGTGCCGCCGTCTTCGGTGAAGTAGATCAGGAAGGTCCACTTCTGATCGGCAGAATCGATCAGCCCTCCGCGCACCGGCCGGCCCATGCTCACGGAGGAGCCGCACCATTCGTTCCAGCCCGAGAGGTTCGACTCTGGAACTACCGGATCAGGTGATACCCCTGGTGGGGAGGGTGCGCGGTCGGCGCTGGCAGGTCACCTCGTGGCCATCGACGAAGCCCGGCCGTCGGTTGGGTCCCGGACGAAATCTCCGGGCCGCCCCCGGACAGGCCGGGGATGAAGCCATCCCTTCAGAGCTGGAACCCCCGGAAGCCGACCGCGCGCTGCAGACCCTAGGCGCAGGCACTGACAACACACCCGTCGGCAAGCGACCGTTGAGCGGGTGAGTGTCCAACTCCGTGACGACGCAGACGCACAAACAACGATGTATGCCCACGAACGCCTGCGGCCCGGCAGAGCAGATCGGGAGCGGCGTCATGGTCCTACGCGCCGGGTTCACCGCTGCTTGGCGGGGTCAGCGGACCTGGTCCAGCAGGTTCGCGACGTCCGCGAAGACCCTTTCTCCCGCCTCCGCCGCGGCGGGAGAGAGGGTGTCGAGGGTGAGAAACCCGTGGACCATCCCGGCCTCGCAGCGATGTCGGACCGGAACCCCGGCGTCGGCAAGCCGGCCGGCGTACGCGTCGCCCTCGTCCCGAAGCGGGTCGTGCTCCGCCGTGACGACAACGGCAGGTGGTAGCCCGCCGAGGTCTGCGGCGTACAGCGGGCTGACCCGGGGGTCGGCGCGCCGGGACGGGTCCGGGACCCATTGCTCCGCTCCCCATGCGACGTCGTCGGCCGTCAGACCCCAACCCGTGCCCTTCGACCGCACGCTGGGACAGGAAAGTGTCAGATCCGTGTTGGGGTACAGCAGGATCTGGGCGATCGGCAGCGGTCCGCCTTCATCGCGCAGGCGCAGGCAGGCCAGCGCGACGAGGTTCCCCCCGGAACTGTCACCCATGACGACGGTCGGCCCCGCGATCCCGAACCCGGAACCGCCGCCGGCCGCTGCCCACCGGATGACGTCCACGCAGTCGTCGACGGCAGCCGGCCACGGGTGCTCCGGAGCACGGCGGAAGTCGACGCTCAGCACGGCCGTGCCGGTCCTGAGTGCCAGTCGACGGCATGCCCGATCGTGCGACTCCAGATCGCCGATCGTCCACATCCCTCCGTGGAGGAACACCACCAGTGGCCGGAACGCCGCCGAAGGGCGGTAGAGACGGGCCGCCACGGCAGCCGAGCCGACCACCAGATCCTCGACGTGGTCGATCTCGGGACCCGGAGGCCGGGTTTCGGCACGGCGTCGCTGCGCCCGCCGCAACTCCGCCGCACCCACGGCACGGGCGGGAGGTCCGGGGTCCTGCCGAACAGCCTCGACGAAGGCGGCCAGTTCGGCGTCGGCGAAGGAGGGATCGATCGGTTCGGCCATGCGGGCCAGGATGCCACCCTGATCCCGAACGCCCCCGGTGATCGATCTGATGACGACTCCTGCCGCTTGAGCGGGGTTCTCGCTCCGGGCACGGTGAACCGGCCGTGCAGGCCAGTGGAGCCTGTGGGCACCGCGCGGAACGGTGGCAGTGGGCAGGCGTCTTGCACAGGGGTTGTCGTCACATCCCGGTCATGTCGGCGCCGGTGAGGCCCGGGGCCAGGGCCGGTATCCAGAAGACGGCGACGGCCAGGGCGATCGAGGCGACCCCTACGGCACGGGCCACCAGGCGGCCGACCGGAGCGAGCTTCTCAGCGGTGATCACCGTGGCCAGGGCCACCATGGCCCACAGGTTCATCACTCCGAAGACCGCCAGCAGCACCATCAGCGACCAGCAGCAACCCAGGCAGAAGGCCCCGTGGTGGGCCCCGGCACGCAGATCGCGTGAGGGCCCCCGATACGAGGCGTAGCGCAGCATCAGCCCGATCGGCGAGCGGCACCGCGCGAGGCAGCGGTCCTTGAGGGGCGTGAGCTGATAGACGCCGTTGACCGCGAACACGGCCGCTGCCACTACGGTCCCCGCACCGGCGGGGAGGCTCGCCGCCCGGCCCAGGCCGACGGCCAGCCCGTACCCGGGCACCCCGGCCGCGGCCCAGACGAGCAGGTACCCGACGGTGAAGACGACCATGCGCGATGCCCGATGCGTGGTGATGGTGCGCGCGTACAGCGCGGCGACGAACGCCGTGGCGGGCAGCATCATCGCAGCCATCATCAGCGTCCACACGGCGAGAAAGGCGGGCAGGCCCAGACCCATGGTGCCGGGCATCGCCTGCATGTCACCCCAGCGGGTCACCAGCCAGAGCCAGGCGGCGGCCGCCGCGACGAGCAACAGCCCCGCGGGGCCCGCCCGCCGGCGGACGGTGAGCGGCCCACCGGTCACGCGGACCACGTGAAGGGCGCCGAGTGTCCATTGCCGCCGGTGAAGTCCCAGGACCGGCCATGGACGCCGTCGCCCGTGGCCCGGGTGGACCGGGCGATCGTCAGTGTGCTGTTCACCGGGTGGAACATGCCGGTCAGGCCCATGACGGGACCGTCGTCGCCGAACTGCGGGGCGACCTGGTCCTCGATCGCGATGTCGATGGCGTCGCCCACCCGCGCGGCGTGGCGGCGGCCGTCGTCGCGGTAGTCGATGGGGACCCGCTCCACGCCGAGCACCTCGCCGATGAGCGGAGTGAGCGCCGCCATCGGCCCGCCGGCCTGGCCGGAGAAGACCTTGCCCAGCACGTCCGCCTGGCCGCCGTCGGCCGAACCGTCTATGTACAGCGCCACCTTCCAGTCGCCCTCGGCCATCACCCGGGGTGCGTCGATGAAGACGGCGACGCTGCGGTCGGCGACGTCCACGCCGTCCACGTTCCCGCTGTCCACGTGGAAGGCCAGGGTCACCTGACAGCGCTCGTGGTCGGCCGGTGCGGTGAGGCCCGAGGTGGTGCAGGGGCACACCACATCGCAGTTGCAGCTCTCCAGGTATGTGCCGTTCAGATTCCAGGGCATGGCTCCATCTCCCTGTCTCGCGTCCCCCGCGGCGAAGGGAATGCGCCGGGAGCCCCCTGGCCCGCCTCCCGGTGCCGGTCCGCTCCCGATGCCGTCCTTCTCCAGGCTATGCCCGCCGACCCCCGCCGCGCAGATCCGCCGGGACGCCGCTCACCGCCCTGGCGGCGGGCCCCTTCCGCGGACGGCTCGCCCACATCCGTCCGCGTCTTTCTCCAGGTCATGGCGGAGACCGAGGGCATCGCCGACACGGTGGACGCGGTCGAACACCCTTCACCACCCCTGGACGCCTGATCGTCAGCCAGGACGCCGTCGAGGGGATGACGGTCTTCGCCCAGAAGCGGCGTCCGGAGTGGAAGAACCGCTGACCCGCTCCGTCGTGGTGTCCTGGCGCGCGACAGCCCCCGCGTGCCGAGCCGAGCCGGTGCTCAGCCCAGGAAACTCAGCCGCACCTGCCGGTCGGGGTTGTCCCTGTTCGTGTCCACCAGGCACACCGACTGCCATGTGCCCAGTTCCAGCCTGCCGTCCACGACCGGCAGGGTCGCGTGGGGCGGTACGAAGGCCGGGAGGACGTGGTCGCGGCCGTGGCCGGGGCTGCCGTGCCGGTGCTGCCAGCGGTCGTCGGCGGGGAGGATGGTGTGCAGGGCGGCCAGGAGGTCGTCGTCGCTTCCGGCGCCCGTTTCGATGATCGCGATCCCGGCGGTGGCGTGCGGGACGAAGACGTTCAGGAGGCCGCCGCGACCGGCGGCCACCTCACGCAGGAACGCCTCGCAGTCGCCGGTGAGGTCGACGACCCTCTCCCGGGAGCCTGAGGTGATGTGCAGAATTCGGGTGGTGAACGCATCTGACATGCCCCCATCCTGGCCCATACGCCGGGTTCCGTAGCCGATCTCACAGCCGAACCGGGAAGATCCACGCCGACCCCGCCGTTGGCACGGGCGTGGACAACGTGCGTGCGGTCGAGGTGGTCGTCATCGGGGCCGGCCAGGCGGGTCTGGCCGCAGCCCATCACCTGCGTCGCACCGGTTTCGAGCCGGACCGCGACTTCGTGGTGCTCGACCACGCCCCCGCCGCCGGCGGTGCCTGGCAGTTCCGGTGGCCCTCGCTGACGTACGGCAAGGTGCACGGGATGCACGCGTTGCCCGGCATGGAACTGACGGGCGCGGATCCCGCCCGGCCGTCGTCGGAGGTCGTCGCCGAGTACTTCGACGCCTACGAGCGCGCCTTCGACCTGCGGGTACGGCGGCCGGTCGATGTGCGGGCGGTGCGGGAGGGCACCGGTGGGCGGCTGCTCGTCGAGACCTCCGACGGTTCGTGGTCCACGCGGGCCCTGATCAACGCCACCGGAACCTGGGACCGGCCGTTCCGGCCGCGTTATCCCGGCCAGGAGACCTTTCGCGGCCGGCAGCTGCACACCGCGCGCTATCCGGGTCCCGAGGCGTTCGCCGGACTGCGGGTGGTCGTGGTCGGCGGGGGCGCGTCCGGCACCCAGCATCTGCTGGAGCTCGCGCCGTACGCGGCGCAGACCACGTGGGTGACCCGGCGGCCCCCCGTCTTCCGCGAGGGGCCCTTCGACGAGGACACGGGCCGCGCGGCCGTCGCGCTCGTGGAGGAACGGGTGCGCCGCGGACTGCCGCCGCAGAGCGTCGTGTCCGTGACGGGACTGCCGCTCAACGACGCGATCCGGGAGGGACTCGCCGACGGGGTGCTGAACCGGCTCCCCATGTTCGACCGGATCACTCCCGAAGGCGTGGAGTGGGACGACGGGCGGCGGGTCGGCGCCGACGTCATCCTGTGGGCGACCGGGTTCCGGGCCGCCATCGGCCATCTCGCGCCGCTGCGGCTGCGTGAGCCGGGCGGCGGGATCCGGGTCGAGGGCACGCGTGCCGTCGCCGACCCGCGCGTCCATCTCGTCGGTTACGGGCCGTCGGCCAGCACCATCGGCGCCAACCGGGCCGGCCGCGCGGCCGTACGGGACATCAGGCGGCTGCTCACCGAGGAGACGGTGGCCGCCTGAGGCCCCGCCGGGTCACCCGGCAGCCGCCGACTGACTCTTCGGGCTCTTCGAACTCTGGGGGCCCAGGGGGCTCTGGGGGCTCTGGGGGCTGTGCTGGTTCCGGTTGAACTCGGCGACGTTGCGCAGATGTTCCGCGTAGCTCGCCGTGAAGCGCGTGTCACCCGGCTTGACGGTGACGAAGTACAGCCAGTCGCCCGGCGTGGGGCTGAGGGCCGCGCGCATCGCCTCCTCGCCCGGGTTGTCGATCGGCGTCGGTGGCAGGCCCATGCGCTGGTAGGAGTTGTAGGGGCTCTCGACACGGGTGTCGTTCTCCGTCGTCTTCAGGGTGAAGCGGTTCAGCGCGTAGTTGATGGTGGAGTCCATCTGCAGCGGCATCCCGCGCTCCAGTCGGTTGAACACGACCCGCGCCACCTTGCCCATGTCCGCCTTGGTGGCGGCCTCGGCCTGCACGAGGCTGGCGATGGTGACCGTCTGATAGACGTTCATGGTGTTGCGCTGGGCGCCGGCCGCCGTCGGCGCACCGTTGAACTTCTTGTTGGCGGTGTTCACCATGTAGGTGAGCAGCGTCTGCGGCGTCGCCTTCTTGTCCAGCGGGTACGTCGCCGGGAAGAGGTAGCCCTCCGGGTTGCCCGCGGCGTCGTCGGGCAGCTTCAGCGCGGCCTTCGGCAACGCGTTTCTGGTGGTGCCCGCCGGCAGGGCGAGCGCCTTGTCGACGGCCTCGTAGACCTGGCTCGCGCGCCAGCCCTCCGGGATGACCAGCGTCGCCGGCTGGGGCTTCTCCCCCGGACGCTCCACGCTCAGCAGCGGCACCGCCACGGCGGTGCCGGCCACGACGGCTCCGGTCGCGATGAGGACGAGACGGCCCCGGCGCGTCAGTCGAATCGTGCTCGGTGGCGGAGTGTTCTTCTGCATGCGGGCACGGTAACTCGCATACCGTCACAAACCCGGCACAACTTGCCATACTTTCATCTTGTCGGCTCCAGGCGGGCGTCCTGCCGCACCAAGGCCGCGTACCGCCCGTCCCGTCGCAACAGCTCCTCGTGCGTACCCCGTTCGGCCACCTGGCCGGAGTCGAGGACCACGATCTGGTCGGCACCCCGAATGGTGGACAGCCGGTGGGCGATGGTGATCGTGGTGCGGTTGGCCGAAAGCGCGTCGATGGCCTCCTGGACGGCCTGTTCCGTGCCCGTGTCGAGGGCGCTGGTCGCCTCGTCGAGGATCAGCACCGGCGGGTCGCGCAGGATGGTGCGGGCGATGGCCAGCCGCTGCTTCTCCCCACCGGAGAACCGGTGGCCGCGTTCGCCGACGACCGTTTCGTAGCCGTCGGGCAGGGCGGCGATGTGGGCGTGGATCTGCGCCGCCCGCGCGGCCGCGTGCAGCTCCTCGTCGGTGGCGTCCGGCTTGGCGAAGCGCAGGTTGTCGGCGACCGTGGCGTGGAAGAGGTAGGTCTCCTGCGAGACGACGCCGACCGCGCGGGCGAGGGTGTCGAAGTCGAGGTCCCGGACGTCGACGCCGTCGAGGGTGACGCGGCCGCCCGTCACGTCGTACAGGCGCGGCACCAGGTAGCCCAGCGTGGACTTGCCGGCGCCGGTGGGGCCGACCACCGCGAGGCTGCCGCCGGCGGGGACGTCGATGTCGATGCCGTCGAGGACGGGGTCGCCCTTGTCGTCGTACCGGAAGGTGACGTCCTCGAGACGGACCTCGCCCTTGATCTGGTCGAGACGGACCGGGTTGTCCCGCTCGGTGATGTCGATGGGCAGGTCGAGGTATTCGAAGATGCGCTGGAAGAGCGCGAGGGAGGTCTGGATCTGCACGCCGGTCGACAGGAGGCTGACGGCCGGGCGGAACAGGCCCTGCTGGAGCGAGACGAAGGCGACGATGGTGCCGAGGGAGACATCGGGGCCGTCCAACCGGAGGGTCATGCCCGCGGCCCAGTAGATGACCGCCGGCATGGCGGACATGACGATCCCGATCACGGCCATGCGCCAGCGGCCGGCCATGTTCGAGCGCACCTCGAGGTCGACCAGCTGCTCGGACTCCTCGGCGAACGACCGCGTCAGGGAATCGGAGCGACCCATCGTGCGGCCGAGCAGGATGCCGCTGACCGACAGCGACTCGGTGACCGTGGCGGCCATCGCCGCCATCTGCTTCTGACGCTGGGTGGTGATCTTCTTGCGCTCGTTGCCGACGCGACGGCTGATCCAGACGAACACCGGCAGCAGGAGCAGCGAGACGACGGTCAGCCGCCAGTCGAGGGCGACCATCGCGATGATCGTGGCGACCACGCTGGTGAAGTTGGAGACCAGGGAGGTGGCGGTGGAGGTGACGGTGGCCTGCATGCCGCCGATGTCGTTGGCGATGCGGGACTGGACCTCGCCGGTACGCGTGCGTGTGAAGAAGGCGAGGGACATCCGCTGGAGGCGGTCGTAGACGGCCGTCCGCAGGTCGTGCATGACGCGCTGGCCGACGGTCGTGGAGATCAGGGTCTGCAGGACGCCGAAGACGCCGCCCAGGACGGCGCTGAGGATCATGCCGAGGGCGAGGAGGCCCAGCAGGCCGGTGCGCCCCTCGGGAATGGCGACGTCCAGCGTCTCCTTCAGGAGGAACGGGGTGGCGACGGTGACCAGTGAGGCGGCGGCGACCAGCAGGCCGACGACCGCGAGCCGGGCGCGGTAGGGCTTGAAGAGCGTGAGGATGCGGCGCACCTGCCGGGGCTGTTCGGTCGAGGTGCCGGGCGAGGGGGTCCAGTCGATGTGGTCGCGGGGCATGGCTCCTACGGAGGGTGAGGCGATCGAGGACTGACGGAGCATAGCTCATTGTTACCTATACTCACAATGAACGGCATCCTGATATTGTTCCCGTATGACCACCCCCGATTCCGACAGTCTGCTCGCCGAGCAGCTGCTGCGGCTGACACGCCGGGTGCACCGCATCCAGAAGCACCATCTGGAGCGGAGCGGGCTGGGCGTCACCCCGGCCCAGGCCCGGTTGCTGCGCACCCTGGCGCACTGCGAGTCGCCGCCGCGCATGGCCGACCTCGCCGAGCGGCTCGAGGTGGTACCCCGCGCCGTCACGACCCTGATCGACGCGCTGGAGGGGAGCGGCAAGGTGCGGCGGATGCCGGACCCCACGAATCGCCGGGTGATCCGGATCGAGCTCACGGAGGACGGCCGCAAGGCCCTGCGGCAGCTGCGCGGCGCGCGGGTCTCGGCCGCCGAGGAGATCCTCGATCCGCTGACGGACCTCGAACGGCAGGTGCTGAGCGGGTTGCTGGACGCGCTGGTGGACGGCCCTCCGGAACGGACACCGAAGCACGGCCAGGGGCCGGGACAGGGTCCAGGACCGGGACGGGATCAGGCACACGGCTGCTGAGCCTCGCGGGAACGGGCCGTGACCGCCCCTCCGTACTACGGGAGGGACGGCCACCGCCCGGTGCGTCGGAGCCGTCCGCTCACGCGGTCTCGGTCTCGGGGACGGCCTCCCCGACGGGCCCTGCGAAGACGACCACCGGACTACCGGCAGCCGCTTCCTGAATCCCCGAACCCTGCGGACGTCAGCACCCCCTGCGCCGTGGTCAGTCGCCGGTCGTAGCAGCCGTCCGAGCCGTACAGCCGGTAGCGCTCGCTCGTCGTGCCGACGGCGTGGCGCTGGTCCCGGGGCACGTTCACGGTGAAGGTGGCATCGCCCGTGTACGTGTCGTCGAGCCGTGACCACGACGTGCGCCGGCCGTTCCGGGTCGTCACGGAGTCGGCCCGGTCGCCCAGGGTCAGCACGGTGTGGAGCCGGTCGTCGGCGCCGAGGGTGGTCGTGCCGTCCATCGTGTACGTCCGGTGGGTGCGTGTCGTACGGGCGGGTCCGTGACCGTCGACGGTGACCGACTCGTCGTCCGTCCAGGAGGCGGCGAGGCCGTCCACGGTCTCACCGTCGGTCCAGCGGTGCGCGGAGGTGTTCGCGAGGTCGCGGGTCACGGTGGTCCGCACGCGGCCGTGCGAGGTGTCGAGGTACCCGGCGACGGCCAGTCGGTGACCTCCCTCGGTGTCGACGCGGTGCTCCGTGCCGGGCGTGTAGTGCGTGGAGTCGGTGAGCTCACCCGCCGTGTGCGTGAGCAGTCCCCCGCCGACGACGCTCTTCCCCGCGTCCTGCCAGACCAGCACGTTGACGGGCGTGCTCCAGCCGCTCTGCCCTTCGGACACTCCGACGACGGACACCTCGACCTGGTGCGGACGGCCGTCGTTGAGGATCCCCGCGAAGGGGGTCAGGTCGTATTCGATCGGCTTGATGTCGAAGGCGCGGGGGCCCGGAACCACGTACCAGAGGAAGGGGTTGGACCAGCCGCCGGTCCAGACGGTCGGGAAGGGGGCGGCGATTCCGGCCAGTTGCCCGTCGACCGTGACCTGCACCTCCCGATAGGGCCCGCCGTCCGCACGGCAGGAGTACGGCGCCGTCGCGGGCACGGTCAGATACCAGTACTCCTCGCAGCCGCCGCCGGAGCCGGTGGCGTACACCTCGGCGACGACGCGCTCGCTGTTGCGGGGCGTGGTGAGGGTCGTTCCGCCGGGACCGTCGTCAAGGGTGAGGATGCGGTCGGGGACGGTGGAGGTGGCCGTGGCGGGAGCGGTGGCCGTGGTGGGTGGGGCCGGCTTTCCCTCGTAGAAGGTGAGCGTCACCTTGACGTCGATCACGCCCGTGTAGGTGTCGTCGACGACGTTGCCGATCAGCATCTCCACATCCCGGGCGGAACGGAACGTGTCGGTGTAGCGGGTGACGTCCTTCTCCACGGACCACTCGATCCCGGCGGGCGACGGCTCGGGCGTCGACGTACGGAAGATCTCCACGCCGCCGACATGCAGATAGCCGAGCCGGTCGAACTGGCGCCCCTTGATCTTGCCGTCGAGGCGCAGCACCACCTTGCTCCAGCGTTCGCCGCAGCCCTTCGGTGGGGCGTACGAGCCTCGGTACGGCGTGAAGTCACGGAACTGCGCCTCGGCGAGGGTGACCTGGCAGCTCCTGGCGTGCGGCCTGGTCACGGGCGGGGCGGCGGTGAGGGGGTCGTGCCAGTCGGTGCCGAACTCGGCGGGGACCGCATCCGAGGTGGACGCAGGGGCAGACCCGCGGGCAGGAACAGGCCCGGGCGCCGCCCCGGGCGCAGGCGCTGACGCTGGGGAGGATGACGACAGGGAGGAAGACGAAGACGTCAGGGGCGAGGAGACGTCCGCTCGGGCCGTGCCGCCCCCGAGAACGGTGCTCGCCAGGACGATCGCTCCGGTGAGCATGGACATGATGATCCGGCTTCTCATGGCCGGTGTTCTACGGGCAGTCGCCGCTCCCCGCAATGACGCCTCCGCCGCGATGGCCAGGGTCTGTCGTGTGGATCAGGCCGACCGGGCGGATGACGCCGAGGCACGTCGCCTTGTCGGCCGGGTCGGGCGGGGGCATGACCGGGATGTGGTGCTCAGTCCTCCTGGAGCGCCATGGCCTGCGCGGCACCACGCGTGCGGCCCTGATCGGCGAGATCCGGTGCATGGGCGCCGGGCACGCGCCCGCGCCGCTACCGGCGCCTTCCAGTCCTGATACCGCGCTACGACCAGCCCACGACTGGGCCCGCGTGGGGGTGCGGCGCCGGCGCCGCGAGGACCGCCGGCACTGAAAACCGTCCGGCGATCAGACCAGACACCGGCTAGGTCTTCAGCGCGTCCCTGTCCCCCATGACCACCACGGGATGCCGATCCGGGTCGAGGGTGCGCAGCAGGAATTGCATCGCCGTCCTGGGCAGGCTGACGCAGGCCGACGTGCCGCTGCCGTGGTCCATGTGCAGCCAGATCCCCCCGCCCCTCCTTTGCCCCTCGGGCCGCGTCGGGTCGTCGGGCGGGGCACCCTTGACGCGGTTGTAGTCGATGGCGATGACGTAGTCGAAGTCGTGCCAGTGCGACCGCGCCCACCAGCGCGGCGCCGTGAAGGAGGCGGACCGCGTGTACGGCAGCCTGCTACCGGGATCGGCCAGGACCCCGCCCGCGTCGGTGAGCGTGAACACGCCGACCGGACTGCGGTTGTCGCCGGCGCGATGCTCGGCGGTCCAGCCCTTCTTGCCGTTGTGCCCTTGCCAACTCCGGACCCGCTCCCAGGACGGTCCCCGCTTGGCGTAGAGCACGACGGTGTCGTCCGGGGAGTCCTTCCCGTCGCCGTACACCGCCACAACCTGGCGTGAAACAGCGGGGATCCGCTGTCGCAAGCGGTCACCCACACCGGGGACGCCGGTCGTCGCCGCCGCGCTCGGCGAGCTCGTGCCTCTCCTGCCGCCCGCTCCCGACGTACCGTCACTCGCGTGATGCACGGCCGCCCCGCCGCACGCGGACAAGGCCACGAGCAGGAGGCCGCACATCCCCGGGGCGGCTCCCGCGCGCCGCGCACAGCCATGTCGCATGGGCTCATGCTCGCACCACTTTCCGGGCGCGAGCGTCAGGTTCCGGACATCCGGGCCGTGTCGGACAGCTACCGGATCCGGCCGCCGCCATGGAAAACCGGTTGATTTTGACCACGCCGCGACGCGAACCTTGCACGGTTTGCTGCCGCCCCCCGCAGGCCTTCCCGGTCGTCCTCCCCACCCCTTCACGCTCCTCCGCTCCCCCTCGCCCGCCCCTCCCTCTCCTCGTTTCCCGCTCTTTCCCCTCTCCCCCTACCGCTGACTCGACCCACTGGGACGTCATGCAGATCCAAGACCTTCCGTACCCCGACCCTGGTGTGCCGGACGCACGCTCCGGACCCCGCTTTCTGTGGTGGCTCGGCCGCAATCAACTGGGCGGCCAGTTCAAGGCCCTGGCCTGGGGGCTGCTGCACTTCGTCGCCGTCTCGGCGACGCCGTTCTGCGTAGGGTTCGCCGTAGAGGCGGTCGTGGACCGTTCCGGTACCCGGCTCGCCCTCACCGGCGGCGCGATGGTCCTGTGCGGTGCCGCGACCGCGATCGGGGACACCTTCCTGCACCGCGCCGCCGTCACCAACTGGATCACCGCCGCCGCCCGGGTGCAGCAGTTGCTCGCCCGCAAGGCCTCGCAGCTCGGCTCCGCGCTGACCCGGCGGGTCGCGGCCGGTGAGGTCGTGGCCGTCTCCACGGGCGACGTCGAGAAGATCGGCTGGTTCGTGGAGGCCGTGTCCCGCTTCACCGCCGCGGCCCTCACGGTCCTGCTGGTCTGCGCCGGCCTGGTCGTCTACCAGCCGGCGCTCGGCCTGGTGGTCGCCGTGGGCCTGCCCGTTCTCGCGCTCGCGGTGCTTCCCCTGCTGCCTCCGGCGACGCGACGGGCCGACCACCAGCGCGAGAAGGCCGGACGCGCCACCGAACTCGCCTCGGACACCGTGGCAGGTCTGCGGGTGCTGCGCGGGATCGGCGGCGAGGAACTGTTCCTCGACCGCTACCGCAGCGCCTCGCAGGAGGTCCGGCACGCGGCCGTGCGCAGCGCCCGCATGTGGTCGTTGATCAGCGCCATCCAGGTGCTGCTGCCCGGCCTGCTGCTGATCACGGTCGTCTGTTACGGCGTCCATCTGGCCCGCGAGGGCCGCATCACCGTCGGCGAACTGGTCACGGTGTACAGCTCCGTCATGGTTCTGGCCTATCCCCTCAGGCACTTCGAGGAGATCGCGATGGCCTATTCGTTCTCGCGCCCGTCGGCCAGACGCGCCGCCGGGGTACTGGCCCTGGAGCGGGTCACCGACATCGGTGGCTCGCGCGCGGCCGACGCTCCCTCAGGTGACCTGTACGACCCCGCCACCGGGCTGCTCGCCCCGGCCTCCCGGCTCACCGCCGTGGTGTGCGGCGACCCGGACGCGGCCGGACGGCTGGCGGAACGGCTGGGCGGACATCCCCCGGAGGACAGCCCCTCGGTACTGCTCGGCGGGGTCCCGCTGAACGAACTGCCGCTGGACTGCGCACGCACCTCGGTTCTCGTCCAGGACAAGGACCCGGTGCTGCTGTCCGGTTCCCTGCGCGACCTGCTCGACGTGCCCGCCTCGGGTGCGGTCGACGCGCGTGCGGCGCTGGCCGCCGCCCGGTGCGGGGACGTCCTCGACGCCCTCGTCCAGGGTTCGCTGGACGCCGAAGACCCGATGGACGCCCGCATCACCGAGCGCGGCCGCTCCCTCTCCGGCGGCCAGCGGCAACGGCTCGCGCTGGCCCGCTCCTTGTACACGGACCCCGAAGTCCTCGTCCTGGACGAGCCCACCTCCGCCGTCGACTCGCACACCGAGGCACGGATCGCCGAAGGACTGCGCGAACTGCGGGCCGGGCGTACGACGGTGGTGTTCACCTCGTCCCCCCTGCTGCTGGACCGTGCCGAACGGGTCGTGCTCGTACACGAGGGCGAGGCCGTCGCGGTGGGCGTACACCGCGAACTGCTGCGCACCGAACCCCGGTACCGGGCCGTGGTGACCAGGGAGACCGAGGAGGAAGCCGCACAGGGCGAAGCCCTCGGAAGCGAAGCCCTCGGACTCGAAAACGAAGCCCTTGAGGACGACGCATTCAAGGCCGAAGAGGCCTCGCTGAGCGGTGTGTTGAAGGGTCTGGAAGACAGCCGACTCGAAGAGATCGAACGAGAAGAGATCGAGGAGACCGCATGATCGGCGTGGCGCCGCCCGCGTACGACCCGGCGGCACCGACGACGGCGAACACACTGCCCGTCGGCGCCCCCGCGACCGTCCGCGCCTACGTGGCCGAACTCCTGCGCCGGCACCGCCGCGCCTTTCAGCTCCTCCTGTTCGTGAACACGGTCGCGACGGTCGCCTCGATGGTGGGTCCGTGGCTCCTCGGCGACCTCGTGGAACGACTGTCGGAGGGCACCCGCGAGCTCCACCTCGGACTCGTCGCCACCCTGTTCGTACTCGCGCTGATCGTCCAGGCCGTCTTCGTACGGCAGGTGCGGCTGCGCGGCGCGATGCTCGGCGAGCGGATGCTGGCCGACCTGCGCGAGGACTTCCTCGTACGCTCGGTGCGGCTGCCGCCGGGGGTGCTGGAGCGTGCCGGGACGGGCGACCTGCTGTCCCGCATCACCACGGACATCGACCGGCTGGCGAACGCCATGCGCGAGGCCGTGCCCCAGCTGACGATCGGCGTGATGTGGGGTCTGCTGCTGCTCGGCGGGCTCGTCGTCACGGCGCCGCCGCTGGCGCCGGCCGTCCTGGTCGCGGTGCCGCTGCTGGTGGCCGGCTGCCGCTGGTACTTCAAGCGGGCGCCCGCCGGCTACCGCTCGGAGGCCGCCGGCTACGCCTCCGTGGCCGCCGCCCTCGCCGAGACCGTGGACGCCGGCCGCACCGTGGAGGCCCACCGGCTGGGCGACCGCCGCATCGCGCTCTCCGAGGAGCGCATCCGGCAGTGGACAGCCTGGGAGCGCTACACGCTGTGGCTGCGGTCGGTGCTGTTCCCCGTCATCAACCTGGTGCACATCACGGTGCTCGGCTCGGTCCTCATGCTCGGCGGGGCGTTCGTCCTGAAGGGCTGGATCGACGTCGGCCAGCTGACGACGGGCGCGCTGCTGGCGCAGATGCTCGTCGACCCGGTGAACCTCATCCTGCGCTGGTACGACGAGCTCCAGGTGGCCCAGGTCTCGCTCGCCCGCCTCGTCGGTGTGCGGGACATCGAGCCGGACCGCGGGGACGCCGGGCTCACGCCGGACGGGCGTGACGTGCACGCCGACCGGGTCCACTTCGGCTACCGGGAGGGTGTCGACGTGCTGCGCAAGGTCACCCTGGAGGTGTCCCCCGGGACCCGGCTGGCCCTGGTCGGCCCCTCGGGCGCGGGGAAATCCACACTGGGGCGGCTGCTCGCCGGGATCTACGCGCCGCGCGACGGCCGGATCACCCTCGGCGGTGCCGAGCTGTCGCGGATGACCGCGGAACGGGTCCGCTCCCATGTGGCCCTCGTCAACCAGGAGCATCACGTCTTCGTGGGCTCCCTGCGCGACAACCTCCGGCTCGCCCTCCCACACGCGCGACTCCTCCCGGACGAGGGGATCTCGACGTCCGCGACGGTCGCGGAGGGCTCCGAGAACGCCGTGGACGCCGAATTGTGGGCGGCCCTGGGCGCCGTCGACGCGGACGGCTGGGCCCGGGCCCTGGACCAGGGCCTCGACACCGAGGTCGGCTCCGGCGGTGTCTCGCTCACCCCGGCGCAGGCCCAGCAGATCGCCCTGGCGCGGCTGGTACTGGCCGACCCCCACACGCTGGTCCTGGACGAGGCGACCTCGTTGCTGGATCCGCGTGCGGCCCGCCACCTGGAGCGGTCCCTCGCCCGGGTGCTGGACGGCCGCACCGTCGTCGCCATCGCCCACCGCCTGCACACCGCTCACGACGCCGACGTCATCGCCGTCGTCGAGAACGGCCGCATCAGCGAGCTGGGCAGTCACACGGAGCTGGTCGCGGCGGACGGGGCGTACGCGGCGCTCTGGCGGTCCTGGCACGGCTGAGGAGACAGACGGCGCGGGCGGCCGGCCGGCCACGCTGACCGCGCCGGAACGCCTGTCCGGGCCGGCGCGGGTACCGGTCTCCGGCGCGCAGGTGCCGGCGCCTGGGCCGGTGTCCGGGGCGGTGCCGGCGCCTGGGCCGGTGTCGACGTCTGGGTCGATGCCTGGCCCGGGGCCGACGCCGGTGCTTGCGGCTGCCCGCTCGCAGGGCAGCGAGCCGCGTGCTCCAGGGGCGGTGGCTGCTTCGGGGCGCGGGCCGCGCGACCTGCTCGGGGCGGCCCGGTCCGGCCTTCGCGCGGCCTCTGGCGTTGCGCGGTCCCGAAGCGGGGTGGAACGCTGGATAGCGGCACCCGCGCGGAAGGCAGTCGGGATCCCTCCGGAACACGCCGCGCCCGACCGGTGCCCCGTGCGGCGGCACCCCGCCGCCGACCGCGATGAGTACGGGGCCGTCACCCCCTGGAGGTACCCGTGAACAGTGCCGACGGATGGGGGGACGACGTCTACCAGCCCGACGCGTCCGACGTCCAGGACGACGCGGGACTGCTCGACGCCGAGGACACGCTGGAGAACGACGGCGTCGACGACCCCCTCGACCGCGGCTGGTCCCCTCCCGACCGCCCCTGGGCGGTGGAACACGAGGGTGTGACCGCCGCGGAGCGCCGACAGGGGGAGAGCCTGGACCGGCGGCTCGCGGAGGAGCTCCCGGAGTCCGACGCGCCGGACGGCGACGGCCTCGGCGATTGCGACGGCACCGACGGGGAACTCCTCGACAACGAGGTCGGCTCCGCGCGCTCCGGCCGGCTCGTGGCGCCGGACGAGGGGGCCCACGAGGACGAGGAGAGCGCACTGATCGCCACGGACGTGGGCATCGACGGCGCGGCGGCCTCCGCCGAGGAGGCCGCGATGCACATCGTCGACGAGGACGCCCTGTCCGGCTGACCCGTCGACGGCCGCTCCGACGGATCCCGGCCCGTCGTCGCCCTCGCCTGTCCGACCGTCATCGCCACCGTCACCACCTTCGCCTTCGCCTTCGCACGAGGAGCTCCCATGCAGCAGGACAAGCAGCCCGACTACCACGCGGTCGTGTTCCGCGATCGGACCGCCGGCTACGCCTTCCTCACCCGGTCCACCGCCACCAGCGATCAGACCATCGAGTGGGACGACGGCGAGACCTACCCGGTCGTGGACGTGGAGATCTCCTCCGAGAGCCACCCCTTCTACACCGGCAAGGCGCGGACCGTGGACACGGAGGGCCGGGTCGCCCGCTTCGAGCGGCGTTACGGCGACGGCGGGGCGATGACCTGATCCGCTGCGCTGACCTGATCGGCCGCCACCGCCGCTGCCACCACCGCCGCCGTCGACGGCAGCCACGAGTCCCGTCGGCGGGTCGCTCGTCAGGCCCCTCGTCGAGGTCCTCGTCAGATGTAGTTGAGGGCGGCCGCGCCGCCCACTCCCCCGAGCACCATGAACACGGGCATGAGCACCTTCAGCTCGACCCAGCTGCCGGCCCGGAAGCGCATCACCTTGGGCGGGCCGATCGGGTACCAGCGCTTGCGCCCGATCGGGATGGGCCACAGGACCGGGCAGCCGGAGACGGTCAGCGCGTCCCCAATGTCGTGCACCAGCGCGCCCAGCACGATCGGCAGCCCCAGCCACAGATACTGCTGGCCCGGGTCCGTGAACAGCCAGTCCGACCCGTTGCCGGGCTTGTCCAGGACACCGGCGAGGATCCAGGCGCTGGTGGCGGCCAGCAGCCACACCAGCACGTCGCTGCTGGATCCCCGGGCCGCCCGCCACAGCAGCCCCTCGATCGCCAGCACCATGTGCACGAAGAGAAGCGCCAGGACCGCCCAGCGCCCACCGGTGATCGCCAGCGCCGAGGCGCCCGCGCCGATCATGACGGCCCACAGCCAGGTGTGCGTCAGAGTGCGGTGACCTCCGGAACGGCGCGGGTCCCCCTGCTTCCTCGTGCCCTTGTAGACGGCGTAGGAGAGCTTGTCGACGATCTCGCACAGCCAGCGCGAGACGGGTCCGAAGGCCCGCGAGATGGTGGCTGCCTTGTGGTCGAGGTCCGGGGCGAGCGCGGCTCCGGCGCAGATCAGCGCGCCCGCGAGCAGGACCGGCCAGGGCATCGTGTGCCCGGCCGCGGCGGCGGCCGCACCGACGCCGAGCCAGGCGGCGGCGCCCGACAGTGAGTGTGCTGGTCCCATCATGGCCCGTGCCCGCCCTATTCCTCGAAAGTCGCTGTCCAGTTGACCGGGTGCGTTGACGCTCCGTCGGCGCCACAGCGTAGCGGTCGTGATCTTCGGGCCGGCATCCGATTCCCCCATCAAGGACGAGGGCAGGCAAGATGGGGTCGTGACCCTCATCGATCAGCTGCCGCCGACCGCAGATCCCGACGCCCTGTACGAAGCCTTCGAGTCCTGGGCGCAGGAGCGTGGTCTGACGCTCTACCCCCACCAGGAGGAGGCGCTGATCGAGGTGGTCTCCGGGGCGAACGTGATCGTGTCGACGCCTACCGGCTCCGGCAAGAGCATGATCGCGGCGGCTGCGCACTTCGCGGCTCTCGCCCGCGACGAGGTCACCTTCTACACGGCTCCGATCAAGGCGCTGGTGTCGGAGAAGTTCTTCGAACTGTGCAAGATCTTCGGCACGGAGAACGTCGGCATGCTGACCGGCGACGCGTCCGTCAACTCCGACGCCCCGGTCATCTGCTGCACCGCCGAGGTGCTCGCCTCGATCGCGTTGCGCGACGGCAAGAACGCCGATGTCGGCCAGGTCGTCATGGACGAGTTCCACTTCTACGCGGAGGGCGACCGCGGCTGGGCCTGGCAGATCCCGATCCTGGAGCTGCCCCAGGCGCAGTTCGTGCTCATGTCGGCCACGCTCGGCGATGTCTCGTTCTTCGAGAAGGACCTCGCCCGGCGCACCGGCCGCCCCACGTCGGTGGTCCGCTCGGCGACCCGCCCGGTGCCGCTGTCCTACGAGTACCGGTACACCCCGATGACGGAGACGCTCAGCGACCTGCTGGTGACGAAGCAGGCACCCGTCTACATCGTGCACTTCACGCAGGCGCAGGCGGTGGAGCGGGCGCAGGCGCTGATGAGCATCAACATGTGCTCGCGCGAGGAGAAGGAACGGATCGCCGACCTGATCGGCGGCTTCCGCTTCAGCACGAAGTTCGGCCAGAACCTCTCGCGCTACGTGCGGCACGGCATCGGCGTCCACCATGCCGGCATGCTCCCCAAGTACCGGCGCCTGGTGGAGAAGCTCGCGCAGGCCGGCCTGTTGAAGGTGATCTGCGGTACGGACACCCTCGGCGTGGGCGTCAACGTGCCCATCCGGACCGTGCTGTTCACGGCGCTGACCAAGTACGACGGCAACCGGGTGCGCACCTTGCGGGCCCGTGAGTTCCACCAGATCGCGGGCCGGGCGGGCCGGGCCGGCTTCGACACCGCGGGTCTGGTGGTGGCGCAGGCTCCGGAGCACGTCATCGAGAACGAGAAGGCCCTCAACAAGGCCGGCGACGACCCGAAGAAGCGTCGCAAGGTGGTGCGCAAGAAGGCGCCCGAGGGATTCGTGGGCTGGACGGAGAACACCTTCGACAAGCTCATCGAGTCGGATCCGGAGCCGCTGACGTCCCGCTTCCGGGTCACGCACACGATGCTGCTGTCGGTGATCGCCCGGCCCGGCAACGCCTTCGAGGCGATGCGGCATCTCCTCGAGGACAACCACGAACCGCGCAAGCAGCAGCTGCGGCACATCCGGCGCGCGATCGCGATCTACCGCTCGCTGCTGGACGGCGGGGTCGTCGAGAAGCTCGACGAACCGGACGCCACCGGTCGCGTCGTCCGCCTCACCGTGGATCTCCAACAGGACTTCGCGTTGAACCAGCCGCTGTCCACCTTCGCGCTGGCCGCGTTCGAACTCCTCGACCCCGAATCGCCTTCCTACGCTCTCGACATGGTCTCCGTCGTGGAATCCACCTTGGACGACCCGCGCCAGATCCTGGCCGCTCAGCAGAACAAGGCGCGCGGTGAGGCGGTGGCCGCGATGAAGGCGGACGGCGTCGAGTACGAGGAGCGCATGGAGCGCCTCCAGGACGTCACGTACCCGAAGCCCCTGGAGGAACTGCTCTTCCACGCGTACGACACCTACCGCAAGAGCCACCCGTGGGTCGGCGACCACCCGTTGTCGCCGAAGTCCGTCATCCGTGACATGTACGAGCGGGCGATGTCCTTCACCGAGCTGGTGTCCCACTACGAGCTGGCCCGCACCGAGGGCATCGTGCTGCGCTACCTGGCCGGCGCCTACAAGGCCCTCGACCACACCGTCCCGGACGACCTCAAGTCGGAGGACCTCCAGGATCTGGTGGAGTGGCTGGGTGAGATGGTGCGCCAGGTGGACTCGAGCCTGCTGGACGAGTGGGAGCAGCTCGCCAACCCGGCGGAGATGACCGCCGAGGAGGCCCAGGAGAAGGCCGACGAGGTCAAGCCGGTCACGGCCAACGCGCGTGCCTTCCGGGTCCTGGTCCGCAACGCGATGTTCCGCCGTGTCGAGCTCGCCGCTCTCGACCGCGTCGACGAACTCGGCGGGATGGACGGCGAGTCCGGCTGGGACGCCGACGCCTGGGGCGAGGCGATGGACAAGTACTGGGACGAGTACGACGACCTCGGCACGGGCCCGGACGCCCGGGGCCCCAAGCTGCTCATCATCGAGGAGGAGCCGCAGAACGCCCTGTGGCGGGTCCGCCAGATCTTCGACGACCCCAACGACGACCACGACTGGGGCATCAGCGCGGAGGTCGACCTCACGGCCTCCGACGCCGAGGGCCGCGCGGTCGTCCGCGTCACCGCCGTCGGCCAGTTGTGAGTACCGAAGAGGGCACAGGAGAAGCGCACCGATGACGAATCCGGCCGAGAGGCTCGTCGACCTGCTGGACCTCGAGCAGATCGAGGTCAACATCTTCCGCGGGCGCAGCCCGCAGGAGTCCCTCCAGAGGGTGTTCGGTGGCCAGGTGGCCGGCCAGGCGCTGGTCGCGGCCGGCCGGACCACCGAGGGAGACCGGCCCGTGCACTCGCTGCACGCGTACTTCCTGCGCCCGGGCCGGCCGGGTGTGCCGATCGTGTACCAGGTCGAACGGGTACGGGACGGACGCTCCTTCACCACGCGCCGGGTCACCGCCGTGCAGCAGGGACGCACGATCTTCAATCTCACCGCCTCCTTTCACCAGCCTGAGGAAGGTCCCTTCGAGCACCAGCTGGCGCCGGCTCGCAAGGTCCCGGACCCGGAATCCCTGCCGACGGTCGTCGACGAGATCCGCAAGCATCTGGGCGCGCTGCCCGAGCAGTTGGAGCGGATGGCGCGCCGTCAGCCCTTCGACATCCGCTACGCGGACCGGCTGCGCTGGAGCGCCGAGGACGTCAAGGAGGCCGAGCCGCGCAGCGCGGTGTGGATGCGCGCGGTGGGGCCGCTGGGCGACGACCCGCTCGTCCACACCTGCGCCCTCACGTACGCCAGTGACATGACCCTCCTGGACGCCGTCCGTCTCCCGGTCGAACCCTTGTGGGGCCCGCGCAACTTCGACATGGCGTCGCTGGACCACGCGATGTGGTTCCATCGGCCGTTCCGCGCGGACGAGTGGTTCCTGTACGACCAGGAGTCGCCGATCGCCACCGGCGGACGAGGCCTGGCCCGCGGACGGATCTACGACCTGGAAGGGCGCCTGCTGGTGTCCGTCGTCCAGGAAGGGCTGTTCCGAGCCCTGTAGGTCCGGTGCGTCAAGGGCGCCACCCGCGTCAGGTGCGTCACCCGCGTCACCCGCTGCGGTGGCGCAGCCAGTTCAGCAGTCCGCGGGTCGGCCGGGTGGGTTCGCCGGGTGGGTCCGGTGGCCCGGCCGGGGGCGCCGAGGCCGGCTGCGTCACCTTTTGCGCTGCCGATCCGGGAGCCGGTTCTGGACCCGGCTTCGGGTGGGGCCGTGGCGCGGGCTGTTCGGCGCGCGCTTCGTCCAGGGTGCGTACCAGGTCGTAGGTCAGCCAGTCGATCTCGTCGGGATCGTCGGCCGTCATGATCTTCTCCACGAGGTGCGCGGCCGGTGTGCCGGGAGTGGCGTGGGCAGGCGGCCCCGGCCGGAACCTGTTCAGGTGAGCGCGTTCGTAGGGGTCCTCGACGATCTCCGCGACCTTGAGGGGGTCGAGGAACCCGGCCAGGAGTCCGGCGCGTTGCCAGGGGTCGTCGGTCTGTCGGTGCAGGAAGCCCAGGTGCCGGCCTCGCCAGTTGCGGGCCCGCAAGTCGACACCCGCGGCCAGTTGGCTCCGCAGCACCTCGGGAGTGCGGCCGCTCAGCAGGAAGGCGTTGGTCCCGTCCGTGGCGAACTGCTCGAGCTCCTCGGCGAGATAGAGCCAGACGACGGCCCGGTAGCGGTTGAGGTAGAAGCGGACGGGCACCACCAGTCCCAGTCGCGCGAGGCGGGTGAACCGGGCCGGGGGAACACCCATGACGGCGGCGCCTTCGCTGGTCCCCACGGCCAGCACGCCGGCGCGCAGCGATTCGGGAAAGCGGGGGTCCGAGCGCAGACGGTCGATCTCCGCCCGGGCCACTCGACGGCCCCCTCCGCCTTCGTCGGGCACGGTCCTGATGCGCCCGAGGTGTACGGCGAGGTCGAACTCGCTTCGCTTCAGTTCCAGTTCCCGCGCTGCCCGGCTCGACGCGCAGAAAGCGGAGTGTGCTCGTGTGACGGTGTTGCCGGACATGGTCGTCTCCCCCGTGGAGCGAAGTGGAGTGAAGCAGGCCCGCACGGTCCGCGGTGGCCTCGGAAAAAACCGTAGCCGGAATCGCCGACATCGACGCGAGCCTGTGGATAACTCCACGAGGGACGGTAAAGGTGCAGGTCAGAGGTCTTCGAGTGGTGCACGGTCGGGGTGCCGGGCGTCCACGGTGAGGTGCTCCCCGACCCGGTTGACGAGCAGGGTCATCTCATAGGCGATCTGACCCATGTCGGCCTCCGCCGCGCTGAGCACGCACAGACAGCTGCCGATGCCCGCGGCGGTGACGAACAGCACCGCGTCGTCGAACTCGATCATCGTCTGGCGCACCTGGCCGGCGCCGAAGTGACGCCCCGATCCCTTCGCCAGGCTGTGCAGTCCGGACGAGACGGCGGCCAGGTGCTCCGCGTCCTCCCGGAGCAGTCCCGTGCTCGCGCCCGCCACCAGCCCGTCGTTGGACAGGACGAGTGCGTGCCGTACGTGGTCGACGCGCTCGGTCAGGTCGTCCAACAGCCAGCCCAGTCCCTGGTTCTGCGCCATGTCCCGCTCCCCGTGTGACATTCCCCGTATGACCCTCCGCCTCGCTGGAGAATCTGCCCGCCAGCCTTCCCCAGGAGCGGCCGCGGGAGCAAGGAGGATGGCGGCATGGCACAGAAGATGACCGATGAGGAATGGCGGGCCTTCGTCACGTACGGGACCCGCACCGGAAAACTGTCCACCGTACGGGCCGACGGAAGTCCGCATGTGGCGCCGATCTGGTTCCTGCTCGACGGGGACGATCTGGTGTTCAACACCGGCAAGGAGACGGTGAAGGGGCGCAATCTGGCGCGGGACGGCCGGGTCGCCCTGTGTGTGGACGACGACCGGCCGCCGTTCGACTATGTCGTCCTGCGGGGCCGGGCCGTCATCTCGGAGGACCTCGACGAGGTCCGGCTCTGGGCGACGCGTATCGCGGCGCGGTACATGGGTGAGGAACGCGCCGAGGAGTTCGGTGCCCGCAACGGCGTTCCGGGCGAACTGCTCGTCCGTGTCGCCATCGACAAGGTGCTGGCGCAGAAGGCCGTCTCGGCCTGACCGGACCGACGTGGGCGAGGTCAGCCCACGGAGTCGAGCAGCCGGGCGGTGTGCATCCGCCCGGCGTACTCGACCAGCCGGATCAACACCTCCTTCCCCGAGTCGCGGTCACGGGCGTCGCACAGGACGACAGGGGTGCCGCCGTCGAGGTCGAGGGCGCGTGAGACGTCCTTGGCGCCGTATGTCCGCGTGCCCACGAAGCAGTTGACGGCCACCACGAACGGGATGTGCCGGTGCTCGAAGTAGTCGACGGCGGGGAAGCAGTCCTCCAGACGCCGGGTGTCGGCGAGGACCACCGCGCCCAGGGCCCCCTGTGACAGCTCGTCCCACAGGAACCAGAAGCGGTCCTGCCCGGGGGTTCCGAACAGGTAGAGGGAGAGGCCGGAACGGATGGTGATCCGGCCGAAGTCCATCGCGACTGTCGTCGTCACCTTCTGGTCCACGCCGTCGGTGTCGTCCACCGACTGCCCGGCTTCGCTGAGCAGTTCCTCGGTGCGCAGCGGCTTGATCTCGCTGACCGCGCCCACCATGGTGGTCTTGCCCACGCCGAATCCGCCGGCGACCAGTATCTTCAACGCCAGAGGGGACGTGTCGCCGCCCGTGGTGTCGGAGTGTTCGGAGACCATGGATCACTTCTCTCGGGAGTGTCGGCAACGGTCGAGGTCGGTACGGGGGTGCGGTGGCTCGGCGCGGCGGTCGCGCGCGGTCACCGCGCCGGAGTGCGAAGTCAGCATCATGACAACCGCGGCTCCTTTCCGGAGGGTTCGACCGCTATCTGACCGATGTGACCGACTCTTGCGTGTTCGGTGTCCGAAGACACGCACGAGTCGGTGTGCGGCGGGTCCGTACGCGTCCGGGTCCGTACGCGTCCAGGTCCGTCCGAAGGTTCGTCTAGAGCGCTCGCAGCCCCTCGATCACTTCGCGCAGAATCCGTTCGTCGGGCAACTGCGCGGGCGGGACGGGGCGGCTGACGGTGACGCAGCCGAGCTCCAGCAGGTCACCGAGGAGCACGCGCACCACGCCCACGGGAAGGTCCGCGCCCGCCGAGAGTTCGGCGACGGACTGGGTCTCCGTCCGGCAGAGTCCGATGAGGGCGCGGTGTTCCGGTCCGAGCGCCATGCCGTCCGTGCCCGGCGCGCCGGGGTCCAGGGTGACCAGGGCGATCAGGTCGAAGCGCACTCCACTGGGGCCTGGTTTCGTTCGCCCGCCCGTCATGGCGTACGGGCGCACGAGCGGGCCGGCGTCGTTGTCGTACCACTGGCTGCCCAGCTCGCGCGGGGTGCCGGTCTTGTCCTCGGTCATCTGCGTGGATCGCTCTCTGGCCTCAGCCGGCGGCGGGCGGGCGCGCGGCGAGCCGGGGCGCCGCGTAGAGGTGCTCTCCGACCCTCTTGACCAGTCGCGCCATCTCGTAGGCGACCAGGCCGAGGTCGGCGGTCACGGCGGTGAGCACGGCCAGGCAGGAGCCGTCGCCGGCGGCGGCCACGAACAGGAAGCCGTCGTCCATCTCCACCATGGTCTGGCGTACTCCGCCGGCGCCGAAGTGGCGTCCCGCTCCCTTGGCGAGGCTGTGGAAGCCGGAGGCGACGGCGGCGAGGTGTTCGGCGTCCTCCCTCCTGAGGTCGGTCGAGGCGCCGACGGCGAGTCCGTCGTTGGAGAGCACCACGGCGTGCCGCACCTCGCTCACGCGCATCACCAAGTCGTCCAGCAGCCAGTCGAGTTCACCGGACCGCTGGGCCGACCTCGTGCTCGGGTCCTGGATCATCTGGGGTCTCCTTCGCTGCTGTCACTGCCCGGTTCGGGTTCCGGGGCGGCTCCGTGGCCGGGCTGTCTGCCGCCACCGCGTGTCCAGCCCTCGCGGTAGGCGGACATGCGGTCCCGTACGAGCTCGGGGGTACGTCCTTCGTCGCCGCGCGGGCCGGGCGGCCGGGCCGGTTCCTCGGCGAGTGGCCTGCGCAGTTGGGGGGCGAGGTTGGCCTGCCGTACCCGGCGCGGGAGGTCGTCCGATCCTTCGGCGTCGTCCGGGGGGCGGTGCAGGCGCAAGGCGGTGACTCCGGGGGGCGGGGGGTCGGCTGCCACCGGCTCGGCCGCGGCCCGTACGGGGGCGGCTTGTGCGGGGTCGGCCATGACGGGGGCGGTGTCTCGTACGGGGGCCACCAGCGCGGGGCGGTCGACGGGGGCGTGGACCGCTTCCTGGCGCCGGTCGGTGGTGTGCCGGTCGGTGGTGTGCCGGTCCGCGGCGGACACGCGCGCGTACACGCGTTCCGCGGACTGCGCCCCGGCCTCCGTCACCGCACGGGCGGAACGTTCCGGCTTGCCGCTGTCCAGCAGCGCCGTCGGCAGCAGAACCACCGCGGTGGTGCCGCCGTAGGGCGAGGTGCGCAGATGAACCTTGATGCCGTGCCGGGCGGCGAGCCTGCTGACCACGAACAGGCCGAGCTGGTCGCTGTCGAACAGGTCGAGCGCCTCCGACTGCGCGATGCGCCGGTTGGCCTCGATGAAGGTCTCCTTGCCCATGCCCAGGCCACGGTCCTCGACCTCCACGGCGTATCCGTTGCCCACGGGTTCGCCGGTGACCCGCACCCGCGTGTGCGGAGGCGAGAACTGGGCGGCGTTCTCGACGAGTTCGGCGAGCAGATGGGTGAGGTCGGCGACGGCGGTGCCGATGACGGCTGCCTCCGGGAGCTGCCGTACCTCCACGCGCGCGTAGTCCTCGACCTCGGAGACCGCGGCACGGACCACGTTGGTGAGGGACACCGGCATGCGCCAGGCGCGGCCGGGCGCGGCCCCGGAGAGGATGATCAGGCTCTCCGCGTGGCGCCGCATACGGGTGGTGAGATGGTCGAGCCGGAAGAGGTCGCTCAGCTCGTTCGGATCGTCGGAGCGGCGCTCCATGCTGTCCAGGAGGCTCAGCTGACGGTGGACGAGGACCTGGCTGCGGCGGGCGAGATTGACGAACACCCCGGAGATGCCGCTGGCGAGTTCGGCGCGTTCGACGGCGGCCCGCAGTGCCGCGCGGTGCACGATCCCCAAGGCCTCGGCGACCTGGCCGGTCTCGTCCTCGGAGGGAGGTCCCGGCGGCGCTTCGACGCGGACGTCGATCTCCTCCCCGGCGCGTAGTTTCCGCATGGCCTCGGGGAGTTTGCGCCGGGCGATCTCCAGAGCGCTGTTGCGCAGACCGACCAGTTCGACGACCAGCCCGCGGCCGATGCGTACGGAGATGACCAGCGAGGCGATGACGGCGGCGAGGCCCAGCAGGACGGCGGCGCCGGCCGAGGTGAGCAGCCCGCGGGTGAAGGGGTCGGCGCGGTCGGCGACACCGCGACCGGCGTCCGCCTCGATCGTCCGCATCCCGTTCTGCACGCGCGCGTGGGCCTTGTCCCAGACACTCGCGGGGGCGGCGTTGATCGCTTTCACACCGGGTCCGTCGGCGAGGGCCTTGTCCTCGGCGGTGTACAGGGCCGCGTAGGCGCTGCCGGCGGCGAGGTGCTGCCAGGCGGTGCGTTCGGGCCCGCGCAGGTCCGCGACGGCCGACTCGGTCAGGGTGCGGCGGGTGTCGACGGCGCCGGTGAAGATCCGCAGGCGCTCTCCGTCGAGGCGCCCGGTGAGCCGCGCGCCGGCGAGCACGACGCCCTCCTGGGCGAGCGCCTCGCCCGCGCGGGAGAACTCGAGCAGCACGCGCGCGTCGGAGCCGAGTTCGGCGTCCTGGACGCCGGAGAGGGCACCGCCGACGGAGAAGGCCGCCGAGATCGTGCTCGTGTAGCGGCCGTACGTCTCCTCCCAGCCGGCGCTGCCGTCGAGGACCGCGGTCCGCAGCGAGGGAAGTCCCTCGGCCCCGGAGACGAACGCCTCGAGCCGCTGGGCCACGCCGGTGGGCAGTTCCTGGCCGTCGGCGACGGTGCTGTCGTCGCCGAGGCGCAGCCGGCCCACCGCGCGGTCCGTGCGTTCCGCGAGCGTCCTCAGGTCGCCGCTCTGCCCGGGTGCGGGGTCGGTCGCGTAGCGCACCGCGGCCGCCCGCTCGGTCTGGAGGGCGGCGACCGCTGCTGCCACGGGCGCGCGGACCTCGGAGTCCACGCGCTGCAACTGGCGCAGCCCGGAGACGTTCTGGGCGGTGCTGACGGTCGCGTACGCCCACAGGGCGAGCAGGGAGACGACCGGCACCATCAGCAGGCAGACGATCTTGGCGCGTACGGTGCGCGGCCTGATGTGCCAGCGCTCCGCGCGCGGGGGTATCGCTTCCGCCGGTGTGTCGTTCTGCTCGTCCGGGCCCTCGTCGGCGGGGGGTCCGGCGTGGGCGCGGCGCCCGCGTGTGGGGGGCGGCGCGTCGGCGCCTGCCGTGGGGGTCCTACGGGGTGTACGCATGGCCTCCTCGCTCGGAAGGTGTTCGGGGGCGGGCCGGCCGCGTCAGACGGGCCGGGCCTGCTGTCGGACGGTGAGGCTGTCCACCGGCTGCTGGGCCGAGGCGGATGCCTGGCGCTCCCCCGTGGTGGGCGACAGCGCGACGAAGGCCGAGGTCAGGAAGAGGTAGGAGCCGAGGCCGACGGCAAGGGGAAAGATGAACTGCATCGCGGTGGCCCCCGGCAACGCCTCGCCCGAGGGCGTGACGTGGACGCTCACCGCGAACATCGCGGTGTAGTGCATGCTGCTCACCGCCGCGCCCATGACGAGGGAGGCGAGGGTGACCGCGATCGGCGAGCTGATGTTGAGCGCCGCCCAGAGGGCCGCGGTCGCCGCGACGACGGCGATCAGTACGGACAGTCCGACGCGTACGGGGTCGTAGGTCACGTCGGCGTGCAGCCGGACGGCGGCCATGCCCAGGTAGTGCATGCTGGCCACCCCCAGGCCGGTGGTGAGGCCGCCGATCAGCAACGCGCGCGTGCGGTCGCGGCTGTAGCCGACGGCGAAGACGCCGGCGCAGACGACGACCATGGCGACGAGGAGGCTGAGCACGGTCAGCGGAACGTCGTAGCGGATGTCGGTGCCGCTGACGGCGAAGCCGAGCATGGCCACGAAGTGCATGGTCCAGATTCCGGTGCCGATCGCCGAGGCGGCGGTGATCAGCCAGTTGCGGCGTGAGCGTCCGGTGGTGCCGAGCGCCCGCACGGTGCAGCGCAGCCCGAGGGCGGCGCCGACGCAGGCCATCACGTATGACAGCACGGGGGTCAGCCAGCCGAAGGCGGCGTGGTCCAGGTGTCCCATGGCCACGGGAGGCTAGTCGGGGCACAGGAGCACAAAGGGGGCGCATTTCGAAAGGTGTTGCAATGTGGCGCACCAGTGCACCTCAACGATCGGGTGACGCTCGAACGTGTGCACCGAGGCGTCGTCCGTGTCGGTGAGGGATCATGCGGAGCATGAGCGACGACCACACACACGTTCAGGAGTTCTTCGGCTCCCGGGCCGCCGACTGGGACAGCCGCTTCCCGGACGACGGTCCCGCCTACGCCGCCGCGGTCGGCGATCTCGGTCTGCGGGCGGGAGACCGGGTGCTGGACGCGGGCTGCGGCACCGGACGGGCCCTGACGCCGCTGCGTGCGGCCGTGGGGCCCACGGGAGTGGTCGTCGGGGCGGATCTGACGCCGGCCATGCTGGCGGCCGCCGTACGGTCCGGACGCGACCGCGCCGGACGGCTGATGCTCGCCGACGTGACCGCGCTCCCCCTTCGCTCCGCGGCGCTGGACGCCGTGTTCGCGGCGGGTCTCGTCGCCCACCTGCCCCGGCCGGGGGAGAACCTGCGGGAACTGGCGAGGGTGGTGCGCCCCGGTGGCTCACTGGCGTTGTTCCACCCGATCGGCAGGGCGGCGCTCGCGGCCCGCCAGGGACGTCAGCTCACCCCGCAGGACCTGCGGGCGGAACCCAACCTCCGCCCGCTGCTGGCCGCTTCGGGCTGGCGCATGACGTTCTACGCCGACGAGGACGCCCGCTTCCTGGCCTTGGCCGTCCGCGAGGCCTGAGGGCTCACGCCTGCCCGGCGACCGCCCGCACGAAGGCCTCGGGACGGTCGAACATGACGTTGTGGCCGGCGCCCGGGACCGTCACCACGCGCACTCCCGCCGCTTCCAGGGCGTCCGCCCCCTCGAGCGCGCCGGTGCGCCCGCCCTGGAGGTAGACGCGCTCGACCGCGTCGAGGCCGACCAAGATCTCGCGCATGACCGGGTCGGAGCCTCGCCTGAGCCCGACGGCGGTGCGGTGCAGAGCCCGCGGGTCGGCCAGCCGCATCGTCGCGGCCCACATCGGCCCGACCTTGTCCAGCACGCGCGCGTAGCCGCCGCGGACGAACTCCTCCTCCGTGTACGAGGCGATCCCGCTGCTCCCCGCCGTGGGCGGCGGGAAGCAGTCCAGATTGGCCTCCGTGAGCACGAGCCGTGCGACCAGGTCGGGCCGGCGGTGGGCCAGGACGACGGCCACGGAGCCGCCCATGCTGTGCGCGACCAGCTCGGCCCCGGTGACCCCCGCCGCGTCCAGCGCGGCCGCCAGCGCGTCGGCGTGTTCCTCGAGTGTGTAACCGAAGTCCGCGGGACGGTCGCTGATGCCGTGTCCGGGCAGGTCGACGAAGAGACTGCGCCGCCCGGCGAGCTCGGGACGGGCGGCCACGTGCGCGTGGTAGACGGCCGACGTCGCGCCCAGCCCGTGCACGTACACCCGCGCGGGTTCCGCGCCCTGCGACTCGGTCCAGCGGACCTGACTGCCCGCACCGTCGAACTCTGCCTGCTGCAACATCGCTTCCCCCTGCGCAAGTCACCGCCGCCGAATGCCGCGGCCCGCATCAACATACATCGGATACGAGGTATATCGTCAACGTCATACAACGCTTCCGTTGTACCCGCCGATCAAGGTAAGGCGGCGCCGATGTACAACTGCCCTGCGGCAGAATGCGGGCATGCTGGAGCTCGCCATCCTCGGATTTCTGTACGACGCCCCGTTGCACGGCTACGAGCTGCGCAAACGCATCACCGCGCTGACGGGACACGTGCGTCCGGTGGCGGAGAGCACCCTGTATCCGACGATCAAGCGGCTGGAGAAGTCGGGCCTGCTGGTGCGCGCCACCGAGCCCGGCGCCGTGGCCGCTCCGCGCCATGTCCTCAGCCTCACCGACGAGGGCGGGAGCGAACTGCGGCGGCGGCTCGCCGAGCCCGACCAGCGCGACCTCACCGACGAGAACCGCTGGTTCACCCTGCTCGCCTTCCTCCGGCACCTGGACGACTCCGCCGCCCAAGCCGCCGTACTGCGCCGCCGACTGGCTTTTCTGGAGGAGCCGGCCAGCTTCTTCTACGAAGGCGACCGGCCGCTGTCGGCAGAGGAGCTGGAGGACCCGTTCCGGCGCGGTGTGCTGACCATCGCGCGTGCCACGTCCCGGGCCGAGCTCACCTGGCTGCGCGACACGCTCGCCTCACTGGGCGGCTGACCCGCCCGTGGGCCGCACGGGGCAGCCCCGGACGCCGGGCACCGGGCAGGTCCCCAGCTCGCCCAGCCGGTAGCCGTTCGGGTATCCCTTGATCTCCCGGTTCTGTCGCGCGTGGTGGGGCGCGCGACGCGGTGGCAGCAGCCGCACCAGGCGTCCACGCGCGCGTACCGCCGCCCGCACCGCCGCGCGGACCCCCGGGGCCGGAGGGGTGTAGCGGAACGCCTCCAGGAGGTGATCGTCGAGCAGGGCGAGTGTGGCGTTTCTCAGGACGGGCGCCAGGGGCCTCGGATACCAGGAGGCCATGAGGTCGAGCGTGGCGTCCGAGACCTTCCGCGCTCCCTCGTCCCAGGCGAAGTGAGCCGCTTCGTAGGCGTCGAGACAGGCCTCGAACTGCTCGTAGGTCTCGGGGATGTCCTGGATGCCCATGCGCTGCCCCAGGGTGCGGTAGTACACAGCGCAGGCGACGATCTCGTGACGTGACAGCCGGCGCCATCCATAGGCGTCGATCCACCGCTTCGGCATCACGACGAAGGTGCAGAGCACGTACCGCATGTCGTCGTTGCCGATGTCGTACGCGCGGTGCATCCGGTTGATGCGCCGGACGGCCGTCCGGCCCTGCTGGCTGTCGAAACCGTGCTCGACGACCGCGTCGAGCAGCAGCGAGGTGTCGTCGTAGCGCTTCTGGGCGCGGTCCGTGAGTTCCGCCGTCTCGGCGAGCAGGCGCCCGATGCTCGGCACCGCGTAGGTGCGATAGAGGGCCAGCTCAAGAGCGCGGGTGACGTCCCAGGGGAACTCGTACGCCGCGGTGAGCCGGTAGATCTCGAACGCGTCCTCGTACGGGTCCATCCGCCGGATCCGACCGAGCCGCTCGAAGCGTTTCACGCGCCGTCCCCCTTCTGCCGCCGGAACTCCAACTCTAGGTTGAACAGCAGGAGATGAACGATCAGACGGGGCAATCACGCAGGGGGAAGGCGGTCGCCATGTTCGGCACGGTCCGCAAGGCCTTCGGGAGATTCCGCGACACGATGCGCGCACGGCCGGGTGCGGGTGGGGAGGAGCGTTCCGCGAAGGAGTCGCGCGGCGGAAAACACAACCACAATCTGTTCGAGGCGGCCGCCGCGTACGTCTCTGCGTGCGCGGAGGACGATCAGGACAGGATCGACGAGGCGGCGGGCTGGGTGTCGCCGGAGGCGTTGTCCTTCGGGGTCAACGAACTGGCCTGTCGCGCGGTCATCGCCCTCGCCCGGGAGCGCGACGAGTCACCGCGTACCGTGGCTCGTACGCTCCTCGGACTGCCGTCGACGTGACGCATCCGACGGCCGAGGGTGGTCGATTCGCCCCGTCCGACCGGAAAACCGCAGCTCCGGCTGTGTCGGGGAGTCGTGACAAGCGCCTTCCCGCCGCACTAGGGTGCGCGCCGTTGGACAAACCTATGGGGAGGCTGGGATGGCTGGGACGGACGAGGACGCCGTCGCCGCCGCGGACGATGCGCTCTATGTGCTCACGGCGGTGCTGTTGACGCCGGCGAAGTTCCCGAGCGCGCTGGGCGACGACTACCCGGAGGCCTGTGCGGCGCTCGGCCTCCCGCCGCTCGCCGACGGGTACGGACTGGTGCTGGGCCAGGACGGCGAGGGCGCGCGGTGGACCGTCGTCATCGACGACGTCTCACTGGTGGCGGTCGCCATCGCGTCGTGGGACTGCGGCATGGAGTACGACCTGTCACCCGGCGAGCGGACGGTGGTCGCCGCGCTGCCCGGCTGGCCGCTGGCTGTCGCCGTCGCGGCTCCCGGTGTGCCCGCGCCGCACGATCCCGCCGCCGAGATCGCGGACGGTCCGGCACTGTCGCCTCCGGACACGACCACCTGGGGTCCGGCCCAGCGACGGCTGGGGGCCGACGAGATCGCGCTCCAGTGGGCCCTGTGGCGCGAGCAGATCGACGACGCCGACTTCGCCCGTTCCCAGGAGGGCACCGTGACGGATGCGGGCGTCGACGCCGACGCCGGCGATGACGACGCGGCCGGGGACGGCCTGGCGGGCGGATCCGACCCCGCCGACGGGGCCGCGGGTGCCGGCGAGGCCGACGGGGCCGGGACGGGCACGGCAAAGGGCCACAGCGGCATCCGACGCGTCCTGGCCGAGGTACGCGCCTATGTGGACGCCCCGCCTCCGCTCGGCCGCGTCCGATCCTCGTTCGCTCCGGGTGACGCACGGACCCTGCGCGCCGACGGCCCCGGCTGGTCGCTGGTGGCCAGGACCGACGACATCGCGTTCGTCCTGCTCGACGAAGAGCCCGGCGAGGTGCTGCCGGTCGGGCGCGGACCCGAACTGCCCGGGCTCCTGGACGCGCTCGACAAGATGGCCGTCCGGCCGCTCTGAGGGCGCGACATGCCTCTCGGGAGGACGGGGACCGCCGCAGCGGTCCCCGTCGCTCAGCGGCCGAGCTCCTTGCGCGAGACTCGGCGCAGCCTGCGCCGCTGAGAGGGATCCAAGGTCAGGTAGGCCGCCGTCGGAACCCCCAGCACGATCAGCAGGGAAGCCCACCAGGGCAGCCAGATCAACAACAGCAGTCCGACCGCCACACCCCCTGCGGCGATCTTCGCGTTCTTCGACATGTGCGTCGCCTCCTTCGCGGCCCTTGCCGCTCTCTGCCATGAAAACGGCTTTGGGCCGCCCGCGGTTCCGGACACGACCCTGAGACGTCCCTGAGGTACAGCCCCGAGACTCCCCCGAGAACGCCCACCCGCGCCCACCCTGGGCCGGCGGGAACGGAACGGACGGACCCCGAGGCATTGCGTGTTCTCCGCCGAAGTGCTGTAGCCTCGGCGACCCCGCCCCCGGTAGTCAAGTTTGAGGAGTAGGTTCATCGCCGCGCAGAGCGTTCCCGCGAACACACCGCTCGAGATCGACGAACTGACACGTTGTGCTGCCGTGTTCCTGCCCGGCACCCCGGCCCGAACCAGCAGATTCGCCTTCTGGCAACCCGACGACAGCAATCTTCCCGCCCACGCGGACCGTCGCGAGGGCGAACTGACCGTCGTCCGGCCGGCCGGCTCCGGTGTGGAACTCGCGCGCGTACCCGCCGTCCTGCTGCCGGTGGAAGAGGCGCTGCCTCTCCTCACGCGCGCGCGTGCCGTGCCGGGCGGCCACCGGGCCGCCGCCTTCTGGGGTGCGGCGGCTCTGCTGGCCCTGCGGTGCGTGGCGCGTGGGCTCCTGCTGCCCGGCCTGTCACCGGAGGATCACGACGCCTGGCGAATCGGCCCGTCGGCCCCGGAGGACGTCGAGCGGGTGCGCAGGCTGGCGGCCTCGATGCCGCCCGAGGCACACGCCGTACCGGTCGACGAAACCCCGCCTCTGCGCCTTCCCGACCCCGAGCGACTGCTGCGCGCCTTCCTGGACGCCGTGGCCGACGCGCTGCCCCGCACGCCCGCCGCGTCGCTCCTGACGGGAGGCCCGGCCTACGCGGCACCGCAACCCCGGCACCTGCCGCAGTTGCGGGCCTGGGCGGCCGACGTCGCCGCGGGCCACGACGCCGGCGTACGGATCTCGCTGCGCATCGAGGTCTCAGGGCTCGACACTCCCGAGGAAGCGCCCGGGTTCGACGCCCCCGCGGTCGACCTCGCGGCGCACAGGTTCCGGGTTGTGCCGCAGGTGCACAGTGTGAGCGACCCCGCGCTCGTCGCGGACGCCACCGACGTCTGGGCGGACGCCGGTGTCACGCGCGGGGCGTTCGGCCCCCGCGCGCGGATGGACGCCCTGCTCGCCCTGCGTCGTGCGGCCCGGGCCTGGCCGGCGCTGACACCCCTGCTGTCGGCCACCGTGCCGGACGCCGTCGAGCTCCTCGACGAGGAGGTGTCCGAGCTGCTGGGCGAGGGCTCGCGGGCACTGGCGGGCGCGGGGATCGACGTGCACTGGCCGCGGGAGCTGGCCCGCACCCTGACCGCCCGCGCGGTCGTGGGACCACCCGAGGAGGAAGGGGGACCCGCCCGGCTCGGCGCGGACACGCCGTCCTTCCTGTCGGCGGACTCGCTCCTGACGTTCACCTGGTGGTTCGGGCTCGGCGACATGCAGCTGACGCGTGAGGAACTGGACCGGCTGGCCGAGGCCGGTCGCCCGCTCGTGCGACTGCGCGACCAATGGGTCCTGATCGACCCGGAGGAACTGCGCCAGGCCCGCGCCCGGCAGGACCGCAAGATGACGCCCGTGGACGCGCTGGGCGTGGCTCTGACGGGCTCGGCGGAGGTGGACGGCCGTCGGGTCGAGGTGCGGCCCACCGGGTGGCTGGCGGACCTGCGGGAGCGGCTGACGCGTCCCGAGACGCACGACCCCATGGAGCAGCCCGCGGCCCTCGACGCCACGCTGCGCGACTACCAGAGGCGCGGCCTGGACTGGCTGGCCCGGACCACCGCGCTGGGACTGGGGTGCTGTCTGGCGGACGACATGGGGCTCGGCAAGACCGTCACGCTGATCGCGCTGCACCTGCACCGCCGGACGGACCCCTCCACGGCGGGTCCCACCCTCGTGGTCTGCCCGACATCCCTGATGGGCAACTGGCAGCGGGAGATCGAGAGGTTCGCCCCGGGCACGCCGGTGCGCCGCTTCCATGGGCCGCGCCGCGATCTGGGGACGCCGTCCGACGGTGAGTTCGTCCTCACCACCTACGGCACGTTGCGCCTGGACGCGGAGCGGCTCGGCGAGGTGCCGTGGGGCCTCGTCGTGGCGGACGAGGCGCAGCACGTGAAGAACCCGTACTCGGCGACCGCGCGGGCATTGCGCACCATCGGCACACGCGCGCGTGTGGCGCTCACGGGCACCCCGGTGGAGAACAACCTGTCGGAGCTGTGGGCGATCCTGGACTGGACGACACCCGGCTTGCTGGGGCGGCTCGGCACCTTCCGGACGCGGTACGCGCGAGCCGTCGAGAACGGCGGGGACCCGGCCGCGGCGGAACGGCTCGGCCGGCTCGTGGGACCGTTCCTGCTGCGCCGCCACAAGTCGGACCCGGGGATCGCCCCCGAGCTGCCGCCCAAGACCGAGACCGATCGGCCCGTGAGCCTCACCAGGGAGCAGACCGGCCTGTACGAAGCCGTGGTGCGCGAAACGCTCGCCGCGATCGCCGAAGCCGACGACATGGCGCGCCGGGGGCTGATCGTGAAGCTCCTGACCGGCCTCAAGCAGATCTGCAACCACCCGGCGCAGTACCTCAAGGAGGAACGGCCGAAGACCGCCGGACGCTCCGGGAAACTCGAGCTCCTGGACGAGCTGCTCGACACCCTGCTCGCCGAAGGGGCGAGCGTGCTCGTCTTCACGCAGTACGTGCGGCTGGCGCGACTCCTCGAACAGCACTTGGCGGCGCGGGGCGTGCCCACGCAGTTCCTCCATGGCGGCACGCCCGTCGCCGAACGCGAGAACATGGTCCGGCGCTTCCAGGACGGTGCGGTCCCCGTCTTCCTGTTGTCGCTCAGGGCCGCGGGCACGGGCCTCAACCTCACGCGCGCGGAGCACGTGGTGCACTACGACCGCTGGTGGAACCCGGCCGTCGAGGCGCAGGCCACGGACCGGGCGTACCGCATCGGCCAGACCCGGCCCGTGCAGGTGCACCGGCTGATCGCCGAGGGCACGATCGAGGACCGCATCGCCGCGATGCTGCGCCGCAAGCAGGATCTCGCGGACGCCGTTCTCGGGGCCGGCGAGGCCGCGCTCACGGAGCTGACGGACGCCGAACTGGCGGAACTGGTGGAACTGCGAGGGGACGCGCGATGAACCGGCACGACAGCGTCGAGGAACGGATCTTCGCCGCGTTGCCTCCCACGCACGGAACGGGCTTCGCTCGGACGTGGTGGGGACGGGCGTGGCTGGCCGCGCTCGAGGACGGCGCGATGGACGGCGGGCAGGTGAAAGCGGGCCGACGACTCGCGCGGGCGGGCGCCGTGGGCGCGGTGTCGGTGCGCCCGGGGCGCGTCACGGCCGTCGTCCAGGACCGCGATCACACGCGGCACCGGGCCGACGTGCTGCTCGACACGCTCTCGGACGACCAGTGGGACCGTCTCGTGGACCTTGCGGTGGAGCGGGCCGGGCACGTCGCCGCGCTGCTCGACCGGGAGATGCCGCCCGATCTGGTCGAGGACGCCGAGTCGGCGGGCATCGGCCTGCTGCCCGGGCTCGGCGAGCTGGAGGCTCGGTGCGACTGCGGCGCCTGGGACCACTGCGGTCACACAGCGGCGGTCTGCTACCTGGTGGCGAGGCTGCTCGACCAGGATCCCTTCGTCCTCCTGCTGCTCAGGGGACGTGCCGAACAGGACCTGCTGAGCGACCTCCAGGCACGTGGCTCCGCCGCTCGGCCCGAGGTGGAGCCGCCGGGGACCGAAGGCGTGGACGCGGCGGAGGCGTATGCGGCAGGCGACATACTGCCTCCGCTCCCCGATGTGCCCGAACTCCCGCCGGAGCCGGGCGTTCCGCCGTCGCTGGACACGGATGAGCCGCCCCCGGCAGGGGTGGAACCGGCGGCGCTGGAAATCCTCGCCGCCCGGACGGCCGCCGCGGCGCACCTGCTGCTCGCGGAGGCGCTCCGCGAGGGTGCGGGACGGCGCGCTCCGACGCCCCGGCTGACCGTGGGCCAGGACGCCGTACGGCTTGCGGAGGGCGTCCTCGACGTGCCCGGGACGGTCGATCCCGCCGGCGAGGCGGCGGTCGACCGTCTCGCCACCGGATCGGGGCGCGACCGGACGGATCTGGCGGCTGCCGTCCTGGCCTGGCGACACGGCGGGGTGGCCGCCCTGTCCGTGCTCGAGGAGGAGTGGGTGGTGGAGGGCGAGGCGCTCGCACGCGCGCGTGCCGCGCTGGACTCGGCCTGGGAGGAGGACGAGCGGCCGACGCTGCGGGCACGGGGGAACCGGTGGACGGCCGTCGGGACGGCCTGCCAGTTGCGGCTGGGACGGGACGGCAGATGGTGGCCGTACCGCAAGGAGGGCGGCCGCTGGCTGCCCGCCGGGGATGCGGCCGACGACCCGGCGACGGTGCTGGCCGTGGCCCGGCCAGACGGCGAGGAAGCGCTTTCCTAGGCCCGTGCCCCGCACGGTGGGGCAGGGGGCGTCGGTCCGACAGGCGGCCGACTCCCCTGGTTCACCCGGAGGTCGTACGGTGTTCGGCGCGTGCCCCAACTCTGGCCGCTGTCACCGAACTTGCCGCACCTTCTCCTCAGGAGGCCCGATGTCCCCGCACGCCACCGGCCGGCGCCGCGTCCACCGTTGTGTCGCGGCGGGCGTACCACTCGCCGTGCTGGCCGCGCTCGCCACCGCCGGACCGGCCGACGCGGGCACTCCGGCCCAGGAGGCGCACGTCACGCGGCCCGCGACGCTCGGCGACGTCCCGCTCGGGACGTTCAGCAACGCACTGCTGCCCGGCACGGTCACCGACGACCGGGGTGTGGACCTCGGCGGTATCGGCAGCGACATCTACCCGACGGGACGCAAGGGCGAGTTCTGGACGGTGACCGATCGCGGTCCCAACGGACAGATCAAGGTGGACGGCACCAAGCGCCGTACGTTTGCCGTGCCCGGGTTCGACCCGGCGATCGTGCGGATCCGGGTGTCCGGAGACGCGGTGAAGGTGCTCCAGGCGATCCCGGTCACCACGAAGTCGGGGAAGCCCGTGACGGGCCTGTCGAACCAGGCGGGGCGCGACGAGGCCCCGTACTCCTACGACGCGCGCACGCCTCTGCCGTACAACCCGAACGGGCTGGACACCGAGGGCATCGTGCGGGCGGCGGACGGGAGTTTCTGGCTCGTCGACGAGTACGGGCCCTCGCTGGTGCACGTCTCCGCGCGCGGGCAGGTGCTGACGCGTTACGTGCCGCAGGGGCTGAAGCTCACGGGGACGGACTACCCGGCGGTGGAGGCGCTGCCGGCGGTCCTGCTGCACCGGAAGATCAACCGTGGCTTCGAGGGCCTGGCCCAACTCCCGGGCGGTGATCTCGTCCTGGCGGTGCAGAGCCCGCTGTCGCTTCCGGACACGGACGCGGGAGAGGGGTCGCGGACCGCGCGTCTGCTGCGTTTCTCACCGAAGAGGAAGGCCGTCACCGCCGAGTACGCGTACCGCTTCGACCCGGTCGACGTGGTCGACCCGAGCGAGGACGACACCTCCGAGCTCAAGATCTCCTCGGTGGTCGCCGTGCACGGTGACCGGCTGCTCGTGGAGGAGCGCACCGACAAGGCCGCGCGGCTGCACCTGGTACGGCTGAGCCGCGCGGCGAACATCCTGGGCAGCCGCTGGGACGACGACGCGACGTCCCCGTCGCTCGAGCAGCTGGACGACCCCGCGGCCTCGGGGGTCCCGGTGCTGCCGAAGCGGCTGGCCGTCGATCTCGGCACGGTCGCCGGGGTGCCCGGGAAGATCGAGGGCGTCGCGCTCGTGGACCACTCCCCGTTGGCCCTCGTCAACGACAACGACTTCGGGATGACGGACGGCGCCGACGCGTTCGACGCGCAGGGTCGACTGGTCGACAGCGGCATCGAGACGACGGTCACCTACGTGCGGCTGCCCCGAGGCGTGTGAGCGACGACCCGGCTAGGGCAGCAGCTCCCCCAGGGACGGCAGCAACGATTCGAGGTCGCTCGGCAGGTCGCTAGGTAGCCGGGTCGGCAGGTCGCTCGGCAGGCCGGTGGGGAACTGTGACGGCAGGCCGCTCGGAAGGCCGCTGGGCAGCTCCACCGGAAGGCTGAAGGACGGGGCGGGGGTGGACCCGCTGCCGGTGCTGTTGCCGGCGTTCGGCTCGTCGTCCGACGAATCGTCGCCGCTGGAGGCCATCAGCACGACGGCGACGACGGCTGCGGCGGTGACGAGCAGCGCGAGGACGACGAAGAGGGGGTTCCTGCGCTTGCCGGAACCGCCCGGCGGACCCGACGGGGGTGGGGGCGACCAGTCGCCCCCACCTGTCCCGTCGTGGGGTCCGTAGCCGGAGTGGTGCGGTCCGAAGCCACCGGGAGGCGGCATGTCGCCCGGCGGACCGGGCGGTTGGGGCGGTACGGGCGGCATGGCCATACCGCCCAGCGTCGCGGTGAACCGCCCGCAGCGCGAGCCCCGCGCGGAAGTTGGTACCGACCCGGGTCATGGACCGCATGATTCCGGCGTATCGCGTCCGGAGAACGCGCGACGACCGGGCGGAGACGGCGCTGGGCCCGGTCGCTCGACGGGCACGCGTGTGTGCGGGCTCACCGGTGCACACACGCGTGCGTGCGGGTTCAGCCCCGCGCGCCCAGGAGGTGGTCCATGGCGAGCTGGTCGAGGTGCTCGAAGGCCATGCCGCGGGCGGCGGCCACCTCGGGGTCGAACTCCTCGAAGGCGGCGCGGTCGGCAAGCAGGCTCTCCAGGCCGTCCGCGGCGGTGGCCTGGGCGAGCTGGTCCAGGCGGGAGGCGCGCAGGGCCTCCTGGACCTCGGGGTCGCTGCGGAACGCGAGCGCACGCTCCTTGAGCATCAGGTAGTTGCGCATGCAGCCGGCGGCCGAGGCCCACACGCCGTCGAGGTCCTCGGTGCGCGGCGGCTTGAAGTCGAAGTGCTTCGGGCCCGCGTAACCGGCGCTCTCCAGCAGGTCGACCAGCCAGAAGGCGGAGCGCAGGTCGCCGGCGCCGAAGCGCAGGTCCTGGTCGTACTTGATGCCGGACTGGCCGTTGAGGTCGATGTGGAAGAGCTTGCCCGCCCACAGCGCCTGGGCGATGCCATGCGTGAAGTTGAGCCCGGCCATCTGCTCGTGGCCCACTTCGGGGTTCACCCCGTACAGCTCCGGGCGCTCCAGGCGCTCGATGAAGGCCAGGGCGTGGCCGACGGTGGGGAGCAGGATGTCGCCGCGCGGCTCGTTCGGCTTGGGCTCGATGGCGAACTTCAGGTCGTAGCCCTGGGAGGTCACGTACTCGCCCAGCAGGTCGAAGGCCTCCTTCATGCGGTCGAGGGCCACCCGTACGTCCTTGGCGGCGCCGGACTCCGCGCCCTCACGGCCGCCCCAGGCGACGTAGGTCTTCGCACCGAGTTCGACGGCAAGGTCGATGTTGCGGATCGTCTTGCGCAGGGCGTAGCGACGCACGTCACGGTCGTTCGCCGTGAACGCGCCGTCCTTGAAGACGGGGTGCGTGAAGAGGTTGGTGGTGGCCATCGGCACCGTCATGCCGGTGGTGTCCAGGGCCTGGCGGAAGCGCTTGATGTGCTCCTCGCGCTCGCTCTCGGAGGACCCGAAGGGGATCAGGTCGTCGTCGTGGAAGGTCACACCGTAGGCGCCCAGCTCGGCCAGGCGCTGCACCGATTCGACCGGGTCCAGGGCACGCCGCGTGGCGTCACCGAACGGGTCCCTTCCCTGCCAGCCGACGGTCCACAGGCCGAAGGTGAACCTGTCATCGGGGGTGGGCTGGTAGCTCATGCTGCGGCTCCTTGCGTGAAGACTGTGGCGCTGACTATTTCGTCATGGCAGTTTACAAATTAGTATGCGGACGCATCTCTGGGAAGACAGATCCCGCAGAGCCGCGGTAAAAACTTGAGGGAGAGCCCGATGTCAGCAGCCGAGGGTCCGCTCGTCGTCGGCGTGGACACGTCCACCCAGTCCACGAAGGCGCTGGTCGTCGACGCGGCCACCGGCCAGGTCGTCGCGAGCGGCCAGGCACCGCACACGGTCTCCGCCGGAGCCGGCCGCGAGAGCGACCCCCGCCAGTGGTGGGACGCCCTGCGTGAGGCCCTGCACCAGTGCGGCGACGCGGCCCGCGAGGCCGCCGCGGTATCGGTCGGCGGGCAGCAGCACGGGCTCGTCACCCTGGACGAGCGCGGCGAGCCGGTGCGCCCGGCGCTGCTGTGGAACGACGTGCGCTCGGCCCCGCAGGCCCGTCGGCTGACCGAGGAACTGGGCGGGGCGAAGTTCTGGGCGGAACGCACCGGGTCCGTCCCGGCCGCGTCCTTCACCGTCACGAAGTGGGCCTGGCTGGCGGAGCACGAGCCGGAGGCCCTGCGCGCCACGAAGGCCGTACGCCTCCCCCACGACTACCTCACCGAGCGCCTGACGGGCGAGGGGACCACCGACCGCGGTGACGCCTCCGGCACCGGCTGGTGGGCGTCCGCGACCGAGTCGTACGACGCGGAGATCCTCGCCCACGTGGGACTCGACCCGGCGCTGCTGCCCCGCGTGGTGCGGCCCGGGGAAATGGCGGGCACCGTCCGCGACAGCCACGACCTGCCCTTCGCCAAGGGCACCCTGGTCGCCCCGGGCACCGGGGACAACGCGGCGGCGGCGCTGGGCCTCGGGCTGCGTCCCGGGACGCCCGTGCTGAGCCTCGGCACCTCCGGCACGGTGTACGCGGTGGCCAAACGCCGCCCCACCGACCCCACCGGCACCGTGGCCGGATTCGCCGACGCGCACGGCGACTGGCTGCCGCTGGCCTGCACCCTGAACTGCACGCTCGCCGTCGACCGCGTCGCCGCCCTGCTGGGCCTGGACCGCGAGGCCGTGGAGCCCACCGCGGACGTCACGCTGCTGCCCTTCCTGGACGGCGAACGCACCCCGAACCTGCCGAGCGCCTCGGGCATCCTGCACGGTCTGCGCCACGACACGACCGCCGGCCAGCTGCTCCAGGCCGCCTACGACGGCGCCGTGCACTCCCTGCTCGGCGCACTGGACCTGGTCCTCGACGAGGACGCGGACCGTTCGGCACCCCTGCTGCTGATCGGCGGTGGCGCCCGGGGCGCGGCCTGGCAGCAGACCGTGCGCCGGCTGTCCGGACGCCCGGTCCAGGTGCCCGAGGCCAAGGAGCTCGTCGCACTCGGGGCCGCCGCGCAGGCGGCGGGCCTGCTGACCGGCGAGGACCCGGCCGCCGTCGCCCGCCGCTGGAACACCACCCGGGGCCCGGTGCTCGACGCCGTCGAGCGGGACGAGGCGGCGCTGGCCAGGATCGCCGGGGTACTCTCCGACGCGGCCCCGCTGCTGGACCGGAGCACGGACGCCCACTGAGCATCGACGAATCGACGGAGGCATGACCGCACCGCTGCACGAGGCCCGGCCGACCGGCCCGGGGCGCGCACTGCCCGACACCCAGCAGGGCATGCGCCGCCGCAACCTGGCCCGGGTGATGCACGCCGTGAGCGCCGAGGGACCGCTCTCGCGCGCGGGGGTCGCCTCACGCATCGGCCTGACCCGGGCAGCGGTCTCGACGCTCGTCGACGAACTCATACGCACCGGACTGCTGGAGGAGCTGGGCCCCGAGCGGCCGGGCCGGGTGGGCCGCCCGGGCTCGGCGCTGGCCGTCAGCGGGCGCGGTCCGTCGGGCATAGGTGCCGAGATCGGCGTGGATCACCTGGCGGCCTGCGCCGTCGATCTGCGCGGCGAGGTGCGGGTGCGCGCCGTGCGGCACGGCACGAACCGGGGCCGCTCCCCCGAGCCGGTGGTCGGAGAACTGACGGCGCTCGTGCGCCAGGTGATCGCCGAGGCCGAGCGCGAGGGGCTGTGGCCGGCCGGACTCGCCGTGGCGGTCCCCGGCCTGGTCGCCCGCGACGCCCGTACGGTCGTCCGCGCGCCGAACCTCGACTGGCAGGACGTCGACCTCGGCGCGTTGCTGCCCGGGGAGTTCCCGCTGACGGTGGACAACGAGGCCAACTTCGGCGGGCTGGCCGAACTCTGGCTCGGCGCGGACACTCCGGGGGACTTCCTGCACGTGTCGGCCGAGATCGGCATCGGTGCCGCGCTCGTCGTGGACGGCAGCCTGCTGCGCGGCACCCGCGGCTTCGCCGGTGAGCTGGGCCATGTGCCGGTGCACCCCGACGGACCGGAGTGCGGGTGCGGCGGGCGCGGATGTCTGGAGCAGTACGCCGGGGAGGAGGCGGTGCTGCGCGCCGCCGGGCTGGAACCGGGCGAGGACCGCGTCGGACTCCTCGCGGGCCGCGCCGCGGACGGTGACCCGGACGTACGGCGGGCGCTGCGCGAGGCGGGCACGGCCCTCGGCATCGCGCTCACCGGGGCACTCAATCTCCTGGACCCGGAGGGCGTCGTGCTCGGCGGCGCCCTCGCCGGGCTGGCACCGTGGCTGCTGCCGTCGCTCGAGACCGAGCTCTCCCGGCGTACGGCGGGGCCCGCCCGTCCCGTGTCCGTCTCCCGGCTGGGTCCCGAGGGCCCGTTGCTCGGGGCCGCGCACTCGGTGGTGCGGGCCGTGCTGGACGATCCGGCGGCGGTGGCTGAGCGGCCCTGAGCGGACGTGGCCGGCGACCGGTCGTGTCGCGGGCGGGCGTCCTCCCGCCCAGGGGGCCGGGGGCCGGCCGCTCCGGACAGCGATCAGGTACCGGTTCGGACAGCGAGCGGTGAGGGACCGGTCCGCACAGGCGCGAGTGGCCCATCGGGCCAGCGGTGAGAAGCCGATCGGGACAGCGGCGCAGGGCCGATCGGGTCTGGAACTCCCCCTTCGGGTGAGCGAGTTGTCCACAGTTGCGTGCTCGTCCACCTAAGCACGGCGTGTCCGCCTGACCGACCCGCCGGCGCCGTAGCGTAATGCGTGCGGGACACAGCCGCCGCCCAGCGACGGTCGCAGTGGCAGTGGCAGTGGCCTGTGCGGGTTCACGGGCTCGGAGAGTCGGGCCCGTACCCGATGGACCGACGCCCCGCACGCCCTCCGGTGCCGCCCGCCGGACGTCAGCGACCCCGAAAGGCAGCACCACTGTGGAACGAGCAAGGACTCTCCCCGGCCGACGACAGATTCTGCGCGGCGCCGCCCTCGCCGCCGTTCCGTACGCGCTGCTGCCCGAGACGCCGGCGGGCGCCGGGCCCCGGACCGTCGACTACCCGCTCGCCGAATGGCAGCCCGCCACCGCCGCCAATCGCACGGCGGCGAACCGCCCCACCACCCATCCCGTCGACCGCGTCGTCATCCATGTCACCCAGACCCTCTACGCCAAAGCCCTGAGCGTCTTCCAGAACCCACGGAAGAAGGTGTCCGCGCACTACGTCGTGCGCTCCGTGGACGGTCATGTGGCGCAGTGCGTGCGCGAGTCCGACATCGCCTGGCATGCCGGGAACTGGGACTACAACACCCGCAGCATCGGCATCGAGCACGAAGGGTGGGTGGACAGACCGATCTACTTCACCGACGCCCTCTACGAGGGGTCCGCCCGACTGACGGCGTCTGTCTGCGACCGTTACGGCATCCCGAAGGACCGGGCGCACATCATCGGCCACTACGAGGTGCCGGGCACCGACCACACCGATCCCGGTGCCGACTGGGATTGGGCCCGCTACCTGATGCTCGTCGGCCGAGCCTGACCCGGACCGGACCGGATCAGGCCGGGCCGGGCCGGGCCGAAAGCGGATGGCCACTTCGGAGTGGCGTCGTCCGAACGGTTGTCGGTCCGCGCACCCGGAGTGACGATGTCTTCAGCCGTATCGCCTGCCGGGAGGACGAGTTGACCGATCCCTGGGTGGCCCTGGAACGGGGCGCCGACCCCGCCGAGCGGGTGCGCGTCCTGCGGCGGGCGCATGAGACGTTCACCGTGGCGGGCACCGTGGCGCGGCCGGTGCGTGCCGTCGTGGCCGACTCCTGGCGGCGTTCCGCGCGGGCCGGCGTCGGCCCCGACGGCACCGCGAGCGTCGAGCTGACCGACGGCGACCTCGGCGCCTACCGGTCCGAGCATCCGCTGGCGCGGGTGATGCCCCTGTTCCGTGAGTTGATGGGCACGTTCGCGGCCGACGGAGAGCATCTGCTGGCGGTGTGCGACGCGCACGGCAGGCTGTTGTGGGTCGAGGGTCACGCGGCGACCCGGCGGCAGGCGGGGCGGATGAACTTCGTGCCGGGTGCGCGATGGGCGGAGAGCGCGGTCGGGACGAACGCGCCGGGCACGGCGGTCGCCCTGGACCGGCCGGTGCAGGTGTTCGCGGCCGAGCACTTCATCCGGCGGGTGCAGCCATGGACGTGCGCCGCCGCCCCGGTGCACGATCCGCGGACCGGACGGGTGCTGGGTGCCGTCGACATCACGGGCGGGGACGGACTGGCGCATCCGCACAGCCTGGGCTTCGTGCAGGCCGTCGCGCGGGCCGCGGAGGCGCACCTCGCGCTGCTCGCCCCGGAGCGGCCGGCCGTCGACGCACCACGGCTGACCGTGCTGGGCCGCGACGACGCGCGTCTGGTCACCGGCGGCCGGGACATCAGGCTGAGCCGGCGGCACAGCGAGATCCTCGTGCTGCTGGCTCGCCACCCCGAGGGCCTGACGGGCGACGAGCTGCTGTGCGCGCTGTACGAGGACGAGTCGGTCACCCCGGTCACGCTGCGGGCCGAACTCGCCCGGCTGCGCGGGGTGCTGGGCCCCGGGCTGCTGGCCTCGCGCCCCTACCGGCTCACCGTCGCCTGCGAGTCGGATGTCGCCGTCGTCGAACGAAGGCTGGCGGCCGGCGCGGTCACGGCGGCCCTGTCGGCGTACACCGGGCCGCCGTTGCCCTCGTCCCAGGCACCGGCGGTGGCGCGGCTCAGGCGTGTCCTCGCCGAGGGGCTGCGTGCCGCGCTGATCGCGTGCGGCGACCCCGATCTGCTGGCGGACTGGGCGCACGCGCCGTGGGGCGAGGACGACCTCGACGTGTGGCGGGCGCTCGCGGCGGCCCGGCCGACAGCCGCGATACGGGCCCGCGTCGCGTCCCTCGAGTCGGAGCTGACGGCGCCGACCGGATGGCCGCACCCGTAGGCCGGACGACACGTCGGGAGCACGACGTCCGCGAGCTGTCCGCAGAATCGGCGTCCGCAGACGAGACGTCGCAGGCGAAGCCTCCCGTCCGACGTCGGGAGGACGGCGTCGTCCAACGTCGGGAGGACGGCGTCGTCCAACGTCGGGAGGACGGCGTCGGGCGGCCGGCGGCCGGGGTCAGGCTTCCGGCTTCGGGCTTCGGGGTTCGGGGTTCGTCGTTCGTCGTTCGGCGGCGCAACGTGCATGCAACGTCCGCCTCCCTAGCCTTCCGCGCAGAGCTGCCCAACGGCGGGCAGCGCTGCTGAGGAGGCAGAGCAGGATGACCCGTTACGCGGCGCCCGGCACCGAGGGCGCGATCGTCTCCTACCAGACGCGTTACGACCACTACATCGGCGGCGCCTACGTTCCCCCGGCTCGGGGCCGGTACTTCGACAACCCGTCACCGGTGAACGGCGAGACGTTCACCGAGGTGGCGCGCGGTACGGAGGAGGACGTGGAGCGGGCACTCGACGCGGCGCACGCGGCCGCGCCCGGCTGGGGCCGCACCTCGGCGACCGAGCGCTCCGACATCCTGCTGAAGATCGCCGACCGGATGGAGGCACATCTGGAGCCCCTGGCGGTCGCGGAGAGCTGGGAGAACGGCAAACCCGTCCGCGAGACGCTGGCGGCGGACATCCCGCTGGCCATCGACCACTTCCGCTACTTCGCCGGCGCGGTCCGCGCTCAGGAGGGTGCGCTCAGCGAGGTCGACGACGACACGGTGGCGTACCACTTCCACGAGCCGCTCGGTGTCGTCGCGCAGATCATCCCCTGGAACTTCCCCATCCTGATGGCCACTTGGAAGCTCGCCCCGGCGCTCGCGGCGGGCAACGCGGTGGTCATCAAGCCCGCCGAGCAGACTCCCGTGTCACTGCACTACTGGATGAGTCTGGTCGCCGACCTGCTGCCCCCGGGTGTGGTGAACATCGTCAACGGCTTCGGCGAGGAAGCGGGCAAGCCCCTCGCGTCCAGCCCGCGCGTGGCGAAGATCGCGTTCACGGGCGAGACGTCGACGGGGCGGCTGATCATGCAGTACGCCTCGCAGAACCTCAAGCCCGTCACGCTGGAACTGGGCGGCAAGTCGCCGAACATCTTCTTCGACGACGTGTGGGAGAAGGACGACGACCTGCGCGACAAGGCGCTCGAGGGCTTCACCATGTTCGCGCTCAACCAGGGCGAGGTGTGCACCTGCCCGTCGCGTGGGCTGATCCAGCGCGGCAACTACGGTGAGTTCATCGAGGCGGCCGTCGCCCGCACCGAGCTGATCAAGCCCGGTCATCCGCTGGACACGGACACGATGATCGGCGCCCAGGCGTCCAGCGATCAGCTCGCCAAGATCCTCTCGTACATCGACATCGGCCGGGAGGAGGGCGCCAAGATCCTCACCGGTGGTGAACGCGCCGAGTACGACGGTGACTTGAAGGGTGGTTACTACGTCCGCCCGACGATCTTCGAGGGCGACAACCGTATGCGGGTCTTCCAGGAGGAGATCTTCGGACCGGTGGTCTCGGTGGCCTCGTTCGACGACTTCGACGACGCCATCAAGATCGCGAACGACACGCTGTACGGCCTCGGGGCGGGCGTGTGGACCCGTGACATCAACACGGCGTACCGCGCGGGCCGGGCGATCCAGGCGGGGCGCGTCTGGACGAACTGCTACCACGCGTACCCGGCCCACGCGGCCTTCGGCGGCTACAAGCAGTCGGGCATCGGCCGCGAGACACACAAGATGATGCTGGAGCACTACCAGCAGACGAAGAACCTCCTCGTGTCGTACTCGCCGAAGAAACTGGGCTTTTTCTAGACGCCAAAAAAGGGCGCCTGACCAGGCATTTCACCTGTCAGGCGCCCTTCCCGGAGTGCATCTGAGCCCGATGTAGTCGACGGCGATGAGCGCCCGTCGCGGGAAGCCTAGCGGTGGTGCGGTGGGTGCGGCGGCGGGCGCGGGGGCGTGGCGATCCCGAGCGCGGCCTCAGGCCGGACCAGCAAGACCGGGCAAGGCGCATGGTCGACGATGAAGCGGTCCGCAGGCCCAAGGCTTGCACGGCCCAGGTGGGTGCGGTCGCCATCACAAGTCAGGACGAGCGGGTCGGCCCCCTCGGCGGCCCAACGACTTTCCGCACGACGCGGAGTGTGCGCTCGACGCGGGTACACGGTCGGCCCAGCCGCTGCGCAGCTTCGGCAAGGATCTGGTGCCAGCGGAGGCGGCGGCCAACTGCTCCACCCGCGTGCCAGGGCAGCGCTCCGGGCGGCCGCGCCCGAGCAGGCCGGCGAACGCGCCGTGCGCCGCGCCCGGCACCTCGGCCGGGGTCACAAGCAGCAGCAAGAGGTCGGCACCGTCGAGCTCGTGGGCCCGGACGGCCTCAATGGTCGCGGGCCAGGTGCCCTCTGTGATCCAGACGATGACGGTCAGCCTCCGATCAGGGTGGGCGACACCCACAGTGCCGAGGTTGACCATGGCCGCAGTTGACCAACGCCGAGACGTGGCTTGGCGCTTGGGGATGTGCATGCGGCAGACCGGCGTGCAGCGGCGCCGCGCCCGCCTTCCACGTGAACCCCAGGCCGGCCAGGACGAACACTGGCCCGACGCACCGTGGGACCCGCCCGCGCACTCCCCGCAGTTGATCGCGCAGTCCGATCGCGACCAGCCGGGCTCGCCCCTCGTGGCCACCATGCGCCGCAGCGGCTGGGCCAGTTGCACGTCACGGCCCGCTCGCCAGCGCCACGTCCGTATGCCGGGGCGAGCCACCAGCCGCGCTCCGCACCGCTCGGCCTCGTGCACCGGATGGAAGACAGCCGCCCGCCTGCCCTCCCGTCAGGCAGAGGGCTGTCAACTCCGAGGATGGCGACCGTCGATCGAGGGCTGCTGCTATGACGGCGGTTTCGCCTCCTGTCGGGCGGCCTGGAGATCGGCGAGCAGCTCGGCCTGCCCGGCCAACACACCGGACAGGATGGTGCGCGCTACGCGCAGCAGTTCGGCGATGTGTGGGCTGGTCAGCGAGTAGTACACGGTGGAGCCCTCCTTGCGGGTCACCACCAGGTTCGCCCGGCGCAACACGGCCAGCTGCTGGGACAGGTGCGCCGCCTCGATGCCCACCTCGGGCAGCATCTCCGCCACCGCGTGCTCGCGCTCGCTCAGCAGCTCCAGGACCCGGATGCGGGCCGGATGGCCCAGCGTCTTGAAGAACTCAGCCTTCAGCTGGTACAGCGGCGTGCTCATCGTGCCCTCCTCTCCCCGGCGAAGCAGCACGGCCGTCCCGGCCGGTCCTTGGCGCATCGCATTTACCCGTTCGTCCCCACACACGCGGCCCGTCCTCGCCTGCGCCGGCAGCTGCGCCGAATCCGTGCACGAGAATCGAGCCGCCCCTGGTCAGCGGTGACGGCCTCAACAATTGCCAAGATTAGCAACTCCATAGGTGCGGGGAGGCCGGCACGTGCGGGGGGGCCGACGGGAGAATCATTCCGCTGCGTGGCGCGGGGGTCGCGATGGCTGACGTGCCCTGCCTGCCGCCTCAAGTGCCGACTCGCCGCCGTCGGCCTGGACGGTTCCTGGCCGCGGTGCGGCGAGGCACGCGTGCTGTGGGAACTGTCCGCGCGCAGGTCGAGTTCGATACGGGGATGTGACAGCGCTGCCAATCTGGGGTACACGGTCGCCAGTCGGCATGGCCGTCAGGCGGCAGCCCAGCCGGATCTCAGGGCCTGGTCGAGCTCGCGCAGGTTCCACGGGTTCATGCCGTCGACCTCGCGCCGTTGCTGACAGTCGAAGCGGGGGGTCACTGCCCGCCCGGCCATCCTGTCGTACGCCACTCGTGCCGTGCCTCCGCCGGCTCCTCGTGCGCTGCGTGGTGCGCGGCGAGCGCGGCGGTCAGGTCGGCGTGCACGGGGACGGGCGGGCTGTCTCCTTCGGGGACGAGGGAGCCGTCGGGCGGGATCGCGGCCAGCTCCAGGCTCCGGCCGCCCGCGGCGAGGCGGCGGGCGGCCTCGGTGATTGCCCGCTGTCCCTCGGCCGACCAGCCGCGCAGGTCCGTGAGATCCACGATGAGCGGTCCCGTGCCGCGGGCCAGGGCCCAGCCGACGGCGCCGGTGAAGCGGTGGACGCCGTCCGGGCCCAGGTATCCCGCGACGGAGAGGACGCCGAGGTTCTCCTCGACGGTGTAGCGCCAGTCGATCGTCATGGTGGTGAACTTCCCTGCGTGTGCGGCCTGTTGGGGTTCAGAGGGGGAGGGTGATCCAGATGCTCTTGCCGCCGCCGTCGGCATCCGCGCGGACGACGGCGCTGCCGCCCAGGCCGAGGACCAGTTCCATGACCGTGCCGATGCCCCCGGCGCCGGTCCCCGTGACGGCGCCGTACAGCGGGGGCTGGTAGGGGTGACGGTCGTGGACGGCGAAGGCCAGACAGTCATGGCCCGCCGCGTAGATCACCGTGACCTGCGGGGAGAGGAGAGCGGCGTGCCTCACGGTGTTGGTGACCAGCTCGCTGAGGATCAGCAGGGCCGGGTCGACCGTGGGGTGGCGAAGGCCTATCCCCCATTCGAGCAGCGCGCCTTCGGCGGTCTCGCGGGCCAGACGGACGGCGGACGGTGCGTTGGGCAGCGTGAGCACGTGCCGGTGGGGCAGTGTTTCGAGCTGTGTGGACATCACGCCTCCGCACGGGCGAGACGGAAACCGGTGACCATCTTGGAGTGCAGGCGCAGCAGGGTGTCGTGCGGGCCGCGACTCCAGCGCGTGCGCCGGATGGGGGCAGCTCTCACGTCCTCGAGGGAATGGGGGAGGGCGGCCTCGTCGGGGTGGTTGATCACCTCGGCCGGTACGGAGAGCGCAACGGTCACAGGGCTTCCTCGCTTGAAGTCCGGGACGTCCGGGCGGCAAGGGCGGGCAGCACTCCGGCCGTCTCCAGGTGGTCGCGGGCGGCCCGGATCGCCTCGGGGGTGGTGGCGTACTCCCGGCCTGCGTGCCGCAGCAGGTCCAGCGCGCCGACCGAGTCCAGGACCTGACGCTGGCCGGGGCGTATGGCGGAGGCGAGGACGAGGATGCCGCGCCGCTGCAGCTTCTCCACCGCGTCCTTGAGGACCAGGGCGCCGGTGACGTCCATGGTCGACACCCGCGACATGCGCAGGATCACCACGCGGACGTCGGCGACCTCGGTCAGCTCCAGCAGGAAGCGGTGCGCGGCGGCGAAGAACAGTGGTCCGTCGATGCGGTACGCCACGATGTGTTCGGCGAGCAGGGCGTGTTCCTCGGCGCTGTGGTCACCCGTCTCGAGCGGCACCTGGTCGAAGCGGGCCTGCTGGGCGACGGCGCGCAGGGCGAGGGCGCCCGCGACGACGAGGCCGATGATCACGGCGTAGACGAGGTCCAGGACCAGGGTCGCCACCGCGGTCAGGACGAGGATGAACGCATCCGAGCGGGTGGCCTTGGCCATCGCCCGCAGCGAGCCGACCTCGACCATGCGGATCGCGGTGGCCAGCAGTACGCCCGCCAGCGCGGCCAGCGGGATCCTCGAGACCAGCGGTGCGGCCGCGAGGACGATCACGGCGAGGACGGCGGCGTGGGTGAGGGCGGCGAGGCGGGAGCGGGCTCCGGTGCGGACGTTGACCGCGGTGCGGGCGATCGCGCCGGTTGCCGGTACGCCGCCGAACAGCGGGGCGGCGATGTTGGCCAGCCCCTGCCCGAACAGCTCCCGGTCAGGGTCGTGTTTTTGGCCCACGGTCATGCCGTCCGCGACCGACGCCGACAGCAGCGACTCCAAGGCGGCCAGGGCGGCGACCACCACGGCGGGAGCGAGCAGGGTGCCGAGCGAGCCGAGGTCGAGGAAGGACAGGGAGGGCACGGGCAGGCCCGAGGGGAGGTCGCCGATCGGCTTCGCCTCGTCCAGGTGGGCCAGCCGTGCCACGATCGTCGCCGCGATCACGGCGACGATCGAGAACGGCACGGTCGGCCGCCACCGGGCGCCGAGCAGCATGACCGCGGCCACCGCGACCGCGAAGCCGACGGCCGTCCAGTTCGGATGCTGCGCGAACTCCCCGACTGCCCGCCAGGTCACCACCAGCACGCGGTCACCTTCGGGCCTGGGCACGCCGAGCGCGTTCGGGACCTGCTGCAGGCCGATCACGCAGGCGATGCCGAGGGTGAAGCCCTCGACGACGGGGGCGGGCACGTACTGCATGTACTTTCCGGCTCGGAGCACGGCCAGGACGACGAGCATGACGCCCGCCATCAGGCCGACGGTGAGCACCCCACCCGGGCCGTACCGGCCGACGATCGGCACCAGGACGACCGTCATGGCGCCGGTCGGGCCGGACACCTGGAGGCTGGACCCGCCGAACACCGCTGCGAGCGCGCCCGCGACCACCGCGGTCGCGAGCCCCGCCGCCGCGCCGAGCCCGGAGGAGACACCGAAGCCCAGCGCGAGCGGCAGCGCGACGACCGCCACGGTGAGGCCGGCGAGCAGGTCCCGGCGGGGGTCACGCCGGATCTCCGCGAGGTCGGCGCGACCGGGCAGCAGCGACACGATCCGGGCCCGCGCCCAGCTGAATCCCGTGGTCATCGCGCGGCAGCCCCGTCTTCCCGCAGTTCGGCCAGCAGCTCGCCCCGCCCGGTCAGCATCTCGGTGAGGATCCGCCGCGCCGCCTTCATCAGGTCGGCAACGTCGCCGCCGGCCAGCTCATAGACGACCGTCGAGCCGTTCCGGGTCGCTCTGACGATCCCCGAGCGGCGCAGGACCGCCAGCTGCTGGGACAGGCCGGAGGGTTCCACGTCGATGGCGGCGAGCAGGTCGCGTACCGGCATCGGCCCGTTCTGCAGCAGCTCCAGGACCCGTATCCGTACGGGATGTCCGAGCATCCGGAAGAACTCGGCCTTGGCCTGGTAGAGCGGAACGGACACGATCCCTCGGCCTTCCCTGCAAGGCCCCTCCCCCGGGGCAGAAGCGGAGGCTGCGCAAGCGGCTACTTGCGAGCGCAGCCAATACAGCATCTAACCAATTGCGAAATTTTGCAATTCAGCATCGGACTGCGCCCAGCGCACTGTGGGCTTGTCCAAGGGGCATCCTCCGATGACGACCTTCCTCGGTGCGCCGGTGCGGGTGCGCGACCAGGTCTTCGGAAACCTGTACCTGACCGACAAGCGCGGCGGCGCGGAATTCGACGACGAGGACGAGGCCGTGCTGCGCACCCTGGCGGCCGCGGCGGGCGTCGCGATCGACAACGCCCGCCTGTACGAGGACAGCCGCCGCCGGGAGCGGTGGCTGTCCGCGAGCAGCGAACTGCCCCGCAGCCTGCTCTCGGGCACCGACCCGGACCACGTGCTGCACGACGTACATGGCCTTGTCGTTGCGGGTGGTGGCGGAGAAGACCGGGCCGACGATGCGGCGTCGGTTGATCAGGATGGCCAAGCCGGCCACGGTGGCCACGCCCGCGATCGTGCCGAGCACGACGGCGGAGACGTGGTAGGCGTGCTCGCTGATGCCCACCGCTTCGGTGCAGCTCTTGGGGATGACCAGGCCGCAGATGTGGCCGAGCAGGACGACGAGGATGCCGAAGTGGAACAGGGGGCTGCCGATGCGCAGCAGCCGCCGTTCGTAGAGCGGGGAGGAGCGGGTGGTCCAGCCGAACTTGTCGTAGCGGTAGCGCCAGATGTGGCCGAGGACGAAGACGGCGAGGGCGATGTAGGGCAGGACGACCCACAGCAGGATGCCGCCGGTGCCGGACCCCGCTGCCAGGGTCAACAGCCACACCACGAACCACGCCAGGCGCGGTGGGGATCGTCTGCGTGCAGGGCACCGGCCACCCCGGCTCCGCGTGGCCGTGCACGCGCCGGCCAAGCCTCGTACCCCCGCTCGCGCTGGGCGGGGGTACGAGGCTCAGGGGTGTGCTGCCGTGTCGAGGGCGGAGGAGCGTGGGATTCAGGCGGCCGGCCGGGACAGGGTGCTGCCCGCCTGGGCCCGCGTGGCCTCGACGGCCTCCCACTGATCGGTGCTGAGGCCCGCGAGTGCGGCCGGGAAGACGCCGTCCTGTTCCTTGAGGATGTGGTCGCGCAGCAGGGCCATCGCGGCCATCAGCCGGTCCGGCCACGTCGGGTCGGGGGGTGTCGCACCGTCGGCGGCCTCGGCGAGCACCGCCTCGATGCGGCGGTGCTCGGCCTCCAGGGCGGCGATCTGGTCGGGGAAGTCCCCGGCCAGGGCGGGGAACAGGCCGTGCTCCTCGACCTGGGTGTGCGGGCCGAGCACCCTCGCGATCTCCCGGCTGACCTCCGCCATCCGGTCCGTCCCGCCCTCCTGATGGGCGGGACGGAGGTGGCTGATCAGGCGGACGACCTCTTCGTGCTCCCGGGTCAGTTCATCGATGGCTGTGAGCGACTGGCAACCGCAGTACTCGCACACCGGGCCTCGTCTCCCTCTTGCTCGAACCCGTCGTTGTCTCGAACGTTCCTCAGCCTGCCGTCATTGCGCACAGCGCCGTTCGCATCCCTTCCCCTCACGCTGTGGTGCCCGCGGCGCGGTGCTCGCGACGGCGGCCGGTGCGCGGCTCGCGCTCGCCGCCCTCGGCTGCGGCACGAACACCGGTGAGGGTGTAGGCCAGCGCGGCGGCGGCCACGATCGCCAGCAGGACCAGTCCTGTCGCGTACGTTCCATACCGGCCGTACAGCGAGCCCATCACCAGCGGCGGCAGGAAGCCGCCCAGGCCGCCCGCGGCGCCGACCACGCCGGTGACGGAGCCGACCTGGTTGGCCGGGGTCCGCTGGGCCACCGGGGCGAAGGTCGCCCCGCTGCCCGCGCCGAGCGCGGCGGCCATGGTCAGGAAGGCGAGGGTGCCGACCGGCGCCAGGTCCAGGGTGAACGACTGTACGACCGCCCCGGCCACGACCGCGGTCAGCGAGCCGGCCAGCACCCGGACCGGGCCGATACGGTCCGACAGCCAGCCGCCCATCGGGCGCATGGCCACCGCCAGGAGCACGAACCCGGCCATGCGGTTCGCGGCGTCGGCCTGGGTCAGCCCGTAGCCGGTCTTGAGGTAGGTGGGCAGGTAGACGGAGAAGGCGACGTAGCCGCCGAACGCGACCGCGTACAGCGCGGACGCCTGCCAGGTGATGCCGAGCTCGAGGGTGGCCGCCAGACGGCGGGTGAGCGGCTCGGCCGGCACGGTGCGGCCGGGGGCGTCCCGCAGCACGAGCGCCGCCACGACGGCGTATGCCGCGAGCACGGCCGCGGTGATCAGGAAGGGGGTGGACATGCTGTTCGCGTCGACCAGCTTCACCGTGGTCAGGGCGCTGATCGCGGTGCCGCCCATACCGGCGCCGAAGACGCCGATGGCAAGGCCGCGCCGCTCGGGCGGGAACCAGGCGTTGACGAAGGGCACGCCGACGGCGAAGGCGGTGCCGCCGATGCCGAGGAAGAATCCGCCGGCCAGCAGGGCGGCGAGGGAGGAGTGCCCGGCCAGGCCGAGGTAGAGCACGGGAACGATGGTGGCGGCGGACACGATCGGGAACATGACCCGGCCGCCGAACCGGTCCGTCAGCGCGCCGACGGGGATGCGGCCCAGGGAGCCGACCACGACGGGCACCGCCACCAGCAGCGACTGCTGGAACGAGCTCAGGTCGAGGCTGTCCTTGAAGCGTGGGCCGAGCGGGCTGAGCAGCGCCCACGCCCAGAAGTTGACGGCGAAGCCGACCGTGGCCAGGGCCAGCATCAGCCACACTCGGCTGGACACCGACGCGCCCGACGGTGAGCTGCCGCTCTTCGACTTCAACGGCTGGGCCATATTGTCCGTCCTTTTCGTCTCCAGGGTGGTACTGGGCCACCCGGAACGCACGCGCACCACGGGCCCCTTGCCTGCGGTACGGCGTCCCGTCACCACTGTCCGCACCAGGAGCCACCGGCGGCATGGGTCATCAGTCCCGGCCGATGGACGGACGGCCCTGCGGCGGGGACCCGGCAGTCCCTGTGCACGGCACGGCCTGCTGTACCGGTAGCCCGTGCGGCCGTGGTAGCACGGCGGCCCCTTCGGGCCGTGCCTGAACGGCCCGAAGGGGTGGGGCCGGTCGGCCCTACCCCCGCCGCACGACGATGGGCACGATGGACTGATGCTCCAGGACGACGCCTTTCGCACACTCGACCGGCAGGAGTGCCTGCGCCTGCTCGCCAAGGTGCCGGTCGGCCGCGTGGTCTACACCCGGCAGGCGCTGCCCGCGGTCCTGCCCATCAACTTCTCCCTGGACACGGACACCTCCGTCCTGCTGCGCACCTCGCCGGACTCCGGCCTCGTGCGTGCCATCGACGGCGTCGTGGTCGCCTTCGAGGCGGACGAGTTCGACGCGACCACCCGGTCCGGCTGGAGTGTGGTCGTCACCGGACGGGCCACCGTGGTGACCGATCCCGCCGAGCACGAGCGGCTGTCCCAGGCCGGCCCCGCTTCGTGGATGCCGCTGCGCGACGCGATGTTCGTCCGCATCGAGTCCGAGCTGGTCACGGGACGCGAACTCGGGGGGACGCTCGGCACCCGGTGAGCGCGCGTGTCGGGGCACAGGGCCGCCCAGCATGTCGGCGTCCCGCAGGGCGGTGAACAGAGGTGAGGTGCGGTAGATCGACGTCAGCGGCGTCTTGCGCACGCTGCCCGCGCTCAGCGGCAGGAAGCCGCTCGGGTGCACGGTGCCGGTGTGGGAGACGAAGACGAAGCCGCGGCCGGCGTTGACGTCCAGCGGCGGTCGCCGTACCCGGCGCGTTCCGGCGTCCAGGCCCAGTTCGGCGGCCTGCTCGCGCAACTCCCGGTAGAGGGGGCCGAGTCCGAGCACCGCCACGTGGTCGTCGCCGGCGGCGGCGAGGATCTGACGTTGCAGGGCGACGCGGCGAAAGTGGTGGGCCTCGGTGGTCTTGGCGGGCACGGTCGGGCCCACGTCGTAGACGAAGTTGAGCACGTCCTCCGTCTCGGCGGGGGTGGAACGCCGAGTTGGCGGCCGCGACCGGTGGGCACCAGGAAGAAGGCGCTCCACAGCATCGCCCCGTGCTCGGCGACCAGACGGACGATGTCGGGCAGGTCGTGCAGGTTGTGCCGGGTGACCGTGGTGTTGATCTGCACCTTCATGCCCATCGCGCGGGCCGCGTCCCAGGCCTCCAGGGTCCACCGGAACACCCCGGGCACGCCACGGAAGGTGTCGTGGATCTCGGCGGTGGAACCGTCCAGACTGAGCGAGAGCCCGACCGCGCCCGCCGCGTGAACCTCCCGCAGCCGCTCCGCGGTGAGCGTCGGCGTACCGGACGGGGACACCGCGACCCGGACCCCGATCTCCTGCCCGTAGGCGATGAGTTCGGTCAGGTCGGGGCGCTGGAAGGGGTCGCCGCCGGTGATCACGAACAGCGGGGCGGGCTGCCCGAAGGCGGCCACCTGATCCAGCGGGTCCTTCGCGGCGGCGGTGTCCAGCTCGCGCGGGTCGCGGCCGGGCACGGCCTCGGCGCGGCAGTGCAGGCAGGCCAGCGGGCAGGCTCGGGTGGACTCCCAGATGACGATGAACGGCCGGTCGGCCGCGTCGTGCCGCTGGCGGCGGATGGCCTGTGCAGCGGTGCTCATCGGGCAGTCCTCCCCAGCGCCCGGGGGCTGTGTCCGGCCGCCCTGGAGTCAGGGCAGACGAGGCGGGCGGCCGGACGGTGACCGGGCCGGACCGTGCGCGTCACCCACCACATACGGCAGCGGTGGAATCGACCTCGATGGCGGTCGACGTGGTCGTGCACGGGTTACCTCCGGATCGGTCGCCGTCAGCATCCACCGGCGGCGGTGGCCGGCGCGGTGGCCGATGGTCTTCACACGCAGGGCCGAGGTCCTTCCTCGCGACAGGCGCGACGGAACGGGCGGACAGCGGACAGCGGACGACGGACGACGTGGCGGGCCCTCACGGGTGCGTCCGGGTGCGCCCTGCGCGCGCCCGGACAATCGGAGTCCGGGCCCGGTCACCGCCGGCCGCCGCCATGTTCAGGAGTGGTTCGGGGAGCGGGGTGCCAGGGCGTCAGCGGTGCCTACCAGGGCGACGCCCAGGCCGGTCAGTGCGGCGCCCAGGCCCGTGACCAGGGTCGTCAGGTGCCATGCCTGGTAGGCGGACATGAGTGAGGCGCGCAGGGACTGGCCCGTGAACGCGGTCTGGCGCAGCTGGGAGAGCTTCTCGTCGTCACCGCCGGTGGCGTGCAACTCGGTGGTGATCTCGGCATAGGTGCGGCCGCCGGTGGCGTGGGCGAGATTGCCCTTGATGAACTCGGCGTAGGCGTGCGCCTCGGGACCCGTTTCCACGCGTCGGCCGGCGTAGGCGGCGAGTTCGGCAGGCAGACCGCGCTCGGGGAAGGTGATCTTCTGGGCGGCCGGCTCGGCACGGATCTCCTTCCTGCCGCGGCGACCGCGCAGCACCATGACCGGTCCGGCGACGCCCAGGGCTGTTCCGACCGTGGCGAGCAGGGCTCCGGCCCGACGGTCTGGTCCGTCCATGACGTGTTGTCCTTCTTTCCTCGTGTATTTGGGGTTCGGTCAGTACGTGGGGGTTCGGCTTGTACCGGAGTCCGGGTCAGCGGTGGCTGAGCCGGAGCCGCCAGGTCTCGGGGCCGCGTTCCAGGTACTCCACGGTGAAGGCTCCCGGGCTGCGCTGTTCGATCTGCGCGAGCAGCGGCAGCGGATCGTCCGGGGCGACCAGGGATGATGCCGCGCCCGGCCGCGAGTGGCGGCCGGACGCACGACCGGACCGGGCGCCACGCGCCGTACGCGCTACACCCGCGGCAGCCGGGGACGGGGGAATCGGCCGTCTGGCGGGCACGGAACGCGGTCGTACAGATGGGCATCTGCGGTTCGATCAGTGCCCAGCATGCAACGCCGGCCACACCCACTCACTGGCCGACCGGGCCTGACCACCGGGACCAACAGGCCCTATTGCGACCGGCCGGATGGGGCCGGAAAGTCATCCGGCAGGGACCGCCTGCCCCAGGTGCACAAGGGTCGGCGCCGCTTAGCGTTCCGGGTCATGGAGAACGATCAGAACGCACGGCGTCAGGCGCCGCGCGCCGGTGAAGGCTGGCCGCTGGCCGCCCGCAGGCTGCTGACCCGCCGCGAGGTATCGGCCGACGGACGCGCCGTGTTCGGCACGGGCGACCCGAAGTGGGAGGGTTTCTACCGCGACCGCTGGGCGCACGACAAGGTGGTGCGCTCCACCCACGGTGTCAACTGCACGGGCTCGTGCTCCTGGATGGTGTACGTCAAGGACGGCATCATCACCTGGGAGCACCAGGCCACCGACTACCCGTCGATCGGCGCGGACTGCCCCGAGTACGAGCCGCGCGGCTGCCCGCGCGGGGCATCGTTCTCCTGGTACACCTACTCCCCCAGCCGGGTCCGCTACCCCTACGTCCGGGGAGCGCTGCTGAAGCTGTGGCGCGAGGCCCGCAAGCGGCTGGGCGACCCGGTTGCGGCCTGGGCAGAGATCACCTCCGACCCCGCCAAGGCGCGGGCGTACAAACGGGCCCGCGGCAAGGGCGGCCTGGTGCGCGCCGACTGGGACGAGGTCAGCGAGCTGATCGCCGCCGCTCAGGTGCACACCATCAAGGCGTACGGCCCCGACCGGGTCGCCGGCTTCTCCCCGATCCCGGCGATGTCGATGGCGTCCTTCGCGGCCGGCGCCCGATACACGTCGCTGATCGGCGGCACCCTGCTGTCGTTCTACGACTGGTACGCCGACCTGCCGATCGCCTCGCCGCAGGTGTTCGGCGACCAGACCGACGTGCCGGAGGCCGCGGACTGGTGGAACGCCGGCTATCTGATCATGTGGGGCTCCAACATCCCGGTGACCCGCACCCCGGACGCGCACTTCCTGACCGAGACCCGCTACAACGGCACCAAGGTCGTCGCGGTCAGCCCCGACTACGCCGACAACGTCAAACACGCCGACGAGTGGCTCGCCCCGCACCCGGGCACGGACGGCGCGCTGGCGATGGCCATGGCGCCACGTGATCCTGCGCGAGTTCCTGATCGACCGCGAAGTGCCGTACTTCCAGCAGTACTTGAGGACGTTTACCGATGCGCCGTTCCTGGTGGCGCTGCGTGAGCACGGCGAGCACGGTCTCGTCCCGGACGGGTTCCTGACCGCTGCCGACCTGGGACACCACACGGAGCACGCCGGGTCCAAGACCGTCCTCATCGACGCGGCCACCGGCGAACCGGTCGTGCCGAACGGCTCGCTCGGCTTTCGCTGGGGGGAAACCGGGCGGGGCCGTTGGAACCTCGACCTGGGTGACACCGTGCCCGAGTTGAGCCTGCTCGCCAACGCGGACGACTTGGTGCGGGTGGCGCTGCCGCGGTTCGACGAGGGGGTCACCGAGGGCGGCTCGACGATGGTCCGGGGTGTCCCGGTGCGCCGGATCGGCGGGCGGCTGGTCACCACCGTGTTCGATCTGATGCTGGCGCAGTACGGGGTGGCCCGGCCCGGTCTGCCGGGTGTCTGGCCGCTGGCCTACGACGACGCGTCGCAGCCGTATACGCCGGCCTGGCAGGAGACGATCACGTCGGTGCCGGCCGATCAGGCGGCCCGTATCGCCCGGGAGTTCGCCCGCAACGCGGAACGCACCAACGGCCGTTCCATGATCGCGATGGGCGCGGGCACCAACCACTGGTTCCACTCCGACACCATCTACCGGGCCTTCCTGGCGCTGACCACGATGACCGGCTGCCAGGGCGTCAACGGCGGCGGCTGGGCGCACTACGTCGGCCAGGAGAAGGTCCGCCCGGTCACCGGGCAGCAGCACCTGTCGTTCGCCTTCGACTGGCAGCGGCCCACCCGTCACATGGCCGGCACGTCGTACTGGTACCTCAACTCCGACCAGTGGCGCTACGAGGCGTTCGGCCCCGACGAGCTAGCCTCTCCGCTGGGCGAGGGACGCTTCAAGGGCAAGGCGTTCGCGGACACGCTGGCCCAGGCCGTGCGGCTGGGCTGGACCCCCGGTCACCCCGGCTTCGACCGCAACCCGCTGGACCTGACGGACGAGGCCGCCGCCCAGGGGCGCCCGGTCGCCGACCACATCGTGGACGAGCTGAAGTCGGGCAGGCTGCGGTTCGCCGCCGAGGACCCCGACAACCCGGCCAACTTCCCGCGCGTGCTGACCGTGTGGCGGGCGAACCTGCTCGGTTCCTCCGGCAAGGGCAACGAGTACTTCCTGCGCCATCTGCTCGGCACGGACGCGGCGGTCCGCTCCGAGGAGACCCCGCCCGAGGGGCGTCCGAAGGAGGTGGTGTGGCGGGAGGAGGCGCCGGAGGGCAAGCTCGACCTGCTGGTCTGCATGGACTTCCGGATGACCTCCACCGGCCTCCTCGCCGACGTCGTCCTCCCGGCCGCGACCTGGTACGAGAAGGACGACCTGTCCAGCACGGACATGCACCCCTTCGTGCACGCCTTCACTCCGGCCATCGCCCCGCCCTGGCAGGCCCGCACCGACTACGACACGCTCCTGACCATCGCCGACCGGTTCAGCGAGCTGGCCGCCGAGCACCTCGGCACCCGCACCGACGTCCTCGCCGTGCCCCTCACGCACGACACCCCTGACGAACTCGCCCAGCCGGGCGGGGTGGTGCGGGACTGGAAGGCCGGCGAGTGCGAGCCGGTCCCGGGTCGCACCATGCCCAAGCTGGTCGTCATCGAGCGGGACTACGCCACGATCGCGCAGAAGATGCGAGCCGTCGGCCCACTGCTGGACACCCTGGGCACCACCACCAAGGGCGTCACCGTCCACCCGAACAAGGAGATCGACGAACTCCGGCACCGCAACGGCACCGTCAGGGACGGCATCGCCGCCGGACGGCCCTCGCTCGCCACCGCCTCCGACATGTGCGAGGCGATCCTGGCGCTGTCCGGCACCACCAACGGGCGGCTGGCCACCGAGGGCTTCCGCGAACTGGAACGGCAGACCGGCAGCGAGGGCCTGGTGGAGCTGGCCTCCGAGCGGGAGGCCGAGCGGATCACCTTCGCCGACACCCGTACCCAGCCGCGCGCCGTGATGACCTCCTACGAGTGGTCGGGCAGTGAGACCGGCGGGCGCCGCTACTCCCCGTTCGTGATCAACACCGAGCACAAGAAGCCCTGGCACACCCTCACCGGCCGCCAGCACTTCTTCGTCCAGCACGACTGGATGGCCGAGCTCGGCGAACAACTCCCCGTCTATCGGCCACCGTTGAACACGCCCCGGCACTACGGCGACGAGCATCTGCGCGAGGACGGCCGGGCGGAGGTCACGGTCCGGTACCTGACTCCGCACTCGAAGTGGTCCATCCACTCGAACTACCAGGACAACAAGTACATGCTCGACCTGTCCCGTGGTGGGCCCACGATCTGGATGTCGGTGGAGGACGCCGAGAAGATCGGCGTAAAGGACAACGAGTGGATCGAGGCGTACAACCGCAACGGTGTCGTCGCCGCCCGGGCCGTGGTCACCCACCGTATGCCCGAGGGAACGGTGTACATGTACCACGCCCAGGACCGCAACGTGAACGTGCCCAAGACCGAGGTCACCGGCAAGCGCGGCGGCATCCACAACTCCCTGACCCGCTTGCTGCTCAAGCCCACCCACCTCGCGGGCGGCTACGCCCAGTTCACCTACGCCTTCAACTACTACGGCCCGACCGGCAACCAGCGCGACGAGGTCACCGTCATCCGCCGCCGCAGCCAGCAAGTGGAGTACTGACATGCGAGTGATGGCCCAGATCGCGATGGTGATGAACCTCGACAAGTGCATCGGCTGCCACACCTGCTCGGTGACCTGCAAACAGACGTGGACCAACCGTAGCGGTGTCGAGTACGCCTGGTTCAACAACGTCGAGACCAAGCCCGGCGTCGGATACCCGCGCCGCTACGAGGACCAGGAGCAGTGGAAGGGCGGCTGGATGCTCGACAAGCGCGGACGTCTCGTCCTGCGCTCCGGCGGGCGGATCAAGCGCCTGCTGTCGTTGTTCTCCAACCCCGACCTGCCGTCCATCGAGGACTACTACGAGCCGGTCACCTACGACTACGACAACCTGGTCAGCGCCCCCGCCCAGCAGGACATCCCCGTCGCCCACCCCCGCTCGGTCCTCACCGGCAGGCCCACCGCCATCACCTGGGGCGCCAACTGGGAGGACGGCCTCGGCGGCGCGCCCGAGAACGCCGGCGCCGACCCGAACCTGACCGGTGAGTGGGCCGAGAATGTCAAGTTCGAGTTCGAGCAGACCTTCCTGTTCCACCTGCCCCGGCTGTGCGAGCACTGTCTCAACCCGGCCTGCGTCTCGGCCTGCCCGTCGGGAGCGATGTACAAGCGGGTCGAGGACGGCATCGTCCTCGTGGACCAGGACCGCTGCCGCGGCTGGCGGATGTGCGTGACGGCGTGCCCGTACAAGAAGGTGTACGTCAACCACGCCACCGGCAAGGCCGAGAAGTGCACCTTCTGCTTCCCGCGCATCGAGGCCGGCCAGCCCACCGTCTGCTCCGAGACCTGCGTCGGCCGCCTGCGCTACCTAGGCCTGCTCCTCTACGACGCCGACCGCGTCGGCGAGGCCGCGGCCACCCCGGACGAGAAGGACCTCCTCGACGCCCAGCGCGGAGTCTTCCTCGACCCCCACGACCCCGAAGTCCGCGCGGCGGCAAGGGAGTCGGGTATCCCCGAGGACTGGCTTGACGCGGCCCGCCGCTCCCCCGTCCATGACCTGGTCATGCGGTACAAGGTCGCCCTGCCGCTGCACCCGGAGTACCGCACCCTGCCCATGGTCTGGTACGTGCCCCCGCTCTCCCCCGTCCTCGACGCCGTCGACGCGGCGGGCGGCAACCAGGACGATCCCGACCACGTCTTCGCCGCCGTCACCCGGCTGCGCATTCCGCTGGAGTATCTGGCGGAACTGTTCACCGCCGGGGACACCGACGTCGTCGCCGGCGTGCTGATGAAGCTCACCGCGCTGCGCTCGTACATGCGCGAACGCACTCTTGGAGAGGAGGGCGACGAGGCGGTCCTGAAGGCCGTCGGCCTGACCGCACGCGAGGCGGAGGACATGCACCGCCTGCTCGCCGTCGCCAAGTACGCCGACCGGTACGTCGTCCCGGCCGAACACAAGGAGGACGCCGCGGCGCTGACCGCGATGGAGAACCGCTGCCCGGTCGAGACATCCGGCGACCCCGAGCCCCGCAAGGTCATGCTCGGCATCCCCACCCTGCGCCGCAACACCACTGCCGGAGGCCGTCCGTGACCCCGCTGCCCGCAACCATTCCGGCCCTCGTGCGCACCCGCGTCCGGGCAGCCGTACGCCGCCCGGTCCGGCTCAGCCCCGAGGAAACGGCGGGCCGGGCGCTGATGCTGCGGCTCGTGTCGCTGCTCCTGCAGTACCCCGACGACGAACTGACGTCAGTCCGGGCGGAGTTGACGACCGGGGTGGAGTCCCTGCCGACCACGCCGGGGGCGGAACACCTGGCCCGGTTCACCGGCTGGTTCGCCGCACAGGAGCCGGATGCGCTGGAGCGGCACTACGTCGAGATGTTCGACCTGCGCCGCAAGAGCAGCCTCTATCTCACCTACTACCTGCACGGCGACACCCGCCGCCGCGGCATGGCCCTGCTCACCCTGAACCAGCGCTACCGGGCCGCGGGCTGGGACATCGACGGCGGCGAACTGCCCGACCACCTCCCGGTCGTCCTGGAGTTCGCCGCTCTGGCGGGCCCGGGCGGCGGCGAGGCACCGCTGCGCCAGCACCGGCGCGGCCTGGAGCTGATCCACCACGCCCTGACCGATTCCGACTCCCCCTACCGGCACGTCCTGGCCGCACTGCTCACCCTGCTACCGCCACCCACCGAGGCCGACCGCGCGGCGGTGGCCCAGCTCGCCGCCGAGGGCCCACCGAACGAGGAGGTCGGCCTCGACCCCTACGGGACATACGGGGACGGGGAGTTCGCCCCGCCGGGCACCTTCGTACCGCCGATGCCCGCTCCCCCGAGCCGTGTGCCGCCCGCTCCGACCAGCCGTACGGAAGGCCCCCGATGAACCCCGTAGCCGCCCCACCACTGGCCGCCGCGACGACGGGCGGCGCCGGTCTGCTCCTGTGGGTCGCTTTCCCCTACATCTGCCTCGCCGTGTTCGTGGTCGGGCATGTGTGGCGCTATCGGCAGGACCAGTTCGGTTGGACGTCCCGCACCAGCCAGCTCCTCGAACACCGGTGGCTGCGCTGGGGCAGCCCGCTGTTCCACCTGGGCGCCTTCATGGTGATCGCCGGCCATGTCGTGGGGCTGGCCGTGCCCGCCTCGTGGACCGAGGCCGCCGGCATCAGCGAGCACACGTACCACACCACGGCCGTCTGGGCGGGTTCGGTGGCCGGTGTCGCCATGGTCACCGGTTTGGGCATGCTGTGCGCCCGCCGGCTGCTGACCCGCCGGATCCGGCTGGGCACCGACCGCAGCGACAAGCTCCTCTTCCCCCTGCTGTCCGCCACAGTCGTACTGGGCATCACCGCCACCGCCACGCACAACGTCTTCGGCCCCGGCTACGACTACCGCGAGACCGTCTCCGTCTGGTTCCGCGGCCTGTTCGTCCTCCAGCCGCAGCCGGAGGCCATCTCCGGAGCCCCCCTGCTGTTCCAGCTCCACGCCCTCACCGCCTGCCTGCTCTTCGCCGCCTGGCCCTTCACCCGGCTGGTACATGTGTGGAGCGCCCCGATCGGATACCTCGCCCGGCCCTACCTGGTCTACCGGCGGCGAGCCACAACGGCCACAGTCCCGACCGCGGGCCGGCCCCGGTCGGCCTCCGGCTCGCGGCGAGCCGTATGAGCCACCAACCCGCGCTCGCGCCGGCCACGGTCGCCCGGCCCCCGCAGGCTGTAGGCGCGAGCCGCCGCAAATCATGCCCTTGACCTGCCGAGTCATCGGGGGCGATCTTCAACCCATGGAAATCTTCGACTGCATCTCCGCGGTTGCCCGGCCCATCCACGACTTCGGCGACGAGTTCATGTCCGACGACGCGACCGCCGCCATCGGCCTGCACGCCGGGTTCGCCCCGGGGCGCGGCTTCTACTGCCGCGGCCGGTTCGGGGTGCTCGGCGAGGCGCCGGCCTCGGTGGTCCAAGCGGTACAGGGCTTCCTCGGCCCCGATCTGGTCACCGCCGGCTGGCGGTCCGGCGGGTCTGTGATGCCGGCGGAGGAAGCCGTCGCCTGCTACGCACGCGCCGTCCGGACGTGGGGGCGCGCCAACATCTCCGCCGACGCCGACGTCGACGTGGAGCACTTCAACCTGCTGGCACAGCAACTGATCGACGCCGCCGACGCCGACGCACTACCTCTGTTCGCCGGCTGGCGCGCCCAGCCCCTACCCGGCGACGACCCTATCGGGGCGGCGATGCAGCGCATACATGTACTGCGGGAACACCGTGGCGCCTGCCATCTGGCGGCGGTGCGCCTGTGCGGGCTGAGCGCACGCGAGGCGATGGTCATCAACCTCGGCGTCGAGCAGGCAATCCACTACGGCTGGCAAAAGCCGCGTCCCGTTACCGCAGACTTGATCTCCCGATGGCACCGTGCCGAGCAACTCACCGACGAGCTGCAGGCGCCGCTCTACGCCACACTGACCGACCGGCAACGTACCGAATTCGCCCGCCATGTCAACGCGTTGACCGGCTCCGTGACCTCATGACCGGACGTCGTGAACCTCAAGGGGTAATCGAAAGCCGGCCTGTCGTCACCACCGGCCCGGAGCGCCACCCCGAAGAAGAATGCAAGGAGCGCGGCTCGCCTGATGGACCGGGGTGCGGCAGCCCCCGGGGCGCTGCAGGATCGCGGCAGGCACATCAACGACGCGGAGATGTCCGAGAGATGACCTGTCGAACGGACGGCCGGCCCAGCGCGTCAGGTCAGATCAGGGTCTGCGTCAACTCGCTCCGGCCTGGTGAGTGAGTGAGTCGGCCGTGCGCTCCATTGACGATCGGCATGTAGGGCGGGACGTGGCCGCACTCGACATCGGCGATGATCGGTACGTTCAGACAGCCGAGAGCATCGAGGACGGCTTCGTGCTGGCTGAGAGATGCGTTGTTCGGCGCGCCGGTCCGGCCGACGAGAACGGCGTTCGCACGGTCGAAGAATCCGGCGAGCCTCATACCGTGCAGGTTCCGGCAGATGGTGAAGGCGTCGTCGCCGGCCGCTTCCACGTACACCAGCAGCCCGTCGGGAGACTCGTCGCGGGCGAAGGCCGAGACATCGAGGTAGGGCGATCCCGCGAGGTTGCACAGCGTCTCGATGCAGCCGCCGATCAACCGTCCCTCGGCCTCGACGTCGGCGCTGCCGTCGAGCCGGGTCCACGTGCCCGCGGAATCGAGGGTGTACTCCCGTACGTCGGGGAAGGCGGCGAAGTCGTCGAAGCCCGTGGTCCGGTGGCGACCGGGCGGGGTCTGCGTGAACCGGTGGCCCGGGGGCGCGGCCACTATGTCGAGCCATGACAGCAGTCCCTCGGACACGCGGTAGGGCGTGTCCATGAGGTTGTTGCCGTGAACGGTCGCCGTTCCCGTGAGGAGGGTCAGCGGTGTGATCAGCGTCGAGATGTCGGAGAACCCGACGAGCCAGGTCGGCTCTGTTTCGCGCAGTCGGTCCCAGTCGAGCAGGGGGATCAGGTCGATCGCGGTCTCCCCACCCCACGGAGGCACGACGGCCCTGATGGTGGGGTCGGTCAACATCGACATCAATTCGCTCGCACGGTCGGCAGCCGAAGCACTGACGTGCCCGGACCCGTCCATGCACTGCCCGACGACGACCTCGTATCCCCGGGCTTGTACGTCACGGGCGGCGACGTCCAGCCGCTCACGCAGCTCCTTCGCCACTCCGCTCGACGGAGCGGTGACACCGACACGGTCACCGGGGGACAGAGGGCGTGGATATCGAACCGACATGCGCCGAATTTTGGCACGGCGTTGTGCCCCGATCACATCGAGTTCCCGAGACGCTCCACAGTGGAAGCCGGCGCGCCGGCTTCGCAAGTACCTACTCAGGTCTTCCTGGCCGCCGGTTGACCGAGCGGAATCTTCGTGTGCCGGACGGCCCTCGCGGCGGCCCCGACCGCGCGGGATTCCGCGCGCCCGGCACTCCCCCGCAATCCCCCCCCGCAACCCAGCGCAGTCCGGTCGTCCGATCAGCCGGCGGTCCACTCCGCGACGAGCCTGAGCGTGCGTTCGGGGTGTTTCTCGTGCAGGTAGTGGCCGGCGTCGGGCCAGTGCGCGGTGAGCCGCCCGGCCGCGGGTCGAAGCGCTGTTCAGCCGGCTACGGCCCCTCCCTCCTCCCCCACCGTCGGCGTCGTCGTGGATGAGAAGCTGTGGCCCCGGACTCGGCGGCGCGCGGTGGCTGTCATCATCGTCGGATGGCAGACGGGCAGCTACCAGCAGGTTGGACCCTGGCAGAGATCCGCGAAGTCTCCGGCGACCAGGAGGCCACACCCCTCGACACCGATCGCGTCGTGACGGGCTGGCCGGCACAGGACCAACGCTTGGATCCTGCATACGTCTTGGGGTTCCACGGCCTCTGCCTGGTGAAAGCAGTCAATGACGACGACTGGTACATGGGCAGCCTGAACGACAACGGCAGCATCACCTGCTGGAGCGTGTACAGCGACCTCTACGAGGCCCTTCGCGGCCTGTAACCCGGCGACACCTGTACCGACCGGACGGCAACGTCCGCGTGAAGCCGTAGCCCCTCGCGCCCCTCGCCGCCCCATGGACACATGGATGCAGCTGGAGGGGATCCGTTGCCCACTCGCCCACTTGCCCGCTTGCCCGCTTGCCCGCGCACTGTTCAGGCGGTGCTGACTCAGGCGACGCCCTCCGATACGGTCCGGACCCATGGCGAACGACGGCGGCGTGCCGGAGAAGGTGGCGTGGGTCCTGGTTCGGGACGCGCGGGTGTTGGTGACGCGTAGTCACGGCAGAGATCGCTTCTACTTCCCGGGCGGTCATCGTGAGCCGGGCGAGTCCGACGGCGAAACCCTGGTACGGGAGATCGACGAGGAACTGCGGACGGCGATCGACCCCGGTTCCATGGTGCACTTCGGCACGTTCGAGATCGGCGAGGGCCATCCGGAGCACGGACCCTTCCGGATGATCTGTTACACCGCCGATCACCACGGTGAGCTGATCCCGTCACGGGAAATCACCGAGAAGGCGTGGTTCCGCCACGCCGATCGGGACCGGGTCTCGGCCGTCGACGCGATGGTCTTCGACGCGCTTCACGAGGCCGGGCGGCTGCCCTGATCTCGTGACCCCCTACGGCGGCAAGCACCCTTGCTGCGCTGGGAGTTCGTGACGGGCGTCGATGTCCGCCGGGCTATGCTTCCGCCTTGTCATGTCCGTCACCACCCGACGGCGGGCGCGAACATTCATCGCGTTGTTGGAGGTTTCATGAGATCCGTCATCCGAAAGGTTGCACGCTTCGCCGGGGTCGGCGTGGCCGTCGCGGCCATGTCCGTGACCGGTGCGTCCGCAGCACACGCGGAGGCACCCACCCACGGCTGCCCGTACCCCTGGGTCTGCTTCTACGTGGACAACAACGCCCTGCTCGCGGGCACGCCGCTGTCGAAGTATCAGGATGTCACCAGCGGCTACCAGACGGTCACGCCCCGGCCGCACTACGGGGTCGTGAACACACGGAATGACGACGTGGTGTATCTGCGGCTCCAGAGCGGGGGCTCGATCTGCCTTCCGCCGAACAACCAAACCGTGTTCGCCAACGCTTACGTGGTCACCGGGATAAAGATCTCCAGCAGCTCGACCTGCTGAATCCGCTGCGACGGCCGGCAGCCGTGTGTGATCCCGCGCAGCGGCTCCGGACCCCGCCGGGTTCTACTCCACGACGATGCCGAAATCCCGCACGAGTGCCTCCAGGCCGCCCGTGTAGCCCTTTCCGCCCAGGACGAAGTCCCAGTCCCCGCTCGGCCTTCGGCGGAAGGAGCCGAGCACCAGAGCGGTTTCGCGCGGCCGGCCGTCGGAGACCTCGAGTCGTCCCAGCTCGGCGAGGCCCGGGTCGAGCAGTCGGATGCGGGCGTCCGTGAAGCCGGAGAGGTCGGCGTCCGGGTCGACCTCCGGGTCGATGGCTGCCACGAGTACCAAGCGGTCTGCGTCGTCGGGCAACCCGTCGAACGAGACACAGATCGCGGCCTTGTCAGGTGCGGTGGCGGGAAGAGCACGCACTGAGCCGTCCGGTGTCCGCGTGTTGTTGAAGAAGACGAAGTGATCGTCGCTGAGGACCCGGTTGCCACGGCAGACCAGAGCGCACACGTCCAAGGCGACACTTCCGGTCCACGACATGCCCAGGACGTTGTAGTCGTCCGGCAGCCGGGTGTCCGGCGCGGAGGGCGTCGCCCGGGCTGAGACGTGCCGACCCCCGTCACCGAGCCGCCCACGCAGCCCATGGCGATGCAGCAGGTCCACCAGTTCGGGGCCCGAGACGAGTTCGAGCGGCTTGCCGTTGGCGAAGGTGTGTGAGCCGGGGCCGAATCCCGACGTCGTCACCAGGACACCCTTGTTGGCGCCGGCGTCCTGCACGGTTCCGTACAAGTCGCGTACAGCGGTGGGCGGCACCGTGTTGCGGTAGCGCTTCACCTGCACGACGATCTTGCCGCCTCGGATCGGTGTCGGATCCAGCGCGTCGACGTCCACACCGCCGTCGTTGGAGCGCTGGGTGGTCACCGCCTGCATCCCCATGGCGCGGAAGAGATCAGCGACGAGGTTCTCGAAGGCGATCGGGTCCATGGCAAACAGGTCCGGTTCCTCGTCGCCGCCATGGGCGACGACGCGGTTCCCGACCTCTTGCGGTCGTCTGCTCGGCCGCACCGGCGTGAGTTGGTCCGGTCGAGCCGAGAGCTGCCCATGCAGCGCGTCAGCCAGGCAACTACTCGCGTCGACCTGCGCCAAGTGCAGTTCACGGAAGGAGGAGCGCGAGGCCATGACGGTGGCGAGGAACATATGGCCCGGTCGGCCGGTCGTAGGGTCGTGACCGTCGACGAACCCGTTCAAGGCCACCGACTCGAGCGCGCCCAGCTCGTCTGCGCCGAACAGCTCGTGCAGAACAAGCAGCATGCACTGAGCCAGAACTTCCCTGTACAGAGCACGGCGCTGGCCTACCGGGCGGGGGGACTCCTTGTCCTGGTCGACACCGGACATGTACCGAACGGCCTTGACCTCCGGGACGACGCTGTAAGCGGGCAACTCCCAGTCCAGCACCAATTGCCGTGCCGCCGGGTCGTAGGCTGCCGCCACCTGACGTGGGAAACCCTCCGGCCATGCCGTCGAGGCGTAGAGGGCGGCGGAGAAGAACTCGATCACGGAGTCGGGGTCCTGGCGCCTTACGCCTTCGGTTATCGCGCTGATGCCGGCGTTGTGCCGCCGCATTTCCGCGAGCTGGGCCTCGGCCCACTGCTGGTATTCCCGGTGATACGAAGCCAGTTGTCGCTGTCGCTGCGTCTCCGCTGCCTGGGCGGCCTGCCGGTCGCGCTCGAAGCGCGCTCGTGCTTCGGCCTGCGCCTGGGCCCGGCGACCCGCGGTCCAACCGCTCTGTGGTGGGTAGTGATTGATATCCGGCATGGGCACCGGCTGGGCCAATGGCCCTGGAGCGAAGGGCTGGACATCTTCAGGTCGCATGAGTGAGGCAGCCCTGAAGGCCGGAGCCCGGCAACCCGATGCAAGAAGCCCCTGCAACGACGCAACCTGTGCGTCGAGTTCTTCCGTGCGCCGTAGAGCCTCCGCCTGTCGGTACTCCCGGTGGCTCTGGGCGGCTCGCCGCTGGTAGGCCCGCGCTTGCTGTTCTTGCTGTCTCCGCCGTCTGGCTTCGGCTTCCAGCTGGCGCTGTTGCTGCCGCTGCATCTCGGCCCAGACGCCGACAGAACCAGTAGAGCGACGAGTCATGTGCTGCAGGCCCTCCCCAGGACGGGGGCAGCCGCGAGGCACTTTGGTTGTCCCCGCAACCAGTTGTCACGAAACGACTCTATCCAGCAATCGCCGTCCCGCATATGCAGCCTACGAGTCGTGCCGAAACCCGGTGGATTCCCCACCGCGGGCGAGGCACGATCCCCGGGGAATCGGGCGAGGGGAAGCTTGTTCGGACGTCTTCGCGTGTGCCGGGTGGGACTCGGGGCGGGCGGCTTCCGGTGTGTGTCAGGAAGGCCGGCAGCAGCGCGGGCCGCCCCGGGGCCCGTACTTCGGGACCGCGATCGTCGCCGAGCCCCCCGGCACGGCTCGCCTACGCGTGCGGCGCGATCCCCCGGTGACGATCACGACCGTGCGCGGGATTCGCCCCGCGGGAGCCTCCCCCGGCGCGGATCCGTCACGGTCGCTCCCGGCCACGGCGGCGGGCTGCGGGAAGCGGCACCGGATCGGTGCCCGCCACCACCGTGTTGGAGACCGTGCCGATGCCCTCCACGGTGAGGGTGACCGTGTCCCCCGGCTTCAGCGGCGGCGGCCACTGCTTCCCGCGCACCCCCCACAGCTCCGCCAGGCAGCCGCCGTTGCCGCAGGTGCCCGAACCGAGCATGTCGCCGGGGCGGACGACGGTGCCCCGCGAGGCGTAGGCGACCATCTCCTCGAAGGTCCAGCTCATGTTGGACAGCAGGTCCTCCCCGACGGGCTCGCCGTTCACGGAGGCGGTCAGCGCCAGGCGCAGGAAGCCGTCGGGGTCCCGGTACGGTTCCAGCTCGTCCGCGGTGACCAGGTACGGACCCAGGGTGGCGGCCGTGTCCTTGCCCTTGCACGGGCCGAGGCGGACCTGCATCTCGCGGGACTGGAGGTCCCTGGCCGACCAGTCGTTGAAGACCGTGTAGCCGATGACGTGGTCCCGGGCCTGTTCCGGCGTGAGGTCCCGCCCCTCGCGCCCGACGACCGCCGCGACCTCCAGTTCGAAGTCGAGCAGCTCGCTGCCCGGCGGCACGGGCACGTCGTCGTGGGCGCCGAGGACCGCGTACGGGTTGGTGAAGTAGAACGTCGGCGCGTCGTACCAGGCCTCCGGCACCCCGCCGGCCCCGTCCACGGAGCGCCGTACCCCTTCGACGTGTTCCTCGAAGGTGACGAAGTCACGCACGGTGGGCGGCTCCAGCGGCGGCAGCAGCCGCACCTCGGACACCTGGGGGCCCACCGGACCAGCGAGGGCGGTGGCGCCGACGCCGAGCAGCGCGTCGAGACCGTCCCCGGACCGGATCAGCTCCGTGAGCGAGTGCGCGCCGGGCACGGGGTACAAGGCGCCGTCCTCGCCGAGGACGGCGACGCGACGCCGGTCGTGGTGTTCGTAGGTGGCGAAACGCATGGACGGCTCCAGGCAACGGCGACGGGCAACGGGCAACGGGCAACGGGATGGGACGGACCGACTGGCGGGGATCAGACCGGCGGGAACCGGACCGGCTCAGATCGGGCCTGCCGGCGCCGGACCCGCCGGCACCGGACCGGCGGGGATCAGATCGGCGGATCAGACCGGTGGAGCGACGAACACGCCGCGGTCCACGTCGTTGAAGGACTCCTTGGCGACGAGTTCGTTCATGGGGTTGGCGGTGCCCCACTGGTCGGCGATCTCGGGCTGGGAGAAGTCGTAGACATGCGGGTGCCAGGTGTCCTCGTCCAGCAGCTCCAGCTCCGTCGTGTACTCGACGGTGTTGCCCTGCGGATCGAGGAAGTAGGTGAAGGTGTTGTCGCCCGCCGTGTGCCGGCCGGGGCCCCAGAGCTTGCGGGCCCCCGAGCGGATCACCCGGCCGGAGCCGCGCAGGTACTCGTCGATGCCGCGCATCTCGAAGGAGACGTGGTGCAGGGAGGTGTGCGGGCCCTTCGCGATCGCCATGGAGTGGTGCTGGTTGCTGATCCGCAGGAAGTGCATCGCCTCGCCCATGCGCGGGTGCATGAGCGTGTCGGAGAGCCGGAAGCCCAGATGGCGTTCGTACCACTCCCGGGTGACGTTCAGATCCGGGGAGTTGAGGACCACGTGCGAGAGCTTGACCGGGATGGCCTCCTTCTCCTCGATCCTGCGGTGCTGCCGGGTCCCGACGTCCGCCGAGACCTCGACGGTGCGGCCGTCGACGTCGAAGAACCGGAAGCCGTAACCGCCGCCGGGGGTATCGATTTTGCCCGGCTGCGAGACCAACCGCACGCCGCCTGCGAGAAGTCGCTCGGCGAGCGAGTCGACGTCCGCGGCGCTCGCGGCGCCGTAGGAGACCAGGTCGAGGCGCTTCTCGTCGGCCTTGCGCAGCCGTACGACGTACTGCTCCGGGCTGCCCTCGGCCGCCAGGAAGGAGATGCCGGAGTCCTCGGCGACCTTGGTCAGGCCCCAGACACCGGCGTAGAAGTCGAGTTGCCGGTCGTAGTCGGGCACGGCGAGGTCGACGTGCCGCAGGTGGGTGAGCAGACTCATGAAAGTCGGTCCTTCCGGAGGAGGGCGGCGGCGTTGCCGCCTCGTACGGCGTGGAAGTCGGCGTCGGGCAGCCGGGCCGCGCGCAGCGCGCCGACGGGGTCGTCGGTGCCCATGTCGAAGGGGAAGTCCGAGCCGAGGAGTACGCGGTCGGCGCCGACCGCGCGGATCAACTCCCGCAGCACGTACGGGTCGTGGACCAGGGAGTCGAAGTACAGCCGCCGGAGGTAGCTGCTGGGCGGGTGGGCGCAGCCCGCTGCCGCGTCGGGTCGCGTCGACCAGGCGTGGTCGGAGCGGCCGATGTGGGTCGGCAGGTAGCCGCCGCCGTGTGCGGCGATCAGCTTCAGCCCGGGGTGCCGGTCCAGTACCCCGGAGAAGACGAGGTGGGAGAGCGCGACGGCGTTCTCGGTGGGCTGCCCCACGGTGTTGGACAGGTACCAGCGGTCGAGGCGCTCGTCAAGGGTGCAGCCGAAGGGATGGAGGAAGAGGATCGCGCCGGTCTCCTCGGCCCGGGCCCAGAAGGGCTCGTACGCGGGGTCGGACAGTTCCCGGCCCGGTGCGTGGGAGGAGATCTCCACGCCCAGCAGGCCCTGATCCAGGGCGTGTTGGAGGGCGGGTACGGCCAGGTCCGGGTGCTGGAGCGGTGCGAGCCCCAGCCCCTCCAGCCGGTCGGGCGCCTGGGCGCGGTGCGCGGCCGTCGCCTCGTTCGCGAGCCGGTACACCTTCTCGGCCGTCGTCTCGTCGGCCCAGTAGTGGTAGTGCGAGGGCGACGGACTGACCAGCTGTACGTCCACGCCCTGCGCGTCCATGGCCGCCAGCCGCACGGTGACGTCGGTCAGTCGCGGGACGCGCTCGCGGACCATGGGGCCGCTGACGGCCAGGGAGGCGGGACCGTTGCGCCGGGCGTCCAGCTCCCTGGCCGCGTCCAGGCCGGGAAGCCCGGCCACGAGGGCCTCGACCTCGGGGAGCAGGACGTGGGCGTGCACGTCGACGGTCGGCGCCGGGTGGGCGGTCACGGGAGTTCCTTGAGCATCGTCATCGTCCGGCCGATCAGGCCGGGGATGTCGGCGTTCCGGACGCCGTCCAGCTGCCACTGCCCGAGCTGCACGGACGCCTCGACGACGGCCCGCACCCGGCGGATACGGCGCTCGTAGTACCGCTGGAGCAGGTCGTCGTCCCAGTTCCGGCCACCGGTGAGGAGTTCGGCGAGGACGGTGGCGTCCTCCAGGGACATGGCCGCGCCCTGCGCGAGGGTGGGCGGGCAGCAGTGCGCCGCGTCACCGATCAGCACGACCCGGCCGCGGTGCCAGGACTCCTCGACCAGCAGCCGGTCGAACCAGGTGTAGTTGACCTTCGCCGGGTCCGTGATGTGCGGGGTGATCTCGGCCCAGTGGCCGCCGTATCCCCGCGTGAGCCGGCGCATCTCGTCGGCGTGGTCGGCCGGGTCGATGGAGGCGCGGTCGCGGCAGGCCTCGACGACGTAGGCGTAGAGGGTGTCCTCGCCGGTCGGGCAGTAGCCGGCGATGTACGCCGGGCCGCCGTAGGACAGGTCGGTACGGACCAGGCCGGCGGGGCGCGGCGCGGTGGTGCGCCAGATGGCCATGCCGGTCGGTTCGGGTTTCGCGGTGATGCCGATCGCGGCCCGGGTCGCGGAGTTGAGTCCGTCGGCGGCGATCACCAGGTCGTACCGGGCGGTGCTGCCGTCGCTGAAGCGGACCGATACGCCGTCGGCGTCCTGTTCCAGGGCCTCGGCGGTGGTCCCCAGGCGGACGCCGGCGCCGCTCGCGCGGACGGCGTCGATGAGGATCTGCTGCAACCGGGGCCGCTGCATGCCCACGGTGGCGGGCAGATCGTCGCCACCGGTCCGGATGTCGTCGGCCTCGTGGAGGAGGGTGCCGTCGGGGGCGACGACGCCCAGCGAGCCGAAGGCCCAGCCGGACGACGTGATCCGGTCCTCGACGCCGAGTTCGCGCAGCACGCGCAGGGCGTTGCCCTGGAGGGTGATGCCGGAGCCGGTCGTGGCGTTCCAGTCGGGCTTGGCCTCGATCAGGTCCACGGGAACGCCGGCGCGGCGCAGCAGGACGGTGACGGCGTTGCCTGCGGCGCCCCCGCCGATGACAAGGACCGTACGGGGTGTGGTCATGGGAACTCCCTTGCCGTGCGGGTTACTTGACCGCGACCGGGTTGACGGGTGAGCCGACGGCTCCGGTGATGGGCAGGGGCGCGGCGGTGAGCCAGAACGCGTACCGGCCGTCCGCCGCGCAGTCGGCGGCGAGCGCGTCGAGGTCCCACATCTCCCCGATGAGCAGGCCCATGTTGGGGATGGCGACCTGGTGCAGGGGCTGGAAGGCCGCGTCGAACTCGTTCGGTCGTACCTCGAAGCCCCAGGTGTCGGTGGCGATCGCGGCGATCTCGGTGCGGTGCAGCCAGCCGGCCGTGGTGAAGGACAGGCCGGGCGAGTCGCCGCCCGCGTACTCGCCCCAGCCCTCGCGCCTGGCCCGGGCCAGCCGGCCGGTCCGCACGACGACGATGTCGCCTCGGCCGACCGCCACGCCGTGCGCGTCGGCGGTCGCGGTCAGGTGCTCCTCGGTGATGGCGAAACCGTCGGGCAACTCGCCCTCGTCACCGATGACGTGACCGACGTCGAGGAGGACGCCGCGCCCCGCGACGTACGGCGCCATGTGCTCGATGCCGGTGACGAGGTCGCCGTCCGAGGTGACGACCCGCTCGGCCGGCCGGCCGTTCCACGCCTTGCCATGGTCGAAGATGTGGCCGAGCCCGTCCCATTGGGTGGAGCACTGGAGCGGCATCGCGATCACGTCGTCGGCGCCGCCGATGCCGTGCGGGAAGCCCTGGTTGCCGAGGGCGGCGTCGGTACCGGTGTCGAGCATGGTGTGCACCGGGTTGGTGCGCCGCCGCCAGCCCTTCTGCGGTCCGTTCATGTCGAAGGACTGCGCGAGCGAGAAGCTGACTCCCCTGCGGACCAGTGCGGCGCCCTCACGGCGCTTCGCCTCGTCGAGGAAGTTGAGGGTGCCCAGCACATCGTCCTCGCCCCAACGTCCCCAGTTGGAACAGGACTTGGCGGCCTCGGCGATCGCGCCCTCGGGGTCGTGGCGGTCCGGGCTCACGACGCCTCCCGCACGACGCAGCGGGTGCGCTGGGCTCCGAGCCCGGTGATCGAGCCGTCCATGACGTCGCCGTCGCGCAGCAGTCGCCCCCAGTGCATGCCGTTCCCGGCCGGGCTGCCGGTCAGCACCAGGTCCCCGGGCAGGAGTTGCGCGGTCTGCGAGGCGTACGACACCAGCCGGGCGATGCCGAAGAGCATGTCCTTGGTGGACTCGTCCTGCATGGTCTCGCCGTTCAGCTTCAGGGTGACCCGCAGATCGCCCGGGTCGCCCACGGACGCGGCGGGCACGATCCAGGGGCCGAGCGGGGTGAAGCCGGGCGCGTTCTTGCTGCGCAGCCAGTCCGTGCCGATGGCCTTCATGTCCCGGCGGAAGACGGTGGCGCGGTCGGTGAGGTCGTTGGCGATCGTGTACCCGGCGACGTGCGCCGCCGCCTCCGACACGGACACCCGGTAGGCCGGGCGGCCGATGACGATCGCCAACTCCAGTTCCCAGTCCGGCTGTTCGGCCCACGAGGGCAGGACGACGTCGTCGTACGGGCCGGTGATCGCGCTCGGCAGACCGATGAACACGTACGGCAGGTCCTCCGCCGCCCGTCGGTCCATGATGTCGGCGATCTCCGCGCGGGCCGCCTCCGGTGTGCGCGGGTCGTCGGGCGCGCGGTGGGCGACCTCCAGGTCGATCACGTGCTGCCGGTAGTTGGCTCCGGACTGGAAGACCTGGCGGGGTTCGACCGGGGCGTGCACCCGCAGTCCGTCGAGCGGCTGCCAGACCTCGCCGGCGTCGGTGTCGGCGCGGGTGCCGTTCGCCGCGAGGGCGGCCAGGCGTGGCAGCACCTCGTCCCAGCGTTCGAAGAGCCGTCGGGTCGTCAGGGCGGGGTCGCGGAAGGCGGTGCGAAGGTCGAGTACGCGGCTCTCGGGAACCACGAGACCAGGGAAAGGTGGCTGGTCAGGCGCCGAGAGAGTGCCCAGGGCGAAGGGTCCGGAGAAGGACGCGGAAGGGGCTGCGGGTTTCACTGACATGTCCTCCTGATGGCGATGCGAACAATCTGGCCCCACCTCCCGTAATCTGGGAAATCGATTCTTTGGATGTAGATCATCCATCGCGTGAATAACGTCGGTCCGGGGCGGCCGTCGCTGTGGAGGCGTTGTGTACCTGTCGGGCCTCGATCTCAACCTCGTCCTGTCCCTGCGGGCGCTGCTGGAGGAACGCAACGTCACCAGGGCCGGCCAGCGCATCGGGCTCAGCCAGCCCGCGATGAGCGCGGCCCTGGCCCGGCTGCGCCGTCACTTCGACGACGAACTGCTGTCCCGCGTCGGCGGGCAGTACGAGCTCACAGCCCTCGGACGTGCCCTCCTGGACCGCACGGCCACCGCCTGTGACCTGCTGGAAAGGGTGTTCAGCAGCAGGGCCGAGTTCGTCCCCGGCCATGAGGAGCACGAGTTCACCCTGCTCTCGTCCGACTACGCCGTGGCCGTGTTCGGGGCCGCGCTCGCCCGGACCGTGCACGCCGAGGCCCCCGGGGTACGGCTGCGCTTCCAGCGGCCTCCGACCGACGTGACGGAGGAGACGGCGGCGGTGCTCAGCACGGCCGACGGACTGCTGATGCCGCACGGCGTCATCAGCGGCTTCCCCGCCGTCGAACTCTTCGCCGACGACTGGGCGTTCCTCGTCGCCGGGACCAACGACGAGGTCGGCGACCGGCTGACCATGGACGACCTGGCACGGCTGCCCTGGGTCACCTATCAGCGCACCTACGACGCCCCCGCCGCCCGCCAGTTGAGCATGCTCGGCATCGAACCGCGTGTGGAGGTCTCCGTCGACAGCTTCCAGGTGCTGCCGTTCCTGGTGGCCGGCACCCGCCGGATCGCCCTGGTGCAGAGGCGCCTGGCCGAGCAGCTGCGCGGGGTGGCCGCCGTACGCGTCATGGCGGCGCCGTACGAGGTGGTCCCCCTCCAGGAAGCCCTGTGGTGGCACCCGGTCCACACCCACGACGCGGCCCACATGTGGCTGCGCGAGACCGCGGCCCGCGTGGGGGCGGAGCTGAGCGCGTCCGCATTCGGCCCCCGGGTGGCATCCAGGGCGTGAATGATCCACATCCTCGATCCCGATCGGCCGAGGGGTTGGCAGGTCCTGGGCGGTACCCCATAGTCGTCTCAACCCGGCGCCGGAGCCGCCCCACCCACCACCACCGGGGCGGCGCGAACCGCCACTCCCGGGGCGGCGCGACACCCCGGTGAAACGGACCCTCACGACGCACGGCGATCATCACCGCACCGCACCCCGGTCGCGCCCGGCGCTCCCGACCCGCCCGGCACTCCGGCCGCGCCCGGCGCCGCGGATTCGCCCGGCACCCCGCCACGCCCGGCGCCGCCGACCCGCCCACCGTTCCGCCGACCCGCCCACCCGTTCCGGGCTCGTCCCGGGCCCGTCCCGGTCCGCCCCGTGATCCGGGCGGCCTCCCCGAGCCGTCGCCGCGCCACTGTTCCCCTCCCGACACGCCACGTGGAGTTCCCGCATGCCCGCACCCGTGCCCCCGCTCCCGTCCGCGCCCCTCGCCGCCGTCGAGGACACACCGCCCGAGCAGCCCGTGTCCGGTGCCGGGCACCGGCTTCGCATCACGCTGCTGATGGCCGGCAGCTGTCTGCCGATCCTGGGCGCGGTCCTCGTCGCTCCCGTACTGCCGCGGATGCGGGACCACTTCGCCGGTACACCCGGCGTCGAGGCGCTGGTCCCGATGGCCCTGACGATCCCGGCGCTGTCCCTGGCCCTGCTGGCACCCTTCGCCGGCATCGTCGTGGACCGGCTCGGCCGTAGGCGCCTCCTCGTGATCGCCACCGTGCTCTACGCGATCGTCGGCACCGCGCCGTTGTGGCTGGACTCCCTCGGCGCCATCGTCGCCAGCCGCGTCCTCGTCGGGGTCGTGGAAGCCGCCATCATGACCTGCTGCACCACACTGATCGGCGACTACTACTCCGGTCGGCGACGCGACCGCTACCTGGCCATGCAGACGATGTGCGCCTCGACCTCCGCGACGGCCTTCTTCGCCCTGGGCGGCGCGGCGGGATCGGCCGGCTGGCGCGCACCCTTCTGGGCCTACGCCGTCAGCCTGCTCCTCGCCCCCGCCATGGCCGCCTTCCTGCCCCGGCCCGTGCCCCGGAGGGCCGACGACGCCACCGCCCCCTATCCCAGCACGCCGGCGGAGCCGACCGGGCGTTCCTTCCCCTGGCGGCCGCTGGCCGGGACGTGCGCGCTCACCGTCCTCGGCGCCGTCCTCTTCTACACCGTGCAGGTGGAGATGGCCTTCCTCCTCGACGACATGGGCGTGACCGACCCCGGCATGATCGGGCTAGCCATCGCCGCCTCCAGCGGCGCGACGGTGATCGGCGCGGTCGTCTTCACCAGGTTCGGCCGCACCCCGGACGCCTGGCTGCCCACCGTGTTCGCCCTGTGCGCCCTGGGCTTCGCCGTGATCCGGCTCGCCCCCGACCCCGTCGTGCTGACCGCCGGCGCCATGATCAACTGCTTCGGCGGCGGCATCATGCTGCCGAGTCTGCTCACCCGCGCCCTGTCCCGGCTCGACTACGCCGACCGCGGTCGCGGGACCGGACTGTGGACGGGTTCCTTCTTCATCGGCCAGTTCATCTGCCCGCTCGTGGTCCTCGCGCTGACCTCCGCCGTCGGCAGCCTGGCGGGAGCGTTCGGCGTGCTCGCCCTCGCCGGAGCGGTCGGGGCGGCCGGTCTCGGCCTCGCCGCCCGACGACAGGTGCCCTCCACCGCGAGGTGAGGTGACGCGCCCTCCCGCGCGCTTCCCTCGCTTCCCTCGCGTCCGACGGACGTCCGACAGGCGGGTCGCCGGTCGGTCACGGTCTCAGGATTCGGCCGGGCTCAGCCAGGCGCCGATGCCGGCCAGGGCGCCGCTCCCGTAGTCGGACTCGACGCCGGCGGCCAGGTCGGCGATGGTGACGGATCCCAGGGACGCGCGCCACGCCGATTCGGCGGAGGCCATGGCCCGGGAGATCGCGCACGGAGCGGTACAGGCCTCGGGCGGACTCGCCATCGGGCCGCGCTGACGGATCTCGGTGCAGACGAACGCCGGGCCGGGCCCGTCGATCGCCTCGACGACGTCGAGCACCGTGATCAACGCGGGCGACCGGGTCAGGACGTAGCCGCCCGACTTCCCCTGCACCGCCTGCACGAGCCCGGCGCGCGACAGGGCCTGGAGCTGCTTGGCGAGATAGGTGGGCGGGACGTCGTGCAGCTGCGCGAGCCGCGCCGCCGGGACCGGATCCGCCACCGAGGTCAGCACGACGCAGCAGTGCAGAGCCCACTCCACGCCACCGGACATCTTCACTCCCTCACCCTACCCGCGCGCCGTTGACACGGACACGCATTGTCCGAGTATCATCTCGGATAGAAAGTGTCCGAGTTAAAGCAGGGCGGCGACGCCATGGCGGCGATGGTTACATAAGCCGCGTACACCCCAAGAGTCGCTTGACGGACATGGTCGATCGAGGGAAGGGCAGATCATGAAGTTCGCAGTCATCGGCGGCACCGGGCTGATCGGGTCGCAGGTCGTGGAGAACCTCGAGAAGGCCGGACACCAGGCCGTGCCGCACTCGCTGTCCACGGGCGTGGACATCATCACCGGCCAGGGCCTGGACGCGGCCCTCTCGGGTGCGGACGTCGTCGTCAACCTGTCGAACTCCCCGACCTTCGACGAGGCTTCGCTCGCCTTCTTCCGGACGTCGATGGACAACCTCCTCGCCACGAGCGAGAAGGCCGCCGTCGGGCACTTCGTCATCCTCTCCATCGTCGGTGTGGAGCAGGTTCCCGCCCTGGACTACTACCGGGCGAAGGTCCTCCAGGAGGACATCCTCAAGGCCGGGTCCGTCCCCTACTCCATCGTGCGCGCCACGCAGTTCATGGAGTTCATGGAGGCCGTGCTGTCCTGGACGGCCAACGGTGACACCGTCCGCCTGCCCGCCACGCCGGTCCAGCCGATCGCCGCCGCGGACGTGGCCCGCCTGGTCGCCGAGACGGCCGCGGGCGCACCCCTGAACGGCGTCCTCGACATCGCGGGCCCCGACCGCTACACCCTCGACGAACTCGGCCGGCTCACCCTCGCCGCCAAGAGCGACACGCGGACCGTCGTCACCGACGACAGCGCCGGCATGTTCGCCGCCGTGGAGGGTGACGTCCTCACCGCCCCGGGAGACGCCCGCATCGCCCCCACCCACTACACCGACTGGCTCTCCTGACCGCCGGCGCACAGGCGCCGTCGGCCCCGGCCGCCGGGTACGGGACCCCCGGCGCTCGAAAGCTCGACGGCCGGCGGTGGTGCGCGAACGTGGGGTCGCGGCCGAGGCCGGAGCAGGTCAGGAGATCTCCTGCTCGGCCCAGATGATCTTTCCGTCGGCCGTGTACCGGGCGCCCCACCGGTGGGCCAGCTGCGCCACCAGAAAGAGGCCGCGGCCCCCCTCGTCCAGGATCCGGGCATGCCTGAGCCGGGGCGCCGTGCTGCTGGCGTCGGAGACCTCGCAGGTCAGCCGCGCGTCCAGGAGCAGCCGCAGCCGGATGGGCGGCGCGGCGTAGCGCACGGCGTTGGTGACCAGCTCGCTCACGATGAGCTCGGACGTCATGGCCAGCTCGCCCAGCCCCCAGGCCTCCACCTGCCGGGTCGCCCGGGCCCGGATGTCGGCGACGGCGGCCGGGTCCACCGGCACCTCCCAGGAGACGACACGGTCCGCGCCGAGGGCGTGCGTACGCGCCAGGAGCAGGGCGATGTCGTCCGGCTGGGGTACGGGCACGAGTTGGCGCACCGCCGAGGAGCACAGGGTCGTCAGGTCGGCGTCGGAGTCGGCCAGCACCTCGCCGAGCCGGGTCATGCCCTGTTCGATGTCCCGGTCGGCGCCCTCCACCAGGCCGTCCGTGTAGAGGCCGATCAGGCTGTTCTCGGCGAGCTCGATCTCCGTCGATTCGAACGCCATCCCGCCGAGCCCCAGGGGAGGTCCGGCCGGGGGCTCCGGAAACGAGACCCGGCCGTCGGGTGCGACGACGACGGGCGGCGGATGTCCGGCCCGGGCCATCGTGCACCGGCGGGTGACCGGGTCGTAGACGGCGTACAGGCAGGTCGCCCCCAGGAAGGCGGTGGCACTCTGCTGGGCGGCCGGGTCGTCGGTGCGCTCCGCGCTCAGCCGCAGCACGAGGTCGTCGAGGTGGGCCAGCAGTTCGTCGGGAGGCATCTCCATGTCGGCGAGGGTCTGCACCGCCGTCCGCAGCCGTCCCATGGTCGCCGCGGCGGCGATGCCGTGTCCCACCACGTCGCCGACGACGAGACCCACCCGGGCCCCCGACAGGGGGATCACGTCGAACCAGTCGCCGCCCACCCCGTCCGTGGGGTCGGCCGGCAGATAGGAGGAGGCCAGCTCCAGCGCCGTTCCCCCGGCCAGGGCGTGGGGCAGCAGGCTGCGCTGGAGGGTGACCGCCGCCGTGTGCTCCCGGGTGTACCGGCGGGCGTTGTCGACGCACAGCGCCGCCCGCGCCACCAACTCCCGGGCCAGCATGACGTCGTCGGCCTGGAACGAGACGGGGTTGACGGACCGGACGAACGTGGCGAGCCCCAGGGCGGTGTTCCGCGCCCGCATCGGCACGGAGATGAGGGAGTGCAGGCCGAACTCGCGGATGCTCGCCGTCCGCTCGGGCTGTTCGGCGGTCCACAGGTCGTCTGAGGGATCGAGCACGGCCATGAGGATCGGCTCGCCGTCGATGAGCAGGCCGGCGTCGTGCGGCGGCGGCAGGAAATCCACCCGGTCGCCGATGCGCGCCACGGCCTCCGGGCAGCCCTCGCGCACCGAGCGCATCCCGGCTCGGCGCATCACCGGCCGGGCGGGCGCCGGTCCGGCGTCGGTCAGCCACGCGCCGTGTCCCTCGGTGCTGAGGACCGGCTCCAGGAGGTCGACGATGACGAAGTCCGCGAATCCGGGAACGGCGAAGTCGGCGAGCTCCTGGGCCGTGCGCATCACGTCCAGGGTCGTGCCGACGCGGGTCCCGGCCTCGTTGACCAGCGACAGCAGCCGGCGGGCATTCCACCGCTCGGTGACGTCCTGGACCATGTAGCAGACCCCGGTGACGGAGTCGTCGTCGCCCAGCAGGGGAAAGAACGACGTGGAGTAGGCGCGCCGGCGGTGCGGGTCGGCCCAGCTCCACCCCAAGTACTCGTAGTCGGTGACCGGGACCCCGGTCTCCAGCACCTTGCCCATCAACTTCTCGAGGGCGACCGCCTCCAGGCCGGGCAGCAGGTCGCTCAGGCGTCGCCCCAGACGCTGTTCGCGGGGCACACCGCCGAACCGTTCCAGCGTGTCGTTCAGCCACACATAGCGCAGCTGGAGGTCCAGCACGGCCATCCCGACCGGGGAACGGGTCAGGAACCCGTCGAGGACGGACCGGCCCACCGCCCACCGCTCGCTCCGCTCGCGGGCCGAGAGCAGGAAGCACTCCTCGTCGCCGATCCGGAAGGAGGCGGAGACGCGCAGGTCGACGTCGACGGGGCGGCTGTCGCGGTGGCGTAGGCAGACGACACCGCTCCATCCCATGCCGGCCCGGCATCGCGCCGCGACCCCGGCCACCCGCGCCGGGTCCCGGTCCATCGCCACCAGCTCCGCGGCCGAGCGGCCGACGACCTCGGCGGCCGGCCGGCCGAGGAGTGCTTCCGCACCAGGCGTCCAGCCGACCACGACGCCGTTCGCGGACACGATCGCCGCCGCGTCGGTGGAGGCGTCGAGGAGGTCGTGCGGTCCGGCGGGGCTCGCGGCGTCGAAAGCTTCTCGCGCAGAATCCATGGGTTCCGTCCTTTACACGACCATGGTCCTGCTTGTCCGCCCGAAGCGCACGGCGCCGCCGACCTGCGCCGCGAGGCCCCCGGTTTTCGGACACGCCGATCCGGAGGCAGCATGGAGGTACAGGAGGAGGCTCCGCGATGACAGCCGAACCGATCCGGTCGGGCGGGGACGCGTACGACTCCGGCATGTCCGCTCCCACCGGTCTGCTGGACGTGCTGAGCGTGTCCGCGATGGTTGTCGACATCGACGGGCGCATCGTGTTCTGGACCCCCCAGGCGGAGGACCTCTTCGGCTACACCGCGCAGGAGGCCCTCGGGAAGTACGCGGCGCGGCTGCTGATCCACCCCGAGCACCTCCACTCCGTGCGCAGGCTGTTCGCGGAGGTGCTGGAGACCGGCCGGAGCTGGGCCGGCGCGTTTCCCATCCGGCACAAGGACGGCAGCAGCCGGCTGATGGAGTTCCGCAACATGCGGTTGCAGGACGATCTGGGGGACGTCTACGCCCTGGGTATCGCCGCCGACCACAACCTGCTCCAGCGCGTCGAGACCGATCTTGCCCTGTGCGAACGGCTGATCAACCAGTCGCCGATCGGGCTGGCCCTCCTGAACCCCGACCTGTGCTATCTCCTGGTCAACCCGGCGCTCGAACGTATCGACGGCATACCCGCCGAGGACCATGTGGGCCGCAGTCTCCGGGAGGCGATGTTTCTTCCCGAGATCGACACGATCGAGTCCGCCCTGCGACAGGTGCTCACCACCGGTACGCCGCTGCTCGACCAGTACCACGTGGGCCGTCCGCCGGCCGATCCCGATCACGAGCACGCCTGGTCGCTCTCCTTCTACCGTCTGGAGGACCCCGGCGGGCGGGTGCTGGGGGCGGCCGCCTCGGTCGTCGACGTCACCGAACGCCACCGTGCCGCCGCGGAGGCCGACCGGGCCAGGCGGCGCCTCGCCCTCATCGCCGAGGCCTCCACCCGGGTCGGCACCTCGCTGGAGGTGGACCGGACCGCCCACGAGCTGGCCGAGATCGCCGTCCCCCAGCTCGCCGACGTGGTCGCCGTGGACATCCTGGACTCCGCGCTGGCCTGCCGCCGCTCACGCCGGCCGGACAACGGCCCGGAGCTCTTCCGCGCCCTCGCGCTGAAGGCGGCGCACCCCACCGTGGCGCTGCGCGCCGCCGACGCGCCGGGCGATGTCGCGGCCTATGAGGGGGACCGCCTGGTCACCCTGTGCGTGCACACCGGTCGGCCGGTCCTGGTCCGGCACGTCGGCGAGCAGGACATCCCGCGCATCGCCCGGGACGCGGAGGCCGGAGCGCTGCTGGCCCGGGCGGGCGTCCACTCGTATCTCGCCGTGCCGTTGATCGCCCACGGCGAGGTGCTCGGCGCCCTCGATCTCAAGCGCACCCGCAATCCGCTGCCGTTCGACGAGGACGACGTCATCCTGGCCAGTGAGCTGGCCGGCCGTGCCGCCGTGGCGATCGACAACGCGCGCTGGTTCCAGAGCGTGCGCAACACCGCGCTCACCCTCCAGCGCAGTCTGCTGCCCGACCACGCGCCGCATCACACCGGTCTGGAACTGGCCTCCCGCTACCAGCCCGCCCAGGCGACCAGCGAGGTCGGCGGCGACTGGTACGACGTCATCCCGCTGACCGACGACAAGACCGCTCTGGTCGTCGGGGACGTCATGGGCAACGGCATCGACGCCGCCGCCACCATGGGCCGGCTGCGCACGGCCACCTGCGCCTACGCGGACCTCGACCTGGAGCCCGCCGACGTGCTGCGGCACCTGGACAAGATCACCTGCGACCTGGAGCACTACATCGTGACCTGCCTGTACGCGGTGTACGACCCGCGCACCAGGAAGTGCCGCATCGCCAACGCGGGCCATATGCCGCCCGCGCTGGCCGGTCCCGGCCGTCCCCCCACCCTGCTGGAGCTGCCGTCCGGCGCCCCGCTCGGCGTCGGCGGCGTCCCCTTCGAGAGCACCGAGGTCGAACTCTCCCCCGGTGATCTGATGGTGCTCTACACGGACGGTCTCGTGGAGACCCGCCTGCACCCCATCGACGACCGTCTGGCGGTCCTCCTCAGCTTCCTGGACGAGCCCGGCCGTCCGCTGGAGGAGCTCTGCGACCTGCTGCTGTACGGTCTGCGGCATGCGGACGACCACGACGACGTCGCCCTGCTCATCGCCCGGACCCCGTAGCGGGCGCGTCGGCCATGACCAGGCCCGCGATGTGGGCGGTGACCGTGTCGAGGATGTCGGTCCAGGCGGTCGCGTCGCCGAGCACGAGGTAGTTCAGGGTCAGGCCGTCGGTCATGGCGGCCAGGTAGCGGGCCAGGACGGGCACGGGGACGCGCAGCCGGAGGTCCATGCCGCTGCGGAGCTGCTCGATGAGTTCCGTGTAGGCGTCGCCGTACAACTCGTACTGGCGCCGGGCCAGTTGCTCGAACCCCGGCTCGCGCAGCGCGTACTGCGTGAGTTCGTAGGTCAGCATGTGCTCGTCGGGATGGGCGCGGACGTGGTCCCAGTACGCCTGGAAACCGGCCCGGACGGTCTCCTCCAGGGTGGCCCGGGGCCGCAGCGCGTCCTTCACGACGCTCACCGAGTGGTCGGTGAGCGTCGTGATGACGGACTCGACGAGGGCCTGCTTGGAGTCGAAGCAGTAGTGGAAGACGCTCAGGGACACTCCGGCCTCGGCGGCGATGGACCGGGTGGTCGTCTTGGGGACGCCGTCCCGGGCCATCGCTCTGATCGCCGCCTCCGTCAGCTGCCGGCGCCGCTGCGCCGACGGCATCCGTGCCATGTGTGTCCCCCCGTGCCGGCTGCCTAGGCGCTGTGGACGCCCACTTCGTAGAGCGAGTATCCCCAATCCGTGCCCCGGTCCAGGCCGTGCACCCGGACGTAGCGGGCCGGGGTGCCGGTGAACCGGGCCGTGTCCAGGCCTCCGTCGCCGGAGGTGGTGGACCAGGCGGTCGTCCAGGTGCTGCCGTCGGTGGAGAGCTCGACGCGGTACGACTTCCCGTACGCGCGCTCCCAGTCGAGGGTGACGCGGGAGACCAGGTTGGTGGAGCCCAGGTCGACCTGCCACCACTGGTCGTCGCTCCAGTCGCTGGCCCAGCGGCTGGAGTCGTCGCCGTCCACGGCCCGGCCGGGCTGGTAGCTGGTGAACGGGTTGGACTCGGAGGAACCGGCCGTGGCGGTACGGCCCTTGGCGAGGTTCACGGAGGCCTGGTGCCGCTCGGTCGCGCCCCAGGTGCCGAGGTAGGACTCGGCGCCCCGGAAGAGGTCGTCCACCACGTCCTGTCCCGCGACGAGCCGGATGTCCTCGATCCAGTCGGGGATCAGACCCACGTCGGCGCCGCCGTCGGTGTTGAGATCGAAGGTGCGGGTGCCGACGGTCTGCCTGTCGATGACGGAGCCGCCGTCGACGCTCTTGAACGGGTACGTGACCTTGTGCGCGGCGTCGGCTCCGCGCGGGGCGGGGTGGTCGCCGATGCCGTTGAAGTCGGTGCCGTAGCCGTAGCCGACGCCGTACTTGTCCCGCAGCGCGTCGGTGCGCTCGGCCTCGGCGCCGAACGCCTCGGAACCGTGCATGTACTGGGCGACGAAACCGCCGAGGGAGTAGACCCGCTCGGTCCAGTTGAGGTCCATCCAGCTGTGCGAGGACAGGACGCCGGGGTAGTTCGCGGCCTCGAAGATGTCGAGCGCCTGCCCGGTGGCCTTGACGCTCATGTGGTCGATCTCGAGCATCATCTTGCGCTTCATCATGCCGCGTACCGCGTACTCGCCCAGGGCGGTGAGCCCGCGGGTGTTGCACTGGGCGCCCTCGTCGTACGAGGGGACCGCGGTGCCCGCCGGCAGGTCCGCCTCCGCCTCGGAGGCGGCGGTGCCGATGGGGTTGTCGTGTTGCGGTCCGGTGCACTTCTCGGTCTGCCAGAAGGTGCCGGTGGACAGGAACTGGCCGACGTTGATGGCCGTGCCGAGGCCGCCCTCGTCGAAGCGGACGCCGCACAGCGCGTTGTCGAACTTGTGGCACAGGAACATGCTGCGCACGCCCAGCGCGTACAGCTCGTCGAGCCCCTTGTCGACGTCGGCCTGGCTGCACTGCGCGATGTCGAGGATCTGTTTGCAGCCGAAGGGCTCGGAGGTCTCGACGCCCAGGACGACCGCCAGCTTGCCCTGCTTGACGACCTCACGGGCCTGCGCGCTGTCGAGGACGATGCGGAACCAGCCCTTGCCGGTGCCGCCGTACATCTTGTCGATGTAGGCCTGGAGGTCGTACGTCAGCTTCGCCTGGAGGCGGATCGACGTCATCTCGTCACAACTGCGTTCCTTGAACGGGTAGATGGAGCAGATCATGCCGTTGGTGACGAGGTCGTTGACGAGCACCCGCTGCCCGCCGCGCCAGGCCCGCTCCACCCACGCGTAGTAGTTCGCCTGATGGGTCATCGAGTCGTAGGCCGGCCAGTCCTTGAAGGTGGGCCAGCCCACCGGGTCGTGCTTGCCGTCGCCGCCGTGGGTGATGTAGTCGAAGAGCGCGAGCGAGCCGTCGGGGTAGTGCTCGGGACAGTCCTTGAGCGCGTCGGCGACCCCGGCTTCGGAGAACACCTTGCCGCAGATGAGCCGGCCGCCGAAGGCCTCGTTGGAGAAGAGGTGGTTGTGCGCGTCGACGAACCCGCGTACGTCGCCCGCCGAGTCGGTGCCGGTGAACGGCTCGCCGGTGACGTTCACCTGGGAGTCCGGGTTCGGCCTGGCCGTCGGTGTCCACCAGTCGGCGCCGGCCGCCGAACTCGGTGTCGGGCCGAGGACCGTGGCCAGCACGAGGAGGAGCAGGGAGACGACGGTGACATCCCGGCGTCTGCGGTAAGGGCGTCCGGTCATGGTCACAGCCCACGTCCCTGGGTCGGCGGGAAGGCGCGGTCGACGGGGGCTTTTTGACTGCCCATGAGATTGTCATGACCGACGCAAGATAGTGCGACGAGGATCGCGACAGATGCCTACCGAGTCAAGAGTCCGGGACGCTTGACCTGATGGACGGTGCTCGGCGACGGCCCGCAACGCGGCGCAAACGTCGCACTCCCGCTTTTCGGTTGCGCCGGAAGCGTCACGGGAGCACTCCCCCGCCGGTGCGCTCACACGTTAGGGGGGTGATCCACGGGAGCGCGCCCGGGGACCTCCGCCCTGCCCCTATCCAGGGCGTATGGACATGCCTTCCGATTCTGTACACACCGCTCGGCTCACCCGTCGGCGGTTCACCGCGGCCTCGGCGACGACCGCCGCCGCGCTCACGGCCGCCCCGGCGGCCGCGGCCCTCCCCCTGCGACCGGTCCGCCCGGCCAGGTCGACCGCGGACTGGGACACCTGTCTGGCCGTCGCGCGGGCGCTGCTGGTGGTGGACGAGCACGACCGGCCGCTGGTGCCCGGGTACGAGAAGATCCTGGCCGGCGGGCTGCCCCGCACCGGCACCGGGACCGGGAAGAAGGTCCTCGTGATCGGCGCCGGGCCCGCGGGACTGGTGGCGGCCTGGCTGCTGAAGCGGGCGGGGCACCGCGTCACGCTCGTGGAGGCCAACGGCAACCGGGTCGGCGGCCGGATCAAGACGTTCCGCACCGGCGGACACGAGCACGCGCCCCAGGCCTTCGCCGACGCCCGGCAGTACGCGGAGGCGGGCGCCATGCGGATCCCCGGCAGCCATCCGCTGGTGATGGGCCTGATCCGTCAACTGGGCGTCGAGAAACGCCGGTTCCACCTCGTGGACGTCGACGCGGACGGCAGGCCGGTCAACAACGCCTGGCTGCACGTCAACGGCGTCCGGGTGCGCCGCTCCGCGTACGCGAGCTCCCCGCGCCGGGTCAACCGGTCCTTCGGGGTGCCTCGGAAGTACTGGGACACCCCGTCCGCGACCATCCTGCGGGAGGCCCTGGACCCGGTGCGCGACGAGTTCAGCACCCGGGGGGCCGACGGCAAACGGGTGGACAAGCCGCTGCCGGAGCGGGTGCGCGGCTGGGCACGGGTGGTGCAACGGTACGGGGACTGGTCGATGTACCGGTTCCTCACCGAGGAGGCGGGCCTCGACGAGCGGACCGTCGACCTGGTCGGCACGCTGGAGAACCTCACCTCCCGGCTGCCGCTGTCCTTCATCCACAGCTTCATCAGCGCCTCGCTCATCAGCCCGGACACCGAGTTCTTCGAGCTGGTCGGCGGCACGGCGAAGCTCCCGGACGCCCTGCTGAAGGAGGTCTCCGACGTCATCCGGTTCGACCGGCGCGCGACGCACATCGAGTACTGGGCGCCGGACCGGCAGAGCGACGACGGCACCTCGCACGTGCGGGCCGACGGGCCGCACGTGTGGATCGACACCGTCTCCGAGGGGCGCGGTGGCAAGGTGGTGCGCGAGCAGTTCACCGCCGACCTCGCGGTCGTCACGGTGCCGTTCTCGGGGCTGCGTCAGGTGCAGATCAGCCCGCTGATGTCGTACAAGAAGCGACGTTCCGTCGCGGAGCTGCACTACGACAGCGCGACGAAGGTGCTGCTGGAGTTCAGCCGCCGCTGGTGGGAGTTCACCGAGGCGGACTGGAAGCGGGAACTCGACGCCGTCCGGCCGGGGTTGTACGAGGACTACCGGTCCGGCAAGGCGCCGTCCGACGGGAGCCTGCTCGGCCGGCATCCGTCCGTGCCGCCCGGGCACATCACCGAGGGGCAGCGCGTCCACTACGCCGCCCACCGGTGGGCCGGCCGCGACCAGCCCGAGGCGGCGCACATCGTCGGCGGCGGCTCGGTCTCCGACAACTCCAACCGGTTCATGATCAACCCGTCCCACCCGGTCGACGGCAGCGCGGGCGGGGTCGTGCTCGCCTCCTACAGCTGGGCCGACGACGCCTCCCGCTGGGACTCCCTCGACGACGACGCCCGCTACCCGCACGCCCTGCGCGGGCTCCAGCAGGTCTACGGCCGGCGCGTCGAGGTCTTCTACACGGGGGCGGGCCGCACCCAGAGCTGGCTGCGCGATCCGTACGCCTACGGGGAGGCGTCCGTCCTGCTCCCCGGTCAGCACACGGAACTGCTGAGCGCCATCCGCTCCGCGGAGGGGCCGCTGCACTTCGCCGGCGACCACACCTCGGTCAAGCCGTCGTGGATCGAGGGTGCGCTGGAGTCCGGGATCCGGGCCGCGCTGGAGGCGCACGGAGCGTAAGGGGGCCGACGCTCGGACGGCCGGGGCGGTCGGGCGACCGGACGGGCCGGCGACCGGACGACAGGAGCGTTTTGAACATGTTCAAATAGGGAGTAGGGTCCCTTCCGAACAGGAGGGGGCTTCACTCATGAAGATCGTGCTACCCGGCGGGACGGGGCAGGTGGGGACCGTGCTGCGCCGCTCGCTGACCGCGGCCGGACACGAGGTCACGGTGCTGAGCAGACGGCCCTCGGGCCACGGCGAGGTCGCGTGGGACGGCCGCACCCTCGGCCCCTGGGCCGAGGTGATCGACGGCAGCGACGTCGTGGTCAACCTGGCCGGCCGCAGCGTCAGCTGCCGCTACACGCCGGACAACTTGCGGGCGATGATGGACTCGCGGGTGGACTCGGCCCGGGTCGTGGGCGAGGCCGTCGCCGCCGCCGCGCGGCCCCCGAAGGTCTGGCTCCAGATGAGCACCGCCACCGTCTACGCCCACCGGTTCGACGCCCCCCACGACGAGGCCACCGGCGTGATCGGCGGATCCGAACCCGGCGTCCCCGACTACTGGGGCTACAGCGTGGACATCGCGACCGCCTGGGAGCGGGAGCAGGAGACGGCCGACACCCCGCACACCCGCAAGGTGGCCCTGCGGGCCGCGATGGTGATGAGCCCGGACCGGGGCGGGGTGTTCCACGTCCTGTCGCGGCTCGCCCGGCTCGGCCTCGGCGGCCCGGTCGCGGGCGGCCGTCAGTACGTGTCCTGGATCCACGACCACGACTTCGTCCGAGCCGTCGAGTTCCTCGTCGGACGCGACGACCTCGCCGGACCGGTGAACCTGGCCTCCCCGGCTCCCCTCCCCCACCGCGCGTTCATGCGCGCGCTGCGCGGCGCGTGGGGCGTCCCGGTGGGCCTGCCCGCGACGAAGTGGATGGCGGAACTCGGCGCCCTCGCCCTGCGTTCGGACACCGAACTGCTGCTCAAGAGCCGACGCGTCGTCCCCGGCCGGCTGCTCGACGCGGGCTTCGCGTTCGAGCACGCCGAGTGGCCGGAGGCCGCCGACGACCTCGTACGACGGGTGCGGGGCCGCTGACAGGCCGCGCGGACGCGCACAGGGGTCGCGTCCGCGCGGCTGTTCTCGGGGGGTGTCAGCTCGTCGCGCGGACCGCGTCGAGGATCAGCTCCGCGACCGCCTTGGGCTGCGACACCGCGACGGCGTGCGAGGCGCCGTCGAGCTCGACGACGGTCGCCCCGGCCCGCTGGGCGCCGAAGCGCTCGACCTCGGGGTTGATGGCCTCGTCCGCACCGGCGATCAGCGCCCAGGACGGCTTGGTCTGCCAGGCGGCGGCGGTGGCGGGCTCCTCGAACGCGGCGGCGGCCAGCGGGCGCTGGGACGCGGCCAGGATCTTGGTGACGCCGCCGGGCAGGTCGGCGGCGAACACCGACGGGAAGGCGTCCTCGGCGATGGTGACCTCGACGGCCGGGTCGCCGCCCGCCACCGGGTACGTCCACTGCTTGAGGTTGTCCACCAGCGGCGACAGCGGGAAGCGGCCCTGGAGCTCGCCGAGGCTCTCGCCCTCCGCCAGCGCGTAGGCGGCGACGTAGACGAGGCCGACGACGTTCTCCGCGGTGCCGGCCACCGTGATGAGGGCGCCGCCATAGGAGTGGCCGACGAGGATCACGGGGCCGTCGATCTGGGCGGCGAAGGAGGCGACGTACGCGGCGTCCGAGGCGAGACCGCGCAGCGGGTTCGGCGGGGCGATCACGGGGACGCCGTGGCCCTGGAGTTCGGCGATGACGCCGGACCAGCCGGCCGCGTCCGCGAACGCTCCGTGGACCAGGACGACAGTGGGAGTGGTCATGGGGAAAGGTCTCCTGGGGTTCAGACGTGCAGGGCGTCGCGCAGGGTGCCGACGGCGAGCGTGACGGCGGCCTCGGCGGCGTACGTCGGGCGCAGCGCGTTCAGCATCACGAAGTCGTGGATGATGCCCTGGAAGCGCACCGCGGTGACCGGGACACCGGCCGCGCGCAGCTTGTTCGCGTACGCCTCGCCCTCGTCGCGCAGCACGTCGGCCTCGCCGGTGATGACCAGCGCCGGGGGCAGGTCCTGGAGCTGCTCGACGGTGGCGCGCAGCGGCGACGCGGTGATCTGGGCGCGCTCGGCCTCGTCGGTCGTGTACTGGTCCCAGAACCACTGCATGCCGTCGCGGCGCAGGAAGTAGCCCTCCGCGAACTGGTGGTAGGAGCCGGTGTCGAAGCTCGCGTCGGTGACCGGGTAGAAGAGCACCTGCTGGACGAGCGGGACGCCGCCGCGCTCCTTGGCCATCAGGGTGAGGGCGGCGGCCATGTTGCCGCCGACCGAGTCACCGGCGACGGCCAGCCGGCCGCCGTCCAGGCCCTTGGAGGCGCCCTCCTCGACGATCCACCGGGCGACCGCGAAGTTCTGCTCGATGGCGACCGGGTAGCGGGCCTCGGGCGAGAGGTCGTACTCGGGGAAGACGACCGCGGCACCGGCGCCGACGGCGAGCTCGCGCACCAGCCGGTCGTGGGTGTGGGCGTTGCCGAACACCCAGCCCGCGCCGTGGATGTAGAGGATCACCGGCAGGGTGCCCTCGGCACCGGCCGGCTTGACGATCCGGGCACGGACGCTGCCCGTGGGACCGCCGGAGACGGTGATCCATTCCTCGTCGACCGCGGGCTTGTGGATCTCACCGGACTGGACCTCGTCGACGGCCTTACGCCCCTCCGCCGGCGGCAGGTCGAAGAGGTACGGCGGGTTGGCGGTCGCCTCGGCGAACGCCGCGGCCTCGGGTTCGAGCACCGGCGTGACCGGCTCGACGACGTCGGACATGGCATCTCCTGCTGTATTCGATGTGCGATGTTCGTGGTGTTGCCCCGTCACGCTAAATCCGCCGGGCGAAAGGGATGTGACCGCCCGTGCACCGGTGCTGTGCTCACAGCGCACGGAAACCAGCGGTGCACGGAAACCAGCGGTGCACGGAAACCGCTCTGGTGGTGGGCACCGAATTCTTCCGCCCGCGAAAGGGAAATCCGAGAATGGATTCCGCTCCTCGTGGTGAACAGCCCTGGGCCACGGCCGCGTTCAGCGCCGGCCGCTCAGCAGGCCGCGCCCCGCGGTGTCCCGCCATTCACGCGGGGACATGCCGTAGGCCGACCGGAAGACCCGGCTGAAGTGTGTGGCGCTCGGGAAACCCCAGCGGGCGGCCACACCGGCGATGGTCCGGCTTCCGCGGCCGTACCGCAGCAGGTCGCGTCGGCACTCCTCCAGCCGGCGGCGCAGAATCCACCGGCCCACGGTGGTGCCCTCGTCCTGGAACAGTCTGTGCAGATAGCGCACCGAGATGTGGTGGGCCCGCGCGATGACCTCAGGGGACAGGTCCGGCTCGGTCAAATGCAGTTCGACGTACTCCAGGACGCGCACCAGCACCGGGGAGGGCGCGCCGGGCGCACCCGACCCACCGGGCGGGCGACGTGTCCCGGGTGTGCCCGGTGTGCCGGGGACCGCCGTGCCCAACTGCTCGGCGGCGAGGGTGGCCAGCAGGTTCACCGCGTTCCAGGCGAGCATGTCGCCGACCGGAGAGCGGGCCTCGGCCGCGGCCCGGGCCAGGTCGGACAGCAGCGGCGACAGCAGGGTGCCGAGCCGGGAGGCGCGGGTGACCGGTGCCCGCACGATCCGCCGTATGTCGGAGTCCACCAGGCCGAGCAGGTCGGCCGGGACGAGGAACGTCGTCGCCCGGAACGGCTCGCGGAAATCCAGCGCGGGCGCGCGGTGGACGTCGTAGAAGCAGACGTCCCCGGGTGCCAGACGCAGGCCTAGGGCATCGGACGGCTCGTGGGCGACACCGGAAACGGGGGCCGTGGCGGGAGCGGGAGCGGGGGCGGGGGTGTCGGGCCGGGCGCGGCCGCGCAGGCCGACGAAGAGGTACTCGCCGCTCTCACGGGCGAGCAGCCGGTGCGCGGGGTGCGACGACGCCTCGCCCGGCAGCCGGGCGGGCGTCTCCTCGTCGGTTCTGATCTCGACGCCCGGGGGCGTCCGGCCCGCCGGCGGCTCGAGGGTGCGGGCACTGTCACAGGTGCTGCTGCTGGTAGTGGGCATCTTCCGCCGTAGCCTCCGGGGACCGTCCATCACGTCGTCCGGACGGTAGTGCGGCGGATGTGCAAAAAGAGTGACAACGAAGTGACATCGGCTTCACGAACCGGGCGGCCGGCCCTCCGCGACGACGCGTTCCGTGGCGAAGACCCGCAGCAGGTCGTGCAGGGTGTACCGGCCCGGCGCGGGTTCGGTGAGCAGGTGGGCGTCGGCGAGCGCGCCGAGCAGCAGCCGGGCCCGGCGGACCGGCAGCCCCGCGAGCGCGGCGGCCCCGGCCGCGGTGATGTCGGGCCCTTCCTGCCGGGGCAGGAGCCGGAACAGCCGCGCGGTGTCCGGCGCCAGCAGCCGGTAGGAGCCCAGGAAGGCCTCCCGGGTGGCGGCGAGGACGTCGAGACTGCCGTGCGCCTCACGCAGTCCGGCGGCCACCGCGGCGAGCGGGACGTCCCGTCGGCTGACGACGCGCGCGGCGACGCCGGCCAGCGCCAGGGGCAGCCGCCCGCACCGGGCGACGATCTCGTCGGCGGCCCCGGGTTCTGCGCCCGGCCGCTCGGCACCGATCAGCCCGGCCAGCAACGCGTGCGCGTCCTCGGCGGACGGCGGTGCAAGGCGGAGCGGACGTGCTCCCGAGACGACCAGTCCCGGCAGGGCGTGGCGGCTGGTGACCAGCGCCAGACAGCCCGGCCCGGTGGGCAGCAGCGGGCTCAGTTGTCCGGTGCCGGCGGCGTCGTCGAGAACCACGAGGACGCGCCGACGCGCGAGGAGCGTGCGGTACATGCCGCTCAGGGCGTCCACCCCGTCGGGCGCACGGCGCGCGGGCACGCCGAGCGCCGCGAGCATCCCGCGCAGCGCGTCGGCCGGGTTCACGGCGGGCGCGGACGGATCGGAACCACGCAGCGCCACGTACAGCTGCCCGTCCGGGAAACGGCCGACGGCCCGGTGCGCCCAGTGCAGCGCGAGGGCGCTCTTGCCGATCCCGGGCATCCCACCGATCAGCACCACCCCCGCCGCCTGGTCGGCCGCCCGCTCCAGCCACGCCGACTCGGCGACCCGCCCCACGAAGGGGGAAGGAGCCGACGGCAACCGAGCGGGCCGCACATACCCCACGCCGCCCAGGCCGGCCCGGACGCCGGTCGTACCGCCGAAGCCCACCATCCGGGCGCCGGTGGCAGGCCCGGAGACGGCGGCCCCGCCGCCGGCGGCGGGGGCGGCCCCGGAAAGCCGCGCGGAGGCAGGCCCGAGGGCGGGGGGACCAGCCTGAGTCGGGGTTGCGGGTGCCGGGGTCGGGGCCGTGGGGGCCGAAGGCGCGGTCGTAGACGCGGAGGTCGGGACGGTGAGCGCCGGGGTCGGGGCCGTGGAGGCGGCCGGGGACGGGAGCGTGGGCGCCGGGGGCGGATCCGTGGAGGCCGAGCCGGTGGTCGTCGTCGTGATCGCCGTCGGTCGGCCGAGGCGTACGACGGGACCGCTCTTGAGCCGGTGTCCGACGTCCTGGCGCAGTACCCGCGTATGGGCCGCCGCCAGTTCGGTGCCCGGGGTGAGACCCAGTTCCCGGGCGAGGCGTCGGCGGACGTCCTCGTACACCCCCAGCGCCTCGGCCTGGAGTCCGCAGGCGGCCAGGAGCAGCACCAGCCTGGCGTGCAGCGGCTCGTCGAGGGGGTCGTGCGCGGTGGCACGGCGCAGGGCGGGCAGCGCCTGCTCCGCCCGGCCGCACAGCAGCGCGGCGTCGGCGGCCAATCCGGCCGTCTCGCTCAGTTCCCTTTGCACGGCCGTGAACTGGACGTGTTCGCGCGCGGACGCCGGGATCCCCATCGCCACCGGCCCACGCCACTCCGCCAACGCCAGGACGAACTGCCGGGCCGCCGTCTCGGGCCGTCCGGTGGCCGCCGCCCGCTTGCCCTGCCGGGTCAGCTCACGGAAGCGCAGCAGGTCGACCTCGTCGGTCGACGCCTCGAGAAGGTAGCCGCCGGTACGGCGCAGCAGCCGTCGGCCCTGGGCGCGGGGCGGCAACCCCGGTTCGAGCAGCCGCCGCACCCCGCCCGCGTAGCGCCGCACCACGTTCAGCGCGCTGGCGGGCGGCCGTTCGGCCCACAGCAGGTCGACGATCCCGCTCGTGGGCACGGTCCGGCCCGCGTGTGCCAGCAGCAGGGCGAGCAGGGCGCGTTGCTGGGGGAAGCCTGGATCGAGCTCCCGCTCCTCCCGCCACACCCGAACCGGCCCCAGCACCTCGAAGCGCATCACGTCACCCGGGGGTGTCGTGCGGCGGTGTGCCGGGGCCCGGGCCCACGGAGGATGTCAGACGGCACCGGCCTGACCCTCCCGTGCGTCCAGCAGTGCCTCGACCCGCTCGGCGTCGGGGTGGTTCAGGCCTCTGAGAAGGACCAGGGCCTGGCGCCATGCGGTGCGGGCGCCGTCGTGGTCGCCGGTGGCGAGGTGGGTTTCGCCGACCCGGACGAGGATGTCGGCCTCGACGTAGGGCACGCCCAGGTCGCGCAGCAGAGCGAGGGCGTTGCGGTAGCCGAGGAGCGCGTGCGGGTGGCGGCCGAGGTGGTGGTGGGCGTAGGCGATGCTGTCCCAGGTGGCGGCCTGCCCGTAGCGGTCCCCGAGTTGCTGGAGCGTGGTGAGGGCCTCGAAGCAGTGCGTCAGGGCCTGCCGGTGATCCCCGAGGAGCGCGTGGTACCAGCCGACCGAGTTCAGCACGCTGGCCTGCGCGGCGCGGTCGCCGAGCCGACGGAACAGGCCGAGGGCGAACTGGTTGTGGCGCAGCGCGCCGGGCAGGTCGCCCTGCTGGTCGCACTCCCAGCCGAGACTGCGGTGGGTGTGCGCGCGGCCGGTGTCGTCGCCCAGCCCGGTGAAGAGTTCCAGGGCCCGCTCCAGTCGGGGGACGGACCGGGAGTGCAGACCGAGCCGGCCCTCCACCCGGGCCAGTCCGCGCAGGCCGCGGGCCTCCAGCGCGGGGTCGGCGAGCCGTCGGGCGGCGTCGAGCGCGGTGCGCTGCACGGCGAGCCCGTCGTGCCAGTGACCGCGCCGGTCGAAGAACGGCTCCAGGGACCAGGCCAGTTGACAGGCGAGACGTTCCTGCACGGGATGACCCGACACGGCGGCCGTCTCGACCACGGCGAGCAGCACCGCGTGTTCGGCGGTCAGCCAGGCCAGCGCGCGGTCGTCGTCGGCGAGAGCTTCGGGGTGGGCGCCCTCGGGCGGGGGCGGCGGAGGCAGCGGGTCGGCGTTGGGTGCCAGCAGCCGGTCCGCGGCGTGGGCGGTGTGCAGGTAGTGGTGGTACAGCCGGCCGCGGGCCGCCTCGCGGTCGGCCTCGGTGTGCCGCTCGTGGACGAGTTCGCCGGCGTAGGCGCGCAGCAGGTCGTGGAAGGCGTAGCGGCCGGGACCGTGTTCGGTGACGAGATGTAGGCCGGTCAGCTCGGCCAGCAGCGGCCGGGCCCGGCGTACGGGCAGGCCCGCCAGGGCGGCCGCGGCCGGCAGGGAGAGGTCCGGGCCGGGGTGCAGCGCGAGCAGCCGGAACAGCCGTGCGGCCTCCGCCGAGATGGCGCGCGAGGACCAGGAGAAGACCGTGCCGACGTCCACGGAGGCGTCGGAGCGGGCGAAGGCGTCGAGACTGCCGTGGGCCTCGCGCAGTTCGGCGGCGACGGCGGCGAGCGGGAAGTGGGGGTGACCGGCGGCGCGGGCGGCGACGCAGGCCAGGGCGAGGGGCAGTCCGGCGCACAGCTCGCTGATCTCGTCGGCGGCCCGGGGCTCGGCCGCGACCCGCCGTGCGCCCAGCCTGCGGACCAGGAAGGCCCGCGCCTGGACGGCGTCGAAGGGACGCAGGACCAGGGAGTGGGCGCCGTGGGCGGCGACGAGCCCCGGCAGTTCGTCGCGGCTGGTGACGATGGTGAGGCAGCCGGGCGAGCCGGGCAGCAGCGGCCGGACCTGCTCGGTGTCGCGCGCGTTGTCCAGCACGACGAGGACCCGCCGGCCGGCGAGCACGCTGCGGTAGAGGGCGGCCTGCGCGTCCACCCCGTGCGGGACGCGTTCCGGCGGCACACCGAGCGCGCCGAGGAACCCGCGGACCGCCTCCCCGGGGTCCAGGACGGCGCCGGACGGGTCGAAGCCGCGCAGATTGACGTAGAGCTGCCCGTCGGGGAACCGGTCGGCGACCCGATGGGCCCAGTGCACCGCGAGCGTGGTCTTGCCGACGCCCGCCATACCGCCGATCGCGCTGATCACCGCGGTCCCGGGCCCCGCCTCGTCCGCACCGGACAGCGCGAACGCCTCGTCCAGCTCGGCTTCCCGACCGGTGAACGCCGTGATGGCGTGCGGGAGTTGGGCAGGCGGCGGCAGAGCGAGCGATGGACCCGGCACAGGGGGGCGGGCGACGGAGCCCTCCGGGCCCGCGCCGTCGGTCACCTCACCCGACTCGCCGGAGAAGCCCACCGCCGTCTCCGGCACCCCGTGCAGAACCATGTCGCGCGCGTCGCGCAGTTCCGCTCCGGGGTCGATCCCGAGTTCCTCGGCCAGGCGCGCGCGTACGGCCTCGTAGGCGGCCAGCGCCTCCGAGCGGTGGCCGGCCGCCGCCAGCGCGAGGAGCAGTTGGGCCTGGAGGCGTTCGTCCCACGGGTGCCGCGCGGCGGCCTGCCGCAGCTCGGGCAGGACCGCGTCCGGCCTCCCGGCGCGCAGCGCGGCGTCCGCCGCGTCCCGCACGGCGGCGGGCAGCTCACGGTCCACCGCGTCGAACGCCGGGTGCGCACGCGCCTGCTCGGGGATGCCGGCGGCGAGCGGTCCGCGCCACAGCGACAGCGCCTCGGTGAGCAGTTCGAGCGCCCGGGCGGGTGACCCGTCCGCGATCCGGCGCCCTTCCTCGCGCAGCGCGCGGAACCTCGGCAGGTCCGCGGAGTCACCGTCGGTCACCAGCCGGTATCCGCCGGCGTCCCGCACCAGCCAGCGCCCCTCGGCGCGGGTGGCGAGGCCGGGCTCCAGCAGCCTGCGCAGCGAACCCACATGGCGCCGGACGACATTGACCGCGCTGCGCGGTGGAGCGGGTCCCCACAGGACGTCCACGATCTCACCCACGGCGACCGGCCGCCCCGCCGCGACCAGCAGCAGGGCCAGGAAGGCGCGCTCCTGCGGCCCCCCGAGCTCGAGTTCCGTGTCCCCCCGAAACACCCGAACGGCTCCCAGGACCGCGAACCGCACCGGCTCCAGCGGCACGCCATCCCCTCTCTCCGGTTCGCCCTCCCCGGCTTCGACTGTACGACAAGCGAAGGGTTACCGAGAGTTACGCATGGCGCGTTCCGGCTGTTCAGAGGCGACGGAGTGCGAAAACCTAGTTGAGGCAGGCAAAAACCTAGGGATACTAGGAAACGGAAGCGGGCGCCGGTTCGGACGCGCGCGGGGGAACCCTCGCCTCCGCACGAACACCGGACGACCCGCCGCCCGACGACCGACCGCCGACAACAGACGCCCGACCGGCGACGACCGACAACCCGACAGGAGCAAGCCATGAACGCGCACCGGACCGGCACCCTGGCAGTGCCCGGCGCCACCCTGCACTACGAGACGCGCGGCAGCGGACCGGTGCTGCTGCTCATCCCCGGCGGCGCCGCGGACGCCGGGCTGTACGCGGGCATGGCCCCGAAGCTGGCGACCCGCTACACGGTGGCCTCGTACGACCCGCGAGGCCTGTCCCGCAGCCCGCTCGACGGTCCGGCGGACGCTCCCCGCGCCGACGAAGAGGTGTCGGTCTGGAGCGACGACGCCGACCGGCTGCTCGAACTGCTCTCCCCCGACGAGGAGGCGGTGGTCCTCGGTTGCAGCTCCGGCGCCGTCGTCGCGGTGGACCTGCTCGCCCGGCACCCGGAGCGGCTGCGCCGGGTGGTCGCGCACGAACCGCCACTGCTGGAACTCCTGGAGGATCCCGCCCCGCATCGGGCGCTGTTCGCCGGGGTACGCGAGACCTTCCACGCCGAGGGCGCCGACGCCGCCATGAAACGCCTCGGCGAGGGACTGGCGGACGGAGCGGGCCGGCCGGCGCCCGCGCAGCCGACGGAACTGCCGCCCGAGATCCGGGAGATGGCCGTCCGAATGCACGCCAACGTGCCCGTCTTCCTGGGCCGCGTGCTGGCTCCGTTCTCCTCGGCCGTGCCGGACCTCGCCGCGCTGCGGCCCGTGGCCCACAAGCTGGTGCCGGCCGCCGGACGCGACTCCCGGCGCCAACTCCCGCTGTACGGACCGGCCGCGCGGCTCGCGGAGCTCCTGGGGACCGGGCTCGAAGAGTTCCCGGGCGGCCACCTCGGAGCCGTCGAGTCTCCCGAGGAGTTCGCCGACCGGCTGCTGACCGTCCTGGACCGACCGGCTGGGTGAGTTCGGCCGGGTCGGTGAGTTCGGCCGGTCGACTCCGGTCGGCCCGGTGAGCGCCGGACAGACCACCGGGGTCCGGGACGGCTTCGGCCCGGACCCCGACAACGTGGTGTGTGGCGCCTGTCAGCAGGTGCGACCGGTGTAGTGGGCGCCCTGGATCTTGGCGGCGGAGCCCAGCCACGACGTGCCGGGGCCCACACACCGCTCGTAGTCGGCCGCCCAGGCCACGTCGACCTTGATGACCACGTGGGAACCGTCCGACGTGCAGTGGTTGTAGAAGGCGTCGGAACCCGTCTCGTAGAAGCCGCACGGGTTCGCGGCCGCGGGGCTCGCGGTGGCGGCCGTCAGCGCACCCAGAGAGGTGAGGACGAGAGCGACGGAACCGAGGGTGCCGAGCACCGTACGAGAAACACGCACAGCAGAACTCCTTGCCGGAAATGAGGGGTCGGTAGGGGAAAAAGCCCAGGTCCGCCGAGGGACCGCAGGCCTGCACAAGGATCGCGGCGGGCCCCCCGGAGGGGATCGAACGACGGGCTTGTTCACTCCGCGAATCGTTTCGCCGCTACTCCGTCGGAGTGGTCGCCCCCGCAAGGACGACTAGGCGGGGCCGGGTCCCCGGGATGGCGGCCCGTTTCACCCGGGTGAGCGCCTTGAGTGGTGGAGCGGCGCCCGCTGACTGACGGTGGATCACGTCAGACCGGGTCGTGTCAGCTGACGAGGTGTCGGCTGCCCGGTCGTGACGGAAGGACCATCAGATGCGTTCAGCTCGCATGATCCTGGCCACCGCGGCGGCTTCGGCCGCCCTCGCCATCGGCGCCCCCGGCGCCTACGCAGCCGGTGACACGGACCACGACGACTCGTCCTACAGCAAGGAGGACAGCTCCTCGTACAGCAAGGAGCACGACGACGAGGACAGCTCCTCGTACAGCAAGGAGGAGGACTCCTCCTCCGGCAAGGAGGAGCACGGCAAGGAGGAGGACCACGGCAAGGAGGAGCACGGCAAGGAGCACGGCAAGCCCAGCGGTGGCATGCACACCGGCGGCGGTGCCCTCGCCTCGCTGAACGACGCCGGCGACCACGGCGCGGCCAAGGACCCCAAGTACGACCCCGAGACGTACAAGGACAAGGACACCGGGAACGGCGGCGAGCACGGCAAGGACTCCTGGAACGGCGGACAGGAAGAGGAGTCCGGCGGCTGGAGCAAGGAGCACGACAAGCCCAGCGGCGGCATGCACACCGGCGGCGGCGCCCTCGCCACCCCCTCGGCGACCGCGGCCGGACTCGGCGTCCTCGCCGTCGCCGGCACCGGCCTCTACGCCCTGCGCCGCAAGAAGACGGTGGGGGGTGTGGCCTGACCCATGCCTGACGCGATAGCGAAGCCGCGGCCGCCACAGATGCCCCCCTGTGGCGGCCCGGCCCGCTGCGCGTCGTACCGGCCCGCCTCGACCGCGCCGTGCCCGGCGGGGATCGTATGCAAGAACCACTACGCCCCTGTCGGCCCGTCCGCTTCGCCCGTACACTGACAAATCGTAGACGCGCGGATGCAGTTGACCAGGGGGAGCCGCCATGTCGGGGGACCAGTACGGCAGATACAACGACACCGACCACAACACCTTCTCCTACGTTCCACCCATGCCGTCGGCCCCACCGCCGGCGCCGGCGGACGGGGCCCGGGCCGTCGCGGTCGCCGTGCTCAACCTCAGCGGTCTGGGCCTGGGGTACGCGCTGGTGCGCCGCTGGGCCCTGACGGCGCTGTGCTGGGTCGCCACCGCCGTCCTGCTGTTCGTCGCGTTGCCGGCCGACCCGGACGGTGTCCCGGGCTTCGCCCTGGTCCTGTACGGCCTGTTCCTCGTCGCGGTGGCGGCGGACGGCGCGCGCGTGGGCCTGCGCACCCGGCTGGCGGGCATCCGGCAGGCGCCGCTCGCGCTCGGGCTCGGACTGCTCCTGCTCGTCGTACCGGCCGGGGGCTTCGTGCTGTACGACGGCGCGCGGGACGAAGCGACCCAGCAGATGCTCCTCGACCGGCTCGACGAGGCCGACCAGCTGGTGCAGGCGGCCGGCGACAAGCCGTTCAACTCGGCCCAGGCCGACTACCGCAAAGCGCTGGACGTCTACGCGGACCTCAGGTCCGACCACCCCGGCTCCCGGGCGGCCGAGCGGGTGCCCGCACGGATGAAGACCTACTACTCGACGGTCGGAGCCGCGTACGCGCAGGGCGAGTACTGCGAGGCGGTGGAGCCGCTGACGTATCTGCGCACGGTCCCGAAGAGCCTGCCCGACACGGACCTCGGGGCACTGAAGACGTGGCCCGACGACCGGCTGGCCACCTCGCTGTACGAGTGCGCGTCGACGGCGCTCACGGCGGGCGAGGCCAACTGGACGACGCAGTACGGGGAGCTGCTGAGCACCTTCCCCGAGTCGGAGCAGGCCGCGAAGGTCGAGCCGGCCGTGGCCGCAGCCGTCGTCCGCACGGAGAAGGACCTGCACGGGGCCGAACCCTGCTCCGCGGTCCAGCGACTGCGCACGCTCGGCTCCCAGATCGACGGCCTGGAGGCCGGACAGGCGGACATCGCCACCGCTCTCGACAAGGACAGCCGACGGGCCACGGGCAGTGCCGACACCGGCACGTACACCTGCGGCGTGGACCAGTACCGGGACGGCGACTTCGAGTCGGCACAGACGACCATGACGGAGTACGCCTCCGCCCACAAGACCGCCAAGAACGCCGGCCTGGCGAAGAAGATCGCCATAGCGGCGGAGGTCGCCCAGACCGTGCCGGCCGCCGGCAAGAAGCTGCCGACGACCCGTACCGGCGGCAGCATCTCGGTCACCGTGCAGAACGACAGCCCCGACGCGGTCACGGTGCTCTTCACGGGCCCGGTCACCGGCAGCTTCACCCTCAAGGCCTGCGGCAGCTGCAAGGCCTACTCCCTCAGCAGCACCATCAGCCCGTCGTTCGAGCCGTGCAGCAACAGCGGCAAGAACTATCCGCAGCGCACCATCAGCCTGCCGGTCGGCACCACGTACTTCCTGCACAAGCCGAACGGCGACAGCGCCGCCACGCCCGCTTCGGACACGGCCAAGCTCGAGTCGGGCTACATCTACACGGAGTGCGCCTACACGACGCAGAGCTTGGGGACGGGCCTCTGAATTCCGGGTGAAAAGACGGAGTGATTCCGCTCGCTGAATATCCGTCAGTGGCGCGCTCTATTGCCTGTGAGCTGCATGTGACGGGTGATAAGGTGCGCCGGAATTCTCTCGCACAGGGCCCCACACGAAAGCCTCGAGACACTCCATGAACGACTTGACGGCGGAAACACCCGTGCATTCCTTTGTCCCGGGCGGTCGACGCCGGCACGGCAGGTCGCCGCGGGGCAGTACCGGCGTCCGGCGGGCGATCGTGCTCGCACTGGCGCTGCCCGTCACCTCCGCGGCCCTGGCCGACCCCTCGGCGTTCGCCGCCGAGAAGGGCATCGGCACGACGGCCCAGGACACGGCGGCAGGGCGGACGCTCGGCGCGGGCGACCAGCGGATGGTCGTCAACCTGAAGACCCGCGTCCTCGACCCGCGCCTGGGATCCGAGGTCGGCGGTGTGGTCCTCGACTCCGCGTCGGACACCACCCTGTGGGACCACAACGGGGCGACCGCGCTCATGCCGGCGTCCAACACCAAACTCGCCACGGCGACCGCCGCCCTGACCGTGCTCGGGCCGGACCACACGTTCACCACGAAGGTCCTCTACGGCAACGGCACCTTGACTCTGGTCGGCGGCGGCGACCGTACGCTGACCGGCGCCGACCTCGCCGAACTGGCGAAGACCGCGGTCGCCGGGCTCCAGGCTGCGGGGCCGACCTCGGTGAAGGTCGCCGTGGACGACAGCCTCTTCGGCGAACCGACCCTGGCCGACGGCTGGAACACCGGCTACTACCCCGACTCCGTCGCCCCGGTGCGCGCGCTGGTCGTCGACGGGCACGCAGTCCAGGACCCCTCGATCGACGCCGGGCAGGTCTTCGCCCGGCAGCTCACGGCGGCGGGGGTCACCGTCGACGGGACCGTCACCCGCGCCACGGCGGGTCCGGGTGCCGTACCGGTGGCGCGGCACCGGTCGGCGCCGCTGGCGGAGATCGTCCACAAGATGATCAAGGTCAGCGACAACGACATCGCCGAGACCCTGCTGCGGATGACCGCCCTCGGCGCGGGCCGCCCGGCCACCTTCGAGGGCGGCACGAAGGTCGTGCGCCAGGTACTGAGCCTTCGGTACGGCGTCTCCCTCGACCACTTCGAGATGCACGACGGCAGCGGCCTTTCGCGGGCCGATCGCATTCCGGCCGCCACCCTCGCGGAGATCCTCGAACTGCTGACGCAACCCCGGTACTCCCCCACCCTGGGCTCCATCCTCGACGGACTGCCCGTCTCCGGCGAGGCCGGCAGCACGCTCGGCCCGGAGTGGGGCCGCTTCGACGACGTGAACTCGAAGTGCGCGGTCGGCAAGGTGCGCGCGAAGACCGGCACGCTCACCGGAGCCATCGCTCTGAGCGGTCTGACGCGGGGCAAGGACGGCAAGTGGAAGGTGTTCTCCTTCATCGAGAACAACTCCACGGCCGCCCCGAACGACATCAAGGACGCCATGGACGGCCTCGCGGCCACCGTGAACGGCTGCTGGGCCTAGGCCGCACGCGACACGAACACAGGGCCGGCGCCTCCTGGGCGCCGGCCCTTTCGCGTCCTGGCGCGGCCGGCCGTCTCGGCGTGACCCAGACCACAAGGAAACGCCACCGTTTCGATGACTGCGAGGGCTAGGCTAGCCAACAAGTGAACGAAACAGTTTCGTTCATGAGAGGCAGACGCCCCCACTCGCATGGAGAACACAGCCATGGCCTCCGTACTCGTCGTGAACGACCAGTCCCTCCAACGTGTCGGCCTGCGCATGCTGCTGACCGCCGAGCCCGACCTGACCGTCGTGGGCGACACGGCGAGCCGGGCCGAAGCGGTCCGGCTGAGCGATGCGCTCCGACCCGACGTCGTCCTGCTCGGCGGCCACCCTCCCGAGACGGACTACATCGAGACCATCCGCCGTATCGCCCGTCCGCCGCACCTCACCGCGGTCCCCCGCCCCGCCGTGCCGGGCGGACGGCCGCCGCGGATCCTGGTGCTGACCTCGGCCGGTCGCGAGAGCCACGCCTACGCCGCCCTGCGCGCGGGCGCCGGCGGATTCCTCCTCGAGGACGCCGCGCCCCACGAACTGACCGCGGCCGTCCGCGTCGTGGCCGCCGGGGACGCCGTCATCACCCCCGAGCTGACGCGGGCGCTCATCGACACCGTCCGTCACGAGCGCACCCCGCGCACGAGCGAGCGGACGGTCGGACCGGACAGCCTCACGGAGCGCGAACGCGACGTCCTCGTCGCCGTCGCCTCCGGTTGGTCCAACGCGGAGATCGCCGCCCGGCTGTCCATCGCCCCGACCACAGTGAAGTCCCACGTCAGCCACATCCTCGCCAAGATCGGCGCCCGCGCCCGGGTCCAGGCGGTCGCCTTCGCCTACGAATACGGCCTGGTGCGCCCGGCGGCCTGACGGCGGCCCCCACTCCCCCGCGTCCGGTCGCGCCACGGCCCCGTACCCCTGTTCCGGGTACGGGGCCGCCAGGGTGTGCCTAGCCGCGGTCGCGCTGGTGTACGCGGGCCAGGAGCAGGTTCGGGTCCTTCCGGGTGAAGTAGGCCGCGCTGGGGACGTAGGCGGTCCGCCCGCGGACGGCCACCGAGGTGGGGTTGGAGAGCCCGTCCCGCGGGGTGAGGACGACCTGGTGGGTGCCGTCCGGGCGGACCAGGGCGACCTCGCTGCCGCCGGTCAGGGCGGCGAGCGCCGTGTCGCGGTGGCGGTCCACGAAGGCGAAGTCGTCGATCGCGTAGAGGCGCGTCGCCCGGGTCTCGATCGCGCCCGCGCAGCCGCTGTCGCGTACCGGGATGCGCAGCAGCGTCCCGGCGTTGGTATTGGACACCCACACGGCGTCACGGTGGACCTTGATGCCGTTGACTCCGACGCGGGCCGCGGGCGGGGCGTTGCGGGGTTCGAGCGCGGCTCCCTCGGCCCACGCGGTGGGCTTGCCGCCCGAGCGCGGGACGCGCCAGACGGTGCCCAGCACGGAGTCGGCCGCGTAGAGCACGTTGCGCCGCTCGTCGAGGGCGAGACCGTTGGGGAACCCGTTCGTCGGCAGCTGTGCGATCTGCCGGGGCTTGCCGCCGCCGGAGGGGATGCGCCAGATGCCGGTCGCGCGGGTACCGGTGGCGTAGTTGACGTACAGGGTGCCGTCCTGTGCGCGGGCGATGCCGAGGACGACGGCCGCGCCGACGACGGGTGTGTGCGGGTCGGCCACCGCGGGCAGCGTCGCGAGGATCCGCTTACGGCCCTGCGGGGTGACGTTGGCGACCTGCCGGGCGTTGGAGAACGTCAGGTCGGCGGAGCCGTCGGGTTCGAGGGCGATGTTCTCCGGTGTCTCGCCCTTGGCGAAGTCGAAGTGGGCGACGACGCGCGGGGCGGAGACCGCGGGCTCGTCCGCGGTCGCGGGGGCCGTGGCGAGCAGGCCGAAAGTGAGGGCGGCGGCGGTGACGCCCGCCGAACGGGGGACTCGGGGCATGGGGACCTTCCTTGCCGGGAAGCCGGAAACGCCGCCGTGCGGCGGACCAGACGACCATGGCGGTGGCCCGGCGGCCGTCGCGGCAGTCATGGCCGGGGGATCGCCCACGTGGCCCAGGGCAAGGACCCGCCTGCCGCTCACCCGGGCGATCGGGCGATGCAGCAGACTGTGCGGTGCGGACAGCGGTTCGGACAGCCGTCCCGCCCGCGACTCGTCCGGGCGGACACTCACCCAGAAGGAAGCACAGCGTGATCATCTTCGGCACCAAGGGATACCTGTACCAGCTGGCGATACTGACGCTCGTGTGCGGCCGCTGCGGCAATCCCGCCGCGCACACGCTGCGCAAGCGGGTCACGAAGTTCAGTCTGTTCTTCGTGCCGCTGTTCCCGATCTCGACGTCGTACTCGACGCAGTGCACCTTCTGCGGCGCCGAGCAGAGGCTGACCAAGGAGCAGGCGGAGCAGTTGACGGCGCAGGCCGCGGGCGGCGTCGGCGGCCCGGCGTACGGGCAGCCGCACCAGCAGCCGTACCAGCACTGACGGCGCCCCGGCGGCTCAGCCGGTGAGTCCCGCCCGCGCGCAGGCGGTCAGGAGCTCACGGGTGCAGATCTGGCCCTTGCGGTACAGGCCGCCCTCGACCAGGGTCCGTTCGATGTCGCGGGCCGTCACCGGACGCGGTTGGAGCAGGACGGCCGGGATGCGTCGCGTCGTGGGGCTGTCGACGGTCGTGGTGGCGCTGTCACGGGGGTCCTCGCCCCGGCCGACGGCGACGGCCATGGTGGCGACCGCGGCGGCCTCCTTCGTGAACGGCTTGTACACCGTCATGTACTGCTCGCCCTTGACGATGCGTCGCACGGCGTCGAGGTCGGCGTCCTGGCCGGTGACGGGCGGGAGGTCGGTGACCCCCGCGCTCTTGAGGGCGGCGACGACGCCCGCGGCGATGTTGTCGTTGGCCGCTAGGACTCCGTCGATGCGGTCCGGGCCGAGGGCCGCGATGGCGGCGGACATGTTGGTGTGGGCGTTCTGGGTGCTCCAGTCCGTGGTGTTGTAGGACCGGGCGACGCGCACCTGGCCGGCGAGGACGGACAGCGCGCCCTTGCGGTACCACTCCGCGTTCGGGCTGGTCGGATCGCCGTTCATCATGACGACGTTGTCGCTCCCGCTCCTCGGGCCCAGGGCCTTCATCAGCGCCTCGCCCTGGAGTCTGCCGACCTGGAGGCCGTCGAAGCCGACGTAGCCGGTGATCGGGCCCTCGGCGAGGCGGTCGTAGGCGATCACCGGGACACCCGCCCGGTCCGCCTCCTGGATGGAGGAGCGCAGCGCCCGGGTGTCGGCGGCGTCGAGGATCAGGACCCGGGCCCCCTTGGTGATCATGGAGATCATCTGCTGCCGCTGCCGGGTGACGTCGTTCTCCGCGTTGGCGTATTCCGTGCGGCAGCCGGGGCAGAGCTTCCGTATCTGCGCCTCGATCAGCGGCCGGTCCGCGTGTTCCCAGCGCGGGACCGCGCGGCTCGGCAGCAGCAGGCCGACGGTGAAGTCTTCGCCGGCCGCCTTCTCGTCTCCCCCGCAGGAGGCCAGGGGCACCGCCAGGAGCGCGGCGGCGAGCACCGCGACAACTGCCCTGCGCGTCCTCACGGCACTCCCTCCGGCACGGCGATCTCGCTCCACACCTGTTTGCCGCCGGCCACCGGGACCGACCCGAAGGCGTCCGACATCGCCTCGACGAGCAGCAGGCCACGGCCGCCGGTCGCCTCCCAGTCGACGATCACCGGTTTGGCGGGGGCGCGCGGGGAGGAGTCGCTGACGGAGACGCGTACCCGGTCCCCGCGCAGCACCAGGTCGAGCCGGACCGGCCCCTGGGTGTGCACCAGGGCGTTGGTGACGAGTTCGGAGACGACGAGCAGCACCGCGTCCGCCGCCTCCTGGACCTTCCAGCGGCGCAGGGTGCGCGCGGTGAAACGGCGGGCGTGCATGACGGCGTCGGGCAGCCGCCACACCATCCAGCCGGCCCGGATCGGCCGGGTCTTCATGCCGTCGTAGCGCAGCAGCAGCAGCGCCACGTCGTCCTCCCGGCGGCCGGCGTCGCCGAGGAGCGCGTCGGCCATCTTCCCGGGGTCGGCGGGGTCGGCCGCGGCGAGCGCGACGCGGGTGCGGCGCATGCCCTCGTCCAGGGGCAGGTCCGCGGCCTCGACGAGACCGTCGGTGACCAGGGCGAGGACCGTGCCGGGGGCCAGTTCGACGGCCGTCATGGGGAAGTCCGCCTCCGCCAGGATGCCGAGCGGGGGTCCGCCCGTCACCTCGACCTCCTCGGCGGAGCCGTCGGGAAGGCGCAGCAGGGGGGCGAGGTGGCCGGCCCGGACGAAGAGGACGTTGCCCTCCTCCAGGTCCAGTTCGGCGTAGCAGCAGGTGGCGAACAGGTCGGTCTCCATGCCGACGAGGAGCCGGTTGGCGTGGGAGACCACCACGTCGGGCGGGTGGCCCTCGATGGCGTAGGCCCGGACGGCCGTACGCATCTGGCCCATGATCGTCGCGGCTCCGGCGCTGTGCCCTTGGACGTCACCGATGACCAGGGCCACCCGGTCCTGGGAGAGGGCGATGACGTCGTACCAGTCGCCGCCCACCTGGAGCCCGCGTCGGGCGGGCAGATAGCGGGCGACGGCGGTCCCACCGGGCAGTTCGGGCAGGCGGCGGGGCAGCAGGCTGCGCTGGAGCATCGTCGCGAGTTCCTGCTCGGCGTCGTGCGCGTGGGCGCGTTTGAGGGCCTGGCCGACCAGGGCGGCGGTGGCGGTGAGCAGGGACCGTTCCTCGGGCACGAACTCGTGCGGCCGGTCCCAGCCGACCAGGCACACCCCGGCTACCTGGCCCTTGGCGGGGAGCGGCAGCACGGCCAGTCCCCCGGTGCCGATGCCGGCCAGGCCTTCTTCGAGCACGGTGCCCGCGGGCCAGAGGTCCATCCGGCCGTCCCGCAGGGCCGCCTGGAGGGTGGGCAGGGCGCGCAGCGGCGCGTCGGGCCATTCCGTGCGCCACTCGGTGCGCCACACGTCCGGCCAGGCGCTCGGCTGGGGCGGGTCGAGGGCGGTCACCATGACCCGGTCGTCCTGGAGCGCGGCGAGGACCACGTGGTCGGCGGCCAGCGGCTCGCGCAGGGCGGCGACGACCACGCGGCCGACGTCGCGGACCGTCGCGGCGTCGTCTAGGGCGGCCGTCAGCCACTGGATCCGGGAGACGTCGTCGCCGCCGCGGCGCAGCACCGGGGTCGCCGTCACCACGCCCAGGACCTGTTGTGCCCCGTCCGCGGTGCCCGGCTCCGCCCGGCAGTTCAGGCTGAGCCAGCGCATCTCGCCGGTGGGGCCGCGGACCCGGAACTCCAGGTCCCGTCGCTCGAAGGCGTCGGTGGTGGGTTCCAGGACCGACATCAGGGCGTGCATGTCCTCCGGGAGGGCGTGCGCGAGCAGGGTGTCGACCTTGCCGTCGAAGTCGTCCGGTGTGATGCCGACCAGTTCGAGGAGGGTGTCGTCGGCCTCTATCAGGCCGGTGTCCGGGGAGAGGACGAAGGAGCCGACGCGCAGGCTGCGCAGGGCGGGGCCGAGCAACGGTGTCGGTACGGGTGGGTCCTCGCCCGGTCGCAGGAGTGCGGCGACCGCGTCGGCGTACCGCTCCAGGAAGCGGCGCTGCTCGACCTCGAAGCCGTCCGCCGAGGCTCCCATGACGAGGAGACAACCCAGCCGGCTGCCCTGGATGCCGAGCGGCAGCGCGCCGAGAGGGGTGCCGGCGGTCAGCCACAGGGGGTGGTCGGTGCGGAAGGCGCGCGCCGCGGGCGAGTCACCGGACAGCGGCAGGCTTTCCGGTGGCGGCGGTCCGGACGAGTTGCTTCCGGACGTGTCCACCAGCCGAAGTTCGCGTGTGCCGACCCGGGGGGCGTAGACCGCTGCCAGTGTCGCTCCGGCGAAGGTCAGGGCCCGGTCGAGGCATGTCCGCAAGGTACCTCCCATCCTGCCGCAGGTGCCGACAGGTTGAGATCGGGGCACCCACCCACCAGAATCGCATATAAGGATCAACCGAACATATCCACCGCTATCACCACCCTATTGTCGTCGACGGCAGGTATCACTCATGAAGGCCTGCATCAGGGACGCGGCCGCCGCGGTGACCGCGGTCTCCACCGCGGTCGTCCTCGCGGCCTGCGGGGCGAGCAGCGGTGACGAACCCGGCGGAGGCGACGGGCCGAGCATCGGCCTGCTGCTACCGGACGTCACCACGCCCCGCTGGGAGACCCAGGACCGGCCCCTGCTCGAGAAGAGGATCGGCGAACTGTGCCCGGACTGCGCGGTCGAGCACGCCAACGCCAAGGGCGATGTGGCCCTCCAGCAGGAACAGATGGACTCGATGATCACCAAGGGGGTCGATGTCATCGTGGTCGTGGCCGTGGACGCCCGCTCGCTCGGCCCCGTCGTCACGAAGGCCCAGAAGGCGGACATCCCCGTCATCGCCTACGACCGGCTGGCCGAGGGCCCCATCTCGGGTTACGTCTCCTTCGACGGCGTGGAGGTCGGCAGGCTCCAGGGCCGGGCGCTGCTGACGGCGATGGGCGACAAGGTGCCCGGCGCCCAGATCGTCATGATGAACGGCGATCCCAGCGACCCCAACGCGAGGTCCTTCGAGGAGGGCGCCCGGTCCGTGCTCACCGGGAAGGTGAAGATCGGCAAGTCCTACGACACCCTCCAATGGCGTAGGGAGACCGCGCACATGAACATGTCCGGGGCCATCGCGGCCCTCGGCGCCGACTCCATCGACGGGGTCTACGCGGCCAACGACGGCCTCGCCGCCGGGAGCATCTCCGCTCTCAAGGCGAACAAGGTCGACCCGCTGCCCCCGGTGACCGGGCAGGACGCCGAGCTCTCGGCCCTGCGGCGCATCGTCGCCGGCGAGCAGTACATGACCGTCTTCAAGCCGTTCGGGCCCGAGGCCGCCGCCGGCGGCGAGATGGCGGTCACCGCGGCCCGCGGGCAGAGTCTCGATCAGGTGGCCACGGCCGAGGTGCCGACGCGCGGCGGGGAAGCGGTCGCCGCCGTGCTGCTCACGCCGGTGTCGGTGACCGCCGACAACATCGGGGACACGGTGGTGAAGGACGGCCTGCACACCGTCCGGCAGATCTGCGTCCCCCGGCTCCGGGCGGACTGCGACCGGGTCGGGCTGACCTGACCGGCGTCGAACGGCCACCGTGCCGACAGGACACGCGCCGGCCCGCCGCGGCCGGGCCCCTCGGGAAGGAAGTGGTTTGCGTGCCGGAGACCCGCTCCGGGCGGACCGCCGCCCTTCTCGGGGGTGAGAGGCCCGGCGCCGGCGCCGGGCGGCGCCCGCTTCCGCGCCCGCGGGCGGCCGTGCGGGAGGCGAGGTGGTGACCCGCGTGCGGGCCGTCGCCCGTGCCGTGCGGAGCGGGCCGGCGGTCGTCCGGCGCAGGCTGAGCGCCGGTGAGCTGGGCTCACTGCCCGTCGTCCTCGTCCTCGCCGTCGTCTGGATCACCTTCCAGTCCCTGAACGAGAACTTCCTCTCGCCCCGCAACCTGTCCAATCTCAGCGTGGACATCGTGGGCACCGGGATGATCGCGGTCGGCATCGTCTTCGTGCTGCTGCTGGGCGAACTCGACCTGTCCGTCGGATCGATCAGCGGGCTCGCCGCGGCCGTCTTCGCCGTGCTGAACGTGAACAACGGGGTGCCGGAGTGGCTCGCGCTCGTCATCGCGGTGCTGGCGGGCACGGCGGCGGGCACCGTCCAGGGCTACTCCATCGCCAGAACCCGGGTGCCGGCCTTCGTGATCACCCTTGCCGGGCTGCTCACCTGGAACGGCCTGATGCTGTCCGTCCTCGGGGACAGCGGCACCGTCAACCTCGACGAGAACGGGCTGGTCGCCAAGCTGACCAGCTACTACTTCACCGACGACGCCGTCGCCTACGGCTTGGCGGCGGTCGCCGCGGGCGCGGTCTTCCTCGTCTCCGACCACGACCGGCGGCGGCGCAAGGCCGTCGGCATGCCGCACCGATCGCTCCGTGGCATCGCGCTGCGCACCGGCGCGCTCGCCGTGGTCGCGTTCGGCGTCGCGTACCTGCTCAACCGGTTCCAGGGACTGCCGCTCGCCCTGCTGATCTTCCTCGTGGTGGTGGCCGGCCTCGACGTGCTGCTCCGCCGCACCCGCTACGGACGGCAGGTCTACGCGCTCGGCGGCAGCGTCGAGGCGGCCCGGCGCGCCAGCCTCAGCGTGACGTGGGTGCAGACCGCGGTGCTCGCGGCCTCGGGCACCATGGCCGCCGTCGGCGGCCTGTTCCTGGCCTCGCGCATCACCTCGGTGAGCCAGAGCTCGGGCTCCGGCGTGCTGCTGGTCAACGCCATCGCGGCGGCCGTCATCGGCGGCACCAGCCTGTTCGGCGGGCGCGGTACGACCTGGTCGGCGGTGCTCGGCATGCTGGTCATCCAGTCGATCGCCTCGGGGATGGCGATCACCGACACTCCCCCGGCCGTGCAGTTCGTCATCACGGGCGGGGTGCTCTTCGCCGCCGTGATCATCGACTCGTTGTCGCGGCACTCCCAGGTGGCCCGCAGACAGGTCTGAGCGGGCGTTCGTGGAACGGTCGGGGTGACCGTTCCACGAACGGAGGTCACGGGGTCCGGTCGTCCTCGACGAACGCCGTGATCAGGCCGTGCGGTGCGTCGTCGCCGAACATGAGCTCGTGCAGCTTCGTGCCGTCGGTGGCGGCCGCGGCACTGCGGGGGAACATGGCCCGCTCGTACTCGGTGAGCGCGGCCTCGACGTCGTCGGGGTGCGCGGCGAGGGCCTTGGCGAGCTCGGCGCCGTCGTACATGGCCAGGTTGGCGCCCTCGCCGTTGGGGACCGAGAGGTGGGCGGCGTCGCCGAGCAGGGTCACCCCCGGGACGCGGTCCCACCGGTGCGCGATCGGCAGCGCGTGCAGGGGGCGCAGGACCGGCGCGGTGTCGGCGTCGGTGATCAGCGAGGTGAGCTCCGGCGCCCAGCCGTCGAACTCCCGCGCGATCCGCGCGCGGGCCTCGGCGGCGTCGGTGAGCTCGACGGCGGCGAACCGGTCCTGCGGCCCGGCGAGCATCGCGTAGATGTGCAGGGTGCCGCCCCGCTCCCGGTGGGCCACCACTCCCCTGCCCGGGGCGAGCGCGAGCAGCGACCCGCCGCCCACCACCTTCGCGGCGGCGGGGTGCCGGGTGTCGGCGTCGAGCAGGTAGGTCTCGACGACCGACATGCCGGTGTACTCGGGCAGGACGGAGCACAGCAGCGGCCGGACCCGTGACCAGGCGCCGTCCGCGCCGACCAGCAGGCTCGTGGCGAGCGTGGTGCCGTCCGCGAAGGTCACCTCGTGGCGACCGTCGCCGAGGGCACGGGTCCCGGCGACCTTGCGGCCCCACCGGACGGTGCCGGCCGGGAGCGAGTCGAGCAGGACCTGCCGCAGCTCGCCGCGCTGCACCTCGGGCCGGCCGGCCGTGCCGTCGTCGGGCTCCTCGAACAAGAGCGTCCCGTCCCGGTCGAGGAGCCGCATCGCCTGGCGGCCCTCCAGGACGAGGCCGCGGAACTCGTCCATCAGGCCGGCCGCCCGAAGTGCCGGCTGGCCGTTGTCCTCGTGGATGTCGAGCATGCCTCCCTGGGCGCGAGCCGTCGGCGAGGCCTCCGCCTCGTAGACCGTGGCCGCTATGCCGTGGACGTGGAGGACGCGGGCGAGGGTCAGTCCGCCGAGCCCGGCGCCGATGATCGTGACGTCGATGGTCATGTCGATTCCTTGCGTTCGCACGCCTGCCGGATGGGCACCCGGCCGGATGTCCCCGAAGATTCCGGCCCGGGCCGACAGAGCGCCGACATCGCGCCGACAGTCCCGACACCCGACCGACACGCGGCCGCGGCCGGGGGATCGGCGGTGACGAGTTCCGGACCTGCTGACCGTGTGCGGGACGGCCGGGCCATGTGCGTCCCGACGGGCCGGGAGCCGACCTGTCCCCGGACGTGAGCGACCCGGGTTCGGTCCACTTCGGCGGCACCGCCCCGAGCACGCTCGTCCGGGCCCGACACATCCGGGCCGGACACATCCGCGCCCCTCGTCCGGGCGCTGCCGGCCTCGCCGACACCCTCTTCCGTGACGAGCGCTCCTCGCGTCGCCTGCACGGGTTCCGACCACCGTTCGGCCGACCGGCCGAACGCGAGCGACGCCTTAGGTGAAAGTTGCACCAGTTTTGAACGCAGCGCCGTGGACGCCTCGTAGTGAGGGGTACCCGGCGCGTCACGCGCGAGGCGCTCCAGAGGCGATAGGTCGATCGTGCCGAAGAACTCACCCGCGGCTGAGGGACGAAGAAAGCCCCTCACCCGCAACTGGCCCGTGGCCAGACGGCTTCGGGCCGTGCTGCTGATCCCCGTGCTCGTCGCCCTCGTGCTCGGGGGTGTGCGGGTGAAACGCTCGGTCGACACCTGGCAGAACGCCGACGACGCGGTCCGGGTGGCCGAACTGATCCAGGCGGCGAACAAGTACGCGAGCGACGCGATCAACGAGCGCGATCTGTCGGTCATCCCCCTGGTGACGGGCACGGACACGTCCGACACGGTCGCCCGGGCCCGAAAGATCACCGACGCGGACGCACGGGCGTTCGACGCGGCGGTGGCCCGGATGCCGGAGACCGGCGGTCTCGTCCGGCGGGTACAACTGGTCCGCGCCGGTGAGGCCCAGCTCGCGGCCGTACGGACCAACGCGTTCACCTCCCGCATGTCCGGAGTGCAGACGGAGGAGAGCTACCACACCGTCCAGCACCCCCTGATGGAGATCTCCAACGAACTGGGCTTCGGCAGCAGCAGCCAGGCGAGCATCGGCCGCACGCTCTACGCCGTGTCCCTGACCCAGGCGGCCGAGTCCCTGATCCGGTCCATCGGCACGCATCTGCTGGTGGAGGACCGCGACCGGCTCGCCCCGGGCGAACTGGCCTCCCAGCTCGCCTCGTTCCGGTCGTACGCCTACCTCGAACAGGTGGGGTTGCAGGAGTACGTGGGCGCCGGCACCACCGCGGACGTGACGAGGCTCCGGCAGGCGCTGGCCGCCGCCGAGGAGCGGGGCAGGCAGCAGACCGCCGCGGCGGCCGCGCAGGCCGCGGCGGCGGGGCGGACGTTCGTCGCCCCGCCCGCCATCGACGAGATGATCGCCGAGATCTCCGACGGGAGGACGGCCGAGGAGCTGGCCGCGCGGGGCATCACACCCGAGTCGTTCTTCGCCGCGTCCACGCTGGGCTTCGACGCCTACCGGGGCATCCAGGTGAATCTCACCGACGCCGCGCTGGTGAGCGCCCACGCCATCGCCGAGGACGCGCGCCGGGACGCCTTCGCCAACGCGGCGCTCGTGCTCGCCTCGGTGCTCGTGGCCTTCCTGCTGGCCTCCTGGGTGGCCCGCACGATGAGCACCGGGATGCGCCGTCTCAGTGCCTCCGCCATCGAGATCGCCGGCCGACGGCTGCCCGCTCTCATCGACCAGATGTCGCGGCCCGACACCGGCGAGGTGGACACCCGGGTCGTTCCGATCCCGATCGACACCACCGACGAGATCGGCGAGGTCGCCCGGGCCTTCGACCTCGTCCATCGCGAGGCCGTCCGGCTCGCCGCCGAACAGGCTCTGCTGCGGGGCAACATCAACGCCCTCTTCACCAACCTCTCGCACCGCGGCCAGTCCCTGATCGAACGTCAACTGGCGCTCATCACCAGCCTGGAGGACAACGAGACCGACCCGGAGCAGCTGGAGAACCTCTTCCGGCTGGACCATCTCGCCACCCGGGTCCGCCGCAACGGCGAGAACCTCCTGGTGCTCGGCGGCGAGCGGCCCGCCCAGCAGTGGGACCGGCCGCTGCCGCTGGTCGACGTGGTCCGCGCGGCCTGTTCGGAGGTGGAGCAGTACGAGCGCATCCGGCTCGCCGGGCTGCCGGAGGCCCAGATCGACGGCCGGGTCGTTCCCGACCTCGTGCATCTGCTCGCCGAACTGCTGGAGAACGCCACGGTGTTCTCCTCCCCGCACGCGGAGGTGCGGGTGACCGCCGTCCGGCTGCCCGACGGCCGGATCACGGTGGAGATCCACGACGAGGGCATCGGGCTGGAGGCGGACGACTTCGCGGTGATCAACCGCAAGCTGGCCGACCCGCCCACCGTCGACGTCGACATCTCCCAGCACATGGGGCTGTTCGTGGTGGGCCGACTCGCCGAACGGCACGGCATCCGCGTCCAGTTGCGCCCCGCCGGCGAGACGTCGGGCACGACGTCCCTCGTCATGCTGCCCGGCACGGTCACCCAGCCGCTGCCGGGAGCCCTGCCCGACTCCGACACCCTGGCGCTGGCCCTGCTCAGGACCGTCCCGGAGCCTGAGTACGCGGGGGCCTCGGTCTCTCCCGGCGGCCAGGACTCCGGTGACGCCTTCACGGACTACGAGTCGTGGCAGGACGAGCCGGCCGGGAAACGGCCCGCCGACGAGCCGCCGGCGCCGAGCGCCCGCCCACGACGGCTCTCCCGGCGCGCACCCCGGGGCGGCCGCCGCCCACGCCGCGGCTGACCCCCCTTCCGGTGGGTGGCGTGCGGCGCGGGGGGTGCGGCGCCGGGACACGCCACCGGATGGCCCATCACGCCGGTTCCGGGCTGTTCGGCCATAACGTGCAAATATGAAGAAATGCCATATCGCATACCTGGCGTGCACCGCCGCACTGATCGGGACGGGGCTCGGAGCCGCTCCGTCGGTCGCCGACCACACGGTCCATGTGGTCCACCCGGGGCAGTCGATCCAGAAGGCGGTGGACGCCGCCGAGCCGGGCGACACCGTTCTGCTCACGTACGGCACCTACCACCAGAGCGTCGACGTCAGTACGCCCGGGCTCACCCTGCGCGGCGTGGGCCGCGGCACGGTGCTCGAGCCGGCGGCGGGCGCGAGCACCGGCAGCACCGCCCCGAGCACCGGATCGGGCGCCGCGAAGGACTCGAAGGGCTCCAAGGGCTCCAAGCAGACCAAGGCCGCGACCAGCTGTGCCGCGAGCGGTAGCGGCATCTGCGTCGTCGGGACCAAGGACCAGAACGTCGACGGCGTCACCATCGCCGGCCTGACGGTGTCCGGCTTCGCCAAGAACGGCGTCTACGCCACGGAGGCCGACGGGCTGACCGTGCGGCACGTCACCGCGGTGAAGAACGGCGTGTGGGGCATCGCCACCGAACACTCGGTGCACGGCGTGTTCCACGACAACACCGCCCGCGACAACGGCGACGCGGGCCTGTTCCTCGCCAACACGATCAAGGAGGAGCAGGGCGCCACGGACACCGAGGGCACCGTGGTCGAGCACAACCGGCTGGAGGGCAACCGGATCGGCGTCACCGTGCGCCGGCTGCGCAACCTGACCCTCGCGGGCAACCGCGTCACGGGCAACTGCGCGGGGATTTTCGTGGTCGGCGACGAGAACAAGCCGAAGGCCGGCTTCGTGACGGTGCGCGAGAACCGCATCGAGCGCAACAACAAGTCCTGCCCGAAGACCGCGCGGCTGGACGCCCTCCAGGGCTCCGGCATCGTCCTGACCGGCGCCGAGGACAGCCTGGTCACCCGGAACGTGATCAAGGACAACGTCGGCAAGTCCCCGCTGTCCGGCGGCATCGTCCTGTTCAAGAGCTTCGTGGGCACGACCAGCGAGCGGAACCGGATCAGCGACAACCTGCTGCGGGGCAACTCCCCCGACCTCGTCAACACGGACACCGGCAAGGGCAACACCTTCGAGGGCAACTCCTGCCGCTCGTCCAAGCCCGCCGGTCTGTGCTGAACCGCACCGGCTCCACGCACGACTCCGCGAACCTCACGAACTCCAAGAAGGAAGGAAGGCGGGACATGACGACCGCTCAGTCTGCCCCTCCGCCGTCGATGCGGCTGCGGGAACTCGCGTTCGGGGCGGCGTGTGCCGCCGCTCTGCGCGCGGCCGCCCGGCTGGGCGTCGCCGACGCCCTCGGCGACAGCCCCATGGCCGTGGAGGACCTCGCCGCCGCGGTGAAGACCGAACCCCGCCCGCTGCGACGGCTCCTGCGGGCCCTGTCCTGCTACGGCGTCTTCGCCGAAGGGGCGGACGGGACGTTCGCGCACACCGACGTCTCCCGGCTGCTGCGCGAGGACGACCCCAACAGCCTGCGTGCCATCTCGCTGTGGTGCACCGAGCCGTGGACCTGGGACGCCTGGCCGATGCTGGACGAGGCGGTGCGCACCGGCCGCAACGTGGTGGAGGACCTGTACGGCAAGGAGTTCTTCCCCTACCTCAACGAGGACGCCCCGGAGTCCGCCGACATCTTCAACCGTGCCATGACGACCTCCAGCGTGCAGTCGGCGCGGGACGTCGCGGACTTCCTCGACCTGACGGGGTGCACCTCGGTCGCCGACATCGGTGGCGGCCAGGGGCACGTGGTCGCGAGCCTGCTGGACAAGTACCCGTCGATGCGGGGGGCGCTGCTCGACCTGCCCCGGGTGGTGGAGAACGCGGTACCGCGCCTGCTCGCGGGCGGCGACCTCGCCGACCGTGCCCGCGTGGTGCCCGGCGACGTCCGTACGGCCGTCCCGGTGAAGGCCGACGTCTACGTCATCAAGAACATCCTGGAGTGGGACGACGAGAGCACGGCCCGTACGCTGCGCAACGTCCGCGAGGCGGGCGGCCCCGGGACGCGGGTCGTGGTCATCGAGAACCTCGTCGACGACTCGCCCTCGATGCGGTTCAGCACCGCGATGGACCTGCTGCTGCTCCTCAACGTCGGCGGGGCGAAGCACACCACCCGGAGCATGGTGGACCGGCTGACCGAGGCGGGCCTCGTCATCGACGACATCAGCCCGGTCAACCCCTACCTGCACGCGTTCGACTGCCACGTCGGCTGATCGGCACACACGGACGCCCTCAGACCACCGGTCGCCGGGCCCGCAGCGTCGCGGGCCCGGCGACCGGTGAGAGCCGGCGGGGGTCAGCCGGCCGGGTCGCGCTCCCAGAGGTAGAAGCGCTGCGCCATGGCGTCCTTCGGGGAACGCCAGGTCTCGGGGTCGTACGCGCTGACGTACGCGGCCAGCCGCTCGCTGACGTCCCGGAACTCGGGATGTCCGGTGATCTTGGCGATGGCGGGTCCGGGCTCGCGCTCGGACTCGATCAGGTGCATGTACACGTCGCCGAACTGGAACAGGCTGCGCCGGTTCACGCCGACGAGCCGCGGCAGCTCCCCCCGGTCGGACTCCTCGAACACCTTGGCGATGTCGGGCGCCGATCCCGGGGCCATCCGGGCGACGATCAGAGCTTGGTGCATGGTGCTGTTCTCCGTCCGGCTCAGTCGGTCAGACCGCGGGTGGCACCGCGCTCGGCGGCGGTCTTCTCGATCCGGTCCCGGATCAGGCCCAGCTGGACCTTGGAGTTCCGGTTGATGTTGTCGGTCATCCACTCGTCGTCGACCGGCGCTTCCGGCTTCATCGCGAAGTCCTGCGTCCACACCATCCGCGTACCGGCCGGCACCTCCTCGTACCGCCAGTGGATGTCCATGTGGGCGAACGGCCCCGTCTCGACCCGGCGGGCCTTGACGGTGAGCGTGTCGCGGTCCGGCTCGCGCTCCGAGACCCAGCTCCACACGGTGCCGTTCTCGTCCGGGTGCATGGTCAGCCGGAACGTCGTCTTGCGCCCCTCCCGGGAGAGGATCTCGACGGAGGCGTACTCGCTGAACAGCCGCGGCCAGTTCTCCAGGTCGTTGGTCACCTCCCAGACCAGGTCCAGAGGCGCCGCGATGGTGATCTCGTTCTGCGTGTGTCCGGTCATCTCAGGCTCCTGTCATGAGGGCGCTGTTGACGAGGTCGAGGAACTGCCGGGGCGACTTGGAGCGCTCGGCGTCGGGAGGCATCGGCGTGCCGTACCGGTTCTCCAGCTCGCCCACGATCCCCAGCAGGCCGAGCGAGTCGACGCCCAGGCGGTCGAAGGCCGTGTCTTCGCGGCGGAGTTCCTCCGGGGCGACGGTGACGCCGGCGGACTTCTTCATGAGTTCGGCCAGCTCTTCCACTGTGATGCGGTCAGTCATGCCATTCCCTTCCTCTGCTGCTCCGTGGCGCCTCGCTACGAGGCGTCGGTGGCGCCGTGCCGCAGCACCAGCGCCGAGTTCGACCCCATGAGTCCCCGGCTCAGGACCAGCGCCGTGCGTACCTCGGCGGTACGCGCCCGGCCGGTCACGAGGTCGAGGTCGTGGCAGATGTCGAAGACGTTGGGGGTGGGTGGGATCACGCCGTGCTCCATCGCGAGCACCGCCGCGGCGGTGTCCATCAGCGGCGCCGCGCAGTAGCCCCGGCCGATCCCGGTCTTCGGCGCCGTGACGGGTACGCGGGTGCCGTGCGCTCCGAGGGCGTCGGCGATCGCCAGCGCCTCGGCGCGGTCCGCCTCCGGAACGCCCAGGGCGTCGGCGAAGACCACGTCGATCTCCTCGGGGGCGCAGTCGGCCTCCGCCAAGGCCTGCCGGACGGCCTCGGCGAGCCCTTCCCGGGACTCCTCCCAGCGGGAGGCGCCGGTGAAGGTCGCCGCGTGTCCGGCCAGGTGGGCCCGCACCCGCGCGCCCCGCGCCCGGGCCGCGGCCTCCGCCTCCACCACCAGCATGGCGCCGCCTTCGGCGGGCACGAACCCGCAGGCCGCGGAGGTGAAGGGCCGGTAGGCACGGGTCGGGTCGTCGACCGTGCTGAGTTCCTCGTAGCCGAGTTGGCAGACCATCGAGTAGGGCGCGATCGGCGCCTCGGTCGCCCCGGCCACGATCACGTCGGTGCCGCGGCGTACCGCCCGCGCCGCGTGGGCGAGGGCGTCCAGGCCGCCGGCCTCGTCCGCGGCGACGACCGAGCAGGGGCCCTTGAAGCCGCGGCGGATGGAGATCTGGCCGGTGCTGGCGGCGTAGAACCAGGCGATGGACTGGTACGGGCCGACGAACCGGCTGCCCTTGCCCCACAGTTGCTGGAGCTCCCGCTGGCCGAACTCGCCGCCGCCGGAACCGGCAGCGGTGACCACGCCCACGGAGAAGGGCGCGCCGTCGGTCTCCGGCCGGCCGAGCTGGGCGTCGTCCAGCGCGAAGTCGGCCGCGGCCATCGCGAAGTGGGTGAACCGGTCGGTCTGGACGAGGAAGCGCTCCTCGATCACGGCCGCCGGGTCGAAGTCGCGGACCTGGCCAGCCACCCGCAGCGGCAGTTCCTCGCAGCCCTCGCGGTCGACCCGGTCCAGGACGCTGATGCCTTCCCTGGTGGACTTCCAGAAGGTTTCGGTACTTGCTCCGTTGGGCGCGACCACACCGATTCCCGTGACGGCCGCGCGCCGTGCAAGGGGTTCGCTCATCGTGTCTTCTCCCTCGGCCGGTTCATGACCACCGCGGACTGGAAGCCGCCGAACCCGCTGCCCACCGAGAGCACGCTGGCGAGCTTGCGCTCACGTGCCACACGCGGGACGTAGTCCAGGTCGCACTCGGGGTCGGGCGTCTCGTAGTTCGCGGTCGGCGGTACGACCTGGTTGGCCATCGCCAGCACACAGGCGACGAGTTCGATCGCCCCGATCGCGCCGAGGGAGTGGCCCACCATCGACTTGATGGAGCTCATCGGCGTGTCGTAGGCGTGCGTGCCCAGGACCCGCTTCACCGCGGCGGTCTCGTGACGGTCGTTCTGCTTGGTGCCCGACCCGTGCGCGTTGACGTAGTCGATCGCGCCGGCGTCGAGCCGGGCGTGGTCGAGGGCCTCCTCGATGGCCCGGGCCATCTCCAGGCCTTCGCTGGTCAGGCCGGTCATGTGGTAGGCGTTGCCGAAGGTGGCATACCCGCCGAGCTCGCAGTAGACGTGCGCGCCGCGGGCCCGGGCGTGCTCGAGCTCCTCCAGGACGAGGACGGCGCCGCCCTCGCCCATGACGAACCCGTCACGGTCGGCGTCGAAGGGACGCGAGGCGTGGGCCGGGTCGTCGTTGTTCGACGAGGTGGCCTTGATCGCGTCGAAGCACGCCATGGTGATCGGCGAGATCGGCGAGTCCGAGGCGCCGGCTATGCAGATGTCGGCCCGGCCCTCCTCCACGGTGTGGAAGGCATACCCCACCGCGTCGAGCCCGGAGGTGCAGCCGGTGGAGACGGTCTGCACCGGACCGCGCGCCCCGAACCGCTCCGCCACCGTCGAGGCGAGCGTGCTGGGCGTGAACGCGCGGTGCAGATGCGGGGCCGCCTCCCGGTGGTCCACGTCCCAGCGCTGACCGCCGTGGCTGACCTTGACGTAGTCGCTCTCCAGCCGGGTGGTGCCGCCGACCGCGGTGCCCAGGGAGACGCCGACCCGCCAGGGGTTCTCGGCGGCGAGGTCGAGCCCCGCGTCCCGTACCGCCTCGTCCCCGGCGACCAGGGCGAACTGGATGTAGCGGTCGCACCGCTCGACGTCGGACGCGTCCAGCCCGTGGGCCGCCGGGTCGAAGTCGCACTCGGCCGCGATCCGCGACCGCAGCCCGGCCGGGTCGAAGAACGTGATGGCCCGCGTCGCCGTGCGGCCCTCCGCCAGCAGGTTCCAGAAGGCCGGTACGCCTATGCCGCCCGGGGCGACGATGCCTATGCCGGTGACCGCCACTCGTCTCGTCATGAGCGCACCTGACGTCGGCCGGCCGGTTCCGCCCCGACCACGGCGGGCTCGGCTTCGGTGCCCTCGGTGTCGACGTGGCCGAGCGGCGGGCTCGGGGCCAGCGGGCCCAGGTGGAAGACCATCCGGGCCTCCACCTTGCCGACGTTGCGGAAGCGGTGGCGCACGTTGAGCGGGATCAGCAGCCCCTGCTCGGGCTGGAGCGGGTGCGGCTCGCCGTCCAGGTCCACCTCCAGCTGCCCGCATACGACGTACACGAACTCCTCGGAGTACGGGTGGTAGTGCTCACCGATGCGGTCGCCGGGCTGGATGAGGGCCAGGCCCATGAAACCGCTGGTGGCGCCCACCGTGGCGGGGGTGAGCATGGCGCGCAGGTCGCCGCCTCGCCGGGTGTTGGGCTCGACCTCGCTGAGATCCACGATTCTGTGACGAGAAGTGATCACGACGTTCCTCCGATGAAGTACTGCACCGACGTGGCGGGGGGTGGGGCACCGCCCCCCGCCACGTGATGACGAATCAGGCGTCGGGCGACCGGCGGTCGGTGACGAGATCCATGCGCGCCAGTTCGAGGAAGCGCGCGAGACGGCCGTCCTTCGACGCGGACGCGCCGGCGGCGTCGTCCTGGAGCGTCGTCAGCTCGGCCACCTGTCCGGGGTCGGACAGGCCGAGGGCCTGGACGGGGTCGGCGGCCTCGAGTCCGCCCCGTACGTCGATCAGCCGCACGACGACGTCGTCGCGCTGGAAGATCGTGCTGCGCAGGATGGGGCTGCGCGGGTCGTCCGCCGCCGCCTCGTCCTGCCGGGCGAGCAGCTCGGCCAGCTTCATGCCGCGGTCGGGCCGGGTCGGGTAGTGCAGGGCGTACCGCTCGGCCTGCGCGTCCTGCCGCTCCGCCGTCACGTGGTGGACGGCCGGCAGCGCGGCGCGGGTGAAGAAGACCCGGGCCGACTCGGGGTCGTTGAGGTCCCGGTCCTGCTCCAGATGGGGGTTGATGGCCTCCTCGACGGCCCGCACCTCGGGCTGCCGGGAGACGTGGCGCAGCGCGGAGAGCAGGTCGCCCCGCACCTCGATGGCCCGCACCACCCGGTTGCCGTGCATGAACAGCGAGGTGCGGCACAGCCGGGTGGTGTCGTCGACCTGCGGCTCGGGTGAGGCGTAGTCGGCGAGGATCTTGGCGACGATCTCCTCGCTGCCCGGCTTGACGGTGAAGGTGAGCGCGTGCCGGATCACGCCGTCGCCGATCCTGGGCGCCGTCTGGAGCCGGCGCTTGGTCCGGTCGGCGGCCTCGGCCGGGCCGCCGGTCTCGCGGACGACGTGGAAGCGCAGCGAGCGGGTGTCGCGCACGCAGCTGTGCAGCGGCTCCACCATCGCCACGTGCTCCTCGCTGTTGACCCAGGCGAGGAACGGCGGGGCGCTCTCCCACTCGCTGGTGATGAGCCACTGCGAGGGGTTCTCGATGGACTGGCAGAGCTGGTCGCTGACATGTCCGGGGACGGACGCGACCTGGTTGCAGAGCTGCTCGTACGCTTCGAGGAACTGCTGCTGGGCCCCGTCGTAGACGTCGACCAGCAGGACGACGCGGAGCCGGGAACCGTCGAAGACGGACTGGGAGACACGTTGCGACGCCTGTCGCGCCCGCGAACCTGCAACACGTTCGGACGTGGTGGTCATCCTGCGCACATCTCCTTCGCGGAGGGGGTGGGTGAACGTCGGCCGCGGTGATGCGACGTCAGCGTTCCTCGATCCTGTGCCCGTCCCCGCGAGCGCGCGACTCGGATGAACTACGTGGGTGACTGGGCGGGTGGGCGTCAGACGAGATGAGCGAAGACGACCAGGTTGTCGGTGTAGTCCTTGACCTGCCGGTCGTAGGCGCCCGCGCAGGTGATGAGCCGCACCTGCGCCTCGGCGGTGTCGCTGTACACCCGCTCGCTGGGGAAGTCGGATTTGTCGAAGGTCTCGACGCTGTCGACCCGGAAGGACGCCTTGCCGCCGTCGGCCCGCAGGACCTGGAAGCCGTCGCCCTTCGCCAGTTCGCTGAGCCCGGCGAAGACGGCCGGGGAGGTCTTGGTGTCGACGTGACCGGCGATGATCGCCGTGCCCGTCTCCCCGGGTGAGGCTCCCTTGGCGTGCCAGCCGACGAGGTTGACGTCGTTCGCCGGAGGCGGCTGCAAGCGGCCGTCGGCGCCGATGGCGAGGTCGACGAAGGGGGCGTCGACCCCGATCTTCGGGATCAGCAGCCGCACGGGCCTGGAGCGCGGCAGGTGCTTGCCCACCGGCCCCCCGTCGTCGGCCGCTCCGGCGGGCGGGGTCGTCGCGGCCGGGGCGCGGGCCGCGGGGACCGACCCGGCGGCGGGCGGCGCGTGTGGCGGGCCCGCGATGCCGGTCGACGTCTCGTCGCCTCCGCCGAACAGGTTGAGGGCCAGGAGCACCGCGACCGCGGCGCAGATCATCATCAGGCCGGCGCGGGAGGTTCCCTCTTCGGTGGGCGCCGGCTCGGTGCCGGAGGGTTCGGCGGGGTCGGAGGGAGATGGGGAGGAGGAAGGGGGAACGGCCATCGGGGAGCACCTCATTCGGGCACGGCAGCGGGGCGGGCAGAGCACGGGGGGCGAGCCGGGCCGCCACCCGGGGGTACCGGTGGCGGCCGCGGCTTCGCTATCGCGTCCGGCACGGGTCAGGCCACGCTTCCGGCGCTCCGCTTGCGGCGCAGGGCGTAGAGGCCGGTGCCGGCGACGGCGAGGACGCCGAGTCCGGCCGCGGTCGCCGAGGGGGTGGCGAGGGCGCCGCCGCCGGTGTGCATGCCGCCGCTGGGCTTGTCGTGCTCCTTGCTCCAGCCGCCGGACTCCTCTTCCTGTCCGCCGTTCCAGGAGTCCTTGCCGTGCTCGCCGCCGTTCCCGGTGTCCTTGTCCTTGTACGTCTCGGGGTCGAACCGGGGGTCCTTGGCCGCGCCGCGGTCGCCGCTGTCGTTCAGCGAGGCGAGGGCACCGCCGCCGGTGTGCATGCCACCGTGCGGGGAGTCGTGCTCCTCCTTGCCGTGCTCCTCCTTGCCGTGGTCCTCCTCCTTGCCGTGCTCCTCCTTGCCGGAGAAGGAGTCCTCCTTGCTGTACGAGGAGCTGTCCTCCTTGCTGTAGGACGAGTCGTCGTGGTCCGTGTCACCGGCTGCGTAGGCGCCGGGGGCGCCGATGGCGAGGGCGGCCGAAGCCGCCGCGGTGGCCAGGATCATGCGAGCTGAACGCATCTGATGGTCCTTCCGTCACGACCGGGCAGCCGACACCTCGTCAGCTCGGGAAACCCGACCGGGACGTGATCCACCGTCAGCCGCCCGTCGCCACGGCACCACTCGGGGCGTTCACACGGGTGAAGCCCGCGGGGTCAGGCGAGCCCCAGCACGGTCTTCAGGACCCGGCCCAGCACCGCCTCGGGCGCCGCGTCCGGACCCGGCGCCCGCCACAGCACGAACCCGTCGGGCCGGACGAGTACGGCGCCCCCGCGTGCCGTGCCGTGGCGCTCCGCCCAGTCGGCGTCGCCCTCCGGGACCAGGTCCGCGTCGGCTCCCGAGCCCAACCGGTACGACCTGAGCGGGACGACCAGTTCCTCGGCGAGGCGGGTGGCGGCCTCGTGCCATCCGCTCGCCTCACCGGCGTCGCTGAGCAGGACCAGGGACCGCTCGTAGAGGTCGAGGGTGGAGAGCCGTTCGCTCCCGCGGCGCACCCACAGATGGGGGGCCCTGCTGCCGGGTCCGCCGGTCAGGTCGAGGCCCTCCGGCACGACCGGGACCGCGGGGTCGGCGCCGACGACGGCGCCCTGCGGGTAGCGGTAGCCGAGCGCCACGTTGAGGATGCCCCGCTGGGGACCACCGCCGCCCGCCGTGGGCGGCGCGGCGAACCCGGGGTGGCTGTGCTCGGCCGACCGGGCGGCGGCCCGGGCGCTGGTGGCCTCGGCCACGGGGCGGCGCTCGGCGTCGTAGGTGTCCAGCAACGCGTCGCCCGCCCAGCCGTCGAGGACCGCGGCCAGCTTCCAGGCGAGGTTGTGCGCGTCCTGGATACCGGTGTTGGAACCGAAGGCCCCGGTCGGGGACATCTCGTGGGCCGAGTCGCCGGCCAGGAACACGCGCCCCGACCGGTAGCTGCGGGCGACCCGCTGGGCTGCGTGCCAGGGCGCCTTGCCGGTGATCTCCACGTCGAGGTCGGCGACCCCGATCGCCCGGCGGATGTGCTCGGCGCACCGCTCGTCGGTGAACTCCTCCAGGGTTTCGCCGTGTTCGGGGTGCCACGGGGCGTGGAAGACCCAGTTCTCGCGGTTGTCCACCGGCAGCAGGGCGCCGTCGGCCTCCGGGTTGGTCAGGTAGCAGACGATGAACTGACGGTCACCCACCACCTCGGCGAGCCCGCGGGAGCGGAAGGTGAGGCTGACGTTGTGGAACAGGTCGCCGGGTCCGCTCTGACCGATGCCGAGCTGCTCGCGGACGGGGCTGCGGGGGCCGTCGGCCGCGACGAGGTAGTCCGCGCGGATGGTGGTGTGCTCGCCCGTCTCGCGGCTCTTGAGCACCGCGGTGACACCGGTCGCGTCGCTGTCGAACGACATCATCTCGGTGTGGAAGCGCAGGTCGCCGCCGTGCCTCCTGGCGTGGTCGAGGAGGACCGGCTCGAGGTCGTTCTGGCTGCACAGGCACCAGGCGCTGGGGCTGAAGCGGGCGAGTCCGCCGCCCGAGTCGATGTTCCGGAAAAGCCACTCGCCGGCGTCGCCGACCAGGGTGGGCGTCTGCAGGATGCCGTGGTTGCCGGCCAGGGTGGCGGCGGCCTCCTGGATCGACTCCTCCACACCCGCCACCCGGAACAGCTCCATCGTGCGGACGTTGTTGCCGCGGCCCTTCGGGTGGAGGGATGTGCCCGCGTGGCGCTCCACCAGTACGTGCGGTACCCCCAGCCGTCCCAGGAACAGTGAGGTCGCCAGACCGACCAGGGAGCCGCCGACGATGAGGACCGGAACCCTGATGGTGTGGGGGCCGGTCTCTTCGGCTCGTTCTTTCGTCACTCTCGCCTCCAGCGCGTCGATTCCGCCGACCCGGCCGGATGCGGCGGAGATCCTCATGCATGCCCCGTGGAGGTGACGGCGGCTCAGGCTTCACCCGCCTGCGTCGCGGTGTCGGGCGGGCCCGCCGCTCCGCACGACGGACCCCGCACACCTCCGGGTGTGCGGGGAACGGTTCGGCGCGGACAAACTCACGGACGCGCTGTGCGACGGGTCCTCAGGGGGCGAGGTAGAAGCGGACGGTGGTGCCCTCGTCGGAGGTGTGCAGCCGGACCAGGTCGGCCACGTAGTGGACCAGCATCAGACCGCGGCCGCCGATCTGCCCGCGCGCGGGCGGTCTGCGGCCGGCCAGCGGATCGGAGAGCCGCCCCGCGTCCCGGACCTCGCACACGACCTGTCCCGCACGGGCCCAGAGGGCGAGCGTTCCCCGTCCGGCCCCGTGCACCACGCTGTTGGTGGTCAGTTCGGCCACCGCCAGCTCGGTGTCGTCCAGCCGCTGCCCGGCGAGGCCCAGCCGTTCGGCCTCCGCGACCGCGAAGGCGCGCGCCGCGTACAACTCGTCGGCGCCGAACGGGAACACGGCCGCGTCCGGCTCGGGCACCAGCACCTCGTTGTAGCGGTCGACGACGGCACGCCAGTCGTAGGCCTCGCTGGCCCCCTCCTTGTCCCGGGTCACGATCGTCGGGTGGGTGATCCTCGCGTCGGCCAGGACCTTCTCGTCCAGGCGTGCCTCGTCGTACGGGCAGAGGATGGTCACCGGACGGCCCTCGAAGGCCGCGTTGATCAGCGCCTCGTGCTGCGCGCACGCCGGGTACTCGACCGCGCTGCGACCCGCCCAGATCGGCTCACCGATGATCCGTACCCGTCCCCGCTGGTGGGCGTCGGCGAACGCGCGTAGCACTCCGGGAATGATGCGGCCGGGGTTGCGGCCCGCCACCGTCATGTCCATCAGGCGGACGGCCTGGGCGTCGGGGCCGAGGCCGGCCCTGATCAGCTCCAGGTTGGGTCCCGGCACCGCTACCGCCACCGGTTCGCCGAGGTCCAGGCCCTCCTGAACGAAGGACACCGTCCGCTCCACGTACTCCTGTTCGGTGCGGTAGAACAGCGCGGGGTGCTCGAACGCCTCGTGGGTCGCCACCGTGTTCATCACGGCGTCACCTCGATTCTGCCGAGGCCCGGCCAGAACAGGCTCAGTACGCGGGGCACGTGCGGTGGCGGATGCTCGACCACCACCCGGCCTCCGGACAGCCCCAGCGCCGTGACGGCGAGCGCCGCGACACCCGCCACGTCGACGAACGCCACTTCCGACAGCTCGACATAGGACACGTCGGCGTGCTGCCGCGCCAGGCCCGCCAGGGCCGCTTCCCAGGGCGAGCGAGTGACCTCGCTGATCTCGCCCCGGGCCCGGATGCCGGGCCGGCCGGACAACGGGCCCACCTCCAGCACGGCCGTGCCGTGCGCCGGCCCGAGTCCGTCGTCTCCGTGCGAGACGTCCACCACCCGCGGCCTCCTTCGTCGTCTGTCGCTCACCGGGACCAGCGTAACGCGGCCCTTCACACCGTCGGCGCGGTACTCGGACGGTGGCCGTCGGCCCGGCGGCCGGTGGATTCCCCGGGCGGGACGTAGCCTGACCCGCACCGCACGACGAGCCGGATGCGGACGACGGTCGAACCCATGGTGACGTGATGTGTTGGAGTGCGACGGCCGATCTGGTGGCGGGCGCCGGGGTGGCGGCCGTCGGGGTGGCCTGCGTGACGTATGTGAGCGACCGCCGGGATCTTCCGCTGGCCGCGCTGCCGCTGCTGCTCGGCATTCATCAGATCGTGGAGGCGGTGGTCTGGGACTCGGGCGGAGGCAGTGGGCCCGCCACCGTCGCCTGGGCCGTGATCGCGCTGCCGCTGCTGGCGGTGTGGGTGCCGACGGCGGTGCGGTGCGCCGCCCCACCGGCCGCGCGGCGCAGGCTGGACCTCCTCCTCGCGCTCGGCGTCGCGACCGCCGCGGGGCTCGCGGCCGGTGTCGCCACCGGGCCGGTGACGGCCGAGATCCGCGGCCACACCGTCGGGTACTCGGTCCACCTTTCGCACCCGGCCGTGCTCGTCGCGGGCTATCTCCTGGCCACGGTCGGCGCCCTGCTGCTCTCTTGCGACCGGCGGTTGATCGTCCTGGGAGCGGCGGTCGGCGTGGGAGCGGGGGTCTGCTTCGCGCTGTGGCGGCTGGAGTTCGTCTCGACCTGGTGCGCGTTCGCGGCGCTGTGGTCCGTGATGCTGCTCGACTGGGTACGCCGCCGGCCGCACTCCGCGCAGCTCCCACCGAGCCGGACACGCGACCGCGACGCGCCCGGTGAGCGACCTACCGCGGGCCCTCGGTGGCGGCTTCGCAGATGATCTCGTCGCGCGGGGTGTAGTGGGTGCGGAACGGCTCGCGCCGCACTTCCCGGCCGTCGCGGTGGAAGACCCGGTCGACCGTGACGTCGAAGCCTTCGAGCGGCGTCTGCGGCACGCACTTCTCGCCGGTGCTCACCTTCCGCTCCGGCTGCCGCACGTGGGTGCGCGGGCCGTTGACCGACGTGATCTCGTCGTACTTCGCGGTGCCGAGGAAGGTGACGGTCACCGAGGTGTCGGTGGCCTCGGCCTGGATGTAGAGGGCGTGGCCCGAGTCGTTGGCGAACTTCAGATCGAGGCTGCCCCAGGCGACCGTCGCCTCCCGGCCCTCCGGGTAGCGCTCGATGTAGAAGGAGTGCGCGCCGTACTCCACGGGCTTGACGCCGGCGAAGAACATCGCGTTGAACATGGTCGTGGCCACGGCGGAGACCCCGCCGCCGGGCGCCTTGGCGAACCCGCCGTCGAGGATCATGATGCCCTCGCCGAAGCCGTTGGCCTCGGTGCGCTGCCCCACGGTCCGGTTGAAACTCCAGGTCCTGCCCGGCATGACGACGGAGCCGTCGATCAGCTGTGCGGCCCGTCCGATGTTCTTCGTGCGGTACGCGGCCCGTTCGAAGTGCACGGTGAAGGAGGACACCTTCTCCGTCAGCCCGAGCCGTGCGGCGTTGTCGCGGGTCACCTGCGGCTGTATCCGCCGGACGGCCACCTCCCCGGTGCGGGCCGCCGCACCGGACCGGGTGAGCAGCGGCAGGACGGCCTTGCCCAGTGCCTTGCCGGTGATCTCGACACCGGTCCGGGCCTCGTCGGCCACCACCACCCGGTCGCCGTCCGCCCGCAGGACGGCGTTCGCGGCGGTGGTGGTGACGCCGGCCAGGGGGCGGGCCACCGAAGGGGCCGCGCGCAGTCCCTCGCCGTCCAGCTCCGGTATGAGCCGGCCGGCGGCGTCCGGCCGCATCGTCAGATGCCCGCCCAGCACCCGCTGCCCGACGGCGAACCGTTTGCCGCCCGCGGTGAGCGTGACGGGCGCCGACATGGCGGGCCGGGCGAACTCCCGCACCGCCCGCCGCACCTCGTCCGCCGCGACCTTCGGCCGGGTCTCGTGCGCGGGCAGGGCCGTGACCGTGCCCGCCTCGCCGCGCAGGAAGGAGGCCCGCAGGGTGCCGACGGCGGCGTCCACGTCCAGTGCGTGGCCGGGGTGCGGGGCGACCTGCTCGACCCGGCCGTCGGTGAAACCGACGGCGCCCTCGCGGACCTTCTGGTCGAGGGACTTCGCCAGCTTCTCCAGAGCGGTGCGGGCCTTGCCGGCGTCGAGGCGTACGACCGGCTCCTCGTCGCCCCCCGAGCCGAAGAGCCCGCCGATCAAGCCGACCGGGTCGGCCCCGACGCGGGTCGCCCGGTCGACCGTGCGCTCGGTGTCGAAGGCGAGTCCGGCCTGCCGCGGGTCGAGGGTCCCGACGCGGTCCCCGACCCGCACGCTCAGCTCCCTCGATCCGGCCGCCGTCAGCCGCTCGTCCAGTTTGCGGACGGCCTCCGCACGGCTGAGGCCGCCGATGTCCACGCCCCGCACCGTCGTACCCGGCTCGATCTCACCGCCGGTGAGCAGGACCCCGGTCAGGTACAGCGCGCCGACGCCGACGGTCAGCACACCGCCCGCCAGGGCGAGGGGCGGCACGGAGGCGGTTCGGGGGCGCAGGCGCATGGGTCTCCTGGACGGACGGTCGACGGGTGATCCGCCCCGCTCGGCGACCTCGCACACCGGACGGTGCGGAGCACAGGGGGCAAGCATCCCAAGCTACCCAATACGCGCGATGACCCCATATGTCACAGAACACCTATGTTCCGGATCACGTCGTCCGCTGCGGGGTCCGGGGACGGAGAGGCCGAACCGGCAAGCGGCCGGCCCGGTCCTGATCCCGTCCCCGGTTCCGGCCCAGGGCACGACCCCGGCCCCCTGCCCCCGGCCCCCAGGGACGGTCGGGACCCCCTATCGACGGTCGGGCACCTCCGGGGACGGTCAGGTGTCGAAGGGCCCGCCGTCCGCTTCGGGTCGCGGGGTGGCCACGTCCGCCGCGATCCGGCGGTAGGCGGCGCGGGCCTGGACGACGCGGGCGAGCACGGTGCCGACCAGCGTCGCGGCGCACAGGCAGGTGAGCCAGAAGGTGTCACGGTGGCCCGCCCAGGTGAGCGTGCCTGCGGGCGGGACGGCGAAACCGTTGAGGGTCAGCCAGCACAGGACGGCCGTACCCGGGGCCGCGGTGAAGCGGGCGCAGAGACCCAGCAGGGCCGCCAGCAGGGACAGCGCGGCGAGGGCGAATCCGGGGCGGTCCGAGCCCACCAGCACGTTGTGCACGGCCACCAGGACCAGCGCGCCGACGAAGGCCGTGGCCCACACCACCGGGGTCGCGACGGGCTGGGGCACGGGCCGGGCACCGGCCCTGAGGGACACCCACTCGATCATGCTGCACGCTTCCTTCCGGTCCCCCATGCCCCGGTACGCCGGACGCCACGGCAGCGTGGACCTCGGCGCGTATTCTCCCACCCGGTCGCCGGGCGGACTCCCGTCGCCCCGGTCCCCGTGCTGACTAGGGTGGCATCGACCGGTGTTCGAAGGAACGCTTCAACCAGACAGGGGGCGGCCGTGGGCGCGCCACGCGTGAGCAGTACGCCGTTGCCGGGGATCGGCGTCCGTTACGACCTGACGACCCGCGAGCGAAGCCGGCTCTCGGTGGTCGCGCACCGCGACGGGGCCCGCACGCTGGGCGCGTACCAGGAGGACGATCCGGACGCGTGTGCCCTGTCGGTGCGGCTGACCTCCGGCGAGGCGGCGGCGCTCGTCGACGCGATGCTGCCCGCCCATCACAGCCCCAGCCTGCTGTCCACCACCGAGCTGGGGCTGGTGGCGGAGCGGGTCGAACTGCCGGGGACGGCGCACTGGAACGGGCGGCTGCTCGGCGAGACCCGGATGCGCACCGAGACCGGTGTCTCGATCGTGGCGGTGCTGCGCCGCGCCGAGGCCATCCCGTCACCGAAGCCGGACTTCCGGCTGACCGGCGGGGACACGCTGATCCTGATCGGCACGAGGGAGGGCGTGGAGGCGGCCGCGGCGATCCTCACGCGGGAGTGAGCCCCGAGCGCCATCCCTCGGCCCCGGGGCGACTCCCTGGGGGCCGACCCCCTACGGGGCGGCCTCGGCCGGGTTCAGAGGCCTGGTCGGCCAGTCGAGCAGCCGGGCGCCGATGACCGCCGTCTGCAGGGTGTGGCGGTGGGCGGGGTCGGTGGGGTCGGTGCCGGTCAGGGTGTGGATGCGGGCCAGCCGGTAGGTGAGCGCGCGTACGCTGAGCGAGAGCCGCCGGGCCGTCGCGGCGGCCACACACCCGGTGTCGAAGTACGCGGTGAGGGTGTCGAGCAGGGGCTGCGCCCCGCCGCGCGCCCGTTCCAGCGGCCCCAGAGCGCTCTGCACCAGGTCCACCAGTGCCTGCCGGTCCCGGGTCAGCACGGGGAAGACCAGCAGGTCGCCGGCGCGCAGCAGCGGTTCGTCGAGGCCCATGCGCCGGGCCACGTCCAAGGCGTTCAACGCCTCTTCGTAGCTCTGCCCGATGCCGACCGGGCCCGGCCTGGGCCGGCCGATGGCGACCCGGGCCCGGCCCGTGGTGTCGCGGACGTATTGGGCGAAGTGGGTGAGGACCTCGTCCTGGTCGGCGGGGGCGATGCACACCATCCGGCCCTCCTTGGTGGTGAACAGGATGTGGCGGTTCTCGAAGCGGCCGAACAGCTCCTCCGCCACCAGCCGGGGAACGGGGTCGGTCTCGTCGTACTTCTCCGGCCCCTCGGCCACCGCGACCACGTGGGCGCCGGCCGGTCGCAGCCCGAACCGTTCGGAACGGGCGGCCAGTCGGCCCGCGGCCCCGCGCCCGTGGAGCAGGTCGTCGATGAACTCGCGGCGGGCGGCCTCCTCTTTGCGGATCACCAGCCGCTGCGCGCGCTCGTAGCCGTCGGCGAAGGCGTCCACGGCCTGTTCGACGACGGCGAGGACGCTGTCGGGATCGGCGTCCCGCGGACGGCCCTCCCGGCCGGCGGCGAGGTGCGCGCGGACGAGACCGCGCCAGCCGCGCCCGGCCTCGGCCGCCTGTGCGCCGAGCGCGCGGCGGGACTCGAGCTCGTCGCGGGTCAGCCGGCGGCCCGTGGTCGTGGCGTCCACCAGGATCCGGTCGAATCCGTCGAGGAACGGTTCGGGCGGGTGCGGTCCGGTCATGGTCTCCCCCGTTCGGATCAAGCACTGTCGGACACATGTTCCCATCGAGTGCCTCGACGGCGGAGTCCCCGGGCGCGTGTCCGGCGCACCGTCCCCGCACCGGCCGTCAGCGGCCCGCGGGCACGGCCTCGGCGGGCTCCGCCGGTGCGACCGGGCCCGGCGACGCGCTCCGGGGGCGGCCCCGGGCGAGGCGGCGGGCCAGGGGCTCGGTCCAGCGGGCGGCGAGCGGCCCGAGGACGACCAGGATCAGTACGTACGCGGTGGCCAGCGGGCCGATGCGCGGCTCCACGCCGACGGCGAGCCCGGCGATGACGATGGAGAACTCGCCGCGCGCGACCAGGGTGCCGCCCGCCCGCCACCGTCCCTTGGCCGAGATCCCGGCCCGTCCGGCCGCCCAGTAGCCGGTGGCGATCTTCGTCAGGGTGGTGACGGTGGCCAGCCCCAGGGCGGGAAGCAGGACGGGCGGGATGTCCGCGGGGTCGGTGTGCAGGCCGAAGAAGACGAAGAACACCGCGGCGAACAGATCCCGCAGCGGGGTCAGCAGGCTGCTGGCGCCCTCGGCGACCTCGCCGGACAGCGCGATGCCGACGAGGAAGGCGCCCACGGCCGCGGAGACCTGGAGCTGCTGGGCGATGCCCGCGACGAGGAGGGTGAGACCGAGGACGACCAGCAGGAGCATCTCGGCGTTGTCGGAGGAAACCGCGCGGCTGAGGAGACGGCCGTGGCGCAGCGCCACATAGAGGACGGCGCCGACGGTCCCCAGGGCGATCAGGAGGGTGACGGCTCCGCCCGCGAGGCTCACCCCGGCGAGCAGGGCGGTGAGGATCGGCAGGTAGACGGCCATGGAGAGGTCTTCCAGGACCAGGATGCCCAGGACGACCGGGGTCTCGCGGTTGCCGAGCCGGCGCAGATCACCGAGGACCTTGGCGATGACGCCGGAGGAGGAGATCCAGGTGACGCCCGCCAGTGCGACGGCGGCGACCGGGCCCCAGCCGAGCAGCAGGGCCGCGGCGGCGCCGGGGGCGGCGTTGAGCGCGAAGTCGACGGCTCCCGAGGGGTATTGGGTCTTGAGGCTGGTGACGAGTTCGGAGGCGCTGTACTCCAGACCGAGCAGGAGCAGCAGCAGGATGACGCCGATCTCCGCGCCGGTGGCGACGAACTCCTCGCTGGCCTCCAGCGGCAGGAGGCCGCCGTGGCCGAAGGCGAGCCCGGCCAGCAGGTAGAGGGGTATGGGCGAGAAGCCCACCCGTCCGGCCAGGCGTCCCAGCAGGCCCAGGACGAGGATGATCGCCCCGAGTTCGATGAGCAGAGCGGTGGTGTCGTGCACGGGCGTCTGACCTCCGTCGGTCGAAGTCGGTGGTGGCGTCTGTGCCGTACGGGCGTGCGGGCGTCCCTCGGCGGCTCGCGGCGGTGCCGGGGAGCCGAAGAAGGGTGTGGGGCGCCGCCGTTGGCGGTGTGCGGTGTGGCGTGGGAGGCGGTACCGACCGTGGGTCTGCCTGTTCCACCGCGTGGCGAAGGACGCGTCAGCGCACGGGGTGGTGGCTCAGGACGGCACCGCCGGTATCGGGGACGCCGTCGCGAGCGGCGTTGTCGACGCGCACGTGGACGATTCGCCCCATGTCACGCCCCCCATCACGTCGGCGGCGGCCGCCGGGCCATTACCCCACGACCGACCGGATCGGCGCCCAACGGAGTGTAAGCGCTCGGTAAAGAATCCTAGCGCACACCGAAAGGTACACATCATATGAATCCATGTCAGATGATGTGAATGAGGAGGCGGTGTCGTCGTCGCGCGGGGTTCGACCGGTAGGCACGGCGCGGGAGGGTTGGCACCGGCGAGGTGCCCACGGAGCCGGCCACCGGGTGTCACAGCCCCGTGGCCGCCTCAGCCGCCCCGGCCGGACCGGCCGCCCCAGCCGCCCAGGCCGGACCGACACCCCGGGGGACGAAGCGGTACTCGAGGTGGGTGGCGAGGGGCACGGCGACCGCCCTGACCCGCTCGTCGTCCCACCGTCCGGCGCCCGGCCCCCCGAAGAGCAGGGAACCGGCGGTTTCGACCCGCCGGGTCATCTCGGTGCCCTGCGGCGCGCCCTCAGCGGTACCGACGGCAGCTCCGGCGCCGGCAGCGGGGCCCCGCCGTAGCCGTCCACCTCACCGAACCGGACCCCGCCCAGCCCGTCCATCCACTCCGCCCGGGCCCGCACGATGTCCTCGTGACTGCGCCCGATGAAGTTCCACCACATGACGATCTCCTCCTCGAACGGCGGGCCGCCCAGGAGGATCACGCGGGCCGGGGTGGTCGAGTCGTTGGCCAGGGCGAGACGGGTGGGGCCGGGGTCCAGGTGGCCGAGTTCCGCGGGCCGCAGCGAGCAGTCGGCGAAGCGGACCTCGCCGGTGTCGACGAGCAGGCCGTGCTCGAAGGCGGGGTCGACGGCGAGGGTGAGCTCCGCGCCCGGTTCGAGGACGAGTTCGGCGCCGAGGAGCGGGGTGAACGTGCGGACCGGGGAGGTGGAGCCGGCGAGGGAGCCCAGGAAGACCCTGATCTCGGCGCCGGGTACGCCGACCGGTTCGGGGGCGTGGTGCTGGAAGTCCCGCGGCGCGTCGCGGTGTTCGTCCGGGAGGGCCACCCACAGCTGGACGCCGTGCAGGACCGTGGTGCGCGGGGTGGAGACCTCCGAGTGGGCGATGCCGTGTCCGCCGGTCATCAGGTTGAGCTCGCCGGGTCGCACGAAGGCGTGGCTGCCCAGGCTGTCGCGGTGTTCTATCTCGCCGGTGAACAGCCAGCTCACCGTCTGCAGACCGATGTGCGGATGCGGGGCCACGTCCATGCCGCCGGTGTCGGCGACGGGGTCGGGGCCGTAGTGGTCGGCGAAGCACCATGCTCCTATGAGGCTGCGCGTACGCTGCGGCAGCGTCCGTCGTACGGTCATCGCCCGGGGGCCGCCCAGCGGGACGTCTCGCGGGGTGAGTACCTCGACCTTGCTCACCGTGGGCACCTCTCGTTCCTGCGGTTCCGACCATGAATGGTTTGATATTCAACTATGACGCGACGGATCTTCATAGACAAGCAGAGCCCCAAGCCCTACCACGCGCTGGTCCAGACCTCCGAGGCCGTGCGGGCGGCCGCCGCCGAGGCCGGTCTGGAGCGCACCCTCGTGGAACTGCTCAACCTGCGCGTCTCACAGCTCAACGGCTGCGCGTTCTGCCTCGACGTGCACACCCGGGCCGCCCTGCGCGCGGGTGAGGACACCCGGCGGCTGGGCGTCCTCGCCGCCTGGCGGGACACCGACCTGTTCAGCCAGCCGGAGCGGGCCGCCCTGGCGCTGGCCGAGGCGACCACCGTGCCGTCCGACGCCGCCGCGCAGGAGGCGGCGTACGCCGACGCCCTGGAGGTGCTCACCGAGGACCAGATATCGGCGGTCGTCTGGGTGGCGGTCACCATCAACGCCTTCAACCGCGTGTCCATCCTCAGCAAGCACCCGGTCCACTAGCGACGGCGGCCCCTCGGGCCGTGCCCCGGCGGGCAGGGCCGCCGGTCCATCGGCTCACCCTGCCCGTACGCCGGTTGCCCGGTGCCGGGTCCGGTAAGAATCGTCCTGCCCGACGCGCACCGACCGCCCCGTCACCGGAGGACCGCATGCCCCGTCCCGTCGCCCCCGGGGGCCCGGAGACCGTGAACGCCGACGCCTGGCAGGCCTACGCCTCGCACCACCTGCGGCGCGGCACGGTCCTGGCCGAGGCGGAACGCATCGACTGGGGCTTCCCGGGCGCCGGGCCGGACGAGGCGTTCCTCGGCGAGCTGACGGGCCGTCGCGTCCTGGACCTCGGCTGTGGCACGGCCCGGCACGCCGCCCGGCTCGTCCGCGCGCACGGGGCCACCGTCGACGCGGTCGATCTCGCGCCGGGCCAGATCGAGCGGGCCCGCGACCGGTACGGCTCGCTGCCCGGGCTGCGACTGCTGCACGCGGACGCCGTCGAGCATCTGCGGGCCGCGCCGCCCTATGACGTGATCTACTCCGTCAACACCGTGCCGTTCATCGACCCACGGCGGCTGTTCCCCGCCCTGGCGACCGCGCTCGCTCCCGGCGGGACGCTGTGCTTTTCCGTGCTGCACACCAACTCCCTCGGCGACGGCCCCTCTTCGGAGTCGGTGGCGCGGCCGGAGACCCTGCGGTTCGCGGGCGGCGGCGAGACGACGGTCCGGATGTGGGTGCCCACCACCGAGACGTGGGAGGAGCTGCTCGCCGAGCACGGGCTGCGCGTGGAGGAGGTGGTGCCGGTGACGTCGCCCGACCCGGCGAACCCCGCCGCCTACCGGGTGTTCCGGGCCCGGCGCCCGGTGCGCGTCTCGACCCGCCCGCGCACCGGGCGCCCACCGGTCGCGCACGCCGCGATCGGCGTCGGCGCCATTCTCCACGGGCCCCGGGGACTGCTGTTGGGCCGACACCGCCGGGGCACCTGGGAGCTGCCCGGAGGCACGGTGGAGCCCGGCGAGTCCCTCCAGGAGACGGTCGTGCGGGAGCTGCGGGAGGAGACCGGGCTGCGGGCGGACGCGTCGAAGGTACGTCTGCTGGGGACCCTGCTGGACCGGGTCGAGGGGGTCGTGCGGATGACCGTCGGCGCCGTCGTCACCGACTGGGAGGGCGAGCCGGCCGACCAGCCCGGCGAGAGCGTCGGCGACTGGCGCTGGTACTCCCTGGACCGCCTGCCGCCCTCCCTGTTCGTGTGCAGCGCGCAGTCCCTCACCGTCTGGCGCCCGGATCTGCCGATCGATCACGCCCCGGCCCACTTCACCCCGTTCGCCGCGTACGACGACCAGGTGCGCCGCGATGACGACTGACCCCGCCGAAGCCCCCGCGCCCCTGTCCGCCTGTGCGGAGCCGAGGAGGAGGACGTGGCGGCGAACCTGTGGGACGGCCGGGCGGCGCCGGCGGTGATCAGCCGGCTGTACGTCTCGCCCCGGGCCCGCGGTCACGGTGTCGGCGCGGCCCTCCCGGCACGGGCGGTCGGGGCGGCCCGTGCCCGGGACCTGCACCCGGTGCCGGACGTGGTCGCCACCGACCCCGCGGCCTCCTTCTACGAGCGGCTCGGCTGGCGGTTCCTCGGCACCGCGGACCAGCGGTGGGGCCCGGCCCGGACGGTGTCCCTGCGCTGCTACGCCGCACCGGACACGACCGCCGCGAACCCGACCGCCCCCGCGACCGAGTAGCACAAGAGGCCGGGCGGCGCGGCCGAACGGCAGCACAAGCCACCCGGAATCGTGCGTTTCGTCACCCGTTCCCGTGGTCTTCCCGCACACCCCCCTGGCGGAAGTTACCGCAGGTCATGAGAAAGTTGCGGCCCAAACTACCCAGGGGGGTCCGTGACACGACATCAGAAGCGGTTCGGGGTGGGCAGAAAGCCCGTGACGCTGCTCGCCGCGCTCGGCACGGTGGCCGGTGCGGCGCTCGCGGGGGCGGCTCCGGCCGACGCCGCGACCTGGACCACCGTGGCGTCGGGCGTGGCGTACCGCCAGTACGACCTGTCGGGGGCCGCCGGGACGACGCACGTGCACGTGCTCAGCGTCGATCTCAGCAACACGCATGTACGCCTCGGGCTGTTGTACCCGGGGGCGGTCGCGTCCCGCGCGGCCATCTCCTCACTGGCCGACAGCCAGAAGGCAGTCGCCGGCATCAACGGCGACTTCTTCAACATCAGCGAGACACAGCACCCGGGCGTCGCCGCGACCGGGGCGAGCGTGGGGCCGGCGGTCGTGAACGGGAAGGCGCTCAAGGGCGCGGTCCCGAACGGGCAGCGGTTCGGGCCCGCACTGCCGCCGGGCACGAACACCAAGGCCGTGGTCGGCGTCGGCACCGACGGCAAGGCCCGGTTGGACAGCCTGTCCCTCAACGGCACGGTCAGCGTCCTCGGGCGGCGGCTGCCGCTGGGCGGCGTCAACCAGTACGCGCTGGCGGAGAACTCCATCGGCGCCTACACCTCGGACTGGGGCGGCGTCTCGCGCAAGCGGGCCACCTGCGGCACGGACACCGAACGGGCCGCGGCATGCAGCACCAGCACCTACGAGGTGACGGTGAGGAAGGGCCGGGTGGTGTCGACCTCGACCTCACCCGGCGGCGGCACCATCACGGCCGGCACCACGGTCCTCGTCGGGCGGGAGGCGGGCGCGGCGCGCCTGAAGAACCTCGTCAAGGGCCAAGCGGTGGCGGTGCGTTACGGACTGACGGCCGCGTCGAAGTCGGCGTACAGCTTCGCCGTGGGCGGCTACCCGATCCTGTCGGCCGCCCAGCCGCTGTCCGGCCTGGACAAGTCGGTGTCGGCGGTGCGGACGGCCGTGGGTATCGGCAACGGCGGGAAGCGGGTGTACCTGTTCGCGCTGGACGGTGCCACCGCCTACCGCAAGGGGCTGACGATCGCCGAGGTCGCCAACGCCCTGAAGAGCCTCGGCGCGACCGAGGGCTTCAGCCTGGACGGCGGCGGCTCGTCGACCCTGGTGGCCCGTCCCGCGGGCTCGACCAAGGTGACGGTCCGCAACCACCCGTCCGACGGCTATGAGCGCCCCGTGGCGAACGGCATCGGGGTCTTCACCAGGTAGCCGCCCCGGCCGGGGGCGACCCCGCGGTGGCTCCGCCGAGGAACCGGCCCACGCCCCGTCACCGGGTGACCGTGGGGACGCCCTCGGCGGCTCCGGGCGAGAAGGACGTCCGCAGGCACGGACGCCCCCGCGCCACCGCGGCCCGAACGATCCGGCACACCCGTGCCGGCGGAGGTCGGAGTCCGGAGTGCTAGGACGCGTCCTGCGGCTTCTCCGGAGCGGCCGGTGCGGCGGACCGGGCGAGGGCGGCGAGGTCCGGGACCATGGCGGCGAGTTCGTCCAGGAGAGCGTCCATGTCCGCCACGTCCGGCATCGGGAAGGCGAAGCACACCCCGAACCTGGCGTGCGAGACCGCCGGTGCGGCACACCGCGTCAGCCGCCGCGGCAGATCCGAGGCGTAGAACCGCTCGGTCATCGCCGCCCGGTCGTCGCTCATCACCAGGTACGGGATCTCCCCGGAGAAGCGCAGGTCGAGCTCCGCCGCGCTCCAGTGCCGCTCCAGACGCAGCATGGGCCCGCTGTCCGCCACGTCGAAGCAGACGACCAGCCAGTGCCGCATGTCCCGTCGCCCGACGGGTTCCCAGAGCCTGGCGACGGTGACCGGATGTTCGCCGAGCGGCCCGGCGACGGCGGTGCCGTACCGGGTTCGCAGCAGCCAGGGGAAGTGGCCCGCGTACCCGGCCCACGGTCCGTCCCCGTCGGGCACGAGCCGCCTCCAGCCGGGACGTTCGGCCAGCACGCGCATCGCCCGGTCCGCCTTGACCGCCCGCCGCGCGGTACGGAACGCGAGGGTTCCTCCGACGACGAACGGCGCCAGGAGGACGACCGACCACATGATCCACGGAAACATCGAAACCGACGTCCTTTCGCTCGGGCCGGGGAAGTAGGGGGGCACGCAATCCTCGCCCGAACGGGCGCGTCGGCACATCGGGGGATCCACGTAGAGGCCTACGCAGACGAAGAGCCGAAGCGCCGACGCACCGCGGCCGCGGCCGCGGCCGCATGTCCGCTCTCCGGTACGCCCCCGACCGCACGGGTCCGGCCACGTGGTTCCCTCCGATGCCGTGGCCTCGACGGGCGTCCTCATCGGATCACGCCCTGCCGCCCGAGGTCGGACCGCTGCGCGTCATCAGGACCGCCAGAGCCGAGCGGGACGGCACGGACGTCTTGCGGTAGATGGACGACAGGTGGGTCTCGACGGTGCGGGGACTGAGGTGGAGCCGGGCGGCGACGGCCTGGTTGCTCAGGCCCTCCGCCACGAGCCCCGCGATGTCGAGTTCACGCGGCGTCAGGTCGGCCAGCTCGGGCGGTAGCACCGCCGTGTCCGGGATGACCTGCGGACGGGCCAGCCCGGCCAGGTCCACCAGCAGCCGGGCTCCGCCGTCGGTGGCGATCCGGTGGGCCCGCTGCCACATCGCGGCGGCCCGCGGACCCTGCCCCGCGCGCTTGACGAGGGGAGCGGCGCGCAGCAGACAGTACGCCTCCCACAGGGTCAGACCGCAGCGGGCGTACTCCTGCGCGGCCACGTCGAGGAGGCGTACGGCCTTGTCGGCGTCGCCGTGGTGCTCGGCCAGCGTCGCCTCGGCCCGCAACGCGCCCGCGCGCTGGCCGCCCAGGCCCAGTCGCCTCGCCTCGCGGGACGCCTGTCGGGCCCACCGACCCGCCTTGGCGGGATCACCGGTGGCGAGGGCGGTGCCCACCAGCGTGTCCAGCTGGCCGGGACGGATCGACGGTTGCAGCAACGGCAGTTCGGGGCCGCCGCCGGCGGTCACGATGGCTTGCTCGGCTCGGTACGGGTCGCCGTTCACCAGCGCCGCGTGGCCGAGCATGCACCAGGCGAGGGCGGCCCACCAGCCCTTGCTCCCCGCCACCGCCGCGACGGCCTCCTCACCCGTGGCCAGCGCGCTGCCGTCGCCCAGCGGACGGCCGATGAGGAGCACCAGCGTCTTGATGGCGAGAGTGAAGCCGAGCAGATCCGCACTGCCGGTGGCGCGGGCGATGGCCTCGGCCTCCTCGGCCGCCTCCAGCGCGGCGGGCAGCCGGCAGGTGTGCAGGCAGACGAAGGCCCGGTTGGTCAGCAGGTGGGGCAGGACGTGGAGTTGTCCGCCGCGCCGGGCGATGTCCAGACCGCGGGTGATGTGCCGCTCCGCGTCGGCGTACCGCTCCAGCAGCGTCTCCGCCCAGGCCAGCCAGACCAGTGACGCGCACAGCTCGGTGAGGTCGGGGTCGGTCAGCGCGTCGGTGAGGGCACGGGCGGCGTCGGCGAACCCGGCGGCGGCCGCCGTCTGCCCCTCGTACGCCTCTCCGAGAGCGGCGAGGGCCAGCGCGGCCGCCTCGCCCGGCGCGTCGCCGTCGGCGCGGGCGACGGCGACGGCCCGGGCGACGTCCGCGCGCGCCTCGGGGTACGACGCGGTGAGCAGGGCGGACATGCCCAGGGCGAGCCTGAGGGAGACGTCCTGGCCGGGGGCCGGGCCCGGGGTACGGGACAGCTCCCGGCGCAGCAGGGCCGTGGCCTCGGGCGAGTGACCGAGGTGGCGTTCCATCACGGCGCACTGTGCGACGGCCTCGGCCCGCAGGTCGGGGTGGCTCTCGCCCGATGCCTCGATCAGTTCGTGGAGCAGGTCGCGGCTTTCGCCGAGCGCACCGCCGACGCCGAGCGCGCGGGCCCGGGCCAGGGTCAGTTCACCGCGCCGCCGGGTGTGGTCGGGCGTCCGGGGGAGGTGGCCGAGGACGACGCCCAGCAGGTGGGCCGCGGTGGCCGGCGCGGTGGACGCGAACTGTTCGGCGGCCTCGCTCAGCAGCGCGGCGGCCTCGGGATCCCAGCCGCTGAGCGAGCGTTCGACGTGGTGGGCGCGTTCGGCGGCGGGGAGGCCCCTGTCGCCCAGTTCCCGCGCCGCGCGACGGTGGAGGGCGGTGCGCCGTACCGGCGAGGTGTTCTCGTAGACGAGGGCCCGCACCAGCGGATGGCGCAGTGCCCAGCGGTCGCCCGGCCCCGGGCGCAGGACGTCGCGTGCGGTGAGGGCGTCGGTGTCCTTCTCGACGGCGGGGGCGGGGGTGTCGGTCACCAGGGTCAGCATCCCGGTCGTCGCCTGGTCGCCGAGCACGGCGACCGCTTCGACGAGACGGCGCTGCCGGTCGTCGAGTCCGCTCAGCTCGTCGAGCAGCAGCGCGGCCAGACCGCTGGGGACGCCGGCCGGGCCGACGGGGTCCGGGTGGGCGCCGATGCCGCCCAGCGGTGCCCCGCCGCGATACGCGTGCAGGAGGGACCGCAGGTACAGGGGGTTGCCCTCACTGGCCGCGTACAGTTGCCCGGCCCGAGCCGCGGGGAGGTCGCCGGCCAGTTCCCGGATGGACTCCTGCTCGGGGAGCGGCCCCAGGGGCAGGTGGAGTACGGCGCCCGCGTCGATGCCGCGCGTGAGTGCCGCGGTGAGCGAGGTCGGCGTCTGGCGGGCCCGGCGCGCGACGATCAGCAGCACCCGGCCGCGCGGGGGATGGCGGACGAGATGGTCCACGAGTTCGCGGGAGGCGGGGTCCGCCCAGTGCAGGTCGTCCAGAGCCAGCACCACGCCGGGGTCGCCCAGCCGGGTGAGGAGGGCCGCGAGCGCGTGCCGGGGGCCGAACCGCGCCGCCGCACCGCCGTCGGGCGCGTCCCCGGCCTGGTGGGGCACCGCGCCGGCCTCGGCGGTCAGGGGGACGGAGGCCGCCGTCTCGAACGCCGCGTCGGCGAGCGCGTCGGTGAACACCTGGAACGGCACGTGCTGTTCGTACTCGGTGGCCCTCCCCCGCAGCACCGTGAACCCGGCACGCCGTGCCCGTGCGCACGCCTCGATGAGCAGGCGGCTCTTCCCGATGCCGGGCTCCCCGGAGATGTCTACGGCCGACACCGCCCCGGTCCGACCCAGGTGCGCGAGGACGGCGTCGAACCGGTCGAGCTCCCCGGTCCTGCCGACCAGCCGTTCCACGTCCGCGTCCCCCACCGGTGCCCCCGCCCGCCCGTCGTCGATCACAGTCCTTCCGTCACCTTACGGCCGGGCACCGACACCGGTTTGCGCGACATGTGCCGACCCGGTGACCACCGGCCGGCCCGTCCGAGGGAGGAGAGGAAGGCCCCCTGACGCACGCGAAGTTCCCCGACGCCGATGCACGGCGCCGGGGAACGCGGGGTGGTGAGGGGGCTGGCCGTGGGCGACGTGTCCGGCGACACCTGCCGTGCTGCGTCGGGAGGCGGACGACAACCTTCCCGCCGACGAGGTCCGCCCCTCAGCGGCGTCCCGCGAACCGGCCTCGAAGGCGGGTCACCGGCGGCGGGCGGCCGGGGAGCCGGTGGACAGGGGGCTGGGCTCCCGGACCGCTCGGATCTGGTGCTGCCGACGGGGCTCGGGCGCGTGGTACAGGCTGACGCCGTCGCAGCGCCGGCTCAGTGACCAGAAGGTGGGCCCGGCCACGAACGTCCCGAACAGGGCGACGACGCTGATCGGGAGGAGAGTCGGCAGCGACTGGCCCTCGGGCAGGGTCTGTCCGCCCACATGGATCGCGTAGGGCAGGGCGCAGACGAACGTGACGAGACACAACAGCGCGAGGGCGCCCCAGACGGCTCGAACACGGTGTTCTTCACGCCTGAGGGAATGGAAGAGGTCCTCGGGCAGGTTGTGGGGACGGCCGGACCCACGCCGGCGCATGTCCAGATCACGGAGGGGGCCTCGTCGAGTTCGCGCCGGACCGCGCCGGGATCATGGCGATGTCGAGCAGCGACCGCTCAAACGCCTCGTACGCCCCCGCCGCAAACTCTGACCCGGACCCGGGCTCGGCCCCGCACCCGGACCCGGACCGAGGCCCTTTACACAGGAGGAATTCTCATGAACGACCGGCCCTTGACGCTCATGGCGGTACACGCCCACCCCGACGACGAGGCCACGGGAACAGGGGGCGTCCTCGCCCGGTACGCGTCGGAAGGCATGCGCACGGTCCTCGTGACGTGTACCGACGGTGGTTGCGGTGACGGACCGCAGGGCGTCAAGCCCGGCGACCCCGGGCACGATCCGGCGGCCGTCGCCTTGATGCGGCGTGAGGAACTCGAGGCCAGCTGCGAGGTGCTGAAGATCGGTCATCTGGAGACGCTGGACTACGCCGACTCCGGGATGATGGGCTGGCCGACCAATGAAGCCCCCGGCTCCTTCTGGCAGACACCCGTGGAGGAGGGCGCTGCGCGCCTCGCGGAACTCATGCGGCGCTATCAGCCCGATGTGGTCGTCACCTACGACGAGAACGGCTTCTACGGCCACCCCGACCACATCCAGGCCAACCGCATCACGATGGCGGCGCTGGAGACGACCGCGCTGACACCCAAGGTGTACTGGACGACGGCGCCCCGCTCGATGATGCAGCGGTTCGGCGAGGTCATGCGCGAGTTCGGCGCGGACGGGCAGGAGCCGGATCCCGCCGAAACCGCGGCGATGGCCGAGATCGGACTCCCCGACGAGGAGATCACCACCTGGGTGGACACCGCCGCGTTCGGCGCCCAGAAATACGATGCGCTGGCCGCGCACGCCAGCCAGGGCGAGAACATCTTCTTCCTGAAGATGGGCCGCGAGAAGTTCACCGAGTTGATGGGCGTCGAGACGTTCGTCCGTGTCCAGGACACCACCGGCGCGGCCGTCCCCGAGAACGACCTCTTCGCCGGGTTGCGCTGAACCGCCCGCCCGCCGGGGGACAGCGCACGACCGGTGGCCCGTGGTGCGCCGGCTACCGCATTGCGACGGCGTAGGTCAGGTGGGTCACCCGGGATGACGCGTCCGTGCGGGTCTGGTCGAGGGCGATGCGGGCCGGGTCCACGCGGTCGAACAGGCCGATGCCGGTGCCGACGAAGTGGAAGGTCGTGCCGCCAGGCCGCTCCCACGGGTCACGCTCGGTCGGCGTGACGACGAACACCGGGGTGTGGAACGGCGCCTCCTCCGGCCAGACCCCGCTCGCCGGCGTCGAACATGTGCTTGCCCATGACGCTCACGCCGCCCCCACCTGGGCGCATCTGACCGTCGAGACGGTCCAGGGGGGTAGTCCGGCGGCTCGCGGGTACTTGCGTCCGGCGTGCCTCGGCAAACGGGCGCCCGCAGCAATGCAGCTTCACAACATGAGGAGACGGAATGAGGCTCCGCGAGTCGGCTCAGGCGTTGGCCTCCCGGTGTTCCGCCGAGATACTGGCCGGCCGCTACCGCCTGGACGCTCGCATCGGTTCGGGAGGCGCGGCGGACGTCCACCGTGGTTTCGACCTGCGCCTGAGGCGTGCGGTGGCGGTGAAGCTCTTCCGGCCCGGCACCGGCCTCGAATCGGAGGAAGGCTTCGCGAGCGAGGCGGTGATCCTGGCCCGGTTGCAGCATCCCGGGCTGGTCACCGCCTACGACGCCGGACGGCATGACGGCCGCGCCTACCTGGTCATGCAACTGATCGAGGGCCCCACGCTGAGGGCCCGCATCGCCGGAGGCGCCCTGTCCTGCGAAGAGACCGCGGAACTGGGCGCCGGCCTCGCGCAGGCCCTGGCTCACGCCCACGAAGCGGGGATCGTCCACCGTGACGTCAAACCGTCCAACATCCTCCTTGGCGCGTCCGGCCGCCCGTACCTGACCGACTTCGGCATCTCCCGGCTGGTCGACGCCACCACCCGCACCGTGACCGGGACGATCGTCGGCACCGCCGCGTACCTCTCCCCCGAGCAGGTACTCGGCCAGTCCGTCGGCCGGCCCGCCGACATCTACGCCCTCGGACTCGTGCTCCTCGAATGCCTCACGGGCAGGCTCGAGTACGGCGGCGGCCCCCTCGAAGCAGCGATAGCGCGGCTGCACCGCCCGCCCGTACTGCCCGGCGACCTGCCGAACGATCTCGTCGCCCTGCTGCGGGACATGACCGCCCTGGACGAACAGACGCGACCGTCGGCACTCGACTGCGCCCGCACACTGGCCGCCCTGGCCGACTCGCCCCTCTCCGCACCCGCCGCGCGGACCACGCTCACCACGCCCACGGCCCCCGCCGCATCCTTCGTGCGGGATTCCTCGGCGCAGGGTTCCGTCGTGCAGGGTCCCGAACGGGCGCACGACGAGGACGCGACGCACCCGAACGCGTCGCCCGCCCCGGGCCGAGCCGCTCCGAAGGCCGCTCCCGCGCGTAACCGGGTTCTGGTGGCCGGCGGAACCGTCGCGCTCGTCACGGTGATGGCCGCCGCTCTCGCCGCCACCGACGTCTTCCCGCACCACGGAGGCGACGGGAACACGACACAGGCTGCCAGCAGCCCCGCCGCTCCTGCCCACCCCGAAAACGGCTCCGCGGGACGGGACGACGCCTCCGCGACACCTGTGGCTCCCCCGGCCCCGACCCACGACACCTCCGAAGGACCACTGCGGAGCGTCGGTGCCGTCCCGGGCAGCACGAGCCCCAACCCGGTCGACGCTACAGGCATCCCTGCCCACAACGCGTCCGACACCGGAGCACAGGCCGTGACGCAGCCGACGACACCCGACAAGCAGTCCAGCAAGTCGGAGAAGGCCGCCAAGGCCCAGAAGGCGGCACAGAAGTCCGCCAAGGCGAAGCAGAAGCAGCAGAATAAAGACGAATGACGCGCGCACCGCAGCCCGCACCGGTCGGCCGGGAGGTACCGCACCTCACTGCCGGCTGATCCCGTACCGCTCCGCGGATGTTCCGCCGATGAGTTTTCGGTGCCTGCGCCGTCTACCCGTCGACGAAGGGAGCGCACCATGCGCAAGATCATCATCTGCACGTTCCTGACGCTGGACGGCGTCATGCAGGCGCCGGGCGGTCCGGACGAGGACACCCAGAGCGGCTTCGAGCACGGCGGCTGGCAGAAACCGGTGGCCGACGACGAGGTCGGCGCGGCCATCTCCGGTTGGTACGAGTCCTCCGACGCCATGCTGCTCGGCCGCAAGACCTACGACATCTTCGCGTCGTACTGGCCGACCGCCGATCCCGACAACCCGTTCACCCACCGGATGAACAGCATGCACAAGTACGTGGCGTCCCGGACCCTGACGTCCGTCGAGTGGCAGAACTCCACGCTGCTGGAGGGCGACGTCGCCGATGCCGTACGCAAGTTGAAAGCGTCCGACGGCGGCAACATCAACGTCGTCGGCAGCGGCGACCTCGCCCAGACCCTCATGCGGCACGACCTCGTCGACGAGTACCGGCTGACCATCCATCCGGTGATCATCGGCACCGGCAAGCGGCTGTTCGCCGACGGAGCGATCCCCTCCGCGCTGGAGCCGGTCAGCGTCTCGACCACGAAGGGCGGCACCGTCGTCGGCGTCTACCGACCGAACGGCAAGCCCGGCTACGACAGCTACTAGGAGGAGCCGGCCGGGGGTTTCGTTCGGCTCACCGCACGGATCCACCGGGTTCCGGTCCGGAACCGGCCGGACGTCCGGCCGTCCCCGTCCTTGATCATCACCCCGGCGTGCCCGTCGAGCCGCAGGGTAGGGGACGATGTGAGGACGGAGGGGTGGCGATGAGTGAACGTCAGAAACGTGAGTGGCCGGCGATGACGCCGGCGGACTTCGACCGGGACGTCCCGCTGCGACTGAACGTGGGGACGGGGCCCGTCCCGGTGCCGGCCGAACCCGACGAGTACGGCACGGCGCCTCTCTTCGGCACGAAGCCGCCGGCCCGGCAACCGGTCCGGCGCGCCGAGTGCCGGTCCGACCCCGTGGAGCAGCAGGAGCTGTTCTGACCGGTCGGGTCCGCGGCTACGGCTACGGCTACGGCTACGGCCGCGAACTGCGGGATTCTGCGCGGGAGTTGGTCGTGAGCGCGTCCGGATGAGGATGCCGAAGGGCTGTCGAGGCGAGCCTGTGCCCCCGCACAGGCCCCCCGCGGTCCCGCTGTGCCACCGCCGCCCACCTGCCCCGTTCGCTGTACGCGGCCCTGACCGGCTGATGGCATGACCGGCATGTCCTCCGCATCCCCTCCCCCTCCCTCTCCTCCTCCCCCGCCAGGCCCGGAGGCGCCGCAAGCCCCGTGCGCGCCGCAAGCCCCGTCCGCGTCGACGGCGTCGTACGCCGCGTCGGCACCGGAGCGCCGAGCATGAGCAACGGCGACGGACACTCCCTGGCCATCGTGGTCTTCCTCGTCTTCGTCGCGGTGTCGCTGCTGATGTGCGGGCTGGCCGCGGCCGACCTGGACGACCCCGTGCACTTCTACGCGGGAGGCAGTGCCGCCTTCGGGCCGGTCGGCAGCGGTCTCGCCATCGCCGGCGACTACATCTCCGCGGCGACCCTGCTCAGCACCACGGGCTCGGTCGCCCTCGACGGTGTCGACGGCATGCTCTTCGCCTGCGCCACCGTCGTCTCGCTCTACCTGGTCATGCGGATCATGGCCGAACCCCTGCGCCGCGACGGCGTGTTCACTCTCGGGGACTTCTTCGCCGACCGGCTCGGCGACGTCTCCGTACGCCGCGCTCTCGGCGTCGCCGCCCTCGTCGTCCTCACCCCGCTGCTCCTGGTGCAGCTCTCCACCGCGGGTCACATCATGGTGGCCATGTTCGGCCTCCCCGACGGCGCGCTCACCGGCTGCACCGTCGCCGGCGGGACGCTGATGGTCTGTTACGCCGCGTTCGGCGGGATGCGCGGCGTCGGTTACGTACAGGTGCTCAAGGTCGGTGTCGTGCTGATCGTGGTGCTGCTCGTGGCCGGGCTCGTCCTGGCCCGGTACGGATGGTCACCGGCGGGCCTCTTCGACGCCGCCCGGGGCCGCTCGGAGGCGGGCGTGGACTACGCGCGCCCCGGACTGCACTTCGGCCACTCCCTCGCCGGGCGCCTCGACCTGATCAGCTTCGAGACCACCCTCCTGCTCGGTGCCGCCTGTCTGCCGCACCTGACCATGCGGCTGCATCCGCTGCGTGACGCGCGTACCGCTCGCCGTGCCGTCGGTTGGGCCGTGGGCCCCGTCACGGTGGTGTGCGCCGCGGTGGTGGTGGCCGGGCTCGGGGCCTGCGCGCTGATCGGCCGGGACGCGCTGCGGGCCGCCGACCCCGGTGGAGCGACCGCGCTGCTGATGCTGACGGGCGCGCTCGACCCGGTCGCCGGGGGCGTCCGGCACAGCATGGTGTTCGCCGCCGTCGCCTGCGCCGTGTTCGTGACCACGCTCGCGGCCGTCGCCGGTATCACCCTGGCGGCCGCCTCCAGCCTGGTCCGCGATTTCGGCGGCCGGTCGGCCCACACCGCGCACCGCTCGCCCGGCGGCGAGATCCGCCGGGCCAGGATCGGCATCGTCCTGGTCGGCGCGGCCGCCGTCGTGCTGGCCGTGATCGTCCAGGACCGCGGCAGGCTGACCATGATCTCGCTGTCGTTCACCGTCGCGGCGTCGGTGCTCGCTCCGGTCCTGCTGTACGCGCTCTTCCTGCCCGGCTACACCGCCACCGGGGCGCGCTGGACCGTCTACGGGACCCTGCCGCTGATCGCGCTGCTCCTGGCGGGATCCCCCGCCGTGTCGGGCACACCCGTCGCGCTCTTTCCCGACCGCGACTTCCACTGGTTCCCGCTCCAGACCCCGGGGCTGATCACCATCACCGCGGGCTTCCTGCTCGGTCTGATCGGCCGCACCCGCCCGGAGCCCCCGCGAGAACCCTGGCACCACGGCACGGAAGCCGTGCGCCGTGACACACGCAGCCCCGACGCCGCGGGCCGCCCCTGAACCTGCTCCGCGGCTGCCGGACACCAGGTTCCCCGGCTGTCACCGCTGCTTGCGAGACTCACTCCATGATGGCGAAGTTGCCCTTGTCCAGCCCTCGGTGGCATGACGTCGACGGTGTGGAAGCCGGGGAGGTGGAAGCACTCCTGGAGCAGATGGCGTCCGCGGCCGCCGCCGGGAGCGGCGATGAATGGCGGCAGAGCTGGACGTACCTCGCCGGCGGCCTGCTGGACGACGGGATCGTCTCCGAGGGGGCCTACGCGGCCCTGCCGCATCTCGTCGAAGCGGCGGCGGCCCTGTCTCCGGCGCAGTCGGCGGATTTCTGGGTCGACATGGGATGCATCATGACCGCGGATCACCGGCCTCCCGTCCCGGCCGATCTCGAGGCGGGGTTCGGCGCCGCACTGCGTCTGGCCGAGCGCGCGGCCGTACGGAGCCTCCTTGCCGCCGGCACTCCCGCGCAGGTCTGCGCCCACCTCGTGCTCTCCTGCGTGGCCTTCGCCGGCCACCACACGGGCGAAGCGCTGAGGGGCCTCCTCGCCGCCCGGGAAAGCGGTCTCCTGCTGTCGTGTCCCGGGTGCGGGAGCGATACCGAGATCCCCGAGTTCTTCGTGGACCCGGTGCGTCCGCCGGTCGAGGCCCCGGGGCTGCCTGATCCCGCTCAGGTCCGGCAGGGAGGGCATCCCTGGGGGGAGGTCGCCGCCGCGCTGCGCGAGGAGGCGCCGGAGGATGCTCCGGGGGAAGAGTGGGAGCCCTTCCTTCGGGTGGCACGCGCGGTCGCGGCGGCGGGAGTACCCCCGGAAACGCCCGGGCAGGCGGTCCTGTGTCTGCTCGCCGGTGTGGTCGCGGTCAAGGGCGCCCCGTCACGGGCCGGGAGGGAGTGGGCCCGCGCACTGATGTCGCTCACCGGATACTTCCGCTGCTGGGACTGCGAGCGGACATGGACGATCGCCGACGGTCTGGCGGAGAACCCGTACGGCGCGCTCCCCCACCCCGACCCGACCAAGGCGTGGACGGACTCCGACGGGCCCGATGCCCCGGTGGGGTCGGCGACGGCCGGCCCGACAGGCCGAGCGGCGACCCGGTTCCGGCGGGACGGGAACGCGGTGCTCGCGGCCGACGGCACGCCCTGGGGCCGCATCACGGTGTTCTCCGATCCCGTGCCCGGCTCGTCCGGGGGTGTCGACGCACTGGCCGTGCTGTCGCTCCCCGGTCGGCCGACGCTCGTGGCCGGCGCCGGGGACAGGGGCGTGGTGTGCCTGTGGGACGCGGCCGACGGCCGACTCGTACACGACCCGTGGCCGGGACACCCCGACCGGATCCGCTCGATGACGGCCCTGCCCCGGCCCGACGGCCGCGTCCTGCTGGCGAGCGGGGGCGACACCGGGACGATCGCCCTGTGGAGTCCCGTCACCGGGCGGCCGGTTCGCGAACCGGCCGGCAACCGGCCCGGCGGGGTGACCGCGATGTGTACGGCGACCGTCCCCGACGGTCGGACCCTGCTCGTCACCGCCACCCCCCGGGGCGCGGTCCGGTTGCGGGACCCCGACACCGGTGAGTCCGTCGGGCGTCTCAACCCGTACGGCAGTCCCATCCGGTCGATCGCCGCCGTCCCGATCTCCGTCGGCCACACGCTGATCGCGGCCTCGGACACCGCGGGCCGCGTGCACGTGTGGGATCCGGCCGTCGACGACCCCTGGGAAAACGGTGCGGCCGTGCAGTTGAGCGCACGGGCACTCGAAGACGCCGACCACCGGGTGGCGTCCGTGGCGGCTGTGCCCGCGCCCGACCGCACACCCGACCGCACGGTGCTGGCCACCGGAGACGACCACGGCGTGCTCATGCTGTGGGACCTCGCCACCGGTGCCCCGATCGGTGACGGGCTGCCCGCCTCGACGGGCACCGCGGGACTGCCGGTCATCGCCGCCACCAGCCTGCACGACGGTCGCACCGTCCTGGTCGCCGGCAGCAGACACGGTCACACGCTGCGGGTATGGGAACCGGAGACCGGCGCGGTGCGGCACATCGCCCTGGATGTGGCGGTCACCTGCCTCGCCACTGCGGGCCCGCACCTGATCGTCGGGCACGACCGCGGAGTCCTCGGTCTCCCGCTCGTCGGCCGATGACTCGTTTCCCTCTGGACCCGGGGCGGGGACCTGGGGCGGGGTGGGACGGGGACGGGGACTGGAGCTCGGCGGCGAACCGAGACCGGGTCCTCCGTGGTGAGACGGCATCCGGCCGCCGGGCCTCCGCGAAAAAGGCGTTGGCGGACCGCGGCGACCGTTGCTACTCTCCCGGAGGCCGTGCGAGAGAACGAGGAGGTGGTACCCGTGGACACAGTATCGACATGGGTGCTCCCCTCCGGGGTCACGGTCGGGCGATAGGTCGTCGTCCGGGAGCGCCGTTCAAGAGCCCTCCCGAAAGGCACGACCATGCATGTCACTTCCGAGCGACGCCTCGACGACGGCGTCCTCGAGCGAGAGTTCACCCTGGGGGACATCCCCGGCACCCTGTGGACGCCTGGCTCCACTGGATCCGCCGGATCCGCGCCGGCGCCGGCCCCGCTGGTCCTGATGTCCCACAACAACGGCCTGCCCAAGGCGGATGCCCGGCTGGTGGCCCGGGCCCGGTACACCGCTGCGCGCGGCTACGCGGTGGCCAGCATCGACGCCGCCGGCTGCGGTGTCCGTCCTCGTTCCGCCGCAGACGAACAGGCGCGCGCCGACCTCCGCCGGGCGATGCGGGCGGGCGAGCCGGTCGACGAGATCTTCGAGTCCTTCATCGGCCCGCTGGTCGAGAACGCGGTCCCGGAATGGCGGACCACTCTGGACGCCCTCCTCGAACTGCCCGGCATCGGCGGCCCGGTCGGGTACTCCGGAGGATGGACCGCACTCGGCATCCGGCTCGCGGTGGCCGAACCACGCATCGCGGCCGCGGGCTTCTTCGCCGGGGGGTACGTGCCCGGGCCCAGCGCGAGGAGGCCGAGCAGGTCACCATTCCGCTGCTGTTCCTGCTCCAGTGGGACGACGAGGGGAACCCCCGGCAACGGGCCCTGGAGCTGTTCGACGCCTTCGGCAGCAAGGAGAAGACGCTGCACGCCAATCCGGGAGGACACACCGGCACCCCGCCGTTCGAGCTGGAGGACGGGTGCCGGTTCTTCGACCGACACCTGAAGTGATGCCGGACCGTCCGGCGGTCAGCGGACGGTAGTCGGCGGCGCCGGCCACCGACGGTGGTCGGCAGGCGCCGGGCGCCGGCCTCGGACGAGGCTGCCGAAGACGGCGGGAGACTGGCGCCGCCGCGGTCCCGGGAGCGGCCTCACGGGCGAAGGCTGCCGACGATGTCGGCCGTCGCCGTGAGGCCGCTGTGGATGGTCGGGGCCATGCCGGTGCCGGCCAGGAGGAACCCGAGCAGCAGGCAGACCAGCGCGTGGGAGACCTTCAGTCCGCCGTTGCGCATGAAGATCACCGCCAGGACCAGCAGCAACAGCACCGCGGAAATCGAAATGGCCACCGTCAACCTCCTCCGACGCGTCCGCTTTCACGGCGTTCGGCCGCAAGTGTGGCGTAACGGAGGGTTCGTCCGTGCGGCACACCTGTCCGCCGAACGAGTGGTGTCAGGCGGGTGCGCTACGCCGTCCGGTGGGCGTCGAGGAACGCCTCCAGGCCGGCCAGGTCGTCGGTGTTGAGGTAGTCGACGTCGGCGGCGAGCAGTTCCGTCCACAGTGCGTCCCGGGCGGGACCCGCGAGATCGGGCGTGGCCCAGAACCGCACCTGCTGCCCGCGCGCGTGGGCCGCGCCGACGATGGTCCGCAGCTTCTGCCGTTCCGCCTCGGGGAAGGCCCCGAGGCCGAGCCAGGTGAAGTTGAGCGTCCAGTTGTCGCTGATGAGCGGGGCGAACGAGGACTCGGAGGTGCCGAGGTCGGCCAGTCGGCCGTCGTAGAAGGCCCGGCGGACGGCCTGGGCCTCCATGGGCGTACGCGCCGCGCGGTCGCCGGAGACGACGGCGGTCACCGGCCCGGGGCGGACGCTGCCGTGCGCGAAGGTGGTGAACAGCCCCTTGTGACGCCCGAGCTGCCGGTCGAGTGCGAGATACGTCGAGGATCCCTCGGTCTTGATGTCGATGAGCAGTTGGAGCGGCTGCCGATAACCCCGGTACACCGAACCGTGGTGGGCGCGTACGCGGGCGGCCAGCGGGGCGAGGTAGAGCGACTCCAGGGTGCGGGTGGGGTCGAGCTGGTCGGCCGAGTGGGCGACGAGGAGCTCGCCGTCGACGAGGAAGATGTCGGCCTCGACGCTGCCGAAGCGGTGGTCGAGGGCATCGAGGAGAGGGCGGGGGTGCTCGAAGTCGTTGTGGGCGTGGGCGCGCCGCAGCGGGCGGGGGCCGTGCTCGTGTCCGTCGGCGAACGCGTCGGCGGCGGGCGGGGCGAGCACCGCGGCGGCGCTGGCGCCGAGGCCGGTGAGCACTCTGCGGCGGGTGACGAGGGACATGTCGTTCCTCCCTGTGGGGCGGGTCGGGACCACAGGGAGTATGAGGCCGCTCTGGCGGCAACGAACCTGTACATGCCAGGAGTTGGCCGGAGCGCCGTCGCTTGTTCACTCCTTCCGGCCAGGAGCACGGGAAAGCCCGCCCCGGCAGGGGGCGGGCTTCACCGGGTGACGGTCAGGGGGCGCGCAGGTCGACGAGTTCGGCCACGGCGGCCCGGTGGGCGCCCGCGCTGCCGTAGGCGATCGAGTCGGCCTTGGCCCGCTTGAGGTACAGGTGGATCGGGTGCTCCCACGTCATACCGATGCCCGCGTGCAGTTGGAGCGCCTCCTCGGCGGCGTGCACGGCGACCCCCGCCGCGTAGGCCTGGGCGACGGCCACCGCGAGGTCGACGTCCTCGCCGCGCGTCAGCGCGTCGGCCGCACCCCGGGCGACGGCCCGGAGGTTGACGACCTCCAGCCAGAGCTGGGCCAGCCGGTGCTTGATCGCCTGGAAGCCGCCGACGGGCCGGTTGAACTGCTTGCGCTCCTTCAGGTAGCGCACGGTCTCGGTCAACGCCCAGTCGGCGAGCCCGAGTTGCTCGGAAGCCAGCAACCCGGCCCCCGCGCGCAGAGCTCGCCGGACGGCGGGTTCGGCGTCGCCGAGGCGGCGGCCGGGAGCGTCGGCGAAGGTGACGGTGGCGAGCGGGCGGGTGAGGTCGAGGGACACCTGCGGGGTGACGGTCACGGCGGCCGCGTCCACCGCGTACAGACCGCCGTCGTCCGCCGGTACGAGCAGCACGTCGGCGACGGCCGCGTCCGCGATGCCGGACAACTCGCCCTGGAGCAGGCCCCCTACGACGTGTACGGCCGGGACGGCGGTTCCCGGCGCGGTGTGCAGCCCGACCGCCAGCGCGCCGATCGTCCGTCCGGACGCCAGCCGCCCGAGCAGTTCCTCGTCCCCGAGAGCCAGCAGCGCCTCGGTGGCGAGGACGGCACTGGTCAGGTATGGCACAGGAGCGACGGCGCGCCCCAACTCCTCCAGGACTACGGCGACTTCACGGTGGGTGGCACCCTGGCCGCCCAGCGCCTCGGGCACCAGCAGACCCGCGAGGCCCATCCCGTCGGAGAGCGCCTTCCAGGCCGCGAGGTCGTGCGGCGCGTCCGACTCCGTACGCGCGATGACGCCGGGTGCGTCGCAGTGGTCGGCGAGCAGGTCGCGGACGGCGGCGCGCAGCGCCTCTTCCTCCTCGGAGTAGAGGAGATCGGGCTGTGCGCTCATCGGGCCAGGTCCTTCCAGGCGACGTCCTTGTCGGTGCGCGGCTCGGACGGCAGGCCCAGAACGCGCTCGGCGACGATGTTCAGCAGGACCTCGCTGGTCCCGCCCTCGATGCTGTTGCCCTTGGAGCGCAGGTAGCGGTATCCGGCGTCCCGGCCGGTGAAGTCCACCAGCTCCGGGCGGCGCATCGTCCAGTCGTCGTACAGCAGGCCCTGCGCGCCGAGGAGTTCGACCTCCAGGCCGCTGATCTCCTGGTTGAGCCGGGCGAACCCGAGCTTCATGCCGGAGCCCTCGTAGCCGGGCTGTCCGGCGACGAGCTGCTGACGCAGGCGTTCACCGGCGAGGCGGGCGGCCTCGGCCTCGACCCAGAGCTTCAGCAGCCGCTGGTGCAGATCGTGGGTGCGCAGTTCGGGCCGCTCGCGCCAGGTCTTCGAGACCGGGCCGATCATGCCGCCCTCGCGGGGCAGCCGCATTCCGCCGATGGCGACGCGCTCGTTGTTCAGCGTGGTCTGCGCGACCCGCCAGCCGTCACCGACGTCGCCGAGGCGGCGGGAGTCGGGGATGCGGACGTCGGTGAGGAACACCTCGTTGAACTCGGCCTCGCCGGTGATCTGGCGCAGCGGCCGGACCTCGACGCCCGGGTCCGTCATGTCGCAGAGGAAGTAGGTGATGCCCGCGTGCTTGGGCACGTCCGGGTCGGTACGGGCGATGAGGATGGCCCAGCGGGCGACATGGGCGCTGGACGTCCACACCTTCTGCCCGTTGACGATCCAGTCGTCGCCTTCCCGTACCGCGCGGGTGCCGAGGGCGGCCAGGTCGGAGCCGGCGCCGGGCTCGCTGAACAGCTGGCACCAGACCTCCTCGCCCACCCACAGGGGGCGCAGGAACCGCTGCTTCTGTTCCTCGGTGCCGTAACGCAGGATCGTCGGCGCGGCCATGCCGAGGCCGATGCCGAGGCGCCGCGGGTCGTTGTCGGGGGCGCCCGCGGCGGTCAGCTCGGCGTCCACGACGGCCTGGAGGGCGCGAGGGGCGCCCAGCCCGCCGAGGCCCTCGGGGTAGTGGACCCAGGCGAGTCCCGCGTCGAAGCGGGCCTTGAGGAAGTCCGCCGGAGCGGTGTCGGCGGGCGGGTGCGCGGCCAGCAACTGCGCTGTGCGGCGCTTCAGTTCGGCTGCGTCGGTCATACGGCGGCTCCGTTCTGCGGTACGACGGCGACCCGGCCGGTGGTGACGCCGTCGCCGACGCGCTGCACGGCGGCCGCGGCCCCGTCGAGCGGGACGCGCTCACTCACCAGCGGCCGGATCGCGCCCCGGGCGGCCAGTTCGGTGAGCTGCTCGTGGCAGTGCTGGACCAGCTTCGGGTTCTTGGTGTTGTACAGGCCCCAGTGCAGGCCGAGGATCGAGTAGTTCTTGACGAGGGCGTGGTTCAGCGCGGGGCTCGGGATGGTGCCGCTCGCGAAGCCGACGACCACGATCCGGCCCTCGAAAGCGACGGTCTTCGTGGACTGGGTGTAGGCGTCGCCGCCGACGGGGTCGTAGATCACGTCGGCGCCCCGGCCGCCGGTGGCCGCCTTCACGGCCCCGACGACGTCCTCGGCCCGCCGGTCGACGACCACGTCGCAGCCCAGTTCCCGGGCCACGGCGGCCTTCTCGGCGCCGCCCACGACACCGATCACCCTCGCGCCCGCCGCCTTGCCGAGCTGCACGGCCGCGCTGCCGACCCCTCCGGCGGCGGCGTGGACGAGCAGCGTCTCGCCGGCCTCCAGGCGCGCCCTGCGGTGCAGACCGAACCAGCCCGTCTGGTAGCCGATGTGCAGCGCGGCGGCCTCCGCGTCGTCCAGCGAGTCGGGCGCGGCGAACAGCGCGGCCTCGTCGGCGACGGCGTACTCGGCGAAGCCGCCGTACGGCAGGGCCGGGTTGGCGATCACACGGCGGCCGTCCTCGGTCTCGCCGCAGATCTCCACACCCGGTGTGAACGGCAGCGGGGGCCGCACCTGGTAGTGCCCCCGGACCATCAGCACGTCCGGGAAGTTGATGTTGGCGGCACGCACCCTGAGCAGGACCTGGCCGTCGCCGGGCGTGGGCCGCTCCACGTCCTCGAGCCGCATCACCTCGCTCGGCTCGCCGTTCTCGTGCACCTGCCATGCCTGCATGCGGAGCCTCCACGGGACTGCGTCGTCCGACCGGTGTTCCGACCGGGTCGATTCGCATACTAAGCGGTCGCTTGCCAGGAGGGAACAGACGACGGCCGAAGAGTCGCCTCCGTCACCCCTGCCGAGGTCTCGCGCGCACATGCATCCGCTCGCCCTGCGGTCCGAACAGGCTCAGGAACTCCGCCGGCCCCTCCCCCGTCGACCCGAACCAGTGCGGCACGCGCGTGTCGAACTCGGCGGCCTCGCCCGCCGTCATCACCACGTCGTGCTCCCCCAGCACCACCCGCAGCCGCCCCGACATCACGTACAGCCACTCGTAGCCCTCGTGGACGCGCAGCTCGGGCTCCTCCTCGCGCCGGGGCACCAGCACCTTGAAGGCCTGGAGTCCGCCGGGCTGCCGGGACAGCGGCCAGAAGGTGCGCCCGTGCCGCGTGATCGGCTCGGCCCGCACCCGCGGATCCCCCACCGGCGGCGCCCCCACCAGTTCGTCCAGCGGCACCTGGTGGGCCTGTGCGATCGGCAGCAGCAGCTCCAGGCTGGGCTTGCGCAGCCCGGACTCCAGCCGCGAGAGGGTGCTGACCGAGATCCCGGTCGACTCGGAGAGCGCCGCGAGCGTCACCTCCCGCTCCTTGCGGAGCCGCCGCAGCCTCGGCCCGACCTCCGCGAGTACCTCATCGGTCGTCATGCCTCCATATTGCCGAAGCGGCAAAGATGTTTGTCAATCCCGCGCCCGCCCGGCGACCGTGGTCGCGGAGGTGGTCACCGTGACCGAGAAGACCGAGGAGTACGAAGTGATCGTCGTCGGCGGGGGCGCCGCCGGTCTGTCCGCCGCGCTGGTCCTGGGCCGGGCCCGGCGCCGCACACTGGTCGTCGACGCGGGCGAACCGCGCAACGCGCCCGCCGCCCATATGCAGGGCTACCTCTCGCGGGACGGCATGTCACCCGCCGAGTTCCTCGCCGTCGGCCGCGAGGAGATCGCGCGGTACGGCGTCGAGCTGGTCCGCGACCGGGCCGTGGACGTCACCCGGGGCGAGGGCTTCACCGTACGGCTCGCCGGGGGTGCCTCCTCGGGGGAAGGCCGGAGCGTGCGGGCCCGGCAGCTCGTCGTAGCGACCGGCCTGAAGGACGAGCTGCCGCCGGTCCCGGGCGTCGCCGAGCGTTTCGGCCGGGACGTCGTCCACTGCCCGTACTGCCATGGCTGGGAGGTCCGCGACCGGGCCTTCGGGGTACTCGCCACCACCGCGATGAGCGTGCACCAGGCCCTGATGGTGTCCCAGTGGTCGAAGGACGTGAGCCTCTTCCTGCACACGGTCGCCGAGGCGGAGCTGACCGACGAGGACCTGCGCAGGCTGGCCGCGGCCGGTGTGCGCGTCGTCCCCGGCGAGGTGGCCGGGCTGGTCGTCGAGGACGACCGGCTCACCGGGGTCCGGCTCGCGGACGGGCGGGTGCACGACCGCGAGGTGGTGTTCGTCGCGCCCCGCGCGGTGCCGCGGACGGATCTACTGGCCCGGCTGGGCGCCGAGATGAGCGAGACCCCCTTCGGGACGTACCCCGTGGTCGACGGACGGGGCCTGACGACCGTGCCCGGCCTGTGGGCGGCCGGCAACGCGTCGGGCTTCGCCGAGCAGGTCGTGAACGCGGCCAGCCGCGGCTACCGGGCCGGGGCGGCGATCAACGGGGAGCTGCTGATGGAGGACCTCGACGCGGAAGCCGCCCGCTGAGCGGTCCAGGCGAATCGGACCGCGGTTCGGCATCGCCCCCAAGGGTGCGCGAGGAACTGCGCGACCAGCCACAACGCGCCCGCGGACGACAGCGACCCGTTCCCCGACGTGTAAAACCGCGGAGCGCGCCGCACCATGGCTGCATGCTGCTGACCCGGCTCGCCGACGTGTCCCGTGAGGTCGCCGCCACCTCGGCGCGCTCCCGCAAGATCGCCCTGCTCGCCGAACTCTTCCGGGACGCGGAGGCGGACGACGTGCCCATCGTCATCCCCTATCTGGCCGGACGGCTCCCCCAGGGCCGGCTGGGCGTCGGCTGGAAGGTGCTGAGCCGGCCCGTCGCCCCGGCCGGCGGCCCGACCCTCACCGTGCGGGAGGTGGATGCCCGCCTCACCGAGCTGGGCAAGGTGTCGGGCGCCGGATCACAAGCCGAACGGACGCGCCTGGTCGGCGAGTTGATGGGCGCGGCCACCGCGGACGAACAACGCTTCCTGCTCGGCCTCATCACCGGTGAGGTCCGCCAGGGCGCGCTGGACGCCGTCGCCGTGGAGGGCCTGGCCCAGGCGACCGGGGCGCCCGCCGCGGACGTACGCCGGGCGGTGATGCTGGCCGGGTCGCTACGGACGGTGGCGCAGGCGCTGCTCGCGGACGGTCCGGCCGCGCTGGAGGCGTTCCGTCTCACCGTCGGCCGGCCGGTGCTGCCGATGCTCGCGCACACCGCGTCCACCGTGGCCGAGGCGGTCGGCAAGCTCGGCGTCTGCGCGGTGGAGGAGAAGCTGGACGGCATCCGCGTCCAGGTGCACCGCGACGGCGACGACGTCCGCCTCTACACCCGCACACTCGACGACATCACCGACCGGCTGCCCGAAGTGACCGACGCGGCACGGCGGTTGACGGGGGCGCGGTTCATCCTGGACGGCGAGGTCATCGCCTTCGACGAGACGGGACGCCCCCGCTCCTTCCAGGAGACCGCCGGCCGGGTCGGCTCCCGGGTGGACGTGACGGCGGCCGCCGAGGCGGTCCCCGTCGCCCCGGTCTTCTTCGACGTGCTGTCCGTGGACGGCAGGGACCTGCTCGACCTGCCCTTCGCCGAACGCCACGCGGAGCTGGCCCGGCTGGTTCCCGAGCCGATGCGGGTACGCCGCGCGGTCGTGTCCGGCCCCGAGGACGTCGAGGCCGCGGAGGCGTTCTCGCGGGAGACCCTGCTGCGCGGTCACGAGGGGGTCGTGGTGAAGGCCCTCGACGCGCCGTACAGCGCGGGCCAGCGCGACGCGTCCTGGCTGAAGGTCAAGCCCGTGCACACGCTCGACCTGGTGGTGCTGGCCGCCGAATGGGGCCATGGGCGGCGCACCGGCAAGCTCTCCAACCTGCATCTCGGCGCCCGCGCCGCGGACGGCGGCTTCGTCATGCTCGGCAAGACCTTCAAGGGCCTCACCGACTCGTTGCTCACCTGGCAGACGGAGCGCCTGCGGGAGCTGGCCGTCGACGAGAGCGGATACGTGGTGACCGTACGCCCCGAACTGGTCGTGGAGATCGCCTACGACGGCCTCCAGCGGTCCACCCGCTACCCGGCCGGCGTCACGCTCCGCTTCGCCCGCGTCCTGCGCTACCGCGAGGACAAGCGCCCGGAGGAGGCGGACACGGTGGAGACCCTGCTCGCCGCCCACCCGGAGGTGCGCCCTTGACCCCCGCGACGCCGAAGCGCAGCGCGGGCCTGCTGTTGTTCCGGCACACCGACGACGGTCCGCAGGTGTTGCTGGGCCATATGGGAGGTCCGTACTTCGCGAAGAAGGACGCCGGGGCGTGGACCGTGCCCAAGGGCGAGTACGAGCCCGACGAACCGGCCTGGAAGGCGGCCCGCCGCGAGTTCCGGGAGGAACTGGGCCTGCCGCCGCCCGACGGCGAGGCGATCGACCTCGGCGAGGTCCGTCAGACCAACGGCAAGATCGTCACCGCGTGGGCGATCGAGGCGGACCTCGACCCGGCGGCGATCACACCCGGCACGTTCACCATGGAGTGGCCGCCGAGGTCCGGCCGGACCCGGGAGTTCCCGGAGCTGGACCGGGTGGCCTGGTTCGGGCTCGACCGGGCCCGCGAGGTGATCGTCACGGCGCAGGCCACGTTTCTCGCCCGGCTGGTGGAGCACTCGGCCTGAGCGGATGCGCACGCGTTGCGGCCACGGGTCCGGCGCGCGAAGGTCGAAGCACAGTCAGCTCTTCAGGAGGTCGGTCATGCCCATCGCGACGGTGAACCCGGCGAACGGCGAGACGCTTCGGACGTACGAGGCCATGGGCGAGGAGGAGCTGGAGCGCCGGCTCCAGCTCGCGGAGGCCACCTTCCGGACGTACCGGACGACGACGTACGCCGAACGCGCCCGCCTGCTCGACCGGGCCGCCGACCTCCTGGAGGAGGACCAGGCGGACATCGGCCGGGTGATGACCACCGAGATGGGCAAGCCGGTGAAGCAGGCGCGTGCGGAGGCCGCGAAGTGCGCCCGGGCGATGCGCTGGTACGCCGAGCACGCGGCGGAACTGCTCGCCGACGAGGAGCCGTCCGCCGCCGACGTGAAGGACTCCGGCGCCGCGCGCGCCCTGGTCCGCTACCGGCCGCTGGGTCCGGTGCTCGCGGTGATGCCGTGGAACTTCCCGCTGTGGCAGGTCGTGCGGTTCGCCGCGCCGGCGCTGATGGCGGGCAACGTGGGCCTGCTCAAGCACGCCTCGAACGTCCCGCAGACCGCCCTGTACCTCGAGGACCTGTTCCACCGGGCCGGCTTCACCGAGGGCTGCTTCCAGACGCTGCTCATCGGCTCGGGCGCGGTGGACGAGATCCTGCGCGACGACCGGGTGAAGGCGGCGACCCTGACCGGGAGCGAGCCGGCCGGGCGGGCGGTCGCCGCCACCGCCGGCGAGATGATCAAGAAGACGGTGCTGGAGCTGGGCGGCAGCGACCCGTACGTGGTCATGCCGTCGGCGGACGTCGACCGGGCGGCTCGGGTGGCGGTGACCGCCCGCGTGCAGAACAACGGGCAGTCGTGCATCGCCGCCAAGCGGTTCATCGTTCACACGGACGTGTACGACGCGTTCACCGAACGGTTCGTGGCGGGCATGGCGGCGCTGAAGGTCGGCGACCCGCTGGAGGAGGAGACGGAGGTCGGGCCGCTGGCGAGCGAGCAGGGGCGGTCGGACCTGGAGGAGCTGGTGGACGACGCGCGGCGCTCCGGTGCCGCCGTGCTGTGCGGGGGCGAGCGGCCCGACGGGCCGGGCTGGTACTACCCGCCGACCGTGATCTCCGGCATCACCCGCGAGATGCGTATCCACCGGGAGGAGGCGTTCGGGCCGGTCGCGACGCTGTACCGGGCGGCCGACCTGGACGAGGCGGTACTCATCGCCAACGACTCGCCGTTCGGCCTGAGTTCCAATGTGTGGACGCGGGACGAGGCGGAGGTGGACCGTTTCGTCCGGGATCTGGAGGCCGGCGGGGTGTACGTCAACGGGATGACCGCGTCGCATCCGGGGTTCCCGTTCGGCGGGGTGAAGCGGTCCGGGTACGGCCGTGAGCTGTCCGGGCACGGAATCCGGGAGTTCTGCAACATCACCACGGTTTGGCACGGTGCGTGAGCGCCGCGCGGCTACGATCCCGGATGTGAACCGCGAAGTGACTCTGCCTCTGATCGTCGATGACCGCGGGACCCTACAGGTGGCCGCGTCCGACGTGAGCAAGCTGCTCCGCACGTTGGGCGGTCGGTGGCTGCATCTCGTCGAAGCCGGTGCGGACGGGCTCGACGAGGACACCGTCGCCGCGTTGACCATCGAGCTCGCGAAGCTGGCCGACCGGATCGACGTGGCGTGCATCGCGCACAGCAGCGGGGGCGCGCCCTAGGGTTGCGGCCGGCCGCAACGGTTGAGTTCCGAGACAGAACGGCCCCGGGGGCACCCCCGGGGCCGGATCACGCCGTCGTCCCGGTCCTAGCGGATCGGCATCCCCGACAGCGTGCGGGCGATCACCAGGCGCTGGATCTCGCTCGTGCCCTCGAAGATCGTATAGATCGCCGCGTCGCGGTGCATGCGCTCCACCGGGTACTCCCTGGTGTAGCCGTTGCCGCCGAGGATCTGGATCGCCTGCGCGGTGACCGCCTTCGCCGTCTCGCTGGCGTACAGCTTCGACATCGAGCCCTCGGCGGCGGTGAACGGCTTGCCGTTGATCGCCATCCAGGACGCGCGCCAGACCAGCAGCCGCGCCGCGTCGATCTGGGTGCGCATGTCCGCGAGCTGGAAGGCGACGCCCTGGTTGTCGATGATCGGGCGGCCGAACTGCTCACGCGTCTTGGCGTAGTCGAGGGCCACCTCGTAGGCGGCACGGGCCGTGCCGACGGCCATCGCGCCGACCGCCGGGCGCGACGCCTCGAAGGTCGCCATCGCCGCGTTCTTGACGCGCTCGCCGCCCGTCCTCGCCCGCTCGCGGGCCCGTGCCAGCCGCTCGTCCAGCTTCTCCTTGCCGCCGAGGAGGCAGGAGCCGGGGACCCGCACGTTGTCGAGGATCACCTCGGCGGTGTGCGAGGCGCGGATGCCGTGCTTCTTGAACTTCTGGCCCTGGGCGAGACCCGGGGTGCCCGGCGGGACGATGAAGGAGGCGTGGCCCTTGGAGCCGAGTTCGGTGTCCACGGCCGCGACCACGACGTGGACGTTGGCGATGCCGCCGTTGGTCGCCCAGGTCTTGGTGCCGTTGAGCACCCACTCGTCCTTGGCCTCGTCGTACACGGCACGCGTGCGCAGGGAGGCGACGTCGGAACCGGCGTCGGGCTCGGAAGAGCAGAACGCGGCCACCTTGACGTCACTGGCGTCGCCGTACATCTGGGGGATCCAGGTGCCGATCTGCTCCTCGGTCCCGTTGGCGAGGACGCCGACGGCGGCGAGGCCGGTGCCCACGATCGACAGCGCGATGCCCGCGTCGCCCCAGAACAGCTCCTCCATGGCCATCGGGATGCCGAGGCCGGTGGGGTCGAAGTACTGCTGCGCGTAGAAGTCGAGGGAGTAGATGCCGACCTTCGCGGCCTCCTGGATGACCGGCCAGGGAGTCTCCTCACGCTCGTCCCATTCGGCGGCCGCGGGGCGGATGACGTCGGCCGCGAAGCCGTGCAGCCAGTCCCGGACCTCCTTCTGTTCGTCGTTGAGCTCCATGGTGAACTCGGCCATGTCCCCTCCAGCGGCGGAACGTGCTTGTTACTAGCGGTAACGCGAGTCTGTTACCGGTCGGTAGGAAAAGTCAACTCCTGCCGGCGGCCGGGGAGCCCCCCGGCCCGTTCGATGTCAGGCTGCTGCCAGGTGTTAGTTTGCGCAGGCGTCACCGAATCAGCACGGGTGGGGAGAGCTCATGGACACCACGCAGCGGACCGAGCAACAGCGGTCCGCCGACCGCCGAAGGCGCGAGCTGCTGGAGGCCGCCGACCGGGTGGTGCTGCGCGACGGCCCGCAGGCCTCGATGAACGCCATCGCGGCGGAGGCGGGCATCACCAAACCGATCCTCTACCGGCACTTCGGCGACAAGGGCGGACTCTACGCCGCGCTGGCCAAACGGCACACGGACGCGCTGCTGGATTCGCTGCGGGCCGCGCTGGACGCTCCCGCCGAGCGGCGCGAACGGGTCGAGGCCACGCTGGACACCTACCTCGCCGCGATCGAGGCCCGGCCTCAGGTCTACCGGTTCCTGATGCACCCGTCGGACGGGTCGCCGGGCGAGCAGGGTTTCGACGTGGGCAAGCACTCGGCGCCGCTGCTGCGGCGGATGGGCGAGGAGCTGGCCCAGGTCATCGAGGACCGGGTGGACCTCGGACCCGGCAGCCAGCAGCTGGCCCGGGTATGGGGGCACGGGATCGTCGGGATGATGCACGCGGCCGGGGACTGGTGGCTGGGCGAGCGGCCCTGCACCCGTGCGGAGCTGGTGCGCAGTCTCGCCGATCTGCTGTGGGGTCGTCTCGCGGCGGCCGGCGACAAGCTCGGCGGACCCGGGTTCTGACTCCCACGCCCGCAGGCGGGCGGAAGGCGGGACGGGTGGGCCCTCGCGCCCGCCCGGCAGTCTGTACGGGGACACGGTCCCGCACGCCGGGGTGGCCTAGGCGGGACCGGCCCCCCGGCTCCACGAGGCCCGGGCGATCCGGCGGGTCAGTCTTCTCCCGCGCCACCCCGTCACATGGTCCGCGTACACCGTGCCGTCCAGGTGGTCCGCCTCGTGCTGCAAGCATCTGGCAAAGAATCCCGTGCCGTGCACGGTGATCGGCTCGCCCGTCGTCGTGAACCCCTCGACCACCGCGTGGTCGTGGCGTTCCGTCCCCGCCTCCAGACCCGGCAGGGACAGACAGCCCTCCGGTCCGCGCAGGACGATGCCGTCCGCCTCCACCAGGCGGGGGTTCACCACATGGCCCAGGTGGCGGACGTCCTCGTCGTCGGGGCAGTCGTAGACGAAGACCCGCAGCGGCTCGCCCACCTGGTTCGCGGCGAGGCCCACGCCCTGAGCCGCGTACATCGTGGCGAACATGTCCTCGACGAGGCGGGCGAGTTCGGGACCGAAGTCGGTGACGTCCTCGCAGCGGGTGTGCAGGACGGGGTCACCGAGCAGGGAGAGGGGCCGGACGCGCCCGTGGGCGCCCGGGATGGAGCCGTGTCGCATGGCGGCAAGGGTACGGTCCTTTCTGACACGCGCATGCCGCGCACGGGCGTGAGGTGGTGCCGGGATTCGGGAGTGCGAATGGATCTCGATAGGCTGACCACCCACCACGTTGCCGTACGGCAGAGGCGCGGCGCGTACGCAAGGAGGATCGAGAACTGATGGCAGGCAACTCGGACCCGCTCACGCCGCGGGCCAAGATCGCCGTGACCGCCGGCAAAGCGGTCGCGGCGGCGTCGCGCGCCGCGGGGCGCGGCAGCGGTTCGGTGATCGGCGGCCGGGTGGCGCTCAAACTCGACCCCGACCTCCTCGCCCGGCTCGCCCAGAACCTGGACGTCATCCTCGTCTCGGCGACCAACGGCAAGACCACCACCACGCGGCTGATCGCCGAGGCCCTGCGTGCCGCCGGGCCGGTCGTGTCCAACGCGCTCGGCGCCAACATGCCCGCCGGCATCACCTCGGCCCTCGCGGGCGGCTCCGAGGCCCGCTACGGCGTGATCGAGGTCGACGAGAAGTACCTCGCGGGCGTGGCCCGGGACACCGCTCCCAAGTGCATCGCGCTGCTCAACCTCTCCCGCGACCAGCTGGACCGCGCCGCCGAGACCCGCATGCTCGCGGAGAACTGGCGTGAGGGGCTCGCCGGTTCGAAGGCCGTCGTCATCGCGAACGCCGACGACCCGCTGGTGGTGTGGGCCGCGTCCTCCTCCCCCAACGTGATCTGGGTCGCCGCCGGGCAGATGTGGAAGGACGACGCCTGGTCGTGCCCGTCCTGCGGCGGTGTCATGCAGCGGCCCGGCGACGACTGGTTCTGCGGCGAGTGCGGGTTCCGGCGTCCGACGCCGAGCTGGGCGTTGTCCGGGGACCACGTCCTCGACCCGCACGGGTCCGCCTGGCCGATCCACCTCCAGCTGCCGGGCCGTGCCAACAAGGCCAACGCCGCCTCCTCGGCCGCCGTGGCCGCCGTCTTCGGGGTGCCGCCGCAGGTGGCGCTGGAGCGGATGTACGCGGTGCAGGCCGTCGCCGGGCGCTATGACGTCGTCCAGTTCCAGGGACGTGACCTGCGGCTGCTGCTCGCGAAGAACCCCGCGGGCTGGCTCGAGACGTTCAGCCTGATCGATCCGCCGCCCACCCCGGTGATCCTCTCGGTGAACGCGCGCGGTGCCGACGGCACCGACACTTCCTGGCTGTGGGACGTCGACTACACGCGACTGACCGGCCACCCGATCTTCGTCGTCGGTGACCGGAAGCTGGACCTCGCGGTGCGTCTGGAGGTCGCCAACCAGCACTTCCAGGTGTGCGAGAACCTCGACCAGGCCGTGCAGCAGGCGCCGCCGGGCCGGATCGAGGTCATCGCGAACTACACCGCGTTCCAGGACCTGCGCCGCCGCGTCGGCAACTGACCACTAAGGACGTTTCCATGAGCGACAACCAACTGCGGCTGGTGTGGATCTACCCGGACCTGCTGAGCACCTACGGCGACCAGGGCAACGCCCTGGTCGTCGAGCGCCGCGCCCGGCAGCGCGGTCTCGACGTGGCGCGCCTCGACGTGCGCAGCGACCAGCCGATCCCGACCTCCGGCGACATCTACCTCATCGGGGGCGGTGAGGACCGGCCGCAGCGGCTCGCGGCGGAGCGGCTGCGCCGGGACGGGCACCTGTACCAGGCGGTGCAGAACGGCGCGATCGTGTTCGCGGTGTGTGCCGGCTACCAGATCCTGGGCCATGAGTTCGTCAACGACCTCGGCCAGCGTGAGCCCGGTCTCGGTCTGCTGGACGTGACGACGACGCGTGGCGAGGGCGAGCGGTGCGTCGGCGACGTCCTCGGGGACATCGACCCGCGTCTCGGGCTGCCCCCGCTGACCGGTTTCGAGAACCACCAGGGTGTCACCCACCTCGGCCCGACCGCCCGCCCGCTCGCCCGCGTCTCGCTCGGCAAGGGCAACGGCACCGGCGACGGCACCGAGGGCGCGTACAACGACACCGTGTTCGGCACGTACATGCACGGCCCGGTGCTCGCCCGTAACCCGCTGATCGCGGACCTGCTGCTGAAGCTGGCGCTCGACGTGAACGCGCTGCCGCCGATCGACGACCGCTGGTACGAGGCGCTCCGCAACGAGCGCATCTCGGCCGCGCAGCAGCCCGCGTAGCCGGTCCGCCGCGCGACCTGCCCGGACGCCGTCGCGCGGCGGCCCGCGGGGCCGTGTGTCCACCTGATGGCCGGCGTGCCGTCAGCAGCCCGTCTGACGGTACATCCGCACAGGTGAGCAGGCACGTCCAGCAGGCGGACGCATGCTTCGGCCCGGCCCCCTCCTGCCGCTAGGGTGGCGGGGATTCGAGCCGGACAATGTGGTCCGGACCGGCCCACGTGGAGAAGGTTGTTTCGGGCTATGCGCATTGGTGTCCTCACGTCCGGCGGCGACTGCCCCGGCCTGAACGCCGTCATCCGGTCCGTCGTGCACCGCGCCGTCGCCGACCACGGCGACGAGGTCATCGGCTTCCGGGACGGCTGGAAGGGCCTCCTGGAGTGCGACTACCTCAAGCTCGACCTCGACGCGGTGGGCGGCATCCTCGCCCGCGGCGGCACGATCCTCGGCTCCTCCCGCGTCCAGCCCTCGCATCTGCGCGACGGCGTGGAACGCGCCCGGGGCCATGTCGAGGAGCTCGGTCTCGACGCGATCATCCCGATCGGGGGTGAGGGCACGCTCAAGGCGGCGAAGCTGATGTACGACAGCGGGCTGCCCATCGTGGGCGTGCCGAAGACCATCGACAACGACATCGCCGTCACCGACGTCACCTTCGGTTTCGACACGGCGGTCGGGGTCGCGACGGAGGCCCTGGACCGGCTGAAGACCACCGCCGAGTCCCACCAGCGGGTGCTCGTCGTCGAGGTCATGGGACGCCACACCGGCTGGATAGCTCTTCAGTCCGGCATGGCGGCCGGCGCCCACGCCATCGTCGTACCGGAACGGCCCTTCGACATCGACGAGCTGGCCCGCCGGGTCGGCGAGCGTTTCGAGGCGGGCAAGCGGTTCGCGATCGTCGTCGCGGCCGAGGGCGCGAAGCCGAAGGCCGGCAGCATGGCCTTCGACGAGGGCGCCAAGGACATCTACGGGCACGAGCGGTTCGCCGGGATCGCCCGGCAGCTCTCCATCGAGCTGGAGTCGCGGCTCGGCAAGGAGGCCCGGCCGGTCATCCTCGGGCATGTGCAGCGGGGCGGCACGCCGACCGCGTACGACCGGGTGCTCGCCACGCGCTTCGGCTGGCACGCGGTGGAGGCGGTGCACCGGGGCGAGTTCGGGAAGATGACGGCCCTGCGCGGGACGGACATCGTGATGGCGCCGCTCGCGGAGGCGGTCGCCACGCTCAAGACCGTCCCGGAGGACCGGTACGCGGAGGCGGAGACGGTCCTCTAGCCACCGCTGACGTCCGTCCGGTGGCGCACGTCACCGGAACCGCCCCCGGCCGCCTCCGGCACCGGGGGCGGCCGCTTGCCCGCCGGTTCCTCGCCGAACGGTCCGCACGGCCGGGCCGGTCGCGCGGGAGACCGGGACCACCGGTACGCGCAGGTCGGCCCGTTAGGGTCGGACGTATGACGACCCCCCTTGCCGGCAGCGCCTTCGACTCGCTGCGCGTCGACGCCGTGCCGGACCCGGACGCCCTGCGCCGGGTGTACGAACTGCCCGGCCAGGCGGCCGTGCGCAAGCAGATGACCGAACTCACCGAGAAGACGCGGCAGTTGATCGGCTGCTCCTCGCTGGTCATGATCGCCAGCGCGGACGCGGAGGGCAACTGCGACGTCTCCCCGCGCGGCGGCCCCGCGGGGTTCGTCGCCGTACTGGACGCCCGGACGGTGGCGATACCGGACGCGACCGGCAACAAGCGGCTGGACACCCTGCAGAACGTCATCGCCACCGGGCGGGCCGGGCTGCTGTTCGTCATCCCGGGGCGGACCACCACCCTGCGGGTGAACGGCCGGGCCGTCGTCTCCACCCGCCCGGAGCTGCTGTCGCAGCTGACCGCCGTGGGGAAGCCGCCGGCCAGTGCGCTGGTGGTGGGGATCGAGGAGGTCTACCCGCACTGCCCCAAGTCGCTGCTGCGCGGCGCGGCCTGGAAGCCCGAGCAGTGGCTGCCGGCGGACGCCCAGCCGGCCTCGGCCGAGGTGACGCTGGCCCAGCTGCGGATGCCGGAGCTGACGATCGCCGACGTCGAGCAGGCGGAGGCGGACTCGCTGAGGTACCGGTACGAGTAGCGGACCGGCCCGCGCACGGGTCCGCGCGGGCGGTTCCGTCCCGTAACCCGTGTCGACGGGGACAGATCACGGCCGTCACCTCGCGGAGGCGGCCTCCCGGATCACAGCGGCTCGACCGGACTTCGGGGCGACCCCCGCCGCGCCCCACCCCGGCAGTCGCATGATCCACAGGCACGCCTAGTCTTGGGGCGGCAGGAAACGTACAACCCCCCACGAATCAGGAGCCGGCGGCATGGGACACAGCGGACACGGCATGACCATGGATCTGCCGCCGTTCACGCTGGGGCGGGGTCTTCAGTGGTCGGCGGACCCGTTCTTCCTCGTCGGCTGTCTGGTGGGGCTGGGGCTGTACGGATGGGGTGTCCTGCGGCTGGCGCGGCGCGGGGACGCGTGGCCGGTGGGGCGGACCGTGTCGTTCGTCGTCGGTGTGCTGACCATCGGGCTCGTCATGTGCACCAGGCTGAACGACTACGGCATGGTCATGTTCAGCGTGCACATGGTGCAGCACATGGTGATCAGCATGTTGTCGCCGATCCTGATCCTGCTGGGCGCTCCGATGACGCTGGCGCTGCGCGCGCTGCCCGCCGCCGGCCGGGGCCGCAAGGGGCCGCGTGAACTGCTGCTGATGCTGCTGCACAGCCGCTACATGCGGATCATCACGCACGCCGCGTTCACCATCCCGCTGTTCATCGCGAGCCTCTACGCGCTGTACTTCACGCCGATCTTCGACTTCCTCATGGGTTCCAGGGCGGGGCACCTCGCGATGATGGTGCACTTCCTGGCCGTCGGCGTGGTGTTCTTCTGGCCGATCATCGGCGTGGACCCGGGGCCCAACCGGCCCGGCTACCTGATGCGGATGCTGGAGCTGTTCGCCGGCATGCCGTTCCACGCGTTCTTCGGCATCGCGCTGATGATGGCGTCGCAGCCGATGGTCGAGACGTTCGAGAACCCGCCCGCCTCGCTCGGCATCGACGCGCTCTCCGACCAGAACGCGGCGGGCGGCATCGCCTGGGCGTTCAGCGAGGTCCCGTCCGTGCTGGTACTGATCGCGCTGCTGTTCCAGTGGTACGGCTCCGAGCAGCGGCAGGCCAAGCGCAAGGACAGGGCCGCGGACCGTGACGGCGACCAGGAGCTGGAGGCGTACAACGCCTATCTTGCGTCGCTCGACGCACACGGGCGCTGAACCCGGGGCACCATGGAGGGGACGCGCCCTGCGGAGGGCGGCCCCGAGGAAGGTGTCGCGATGGCAGGTACCACGGACAGTTCCACGAAGACCATGGGGGTGCTCACCGTCGGCGCACTCGTCGCGGTGACCGCCTACACGGTGGCGCTCGGCAGCAACGGCTGGCTGTGGTTCGGCTGGGTCGTGCTGGGACTGATCACGCTCGCCATGATCATGACCCGGACCGGCCCTGGCCACCGGTGAGGCGGGCCGCCGAGTGGACGCCCGGCTGGTACTTCGGCAGCCGGGCGGTGATCTTCATCCCCGCCCCCAGGGCCGTCTCGATGACCAGGCCGTGGTCGTCGCCGTACACCTGGCGGAGCCGGTCGTCCACGTTGGACAGGCCGATGCCCCCCGACGGGCTCACCTCGCCGGCCAGGATGCGGCGCAGCGCGACCGGGTCCATGCCGGCGCCGTCGTCCTCGATCACCACCAGGGCCTCGGCGCCGGCGTCCTGCGCGGTGATCTGGATATGGCACTTGTCGGCCTTGCCCTCCAGCCCGTGCTTGACGGCGTTCTCGACGAGCGGCTGGAGGCAGAGGAAGGGCAGGGCCACCGGGAGGACCTCCGGGGCTATCTGGAGGGTGAGGGCCAGCCGGTCGCCGAAGCGGGCCCGGACCAGCGCCAGGTAGTGGTCGATGGCGTGCAGCTCGTCGGCGAGGGTGGTGAAGTCGCCGTGCCTGCGGAACGAGTAGCGGGTGAAGTCGGCGAACTCCAGGAGCAGCTCGCGGGCGCGCTCGGGGTCGGTGCGGACGAACGACGCGATCACCGCGAGCGAGTTGAAGACGAAGTGCGGGGAGATCTGCGCGCGCAGGGCCTTGATCTCCGCCTCGATCAGCTTCGTACGGGACTGGTCGAGGTCCGCGAGCTCCAGCTGGACGCTCACCCATCGGGCCACCTCGCCGGCCGCCCGGACCAGGACGGCCGACTCGCGGGGCGCGCAGGCCACGAGGACGCCGTGCACCCGGTCGTCGACGGTGAGCGGGGCGAGAACGGCCCAGCGGACGGGGCAGTCGGCGTGTTCGCAGGTGAGCCGGAAGGCCTCGCCCCGGCCGCTCTCCAGGGGGCCGGCCAGCCGTTCCATGATCTCGGACCGGTGGTGTGACCCGACGCCGTCCCAGACGAGCACCCGCGTCTCGTCGGTCAGGCACAGCGCGTCCGTGCCGAGCAGGGTGCGCAGTCTGCGGGCCGATCTGCGGGCCGTCTCCTCGGTCAGGCCCGCCCGGAGCGGGGGCGCGGCGAGCGAGGCGGTGTGCAGGGTCTCGAAGGTGGCGTGCTCGACGGGGGTGCCCAGACCGCCGAGGTTCTCGGGGCGTGCGGTGCGGCGGCCCAGCCAGAAGCCCGCGGCGAGGAAGGGCAGTATCGCGATGCAGACGCCCGCCAGGAACCCGCTCATGCCTTCGCCTCCGCCGCCCGCAGCTCTTCCGTGAGCAGTTCCTCGGGCAGGTGGAACCGGGCCAGGATCGCCGCCGTGCCGGCCGGGACCCGCCCCGGGGTGGCCAGCGACACCAGGATCATGGTGAGGAAGCCGAGCGGTACGGACCACAGCGCGGGCCAGGCGAGCAGCGCGTGCAGCCCGCCCGTGCCGGGGAAGCCCGCCATGGTCGCGGCGACGGCGAGGAACGCCGAACCGCCGCCCACCAGCATCCCGGCGGCCGCGCCGGGCGGGGTCAGGCGCCGCCACCAGATGCCGAGGACGAGGAGCGGGCAGAAGGACGACGCCGACACCGCGAAGGCCAGCCCGACCGCGTCGGCCACCGGCAGCCCGCCCACCAGCAGGCTCGCGGCGCAGGGTACGGCCATGGCGAGCCCGGTGCCCAGCCGGAAGTGGCGTACGCCGCGGGTGGGCAGGACGTCCTGGGTGAGCACGCCCGCGACGGCCAGCGTCAGCCCGGACGCGGTGGACAGGAAGGCGGCGAAGGCTCCCCCGGCGACCAGCGCGCCGAGCAGGTCCCCGCCGAGGCCGCCGATCACCCGGCCGGGCAGCAGCAGCACGGCCGCGTCGGCGTCACCGCCGAGGGCCAGTTCGGGGGCGTAGAGGCGGCCCAGGGCGCCGTAGACGGGCGGCAGCAGGTAGAAGGCGCCGATCAGGGCGAGGACGGCGACCGTGGTGCGGCGGGCGGCGACCCCGTGCGGGCTGGTGTAGAAGCGGACGACGACGTGCGGCAGGCCCATGGTGCCGAGGAAGGTCGCGAGGATCAGACCGTAGGTGGCGTACAGGGGGCGTTCCTCGCGGCCGGCGGCGAGGGAGGTGGACATGCCGCCGCTGCTGCCGCGCTCGGCGACGGGGACGGCGGTGCCCCCGGCGAAGGTGAGACGCGTGCCCCGCTCGATGTGGTGGGTGCCGACGGGGAGCCGGAGCACGGCTTCCTCGTGCGGGCGGCCGTCGATCGTGCCGTCCACCGTCACGGTCAGGGGGCGGTCCAGTCGCAGGTCGAGCGTGTCGTCCACCCGGACGACGCGCTGGTCGCGGAAGGTGGCCGGTTCCCCGAAGGCGTCGCGGGGCGCGCCGTCGCCCTGCCAGGCGAGGACCAGGAAGAGGGCGGGGACGAGGAGCGCGGTGAGCTTGAGCCAGTACTGGAAGGCCTGCACGAAGGTGATGCTGCGCATGCCGCCCGCGGCGACGGTCGCGGTGACGACGACCGCCACGATCAGTCCGCCCAGCGAGTCGGGGGCCCCGGTCAGGACGGTCAACGTCAGCCCGGCTCCCTGGAGTTGGGGCAGCAGGTAGAGCCATCCGACGCCCACGACGAAGGCGCCCGCGAGCCGCCGGGACGACTGGGAGGCGAGGCGGGCCTCGGCGAAGTCGGGGAGCGTGTAGGCGCCGGAGCGGCGCAGCGGGGCGGCGACGAAGAGCAGCAGCACCAGGTAGCCGGCGGTGTAGCCGACCGGGTACCAGAGCATGTCGGGCCCCTGGACCAGGACCAGGCCCGCGATGCCGAGGAAGGAGGCGGCGGAGAGGTATTCGCCGCTGATGGCGGCCGCGTTGAGGCGCGGGCCGACGGTGCGGGAGGCGACATAGAAGTCGGAGGTGGTGCGGGAGATGCGCAGGCCGAACGCGCCGACGAGGACGGTCGCGACGACGACGAGCGCGACGGCGGGGACGGCGAAGGCCGAGTTCATCGGTCCTCGACCAGACGCACGAAGTCCCGCTCGTTGCGTTCGGCGCGGCGCACGTACCAGCGGGCGAGCAGGACCAGCGGGGCGTAGAGGCAGAAGCCGAGGACGGCCCATTCGAGGCGGCGGGCGTCGGGCATCGCCGCGAAGAGCAGCGGCAGCGGGCCCACGAGCAGCGTGAGGACGGCGAAGACCGCGAGGGCGGCCCGCAGTTGGGAGCGCATCAGGGAGCGGACATAGGTGTGGCCGAGGGTGGTCTGCTCGTCGATCTCGGTGCGCGGCCGGTAGTACCCGGAGGCGCGCCGGGTGCGGCGTGCGGGGCCGGTGACGACGACACGCCGTTCGGCGGGGTCCTGGTGGGGCACGGTCAGGGCCTCCTCATCAGCAGGTCCCGCAGTTCGCGGGCGTGGCGGCGGCTGACCTGGAGTTCCTCGCCGCCGACCAGGACGCTCACCGTGCCCGCGTCCAGGCGGAGTTCGCCTATGTGGCGCAGGGCGACGAGGTGGCGGCGGTGGATGCGGACGAAGCCGCGGGCCCGCCAGCGCTCCTCCAGGGTGGACAGCGGGATCCGCACCAGGTGGCTGCCCCGCTCGGTGTGCAGCCGGGCGTAGTCGCCCTGGGCCTCGACGTGGGTGATGTCGTCGACGGCGACGAACCGGGTCACACCGCCCAGTTCGACGGGTATGTGGTCCGGGTCGGGCTCATGCACGGGGATCCGCGGGGCGGCTCCGCGCCGTTCGGCGGCTCTGAGCTCGACGGCGCGGCGCACCGCCTCGGCGAGGCGTTCCTTGCGGACGGGTTTGAGGACGTAGTCGACGGCCTTGAGGTCGAAGGCCTGGACGGCGAAGTCCTCGTGGGCGGTGACGAACACGACCAGCGGCGGCCGCGCGAAGCCGGTGAGGAGGCGGGCGAGGTCGAGGCCGTCGAGGCCGGGCATCTGGATGTCCAGGAAGACCACGTCGATGGCCTCGGGGCCGTCGGGGCCGGACTCCAGGGCACGGTTGATACGACGCAGCGCCTCGGTCGCGTCGCCCGCGCCCTCCACGGTGCCGATCCGGGGGTCCGCGGTGAGCAGGTAGAGCAGCTCCTCCAGCGAGGGGCGTTCGTCGTCGACGGCGAGGGCGCGCAGCATGAACGTGGAGTGTAGGGGCGATCCGCACGGCTGGACATGTGCGGGGGTGTGGACGTACGCGCTGGATACAGTGCCCGCATGAACAGCGCGCCCGCCCCTTTCGACGAGCTCGACCGGAAGATCGTCACCGCTCTGATGGCGAACGCCAGGACGAGCTTCGCCGAGATCGGGACGGCCGTCGGGCTGTCCTCGACGGCGGTCAAGCGCCGGGTGGACCGGCTGCGGGAGACCGGGGTGATCACGGGGTTCACGGCCACCGTGCAGCCGTCGGCGCTGGGCTGGCGCACGGAGGCGTACGTGGAGGTGTACTGCGAGGGCGCCGCGCCCCCCAGACGGCTCGCGGAGGTGGCGCGCAATCATCCGGAGATCACCGCGGCGATGACGGTGACGGGCGGGGCGGACGCGCTGCTGCACGTGCGGGCGCGGGACGTGGAGCACTTCGAGAACGTGTTGGAGCGCATCAGGGCCGAGCCGTTCATCCGCAAGACGATCAGCGTGATGGTGCTGTCCCATCTGCTGCCGGACAGCCCGGAGGCCGGGGCGAGTCAGCCCGCGCCCGAATAAACCTGCGCGGGCGCAGTGAACCTGCGTTGACCAGGGGATTCACGCAGCATTCCTGCGTCGACACGCAATGCTTGTTCCTTGTCGGGCGTCCCGGTCAGTTCCTACCTTGGTGTCAACCCCCGTCGCCTCCGTAGGAAACAGGAAAGGTGGAGGTACCTCTCTGTGACCGAAACCCGTGTGCGGCGCCCTCGGCGCTTCCTCGTCTGCGAACCCAGACACTTCGCCGTGCAGTACGCGATCAATCCCTGGATGCGTCCCGACAGCCCCGTCGACGTCGACCTCGCCCAGGAGCAGTGGCAGGCCCTGATCCGCGCCTACCGGGCCCACGGCCACACCGTGGACACCGTGGAGCCGGCCCCCGGTCTGCCGGACATGGTCTTCGCCGCGAACTCGGCGGTCGTGGTGGCGGGCCGGGTCTTCGGCTCCCTGTTCCACGCGCCCGAGCGGCGGCCCGAGTCCGTCCACTACGACACCTGGTTCAAGTCGGCGGGCTACGAGGTCCACCGGCCGGTGTCCGTCTGCGAGGGCGAGGGCGACCTGGTGTGGACGGGCCGGTACGTGCTGGCCGGCACCGGCTTCCGGACCACCCGTGAGGCCCACCGGGAGGTGCAGGAGTTCTTCGGTCACCCGGTGATCAGCCTGACCCTGGTGGACCCGAACTTCTACCACCTGGACACGGCGCTGTTCGTCCTCGACGACGACAACATCGCGTACTACCCGGAGGCGTTCTCCTCCGGCAGCCGCGAGGTGCTCGCCCGGCTGTATCCGGACGCGGTGCTCGCCACCCGCGACGACGCCATGGTGTTCGGTCTGAACTCGGTCTCCGACGGGCGCCACGTGTTCATCGCGCCCCGGGCCGAGGCCCTCGCCTCCCGTCTCACCGAGCGCGGCTATGTCCCCGTCCCCGTCGACCTCTCGGAGTTCCAGAAGGCCGGCGGTGGCATCAAATGCTGCACGCAGGAGATCCGCTCATGACCGCACCCGTCGTCCCGACGCGCACCTCCGCCGATCTGATCCGCGCCGAGGAGCCCGTCCTCGCGCACAACTACCATCCGCTGCCCGTCGTCGTCGCGAGCGCCGAGGGCGCCTGGGTGCAGGACGTCGAGGGCCGCCGCTACCTCGACATGCTGGCCGGATACTCCGCCCTCAACTTCGGCCATCGGCACCCCCTGCTGATCGAGGCGGCCCACCGCCAGCTGGACCGCCTCACCCTCACCTCCCGCGCGTTCCACAACGACCGCCTCGCCGAGTTCGCCGAGCGGCTCGCGGAGCTGACCGGCCTGGACATGGTCCTGCCGATGAACACGGGCGCGGAGGCGGTCGAGAGCGGCATCAAGGTGGCCCGCAAGTGGGCCTACGAGGTGAAGGGCGTACCCGCCGACCGGGCGACGATCGTGGTGGCCGCCGAGAACTTCCACGGCCGTACGACGACGATCGTGAGCTTCTCGACGGACGAGACGGCTCGGGCGGGCTTCGGGCCGTTCACACCGGGCTTCCGGATCGTGCCGTACAACGACCTGGCCGCGCTGGAGACGGCCGTCGACGAGACGACGGCGGCGGTCCTGATCGAACCGATCCAGGGCGAGGCGGGCGTCGTCATCCCCGACGACGGCTATCTGGCCGGGGTACGGGAGCTGACCCGCCGCCGGAACTGCCTGTTCATCGCGGACGAGATCCAGTCCGGGCTCGGCCGTACCGGGCGGACGCTCGCCGTGGAGCACGAGGGGGTCGTTCCCGACGTGCTGCTGCTCGGCAAGGCGCTGGGCGGCGGGATCGTGCCGGTGTCCGCGGTGGTGGCCCGGCGGGAGGTGCTGTCGGTGCTGCGGCCGGGCGAGCACGGGTCGACGTTCGGCGGCAATCCGCTGGCCGCCGCCGTCGGCACGGCGGTGGTGGAACTGCTGGAGACGGGTGAGTTCCAGCGCCGGGCGACCGAGCTGGGCGCCGTCCTGCGGGACGGACTGGCCGGGCTGGTCGGCAAGGGCGTCGTCGGCTTCCGGGCGCGCGGGCTGTGGGCGGGCGTCGACGTCGACCCGGCGCTGGGCACCGGCCGCGAGGTGAGCGAGCGCCTCATGCGGGAGGGCGTCCTGGTCAAGGACACCCACGGCTCGACCATCCGGCTCGCGCCGCCGCTGACGATCACCGGTGAGGAACTGGTCTCGGCGCTGGCCACCCTGGAGGGCGTGCTGACGCGGGACATCTGAGGGGCCCCGCCCCGCGAGGGGCGCGGATACCCGGCCGCGCCGGCGCGCGGCACCCGTCTCCCGGGTGGCTCGGCCGCTGCCGTGCAGGCAGGGTGATGATTGAGTCAGGAGGTGGTAGACCACTCTCAGCGACAGAGAGGTCGGCCGTGGGCACAGACGACGAGGACGGCGTTGCCCGCCGGTGGTTCGACGTGGCGGACACCGCCCCCCTGCTGCTCGACACCCGGGGGGTGGTGACGAGCTGGACCGGTGAGGCCGAGCGCCTGCTGGGATATCCGGCCGCCGAGGCGGTGGGCGGGGAGCTGGCCGGGCTGCTCGGCCACGGGGACGCCGGACGGCTCCCGGACGTCATGGACCGGTGCCGTCGGGACGGCGGCTGGGCGGGGCTGCTGTCCGCCCGACGCCGGGACGGACGGCCGGTGTCCGTCATGGCGCGGATCACCTCGGCCCGGGCACCCGGCGGCGGCTCCCAGTGGCTGGTGCTGCTGAACGAGATGGCCGACGCCTCCGGCTGGGACATGAGCCGGGCGGTGCTGGAGCAGATGGTCGGCGGCTCCCCCATCGGGATCGCGATGGTCGACACCGACCTGCGTTTCGTGTGGTCGAACGCGGCCCTGGCCCAGTTCGGCGGCGGTCGGCCCGAGCACCGGCTGGGGCTGCGGCTGGCCGAGGTCCAGCCGGGGCTGGACTCGGAGGCGATCGAGGCCCAGATGCGACGGGTGCTGGCGACCGGCGAACCCGTCCTCGGCTACGACCTCGTGGGGCGGGTGCGGGCGGCACCGCACCGCGAGACGGCGCACATGCTGTCGTTCACGCGCCTGAACGACGACCGCGGCCACCCCATGGGCGTCTACTACACGGTCGTGGACATGACCGAGCGGCACCGCGCCCGACAGCGGCTCGCCCTGCTCGACCGGGCCGGCCGGCGCATCGGCCGCAGCCTGGACATCACCCGGACCGCCCAGGAGCTGGCGGACGTGGCGGTGCCGGGGTTCGCGGACCTCGTCACCGTGGATCTGCTGGAGCGGGTACTGCGGGGCGCGGAGCCCACCCCGGGCCAGGCGTGGGACGACGCGGACGGCTCCGTCACCCTGCGCCGGGCGGGGCGGCGGGCGACCGGCGGTCCCGGGAACGCGAGCGGCGCCCGCGAGGTCGTGCACCGGGCCGGCTCGCCCGCCGTGCGCTGTCTGGTCGACGGGCGGCCCTGGCGGGTCGAACGGCTCGACCCCCTGGATCCCCTCGACCCGGTCACCGAGGAGTGGGTCGCGAGTCTGCCGGCCGAGTCCGAGCCGCCCAGCGCCCTGATCGTGCCGGTCCGGGCGCGCGGCGTCACCCTCGGCGTGACCACGTTCCTGCGCCGCCACCGGCACGAACCGTTCGGCGAGGACGATCTGGTCCTGGCCGAGGACCTCGTCTCCCGGGCGGCCGTCTGCGTGGACAACGCCCGCCGCTACACGCGCGAACGCGACGCGGCCCTGGTACTCCAGCGCAATCTGCTTCCCCGCCGGCTGCCCGAGCAGGACGCGGTCGAGGTGGCCGCCTGTTACCGGCCGGCCGACGAGCTGACCGGGCTCGGCGGCGACTGGTACGACCTGATCCCGCTGTCGGGGGCGCGGGTGGCGCTGGTCGTCGGCGAGGTGCCCGGACACGGTATCGACGCGGCCGCGGCCATGGGGCGCGTACGGACCGCCGTGCGCACCCTGGCCGCCCTGGACCTGCCGCCCGAGGAGATCCTGGCGCACCTCGACGACCTGGTCACCCGGATGGACGACGAGGAGGGCATGGCCGCGGAGACCGAGCCGCCCGAACCGCGGACGGGAGGCGCCCAGACGGTGGGCACCGCGTGCGTGTACGTCGTCTACGACCCCGTCGACGGGCGGTGTGTGATGGCCGCGGCCGGGCATCCCGCCCCGGCCGTCGTCCTGCCCGACGGCACCGTCACGTTCCTCGAACTGCCGCAGGGGCCGCCGCTCGGCGCGGGCGGGCCGCCGTTCGAGTCGGCCGAGGTGACCCTGCCGGAGGGCAGCACGCTGGCGCTGCACACCGACGGCCTGCTGGCCCGGGGCGAGCGGTGGGCGCTGGACACCGACCGGGACCGGCTGCGGCAGGCCCTGGAGCAGTCGGCGGACACGCTCGAACTGCGCTGCGGGACGGTGATCGACGCTCTCGTCCCGGCGCGTCCGTACGACGACGTGGCCCTGCTGATGGCCCGGACCCGCCGGCTGGCCGCGGACCGGGTCGCCGACTGGGAGCTGCCCGCAGACCCGGTGGCGGTGGCCGAGGCCCGCAAGACGGCGAGCCGGCGGCTGGCGGAGTGGGGTCTGACGGATCTGTCGTTCACCACCGAGCTGGTCGTGAGCGAGCTGGTCACCAATGCCATCCGGTATGCCACCGGACCGATCCGGCTGCGGCTGATCCGTGAGCGCACCCTGGTCTGCGAGGTCTTCGACGGCGGCACCACCGCCCCCCACCTGCGCCATCCGCGCGCCACCGACGAGGGCGGCCGCGGCCTGCTGCTGGTCTCCCAGGTCACCCAGCGGTGGGGCACCCGGTTTCTCCCCGAAGGCAAGATCATCTGGGCCGAGCAGTCACTCACGGATCCCGGTGTGTGACCGCAGAACCAGGCAAGTCACCTCATCTCGTCACATGACATGAGAAAATGACGCGAGACCGGCAGATGGGGCGCGGCCATGAACGACACGGCGATCGACTACGCGGCGGTGTTCCAAGCACTGCCCGGCATGGTGGCGCTGCTGACGCCCGAGCTGCTGTACGCCGACGTCAACAGGGAGTACCTGCGGGGGTCGGGCCGCAAGCGCGAGCAACTGATCGGCCGGCACCTCTTCGAGGTCTTCCCCGACAACCCGAACGACGGTGCCGCGAGCGGCATGCGCAACCTGGCGGCCTCGCTGCACCGGGTACTGGCCACCGGTGAACGGGAAGCGATGGCGCTCCAGCGCTACGACGTCGAGTCGACCGAGCGGCCCGGCGAGTGGGACGAGCGCTACTGGAGCCCCGTCAACGCGCCCGTGCACGGACGGGACGGCTCGGTGGTGCTGCTGGTGCACCGGGTCGAGGAGGTCACCGAGCTGATCCGGGCCCGCGGCCGCCGCGGCACGGGCGGGGACAAGACACACGGGGACGGAGCGCGGGGGGGCAGCCGGGGCCGCGTCCTGGAGGCCGAGCTGTACACCCGCGCCCGTGAACTCCAGGAACTCAACGAGCGGCTGCGGCTGGCCCACGCCCGTGAACGCGAGGTGGCCCTCGCCCTTCAGGAGGCGATGCTGCCCGCCGGCCGGCAGGTCGGACACCACCGGGCGGCCGTGCGCTACCGCCCGGCGGTCGGCGCGCTCAACGTGTGCGGGGACTGGTACGACCTGGTGGACCTGGTCGGCGGCAACCGTATCGGCGTGTCGGTCGGCGACGTCGTCGGGCACGGTCTGGAGGCCGCAGGGGTGATGGGCCAGCTGCGCAGCGCGCTCAGCGCGGCCTCCCGGGTCGCCGCGGGCCCGGCCGAGGCGCTGAACGTCCTGGGGCGGTACGCGCATGTCGTGGACGGCGCCGAATCGGCCACCGCGGTCACCACCTTCATCGACTTCGACCACCACACCATCACCTACAGCAGCGCCGGGCACCCCCCGCCCGTGCTCGTCCACACCGACGGCCGGGTGGAGTTCCTCGACCGGGCCACCGACCCCCCGCTCGACGCCCGGCCCACGCCGGTCCGCCGGCCCCAGGCCCGCACCGCCTACGACAGCGGCGCCACCCTCGCCCTGTACACCGACGGACTCGTGGAACGGCGGCACGAGGACATCGACACGGGTCTCGCCCGACTCGCCGACGCCCTCGCCCGCCACCGGGAGGCGGACCCGGAGACCCTCGCCGACGCCGTCCTGCTGGAGCTGCTGCCGCCCGGGGGCGCGACCGACGACACGGCGCTGGTGATCGTGCGGCTGTGAGTGCCGCCGCGCGCTACCGGTGGCCGGTGCCGGGCACCTCGACACCGTAGAAGTCCAGCATCGTGCGGGTGCGTGCGCGGGTCCGCTCCTTCATGTACGGCCAGGCGGCCTCCAGGAGACCGTCGGCGTTCAGGAGCTGTTCGAGGACCTCGAAGTAGGCGGCGCCCCGGACACTCTCCAGGGAATGCGCCGTGAGCCGCTCGACGAAGTCCCAGCAGCGTTCGAGCAGTTCCACGTCCGGGGTGTCGCTCTCCAGCTGCGGCATCAGGACCGGCGTCGTGAAGCACTCGGCCAGCACCGGGTACAGGTCCACGGCCATGTCCTCGCTCAGCACGGCCGCTTCCGCGGGCATCTCGTACCTCTCGGCGATGGACTGCGCGGATTCGGGGACGGTACGCAGCAGGAGGGCCGGGATGTCCTCGGCGGGGATCTCCTGGGCGGGGGTCTCGCTCATGTCTCTTCCAGGTGCGGGTCGGTGTCTCGTCGTCATACGGGTGGTGGAGGAAGCAGGGGGCCTGCCGCGCGTGGTGCGCGGCAGGCCCCCCCGTGCTCGGCGAGCGTCAGGCGCAGTTGCCGCTCGACGGGTCGCAGATCGATGATCCCCCACCCTGGTCGACGAACGGGTCGACCATGGAGTCACTCGTCCCCACGGGGTCGACGACGTCCTTGAACATCTCCCAGGCACCTCTGCCATAGCCGTACTCCCTGACGTACGAGGGAGCCTGGGCCACCTGGAGGAGGCCGCCGGCCACGCCCAGGGTACGGGAGAAGCCGCGCAGCCGGGTGGGCTGGCCGACGGGGGCGGGGCCCTTGAACTTGGTGGCCGGAGTGAAGTCCTGACCCGTGAGGTCCTTGACGGCGGGCGTCTTCATCACGGCGTCGAAGTTCGTCTTGACGGAGGACTTCATACCGGCGTCGGCGTCCATCGTCTTCTTGACGTTGCCCGTGACGTCCCGCGAGTTCAGCGCGTCCCAGAGCTCCTTGGCCTCGGCCTTGGCGACGGCCAGGTCCTTGTCGGACAGCAGGTGCTTCTTGTCTCCCTTCTCGGTCTCCCTGGCTTTACGGTCGAGGTCCAGGACGTCCGAGAGGGCCTTCATGGTCGACCATCCCTTCTGGACGTGGAGTTCGTCCTTGCCGGGGAGTTTCTTCCCGGTGTTGAACTCGTAGATGAGCGCCGTCGACATCTTCCCGTTGCCGAAGACCTGCTTCGCCCGGGCCTTGGGATAGATCTGCTGGAGCGCCCCGGACAGCTTCTTGTTGCTGACCGCCGGAGACTGCGCCCGGCGCTGCATGAAGCCCGGGTTCTTGTTGGGAACCTTGTTGAAGAGCTTCGCTATCGCCTTCTGCACCGCCTTGAAGAGGGCGGCGAACCCGAAGAACTTGCCGTCCGGGTCGGCGTACACGAGCGGGTTGTTGTTGCCGTAGGTGTAGCCGTGCATCTGCTGCGGGTCGGACAGGTTCATCACCGGGTCGACGGAGAGGAACCGGCCGGTCCCGGGGTCGTACTCGCGGGCGCCCAGGTGGGTGAGACCGGTGTCCTTGGTGTCGTCGATGCCGCCGACGAATCCTCGCGTGCTCGGCCAGGCGGCCGGCGCGGTGCCCCGGGCCTCGCCGAACGGGAGGACCCTGCGCTGGGTGAGGGCCAGGTCGGTCGCGGCGACGGCCAGCAGGCCGGTGCCGTGGTGGTCGGCGAGGGTGAAGGAGAAGGTGCCGTCGTCGGCGCGTATCGCCTGGTGTCCGCTGCCGAGGTCCATGTAACGGGTCGCCCTGGCCTTGGCCGCGCCCTTGTCGAGGGTGACGTCGGTGTGGCCGAGGTGCAGGGTGGTGCGGGCGCCGGTGCGGGAGAGCAGCCGGTTGCCGTTGGCGTCGTACAGGTAGTCGGTGACGTTGTCCGGCTTGCCGTCGACGGGCTCGGTCACCTTGGTGAGGAGCCCCTCGACGTCCCAGTCCAGGTGCTGCCGGCCGCGGTCGGTGGTGTTGCCTGTGAGGTCGTACTTGTAGTCGGTCCTGGTCGTCCCGGCCGGTCCCTGGGTGGTCACCGAGGACAGGGTGTGCGCCTTGGCCGTTCCCGGAGCGGGGTACTCGTACGAGCGCTTGACGTCCTTGGTGGTGTCCCCTCCGGTGTGGTGCCGGGTGTCGGTCAGCCGGCTGCCGGCCTTGTCGTAGGTGTACGACTGCCAGTACGGGGCCGGGCCGCCGAGCTTGGCGGCGGACGGCGCGGCGGCACAGGTCTGGTCGCCCTGCGTCCACGCCTCGGTCAGCCGGCGCAAGTGGTCGTAGGCGAAGCACTGGTTGTCGGTACCGGTGCGGGAGACGTCGTTCAGGGAGAGGACGTTGCCGGCCTCGTCGTAGCGGAAGCTGACGTTCTGGTCGACGCCGACCTGCTCCTCGCGGTCGACGCGGGTGGTCGCGAGCCGCCGGGTGCCGTACTCGTAGGTGTTGGTGACCTGTGTCTTCTTGCCGCCGCTGGTCAGCCCGAAGGTGTACACCAGCGGTTTGCCGGTCTGACTGTAGGTGGCCGTGGAGGTCATGCCCTGGCCGAACACGGAGACCGGGCGGAGGGTCTGGTCCTCGTAGGTGTAGTTGACCGAGCCGCCCGGCAGGGAGCCGGCCGCGGAGTAGCTGAGCGAGGCGACCAGACCCGAGGGCTTGTAGGCGGTGCCGGACTGGTAGGTGCCGGCCAGCGCGCCCTCGACGGCCGGGATCACGGTCGCCGTCTTGGTGGCGCGGTACAGCTTGTCGTAGGCGGTGACCGAGGTGGTGTACGCGGCACCGCCGACGTAGCGGGTGGAGTCGGCGAGCTGGCCCTTGGCGCCGGCCACCGTGTCGTAGGTCCACTTGACCCGCAACCTGCCCGTGGCGGAGCCCTCGCGCAGCTCGGTCTTGCGGCCCAGCCCGTCGTAGGCGTTGACCAGGGTGCCGTTCGCGTCGGTGCTGGAGATCACCTGGTTGCGGTCGTCGTACGTGGTGTCGGTGCGGCCCTTGTCGGGGTCGGTGATGGAGAGCTGGTTGCCGCGCTGGTCGTAGGTGTGGCTCCAGCTGTTGCCGGCCGGGTCGGTGACCTTCAGCAGCTCACCCGACGGGGTGAGGTCGTAGGTGGTCGTGTCGTACGCCGACTCGGGCGCCCGCGCCTGGTGTTCGCGCAGTTCGGTGACGTTGCCGCGGGCGTCGGTGAGGGTGGTGACGGTGGTGGCTCCGACCGGCGGGATCACCGTGGTGCGATCGCCCGCGTAGATCGTTTTCGTGGTGCTGAGGACCGCGCCGCCGTCGCCGTTGCCGGCGATCTGCTTCTCCTCGACCGCGCGCCCCAGACCGTCGAAGGCGGTGCGGGTCTGGGTCTCCACGGAGAGCGCGTCGGCGGGCTTGAACAGCTCGGTGACCGGGCTGCCCGTGCTGTAGTACGGGGCGAACTTCTTGGCTGCCAGGCCGCGTTCGTCGTAGAAGACGTCGGAGATGATCCGGCCGCCGTCCGGGCCCGGGGCCTGGGACTGCCGCTCCCGCAGGAAGCCGTCGTACAGCTGGTACGACGTGATCTGGCCACCCTCGTTGTTCAGCAGCCTGGTCGCGACGGCGACCGGCTTGCCCTCGGAGACCGTGTAGCCGTACTCGTACGTCGGCACGCCGCTCGTGGCGCGGTCGGCGAGCCAGACCTTGGTGGAGCGGCCGAGCGCGTCGTAGGCGTAGTGGGTGACGTTGCCGTTGGTGTCGGTCTGCTGGAGGAGCAGTCCGCGCAGCGGGTCCAGGTCCTTGACGGTGGTCTGGGCGGTGGCCGGTACCGCCGGGTCGGCGGGCGGGGTGGTGGTCGTCGTCCGGGTGGGCAGTCCGGTGGTGGGGGCGAAGGTCGTCGTGGTGGTGCGGCCGTCGGCGCGTGCGGTGCGTACGGGGGCGGCGTCGCCGGTGACGGTGAGATCCGCCGTCAGGTCGGTGACCGCCAGCTCGCGTCCGTAGTCGTCGTAGGTGGCGCCGGCCTCCAGGTAGGTCGCCCTGGTTCCGTTGTGGCTCTTCAGGGGAGCGGTGGCCGTGGGGTCGCCCTTGGTCGGCTCCGCGCCGTAGGCCCCGCCGTCGTAGGCGGTGCGGATGTCGTCGATGACGTCCTTGCTCCGGTCGACCGCGGCGTCACAGGCCTTGGCGACGGTCTCCACCCGGGAGGGCAGAAGCAGGATGTTCTTGTCGGTGTTGGTGGCGTATGTGGTGCGGGCGCACCGGTCGTCGGTCGCTGTGGCGGTGTCGCCGCGGTCGTCGACCTGGGTGACCCGGCCGGCGACGGTGTCGTGCGTGACGGAGCTGGAGGTGCTGCGCCACTTGACGCCCGCCCCGTCGTCCAGGGAGGTCCAGGTCTGGCTGGCGGAGACGCCGGTGAGGTTCGCGGTGACGGTGCCCCAGTCGCGGGTCTTCCTTGCCGTCTCGTGGTGCCAGGGCCGGCTGACGGTCTTGGCGACCACCTTGCCGCCCGGTCGGTCGAAGGCGGCCGTCCTGTATTCCAGGCCCGCGGCCGACGCGTGGTCGGTGATCGGGTCGCCCTCACCGGGTTCGAGGGTGACGGTCACGGACTTGGCGCCGCCCGTGGTGTCCTTGCGGTCGCCGTCCATGCCCCGAAGGAAGTAGTGGTCCTCCTGCGACTTCATCGCGGCCGCGCCGCCCTGACCGCCGTTCTTCACCCGGACGTGGCCGTAGCCGCGCCACTGCGACCAGGTCTTGTACTTCTCCTTGGTGAGGCCGTCGTCGTCGTCGAAGTGCCAGGCGGCGCCGTCGAGGTACTCGTAGGCGGTCACCTGGTCGGGGGACCCGCCGGTGCGGTCGGTCGCGACGACGGAGGTGACGACGTACTTGTTGAACCACTCACGGTCGGGGGCGTCGGTGCTGTCGCCGCCGATGAACTGCGGGAAGCAGCGCGTGGTGTTGGTCTGCGGGGTCGGCAGGGCGTCCGCGTCACAGGCGGGTGCGGAGTAGTTGGCGTCGATCTGGCCGCCGGACTCGTCGGCCACGGTGGACAGGCGTGCCTTGATGAAGGGGGCGTAACCGTCACCGATCCGGTCCAGCCGGTTGGCGAGCTGGGTGTACGCGAAGGTGGTCTTCGGCAGGGTGATCGGCGTCGTGCCGGTGTGGCCGGTGTGCTGCACGCTGTCGAGGAGCAGCTGGTAGTCGGTGTCGGCCATGCCCCAGCGCTGGTCGAGCTTCCAGGAGTCGACCTTGCCGTAGGTGCCGTCGGCCTTCAGCAGCCGGGTGGTGACCGCGGTCAGCCGCTTGCGGGTCCAGAAGGAGGGCGAGAGCCGGCCGTCGTCGCATGTGGCGCCGGTCTTGCAGTTGAGGTCCCACGGCGTGTCGTACCAGTAGGACGCCTTGGTGTCGATGGTGTCCGCGGCGCAGGTGACGCCGTCCTGCGGCAGGCACCGCTCGGCGTTGTCGAAGACGACCTGGGCGGAGGGCTTGTCCGCGAAGATCCGGGAGGAGCGCAGCCCGTAGTCGATGCGCTCCAGGTAGCCGCCGCGGGTGTACGGGGTGTCGTCGTCGGCCTTGAGGTTGCGGCCGTAGGAGTTGGACTCCTTGACGTAGTGGTAGCCCATCGCGTTGCCGTGGGTGTCCACGACGTAGTCGAGGTTCCACCGCCAGGCCTGCTGGCACCAGGATCCGGCGAAGTCGGAGGCGTGGCACGGCTCACCCGTGTTGTTGCCGTAGACCGGCACGGTCCAGGTGGAGTCGGTGGTCTCCTTGCCGCTCGTCCAGCCGGGCAGCCGGTGGTAGCCGAAGAAGTAGGCGGTGCCGTCGGCGGTGGTCACCCGCCAGTACTCGCCGTCGTCGTCCCCGTTGCCGCGGGCGGTGTCGGTCAGCCGGGTGACGCGGGTGCCGTCGTCCTGCTTGAGCCTGAACTCGTCCTTGCCGACGGAGACGAGCTCGCCGCCCTTGCCGTTGAAGGAGATGAACGCGTTGTCGTAGGACCAGCACAGGTCGCCCGGCTTGTTGCCGTCGGCCTTCTTCTCGCCGTCGTCGGCGCAGGGCTTGTAGCGGCGCTCGATGAAGCCGGGTGACATGTCGAAGCCGTCGCCCACCCAGGAGCCCTGGTTGTTGGTGCCGCCGGTGCGGCCGTCGATCGAGGCCGAGGAGTAGTCCAGGCTCACGTCCGGCGTGAGGTCTCCGGGTACGTCGGGCACCGGCATGTCGTACGACCAGGTGAAGTCACCGGTGTTGAGGTTGGTGGTCCAAGTCGCCGACGGAGACAGGGAGGTGGCCTTGAAGTCGCCCTTCTCGCCGCCGGTCTCGGCGGCCGCGGCCAGGACCGTCATGCCGCTCGACCGCAGGCTCACCGTGTTCGCGGTGAGGGTCTGCCGGTCGGTGTCGTTGCTCGCGGCGACCGGGGTGGCCTTGCGGCACGCCTCCTCGGCGGGGGTGGTGAGGGCGCAGGCGGGCAGCTGCACGAGGTGCAGTCGGGAGGCGTAACCGCCGCCGTAGGCCTGCGCGAAGTCCCCGTAGTCGACGGTGACGGCGACCTTGCCCGCATCGGACGGCGCGGTGCCTGCCCGGGTGACACCCCGGGGGTGGTCCTTGGCCTCCAGGGTGAACAACAGGCCGTCGACACCGGCGCGTCGGGCCTGCTCACGGCCTCGCACGGCGGCTTCGACCGTCCCCTGTACGGCTTCCTGGGCCTTCTTCACCGGGGCGATCGTGAGAGGCAGCGCGCCGGCCCGCCGTGCGCGGGCAGCCGTTTTCGCCGTGCCGCCGGGCAGCTCCACCGTGGCGGTGCCGGCCGCGGGCCAGGAACGCTTGGGCTTTTGTCCCGGCGTCTTCGGGCCGCGGGTCAGCGTGCGGGGCTCGGCCTTGATGCCGTCGGTGCCGGAGACCGCCGTGTCGGCCTTGGGCACACCGGGCAGGGGGTGGCCGCCGGCGGCCTGGGCGGGAGAGGCGGCGGCCTGGATCAGCCCGCCGAGCATCAGGGCCGACACCACCAGGGAGACCGGTCGGTGCAGGGCCGTGGGAGAGGAACGTGGGGGTTTGCGTCTCATGCGTATGCCGTCCATCGCTGCGCGGCGCCGGTCCCGCCGATGGCGGGGCGCCGGCGTCGCTGTTGAAAGATGCGGAGTGCGCCGAAAGGCGCGGGAGGCCGGGGAGTCACGGGCGGTGCGCGCGGGCCTTCCCGGCGCGCACCGCCCGTGGCGGCGTCAGCTGCCGGCCGGGACCTGGGTGGGCACGTCGAACCAGGAGCCGGCGAGCTCGCCGACCTGGCCGTCGTCGAGTGCCCCCTGGAAGAACCAGACGTCGTCGATCACGCCGGGGAAGTACTCGGCACCCGTGGCGCCGATCTTCGTCCGTCCGACCTGGAGCGACTTGCCGGCCTTGGTGGTCAGCACGTTCTCGCCCCAGGCGATCATGTCCTGACAGGAGGTGTCGTCCGCCGTGCCGTCACCGTCCACGTCCTCGCACGCGGCTTCCTGGAGCACGCCGTTGACGTACAGACGGGCCTGCTTGGCGAAGCCGTCGTAGACCAGGGCCAGGTGGTTCCAGTCGGTCACGCCGCTGAACTCCGTACTGGCCGGCCGCGCCGTCGTGGCGTCCGAGGTGTCCGCGCTCGGCAGTTCGATCTCCCAACTGCCCAGCCCGTCAGGGTTGTTGGCGTCCGGGACGAAGTGCACCGCGAAGGGACTCCGACTGGCCCCCTCCGCGCTGACCACCGCCGCGCTCTGCGTGGGGATCGAGGCCGCCTGGGCCCAGGCGGTGACGGTGAAGCTGGCGCTCGTGTCGACGGGGACCGCCGGGGCACTCGCGTAGCCGGCCTTGCCGTCCAGCTCCAGACCGCCGTCCATGAATCCGGTGCCGATCTTCGCTCCGCCGGCCACGGACAGCGCGCCCGCCCGCCCGGTGTCGTCCGCCGAGGCGGAGCCGGTGAGGGCGTCCAGCTTCCACCGGGCGTTGAGCAGCGCGCGCTGCTTGAACAGCTGCTGCACCTCCTCGGCGGACACCGGCCGGTCGAAGAGGCGTACGTCGTCGATCTGGCCGGGGAAGAACGAGGTGGCCTTGCCCTCGAACGCGCTGGCGCCGATCTGCACCGCTCCCCCGGCGTACCAGGTCGAGGGCAGTGCGGTGGTGCCGGCCAGGGTGCCGTTGACGTACAGCGAGAGCTGGTCGGCCACCGTGTCCTGGACGCCGACCAGGTGCGTCCACTCGCCGCCGTATGCGGTGGCGCCCTCGGGCTGCATGGCCCGCACCACCGTGGAGTCGGCGGTGTCGGCGCTGTGCTGGTTGAACACCCAGCGGTCGTAGGAGCTGGAGTAGTACAGCTCCGGCCCCGTCACCGCCTCACCGGCCTGCGAGGCGACGCTCGCGGCGTGCGTGGGTTTGGTCTTCGCCAGCTTCACCCAGGCCGAGACGGCGAAACCGTAGGAGGTGTTGATGTGCGGACCGCTGGTGGCGGCGTAGTCGTCGGTCCCGTCCAGGGTCAGCGCGTTGCCGTCCACCCCGGCCGAACCCAGTGCGGCCCCGCCCTTGAGGACCGCCGGATTCACATCGGCACGGCCGCTCAGCACGGTCGCCTCGGCGGCCTCGTCCAGGTGGAAGACCGCGCGGGCCGGGCGCCCGGCACCGATCGCGTTCGAGCTGTACAGACCCGACACCTCGCCCGCCGACAGCGGCTTCTCGAAGGTCTTCACCTCGTCGATGACACCGGGGAAGGGCGATGCCGGCGTGTCACCGAGGAAGCTGCCGCCGATCACCATGCCGCGCCGCGCGTTCCACGGCGTGGAGTAGGCCGTGGACCCGGCCAGTGTGCCGTTGACGTACAGCTTCAGCAGCTTCTCACCGGCGGCGTACTCACCGACCAGATGCGTCCACTCACCGGCCTTGACCCCGCCCGCGGCGGCCTGCATGGCCCGCACGGGAGTGCCACTGGCGCTGTCGGCGCTGTACTGGTTGAACACCCAGCGGTCGTACCCCTTGGAGTAGTACAGCTCGAAGCCGGGCGCGTTGTTGCCTCGCTGGGAGGCCACGACCGCCGCGCCGGACGGCATGGCGGACAGCTTCACCCAGGCCGACACCGAGAAGCTGACGTCGGTGTCGATGGTGGCGACGTCCGTGGCGGCGTAGTCGTCGACGCCGTCGAACTGCACGGCCTTGCCGATCCTGCCCTCCACACCCGGCGTCGCGCCGCCGTAAAGGGCCGCGGTCTGCTCGGGCGCGCTGCCCGCCGCCTCGGTGGCGCCGGCCGCCTCGTCCATCGCCCAGTCGGCGCGTTCGAGCTGCCCCGACTTGACGCGGAACTGGTAGGTACGGATCTCGGAGCCGTTGCCCGCCGCGTCGAAGGCCCTGGCGGTGACGTAGTTGAGGCCGGATTTGGCGGGCAGCATCCTCGCGACCTTCGCCGCGCCCGCGGACGTGGTGATCGTGTTCTTCGACGAGGGATCGCCGTTGATGCCGAACCAGTACTTCGTCACGTCGGTGTCGGCGGCCTTGAGCTGGAACGAGCCGTACTGACCCACGCCGTCGAACCAGGGGTCGTCCGGGTTCTCGGGATCCGAGGCCGGATACTCGGCGGACGTGACGGCCGGGGCCTTCGGCACCTTCGTGTCGTAGGTGAAGTAGCAGCCCGTCGGATCACCCGCACTGGACCACGGAGAGTACTGCGCTCCGTCGTAGCTGCGTGCGTACCAGCTGATCTGCTTGTTCTCGGGCAGGGATGACGGCAGGGTCAGCGAGAAGCTCGATCCCGACTTCTTCAGGCTGGTCCGGGCGGGCTTCCACCGGGCGATCACTCCCTTGCCGTCGCCGGAATCCCAGGCCGCCTCGATCTGCACGCCCACGGTGTCGCCGTCCGGGTCCGTGACTCCGTTGGCGTAGATCTTGCCGAGGGTGCGCACCCGCGGTGCGTCGGCCGGCTTCTTGCAGGTGCCGCCGTACTCCATGGTGAGCTGCGACATCCTGATCTGCGACGGTGGGCGGTTGTACTTCACCCGCAGATACGCCTTGTCGGAGAACCTCTTCCAGCCGTAGATGTCACTCTCGCTGGCGGCCTGCATGCCGAAGGTCATGGTCGACGACTTGGCGTTGGCCGCCGTCTGCACGGCCGACTTCACGTCGAACTCGGCGTCCTTGGCGGAGCAGCCCTCGAAGCCGTAGGCGAAGGAGTCCGTCTTCAGCTTGTCGATCCAGAAGCCGCTCGCGTTCTGCGAGTTCCAGGTGGTCGACGAGGAGATGTCCTTCGTACGCCACAGCTCCACGCTGCGTGCGCCGCACGACGCGGACCACACGTTCCGTACGACGAACTCGGCCTGGAGGATGGTCTTGCCCGCGAACTTCGACACCGGGATGCGGTAGAAGAGCCGCTTGGTGTCGTTCGGCTGGCAGTAGGCCCACCCGCAGTAGCCGAGGCCGGCGTTGTTCTCGCCGTTGAACTTCCACTGCGGCGCGGAAGCCCAGTACTTGGACGCCATCGTCCACGCGGCCGCGCGCGGCGAGTACCACTGGGGGTCGATGAACACCGGGTAGGTGGTGTCCTCGCCCTTCAGCACGTCCGTGTCCGGGGTCAGCACCAGCTCCCGGCCGCCGGCCGGGATGTCCACCCCGACCGGGGCGAGCTTCGCCGACTCCCCGGCGGCGGGCTCGTCGCCCGCGACGGCCGGCTGCCCACTCGTGCCGGAAGCCGCCGTGGTGGAGGCGGCGGCCGACAGGGACATCGCGGACTTGGCCGACTTGGCCGGCGCGGTCGTCCCCGCCGGAGTGGTCTTCTCCACGGGAGCGCTCTGCCGCGGTGCCGGGCTCCGGGTCGGCGCCGTGTTCTGCGTCGGTTCTGTGCCCGCCTGCGGCGCCGCGCCCGGTTGCGCCGGGTCCTGCGTGCTGGAGTCCCACATCACGGGCTTGGGCGCCTCGAACACGGCGTTCCCGGCGCCCTGGTCGACGGCCTCCAGGCCCCCCTGGGACGTCTCGCGGACGTCCATGCCCTCGGCGGAGAGCTTCAGCCGCAGCCGGGTCAGCTCCGGACTGGCGGCCGCGTCCGCGGACTTGACGACGAGCAGCTGGGTGAAGCCGTCCTCCTGGGCGCCCATGCGCAGGTCGACGTCCGGCAGAACGTCGCGGTAGGTCGCCGTGGCCCCGTCGAGGTCGGGGGCGGGCAGCTCGCCCGGCCAGGACAGGGCCAGTTCGCGCCCCGCCTTCTCCATCCGTACCAGCGGGGCGTCGTCGCCGCCCGCCGAGAACTCGAGCCCCACGGTGGTCGCGCCCGGGGCGACCGTCCCCTCCGAGGTCTTCACCAGATCGGTGTCGACCGGCTTCCACTGGCCCCCGACCCGGGTCCGCACAGGGCGCAGGTACTCACGCGCCTCCAGGTTCCCGTCGGGGGTGGCGTACACATCGCCGCTCTCCGACCGGAGGGATCCGACCTCGACAGCCTTGCCGGTCCGCTTCGCCTCGGCCGAGGCGTCCTGCGTGGTCGTCGCCGTGTTCTCGGTGGTGCTTTTCGTCCGCACCGGGGCCGTCGGGGTGGCGGCGACCGCCGCGGTCACCGGCGTCACCCCGATCCCGATGGCTGTCACCAGCGCCAGCGCCAAGGCCGGCGTCCGGGCATGTCTTCGCGTCAACACGCGCCCCCGCATTCACAGTTCACAACACGACTCAGTGAGAGAACACTGAGAAAAGATGGTCAACAACGGAGAGTAAATAAGAACTTGATGAACATCCATCGAAAGCAACGCGACATCTCCGACGTCTCGCCCTCGGTGGATGTGAGAACCGACACGGTTGCGGCAAGATCCGTGGAGATTCGACGAAAAGGCGCCGGGGGCGTCTCCCCGGACGGCCGCAGGATCGTTCCCGCGGCTCCCTGCGGCTTGCTGCGCGGCGTCCCGGAGCAGCACCCTGGTCAGGCGGCCATCCCGCCGATCCGCCGGAGTGAGGAGCGACCCCTTGTTCTACTACGTGCTCAAGTACGTCTTGCTGGGCCCCCTGCTGAGACTGGTCTTCCGACCGCGGATCGAAGGCCTGGAGCACGTACCGGAGTCGGGCGCGGCGATCGTCGCCGGGAACCATCTGTCGTTCTCGGACCACTTCCTGATGCCGGCGATCCTCAAGCGCCGCATCACCTTCCTCGCCAAGGCCGAGTACTTCACGGGCCCCGGCATCAAGGGCCGGCTGACCGCGGCCTTCTTCCGCAGCGCGGGTCAGATCCCGGTCGACCGCTCCGGCAAGGAGGCAGGTCAGGCGGCGATCCGCGAGGGCCTCGGGGTGCTGGGCAAGGACGAACTGCTCGGTATCTATCCGGAAGGCACCCGCTCGCACGACGGCCGCCTGTACAAGGGCAAGGTCGGGGTGGCGGTGATGGCGCTGAGGGCCCAGGTCCCCGTCATCCCCTGCGCGATGATCGGCACCTTCGAGGCGCAGCCGCCCGGCAAGGTGATCCCGACCCCGCACCCCGTGGCGATCCGCTTCGGCGAGCCCCTCGACTTCTCCCGCTACCTCGGCATGGAGAACGAGAAGGCGGTGCTGCGAGCGATCACCGACGAGATCATGTACGCGATCCTGACGCTGTCCGAGCAGGAGTACGTGGACCAGTACGCGGCCGTCGTCAAGGCGGAGGAGCAGGCGGCGGCCAAGGCGGCGAAGGCGGAGAGGGAGCGCAAGTTCCCGCGTCTGCCGCTGCGTTGACGTTCCGTCATGGGCCGTCTCGGCGTGCTCGGCTGATGCTGCCGCACCCGAGCTGATGCTCCCTCGGAACGCCTGGAAGGGCGGCCGGATCGTTCCGGCCGCCCTTCACTGTCGTGCGGGCGGTGCTACGGCTTGGGCGTGGCGTGCGGGGCGCAGGTCACGTCCGCGCTGTCCAGCTTGCCGGTGAGGAGATAGGCGTCCACCCGCGAGTTGATGCAGGTGTTCACCAGTCCGGTCACGCCGTGGGAGCCGGCGTCCTTCTCGGTGATCAGGCGGGAGCCCTTGAGGCGCTTGTGCACTTCGAGGGCACCTTCGTACGGGGTCGCCGCGTCGTCCGTGGACTGCACGATGAGCACCTGCGGCAGGCCCTTGTGGGTCTTGACGTCCACCGGGGTCTGCTGCTTGACCGGCCAGAACGCGCACGGCAGGTTCATCCACGCGTTGGCCCAGGTCATGAACGGGTAGTCCTTGTTGAGCCGCGTGTTGTCGCTGTTCCACTTCCGCCAGCTGGTGGGCCACTTGGCGTCGGTGCACTCGACGGCGGTGTAGACGGCGTTGCCGTTCTCCGAGGAGATGTTCCCGGCCGTGTCGGTGAGGTCCGGTGCGGCCGCGTCGACGAGCGCCTGGGTGTCTCCGGCGAAGTACTTGCTGAAGACGGTGGCGACCGGGACCCACGAGGAGTCGTAGTACGGGGCGCTCTGGAAGAAGGAGATCAGCTCGGCCGGGCCGACGATTCCACCGATGGGGTTCTTCTTCGCGGTGGCGCGCAGAGTGAGCCACTTGGCCTGGACGGCGGCGCGGGTGGTGCCGAGGTGGAAGGTGGCGTCGTTGGCGGCGACCCAGTCCTGCCAGTCCTTCCAGCGGCCCTCGAAGGCGACGTCCTGGTCGAGGTTGGCCTCGTACCAGATCTTCTCCCGGGAGGGGTTGACCACGCTGTCGACGATCATGCGACGCAGGTGGCCGGGGAACATCGTGCCGTAGACGGCGCCGATGTAGGTGCCGTAGGAGACACCCAGATAGTTGAGCTTCTTCTCACCCAGCGCGGCGCGGATGACGTCCAGGTCGCGGACGGTGTTCGGGGTGGTCATCTGCGCCAGCACGGCCTTGCCGCTGCGCTCGGCGCACCCGTCCGCGTACTCCCGGGCGAGCTTGATCTGGGCGAGCTTGTCGGCCTCGCTGTCCGGGACCGGGTCAGCCTTCGGCGCCTTGACGAACTCCTGCGGGTCGATGCAGGAGATGGGCGCGGAGTGGCCGACACCGCGCGGGTCGAAGCCCACGAAGTCGTAGGCCTTCGCCACGTTGGCCCACACGGGCGACTTGGTGGTGACCCGGCGCGGGAAGCGCAGGCCCGAACCGCCGGGGCCGCCCGGGTTGTAGACGAGCGCGCCCTGGCGCTCGCCGGCCGTGCCCGTGTTGCCGATGCGGTCCACGGCCAGCTTGATCTGCTTGCCGTTCGGCTTGGCGTAGTCGAGCGGCACGGTGACCCAGCCGCACTGGATCGGCTTCTCCAGCCCCCAGTCGGCGGGGCAGTCCTGCCAGTCGATGCCGGCCTTGCCGGCGCGCTCCGCCGCGACCGCGGCGCCTCGCGCCTCCCGGTCCTGTCCCGGACGGCCGCTCGTCGCGCTCGCCGAGGGCGCCGCGACGGCGCCGGCGAGCATCGTCGCGACGACGAGTACGCCGGCCGAGCCGAGCGCCGTGGTGCGCTTGTTCGGTCGTATGTCCTTCAAGTGGGAACTCCCCTACCTGGTGATGGCGGCAGAGGGATCCTCGCGGCTGTGAGGCACCTGAGAAAAGGTGTCGTTGACCTTCTTTGCCAATCCGATAACCGGAAAGTGATGTACCGCTCACCGGATGTCGACATCGGCGAGCGCCTCGTCCAACGCCCGCCTCAGCCGCAGCGCGTCGGGCGCGACGGCGGTGACGAGAGCGGCCGGCCCGGCCAGCGGCATGACGCAGGCGTGCTCGCCGACCCGGCGGGCCGTCGTCGGCGCCTCACGGAACTCCGGTCGTACGACGACGAGTTGGCCCACGGCACGATACCCCGCGAGGACGGCGGGTCCGTCCCAGCCACCGGGCGCGCCCGGCCCGCAGGCCAGTTCCTGGTCAAGGAGGACCCGCCCGTCGACCCGCACGGTGAGGCGGCTGGTCAGCCTCCCCGGCTCCTCCCCCACCCGGCCGAGCACCTGCTCCTCACGCAGGACGAGCCGGGAGTCGGCCCCGAGCCCGACCCGCGTGGTGACGAACAGGTCGCTCCCCTTCGCCGAGATCAACTGCTCGGGCATCCAGCGCAGTTCGCCCTCGCCGGTGACCGTGAGGCGCACGTCGTAGTGGGCCTCGTCCTTCGTCTGCCCGGGCAGGGCGATGGTGGCGGCGGCCGAACCGACGTGCAGCCGGGCGCCGTTCGCGACGTCGGCCTCGACGGCGAAACGGTCACCGCCGAGGGGCCCGCTCATCGCGCCGACGAGCATCACGCGTGCCTCGCCGCCGGTGCCCCGGGTGCGCCGCAGGGCGAGCGGTCCGTCGCTCTCGAGGACGGGCAGGGAGGTGCCCCCGCGTCCGTCGGCCCTCGCCCCGATCCGCGCGGTGGCGTGCACTCCGCTCATGTCACGCCGCCCAGGAGGCGAACTGCGCCCGCACCCACGCGGCGACGTCCCCGACGCCGCCCTCGCTCCGCAACGACTGGAAGACGACCGGCAGTTCGGCCCGCTGGGCCTTGGCGTCGGCGGCCATCCGGGCGAGATCGGAGCCGACGTACGGCGCGAGGTCGGTCTTGTTGACGACGAGCAGATCGGCGGTGGTGACACCGGGCCCGCCCTTGCGCGGGATGTCGTCGCCACCCGCGACGTCGATGACGAAGATCTGCGCGTCCACGAGGCCCTTGGAGAAGGTGGCCGTGAGGTTGTCCCCGCCGGACTCGACGAGGATCAGGTCCAGCGGCCCGGCCTCGTCCTCCAGATCCTCCACGGCTTCGAGGTTGGCGGAGATGTCGTCGCGGATCGCGGTGTGCGGACAGGCGCCCGTCTCGACTGCCGTGATCCGCTCGGGCGGCAGCACGGCCTCGCGCAGCAGGAACTCGGCGTCCTCGCGCGTGTAGATGTCGTTGGTGACGACGGCGAGGGACAGTTCGTCGCGCAGGGCCCGGCAGAGGGCGGCGACCGTGGCGGTCTTGCCGGACCCGACGGGACCGCCGAGCCCGATCCGCAGGGCACGCCGGCTGCCGTCGGGGCGACGGGCGTCGGCGCCGACGGCGGCGGGACCGTGAGGGGAGTGACCAAGATGCACGACGGCTCCTATTCAGCCAGGTTGGGTCGTTTCGGCCCGTCCGGCGTTCGAGGACGAGGCCCGTCAGGGGCCGAAAGCGGGGGTCTCGGGGGCGGCGGCGCCCGGGTCGGGACGGAAGAGGCAGCGGGGGCGGGTGCTGGGACCGGGGCAGGGACGGGTGCCGGGACGGGGAGGGCAGCTCACGAGGCGAACAGCCTTACCGGCCAGCCGGCGTGCACCTCCGCCCCGATCTCCAGGAGCGGTGCCGACGCCGCCGGCAGTACGTCGACGCCCTTCGTCGGCACCGCCGTCCCGGAGGACACCGCGCGGTCGACCACCCGGTCCAGCTCCGGCGCGAGCCGGGCCAGCACGGCGGTCGCCTCGAACGGGTCCAGGCTCAGCAGCCGCACCACGGCGGTGGCGGGTCCGCTCACGCTCTCGTACACCGAGCAGTACGCCGCGTCCTGCGCCCCGAGCCCGGCCGCCCGCGCGGTCAGCCCCAACACCACCGGCTGATGCGCTCCCTTGGGGAACTCACCGGCCAGGGCGTCGAGTTCGGCGCTCGGCCAGGCGGCCCGGGCGGCCCGCATCAGTTGCCGGCCCAGCTTCCTGGCGGTCAGCCGCAGCGCCGGGGAGGGGGTGCGGGCGTCCGCCGCCGCGTCCAGCTCCGCCGGGTCGGCCCCGGCCGCGGCGGCGGCCGCCAGCGCCGCCGTCACGAGCCCCGCGGTGTGCAACCTCCCGCGGAGGAAGGCCTCCAGGGTCGTCGCCCCGGTGATCCGTCCCGCCTTGACGGCCTCCTCCGCCCCGCCCGAGTGCGCGTGCCCTCCGGCGGGGAAGCGGCCGTCGGCCAGGACGAGCAGTGCTGCCCTTGTCACATCGAAGTCCTCAGAACCGGATCGGAACCACGTCAGAACAGGAAGTAGCGCTGTGCCATGGGCAGTTCGGCGGCCGGAGTCGCCTCGACCAGTTCCCCGTCGATGTGCACGGCGAAACTGTCGGGGTCGACCCGGACGCGCGGCCGGGCGTCGTTCTCCCGCATGTCCGCCTTGGTCACCCCACGGGTGGAGTCGATGGCGACGAACCTCTTGCCCAGCTGCAGACGTTCCGGCAGCCCGTCCTCGATCGCGAGCGGCGCCACGAAGTTGAACGAGTTCGACGCGGGCGCCCGGCCGATCGCGCCGTACATCGGGCGCGGCAGGATCGGCTGCGGCGTCGGGATCGAGGCGTTGGCGTCGCCCATCTGCGCGTACGCGATCTGCCCGCCCTTGATGACGAGGTGCGGCTTGACGCCGAAGAACGCCGGCTCCCACAGCACCAGGTCGGCGAGCTTGCCGCCCTCGACCGAGCCGATCTCGCGGGCCAGTCCCTGGGCGAGCGCGGGGTTGATCGTGTACTTGGCGACGTAGCGGCGCACCCGGTGGTTGTCGGCCCGGCCGTCGCCCGGCAGGGAGCCCCTGCGCCGCTTCATGACGTGGGCCGTCTGCCAGGTCCGCAGGATGACCTCGCCGACACGGCCCATGGCCTGCGCGTCGGAGGAGATGATCGAGATCGCCCCGAGGTCGTGCAGGACGTCCTCGGCCCCGATCGTCGACGGCCGGATCCGCGACTCGGCGAACGCCAGGTCCTCGGGGACCGCCGGATTGAGGTGATGGCACACCATCAGCATGTCGAGGTGTTCCTCGGCGGTGTTCACGGTGTACGGCCGCGTCGGGTTCGTGGAGCTCGGCAGCACGTGCGGCTCGGAGACCACGGTCATGATGTCCGGCGCGTGCCCGCCGCCCGCCCCCTCGGTGTGGTACGCGTGGATGCCTCGGCCGGCGATCGCGGCGAGCGTGTCGCCGACGAAGCCGGCCTCGTTCAGGGTGTCCGTGTGGATCGCGACCTGGATGCCCGTCCGGTCGGCGACGGTCAGGGAGGCGTCGATGACGGCCGGCGTCGAGCCCCAGTCCTCGTGCAGCTTCAGGCCGAGCGCCCCGCCCCGGATCTGCGACAGCATCGCGTCCTGCGAGACGGTGTTGCCCTTGCCGAGGAAGCCGATGTTCAGCGGGTACTGCTCCATCGCCTCCAGCATGCGCGCGAGGTGCCACGGCCCGGGCGTCACGGTGGTCGCCTTGGAGCCCTCGGCCGGCCCGGTGCCGCCGCCGACCAGCGTGGTGACACCGGCGGACAGCGCCTCGTCGGCGATCTGCGGGCAGATGAAGTGGACGTGCGCGTCGACCGCGCCCGCCGTCAGGATGCGCCCGTTGCCGGCGATGATCTCGGTCTCCGGGCCGATGACCAGGTCCGGGTGGACCCCGTCCATCGTGTCGGGGTTGCCGGCCTTGCCGATACCGGTGATGCGTCCGTCGCGGATGCCGACGTCGGCCTTCACCACCCCCCAGTGGTCGACGATCACCGCGCCCGTGACGACGGTGTCGGGCGTGCCCTCCGCGCGGGTGGCACGGGACTGTCCCATGGACTCACGGATGACCTTGCCGCCGCCGAAGACCGCCTCGTCACCGGCGAGTCCGGGGCCGCCGCAGCGGTCCTCTTCGATCTCGACGAGCAGGTCGGTGTCGGCGAGCCGGATGCGGTCGCCGGTCGTCGGCCCGAACAGGTCGGCGTACGCGGCACGCGAGATCTCAGGCATCGAGGGCACCTCCGGTCTCCCCGCGCAGGCCGGGCACGACGCGGGCACCGGCCAGGGGGACGAGTTCGACGTCGACGGGGATCCCCGGCTCGAAGCGCACGGCGGTGCCGGCGGCGACGTTCAGCCGTCGGCCGCGCGCGGCCGCCCGGTCGAACTCCAGGCCGGGATTGGCCTCGGCGAAGTGGTAGTGGGAGCCGACCTGGACGGGCCGGTCGGCGGCGTTGAGGACGGTGAGCCGGATGACCTCGCGGCCCTCGTTGTAGACGACCGGGTCCGCGGCGAACAGGATCTCTCCGGGAATCATCGCCGCCCCCTCAGACGATCGGGTCGTGGACGGTGACGAGCTTGGTGCCGTCCGGGAAGGTGGCCTCGACCTGGACGTCGTGGATCATCTCGGGGATGCCCTCCATGACGTCGTCGCGGGTGAGCAGCTTGCGACCGGAGGACATGAGCTCGGCCACCGTACGGCCGTCACGCGCGCCTTCGAGGATGTGCGCGGTGATGAGGGCCACGGCCTCCGGGTGATTGAGCTTGAGCCCACGGGCCCAGCGCTTCTCGGCGACGTCGGCCGCCACGTGGATCAGCAGCCTCTCCTGCTCGTGCGGGGTCAGTTGCACGTCCCACCTCACATCCTCGCTCCGGACCGTGCGGGGCCCGGTTGCCGCGGCCCCGGGGAAAGACCCTGGTGGCATGGACCGGCAGGCTAGTTGGACCGCATTTCGAGCAAGTTAACCGAGCCGTGACCGGTTCAGGCGTCCGACAGCGGCGGCGACACGCTCATCAGCGCGCGCAGACCGTCGCGCAGCACCTCGACCGGCGCGGGGCCGAACAGCGACTGCTGGGCGATGAACCCCAGCACCGCGGCGATCATGGTGCGGGCCACATGGTCCGGCGCGACGTCGGAGCGCATCATTCCCGCGTCCTGGTAGGCGACGACGATCCGCGCCCAGGCCTCGCGCACCCCGGCATAGCCCTCGCGCAGGATCGCCGAGAGCTCGTCGTTGCGCAGCGTCTCGGTCCACACCTGGACGACCAGACGCGGAAAGGCCGGGCGGCCGTCGACGGTCAGGGCCTCACGGGCGGCGAGGGTACGGCCGAGCACCGAGGAGACGAGGATGTCGGGCGGCGGGGGCGGGATGTGCCGGGCCTCCTCCTCGAACGCCTCGCGCACCTGGCCCAGGACTTCGCCGACGATCGCGGCGATCAGCTCCTCCTTGCCGCTGAAGTAGCGGTAGACCGCACCGGCCGACAGATCGACCTCCTTGAGCACGTCCTGCATGGAGGTGGCGTGAAAGCCGTTGCGGGCGAAGCACACCGAGGCGCCGTCGAGGATCTGACGGCGGCGGGCGTCGAGGTGTGCCTGGGATACACGGGCCATGGGCCAAACGTAAAACGAACATTCCTTCTTGACAAGGCGCCGGTCCCGGCGAGACGGTGGGCGCGAAGCGTAAAACGAACGATCCTTCTCTATACCGTCTCCGCCGAGCCCATCCGTCGACAGCCTCACCCGACCACGGTCCCGCCGCCCGCCCAGCCGTCCCGTCCTGTCCACCCCAGCCGCCCCGTCCGCCCGACCGTCCTGTCCACCTCCAGGGGGAGCTCCCATGTCCACCACCCGGCGCCTGATCGCCGTCGTCCTGCTCGTTCCGACCCTTGCCGCCGTCGCCCTGTGGGCCTTCGCCTGGCCGGCCGCCCGCACCGCACCCCGCGATCTGCCGCTCGGCGTGGCCGGGCCGACCGCCGCGGTCGCGCGACTGGAGGAGCAACTGAACCGGCACGAGGGCGCCTTCGAGGTCCACCGCTACGCCGACGAAGCGGCGGCCCGGGACGCCGTCGAGGACCGGACCGTATACGGCGCGGTGGTCGCCACGACCGAGGGGCCCGAGCTGCTGACCGCCTCGGCCGCGAGCCCCGTCGTCGCCCAGCTGCTCCAGCAGACGGTCACGCGGCAGGCGGCCGCCTCGGGCACGCGGTTGAAGACGGTGGACGTGGTACCGGCTCCGGCCGCCGACCCGCGCGGCTCGGCCCTCGTCGCGAGCGTGCTGCCGCTGGCCCTCGCCGGGATCGCGGCGGGCGCGGTGGCGTCCTTGCTGGGCCTGCGCGGGGTCCGTGCGGTGGTCGCGCTCGTGGGCGCCGCCGCCCTGGTCGGTCTGGTGGGGGCGGCGCTGACGCACAGCTGGCTCGGGGTGCTCACCGGTGACTGGTGGGCGGAGGCCGCGGCACTGGGGCTCTCGACGCTGGCGGTGAGCGCGGCGGTGGCGGGCTGCGCGGCACTGGTCGGCACACCGGGCATCGGAGCCGTGTCGTTCGTGGTGATGTTCCTCGGCAACCCGTTCTCCGGGGCGGCCTCGGCGCCGCGGATGCTGCCGGAGCCGGTCGGCGTGATCGGCCAGTGGCTGCCGCCGGGTGCCGGTACGACCCTGCTGCGCTCGGTGTCGTTCTTCGACGGAGCGGCGGCGACCGGCCCCGCGCTCACGCTGGTCTGGTGGGCCGCGCTGGGCCTCGGGGCGGTGCTGCTGGGCGCCCGGCTGAAGCCGGGGCCGACCCCGGTCGGGCCGCCGACCGAGGAGCGGCGGCCCGCGCTCGTCGCCTGACACGTTCGGCCGCCGTGACGCTCGGGCCGCCGTGACGCGTTCCGTCGCGGCGGCGGTCGGGACCTCCGCAGGGCCGTGCACCCCGACTCCGGGGCCGCACGGCCTTGTGCGCGCCCACACCGTTCCCGGGGACGGGGCCCGGATCCGGCTTCCGATCTGTGCGCGTGTGCGTGTCCGCGCGTGCGGGGCTCTACGACGGATTCGGTCCCCGGTACTCCGCCGTGACCCCGAACCGGTGCTGTTCGCGAGGAGCGGACGCGACCTCGCGCACGGTGGTGACCGAGCTGATCACCGGCTCCTCCGCGGCCTTGTCGAGTTCGTCGAGTCGCTCCAGGTCAGCGGCGGAGACGAGGGCGACAAGAGGCTTGCCGTGGCGGGTCACGACGACACGTTCACCGCCGTACACCACGCGGTTGATCAGGTCGGCGAGTTCAGCCCTGGCTTGCGTCACCGGAATCTCGTAGGCCATACGCCCATTCTAACGTCACGTACGTCCTGTACATTTTTTACAGATGCTGTCCGACGTAGAAGGAGGGGGCTCCGATGAACCGACCGTCGGCCCGTCACGTCCTGCCCGAGCTCACCGAACGCACGAGCTTCGGGCACCGGACCATGGATCCGTACTCGAAGCTGCTGGAGGAGCGGATCGTCTTTCTGGGGACACCGATCGACGACATCTCGGCGAACGACGTGACGGCCCAGTTCATGTACCTCGAACACAAGGACCCGGACCGGGACATCGCGCTGTACATCAACTCCCCCGGCGGCTCCTTCAGCGCGATGACGGCCCTCTACGACACCATCCGGTACGTCACCTGTGACGTGGAGACCACCTGCCTGGGCCAGGCGGGGTCGTCCGCCGCGGTGCTGCTGGCGGCGGGCACGCCGGGCAAGCGGTACGCACTGCCGGGCGCGCGGATGACGATCCGCCAGCCGTCCCTGCCCGAGCCCGTCGAGGGACAGGCGAGCGACCTGGCGATCCAGGCCGAGGAGCTGGCCCGCACCCGCGCGAGCCTGGAGGAGATGCTCGTACGGCACACCGGGCGGACGCCGGAGCAGGTGACCGCGGACATCGAGCGGGACACGTTCCTCACCGCGCGGGAAGCGGTGAAGTACGGGCTGGTGGACGGGATCATTCCCAGCCGCAAGGCCTCGGCCGGCACCCCCGGCGGGAGGTGAGCCGGCGATGGTGCCCGAGCTGCCGCCGCTGCCCGCGCTGACCCGCGCGGAGGCCGAGCTGATCGACGGTTACCTCGACGTGGTCGACATGCTCGGCCGGATCAACCCCGCCCACCACGGGGACACCTACCGCGGACTGCGCGCCGCCCAGGCACTGGTGACCAAGGCGACCGCGCTGCGCGACGCGCTGACGCTGATGCACCAGCGGGGCGAGCACGAGCTGCACGCGCCGACGCTCGCGCGGGCGCTGCGCGTCCTGGACGGAGAGCGCCGCACCGCGCGGGTCACGCTGCCTCCGCCGGCCGACGGTTGAGCCGACCGGCCGCCCCCGGTCCGGACCCGGCACGCCCAAGACGTGACGACCGGACCGGAGTCGAAACGACCCAGAAGACGTACCCCCGTTCGGCAGAACGTCTACTGTTCCCCCAGACGCCCAGAGGTTGCGCAAAAGGGCGCACTTGGGGCGGAAGAGGAGGCGTCACCGCTGGTGGGAGCCCCTGAGGCGGCCCGGCACCTGATCCTCCATCAGAGTGTTCACCCGAACGGGTGAGTGGTGAGTAACCCCACAAATCCCCGGTTCCGTTGGGATTTTCGGACATCGGTGAGCCAAGATCCCTGACTGACGACAAGCCCCCGCCACAAGCGGCGGGGCGGTCCGGGCGGACGCCGAGTCCTGCCGCCTCCCGGATGACCGGTCGACAGGAGTGCATCGGCAGGAGTGGAGGACCCAAGCATGACGGGTCGCCGGAACGGTCACGCCATGACCGGACCGAGCAGCCCTTGGGGTGAAGCCGCAGCAGCGGCCGGGCAACTTCGCCAGCCCGAATCCGACAGGTCATCCTTCACAGGCGGCTGACGAAGGGTTGCGCATGACTGCGCTCAATCGTGTCCCGTCGCTCATGGCCCGGGCCGGTACGGCCTCGGCTTTCGCCATCGCCGCCGTGGGCGGCTCGGTCGTGGTCCCGGGGCTCGCCCCCGACGCCGCGGCCGCCACACCGGCGACGAAGGCGCTCCAGATCGCGGCCTCCAAGAAAGGTGCTCCGTACAAGTACGGGGCCACCGGACCGAAGAGGTTCGACTGCTCGGGGCTCACGCTGTACTCGTTCAAGAAGGCGGGCAAGAGCCTGCCCCGGACGGCGGCCCAGCAGTACAACAAGACGAAGCACATCTCGGCGTCGAGCCGCAAGGCAGGCGACCTCGTGTTCTTCCACTCGGGCTCGAACGTGTACCACGTCGGGATCTACGCCGGTAAGGGCAAGATCTGGCACTCGCCGAAGACCGGTGAAGTGGTGAAGCTGCAGAAGATCTGGACCAAGAGCGTCTGGTACGGGCGGGTCCGCTAGATCGTCTCCGCACGGTGGCGCCGCCTGCCCGGCAGGGCAGGGCTTGCGAGGTCCGACCTCGCGAGCCGGGCGGGACCGCGCGGACACGGCCTGGGGCCTGCCGGGTCACGGGCCGGCTTTCCCGGGGCGGTGGGGGCGTCCTGACACGCCTTCACCGCCCCGGGAGCTCACCCTCCGCCGGGGCCCTCAGAGCACCGGCCACCGGCTCCGCCGCCGGGACGGCCCACGGGAGCTCGACGGTGACCGTCTTGCCGCCTTCCCGGGTGGGCCGCACTCTCAGCCTGCCGCCGCACTCCGCGGTCAGCCAGCGAATGATCACCATGCCTCGGCCGTTGTCCTGCTGGACGGCGGCCGGCAGTCGTTTGGGGAAGCGCGGGTGACTGTCGGTGACCCCGACCCGCAGCTGTTCGTCACGGTCGAGGACCAGGCCCACCGTGAAGGTGGGCGACTGCCCGAAGGTGTGCTGTACGGCGTTGGTGGCGAGTTCCGAGACGATCAGCCGGATGGCGTCGGCCAGCTCCGCGTCCGCCGGCAGACCCCATTCGCCGAGCGCCCCGGCCACGAAGTCGCGGGCCGCGGAGACCGAGGCGGGATCGCTCGGCAGAGTGACGGATGCTTCCAGGTGATCTGCCATGGCGACGTCGACCCTTTCCCACGGGACCGGGAGCCCGACACGGCGCGGATGGTTCGAGTACGGTCCCGGACTGGTGCTTCTCCGCCAGACTGCCATTACCGCGCCGGTCACGGGTGGGATCCACCAGGATATGCATATATCTGTCGCCCGATGCGGTGAACTCTGCGACGGCAGAGCGTATTTGGTCGGCCCGATAGGAGTAAGGAGGAGCCCATGCAGCACGGTCCCGCGGTACGCCGCCGGAAACTGGGCGCCGAACTGCGCGATCTGCGCACCCGGGCGGGCCTCACCAGCGGGGAGGCGGCCCGGCTCGTGGGCTGGCACCAGTCCAAGGTGAGCCGCATCGAGACGGGTATCAGTGGATCGAAACCGGCCGATGTGCGGTTACTCCTGGACGCCTACGGTGTCACGGATCCGCAACTGCGGGAGCTGATGCTGGCGTTGGCGGGTGCCGGCGGCAGTGGCGGCCGGGACCACTGGTGGCACGCCTACCGCGGGGTGCTCCCGCCCGCCTACCGGGACTTCATCAGTCTGGAGTCGCAGGCGAGCGCGATGCGCACCCTGGAGACGACGGTGGTACCGGGACTGCTGCAGACGCCCGAGTACGCCCGGGCCGTGACCAGGGCGGCTGTGGAGGGCGGCGACGAGGACCAGCTCGACACCCTGGTGGAGGTCCGGCTGGCCCGCCAGGACGTGCTGCGCGCGCAGCCGCCGCTGGAACTGTGCGCGGTGCTGGACGAGGCGGTGCTGCGACGGGAGGTGGGCGGGCCCGAGGTGATGGCACGACAGCTCGGGCGGCTCGTGGAATCCGCCCGATTGCCCCAAGTAAGGCTCCAGGTGCTGCCGTTCGCCGCCGGAGCGCATATCGGGGTAACCGGCCCTTTCGTTATCTTCTCATTTTCGCGCACTTCTGATCTGGATGTGGTTGTTCTCGACCACTTGACGAGTAGCCTCTATCTCGAACGGAAAGAAGACCTCCAGGCCTACACCGAGGCCTTCAACGCCCTTCGGGCGCACGCCCTTTCGCCCGGGGACTCATCGGATTGCATCGCCGCGATAGCCGACGGCGCGTAAGGAGGCACCATGTCCGCACCACCGCGGAACGTACCTTCCAGTACCGATCCCGACCATCTCCCGCAGGTGCGGTGGCTGCGCAGCAGCTACAGCACGGGAGCGAACAACTGTGTGGAGACGGCCCGGCCGGCCTCCGGCCCGTGGGCCGGTCTGCTCGCCGTACGCGACTCCAAGGACCCGTCCGGACCCGCCCTGCTCTTCTCCCCCGAGAGCTGGTCGGGCTTCACGGCCGTGTTCGCACGGACCCGCTGACCGCACCGGAGTAGTCAGAGGCGGTCCACGGCCGTGTCACGCCGACTCATGGTCGTGTTTCGCCGATCACCCGTACAGCGCGTTCCAGCTCCGCCCCGGAGAGGTCCGCCCGCGCGGTCAGCCTGAGGCGTGAGATGCCGTCGGGCACGGAGGGAGGACGGAAGCAGCCCACGGCCAGGCCTGCCGACCGGCAGTCCGCCGCCCAGCGCAGGGCCCCCTCCGGGGACGGAGCACGCACGGAGACGACCGCGGCGTCCGGACGCACCGCCGCCAGGCCCGCGGCCGTCAGGCGCGCGTGCAGCTCGCCCGCCACCGCACGCGCGCGTGCCGCGCGCTGCGGCTCCCGGCGCAGCAGCCTGAGGGCGGCCAGTGCCGCGCCCGCCGCCGCCGGGGCCAGGCCCGTGTCGAAGATGAACGTCCGGGCGGCGTTGACCAGATGCTCGATCACCCGCGCGGGACCCAGCACGGCGCCGCCCTGGCTCCCCAGCGACTTGGACAGCGTGACCGTGACGACGACGTCGTCGGCGCCCGCCAGACCCGCCGCGTACGGCGCGCCCTGTCCGCCGTCCCCGAGCACACCGAGCCCATGGGCGTCGTCGACGACCAGTCCGGCGCCGTACGACCGGCAGGCGGCCGCCAGGGCGGTCAGCGGGGCGGCGTCACCGTCGACCGAGAAGACCGTGTCGGAGACGGCCACGGCCGGGCCGTCGTGCGTGCCGAGCGCCTTGCGGACCGCGTCCGGGTCGGCGTGGGCGACGACCTGGGTGGTGCCGCGGGCCAGCCGGCAGCCGTCGATGAGCGAGGCGTGGTTGCCCGCGTCGGAGACGATGAGCGACCCGTGCGGGGCCAGCGCGGTGACCGCGGCCAGGTTGGCCGCGTACCCGGAGGAGAAGACGAGAGCGGCCTCGAAGCCGCAGTGCTCGGCGAGCTCCCGCTCGAGCTCGCCGTGCAGCTCGGTGGTGCCGGTGACGAGCCGGGAGCCGGTCGCGCCGCCGCCCCAGGTCCTGGCGGCCGCCGCGGCGCCCTCCGTGACCTCGGGATGGCGGGCGAGACCCAGGTAGTCGTTGCTCGCCAGGTCGAGGAGCGGCGAGTCGGCCGGGCGGGGCCGCAGCGTCCGGACGAGTCCGGCCCGGCGCCGTAGCTCCGCCTGCTCGTCGATCCAGCCGAACGCCATGGGTCCTCCGGGCTTTTGTAGGTAGCGGACAGACACTAGCGGCCCGGCCGCCCACCCACGGTGTGGCAATACCCACACGTCGAACCCGGTGTGTTGTGCGATCCCTACCTTGGCCCGGAGCGGGTGCGTAGGACAGGATCGGCTCTCATGGACCTGCTGAACACGCTGGTGGACAAGGGGCTTCGGCGCGAACTGCCGACCCGCGAGGAAGCGCTGGCCGTGCTGGCCACCTCCGACGACGACGTGCTGGACGTGGTGGCCGCGGCCGGCCGGGTGCGCCGGCAGTGGTTCGGGCGCCGGGTGAAGCTCAACTACCTCGTCAACCTCAAGTCGGGACTGTGCCCCGAGGACTGCTCCTACTGCTCCCAGCGGCTCGGCTCCACGGCCGGGATCCTGAAGTACACCTGGCTCAAGCCGGACGAGGCCTCGCAGGCGGCGGCGGCCGGGCTGGCGGGCGGGGCCAAGCGGGTCTGTCTGGTGGCGTCGGGGCGTGGTCCGACGGACCGTGACGTCGACCGGGTCGCCGGCACCATCAAGGCGATCAAGGACCAGAACGAGGGCGTCGAGGTCTGCGCCTGTCTGGGTCTGCTCTCCGACGGTCAGGCCGAACGGCTGCGCGAGGCGGGGGCCGACGCGTACAACCACAACCTGAACACGTCCGAGGGAACGTACGGGGAGATCACCACCACGCACACGTACGCCGACCGGGTGGACACGGTGCAGAAGGCGCACGCGGCCGGTCTGTCGGCGTGCTCGGGGCTCATCGCGGGCATGGGCGAGTCCGACGAGGACCTGGTGGACGTCGTCTTCTCGCTGCGCGAGCTGGACCCGGACTCGGTGCCGGTCAACTTCCTCATCCCGGTCGAGGGCACCCCGCTCGCCAAGGAGTGGAACCTCACCCCGCAGCGCTGTCTGCGCATCCTGGCGATGGTGCGGTTCGTCTGCCCGGACGTCGAGGTGCGCATCGCCGGTGGCCGCGAGGTCCATCTGCGCACGATGCAGCCGCTCGCCCTGCACCTGGCCAACTCGATCTTCCTGGGCGACTACCTGACGACCGAGGGCCAGGCAGGCAAGGCCGACCTGGAGATGATCGCGGACGCCGGGTTCGAGGTGGAGGGCGCCGGGCAGGTCACCCTGCCGGAGCACCGCGCGACGGCCGCCGGGGGCTGCGGATCCGCGGCGGGCGGTGGGTGTGGCTCGCACGAGGACTCCGGGTGCGGTTCGCACGAGGGTGGCGGCGTGTGCGGCTCCGCCCCGGCGGCGACCCCGGCCGCCGCGGCTCCGGCCGTCGTGGCCGGCGAGGCCCGTACCGACCTGGTCGCCGTACGCCGGCGTGGCGCCGGTACCGATCTCGCGCCCAATGCCTGAGCTGCCCCCGCTCAACGTGCCCGAGCTGCTGGAACTCGACCGGCGGCATGTGTGGCATCCGTACGGTCCGATGCCCGGCCGGGTCGCACCGCTCGTCGTGGAGTCGGCGAGCGGGGTACGGCTGCGGCCGGCGGACGGCTCGGGCGAGCTGGTCGACGGCATGTCGTCCTGGTGGTCGGCGATCCACGGCTACAACCACCCGGTGCTCAACGAGGCCGTACGCGAGCAGCTGGGCCGGATGAGTCATGTCATGTTCGGCGGGCTCACCCACGAGCCCGCCGTCCGCCTGGCGAAGCTCCTTGTCGACATGTCGCCCGACGGTCTCGAGCATGTGTTCCTCGCCGACTCCGGCTCGGTGTCGGTCGAGGTGGCGGTGAAGATGTGCCTGCAGTACTGGCGCTCGCTGGGCCGCCCGGCCAAGCGGCGCCTGCTCACCTGGCGCGGTGGCTACCACGGCGACACCTGGCAGCCGATGTCCGTGTGCGACCCCGAGGGCGGGATGCACGACCTGTGGACCGGGGTGCTGCCCCGGCAGGTCTTCGTGGACGCGCCCCCGGTGGAGTTCGAGGAGACGTACGCCGACCTGTTGCGCGAGACGATCGCGCGGCACGCCGACGAACTGGCCGCGGTCATCGTGGAGCCGGTGGTGCAGGGCGCGGGCGGGATGCGGTTCCACTCCCCCGGCTATCTGAGGGTGCTGCGCGAGGCGTGCGACGCGCACGACGTCCTGCTGGTGTTCGACGAGATCGCCACCGGGTTCGGGCGCACGGGCGCGTTGTTCGCGGCGGGGCACGCCGCGGTGACGCCGGATGTGATGTGCGTCGGCAAGGCGTTGACCGGCGGCTATCTGACGATGGCGGCGACGCTGTGCACGTCCCGGGTGGCCGACGGGATCTCGCGGGGCGAGGTACCGGTCCTGGCCCACGGGCCGACGTTCATGGGCAACCCGCTCGCCGCGGCCGTCGCCTGCGCCTCGATCGAGCTGCTGCTCGGGCAGGACTGGCTCGCGGAGGTCAAGCGGATCGAGGCGGGGCTGCGGGACGGCCTCGCGGCGGCCGCGGAGATCCCGGGGGTGCGCGACGTCCGGGTCCTCGGCGCGATCGGCGTCGTCCAGCTCGACCGGCCGCTCGACGAGGCGGCCATGGCGGCCGCCACCCGGGCCGCCGTGCGCGAGGGCGTCTGGCTGCGGCCGTTCCGCGATCTCGTCTACGCGATGCCGCCGTACGTCACCGGTGACGCCGACGTGGCACGGATCGCGCGCGCGGTGTGCGCCGCGGCGCGGGAGGGATGAACATGCCGATCCTGGTGATCACGGGAACGGGCACGGAGGTCGGCAAGACCGTCACGACGGCGGCGGTCGCCGCGTCGGCGCTCGCGGCGGGGCGGTCGGTGGCCGTCCTCAAGGCCGCGCAGACCGGCGTACGCGCGGACGAGCCCGGGGACGCCGACGAGGTGGCCCGGCTCGCGGGCGCGCTGACGACGGCCGAGGTGGCTCGCTATCCCGAGCCGTTGGCTCCCGCGACGGCTGCGCGCAGGGCGGGCCTGCCGGCGGTGCGGCCGCAGGACGTGGCGCAGGCGGCGCAGAAGCTGGCCGCCGAGCACGACCTGGTGCTCGTCGAGGGTGCGGGCGGGCTGCTCGTACGGTTCGACGAGGCGGGCGGGACGCTGGCCGACGTGACGCAGCTCCTGCGGGCGCCGGTGCTGCTCGTGGCCTCGGCCGGCCTCGGCACGCTGAACACGACGGAACTGACGGCCCGTGAACTGCGGTCGCGGGGCGTGGAGTTGCTGGGTGTCGTCATCGGCAGCTGGCCCGACTCGCCGGATCTGGCGTCCCGTTGCAATGTCGCGGACCTGCCCGACGTGGCCGCGGCCCCGCTGCTGGGGGCGCTGCCGTCGGGGGCCGGTGCTCTCGTACCCGCCGACTTCCGCACCGTGGCGCCCGGTTGGCTGGCACCACGGCTGGACGGGACGTGGGAGGCGGAGGCCTTCCGGGAGCGCACCGGTTCGGGCCTCTAGCCGCCGTCGGGGTCCGCGTCCGCGAGCAGCCGTACGAGTTCGATGCGGGAGCGGATGTCGAGGCGGGTGAAGACGCCGCGCAGATGGTGGTCGATGGTGCGGGGGCTGAGGGCGAGGCGGGCGGCGATCTCGCGGTTCGTGGCGCCGTCGGCGGCCATCCGGGCGACCAGGAGCTGCTGGGCGGTCAGGTGGATCGCCGGACGGCGCTCGCCGCGGGTGGGGGCCGCGGGGGCGCCGAGGGCGCGTAGTTCGGCGCGGGCGCTCTCCGCGCAGTGCGGGGCGTCGAAGGACTCGAACGCCTCCAGCGCGCTGTGCAGCCGGTCGCGGGCCTCCGTGCGGCGGCGCAGTCTGCGCAGTGCGCTGCCGAACAGCAGTTCCGTGCGCGCCCGTTCGAAGGCACGGGTTCCCTCGGCGTGCAGCCGCAGGGCCGTGCGGTAGTGCTCGACGGCGTCGGCGCCCGGCGTGAGCAACGCCCGGCAGCGTGCGCTCAGGGCGAGGTCGTCGGCGCTGCCCACGGCACGGGCCCAGCGGTCGTAGTCGGCGTGCGCGGCGCGCGCCACACGGGTCTCGCCGGTGCGGACGGCCGCCTCGACGTAGTGCGGGGTGGCGAGGTGGCGGATGGCCCGGTGGCCGTGCCCCGGGCCCGAGGCGGCGAGCGCGCGCAGCCGGGCCGCGGCGGCGTCGAAGCGGCCGGAACCCAGGTCGAGGAAGGCGAGTGCCCACTGCGCCAGGGCGGCGGGCAGGCCCAGCGCGTGGGCGAGGGCGTAGGACCGGGCGGCGGCGGCCCGCTCCCGGCACAGGGCCTCGTCGCCGGTGAGCGCGGCGAACATCGCCAGGGCGGCCTGGAGGTGGCAGGCGCCGTTGTCCTGTCCGGTGGCGTAGGCCTGGCGCAGGGCGTCCAGCGCGGCGGCCTCGGCGGCGCGCGGGCGGCCGGTCCAGAAGTCGGCGTAGGCGCGGAACTCCATGGCCTGGGACACGGCGGCGGTGACGCCCCGGGCGCGGGCCGCGGCGGCCGCCCGGACCGTGGCGGTGGCGGCGCGGGTGTGGTCGCCGAGCATCAGGGCGGCGATGCCCGCGTGCAGGAGGAGGGTGGGGTCGCCGCCCGGACCGCACCGGCCGGCGGTGGCCTCCAGCAGGTCGCGCGCGTCCTCGTACCGTCCGTCGACGGCCGCGGCGATCCCGCCGAGCACACCCGGCGGTTCGACGCCCGACTGTCCCGCGAGGAGCGTCGCTTCACGGCATCGACGCAGATCGCCGGTGTAGACGGCGGCTTCGGCGGCCCTGGCGAGGAAATGCGCGACGGGGGTGGCGGGGGCGTCGGGGGCCGCGCCCGCCGCCTCACCCGGCTCGCCGGTGGGCGGGGCCGAGGTGACGGGGAGGACGGTGAGGGAGGAGGCGATGACGGTGTCGCTGTCGTGCGGTGGCGGGCCGCCGGGCGCGGGTCGTACCCCCACCGCGCGTGCCGCCCCGGCGAGCAGCGCGTCGAAGGCCTCCCCCGCGTGCCCGGTCCGCAGGGCGAGAATGCCGGTGAGGGCGTCGGCGTCGGTGCGGGCGGCCAGGGTGCGGGCCCGGTCGCCGTCGCCGCGGTGCCAGGCGTCGGTCGCGGCGTGGGCGAGGAGCCGGGATTGTGCGCCCGGGTCCGTGCAGAGCTCGGCGGCGCGTTCGGCGAGGGCGCCCGAGAGCGCCGGGTCGGCGGCGGCACGGGCCCGGTCGGCCGCGGCCGTCAGTTCCGCGGCGAGCCGCGCGCTGGGCCCGAGCGCGCCGGCGCCCCGGTGCCAGGACCGCCGCGGCGTCTCGGCCGGGCCGTGCAGGACGCGGGCGAGCAGCCGGTGGGCGTCGCGCCGGTCGGCCGGGTCGGCCGTCTCGTACGCGGCGATCCGGGTCCAGGCGTCACGGAAACCGACCCCGCCGGCCGTGGCGTAGGCGATCCCGGCCGCCTCGGCCGTTTCGAGGGGCCGGGTGTCGAGGCGGATGGCGGCGACGGCGCGCAGAAACGCGTGGGTGGCCACCGGGTACTGATCGGCGGCCGCGAGCAGGAGCACCAGCCGGGTGCCGTCGGGCAGTGCGCGGATCTCGCGGCGGTGGGCGCGCAGTGTCTCGGGGGCGAGGTCGGCGGGTTCGGCGGGCAGCGGGTCGAGACCGGCCGCCTGCCGTTCGGTCAGCCGCCCGACGAGTTCGGCGGCGGCACGCGGGTCGCCGTGTACGAGGCGCAGCACCCGCACGCGGACGCCTTCGGACAGCACCGGGCGCGGGCCCGCGCCCGCAGGCGTCGGAGGCGAAGTGCGGTCCAACGGTGGGGGGTTCACTCGTGTCACCACGGAACTGACGTTACTGGCGGGTTACTTGAACCGTAAAGACTGGCGATTACACCGATGCGGCGCGCGTAGACCCGCCGGACACTCCTGGCAACCCCACACGTTTCAGGAGGCATCATGCAGCGCCACAAGCGTCGCATCGCCGCGGCACTCTCGGCCGTGGTCTCTTCGCTCCTTCTGTCACTCTCGTTCTCCGCCCCCACAGCCCACGCCGCGACCCACAACCCGATCGTCTTCGTGCACGGCATCAGCAGCTCCTCCAGCAGCTGGGACGACTGGGTCGCGGACTTCAAGGCCGACGGCTACACGGCCGCCGAGCTCGACGCCTGGACCTACAGCTGGTCCCAGTCGAACGCCACGACCGCCTCCCAACTGGCCACCGAGATCAAGAACGTGCTGGCGAGAACCGGCGCGTCCAAGGTCGACGTCGTCATCCACTCCATGGGCGCGCTCAGCTCCCGCTACTACCTCAAGAACCTCGGCGGCACCGCGTACGTGGACGATTTCGTCTCCGTCGCGGGCACCAACCACGGGACGTCGGTCGCCTCGTGGTGCAGCTGGCTCTACACCTCGTGCTCCGAGATGGTCACGGGCAGTTCGTTCCTCACCGCGCTCAACTCCGGTGACGAGACCCCCGGCAGCGTGAACTACGCGGCCTACTGGTCGAACTGCGACGCGGCCATCGACCCGGACTCCTCGGCGCTGCTGAGCGGGGCCACCAACGTCGGCGTCGGGTGCGTCTCGCACAACGACATGAACAACGATCAAGGCGTGTACGAGCAGGTGCGCGACTTCATCCAGTGAGTGGTTCGTCCCACGAGCCGTTTCGTCCCATGAACGTGTTGTCCGGTGAGCCGTGCGACGGCGACGGCATGGGTGCGGCGGGCCTGCACGGGGGAGAATCCCGGTAGGCCCGTCCTGCCCAGGAGGTCGCCATGCCCCTACGGTCCACCGGTTCCGGCAAGGTTCCCGGTGATCCCGTCCATCATCCGCTGTTCGCCCGCTTCTACGCCCGGCTCGGCAAGGCCGCGGAGACCCGCGGCCTGGCCCCCGTACGTGACCAGCTGCTCACGGGGCTCTCCGGCCGGGTCATCGAGATCGGCGCGGGCAACGGACTGAACTTCGCGCACTACCCGGCCGCCGTTTCGGAGGTCGTCGCGATCGAGCCGGAGCGCCACCTGCGCACGCTGGCGCTGGAGGCGGCCCTGCGCGCGCAGGTGCCGGTGGACGTCGTGCCGGGCGTGGCGGAGGCGCTGCCGGTGAAGAGCGAGGCGTTCGACGGGGCGGTGGTCTCGCTGGTGCTGTGCAGTGTGCGGGACGTCCCCCGCGCGCTCGCGGAGCTGTGGCGGGTCCTGCGGCCCGGCGGCGAGCTCAGGTTCTTCGAGCACGGTCCCGGCGGCGGTCCGGTGATGCGGTTCACCCAGCGCGCGCTGGACCGCACCGTGTGGCCGACCCTGGCGGGCGGCTGTCATCTCACCCGGGACACCCTCGGCGCCCTGCGCGAGGCCGGGTTCGAACCGGGCCCGTACCGCGAGCTGTCCGTGCCGGAGAAGGGCCCTCGGTCCCCCGCCTCCTACTGCGTTCTCGGCAGGGCCCGCCGCCCCTCATAGGCTCCACTGACGCAGTTCCCGCGCGATGTCGGACACCGACGCCTCCCCGGTCTTGACCAGGCGGGCGAGGTCGCGGACCTGTTCGGGCGAGGTGGCGACCTTCAGCCCGCTGGCGACGAGGTAGGCGTACGCGACGGCGCAGGCGAACAGGGCGTTGGAGCGCTCCAGCGCGGGGACGTGGATGAGGAGCTGGAGCAGCGCGGCGGCGCGGGCCGGCGCGTCGTCGTAGACGGGGACGTCGAATATCTCGGCCTGGTGGCGTGCCACGGCCGCCACCAGTGCCCCCCAGTCGGTGACCTGGGGGTCCCCCGGGGTCTTCTGTTCGGCGAGCATGAGAAGCCAGGCGAGATCGATGCGGAGGTCGCTCAAGGGATCAGCGGCGACCTTCGTGCGTGCCGCCCTCGCGTTCGGCGCCGAACTCCTCCGCGAAAACGGCCTCGTACTGCTTCATGAAGTCACTGGCGGCCTCGACGAAGGTGTGGCCGACCTCGCCGGCGTCCTGTCTGACCAGCTCTTCTATATAGCGGTTGACGCTCATGCCACGGGCCGTGGCGCGCTCGCGGGCCGCGCGGGCCGTGCCCTCGTCGACGCGTACGTTCAGCTGGGTCTTCGCCATACCTCGACGCTAGCGCCGTCGCGCTAGCAACGGCAAGGGCGGCCGGGAGGTGAAAAGGGATACCGGGTGTGCGCCGGGTCACACTACGCTCGGCCGGGCGGAGAACAGCGCCACGCGATCGGCACGTCCATTCGAGCGAGGAGGCAGTTTTGTCCACACCTGCTGCGGAGCACGCCCCCGGTCTGGCCTCGGCCGGCGGGATCGCGGCCCGCGCCCGCGGTCTGACCAAGGCCTACGGCTCGGGCGAGACCACGGTGCTCGCCCTGGACTCGGTGGACGTGGACATCGCGCGCGGCCGCTTCACCGCCGTCATGGGACCGTCCGGCTCCGGAAAATCGACGCTGATGCACTGTCTGGCGGGCCTCGACACGGTGTCGGCCGGGCAGGTGTGGATCGGCGACACCGAGATCACGGGGCTGAAGGACCGGGAGCTGACCCGGTTACGCCGGGACCGGATCGGGTTCATGTTCCAGTCGTTCAACCTGATCCCGACGCTCAACGCGGCCGAGAACATCACCCTGCCCATGGACATCGCGGGGCAGAAACCCGACCAGAAGTGGCTGGACCAGGTGATCGACACGCTCGGTCTGCGGGACAGGCTGAAGCACCGGCCGTCGCAGCTGTCCGGCGGCCAGCAGCAGCGTGTGGCCTGCGCCCGGGCGCTCGCCTCCCGCCCCGAGCTGATCTTCGCCGACGAGCCGACCGGCAACCTGGACTCGCGCGCCGGACTCGAGGTCCTCGCGTTCCTGCGGGAGGCCGTCGACCAGCTGGGGCAGACCGTCGTCATGGTCACCCACGACCCGGGCGCCGCCGCCCACTCCGACCTGGTGCTCTTCCTCGCGGACGGGCGGATCGTGGACGAGACGGAGCGGCCGACGGCGGACGCGGTACTGGAACGCATGAAGCGTTTCGACCTGATCCGCACCCAGTCCGACGGCGGGAGCGGCGTGGGCGCCGGCATCACGGGCGGCGATGCCGTGGGCACCGGCACGGACGCCACCGGCCACGGCACCGACGTCAAGGAGCAGTGATCCGGTGCTGAAGGCCACGCTCAGAAGCTTCCTCGCACACAAGGGGCGGCTGCTGCTGTCCGCGCTCGCCGTCGTCCTGTCGGTGGCGTTCGTCGCGGGCAGCCTGATCTTCTCGGACACGGTGACGCGCACCTTCGACCGGCTCTTCGCCTCCACGTCGGCGGATGTGACGGTCCAGCCCGCCGACGACCTGGACGCCGCCGTGCCGAGCGGCGCGGTCCAGACCGTGCCCGCCTCCCTCGCCGACGAGCTGGCCCGCGTCGAGGGGGTCGCGTCGGCCCACGCGGACGTGAGCGTGGAGAACATCACGGTCGTCGACGGCGACAACGAGTCGGTCGGGCCGACCACGGGCGCGCCCACCATAGCCACCGACTGGTTCGTCACCGACCGCAGCCCGGTGAAGCTGACCTCCGGCCACGCCCCGCAGGGCGCGGGCGAGGCCATGCTGGACGCCGACACCGCGGACAAGAAGCACGTGAAGATCGGCGACACCCTCACCGTGATGGCCCAGCCGGGCTCGTTCAAGGTGAGGATCGTCGGCATCGCCACCTTCACCACGACGAATCCGGGCGCCGCCCTGGTCTACCTCGACCCCGCGACCGCCGGCACGCGGCTCCTGGGGTCGGCGGACAAGGCCACGAGCATCTCCGTGGACGCGGCGCAGGGAGTGAGCGACGCGGCCCTCGAACGGCGGGTGACCGCCGCGCTCGGTACCGGGCCGGCGTACGACGTGAAGACCGCCGACGAGCAGGCGAAGTCGTCGGCGGAGGCACTCGGCGGGTTCCTCGACGTGATCAAGTACGTGATGCTCGGCTTCGCCGGGATCGCCGTCCTGGTCGGTGTGTTCCTGATCGTCAACACGTTCTCGATGCTGATCGCCCAGCGCACCCGTGAGCTGGGCCTGCTGCGCGCCCTGGGCGCCGACCGCCGTCAGGTGCGGCGCTCGGTGCTCACCGAGGCCGTGCTGCTCGGGCTCGTGGGCTCCACGCTCGGCCTCGCGGCGGGCATCGGTCTGGCAGCCGGGCTGATCAAGCTGATGAGCGCGTTCGGCATGAACCTGAAGGCCACGGAGATGGTCGTCGGCTGGGCGACCCCGGTGTCGGCTTACGTCGTCGGCGTCGGTGTCACCTTCGTCGCGGCCTACCTCCCGGCCCGGCGCGCCGCGACCGTGTCGCCGATGGCGGCCCTCGCGGACGCGGACATCGCCGGGATCGGACGGCCGCTGAAGGTGCGCGCGGTGGTGGGCGCGATCGTCGGCGCACTCGGCGTGGCGGCCCTCGCCGGCTGTGTGAGCTCCTCGAAGACGGCGTCAGCGGCGTCCCTGCTGGGCCTGGGTGTCGTGCTCACTCTCCTCGCCACCGTCATCGCTGGACCGCTGCTGGTCCGCCCGGTGATCCGCGTGCTCGGCGGCGCCTTCCCCGCGCTGTTCGGCTCGGTCGGCCGGATGAGCCAGCGCAACGCCCTGCGCAACCCGCGCCGTACGGGTGCGACGGCGGCCGCGCTGATGGTGGGCCTCGCCCTGGTGGGCGGGATGTCCGTGGCGAGCGCCTCGATGTCCGCCTCCTTCGACCAGCAGATCGACAAGACCTTGGGCGCCGACTTCGTCGTCCAGAACGCCAACTTCACGCCGTTCTCCTCGGAGGTCACGGACGCGGTGAGCGACACCGACGGCGTCGGCCTCGTCGTGCGGCAGCGGTTCGCGCCGATGGCCGTACGGCTGCCCGACGGCAAGCGCGTCGAGACGACCGCCACCGGCTACGACGACCGCGTCGACGACGTAGCGCACGTCACCTACACCGAGGGCGACACGGCGGCCGCGCTGGCCCCCGGCGCCATCGGCATGGACGTCGACTTCGCCGAGGAGCACGGGGTGCGGCCGGGCAGCGTGCTGCCGGTGGAGTTCCCCGGCGGCCGGACCACGTCGCTCACGGTCGGCGCGCTCACCGACCAGGACACCGGTGACGGGTTCGGCATGCAGGGCGGGCTGTTCGTCGGGATCGCCACCGTCGAGAAGTACGTGCCCGGCGGGCAGGACTCCGCGCTGTACGTGAACGCGGCCTCCGGCACGAGCGGCGAGCAGCTGCGTCCCCGCCTGGAGAAGACGCTCGACGCGTATCCGCAGGTCCAGGCGCGCGACCAGGCCGACTACAAGAAGCTGGTCCACGATCAGATCGCCGTGCTGCTCTACCTGGTGTACGCGCTGCTCGGGCTCGCGATCGTCATCGCGGTGCTCGGCGTGGTCAACACCCTGGCCCTGTCGGTGGTGGAGCGGACCCGGGAGATCGGGCTGCTGCGTGCCATCGGGCTGGGCCGGAGGCAGTTGCGCCGGATGATCCGGCTGGAGTCGGTCGTGATCGCGGTGTTCGGCGCGGTGCTGGGCCTGGCGCTCGGGCTGGTGTGGGGCGTGTGCATACAGCAGGTGCTGGAGTTGCAGGGCATGAAGGCCTTCGCCGTCCCGTGGGGCACGATCGTCGCGGTCGTGGTGGGCTCCGCTGTCGTGGGTGTCGTCGCCGCGCTGCTGCCCGCGCTGCGCGCTTCCCGGATGAACGTGCTGGCCGCCATCGCGCACGAGTGAGGCCGTCCGGCCGGCCCGGCGCGGGCCGGACCGGCCGTCCGCCGGGCGCGAAGGCGGGTAGGCACGGAGGCGGGGACGGGCGGAGGCGGGCGGGGCTGCCTGATCACCGTCCGGATCGTGGAATACCGGGTGCCCGCAACGGACCCGTGATGTGATCACCTCATGTCTGATCTGCGGATACGGGCCGCGAGGCCCGACGACCTCGACAGCGTGCTGGCCTTCTGGAAGACCTCCGCCGAGGGCACGAGCATCAGCGATGACCGGAGCGGGGTGGAGCGACTGGTCGCACGCGACCCGGAAGCCCTGATCCTCGCCGAGCGGGAGGGCGAGCTGGCCGGGACGGTGATCGCCGGGTTCGACGGCTGGCGGTGCCATCTGTACCGGCTCGCGGTGCACCCGGAGCACCGCCGCCAGGGCATCGGATCGGCGCTGCTGGCGGCCGCGGAGGAGCGGTTCGTGCGGCTGGGCGGGCGTCGCGGGGACGCGATGGTGCTCACCCGCAACGAAACGGCGCATCATGCCTGGCGCGCGGCGGGGTATGCGCCGGAGGAGAAGTGGCGGCGCTGGGTGAAGCCGCTCGGCGACTGACCGCGGCTCCGGGACCCCGAAAAGGACCCTTTGCCGATCCTTTACCATTGGGGGACTGTGCGGACGACCCGCACGGTCCCCTGATGACTTCATGAAAGGTGTGAGCGTCCGCCCATGGGCGAGCCTCCCAGTACCCCCACGCGACATCGCGCGTCCGTCCCCGCCCTGTCCGACCATGGGACGGAGGTGACCCGATGACCGAAGTCCTGCTCCTTCTGGTGGCGATCCTGCTGTCGCTCGCCTGCGGCGCCTTCGTCGCCGCCGAGTTCTCGCTGACCACGGTCGAGCGCAGCGAGCTGGAACGAGCGGTGGAGCGCGGCGAGCGCGGCGCGCCCGGAGCGCTCAAGGCCGTACGGAACCTCACCTTCCAGCTCTCCGGCGCCCAGCTGGGCATCACCGTCACCAACCTGGTGGTTGGCATGCTCTCCGAGCCGTCGATCGCCAAGCTGATCGCCGGACCGCTGGAGTCGCTCGGCCTGTCGAGCACCACGGCGAGCTCCGTCGCGCTGGTGATCGGCACGGCCCTGTCGACCGTGTTCCTCATGGTCGTCGGCGAACTCGTGCCCAAGAACTGGGCGATCTCCTCGCCGCTGGCCGTGGCCAAGCGCGTGGGCAACGCGCAGCGCTGGTTCAGCGCCGCCTTCCGGCCCTTCATCACCCATCTCAACAACGCGGCGAACCGCATCGTGCGCCGCTTCGGCGTGGAGCCCACCGAGGAGCTCGCCGCCGCGCGCGGCCCCCAGGAGCTCGCGGCACTGGCCCGGCACTCCGCGAAGGAGGGCGCCCTGGAGCCGGACACCGCGGAGCTGTTCGTGCGCACGCTGAACCTGGCCGACCTGACCGCGGAGAACGTGATGACCCCGCGCGTCCAGGTCGTCGCCCTCGAAGCGGCGGCCACCTGCGAGGACGTGGCGAACGCGACCCGGGCGACGGGCCTGTCCCGGTTCCCGGTGTACCGCGGCAGCCTCGACGCGGTGGTCGGCACCGCGCACATCAAGGACGTGCTGGCGATCCCGGCGGAGCGCCGCACGCGCGTGCCGGTCTCGGAGATCATGCGTGAGCCGCTGCTCGTACCCGAGTCGCTGACCGTGGACCGGCTGCTGGACCGCCTGTCCGGCAAGCGGACGATGGCCGTGGTCATCGACGAGTACGGCGGCACGGCGGGCGTGGCGACGCTGGAGGACATCGTCGAGGAGGTCGTGGGCGAGGTCCGCGACGAGCACGACCCGCACGAGACGTCCGATCTGGCCGCCGCGGGCAAGGACGACGAGGGCCGCACGCTCTACTCGGCGGACGGCGCCGCGCGCACCGACCAGCTCGCACGCGTGGGCCTGCACACCCCCGAGGGGCCTTACGAGACGCTCGCCGGGCTGCTCGCCACCGAGCTGGGCCGGATACCGGCCGTCGGCGACACCGTGGAGGTCGCGGGCTGGCGCATGGACGTCGTGGACGCCTCGGGCCGCCGGGCCGCACGCGTGCTGCTGCACGCGCCGCTCGCCCCGTCCGAGGGCTTTGAACAGGAGGCCGGGAAGTGACCGCCGTCCAGTTGCTGATCGCACTGGCGACCCTCGTCGTCAACGCGTTCTTCGTCGGCGCCGAGTTCGCGCTGATCTCCGTACGCCGCTCCCAGATCGAGCAGTACCTCGAAGGCGGAGGAAAGGGCGCGCAGGGCGACCGGCGTGCCAGGAGCGTGCTGTGGGGCCTTCAGCACGTGTCCGCGCTGATGGCGGCCGCCCAGCTCGGCATCACGCTGTGCACCCTGATCCTCGGTGTGGTCGCCGAACCGGCCATCGCGCACCTGCTGGAACCGGTGTTCCACGCGGTGGGCGTGCCCGAGGGCGCGGGACACGCGGTGTCCTTCGTGATCGCACTGGCCGTCGCGACCTATCTGCACATGCTGCTCGGCGAGATGGTGCCGAAGAACATCGCGCTCGCGGAGCCGGTGCGCAGCGCGCTGCTGCTGGGGCCGCCGCTGGTCACGCTGGCCCGGGCGCTGCGCCCGGTGATCTTCGCGATCAACGCCTTCGCGAACGCGCTGCTGAAGCTCATGCGGATCGAGACGAAGGACGAGGTCGCCGCGGCCTTCTCGGACGCCCAGCTCGCCCAGATCGTCAAGGACGCGGGTGAGGCCGGTCTCATCGACGACCGGGCCCTGGAGCGTCTGCACGACGCGCTGGAGCTGGGCCGACGCCCGGTGCGCGATGTCGTCCTGCCGCTGGAGCGGGTCGTCTACGCGCGCGTGGGCGTCACCGCGGAGGAGCTGGAGCGGCTGGCGGCGGAGTCCGGGTTCTCCCGGTTCCCCGTGGTGGACGAGGGGCGCCGGATCGTCGGCTACCTGCACGTGAAGGACGCGCTGGACGCCTCGCCCCGGGACACCGCGTTCCGGTTGGGCGACATGCGGCCCATCGCGCGGGTGCGGGAGGCGACTCCGCTGGACGACGTCCTCACCGCGATGCGGGGCAGCCGTACGCATCTGGCGGCCGTGCTCGGCTCCGACGGACGGCTGTCCGGTCTGGTGACCATGGAGGACGTGCTGCGGGAGCTGTTCGGTCAGCGGGCGTGAGGGGGCGGCCGCCCCGGGGTGACCGGCCCCGGGGTGACCGGCCCCGGGGTGACCGACCGCTGGGTATGGGACTCGGGCTACCATCGATGTCGCCATGCAGACGAATCCCACACACACCAGCCTGGTCGCGCTCGGCGACTCCTTCACCGAGGGCATGTCGGACCTGCTGCCCGACGGCTCCTACCGAGGGTGGGCGGACCTCCTCGCCGCGCGGATGGCCGCCCGCACCCCCGGCTTCCGGTACGCCAACCTGGCGGTGCGCGGCAAGCTGATCGGACAGATCGTCGAGGAGCAGGTCCCGGTGGCCGCCGCGATGGGCGCCGACGTGATCACCCTGGTCGGCGGCCTCAACGACACCCTGCGCCCCAAGTGCGACATGGGCCGCGTGAAGGGCCTGCTGACGGAGGCCGTGGAGCGCCTGACCCCCGCCTGCAAGGAACTGGTGCTGATGCGCAGCCCGGGCCGGCAGGGGCCGGTCCTGGAGCGGTTCAGGCCCCGCATGGAGGAACTGTTCGTGCATGTCGAGGAGCTGGCCGAGCGGCACGGCGCGCTCGTCGTCGACCTGTACGGCGCCCCGTCCCTCGGCGACCCGCGTATGTGGGACATCGACCGGCTGCACCTGACGGCGGAGGGTCACCGCCGGGTGGCGGAGGCGGTCTGGCAGCGTCTGGGCCACGACCCCGAGGACACCGAGTGGCACACGCCGATGCCGGCGACGCTGCCGCCCGGCTGGACCGCCCGCCGCGTCGCGGACGCCCGGTTCGCGCGGCAGTATCTCCTCCCCTGGATAGGCCGCCGTCTGACCGGCCGGTCCTCCGGGGACGGGCTGCCGCCGAAGCGGCCCGATCTGCTGCCGTACGAGGAGCGGGCGTAGCCGCTCGCGCACACCGCGCCGCCGCACGACCGGGCCCGGGCGGACCGCACCGGGCCACATCACCGGGCCGCACGGGGCCCCACGGGCGGAGTGACGCCGGTCTCGTAGGTTCCGACGAGCGGGGCCGTGGCGCTGGCCTGCACGAATCGCCAGTAGAATCCGTACACGTGACTTCCGCTCCCGCCAAGCCCCGCATCCCCAACGTGCTCGCCGGACGCTACGCCTCCGCCGAGCTCGCCACGCTCTGGTCGCCCGAGCAGAAGGTGAAGCTGGAGCGTCAGCTCTGGCTCGCCGTGCTGCGGGCTCAGAAGGACCTCGGGATCGAGGTGCCGGACGCGGCGATCGCCGACTACGAGCGCGTCCTCGACACCGTCGACCTGGCCTCGATCGCCGAGCGTGAGAAGGTCACGCGGCACGACGTGAAGGCCCGGATCGAGGAGTTCAACGACCTCGCCGGCCATGAGCAGGTCCACAAGGGCATGACGTCCCGCGACCTGACGGAGAACGTCGAGCAGCTCCAGATCCGGCTCTCGCTGGAACTCGTCCGCGACCGCACGGTGGCCGTGCTGGCACGCCTGGGCAGGCTGGCCGGCGAGTACGGCGAGCTCGTCATGGCCGGACGCTCGCACAACGTGGCCGCGCAGGCCACGACCCTCGGCAAGCGGTTCGCGACCGCCGCCGACGAGCTGCTCGTCGCGTACGGCCGGGTCGAGGAACTGCTCGGGCGTTACCCGCTGCGCGGCATCAAGGGCCCGGTCGGCACCGCCCAGGACATGCTGGACCTGCTCGGGGGCGACGCCGCGAAGCTCAGCGAGCTGGAGGACCGGATCGCCGGTCACCTGGGCTTCTCGCAGGCGTTCACCTCCGTCGGCCAGGTCTACCCGCGGTCGCTGGACTACGAGGTCGTCACCGCGCTGGTGCAGCTCGCGGCGGCCCCCTCCTCGCTGGCGAAGACGATCCGGCTGATGGCCGGTCACGAGCTGGTGACCGAGGGGTTCAAGCCCGGCCAGGTCGGCTCCTCGGCGATGCCGCACAAGATGAACACCCGGTCCTGCGAGCGCGTCAACGGCCTGATGGTCATCCTGCGCGGCTACGCGTCGATGACCGGCGAGCTGGCGGGCGACCAGTGGAACGAGGGCGACGTGTCCTGCTCGGTGGTGCGCCGGGTCGCGCTGCCTGACGCGTTCTTCGCGCTCGACGGTCTGCTGGAGACGTTCCTGACGGTGCTCGACGAGTTCGGCGCCTTCCCGGCGGTCGTCGCCCGGGAACTCGACCGCTACCTGCCGTTCCTCGCCACCACCAAGGTGCTGATGGGCGCGGTGCGCGCGGGCGTCGGCCGTGAGGTCGCGCACGAGGCCATCAAGGAGAACGCCGTCGCCTCGGCCCTGGCGATGCGCGAGCAGGGTGCCGAGCGCAACGAGCTGCTGGACAAGCTGGCCGCCGACGACCGGATCCCGCTCGACCGTGACGGGCTGGACGCGTTGATGGCCGACAAGCTGTCCTTCACGGGGGCCGCGGCGGCCCAGGTGACCACGGTCGTCGGGCGGATCGAGGAGATCGTGAAGCAGCGTCCGGAGGCTGCCGGTTACGCCCCCGGAGCGATCCTCTGACGCGCTTCACCCAGGCGGAGCTGGAGGCCGCCCGCGACCGTCTCGTACCGGACGTCGTCGCGGGCGGCCTGCGCGTGCTGTTCTGCGGCATCAACCCGGGCCTGATGACGGCGGCGAGCGGCCACCACTTCGCCCGCCCGGGCAACCGCTTCTGGCCGGTGCTGCACCTGTCCGGCTTCACCCCGAGGCTGCTGAAGCCGGCCGAGCAGCGGGAGCTGCTGTCCTACGGGCTCGGCATCACGAACGTGGTGGCGAGGGCGACCGCGCGGGCCGACGAGCTCACGGCGCGGGAGTACCGGGACGGCGGGCGGCTGCTGGAGGAGAAGGTGACCCGGCTGGAGCCCCGCTGGCTCGCGGTGGTGGGTGTGACGGCGTACCGGGCGGCGTTCGACGACCGCAAGGCCGCGGTGGGCCCGCAGGAGCGGCTGATCGGGAACTCACGCGTCTGGGTGCTGCCGAACCCCAGCGGGCTGAACGCGCACTGGACGGCGGCGACGATGGCGGAGGAGTTCGCGCGACTGCGGGCGGCCGCGCAGGACTGACGGCTCGCGCCGGTCGTCAGGGCGGGTCGGTGTCGGTGACGACCAGGAGCAGCTGGATCTCGTCGCACGGGTCGAGATCGGCGACCCCCAGGGCCACCCAGCGGCCGTGCTCCCGAGGCCGCTCGGGCTGCCACAGGTACACGTCCCCCACCCGCAGGCTCAGCTCGGCCCAGGGCTCGGGTATCTCCTCGGCCCCGGTCCGCAGCCGGACCGTCTGCAGTCCGACGTGGTACGGGGCTCCCCATCTCCGCGACAGTTCCCCGGCCAGCTTCTCCCGCTCGTCGTGGAAGCGCCCCGCCTCCGCGAGACGCACGGCGGCGTCCGCGACCGCCAGGCCGTGACTGGTCACCAAGGCCGTCGTTCGGTGACCGGGCCCGAGGTACCTGTCGATGTCCATGACCTCCAGTAAACCCTCCGCCACCGACAATTGGCGGGCCGTCAGTCCGCTGCCCGGTCAGGCGTCCTCGCGCCGCACCCGCCACGCCCCCGCCATGACCGCCGCCGCCGTCCAGACGGCCGTCACCGCGAGACCCGTCCACGGGCCGAGAGACCCGCCCCACCTGCTGTGGAGCACGACTTGGCCGGCCCGGTCGGGCAGCAGGTCCGCCACGTTGCCGCTCATGTCGCCGACCACGAAGGACACGATCAGCAGGAACGGCACGAGGACGGCCAGCGTGGCCGTCCCGCTCCGCAGAACGGCTGTCAGGCCCGCCGCGAGCAGCGCCATCAGCGTCAGGTATACGCCGCAGCCCACCACCGCGCGCAGCCAGCCGGCCGGACCGGGACCGTCCGCCTTCTCCCCCAGCATCGCGCTGCCCACGGCGAAGGTGACGAGGCCGGTGGTCAGACCGACGGCGAGTACCGGCAGGGCGATCGCGGTCAGCTTGGCGGCGAACCAGCGGCCCCGTTGCGGCACCGCGGCCAGCGAGAGGCGCAGCGCGCCGCCCCGGAACTCCGCCGAGACGGCCGTCGTCGCGAAGGCGATCGCCGCGATCTGACCGAAACTCACGCCGAGGAAGACGGAGAAGAGCGGGTCGAAGTCCTCGGCGTCCCGGCCGGCCGAGGCGTTCGCCGAGGACGCCGACAGCGCCGAGAGGGCGGAGAACGCGACAGTGGACAACAGCATCGCGCACAGACCGCCGAGCAACGGGCGCAGCGTACGGATCTTGAGGCACTCGGCGTGCAGCGCGGAGGTGAAGGTCATGGTCAGGCCTCCTCGGACGGGGTGGCGAACTCTGCTTCGGCGGCGGTCAGATCGAGGTAGGCCTGCTCCAGCGTGCCCTCCTGCGCGGTCAGTTCGAGCAGCGGGACACCGGAGTGGGACAGGAGGCGGCCGATGTCGTCCACGCGCGCGTGGTGCACCGTCCAGTGCCCGTCCCCGTGTTCCTCCGCGTCGTGCCCGTGCCGGGCGAGGGCGGTCTTCAGTGCGACGGGGTCGGTCGTACGGATGCGCACGCGCGGCCGCACGCGCGCGTCGATGAAGTCCCGCACGGGGGTGTCGGCCAGCAGGCGGCCCCGGCCGAGCACGAGGAGGTGGTCGGCGAAGGAGGCCGTCTCGTTCATGAGGTGGCTGGAGACCAGTACGGTGCGCCCTTCCGCGGCGAGCCGCCTCAGCAACGACCGGATCCAGACGATGCCTTCGGGGTCGAGGCCGTTGGACGGTTCGTCGAGGAGCACCACCTGGGGATCGCCGAGCAGCGCGGCGGCGATCCCCAGACGCTGGCGCATGCCCAGGGAGTACGTCCGCACCCGGTGGCGCGCTGCCGGGGCGAGACCGGTCGCCTCCAGCACCTCCTCGACCCGTCGGGCGGCGAGCCGGTTGCTCGCCGCGAGGGCGCGCAGGTGATCGCGCCCGGTCCGGGAGCCGTGCGCGGCCTGCGCGTCGAGCAACGCGCCGACGTGCCGCAGCGGTTGCCGGAGGGCGGTGTAGGGCCGGCCGCCGACGGTGGCGGTGCCCGAGGTGGGGCGGTCGAGGCCGAGGACGAGGCGCAGGGTGGTGGACTTGCCCGCGCCGTTGGGGCCGAGGAAGCCCGTGACGCGGCCGGGCCGCACGCTGAAGGTGAGGCGGTCCACGGCCCGTCGGGGGCCGTACTCCTTGGTGAGGTCTCGGACGTCGATGCTGGTCATGGGCATCACTCTCGCCACCGACGCGGACCCGGGCCTCCCCCGCCGGTGGGGAACTTCTCCCCCGCCCGGGGGAGACCGTTGTCGGCGGCGCCTGCCACGATGGCCGGCATGGGCCGCTTGCTGCGCCCGCTGTGGCGGGGGACGACCTACACACGACTGCTGCACCTGTGGGTGCCGATGCTGGTCGTGAGCGTCTGGATGTTCGTCGACCCGTCGACTCCGTGGCTGCCCGCGCTGCTGCTCGTGCCGGTCGGACTGATCCCGGCGGTGCGCACGGGCGAGGGGGTGCAGGCGGCTGCTGCTGGTGCCGGGTGACGCGGATCCGGGCTTCTCCGTGGCGCCGTCGGCGACTTGGCGGGACCGGTTGCGTACGGTGCTGTGGCTGGAGGCGCGGATGGCGCTGGGCGCGGCGGCGACGTTCGCGTGCGTGTGGCTGCCCGCCCTGGTCCACGACCTGGTGGCCGGCCCGGGGTGGCGGGTTCCGGTCGGCCTGCCCGGCCTCCCCGGGACGGCGCCGTCCTGGTGGCCGGCCCTGCTGGTCCCGTTCCCCCTCCTCGCCCTGTACGGGGCCGTGGTGGGGCTGGGCGAGCTGGTGACCGTCGTCGCACGCGGGCTGCTGGGGCCGTCCGCCGCCGAGCGCCTCGCCGCCCTGGAGGAACGCACGGAGCGGTTGCTCGAACGCAACCGCATCGCCCGGGAACTGCACGACTCCATCGGTCACGCGTTGACGGTGGCGGTGGTGCAGGCGGGCGCGGCACGGGCGGCCGGCGACGCGGACTTCACCGACCGGGCCCTGGCGGCGATCGAGGAGAGCGGCCGGTCGGCCCTCGCGGATCTGGAGCGGGTGCTCGGTGTGCTGCGGGAGTCGGGGCGGCCGGTGGGCGACGGGCCGACCCTGGTGGAGGCCGACCGGCTCCTGGAGGCGGCACGGGCCTCCGGGGCGAAGGTCGACGCCGAGCTGACCGGAGCGCTGGAGACGGTGCCGGGGCCGGTGTCCCGGGAGGGCTATCGCATCCTCCAGGAAGCGCTGACCAATGTGCTGCGGCACGCGGGATCCGTTCCGCTGCGGGTCCGCGTGGAGGTCACGGACGGCCTCCTGTGCCTGGAGGTGCGCAACCCGCTGACGGCCCGTGTGGCGGGCCCGGGGCGTGGCAGCGGGCTGCGGGGCATCCGGGAACGGGCCGTCCTGCTCGGCGGGCGGGCGTCGACCGGGCCGGACGAGGGGGACTGGCGGGTGCGGGCGGAACTGCCCCTGCGCTGATCTACGCTGGCCGGATGCCGGTCACCGTACTCCTCGTCGACGACGAACCTCTGGTGCGGGTCGGGTTGCGTGCCGTGCTGGAGGCGCAGCCCGACATCGAGGTCGTCGGGGAGGCGGCGGACGGGGCGTCGGTGATCCCGCTGGTGCGGCAACTGCGGCCGGACGTGGTCGCGATGGACGTACGCATGCCGCTGATGGACGGGATCGAGGCCACGCGCGCGGTGCTGCGGACGGTGCAGGCGCCGCCGAAGATCCTGGTCGTGACGACCTTCGAGAACGACGAGTACGTGTACGACGCGCTGCGCGCGGGCGCGAACGGGTTCCTGCTGAAGCGGGCCCCGGCCGCCGAGATCGTGCACGCGGTGCGCCTGGTCGCGTCGGGCGAGTCGCTGCTGTTCCCGGCGTCGGTGCGGCGGCTGGCCGCCGAGTACGGCGACCGGGGAGGCGATCGGGCGGCCCGGGACGCACTGGAGCGCGCGGGGCTGACCGAGCGGGAGGCGGAGGTGCTGCGGCTGATGGCGCGCGGGCTGTCGAACGCCGAGATCGCCGCCCGGCTCGTCGTCGGGACGGAGACGGTCAAGTCCCATGCCGGCGCGGTGCTGGCGAAGCTGGGGGCGAGGAACCGGACGCAGGCGGTGATCACGGCGTACGAGTCGGGGTTCGTGGCGCCGGGATAGGGCGGGCCTGCACGGGCCGGTGGATATCGGTACGGATTCCTTACTCGCCGGGGTCCGTTCCGCCGAGTACGATCCGCGCAACACGCGCGACGAGCTGGAAGGACGGACGTTGGGGCAGCTGACCGGCGGGGATCCCTCGCTGCTGCGAAGGATCAATTCCGCGGTGGTGCTGCACGCGCTGCGTGCCGCGGACTGCGCGACGCTCACGGAGATCACCCGGGTGACGGGTCTGTCCCGGCCGACCGTCGAGGGGGTCGTCGAGGACCTCATGGGGGCGGGGCTCGTCGTCGAGAAGGCGGCCGACGAGAGTGTCGCCCGGCGCCAGGGGCGGCCCGCGCGACGGTTCCGGTTCCGGGCGGAGGCCGGGCACCTGCTGGGTCTGGAGATCGGCTCGCACCGCGTGGCCGCGCTGCTGGCCGATCTGGACGGCCGGGTGCTGGGCGCGCAGGCCAAGGACGTCGACGAGGCGGCACCGGCGGACGAACGGCTGGAGCGACTGCGTACGGCCGTCGCCGAGCTGCTGCGCCGGGCGGGCGTCCCGCGCAGCTCGCTGCGGGCGGTGGGGGTCGGTACGCCCGGGATCGTGGAGGCGGACGGAACCGTGCGGCTGGGCACCGCGCTGCCCGAGTGGACGGGGCTGCGGCTGGGCGAGCGGCTGAGCCGTTCCTTCAAGTGTCCGGTGCTGGTGGAGAACGACGCCAACGCGGCGGCCGTGGCCGAGCACTGGAAGGGCGTGGCCACCGAGTCCGACGACGTCGTCTTCGTGCTGGCCGGGCTGAGCCCGGGCGCCGGCTCGCTGATCGGTGGGCGTCTGCACCGGGGCTACGGCGGGGCGGCCGGGGAGATCGGCGCGCTGCATCTGCTGGGCCGGGAGGTGACGCCGGAGACACTGCTGTCCATGACGGACGAGCCGCTGCATCCGCTGGACGAGCAGGCGGTCGCCGAGGTGTTCGCGCAGGCCCGCGAGGGCGACAAGCAGGCCCGGGCCGCGGTGGACCGCTTCATACAGCGGCTCGTCCACGACGTGGCCGCGCTGGTCCTGGCGCTCGATCCTGAGCTGGTCGTGGTGGGCGGCTGGGCGGCCGGGCTGGACGGGGTGCTGGAGCCGCTGCGGAACGAGTTGGCGCGCTACTGTCTGCGCCCGCCCAGGGTGGCGCTGTCGCTGCTCGGCGAGGCGGCGGTGGCGACGGGGGCGCTGCGGCTCGCCCTCGACCATGTCGAGGAGCAGCTGTTCGCGGTCGAGGGGACGGTGACGGCGCGGCGGTGACCGGCCGTCAGTGGTGACCGGTCGTCAGTGGTGACCGGTCGTCAGTGGTGGTACGCGCCGCGCCCCGGTGGAGTTCCGGGGCGCGGCGGCGGTGGCCGGGTGCAGGCCGTTCAGGGAGCCTGCCGTCTCCGGCCCGCGGCGGACCGGGTGTTCAGGAGGCCTCGCGCTCAGGCCCGTGGTGTATCTCCACGCCGCCGGACGCGCCGAACGTCAGCCGGCAGGTGTCCGCGCGGTAGGTCGCGACGGAGAGCGCCGCGGTGCGTCCCGCGGCGAAGAAGCGGGTGGTGACGACGAGGACGGGGGCGCCGGGGAGCCGGTCGAGTTCCCGGGCGTCGTCGGCGCGGGCCGAGCCCAGCTCCACGGCGCGGTCCTGACCCTCCAGTTCGAGGCGCTGGAGCTCACGCAGCACGGCACGCGCGCGTGCCGTCTCGGACGGGGTGTCGATCGCGGTGAGGTCGGGCACCGACGTCACGGGGACGTAGAGCAGTTCGGCCGCGACGGGCTGGCCGTGCGAGACGCGCGAACGGCGCACGATGTGCACGCCCTGGTCGCGTGGGGTCTCAAGAGCGGTGGCGACGACCGCGGGCGGTGTCGCGAGCGTGCTGTCGACGGGCTGCCAGGCGTCGTCGCCCGTGCCCGGCCAGACCTGCTGGTCGCTGCCGACGGGCACGCCCATGCGCGGCGGCGCGACGGTGGTGCCGACGCCGCGGCGGCGCTGGAGACGGCCCTCCAGTTCGAGCTGCTCCAGTGCCTGACGGAGCGTGGCGCGGGCGACGCCGAAACGGGCGGCCAGATCGCGCTCGTTGGGCAGGATCTCGCCGACGGTGAACTCCGAGTCGAGTGCCTCGCTGAGCACGGTCTTGAGATGCCAGTACTTCGGTTCCGGTACCGATTCCAGTTGCGTGGTCCCCACCCTGTCCTCCGCAATCGCCGTGGTCCGGCGGCGTTTTTTCGCGCCCTTGTTTATTAAAGGTTGTTGTACTTCTCTGCGACCATAGGGCGGCCCCCACCCTTGGTCAAGACCAATCCTCGATCCCAGGTGAGGCCGACAGGCGTACGACAGGAAAGCGCTCACTGCGTGTTATCCGGGCGTGTTTTCGTGACACTCCGGCAGGGTCCGCGCGCGGGGGAACCGCGCGGAGCGAAGGTGGCCGCGCGGTGCGCCCCCCAGGGGCTACCCGTCGGTAGCTATTGCTGACAAGCTGTCTACGGCGTCCGCCGGCCTGTCCACGGCCCGTCCAGTCGAGGAGCTCTCCATGTCCGCCACCGTCTCCTTCACGGTCCCCTCCCCCAGTGGCCCGCAGCCCGTCACCGTCTCCTACGCGCGCGTGGGCCGGGGTGAGCCGCTGCTCCTGCTGCACGGCATCGGGCACCACCGGCAGGCGTGGGACCCGGTGGTGGACATCCTGGCCACGGAGCGCGAGGTCATCGCCGTGGACCTGCCCGGCTTCGGCGCCTCCCCGCCCCTGCCGGACGGACTGGCCTACGACCTGCCCAGCACGGCCGCCGTGTTCGCCGCCTTCTGCGAGGCGCTGGAGCTCGACCGGCCCCACGTCGCGGGGAACTCCCTCGGCGGCCTGCTCGCGCTGGAGCTCGGCCGCGAGAAGCTCGTACGGTCCGTCACCGCGCTGTCGCCCGCCGGGTTCTGGTCACAGGCCGAGCGGCGCTACGCCTTCGGCGTGCTCCTCACCATGCGGCAGATCTCGCGCCGGATGCCGCTGCCCCTCGTCGAGCGGCTGGCGAGCACCGCGGCCGGCCGGACGGCCCTCACCAGCACCATCTACGCCCGTCCGGGCCGGCGTTCACCCGAGGCCGTGGTCGCCGAGACGCTGGCCCTGGCCCAGGCCACCGGGTTCGACCAGACCCTGCGGGCCGGCGCCACCGTCCGGTTCACCGACGACCTCCCCAGGGTCCCGGTCACGCTCGGCTGGGGCACCCGCGACTGGCTGCTCGTGCGCCGCCAGGGCGTCCGGGCCAAGCGGATCATCCCCGCCGCGCGCCTGGTGCGCCTGCCCGGCTGCGGTCACTGCCCGATGAGCGACGACCCGGCGCTCGTCGCCCGCGTGCTTCTCGACGGCAGCCGCTGAGGTTCCGGGGCCGCGTCGCAACATCCCGGCCCCCAGGGCGACTCCGGCGCCGACCAGGGCACTCCCCACGCCCTGGGCGGGGCCGTAGGAGCCCGTTCCGACGAAGGGGGCGGTGCAGGCGGCCGCCACCGGGATGAGCCCGGAGAAGAGCGTGGCGCGCTCCGCGCCGATCCGCTGCATGCCCGTGTACCAGCACACGAAGCCGACGACGGTGACGACGGCCGCCTGCCACAGCAACGCGGCCGCCTCCGCGCCGTCCGGCCGCCGCAGCCACGCGCCGCCGTCGAGCAGCAGACCGGTCGCGGCGGCCTCGGCCGCGGCGATCCCGCACACCGTGGCGGACAGCAGCCGGGGCCCGAGAACCCGCAGGACGGGCACGGCCAGGACCGCGAAACCGACCTCCCCCGCCAGGGCGCAGACCGAGTAGGCGATGCCCGCGCCGTCCGTGCGGCCCCACCCCTGCACCGTGAACGCGCCGACGGCGACCAGCGACGCCCCGGCCAGCACCCGACGGCGGGGGCGCCGCCCCTCCAGCAGCGGGACGACGACCGCCACGACGACGGGCGCGCAGCCCACCAGGACGCCGGGGACGGCGGGTTCCGCCGAGCGCTCGGCGGCCAGCACGGCCACATTGAAGCCGACCATCCCGACCGCCGCGAGCAACGCCAGGCGCAGCCACTGGCGGAGGGTGACCGCGCGCAGCCGGGCCCCGGCCCCCGCCCCGGCCATCGGCAGGAGCAGCAGACCGGCGAGGGCGTAGCGCAGGGCCTGGCCACCCGCGTAGGGATAGGCGCCCAGGACGCTGTTGGCGGTGAAGGACGCTCCGACGAGGAGACAGGCGAGCGCGGCGAGCAGACTCCCGCGCAGGGTGGTCGCGTTCATGGAATCGACGCTAGGAACGGCGGCGGCCCCGGTTAAGGTCCACTTCCATGACGTCATCGGGGACCAATCCCGGCCCGCGGCCGGGGTCGGCCGCCTGGGAGCTGCTGCTGCCGGCCGTCGCGGCCCCGCCGCGCGCGCGGGGCCGCGCCCTCCAGGCCGCGCTGCGGGACGCAATCCGCTCGGGGCGGCTAGCGCAGGGCACCAGGCTGCCGTCGAGCCGGGATCTCGCCGCCGATCTCGGCGTCTCGCGAGGGCTGGTGACGGAGGCGTACGAGCAGCTGACGGCCGAGGGCTACCTGCGCAGCGGCCGCGGCGCGGGAACCTGGGTGAGCGGCGCCGTCCGGGCGGCCCGGCCCCGCGCGCGTGACCTCGCTCCGCGTCCCCCGGGCGTACGGGCCGACTTCGTGCCGGGCACCCCGGACCTGTCGCTGTTCCCGCGTGCCGCCTGGGCCGCCGCGCAGCGGGATGTGCTCGCCGGGCTGCCCCACCACGAGCTCGGCTATCCCGACCCTCGCGGGCTGCCCCGGCTGCGCATCGCGCTCGCCGGGCTCCTCGCCCGCCGCCGGGGCGTGGTCGCCGACCCGGAGCGCCTCGTGGTCGTCTCCGGGGTGGCCCAGGCGATGGCACTGCTCGGGCTCGCGCTGCACGCGCGCGGGACGCGCGCCATCGGCGTCGAGGACCCCGGGAGCCCCCAGCACGGCTCCCTGTACGCGGCGGCGGGCGTCACCGCCGTACCGCTGGCGCTCGACGCCGAGGGGCTGGCCATGCGCCCGCTCAGGTCGTCCGGGGTACGGGCGGTGGTCACGACGCCCGCGCACCAGTTCCCCACCGGGCTCGCGTACTCCGCGCGGCGGCGCGTCGAGCTGCTCGACTGGGCGAGATCGGTGGACGGCTTCGTCGTCGAGGACGACTACGACGGCGACTTCCGCTACGACCGCGCGCCCGTGGGCGCGCTCCAGGGCCTGGATCCCGAACGCGTGGCCTACACCGGGTCGGTCAGCAAGTCGCTGGCGCCGGGCCTGCGGCTCGGCTGGCTGCTCGTACCCGAGGCGCTGGCCGACGAGGTCGTCGAGCGCAAGCGGACGATGGACCTCGGCCATCCCACCCTCGACCAGGCGCTGTTCGCCCGGTTCGTGGAGCGCGGCGACTACGACCGTCAGCTGCGCCGCTGCCAGCGGGCCTACCGGGAGCGCCGGGACGCCCTGGTCGACGCTCTCCGGGAGCACTTCCCCGGGGCGCGGGTGTCCGGGATCGCGGCGGGGCTGCACGTCATCGCCGAGTTTCCCGGGCGGTACGGGCCGCGGGAGCGGTTCCTCGCGCGGACGGCCGCGGCGGGCGTCGAGGTGCGCGCGCTGGCGGAGTACGCACACGCGCGTGCCGTGCGGGGCACGCGCCTGCGTCTCGTGCTCGGCTACGCGCAGCTGCCGCCCGCGCGGATCCGCGACGGCGTACGCCTGATGGCGGAGGCCGTCGCGGGCGGGTGACACGTACGCCTTGAGACGGAGGCCGTCGCGGGCGGGTGGCCGTACGTCCGAGGGCGCAGGGTGTCGCGGGCGGGTGGCCGTACGCCTGACGGCGCAGGGTGTCGCGGGCGGGTGGCCGTACGCCTGACGGCGCAGGGTGTCGCGGGCGGGTGGCCGTACGTCCGAGGGCGCAGGGTGTCGCGGGCGGGTGGCCGTACGCCTGACGGCGCAGGGTGTCGCGGGCGGGTGGCCGTACGCCTGACGGCGCAGGGTGTCGCGGGCGGGTGGCCGTACGCCTGACGGCGCAGGGTGTCGCGGGCGGGTGGCCGTACGCCTGACGGCGCAGGGTGTCGCGGGCGGGTGGCCGTACGCCTGACGGCGCAGGGTGTCGCGGGCGGGTGGCCGTACGCCTGACGGCGCAGGGTGTCGCGGGCGGGTGGCCGTACGCCTGACGGCGCAGGGTGTCGCGGGCGGGTGGCCGTACGTCCGAGGGCGCAGGGTGTCGCGCGCGGGTGGCCGTACGCCTGACGGCGCAGGGTGTCGCGGGCGGGTGGCCGTACGTCCGAGGGCGCAGGGTGTCGCGCGCGGGTGGCCGTACGCCTGACGGCGCAGGGTGTCGCGGGCGGGTGACAGGGGTGGCGTGGGCCGTGCGCGTCGGATCCCGTGTGCCCGCGGCCAGTTGTTCACTTGCGGTTTCCGTGCGCGCTGCGGCGCCCCAGTAGTTGTGGCTGTGCACACCGGCCGGTTCCCGCCCCTGGAGGCGCATCCATGTCACCCAGTCCGTTTCCCGGGCGCCGCGGCGTCCTGCGCGGCTCGCTCGCCGCGTCCGCGGCCCTGACCCTGCCCGCCGCCGTCGGCGCGGCGCCCGCCTTCGCGCTGTCCGGGCGGCCCCGGGCCGGTTGGGGTGTGCAGGCCGGGGACGTGACCTCCGACTCCGGGCTGGTGTGGGTGCGCTCGGACCGGCCGGCGCGGATGGTCGTCGAGACGGCGGCCACCGAGTCGTTCCGGGGCGCCCGCCGATGGCACGGTCCGCTGCTCGGCGCCGGTACGGACTTCACCGGCACCACCCGGCTGCACGGGTTGCCGGCCGGCGAGCAGATCCACTACCGCGTACTGCTCGCCGACCCGGACGACCCGCGGCGCACCGGGGAGCCGGTGACCGGCACGTTCCGCACCGTGCCCGCGGGGCGCCGCGACGGGGTGCGCTTCCTGTGGTCCGGGGACCTCGCGGGCCAGGGCTGGGGCATCAACCCCGAGCTGGGCGGTTACCGCATCTACGACGCGATGGCGAGGCTCGATCCCGACTTCTTCCTGTGCAGCGGCGACAACATCTACGCCGACGGCCCGATCACGGCGACCCAGGCGCTGCCCGACGGCACCCTCTGGCGGAACGTCGTCACGGAGGAGAAGTCCAAGGTCGCCGAGACGCTGGCCGAGTTCCGCGGCAACTTCCGCTACAACCTGCTCGACGAGAACCTGCGCCGCTTCAACGCGCAGGTGCCGTCCATCATCCAGTGGGACGACCACGAGGTCCGCAACAACTGGTACCCGGGCGAGGTGATCGCCGCCTCCGACACCCGGTACACGGAGAAGAGCGTCGACGTGCTCGCGGGACGGGCCCGGCGGGCGTTCGGCGAGTACTTCCCGATCTCCATCCTGCGTCCGGGCGCCAAGGAGGGCCGGGTCCACCGCGTCGTGCGCCACGGGCCGCTGCTGGACGTGTTCGTGCTGGACATGCGGACCTACCGCAACGCCAATTCGCCGGACGACCAGACCGTGGACCCGCAGGGCATCCTCGGCGCCGAGCAGCTGGAGTGGCTCAAGCGGGAGCTCTCCCGGTCGCGCGCGGTGTGGAAGGTGATCGCCGCCGACATGCCGATCGGCCTGGTGGTGCCCGACGCCACCGAGGGCAGGGCGAACATCGAGGCCGTCGCGCAGGGCGACCCGGGCGCGCCGCTGGGCCGTGAGCTCCAGATCGCCGAGCTGCTGCGGTACGTCAAGCACCGGCGGATCACCGGCACGGTGTGGCTGACGGCCGACGTCCATCACACCTCGGCGCAGCACTACCAGCCGTCGCGGGCCGCGTTCACCGACTTCGAGCCGTTCTGGGAGTTCGTCTCCGGTCCTCTCAACGCGGGCGCCTTCCCGGCCGGCGCGCTGGACGGCACCTTCGGTCCCGAGCGGGTGTTCGTGAAGGCGCCGACCGCCTCGAACGTGTCGCCCGCCGACGGCTATCAGTTCTTCGGCGAGGTCGACATCGACGGCGGCAGCGGCGAGCTGACGGTGCGTCTGCGCGAGCAGGACGGAACCGTGCTGTTCACACAGGTGCTCCAGCCGGGACGGGTCGGCCAGTAGTCCGGCGTCCCGTACCCTCGAAAACGTGCCGCGCACCGGCGTCATCCCCCGGTGCGCGGCACGGTCGTGACACCTGGTGCACGAGGCGATCGTAGAAGAATTAACAAATCGGGCATTCGTAGCCTTTACCCATCAGTCACAAATCGTTCGTGATCACGCAACACCGTTCCTCCACAGTGGCTTCATGACTCGAGACATGTCTGATGTGACGCGTGCGAAGCGCGGACGCCCGGTGCACCACTGGCGACGGGACGCGGTGGAACTCGCCGCGCTGTTCACCGCGGTCGCCGCGGCCGACGGGGTGGCGAACCTGGTGGGACACGGACCCGACGGTCCGGCGCTGCTGACCGTCTCCGCGGCCCTGCTCGTCGCCACGGCCGGCTTCCACACCTGGTGGGCACGGCGCCACGGTCACGCACCGCCGACGAGCGATACCGACGCCCGGCCGCACTCCGACGAGCCGCAGGCCGGGCCGTCCGAACTCCCCTCGCAGGTCGCCGAGGAGAGCGTCCTGTGGCGGATGCGGACGACGGTGAAGGACGCCCCGGGGTCGCTGGCCGCCCTCTGCGCGGCGCTGGCCGGCCACCGGGTGGACATCCTGAGCCTCCAGACACACCCGCTGGGCCAGGACACCGTGGACGAGTTCCTGCTGCGCGCCCCGGGCGCCCTGGCGGCGGCCGAGATCACCCGGGCCGTGGCACTGGCGGGCGGCAGCGGCACCTGGATCGAACGGGCCGACGCCCACGACCTGGTGGACGCGCCGACCCGGGTCCTCGGCCTGGCCACCCGCACCGCCCTCGACGCGGCCGAACTACCCTTGGCTCTGCGCCAGTTGCTCGGTCGCTGCACGATCCGCTCGCTGCCCGCCGCACCGGGCGGCGCCGACCGCGGTCGACAGGGCGTGCCCGTGGAGGGCGTACTGGAGGACACCGTGATGCGCCTGCGCGCGCCGGAAGGCGGAGTGATCACCGTGGAGCGGCCGTATCTGCCGTTCACCCCGACCGAGTTCGCACGCGCGCGTGCCCTGGTGGAGCTGGACGCCCGGCTCGGTCCGCGGGTGCCGCGCGGCCAGGACGTGCTGACACTGCCCGAGGGCAACGCCATCACCGTGCGCCGGGCCGACACCGGTGACCTGGCGGCGGCGAAGGCGATGCACGAGCGGTGCTCCTCGCGCACGCTCGGGATGCGCTACCACGGCCCCGTCGGAGACGCCGACCGTTACCTCCGGCATCTGCTCAGCCCCCGTTTCGGCCGCACCCTCGCCGTGCGGACCCCGTCGGGGCGCGTCGTCGGCCTGGGCCACCTGCTGTGGGACGGCGACGAGACGGAGGTCGCCCTGCTGATCGAGGACCAGTGGCAGCGGCGCGGCATCGGCGCCGAACTGCTCGGCCGGCTGGTGGCGATGGCCGTCGAGGCGGGCTGCGAGAGCGTCTACGCCGTGACGCAGGCCTCCAACACCGGCATGGTCGCCGCCATGCGCGGCCTCGACCTGCCCCTCGACTACCAGATCGAGGAGGGGACGCTGGTCATCACCGCCCGCCTGCACGGCGCCGCCGCCCGGGCGCAGGCCGGATCCGGGCGGTACGACGAGCGCGTCGCCCGCGACTGAGTCCACCCCGCGCGGACACGGACCCCCGCACGGCCCGGCGGTACGAAGCACCGCCGGGCCGTCGGCATTCGGTTGACGCCACGGGCCACCGCATACGACTCACCGTTCACGCGTCGCGGCGGACGCGTCACCGCTCACGCGTCGCCCCTCACGCGTCGCCCCTCACGTATCGCGACATGCGCATCGTCGGTCTCGCGTCGTCGCTCCCCCCGTGTCACCGCGTGCGCGTCACCGCATACGTCACACGACCGCGGCTCCGCGCTCGGACGGTGCGGCCGTGGTGCCCGCGCCGAGCGCGCCTCGCAGGTCCCCCCACAGATCCTCGACGTCCTCCAGGCCGACCGAGAGCCGCAGCAGCCGGTCGCTCACGCCGGCGCCCCGGCGTTCCCGCTCGTCCACGATGCGATGGCTGATGGACGCCGGGTGCTGGATGAGGGTGTCGACGCTGCCGAGGCTGACGGCCGGGGTGATCAGCCGGACCCCCGCGATCACCTCGTGCGGGTCGCCGTGGACCTCGAAGGCGATCATCGCGCCGCCGATCCGCGGATAGTGGACCCGCGCCACCCTCGGGTCGGCGGCCAGCCGCCCGGCGAGGTCGGCGGCGGTCGCGGAGGCCGCCCGCACCCGCACCGGAAGCGTCGACAGGCCCCGCAACAGCAGATAGCCGGCCAGCGGGTGCAGGACGCCGCCGGTGGCGAACCGTACCTGCCGCAGCCGCCCGGCGAACTCCTCGTCGCAGGCGACCACACCCCCCAGCACGTCCCCGTGCCCGCCCAGGTACTTGGTGGCGCTGTGCAGCACGAGCCGCGCACCCTGCTCCGCGGGGCGCTGGAGCACGGGCGTGGCGAAGGTGTTGTCGGCGAGCAGCGGGACCGAGCCGCAGGCGTGGGCGACGGCCCGCAGATCGACCTCGGCGAGCGTGGGGTTGGCCGGCGACTCGACCATCACGAGACCGGTGTCCGGGCGCAGCGCGTCGGCGATCCCCGCAGGATCGGTCCAGGTGACCTCCGAGCCGAGCAGCCCTGCGGTCAGCAGATGGTCGCTGCAACCGTAGAGGGGGCGGACGGCGACGACGTGCCGCAGTCCCGTCGAGGCGCGCGCGAGCAGCACGGCGCTCAGCGCCGCCATCCCGCTGGCGAACGCGACCGCGCTCTCGGTGCCCTCGAGGCGGGCGAGGGCCGTCTCGAAGCGGGCGACCGTCGGGTTGCCCAGCCGTCCGTAGACGGGCGGCCCCTCCGGCTCCGCGCCCGTCGCGGCGAACGCGTCGATGCGGGCGGCCTCGGCGCGGCTGTCGAACGAGGGGTAGGTGGTGGACAGGTCGATCGGCGGGGCGTGCAGGCCCTGCCGGGCCAGGTCGTCCCGCCCTGCGTGTACGGCCTCGGTGGCCAGTGCGCGGGGCGCTCTCGACGCGGGTGCGCGTACCTCGTCGTACGCGTGCGTGCTCGCTGAGACTGAGTCCATGGACCGCAGGGTGAACATCGAACGGCTCCCTGTAATCGAACACCGTGCTACGTTCGGCCAATGGCTGAATCCGTCGTACTGGACCCGGTCGATCTCCAGCTGCTGCGGCTGCTCCAGAACGACGCCCGGACCACCTACCGCGATCTCGCGGCGCAGGTCGGGGTCGCGCCGTCGACGTGCCTGGACCGCGTGACCCGACTGCGCCGCTCGGGCGTGATCCTCGGGCATCAGCTGCGGCTCGATCCGGCCAAACTCGGGCGTGGTCTGCAGGCGCTGCTGTCGGTACAGGTCAGGCCGCACCGGCGGGAGTTGGTGGGGCCGTTCGTGGAGCGGATCAGGGGGCTCCCGGAGGCGCTCACCGTGTTCCACCTGACCGGGCCGGACGACTATCTCGTCCATGTCGCCGTCGCGGACATGGCGGATCTGCAGCGTCTGGTGCTCGACGAGTTCACCTCGCAGCGGGAGGTGGCCCGGGTGGAGACACGGCTGATATTCCAGCAGTGGGAGTGCGGACCGCTGCTGCCGCCGACGGCTTCGGGACAATCCGCGTGACGTGCGCCACCGCCTCGTACGAGGATGGAGCCCATGTCACAGACCAGCAGCCCGCTTCCCCGCGAGGTCGCCGACGCGTATGTCGACGACCTCATCGCCCTCGACCCGGTGACCGGTACGTATCTCGGCGTTCAGGAGAGTTCGAGCCGTCTGCCCGACTACTCGCCCACCGGCCAGGAGGCGCTCGCGCGGCTCGCGCGGGACACCCTGGCCAGGCTCGACGAGGCGGAGCGGAGGCCCGGCGCGGAAAGTGACATCGAGCGCCGGTGCGCACGCCTGCTGCGCGAGCGTCTGACCGCGGAACTCGGTGTGCACGACGCCGACGAGGCGTTGCGCGCCGTCGGCAACATGGCCACTCCTCCGCATCACGTGCGTGAGGTGTTCACCGTGACGCCCACCGACACCGACGCGGACTGGGCGGCGGTCGCCGAGCGGCTGCGCGGGGTGCCGGCGGCCCTCGCGGGGTACCGGGAGTCCCTGGCGCTGGGTCTGGAGCGCAAGCTGTACGCGGCGCCGCGGCCGACCGCCACGTTCGTCGGACAGCTCACCGAGTGGTCGGACACCGACGGCGAGGGCCGCGGCTGGTTCGAGGACTTCGTGTCCACCGGGCCGGACGCGCTGCGCGCGGAGCTGGACGAGGCCGCCCGCGCGGCGACCGCGGCCGTCGTGGAGCTGCGGGACTGGATGCGCGACGTGTACGCGCCGACGATCGAGAGCGCGCCGAACACCGTCGGCCGCGAGCGGTACGCCCGCGCGGCCCGCTACTTCAACGGCACCGACCTCGACCTGGAGGAGGCCTACGCCTACGGCTGGGCGGAGTACCACCGGCTGCTCGCCGAGATGAAGCAGGAGGCCGAGAAGATCCTGCCGGGCGCGGAGACCCCCTGGGTGGCTCTGGCCCATCTCGACGAGCACGGCAAGCACATCGAGGGCGTCGACGAGGTCCGCGACTGGCTCCAGGGCCTGATGGACCAGGCGATCGAGACGCTCGACGGCACGCACTTCGAACTCGCCGAGCGGGTACGGAAGGTGGAGTCGCGGATCGCCCCGCCCGGCGGCGCGGCCGCCCCGTACTACACGCCTCCGACGGAGGACTTCTCCCGGCCCGGCCGTACCTGGCTGCCGACGATGGGACAGACCCGGTTCCCGGTCTACGACCTCGTCTCCACCTGGTACCACGAGGGCGTCCCGGGTCACCACCTCCAGCTCGCGCAGTGGGCGCACGTCGCCGGGAACCTCTCCCGGTACCAGGCCTCCGTCGGCATGGTCAGCGCCAACTGCGAGGGCTGGGCGCTGTACGCGGAACGGCTGATGGACGAACTCGGCTTCCTCACCGACGCGGAGCAGCGGCTCGGCTATCTGGACGCGCAGATGATGCGGGCGGCCCGGGTCATCGTCGACATCGGCATGCACCTGGAGCTGGAGATCCCGGCGGACTCCCCTTTCCACCCGGGTGAGCGCTGGACCCCGGAACTGGCCCAGGAGTTCTTCGGCGCCCACAGCAGCCGACCCGCGGACTTCGTGGAGAGCGAGCTGACCCGCTACCTGACCATCCCGGGCCAGGCGATCGGCTACAAGCTCGGTGAACGGGCCTGGCTGCTGGGCCGGGAGAAGGCCCGTGAGCGCCACGGCGACGCCTTCGACCTCAAGTCCTGGCACATGGCGGCCCTTTCGCAGGGCTCGCTGGGTCTGGACGACCTGGTCGAGGAGCTGGCACAGCTCTGAGTCACGCCTCGGGGCCGGCGGCGGTACGGTCGCCGGCCGGTCCCGAACCCGCTGTCAGCACCCGCAGTTCTCCGCGTCAGCACCCGCAGTTCTCCGCCTCGACGGGCGCGGTGAGCGGATCGGCGGCGCGCCGGCCGCCGCCCTCCCAGGTCTCGTACGCGAAGCCCTCGCGCGCCCAGTACTCGAAGCCGCCGAGCATCTCCTTGACCCGGTAGCCGAGTTCGGCGAGCGCGAGGGCGGCGCGGGTGGCGCCGTTGCAGCCGGGCCCCCAGCAGTACGTGACGACCGGCACGTCCCGGTCGAGGAGCCCCGCGGCCTGTTCGGCGATGAGCGCGGTGGGCAGGTGGACGGCGCCCGGGATGTGGCCCTGGTCCCAGGACTCGGTGGAGCGGGAGTCCAGGACGACGAAGCCGGGGTCGCCACCGGCGGCGAGGGCGGCCGCCACGTCGGAGACGTCGGCGTAGAACACGAGGCTCGCCCGGAAGTGGGCGGCGGCCTCGGCCGGGGCGGCGGGGGCGACGCGCAGGACGGGGTTGGCGGCGGTCGCGGCCGTGCCGGTCGTGACGGTTGTGCCGGCCACGGCGGTGGGTGGGGTGAGGGGGGTCATGGGGGTCATCGCGGGGCCCTCCCGTGGGGTTCCGGCTGGTCGACTGCTTTCGGTGACCAGAAATCTACGACCGGCGCACCCCCTTCCTGAAGGGGCATTCCCCGGTCTCGGCCTTGCCCCGCCGGGGATTCCCCTGGTACCCCTCCCTCATGACCGCTTATTCCCCGGACGCCACCGACTGGCGCATTCTCGAGGTCCTCCAGCGTGAGGGCCGGGCCAGTTTCGCCGACCTGGCACGCGCCGTGGCGATGTCGCCGAGCGCCGTCACCGAGCGGGTGCGGCGGCTGGAGGAGGCGGGCGTCATCCAGGGGTACGCGGCCGTGGTGGACCCCGAGCGGCTGGGGCTGCCGATCCTGGCCTTCGTGCGGCTGCGCTACCCCAACGGCAACTACAAGCCCTTCCACGACCTGGTGGCCGTCACGCCCGAGATCCTCGAAGCGCACCATGTGACGGGCGACGACTGCTTCGTGATCAAGGTCACCGCCCGTTCGATGCGGCACCTCGAAGAGGTGTCGGGCAAGATCGGCGCGCTCGGTTCGGTGACGACCAGCGTCGTCTACTCCTCGCCGCTTCCCAGGCGTCCGGTGGGCCGGTAGCCCCGCTGCCGCACGACCGACCCCGATCTCCCCTTCACGACCTCCAGCTGGGCGTGGATGCGCCGCCGCAGATCGCCGACATGACTGACGATGCCGACGCTGCGGTCGCGTTCGCGCAGCGAGTCGAGGACGTCGAGGACCTCGTCGAGCGTCTGGTCGTCGAGGCTGCCGAACCCCTCGTCGATGAAGAGGGTGTCCAGGCGGACCCCGCCCGCCTCGTCGGTCACCACGTCGGCGAGGCCGAGGGCGAGGGCGAGCGAGGCGAAGAACGTCTCGCCGCCCGACAGCGTGGCCGTGTCCCGCTCCCGCCCGGTCCAGGCGTCGACGACATGCAGCCCGAGCCCGCTGCGCCCGCGCCCGGCCCGGTCGTCGGAGTGGACGAGGGTGTACCGGCCCGAGGACATCCGGTGCAGGCGGACGGTCGCGGCCGCGGCCACCTGCTCGAGGCGGGCGGCCAGGACGTAGGCCTCCAGGCGCATCTTGCGCTCGTTGTCGGCGGAGGTGCCGGCGGTGAGGCCGGCCAGGCGGGCCACCCGGTCGTACTCCTCGCGCAGCGGACCGAGCCGCCGTACCCCGTCGCTCGCGCGCGCGGAGAGCTGGTCGAGTTCGGCGCAGCGGCGGGCGGCGGCGTCCTGGGCGGAGGCGGCCGTGCGCAGCCGCTCGGCCGCGGCGGCCGCCGACCGTTCCGCGGCCGCGACGTCGGCGGGCTGCTGCCGGGCCGCCGCCACGGTGTCGGGTTCGGCGAGGACGGCCCGCACGGCGGCCTCCTCGGACTGCCGGGCGTCCAGCCGGTGTTGCAGCTCACGGTGGGCGGTGTCGTCGAGGAGGGCGTCGGCGGCGGCCCGCGGGGTGTCGAAGCCGGCCCGGAAGGCGGCTTCGTCGAGGCGTCCGTCGGCCGCCTTGAGACGCTCGGCGCTCCCCTCGGCGAGGCGGGCGGTGTCGGCGGCGTCGGTGAGCCGTGCGGCCAGCCCCTCCAGTTCGGCGGCCCGCGCGGCGACGCTCTGCGCGGACCCCCGGGCCTGTGCCAGCTCCTCCTCCAGGGTGACCCGTTCGCGCTCCAGGCGCTCCCGGTGCCCCACCCGGGACGCGGTCCGTACCGCGGCCTCGCGCTGCTCGGCGGTACGGCGCTCGTACTCCTGCTCCGCCTGACGCAGTTCCTCACGCGCGGGGTGCAGGGCGGAGGCTTCCCGGCGCGCCCGCGTGTAGGCCTCCTCCCCCTCCCGGGCCTCGGCGGCGAGCCGGTCCGTCGGGGTGTCGCCGGCCTCGGCGGTCGCGGCCGCGAGCGCCTCTCGGACGAGGCCGAGCTCGCGTTCGTCCTGGGCGTGCCGTTCCTCCGCGCGCCGGGAGGCGGTGAGCGCCCGTTCCTCGGTCTCGCGGTCGACATGTCCTTCGACCTTGCGGGCGGGCGCGGGGTGCTCGGTGGCGCCGCAGACGGCGCACGGCGTCCCGTCTGCGAGGGTGGCGGCCAGTTCGGCGGCGATGCCGTTCAGGCGCTGTTCCTTGAGGTCGAGCCAGTGCGCTCGGGCCGTCTGCGCCTGCTCCCCGGAGTCGAGGGCCTTACGCTGCGCGGCCTCCAGGTCGCGGGCCAGCTCGTCGCGGAGCCGGGCCGCCTTCAGGCGCCGCTGCGCCGGCTCGCGCCGGCCGTCGAGCTGTTCGGCGCGGGCGGCGGCCTCCTGTGCGGTCTCGATACGGGCCCGGAGAGCCTCGCGGGTGGTGTCCCAGTCGGCGAGCCAGGCCTCGGTCTCCGTCAGGACGTCCTCGTCGTCGCGCTCGCGCCGGTCCAGGTCGGCCCGTTCCGCGACGAGACCGGCCAGCCGTCGCTCTCCCCGGCGGGCCGACTCCATGCCGCCCAGTTCCTCGGCGGCCCGGCGTGCGGCGGCGGCGAGCCCGGCGGCTCCGGCGTCCGCGTACCGCCGCGGCAGCAGGTCCCGCGCGCGTGCCGCTCGCGCGGACGCCTGGGTGTGCTCGGTCTCGGCGGCTTCGCGCAGTTCCAGGGCGGGCGCCACCGCCTCGGCCTTCCGTGCCCGTTCCATCCGCGCCTGCGCGTCCCGATGCTCGCCCGCCCGCTCCTCCAGTACGGCGGCCCGCTCGCGCGCGTCGGCGAACCGCCGCTGGAGCCGCGCCCGTTCACGGACGTCGTCCAGCGCGCGCTCGGCGGCGGCCTGCGCGGACTCGGCGGCGAGGCGGCCGCCGTGGGCGGTCGTCAGCAGCTCACGGGAGGTGCTGCGGGCCACGGCGGCCGCGGCCAGCACCGCCTCGGCGAGCCCCGGGTCGCCCGGGGCGAACTCGGGCAGCTCCATGGCGTCCCCGGCGACCTGCTGCATCCGGTGGGCGTCGGCGAGCAGGGCGGAGTCGCCCTCACGCACGCGTGCCTCGGTGGCGCGGCGGCGCTCGACGAGCCGCTTCTCGACCTCGGCGAAGCGGCGGGTGTCGAACAGGCGGCCGAGGAGTCGGCCGCGCGCCTCGGCGTCGGCTTGCAGGAATCGGGCGAAGTCGCCCTGGGGCAGCAGCACGACCTGGCAGAACTGCTCGCGGCTCATGCCGAGCAGCTGGGTGATCTCCTCGCCGATCTCCTGGTGGGAGCGGCTGAGTTCCTTCCAGGCGCCGCCGGCGGCGTCGTACTCACGCAGCCGGCTCTGCGCCTTCTCGACGGTCGTGCCCGCGCCGCGCTTCTTGGGCCGCTCCCAGGGCGGCTGCCGGGCGATCTCCAGGCGGCGCCCCGCGACGGTGAGTTCGAGGGTGACCTCGGTACGGGTGCCGGGCGCCGCGTGGTCGCTGCGCAGGGTCAGGCCCTGGCCGCTCTGCCGGGCGCCGGGTACGGAGCCGTACAGCGCGTAGCAGACCGCGTCCAGGACGGAGGTCTTGCCGGCGCCCGTCGGCCCGTGCAGCAGGAAGATCCCGGCGGCGGAGAGTTCGTCGAAGTCGACGCTCTGGGGGGCGCCGAAGGGGCCGAAGGCCGTCAGGTCGAGCCGGTGCAGCCTCACCGCGCCACCTCCCGTACCGCGTTCTCCGCGCGCACCGCGTCGAACGCGTCCCGCAGCACGCCCTGCTCCCCGGTGTCCGGGCCCGCCCCGCGCACATGGGCCACGAAGTCCTCGGCGATCTCCTGGTCGGTGCGGTCGGCGAGGCGCCGTGCGTAGGACACGTCGGGGTCGTCGGGTGCGCGCTCGGGGGCGAAGACGAGGCTGAGCGTGTGCGGGAAGCGCCGGACGAGCCGGGCCATGGGGTCGGCCGGGCGGGCGGCGTCGGTGAGGGTCGCCTCGACCCACGCCTCCTCGTGGCGGGTGAGGGCGGGGTCGGCGAGCAGCTCCTCCAGGGGGCCGCGGATCCGGGCCAGGGCGCGCGGCACCGGGCAGTCGATCCGCTCGGCGTCGAGCTCCCCGCCGGCGCCGAGGTCGACGAGCCACATGGTCTTGCGGTGCTCGCTCTCCGAGAAGGAGTACGGCAGCGGGGAGCCGGAGTAGCGCACGCGCTCGGTGAGGGTCTGGCAGCCGTGCAGGTGCCCCAGCGCCGTGTAGTCGACGCCGTCGAAGACCCCGGCGGGTACGGAGGCCACCCCGCCCACGGTGATGTCCCGCTCGCTGTCGCTGGGCTCGCCGCCGGTGACGAAGGCATGGGCGAGGACGACGGAACGTGTGCCGCGCGGGCGAGCGGCGAGGTCGGTCCGGACCCGGTCCATCGCGGCGGCCAGCACGGACTCGTGACCGGCCTTCTCCACACCGAACTCGTCCTTCACCAGGGCGGGTTCGAGATAGGGCAGACCGTAGAACGCGACCTCGCCGAACGTGTCCTGGAGGACCACCGGGGTCCCCGCCGCCGCCGGATCCGTCCGCAGGTGGATGCCCGCGCGGTCGATGAGCCCGGCGCCCACGCCGAGCCGGCGGGCCGAGTCGTGGTTCCCGGAGATCATCACCGTGGGTACGCCGAGGGCGGCGAGCCGGTGCAGGGCGTCGTCGAACAGTTCGACCGCGGCGAGCGGGGGCACCGCGCGGTCGTACACGTCTCCCGACACGACCACCGCGTCGACCTCGCGCTCACGCACGGTCGCGACGAGGTGACCGATGAACTCGGCCTGGGCGCCGAGCATGTTCACCCGGTGGAACGCCCGGCCGAGATGCCAGTCGGAAGTGTGCAGGAGCCTCATGATCCCCGAGACTAACGGCCGGGTCTGACATCACGGGCGGTTACTCCCGTATCGCACCGTCATGCCGACCGACATACGGGGGCGTTGCGGACATCTCGCCCACGAGTGCGCCGAGCGTGTGACGAATCACCGAGTCACCCGCCGCCGCGTCAGGCGTCCCCGTACGCCTCCCCGCCCAGCTCGAACCCCGCCGTCCCCGCCGTCGCGTCCGCGAGCCAGGCGCGGAAGGCGTCCACGTCGGCGTCCGGCAGACCGATCTCGATGGTGACCTCCTCGCCGTAGCGGACGTCCCGTACCGCGCGCCCCGTCGAGTGGAGGTCGTTCTGCACCTTGCCGGCGCGCTGGTGGTCCACGGTCAGTGTGGCCAGGCGGAAGCGGCGGCGGGTGAGGGTGCCGAGGGTGTCGAGCGCCTCGCCGACCGCGCCGCCGTAGGCCCGGATGAGGCCGCCCGCGCCCAGCTTGACCCCGCCGTAGTAGCGGGTGACGACGGCGACGACATACCGCATGTCGCGGCGCAGCAGCATCTGGAGCATGGGGACGCCCGCCGTGCCGCCGGGTTCGCCGTCGTCGCTCGCCTTCTGGACGGAGGCATCGGCGCCGATGACGTAGGCCCAGCAGTTGTGGGTGGCGTCGGCGTGCTCCTTGCGGACGGACGCAATGAAGGCCTGGGCCTCCCGCTCGGTGGCCGCGGGGGCGAGCGCACACAGGAAGCGGGAACGGTTGACCTCGGTCTCGTGCACGCCCGCGTGGGCGACCGTGCGGTACTCGTCCTGCATCCGGCCAGCCTAAGCGGTGATCGCCGAGCCGCCGCCGCGGGAGGGACGGGTGAGCGGGCGGGCCGGTGGCGTGTGCGGCGCTCGCTAGGTGTCCTGGGGCTTTCGGCCTCTCGGGACGGTCGTCGACGTGAGCACGGCCGCGCCCTGGGTCAGGGACCGCCAGCCGGGTCCGTACCAGGCCAGGACGGCGATCGCCGATGTCGGGAACTTCAGCCGCACCTCGTCCAGGGCCTCGCCGGTCCCGTCCCCCGCCAGGTCGAGGACCAGTTCCTCCAGGCCGGGGTTGTGCCCGACCAGCAGCAGCGTCCCGACCTCTGCGGGCGTCTCGTGGACGACCTCCAGGAGCCCGGGGACGTCGGCGCCGTAGAGCCGCGGGTCGAAGCGCACCGGGGCCGGGGTGTCCCACTCGGCGGCGGCCAGCTCCCAGGTCCCGCGGGCGCGGGCGGCGGTGGAGCACAGGGCGAGGTCCGGGACGCAGCCGGCCTCGGCGAGCGCGCGGCCCGCGGTCGGCGCGTCCCGCAGGCCGCGCGGGGCCAGCGGCCGCTCGTGGTCGGGGACGCCGTCCGGCCAGGCCGACTTCGCGTGCCGCAGCACCACCAGCCGGCGCCGCCCGGCCCCGTCCCCGGCCCGGTCCTCGCCCCCGCTTTCGGTACCGCCCCCGGGCGCGGTCACGCCGGGGCTCCGAGGTCTCGGGTGAGTTCGAGGCCGAGGAGCCGGTCGGCGTAGGCGTAGCTCTCGAAGCGGGCGCCGTCCGGCAGCTCGGGGCCGGCGTCCTCCACCCACCGCAGTATCCGCAGCACCTCGGGCAGGTCCAGGTCGTCCTCCCAGGCGGTACGCAGCCGCGCGCGCACTCCCTCGGGGACCGGCCGCGAGGGACGCCGCGCCCATGCGGCGACGACCCGTCGCCAGCGTCCGAGGGTGTCCCGGGCCTCGCCCAGCACGTCCGGGTCGAGCCGCAGCGGCTCGTTACGGGGCCGGGAGAGAAGGGCGAGCCGCAGAACGGCGGGGTCGGTGTCCGTACCCGCCGGAGCCCGGCCCGATCCCGGCCCACCGGGCACCGCGCCCTCCGCCGGCGCGACGGCGACACACACCCCGTCGGCGGTTCGCCCGCCCTCCTCCACGACGTGCAGGATCTGCGCCTCGCCCACTCCGGCGCCCGCGCCGAGGTCGCGCCCGTCCTCGAAGGGGTGCATGCCGAGGGCGGTGGCACCCGCCCGGAGTTCCGCCTGATCGCGTTCGCCGGACAGCAGCGCCCACACGGGCGTGCCGCCGAGTTCCAGCGCGCGGACGAGGAGGTCGGCGACGAGGAGGACCCGGAGCGACCCGGCCCCGTACCCCGAGGCATGGGCCTCCACCCGGGTCAGACCACGGCGGAGGGGGGCGGCGACGACGGGGTCGCCGGTTCGGGCGTCGATGATGCGCAGCACGAGGCGAGCCTAGGCGGGTGGGCGCGACTTCGCAGGCAGGGACCGGAATCAGGGTCCGGTGCGTGCTGTTGTAGGCGGGGACTGTTCCTTTCCGATCTCAAGGAGGCCGCCGGTGTACGGCGACGAGGCAACGATCCGCAAGATCCTCACCGGGCTCGGCGACACCTGGGCCGTGGTGGGCCTGTCCACGAACCGCGGGCGGGCGGCCTACGGTGTCGCCGAGGTGCTCCGGCGTCACGGCAAGCGGGTCGTACCCGTCCACCCGAAGGCGGAGACGGTGCACGGGGAGCCGGGGTACGCCTCCCTCGCGGACATCCCCTTCGAGGTGGACGTCGTCGACGTCTTCGTCAACGGCGAACTCGCGGGTGCCGTGGCGGACGAGGCGGTCGCCAAGGGCGCGAAGGCGGTGTGGTTCCAGCTCGGCGTCGTCGACGAGGCGGCCTACGACCGGACCCGGGCCGCGGGCCTGGAGATGGTCATGGACCGCTGCCCGGCGATCGAGATTCCCCGGCTGGGCTGACCGCCGGCGCTCTCCCGTCCGTGCCGTGGGGCCCGCCCATAATGTGCGGGTGACCACCAACTCCCCTTCCCCCCACCACACTCCCGTCGTCGTCGTGGGCGCGGGTCCCGCGGGTCTCACCGTCGGGAACATCCTGCGGGCCGCGTCCGTCGACTGCGTCGTCCTGGAGACGGAGAGCCGTGAGTTCGTCGAACGGCGGCCGCGTGCCGGAGTCATCGAGGAGTGGGCCGTCCGAGAGCTGCGGCAACGGGGCCTGGCGGGGAACCTGTTGGCGCGCGCCCAGCAGCACTCCGCGTGCGAGTTCCGCTTCGGCGGCGAGCGCTACCGCTTTCCCTACACCGAGCTGACGGGCCATCACCACTGGGTGTATCCCCAGCCGTTGCTGGTGACGGACCTCGTCCACGAGTACGTCGACGGACGCGGCGGCGACGCCCGCTTCTCCGTGCGGGACGTCGAGCTGCACGACCTCGACACGGCCCGTCCCTCGGTGTCGTACATCTGCCCCGACACCGCCGCACGGCAGGTGCTCACCTGCGACTTCGTCGTGGGCGCCGACGGGGCGCGCGGGGTCGGCCGGGCCGCGCTGGTGCCGGAGCGGGCCCGGATCGCGCGGCACGACTACGGCATAGGCTGGCTGGCGCTGCTCGCCGAGGCGCCGCCGTCCTCCGACTGCGTCCTGTTCGGCGTCCACCCGAACGGGTTCGCCGGGCACATGGCCCGCAGTCCCGAGGTGACCCGGTACTACCTCCAGTGCCCGCCGGGCGACGACCCCGGGAACTGGCCCCACGACCGGGTCTGGTCCGAACTGCACCAGCGACTCGAGGCCGCGGGGGCCCCGCCGCTCACCGAGGGGCGGCTGATCGAGAAGCGCGTGCTGGACATGCACGACTACGTGGTCGAGCCGATGACGTACGGGCGGCTCTTCCTCGCCGGCGACTCGGCCCACCTCGTGGCGCCCATCGCCGCCAAGGGGATGAACCTCGCCCTGCACGACGCGTTTCTGCTGGGTGACGCGCTGGTGGCGTATCTCGACGGCGGTGACGGCGACGGCCTGGACGACTACTCGCAGGCGGCTCTGCGCCGGGTGTGGGACTACCAGGAGTTCTCCCAGTGGCTGTCCGAGGTGTACCACGGGACCGCGGCCGGCGACCCGTTCCGGGCGGGCACGACGTTCGCCCGGCTGCGCCGCCTGTTCACCTCTCCGGCCGCCGCCGCTGCGTTCGCCGAGCAGTACCTGGGAACGGCCGAGCACTACTGAGTCAGTCGTGCACCGGCTCGTCCCCCAGCCGGTGGTCCGCCACGTTCAGTGCCTCGTCCACCAGGCGCCGCAGATGGCCGTCGGAGAGGGCGTAGACCACCCGGCGGCCCTCCTTGCGGGTGCTCACGAGTCCGGCCAGCCGCAGCCGCGCCAAGTGCTGGCTGACCGCCGGCCGGGCCGCTCCGACGCCGTCCGTCAGCGTCGTCACATCGGCCTCGCCGGCGGTCAGCGCGTGCAGCAGGGCGAGCCGGGTGCGGTCCCCGAGAAGGGCGAGCAGCTCGGCGGCGAGGGCGAACTGCTCCTCGCCCGGGCTGCGCGGATGCGCATGGTGTGCAGGTGACAGGTGCATGCGTGCGCTCATACGCACATAATGGCGGAGTGGGCGGACGCGCGTCCACCTCGGCGCACCGGAAGGGATCGACGTGAGCGAGCGGCACGACCACGAGCACGGACACCGGCACGACCGCGGACACCCTCATCACCACGACCACGACCACGCCCGCACCCACGAGCACGCCCACGAGCACCCGCACCACCACTCCTCCCCCGCCCCCGCCCCCTCCCCGGGGCTGCGCCACCGCGTCGCCCACCTCCTCACGCCGCACTCGCACGAGAGCGCCGACAAGCTCGACCCGGCGCTTGAGTCCTCGGCCCGGGGCATGCGCGCCCTGTGGGTGTCGTTGGCGGTACTGGGCGTGACGGCGGCCGCGCAGGCGTTCGTGGTGGCGCTGTCCGGATCGGTGGCCCTGCTCGGCGACACGGTGCACAACACGGCGGACGCGCTGACGGCCGTACCGCTGGGCATCGCCTTCGTGCTGGGCCGACGGGCGGCCACCCGCCGCTTCACCTACGGGTACGGCCGGGCGGAGGACCTGGCGGGCCTCGCGATCGTGCTGACGATCGCCGCGTCGGCGGCCTTCGCGGGGTGGACGGCGGTCGAGCGGCTGATGAACCCACGCCCCGTCGAGCACGTCGGCGCGGTCGCCGTGGCAGCGCTGGCCGGCTTCGCGGGCAACGAATGGGTCGCGCGGTACCGGATCCGGGTCGGCCGTTCGATCGGCTCGGCCGCGCTGGTCGCGGACGGACTGCACGCGCGCACGGACGGCTTCACCTCGCTGGCGGTGCTGCTGGGCGCGGGCGGCTCGGCCCTCGGGTGGCGACTCGCGGACCCGGTCGTGGGGTTGGCGATCACGGCGGCGATCATCCTGGTACTGCGGGACGCGGCTCGCGAGGTGTTCCGCAGGGTGATGGACGCCGTCGACCCGGCCCTGGTCGACCGCGCCGAGCAGGCGCTGCGGGAGGTCGAAGGGGTGCGTGCGGTCGGCGAGTTGCGGCTGCGCTGGATCGGACACCGGCTGCGGGCCGAGGTGGCGGTCGTCGTGGACGGCGAGGCGACGGTACGCCGGGCGCACGGCATCGCCGTGGCCGCCGAACACGCCCTGCTGCACGCCGTGCCGCGCCTGACGGCCGCGCTGGTCCACGCGGATCCGGCGCCGGTGCCGGGCGAGGACGACCCGCATCTGGTCCTCGCCCATCACACGACGGCCTGAGGTCAGGCGACGCCCAGCCCCTCCAGCACCACCGCGCCCGGCAGTTCGGCGAACGCCTTGCCCGGCACCAGCAGCTTGCCGCGCCGGCGCCCACTGCCCACCAGGACGTACGGCAGGTCGACGACCGCTGAGTCCACCAACACCGGCCAGCCGGCCGGGAGTCCGATCGGGGTGATGCCGCCGTACTCCATGCCGGTCTCCCCCACCGCCGTGTCCATCGCCGCGAACGAGGCCTTGCGGGCGCCGAGTTCGCGGCGCACGACGCCGTTGACGTCGACCCGGGTGGTGGACAGCACGACGCACGCGGCGAGGGTCGTCTCGCCGCCCCGCTTGCCGGCCACCACCACGCAGTTGGCGGACTGCTCCAGCAGCTCCCGGCCGTAGTGCTCCACGAAGACGGCCGTGTCAGCCCACTGCGGGTCCGTGTCGACGTGGACGAACGCGTCCGCGGGCACGCTGCCGCTCCAGCGGCGCACGGCGTCGGCGACCGGGGCGACCAGCTCGTCGAGGCAGTCGGGGGCGGGGGTGGCGGTGTCGAAGTGTCCGATCGGTGCGCGCATGACCGCACGCTAACAAGAGCCGCCCCCCCCCGACGGACGCGGCGTCTCAGGGCACGGGCGGCACCGAGACGGCCATCACCATCTCCATCGGCACCTCGCCCCGGTTGCCGTAGACATGCGGGACGCTCGCCTCGAAGGAGGCGCTCGCGCCGGCCGGGACGCGGTACTCCTCGCCGTCCACGGTGAGCGCCAGTTCGCCCGCGGTGACGTGCACGAGCTCGACCGTGCCGACGGGGTGGGGTTCCGAGAGGCTGCTCTCCCCCGGCATCAGCAGCCAGTCCCACATCTCCAGCGGCCCGGGCGCCTCCGTGCCGGCGAGCAGCCGGTTGTAGCTGCCGGCGTCGGTGTGCCACAGCCGTACCGCCTGGTCGGCCGGGACGATACGGACCTTCGCGCCTCGTTCGTAGTCGAGGAGGGTGGTGACGCTGATGCCGAGCGCGTCACCGATCTTGACCACCGTGCCGATGCTCGGATTGGTGCGCGCCTGCTCGATCTGGATGAGCATCCCGCGGCTGACACCGGCCCGGGCGGCGAGCACGTCCAGGGTGAAGCCGCGCACCGCGCGCCAGTGCTTGACGTTGCGCGCCAGGGACTGGGTCAGGAGTTCGAGGTCCGACACGTTCCGTCCACTTCGGGAGTCCAATATTCTGGATGCCAGGATTCACTTCCCTGTACTACCGTGGGGTGTACCTGATCGTGCATCGAACTGTACTGCGAGGGACCCCGTGACAGCACTCTTCGCTCTGGCCACCAGCCTCCTGTGGGGCCTGGCCGACTTCGGCGGCGGGCTGCTGACGCGCCGGGCCCCGGCGCTCACCGTGGTCGTGGTCTCGCAGTCGATCGCGGCCGTCGTCCTCGGGGCGATCGTGGTCGCCACCGGGGGCTGGAGCGAGGCCGGCCCCCGCCTGTGGTTCGCGGTCGCGGCCGGACTGGTGGGCCCCGTCGCCCTGTTCTCCTTCTACCAGGCGCTGGCGCTCGGCCCCATGGGAGTCGTGTCCCCACTGGCCACCCTGAGCGTCGCCGTGCCGGTCTCCGTCGGGCTGGTCCTCGGCGAGCGGCCGGGCCCCGTCCAGGCGGCGGGCATCGCGGTCGCGGTGATCGGGGTCGTCCTGGCGGCCGGCCCGCAGGTGAGGGGCGCCCCGGTGCAGCGGCGGGCCGTTCTGCTCACCCTGGTGGCGGCGCTCGGCTTCGGCACGGTGTTCGTCCTGATCACCGAGGCGTCCACGACCGTCACCGGCCTGTTCCTCGCCCTGTTCGTGCAGCGCGTGACCAGCGTGGCCGCCGGCGGCGCGGCGCTCCGCACGGCCGTGCGCCGCGGGGCGCCCGCGCTTCCCGAGGGCGGTCTGGGCCGGTCCGCGCTGCCGGCGTACGGGTTCGTCGGGCTGGCCGACGTCGCCGCGAACGGCACCTACGCCGTCGCCGCGCAGCACGGCCCGGTCACGGTCGCCGCCGTACTCGCCTCGCTCTACCCCGTCGTGACCGCCCTCGCCGCGCGCGGCTTCCTGCGGGAACGGCTGCGCGCGGTCCAGGCGGCGGGCGCCGGCCTGGCCCTGGTGGGCTCCCTGCTGCTGGCGACGGGATGATTCCCTAGGGGTCCAGTCGGGCCAGGGCGTCCGCCGTCTCCTCGTCGAGTCCGGACAGCGCGACCAGTTGGTCCGAGGTGACCCCGTCCGGGATCGGCACCGGGGCCGGGGTGCGCAGCGGCGGCTGCCAGCCCTCGGCGGGTGTCCAGCGCCGTACGACCTTGGCGGGCGCCCCCGCGACGACGGAGTGGTCGGGCACCGTGCCGCGCACCACCGCACCGGCCGCGACGACGACGTTCCGTCCGATCCGCGCACCCGGCAGGATCACGGCCCCCGTGCCGATCCAGCACCCCGGGCCGATCTCCACCGGCTCCATGCGGGGCCACTGCTTGCCGATGGGCTCGTGCGGATCGTCGTAGGAGTGGTTCGTCGACGTGACGTACACATACGGACCGAAGTAGCAGTCGCTGCCGATGGTCACCGTGGTGTCGGCGATGACATGGCTGCCCCGGCCCAGCACCACGCCGTCGCCGAGACGCAGGATCGGCTCCGGGCCGAGGTCCAGGTCGGGCATCAGACCGGCGGTCAGGGTCACCTGCTCGCCGACGATGCAGTGCGCGCCGAGGTGGATCCAGGGCTCCCCGAAGACCGTGCCGAGCGGGAAGGCGAGCCGGGTGCCCTGGCCCATCGAGCCGAAGCGGAAGCGTCCGGGATGCTCGGCGGTGACGGAGCCCGTGCGCTGCACCCACGCCCAGCCGGCGTGGACGGCGCGCTGCACCAGTCGGCGCCGCCGTGATGAGAACGTGTTCCAGGGCTTCGGCACCCGCTCACCGTACTCAGCGCGCGGTGCGGCCACGGACCCGCAGCCCTGTGATCTTCGCCCCACCGGGTGGCGTACCGTGCGGTGGGACGACCGACACGAGGAGACGGTGATGACGCACAAGGCGCTGATCGTGGGCATCGGCGGCAGGGAACCGAAGATCGACGCCGAGGCGTTCGTGGCCCCGACCGCCTCGGTGATCGGCGACGTGACGCTGGAGGCGGGCGCGAGCGTCTGGTACGGGGCCGTCGTGCGGGGCGACGTGGAGAGCATCACGGTCCGGGCGGACGCCAACATCCAGGACAACGTGACACTGCACGCCGACCCCGGCTTTCCGGTGACGATCGGCGAGCGGGTGTCCGTCGGCCACAACGCCGTGGTGCACGGGGCGAGGGTCGGGGACGACTGTCTCGTCGGGATGGGGGCCACCGTGCTCAACGGAGCGGTGATCGGGGCGGGTTCGCTGGTCGCCGCGCAGGCGCTCGTACCCCAGGGGATGGAGGTCCCGCCGGGGTCGCTGGTCGCCGGCGTACCGGCCAAGGTCCGGCGGGAGCTGAGCGAGGAGGAGCGGCAGGGTGTGACGCTGAACGGCACCCTGTACGCGGACCTGGCGAAGGCTCACGGGAAGGTGCACGAGTAGGGCGGGCCGCCTATTCGGCGGCGGCGGGCACGGTCTCCGCCTCCGCCCCGGCCTCCTGCGGGGCGCTCTGCATCTTCTTCGCTTTGCGCTTGACGATCAGCAGCGAGGCCAGGCCGATCAGCACCGCAAGCACCAGGCCCAGGTACGAGAACTTCTTCAGCCAGGACTCCGCCACGACACCGACGTAGTAGATGACGGCCGTCGTGCCGCCCGCCCAGACGATGCCGCCGAGGACGTTGGCGACGAGGAACTTCCAGTACGGCATGTGCAGAACGCCCGCGAGCGGGCCGGCGAAGATACGCAGCAGGGCGATGAAGCGGCCGAAGAAGACGGCCCACATGCCCCACTTCTCGAAGGACCGCTCGGCGGTGGCGATATGCCCCTCGCCGAAGTGCCGGGGGAACTTCGCGCCGAGCCAGGCCAGCAGAGGGCGTCCGCCCTTGCGGCCGATGGCGTAGCCGATGGAGTCGCCGATCACGGCCCCCGCGGTGGCGCACGCGCCGAGGACGACCGGGTTGATCCCGCCGTGCTGGGAGGACAACAGCGCGGCCGAGACCAGGACGATCTCGCCCGGCAGCGGGATGCCGAGGCTCTCGAGTCCGATGACCAGGCCGACCAGGGCGTAGACAGCGGCCGCGGGCACCGTGTCGAGCCATTCCTGCACGTGCACCGCGAGTTCCTCCCGTTCGACGTCCCCTGGACAGCCATGCCGTCCCGGGAAGCCTACCGGGTCGGCCGGAGCCGGGCCGATCCGTGGTGTAGCCCGCTACACCACCCGTCCGGGGGTGAGGCCCCTCGTGACGACGGCGCGGTCACGTCATCGTGGAGGGAGAACCGAACCCACCGTGCCCCCACCGTTTCCGAAGGGACCCCGCCATGGCCGTGTACCGCCGACGCGGACGCCGTACCGCCGTCATCGCCACCGCAGCGGCAGCCGTCGCGCTGACCGCCGGACTGCTCACCGGCTGCGAGTTCGGCGACTCCGTCGACTGCCTCTCCACCGCGGACGACATCGCTGACAGCATCACGGCGATCGACAAGGCCGGAGCCGACGCCATCGAGGATCCGACGCGGACCGAGGACTCCGTCGACACCATCGAGAAGAAGCTGGACAAGATCGACGACAAGTCGGACGACGGCTCGTCCGGCGCGAGCAAGGTCGACAAGGCGGTCGACCACCTCCAGCAGGCCGTCGAGGACTACAACCAGGACGTCCTCGACGGCAACCGGCCCGACTCCGCGGAGATCGACAAGGCTGCCGCGGAGCTGAGGGACGTCTGCACCTCGTAGCTGGGGGGCCACCACCGTGAGGGCGCGGGGAGCGCGAGAGAAGAGGAGCGAGAAGGACACAAGAGGAGGGAGGAGCCACTCCCCTCGGGCGGCCCCTCCCTCCGGTTCGCGGCTCAGCGGCCGAGGACTCCGGTCACGTCCGTGACGACGTTCCCGAGCGCGTCGGACACCCCGGCGGGCGCCGGGAGCGCGTCGAGGAGCGTCGCGGCGACCGGCGGCCCGGCCGGGCCGGCCGGCTGATCGCAGCACTGCACCTGGGCGACCCTCGTCTCGAACTCCGGCGCTGCCGGCGCGGTTTGGGCGGGCGCAGGCGCGGTGTCCGGGGCGAGGGACCGGTCACCGCGCGGCGCCGGCAGGTCGGGGGAGCCGGGTGTGCCCGGAGCGGGCGGCCGCGCCGTACTCCCCGCGGCCGGACCGGACGCCGCCGGGGCCGCCTCGGCCGTGTCGAACACCCATCGCTGTCCGCCGGAGCCGTCCCGTTCGGTGACCACCACGGGCGCTCCCGGCCGGCCGGCGGCGCGCGCGACGACCAGGCCGTCGTCCCGCCGCAGCAGGAGTTCCCCGCGGACGGTCAGATCGAAGAAGGTCTCACCGGCGTGCACCAGGCACCTGACCAGCGCGGTCGTCCGGTGGCCGGGGTCCGCCGCCAGGCAGAGCGTCGGGTCGGCGGCGCTGCGCAGCAGGCCGTCGTCCTGGTACGACCACTGCTGTGACGGGGCCGCCGAGCATCCCGCGAGGACGATGCCCGCTCCGGGCCGGGCCAGGCCGCGGGCGGCGTCGAGGCAGAGCTGCGTGTCCGGGCTGCGCAGCCTGCCGTGCGCGACCTCGGCGGACCGGGACGCGGAGGCGGCCGACGGGGATCCGGAGGACGAGGGGGTGTCGGAGCCAACGGGCAGTTCGCGTGCGCCGGTGGCCGGGGTACCGGTCCCGCCGACGGGCGCGCCCCAGGTGGCCCCGGGTCCGGGGACACCGTTGTCATCGGACCAGCCCTTGGCCGCGAACAGGGTCGCGACCAGCGCGAGCGAGGTCAGCCCCACGCCCACCAGCAGGGCCTTGGGCCGCCTGCCGGGCAGATCGAGCAGTCCCGCCGAGGTGGTGCGGTGCCGGCCGCCCGTGACGGGCGGGCGCCGAGCGGCGGGCCCGGTCGGCACGGAGGGCCCGGCCGGCACGGCGGCGGAGGCCGTGCGTCCGGGGCGGGAGTCGAGATAGCGGCGGGCGCCCCAGCCCAGGACCGTCTCGGCGAGCAGCGCGTCGAGGCCCTCGTCGAAATGGCTGAGCTGTTCGGCGGCGTGCCGGCAGAAGCGGCAGTGTGCGAGATGCTCCCGGACATCGGGGAGCAGGGTCCCGCCGCGGCGCAGCGGAATGTCGAGGAGCCGGTTGTAGAAGCGGCATTCACGCGTCGGCGCGAGTTCCCGGTGGGCGCGGACACAGCCGGCCCGGAATTGTTCCCGCGCCTGTTCCAGGGCGGCCGCCGCGGAGAGGTCGTCCACACCGGACAGACCGGCCGGTACGGATATGGGTTCCGCCTCCACCTCCGTGTGCCACAACAGGCATTGGGAGGCGGCCGGGAGCAACTGGAAAGAACGCTCGGCGAGTTGCCGTCTTTCGGCGGTGACCGCCCGTGCTGCGCGCAGTCCGCGACCGCCCACGGTTTTCCGCAGCTCCGGCAGAACATCGGCCACTCCGTCGGTGCCGGCCCATTTTCGGACCGTCTCCCGTACGGCTACGAGGAGTTGGGGACGCAGGGCACCGCCGGTGCGCCCGTCCGCGAGCCGTCCGAGCACCTCGTGGAACGCGGCGGCGGCCACGAGCCGCGCCGTGTCCTCGGTGCCCGCCAGGCAGACGGTCGCGTAGTCGTGGGCCGCCCGCCAGTGGCGGGCGAACAGCAGGGCGATGGCATGGGCCCGTAGGTCGTCACCGGCCGGACGGGCGGCCAGCCGTGCGGCGAGCTGGGGATCGGAGTCGCCGGGTGACCAGCCGGGGCGGGGCGGGTGGGGCGGGCGTGGGGGGTTGGGGGATTGCACGGAACCTTTTCCTTCCAAGCCGACGAACGGCACGGAAAAGCACGGTGTCGGAAAGCCGGTGCCTGATTGGTGCGTACCTTTGTCTGACCAGGCACGTTGGCCTGATCCGGCCCATCCGTAAGGGGAGGCTCACCTTCGCACATGCGGATCACAGGAAACAAGCAGTTCGAGTGACCCAAGTTCAAAGCGCGGGAATTTCAGATAAGTTACCGGCGGTATCCGCACCCGCATTCGAAATGCTTCCGGATCCGCCGACTCAACTTGTGGACACACAAAGCCGCCTGACACACCGAATCTCCGCCTTCCGGCCCGGAGCGGCCGGCCCCTCTCCGGCGCGGGGAGGACGCACAGGAATCTCTGATCCGACTCCCGGGATACTCCCATCCCGGTACGACAGCATGATCCGCATGAGCGCCCCCCACTCCGCACCCAGTGTTCGCAAAGCAGTCGTCCCGGCCGCCGGCCTCGGTACGCGCTTCCTGCCCGCCACCAAGGCGACGCCGAAGGAGATGCTGCCGGTGGTCGACAAGCCGGCCATCCAGTACGTCGTCGAGGAGGCGGCCGCCGCGGGTCTGGACGACGTCCTGATGGTCACGGGCCGGCACAAGCGGGCCATCGAGGACCACTTCGACCACGCCTTCGAGCTGGAGCAGGCGCTCGCGGCCAAGGGGGACACGGTCCGGCTGGACGCGGTGCGCGACCCGGCCCGGCTCGCCGACATCCACCACATCCGGCAGGGCGACCCGCTCGGGCTCGGTCACGCGGTGCTCTGCGCCCGCAACCACGTCGGGGACCAGCCGTTCGCGGTGCTGCTCGGCGACGACCTCATCGACCCGCGCGACACCCTGCTCAGCCGGATGCTGGAGGTCCGCGACCGGTACGCCGGCAGCGTGGTCGCCCTGATGGAGGTCCCGCCGGAGCAGGTCCATCTCTACGGCTGCGCGGCCGTGGCCCCGTCAGGCGAGGACGGGGTGGTGCGCGTCACCGGTCTGGTGGAGAAGCCCGCGCGCGAGGACGCGCCCAGCCGGTACGCGGTCATCGGACGGTACGTCCTCGACCCGGCCGTCTTCGACGTCCTGGAGCGCACCGCACCCGGCCGCGGCGGTGAGATCCAGCTCACCGACGCCCTCCAGGAACTCGCGGCGGGCGGCACGGTGCATGGCGTGATCTTCTCGGGCCGCCGCTACGACACGGGCGACAAGGCGGACTATCTGCGCACGGTCGTCCGCCTGGCCTGCGACCGGCCGGACCTGGGGCCGGAGTTCGTCGCCTGGCTGAGGGAGTTCGTGGCCGGTCTGGAGGACGGCGACGCGGACGGGGAACGGTTCGCGGCCTGACCGGAGCGTGGCGTGCGGCGCCGCCGAGGGCCCCGGGGCGCCGGGACCGGGGCCGCCGTCCTCGCCCGGCCCCGCTCGGCGGCCCGGTGATCAGCTGTTGGGACGCAGGGTCCAGGTCACCGTCATCTCACCGGTGACGGCCCCGTCGGCGCGGCGGATCTCGATCGCGACGGGGAACTCGGGCCGCTCCCCCGCGTCGAGCTGCGCGACGACCTCGGCGGCCGGGCGGCCCAGCGTGGCGGTGGCGGTGACCGGGCCCATGGCCAGCTTGCGGTAGGCGATCTCGGCCCCGACGGCGAGCGGCACGGCGCGCGAGAGCTGGTCGCCGAACGCGGCGAGGACGATCGCGCCGCTGGCGGACTCGCCGAGCGTGAACATGGCCCCGGCGTGCGGGCCGCCCACGTGGTTGTGGAACTCACCCTGGTCGGGCAGGGCCACCACGGCCTTCTCCGGCCCGGCCTCGAGGAACTCGAGGTTCAGGGTCCGGGCCATGGGCACCGTGGCGGCGAGCATCTCGCCGATGGACATCTGGTCTGCGCTCATGACCATGATGTTACCTGTGAGTAGCTTCGGCTGGCCAGACCGGCGTGACGATCGCCTCACGACCTCACGACCTCACGACCTCCCGGCCCTCCGGCTCACCGGCTCACCGGCCCCGGCCACCCGCCCTCCGGCTCCGCGTCCTCCCGCTTCCGGCCCCCTACGGCGCCCGGCCTCCTCTCCGCATCCCGGTCCGCCGGCTCCGAGCGGCTCACCGACGGGGGCGCGGATGCCGCAATCCGGGAGCACACGGGCACACTTCGCGTGTCCCGGCCCTTCGATCGCTGATTCGGTACGTCCCTGACAAGGGGCGGTGACCGAATCGTGTCCAGGACGGCACTAGGGTTTCTGGCCATGTGGCCAGGACAGCAGCCGCCCGGGGGAGAGCAGAACCCGCAGGCGCAGAACAATCCGTACCAGCAGCCGGGATACCAGCAGCCGAATCCGTATCAGCAGCCCGGCTACCAGCAACAGCCCGACCAGCAGCCCAACCCCTACGCGCAGCAACCGCAGTGGGGCGCCCCGTCGCCCGCGGGGACGCCCATGCCCCCGACCATGCCCGGTGCGAGCGGCGGAGGCGGCGGCAACCGGACGAAGCTGATCGCGATCATCGCGGCCTCGGCAGTCGTCGTGGCCGCCGGTGTCACCGGGTTCCTGGTGCTGGGCGGCGACGATGACGACCCGGCCGAGGCGAAGGGCAGCGCGAGCCCCACGGTCTCCACGTCCGGTTCCGCAGCGCCGTCCGGCTCCTCCTCGTCCGGCACGGACGACAACCCGCGCGGCACCGAGACCGCGAAGGCGACCGTCGCCGGCTGGAAGGTCGTGGTGAACCCCAAGTGGGGCATCGCCTTCGACGTGCCGGCCGACTGGGAGGTGCAGTCGCCGGGGCTCAGCCAGGGCTTCGAGTGGGAGGACAAGGAGCAGCCCGACGGCTACGACCAGATCCTCCAGGGGGGCACGGCCGAGTTCAAGTCCAAGTGGTGCTCCACGGACTCCGACAAGGACGGCAAGACGGAGGACACCGCGCTCGCCGTGGTCGGCAGCAAGGGCGCCGAAGGGGCCAAGTCGACCGACGAGATCGCGATCAACACGCCCGCCTGGTGGGTCTTCGGCGGCTACACCGAGCCGGACAAGAAGAGCCTGACCTTCGAGAAGAAGGCCACCGCCTTCACCACCGCCTCCGGCATCGTGGGCAGTTACGCCTGGGCCCAGTCGACGAACACGCCCCAGAAGGGCAAGTGCGACAGCGACGGCAAGGCGATCACGTTCGGCTTCAAGAACTCCAACGGCGACTACGTGTCGTGGAACCTGTACGGGGCCAAGGGCGTGAAGGACGAACTCCCGAAGGCCACGATCATGCAGATCCTCAGCACCGTACGGCTGAACGGGACACCGACGCAGAACTAGCGCCGACCGGATCACCGGCCGCGCCGCGCGCCGCGGAACTCCGCGCGGGCCGTCGGCCGGTGACCGTCCGGCGGTACTCCGGGGTCCGCGAGCACCCCGGATCGGCAAGGCCCGTCGTTCAGCCGATGCCGAACGCGCCCTCGGGCGGTTCGGGGGACGGTACGGCGTCCTCGTCCCGTACCGGACGGGCGTCGCCGATGAAGCGGCGCAGGGCGACACCGTGCTCGACCCGGGCCGGGAAGGCGTCGGAGGCGGTGCGGCGGGCCAGGGTGGTCACGTCGAGCGGCCGGTGCGCGGCGACGAGCACCGCGTTGCCGAACCGGCGGCCGCGCAGCACGGCGGGCTCGGCGATGAGGACGAGTTCCTCGAACACCGCCGCGAAGTTGGCGAGCTGGGACCGCAGGAAGCCGAACGGCGCCGCGTCGGCGAGGTTCGCCAGGTACACGCCGTCGCCGCGCAGGACCCGTCCGGCCGCCTGGGCGTACGTCAGGGACGTCAGCCGGGCGGGGACGCGCGAGCCGCCGAAGACATCGGCGACGAGCGCGTCGGCGGAGTTCTCCGGGGCCGCTTCCAGCCAGTCCCGCGCGTCGGCGGCGTGCAGCGCGACGCCCGCGCCGGCCGGGACGGGCAGGTGCTCGGCGATCAGCTCCAGCAGCCCCCGGTCGAACTCGACGACGTCCTGCCGGGAACCCGGCCGGGTCGCGGCCAGGTACCGGGGCAGGGTGAGCGCACCGCCGCCGAGGTGCAGGACGTCCAGGGGCCGCCCCGCCTCGGCGACGGTGTCCAGGACATGCCCGAGGCGTCGCGCGTACTCGAACTCCAGGTACGTCGGCTCGTCCAGATCGACGTACGACTGCGGCGCCCCGTCGACCGTCAGCAGCCAGGCCCGCTCCCGGTCGACGTCGGGCATCAGCTTGGCGGTGCCGTGGTCGACGGCGCGGGAGACGGGTATGGGCTCGTCGTTCACCGTCCCATTGTGCCCGCGGGCCACGCCCCCCGGGGCCCCGCGCACGTCGGCCACGGACACCGGCCGCCCTCACAGCACGGCTGTCACGGTCCCCGCGCCCACGGTCCGGCCACCCTCGCGGATGGCGAAGCCGAGACCGGGCTCCAGCGGAACCTCACGTCCCAGCTCGACGGTCATGCCGACCGTGTCCCCGGGCCGCGCGACCGGGATCTCGCCCAGGTCCACGTCCCCGACGACGTCCGCCGTGCGGATGTAGAACTGCGGCCGGTAGCCGGTCGCGACCGGCGTGGTCCGGCCGCCCTCCCGCCCGGACAGGACGTACACCCGAGCCGTGAACCGCCGACTGGGCACCACGCTTCCCGGCGCCACCACCACATGGCCCCGCCGGACGGCGTCCCGGGGCACCCCGCGCAGCAGCAGCGCCACGTTGTCCCCGGCCTGCGCCTCCTCCATCGGCTTGCCGAAGGTCTCGACGCCCGTCACCACGGTCTCGACACCCGCGCCGAGTACCTGCACCTGGTCCCCCAGGCGGAGCCTCCCGCGCTCCACGGCACCTGTGACGACGGTCCCGCGGCCGGTGATGGTGAGCACGTTCTCCACGGACAGCAGGAACGGCGCGTCCAGATACCGCTCGGGCATGGGCACATAGGTGTCCACCGCGTCGAGCAGCGCGTCGATCGACGCCGTCCAGCGGGGGTCGCCGGCCAGGGCCCGCAGCCCCGACACCCGGACGACGGGCGCGGAGTCGCCGCCGTAGCCGTGCTCGGTGAGCAGGTCGCGGACCTCCAGTTCGACGAGGTCGATGAGCTCCTCGTCACCCGCGTCGGCCTTGTTGAGCGCGACCACGATGTGGTCGACGCCCACCTGGCGGGCGAGCAGGACGTGTTCGGCGGTCTGCGGCATGATCCCGTCGAGCGCGGAGACGACGAGGATCGCCCCGTCCAGCTGCGCGGCGCCGGTGACCATGTTCTTGACGTAGTCGGCGTGGCCCGGCATGTCGACGTGCGCGTAGTGCCGGGTGTCGGTCTCGTACTCGACGTGCGCGATGTTGATCGTGATGCCCCGCGCGGCCTCCTCCGGGGCCCGGTCGATGCGGTCGAACGGCACGAAGGTGCCGGTGCCGCGGTCGGCGAGGACCTTGGTGATGGCGGCGGTCAGGGTGGTCTTGCCGTGGTCCACGTGCCCCATGGTGCCGATGTTGAGGTGTGGTTTGGTCCGCACGTAAGCGGTCTTGGGCATGGCTGTACCTCGAAGCGTGTCCGTAGGAAGCGGGGACCCCGGGAAACCGGCCGACCCTCCCCCTGCGGGGTCCGCCGGACGATCCGGAGAGGGTCAGCTTCGGGCGCCGTCGACAGCGGCCACGAGGAGTGGGACGGCAGCCTTCGGCGTATCCGCGACCGCGGATGCTGCGAGGAGGAAGGCGTACCGGAACATGGGGCCGATCATCGCCGACGGTCCGTTCGGCGTCGAATGGTTTTCGCCGGATGGGGCGGGCCAGGCCCCGATGCCCGGCACGGACGAACCGCTAGGCCGTGTCCCCGATGTTCCTCAGCGCCTCGCGCACCGTCAGCGGCGCGAAGCGCTCCCGTTCACGGGCGACGAACGCGCGGACGGCATCCGGGTCGGTCTTGGCGTACTCGCGCAGGGCCCAGCCGATGGCCTTGCGGATGAAGAAGTCCGGGTGGCCGGAGCGGAGCAGACAGTAGGCGAAGAGCCGGTCGGCGTCGGTGTGTTCCTTGCGGCGGAGCTGGTGGAGCAGGGCCGTACGGGCGACCCACACGTCCTCGTCGACGATCCAGACGTCCATCTCCGCGCCGAGCCGGGAGTCGGCCGCGACGAGCGCGCCGACCATGTGTGCGGCGAGCGGGTCGACCGTGTCCCACCACGACTTGGTGGTCACCAGACGGCGCGCCACCGGCAGGAACGCCGACGACAGGCGTGGCGTGTGGCGGCGCAGGTAGTCGACGGCGAAGTAGTGGTACTCGCGCTGCGGCAGCGCCCAGCAGCGCAGCGCGATCGCCGTGCAGTCGGCCTCGTCGGGGCGGGGCGTGCCCGCCAGGACGGTGCGGGACAGGGCCCGGCGGGCGGGGGTGGGGAGGCCGAGGAAGGGGGCCACGTCCTTCATGTACGCGCCCATGGCCGCCGCCCGCTCCGGATCGGCCTCGGCTCCGTACGCGGTCGTCAGCCGCTCCAGCACAAGGTCGGCGAGAACGCTGTCCGGCACGCCGATCGCGACCGCACCTGTGACCGTCATGAGACGAACCATACGGCGATCACACACGTCCGTCGGTTAGTGTCGCGGGATGCTCGATGCCACCACCCGCTCTGGGGGCACCGCCACGGCCTCTCCCCGGGCCACCGCCACGGAGCTCGTCGTCCACGCGTTCGCTCCCGTGCCCGTCATCACGCCCGTCGCCGCCGCGGCCGAGGCACCCGACGGCCTCGCCGCGCGCTGCTCGAGAGTGCTGCGCTCGCCCTGGTCCCGTTTCGCGCTGCTGGTCACGCTGCTCGCGGCGGCCGCATCGAGCGTGCTGCTCTTCGAGCCGCAGAAGCTTCTCGCGGACGGCTGGCCACCCCAGTTGGGCGGTGTCTCGGCGGCCGCGGTCTTCGCGGTGGCGTACGGACTGTGCACGGTGGCGTTCGTTCCCCGACCGCTGCTGAACCTGGCCGCGGGCGCGCTGTTCGGCTCGCAGTGGGGCATCACGGCTGCGCTCGCGGGCACGGTGCTGGGGGCCGGGATCGCCTTCGGACTCGGCCGGGTCCTCGGACAGGACGCGCTGCGGCCGCTGCTGCGCGGTCGGCTGCTGAAGGCGGCGGACGGCCAGTTGAGCCGGCACGGCATGCGCTCGATGCTGGCGGCCCGGCTGTTCCCCGGGGTGCCGTTCTGGGCCGCGAACTACTGCGCCGCCGTCTCCCGCATGGGCTGGCCGTCCTTCCTGGTGGCGACCGCGGTGGGCTCGATACCGAACACCGCCGCGTACGTCGTCGCCGGGGCCCGCGCCTCCTCCCCCACCTCGCCGGCCTTCCTGATCGCCATGGCCTGCATCACCCTGCCGGCGCTGGTCGGCGCGGTGGTGGCCTGGCGCAAACGCCACCACCTGCGCCCCGCGTGACGGCCTCGCCGCACAGCCGCACAGCCGCCTCGGGCTTCGGCCCCCGCCCGCCCGTCCGTCACACGGATTCCAGCACCATGGCGTTGGCGAGCCCTCCCGCCTCGCACATCGTCTGCAGGGCGTAGCGGGCGCCGCGTTGCCGCATGGCGTGCACGAGGGTCGTCGTCAACCGGGTGCCGCTCGCGCCGAGCGGGTGTCCGAGCGCGATCGCGCCCCCGTGCACATTGACCTTGGCGAGGTCGGCGCCGGTCTCCTGCCGCCAGGCCAGGACCACGCTGGAGAACGCCTCGTTGACCTCGAAGAGATCGATGTCGTCGAGCCGTAGCCCCGCCCGGCGCAGCACCTTCTCGGTCGCCGGGATCACGCCGGTCAGCATCAGCAGCGGATCCGAGCCGGTGACGGCGAAGCTGTGCAGTCGGGCGAGCGGACGCAGGCCGAGGCGGGCGGCGGTCTCGCCGGAGGTGATCAGTACGGCCGAGGCGCCGTCGTTGACCGGGCTCGCGTTGCCCGCGGTGACGTTCCACTCGATCTGCGGGAAGCGCTCGGCGAAGGCCGGGTCGTAGTAGGCGGGTTCGAGGCCGGCGAGGATCTCGGGGGTGCTCCCGGGCCGCACGCACTCGTCGCGCGAGACGCCTTCCAGGGGCGCGACCTCCGCGTCGAAAAGCCCCTGTGTCCAGGCCTCGGCGGCCTTGCGGTGCGAGGAGACGGCGAAGGCGTCCATCTGCTCCCGCGTGATCGACCACTTGGCGGCGATGAGCTCGGAACTGATGCCCTGCGGGACGAGGCCCTCCGGGTAGCGCGCGGCGACGCCGGGGCCGAACGGGTCCTTGCCGGGCGGCACGTTGGACCACATCGGCACTCGGCTCATCGATTCGACACCGCAGGCCACGACGAGGTCGTACGCGCCGGAGATGACGCCCTGCGCCGCGAAGTGCACGGCCTGCTGGGAGGATCCGCACTGCCGGTCGACGGTGGTCGCGGGGACCGTCTCCGGGAAGCCCGCCGAGAGCAGCGCGTAGCGGGTGGTGTTCATGGCCTGCTCGCCGACCTGGTCGACGGTGCCTCCGATGACGTCGTCGATCAGCGCGGGATCGACGCCGGAGCGGTCGACGAGGGTGCGCAGGGTGTGGGCGAGGAGTTCGACGGGGTGGACGTGTGCGAGGGAGCCGTTCGGCTTGCCCTTGCCGATCGGGGTGCGTACGGCTTCGACGATGACTGCGTCACGCATGTGCGGTGCCTCCATGACGAGCACGAGCGGCGAAAACTACCGGTGAGTAGGAAATCCGAACTCACCATAACCCCGTGAGTTGGAAATTCCAACCGACATCGATTTGTTTTTCCAACCGTCCCCTAGACTGGCCGTCATGGCCGCCTCCAGAGACCCGCGCCCCTGCTCGATCGCCGACACCCTCGCCCTGGTCGGGGAGAAGTACTCCCTGCTCGTCCTGCGGGAGGTGTGCCTGGGGAACGCCCGCTTCGACCAGCTGGCACGCAACATCGGCGCCCCGCGCGACATCCTGGCCACCCGGCTGCGCCGCCTGGTCGACGCCGGCATCCTGACCAGGCGTGCCTACAGCGAACGCCCGCAGCGCTTCGAGTACCGGCCCACGCAGGCCGGGCTGGAACTGGAGCCCGTCCTGATGACGCTCATGGCGTGGGGCGACCGCCATCTCCGCGAGGACGCCGACCGCCCCATGGTGCTCGAGCACGTCTGCGGGAACGAACTGCTCCCCGTGGTCACCTGCGCGGCCTGCGGCGACCGGGTCCGCCACGAGGACGTGAGCGCCCACCCGCAGGCGCCCGGCTGGACGGTGGCGGGCCCGTCGGCAGCCTGAAGCCGCACCGCGTCGCACCGCACGGGGCGTCACGGATCGCCGGGCGGGTCGGCGGTACGACCGGGCGGCGCGACGGGCGCCTGCCGCCCACCCGGAGCTCCCGGACGACCTCGCCCGGGGATATCGATCCCAAAGGCCGTCAGGCTCCCAGTTTCCGGATCTGCGCGGTGACCAGTTCCGCCGGCACCTTCGCCGCGGAGCCGTTACCGGAGGCGGTGTAGAAGAGGACGACCGTGGCGCCGCTGCGCACGACCACGAACGCGTCCGCGCCGTCCCCCCGGGTCCGCAGGCCGAAGGCGACGGCGTCGTCGCCCGCGTCGGGGGCGGTGGCCGCCTCGACGGTGGTGCGGGCGGGCACGCCTCCCTCGTAGGCGGTGCACTTCTTCAGGGCGGCACGAAGGCCGTCGAGGATGTCCCCGGCGTCGGTCGCGTCGTAGGACATGAGGCCGATCATGGTGGCGGAACCCGCCGTGGGGCCGGCCCCGCCGAAGGCGAGGAGACCGACGAACGCCTCGGGGCCCGGGTCGGGCGAGGCGGTGCGCATGTTCTCCAGCGGCTGGCAGTCCGCGGGCCGGGCGGTCGAATCGCCGTCGGGCTTCACGGGAAAGTCGGTGATCTGGTAGCCGTCCACGTCTCCGCCGACCAGCGCGGCGGACTTCAGCCGGGCCTCGCCGAGCGGTTGCGCGGGCGCCTCCGACGCGGAAGCCGACGTGGAAGCCGACCCCGGTCCTCCGGAGGCAGCCCCCCGTGCGGCCGCCGCGTCCGAGGTCTTCGCATCGGAACCGCCGCTGCCTGCGCCCCCGCATCCGGCCACCAGAAGCGCCGTGGAAAGGACCGCCGCCGTCGCCTTGATCCGCACCTGCTGACTCCCCGCTCTCGACATCGGTCGATTGGATCATTCAGGCAGGGAAGCCGCGGGGGTATCGCGGAAACTACGTCAGCCGGTCCCCCGCACCCTCATGACCCGGCACTAGGGCAGCGCGTACACGTCCAGCCACCCGCACATCCCGAACTTCCCTCGCGATGAGGGCTGTTCGACCCGGACGGCGGCCTCGGCGAGATGGGACACGTCGCCGGCCGCGAGCCGGTCGAGCTGGTCGCCCGTGGTCTGCGCGGCCGCCCGGGCACCGCGGTTCCAGCGCTCGCGCCACTCGGTGAGCCGGGGCTCCACCAGCGCGGCGGCGGCCCGGTGGAAGGCGGCCAGGGCGGCCGGAGCGTCCGTCGCCTCGCGCAGCGCCCGGTAGCCCTCCAACGCGAGGTCGCGCCGGGCACGGGCGATCCGGGCCTGCTCCTCCCGCGGGGCATCGGCCGGGATCGCGGTCGCGGCGGCGTAGGTCTCGGGGTCGGTGAGGTACTCCGGCGGCAGGGTGAGCACCGCGTCGCCGGCCTCCGGCAGCCCGCTGTTCTGCATCAGCACGGTGATGTGCAGGTCGTCCTCGCCGACCAGCCGGTGGATGGTGCCCGGCGTGAACCAGGCGAGCGTGCCGGGCGCGAGGGGTGTGACCTCGTCACCGGAGACCGTCAGGGTCTGCACCGCGCCGCGCCCGGCCGTGACGACGTACCCCTCCGAACACGTCAGGTGCATATGGGGAGTTCCGCCGAGCAGGCCGTCGGCGGCGGGCCAGTCGTACACCCGCAGGTGCGAGACGGCGACCCCGCCGGGCAGGCCCGCGTAGCCGCTCACCACGGATGCGCCTCCAGGTACTTGGCGATCTCCTCCCGCTCCCAGGCGCCGTCGGCCACCACCACGCGGTAGCGGCGGGTGAGCGTGTCGCCGGGGGCGAGTTCGAGCTCGTCGAAGAAGGACCAGGAGGGGGCGATGCCGGCGAAGGGCTCGTTGCGGACGAACCAGTGGGCGGGGTGCGCTCCCCGGGCACCGGAGTGGTCGTTCTCGGGGGCGTGCGCGATGACGACGGTGGCATGACCGTCGGCCCCGTCGTGTTCACCGGAGAGGGCGAGCCAGGGGCCCTGCGAGGCCATCAGGCCGGGGCCCTCGCCGTCCGGGCCGATGATCCGCCCGTCCCGGAAAGCGCGCGGTCCCCGCCAGAACAGGCCGGTGTAGCCCGCCAGTTCCCGCCCGGCGGTGGTCGGGCTGCCGAAGCGGAGCGGCTCGTCCCGGCGGTTGGTGACGGCGCTGGTCCAGGTCAGCGCCCAGGCACCGGCGTCCGGGTCGACGTCGTGCACCTCGATCCGACGTGCCTCCTGCGCCCACAGTTCACCGCTGTGCGGATGCCAGGTCAGCCGCTCGGCGATGACGACGCGGCCGCCGTCCGCCGACACCTCGTCGAAGCCGACGTGCTCCATCGAACCGACCCGCTCGGGAAGTTCGAGATACCCCTCACCGTGCACATACGAGTTGCCGCCCCACAGGTTGGCGCCCGACAGGTGCGAGGCGGTCAGCGAGAGACCCTTGTGCCAGCGGTGGTCGTTGGGCCGGTAGTCGGTGACGACGTCACCGGCCAGCGTCCGCATCGGGTGGATGTACGGCCTCGGCGCCTCCCACGCGGACTCACGCCGGTAGACGTAGGCGAGCAGCTCGACGCCGGTGGCCTGGTCGGTCACCGTGACGCGGTCGCCGTGCGCGTGGACGAGCCGCAGACCGCCGGTCACGCGGACACCTCCGCCTTCGTCACCGTCTCCGTCTCCGTCTCCGGCGCCCAGCCGGGGGCACCACCGTGCAGAGCCGTGTAGTACGGGTCGCCCGGTCCGATCTCGCCCCGTCGCACCGTCGTGTCGGTGAACGCCGACTTGTACAGCGCGCTGATCAGCTCCAGGCTGGTGCGCCCGTCCGCGCCGCTGCTGCGCGGCCGTCGGCCGGCGCGCATGCTCGCGACCAGCTCGCGCAGCTGCGCCAGGTGCGAGCTCGGCACGTCGGGGCCGAAGTCCTGCCAGGCCGCCGCCAGGTCCTCGGGGACACCCGGGGCGGGTGTGATGTGCCAGTCGGCGTTGGAGTGGCCGTAGAGGTGGGTGAGTTCGACGGTGGCACGCTCGCAGTCGATCCGGATGCGGCTGACCTCGTCGGGGCTCAGGACGCTGTTGACGACCGTCGCCATGGCCCCGCTCTCGAAGCGGACCAGGGCGGTGGACACGTCCTCCGTCTCCACGTCGTGCACGAGCCGGCCGGCCATCGCGCGCACCTCGCTCCACGGACCGAGGAGGTCGAGCAGCAGGTCCATCTGGTGGATGCCGTGGCCCATGGCCGGGCCGCCGCCCTCGGTCTGCCAGCGCCCGCGCCAGGGCACTGCGTAGTAGGAGGTGTCGCGGTACCAGGTGGTCTGGCAGTGCGCGACCAGCGGCCGTCCGACAGCCCCCTCGGCGAGCAGCCGCCGCACGTGCCGGGTCCCGGAGCCGAAACGGTGCTGAAAGACGATCGAGGAGTACGGCCCCGCCGCGGCGCCCTCCTCCGCCTCCACCGCGTCGTAGTCGGCGAGGGTCGGCACCGGCGGCTTCTCGCACCACACCCAGGCGCCGGCCCGCAGCGCCGCCACGCTCTGCTCGCGGTGCAGGGTCGGCGGGGTGCAGATGGTCACCAGATCGGGGCGCTGCTCCGCCAGCATCCGCTCGAGGTCGGTGTACGCGTGCGGCACCCCGCTCTCCGCGCAGAAGGCCTCGACGGCGCCGGCATCGATGTCGACGGCGGCCACGACCTCGGTCTCGCCCTCGGCGGCGAGCTGCCGGAGGGCGGTGAGATGGGAGCCGCGCCCGATCGCGCCGATACCGACGATGGCGGCCCGGACACGGCGGCCGGCGAGCGCGGCAGGCAGCGGAGTGGATGGGGGCATGGGCGTGATCAGCACTCCTCCGACGTACGGCCGAACGACCGGGCGGGCCAGCAACCGAAGGGAAGCGTGCGGTACCTGCACGCAGCAAGCGCTTTCCCATCGGCAGCAACGTATGTGGCGGCCGGGCGGCCGGTCAACCATCGCGACCCCTGTCCCACACCCTGATCACGCACGTGAGGGGCGTGCCGTCGGGGGCGGGACCGGAGGGAGGGGGAGGTTCGCGTCCGTCGCGTGACGGTTTTCCGCCGCTCGCGTGGAGGAGGACGGGCGCCGTCGGCGCGAGACCCCGCGCGGCGGCTGCGAAACCCCTGTGCCGGGCCTGTCGTCCGGGAACGCTACGCTTCCCCCCGGCACACACCTGATCACCTGATCATCGCGCGCGACGGGCCGACCGTCGCCGTCGCCCTCTCCGATCGGCACTTGGACTCCGTAACCTCATGTCTTGGTTTGAATCCCTCATCCTCGGACTCGTCCAGGGGCTGACCGAGTTCCTCCCCGTCTCCTCCAGCGCGCATCTGCGGCTGACCGCGGCGTTCTCCGGCTGGAAGGACCCGGGCGCCGCTTTCACGGCGATCACACAGATCGGTACCGAGGCCGCGGTGCTGATCTACTTCCGCAAGGACATCGGCCGGATCATCTCGGCGTGGAGCCGATCGCTGTTCGACAAGACGCTGCGCAAGGACCACGACGCCCAGATGGGCTGGCTGGTGATCGTCGGCTCGATCCCGATCGGCGTTCTGGGCGTGACGCTCAAGGACCAGATCGAGGGCCCCTTCCGTGACCTGCGGATCACCGCAACGATGCTCGTCGTCGTCGGCATCGTGATCGGCATCGCCGACCGACTGGCGGCGCGCGACGAGACGGGCGGGAAGCACCGCGCGCCGAAGCAGCGCAAGAACCTGGAGAACCTGGGCGTCAAGGACGGCCTGATCTTCGGCCTCTGCCAGGCCTGCGCGCTCATCCCCGGCGTCTCCCGCTCCGGCGCCACCATCAGTGGCGGCCTGTTCATGGGCTACAAGCGCGAGGCCGCGGCCCGCTACTCCTTCCTGCTGGCCATTCCGGCCGTACTGGCCTCCGGTGTCTTCGAGTTGAAGGACGCGGTGGAGGGCGGCCACGTGGCGTGGGGGCCGACGATGTTCGCGACGGTGATCGCCTTCGCGTCCGGATACGCGGTCATCGCCTGGTTCATGAAGTTCATCAGCACGAAGTCCTTCATGCCGTTCGTCTACTACCGCGTCGTCCTCGGCGTCGTGCTGATCGTGCTGGTCAGCATGGGTGTGCTGTCGCCTCACGCGGCGGAATCCGCGGGCTGACCACCACCGCGGCGCCCCGCCGGGCAGCCCGGCACCACGCACGCGTCGGCCCTCCCGCCCGAACCGGCCGGAGGGCCGACGCGGTTGATCGATCGACCGTGACCAAGCCCATATCCGCGCGCGTAGCCGTCCGGTAGCGCAGTGTCAGTGCTTGCGCCTAGGCTTGGCCCATGTCCCCGAACTCTGTGTCCCCTGGTTCCGTGCGGTCCGCGACCGAGTTGAACGAGCGGATCCGGGACCTCTGGCTGCGCGCGGGCGGTTCGCTCTCCGTCCAGGAGCGGGCGGAGTACGAGCTGCTGGTCGTGGAGTGGGCCATCGCGATCCGCGGCGAGGTCGTCAAGGCCGCCTGAGCCCGCACCCGCGCCCTTAGGGCGCGTGACGGCGGGCCCAGGACGCCTGGGTGCGGGCTCACCTGGGGCCCGCACCCAGGCGTCGTGGGCACGCACCCGGGCCACCTCCCTCCCCCGCCCCCTCCCGGCTGCACATTCCCCGCGTGTTCCCTCACCCTCCGCGGGCTCCCCCGTGTCGTCCCGTGTCGGGTCCGCGACCGTCCGTTACGCTCGCGTGGCCACAACGGTCACGTTCTTCATGGAGGGCAGCACGGCGGGGATCAGGCGCGAACGCCTCGTCAGAACGCTGACGTTCTGGCTGCGTCCCGCCTTCGCGTTGCGCGTGATCAACCGGTTCCAGAAGATCGTGGGCTTCGACCGGTCGATGGCGCTGGCGTCCAGCGCGTTGACCGCGCTGGTCCCGCTCTCGGTCCTCATCGGCGCCGTCGTGAGCAGCTTCGCGCACTACGACGCCGCGGAGCAGATCATCAACCGCTACCACCTCACCGGAGCCGGCGCCACCGCCGTCAGCTCCCTCTTCTCTCCCGCGGAGGAGAACAGTGCGAGCGTGGGCGTCTTCGGAGCCGTCTTCCTGACGATCTCGATCCTCAGCTTCGCCCGGGCCGCGCAGCGGCTCGTCGAGCAGACGTGGGAACTCAGTCCGCTCAGCGTGCGAAACACCCGCAACGGCCTGTGGTGGATCCTCGGCCTCGGCGGCTACGCACTGTGCACCGCCGTGCTCACCGCGTTCCTCGGCGTAGGCGAACTGGGGCTGGTCGCCTCGGTGTGCGAGGTACCGGTGACCGCCGCGTTCCTCGCCTGGAGCGGACGGCTCCTGTCGGCGAAGCGGATCGACTGGCGGGACCTCGTCCCCTTCGCCGTCACCGCCGCCGTCCTGACGGCCGCCTATTCGGTGGGCGCCGCCGTCTATCTGCCGCGCCTGTTCAACTCCTACGCCGCACGTTACGGGGTGGTGGGAGCGGTCTTCGCGATGATCTCCGCGCTCTTCGCCGCCATGCTGGTCATGGTCGGATCGTCGGCACTGGGGCGAGAGGTACGGGACGAGCTCGACCGGATCCGTCAGGGGCACCGCCCTTCCGACCACGAGGTCCGTCGGCAGTGGGACACCGTGGTCGAGCAGGCCCGGTCACGGTGGCACACGGCGCGGGGGCAGATCTCCCGCCATCAGACGAAGGACCCTCGTCAGACCAAGGACCCCGACGGCTGAGAGCCGGGCAACGGCCTGGCCGGGGCCTTCACGGGACCCGGGCGGACTCGGCGGCGCCGCCGGCCGCCCCGGGGCGCCGGTCATCGCCGATCGCCGCCGATTACCGGTGAGGCTCTGACCTTGGGCAGGATGGTCACCATGACCGAGATCCGCACCCCCCGTCTCCTCCTCCGCCGCTGGCACGACGACGACCTCGTACCCATGGCCGACATCAACAGGGACCCGTATGTCATGCGCTGGGTCGACGACGGCTCGGTTCTCGACCTGGACCAGACGGCGGAGGCGCTGGAGCTGTGGGAGGAGGAGTGGGACGAGGAGGGCTTCGGGCTCTTCGCCGTGGAGCTGCTCGCCTCGGGCGAACTGGCCGGCTTCACCGGCCTGTCCCTGCCCTCGTTCCTGCCGGAGGTGATGCCCGACGTGGCGATCAGCTGGCGGCTCGGAGCACCGTTCTGGGGCCAGGGCTACGCGTCCGAAGCCGCCCACGCGACGCTGGAGTTCGCCCTCCAGGATCGTGGCCTCGACCGCGTCGTCAGCATCAACCGGATCGGTGACGACGCCTCCGAGAACGTCAGCCGCAAGCTCGGCATGGCCCCGGTACGCGAAACGGTGCACCCGGTCCACGGCTTCGCGCTGCACGTTCACGCCATCGACCTCACCGAGTTCCACGGGTGACCTGGCCGTCCCGGAGGCGGGGGACCGGATCGTTCCCGCACAGAGCTTGGCTGAGCAGCCGTCATGCCCAACACTCGGGCCATGACGCAGCGTGTGGAACTCGCCACCGTAATGGACCGGTTGGCCGTCGACGAGTTGGTCACCGACTACGCGACAGCGGTCGACGACGGTGACTGGACGGCGTACCGGGGGCTGTTCACCCCGGACGGACGGGCGGACTACCGCTCGGCCGGCGGTGTCGAGGGGGAGGCCGAAAACGTCGCCGTATGGCTCGAGGAGAACCTGAGGCTGTTCGCGATGCGACAGCACCTCATCGTCAACCGCCGGGTGCGCTTCGGGGTCCTGGACCAGGACACGGGCGACACGGCCCGGATCCAGGCCGACTACGTCAACCCGATGCGGCTCGCCACCGGCCAGGACGACGCGGAGGCCGGTGCGCCGGACTTCGTCTGCGGCGGCAGGTATTCCTTCGGTCTGCTGCGGACGGACGCCGGGTGGCGGGTGCGTGAGGTCGTCGTCCGGGAGAAGTGGCGGCGCCTGCCCGGCTGAGCCGGAAGCAGAGGCGGTGGCGGTGGCGGAGGTGGAGGCTCGCAGGACACGTCGGGACATCTCTGGACACCTCAGGATGACGGAGCCGGAAGGGACGCCACCTGTCGGAGATCGTCCGAGGGGCGCACACTGGAGTGCCCCCGAGGGGGTAGGGAGGTGCCATATGAAGACGTTCGGACACTGGCTCACCTCCCCCTGGCGGCGTACGGCCGTCGCGACTCTCGCGGGCGCGCTGCCCGTGCTCGCGTTCCCCGCGCCCGCCCTGTGGTGGTGGGCCTATTTCGCGCTCGTCCCGTGGATCCTGCTCATACGCTCCGCGCCGACGGGACGTCGGGCCGCGTACGACGGATGGAGCGGCGGGTTCGGTTTCATGCTGGCCATGCACCACTGGCTGCTGCCGAGCCTGCATGTGTTCACCCTGGTCATCGCGGCGCTGCTGGGCGCGCTGTGGGCTCCGTGGGCGTCGCTGGTGCGCCGGTTCCTCACCGCGGACGAGCCGGTGGTCGGCCGCGGGCAGGTGTTCGCCGCGCTGCTGGTGCTGCCCTCGGGCTGGCTGGCGATCGAGCTGGTCCGCTCGTGGCAGGGGCTCGGCGGGCCGTGGGGCATGCTCGGGGCCAGCCAGTGGCAGGTGGAGCCCGCGCTGCGGCTCGCCTCCGTCGGCGGGGTGTGGCTGCTCAGTTTCCTGGTGGTTGCGGTCAACGTGTCGGCCGCCGTGCTGATCTCCGTGCCGGCGTCCCGGGCGCCGGCCGTGGCCGGTCTCGTCGCCACCGCCGCCACGGCCTCGGCCGCCTGGGTGTGGGCACCGCGCCCGGACTCCGAAGGACAGGCCCGGATCGCCGTCGTGCAGGCGGGGATGATCGACGGCCCGGACAGCCGATTCGACCGTGAGGAAGAGTTGACGCGGCGGCTGGTCGGGCAGGACGTGGACCTGATCGTCTGGGGTGAGAGCAGCGTCGGCTACGACCTCCACGACCGGCCCGGCCTGGCCCGGCGCCTGGCCGAGCTGTCCCGCGTCACCGGCGCCGACATCCTCGTCAACGTCGACGCCCGTCGCTCCGACCGGCCCGGCATCTACAAGAGCTCGATCCTCGTCGGGTCCGAGGGCCCGACCGGCGACCGCTACGACAAGATGCGGCTGGTGCCGTTCGGCGAGTACATACCGGCCCGTTCCCTGCTGGGCTGGGCCACCTCCGTCGGCAAGGCGGCCGGCGAGGACCGGCGGCGCGGCACCGGGCAGGTCGTGATGGACGCCGGGCACGGCCTGCGCATCGGGCCGATGGTGTGCTTCGAGACGGCGTTCCCCGACATGAGCCGGCACCTGGCCGGGGACGGCGCGGACGTGCTGGTCGCGCAGTCGTCGACCTCCTCCTTCCAGCAGAGCTGGGCGCCCGCCCAGCACGCCTCGCTGGGCGCGCTGCGCGCCGCGGAGACCGGGCGGCCGTTCGTCCACGCCACCCTCACCGGCGTCTCGGCGGTGTACGACGCGAGTGGCCGGCGGGTCGGCTCGTGGCTGGGTACGGACGCGAGCACGACGGCCGTCTACGATGTTCCGCTCGCCGACGGCGTCACCCCGTACGTGCGCTACGGCGACTGGCCGGTCCACGGGGCCCTGCTGGTACTGCTGGTCCTCGCGCTCACGGAGGGCGCGCGGACGGTCAGGCTGCGGCGGACCGCTCCCGCACCGCTCGTACCACCCGCTCGCACAGCTCATGAGTCGCCAGCGCGTCCCGGGCGCTGAGCACCTTGCCCGCGCGCACGGCGTCGAGGAAGGCGAGGACCGCCTGCTCGATGCCGCGCTGGCGGGCCACCGGCACCCAGTCGCCGCGCCGCCGCACGGTCGGCTGCCCCTTGTGGTCGATCACCTCGGCGAGGTTGACGACCTGGCGCTTGGTGTCCTGACCTGACACCTCGAGGATCTCCTCGTTGGACCCGCTGAGCCGGTTCATCACGCCGAGCGCGGTGAAGCCGGGTCCGGCGAGCTGGAGGACCACGTGGTGCAGCAGGCCGTCCTCGACCCGGGCGCGCACGGTCACGTCGTCGATTGGGCCCGGCACCAGGAAGCGCAACGTGTCGACGACGTGGATGAAGTCGTCGAGGATCATCGTGCGCGGCTCCTCGGGCAGCCCGACCCGGTTCTTCTGCAGGAGGATCAGCTCGCGCGGGTGGTCGGCGCACTGGGCGTAACCGGGCGCGAGACGCCGGTTGAAGCCAACGGCGAGGGACACGTTCCGCGCTTCCGCGAGCGTGACGAGCCGCTCGGAGTCGGCGAGTTCGTACGCGAGGGGCTTGTCCACGTACGTCGGGACGCCCGCCTCCAGCAGCCGGGCCACGATCTCGGGGTGCGCGGCGGTGGGAGCGTGCACGAAGGCGGCGTCGAGGCCTGCGGCGAGGAGCGCGTCGAGGTCGCGGTGACGCTGCTCCCGGGGCAGCCGAAGACCGTCGGCGACCCGGTCGAGCGTGGCCGGCGTGCGGGTCTGGACATGGATCTCGACTCCGGGCAGCGCGCCGAGCACCGGCAGATACGCCTTCTGCGCGATGTCCCCGAGTCCGATGCAACCGACCTTCACGGGCACTCCCTCGCTACCTGTCCCACGCTACCGGGCCCACCGCCCGGTCTACCTGCACGGCAGCATACGGGCCCCCTCCACACCCACCCCCGGGCGGCCCGAGGATCCACCGGCCCGGCGACTGACGTCAGCACGGGTGGGGGCGGTCCCTCGTACGGTGTGGGAGATCACCCGTGTGGGGCAACCTCCGCCGCTCCGCTGTTGTCCGGGCGGGCGGAACCACCAGAGTTGCGCGGGTGCAGCGAACGACGACTACCGCAACGCTCCTGGTCACCGTGGCCGTCTCGGCTCTGGCGGGATGCGTGACCGTCCAGCGCCCGGCCGCGCCGGGTCCGGTTCTGGCACCGTCCCGGCCGTCCGTGCCGCGTCCGGAGGGGCGGTCCGAGGTGCAGGTCGTGCAGGCGCCGGCCCGCGAGGCCCTGGAGATGGCCGGGCCGTCCCGTAAGCCGGAGCCGGATGCACCGGCGGCGCCGGCACAGCGGCGGCGGACGGCGGGGGTGCCGGGCGGCGGCGCGGGACAGCCACCCTCGTCCCGTTCCCGTCCGCACAACCGGCCGGCCCATCCGGAAGCCCGGCGGCACGCACTGCCGCGCGTCGAGATCCCGGACGTGGAGGAGGAGGTGCGCAAGAACATCGACGTGTGCGCGCTCGGCAGGACGTACGGCGGATGGCAGGGTGACAGCCCGGAGGCGGCGATCTGCCGGCAGGCCTACGGGCGGTGAGGGGTCAGGGCTTGCGGGAGTCGCCGGAACCCGCAGCGCGACGCCCGCCTCGGGGGTCTCACCGCTCCCGGGCTCACCACTCCCACCGCCGGCCTCCGCGCCCCTCCCAGCCCCCCTCGCCTTCGCCCTCCCCCAGACTCCGTTCCATCCGGCTGATCGCCGCCCGTACCCCGTCCCCGTAGCTGTCGTCCCTCAGCGCCACGGCCGCCGTACGAGCCCTGCGCACGTGGGTACGGGCGGCCTCGGCGCGGCCGAGTTTGACGTAGTCCGCCGCCAGGTTGAGGTGCAGCGACGGGTAGAGCGCCCGCACCTCGACCGAGCCGTGGCGCTCCTCCTCCGCCGCCGTCAGGGCCCGCAGGTCCCACGCCAGCTCGTCCGAGGGGTCGTCGTGGGTGTCGGCCAGGTAGTGGGCGAGGGTGCAGCGGTGCAGCGGGGCGCCGTCCTCGCCGAGCTCCGTCCACAGGTCGAGAAGGCGTCGGCGGGCCTCCTCGCGGTCTCCCCCGTGGTGCAGCATCACGACCTGCCCGATCCGCGTCAGCAAGGCGTCCGGCACCGTCTGCCCCTGTCGCTCCGCCACCACGGCCTCCTTGCGTCGTTGTGACGACGCTAGCCGCAGGCATGCGCGATCGCGGTCAGGCGGCACCGTGCCGGTCCGCGGAGGAACCGGCCCGGCGGCAGGGGGCAGGGGGTACAGGACCGGCGGGCCGGTGTGGCCGAGCCGGGTCAGGTCCGGTCGGCCAGGTTCGGGATCGTCCAGTCGATCGGCTCGTGGCCCTGCTGTGCCACCGCCTCGTTGATCTGCGTGAACGGGCGGGAACCGAAGAACTTCTTCGCCGACAGCGGCGAGGGGTGGGCGCCCTTGACCACGATGTGCCGGGTCTCGTCGATGAGCGGCAGCTTCTTCTGCGCGTAGTTGCCCCACAGGACGAAGACGGCCGGGTCGGGCCGGTCGGCCACCGCGCGGATCACGGCGTCCGTGAACTTCTCCCAGCCCTTGCCCTTGTGCGAGTTCGCCTCGCCGGAGCGGACCGTGAGGACCGCGTTGAGCAGCAGGACGCCCTGCCGAGCCCACGGCATCAGGTAGCCGTTGTCCGGGATCGGCGTGTCCAGCTCGGCGTGCAGCTCCTTGTAGATGTTCCGCAGGGACGGCGGGATCTTCACCCCGGGCCGCACCGAGAAGCACAGGCCGTGCCCCTGGCCCTCGCCGTGGTACGGGTCCTGGCCGAGGACGAGCACCTTCACGCGCTCGTACGGCGTCGCGTCGAGCGCGGCGAAGACCTCGTCGCGCGGGGGGTAGACGGGACCCGCCGCCCGCTCCTCCTCGACGAACTCCGTCAGCTCCTTGAAGTACGGCTGCTGGAGTTCGTCGCCCAGAACCCCGCGCCAGGACTCGGGCAGCATGGCGATGTCGGTCACGTCAACGTCCTTGGGTCGTGCGGTCACTTGCAGAGGACAGAACCTACAGGCGACCACTGACAACCGTCCCTGCGGACCGGTTCACCGACCGGCCCCGGACCCTCGGCCCGCACCGGCCGGCTTCACCGACGGTCTTCACCGGCCGGCGCCCCCCGAGGGTCCGCCGACCGTCTACCAGCTGGTCTTCCGCGTCAGCTCCCACATCATCATGATCGTCGACGGGTCCAGGGACCGTTCGCCGCCCGAGACGTCCTCGGACGAGGCGAGGTACTGCTTGCCCTGCCACAGCGGCAGCAGCCGGGCGTCGTCGACGAGGATCTGCTGGGCCTCCTCGAAGTCCTTCACCACGTTGGCGCGGTCGCTCTCCCCGCGGGAGCGGGGCAGCAGCACCTGGGTGATCTCCTTCGCCGGGTAGGGCGTGCCCAGCGCGTTCTGGTCGCCGACGAAGGGGGCGATGAAGTTGTCCGCGTCGGGGAAGTCCGGGGCCCAGCCGCGGCCGAACACCGGGTACTCACCCTTCTGGTAGCCGACCACATAGGTGTTCCAGGGGCGGCTCTTCAGCGTGACCGAGAAGAGACCCGAGGCGTCGAGCTGCCGCTTGATCTCCTTGAACTCCAGGGCGGTGTCGGAGCCGTAGCGGTCGGTGGTGTACCAGAGGGTGAGCGGGACGGTCTCGGTGATCCCCGCCTCGGTGAGGATCTTGCGGGCCTTGCCGGTGTCGGGGTTTCCGAAGGAGTCGAAGAATCCGGTGGTGTGACCGGTCAGGCCGGACGGGACCATGGAGTACAGCGGCTCGACGGTGTCCTTGTAGACCTCGTGGGCGATCGCGGCGCGGTCCACGACCTGGGCCACGGCCCGGCGCACGGCGACCTTGTCGGACCACTTGTCCTTGGGGTTGAACACCAGGTAGTTGATATTGCTGCCGGCGCCCTCGATGAGCTGGAGGCCCTCGTTGGCGGCGTTCTTGCCGTCGAGGTCGACGATGTCGTCGGCGGCGAGACCCTGGTAGGTGATGTCGATGTCCTTGGCGCGCAGGGCCTTGACCATCTCGCCGGAGTCCTGGAAGTAGCGGATGGTCACCGCGTCGTTCTTGCGGTCGGCGAAGCCCTTGTAGTTGTCGTTGCGGACCAGGACGGCCTGCTTGCCTTCTTCGTAGGACTGCAGCCGGTACGGCCCGGAGCCGACGATGCCGTCCTCCTTGCGCAGGGCCTTCGCGGAGTAGTCGTCGGGGTCGACGATGGACATGCCGGGGGTGGCGAGGACGAACGGGAAGGTGGCGTCGGCCTTGTTGAGCCGGAAGACGACCTGCTGGTCGCCCTTCGTCTGCACGCTGTCCAGGCTGCCCAGGAGTCCGTTGGGGCCGGTCTCGGCGTTGATCGTCCGGATCCGGTCGATCGAGTACTTCACGGCCTTCGCGTCGAGCTTGTCGCCGTTGGAGAACTTGAGGCCGTCGCGCAGCTCGCACTTGTACGTGCGGTTCGAATCGTCCGTGAACTCGCACTCGGCGGCGTCCGGCTGGGGGCTCGTCGCTCCGTTGGGGTAGCTCAGCAACGTCTGGTAGATGTTGCGGAACAGCTCCCAGGAGCCGTCCCAGGCGGCGGCGGGATCGAGCGTGCTGGGAGCACTGGTGGTGCCCACGACGATCGGTCCGGCATCGTCGGAGCTCTCCTCTCCCAGGAGGCTGCATCCGGCCACCAGGGATATGGACACGATCGCCGCCATCTGCTGCAAGGATCGGTTCCGGTTGAACACGCGCACGCTCCTCGATCTGCCATGCCAAGGGTTGGCAGACCATACCGCAGCCCCAGGCGCCGTGAACCCGCGGCCTTGAAGCATTCTTGATCACTTCGGGGTGACTACGTTGTCATCGCCCGCGCGACGCCTGAACAGACGTTTCGGGCGCCGTTTCCGTCAGGAAACGACGCCCGAACCGGTGTCGAATTCAGGCCAGGCCGTGATCAGCCCACGCCGGCGTTGAGGAAGATCCCGCCGTCGACGACGAGCGTCTGGCCGGTGATCCAGTCCGACTGCTCCGAGGTCAGGAACGCGGCGGTGCCGCCGATGTCGGAGGGCACGCCGAGCCGGGCGAGCGGGTAGGCGGCGGCCGCCTCCTCCTCGCGGCCCTCGTACAGGGCCTGGGCGAACTTCGTCTTCACCACGGCCGGCGCGATCGAGTTGACCCGCACGCGCGGCGCGAACTCGTGCGCCAGCTGCTGGGTCAGGTTGATCATGGCGGCCTTGCTGATGCCGTAGGCGCCGATGAAGGGCGAGGCGGAGAGGCCCGCGACGGAGGCGATGTTGACGATCGCGCCGCCGTTGTCCTTCTGCCAGGCGTGCCAGGTCCGCTGCGCGAAACCGAGCGCGGAGACCACGTTGGTCTCGAAGACCTTGCGGGCCACCTCCAGGTCGAGGTCGGCGATCGGCCCGAACACCGGGTTGGTGCCGGCGTTGTTGACCAGGAAGTCGACGCGGCCGAAGGCCTCCATGGTGCGTTCGACGGCGGCCGCCTGGTGCGTCAGGTCGTGCGCCTTGCCGGCGACGCCGATGACGCGGTCGGCGCCCAGCTGCTCGACGGCCTCCTTGAGCGCGTCCTCGTTGCGGCCGGTGATGCAGACCCGGTCGCCACGGGCGACGAGTGCCTCGGCGACGCCGTAGCCGATGCCGCGGCTGGCGCCCGTGACGAGCGCGACCTTGCCGGAGAGTGCGGGCAGTTCAGTCATGTTCGTGATCCCCAGTGCTCCCTAGTGCTGCCTGTTAGTCGAGCGGTCCGCCGGCGACGTACAGCACCTGACCGGAGACGAAGCCGGCGGCCTCGTTCGTGAAGAAGGCGATCGCGTTGGCGATGTCGTCGGGCTCGCCGACGCGCGCGACCGGGATCTGGGTGGCGGCCGCGGCCTTGAACTCCTCGAAGCCCATGCCGACCCGGGCGGCGGTCGCGGCGGTCATGTCGGTGGCGATGAAGCCGGGGGCGACGGCGTTGGCGGTGATGCCGAACTTGCCGAGCTCGATGGCGAGGGTCTTGGTGAAGCCCTGCAGACCGGCCTTGGCGGCGGAGTAGTTGGCCTGGCCGCGGTTGCCGAGCGCCGAGGAGGACGACAGGTTGACCACCCGGCCGAAGCCGGCGTCGACCATGTGCTTCTGGACGGCCTTGGTCATCAGGAAGGAGCCGCGCAGGTGCACGCCCAGGACGGTGTCCCAGTCGGTGACGCTCATCTTGAACAGCAGGTTGTCGCGGAGCACGCCCGCGTTGTTCACGAGGATCGTCGGCGCGCCGAGCTCCTCGACGATGCGTGCGACCGCAGCGTCGACCTGGGCCTCGTCGGAGACGTCGGCGCCGATCGCGACGGCCTTGCCGCCCGCCGCGGTGATCTTCTCGACGGTGTCCTTGCAGGCGGCCTCGTCGAGGTCGACTACCGCGACCGCACGGCCTTCCGCGGCCAGCCGTACGGCGGTGGCGGCTCCGATGCCGCGCGCCGCGCCCGTGACCACGGCGACCCGCTGCTCAGTGGTGGACATTGCTGGTTCTCCTCGCCCTTGAGAAAATCTGGATGCGCCCGAGTGGTGAGCGACCGCTTAGTACCTTCGGCAGACGTGACGCTAGAAGCCCTGGCACCCGGTGTCAACGCCACACGGCGCGGGTGTGATCCATTACCTCACCAGCAGTTCCAGCAGCCGCTCGGTCTCGGCCGCGGGATCGGTGGTCAGCCCCGTGTGGACCGGCCCCGGCGAGACGATCGTCGAGCGGGGCGCGATCAGCCAGCGAAAGCGCCGTCCGGCGTCGTCGTGCGCCGCCTGTCCGGCGGCCGCGCCGCCCGCGCACACGCCCTCGACCGCCCGCAGGGCGGCCCTGACCCCGGCCAGGTCGACGTCCGGGTCCAGCGCGAGCAGCTTCGCCTCGTCGAGGTGGGTGCGGGCACCGACGTAGTCCCGGCCGCGGCAGTACACGAGCACACCCGCGTTGACGCACTCGCCGCGTTCGACGCGCGGGACGACGCGCAGCAGGGCGTACTCGAAGACGTCCCGGTCCCCGCCCTGGCCCGGCCGGATGATGTGGCGCTCGGTCACTTGGTCCCCTTGATGCGTTCGTGGATGACGGCGGCGCGGGCGAGGAGCGGGGCCGCGTAGGCCCGCCGGAGCGCGTCCGCGCCGTCGAAGCCGGGCTCGTCCGCCAGCCAGACATCGGGGATCTCGGCGGTGACCTCGGCGAGGAGGTCGGCGGTGACCAGCGGCGCCAGCTCGGCCGCCGCGCTCGCCACGTCCGGTCCGAACGGGGTGAGCGCGTGGTCGGAGGCGTCGTAGGGGCGGGACGCGGAGGTCTCGGCGGTGGGCCAGTTGTGCTGCCAGATCATGGTGGCGCCGTGGTCGACGACCCACAGGTCGCCGCGGTGGACCAGCAGGTTGGGGTTGCGCCAGGACCGGTCGACGTTGTTCACCAGCGCGTCGAACCAGACGATCCGGCCGGCCTCCTCGGGGGTCACCGGGAAGGCGAGCGGGTCGAAGCCGAGCGCGCCGGAGAGGAAGGCCATGCCGAGGTTGGTGCCGCCGCTGGACTTCAGCAACTCCTGTACCTGCTGGTCGGGTTCGCCGAGCCCGAGCACGATGTCGAGCTCCACGGTCACCAGGCGGGGCACCCGGAAACCGAGCCTGCGGGCGAGTTCGCCGCAGACCACCTCGGCGACGAGCGTCTTGCGGCCCTGGCCGGCGCCGGTGAACTTCATGACGTACAGACCGAAGTCGTCGGCCTCGACGAGCCCCGGCAGGGAGCCGCCCTCGCGCAGGGGTGTGACGAAGCGGGTCGCGGTGACTTCCTTGAGCATCGCCCCAGGCTACTGGGCCTGGCATGATGCGCGGCCGACAGCTTCGCGACAGCTCTGGCTTACGCCGCACTCATCTCGAACGGGTCAAGATCTCGACACTGTCCGGACTTGACGGGGGTGCTGAACGAGCGGCGCCCGCGGCTCGTACCTCTCGTCAGATCCACGCATCCCCTCGGAAGGAACCGCCAGCATGACCAGCGCATCGATCAAGTCCACGTCGGGGCCTGCCCGCCGTACCGTCGTGGCAGCCGCCGGAGCCGCGGGGCTCTCCGTCGCGCTGACCGCGTGCGGAGGCTCCGACGACGACTCGTCGAGCTCGGCCGGCACGTCGGGTTCCACGGCCGCCGCGAGCACCGGCGGCACGACCGGCGGGGACGCCGCGGCCGGCTCCGCGCTCACCACCACCGCGGAGATACCCGAGGGCGGCGGCAAGGTCTTCGACTCCGAGAAGGTGGTCGTCACCCAGCCGACGGCGGGCACGTACAAGGCGTTCTCCGCCGTCTGCACCCACCAGGGCTGCGCGGTCAAGAGCATCGCCGACGGCGTGATCAACTGCCCCTGTCACAACAGCAACTTCTCGATCACGGACGGCAGCGTGAAGAGCGGTCCCGCGCAGAAGCCGCTGCCCGAGGTGGCGATCACCGTCAGTGGCGAGTCGATCACCCTGGCCTGACGGCCGTCCGGCGCAGGCACGCCAGCACCTCGTCCGTGGTCGCGACCGTGGCGACCAGCGCGAGGGTGTGGCGGATCATCGCGGGGGTGTAGTCGGCAGGCACCCCGGCGATGGCGTCCGACGGCACGACGGCCGTGTAGCCCCTGTTGACGGCGTCGAAGACGGTGTTCGGGATCGCCACGTTGGCCGAGACGCCGGTGACGACCAGGGTGCGGCAGCCCAGGTTGCGCAGCAGCGCGTCGACGTCGGTGCCCTGGACCGGCGACAGCCCGTGCAGCCGCCGCACCACCAGATCCTGCTCGGCCACCTCGATCGGGGGCGCCAGGCGGGTCGCGTCGGTGCCGGTGAGCTGCTGGACGGGAAGGCGCTCGGCCGCGCGGAACAGCCGGGCGTTGCGGTTGGCGCCCCGGCCGTCGGGGCGGCGCTCGGCGACGGCGTGCACGACCTGGACGCGGCTCGCGTGGGCGGCCGCCACCAGCCGGGCGACGTTGGCGAGGGCGCCCGACTCCCTTGCCGCACGGGCGAGTTCGGGCAGCGCGGCGCCGGGCCCGACGACGCCCTGCTGGCACTCCACCGTGATCAGGACGGTGCTCGCCGGGTCGAGGAGGGCGCTGAGCTGTTCGTACGACGGCATGGCTCCCCCTGGCGTCGGGTGTGGAGCGGGCGACGGTAACCGCCATTGCGCGCAGAAGGAAGAAGACCCATGCTTTCCTGACGGAATTTCAGGAGAGCGGCACGTACCCACAAGAAAAGAATGAGGGGGCCGGATGACCGTCACGCAGCGCCGCGGCCGGAAGATCATGATGTCGCCGGGTGAACTGGACGCGTTCCTCACCCTCCAGCGCACCTGTCGGGTCGCGACCGTGTCCACCGACGGCGCCCCGCACGTCAGCGCCCTGTGGTTCCTCTGGGACGGCACCGCGCTGTGGCTGTACTCGGTCGTGCGCAGCAAGCGCTGGGCGGACCTGAAGCGCGATCCCCGGGTCGCGATCGTGATCGACACGGGCGAGGAGTACGACGCGCTGCGGGGCGTCGAGCTGTCCGGCGTCGTGGAGTTCGTAGGGGAGAGCCCGCGGACCGGGGAGCTGTGCGCCGAACTCGACGCCGTGGAGACGCTGTTCGCGCGGAAGAACTTCGGCCTGGACGCGATGCCGCACGACGGCCGGCACGCGTGGGTGCGGCTGACGCCCGCGAAGATCGTGTCCTGGGACTTCCGCAAGCTGGGTGGTGTGTAGGGCCGTTCAGCCCACGGCCTCCCCCGCCGCCTTGAGCGCCGCGACCGCCGCCCGGATCGACGGGCGGCGGTCGGCGTCCGCCCGCCAGAGCACGTAGACATGGCGGCGCACCCGCTGCCGCAGGGGGACCGTCACGACGCCCTCGGGCACCGGGTGACGGCCGAGCAGCGGCGCGATGCACACCCCCAGTCCGGCGGCCACCAGCCCGAGGTGGGTGTGCGTCTCGGCCGCCCGGTGTCCGACGATCGGCTCGACGCCCCGGGAGCGCAGGGTGAACATCAACCATTCGTGACAGAACTCGCCCTCGCCCCAGGTGATCCACTCGTCCTCGGCGAACTCCGCCAGATCCACCTCGTCCCGGTCCGCGAGGGGGTGCCCGGCCGGCATCGCGACATCGGCGGGATCGTCCAGGATGGGCGCCTTGACCAGGCCGTCCGGCACCGGCATCGGCTTGTTGTACCAGTCCAGGACGACGGCGAGGTCGAGGTCGCCGCGGACCACGCCGGCGACCCCGCGCTCCGGTTCCAGCTCGCTCGAACGCAACCGCAGCCCCGGGTGCGCCTTGCGCAGCTCGGCGAGCGCGACGGGAAACAGCCCGCGCGCGGCGGTCGGGAACGCGGAGAGCCGCAGCTCCCCCACCACCTGCCCGCGCTGGGCCTCCAGGTCGGACTGGGCGAGCTCGACCTGCGACAGGATGCGGGACGCGTGGTCGGCGAGCAGCCGTCCCGCGTCGGTGAGCCGCACACCGCGCCCCTGCTTGGCGAGGAGCCGCTGGCCGACCTCCCGTTCCAGCTTGGCCATCTGCTGCGAGACGGCGGAGGTGGTGATGTGCAGGCCCGTCGCGGCGCCGCTGACCGACCCGTGCCGGGCCAGGGCGTCGAGGGTACACAGGCGCTCCAGATTCAACATGTAAGCGATGCTACGAGGTATCGCTCGAATATTCTCGATTGTGTAAGGGGACGCCGTCCAGCATCGTTACGCTCATGACTGCTGTCACGGCCCCCGCCCGGATCTCCCCGCAGGCCCCCGCCCGCCCCCGCCGCACCCTCGACTGGCGGTTGCGCTTCGGCGTGCTGTCGCTGATCTGGGGCTTCAGCTTCCTGCTCATCAAGGTGGGCACCGACGGTTACGCGCCCTTCCAGGTCACCCTGGGCAGGCTGCTCTTCGGCACGGCGGTCCTGGCGGTCGCGATGGTGGTCAAGCGCGAGCGGCTGCCGCGCGGGGCCCGCACCTGGGCGCATCTGACGGTGGCGGCGTTCCTGCTCAACGCCCTGCCCTTCTCCCTGTTCGCCTACGCCGAGCTGACGATTCCCTCCACCCTGGCCGGCATCTGCAACGCGACCTCACCCCTGTGGGGCATGGCCCTCTCCCTGGTGGCGCTGTCGGAGGACCGGCCGACCCGGCTCCGCGTCGCCGGCCTGGGCCTCGGCTTCCTGGGTGTCCTGACGGTCCTGGGCGCCTGGCAGGGCTTCCACGGCCTGGACGCCCGGGGCACGGCCCTGGCCCTGATCGCCTCGCTCAGCTACCCGATCGGCTGGATCTACCTCCGCCGCACCCTGGCGGACACCGGCTCCTCGGCCCTGTCGATGACCGGCGGGCAACTCCTGCTGGCCACGCTCCAACTGGCCGTTGTCACGCCCGTTTTCACCACCCTCCCGAGCCACTTCCCGCTGGTCCCGCTGCTCGCGACGGCCGCCCTGGGCGCGCTCGGCACAGGTCTCGCCCTGCTGATCCAGTACGGCCTGGTCGCGGAAGTCGGTCCCACGACGGCCCAGATGGTCACCTACTTCATCCCCGTGATCGCGACGGCGGCGGGCGTCGCGATCCTCGGCGAGCCGCTGAGCTGGTCGACCCCGGTGGGCGCGGCGATCGTCCTGGCCGGCGCGGCCCTGACCCAGGCGCGCGGCAGATCCTGAGACCGCACCACTCCCGTACAGCCGCCGTGGCCTAGACGTATCCGCGCACGCCGCCCACCCGCACCGCGGCGGCGACGGCGTCCGCCAGCGGGCCGACCTCCTCCCGGCCCAGCGTCGACACGGTGATCCGGATCCCGGGCGGAGCCTCGATCCGGAACCGGGCCCCGGGCGCGACGGCCCATCCCGCCTGGAGCATCCGGGCGACGGCCCCCGTCTCGTCCGGCACGGGAATCCACACGTTCATCCCGCTGCGGCCGCGCGCCTCGACGCCCCGCTCGGCCAGCGCCGTGATCAGCGCGTCCCGCCGGCTCCCGTACGCCTCGGCCACCGCCCGTGCGTCCACGGCCGCGTCGGTCCACAGCCGCAGCACCGCCCGCTGGGTGATCCGGCTGACCCACCCCGGTCCGAGCCGCTGCCGCCCGCGCACCCGGTCGAGCGTGACCTCGTCCCCGGTGAGCACGGCGAACCGCAGGTCGGGCCCGTACGCCTTGGCCACCGAGCGCACGAACGCCCAGTGCCGGGTGACGCCCGCGAGGGGGTGCAGCGGGAGGTCGACGATCCCATGGCCGTGGTCGTCCTCGACGAGCACGGTCTGCGGGTGTGCCCGCAGCACGGTACGCAGGGCACGCGCGCGTGCGGCACTCAGTGCCGCGCCGGTCGGGTTCTGCGCCCGGTCGGTGACGATCAGGGCGCGCGCCCCGGCCTCCAGGGCGCGCCGCACCTGCTCGGGCAGCGGGCCGTCGTCGTCTACGCCGACCGGGACCGGGCGCAGTCCCAGCGCCGGGACGAGGTCGAGCAGGGAGCCCCAGCCGGGATCCTCGACGGCCACGGTGTCGCCCGGCCGCAGATGCGCCGCGAGGACGCGTTCGATCGCGTCGAGCGAACCGGAGGCGACGGCGACGGGCCCGGCCGGCACCCCGTCCGCGTCCAGCCCGGCCCGCGCCAGCCTCGCCAGTTCGGGCTCCAGCGAAGGGTGCCCGTACAGGACGGGCTCCCGGTCGCCCTGCGCGGCGGCCCACGCGAACGCCGGCGCCAGCGGGGGCAGCAGCGCGGTGTCCGGGTTGCCGGCGGCCGCGTCCCGCACGCCCTCGGGTACCTCTACCCGGAGGAACTCGCGCCCGGTCGTGGCGGGCTTCGATCGCACCCGGCTGCCGCGTCGGCCGTCGGTCTCGATCACCCCGCGCTCGCGCAGGGTGCGATAGGCGGCCGCGACGGTGTTCGGGTTCACCTCCAGCGCGGTCGCCAACTCCCGCATGGGTGGCAGCAGTTGCCCGGGACCGAGCTCACCCGAGCCCACCGCCGCCTCGATGCTCGCGGAAATGTCCGCCGCACGCCGGCCTTTGATCGGATATTCTCCTAGCACAAAGCTTATTATGCACTAGTGCAATGGAGAACGCCATGCAGGGGACCCCGGAGACGACGACACGGCCCGCCGCCTACACCCCGACCGACCGCACCATCCCCACCCGGTCCGCGCAGAAGGCCTCGTACGACAGGGAGGTCGTGCACGCGATCCTCGACGAGGGCTACGTCTGCCACCTCGGCTTCGTCCGCGACGGCGCGCCGGTCGTGCTGCCGACCCTGTACGGCCGGGTCGGCGAGACGCTCTACGTGCACGGCTCCACGGGCTCGCGTCCGCTGCGGATGACGGGACAGGCGGACCCGGGGCTGCCGGTGTGCCTGACGGTGACGCATGTCGACGGCCTGGTGCTGGCCCGCTCGGCCTTCCACCACTCGATCAACTACCGCTCGGTCGTGGTGCACGGCATCGCGTACGACGTGACGGACCCGCAGGAGAAGCTCACCGCGCTCGACGCCCTCGTCGACCACGTCGTCCCGGGCCGGGCCGCCGACTCGCGCCCGGCGAACAAGAAGGAGCTGGCGGCGACCGCGGTGATCCGCCTCGACCTGAACGAGGTCTCGGCGAAGACCCGCACCGGCGGGGTGAACGAGGAACCCGAGGACCTCGCCCTCCCCCACTGGGCCGGCGTGCTCCCCCTCCGCAAGGGCTTCGACGCGCCCCTCCCGGAGGCCGACCTCGCCCCCGGCACCCTGCTCCCCGACTACCTCGCGGTGCCGTGATGCTCATCCATCCCTGGGACGCGCCCCACGACGACGCGGAGTGGCGCGACTGGCTGTCGCTCCACGACTTCGGCCAGCTCGCGGTCAACGGCCCGGCGGGCGAGCCGCCGTTCGTCCAGCCGCTGCACTTCGCCTACGACCCCGCCGCGGGCGAGGCGGTCACCCACCTGGCCCGCCCGAATCCGCTGTGGCCCGCCCTGGAAGCGGACCCGACCGTGATCCTGAGCGTGGTCGACGACTACGTCTTCGTTCCCGGCCCCTGGCAGGCGCCGCCGGGCGCCCCGGCCGAGCACGGCACCCCCACGACCTTCTACGCGGCGGTCCAGCTGCGCTGCACGGCCCACCTCGTGGACGATCCGGCCGCCAAGGCCGAGCTGCTCGAACGGCAGCTGGGTCACTTCCAGCCGGAGGGCGGCTCCGCCCGGCCCACCGTCGGCGAGGCGCCGTACGGCCGTCTGCTGTCCGGCATTCGTGGGATCCGGCTCGAAGTGACCGGCGTGCGGGCGAAGTTCAAGTACGCGGCCCACCGGCCGGGCGAGACCCAGGACCGCATCGCCGCCGGCCTGGCCGCCCGCGGCGGCCCACGCGACGCGGCGGCCGGCGAGCACCTGTCGCGACGCCGCGGGGCATGACCTCAGGCGGCCGAGGACGAAGGAGCGCCGACGCCCGCGTTCGTTGGCGTGACCGGGAGCCTAGGCAGCCGTTCCACGGGCCGACAGCTCCCGTTCGGGGCTGCCGCCGGCCACCGGCCCGGAGCCGCCCTTGGCCGGAGCGGACGACTGCGCGATGAACGCGCCCAGGAGCACCACCGCGCCACCCACGATCTGCGGCGCCGAGAGGTGCTCGCCGAGCAGCACCCACGCCAGGACGGTCGCGATGACCGCCTCCAGACACGCCACCACACCCGCGACCTGGGGAGAGAGCCGGCGCACGGAGACCACACCAGTGACGTACGCGACCACCGTCGCGAGGAGCACGATCCAGGTCAGCAGCAGCCAGGCCGGGGTGTCGGTGCCGTTCATGGCGGCGGTGTGCGCGAGGACCGACCAGTCCATGCCCCAGGGGCGGGAGACGGCGGTCAGGACGACGGCACCCACGAGGAGGCCGTACGCGATGACGCCGAGCGGATCGGGGGCGTCGTCCCCGGAGTCGCCGCCCTGGTCGGACAGGACGAAGTAGCCGACCTGGCAGCAGGCGGCCGCCAGCGCGAGGAGCAGTCCGACGACGTCGAAACCCAGCCCCGACCAGACCTCCACGACACAGGCCAGCCCGCCCACCGCGAGGACCACGCCGAGCGCGGCGGCACGCGTCACCGGCCGCCGCTGCACGAACCGCACCCAGCCGAGCACCAGCGCGGGCGCGAGGTACTCGACGAGCAGCGCGACACCGACCGGGATGCGGGAGATCGCGGCGAAGTAGAACGCCTGCACTCCCGCCACGCCGAGCAGCCCGAACCCGGCCAGCAGCGCCGGGCGGGTGCGCAGCAGGGCGCGGTGCCGGACGGCGAGCGGCAGCATCACCAGGGCCGCGCCGGTCACCCGCAGCCACACGACGTGCAGCGGATCGAGGCCCGCCTCGATCAGCGGCTTGGCCGCGACCCCGGATCCGCCGAAGGCGATGGCCGACCCGATCGCCAGACCGAGCCCGATGCCCCTTCCGCGCTTGCCCTCACTGCTCACAGACGTATGCACCGGCCCATGATGACAGGCGATGACATGAGCGTCATCCTCGTTGACACCTGTCTCATCGGCTGGACCTCTCCGGTCGGCGGGCCGGGCGGTCGACAGCCGGAGGGGTCGGGCCGGGCAGTCGGGCGGCCGGCAGTCGGGACGACAGGCCGGGCGTCGCCGCGGTCGGCGGTCACGGCGGCAGGCCGGGCCGGCGTGGGTTCAGTACGCGCCTTCGCCGCGTCCGGCGCGGGCCTCGTGCTCCTCAAAGCCGTGCTCGATCCGTGCGCGCAGCTCGTGGACGTCGACGGCGGCGCGGGTCAGCACCTCGACGGCCCGCGCCTGCGGGTCCGCGACGATCGCCGCGAGCAGGTCGACGCCCCGGACGAGCGCTCCGCCGCGCCCGGCGGCCCGTAGGCACGCGTCCTCCAGTGCGGCCCCGGCCAGCGGGGAGAAGCCCTCGACGGCCGTCACGACGGGCAGGGTTCCGGAGTCCTCGACCGCGCCCTGCCAGCGCAGGCCGTAGCCGATGCTGCGCTGGACGAGGTAGCCGAGGAGCCGGGCGAGCTGCGGCCCGCCGTCGAAGGCGCCGCGCACCTGGGGGTCCTGCTCCAGGAGCGAGTGCAGCAGGTGGGCGGTGTCGATCTGCCGGTCCCCGTCCCGCACCGCCCTGCGGCGGGCGGCGGCGAGCGCGGCCGCGGGCTCGACGGCGAGCCGGTGGTCGTCGTCCATGCCGTGCGCCACCGGGTGCTGCGGCGCCTGCCGGGAAGTACGGGATTGCACCACCCCACCCCATCAGTTTCGGCCGGGCGCGGTCATCCCCGGCGGGGAGCATCTTGGCGTCCCACACAGAGCGGACCCCGACCGTCGGAATCTCCTCCCTACGGATGAGATCAGGCCGAACTCCCCGTCGCGACGCCGCCGACTTGTCACACTCCGACCGCGCGACCGGCGAGCGTCGACGCACGCCTCCTCCACACTTCCTGACGGTTCGTCAGTATTGAATGTTCGAGGCCCTGGGGCTACGTTCCGCGCACCGCAGCCCGAGCTGCCCGACACGAAGAGGTGGTCGCATGGCCGAAATCAGCGCGGAGGCACGCATCGAGGCGTCGGCCGAGAAGGTGTGGGCCCAGCTCACCGACTGGTCGGCCTACGGGGAGTGGAACGCGACCCACACCAACTTCCCCAAGGGCGGCCCCGAGACCCTCGAAGTCGGCTCGACCTTCCAGGAGAACATGAAGCTCATGGGCTTCCCGGCCGAGGTCGAGTGGACCGTGACGGAACTGGAGCCCGCCCGGCTGCTCGCCATCAGCGGGAAAGGCCCGATGGCGGTGTCCGTCGCCACCCGCTACACCCTGACCCCCGAAGGGGACGCCACGACGGTCCGTATCGACGGCGAGTTCACCGGCGCGGCCGTGTCGCTGATGGCGGGCAGGCTCAAGGACTCGGGCACGGCGGCACTGAACGAGTCGCTGCGCAAGCTGGGCGCGCTGATCGTCTGACCGGGCGAGGCGCGCGGCACACGAAGGCGCCCCGCGGATGACTCCGCGGGGCGCCCCGGTACCGCCGTACGGCGATCAGTCCTCGTCGGCGAGGATCAGATACAGCTTCTTGCGGGCGTCGTTGATGACCGTGAGCGCCTTCTCGCGCTGCTCCTTGCTGCCGGTCTTCCAGACCTGCCCGAAGGCTTCCATCAGACCGAAGCCGGCCTGGCGGATCTCACTGAGGGCCTCCCAGTCGACACCCCGCGAGGCCTCCTCCCAGGGGGCGTCCGGGCCCTCCTCGGCGGCCGTGCGGCCTTCGTCGGTGAGCGAGAAGAGCTTCTTGCCGCCGTCGCTCTCACTGCTGATCAGGCCCTCGTCCTCCAGCAGCTGGAGGGTGGGGTACACCGAGCCCGGGCTGGGCTTCCACGCCCCGCCGCTGCGCTCGGCGATCTCCTGGATCATCTCGTAGCCGTGCATCGGCCGGTCTTTGAGCAGGGCCAGGATCGAGGCCCGTACGTCACCGCGCCGCGCCCTCCCCCGGGGCCCGCCGCGCCCTCGTCCGCCCCAGGGGCCACCGAAGCCCGGCCCGAAGCCGGAACCGCCGGGGCCGAATCCCGGACCGCCGGGGCCACCCGGACCGAAGGGTCCGAAAGCCGCCCGTCGTCCGTCGAAGCCGCGGCGGCCGCGGCGGGGGTCGTCCTGTCCATGTCCACGCTCGAATCCGTGGGTACGCATCGCAAACCACTCCTTCATTCCATCGTTGATCTGTCGCGATGCGTCAACGATATATCGGAATAGTTCGCTTGACAAGGGTCCTGTCCGTCGGTGACCCGAACGCCGTCTAGGGTGCGGACATGACATCCCGCAGCCCCTCGCACGGCACCCCGGAGACCGAGACCTACCTGTCGCACCTGTTCTCGCTGGACGGCCGGGTAGCCGTGGTGACCGGCGGCAGCTCGGGCATCGGCCGGGCCATCGCCGGCGCTCTCGCCCGGGCGGGGGCGGGCGTGGTGATCGTGGCGCGCAAGGAGGCTGAGCTGGCCGCCACGGTCGACGAGCTGACGGCGGACGGCTGCCGGGCGGCCTGGGTGAGCGCCGACCTGAGCACCCGCGACGGGGTGCGCGCCGCCGCCGAGCGGGCGGCCGCGGTCTACGGCGAGCCCGACATCCTCGTCAACTGCGCCGGCATCAACCTGCGGCCGCCCATGGGCGAGCTGGGCGAGGAGGTCTGGGACGCCACGATGGCGGTGAACCTGGAGGCGCCCTATCTGCTGGGCCTGCGCTTCGGGCCCGGCATGGCCGAGCGCGGCTTCGGGCGGATCATCCACATCAGCTCGCAGCAGGCTCACCGCGCGTTCGTGCAGAGCGGTGCCTACGGCGTCTCCAAGGGGGCCCTCGAATCGCTGGCCCGCTCCCAGGCCGAGGCGTGGTCGCCGCACGGCGTCACCTGCAACACCCTGGTGCCCGGCTTCGTCCTCACCCCGCTCAACGCGCGCCTGCAGTCCGACCCGGAGAAGGTGACGGCGCTGGCCGCGCGCACCATGGTCGGACGCAACGGCCTGGCCGAGGACTTCGCCGGAGCCGCCGTGTTCCTGGCCGGCCGCTCCTCCGGCTATGTGACCGGCCAGACGCTCTTCGTCGACGGCGGCTTCTCGGTGCACTGACGCGCGCGATGCCGGGCCGACCGGGCCCGGCATCGTAGGGAAGGCCGTACGCAAGGCCGTACGCAAGGCCGCGCGGAAGGCCGTGCGCTAGGCGGCCTTCGGGACGAAGTCGAGGATGTCGTCCCCGCCGGGCTGCACCACGCCGTACGTACTCTCGGGAACCCTGTTCCAGGCCCCGGGCAGGTCACCCAGGGGCTCCGAGACGATGAGACGGGTCTCGTCGGAGACCTCGCGCAGGAACGCCAGGTCGGGGTGGAGCGACCGGAGCGTGTCCACGGCGGTGCTGTAGAACAGCGAGCGCGATTCCCCCTGGCTGGAGTAGCGGAAGGCCCACAGCCGTTGTCCGTCGGTCACGGCGACCGTCATCTGGACCGGGAACTCCACACCGTGCGCGTGGCCGGTGCGTTCCACCAGGCCGACCATCCGCGCGACCGCGCCCGGCGGATCCTCCTCCAGGCCGAGGGTCAGGGCCAGGAAGAACATCATCTCGGAGTCCGTCGACCCCTCGATGTCGAGGAACAGCTGCGGGTCGACGGAGAGGGCCAGGTCCCGGCGCATCCGGTGGAAGTCGGCGATCGCGCCGTTGTGCATCCACATCCAGCGCCCGTGCCGGAACGGGTGGGAGTTGGTCTGCTGCACCGCCGTACCGGTCGAGGCCCGGATGTGGGCGAAGAACAGCGGTGAGCGGACGTGACCGGCGATCTCCCGCAGATTGCGGTTGCTCCACGCCGGGCCGATCTCGCGGACCACGGCAGGGGTCCCGTCGGTCCCTTCGGTGCCGTACCACCCGATGCCGAAGCCGTCCCCGTTCGTCGTCTCCACACCCATCTTGGAGTGCAGGCTCTGGTCGATCAGCGAGTGCGTCGGCCGGTAGAGAATCGTTTCGAGCAGGACAGGGGTTCCCGAGTAGGCGAGCCAACGGCACATCGTCTACCGCCTTCCTGGTGTTGCGGACGGGACGGCCCCGCCCGGTCAGTCCGCGGACCTGTCCGGGTTCACCACGCACAGCGCCCAGATGACGAACCCGGAGAAGGCGATCATCACGACGGACCAGACCGGGTAGTACGGCAGGGAGAGGAAGTTGGCGATGACGATCAGCCCGGCGATGGCCACGCCGGCGACCCGCGCCCACATCGCCGACTGGAACAGTCCCAGACCGACGATCACCGCGACCGCGCCCAGGGCGAGGTGGATCCAGCCCCAACTCGTGAGGTCGAACGCGAAGACGTAGTTGCGGGTGGAGAGGAAGACGTCGTCCTCGGCGATCCCCATGACGCCCCGGAAGATGTCCAGCACTCCGGTGAGCAGGAGCGTGACGGCGGCGAAGACCATGAGGCCCTCGGCCCATTGCTGCCTGGCCGTGTGCCGCTTCGCGGACGGCGCGTGGGTGGGGTGTGTCGCTGTCATTTCCGAAGCCTCGATTCGGTGTCGTCCGGCTCGGCTGTCCGACGGTCGTGGGCGTGCGGTGGGCTCAGCGGCCGGAGCCGCTCAGGACCAGCTTCTTCGCCTTGTCGAACTCCTCGTCCGTGATGTCCCCGCGGGCACGGATCTCGGAGAGCCGGGCGAGTTCGTCGACGCTGCTGGAGGGGCCGCCGGTGCCCTTGGCGGTCTCGCGGATGTAGCTGTCGAAGGCCTGCTGCTGGTCCCGTGCCTGCTTGATCTCCCGGCGCCCCATGTTCTTGCCCCGCGCGACCACGTAGACGAAGACGCCCAGGAAGGGAAGCACGATGCAGAACACCAGCCAGCCGGCCTTGGCCCAGCCGCTGAGGTCGTCGTCGCGGAAGATGTCCACGACGATCCGGAACAGCAGGACGAACCACATGATCCACAGGAAGAACACCAGCATCGTCCAGAAGGCGCTCAGCAGCGGATAGTCGTAGGCGAGGTACGTGTCCTCACTCATCTTTCTCCTCCGTTCCGGGCCGGGGCCCGACATGGCGTTGTGCCGTTCTCACTTTGCGCGTGACCGGGGCGCGGCGGCCTCACCCGGGGCGGGTGACCGTGCCGTCCTTCTCAGACCGTCCCGGCCCCCGGTCCCGCCGGGCGCGCCCTGCGCACCGCGGCCCGCCAGGCGAAGGCGACCGCCGCCTCGACCAGACCGAGCAGGACGAGCCACAGGCCGAGCAGCCGGGTCAGTGCCCGGGCCGACTCGGTGGGCAGCGCGAGCACCACGATCCCCGCGACGATGGCGAACACGGCGGCTCCGAGCACGATGCCCCGGTGGGGCAGGTCCTTGGTGGCGAGCGCCGTGTAGAGGGTGAGGATGCCGGACACCAGCCAGAGAACGCCGACGATCAGGGACAGCGTCGCGATGGTCTGCAGCGGGTTGCGCAGGCACAGCACCCCGGCGACCACGTACAGCACCGCGAGGAGGAGCCCGGTGAGGCGTTCGCCGTGGTCCTCCCGTGCGAACGCCGAGACGAACCGGAACACCCCGGTGACCAGCAGGTACAGGCCGATGAGGACCGCGAGGACGTGCAGCGTCTCGTCCGGCCAGACCAGGATCAGGATGCCCGGCACGAGCGTGGCGACCGCCGAGCCGAGGATCCAGGTCCAGGAGCGCCCGAGGACGGCCAGCGCCTCGGCGGGATCGACGCCCACCGGTGCGGACCCCGGCCCGCCGGACCGCGGGTCGGGTCCGGTGTGCGGGTCCGGTCCGGTGTGCGGTGCGGGATCAGGTGAAACGCTCATGACTCCTCCTCGCGTCCGACCGGGGACGGCGGTCTCCCGCTCGGGTCTCCGGCGCGGCTCTCCGGCTCGTCACTCCGGCAGTTGACGCATCTCCAGGACCCGCAGTCCCAGGGACTGACAGCGGGCCAGCAGCCCGTACAGGTGCGCCTCGTCGACGACGTACCCGAACAGGACGGTCTGCCCGGACATGACCACATGCTCCAGCTCCGGGAACGCCCTGGTCAGCGCCTCCGACAGATGCCCTTCGACGCGGATCTCGTAGCGCATGAGCTGCTCTCCCCGGGATGGCCTGGGATTGGCGGACTGCGCACTCGGCCCTGCGATCGTCCGTCCTCCCGGGGGCGTCCGGCTTCACCCACCACGGGCGATCCGGCGCGGCCCGGCGCCCTCGGTCACAACAGCTTCAGCTCACGGGCACGGCGGACCGCCTCGTTGCGGCGGTTGACCGCCAGCTTCCGGTAGGCGCTCTTGAGGTGCGTCTTGACCGTGTTCACGGACACGAACAGATCGGCGGCGATCTCCTCCGTCGACATCGTCAGGGCGAGCCGGCGCAGCACGTCGAGCTCGCGTCCGCTCAGCTCCTCCACGACCAGCAGCGGCGCACCGTCGGACGTCGGTCCGCCGACGGTCGGCCTGGCGGACGTCGGCCTGCCGGGGGCGGGCCGGGCCCCGGCCTGGCCGCGGGGTGACGCCGTGTCCAGGAACGGGCGGATCCATGGACCGGCCTCGATGAAGGGGCGTCGCAGTCCGTCCCGTCGCGCCTCGCGCAGAGCCTGGGCGACCAGTCTGCGTGAGCCGGCCGCGTCCCCCGCCTCCGCCGCCACCTGCGCTCGCAGCAGGGTGGCCCGGACGGTCACCGCGGGGCCCGCGCGTCCTTCGGACCGCACTCCGTCGAGGAGGTCGATCGCCACCTCGGGCCGGCCCGCCGCGAGCTGGGCCCGCGCGGCCCCGACCGCGTACGCCGACCGTTCGTCCGATATCGCCTGCCACACCTCGACAGCCGTCTCCGGTCGGCCTTCGGCCAGATGCGCGGCGGAGACGACGAGCGCCGTCTGCCCCTCCGCCCACGGTGAGACCACAGCGGCCGGCACAGCGCGTTCCGCCGTTTCGAGCGCGGCTCGGGTGTCGCCGCGGGCCAGCTGCAGACGAGCGGTGGCGATGGCCCGGCCCGCCTCCAGGACGGGGTCCCGCAACGCCGGGTCCGACTCGGCCGCCTCGTCGAGGAGGGCGCGCGCCTGGGCCAGGTCGTCGCGGTCCACGGCGACGGCGGCCAGCACCAGGCGCCCCATGCCGGAACCGGACGGCTTGGGCAGACCGTGCCGCTCCGTCTCGGTCACCGCCGCCCGGGCCTTGCGCTCCGCTCCGCCGGGCCAGCCGTTCAGATAGTCGATCAGGGCCAGCCGACCCAGCGAGTCCTCGCGGGCGAGCGCGGTCGAAGCCTCGGCCGACGAGCCGGCGACCCTCGACAGAGCGACGCCGGCGTCCTCGAACCGCCCGGCCCACAGACGCGTCGAGCCCAGATGGGCCAGCAACAGCGCGGTGAGCTCGGGATGCCTCTCCAGCAGGTGGGCCGGCGCCCGGTCGCACAGCATCTCGGCCGCGGCCGCGGCCCACTCGGCCCGGCCCGGCGCACCGGCCAGCCGGGCGGCCAGCGCCTCGAGCAGGGCACAGCTCAACCGGGCCGCCACGAGGCCGGGCGCCTCGTCGGGGCCCCACCCGGCCTTCAGCGCCTGTTCCGCCGCGTCGCCCGGCTCGCCGGTCAGCCCCAGCTCGGCGGTCAGCCGCTGCTCGGCGTGCCGCAGGTGTGTCAGGCCCCGGTCGAGATCGCGCCGGGACAGCTCCCGGGCGGCGCGCACCAGGTCCGTCGCGGGGCTCGCGGCCTCCGGCCCCATCCGGGAGAACAGCTCGGCGAGTTCGTCCGAGCGCAGACCGGTGAAGAGCCAGCCGATGGCGAAGTCGTCGATCAGGGCCCCGGCGGTGAACTCCCAGTCCCCGGCGGCGGCGCCCTGGCCCAGCGTCTCCGTGAGGGAACCCGAACCCCGCAGCCAGTGGGCCGCCCGCCGGTGCAGTTCGGGCTCCAGGCCGGGCGAACGCATCCGCAGATGGGCCAGCAGGATCTCTCCGAACAGCGGGTGGAGGCGGTACCAGTCCTGCCCGAGGTGCTCCACGAACGCGTTCGCGCGGTGCAGGCCGGCCAGGATGGGTCCGGCGTCGGTGCGCTCCGTCAGGGCGTTCACCAGTTCGGGGCGGAACCGGTCGAGGACGCTGACCCGCAGCAGGAGGTCCTGTGTCTCGGGGGGCTGCCGTCTGAGCACCTCCGCGAGCAGGAAGTCGGCGACGGTCGTGCGGTCGGCCTCGAACTCCTTCAGATACTTCTCCGGATCCGGGTCCTCCCGCGCGGCGAGGGCGCACAGCCGCAGGCCGGCCGCCCAGCCCCCGGTACGGTCCACGAGTCCCTGGGTGGCATGTGCCGAAAGGCTCAGCCCGTGCAGCTCCAGCAGCTCGGCCGCCTCCTCGGCGGTGAAGGCCAGCTCCGCGCCCCGGATCTCCGTCAGATCACCGGCCGCCCGGTAGCGGTGCAGCGGCAGCAGCGGCTCGGTACGGGAGACGAGGATCAGACGCAGGCCGTCGCCGGCGTGGTGCAGCACGAACTCCAGCTGCTCGGCGATCTCCGGGTCGATCACCCGGTCGTACTCGTCGAGCACCACGATCGCCGGCCGGTCCAGCGTGCTCAGTTCGGCGGCGAGCCGCGCCAGCAGCTGGCGGGTCACCCGGCTCGCGTCCGCGGGACAGCCGATCTCGGCGGGCAGCGACGTTCCGGAGGCACGCAGTGCCTGGAGCAGATACGCCCAGAGCATGCCGGGACCCTGCGCCGCGGCGTCCGTGGTGAGCCAGGCGACGGGCCGGTCGCGCGCCGCGGCCCAGTCGGCGACGAGCAGCGTCTTGCCTGCGCCCGCGGCACCGTTGACCATGGTCAACGGCGTGTGCAGCGCCTCGTCGAGATGCCTGACCAGCCGCTCACGCCGCAGGAACGTCACCGGCCGGGCCGGTACGGCGAACCGGGTGCGCAGAAACGGATCCCCTTGGGGATCGGCGGCGGACGACGCCGTCGGATCGGTATCGCTCTCCTCGAGCCCAGTCATGGCGCTCACCGCCACTGGTCGTCAGGTCATGGGTTACACGCTCCCTCAGCATCCCAGGGTTCGGCCCGGGGTGCCCTGCGAGAGCCCCGGGAGCGGCCGGGCACGGGGCGGGCGGGGCCGGGTCGCGCCGCGCCGGGTCGCGGGCGTGGGCCGCGCCGCGCCGGGTCGCGGGCGTGGGCCGCGCCGCGCCGGGTCGCGGGGGGGGCCGAGCCGCGTCGGCCGAGGGGGGCGCGCCGGGCCAACGCAGACCCGGCCCGGAGTGCAGGCGGCGGGCCGACACAGACCGGCCCGGCGTCCGGGTGGCGCGACGCCTGTCGGCATGTGCCGGCTGGGGGCCCGAGCGCGCCCCGGCTCGGTTCTTCGCGTATCAACCGCGAGGCTCCGGCCCGACGCGGCCTCCGCGTGCTCCCGGCGAAGCCGCGCACCCCGGCACGGCAAACACGTCGGCTCGACGTACGCACGGCACGGCTTACGCACACCACGACGCACGCGCGGCGAGGGCCGGTGGCGAACCGGGGCCAGGACTCGCGGATTGGCCTTGGCCGACGGGCCCGCCGACCGCCTACCGTCACCGGCATGCGCATCCGAATCGTCGACGCCTTCACCGACCGCCCCTTCACCGGCAACCCGGCCGGGGTCCTGCTCCTGGACGCCTTCCCGGACGACGACCGGCTCCAGAACGTGGCTCTCGAGGTCAACCACGCCGAAACGGCGTTCGCCCACCCGCTCCCCGAGGGCGGCGAGGCGGACTGGGCCCTGCGGTGGTTCACGCCCGTAGCCGAGGTGGACATGTGCGGTCACGCCACGCTCGCCACGGCCCACGTCCTGCACAGCACGGGGGCCCACGCGGGCCCGGTGCGCTTCGCCACCCGCAGCGGTGTCCTGGTCGCGACGCCGGCCGAGGACGGCTCGATCACCCTGGACTTCCCCACCGCCCCGCTGACCAGGGTCGAGCTCCCGGCCGGGGCCGCCGAGGCGCTCGGCGCCGAGCCGCTCGCCTGCTTCGACACCGGCCCGCACGTCGGTGACCTGCTGGTCGAGCTCGCCGACGAGAAGACCGTCCACGCCCTGCGGCCCGACCACAAGGCCCTGGCCGGCCACTCGCGCCGCGGTGTCATCGCGACCGCCCGCGCCGAGAACCCGGAGCTCGGCTACGACTTCGTCTCCCGGTGCTTCTTCCCGAACCTCGGCATCGACGAGGACCCGGTGACGGGCAGCGCCCACACCGCGCTGGCGCCCTACTGGGCCGAGCGGCTCGGCCGCACCGGCCTGACCGGCCTCCAGGCCTCGCCCCGGGCGGGCCGCGTGCGCACCGAGCTGTGCGGCGAGCGCACCCTGCTGAGCGGCCGGGCGGTCACGGTCATCGAGGGCGAACTGCTCGCCTGACGACCGTCCGGCGGGGCGGTGCGGAACGGCTCAGGGTGTCGGCAGCCATCCCACCTTCCCCGCCAGCAGCGCGTATCCCACGAAGGCCCCGATGTCGAGCAGGGAGTGCGCGACGACCAGGGGACCCACCCGGCCCCAGCGCCGGTAGAGGTAGACGAACACCACGCCCATCACCATGTTGCCGATGAAGCCGCCGATGCCCTGGTAGAGGTGGTAGGAGCCGCGCAGCACCGCGCTGGCCACGAGCGCGGTGCCCGGCGTCCAGCCCAACTGGCCCAGCCGGCGCAGCAGATAGCCGACGACGATGACCTCTTCGAGGATCGCGTTCTGCAGCGCGGACAGGATCAGCACCGGGTACTTCCACCACACGTCCGGCAGCGCCTCCGGTACCACCGTGAGGTTGAAGCCGAGGCCGCGTGCCGCCAGGTAGAAGGCGATGCCGCTGCTGCCGATCACCGCCGCGATCGCCGCCCCGCGACCGAGGTCCGGCCAGGGCCGGGTGCGGTCGAAACCGAGGGTTCGCAGCCCCTGTCCCTCGCGCAGCAGGAAGTGCGCGACGAGGGCCACCGGGACGAGCGCCGAGGCGATACCGAACAGCTGCCAGGCGAGATCGAGCCAAGGGCGTCCGGGCGCGGCGGAGGCGTTGAGGGTCGCCGCCTGGTCCTTCAGGCCACCGGGCTTGGTGACCGATCCGACGAAACTGATCAGGGCGGACACCCCGCTCGCACCGAGCGAGACCCCCAGGACGAGCAGTGTCTCGTCGCGGAAAATCCGTCGCGAGAGCTGTTCCCGCGGAAAAGAATCAGCCACCGACCCTGCCTCCACCTGCACACTTGCCTCCAGTTGCGTAAGCCCGCGGCATCCCCTCCCCACCCCTGCCTCGCCAGGGTCTCGAAAGACGTTACGAAGATCGTGCGTGACAGGCCGTCGAGGGGACGGGCGCCCTACGTGGCGTACCTCCCCTTCGCAGGCCGTGTGACGGATGTTCGCCGCAGGGCCGGCCGGGAGGAGCGCCACCGTATGGGACGTCACAGCTTGCCCGATCAGTACCGGACGGGCGTCGGCGACCCCCGCCCTCGCCTCCGCCGCGCGGCGCCGGCCGGCCCCGTCCAGGCGGGGCTCCGACCTGCCGCTGCCCCGGTCGGGGGCGCGCCTCACCCCGAGGGGACACGCTCGGGCAGCCCCACGGGCCAGGTGTGGACCGGCTCCCCGAGGTGGCTCAGCTCCGCGTACCGTCGCGTCGTCGCCGCCAGTGCCGCGTCCCGCGACATCCCGGCCTCCACCGCCCGGTGGAAGGTCGCCACCTGCCAGGTCGCCCCGTTGGTCCGTCGGCGGCACCGTTCCTCGATGACCCCCAGGTAGAAGTCGCGGTCGGCCGGCTCGATCCCCCACCCGTCCAGACCGGCCTCCGCCAGCGGCAGCAGCTCGTCGCGTACGAGACTCACCGCGTCCACCTCGGCCAGCCCGCCCAGCCGCCCCCGCCGCGGCCACTGGAGCCGTGCCTCGATCCCGTACCGGCAGGCGGCGTCGAAGTTGGCCTCGGCCGCCTCGAACGGCAGCCGGGACCACACCGGCCGGGATTCCTCGGCGAGGGCCCGCACCACGCCGTAGTAGAAGGCGGCGTTGGCGACCACGTCCGTCACGGTCGGCCCGGCGGGCAGGACCCGGTTCTCCACCCTGAGGTGCGGAACGCCGTCGGCGATGCCGTAGACGGGCCGGTTCCAGCGGTAGACCGTACCGTTGTGCAGGACGAGCTCGGCGAGCGAGGGCACGCCGCCCGCCTCCAGGACCTCCAGCGGGTCCTCCTCGTCACAGATGGGCAGCAGCGGCGGGAAGAACCGCAGGTTCTCCTCGAACAGCTCGTACGCCGAGCCGATCCAGCGCTCCCCGAACCAGGTCCGCGGCCGTACTCCCTGTGCCTGGAGTTCCGGCGGCCGGGTGTCGGTGGCCTGCTGGAACAGCGGGGGCCGCGACTCCCGCCACAGCTCGTGGCCGAACAGGAAGGGCGAGTTGGCGCCGACGGCGATCTGCGCGGCGGTGACCGCCTGCGCGGCGTTCCACACCGCGGCGAAGCGGGCCGGGGTGACCTGGAGGTGCAGCTGTACGGAGGTGCAGGCCGCCTCGGGCACGATCGACTTCGAGGTGCACGACAGCCGCTCGACCCCGTCGATCTCGAGGGCGAAGTCCTCTCCCCTGGCGGCCACGATCTGGTCGTTGAGGAGGGTGTAGCGGTCGACCTCGGAAAGGTTCGACGAGACCAGGTCGTCCCGGTCCAGTGTGGGCAGAATACCGATCATCACGATACCGGCATCGACCTCGCCCGCCTTTCGGTGGGCATATGCCAGTGACGTACGGAGTTCTTCCGCGAGACGATCGAATACCCGGCCACCCAAACGATGTGGGGCTATGTTGACTTCCAGATTGAACATGGCGAGTTCTGTTTGGAAATCGCGGCTCGCGATCCTCTCGAGTACTTGCCCATTCAGCATTCTCGGCTGACCGTCGGCGCCCGCGAGATTCAGCTCGATCTCGAGCCCCATGAGGTTCTTGGGGCGGTCGAAGCGCTTCTGGGCCAGGAGCCGCTCGAGCCCCGTCAGGCACCTCCGGAGCTTGTCCCGGTAGTCCTGACGATCGGACAGGTCGAACGCGCCTGCCACGACCTTCTCCCCCATCGAAGCGTCCCTCCTCGCGTGGGCGGACCGGCGATCCCGGCCGCCGGATGATCCGGTTCAGGTGGGATGATGCCCAGCCGGACCGATCGATAACGTCCCCCGCGCCGCCCGCCGGCCGCTACGCTGACCGAAAGCCACCGGCGGTGACCCCTGGCACATTCACGGGGCATGCGGCCGAAGGCCTTTTCACGAAAAAGGGAACTCGTGAAAAACGCCGACGGAATTACGCCGACCGCTGCATGCGCATAAGCCGAGGTCATCGCCGCGCACGCCGTTCTGAATCGGGATGATTCACCCGAGTCGTCGACCGAATGAGCCCTTGCCGAGTGTCCCGGGATCGACTAGACGAAACACAGTCTGAACACATGTCGTATAAACTCCGCGGACAAGGCAGAGAAGGTTGGCGCCCACAGTCGAAGGAGCCTGTCGTCGAAGTGACGGCAGGCCGCTCGCGCACCCCCGCACCCCCAGACTCCGGCCCCCGCCTCTCCGACCTGTTCGAGAGCTAGCTGACAGCGCCGTCCGCCCACGCCCTCGCGCCACCGTGCCTGTCGAATGAGAGGCGACCCACCATGCCTTTGCATGTCCCCCCGGCTCCCGCGCCCGCACTTCGCTCCGTCCTCATGGCACTCGGTTCCCCCACCGCGGTCCGTGAGGCTCGTACCCCCTCCCTGCGCACCGCCCAGGGCGACGTCACTCCCGAACTCCCGCTGCCCCTGCACGTCCTGGACCGGATCGCCCCCGAAGGCGTGACCGCGACCCGGTTGGCCGGCTGGCGCTTCCTGATCCGCTGCGGCGACCGCGCGGTGGCCGCGGCCGAGACCCGGCTCACTCCGGACGGCTGGGCGTTCTCGCACTTCTTCGAAGGCCCCTACATCGCCTCCACCGAACGCGCCCTGCGCCAGGCCGAGTCGACCGCCCAGCCGTTCCAGGCACGGCTGCTGTCGGTGCCCGGGCTCTACATGCTCACGCTCTGGCTGCACGGGGACAGCACCTCGGACGGCACCACCGGTCACCCCTTGCCCACCGACCTCCTGGTGCCACTGGCCCCGGCGCCGCCCGGCATCGCCGCACACCGCGCGCACCGGGTCGCCGAGTTGCTCCCGCTGCTGACCCTGCGGGTGACACCGGCGGCGCCGCCACTGCTCGGCTCACCTGCCTGACCGCTCGACCGGCTCGCCCCGTACCCCGCACCCCGTACCCCGTCACCGCGGCCCCGGTGGCGGGGCACGGCGCGGTCCGGCGCCCGGGACACCACCCGGACTAGCCCTATCCGGCCACCGGAAACCACCCGAAGTGACAGTGCGGTGGAGATGAACCGCCCGCGTGGGTGATGCGTCATGAACCTGTGAGAAGCGGTGCCGCGAAATCCCTGCGGAACGACCTCCGTGGGGCAACACTGGGTTCCGACGGACTTATCACAACGGGGGGCGGCCATGAACGACGTTTCACGCCGCGGGACAGACACCACAGCCATCTCAGACCTCACGCCAGAGCGGAAGTTCCCATCCATGTGCCAGCACCAGCCACCGTGCCCGACAGCGACCTCAGCCGACCGGGAGTCCGCCCGCCTCATGGCGCACCACCCGGAGCAGGGCTGGAGCCTGCTGTGCAACGGCGTCCTGCTCTTCGAGGACACCGGTGAGCTCCTGCCGGACGGCCGGGTCATCGCCCCTCACCGGGTCGTGTCCGCCGCCTGAGCATCGACTGGACGGCGCGGGACCGCCGTCCGCAGACATGAGGGGCCGGCCGCGGAGACCACCGCGAACCGGCCCCGACGCGCGTTCATGGCCCCTCACTCCCCGTAGTCACACCATTTCGGCGCGGTGCGTCCTCCGTATCTCTTCCCACGACAGCACATGTTCCGGAAGACTCCTGGAAGTTTCGGCGCGGCGTCCGGAACCACGCGACGGAGGTGGGGAAGTGACAGCGGAGGACACCGTGCCCGCGTCCCGGGGCAGAATCACGATCACGGAGATCGCCCGCCAGGCAGGCGTCTCCGTGCCGACCGTGTCCCGGGTGGTCAACGGCCGTTCCGACGTCTCGCCCGGCACCCGGGCCCGGGTCGAGGACCTGCTGCGGCTGCACGGCTACCGCAAGCGCCCCGCCGCCTCCCGCACCCGGGCCGCGCTGCTCGACCTCGTCTTCAACGACCTCGACAGCCCCTGGGCGGTGGAGATCATCCGGGGGGTCGAGGAGGTCGCCCACGCCGCCGGGGTGGGCACCGTGGTGTCGGCGATCCACGGCCGCTCGGGCGACGCCCGCGAGTGGATGCGCAACCTGCGCGCCCGCGCCTCCGACGGCGTCATCCTCGTCACCTCGGCCCTCGAGCCCACCCTGCACGAGCAGTTGCGCATCCTGGGCGTCCCGCTGGTCGTCGTCGACCCGATGGGCTCCCCCGCCGTCGACACCCCGACCATCGGCGCCGCCAACTGGGCGGGCGGCCTGGCCGCCACCGAACACCTGCTGTCGTTGGGCCATCGCAGGATCGGCCTGATCGCCGGACCGCCCCGGCTGCTGTGTTCCCGCGCCCGCTACGACGGCTACCGGGCCGCTCTGGAGGCGGCCGGTCTCGCCGTCGACGAGGCCCTTGTCGTCCCCGGCGACTTCCGCCCCGAGTCGGGCTTCGCCGGCTGCACCGCCCTGCTCGACCTGCCCGAGCCGCCGACCGCCGTGTTCGCGGCCAGCGACCAGATGGCCCTCGGCGCGATCGAGGCGCTGCGCCGGCGCGGCCTGCGGGCCCCGGAGGACATGAGTGTGGTCGGCTTCGACGACCTGCCGGAAGTCCGTTGGTCCGCACCGCCGTTGACCACCGTCCGCCAGCCCCTCGCCGACATGGGCAAACTCGCCGCCCGCACCGTCCTGAGCCTGGCCCGCGGCGAGCGCCCCGACTCGCCGCGGGTGGAACTGGGCACGGAGCTGGTGGTCCGTGCCAGCACCGCGCCACCGCGCCGCGCTAGCTGAGCGCCTCCCGGATCGCACCGTAGGCCGGCTTCGGCGCCAGCTGCTCGTCCCAGGGCAGCGCCGCTCCCTCGCCGGGGAAGAACGCCGGAATCCACGAGTACTTGTCGGTGTAGTCCCAGACGGTGATGCCGACGCACCGCCGCACCGCGAGGCACGCCTCGGTCATGTCCCGGTACCAGTCGGCCTGTTGGGCCAGCTTCTCGTCGGTCGCGGGCAACAGCATCCGTACGTCGACCTCGGTGAGCGCGGTGTCCAGGCCGAGCCGGGAGAAGCGGCGGAGGTTGTCCTCCAGAGTCGTCGGATAGCCGTACTGGAGGGCGAGATGCGCCTGGAGTCCGACGCCGTCGAGCGGAACGCCTTCGGCCTTCAACTTCTTGGCCAGGGCGTAGTAGGCGTCGCTCTTCGGGCCGACGGCCTCGATGTTGTAGTCGTTGAGATAGAGCTTGGCCTTCGGGTCGGCCTGGTGGGCCCATCGCAGGGCGTCGGCGATGTAACCGGGGCCGAGGGTCTTGTAGAAGACGGTCTCGCGGTAGGTGCCGTCCTCGTTGAACGCCTCGTTGACGACGTCCCAGGAGTAGACCTTGCCCCGGTAGTGGCGTACCTCGGTCTGGATGTGGTTCTTCAGTACGGTCCGCAGCTCGTCCGCCGTCCACTCCTTGCCGGTCAGCCAGCCGGGCAGCTGACTGTGCCAGACGAGGGTGTGGGCGCGGACCTTCTGACGGTGGCCGCGCGCGAGGCCGACGATCTCGTCGCCGGCGGTCCAGTCGAACACGCCCTGCTGCGGCTCGGTGGCGTACCACTTCATGCCGTTGCCCGGGGTGATCATGTCGAACTCCTCGCCCAGGACCTTCGTATAGGCGGTGTCGGTGAGTTCGGGATTGTCGGTGGCGCTGCCGAAGTAGCGGCCGTGGCGCTGCGCGAGGTCGGCGAGGGTCGTGCGGGGCTTGCCGTGCCCCCCTCCCTCGTGCGCCTGGGCGGCCGGTCCGGTCACGACAGCGGCGGCGACGAGGACGGCGGCGAGTCCGAGCCGGGTGCGGGCGGCGGTGCTGGGCATGGTGCGACTCCTCACGGTAGGGGTGAGCCGTACGGGTCCGCGGGCGCGCGTCATCCCTTCGTGGCGCCGGCGGTGAGGCCGCCCACGAGCTGGCGCTCGGCGACGGAGTAGAACGCCAGGGCGGGCACCATGGCGAGCACGAGATAGGCGAAGACGCGCGCGTACTCCGCGGAGTACTGGCCCTGGAACTGCTGGACGCCGATCGGGACGGTCCACCAGGTGGGCTCGTTGAAGACCAGCAGCGGCAGCAGGAAGTTGTTCCAGCTGCCGACCACGGCGAGCACGGAGACCGTGCCGAGCGCGGGCCTGGCCATGGGCAGCAGGATCCGCCAGAAGAACGTGAGGGGCCCGCAGCCGTCGAGGGTGGCCGCCTCCTCCAGCTCGGCGGGGATCTCCCGGAAGAACCCGCGCAGCACGACGATGGTCATCGGCAGTCCGAAGGCGGCCTGCGGCAGGATCACGCCGAGCGGGTTGTCCAGCAGGCCCATCGAGCGCAGCAGCAGGAACAGGGGCAGCGCCGCCACCGCGAAGGGGAACATCAGCCCCATCGTGAACAGGGTGAACAGCATCTCCCGGCCGCGGAAGGCGAACCGGGCGAAGGAGAACGCGGCCAGCGCGGACACCGCGACGACCACCACGGTCGTACCGGCCGCGATGAGCGTGCTGCTCCCGACGAGCTGCCAGAAGGAACGGGAGCCGAGGATGTCGGTGTAGTTGGAGGTGACCCAGGGGTCGGGCAGGCCGATGGGGTTGCGGGAGAGCTGGTCGGTGGACTTGAAACCGGACAGCACGGCGTAGGCGAGCGGTACGGCCATCACGGCGCCGACGATGCCGAGGACGAGGTGCAGGGGAAGCGTCCGGCGGGTCCCTCGGGTGGTCCGGCCGGTCTCGCGGGTTTTCACGCGCCGCCTCCTCGCATGGTCGTGGTGGCGCCCTGAAGGTCCCGGCGGAGCACGAACCGCTGGTAGGCGAGGGCGAAGACGAGGCTGATGCCGAACATGGACACGCTGATCGCGCTGGCGTAGCCGACCTGGTAGCGCTTGAAGCCGTACTGGAACATGGTCACGGCCATCGTCTCGGAGTGGTGGTCGGGCCCTCCGGCGGTGACCACCCACACCAGGTCGAAGAGCTGGATCGAGCCGATGACCGACAGGAAGACGCTGATCCGCAGGGTCGGTGCGAGCAGTGGCAGGGTGACGTTGCGGAAGCGCTGCCAGGGGCCGGCCCCGTCGATCAGGGCGGCTTCGGTCAACTCGGCCGGGATGGACTGGAGTCCGGCCAAATAGAGCATCATGTGGAAGCCGAAGTACTTCCAGGTCATGACCAGGAAGAGGGTGGCCATGACGGTGGAGGGGTCGGCGAACCACTGACCGCCCACGCCGTCCAGGCCGACCGCTCCCAGGACGTGGTCGGCGAGACCGTCGTCCGGGGCGAAGATCATGCTGAACAGCACGCCGGTGATCGCCTCGGAGAGGATGTACGGCGCGAAGAACAGCATCCGGTACACGGCCCGGCCGCGGATCTTCTGGTTGAGCGCGACCGCGAGAGCGAGGGCGAACGGCAGCTGGAGGACGAGCGAGAGCCCGACCAGCAGCAGACAGCGCCACAGGTCGCCCAGGAACACCGGGTCCTGGAGGAGCCGGGTGAAGTTGTCGCCGCCGATGTAGTCGTCGGGCATGCCGAAGCCGCCCCAGCGGAAGAACGAGGCGTACAGCGCGAACAGCATCGGCAGCAGCACGAGCGTGCCGAACAGCACCAGCGCGGGCACCTGGAAGCCGACGGCGGTGAGCCAGTGCCGTGCCCGCCGCCGCGCCCGGCCCCGGCCCGGGCCGGGTGACGGGGGCGGCGGGCCGACGTCCGGGCCGCTGCGCTTGTCCGGAAGGAAGGTGGAGGTCATCGCCTGCTACTGCTCTTCCTTCGCGACCTTGGTGATCGACTCCGCGACCTGCCGAGGCGACTTGGACCCGGCGATGAGGGCGGCGACGCTGTCGTTGACCTCCTGGCCCAGGGCCGGCGCGTAGGCCTGGTCGAGGTAGAGCTGGAAGCCCGTGGCGCCCTTCAACTGGGTCTGCACGGCCTTGATGTTGGGGTCGGTGATGGCGCTCTCGGCGGCCGGTACGACGGGCAGCACCCCGGTCTTCTTGACGAGTTCGGTGTCCGTGGCGGCGGTGGCGAAGAACTTCAGGAAGTCGACGGCCTCCTGCGGGGCGTCCTTGCGCAGGGCGTGTCCGCCGCCCCCGCCGAACACCTCGGTGATCACGCCCTTACCGCCGTCGACCGCGGGGAACGGGAAGAAGCCGAGGTTCGCCCCGAGCCCCTTGCCCGCGTCGGCTTCCACCACCGGCGCCCACTGGCCCATGAGCTCCATCGCCGCCTTGCCGTTGCCGACGGCGGCGGCCTGGCCGGTGGGGCTGGAGTAGGCGGCGCCGAGGAAGCCCTTCTGGAACGGCTGGAGATCGACGAGGTCCTGGAGGTGCTGCCCGGCCTGGACGAAGCCGTCGCCGGTGAAGTCCTTGTCCTCCCCCGCCTTGCCCAGGGCGTCGACACCGGCGGTGCGCATCGCGAGGTACGCCCAGTAGTACATGCCGGGCCACTTCTCCTTGCCCGCCAGCGCCAGCGGGGTGATCCCGGCGGACTTGAGCTTGCGCACCGCGTCGAGGAAGCCGCTCCAGGTGGTGGGGGGCGCGCTGATGCCGGCCTGCTTGAAGAGCGCCTTGTTGTACCAGAACCCGATCATGCCTATGTCGAACGGGATGCCGTACGCCTTCTTGTCGAGCAGGTAGGGCTCGCGGGCGACGGGGAGCAGGCTGTCACCCCACTCCTTCGTCCTGTCGGTGAGGTCCTCGACCAGGCCGGCGTCGACCTGCTGCTGCAGCACCCCGCCGCCCCAGGTGTGGAAGATGTCGGGCAGCTTCCCCGAGGCGGTCAGCGCCGTCATCTTCGACTTGTAGGCGTCGTTCTCCAACTGCACGATCTTGATCTTGACCTTGGGGTTCTGCGCCTCGAACTGCTTGGCGAGGCCGGCCCAGACGTCCTTGGTCGGCTGGGTGGTGGAGATGTTCCACCACTCGATGGTGGTCGTCCCCGACGACCCTCCGTCCGAGCCGCCGCCGCAGGCGCTCAGTGCCGTCATGCTCAGACCGGCCGCGGCGGAGGCCGCCAGAAAGCCGCGGCGGGAGAGTGCCGGGTCGCCCATCTTGCGCTCCTTGATAGATCGAAAGTTTCGAACCAGATCCAGAAAGCTTCGCTGCTGCCCGCACCCTAGAGATACCGTCGGACGGGAGGCAACCCCTTGAACACAGGGAATCCGGGGGTCTGTTCATGAGAGAAGGCGCAGCGAAGCGCCCCGAAGGATCGAAACATTCGGATCAGTCGACGAACCTTACGGAGCGGGTGAGGGTGACGCTCCGGTGTCTGGGACCGGACCCGGCGGTGGGTCACGCTGCGTGTCCACCCCCCGAGCAGTCTTAACGGAAGCCTGACGCCGTTCCGCCCATGATCCAGAGGCCCTGGCGTCACTCTCCGCATACGCTGATTCGGCCGTCCGCGTGATGGCCGAAACCACGCCTGTCCGCACCTCGGGAGCACGCCGATGGCCACCACCCAGTCCCCTCCCCCCGGCCGCCTGCGCGCCTGGATGCTGGAGGGCCTGTCCGACATGGGCAAGAGCCACGCCCACCGGACGGCGGCGCCGGACACCGCTCCCTCGTCCGAACACAAGGGCCAGAGCTGGTACCGGGTGATGTGCCTGACCGGTGTCGACTACTTCTCGACCCTCGGCTACCAGCCGGGCATCGCCGCCCTCGCGGCCGGTCTGCTCTCCCCGGTGGCGACGATCGTGCTCGTGCTCGTCACCCTGGCCGGCGCTCTGCCGGTCTACCGGCGCGTCGCCGAGGAGAGTCCGCACGGCGAGGGCTCGATCGCGATGCTGGAACGGCTGCTGTCCTTCTGGAAGGGCAAGCTGTTCGTCCTGACCCTGCTCGGGTTCGCCGCCACCGACTTCCTGATCACCATCACCCTGTCCGCGGCGGACGCCTCCACCCACCTGGTCGAGAACCCGCACCTGACCAGCACCCTGCACGACCGGCAGATGGTGATCACGCTCGTCCTCGTCGCCCTGCTCGGAGCCGTGTTCCTCAAGGGCTTCCTGGAGGCCATCGGCGTCGCGGTCGCGCTGGTCGCCGTCTATCTCGGCCTGAACGTCGTCGTCGTGGCCGTCGGCCTGTGGCATGTGGTCACCGAGGGGCACGTGGTCACCGACTGGGCCGACGCCCTGACCGCCGAGCACGGCAACGTGTTCGCGATGATCGGCGTCTCACTGCTGGTCTTCCCCAAGCTCGCGCTGGGCCTGTCCGGCTTCGAGACCGGCGTCGCGGTCATGCCGCACGTCCAGGGCGACCCGGACGACACACCGGAGAACCCCGCGGGCCGCATCCGGGACACGAAGAAACTGCTGACGACCGCCGCCCTGATCATGAGCGTCTTCCTGATCACCACCAGCTTCATCACCACCGTGCTGATCCCGGAGAAGGAGTTCGAATCCGGCGGCCAGGCCAACGGACGGGCCCTCGCCTACCTCTCCCACGAGTACCTGGGCAACGCCTTCGGCACGGTGTACGACGTGTCGACGATCGCCATCCTGTGGTTCGCCGGCGCCTCCGCCATGGCAGGGCTGCTCAACCTGATGCCCCGCTACCTCCCCCGCTACGGCATGGCCCCGCACTGGGCACGCGCCGTCCGCCCCATGGTCATCGTCTTCACCCTCGTCGCCTTCCTGGTCACCTGGATCTTCGACGCCGACGTCGACGCCCAGGGCGGCGCCTACGCCACCGGCGTGCTGGTCCTGATGTCGTCGGCCGCGATCGCGGTGACCATCGCCGCCCGCAAGGCGGGACAGCGGGGCTGGACCCTCGGCTTCGCGGTCGTCTCGGCGGTCCTCCTGTACGTGACGGTCGCGAACGTGGTCGAACGCCCCGACGGCGTCAAGATCGGCGCCTGCTTCATCGCCGGCATCGTCCTCGTCTCCCTCCTCTCCCGCCTGGCCCGCGCCTTCGAGCTCCGCGTGACGAGCGTGACGCTGGACCCCATGGCGGAACGTTTCATCCGGGACATGGCCAGCCGCAAGATACGGTTCATCGCCAACGAGCCCGACCGGCGCGACCGGGCCGAGTACCGCGACAAGATCGAACAGATCCGGCAGGACAACGACATCCCCGGGGAGGATTTCGTCTTCGTCGAGGTCACCGTCGTCGACCCCTCCGAGTTCGAGTCGGGCCTGACCGTGCGCGGCGAGGTCCTGCACCACCGCTACCGCGTCCTGACCCTGGAGTCCTCCTCCATCTCCAACGCGCTGGCCGCGCTGCTGCTGCACACCCGTGACGCCACCGGCTGCATCCCGCACATCTACTTCGAGTGGACCGAGGGCAACCCGTTCGCCAACTTCCTGCGCTTCTTCCTCTTCGGCCAGGGCGAGGTCGCACCCGTCACCCGGGAGGTCCTGCGCGAGGCCGAACCGGACCGCGACCGGCGCCCCCGCGTCCACACGGGCTGACCCCCCTCCCGGGCCGGCGTCCTGCCTCGACCCGACGCCGCCGCGACGACGCACACCCGCGCATACCTCGCACACGGCGCCCGGCGACCTACGTTGATCCTCATGAGCCTGAGCATCCGCAACCAACTCCCCGGCACCGTCACCGCCGTCCAGCCCGGCGAGGTCATGGCCACCGTCAAGATCCGTCTGGACGGCGGCCAGGACCTCACGGCGGCCATCACGCTGGAGGCCGTGAACCAGCTCGCCCTCACCGCCGGTACCGCCGTCCGCGCCCTGGTGAAGTCGACGGAGGTCTCCCTGGCCACCGCCCGCCTCGCCGGCCTCTCCATCCGCAACCAGCTCACCGGCACGATCACCGGTCTCGTGACGGGCGGTGTCATGGCCTCGGTGAAGATCTCCATGGACGGCGGAGAACTCACCGCCGTGATCACCAAGGAGGCAGCCGAGGACCTCGGCCTCTTCGTGGGCTCAGACGCCGTCGCCCTGATCAAGGCAACCGAGGTGTCCCTGGCCACGACGTAGGGTCTTCCGGCAATTCCCGCAGGGCGCGGGACGCGAATGGTCAGAAACGCCCTGGCACGCGCGAGGGCCCCCGCCCGGAACGGACGGGGGCCCTCACCCACTCGCTCAGTCCTCGTACGCGTCCAGCGGCGGGCACGAGCAGACCAGATTGCGGTCGCCGAAGGCCTGGTCGATCCGGCGCACCGGCGGCCAGTACTTGTCGGCGGCGGACACACCGGCCGGGAAGACGGCCTCCTCACGCGTGTACGCGTGCTCCCACTCCCCGCCCAGCGCGGCCGCGGTGTGCGGAGCGCCGCGCAGCGGGTTGTCCTCGGCCGGCCACTCGCCCGCGCCGACCTTCTCGATCTCCGCACGGATGGCGATCATCGCCTCGCAGAAACGGTCGATCTCGATCAGGTCCTCGGACTCGGTCGGCTCGATCATCAGCGTCCCGGCCACCGGGAAGGACATCGTCGGCGCGTGGAACCCGTAGTCGATGAGCCGCTTGGCGACGTCGTCGACGCTCACACCGGTCGCCTTGGTCAGCGGCCGCAGGTCGATGATGCACTCGTGCGCGACCAGCCCGCCCGGCCCGTTGTAGAGCACCGGGTAGTGCGGCTCCAGCCGCTTGGCGATGTAGTTGGCGCTGAGCACTGCCACCTGCGTGGCCCGCTTGAGCCCCTCGCCGCCCATGAGCCGCACATACGCCCACGAGATCGGCAGTATCCCCGCGGAGCCCCAGGGAGCCGCGGAGATCGGCCCCACCCCGGTCTCCGGCCCGGCGGCGGGCTGGAGCGGGTGGTTCGGCAGATACGGCGCCAGGTGCGACCGTACGGCGACGGGTCCGACGCCCGGGCCGCCGCCCCCGTGGGGGATGCAGAAGGTCTTGTGCAGGTTCAGATGCGAGACGTCCCCGCCGAAGTGCCCCGGCTTGGCCAGCCCGACGAGCGCGTTGAGGTTGGCACCGTCGACGTACACCTGGCCGCCCGCCTCGTGCACCTGGGCGCAGATGTCGGCGACGTGCTCCTCGAACACCCCGTGCGTGGACGGGTAGGTGATCATCAGCACCGACAGCTCGTCCCGGTGCCGCTCGATCTTCGCCCGCAGGTCCTCGACGTCGATCTCGCCGTCCTCGGCGGTCTTCACGACGACGACCTTCATGCCCGCCATCACCGCACTGGCCGCGTTCGTGCCGTGCGCGGAGGACGGGATGAGGCACACCGTCCGCTGCTCGTCCCCGTTGCCCCGGTGGTACCCGCGGACGGCGAGCAGCCCGGCCAGCTCGCCCTGCGACCCGGCGTTCGGCTGGAGCGACACCTTGTCGTACCCGGTGACCTCGGCCAGCCGCTCCTCCAGCTCGCGGATGAGCGTGAGGTAGCCCTCCGCCTGCCCGGCCGGCGCGAAGGGGTGCAGCTGCCCGAACTCGGGCCAGGTGACCGGCTCCATCTCGGTGGTCGCGTTGAGCTTCATCGTGCAGGAGCCCAGCGGGATCATGCCCCGGTCGAGCGCGTAGTCCCGGTCGGCGAGCCGGCGCAGATAGCGCAGCATCGCGGTCTCGGAACGGTGCTGGTGGAAGACGGGGTGCGTCAGGACCGCGTCGGACCGCAGCAGTCCGGCGGGCAGCGAGTCGGCGGTGGCGGCGTCGAGCGCCTCGATGTCACCGTCCACCCCGAACGCGGCCCAGACGGCGGACACCTGCGCCCGGGCGGTCGTCTCGTCGCAGGCGATCGAGACCTGGTCGGCGTCGACGAGGTGCAGGTTGACCCCGAGCTCCCGCGCGGCGGCGACGACCTCGGAGGCCTTCGCCGGCACCCGCACGGTCAGCGTGTCGAAGTACGACCCGTGCACGACCTCGACACCACCGGCCGCGAGCCCGGCAGCGAGGATCGAGGCGTACCGGTGCGTGCGCCGGGCGATGGCCCGCAGCCCGTCGGGACCGTGGTAGACGGCGTACATCCCCGCCATCACCGCCAGCAGCACCTGCGCCGTGCAGATGTTGCTGGTGGCCTTCTCGCGGCGGATGTGCTGCTCACGCGTCTGCAGCGCGAGCCGGTAGGCCTTGTGTCCGTCGGCGTCCACCGACACGCCCACCAGCCGCCCGGGCAGGCTGCGCGCGAACTGCTCGCGGACGGCCATGTAACCGGCGTGCGGGCCGCCGAAACCCATCGGCACCCCGAACCGCTGCGTCGTACCGACCGCGATGTCCGCCCCGAGCTCACCCGGCGACTTCAGCAGGGTCAGCGCGAGCAGGTCCGCGGCGACGGTGACGAGCGCGCCGAGCCCGTGCGCCTGCTCGACGAGCGCCTTGAGGTCACGCACGGCACCGGAGGCGCCGGGGTACTGGACGAGCACCCCGTTGATCTCCCGCGCGGCGAGCTCCGCCGGAATCCCGTCGCTCAGATCGGCGACGACGATCTCCACGCCCGCGGGCTCGGCGCGGGTCTGGATCACGGCGATGGTCTGCGGCAGCGCGTCCGCGTCGATGAGGAAGAGGCCCTTCTTGTTCTTCCCCATCCGCCGGGACAGCGCCATCGCCTCGGCGGCGGCCGTGCCCTCGTCGAGCAGCGACGCACCGGAGGTCGGCAGCCCGGTGAGGTCGGCGACCATGGTCTGGAAGTTCAGCAGCGCTTCGAGCCGGCCCTGGGAGATCTCCGGCTGGTACGGCGTGTAGGCCGTGTACCAGGCCGGGTTCTCCATGACGTTGCGCAGGATGACGGGCGGCGTGAACGTCCCGTAGTAGCCGAGTCCGATCATCGAGTCGAGGACCTGGTTGCGGTCGGCCAGCGAGCGCAGCTCGGCCAGCACCTCGGCCTCGGTGCGCGCGCCCGGCAGGTCGAGCGCGTCGGCGTTCTTGATCACATCCGGGACCGCTGCCGCGGTCAGCTCGTCGAGCGAGCCGTAGCCGACCTGGGCGAGCATCTTGGCCCTCGCCTCGAGGTCGGGCCCGATGTGGCGCTGTTCGAAGGGAATTCCCTGCTCGAGCTCTGCGAGCGGAATGCGATGGGCGGTCATTACGGAGGCCTCCTGGTCAGACACGACCTTCGAGGGTCACCACGGTGGGTACCCGGACGGCCTCCCCCTCTGTCATCTCAACCTGAGAGCTTCACCGGGTCGCCCGAAGGCACCCGGCTTTCACCGTCGGTGAGAGCGGAAGCCGTCGACGCCGTCGGCACCCGCCCTGCTTTCCAGAGTGACCTCGTCCGTGCGGTACGTGAGCCTGAGAGATTCCGGGGAGGATTTGCTCCTTCGGCGCCTCCGGTGATGTCCGGAGACTCTCCCGCGCGGTGTCAGCAGCCGTTGCCAGACTACCAGCGAGGTCAATGAGACTCGCTCGAGTGGCCGCTCGTCCCGATGTGCTCTTTTGTAGTGCTTACGGATGAGTTGCGACCAAGTGGAGGGCCCGTGCAGACCGACATCGATCCGCGCAACCTGATCGGCCGCAAGGCGTTCGACCGCAACGGCACCAAGATCGGCACCGTCGACGAGGTCTACCTCGACGACGCCACCGGAGTACCGGAGTGGGCGGCCATACGCACCGGTCTGTTCTCCCGCGACGCCTTCGTCCCCCTGGAGCCCAGCCGGCTGGTCGAGGGCACCTTGCACATCCCCTTCGAACGGGCCCTGATCAGGGACGCTCCCGACTTCGGCGTGGGTCGCCACCTCTCCCCGGAACAGGAACTCCAGCTGTACCACCACTACGGTCTCGACGTGGGCGCCGCTCCTCCGCTCCCCGACCACGACTTCGGCCGTCTGGCGGGCACGGACGACGGCTGATCCCCTCAGCCGCAGGCCCGTATCAGCGCCCCGAGAATGCCGGCGGGGTCGTACAGCGGCCGCGCGCCGTCCGTGACGAGTCTCCGGGTGCCCTCGTCGACCGGATCGGTCCGCGCCCACCGGGCGGAGCCGACCCCCACCTCGACCTCCAGACCGGAGGCGGTCACATACCGCCATTCGGTGACCTGCCCCCTTCCCGGACCCGCGTCGCCTCTCCCAGGTCCAGCTCACCCGCCCAGCCCTCGTCCTCGGCGTACCGGGCAGGCGCGGTCGACAGCACCACGAGGTCCATGTCGGAGTCGGCCCGCGCGGCCCCGCGCGCACCAGACCCGACGAGCAGCAGCCCCACCACGTCGCTCCGGTTCCCGGCCCACCGGGTGACCCGGTCCACCACCCGTCGCACCTCGGCTTCTCGCTCCGCCGACCCCCCGCCCGGGTCCGCCAACCGGCCTTCGTGCAGCTTCATGCAGCTCCCCCCTCCGTCACCGGTGCCACCTCCCGGGACACCGCCACCACTCCGACTCACCCCACACGTCGAACGGCTTCACTCTGTGTAACTGATCGGCCTCACGAAGAGTTCCCGGACTCCACCTCCGACGGCTGCGCCTGGGGATCCGGCGCTCCTGCCGCCGACCCGCCCTCGTCATCGGGTCTTCGCGGCACCAACGGCAAGGGATCCGCCGGCTCCAGTCCGGGATCATCGGTCCTGAAGGTGCGCACCCGGCCCGGCTCCGACTCGGGCGTCTCGAACCGCACGGTGACCCGGCCCAGGCCGCTGCCCTGCACCCATCCGTGTCCCAGCTCCGCGTGCCGCACATCGTGCCCTGGACGCCACTGGCGCTCGACCGGCACCGGCACCTCGCCGACGGGCTCTTCGGCGAGCTCCTCCTCGGGCCCGTCCGCCCGCTCCTCGGCCGCCTGCGCGAACAGATCCTCCTGCGTGAAGTCCGCCAGCCCGCTCACGCCCACCCCCAGCAACCGCACCCCGCCCGTGGTGTCCACCGAGTCCAGCAACCGGGCCGCCGCCTCCCGGACCACCGCCGGATCATCGGTGGGCCCACGCAGGGTCTCGGACCGGGTGAGCGTGGAGAAGTCGTAGCGCCGCACCTTCAGCACGATGGTCCGGCCGGACAGACCGGCCTCCCGCAGTCGGCGCACACACCGGTCCGCGAGCCGCTGCACCTCCAGCTCCACCCGGATCCGGTCGTGGATGTCCACGTCGTACGTGTCCTCGACCGACACCGACTTGGCCTCCCGCTCCGCCACCACGGGCCGGTCGTCGCGGGCCAGCGCCATGGCGTGCAGCGCGTGCCCGTGCGCCTTGCCCAGCAGCCGCACCAGCTCGTCCTCACCGGCCTCGGCGATCTCGTCGATGGTGGTGATCCCGGCCCGCCGCAGATGATCCCCCGTCGCCGGGCCCACCCCCGGCAGGGTCCGCACCGACAGCGGCCCGAGCAGGGCCCGCTCGGTCCCCGGCTCGATGAGCACCAGCCCGTCGGGCTTCGCCTGCTCCGAGGCGATCTTCGCCAGCATCTTGCAGGAGGCCAGACCCACCGAGCCCGTGAGCCCGGTGACGGCCCGTATGTCCGCGCGCAGCCTGATCCCCGCCAGCCGCGCCGAGTCGCTGTCCCAGGCCGCTCCCCCGGCATCCAGGTCCACGAAGGCCTCATCCAGGCTCAGCGGCTCCACCAGCGGCGACAGCGCCCGCAGCAGCCCCATGACCTGCTCGCTGATCGACCGGTAGAACGCGAAGCGCGGAACCAGATACGCGGCGTTCGGAGCCCGCCGACGCGCCTGGGCCATGGGCATCGCCGAGTGCACCCCGAACACCCGCGCCTCGTAGGAGGCGGTCGCGACCACGCCGCGGGGCCCCAGACCGCCCACGACCACGGCTTTCCCCCGCAGGCTCGGCTTGGACGCCTGCTCCGCCTGTGCGAAGAAGGCATCCATGTCGAGATGCAGGATCGTGGGCGCGTTTCTCACATGTCCGATGCTGCACCACGCCACTGACAATGACGTCGTACAGCCGCTCCCCGCGCCCCTTGAACGGGCTTCAGACCGCCCGGTTGCGCCGCCGTGCCAGTTCGTCCGCCGGATTGTGCCCGACGAGCGTCTCGCCCGTGTCGACCCGCTCCCCGTGCAACTGCGACAGCGCGCTCTCGACGTCCCGCCACACCACGCCGACGGCGATCCCGAAGATGCCCTGGCCGCCCTGGAGCAGCGCGTGGACCTCGTCCGGCGAGGTGCACTCGTAGACGGTGGCCCCGTCGCTCATCAGCGTCATGCGCTCCAGATCGCTGAACCCGCGCTCGCGCAGATGCTGCACGGCGGTGCGGATGTTCTGGAGCGACACCCCGGTGTCGAGGAACCGCTTGACGATCTTCAGGACGACGACGTCCCGGAAGCTGTACAGACGCTGTGTGCCGGACCCGTGGGCCGGCCGCACGCTCGGCTCGACCAGCCCGGTGCGGGCCCAGTAGTCCAGTTGCCGATAGGTGATGCCCGCGGCCGCGCAGGCCGTCGGACCGCGATAGCCGATCTGCTCGGACGCCATGGACGTCGCCCCTCCGCTGCTCGGCACGGCCGCCGGTCGCTGCTGAGCATGATCGGCCGCGCTGCTCTGCTGGGGATACCCCCTGCTCGACCACGCTGGAGAGCCCGGGGAAGGGTACGGACCGCTCCCCCCGACACCGAGTCCGGGGGCACCCCCAGCCGTACCGTCGCCGCTGCTTCTCACGCCGACCTCCGTCCTTGACCTGCCTTGTCGACGGTAGGCAGTCACCAGGGGTGCGTCAACGATCGCCACACTCGGCACGCCGAGTGATAATCACCCTGAGAGTGGTTTCACGCACCCCGTCGCGGGGAAAGGCTAGCCGAATGCGCTGAGAAGTAGCCGTAGGACGCTCTCACTCGCCGTTGGCATTTGCCGAAAACAGGGCGGGCGTCCCCGTGCAGGACGCCCGCGTTCCGCGCATGTGCCGACTACTGGTTGCTGGTGCCGAAGTCCTCGGGCGAGATCTGGTCGAGGAACTCGCGGAACTTCTCCACCTCGTCCTCCTGCTCGTCCGGGATGGCGATACCCGCGTCGTCCAGGACCGTGTCACTGCCGTAGATCGGTGTCCCCGTGCGCAACGCCAGCGCTATGGCATCCGAGGGGCGCGCGCTCACCTCGACCCCGCTGGCGAAGACGAGCTCCGCGTAGAAGACGCCCTCCCGCAGGTCCGTGATGCGCACCTCGGTGAGCTCCTGGCCGACGGCCTCCAGCACGTCCTTGAACAGGTCGTGGGTCAGCGGTCGCGCGGGAGCCATGCCCTGCTGGGCGAAGGCGATCGCCGTCGCCTCACCCGGTCCGATCCAGATGGGAAGGTAGCGGTCGCCTCCCACTTCGCGCAGCAGCACGATCGGTTGGTTGGAGGGCATCTCGACCCGGACACCTACGACATCGAGCTCGTTCACACAGCAACCCTAGGCCGTGCCCGGGACGTTTGGGTAGTCGGGCCGGGAACGGGTGAGCGATCCGCCCAGGACGAACCCGCCCTCTCAGGGCAACCGCACCCCGAGCGCCGTCTGCACCAGCGCCGCGTGCAGCCGCACCGTGAGCCCCGCGAGTTCCTTCGTACGGGCCTGCGCGTGAGCCCTGGTCTGCGGGTTGCGGTGGCGCTTGAGCGGGGCCACCACCTGGTCCACGAGCCCGGCCTCACGGTCGGCCGCGGCCTTCATCGCCCGCAGATGCCGGGGTTCGATCCCGAACCTGCCCAGCTCCGCGACGAGCGCTGCCACGGTCGCCGCCTCGGCGTCGTAGACCCCGTCCTCCAACGGCACGACGAGACCGTACGACTGCCACTCCTCGAGTTCCGGCTCACCGATCCCCGCGGCCGCCAGCAGCTCGGAGCGACCGATCCTGGCGACGGTGGGCCCCTCCGACGCCTCCGGAACCGACTCGCCGTCCCGCTGCCGGCCCACCGTCGGCAGCGGTGCGGCCTCACCGCGCTCCATGGCGTCCAGGTGCTCGCGGATGACCTTGAGCGGCAGATAGTGGTCCCGCTGCATCCGCAGGACGTGACCGAGGCGCTCGACGTCCTGCGCACTGAACTTCCGGTACCCCGATGGGGTCCGCTGCGGCTCGATGAGCCCTTCCGACTCCAGGAACCGGATCTTGGAGATGGTGACTTCGGGAAACTCGTCGCGGAGTGCGTTCAGCACGGTGCCGATGCTCATCGAACCACCGTCCGCGGCGGCGGTGCCGTTTCCGGCACCGCCCCTCGGTGTTTGAAGCATGGACCTTCCCTGGGGAGTCCCCCCGGACGGCGCCCGGGGGCCGGTCAGTAGCCCCGCTGGCTCGCGTAGAAGACCAGCCGGTACTTGCCGATCTGCACCTCGTCACCGTTCGACAGGGGGACCTCGTCGATCCGCTCCCGGTTGACGTACGTGCCGTTCAGACTGCCGACGTCCGCCACGTTGAACGTGCCGTCCTGGTTGCGCCGGAACTCCACGTGGCGACGCGAGACCGTCACGTCGTCCAGGAAGATGTCGCTCTGCGGGTGACGACCGGCCGTCGTCAGGTCGCCGTCCAGCAGGAAACGGCTGCCCGAGTTCGGGCCACGCCGCACGACTAGCAGGGCGGAACCCAGCGGCAGCGCGTCGACCGCGGCCTGCGCCTCGGGCGAGAGCGCGGGCAACTGCGTCTGCCCGGTGACCTCGGCGTCGTAGGCCTCGAGTCCGGAGATGGAGATGGTGGAAGTCGTCTCCGACGGCCGCTCGGGCGTCAGTCCGGGGCGCAGCGGGGCGCCGCAGTTGGAGCAGAAGCGGCTGTTCTCCGCGTTGCGGTTACCGCACCTCGTACACACCAGGGCCGACATAGGGGAAAACCCTCCACCCGTACTTGAGGTTGACGGTTGGCCGAAACCTATGCCGCCGGACTGCGCAGGGTCAACAGACGCCGCGCCCTGGCCTCCGGAAACCTCGCCGCCCTGACCAGCCACCTGATCCCGGAACAGCGGCCGCTGACCCTCGGCGTCGGGCTGTGCGCGATGGCGGGCGGTCGCGTTGTCGCTGCCCTCTCGCGCGCTCTTGCCGAACAACTTCGCAAACAACTTCACGGGCGATTCCCCTTGACCGAAACAGACCCGCCCGTGGGGCAGGACGAACCCTGACTGAATACACCGGTCGACCCGGACACCTTCACAACGTCCGTGCCCACCAGACAGTTTCCACCACGCACCACCCGATCGGTGCGTCGACCCCCCGCAACCTCATGCCCCTGCCGGATGCCCGCCATGCACCACCGGTTCACTGGCCCGACGACCGAGCGTAGTCAGGCTGCTTCGCCGCTCGCAAGGCATCCACGACGATCTTGTCCGACCGCTCGACGGTCACGGTGGCCTGCTCCTTCTCGAGAGTCTGCACCACTCCTCCGGGGATGTTCAGGGCCGGCTCGAGGTCCTGCGGGTTGCCGATGACCTTGAAACGAAAGGGCGCGTTGATCTTGTTCCCGTCGACGCTCACGCTCTTGCCGGATTCCGTCAGAAAGGTGTCGGCGACGACCCGCACACCGTTCACCTGGATCGCCTCGGCCCCGGCCGCGCGCAGCTCCTGGATCGCGTCGAGCAACATGTCCGCCTCGACCGTCCCCTTCGTGTCCTCGATGGTCATCGTGATGCCCGGACCCTGCGCAGCCACCGTGCCCGCCAGAATGCCGAGTTGTTTCTCCTTCTCGACCGTCTGCTTACGGGCCTCCTCGGCCTGGTCGGAGCTGTTCTCCAGCTCCTGCTGCTGCTTCTCGAGTCCCTGCTTCTCGTCCTCAAGACGCTGACTGCGGTCATCGAGTTCATCGAGGATGCGTACGAGATCTTCCTGACGCGCACCACGCAGCGCGTTCCCGCTGTCGCTGTTCGAGGCGACCTGAACCGCCAGGCCGAAACCCAGTCCGAACAGCAGCAGGGCGACGATGAGTTGGGCCCTGGACACCCGCGGCGGCCAGAGGCCCTGCACCAGCCGCTGCCGGCCGGTCGGCACGGGCCCGGCCGGCTTGTCGGCCGCCGCCTCCGCGGACGACGTCACCGGGACCTCGTCGGGCAGCTCCTTGCGGAGCCTGTACTCGGGCGTCTCGTCCTGGCTGCTCATCGGCCTCACGCCCGGAAGACATGCCGGCGGATGGCCGCGGCGTTGGAGAAGATCCGGATACCGAGGACGACCACGACCCCGGTGGACAGCTGCGATCCCACACCCAACTCGTCGCCCAGGAAAACGATCAACGCGGCCACCACCACGTTCGAGAGGAACGACACCACGAACACCTTGTCGTCGAAGATGCCGTCGAGCATGGCCCGAAGCCCGCCGAACACGGCGTCCAGCGCCGCCACCACGGCGATGGGCAGGTACGGCACGACGGCCGCCGGAACCTCGGGCTGGACCAACAGGCCGGCCACGACTCCCACGACGAGGCCCAGTACGGCGATCACGATGTGCCCTTCTCAGTTCTCGGCTGCGCTGTACGTACGATCACACTCGGTGCGGCGGGCAGCCGGACGTCGTCCACCACCGAGATGGCCGTCCGGATGCCGTAGTTCTCCTGCAAGGCGTTCAGGTACAGCCCGTCGGCGCTGTTCTGGAACCTGGTGCTGAGGTTCTTCCCGTCCCCCACCGCCAGCACCGTGTACGGCGGCACCAGCGGCTTGTTGTCGACCAGTATCGCTTCACCCGCGGCCCTGATCGCGGACAGCGCCGTCAGCCGCTGCCCGTTGATGGAGACAGCCTCGGCGCCCGACGCCCACAGTCCGTTGACCACGCGCTGCATGTCACGGTCCCGGACCCGCCCCGTGTCGGAGAAGCCGGTGGTCTCACGCGGGTCGCCGTCACCGCCCGTGGTGGCTTCCTCGGCATCGTCCACGACCAGCTTGACGCCCGGGCCGTGCACCTTGACGGCGCCCGACAGGATGCCCACCAGATCCGCCTGGTCACTGCCGCCGCTCTGCTTGAGCGCCTCCTGCTGCCGGCTGCTCACGTCGTCGCGCAGCTTGTCGACCGTGTCCTCGAGTGCGTCGGCCGCATCGGTCTCACGATCGATACGGTCGATGAGTTCCTCGCGTTCCTTCGCCACGACCGGCGCCGCGACCCGCGCCTGCGCCGCGCCCACGGTGACCACGAGGGCGGCGAGCACCAGGCCCACGGCGAGCACCAGCTTCGCCTGGACCGTTCTGGGCAGACCACCGGCGCCCTCGGCCTGCTTACGGGCGGCGGCCTCGGCGTATCCGTCGTCGAGGCTGTGGTCCATGACGTTGGTGAGCAGCGACATGGACGCGTCCGGGCGCGACACGCGCGCGGGTGTGCTCCGAACGGGGGGCTGCTGCGGCATGCCGCACATCGTCGCACGTCGCGCCCGGTACCTCCGAATGGCCCCACCGGCGTGCCGGACAGGCCCCCTTGGGGACACTTGTCCGGCACGCGCGCGTGCGCGTGGTTCAGCGTCCGGCGCTGTCCACGACCGACGCCCACTCGTCGAGCAGGGCCTGCGCGGACGCGTCGTCCGGCCCCTCCGCCCACAGGTGGGTGACGGCCTCGGCCGGGTCCGGCAGCACCATCACCCAGCGCCCGTCCGTCTCCACCACCCGAACGCCGTCGGTGGTGTCCACGAAGCGGTCTCCGGCCACCTCTACGACCCGCCGCATCACGAGGCCCTTGACCGCCCACGGGGTCGCCAGATCCCGCTTCAGGACATGTGCCCGCGGAATCCGCGCGTCGATCTGGCTGAGGGTGAGCTGCGTCCGCGCCACCAGCCCGATCAGCCGCACGAAGGCCGCCGTACCGTCGAAGACGCTGCTGAACTCCGGGACGATGAATCCGCCCTTGCCGTCCCCGCCGAAGATGGCCGTCTCGTCCCGCCCGACCCGGGTGAGGTCGTCCGGCGAGGTCGTCGTCCACTCGACCTGCGTCCCGTGATACGCCGCCACCTGCTCGGCGATCCTCGTCGTGGTCACCGGCAGGGCCACCCGGCCGCTGCGCCGCTCGGCGGCGACCAGGTCGAGCAGCACCAGGAGCGCCCGGTCGTCCTCGATGATCCGGCCCTTCTCGTCGACGAGGGAGAGGCGCTCACCCACGGGGTCGAACCGCACACCGAACGCGGCCCGCGACGAAGCCACGATCTCTCCGAGCCGGACGAGCCCGGAGCGCCGCTGGTCGCCCGTCTCCGTGGGCCTGGCCTCGTTCAGGCCGGGGTTGATGGTCAGCGAGTCGACGCCGAGCTTCCCCAGAAGACTCGGCAGCACCAGGCCGGCGCTGCCGTTGGAGGCGTCCACCACGACCTTCAGCCCGGACTCGGCAATCCCTGTCGTGTCCACGTTCCGCAGCAGCGACCCGGTGTACGAGTCGAAGACGCTGGCCGGGAAGTGCAGGTCCCCGATCTCTCCCGGGAACGCCCGCCGGTACTCCTGCCGGGCGAACACCCGGTCCAGCTTCCGCTGACTGCCCTGCGACAGGTCCGCGCCCTGCCCGTCGAAGAACATGATGTCGACGGAATCCGGTACCCCGGGCGAGGTCCGGATCATGATCCCGCCGGCACTCCCCCGCGCCGTCTGCTGCCGCGCCACTGGCAGCGGTACGTTCTCCAGGTCCCGTACGTCGATGGCACTGGCCTGGAGCGCGGAGATGACGGCCCGCTTCAGCGCACGGGCGCCACGCGAGTGGTCGCGGGCCGTGGTGACCGTGGACCCCTTCTTGAGGGTCGTGGCGTAGGCGCCGGCGAGGCGCACGGCCAGCTCGGGCGTGATCTCGACGTTCAGGATCCCGGACACCCCACGGGCACCGAACAGATGCGCCTGGCCGCGGGACTCCCAGATCACCGACGTGTTCACGAACGCGCCGGCTTCGATGGTCTTGAAGGGATAGACCCGCACATTGCCCTGCACGATCGATTCTTCACCGATCAGGCATTCGTCGCCGATGACGGCGCCGTCCTCGATCCGCGCCGCCCGCATGATGTCGGTGTTCTTCCCCACGACACAGCCACGCAGATTGCTGTGCTGACCGACGTACACGTTGTCGTGCACGACTGCTTTGTGGAGGAAGGCCCCGCTCTTCACGACGACGTTGGATCCGATGACGGAGTGTTCGCGGATCTCGGCGCCGGCCTCGACCTTGGCGTAGTCCCCGATGTAGAGAGGGCCGCGCAGCACGGCATCGGGATGCACTTCGGCGCCCTCGGCCACCCAGACTCCGGGCGAGATCTCGAACCCGTCGATCTCGACGTCGACCTTGCCTTCGAGCACGTCGGCCTGGGCCTTGACGTAGCTCTCATGCGTGCCCACGTCCTCCCAGTAGCCCTCGGCGATAAAGCCGTAGACCGGCTTGCCCTCCTTCATCAGCTGCGGGAAGACGTCTCCGGACCAGTCGACGGGCACGTCGGCCTCGACGTAGTCGAAGACCTCCGGCTCCATGACGTAGATGCCCGTGTTCACGGTGTCCGAGAAGACCTGGCCCCAGGTCGGCTTCTCCAGGAAGCGCTCGACCTTGCCCTCTTCGTCGACGATGGTGATACCGAATTCCAGCGGATTGGGCACACGCGTCAGACAGACCGTGACCAGCGCGCCCTTTTCCTTGTGGAAGTTGATCAGCTCGGTGAGGTCGAAGTCAGTGAGGGCATCACCGGAGATGACGACGAAGGCGTCGTCCTTCAACGCCTCCTCCGCGTTCTTGACGCTTCCGGCGGTACCGAGTGGCTTCTCCTCGTTGGCATAACTGAGCTCCATACCGAGCTCTTCGCCGTCACCGAAGTAGTTCTTGACCAGCGACGCCAGGAACTGAACAGTAACGACGGTCTCGTTGAGCCCATGCCTTTTGAGCAGCCTCAGAACGTGCTCCATGATCGGCCGGTTGGCCACCGGCAGGAGCGGCTTGGGCATGCTCGAGGTCATAGGGCGAAGGCGCGTGCCTTCGCCTCCGGCCATCACGACGGCCTTCATGTCGGAAGCGTCCTCCTAAAGAGACGACTGTCAAGCCGACTTCACCCGTCCAGATTGTCCCGCACTTTTCGTCCGCGGGCCATCGAGCCACTGCAGAGCTGCCAATCGGCGAGGTCAGTCGACCATGGCGTCCGCACGAACCAGGCGGCGGACCTGTACCACGTAGAGGACTCCTGCCCACCAATAGAGCGTTGTACCCCATCCGGCGAACGCCCATCCGAAAATGGCAGCGAGTGACGCCAGCCAGCCACTTCCGTCACTGAGAAGAAGCAGCGGGAAGGCGTACATCAGGTTGAAGGTGGCTGCCTTCCCCAGGAAGTTCACCTGCGGCGGCGGATAGCCGTGCCGCCTCAGGATGCCGACCATCACCAGCAGAACCAGCTCGCGGGCCAGAAGTGCAGCGGTCAACCAGACGGGCAGGATCTCCCGCCAGGTGAGCCCGACCAGCGTCGAAAGAATGTAGAGCCGGTCCGCAGCAGGGTCGAGGAGCCGGCCGAGGCTGCTGATCTGGTTCCAGCGCCGGGCCAGCTTGCCGTCCAGATAGTCGGTGATCCCGCTGAAAGCCAGCACGAGGAGCGCCCAGCCGTCGCTCTGCGGGCCTCCGAACTCAGGCCGGAGGATCAGCCACAGGAACAGGGGTACGCCGACGAGACGCGCCATGCTGAGGATGTTGGGGATGGTGAGGACCCGGTCTGTCTGGACACGGGTCTCCTGGACCTCCACCCGGGGGCCTCCAGTAGAAAATAAGCCAACGATGCCCCCTGACCTTACCCCAACGCAAAAAAGCTCTGGCTCTCGGGCTGTATGCCCAAGAGCCAGAGCTCTAAAGGGAGTTCGGCGGTGTCCTACTCTCCCACAGGGTCCCCCCTGCAGTACCATCGGCGCTGTAAGGCTTAGCTTCCGGGTTCGGAATGTAACCGGGCGTTTCCCTCACGCTATGACCACCGAAACACTGTGAAACACATGCAGCCGCACCACACCGTGACCATGGCATGGGGCTGTTCGTGGTTTCAGAACCAACACAGTGGACGCGAGCAACTGAGGACAAGCCCTCGGCCTATTAGTACCAGTCAGCTTCACCCATTACTGGGCTTCCACATCCGGCCTATCAACCCAGTCGTCTACTGGGAGCCTTAACCCCTCAAGGGGGTGGGAATACTCATCTCGAAGCAGGCTTCCCGCTTAGATGCTTTCAGCGGTTATCCCTCCCGAACGTAGCCAACCAGCCATGCCCTTGGCAGAACAACTGGCACACCAGAGGTTCGTCCGTCCCGGTCCTCTCGTACTAGGGACAGCCCTTCTCAATATTCCTGCGCGCGCAGCGGATAGGGACCGAACTGTCTCACGACGTTCTAAACCCAGCTCGCGTACCGCTTTAATGGGCGAACAGCCCAACCCTTGGGACCGACTCCAGCCCCAGGATGCGACGAGCCGACATCGAGGTGCCAAACCATCCCGTCGATATGGACTCTTGGGGAAGATCAGCCTGTTATCCCCGGGGTACCTTTTATCCGTTGAGCGACGGCGCTTCCACAAGCCACCGCCGGATCACTAGTCCCGACTTTCGTCCCTGCTCGACCCGTCGGTCTCACAGTCAAGCTCCCTTGTGCACTTACACTCAACACCTGATTGCCAACCAGGCTGAGGGAACCTTTGGGCGCCTCCGTTACTCTTTAGGAGGCAACCGCCCCAGTTAAACTACCCATCAGACACTGTCCCTGATCCGGATCACGGACCCAGGTTAGACATCCAGCACGACCAGAGTGGTATTTCAACGACGACTCCACAACCACTGGCGTGGCCGCTTCAAAGTCTCCCACCTATCCTACACAAGCCGAACCGAACACCAATATCAAACTGTAGTAAAGGTCCCGGGGTCTTTCCGTCCTGCTGCGCGAAACGAGCATCTTTACTCGTAGTGCAATTTCACCGGGCCTATGGTTGAGACAGTCGAGAAGTCGTTACGCCATTCGTGCAGGTCGGAACTTACCCGACAAGGAATTTCGCTACCTTAGGATGGTTATAGTTACCACCGCCGTTTACTGGCGCTTAAGTTCTCAGCTTCGCCTAGTCGAAACTAGACTAACCGGTCCCCTTAACGTTCCAGCACCGGGCAGGCGTCAGTCCGTATACATCGCCTTACGGCTTCGCACGGACCTGTGTTTTTAGTAAACAGTCGCTTCTCGCTGGTCTCTGCGGCCACCCCCAGCTCGAGGAGCAAGTCCTCTCACCAGTGATGGCCCCCCTTCTCCCGAAGTTACGGGGGCATTTTGCCGAGTTCCTTAACCATAGTTCACCCGAACGCCTCGGTATTCTCTACCTGACCACCTGAGTCGGTTTAGGGTACGGGCCGCCATGAAACTCGCTAGAGGCTTTTCTCGACAGCATAGGATCATCCACTTCGCCACAATCGGCTCGGCATCAGGTCTCAGCCTTGATGTGTGACGGATTTGCCTATCACACGGCCTACACCCTTACCCCGGGACAACCACCGCCCGGGATGGACTACCTTCCTGCGTCACCCCATCACTCACCTACTGCAAGTCTGGTTCGTCGGCTCCACCACTTTCCTTTCCCCGAAGGGTCCGGAACGGCTTCACGGACTTAGCATCGCCTGGTTCGATGTTTGACGCTTCACAGCGGGTACCGGAATATCAACCGGTTATCCATCGACTACGCCTGTCGGCCTCGCCTTAGGTCCCGACTTACCCTGGGCAGATCAGCTTGACCCAGGAACCCTTAGTCAATCGGCGCACACGTTTCTCACGTGTGTATCGCTACTCATGCCTGCATTCTCACTCGTGAACCGTCCACAACTCGCTTCCGCGGCTGCTTCACCCGGCACACGACGCTCCCCTACCCATCCATACAGGCGTTGGCCCTATTGTATGAATGACACGACTTCGGCGGTACGCTTGAGCCCCGCTACATTGTCGGCGCGGAATCACTAGACCAGTGAGCTATTACGCACTCTTTCAAGGGTGGCTGCTTCTAAGCCAACCTCCTGGTTGTCTGTGCGACTCCACATCCTTTCCCACTTAGCGTACGCTTAGGGGCCTTAGTCGATGCTCTGGGCTGTTTCCCTCTCGACCATGGAGCTTATCCCCCACAGTCTCACTGCCGCGCTCTCACTTACCGGCATTCGGAGTTTGGCTAAGGTCAGTAACCCGGTAGGGCCCATCGCCTATCCAGTGCTCTACCTCCGGCAAGAAACACACGACGCTGCACCTAAATGCATTTCGGGGAGAACCAGCTATCACGGAGTTTGATTGGCCTTTCACCCCTAACCACAGGTCATCCCCCAGGTTTTCAACCCTGGTGGGTTCGGTCCTCCACGAAGTCTTACCTCCGCTTCAACCTGCCCATGGCTAGATCACTCCGCTTCGGGTCTTGAGCGTGCTACTGAAACGCCCTATTCGGACTCGCTTTCGCTACGGCTGCCCCACTCGGGTTAACCTCGCAACACACCGCAAACTCGCAGGCTCATTCTTCAAAAGGCACGCAGTCACGAGACGAAGAGCAAGCTCTCCGTCCGACGCTCCCACGGCTTGTAGGCACACGGTTTCAGGTACTATTTCACTCCGCTCCCGCGGTACTTTTCACCATTCCCTCACGGTACTATCCGCTATCGGTCACCAGGGAATATTTAGGCTTAGCGGGTGGTCCCGCCAGATTCACACGGGATTTCTCGGGCCCCGTGCTACTTGGGTGTCTCTCAAACGAGCCGTTGATGTTTCGACTACGGGGGTCTTACCCTCTACGCCGGACCTTTCGCATGTCCTTCGCCTACATCAACGGTTTCTGACTCGTCTCACAGCCGGCAGACTGTGAAAGAGAGATCCCACAACCCCGCACACGCAACCCCTGCCGGGTCTCACACGTATACGGTTTGGCCTCATCCGGTTTCGCTCGCCACTACTCCCGGAATCACGGTTGTTTTCTCTTCCTGCGGGTACTGAGATGTTTCACTTCCCCGCGTTCCCTCCACACTGCCTATGTGTTCAGCAGCGGGTGACAGCCCATGACGACTGCCGGGTTTCCCCATTCGGAAACCCCCGGATCAAAGCCTGGTTGACGACTCCCCGGGGACTATCGTGGCCTCCCACGTCCTTCATCGGTTCCTGGTGCCAAGGCATCCACCGTGCGCCCTTAAAAACTTGGCCACAGATGCTCGCGTCCACTGTGCAGTTCTCAAACAACGACCAGCCACCCATCACCCCGCCACACTCGGCGAGTTCACTGGGGCCGGCACTGAAGGCAGCCATACGGCCATACCCTCAGATACCCAACAGCGTGCCCGGCCGGCTCCCGCCCGAAGATCATGCTTTCCACGCTCTCACGAGCTGTACTTGCAAGCCTCCGACCCAGAATCCGGCCGAATAATCAACGTTCCACCCATGAGCAACCAGCATCGGACGTACGCCGATGTACTGGCCTCTGACCTCACCCCGAAGGGATCGGTGAGAAGTGCTCCTTAGAAAGGAGGTGATCCAGCCGCACCTTCCGGTACGGCTACCTTGTTACGACTTCGTCCCAATCGCCAGTCCCACCTTCGACAGCTCCCTCCCACAAGGGGTTGGGCCACCGGCTTCGGGTGTTACCGACTTTCGTGACGTGACGGGCGGTGTGTACAAGGCCCGGGAACGTATTCACCGCAGCAATGCTGATCTGCGATTACTAGCAACTCCGACTTCATGGGGTCGAGTTGCAGACCCCAATCCGAACTGAGACCGGCTTTTTGAGATTCGCTCCACCTCACGGTTTCGCAGCTCTTTGTACCGGCCATTGTAGCACGTGTGCAGCCCAAGACATAAGGGGCATGATGACTTGACGTCGTCCCCACCTTCCTCCGAGTTGACCCCGGCAGTCTCCTGTGAGTCCCCATCACCCCGAAGGGCATGCTGGCAACACAGAACAAGGGTTGCGCTCGTTGCGGGACTTAACCCAACATCTCACGACACGAGCTGACGACAGCCATGCACCACCTGTACACCGACCACAAGGGGGGCACTATCTCTAATGCTTTCCGGTGTATGTCAAGCCTTGGTAAGGTTCTTCGCGTTGCGTCGAATTAAGCCACATGCTCCGCTGCTTGTGCGGGCCCCCGTCAATTCCTTTGAGTTTTAGCCTTGCGGCCGTACTCCCCAGGCGGGGAACTTAATGCGTTAGCTGCGGCACCGACGACGTGGAATGTCGCCAACACCTAGTTCCCACCGTTTACGGCGTGGACTACCAGGGTATCTAATCCTGTTCGCTCCCCACGCTTTCGCTCCTCAGCGTCAGTAATGGCCCAGAGATCCGCCTTCGCCACCGGTGTTCCTCCTGATATCTGCGCATTTCACCGCTACACCAGGAATTCCGATCTCCCCTACCACACTCTAGTCTGCCCGTATCGAATGCAGACCCGGGGTTAAGCCCCGGGCTTTCACATCCGACGTGACAGACCGCCTACGAGCTCTTTACGCCCAATAATTCCGGACAACGCTTGCGCCCTACGTATTACCGCGGCTGCTGGCACGTAGTTAGCCGGCGCTTCTTCTGCAGGTACCGTCACTTTCGCTTCTTCCCTGCTGAAAGAGGTTTACAACCCGAAGGCCGTCATCCCTCACGCGGCGTCGCTGCATCAGGCTTTCGCCCATTGTGCAATATTCCCCACTGCTGCCTCCCGTAGGAGTCTGGGCCGTGTCTCAGTCCCAGTGTGGCCGGTCGCCCTCTCAGGCCGGCTACCCGTCGTCGCCTTGGTGAGCCATTACCTCACCAACAAGCTGATAGGCCGCGGGCTCATCCTTCACCGCCGGAGCTTTTAACCTCCACCCATGCGAGTGGAAGTGTTATCCGGTATTAGACCCCGTTTCCAGGGCTTGTCCCAGAGTGAAGGGCAGATTGCCCACGTGTTACTCACCCGTTCGCCACTAATCCCCACCGAAGTGGTTCATCGTTCGACTTGCATGTGTTAAGCACGCCGCCAGCGTTCGTCCTGAGCCAGGATCAAACTCTCCGTGAATGTTTTCCCGTAATCGGGACGACACCACGAGAGCGGAACAGCCAGGCGGAATAAGCCCGGCCGTTCACAGCGTCCTCGCTGTGTTTTGTTTCAAAGGAACCTCATCCTCGGCTATCACTGCCGGGGACGGGGTATCAACATATCTGGCGTTGATTTTTGGCACGCTGTTGAGTTCTCAAGGAACGGACGCTTCCTTTGTACTCACCCGAGAGACTCTCTCAGGCTTTCCTCCGGGCGCTTCCCTTCGGTCTTGCGTTACCGACTCTATCAGTGTTTTTCCGGCCCCCTGACCACCGTTCCGCAGACATGCGAAAGATGATCCAAAGTTAGGATCTGACAAGTTGGATGCTGCTCGGTAAGCACGCTTGATCGCGTCGCTCACCCTCAAGCAGGAGTACGACTGTACACGGGGCCGCAGAGCCGCTGCAAATCGACTAGGCTAGTGGTCTAGACCACGGATCGGGATCTCTCGTGCGGAAGCGGTACTTCATATGACATACCCTGCTGCACAGTGCGCCGACCTGGACAAGCAGTGACGGCCCATATACATCTCCACCCCTGGGAGGCTTCCCATGACCACCGTGACGTCCCCTCTAGTAGGACGCGCCATCGGACTGGCGGCCGTGCCGGACCCGGTTTTCTCCGGAGCCATGGTCGGCCCGGGCACGGCGATCGACCCGGTGCGTGAGCCTTCCGAGGCCGTCGCACCCGTGGACGGAGTCATCGTCTCCCTCCACCCGCACGCCTTCGTCGTGGTCGACTCCGAAGGGCATGGGGTTCTCACCCATCTCGGTATCGACACCGTGCAGCTCAACGGCGAGGGCTTCGAGCTCCTGGTGAACAAGGGCGACACCGTGACGCGCGGGCAGAGCATCGTGCGATGGAATCCGGCCGCGGTCGAGGAGGCCGGCAAGTCCCCGGTGTGCCCGGTCGTCGCGCTGGAGGCCACCGCCGACTCGCTCGGCGAGCTCCGTGAGGACGGCGACGTCAAAACCGGCGACGTCCTCTTTTCCTGGCAGTAGTGCCGACGCCGTCATGCCGACGGCACGCAGGACAACCACCGCGGCGGCGGGACCCGCCGCACTAACCGGAGACGGGTGAGATGGAGACAACGCTGCGAGGCGTCGGCGTGAGTCACGGTGTGGCGATCGGCGAGGTTCGGCACATGGGAACGGCGGTGCTCGAACCGCCCGCCAAACAGATCCCGGCGGAAGAGGCGGAGCGCGAACAGGGGCGTGCCCGCCAGGCCGTGGAAGCTGTGGCGGCCGATCTGATGGCGCGCGGCAATCTGGCGGGGGGCGAAGCCCAGGCGGTGCTCGAGGCGCAGGCCATGATGGCGCAGGACCCCGAGCTGATGGTCGACGTGGACCGGCGTATCGCCGTCGGCAGCACGGCCGAGCGGGCCGTGTACGACGCGTTCGCCGCCTACCGTGAGTTGTTGGCAGGAGCCGGCGAGTACCTCGCGGGGCGCGTGGCCGACCTCGACGACGTGCGGAATCGTATCGTCGCCCGTCTGCTGGGCGTGCCGATGCCCGGTGTTCCGGACAGCGACGAGCCGTACGTGCTGGTGGCCCGGGACCTGGCGCCCGCCGACACCGCGCTGCTGGACCCGACGCTCGTGCTCGGCTTCGTCACCGAGGAGGGCGGGCCGACGAGCCACAGCGCCATCCTGGCCCGTGCGCTCGGTGTGCCGGCTGTCGTGGCCCTGCCGGGAGCCGGTGAGCTCGCCGAGGGAACGGTGATCGCGGTCGACGGCAGCACCGGCGATATCTTCGTCGACCCCAGCGAGGAGAAGAAGGCCCAGTTGGAGGCCGCGGCGGCCCAGCGCAAGGCGGCGCTGGCCGCGTCGACCGGGCCGGGCGCGACCGCCGACGGTCACAAGGTGCCGCTGCTGGCGAACGTCGGCGGGCCCGCCGACGTGCCGGCCGCCGTGGAGGCCGGGGCGGAGGGGGTCGGGCTCTTCCGTACCGAGTTCCTCTTCCTCGATGACAGCAGAAGCGCCCCGTCCGAGGAGAAGCAGGTCGAGGCCTACCGGCAGGTGCTCGAGGCGTTCCCCGAGGGACGAGTCGTCGTGCGTGTGCTGGACGCGGGCGCCGACAAGCCGCTGGACTTCCTCACCCCGGCCGACGAGCCCAACCCGGCGCTGGGCGTGCGTGGGCTTCGCAGCCTGCTGGACCACCCCGACGTCCTGCGGACCCAGCTGACCGCGCTGGCGAAGGCCGCCGAGGGGCTGCCCGTCTACCTCGAGGTCATGGCACCGATGGTGGCGGACCGCACCGACGCCAAGGCGTTCGCCGACGCCTGTCGCGAAGCGGGGCTGCGGGCGAAGTTCGGCGCGATGGTGGAGATTCCGTCCGCCGCCCTGCGGGCTCGCTCGATCCTGCAGGAGGTGGAGTTCCTGTCGCTGGGTACGAACGACCTGGCTCAGTACACCTTCGCCGCCGACCGGCAGGTCGGAGCGGTGTCCAGGCTGCAGGACCCGTGGCAGCCCGCGCTGCTGGACCTCGTGGCCCTCTCCGCCGAGGCGGCACGGGCCGAGGGCAAGAGCTGCGGTGTGTGTGGCGAGGCCGCGTCCGATCCGCTGCTCGCGTGTGTGCTGACGGGTCTGGGAGTCACCTCTCTTTCGATGGGGGCGGCTTCGATTCCCTACGTGCGGACCGCGCTGGCCAAGTACACGCTGGCGCAGTGTGAGCGTGCCGCGGCCGCCGCGCGCGCGGCGGACAGTGCCGAGGAGGCGCGCAACGCCGCGCAGGCAGTGCTCTCCGGCGAGTAGTCGGTTCCGGCCGGTGATCGGTCGGTGAGCAGGGGCGCTCCGCCTTCGGGTGGAGCGCCCCTGCTGTGCGTGAGCGTCCTTTCGTCCCCTTGCGTCAGTGGTTGTGGCCCGGCGTCTTCCCCTCCTGGCCGAGGTCCGGTGGGAAGCAGTAGTCCACGTTGGACTCGGGTGAGATGAGGTCTCCGGATTCGGCGTCGGTGCAGTAGGCGTCGAAGACCTCGCCGGCGGTCAGGGGCTCGAGGCCGTTGCCGCGCAGCCGCCATCCGTAGATCTGGTCGGAGGTGTCGTGGGCGGTGGTGCGCATGACCAGGCCGCCCGGACTCTGCGTGGCGAGGCCCAGCGCGAGGACGGTCGTGAACTCGAGGGCTTCGGGCTCGTCGAGGGGGGTCGCGCCGTCCGCGTCCTCGTCCGCGTGGAGGACGGCGACGAGTGTTTCGGGTGGGCTGGTCACGCTGCACACGAGGTGCCGGTTGCCGGGTGGTGCCGTGTCGAGGATGCGGGCGACGAGGTTCGACGCGCGGGTGAAGGCGGCGCGGCCGATGTCCTCGCCGCAGGTCGCGCAGGCGCCGAGGCGGGCGAGGAGGGTGGCCGCGTATTCCCAGGTCGCCTGGCGTACGGCCTCGTCGACGAGGGCGGGCAGCAGGTCGGCGAGGGGCTGGCCCTCGTAGGGGATGGTGGGGCCCGTGGTGGCGAGTTCGGCCGTGAAGCGGGTGCGGTTGGCGGGGATGTCGGGGTCGAGTCCCCTGCCGGTGCAGTACTCGGCGTATTCCTGGGGGTCGAAGAGGGCCACGGTGGTGTGGGTGCCCTGCGTGGCGCGTGTCTTCAGGAGGTCTTCGACCTGCTGGAGGTAGAGGGCGTGATCGTCGAAGGCGAAGGTTCGGTAGCGCCGCATGGCACGGAAGTCGTGTTCGTCGGTGAGCACGCCGATGGTGCCGGCGATCTCCCGGCGCAGGACGCGGCGCAGGGTCTGGTGGTCGGTGTGTGCCATGTTTCCCCCTGTGTGCACGGTTGATCAATGCTCACTCACAGTAACCGGCGGCACTGACAACGCGGCCTGCGCGAGCGGGGCACCGGCCCGGAAGTGCGGAAACGACCGAGCGGGGGCGTTCGAGGGTGGTGGCCTCGGGCTCCTGGGGGTGACCGGTGGAGCCGAGGCCACTCGCGGCGGCTCAGGCTCGTTCGCGGGCCAGGTTCTCGTAGAAGTGCAGGAGGTCGAGGTTGTCGATGGAACCGGGGTTGACCGCCTTCTCCAGTGGAGTGCCCTGGAGGAGCCGCTTGACCGGGACCTCGATGCGTTTGCCGGTGAGGGTGTGCGGGACGCCGGGTACCTCGATGACCTCGTCTGGGATGTGGCGCGGCGAGAGCTGTTCGCGGATGGCCTGTTTGATGCGGCCGAGGAGCGCCTCGTCGAGCGCGGCTCCCGGGGCGAGGTGCACGAAGAGGGGCATCCAGTAGCCGCCGTCGGGCTGCTCGATCCCGATGACCAGGGATTCCTTGATCTCGGGGAGCCGCTCGACGACCTCGTAGATGTCGGCGGAGCCCATGCGTACGCCCTGGCGGTTCAGCGTGGAGTCGGAGCGGCCGTGGATGACGATGGAGCCGCGCGAGGTGACGGTGATCCAGTCGCCGTGCCGCCACACGCCGGGGTAGGTGTCGAAGTAGCTGTCGTGGTAGCGGCTGCCGTCGGGGTCGTTCCAGAACCGGACCGGCATGGACGGCATGGGGTTGGTGACGACCAGTTCGCCCACCTCGTCGATCACGGGGTGACCCTGCGCGTCCCAGGACTGCAGGTCGGTGCCGAGGCCCGGTGCCTGGAGCTCGCCGGTGTGGACGGGGAGGGTCGGGACGGCGCCGGCGAAGCAGGAGCACACATCCGTGCCGCCGCTGACGGAGGCGATCCACAGGTTCTCGCGGACTTCGTCGTGCAGCCAGCGGAACCCGTCGGGCGGGAGCGGGGACCCGGTGGTGGCGACGCACTGGACCTTGGACAGGTCGAAGTCGCGGGACGGGTGCACCTCCGCCTTACGGCAGGCCATGACGTACGCGGCGGAGGTTCCGTAGAGGGTGGCGCCGGTGCGTTCGGCGATCCGCCACTGCGCGGCGGTGTCGGGATAGCCCGGGCTGCCGTCGTAGAGGACGATCGTCGTGCCCGTCAGCAGGCCGGAGACGAGGAAGTTCCACATCATCCAGCCGGTCGAGGTGTACCAGAAGAAACGGTCCTCGGGGCCCAGGTCGCAGTGCAGGCCGAGCTGTTTGAGGTGCTCGACCAGGATGCCGCCCTGAGACTGAACGATGGCCTTGGGCAGGCCGGTCGTACCGGAGGAGTAGAGCACCCACAGGGGGTGGTCGAAGGGGACCTGTTCGAAGACGGGTGCCTCGTCCGCGGCCGTCAAGGCCGACCATTCCAGGGCTCCCCGGGGCGGTTCCGTGCCCAGCAGGGGGATGTGGACGACGGCGCGCAGGGTGGGCAGTTCGGCGCGGAGTTCGGCGACGACGTCGCGGCGATCGTGCTCCTTGCCGCCGTAGCGGTAGCCGTCGACGGTGAACAGGACGACGGGTTCGACCTGCTGGAAGCGGTCGAGGACGCTGCGGGCGCCGAAGTCGGGGGCGCAGGAGGTCCAGACCCCGCCCACGGCGGCCGTCGCGAGGAGGGCCACGACGGCCTGCGGGATGTTCGGGAGGTAGCCGCTGATCCGGTCGCCGGGGCGGACGCCGAGGGCGCGCAGTTCGGCGGCCAGCGAACCGACCTGGCGGCGCAGCTCGGACCAGGTCACCGGGCTCGGTTCGTGGGTCTCGTCGACGTACAGCAGGGCCGGTTCGGCCGGGCGGGTGGCGGCGGCGCGCAGCGCGTGCTCGGCGTAGTTCAGCGTCGCTCCGGGGAACCACTGGGCACCGGGCATGGAGCGGTCGCCCAGCACGCGCGTGTAGGGCGCTGAGAACCGGACGTCGAACCACTGTGTGAGGGCTTCCCAGAACGTGTCCAGCTCGTCCACGGACCAGCGGTGCAGGGCCGGATAACCGCCCTCGGACGGGGCGCCGTGCTGGTCGGCCGCCCAGGCCTGGAACCTCGTGACCTGGGCCTGGGCGATGCGCTGCGGGTCGGGCCGCCAGAGCGGCTCGGGGTTCAGGATCGTCATGGGGCGGCTCCCGGGCTGTGCGCGTCGTTGTGCGTCGCCCGCGCACGAGCTGGGGTGGTGCGCGTGACGCGGCTGACACGGACGATGCCATGTGATCGACTTCTGCACCAGGGTGGGCTCCCCACACTCCGTCTCGTGAAGATGTGGCGTCACCACAGGTGAACGGCAGTTGAACGACCCGCGCGCGTGACGCGGTCAGTGACAGGGTGAACAGCATGAACGGTCGTGACCTGGTGCGTTCGATGAAGGCGGTCGGTTCCGCGGGGGCTGCCCAGGGGTTGCGGACGATACGTGCCGCCTGGCGCAGGAACCGTGCCGACGCGGCCGCCCTGCCGGTGCGGGGTCCCGAGCGCGCGCGGGTGCCGGGTCCGGTGCGGGAGGCGGAGCCGGGGGCCGGCGGTGGGACGCTCCGGTTCACGCGTTCCGAGCTGAGGATCCGGGTCGCGGTGAACGGCGCGGTCTTCTGGGGTTGGGACGGTGCCGAGCCCGAGCCGTCGTACGCGCTGGCTGGTCGCTGTCCCGAGCCGGATCCCCGAGCGGTCCTGGAGCCCGACAAGGACGGCGGGTGGCGGGTCGTCGCCGAGCGGGTGACGGTCGTGATCTCGCGGCACGGTGCCATCGACGTGCGCACGCCCGGAGGCGTGCTGCTGCGGCGCGAGCTGCCGCCCCGGTGGTGGGAACCGGAGGCGGGCGGGCCGGCGCGCTGGATGCAGCGTTCGGAGGTGGCCGCGGACGCGCGCTTCTTCGGTCTCGGCGGGCGGGCGTCGGGGCCGCGGCTGCGCGACGGGACGTACCGGCTGTGGAACACGGATCCCGGGCGGGCGTCCGGCCGGGGGGACGACCCGCGGCCGCTCACGATGCCGGTGCAGCTGGTGGTGGCCGACGCTGCCACTCACCTGGTGTTCCACGACACCTCCTGGGACGGCACGGTCACGCTGCGGGAGGGCGAGGAGGGGGCCGGCTCAGGACACGACCGGTCCGGCGCGTGCGAGGTGCGGATGAGCGGTGGTCCGTTGCGCTGCTGGGTGGTGGTGGGCACCCCCGCGCGCGTGCTGCTCGCCTGGGTCGCGCTGACCGGGGCGCCCGCGCTGCCGCCCGCGTGGGCGCTCGGCCGTCAGCTCGCGGGCCGGGGCCTCGGGAGCGAGGAGGAGGTGCGGCGGACGGTGGCGGGCCATCAGGAGCACGGTCTGCCGCTGGGTGCCGTCCATCTCGGCATCGATCACTACGACGAGCGCCGGGTGTTCACGGTCGACCAGGAGCGCTTCCCGAAACTGGCGGTGCTCTCCGAGGACCTGCGACGGGACGGGATACGCCTGGTGTCGGCCGTGGGCCCGGCGGTCGGGGCCACGCCGGGCTACGCCGTGTACGACGAAGGGGTGGCCGAGGACGTGTTCGTGCGGGATGCGTCGGGCCGGCTCGTCACGGCGGTGGCGGCGCCCGGGGAGGCGGTTTTCCCGGACTTCACGCACGCGCGCGTGCGGCGGTGGTGGGGCGGTCTCCACGCGGAGCGGATCACGCAGGGATTCGGCGGGTTCTGGCACGACATGGACGAACCGACGGTGTTCGCGGCCTTCGGCGAGGCGACGTTGCCCCGGTCGGCCCGGCATGCCCTGGAGGGGCGCGGGGGTGATCATCGCGAGGCCCACAACGTGTACGGCCTGTGCATGGCCTCGGCGGCCTACGAGGGGGTGGGGGAACTGGTTCCGGACCAGCGTCCGTTCGTCTTCTCGCGATCCGGGTGGGTGGGCGTGCAGCGGTACGGCGGCATCTGGTCCGGGGCCGCCGTCGCCGGCTGGCCGGGGCTGCGGGCGGCACTGTCGCTGGTGCTGGGGCTGGGGCTGTGCGGGGTGCCGTATTCGGGTCCGGACGTGGGCGGTTTCTACGGCGGTGAGACGCCCGAGCTGTATCTGCGCCGGCTCCAGCTGGGCGCGTATCTGCCGCTGTTCCGCACGCACGCGAGTACGCGGGCGGGTCACCGGGAGCCGTGGGCGTCGGGTCCCGAGGTCTGGGAGCACGCGCGTGTGGCGTTCCTCGAGCGTCGGCGCCTGCTGCCGTATTTCGTGACGCTGGCGCACGTGGCCCGGCGTACCGGGGCCCCTTATGTGCGTCCGGTGTGGTGGGGGGCGCCCGGCAACCGGGCGTTGCGGGACTGCGAGGACGCCTTTCTGCTGGGTGACTGCCTCCTCGTGGCGCCGGTGCTCGCTCCCGGGGGCGACCGGCGAGCGGTGCAGCTGCCGCGGGGGCGCTGGTACGACACGGCGACGGGGCGGGCGTACCAGGGGCCGGGGCAGGTCCTCGTGGACGCCCCGTTGTCGCGTATCCCGGTGCTGGCGCGCGCGGGTGCCGTCATACCGGTGCGCGGGGACGACGGCCGGCTGGAGCTGGAGGTGTGGGCGCCGGTGCGGGGGCGGACGGGTGGCGGCGTGGTCGTGCGGGACGCGGGCGACGGCTGGGAGGAGCCGGAGATCGAGCGGTACGTCGCCCGCTGGGAGGGGCCGCGGCTCGTCGTCGAGCGGGAGGGTGAGGACGGCGTGCGCGTGCCGTCCCACCCGGTGCGGGTCCGCGGGCTCGACGAGCGGTGAGCTCAGATGTAGCGGCCCTCGAAGAACGCCCGTACGGCGAGCGTGTGCAGGGGGAAGGCGAGCTCCTCCGGCCTGTGCAGCAGATGCCAGCCCTCGGTCTCGTCCGTGGGGGCGGTCGCCGGGAGGCGGTCGGCGGGGCGCTCCGGCAGCATCCCGAACAGCAGCAGATGGCCGTCGGGCGAGCTCATGGCGTCGGCCAGCCGTACCTCGCGGGGCGCGGCGTCGATGCCGGTCTCTTCCCTGAGTTCGCGCACGACGGCCTGGCGCCAGTCCTCGCGGTCGTCGATGTAGCCGCCGGGCAGCGCGATGCCTCCGCGCGCGGGGGCGATGGTTCGGGTGATGACGACCAGGGCGGTGCCCTTGGTGTCGTACACGGGTTGGAGCGCGACGGCGACCGGCAGCGGGTTGCGGTAGGCCACGGTGGCGCAGGCCGGACAGGTGCGGGGCCAGCCGGTGACACCCTCCCCGTAGGGCGCTCCGCAACTCGAACAGTGGGAGTCGCGCGCGGAGTTCGAAATGGAGTGCAGAGTTTCGGACACGCGGCGGAGCGTATCCGATCTTGGGGAGGGCGTCGTACGCGGGCGGCTCAATGCCCCTGGGCGAGAGACCTGACGGACACGGGGAAGTCGAAGTAGGTGTCGGGGTAGGGCTCGGGCTTGAAGGTGTAGTGCCACCACTCCTCGGCGAGATTCACGAACCCGAGGCCTTCCAGGGTGCCCTTGAGGAGCGTCCGGTTGGCGCGCTGCCGCCCGTGGATACGCGGGTCCTGGGTGTGGGCCAGGGTGTCGAAGCAGTCGAATCCGGTGCCCATGTCGACCGAGTTGTCGGGGAAGCGCTGCTGCTTCGGGGCGTAGCACGGCACGAGGGGTTCGCCGGGCACGTAGGGCCTGGTCGGAGTGGCCGGGAGCTTCACGATGGTCAGGTCCACGGTCGAGCCGCGGCTGTGCCCGGACTTCGCGGCGATGTAGCCGTCCTCGAACAGACGGGTCTTGTCGACGTTCGGGTAGAACTCCGCCTTCGTCTTCTCGTCGTTCAGGTCCTCGGCCCACCGGACGAAGTGGTTCACCGCCCGCTGGGGGCGGTAGCAGTCGTACACCTTGAGTGTGTATCCCTGGCTCAGCAGCCGCGTCTGCGCCTGGTGCAGGGCCTCGGCGGCGGGCCGGGTGAGGAGGCAGACCGGCTGCCGGTAGCCGTCGACGCGTACGCCGACGAAGTTGTGCGGGGTGAAGTAGCGCATCTCCTGAAGGATCGTCGGGTCCACGGTTCTCAGGGCCACGAAGTCCGCGGGGGCGACGGGGTCGGCGTTCGCCCGGGCGGTGGTGGAGAGGGCGGTCACGGTCAGCAGGGCGACGAGTACCGCAAGGACACCGCGTACCGCGCCGGAGAGTCGTGTCATGTCTCCTGCCCTGCCCATTTCACCCCGCCCGTGACACACTTCTGACGTTCCGTCAGATCTGCTGCCGGGAGGAACGTTGTCACGCACACGCACACCCGTGGTCACGGGATGGTTCGTCGGGGACGGGGACGACTTCAGGCTGCTCGGCACCCGCTGCTCGGGATGCGGGTCGGTCTTCTTCCCGCGCGAGGACACGCACTGCCGCAACCCCGGCTGCCGGGGCGGCGACCTGGAAGAGGTTCCGCTGTCGCGACGAGGGCGTGTCTGGTCGTACACCGACAGCCGCTACCGCCCTCCGTCACCCTATGTGACCGACCCGGAACTTCCATGGGAGCCGTACGCGTTGATCGCTGTGGAGTTGGAGTCCGAGCGGATCGTGGTGCTGGGACAGGCCGTTCCCGGGGTCACCGTCGCCGATCTGACGGTGGGCATGGAGGTGGAGGTCGTCCCGGGCGTGCTCCACGAGGACGCGGAGACGACCTGGACGACCTGGCGATGGCGGCCGACGGGGGTGGCGTGATGACGGCAGAGGTGGCGGTGCTCGGTGTAGGGATGCATCCGTGGGGCAAGTGGGGGCGCGGCTTCGTCGAGTACGGCGTGAAGGCGGCGCGCGCCGCCCTCGCGGACGCCGGTGTGGACTGGCGCGACGTCGGTTCGATCGTGGGCGCGGACACGGTGCGTGGCGGCTATCCGGGCCATGTGGCCGGGGCGACGTTCGCCAAGGCGCTGGGGTGGCAGGGCGCCCGTGTCGCGAGCGTGTACGCGGCGTGCGCGTCGGGCGCCCAGGCGATCGGCGCGGCCCGGGCGCAGATCCTCGCGGGGCTGGCGGACGTGGTGCTCGTGGTGGGAGCCGACGCCGCCCCCAAGGGCTTCTTCCGGCCTGCGGGCGGGGACCGGCCGGACGACCCGGACTGGCTGCGGTTCCGGGTGCTCGGCGCGACCAACCCGACGTACTTCGGGCTGTACGCGCGCAGGCGCATGGCCGTGCACGGGGACACGCCGGAGGACTTCGCCCAGGTCAAGGTGAAGAACTCCGCCATGGGCGCGCTGAACCCGCACGCCCGCTACCGGAAGCGGGTGACGGCGGAGGAGGTCGCCGCCTCGGCGGTGGTCGCCGATCCGCTGCGGCTGCTGGACATCTGCGCGACGTCGGACGGCGGGGCGGCCGTGGTGCTGTCCAGCATGGAGTTCGCCCGCCGGCACGGGGTCGCGGCGCCCGTACGCATCAGGGCGGTGTCCACCGTGACGCCCCGGTACCCCCAAACGGTGCTGGATCTGCCGGACATCGCGACCGATTCGGGGGCGGGGGCGGAGCCGGCCGCTGAACCCTTCCGCGCTTCGATCGCCCGAGCCGCCTACGAGGAGGCGGGCATCGGACCCGAAGACCTGTCCCTCGCCGAGGTCTACGACCTCTCCACGGCACTGGAGTTGCAGTGGTACGAGGATCTGGGGCTGTGCGGCGACGGCGAGGCCGCCAAGTTGCTGCGGGAGGGAGTGACGGCGCCGGGCGGCCGTATACCGGTGAACCCGAGCGGTGGACTCGCCTCCTTCGGAGAGGCGGTGCCCGCGCAGGCGATCGCCCAGGTCTGCGAGGTCACCTGGCAGTTGCGGGGGCAGGCCGGCGGTCGCCAGGTGCCGGACGCGCGTGTGGCCGTCACGGCGAACCAGGGTCTGTTCGGGCACGGTTCGGCGGTGGTCGCGGTGCGGTGAGACGGGTGAGGTCGTGTGACCCCCTACACGGCGGGCGGCGGCTGCCCCCTCGGCTCCTCTCACCCTGTGTGTTCACCCCGGAATCCTGTGTGAACGTCTCATGAACTGCGCCTGGGCGGCCGTCCGCGGGGCCATCATGCTGCCGTGCACTCCTGGACGGACACTCTCCGCTTCGCCTTCCAGCCGGTGGTCAACCTGACCACCGGAGGGGTCGCGGGGTTGGAGATACTCGCCCGCCCGGAGGCCGGCGACATCCTGGCGCAGGCCCGCCGGGACCCCGAACTCGACTGCCGGCTGGCCGTGTCGGCGGTTCGCGCGGCGGCCCGCAAGGAGACCCTGCTGCCCCTTCACGTGAACGTGTTCGCCGGCACCCTGGCCGACCTCGGTGGTCTGACCCCACTGCACGACGCCGTGCGCGAGGCGGGGCGGTTGCCGTGGGAGGTCACGCTCGATGTCGTGCCGCCCTACACGCACGTGCCGCAGCCCGCGCTGCTGGAGGCCCTGGCGGCACTGCGGGAACAGGGTTTCCGCATCAGCGCGGACGGGGTCGGGGACGGGGACGCGCCCCTGCGGCTGCTCGTCGACATCGCGCCGGACCTGGTCAAGCTCGACGGCTCGCTCCTGGCACGGCCCGCGGCGGTACGGGCGATGCGGACGCTGTGCGACGAGTTGGGGGCGCTGCTGGCGGTGGAGGGCGTGGAGACGGAGCTTCAGTGCGCGGCCGCGGTGTCCGCCGGGGCGCAACTGGCCCAGGGCACGCTCTTCGCGCCGCCCAGCCGGTTGCCGGCCGCCGACGTGTACGTCCCGCCGCTCGGTCCCGGCGTCCTGCCGGCGCTCCGGTCGGGGCCGTCGGTACGGGAGTTCGTCCGGCCGGCCGCGCTGCTGCCCGCGACCGTCTCCGCCGGTCAGGTCCGGGCGCTGCTGACCGGCTCGCCCGACGTGTCCGGGGTGCTGCTCGTGGACCGGGCGGGGGTCCCGGTCCGGTCGGTGCACCGGTCGCGTTTCCTGCTGTCGATGTCGGGACGCTACGGCCACGCCCTGTACGCGGACCGCCCCGCGGCCAAGCTCGGCGATCCGCCGCGGACAGTGGGCGTCGACGCGACGGCCTGGGAGGTCCTGGACGTGGTCGCGGTCGGCGACCGGGACCGTACCTCCGACGATGTGGCGGTCGTCGACCACGGCGGGCGCTGTGTGGGTGTCGTCCGGCTCGCGGACCTCGTAAGGGCGTTGGCCGAGAGCCGGGTCGAGGAGGCGGCCGGACTGAATCCGCTGACGCGGCTGCCCGGTTCGGACGCGATCACCGGGGAGGTGGACCGGCGGATCGCCGAGGGGCGTGTCTTCGCGCTGAGCTGGCTGGACATCGACCACTTCAAGCAGGTCAACGACGGGGCCGGGTTCGCGGCGGGGGACGAGCTCATCCGGTCGGTGGGACGGGCACTGCAGATGACGGCGTCGGGCAACGCGCGCGTGGGTCACATCGGCGGAGACGACTTTCTGGTGCTGGCCGATCCGGAGGGCCTGGAGCCCCTCGTCTCCACGGTGCTGGACGTGCCCTGGTCGGCGGGCGGCCGCCCGGTGACACTGTCGCTGGCCACGGTCCTGTGCCGGCCGGGCAGCGTGAGCGACCACCGCGAGGCGGCCGCGTGCCTGGCGCCCTTGAAGAAGGCCGCGAAGTCACTGCGAGGGGCGAGCTGGGTGGTCGGGCACGCGGGGCTGGCCGACTACCAGATCCGGCGCGGGGCGCAGCCGATGACCCCGGCGGGGGCTGGGGCGGGGGCGGGAGCGGCCGGGGCGGAGCCGGGGGTCGGGCCGACCTGACCCTCCGGCCGGACGGGCAGCCGGCCGGAGGCGACCGCCCGGGGCGACTGCCGCGTGACGACGAGTGACTGCCGGGCTCGCCGAGGGCGTCCGCCGGTCTTCTCCGGGGGCGAGTTCGCAGGCGGGTCGGCGTCGATTCGGGGCGGGTCGGGTCCGGGTCGGGGCGCGGTCGGCGTCGGGGCGCGGTCGGCGTCGATTCGGGGTCGGTTCGAGTCGGGGTCGGTTCGAGTCGGGGTGGCGTCGACGACGGCATCGGGTTTGGGTCGGTTTCGGAGGCGGGGCGAGGTCGGGGCGGACCGGGATCGGCGTCGGGGTCGGGTCCAGGGCCGGGGCGGAGTCCGAGCGGGTCGGGGCGGGCGAGGTCGGGGCCAAGTCCGGGGCGGAGTCGGAGTCGGGGTCGGCCAGTGGAGAAGGGTGGCCCGGGCGCCGGTCCCGCAGGGGGTGTCGGCGACCCGGGACGGATGCCCCGCGCATCGGGTCGCGCGGGGCGTTCTCACCGTCATCAACCGTTGCCGTCGGCCTTCTTGACGCTCCCGGGGTGCCGGTTAACACTTCCCGGTGTCAGCCGACATCGCCGTACATTCGCGGCGTATCCAGGCACGCGCCATGCGGGCTCCCGAGGGACGGCGCACTCCCCCGAGGGCGATACGGCCAGGACCGCGCGCTCGTCGGACACCGGGCGGGGCGTGGGAACTCCCTGGCCCGCAGCGGCCACGGGAAGCACACCCTGCACGGAGCGCCGGGGCCGAGCTGCCCCGGGCCGGCCCCAGGAGCCGCCATGCGCAACGGAGACACGGTCGTCGGCGAGGTCGTCGGTACCGCGATGCTCAACCTGTTCGCCGGCACGGTGTCGAACGTCGTCGACCCGGCACGTGACCTCGGGTCCCGCATCGTGCGCGCCTTCCCGCCCATCCCGAACCAGGTGTCATCCACGCAGCCTTCCGAACAGCCCAAGGGGTAGCCATGACGGACAACGCCGAGAAGTACGTCGCCGCCATCGACCAGGGCACCACCTCCAGCCGCTGCATCGTCTTCGACCGCGACGGCGCGATCGTCGCCGTCGACCAGCGCGAACACCGCCAGATCTTCCCCAAGCCCGGCTGGGTGGAGCACGACGCCACGGAGATCTGGTCCAAGGTGCAGGCCGTGGTCGCCGGGGCGATCGCCAAGGCCGGGCTGCGCGCCGACCAGATCAGCGCCCTCGGGATCACCAACCAGCGTGAGACGACCGTGCTGTGGGACCGCGCCACCGGCAAGCCGGTGCACAACGCGATCGTGTGGCAGGACACCCGCACCGCGGGGCTCTGCGGCCGGCTGGGGGGATCCGACGGACAGGACCGTTTCCGCGACCAGACCGGGCTGCCGTTGGCCAGCTACTTCTCCGGGCCCAAGGCGGCCTGGCTGCTCGACAACGTGCCGGGCCTGCGGGCGCGCGCCGAGCGTGGTGAGATCGCCTTCGGCACGATCGACTCCTGGCTCATCTGGAACCTCACCGGCGGAATCGACGGCGGCCGGCACGTCACGGACGTCACCAACGCCGGGCGCACGATGCTGATGAACCTGGAGACCCTCCAGTGGGACGCCTCCATCCTGTCCGCGATGGACGTGCCCGAGGCCATGCTGCCGGAGATCAGGTCCTCCGCCGAGGTGTACGGCACGGCCGTGGGCCAACTCGGCGGTGTGCCGGTCGCCTCGGCGCTGGGCGACCAGCAGGCGGCGGTGTTCGGCCAGGCCTGCTATGAGGTCGGCACGGCGAAGAACACGTACGGGACGGGCAGCTTCCTGCTGCTCAACACCGGCAACCGGCCGGTGCCCTCGAAGAGCGGACTGCTGACGACGATGGGGTACCAGATCGGGAGCGAGGCGCCTGTCTACTGCCTGGAGGGTTCGATCGCCATCACGGGCGCGCTGGTGCAGTGGTTCCGAGACCAGCTCGGCATCATCCGTACGGCTGACGAGATCGAGAGCCTGGCGGCGAGCGTCGACGACAACGGCGGCGCGTACATCGTCCCCGCCTTCTCGGGACTGTTCGCGCCGTACTGGCGCTCCGACGCGCGTGGCGTCGTCACCGGCCTCACCCGTTACGTCACGAAGGGGCATCTCGCGCGTGCGGTGCTCGAGGCGACGAGCTGGCAGACGCGCGAGGTCGTGGACGCCATGTTCCAGGACTCCGGGGTCCGCATCACGACCCTGAAGGTGGACGGCGGCATGACCAAGAACAACCTGCTCATGCAGCATCAGGCGGACGTGCTCGGCGTGCCCGTGATCCGGCCCCGGGTCTCCGAGACGACCTGTCTGGGCGCGGCCTACGCCGCGGGACTCGCCGTCGGGGTGTGGAACGACCTCGACGAACTCAAGGCACACTGGCGCGAGGACGCGGAGTGGACTCCGTCGATGGACGCTTCGGTGCGCGAGCGCGAGTACCACAACTGGCGCAGGGCCGTGGAGAAGAGCCTCGGTTGGCTGGAGGACGGCGAAGGCTAGTACGCGCGCGTGCGTCCCGTCGGGCAACGGCCCGGACCCCGGCCGGCGGGGGTTCGGGCCGTGCGGACGGGCGGACGTGCGGCCAGGCGCGCGTGCGGGTGGCTCAGGTGGGGATCGCCTGGCGGCGTTCGGCCCCGAAGTCCATCGCGTGCTGCACCACGCCGACCAGGACGTCCCTCACCGATCTTCGGTCGCGGGCGTCGCACAGCACCACGGGAATGCCGTCGTCGAGGTCCAGGGCCCCGCGGACGTCCTCCTCCGGGTAACGGGCGGCGCCCTCGAAGCAGTTGACGGCGATGAGGAAGGGGATGGAGCGCCGTTCGAAATAGTCGACGGCGGCGAAGGAGTCCTCCAGCCGGCGCGTGTCGGCGAGCACGACGGCGCCGAGCGCGCCCTCGGAGAGCTCGTCCCACATGAACCAGAACCGCTCCTGACCGGGCGTCCCGAAGAGGTAGAGCACCAGGTCCTCGCGCAGGGTGATGCGCCCGAAGTCCATGGCGACGGTGGTGGTGTGCTTGGTCTCGACGCCGGTCGTGTCGTCGACCGGGCGGCCCGCCTCGGTGAGGTACTCCTCGGTCCGCAGCGGCTTGATCTCGCTGACGGCGCCGACGAGGGTGGTCTTGCCCACCCCGAAGCCGCCGGCCACCAGGATCTTGAGCGTGACGGGCTCGACCGGGGGCTTGCCGCGCTCAGAACGCCCGAAGATCATCGATCACTTCTCCTGCTTGATGGCTTGACCCGATGCACGCGGCCCCGTCGACCGGTCACGTCCTCACCTCGCCGCCGCGCTGCTCACAGCGCTCGGAGGCCGTCGATCACGTCGCGCAGAATACTCTCGTCCGGCAGTTCGGCCGGCGGCACCGGCCGGTTCACGTGGACGAACTCCGCGTCCACGAGATCGCCGACGAGGACGCGCACCACGCCGATGGGCAGGTTGAGTTCGGCGGCGAGTTCGGCGACCGACTGCGGCGCCTCCCGGCACAGGTCCACGATGTCCACGTGCTCGGGTGACAGCGACGCGTCCGTGTCCGCGTCCTCGGCGTGGGGCTCGGCGACGACCAGCGCGATCAGGTCGAGACGGTGCTGGACCGCACTGGTGGTGCGGCCCCGCGTCATGGCGTACGGACGGACGACCGGTCCGGCCTCGTCGTCGAACCAGTGACTTCTTCCCTGACCGTCTGTGCTCATGCCATCCCACTACCCGCCCGAGGGCAGATCGGTGCGTGGGGTGGTGCCCAGATGTACGCCGACCCGCTTGACGAGGAGCGTCATCTCGTACGCGACGAGCCCGACGTCCGAGTCGGCGTCCGAGAGAACGGCGAGGCAGCTGCCGTCACCCGCCGCCGTCACGAACAGGAAGGCGTCGTCGAGTTCGACGACGGTCTGGCGGACACTGCCGGCCTCGAAGTGACGGCCGACGCCCTTGGCGAGGCTGTGGAATCCGGAGGCGACGGCGGCCAAGTGCTCGCCGTCCTCCCGGGACAGGTCCTTGGACACCCCCGTCGCGAGGCCGTCGCCGGAGAGGACGACGGCCTTGCGGATGCCGGCGACACGGTCGACGAGTTCGTCGAGGAGCCAGTTCAGCTCGCCGTTGTCGGTGGTGCTGTGGCCGGTCGCCTTCGGTGCGGTCATCGACCGTCCCCCTTTGTCGTTCCTTGTGGTGCTGCGCCGCTGTGGGCGTCGTCGCCCGCGGCGTTCTCTACGCGGCCGCGCTGCCAGCCGCGCTGGAGCGAAGCCATACGGCTGCGCACCTCGTCGGCGTCGCGGTCCGCGGGGTCGGTTCGGTCCTCGGTGCGCGGGGCCGGGCCCTGCCGCAGTTGCGGGGCCAGGTTCGCCTGCCGTACGCGCCGGGGCAGCGCACCCGTGCCGGAGCCGCCGCCGTCCGTCCCGCCGGACACCGTGTCCCCGGTCCGGGCGGGCGCGGCGTCCGCACGCTCGGGCGTGCCGCCGGGACCGCCGGGGCGGGCCGTGGCCTGCCGCGTGCGCTGGGGAAGGGCGGGAGGCTGCCCGGACGGCTTCTGTGCGCCGCGGCCGGGGTGTTCGGGCGGCGCGGGACGTTCGGGCGTGCCACCGCTGCGGGGGATCTGTGCCGTGGTGCCACGGCGGCGCGAGGGCAGCGGCGCGGGACCGTCGCTCTCCACGCGGCGGGGGCCGGGCCTGGCCGGGGGCTCCGGGTCCGTCTCGGCGCGCCGGGGCCGCTGCTCGGGGACCGGGCGGCCGTGCGAGCTGACCAGCTTGGGCATGCGGCGACCGGCCTGATCGTCGGCGAGCGGCCCATGGGGAGCGCCGGGGCTGTCGGGCAGCCTGTGGTGCTGGTCGACGGTGTTCACCGCCGGCTCGTCCTCGGTGCGGCCGAGGGAGCGCCGCGGGCGGAACAGCCCACCGTGGTCGTCGTCCTCGTCCAGGGCGGCCGGGAAGTCACCGAGGGCGTCCAGGCCGACGGGGGCCTCCAGTTCCACCGGGCCGTCGAGCATCGAGACGGGCACGCCGGGAAGCTGCGTCGCGGCCGGAGAGAGGGCGGTCCTGCGGGTGTCCGCGGAGTCGGCCTCCTTCGGGGGCCGGGGGCGGTCGAGCCGGAAGCCGATGCCGTTGGTGTCGGGGACGTCGTCGGTCAGCAGTGCGTCGGGGATGAAGACGATGGCCGTCGTCCCCCCGTACGGGGAGGGCTGCAGGGAGACGCGGACGTTCTGACGCTGGGCGAGCCGGCTGACCACGAACAGCCCGAGACGGTCGGTGTCGGACAGCTCGAATTCCGGTGTCTCGGCGAGCCGGAGGTTGGCCTCCAGGAGGGCCTCGGGTGCCATGCCGAGGCCGCGGTCGTGGATCTCGAGGGTGAAACCGTTGGCGACCCGGTCGCCGAACACCTGGACCGCGGTGTGCGGCGGGGAGAACACCGTGGCGTTCTCGAGGAGTTCGGCCACCAGGTGGGTGAGGTCGGCGACGGCCGGGCCGGTGGCGGCGAGGCGCGGCAGCCGGCGGACCTCGATGCGTTCGTAGTCCTCCACCTCGGCGACGGCGGCGCGCACGATGTCCATGAGCTGGACGGGCCTGCGCCACTGCCGGGAGGGGGCGGCGCCCGAGAGGATCACCAGGCCCTCGGCGTGCCGGCGCATGCGGGTGGTGAGGTGGTCGAGGCGGAAGAGGTCGGCGAGCTCCTCGGTGTCCTCGGTGCGGCGCTCCATGGTGTCGAGCAAAGTGAGCTGCTTGTGCAGGAGTACCTGGCTGCGCCGGGCGAGGTTGACGAACACCTCGGAGACCCCGGAGCGCAGATCGGCCTGTTTCACGGCGGCCTCGACCGCGGCGCGCTGGAGGGTGTTGAGGGCCCGGCCGACCTCGCCCATCTCGTTCTTGTCGTACTCCAGCCGCGGTACCTCGGTCTCCACGTCGACCTGTTCGCCCGCGGACAGGCGGCGCATCACGCTGGGCAGCCGCACACCGGACGCCTCGTGGGCCTCCATCCGGAGCTGGCGCAGGTCGCGTATGAGACCGCGGCCGATCCGTACGGACAGGACCAGCGAGACCAGCAGGGCGACCAGACCGAAGACGCCGGCGACGACCGCCTTGACGATGACCTCCATCGCGACCGGGCGGACCCGGTCCTGGTAGCGGTCGTTGGCCTGCTCGTCCAGGGTGCCGAGCTCGAGCAGGACGTTTCCGGCCGCGGTGTCCCAGTTCTTGGCGGTGACGCCCCGGGGTGTCTCGCCGGGCGTGCTGCCGACGACGACCTGTTCGGCGGTGCGCAGCGGGGCGGTGGTGGCGTTCTTCCAGAAGCTCTCGTAGCGCTCGCGCTCGGCGGTGGGCAGCTGGGCGAGGCTTATCTCGTAGACGACCTGCCGCTGGGCCTCGAGGTCGGAGACGTCGCGGATCTCCTCGTGGCTGAGCCGGCCCACGACCAGGGCGGAGCCGAGCAGAGCGTCCTCCCGCGAGAGGAGTTCCCGGGCTCGGGCGACGCTGACGAGGGCGCGGTACTGCTTGTCCATCTCCACGCTGTCGACGACGTCCAGCTTGGCCAGCAGGGTGTAACAGGGGTCGATCAGCTGGGTGTAGAGGGTGAGGGCCTGCGCTCGGGTGACGGTGCCCTCCTCGACGCTCCGGCGCAGCGAGTCGACGCCGTCGAAGGCGTCGAGCACCGCGGTGAGGCCTTCGCCGTCGTCCTCGTCCAGGACGTCACGTACGTCGGGGTCCTGGGCGTTGCCGCGGATCTCGGCGAGTGCCTCGTCGGTGGCGGTCCGGGTGCGGCGCAGCGCGGACAGCGCCTCGGAGGCCCGTGGGTCGGCGAGGTAGACGAGCGTCTGGCGGCGTTCCTGCTGAACGACGCGGACGGTGTCCTCGATCGGATACCCGACCTTCTCGACGAGGGACGACACCGTGAAGAGGCGGCTCGCCTCGCGTCCCGTGATCACCGTGGCGAAGCCCCAGACGGCGGTCAGGGACACCAGCGGCACGAGCAGCAGCGCCACGATCTTCCGGCGGATCGACTTCCCGCGAAAGCGCATGGTCTCCCCCAGCTCGAACCCCCACCGGCAGGGGGTACGCATGTGCGTCAACAAACGGCGCGAGCCTACTACCGACGCGCTGTGAACTCGAAGAGGTGTCCGGAAGCTGAACTTCCGCCCCAGGGGCGAGACATGGCGGCTTGTCCGGTCATTACGGGAGATTGTCTCCCCGGATCGGATCCTCCGGACCCGGCCGGATCCGGTCGGCCGTGCACACGAGTTGGCCGGAATTTTTCGCAACACGGGAATCTTCAGGGCACATCGTTCGTCCTACTCATTGGGAATTGGGGGCGGAATCGGCCACACGAGCCGTTTGCCGCACCTGGGCGGCGTAAAACAGCGCAAGCCGGGCAGCCACTGGGGAGCCGGGTCTTCGACTCGGAGGCGAGCGGTCTGCTGGCGGTGGGGAGTGACACAGTGATGGGCACGGCGGAGCGGCGTGAGGCGCCCGAGAAGAGCGCGGCGGCGAGTGGTACCGCGCTACGGGATCCCGAGGCGTCCGATCGCGACATTCCGACGAACGAACACGTGACCGCGGAGCGGAGCGACAGCCGGGCGGACAGACGTGAGGCGACCGGTCGCACCACGTCCACCACGGACACGGGCACGGGCACGGGCACGGGCACGGCCCAAGTACGTGCGGTGTACCGCCCGTTGTGGGTGGAGGAGCCGGCGCGTCGGCGCCGGATGCCCGACCCGGTGCGTACGGCGGCGGTGCGCGCGGTGCTGGTCATCGCGGTGACGCTCATACAGGCGATGGTCGCCTTTCTGTGCACGCTGGCGGGATCGTGGCTGGCGTTCCCGATGGTGATCAGCAGTGTGGTCAGTACCGTGCTGGCCACCTGGGGCGCGCTGGACGTCTGGGTGACCCGGCAGGTGTGGAACCAGCGCAACGGCGTGGTGTCGACACCGAGCAGCACCGCGCGTTCGCTGCGGCGTGAGCGCCGCCGGGCGCGTCGCCAGGTGCTGGCCGCCGAGCGCGCGCAGGAACGGATACGCAGGCAGGGCGGCACCGGACAGCTGTCCCACTCCTGAGGCGGTGGGCGCTGCCTGACCGGGAGGCCGGACGGCTTCACGGTCAGGCAGCGCCCGTTCCAGGCGTGAGCGCGGAACTTCCAGGCGTGTGAACGGACTCGACCGGCGATGATCTCGCGGTCCCGCCGGTGCCGATGGTCTGCTGGTCTCCTCCGAGTACCAGGAGGCCGCCCATGAGGAAGCTGTCCACGGACGGCCTGCAGTACGTCGTGCTCGACGTACTCGGTCCGACGGCCGGCAAGGCGATGCTGTGGTGTGTGCTGATCGCCGTCACGGTGTGCGCCCTGGCCGTGCACACGTCGGCGATCCGGCCGGCGTTCGCGATGGCCCGCGACAACAACCTGCCGGGGTCCGCGCGGCTGGCCAAATGCCACCCGCGTTTTCAGACCCCGGTGCTGCCGACCGTGATCATCGGCGTGCTGGCGCTGGCGATCCTGGTGGTCAACATCCGCCAGCCGCAGATCTTCACGGTCGTCACCAGCATCGGCATCATCATGATCTACCTCGCCTATGTGGGCGTGACCGGACCGATGCTGGTGGCGCGGCTGCGCGGCACATGGCAGCCGGCGACCGACGGGAATTTCTCGCTCGACCGCTGGGGGCTGCTCGTCAACCTCGTCGCGGTGGTGTGGGGCGCGGCGATGACGACCAACCTGATCTGGCCGCGAGCCTCGGTCTGCAACGCGGCGGCGCCCTTCCACTGGTACCTGCGGTGGGGCGCCGTCCTGTTCGTCACCGTGATCGCGGGCGGTGGCTTCGCCTACTACCGGTTCGTGCAGCGCCACCGCACCGGTGTCCTCGAGGACCACCGCCTGGCGGACAGCTGATCAACCGGCGTGCGGCGCGGGCCGTTTGTACATCCGGGTCGCCGTGATCTCACTGCGCACCTGCGCCGCTTCACCTTCTCCGGCCGGGGCCTGCTGCGGCAGACCCGGCCGGAGGTGTTCCTCGACACTGATGTACTTCAGGCCCGCCCGCAGGTCGGCGTCGTTGCGCAGCCGGATGACCAGCGGGAACTCCGCCAGCGCGGTCGTGTCGAACAACCCCGTGGTGTAGAGGAGCTGCACGCCGAGGGCGTCCGAGACGGCACGCTGGAGCTCCAGCAGATAGGTCGCGTTGGCGCGCCCGATGGGGTTGTCGAGGAACAGGGTGCCGGCGTACCGGTGCTTGTCCCGGCCCCGGTCGTTGCTCCTGAGCGCCGCCATCGTGCAGTACAGGGCGATGGCGGCGGTGAGCAGCTGGCCGCCGGAGAACACGTCGCCCATCTGACCGACGGGCACCCGCTCGGCCCGCAGGACGGCGTCCGGTTTGAGGATCTCGACGGCGACGCCCCTGGGCTGGAGGGCCGCGCCGACCCCGCGCAGCAGCAGCGACATGCCGTCGCGCCGCAGATCGGAGTTCTTCTTCACGGCGGCCCGGGTCGCCTCGTCGATGACCTCGCCGAGCCGTTCGGTGAGGGTGCTCTGGTCGGGCTCCTCGAAGCGGATGCGCAGGAACTCCTGGCCGGACCACTCACCGAGGCCCTCGGGCAGCCGGGAGAGCCGCTGGGCCGAGCGCAGGGTGGCGAGCGCGGACTCGACGAGCCCGCGCAACCGGTCCACGATCGAGTCCCTGTTGCGCTCCAGCTGCTCCAGCTCGTCCGTCAGGACCCGCAGTCGGGGTGCGAAGGCGCTCGCCCACTTCTGCGCGTGCTCGGGCAGCGCGGAGGCGGGCAGCTCACGGATCTGCTGGCGGGCAGGGGTGCGGACCTGCTCGTAGCGCGTGTAGTTGGCGTGCCGCACGAGGATGTCGCCGGCCTCGCGGACGGCGGACTCGGCGGCGGACAGGTCGGTTGCGCAGCCGCGCAGCGAGCGGCGGGCCTCGGCGGCGGCCTGACGGGCCTCCTCCGGGGTGCCGGGGTACGGCTCCGACTCCTCCTGCTCCTCCTCCGGGGTGTGTTCGCGCAGCAGGTCCCGGAGCATCGCGGCGATCTCGTCGAAGCCGTCGGCCGCGTCCTCGGCGGCGCGATGGCCGGCCAGGAGTTCGGCGTGCGCCTCGCGGGACCGGCTCAACGCCTCGGTGCGAGTGGCGAGTTCGGTCGTCGCGGTGCGCAGCAGCGCTTGGGCGTGTTCGGCGTCGCGCGGCTGGAGCTCGGCCGGCAGCTCGGTGTGGGACCCACCGTCCTCGGGGGCGTGCCGCTCGGCCTCGCCGCGCAGCCGTCCGAGCTGCTCGCTCGCGGTGGACACACGGGTCTCCAGAAGCTGCACCAGCTCGTCCGCGCGCGCGGCGGCGGCCTGCCGGGACGGTCCGTCGGAGCCGTCGGGCGACTGGAGCAGCTGCTCCGCGCGGGTGCGGACCTTGTTGCTGAGGCGGTCGAGTTCGGTGCGGGCCGCGCTCTCGTCGCTCTCCGCCCGGGCCTGCTCGGCCCGCAGATCCGCGCCCACACCGACCTTCTCGTACAGCTGGGACGCCGCCCGGTAGGCCTCGCGGAGCGCGGGCAGGGACGCCTTGGCCGCGTCCGCGTCGCCCTGCGGTACGTCGTCGGGGGCGCCGGCGATCTCGGCGCGTTCGGCGCGCAGCGCACGCGCGGTGCGGCGGGCGTCGTCGGCGGCGCGCTGGGCACCGCGCCGGTCCTCGTCGGCGGCTCGGGCGCGCTCCAGGCAGGTCTGGGCGCGGGCCTCCGACTCGGCGGCCTCGTCGGCGAGTTCACGGACCTTGACCTGCCAGCCCGCGCGCTCGCGCAGCCGGAAGGCGAGCCCGGCCAGGGCGTCGGCGGCCCGCCGGGCCTTCTGCGCGGCCTCCTGGCGCTCGTCGCGCACCTGGGCCGCCTCGGCGGCGATCTCGTCGGCCTCGGCGCGCACGGTCCGTGCCTCGGACAGCTCGGCCTCGGACTCCTCGGTGAAGGCGCCCGCCTCCCCGGCGGTCCGCGCCAGTTCGGTGAGCCGCCCGGCCGGGCAGCCGGTGCGCCAGGAGGCCAGCCGGGCGGCCAGCTCCCGGTCCTTGCCCAATCGCGCCGCGAGCCGGCGGATGTCCTCGTCCCGCTCGGTCGTCCGGGCGCGCAGCGCCTGCCGTTCCTCGTCGGCGGCGTGCTCGTCGTGCATGGCCGGGTTCGGCGGCACGAGGAAGACGTCACCGCTGTCGGCGTCGTCCGCCGGGGTCGGCGCCAGGAGGGCGGCGGCCGTACCGACGGCCACGGCCGAGCGGGGCAGCAGCGCGGCGTCACCGAGCGCCGTACGCGCGCGTGCGTGCGAGGCGGGGTCGGTGATGATCACACCGTCGACCAGTTCGGGCCGGGCGGCGAGCACGCGGGCGTGGTCGGCGGGATCGACGGCCTGCGCGAGGTAGCGCCAGCCGGGCAGGGCGGGGATGCCGTGCTCGCCGAGGAACTCGACCGTGGCCAGCACGTCCGGGCCGGGCGGCAGCAGTCCCCCGTCGCCGAGCGCGCCGAGGATGCGGGCGTCGTCGGCGGCGGCCGTCCGCAGGTCGAACAACTGGCGTTCGGCGGCGGAGACGGCGTCGTCGAGGAGTTCGCGCAGCTCGTCGGCGCAGCGGTCCAGGTCCTCGGGGGTCAGCAGGGAGTCGTCGTCCGGCTCGGCACTGTGCCGTGGCTGCGGGATCCGCGGGCGTTCCCGGCCGCCGGTCAGCCCGAGCAGCTCCGCGAGCCGTTCCTCGCCGGCCAGGGCCTCGGCGAGCCGGCGCTCGGCCTCGTAGGAGCGGTGCGCGGCCGTCGCCGCGTCGGCGGCCCGGGCCGCGGTGAGCTCGGCGCGGGACTCCGCCGAGGCGGCATCGCGCGCCTGCTCGGCGGCCCTGCGCGAGGCGTCCCGCGCGGTGTCCCAGGCTGCGACGGCGCTCTTCTCGGCGTCGCTGGCGGCGAGGGCGGCGCGGGCCGGGTCGGCGTCGGGCGCGCTGTCGTCGAGCCATCCCGCCCGTACGGCCTCGGCGGTCTCCTGCTCGACCTCGGAGAGGCGCTGGCGCAGGTGGCCGACCTCACTGCGGGCACGCTGGGCGTCGGTGGCGGCGGACGTCGAGTCGCGGTGCGCGCACTCGCCGACCTCCTGGAGTGCCGCCGAGCGTGCCTCCTCCTCGTTGGCGAGGTTCTCCGCGTTCTCGGCGGCCGCGTGCAGGGCCCGTACGAGGTCGACGGCGGCCTTGGCGCGGGCGGCCAGTGCCGGGGCGGCGTCGCGTTCCGCCTCCTGGATGGCGACGGAGACCCGCGCGACCCGGTCGGCGGCGGCGCGGTGGCGCAGAACGGCCTCGGCGCCCTGCCAGGCGGAGTGCAGGGTGCGGGCGTCGGCGAGTTCGCGCTTCTGCGCGGCGGCGGACTTCTCGGCGCCGGCCAGCGCCAACGAGGCGTGCCGGAAGGCGAGTTCGGCGGCGATCAGCGCACTGCGCTCCCGTCCGCTCTCGGCGTGCGTGACAGCGTAGGCGGCGGCGGTGACCCGCTGTGCGAGATCACCGGCCCGCGCCTTCTCCCGCTGGCCCCGCGCGGACAGCCGCCGGGCGAGCGCGCGGGTGCGGCGCTCGGCGCCGGCGTGGATGTCACGCGCGCGTGCCCGCGCCTCGGCCGCCTCGACGATGCGGCCGAGCAGGTCCACCGACCCGGCGGTGAAGTCCCGTTCGGCGATCAGCTCGGCGCGGCGGCCCAGCTTGTTGCCGAAGCCGCTGACCAGGTCGGCGAGCCCGTCGGTGTCCCGCGTGTCGGTCACCGCGCGCAGCAGCAGGTCGGTGAAGTCGGAGTCCTTCTTGACCGCGAAGAGGCCGGCGGCCTCGCCTTCGTCGGCGTTCATCTCGCGCTGGTAGCGGAAGAGTTCGGGGTCCAGGCCCAGCTCGCCGAGGTGCTCGATCCACCGGTCGTGGATCTCCTCCCAGTGCACCTCCAGGTGCGGGTAGGCCTTCCCCGCCTCGGTGAGGGCGTCCCGGAAGCCCTTCATGGTGCGCCGGCGCCCCTGCGCGCCGGAGGCGCCCTCGACGGGCGGGCGTACGGCGGTGGACTCGGCGACGGGCAGGTTGTCCAGGCTCAGGCCGGGGCCGGGCCGGAACGAGTACCAGGCCTCCGCGAACTTCCGCGGATCGTTGGACACCTGCCGTCCGCGCCACTCGCTCGCCTTGCCGACGACGACGCACTCACCGGTGAGCACGTGCTGCCACTCCAGCGCCACGTGTCCGCAGTCGTCGGCGAGCAGGAACTTCCGCAGCACGCCGGAGCTGGCACCGCCGAGGGTGTTGCGGTGACCGGGCAGCATCACCGAGAAGATCAGCTTGAGCAGGACGGACTTACCGCCGCCGTTCTCCAGGAAGAGCACGCCCGCGGGCGCCGGCCGGCGCGGCGGGCCGACGGGCTCCTCCTCGAAGAACTCCGCCTGCGTGGGGGCGGGGTCGGGCACGACGGCGCCCACACCTCGCAGGTCAAGCACGGTGTCGGCGTAGCGCGCACCGGCAGGACCGATGGAGTAGAGGCGGACCCGGGACAGCTCGTACATGGCGGACTCTCGTAAGTCTTCGGCAGATCGGGGGGAGGCGCTTCGCGAGCTCGCGGGCTCGGAAGCTTCAGCTGTGGAACGGCAGTCCGGCGTCGGCCACCAGGTCCAGGTCGTCGGTCTGCTCGGCGGGCAGCAGCGTCGGCGAGCCGTCGGTGACCGGGACGACGCCGAGCTCCAGCAGCTCGGCCATGGCGGCACCGCCCGCCATGTCACGCACCTGGAGCTGATAGCGGGCCGTCGTCCGGTAGGTGCCGCCACCGTCGTCACCGGTGCGCTGGAGGAACCCGGAGTCGGTGAGGAACGCGACGGCCTTGCCGACGATGCCGGTCGTGGAACCGGCGAGTCTGCGCGCGTCCTTGGTGGCGCCGGCGGCACTGCGTCTGGCCCAGATCCGCCAGGCGGCCTCCAGTCCGGGGGCGTCGGTAGCGGGGTCGGTGTTCTCGCCCCGCTCCTCCGCCCGCTCCTCCAGCCGGCGACAGGCCTGGCGCACGAAGGCGTCCACCCCGTTGACGCTGACCCGGCCGATGTAGCCGTCGTCGGCCAGGTCCTCGGGCCGGGGGAAGGCCATGGCGGCGACGGCGAGGTGCGCGAGTCCGTGCAGGAAACGGTCGCCGCCGTCGGCGGACGTACGACGCGCGTAGTCCCCCATGCGCACGGCGAACACCGAATCCTCGGCGGCGGTGACCGCCATCCCCGCGCGCGGGGAGACCTCCAGCACGATCAGCCCGAGTCCGGCCGCCACGGCGTCGGCGAGCCGCGCGAACGCCGGGTCCTCCCGGTGGCGCCGCAGCAGCTCCGCGTACTCCTGGTCCCGCGCGGGCTGCACCTTGGGCTGCAGCCCGAACGCGACGAGCCGCGCCGCGTCGGCGGCGTCGGCGGGGGTGACGGCGGCGTTGACCGCCGGGGCGGGCGCCTCCGTGTCGCTCCACTCGACGTGCTCGGTCACTGCTTCGGCTCCTCGGTGTTCTCGTGCTGGTGTTCGTGCGGGTCCACTCGGTTCACGAACCGGCTCATGCCGCCTCCGTGCGGTCCGCCGCCATCCCCGCGGCGTCCAGCAGGGCGGTGCCGACGATGAGATCGGCTCCGCCGAACCCCGGGTCGTCCAGTTCCCTGCCGTCGTCGACGGCGAACAGCAGTTTCTCCTCGCCCTGGCGGTAGGCGGTGCCCACGGCCGGGCTGGCGGCGTGCACGGCGAGCAGCGCCACCAGGTAGGCCAGTTCCTCGCCGTCCTGGGCGCGCGCCTCCTCGAGCAGTCCCGAGAGCCGTCGGGGCGCGTCGGCCGGCAGATCGAGCAGCTGCTTGGCCTTCGCCAGCTGCTCCTCGCTGAACCGGCTGTCGTCCGGGGTCGCGATGAGGTCCGGCTCCGGCATCTCCGCGCCCAGGTGCTCCCGCTCCACCGGCGGCGTCAGCAGCAGGTCGACGAGATCGCCCACCCGCACCGCCACCGGCGTGCGCAGTCCGGTCCCGCGGGCGAAGAAGGCGTCGGTGACCCGGACCGCCTGCTCCAGCGGCAACGGCAGCACGGGGGTGACGAGGTGGCCGTAGAGGTCTATCCCCGACGAGGTCATGGGCGTGGCGAAGGCCTGGCGGTCCTGCTCGGCGCGGAACAGCGGGCCGGCCTCCAGCAGCCGGGACTGCAACTGGGTGTGCCTGCGGATGCAGTCCTTCACGATGTCGACGAGCTCGGCGGCTCGCCGCTTGTTCTCCGCGTCCTCGATCTCGTCGCGTGCCTTGCGGATGTTGGTCAGGATCGCGTTCTCGTGGCGATAGCGGTCGGCCACATGGTCGAGGGCTTCGGCGATCATGTCGGGCACGGCGTTGAGCCAGTCCACCGCGCGTACGTTGCGCCGGGTCGCCTCCAGAGCGCGGCGCAGCGTCTCCGAGTACTGGACCGTGCGGTAGCGGGCCTGCTCGGCGGCCAGCTGGGCGTCGGCGAGACGGCCGCGCTTGATGAGCACCTCGAGCTTGACCTCGGCGGCGATCTGCGCGCTGGTGACGTCGGTGTCGAGGGCGCCGACGAGGACGTTGACCGCCTCGTCGGTCGTGCGGAGGTAGACCACGCCGCCGTGGCCGGGGACCTCTTCGATCAGCTTGAAGTCGTAGTCGCGGCGCACATACGTGCCGTCCTGCGCGAACGTGCCGTACGCGGCGCGGAAGCCGCGGTCGACGCTGCCGACGTTGATCAGGTTCTCCAGGACCCAGCGGGCCACCCGCTCGTGCTCGGCGACGGGCCGCAGCGGGGCCTGTGCGGCGATGCGCGGCATCAGGCGGGCCACTATCTGGTCGTGGTCGGCGCCGGTGTCGAAGTCCATGTTGAGCGTGACGAGGTCGATGGCGGCGAGGGCGATCTCCGCCATGCCGTAGACCGAGTACTCACCCGCGAGGTTGGCCTTGCGTGCGTCGAGGTCGTGGATAGGCGCGGTGCAGGCGAGCGCGCGCAACCGCCGCGCGAGCCCCTCGTCGGCGGCCGGGCCCGGTGCGGGGCGCGGCCCCGCGCTGAGCTGGGGCGGAACACGGTCCGTCGAGGCAGGCGAAGTCACGGTGCACAGACTAGGTCCTCGGTCTGACATCGACCCAAACGACGCGGATCGCCTCCGGCGGGCGGGCGGACGGCTACCCGGCGTGTTTCGGCCGCGCGCCGGTGGGGGCTCGTCGCGCGGTTCCCCGCGCACCTGCGGGAGCGCGGGGCGCGGGGCGCGGTCTACGGGGCGTGCTCCTCCCCGACCCGCCGCCGGTACACCTCGACCACCCGTTCCATGGAGTCGACGAGGTAGACCGTGAGCAGCCGCTCGGCCGCCGCCCTGTCGCCGGCCTCGAGCGCCTGGAGGATCTGGCGGTTGCGCTGGAGGTACGGCTCGTGCAGCCGGCGCGGCTCGTCGACGAAGTGGAAGGCGAGACGCAGCTCGGCGAAGACGCTGCGCATCAGCTCGTCGGTGCGAGCGCTTCCGGCCAGGGCCACCAGTTCGCGGTGGAAGTGGAAGTTGGCGGTGCCCAGCCCCTTCCAGTCGGACTCGACGGCCGCGATCCGCCCCTCGGTGACGCTGGCCCGGAGGCCGTCCAGCGCGTACGGCGGCTCCCCCAGCCCGCGGACGACGGCGCACTCGACGAGCGCGCGCGTGCGGTAGATGTCCTCGACGTCCTCGATGGTCAGGACCCGGACGAACACCCCCCGGTTCAGCTCGTGGACGAGCAGGCGCTCATGGGTGAGGAGCCGGAACGCCTCGCGCAGCGTGTTCCGGGAGACGCCGAGCGCTCCTCCGATGCTGTCCTCCGACAGACGCGTCCCGGGCGGGAAGTAGCCCTCGGCGATGCGGCTTCTGAGGATGTCCGCAACCCGTTCGGCGGTGCTCGTGCGGCCCAGGAGGGCGCGGTCGTCGGCCAGTCCCGCCAGCTGTTCTGCCATGCCCGGAATTCAACCGCAGACACGAGAACGAGACAACGTGGGTATTGAAGGATCGTTCAACGATCCTCTACCTTGCTTCCATGGCACCGCCCGTCCCCACCGCGGCGGCCCGCCTCCGCACGGCACAGCTCACCCCCCAGCACCCTCCGTCCTTCCTCAGCGAGGTGCCCCATGAGCACGCCCCTCCCACCCCGGACCCCGGCCGCCGACACCCATCCCGCCGGCGCCGCACACGCTCCCGACGACGGCGCCCTGGCCTGGCTGCGGGCTCTCGGCCCGCGCGGCCGCCGCGCCTTCGCCGGCGCGTTCGGCGGCTACGCCCTCGACTCCTACGACTACTTCACGCTGCCGCTGAGCATGGTCGCGCTGGCGGCGTACTTCGGTCTGGACAGCGGCCAGACCGGCCTGTTCACCACCGTGACCCTGGTCGCCTCGGCGATCGGCGGCGCCGTGGCGGGGGTGCTGGCCGACCGGATCGGCCGGGTCAGGGCCCTGATGATCACGGTGATCACGTACGCCGTCTTCACCGTCGCCTGTGGCTTCGCGCCCAGCTACGAGTCGCTGCTCGTCCTGCGGTCCTTCCAGGGGCTCGGTTTCGGGGGCGAGTGGGCGGTCGGCGCGATCCTGGTCGCCGAGTACGCGAGCCCGAAGCACCGGGGCCGTACCCTCGGCGCGATCCAGAGCTCCTGGGCCGTCGGCTGGGGCCTCGCGGCACTCGCCTACACGCTGGTGTTCTCGTTCTTCGGCGACGACATGGCCTGGCGCGTGATGTTCTGGACGGGCGCCCTGCCCGCGCTGCTCGTGGTCTGGATGCGGCGTCGGGTGCAGGACGCCCCGGAGGCCGCCGCCGCACGCGAACGGAGCCCCGAGAAGGGCTCTTTCCCGGCGATCTTCAAGGGACCGCTGCTGCGGACGACACTCTTCGCGGGCCTGCTCTCCACCGGCGTGCAGGGCGGCTACTACACCCTCGCTACCTGGGTGCCGACGTATCTGAAATCCGAGCGCGGCCTGTCGGTGGTGGGCACCGGCGGTTATCTGACCTTCCTGATCTCGGGGGCCTTCCTCGGCTACCTCACCGGCGGCTACCTCACCGACCGGTTGGGCCGGCGTCGCAACATCTGGCTGTTCGCCCTGCTGTCGGCGGTCTGCATCCTGGCGTACGCGAACATCCCGAGCGGCGCGGACACCGTGCTCCTCGTGCTCGGCTTCCCGCTCGGGTTCTGCATGTCGGCGATCTTCAGCGGCTTCGGGTCCTATCTGAGCGAGCTGTACCCGACGGCCCTGCGCGGCACGGGCCAGGGCTTCACCTACAACACCGGCCGCGCCGTGGGTGCCGTCTTCCCCACCACGGTCGGCTTCCTCGCCGACAGTTGGGGCGTGGGCGGCGCGCTGGTCTTCGGCGCGATCGGCTACGCGATCGCCGCCCTGGCGCTGCTGGGGCTGCCCGAGACCCGTGGGAAGGAACTGGAGTGAACCGTCCGATCCCCACCCGGGACCGCCGTCCGCCGCTCGTCGCGGACCGGCCCGTCACGTCTGTCGAAGAGCACGCGCACGCGTGGAGCCCCGCCGCCGCCCGGGCCCGCTTCCGGGCGGGCCTGGCGGGCCCCACGGCCGGGGTCGCGGGCGGCCACACCCAGGTCAACCTGATCTCGGTGCCCGCGGACTGGGCGTACGACATGCTCCTGTTCTGCCAGCGCAATCCGAAGCCCTGTCCCGTCCTCGACGTCACGGACGCCGGTTCCTGGACGACCGTCCTGGCCGAGGGCGCCGACCTGCGCACCGATCTGCCGCGCTACCGGGTGTGGGAGCACGGCGAGCTGATGGACGAGCCCGAGGACGTGCGCGCGTACTGGCGTGACGACCTGGTGTCGTTCCTGATCGGGTGCAGCTTCACCTTCGAGTGGGCGCTGTCCGGGGCGGGCGTGCCGATCCGGCACGTCGAGCAGGGGCGCAACGTCCCGATGTACGTCACCAGCCGCGAATGCCGGCCCGCGGGACGGCTGCACAGCCCCCTGGTCGTGTCCATGCGGCCGGTGCCACCGCAGCACCTCGCGGCGGCCATCCGGGAGAGCAGCCTGCTCCCTGCGGTGCACGGCAGCCCCGTACACTGCGGCGATCCGTCGGGCCTGGGCATCGACGACCTCGGCCGGCCCGACTTCGGCTGACGCGGTGGACGCCGCTCCGGACGACATCCCGGTGTTCTGGGCCTGCGGCGTGACCCCGCAGGCCGCGGTGATGGCCTCACGCCCGCCGTTCGCCCTCACCCACGCCCCGGGACAGATGTTCCTCACCGACGCCCGCGACGAGCAGTACCGCGTGGCTTGAGAAGGAGTACGAAGGAACCATGACCGCGACGACCGCGATCGATCTGAACGCCGACCTGGGCGAGGGCTTCGGCCGCTGGCGGCTGACCGACGACGAGCGACTGCTCTCCGTCGTCAGCAGCGCCAACGTGGCCTGCGGCTTCCACGCGGGGGACGCGGTCACCATGCGGCGGGTGTGCGAGCTGGCGGCCGAGCGCGATGTGGCGATCGGCGCGCAGGTCTCCTACCGGGACCTGGCGGGGTTCGGACGGCGCGCCATGGACGTGCCGCCCGCCGAACTGGCCGCCGAGGTGGCGTACCAGATCGGCGCACTGCAGGTGTTCGCCCGGGCGGCGGGCGCGCGTGTGGCCTACGTGAAGCCGCACGGCGCGCTGTACAACCGGGTCGTGCACGACGAGGAGCAGGCCGGCGCGGTGGTCGACGGGGTGCTCCTCGCCGAGGCCGCGTTGCCCGTGCTCGGGCTGCCCGGCTCACGCCTGCTGGAGCTGGCCCGGGGGGCGGGGCTGCCCGCCGTCCCGGAGGCCTTCGCGGACCGCGCGTACACCGAGGAGGGCACGCTCGTGGCCCGTGGGCGGCCCGGGGCCGTGGTCACCGACCCGGACGCCGTCGTGGAACGATCGGTGCGCCTGGCCCGCCTCGGGCAGCTCACCTCCCACACGGGGACGTCCATCGAGGTACGCGCGCGTTCGCTGTGCCTGCACGGCGACACGCCCGGCGCGGTGGAGCTGGCCCGCCGGGTCCGGCGCGGTCTGGAGGAGTCGGGCGTACGAGTGGAGGCATTCGCATGAGCGTGCGCGTTCTGCCCGTCGGGGACGACGCCCTGCTCGTCGAACTGGCGTCGGGCGCGGAGGCCGAGGCGCTGCACGCGGAGCTGCTGCGGCGCCGGGCGGCGGGCCTGCTCCACGCCCGCGAGATCGTTCCGGCGGCCCGCACCGTCCTCCTGGACGGTCTGGCCGACCCGGGCCGGCTGGCGTCGGAGCTGGCCGTCTCCGACGTACCGCCCGCTCCCCCGCGCGAGCGGACGGCCGTGGAGATCCCGGTCCGTTACGACGGCCCGGATCTCGCCGAGGTCGCCGCCCACTGGGGTGTCCCGCGGGAGGAGGTGGCCCGCATCCACGCGGGCACCGAGTTCCGGGTCGCCTTCTGCGGCTTCGCGCCCGGCTTCGGCTATCTCACCGGCCTGCCCGCGCGCTACGACGTGCCGCGCCGGGCCACGCCGCGTACCGCCGTGCCGGCCGGTTCGGTGGCGCTCGCGGGCCCGTACACGGGCGTGTACCCGCGTGCGTCGCCGGGGGGCTGGCAGCTGATCGGCAGCACGGACGCCGTGCTGTGGGACCACGCGCGCGTGCCGGCCGCGCTGCTGTCGCCGGGCACGCGCGTGCGCTTCGTCCCGGTGGGACCGGTGGGCACCTCATGAGCGACCGCGCGGTGTCCGTCGTCCGGGCCGGGGCGCTCACCACGGTGCAGGACCGGGGCCGCCCCGGCCACGCGCATCTCGGCGTGCCCCGTTCCGGTGCCCTCGACGCGCCCGCGGCCGGCCTCGTCAACCGGCTGGTGGGCAATGGGCCCGACGCGGCCGTGCTGGAGACGACGCTCGACGGCTGCGCCCTCAGGCCGCGTTCCGACGTGACCGTGGCGGTCGGCGGCGCGCCCTGCCGGGTCACGGTGGACGGCCGGCCAGCCGCCTGGGGCGCGCCCGTACGGGTACGCGCCGGAACCCTGCTGGACATCGGACCGGCCGTCCGCGGGGTACGCACGTACGTGGCCCTGGCAGGCGGCGTCATCGTCGAGCCGGTGCTCGGCAGCCGGTCCGCGGATCTGCTCTCCGGCCTCGGCCCGGCGCCGCTGACGGACGGCACCGTCCTGCCGCTGGGGCGCGAACGCGTCCCGCACGCGCGCGTGGACGTCGCCCCGCAGCCGGCGCCCCCCGCCGAACTCGTGCTCCGGGTGACGCTCGGCCCACGGGACGACTGGTTCACTCCGGACGCGCTCCGCGCCTTCACCTCGCGGACGTTCCTCGTGTCCTCGGCGAGCAATCGCATCGGGCTGCGTACCGAGGGGCCCGCCCTGGAACGCGCCCGCGGCGGTGAACTGGCGAGCGAGGGCATGGTCCTGGGCGCCGTCCAGGTTCCGCCCGCCGGCCGGCCGGTGGTCTTCCTTGCCGATCACCCGACCACCGGGGGCTACCCGGTGATCGGGGTCGTCCGCGCGGGCGACCTCGCGGCCGCGGCCCAGGCCGCCCCCGGCACGCCGGTCCGCTTCGTGGCCGTACGCCGAAGGTGACGAGGGCGGCGCCGGCCGGGCTTTCAGGCCGCGTCCGGTCGCCGCTCCGCCACGGAGAGCGCCGCGGAGGTCCGCGGATCGAGGCGGGCGCTCGTTCCCCCGGGTGGGGCCGGTCGGCGCTCGCTTCCCGCGCGCCCCTCGGCCCTCGGCCCCCGGCCCCCGCGGGGCGCCTTCGGTCTCGTCGACGAGTCCGTGGGCGAGCAGCGCGGCCCAGCCGCGCCATCCCTCGCCCACGGGGTCCCCCACGCCCTCGGTGAGCGCATCGCCGGGGGCGACGAAGGGGACGCGTCTCATCCGAGGCCTCCGGGCACGAAAGGACGGACCGGCGCGGTCACCGGTGCCGTGACCGACACCGCCGCGTCGTGCGCGGTGAGGAAGGCGTCGACCGCCGTGCCCCAGCCGAAGCACTCCGCACGCGCGCGTGCCGCCTCACGGCGGGCCGCGACGGGGCGCTCCAGGAGGCTCTCCACGGCGTCCGCGAACGCCTCCCCCCGGTCGGCCGCCGTGGCCCCCGCGGCCCCGATCACCTCGGGGAGCGCCGAGGAGGCGCTCGCCACGACAGGGGTCCCGCACGCCATGGCCTCCAGGGCGGCGAGGCCGAACGTCTCGGCGGGCCCCGGGGCAAGACACACGTCGGCCGAGGCCTGCAGGGCCCCCAGCGCGCCGCGGTCGGAGACGTGCCCCAGGAACGTGACGGGCAGCCCGCGCTCGCGGGCCCGCTGCTCCAGCCGCGGCCGCAGCGGTCCGTCGCCCGCGACGACCAGCACCGCCCGCGCGCCGCGCCGCAGCAACGCCTCCAGGGCGTCCAGCGCCGTGCCGGGCCGTTTCTCCACGGACAGCCGGGTGCACATCACCAGCAAGGTCTGGTCCTCGCGCGCGTGAGCGGCCCGCAGCCCGGCGTCCCGCAGGACGGGGTGCCGTTCGACGAGGTCGACGCCCAGTGGAGCCCGCACGACGTTCCGGGCCCCGATCCGCACGAACTCCCGCTCGGCGAACTCGGTGGTGCACACCACGCGCGCGTACGTGTGCGCCGTACGGAGATTGAGCGCGTCGGCGGCGCGCCGGGCCGCTCCTTCCGGCACGCCCCAGGTGCGCAGGACGCCGTCGGCGCTCTCGTGGGAGACCATCACGGCGGGCACCCGGGCCCGCCGCGCCCACCTGCCGGTCCAGCGCAGTGTGGTGCGGTCGGAGACCTCCAGACGGTCGGGGGCGAGCTCCTCCAGCAGGCGCGCGACCCGCCGTCTGTCCGTGAGGACGCGGTAGCCGCCGGTGCCGGGCAGCAGCGGACCCGGCAGAGTGATCACCCGCCCCTGCTCGGTGAGACGGTCACTCTCCCGCTCGCCGGGCACGATCAGGACCGGCTCGTGGCCTGCCGTCAGATAGCCCTTGCCGAGTTCGCGCAGGGCCGTACGCAGCCCGCCCGAGGCCGGGCCACGAAGTTCGCGAGCCGCACGATCCGCAGCGGCCCGGTACCCGGCCTGGTGCTCGTGGAGGTGGGGCGGCCGGGACCGTACCCGGCACAGGCACCGCTCGCGCCCTCGGCGGCGCCCATGCCGCCCGTAGGGCTCACGCCGCTCATGCCGCCACCACCAGGCGACGCGCGATCACGTCTTCGTAGTGCGCGATGAGCCGGTCGCCGACGGCGGCCCAGGTGCGTCCCTCGACCGTGGCCCGCCCGGCGGCGCCGAAGGCGGCCCGCCGCTCGGGGTCGGCCACCAGCGCCGCCACCGTGTCCCGGACGACGGTGGCGTCCCGGGGCGGGACGAGCAGGCCGGTGCGCCCGTGGGCGACCAGGTCGAGGGGGCCGCCCGCGGCGGGCGCGACCACCGGCACACCGCTGGCCATGGCCTCCTGCACGGTCTGGCAGAAGGTCTCGAAGGGGCCGGTGTGCACGAACACGTCCAGCGAGGCGAAGACGCGGGCCAGTTCGTCGCCCGTGCGGTTGCCCAGGAAGACCGCGCCCGGCAGGGTCTCCTCCAGGTGGGGCCTGCTCGGCCCGTCGCCGACCACCACGACCCGGACGCCCGGCAGCCCGCACACGCCGGCCAGAAGCTCGACGTGCTTCTCGGGGGCGAGCCGTCCGACGTAGCCGACGATCAGCTCGCCGTTCGGGGCGAGTGCCCGGCGCAGGGCCTCGTCCCGTCGCTCGGGGCGGAAGCGCACGGTGTCCACGCCTCGCGGCCACAGCCTCACCCGCGGCACACCGTGCGTGTCCAGGTCGCGCAGGGCCGCGCCGGAGGGGGCGAGGGTGAGGTCGGCGGCGGCGTGGACGGACCGTATCCGGCGCCAGGCGGCCGCCTCGCCGGCGCCCATGTAGGTGCGGGCGTAGCCGCCCAGGTCGGTCTGGTAGACGGCGACGGCGGGGATACCGAGCCGGGCGGCGGCCGCCATGCCCCGCACGCCGAGGATGAAGGGGCTGGCCAGGTGCACCATGTCGGCCCGGTGCGCGGCGACGGCCGCGGCGACGCGTCGGCTGGGGAGGGCGACGCGGACCTGGGGATAGCCGGGGAGCGGGAGGGAGGGGATCCGGACGACGGGGCAGGGCGCTTCGGTGTCCGGCCCGGTCCCGGCGGCGGTGGCCGGGGCGACGACGACGGGGGTGTGACCGCGATCGACGAGGTGCCGGGCGGTCTGGTAGGCGCAATGGGCCACGCCGTTCACGTCGGGGGGAAAGGATTCGGTCACGATGACGACACGCATACCCGTGTTGTCGCCGTCCCGGACGTGGACGCGTCAAAGTGGATCTTTCCGTACGACCAACGTCCCGTGAGCGTTGCGCTGCGCACTCGCTGTTCGCCGACGCGTGGCGCGCGGGCCGGACGGTGTCCATGCCGGTCCGCCCGGCAGGTCGTCGGGTGTTCATCCGCCGGGCCGGCCGCCGCCAGGCTCCCCTCGGGCGGCGGCCTGTCCCGACGTTCACATGGTGGACGTGGCGTCCGGTCCGATCCGGCTCCGTACGGCCGTCTGGACCTCCGCCTCCTCTGCCGGATCGGCGGCGAGCCGGCGCAGGCGCTCCACGACCCGGGTGTCCCCCGTCTCGGCGTGCCGGGCGGCGATCTCGCGGGTGCCCTCCTCGCAGTCCCAGAGGCACTCGACGGCGAAGCCGGCGGCGTAGGAGGGGTCGGTGGCGGCGAGTGCGCGGGCGCAGCGTCCGCGCAGATGGGACGAGGCCGTCTCGCGGTAGATATGGCGCAGCACGGGCGCCGCGCAGACGATCCCGAGCCGTCCGGCGCCGTCGACGAGCGTCCACAGGCTCGGCGCGTCGCAGCCCTCGCCGCGTACGGCCTCGCGCAGGGCGCCGAGGACGAGGTCACTGTCCTGGGTGCCGCCGCGGCAGGCGAGCATGCGGCCGGCCGCGGCGCCCAGGGGGTCGGGCCGGTATGCCCAGCCGCGGGCCCGGTCCACGGCGGCGACGCTGCGCATCCGTTCGAAGGCGTCGACGGCGGCCTCGACCACCGGCGTCGAGCCGGTGGCCATGGCCTCTTCGATCAGGACGAGGGCGTCGGGATCGTTGAAGTCGGCGAGGTAGCGCAGGGCGGTGCACCGGGCTCCCTCGCTGCCGTCCCTGGCCGCCCGCACGATCTCGGGGCGGTCCTCGGGCCCCGCCACGGCGGAGAGGCAGCGGGCGGCGGGGACGTGGAGCGCGGCTCCGCGTTCGACGCCCTGCTGGGCCCATTCGAAGACGGCCTGGACACTCCAGCCGGGGCGGGGCCCGGTCGGACTCAGCTGTCGTTGCCAGCGGTCGAAACAGCCGGCCTCCTGAGCCGCACGCACGCGCGCGGAGACGTACTCGCGGGGATCCTCGGCCCACAGCCGCCAGGGCCGTGGCTCGAAGGCGTCCCGTACGGCGGCGGCGAGCTCGGCCTCGCCCTCGGTATCGGTGGTGAACCGGGCGAGCACGGGCGCCGCGAGGGCTCGCAGACCGGCGTCGTCGTCCCGCAGGGCGAGTTCGTCGAGGGCCCAGGCCCAGTTGGCTCCCGAGACCGCGTAGCGGCGCAGCAGGGCCAGGGCGTCCCGTCTGCCGTAGGAGGCGAGATGACCGAGGACGGCCAGGGCCAGGCCCGTGCGGGACTCCTCGGTGTCGAAGGAGTCCTCGACGTCGAAGAGGTGGGCCTCGATCTCGTCCAGCTCGCCGTTCAGGTCGAGGTAGAGACGGGCGTAGTAGAGGGAGCGGTTCTCCACCTGCCAGTCGTGGCGGGGATCCCGCAGCACACAGTGGTTCAGCGCCGCGAGCGCCTCGGCTCGCGGGGCGGTGAGCGCGTGCAACGTGCCGTCGCCGCGCCCCCTCTGGAGCAGGCCGAGCAGCGTACCGCTGGGCGCTATGACCGGATCGAACATGGGAAACAGCCTCACATCAAGCGTCGACGCAACCGGGGACGTGCATTACCTGGCCGCGTGACAACACGTCGGGGCGCCCGCCGTTTCCTGCTTGCTGTAGACCATTTTCCTCTGCCTCTCGTCAGTGGCCCAAGCGGACCGCGTCACGGCCCGCGCGGTGCGGCAACACCTGCCCAGCCGTCGCGTCCGTGAATCACGACGTCATGATGACCCGGCTGTTCTGCCTGCCGCGACCGAAATTTCCGGCGGCCTTGTACCGCCTCCCCCGTGGTCGTCGATTTACCTGCTCAGGAAAGTCTCGTCGCCCTGCTCAGGACCTCCGGCTCAGTGCACGCCGAAGAGTTCCAGCAGCTCCGCCCTGCCGAACATGCGGGCGGTGTCGACGGCCGACGGAGTCCCCTGGGAGGGGTCGGCGCCGGCCTCCAGCAGGACCTTGACGACGTCCGCCTCGCCCTTGAAGGCCGCCCCGGCGAGCGGGGTCTGGCCTCGGTCGTTGATCCGGTCGGCCTCGGCACCGCGGTCCAGCAGGGCCCGGACCGCGTCGGCGTGGCCGTGGTACGCGGCGAGCATCACCAGGGAGTCGCCGCGGTCGTTGGTGAGGTTGGCCGGAACGCCCGCGTCGACGTACGCCACGAGCTCCTCGGTCCGGCCCTCGCGGGCCAGATCGAAGATCTTGGTCGCCAGCTCCACGACCTCGGGGTCGGGGGCTTCGCTCATTGCCCGGTCCGCCTCTCCACTCAACCGTTCAGGTGAATCGCCAGCGTACTGGCTCGCCGCGATCGCGGCCGGACCCGTCGACGGCAAGGATCGCGGGAGGACCCGTTCGACGCAGTTCTCCTGCTCAGGCAGCCACCAGGCCTTCCGCCAGCCGGGGGAAATCGCCCGTATTTCACCCAGTTGCACCTTTTATAGTATGGATACATCCTGTGATCCTGGAAGTACTCATGGTGACTGTCCCCCGCGAACCAGGAGAACCCAAATGATCCTGTCCATGTCAGGCGTAGTCCTGCTCGGCATCATCGTCTTCCTCTTCTTCCGTAAGGACGGGCTGAAGGCGTCGCACGCCGTGGTCTCGGCCCTGTTCGGGTTCTACATGGCCAGCACGGCCATCGCCCCGAGCATCAAGGCAGGCGGCGAGAGCCTGGCAAGCCTCCTCGGCGGCATCAACTTCTGACGCCGCACACCCCGTCCGTACGCACCACACAGGAGACAGCAGTGGCCCGGCGCCCCCTTCCCAGCATCCTGAGCACAGGCAGCGCGCACATCGCCCGAAGCCGGGAGCTGGCCCGGACGGCGGCCGGCAGCGCCACCGATGTCCTCCATCCGCTGATCACGATCACCCGCGGACTGCGCCGGCTGGCCTCGGCCGGGCGGCGCAGGTGGGCCGAGACCCCCAAGGACAAGCGCGGACCGCTGCTGTTCCTGGCGGCCTCGCTGATCCTGGTCGTGGCTCTGGTGCCGTACGGCCCGCTGCTCGCCGTCATCACCCTGACGGCGGCGGCGGCCTGGCAGGGCAGGGACCGCACCCCACCGGCTCCCGACGGCCCCGACGAGTCGCAGATCCAGCGACTCCAGGTGCTCTACGAGGCCCTGGTCCCGTACTTCTCGACGGCCGACGACCCCGCTCCCCTGTACGCCCACGGCGGCGACTGGGAGACCGTCTTCCCGGCGCAGGAGTTCGACGACTCGGGCCGCGTGGCCCGCCTCGTGATCCGCTACCCCGCCTTCTTCCCGGACGGAGAGGCCGCACCGCGCGCCAGGATCGAGCAGCTGCTCGCCGCGAAGTCCGGCCGTGGCCGCGAATACCTCTTCGTCTGGGACGAGGAGGGCAACGAACTCACCCTCAGTGTCCTCGCCCCCCTCCCCACCGACATCGCCGCCCAGCGCTTCGTCACCGCCCCCGGCGAGACGGTCCTGGGCTTCACCGACCCCTCGCGGGTCCAGCGCACGCTCCCCCTCACCCACGGCGAGGACCGGCGCGACGTGCCGCCGGTCGTCTGGCGCACCGGCGTCCGCTCGACCGAGCCACACCTGCTGGCCGTCGGCCAGCCCGGCAGCGGCACCTCCACCCTGCTGCGCTCCATCGCCGTCCAGGCGCTCCAGCACGGCGACGTACTGGTGATCGAGGGCGGCAGTACCGGCGAGTACGCCTGCCTCGCCGGCCGGGACGGCGTCCTGGGCGTCGAGGTCGGACTCGCCGGGGCGCTGGCCGCCCTGGAGTGGGCGGTGCACGAGACGGAGCGCCGCCTGATCGCCGCCAACCAGGCCCGGCAGGCGGGCGACCCGCCGCCGGACGACACCAGACAACCGCTGTGGATCCTTGTGGACCGTCCCACCGCCTTCACCCACCTGGCCGACACCGACGGCCACAAGGACCCGCAGTCCCTCCTCCAGGTCCCCCTCCGGCACGGCCGCGCGGTCGGTGTCACGGTGGTGGTGGCCGAGCAGTTCGACGCCCTGGACTCCCTGAGCGACGCCGTACGACAGCAGACCCGCGCGCGGGTCGCGCTCGGGCCGGCGTCGAGGGAGCAACTGGAGGCGGTCCTCGGCGCGCCCCCGCACACCACGCCCCTCGACCACACGCCGCCGGGACGCGGATACGCGCGGCTCGGATCGGGTCCGGTGCACCGGCTCCAGGTGCCGGCGACACCGGATCCGTACGACGACGCGACGAGCGACGCGCACCGGCAGGCGGTCCTCGATCTCCTGCCGCCGCGCTCCACGCCGGCCGACACGGAGACGTTGCCGCCGGTACCGGTCGACATCGTGCTCACCAAGCCCGTCGACACCAGGCGCGTCGACACCGGCGCCATGGACACCCCGGACGCCACCGGGGCCGAGGCCGGGGAGGGCGATGCCGTGGGGTCCGACGCCGTGGGCGCGGAGCAGGTGTCGAGCGCGGGCGGCTGACCGCCCCCGCCACGCGCCTGTTCTAGGCCACGAACGTGCGCGGCCCCTCGGCGCCCACCGTCCCCCCGCTCTCCACGATCCGGGCAGCGGCCGCCAGCCGGGCGGCCGCCTCCACCGCCACCGCGCCTCCCACGGTGAACGGCAGCCGCACATACCCCTCGAAGGCGCCGTCGACGCCGAACCGCGGTCCGGACGGCACCCGCAGGCCCACCCGCTCCCCCGCCTCGGCGAGCCGCGACCCGGACAGCCCCCCGGCCCGCACCCACAGCGTCAACCCGCCCTCGGGCACGGCGAACTCCCACTCCGGAAGCTCCCGGCGCACCGCCGCGACCAGGTCGTTCCGGTTCTCCCTGGCCTGGTGCCGGCGCAATTCGACGGCCTGCTCCCAGCCTCCGGTGCTGAACAGCCAGTTCACCGCCAGCTGCTCCAGCACCGGTGTGCCCAGGTCGGCGTAGGCGCGCGCCGCGACGAGACTGCGGATGACGTCCGGGGCCGCCCGTACCCAGCCGATCCGCATCCCGGCCCAGAAGGCCTTGCTCGCCGATCCCACCGTGATCACCGTGGACCCCGCGGGGTCGAAACCGCACACGGGCCGCGGCATCTCGACGTCGTCGAGCCACAGTTCGCTCATGGTCTCGTCGGCGACCAGCACGGTCCCGGCGGAACGGGCCGCCTCCACGAGCCGGCGCCGCTGGTCCTCGTCGGCGAGCGCGCCGGTCGGGTTGTGGAAGTCGGCGACGACGTACGCGATACGCGGTGCGGCCTCGCGCAGGACCTGGCGCCAGCGGTCCATGTCCCACCCGGCGAGTCCCTCGGCCATCGCGACGGGCACCAGACGGGCACCCGCCTCCCGCATCAGCTGGAGAATGTTGGCGTAGGAGGGCGACTCGACGGCGATGCGCTCACCGCGCCCGCCGAACAGATGACAGATGGCGTCGATGGCCCCCATCGCGCCGGTGGTGACCATGATCTGCTCGGGCATCGTCGGGATCCCGCGTGCGGTGTACCGCTCGGCGATCATCGCGCGCAGCGCGGGCAGGCCCGCCGGATAGTCGCCGTGCGTATGGGCGTACGGCGGCAACTCCTCCAGCGCGCCCCGCACGGCGCGGGTGAGCCACGGCTCGGGCGCGGGCAGGGCCGCGCAGCCGAGGTCGATGATCGAGCCGAGGGCCTCGGGCGGCAGAGGTTCCAGGCCGCGGGCCGGAACCGGGTTGCCGGCCGGGACGGCCGTCCAGCTGCCCGCGCCGCGCCGGGACTCCAGGAACCCCTCGGCGCGCAGCGCCTCGTAGGCGGCGGCGACGGTCGTACGGCTCACCGACAGGGACAGCGCCAGTTCCCGTTCCGCGGGCAGGCGCGCCGCGACGGGGACGCGGCCCTCCAGCACCAGCAGCCGGATGCCGTCGGCGAGCGCCCGGTAGGCCGGCGGACGACGCGATCCCGGGCCCGCCGGGCGGTCCTGCTGGGACTTGAGCAGCCGCGCGAGCTGCGCGGCCCCCACCGCAGAGGTCCACTGCGCCATGATTACCAGTCCACCTTCCCCGAATTGGCCATGGATGCCATGCTCTTCCACGCCACAGAGTGTCACGGGTCAGGCCACTACCACCACCAGGGGGACCCCTTGTCCGAGCCACCACCGCAGGAAGCGCCCCCGCGGGGTCCGCACGGCCACCTCCCCCGCCGGCTGGTGCAGCTGTACGCCGGGCTCGCGCTCTACGGCGCCAGTTCCGCCCTCCTCGTCAGGGCGGGTCTCGGCCTCGAACCCTGGAACGTGCTGCACCAGGGCCTCGCCGAGCTCACCGGCCTGACGATCGGTGTCGTGTCGATCATCGTGGGCGCGGCGGTGCTGCTGCTGTGGATCCCGCTGCGCCAGCGCCCGGGTCTCGGCACGGTCTCCAACGTCTTCGTCGTCGGCCTCGCGATGGACGGCACGCTCGCGTACGTCCCCGAGGCGCACGGTCTCGCCGTCCAGGTGCCGCTGCTGCTGACCGGGATCGTCCTCAACGGGGCGGCCACCGGCCTCTACATCGCGGCCAGCTTCGGACCGGGCCCGCGCGACGGGCTGATGACGGGACTGCACCGGCGTACCGGGCGTTCGATCCGGCTGACGCGGACGGCGGTGGAGGTGGCGGTCGTGGTGACCGGGTTCGCCCTCGGCGGCACCATCGGCGTCGGCACCCTGCTCTACGCGGTCACGATCGGCCCGCTCGCCCAGCTGTTCCTGCGGATGTTCGCCGTCCCCTCCGCACCGGTCGGCAGCACGGTCGTTGCCACCGGGACACCTCGGGGAGCCATACTGCGTCCGTGACCAGCCTGACGCCCCACCCGTATCTCGACCATCCGGGACCCATCCCGTTCGCGCACCGCGGTGGGGCCGCGGAGGGTCTGGAGAACACCGCGGCGCAGTTCCGGCGTGCGGTCGAGGCGGGTTACCGCTATATCGAGACCGATGTACACGCCACGCGGGACGGCAAGCTCGTCGCCTTCCATGACGCGACGCTGGACCGGATGACCGACGGCGCCGGCCGCATAGGCGACCTCCTGTGGTCGGACGTACGGCACGCGCGCGTGGCGGGCAAGGAGCCGGTGCCGCTCTTCGAGGAGCTCCTGGAGACCTTCCCCGAGGTGCGGTGGAACGTCGATCTCAAGGCGGAGCCCGCGCTGCACCCGCTGCTCGACCTGATCGCACGCACGGGCGCGTGGGACCGGATCTGCGTGGGCTCGTTCTCGGAGGCGCGAGTGGTGCGGGCCCAGCGGCTCGCCGGGCCGCGCCTGGCGACGTCGTACGGCACCCGGGGCGTGCTCGACCTCTGGCTGCGGTCCCGGGGCATGCCCGCGACGCCGCGCCGCTCGGCGATCGCCGCTCAGGTACCCGAGAGCCAGTCGGGCATCCGGGTCGTGGACCGTCGCTTCGTCCGGACCGCCCACGCGCACGGGCTCCAGGTGCACGTGTGGACGATCAACGATCCGGATCGGATGCACCGGCTCCTGGACCTCGGAGTCGATGGCATCATGACCGATCACATCGACACGTTGCGCGAGGTCATGAAGGACCGTGGCGTCTGGGTCTGACCTCCGGCCCGTCGCCCGCGCGCGGCTGCGGCAGCGGGAAGCGAGGGCACGGGTGGACATCGACACCGTGCGGACGGCGGCGTCCGACGAGGCCGCCGAACGGCGGCGCGAGCAGCGCGGCTGGTACTTCTACGACTGGGCGTGCTCCGTCTACTCGACGAGTGTGCTCACGGTGTTCCTCGGCCCGTATCTGACCTCGGTCGCCAAGCGGGCGGCGGACGCCGACGGGTATGTGCATCCGCTGGGCATCCCGGTGCGGGCGGGCTCCTTCTTCGCGTACTCGGTGTCCCTGTCGGTGATCGTGGCCGTGCTGGTGATGCCCCTGGTGGGTGCGGCCGCCGACCGCACCGGCCGCAAGAAGCCCCTGCTGGGCGCCGCCGCCTATGTGGGCGCCGCGGCCACGACCGCCATGTTCTTCCTGGGCGGCGACCGCTATCTGCTGGGGGGCGTGCTGCTGATCGTGGCGAACGCGGCCCAGTCCGTGGCGATGATGCTCTACAACTCCTATCTGCCGCAGATCGCCCCGCCCGAGGAACGCGACGCGGTCTCCTCCCGGGGGTGGGCCTTCGGCTACGCGGCCGGGTCGCTGGTCCTGGTCGTCAACCTGGTGCTCTACCTCGCGCACGACTCCTTCGGCGTCTCCGAGTCGACGGCCGTGCGGATCTGTCTGGCCTCGGCCGGCCTGTGGTGGGGCGGCTTCACGCTGGTCCCGCTGCTGCGGCTGCGCGACCGGCCGACCGCCGCCGCCGGGAAGGCAGCCGCCCGGCCGGACGGGACCGAAGGGACGGCCCGCACGGCTCCTGGGCTGCGTCAGCTCGCGGCGACGGTCCGCGACATGCGCCGTCATCCGCTGACCCTCGCCTTCCTCCTCGCGTACCTGATCTACAACGACGGCATCCAGACCGTGATCTCCCAGGCCTCCGTCTACGGCTCGGAGGAGCTCGGGCTGAGCCAGTCGACGCTGATCGGCGCCGTCCTGCTGGTGCAGGTGCTGGCCGTGGCGGGCGCGCTGGGCATGGGGCGTCTGGCCCGGACGTACGGCGCGCAGCGCACCATCCTCGGCTCGCTGGTGGCCTGGACGCTCACCCTCGGCGCCGGTTACTTCCTGCCCGCCGGGGCGCCGGTCGGCTTCTTCCTGCTGGCGGCCGCGATCGGCCTGGTCCTCGGCGGCAGTCAGGCGCTGTCCCGCTCCCTCTTCTCCCACCTGGTCCCGCCCGGCAAGGAGGCCGAGTACTTCTCGGCGTACGAGATGAGCGACCGCGGCATGAGCTGGCTCGGCCCGCTCCTCTTCGGCGTCACCTACCAGCTGACCGGGAGCTACCGGGACGCGATCATCTCGCTGGTGGTCTTCTTCGTCGTCGGGTTCCTGCTGCTCGTCCGGGTGCCGGTGGGGCAGGCGATCCGGGACGCGGGTAACCCGTTGCCCGAGAGGATTTAGCACTCAAGGCGAAAGGGCGGTAGTGTACGCGTTTGGCCTGCCAGGCGTACCGTTACTGCGCGTCAAAGATGCCGAAACGCTGGGTGACATCTCCTTTCAGATGTGACAAACCGGGCGCCGGTGGGTACTGCACTGGATAACAAGACTGCGGCTACGACGGCGACGCATGACCCGGAACGGAACTCCGAACGGGAATCTTTACCGCCGACCGGACGTTGACCGGATGACGACGACAGCGACACCTGTCCTGTGGGCGACAAGCCCGGGAGGCACGATTCATGAGTGAGCGAGCTCTTCGCGGCACGCGCCTCGTGGTGACCAGCTACGAGACGGACCGCGGTATCGACCTGGCCCCGCGCCAGGCCGTGGAGTACGCATGCGAGAAGGGGCACCGGTTTGAAATGCCCTTCTCGGTCGAGGCGGAGATCCCGCCGGAGTGGGAGTGCAAGGTCTGTGGAGCCCCTGCACTCCTCGTAGACGGCGACGGCCCTGAGGAAAAGAAGGCCAAGCCCGCGCGTACCCATTGGGACATGCTGATGGAGCGGCGGACCCGCGAGGAACTCGAAGAGGTCCTCGAGGAGCGGCTCGCCGTTCTGCGGTCCGGGGCGATGAACCTTGCGGTACATCCCCGCGACAGCCGCAAAAGCGCATAGCCCCACGGGGCTGTGACCAGCTTCACAGCGCACGACAACGACCGCGGGCGCCGTACGTATCTCACGTACGGCGCCCGCGGTCGTCGTGCTGCCCGCCCGGCGCGAGGAGAGCGAGCGGCAGGCGGCTCTCCCGGGGCGCGAAGTCTAGGGGGCGAAGTCTGGGGGGCGCGGTCGCAATGCCCGGCCACGGGTGCCAGACCACCGGCACCCGGCCACCCGAGCCCGACAGAGCGCGACCTCCGGCCGGGCAAGCGGCCCGGAGGATCAGGCCCTCCGGGTCAGTGCTCGTCCCTGATGACCTCGCCCTGCACCACCTTGCCGTCCGGGCGGTGGATGCGGGCCTGCTGGAAGGCGTCGCCCAGGGTGCCGGGTGTGCCGGCGGCCGCCCTCAGTTTGCGCTCTCCGTAGCCGCTGACCGCCTTCTGGACCGGCGGGAGCAGCAGGAGCAGGCCGATCACGTCGGAGGCCAGGCCCGGGATCATCAGCAGCAGACCGCCGAGCATCATCAGGCCGTTGCCGCCGCCACGGTTGGAGGCCGTGCCGCGCTGGAGCGCCTCGTTCAGGTTCCGGAAGGCCCGGCGCCCCGCCCGCTTGATGACCACGGCGCCGAGGACGAACCCGGCGACGAGGAGCAGGAGGACCACCAGCCCGCTCGTCGCGCCCGCGACCAGGGTCAGCAGCCAGATCTCCAGCACCAGCCATGCGGCCAGCGCCAGGGGCAGGAACGTCCGCAGGCGGGAACGCCGGGGCTGGACGGGGGGCTGGGAGGGCGTCTGGTAAGCGGGGGTCGGAGAGCCGGTCGTCATACTCCCAGTGTGCCCGCACCCGGCTCAGAGCGGCATAAGGGGACGATCAGCCGTCGCTGTGGGACGGGGCGGGCGCCTGCGAGCGCTCCGGCTGGTCGGCGCTCCGGCCGGTGATCTTGCCGACCCGCTCCCCCACACCCCACGCCGTGACCCGCCACAGCGCCTCGACGAGGATGTCGCGGCTCATCTTGGAGTCGCCGTGCTCGCGCTCGACGAAGGTGATGGGGACCTCGATGACGTGGAAACCGGCCTTGACGGCACGCCGGGCGAGATCGACCTGGAAGCAGTAGCCCTGCGAGGCGACCTCCTCCAGACCGAGGCCCTCCAGCGTCTCGCGGCGGAAGGCGCGGTAGCCGCCGGTGATGTCGCGCAGCGGGAGGTCGAGGGCGAGACGGGAGTAGAGGCTGCCGCCCCGGGAGATGACCTCACGGGACTTGGGCCAGTTCACCACCCGGCCGCCCGGTACCCAGCGGGAGCCCAGGACCAGGTCGGCGCTCTTGAGCGCGGTGAGCAGGCGGGGCAGTTCCTCGGGCTGGTGGGAGCCGTCGGCGTCCATCTCGATCAGTACGCCGTAACCGTTCTCCAGGCCCCAGCGGAAGCCCGCGAGATACGCGGCACCGAGGCCCTCCTTGCCCTTGCGGTGCAGGACCTGGACCTGGTCGTCACCGATGGCGAGCTCGTCCGCGAGCTTGCCGGTGCCGTCGGGGCTGTTGTCGTCGGCCACGAGGACGTGAGCCTCGGGGACGGCCTTGCGCACCCGGCCGACGATGGCCTTGATGTTCTCCGCCTCGTTGTAGGTCGGGATGATCACCAAGGCCGTGCCGAGCGGACCGAACTGCCTCCCCCGGTCCTGTGCCGCGAGGGTCCCGTCGCCGTCGTTCACTACTGCCCCTTCATGTCCGTACGCAGGGGACCACCATAGTGGCCGCCGCCTGCGATGACATGACGGGACGTACGTACGGTGGTGTCGGACCCGCGAACACGGGGTAAGAACGTACCTTTGGACTTGTATGTACGGACCTGCCCCGTAGGGGTGAGCGCACGCCGGGCGAACGCGGGTCTGCTGCGGATGGGGGCCCGGCACTCTTCGGGCCGGCCCGGGACCCGCTGGCTGCGGGTCGACCGAAGACCGTTGTCTACTGAGCGCCAGGGCCCCGTCCGGGTCACACCTCCCCGACCGGCCGGAACGTTCCCTCGCTGCGGCGCGGGCGCTGAGCCTGGCTGCCAGTGGCGGTGCGCCGGTGCGGCTCAACCGTCCCTGACCCAGCGGCACCGTGGCGAGTACGCGGGCATTCCCCGGGCGGGGCGTCCGATGGTGGACTCCGCCGAACCTACCGGCCCCCCGCCATCGGCTGTCAACAGCTGCTTGACCTGCGAATCTTCCGTCAATGCCCAGGTCAGCGGGGAGAAGACACCGGCCGTATGTCGACAGGCGGACGGGTGATCTTCGCCGGACCGGCCCGGGAGATCACTCGCCCGGCCGCAGGAACACGGTCCGGCCGCCCACCACCGTGCGCAGGCACACCGGGAGTTCGCGGCCGGGGGTGAGGTCCGGCAGCCCAGGGGTGCCGGAGCGGGGGTCGGTGGACCAGCGCGCGACCCTGTCGTCGGGGGCCTGGACGACCAGTTCGTCCGTACGCCAGACCGCGTAGTCGGCGGGTGCGCCCGGGACCAGGACGCCCGCGTCGTCCCGGCCGATCGCCCGCCAGCCACCCCGGGTGTGGGCCGTGAACGCGGCGCGGGCGGACACCCGGTGCTCGGGGGTGCGATGGAAGGCGGCGGCGCGGACCGTGCCCCAGGGGTCGAGGGGGGTGACCGGGCTGTCCGAGCCGAAGGCGAGCGGGACGCCCGCGCGCAGCAGGGCCGCGAAGGGGTTCAGGGTGCGCGCCCGCTCGACGCCCAGCCGCTGGGCGTACATGCCCTCCTCGCCGCCCCACAGGGCGTCGAAGGCGGGCTGGACGGAGGCGGTGAGGCCGAGTTCGGCGAAGGCCGCGATGGTCTCGGGCGTGAGCATCTCGACGTGTTCGACGCGGTGGCGGGCGGCACGGATCCGGGCGAGGCCGACCTTCTCCGCGGCGGCGCGCACGCCTTCGACGACGGCGGCCACGGCGGCGTCGCCGATGGCGTGAAAGCCCGCCTGGAGGCCGGCCTCGGTGCAGACGGTCACGTGGGTGGCGACATCGGCGGCGTCCAGGTAGGCGGTGCCGGTGTGGTCGGCGTCGGTGTAGGAGGCGTGCAGACAGGCCGTGTGGGAGCCGAGGGCGCCGTCGACGAACAGATCCCCGGCGGCGCCGAGCGCGCCCAGCCGCCGGGCCTTCTCGGCGTCCTGCTCGGCCCAGTAGCCGACGACCCGGGGGCCGGGCTCCTCGGCGGCGAGTCGCAGGAGGGCCGTGAAGTCGTCCTCGGAGGAGATCTCGGGCCCCGCGCACTCGTGGACCGAGCCGATACCGAGGGAGGCGGCGTGCGCGAGAGCCGCGCGCTGGGCCTCGGCACGCTGGGCGGGCGTCACGGCTGCGAACGCGGCGGCGCGGACGGCGTGGTGGGCGTCGCGGGTGAGCGGTTCACCGTCGGTGAAGCCCGGTCCGGTGCCGGCCCGGGGCGCGCGTTCCAGCAGGGCGGTGGTGACCACGGCCGAGTGGACGTCGATCCGGCTGAGGTAGAGCGGCCGGCCACCGGTCGCCTCGTCCAGTTCCTCCCGTCGCGGCGGGCGGCCCTCCGGCCAGCGGGAGGCGTCCCAACCATGCCCGAGCAGCACTTCGTCCTGCGGACGGGCCGCCGCGAAGGCCCGTACGAGGGCGAGGGCGGCCGCCAGGGAGGGGGCGTCGGAGAGATCGAGACCGGTGAGCGCGAGGCCGGTGGACGTGGTGTGCACATGGGCGTCGGTGAACGCCGGGGTGACCAGCCCGCCGTCCAGGTCGACCACCTCGTCGACGCCGTCCGCGAAGGCGTCGGCGGCGCCTTCGGAGCCGACCCAGGCGACCTGGCCACGTTCCACGACCATCGCGGTCGCGAACGGGTCGGCGGGGCTGTGGACCTCTCCTCGGCGGAGCAGGACGGTCTTCGGCTCGGCGGTGCGCTCGTTCATGGGGAACAGTCTCGCGCCTCGCCCCGGCCGCCCGGCACGCGGACCCCTCGGATCGGCGCGGATCCGCTCAGATCCGGGGCGGCCTGGCCTCGTAGGGGGTGGACAGCACGACCGTCGTACGCGTCGACACGCCGGCGAGCGACCGGAGCCGTCCGAGCAGCTCCTCCAGCTCGTGCGGGGTGGCCACGCGCACCTTGAGGATGTAGTTCTCGTCACCGGCCACGCTGTGGCAGGCCTCGATCTCCGGTACGCCCGCCAGTCGCTCGGCGATGTCGTCGGGGGCGCTGGGGTCGAACGGTTTCACCGAGATGAAGGCGGTCAGGGGCAGCCCGACGGCCTCGGAGTCGACGACCGCCGCGTATCCGCGGATGACGCCGCGCTGTTCCAGCCGGCGCACCCGTTGGTGCACGGCCGAGGTGGACAGGCCCGTGGCCTTGCCCAGGTCGGTGTAACTCATCCGCCCGTCCTTGACGAGCAGCTGCACGATTTGTCGGTCCAGCTCCTCCATGACGCAAGAACTTACCGTGCGTGCGATCTCCGCGTATACCTATGCAGCCCAGGTCATAGCCGGTTTGTGATGTGGTCGGGAGCCGGCGGCGGCCGGGTGCGGGGCGTTCGGGGGCTCGACCGACGTACGAGGCACCTGCAAGGGGCATGTGACGAACGCCACAGCACTCGTCAACTCTTCGTGATGGCCTGGTGATTACCGCCGAGACAGGGCGGGAAGTGCTTGCTGTGGTCGAGGCCGCAGTGCCTTCACGGCCCAGCCCGAGGGGGAGAACCCATGCAGAGTCTTCAGCGCCCTGGTCGCACCGCGCCCAAGCGGCTCCGGTCCGTCGTCGAGCCCGAGCCGGAGGGCGTCGAACCCGCCGACGCGGAGTACTTCGACAGCTTCGACGGCGACGACGCCGACCGCTTCGACGCGTACGACCACTTCGAGATGTACCGGGTGATCTGCCCGGACTGTGCGCAGCCCATCGCGCTGCTGGCGGACGAGGAGGTCCTGCCGGAGCACGCGCTGTGCGCCTCGCCGTGGAACCCCTTCGGGCTCACGGTCTGCGCCGGGACCGGACGGGGTGCCTCCGAGGCCAGGCCCGCGGACGAGTCCGTGGAGACCCAGGAGCAGGAGACCGCGCTGCTGTTGACGCTGCCTCAGGGGCTCGACTGGCGCACCCAGCCGTTCTCGCACGTCGGCGGGCCGGGCTCGCGCCCGATGCGTGTGCCGACGATGCGCCGCCTGGCCGCCTGAGCGCCGCCGCCACGCTCGTCTTGTCACCGGCCGGGCTTCCGTAACCGCCCGCACCATGGCCTTCGGTCGCCGCGGTGCAGGATCCGTGCGTCCCGTGCGTCCCGTGCGGCCGCTGCGGCCAGGCGCGGGGCGGGCGGGGAGCGGGCGCGGCGCACCCGCCGGTGAGCGATGCGCGCGACGGCTCACGGCTGCCCGACACCGGTGCGCCGTAAAGTGTCTGACGGTTCGCCAGGTGTGGTGGGGCGACCAGGAGCGGGCCGGTCCGTCCCTGGGGGCAGTCCCCGAACTCACGCCCGACCGTGCCCGCCGGTGACCTGTGCCGGGGCTTCGCGTTGCCCTGGTATGACCCCCACCCAGTCAGTCGCACCCGGGCGTCACCGCCAGCTGTTCGCCCCCGCGCGCCCGGAATCCGTTCGGGCAGAATCGGTTCCGCTGGCTCCGCCGCCCCCGCAGGACCCGCCCATCTACCGCGACCTCCTGCGCACCTGGGCCGACCGGGGCCGCACCCTGCCGGGGCGCCACGACCCGGAGTGGGTACGGCTGGTGGCCCCGCAGGTACGGACGGGGCAGTTCAGCGGGTATCCGGACCCAGGAGGTGACGGGCGATGACCATCCGCTGGATCTGGTTCGTGCCCTCGACGATCTGCAGGACCTTGGCCTCCCGCAGATAGCGCTCGACGGGGAAGTCGGCGGTGTAGCCGTACCCGCCGAGGACCTGGACGGCGTCGGTGGTGACCCGCATGGCCGCGTCGGTGCAGTGGAGTTTGGCCATGGCCGCCTGCCGGCCGAACGGCCGCCCGGCGTCCCGGTCCCGCGCGGCCGCCAGATACAGCGCCCGGCCCGCCTCGATCCGGGTCGCCATGTCGGCGAGCAGGAAGCGCAGTCCCTGGAAGTCGGCGATCGGCCGCCCGAACTGCCGCCGCCGCCTCGCCCAGTCGACGGCCTCGTCGAGCGCCGCCTGGGCGAGGCCGACTGCGCACGCCGCGATGCCGAGCCGCCCGGAGTCCAGCGCGGCCAGGGCGATCGTGAAGCCCTGCCCCTCGTCGCCAATGCGCCGGGCGTCGGGGATCCGCACCCCGTCGAGGTGCACCTGGGCGGTGGGCGAGCCCTTCAGGCCCATCTTGCGCTCGGGGGCCGCGACGCTCAGCCCCTCGGCGTCCGCGGGCACCAGGAACGCGGTGATCCCCGCCGCGCCCGGGCCCCCGGTGCGGGCCAGGACGGTGTAGAAGTCGGCGAGCCCGGCGTGGGTGATCCAGGCCTTGGTGCCGGTGATCACCCAGTCCCCGCCGCCCTCGCGTACCGCCCTGGTCCGCAGCGAGGCCGCGTCCGAGCCGGAGGAGGGCTCGGAGAGGCAGTACGCGCCGAGCTGCCCGCCGCCGAGCATGGCGGGCAGGTGCGCGGCCCGCTGCGCGTCCGTGCCGTGGGCGGCGAGCGGGTACGAGGCCAGCGTGTGGACGCTGACGCCCAGCCCCACGGTGAGGCGGGCCATGGAGAGCTCTTCGAGGACCTGGAGGTACACCTCGTAGGGCTGGTCGCCGCCGCCGTGCGCGGAGTCGTACGGCAGACCGAGCAGCCCCGATGCGGACAACAGGGTGAACAGCGCGCGCGGGAAGCGCCCGGCGTCCTCCTCCTCGGCGGCGGCCGGTGCGATCTCACGCCGGGCGATGTCCCGCACCAACGTCATGAGTTGACGGGCCTCGGCCGTGGGCAGGAGACGGTCCACCAGGGCCGGCGCGCGGTCGGGCATGGCGGCTTCCTCCTCCCGGACCGACCAGCGGTTCCGCGCTGTGAGTATGCCCTCCGGGCACCGCCGCCGCACGGGCTGACCGCCGGGTCGGCAGCCGGGCGGGTGCCGGACCGGCCGCGGGCGGGACTACGGGCGGGACTACGGAACCACGGGAACGGACAGTCGGCCTATTGGTCCGAACCATTGACCGAAGTGGTCTAGTCCTCCTACCGTTTCGCTCCGACGCCTCCCCGCGTTCATGCCGATCGGCGTGCGTTCCCTCTCTGTCCCCTGCGAGGAGACACCCGATGCACACCCCCTCACTCACGGCTCCCCGCCCTCGCGCCCGCTTCCGGACGCTGCTGTCCGCCGCCGCTTGCGCCGCGCTCGGCGCCGCACTGCTCGCCGGGGCGGGCACCGCCACCGCCGGCGAGCCCCGCCCCGCCCCGCCCCACGCGAACGGCTCCAAGGTCGTGGGCTACTTCACCGACTGGGGCATCTACGACCGCCAGTACTACGTCAAGAACATCGAGACGTCCGGCTCGGCGGACCGGCTCACCCACGTGAACTACGCCTTCGGCAACGTCACCGACGGCAAGTGCGCCCTCGGCGACTCCTGGGCGGACACCGACAGGCCGTTCACCGCCGAGGAGTCCGTCGACGGCGTCGCCGACACGGCAGACCAGGCGCTCGGCGGCAACTTCAACCAGCTGCGCAAGCTGAAGAAGCTGCACCCGAAGCTCAAGGTGATCTGGTCGTTCGGCGGTTGGAGCTGGTCGGGTGGCTTCGGTGAGGCGGCCAAGGACCCGGCGGCCTTCGCGAAATCCTGCTACGACCTGGTCGAGAACCCGAAGTGGGCGGACGTCTTCGACGGCATCGACATCGACTGGGAGTACCCGAACGCCTGCGGCCTCACCTGCGACACCAGTGGCCGCGAGGCCTTCCGGGACGTCATGAAGGCACTGCGGGCGAAGTTCGGCAAGCGCGAGCTGCTCACGGCGGCGATCACGGCGGACGCCACCGGGGGCGGCCGCATCGAGGCGGCGGACTACGGGGGCGCGGCGCGGTACGTCGACTGGTACAACCCGATGACGTACGACTACTTCGGCACCTGGGCGGCCACCGGCCCCACGGCACCGCACTCGCCGCTGACCTCGTACCGCGGCATCCCGCAGCAGGGCTACGACACCGCCGCGACGATAGCCAAGCTCAAGAGCCTCGGCATCCCGTCGCACAAGCTGCTGCTCGGCATCGGCTTCTACGGGCGCGGCTGGACCGGCGTCACCCAGGCGAAGCCGGGCGGCACGGCCACCGGTCCCGCGGCGGGGACGTACGAGGACGGCAACGAGGACTACAAGGTCCTCAAGGTCAAGTGCCCGGCGACCGGCACGGTCGGCGGCACCGCCTACGCCAAGTGCGGGAACGACTGGTGGAGTTACGACACCCCCGCGACCATCGCGACGAAGATGAGGTACAAGTCCCGGCAGGACCTGGGCGGAACGTTCTTCTGGGAGCTGAGCGGGGACACGGCCGACGGTGAGCTGATCCACGCGATCAAGTAGCCCGTCCACGGGGCAGGGCACTGCTCAAGCAGCCCTGTCCATGGGGCACTCGGGGCGGAGGGCCACGAGCCTCCGCCCCCGGTGCGTCCGCGTCGCGCGTCCGCCGTGCGGGTCAGTCCTCGCGGCGGGCCGGCTTCGGTGCGGCGAACGCCGGGTCGAGTTCCTCGATGGCGCGCAGTGAGCCCCCCAGGGTCCTCACCAGCAGATCGCCCATGACCTCGCGGGAGAGTTCGGGGCGCGCGATCCACTCCAGGGTGGCGCCCTCGACGCTGCACAGCCAGGCGAGCAGGCCCATGCGGGGCAGTGCCGGGATGTCGCTGCTGCCGTACGCGCCCTCGGCGATGGTCGCCACGATCGCCGCGCGCACCCCGTCCCGGATGGCGTGCACCTCGGTGTCGAAGCCGACGCCGCCGCTGACGATCGTGCGGTAGGCGGCCTGGTTGTGCTCGGCGTAGCGCAGGTAGCCGTCGATGGTGCGGTGCACCCGGTCCACCTGGGGCAGTTCGAGTCCGCTCGCCGCGAAGGTGACCAGATCGGCGACGGAGTCCTGGATGATCGCCAGGTAGTAGCCGCGCTTGGACTGGAAGTAGTAGTAGATCAGCCCCTTGGCGACATGCGCCTGCCGGGCGATGTCGTCCATCGAGAGCGCGTCGTAGGACGTGTCGGCGAACAACTTCCGCCCGATGGAGATGAGTTCGGCGCGGCGCGCCAGTGAGCGCTCGGTGCCGCGTGCCCGGGGACGGGCGACTTCGCGCTGTTCACTGATATTCAATTTCGACCCTGGTCTCGGGCGGTCGGCGGGACACCCGCAGTATGTCAGGTCATGCGTGGGTCAGTTGACGCCCGTCACAGCAGTCCGAGCTGGGTGACCAGCATCGCGACGACCGCGACGAGGACCCACCCCACGAGGTGCTCCAGGATCTTCGGGCCGTCGGTCTCGGGGCCGCCGGTGCGGGCACGGGTGGCGGTGGCTGTCTGTGCGGTCATGGTGTCTCGCTGAGGTCGGACGTACAGGGTGGTTCCCCCCACCGATCCGTCCACCTTGCCACCCGTCGGGGCTTTTGCGGTGGAGACCTTGCTCACACGGGGACCCCCACCGCCGTGAGGGCCTTGCACTGGCGGGCCGTCGGGCGCGCCGGGAAGTAGAGGTAGCAGATGCCCCCGGTTCCGGAGGCGACCTTGCCGCTCGCGTTGTACCGCTTGGTCCTGAGCCAGATGTTTTCGAACTCCCGTCGCCGGTACACGCGCCGCACCGCCGTGTCGTCCGCCGAGAACGGGTCGTTGGCGATCACGTCGCCCTCCGCCGTGAAGCCGATCACGGTCATCAGGTGCCCGGACGTGCCGTATCCCGCTCCGGTCAGCTCCTCCTTGAGGAAGGACTGGGACGTTATGGCTGGGATTCCCGCGGCGATCAGCGTCTCCAGGTCGGTGAGCGAGCCCAGCCGGGTGACGACACCCTGGAGATCCTTGAAGGTGGCCGCGTAGGCGGCGTTGAACGGCCAGTTGCCGCAGCCGGCGTACTGGAAGTCATAGGTGTACCTGGCCGCGTGACAGACCTGCGGGTCGGCGTAGGACGGGTCCACCCACGCCAGTTGCCCGGCGGTGAGCCGGCCGCCCCAGTACTCGACGATCATCTGCGAGGAGGTGGGGCTGCACCAGGCCTCGCCGCCGCTGTCGTACTCGGGGTACTGGCCCAGGTGGATCTCCTGCGAGTAGCGGGGGACGGCCAGCTCCTGCGCGAGACCGGGCACGGAAGCCGGGACGGTGAACCGGTCCGGCACGTCGGAGCCCATGACGCCCAGCCGCCACACGGTCGGGGTGAGCCTGGTGCCGGGGCGTCGGTACAGGGTGAGCCGGAGGCGGCAGGAGGCGAGACGCAGGCCGGTCGAGGCATCGTCGATCGCGAAGGTGTCGGTCCAGACGGTGCTCCGGCCGTCCGTCTGGCCGTCGACCGAGGTGCGCTTGATGTCCTGGTCGCCGGAGGCCCAGCGGCCCATCACGTACCAGGGGGTGTCGGTGCCGTCGGAGTATGTGCCCTCGAGTTCGACCTGGAGCCAGGTCCCGGCCGGGGTGCTCGCGTTCCAGGAGGCGATCACCTCGGTCGAGGGAACGGCGAGGGTCTGGACGGGGGACGTCCAGGTCGCGTACTCCCAGGTGGCCGTGGTTCTGGTGTGCGGGTCGGTGTAGTCGACGGTGCCGAGCGGGGTGCCGAAAGAGACGCCGGGGCGCAGGCCCGCCACGGCACGGGTGCCCTTCGCGGTGCCGGCGCGCCAGTCGGCGTACGTGGTCCAGGAGCGGTGGTCGACGGTCCGGGCCGGGGCGGATCCGGCGGGCGCGGTGTCCGCCGCGTCGGCGGCCGTGGCCGTGGCCGTCGGGGCCGAGCCCACCGCCACCGCGGCGACCGCGGCGGCGAGGACCGTTCTGCGGGACGGCTGTTCGGCTCTGCTCATGAGCGGAAGACCCCCAGGGTGTCTGCGCGGCTGTGCGCCCACTATGAACGGAGCGGGCCCCGCCTTCCAGCACTTCCGCCCGTGCCACGCCACCAATATTGGTCTGAGCCACTGGCGGGAAGAGCGGCCGTAGACTTTCGCGCCGTACGACGTCTCCCCCCTCGCCCCCGCTCACGTCTCCCCGCCCCCCGCCCTTCGCACCCCGGGACCCGCCATCCACCAGCTCGCCTCCCGTCTGCGCCGTCTTCCGCCGTCCTGTGGGCCGGTCCGGCTGATCGGTGTCGACGGGCACGCCGGCTCGGGGAAGTCCACCCTGGCCGGGCGGCTGGCCGAGGCGCTGGGGGGCGCGCCGGTGCTGCGGCTCGACGACATCGCCAGCCACGACGAACTGTTCGCCTGGACCGGGCGGCTGTTGAGCCAGGTCGTCGAGCCGTTCGGCCGCGGCGAGAGCGCGCACTACGCCCCCTACGACTGGCGTGCCCGTCGCTTCGGTCCGCCGCGGCCGCTGCCCGCGGCCCCCGTCGTCCTGGTCGAGGGGGTCGGTGCCGGCCGCCGGGCCCTGCGGCCGTTCCTGGCGTGTCTGCTGTGGATGGAGATGCCGCCCGAGGAGGCCTGGGCACGCGGACGGTCCCGGGACGGGGAGGAGCAGCGGGAGTTCTGGGACGGGTGGGTCACGGCCGAGAGTCGGCATTTCGCCGAAGACCCTTCGCGCCCCCATGCCACCCTGCTGGTACGGCAGTTGAAGGAGGGGTACGAGGTGCTGCCGGGGCCGCTGGGGGGCCTTGAACCCAGCCGGGAGGTCACCGAACGTGACGGACCACCCGCGATGTGGTGAACGTGTGAAGGGCCCTGCGCTCGAACTTCGCCAACTGCCTCGGCGGTGCTTGACCGACGGCCCGGACAGGACTTACGTTCTGAAGGTGCGGCCATCACAGCCGCCCTCGGACGCGAAGCCCCCGGTTGTTCCCCCGTGATCGGGGGCTTCGTTCCGTCCGCATCCCGTCCGACGCCCCGTTTCCGGGCGCTCCACGGCACGATTCGCTCACCCAGGGTCACCGCGAGAGATGCGCCCCGTGCGCTCCCACCTCGCCGAACGTCCTGTGCGGCACCCTACGGCGAGCGACTCCCACGCAGGTACGATGCCCTCGGTGCGACCTGGGCGACTGCCTCGCGCACCTTGCAACTCCGGTCCGCGGCACAGCGGTTCGACCAAGGCAGCCGAAGGGCGACGGCCCGGCGGCACACCGACGGGGGCACGGTTTGTGGGGGACGTGATGGACTTCGGCACGCAGGGCCCCGACGCTCCGGCCGACCTGGCCTGGCTGCGAGGCGTGGACGCCTACACGATGGGCGCCTATCCGCAGGCGGAGGAGGAGTTCCGCACCGCGGTGCGGATCGATCCCGGGATGGCCGACGGCTGGCTCGGACTGCACGCGCTGCGCGTCGACACCACGACCGCGCTGCTCAGGATGTTCCGGCACCGCGAACGCTTCGGCGAGCAGCGGACCCGGCACCGCCGCACCCTCAACTCCTGGTACTGGCTGGGCTGGTGGGTGCAACCCGTACTGGAGAGTCCGCGCGACCTGCTGCTGGCGCACGCCTCGCACTGGCTGGACGGCCGCCATGTGCCCGAGCTGGACCGGGCGCTCGCCGGCCTGCCGCCCGTCGACACCGATCACCAGGTCCGCTTCCTGCACGCGTGCCGCGCCTATCTGGTCAAGGACTGGGACCAGCTGGTCCGGCACACCGACCCGCTGCTCGACGATCCCCTGCTGGGCATCGAGGCCGGTCTGTTCGGCGGGATGGCCCGGGTGCGCCTGGAGATGTACGGACAGGCCGAACCACTGCTGTCGTCGGCCCTGATGCGCTGCCGCAGCGAGCAGCCGCAGCGCAAGGAGCTGCGGTACTGGCTGGCCCGGGCCCATGAGGGAACCGGCCGTTCGGCGGCGGCTCTCCCCCTGTACCGGGCGGTGCACCGCGTCGACGCCGCGTTCATGGACACCTCGGCCCGGCTCGCCGCGATCGCGGAGGGCGACGGATACGACGATCCCGCCGACTTCGCGGCGATCACCCTCGCCGGGGTGGGGCAGGACATGGTGGACGGCCCGGACGGTTTCGACCCCCTGTTCGGCACCGAGGGCCGGGATCTGCGGTTCACCGAGCCGTCCGACCTGCCGCCCGTCGTCCCGCTGCCGTCGGTGACCGACCCGGCGGTACGGGAGAAGACCGTCGTCTCCTCGTCGCTGCCTGCCGGGCCGACCGATCCCGGTCTACTCGAGGAGGCGCTCGCCGAGCTGGAACGCATGGTCGGCCTGGAGCCGGTGAAGCGCCAGGTCAAGGCCCTGTCCGCGCAGCTCAACATGGCGCGGCTGCGGACCGGCCAGGGTCTTCCGGTGCAGCCGCCGAAGCGCCACTTCGTCTTCTCCGGTCCTTCCGGCACCGGCAAGACCACGGTGGCCCGCATTCTCGGCCGTGTCTTCTACGCCCTCGGCCTGCTGGGCGGCGACCATCTCGTGGAGGCCCAGCGGGCCGACCTCGTCGGCGAGTATCTCGGCCAGACGGCCGTGAAGGCCAACGAACTGATCGACTCCGCTCTCGGCGGTGTGCTCTTCGTGGACGAGGCGTACTCGCTGTCGAACTCCGGCTACGGCAAGGGCGACGCGTACGGCGACGAGGCGCTCCAGGTGCTGCTGAAGCGGGCCGAGGACAACCGGGACCACCTGGTGGTGATCCTGGCCGGCTATCCGGAGGGCATGGACCGGCTGCTGACCGCGAACCCCGGGCTGTCCTCCCGCTTCACCAGCCGCGTCGACTTCCCCTCCTACCGGCCCCTGGAGCTCACCTCCATCGGCGAGGTGCTGGCCGCGGAGAACGGCGACGCGTGGGACGAGGAGGCCCTGGACGAGCTGCGCTCCATCGCCGGGCACGTCGTGGACCAGGGGTGGATCGACGAGCTGGGCAACGGGCGGTTCCTGCGGACCCTGTACGAGAAGAGCTGCGCCTACCGCGATCTTCGGCTGTCGACCTATCCGGGCGGGCTGACCCGGGACGACCTGTCGACGTTGCGGCTGCCGGACCTGATGCAGGCGTACGGCGAGGTGCTGTCGGGCAGAGGGCCGCAGGATCCGGCGGTATGACGGATGAGCCGCGGGATCCGCCCTTGCGACGGATACCGCGGCTCCTCTCAGCTCGCCAGCGCCTGCTCCGGTGACGGGGGCCCGCCCTGCTCCAGCGGAGCCGCGGCCTTGGGGGAACTCCCCCTCGGCTCGGTCAGCCGGATCCCGGAGACCTCCCGGTGCGCGGGGTCGGTGACCTCGCCGACCAGCAGCTCCAGGACGTCCTCCAGGGCGACCAGGCCGAGCACCCGGCCGGACGCGTCGGCCACCTGCGCCAGATGGGTCGCCGCCCGGCGCATCACCGTCAGCGCGTCGTCGAGCGGCAGTTCGGAGCGGAGCGTCGTCATCGGCCGCCAGACCTGCTGCGGCACCGCCCGCTCGGACTCCTCGAGGTCGAGGACGTCCTTCACGTGCAGATAGCCCATGAAGGCGCCGTTCTCCGCGGCCACCGGGAAGCGGGAGTAGCCGGTACGGCCGGTCAGCTCGACGATCTCCCCGGAGGTGACCGAGGGGCTGACCGTGACCAGGGATTCGCGCTTCAGCAGCACGTCCGTCACCGGGCGGGAGCCCAGCTCCAGCGCGTCCTCCAGCCGTTCCTGCTCCTCGGGGTCGAGGAGACCGGCCTGGCCGGAGTCCTCCAGCAGGCGGTTCAGCTGCTCGCTGGTGACGACGGCCTCGACCTCGTCCTTGGGTTCGACGTGGAAGAGCCGCAGGATGCCCCGGGCGCAGGCGCCGAGGGCCACCGTGATCGGCCGGCAGACCCGGGCGAAGGCCACCAGGCCGGGGCTGAGCCACAGCGCCGCCTTCTCGGGGGCCGCCATGGCGAGGTTCTTCGGGACCATCTCGCCGATGACGAGGTGGAAGAAGACCACGGCCGCGAGGGCCACCACATAGCCCAGCGGGTGGATCATGCCGTGCGGCAGGTGGACCGCTTCGAGGACCGGCTCCAGCAGGTGGGCGACCGTCGGTTCGGCGACCGCGCCCAGAGTGAGGGAGCAGACGGTGATGCCGAACTGGGCCGCCGCCATCATCTGGGGCAGGCGTTCCAGACCGTAGAGCACCTGACGGGCCCGGGCGGTGCCCAGCGGCTCGATCTGGCTGCGGCGGACGGAGACGAGCGCGAACTCGGCGCCGACGAAGAATCCGTTGGCGAGCACGAGCAGCGCGGCGAAGAGAAGCTGCAGGGCACTCATCGGCCGACCTCCACGGCCTGGCCGGTCCGCACCAGGCGGACGCGCTCGGCGCGGTTGTGGCCGACGCGGCGCACGGAGACCCGCCAGCCGGGCAGTTCGGCCCGGTCCCCGACGGCCGGGATCCGGCCGAGCAGGTCGGCGACCAGGCCGGCGACGGTCTCGTACGGCCCCTCGGGGACCTCCAGGCCTATGCGCTGGAGGGTGTCGACACGGCAGCTGCCGTCCACGTCCCAGGCCGGCCTGCCGTCCTCGGGCAGGGCCGCGGCGAGTTCGGGCGCGTCCTGGCCGTCGTGCTCGTCACGGACCTCGCCGACGATCTCCTCGACGATGTCCTCCAGCGTGACCACGCCGGCCGTGCCGCCGTACTCGTCGACGACGACGGCTATGGGCTGCTCGCTGCGCAGCCGGGCCAGCAGGGGCTGGACCGGCAGGGTCTCCGGGACCAGCAGCGCGGGCCGGGCGATACGGCCGAGCGGGGTACGCAGCCGGTCGTGGACGGGGACCGCCAGGGCGTCCTTGAGGTGGACCATGCCGACGATCTCGTCGATCTTCTCGCGGTAGACCGGGAACCGGGACAGGCCGGTGGCGCGGGTCAGGTTGACCACGTCCTCGGCGGTGGCCGACGACTGAAGGGCACTCACCTTCACCCGCGGGGTCATGACGTGCTGAGCGGTCAGCTCGGCCAGGGACAGGGTCCGGACGAAGAGGTCGGCCGTGTCCTGTTCGAGCGCCCCGGCCCGGGCCGAGTGACGGGCCAGCGACACGAGTTCGCCGGGGGTGCGCGCGGAGGCCAGCTCCGCGGTGGGCTCGATGCCCAGGGCGCGCACCAGCCGGTTGGCGACGGTGTTGAGCGCCGCGATCACCGGCCGGAAGAGGCGGGAGAAGCCGGCCTGCGGGCCCGCGACGAATCGCGCGACCTGGAGGGGCTTCGACACCGCCCAGTTCTTGGGCACGAGCTCGCCGATCACCATCTGCACGGCGGAGGCCAGCAGCATGCCGACGACCACGGCGACACCGGAGACGGCGCCCTCGGGGATGCCGATCACGGTGAACGGGCCGTGCAGCAGCTCGGCCAGCGCCGGTTCGGCGAGCATGCCGACGACGAGGGAGGTGATGGTGATGCCGAGCTGGGTGCCGGAGAGCTGGAAGGACAGTTCCTTCAACGACTCGACGACCGTGCGGGCTCGTCTGTCGCCCTCGGCGGCGGCCTTCTCGGCGTCCGGCCGCTCGACCGTGATGAGGCCGAACTCGGCGGCGACGAAGAAGCCGTTGGCGAGGATGAGCAGGAACGCGGCTGCCAGGAGCAGCAAGGGGGTGGTCATGATGCCGCCGCCTCCGAACGAGGTCGGGCAGGGGCGGCGCAGGTACTACAGGACGAACCGTCCATCGCCGGAGGGAGTCACTCCTCGGGTAGCAGGAACCCCTGTGCACCCGGCTGGGAGCCACAGGGGTGGAGGCGTAAGGGGAACGCCTCCGTCACCAGATTAATCAAGACAGGGGCATCAGCGGCAGGGTGGACGGCCCCGAGTCAGCCCTGATCTTGTTCCGTGGGCGCCTCGGGGTCCCGGACGGACCGGGCTTCCGCGAGGGCCCGCAGGGCCCGGGTGTCGGCGATGGCCTGCTGCTTGTCGATGCCCGGCTGGATACCGAGGGCGGGCAGACTGGTGCCGTCGCCGAGGTCGAGGAACACCCAGGGATCGCCCGGACGGAGGTTCACCTGGACGATCTCGGCCCAGGCCAGGCGCCGTTTGCTGGCGATGTTCACGACGGTGACGCCGGATTCGTCGGCGACGACCCGCACCCGGGCGAGCTGGGCCAGCACCCAGAAGACGAGGGCGCCGGTGAGGATGAAACTGAGTCGTTCCCCCGGGCCGAGCTGCTCCAGCAGCATCGCCACGGTGGAGATGACGAGGAGGATCACCACTCCGGCCGTGAGCAGCACCACACGGGTGCGCCCTGGCCGGAAGGTGACGGGGAGGGTCGGCAGGTTGGACATGTTCCCGGCTGAGGTCAGAGGCGGCAGGCGTGGATGGCCGTGGTCAGGATGGCGCGGGCGCCGATGTCGTAGAGGTCGTCCATGATCCGCTGGGCCTCCTTGGCCGGGACCATGGCGCGGACGGCGACCCAGCCCTCGTTGTGCAGCGGGGACACGGTCGGCGACTCCAGACCCGGGGTCAGCGCGACGGCCTTCTCCAGCTGCTCGACCCGGCAGTCGTAGTCCATCATCACGTACGTCCGGGCGACCAGGACGCCCTGGAGGCGGCGCAGGAACTGCTGCACCTTCGGCTCCTCGGCGTCCGCGCCGGTGCGGCGGATCACGATGGCCTCGGACTTCATGATGGGCTCGCCGAAGACCTCGAGGCCCGCGTTGCGCAGTGAGGTTCCGGTCTCGACGACGTCGGCGATGACCTCGGCGACGCCCAGTTCGATCGCGGTCTCGACGGCGCCGTCGAGGTGGACGACGGCGGCGTCGACGCCCCGCTCGGCCAGGTGCTTGGCGACGATGCCCTCGTAGGAGGTCGCGACCGTCCGGCCCTGGAGGTCGTCGATGCCGTCGGCCGTGCCCGGCTTGGCGGCGAAGCGGAAGGTGGAGCGGGCGAAGCCGAGCGGGAGGATCTCCTCGGCGCCGGCCCCGGAGTCGATCAGCAGGTCGCGCCCGGTGATGCCGATGTCGAGGCGGCCGGAGGAGACGTAGATCGCGATGTCCCGGGGGCGGAGGTAGAAGAACTCGACGTCGTTGACCGGGTCGACGATCCGCAGTTCCTTGGACTCGCGACGCTGCTGGTAGCCGGCCTCATGCAGCATCTCCCCCGCGGGACCTGACAGGGAACCCTTGTTGGGGACGGCGATGCGCAGCATGAGGTCGGCTTCCTTCGCGTGGAACGTGACGATGGGGCGGATATGTGCGGTGGTGTCTGAAATGTTTTACAGGTGGGCGTACACGTCGTCCAGCGAGATTCCGCGGGCGACCATCATCACCTGGACGTGGTAGAGCAGCTGCGAGATCTCCTCGGCGGCTGCCTCCTTGCCTTCGTACTCGGCCGCCATCCAGACCTCGGCGGCTTCTTCGACGACCTTCTTGCCGATGGCATGGACGCCCTTCCCGACCAGTTCTGCGGTGCGGGAAGTGGCGGGGTCGCCGCTGGCGGCCTTCTGCTGGAGCTCGGTGAAGAGCTCCTCGAACGTCTTCTTGGACATGGTGATCCCACCCTAGCCGTTGTGCCGGCCTGCCTACCGCCAGGGTTCGGATACTGAGCGGAGGGTGGCCGCGGTCGCCACCGCGGCCGTCACCGCCTCGTGTCCCTTGTCCTCGTTGGAGCCCTCCAGGCCGGCCCGGTCCAGGGCCTGCTCCTCGGTGTCGCAGGTGAGGACGCCCATGCCGACGGGCACCCCGGTCTCCACGGAGACCTGGGTGAGGCCCTGGACGACGCCCTGGCACACGTACTCGAAGTGCGGGGTGCCGCCGCGGATGACGACGCCGAGGGCGACGATCGCGTCGTAACCCCGCCCGGCCAGCACCTTGGCGACGACCGGGAGCTCCCAGCTGCCGGGCACCCTCAGCAGGGTCGGCTCGTCGATGCCGAGGTCGTGCAGGGCGCGCAGCGCGCCGTCGACCAGTCCGTCCATCACCTTCTCGTGCCACTGTGCCGCGATGACGGCGACCCGCAGGTCACCCCCATTGCGTACGGACAGTTCCGGTGCGCCCTTGCCGCTCACGTCTCTCCTCTTGCCTCTCGTACCTTGCCGGCCTGCGGTGCAGGCTTACGTCACTGGTTGCCGCAGGGGGACACGGGGGCCGTGTCCAGCCAGGGCAGATCGTGTCCCATCCGGTCCCGCTTGGTGCGCAGGTAGCGGATGTTGTGCTCGCCCGCCTGCACGGGCATCGGCTCGCGCCGGGTGACCTCGATGCCGTGCCGCACGAGGGCGTCGGTCTTCTCGGGGTTGTTGGTCATCAGCCGCACGCTGCGCACGCCGAGGTCCTCGAGGATCTGCGCGCCGGCCGCGTAGTCACGGGCGTCGGCGGGCAGGCCCAGCTCCAGGTTGGCGTCGAGGGTGTCGTGTCCCTGCTCCTGGAGCTCGTAGGCCCGCAGCTTGGACAGCAGGCCGATGCCCCGGCCCTCGTGCCCGCGCAGATAGACCACCACGCCCCGGTCCTCGTTCTGGACGCGCTCCAGGGAGGCGTCGAGCTGGGGGCCGCAGTCGCAGCGCTGGGAGGCGAAGATGTCGCCGGTGAGGCACTCGGAGTGGACCCGCACGAGGACGTCCTCGCCGTCGCCGATCTCGCCGTGGACGAGGGCGACGTGCTCGACCCCGTCGACGGTGGAGCGGTAGCCGTACGCGGTGAAGGTGCCGTGGACGGTGGGCAGCGGGGTCTGCGCCTCGCGGCGGACGGTGGGCTCGGCGCTGCGGCGGTAGGCGATCAGGTCCTCGATGGAGATGATCGTCAGGCCGTGCTTGCGGGCGAACGGGATCAGCTCGGGCAGGCGGAGCATCCGGCCGTCCTCGCCGGCGATCTCGACGATCGCGCCGGCCGGGCGCAGTCCCGCGAGCCGGGCGAGGTCGACGGCGGCCTCCGTGTGGCCGTCGCGGGTCAGCACGCCGCCGGGCTTGGCGCGGAGCGGGAAGACGTGTCCCGGGCGGACGAAGTCCGTGGCCTCGGTGGTGCCGCTCGCCAGCAGCCGCAGCGTGGTGGCGCGGTCGGCGGCGGAGATGCCGGTGCTCACGCCGTGGGCGGCGGAGGCGTCGACGGAGACCGTGAACGCGGTCTTCATCGACTCGGTGTTGTCCTGGACCATCTGCGGGAGCTTCAGGCGCTCCAGTTCGTCGCTCTCCATGGGGGCGCAGATCAGGCCGCGGCACTCGCTCATCATGAAGGCGACGATCTCGGGGGTGGCCTTCTCGGCGGCGATGACGAGGTCGCCCTCGTTCTCGCGATCCTCGTCGTCGACGACCACCACGGGGCGGCCGGCGGCGATGTCGGCGATGGCCCGCTCGACGGGGTCCAGCGCGAAGTCCTCGATGCCGTCCGTGCTGTAGAGGATCGGTGCGGTACTCATGCCGGCGCTCCTTCCAGAGCGGGTTGCGAGGACTTGCGGGAGCGCAGCCACCAGTCGCGCATGCCCCACAGGACGAGCGCGCCGTAGATGACGTAGACGAAACCGGAGAAGGCGTAGCCGTTGGCGAAGTTCAGGGGGACGCCGACGAGGTCGACGAGGAGCCAGGCGATCCAGAACTCGACCATGCCGCGCGCCTGGGCGTACATGGCGACGATGGTGCCGACGAAGATGTAGGCGTCCGGCCACGGGTCCCAGGACAGGGACGGATGGGCCTTGAAGAGCAGGGCCACGGCGACCGTGCCGACGGCGGCGGCGCCGACCATGGCCGCGCGCTCGATCCAGGTCGCGAAGCGGGGGGTGATCTGGCCGTCCTTCGACCGCCCCCTGCTGCGGTTCCACTGCCACCAGCCGTACAGGGCGACGACCATGACGACGACCTGCTTGCCGGCGCTGCCGGTCAGATGACCGTAGAAGGCTCCGAAGAGGACGAGCCCGGAGAGGAACTGCACCGGCCAGGTCCACAGGGAGCGGCGCCAGCCGAGCGCGAGGGTGATCAGGCCGAGGATGTTGCCGATCATGTCGGACCAGAGGATGTGCTGGTCGAGGAGGGTGAAGGCCTCGGAGTTCAGCGAGTTCACCGAGTCGCTCCCCGGGTGGTGGCCAGCAGGCGTTCGACGTACTTGGCCACGATGTCCACCTCGAGGTTGACCGGGTCGCCGGGCTGCTTGAGGCCGAGTGTGGTCAGGTCGAGAGTGGTGGGGATGAGGCTGACGGTGAAGAAGTCGGGGCCGGCCTCGACGACGGTGAGGCTGATTCCGTCGACGGTGATGGAGCCCTTCTCCACGACGTACCGGGCCAGGTCGGCCGGGAGGGAGATCTTGACGATCTCCCAGTGCTCGGAGGGCCTGCGCTCCAACACCGCGCCGGTGCCGTCGACATGACCCTGCACGATGTGCCCGCCTAGGCGGTCGCCGACGGCGGTGGGGCGTTCGAGGTTGACGCGGGAGCCGACGCCGAGTGCGCCGAGGCTGGAGCGGTTCAGGGTCTCCGCCATGACGTCGGCGGTGAACTCGTCGCCCTCGTGCTCCACGACGGTGAGACAGACCCCGTTCACGGCGATGGAGTCGCCGTGCTTCGCGCCGCCGGTGACGACGGGGCCGCGCAGCCGGAAGCGGGAGGCGTCGCCGAGATTCTCGACGGCGGTGACCTCACCCAGCTCTTCGACGATTCCGGTGAACACTTCCCGGGTCCTCCTGCCTCTTCGGGCACGGACTCCGGGGCCTGTCGATGACGACAGCAGGTACGGGCAACGGCACCGGGGGCGACGCCGGACAGACCCGTCCACGGACGAGTACCTATACGACGGCGCGCACGAATGCCCGCCCGCCGCGCACTGCCTCCCATCCGGACTTTAACCGTCGGTCCAGGAATTCCACCTGGTCAACCGGTCGCTGGAAGCGACCGGGTCGCGGACTATAACCGCCGGTTCGGACTTTCACCGACCCCGGAGTGCGCTGCTTTGGTTTACAGGGTCAGTGTGCCACGCCGGGTAGGCGTCCATACAGGTGAAAGATGTGGGGTGGCTCACAGGTCGTCAATTCGGGTTGCCGTCGGTCCGGTTCACGGCCCGACTCCGCCCGATCCGGCATTGGTCCATACCTATTGACGTACTGGTCTAGTCCTTTCTAGTGTCGACGGAGTGCGGCCCGGTGGCGGTGACGACGGCCCTTGCCCGCCGCCGGGTCCCTTCACCCCGGCCCGCCGCCGCGTGTCCCGGCAGGGTGGGAACCCCGCCCTGACCTGGGGGACGTGCGCGCCTCGGCCAACCCGGACAAGCTTGACCGACGAAGGGCGTTCCGGCCGGAAGCGCCCGGTGTCCGAAGGGGCTGAACGGTATGACCACGATCCTCGTGACCGGCGGTACGGGAACCCTCGGCCGGCTCGTCACCGAACGGCTGCGGTCGGACGGGCACGAGGTGCGGGTACTGAGCCGGCACACCCAGCCGTACGCCGTCGACCTGCGCGAGGGCGGGGCGGGACTGGACACGGCCGTCGAAGGTGTGGACACGATCGTGCACTGCGCCAGCACCCCGCGCGGCGGTGACGAAGAGGCGGCCGCGAACCTGATCGCCGCTGCGCGGCGGGCCGGGGTGGCGCACCTGATCTACATCTCCATCGTCGGCGTCGACCAGGTGCCGTTCGGCTACTACAGGACCAAGCTCGCCGTGGAGAAGCTGGTGGCGGAGTCGGGGCTCGGCTGGACGGTGCTGCGCGCGACCCAGTTCCACAATCTGCTGGTGCAGCTGTTCCAGGGGCTGGCCAAGGTGCCGGTGATGATGCTGCCGGCCGGGGTGAGCGACCAGCCGGTGGAGGTCGCGGAGGTCGCCGACCGGCTCGCGGAACTGGCCGCGGGCCCGCCCGCCGGCCGGGTCGACGACATGGCCGGGCCGGAGGTCCGCACGTTCGAGTCGCTGGCGCGCGCGTTCCTGAAGGCGAGCGGCCGGCGGTGCGCGGTGGTGAACGTGCCGCTGTGGGGCGCGGCCTACCGGGGCTTTCGCGAGGGCGGTCACCTGGCACCGGAGCGGGCGGTGGGCAAGGGCACCTTCGAGGACTACCTGGCGACACGCATCCGCCGTTAGGACGCCCCGGCCGTCCCGTGCGCCGTCCCGAACAGTTCCTCCTGGGCGGCGTCGCGGGCCGTCAGCAGTGCGCCGCGCAGCACCGCGCCGCCGCCCAGGGTGCCGGGGCGCACCTCCGTGGGCAGCGGAGCCATCCGCCGGAGCCGCCGGGCCACCCGGCGCGCGAGGACCTCTCCGCCGGCCTGGCCGACCTCCCCGCCGAGGACCACACAGCCGGGGTCGAGGACGGCGACGACGGAGGCCGCGCCGAGGGCGAGACGGTCGGCAAGGGCGTCGAGAAAACGGGCGGCGGCGCCGGTCTCCGGCGCGTCCGCCGCTACGCGCGCCACCGCCGCTCGCACCAGCGCCGCCGCCACCGGTTCGTCGGAGCGCGCGTGTGCCGTCAGTCCGTACTCCCCCGCCAGCGCGGCGATCGCCGCCGAGCCGGCCAGCGAGTGGAAGCCGCCCTCGCAGTCGGTCGCCGAGGGAAGGCCGTCGGTGCCCGGTACCGGCAGGAAGCCGATCTCTCCGGTGCCACCGGAAGCCCCGCGGCGCAGTGCGCCGTCCAGGACGACGGCCGCGCCGGTGCCGTGGCCCAGCCACAGCAGGACGAAGGTGTCACGGTCCCGGGCGGCGCCCTCGCGCTGTTCGGCCAGGGCGGCGAGGTTGGTCTCGTTCTCGACGAGCGCGTGCGCGTCCGGGAAGCGTTCCTGTAGCGCGGCCACCAGGCGGCGGTGCCACTCGGGCAGTCCGCTGGAGTCGCGCAGTTCACCGCTGGCGGGGTCGATCAGCCCGGGCGCGCCGATGGCGAGGGTGTGCAGCCGTCCCCACGCCGGGAACCCCTCGCGCGGGGGCGCCCCGAGGGCCTCGGCCTCCTTCGCCGCCCGTTCGACCAGCGAGACCGCCTGCTCCACGGCCGTCCCGGTGCCCGTGTCGCCGCCGATCGGCACGGACGCCTCGGCGAGCACCCGGCCGACCAGGTCCGAGACGAGCACCGTGACCCCTTCCGTGCGCACGTCCAGTGCGGCCAGCCGGGCGCGGTCGGCGACGATGCCGTAGAGCTTGGCGTTCGGCCCGCGACGCTGCTCGCCCGCCTCCCCGACCACCTCGATCAGGCCGGAGGCGGTGAGGCGTTCGACGAGGTCGGCGACCGACGGGCGGGACAGGCCGGTGAGCTGCTTCAACTGCCCTGCCGTCAGGGGGCCTTCGCGCTGAAGCAGCCGCAGGGCGAGCCGGTCGTTGATGGCCCGGGCGGTACTCGGGGATGCGGGCATGGCGGGAATCCTCCCATGGCCGAGGGGGACCCGGGCGGTGTCGGCCGACCGAGGCACTCTATTTATCAGGCAGGGTTCCTGATAGTTTACGCGGGCATCGCGACGGCGCGGCGCGGAACCGGAAGGGACGGGAGAATGAGCGGAGTGGACCAGGTGATCCACGCACCCTCGGAGGTCCGGCGCGCCCGGTACGCCGTGGCGGCCGTGTTCGCCGTGCACGGGGCGGTCACCGGCTCGTTCGCCACCCGCGTGCCGTGGATCCAGGACCATGCCCACGTGTCCACCGGACAGCTCGGGTTCGCGCTCGCCTTCACGGCGTTCGGCGCGGCCTGCGCGATGCCCCTGGCCGGCTCGATCACGCATCGCTTCGGCAGCCGAGGGGCGCTGCGCGGGCTGCTCGCCCTGTGGACGCTGTCGCTGACCCTGCCCGCCGTCGCCCCCAACCTGGCGACGCTCTGCCTGGCGATGTTCGTGTACGGGGCGAGCGCGGGCATGGCCGACGTGGCGATGAACGCCCTCGGCGTCGAGGTGGAGCGGCTGCTCGACAGGTCGATCATGTCGGGGCTGCACGGCATGTGGAGCGCGGGCGCCCTGATCGGCTCGGCGGGCGGGACGCTCGCCGCGCACCTGGACGTGGACGCGCGCGTGCACCATGTGCTGTCGGCGGCCGTCCTCACGCTCCTGGGCCTGCTGGCCTGCCGGTGGGTGCTGGATCTGCGGCCCGCCGAGGACGAGGAGCCGCCCCCGCGGTTCACCCTGCCGCCCCGCTCGGCGCTGCTCATCGGAGCGGTCGGGTTCTGCGCGGTGTTCGCGGAGGGCGCCAGCCTGGACTGGTCGGCCGTCTACCTGCGCGACCAGCTCGGCTCGTCGGCCGGTGCGGCGGCCGCCTGTACGACCGGCTTCATGTTCACGATGGCGGTGGCCCGGATCGCGGGCGACGCGGTGGTCAACCGGTTCGGCGCGGTGCGTACCGTCCGGGCGGGCGGTGTCCTCGCCGCGCTGGGCGGGCTGCTGATCGTCGTCGCGGGGCATCCGGCGGTGGCGATGGGCGGGTTCGGGATGATGGGGCTGGGCATCGCGGTCGTGGTGCCGCTGTGCTTCGCGGCGGCCGGGCACAGCGGGCCGAACCCCAGCCAGGCCATCGCGGGCGTCGCGACGATCACCTACACCTCCGGGCTGATCGCCCCGAGCCTGATCGGCGGGGTGGCCCAGGCGACCAGCCTGATGGTGTCCTTCGTCGTGGTGACGGTCCTGGCGTGCGGGCTGGTGGCGTTCGCGGGGGTGCTGCGGGGCGGCGAGCGGACCGGCGCGAAGGTCAGCGGCCGGGCCGCAGCAGTGCCCGACCCCCGGCCCTGAACGCGTCGCTCCACGGCGTGGGGCGCAGCGTGGTCGCGTCGAGTCGCACCAGGACGCGGGTGCCCCGCGCATACGTCGTGGCCCCGTCGGCCGAGCAGAACCGGAAGCCGTACGTCAGCCCCGTGGTGCCGAGCCGCTCCAGCCAGAGGTGGACGGCGTACGTCCCGGTGCGGGTGACCGGGACCTCGTAGCCGATCAGCAGTTCCTTGACGACGTTGCAGGCGTCCCCGGCGCTCGCCCAGTCGCCTTCGAAGCGGACGCCGTTGGCCTGCCAGAACTCGGTCCAGGCGCGCTCGACCAGCAGCGGGTAGCGGGCGTTGTGCAGCATGCCCAGTGCGTCCAGGTCGTCGAAGTGGACGGTCACGGGCAGGAGCCGGCCGTACGACACGGCGGGGGCGCTGGGGGCTTCGGCGGTCACGGCGGGGGCTCCTGTGCGTGTACGAGGAATGTGTGTATGAGGAAATGACCTTCATCGTACGGGGTCGCTAAGCGGTCGCTCACCCTCCGGGTTCACGGGAGAATGGTCCGGACATCCGCACCCCAGGAAGGTGAACCCGCACCATGGATCTCGGCGTCCGCTGGAAACTGCACGGCGACGGACGAACCCCGGCGCCCGGCGCGGTGGTCCGTCCCGACGAGCGGCTCTCCTGGCCCCGCACGGCCGGGCTCGGCGCCCAGCACGTGGTGGCGATGTTCGGGGCCTCGTTCGTCGCCCCCGTCCTCATGGGCCTGGACCCCAACCTGGCCATCATGATGTCCGGCGTCGCGACCGTGATCTTCCTGCTCGCGACCCGTGGCCGGGTGCCCAGCTACCTCGGCTGCTCGCTGTCCTTCGTCGGCGTGGCCGCCGTCATCCGGACGCAGGGCGGGACGAGCGCCACGGTCACCGGCGCGGTGTTCGTCGTCGGAGCCGCGCTGTTCGTGGTCGGACTGGCCGTGCAGCGGTTCGGGGCGCGGATCATCCACGCCACGATGCCGCCGATCGTGACGGGCGCGGTCGTGATGCTCATCGGCTTCAACCTCGCCCCGGTCACCGCGACCACCTACTGGCCGCAGGACCAGTGGACGGCCCTGCTGGTCATGGCGTTCACCGGAATGGCGGTGGTCTGCCTGCGCGGGTTCTGGTCCCGCATCGCGATCTTCCTCGGCCTGGTCTTCGGGTACGGCGTCTCGTGGCTGTTCGACCGGATCTTCGGCCGCATCCACTCCGCCGACGCGAGCGGCAAGGTCACCGACCACTGGCGGCTCGACCTGACCGGGGTCGGGCACGCCGACTGGATCGGGCTGCCGTCCTTCCACGGCCCGTCCTTCGAGTGGTCGGCGATCCTCGTGGCGCTCCCCGTGGCCATCGCCCTGGTCGCGGAGAACGCGGGACACGTCAAGGCGGTCGGCGAGATGACCGGCGACAGCCTGGACGACCGGCTCGGTACGGCGATCTCGGCCGACGGCGTCGGCTCGATGCTCTCCACGGCGGTGGGCGGCCCGCCCAACACCACCTACTCCGAGAACATCGGCGTGATGGCCGCGACCCGGGTCTACTCGACGGCCGCCTACTGGGCCGCCGCCGGGTTCGCCCTCCTCTTCGGCCTGTGCCCGAAGTTCGGCGCGGTCGTCGCCGCGATCCCCGGCGGGGTGCTCGGCGGCATCACCGTCATCCTGTACGGCATGATCGGCCTGCTCGGCGCGCAGATCTGGCTCAACGCCGGCGTCGACCTGCGCAACCCGCTGAACCTGGTGCCGGCCGCCGCGGGCATCATCATCGGCGTCGGCAACGTCACGCTGGAGTTCACCGACACCTTCTCGCTCAGCGGCATCGCGCTCGGCACGGTCGTCGTCATCACGGGCTACCACGCGCTGCGCGCCTTCGCGCCCGCCCATCTCAAGGCGGGGCGGCCCCTGCTGGACGAGGGCACCAGCAGCTACGACGACGCCAGTTCGTAGGCGTACGACGGGCTGAACTCGCCGGCCGCCCCCTTGCAGCCGTCCGACTCCCCCGGCAGCTTCACCCACAGGTAGGCGTCGATGCGTGCCTCCCCGGTCCGGAAGGTGGGGGCCCGGCCGATGCTCCGCCCGTCCGGGTCGCACCACTCGCCGCCGGCCGGCGCGCCGTTGCCGTTGCGGCTGGTGTCGATGACGGCGCCCAGGCCGGACGGGCCGCCCAGGGCGTCCAGGACCCGGCGGTCGTAGGCGACCTCGTCGGCCGTGCCGTGGAAGTTGGAGACGTTGCTGAAGATCCCGTCGGAGGACGCGGCCGAGGCGGCGCCGGCCTGTCGGAGCAGCGCGGCCTGCTCGGCCGGGGCGTTCCAGCCGGAGTGCCCGGCGTCGTAGTAGACGCGCGCCTTCGGATCGGCCGCCTTCAGCACACGTCCCGCGCGGGCCAGCGCGGCGAGACGGTCGGCCCGCCCGGCGTCGTCGAGGCAGTCGGTCTGGGCTATCGAGTCGGGCTCCAGGACGACCACCACCTCGCCGGAGCCGAGCCCGGCGGCGAAGGCGTCGATCCAGCCCGCGTAGGCGTCGAGGTCGGGCGCCCCGCCCTCGGAGGCGCCGCCGCAGTCGCGGTCCGGGATCGCGTACGCCACGAGGACGGGCACCCGGCTCTGACGGGCCGCGCCCGCCGTGACCGCGCGGACCCGCGAGGTCACGGTGTCGGGGGCGTACTCGGTGAACCAGACGGCCGCCGGGCGGCTCGCGATCCGGGACTCGATGACGGCGGTGCGCGGATCCGCCGGGTGGGCGCGCACCCAGTCGAGGACCTGGGACTCCGGATGGCGGTAGAGGCTCGTGGTCACGGCGGCCGATCGCGGTGCTCGCGCGGTACGGCCGGGCGAGGGCGTCGGCCGCGTGGTCGGGGCGGAGGCCGAGGGGGACCCGGACGGGGACGGCGGGTTCGCGGTCGACGGGGAGAGGAGTGTCGCGCTCACCTTCGGGCGGGCCCGGTCGGTGCCGTGCGGGTCGTCGCCCTCGTCCCCGTCGCCGAGTGCGGTCAGCATCCCGGCCGCGGCGCCCAGGGCCACCACCACCGAGGCGGCGGCGACCATGACACCCCGCCGTCCGGCCCGTCCCTCACGTACGCCTCGCACCGTGCTGTTCCCCTCCCGTGCGACGGGCTCGTTCCCCCGTTCCGGGGAAGCGTCGGGCCCGCCGACACGCGGGCCAGCCTAGGACTGTCACCCTGCCCCCATGCCGCAAACGGAACAGTTCACCGCCCCCTTCGAGACCGGCGTCGACCCGGCCCCCACGAGTGTCGACGAGGTGCTCGCCCGCATGCGCGCCCTGGAAGCGGCGCTGCCTCCCGGGGACGGCGTCGCGGTCTTCAACCGCGTCTACCTCGCGGTGACCCAGGAGGTGGACCGGCGCATCGACACGGGCCGGTTCCCGGACGCGCGGGCCGCGACCACGCTGGACGTACGGTTCGCGAAGCGCTATCTGGACGCGGTGGACCCGGGGCCTGCCGACCGGCGGCCACCGGCCTGCTGGCGGCCGCTGCTCCAGTTCCGCCGCCATCCCGGTGTACGCCCGCTGCAGTTCGCGCTCGCGGGCATCAACGCGCACATCGGGCACGACCTCGCGCTCGCCGTGGTGGACGCCTGTCGTAGCCTCGGCTGCGAACCGGCCCAGCTGGAGGACGAGTTCGACCGCGTGGGCGAGCTACTCGGCTCGCTGGAGGAACGCGTCCGCGAAGAGCTGATGCCGGGTCCCGACCTGTTGCAGATCGCCGATCCGCTCACCCATCTGCTCGGCTCCTGGAGCCTGGAGCGCGCCCGGGACGCCACCTGGACGGCGGCCCGTGCCCTGTGGGCGCTGCGCGAACTCCCCGACGTCGCCGAGGAGTTCACCGAACGCCTGGACACGGCGGTCGGCTTCGCGGGCCGCATGATGCTCACCCCCATGCCCTACTGACGCCTCGCCCTTGGGGCTCCCCGTCCCCGTTCCCGGTCCGTACGGCCCCCTCGACCGCGGTCCTCGCCCGGCCGCGCGACACGCTCAGTCCTCCGGGAGTTCCACCGGCGCGATCTCGTCGTACACGTCGCCCGGGCCGGGGTTGGTCGCGTCGGTCGTGCCGCCGAAGTGGTGCATGACGCCCCAGACGGCGTTCAACGCGGTCTGGACGGCTCCCTCGGCCCAGCCCGCGGTCCAGGAGATGTCGTCGCCGGCGAGGAAGACGCCGCGCTTGTCCTCGGGCAGCCGGTCCTGCATGAAGTGGGTGAACAGGCGCCGCTGGTAGCGGTAGTGGCCGGGCAGGTTGGCCTTGAAGGCGCCCATGAAGTAGGGCTCGTTCTCCCAGGAGACCGTCACCGGGTTGCCGATGATGTGCTTCCTGATGTCGACGTCGGGATAGATCTCGCCGAGCGACTTCAGCATGACCTCCATCCGCTCGTTCGCGGACAGCGGCAGCCACTTCAGGCTGTCGTCGCACCAGGTGTACGAGAGGCAGATGACGGCGGGCTTGTCCGGACCGTCGTCGAGGAGGTAGGTGCCGCGCGTCATGCGGTCGGTGAGCGTCATCGACATGACGTCCCGGCCGGTGGGGTTTCCCCGGTCGTCGACGGCCTTGTCCAGCCAGAACGGCCGGTCGACCGGCACGAACAGCTTGCTGGACTCCATGTAGTGGGTGCGCTCGATCGCCGTCCAGTGGTCGATCGGGAAGAGCGAGTCGTCGCAGGCGATCTTCGACAGCAGCATCCAGGACTGCGCGGTGAAGATCGCGGCCCGGTAGGTGCGGATGTCGCCGTTCGCGTCCGTCACGGTGATCCGGTTGCCGGCGGTGCGGTGCAGCCGGGTCACGGCCGGGCGGGGCTCGCCGCCCTCGTGCAGGCTCGCCAGCGAGGTGCCGTACGCCCAGTGGACGATCTTCTCCGGCTCGCGCTCCCAGAGGCGCAGCGGCAGCTGCTGGGAGCCGCCGACGATGCCGCGGTGGTGGTCGTCGGCCTCGGTGTAGACGACGCGCAGGATCTCCAGGATGGAGTTGGGGAAGTCGGTGTCCCACCCGCCGGTGCCGAAGCCGACCTGGCCGAAGATCTCCCGGTGCCGGAAGGACTTGAAGGCCTCGGAGTCGCAGAGGAAGCCGTAGAACGTCTGGTTGTCGAGCTTCTCGACGAGCTTCGCCCAGATCTCGCGGATACGCGGCACGTCCCGCTCGCGCATGGCCTGGTTCATGTCGGAGAAGTCGGCACCCTCTTCGAGGCACTTGTTCCAGGCGGCGGCGACATCGCGGTAGACCTGCGGCAGGTCCTCGGCCGTCTCCGCGTAGTGGGACTCGCCCTTGAGGTCGACGACCGTCGACGGGGTGGCCTCCGCGAGCGGGTTGGGGAAGGGCTGGGTCTCCAGTCCCACCAGGTCGATGTAGTGCTGGAGCGCCGTGGAGGACGGCGGGAAGCGCATCGCGCCCATCTCGGCGGTGAGGGAGGGGTCGCAGCCCTCGAAGCCGACGGTGCGCAGCCGGCCGCCGATCCGGTCGGCCTCGTAGACGACCGGCTTGAGGCCCATCTTCATCAGTTCGTACGCGGCCACGATGCCGGACAGCCCGCCGCCGATGATGGCGACCTCGGTGCCGTGCTCGGTCGCGGGCAGCTGGCCGAGGCCCGCCGGATGGGCGAGGAAGTCGTCGTACGCGTAGGGGAAGTCCGGGCCGAACATGGTGATCGGCGGCTGCTGCTCGTCTGCGTGCTCGACGGCGTTGGGCACGGTGGACGTCATGGGGTACGGACTCCTTGCGCGTGGTGACTCGGGGGGAAGTTCGGGGGGACGAGCGGAGGCGGTGCGGGCCGGGTGTCAGACCAGGGAGCCGTACAGGCCGGGGCGGCGGTCCTTCAGGTACGGGTTCGCCTCGCGGGACGCGGCCAGGGCGACCGGGTCGGTGTCGGCGAACACCAGCTCCTCGCCGCGGCCGGCGCGGGTGCGGGCGACGCCGTCGGGACCGGCCAGCGTGGAGAGGCCGACGAACTCGAACTCGCCCTCCCGACCGACCCGGTTGACGTACGCCACGTACATCTGGTTCTCGAAGGCGCGCACCGGGATCACCGACTCGGCGACGAACTGGAAGGGGTGCATCTGCGCGGTCGGGACGACGAGGAGGTCGGTGCCGGCGAGGGCGTGGGCGCGGACGTTCTCCGGGAACTCGACGTCGTAGCAGATCATGAGGCCGACGGTGAGGCCGTTCAGCTCGGCCTGGACGACCGGCTGCCCGCCCGGGCGGAAGTGGTCGCGCTCGAAGCAGCCGAAGAGGTGGGTCTTGCGGTAGTTCGCGAGCCGGCCGCCGTCGGCGGAGATCAGCTGGGCGGAGTTGTAGACCGTCTCGCCGTCGCGCTCCGGGTAGCCGTAGGCGATCGCGAGGCCGTGCCGGCCGGCGATCTCGGCGACGGCGTCCGCGGAGTCCCCGTCGGCCGTCTCGGCGAGGCGGGCGATGTCGTCGCCGATCGCGTACCCCGTGAGGAACATCTCCGGCGCGACGAGCAGCCCGGCGCCCGCGGCGGCGGCCCGGTCCGCGGCCTCGTCGAGGACCTTCAGGTTCTCGACGACGGAGCCGGGGCGGCCGGAGCTCTGGAGCAGTGCGGTGCGCATGCGTGATCCTCACCGGGCGAAAGGGTGGTTGTGGGGGCCATCTAGACGGTACGGGCGTCCGCCGGGACCGGACAAGAAGGAGCCGTTGCGCGCCGGTGAGCGGTTCGTTGCGTGCGGGTGCCGTCCGGCGGCGATTCGTTGCGTCGCCCTGTTCGCCCCTCAGGCCTCCCCCGCACCTCTGCCGTCAGCCGTCCCATCCGCGCAGCCCTGCCCTCAGCTCTGATCTTTCGCTCGTCTCACCCACGGCTCCTCACCCGCCGCTCCTCATTCGCGCCTCCTCACCGGCCCCTCCCCCGGGCCACCGCCGACATCGTCAACGCCGTCACCAGGTACGGCACCGCGCACAGGGCGAAGACGACACCGTGCGGGAACGTCGAGCCGAGGGCGCCGTACGCGCCGTACACCGCGATGGTCATCACCTCCGTGCCGAGGCTCGCGACCGAGGTGAGGGTGGCCCGGCCACTGCCCTCGATGCGCTGCTGGAGCCGTACGTCGGCCAGCACCGTCGCCAGCTGGAAGCCGCCGAAGGCGAGGGCGACGAGGGCGATGCCCGACGCCGTACCCGTCAGCGCCCCTGCCGCCAGCAGGAGCGCGCCGCCCGCGAGGAGCGCCGCCAGGCCGGGGCCGCCGAGGCGTTCGGCCGTCCCGGCCAGGAGGCTGCCGGCGGCGACCGCGGCCCAGATCACCATGAGCAGGTATGGGACGGCGGCGTCCGGCACGCCGGTCTCCCGGACCAGCAGCGAGGTGTACTCGTCGAGCGCGCCCCACACCGCCGAGACCGCGGGTACCAGCAGCAGGGCGCCGAGCAGGGGCCGGTCGCGGCGCAGGCCGGCGAGTCCGGCCCGCAGGCTCCGGGCCCGGCCGCCCCGGCCGCCCTCCCCGCCGTCACCGTCGTCCCCGCCGTGGCCGTTCTCGGCGCCGCCCTCCTCGCTCTCGTCGGGGGCCGGGGTGCGATGCTCCGGGAAACGGGTCGCCGTGGCGGCGCAGAGCAGACACGCCAGCACGCTGGCCGCACCGACGGCCGGGTATCCGCCGGCCGCGAAGACCGGGCCGGCCAGGCCCATCGCGGCCATCACGGCCACCTGACCCACCGCGTGCGCGCGGCCCGTCAGCCGGGCGTACCGGTCCGCGGCGCCCGCCCGGTCCAGCTCCTCGTAGACCAGTGCCTCCAGCGCGCCGGAGCCCAGCGCGCCGCGCGCGCCCCACAGCACGAAGCCGGCCGCGAAGGCCCAGTACGACGGGAACAGCACCCACAGCGCGAAGCCGGCCGCGCCGAGCAGCGGGCCGATCCACAGCAGCAGCCGCCGGGAGACGGCGTCCGCCCAGGCGCCCGAGGGCACCTCCAGCAGGACGCCGGTCAGCGACCACAGGACGAACAGGGAGGAGATCTGCCCGACGGACAGACCGCTGTCCGCGAACAGCAGCGCGTACACCGGATAGAGCAGCACGAACTCGTCGAGGAACGCGTACGCGTACAGCGTCGCGGTCAGTCGACGGACGTCGGAGCCGGTCGTGGATCAATGTCGCCAGGTCATGCGACCGATGGTAGACAGTCCCGGCTCCGCTGCCCAGCGAATAACGCGGCACCGCGACGCCGACGCGCGACGAGCGCGGACCCCCCGCCCTCGCGTCCTACGGCCTGTGGAAGAGTCGCCATGGGGGACGGGTCCCACGCCATGGAGGTCCTGATGGAGATCAATGCGTTGCCGCGGGTCGACGAGCACACGACGGTCGTCACGGCCGAGGCCGGCGACGTCTGGAGGGGACTCGGCGAGACCCTCGGCCGGTCCCGCAAGCTCCCGCGCGCGGCCCGCCAAGGCCGTCCCGCGGACGCCACCGACGGCAGGGCGCCGACGCCCGGACCCCTTGCCGAGGGCTCGACGCTGCGGGGCTTCCAGGTGGCGGAGGCGGTGGCCGGACGGGAGCTGGTCCTCGTGGGAAGCCACCGCTTCTCGTCGTACGCCCTGGTCTTCCACCTCGACGAGGCCGGCCCGGGACGCACCCGGCTGTGCGCCGAGACCCGGGCCGTCTTCCCCGGCCGGGCCGGCGGTCTGTACCGCAGGCTCGTCATCGACTCGGGCGGGCACGGCGTCGTCGTACGGGGAAAGCTGGGATCGGTCCGTCGCCGGGCGGAACGCCGCTGATCAGGTGGGCGAGCCCGCGGAGAAGCGGCGCAGGAGCGGCGACAGCACCAGCACCGACTTGGTCCGTTCCACGAACGGCTCCCCCGCGATGCGCTCCAGCACCCGCTCGAAGTGGCGCATGTCGGCCGCGAAGACCTGGGCGACGGCGTCCGCCTCCCCGGTGACCGTGGACGCCGCCACGACCTCCTGGTAGCGCTCCAGCCCCCGCTGGATGGTCTCCGGGGAGGTGTTGCGCCGGCAGTAGATCTCGACGAACCCCTCGGTCTCCCAGCCGAGGGCCGCCGGGTCGACCCGTACGGTGAAGCCGGTGATGGCTCCGGTGGCCCGCAGCCGGTCCACGCGCCGCTTCACGGCGGGCGCGGACAGGCCGACGAGTTGCCCGATGTCCGCGAAGGAGCGACGGGCGTCCTCGGCGAGGGCGTGCACGATGCGTTCGTCGAGATCGTTCAGCACAGTGGGTTGATCACTTCTCAGATGGTGCGGGCGCTGCGAGGCGGGAGCGGCGATGGCCGTAGAGGAAGTAGAACACGAGCCCCACCGCCATCCAGACTCCGAAGACCACCCAGGTGACGGCCGAAAGGCTGCCCATCATCCAGACGCAGAGGGCGAGCCCCAGAGCCGGCAGGACCGGCGAGAGCGGCACCCGGAAGGTCCGGGGCATCTCGGGACGGGTCCGGCGCAGCACCACGACCGCGATGTTGACCAGCCCGAACGCGAACAGCGTCCCGATACTGGTGGCGTCCGCCAGCTGTCCCAGCGGGATCGCGGCGGCCAGCACACCGCAGAACAGCGACACGATCACCGTGTTCACGCGGGGCGTGCCGGTCTTCGGGTGGACTCGGGAGAAGACCTTGGGCACCAGCCCGTCCCGGGACATCGCGAAGAGGATGCGGGTCTGGCCGTACAGCACGGTCAGGACGACGCTCGCGATGGCGATGACCGCGCAGAACGCGAGCAGGGTGCCCCAGAAGGACTGGCCGGTCACGTCGCGCATGATCTGCGCGAGCGCGGCCTCGGAGTCGCCGAACCGCTGCCAGGGCCTGGCGCCCACGGCGACGGCCGCGACGAGGACGTACAGCGCCGTCACGATGACGAGCGACAGCATGATCGCGCGGGGCAGGTCGCGCTGCGCGTCCTTCGCCTCCTCACCGGCGGTGGAGGCGGCGTCGAAGCCGATGTACGAGAAGAACAGCGTCGCGCCGGCCGCGCTGACGCCCGCCATGCCCAGCGGCATGAAGTGCTCGTAGTTGCCGGAGCGGAAACCCTGCATGCCGATGGCGCAGAACAGCACCAGCGCGGCGATCTTGACGACCACCATGACGGTGTTGGCGCGCGCCGACTCACGGGCCCCGCCGAGCAGGAAGGCCATGGCGAGCAGCACGACGACGAGGGCCGGCAGGTTGAAGATGCCGCCGTCCCCGGGCGGCGCCGACAGCGCGTCCGGGATGGTCACGCCGATCGTGCCGTCGAGCAGCTCGTTGAGGTACTCGCCCCAGCCGACGGCCACCGCGGCGACCGACACGCCGTACTCCAGGACCAGACACCAGCCGCAGATCCAGGCGATCAGTTCGCCCATCGTCGCGTACGCATACGAGTACGAGGAGCCGGCGACCGGGATGGTGCCCGCCAGTTCGGCGTAGGAGAGCGCCGAGAAGAGCGCCGTGAGTCCGGCGATCACGAAGGAGAGCGTGACGGCGGGTCCGGCCTTGGGCACCGCCTCGCCGAGGACGACGAAGATGCCGGTACCGAGGGTGGCGCCGATGCTGATCATCGTCAGCTGCCACAGCCCCAGGGAGCGCCTGAGGGACCCTCCCTCGCCCTGGCCACCCTCGGCGACCAGGTGTTCCACGGGCTTGCGCCGCATGAGACGCGCGAGGGGCCCCGGGGACGCGGGGGCGGTCCGACTGCGCTGTTGCGGGGGTGAGCCTTGATCGAGCACGCGCTGACTCCTTCGTCGCTGCCTCTCGGCGGGACGGGAACCGGCGGCACACCTGCGCGAGCAGGGACCCACCGAGCGGGGTCCCCGCCACGCTACGTACAGCGCACGACCCTATGAGCAGGGCCGTAGCACTTGTAATGCCGCAACCTTGCGCACCCACGCAAGATCGTTGCGTTCAGCGCACAGAGGTGCGTATTCGTTGCACGGGAGCCGAACGCGCCCCAAAAGGGGCGCGGGGCCCTGCCGATGCGCGGTTCCGCCGCGCGGGCGCGACCGGCCGCAGTGGGCCGGCGCCGGAGGACGGACGACGATCAGCGCCGTGCACACGCGCCGCCGGCGGGCACCCTCGCGGAGCTACCAGCTCGCGTGCAGCGGCTTGCCCTCGGCGTAGCCGGCCGCGCTCTGGATGCCGACGACCGCCTTCTCGGCGAACTCCGCCAGCGAGCCCGCGCCCGCGTAGGTGCAGGAGGAGCGGACGCCCGCGATGACCGAGTCGATCAGGTCCTCGACACCCGGGCGGGCCGGGTCGAGGAACATCCGCGAGGTGGAGATGCCCTCCTCGAAGAGCGCCTTGCGGGCGCGGTCGTACGCCGACTCGTCGGAGGTGCGGTTGGCGACGGCGCGCGCGGACGCCATACCGAACGACTCCTTGTACAGGCGGCCGCCCGCGTCCTGCTGGAGGTCGCCCGGGGACTCGTAGGTGCCCGCGAACCACGATCCGATCATCACGTTGGACGCGCCGGCGGCCAGCGCCATGGCGACATCGCGCGGGTGCCGGACACCGCCGTCGGCCCATACGTGCTTGCCGTACTTCTTCGCCTCGGCCGCGCACTCCAGGACGGCCGAGAACTGCGGCCGGCCCACTCCGGTCATCATGCGGGTCGTGCACATCGCGCCCGGGCCGACCCCGACCTTGATGATGTCGGCGCCCGCGTCGATCAAATCCTTGACGCCTTCGGCGGAGACGATGTTGCCGGCGACGATCGGCACCTTCGGGTCGAGCGCGCGCACGGTCCGGATCGCGCTGATCATCGATTCCTGGTGGCCGTGCGCGGTGTCGATGACGAGCGTGTCCACCCCCGCGTCGAGGAGCTGCTTGGCCTTGCCCGCGACATCGCCGTTGATGCCGACGGCCGCGGCGACGCACAGCTTGCCCGCCGCGTCGACGGCCGGCGTGTACAGGGTGGCGCGCAGGGCTCCCTTGCGGGTCAGGATGCCCGCGAGCTTGCCCTCCCGGTCGACGGCGGGGGCGTAGCGCCGGTTGGCGGCGTCGAGCGTGTTGAAGGCCTCGCGCGGGTCGATGTCGGCGTCCAGGAGCAGCAGGTCCCGGGACATGACGACCTCGAGCTGGGTGAAGCGGTCGACCCCGCTCAGGTCCGCGTCGGTGACGACACCGACCGGGCGGAACTCCTCGTCGACGACGACACCCGCGTTGTGCGCGCGCTTGGGCAGCAGGGCCAGGGCGTCGGCGACCGTCTGGTGCGGGGCGAGCACGATGGGGGTGTCCAGCACCAGGTGGCGGCTCTTCACCCAGGCGACGACATCGGTGACGACGTCGATCGGAATGTCCTGCGGGATCACCACCAGCCCGCCGCGCCGGGCCATGGTCTCGGCCATCCGGCGGCCGGCGACGGCGGTCATGTTGGCGACGACCAGCGGGATCGTGGTCCCGGTGCCGTCCGCGGCGCCCAGGTCCACCGCCTGACGTGAGCCCACCGCGCTGCGGCTGGGCACCATGAACACGTCGTCGTAGGTGAGGTCGTACGCGGGCTGGATGTCGTTGAGGAAACGCACGTGCTGCACATCCCAGTCGATCAGAGGTGACCCCCGGACAGGTCAGCCAGGGGGAGAAGCACGTACTTCATTCTCCCACGACGGCCGTGATGTGATGCCCGGACGGAACGTCCAAGCAGCTCAGGGGGGTCCTAGGAGGATCCTCCGAGGGCGAGCAGCACGGACAGCGCCGGCACCCGGTCGGCCGCCTGCGCGAACACGTCCTGCGCGATCACCCACTCCTGCGGCCGCGCCTCGGCGTACGGCCGCCAGTTCCGTACGACTATCCGGAGCCCGCCGTGCCCGGACGGGGCCGCAAGATCGGCGAGGCTGTCGGCGAGGGCGTCCCAGTTGCGTCCGAACCAGTCGGGCAGGCCGAGGGCCTCGGCGCAGCGGTCCATCAGGGCGGACTTGTCGGTCACCCCGTCGAGATCCAGTGTGACCACGAACTGCGTCATCTCAGCACCGCCCGGAGCGAGTTGGAGTGATCGTCGGTGTAGTAGATCCCGTCACCCCGTCCCGTGACAACGTGCCGGCCGCACGGTCGCGCGAACCCGGCGTCCCGACGGCGTGTCCGCGGTGGTACCTCCGCCGACGGGAGAAGGGGGACGGGGGACGTGATAGGCGCGGGAGGCGCCGCAGGGAGACGCGAGCGCAGGGAGACGCGCATACGAGCACGCGGGGGACGAACCGCGGACAGCATGCGTTCGATGCTGTCACGGCCGTCCCCTCATGGCCTGCCTGCCCGGACCGGTCAGATCCCGTCCGGGTCCGTCCGGTTGAGGGCGGGCTTCGGTGTCGGCCCCGCCGTCATCAGGTAGTCCGCCGCCGACGTGTCCGTCACCAGGCTGGTGACGAGCCCGGAGCGGAGCACCGCGTCGATCGCGGCCGCCTTGCGCTGTCCGCCCGCGATCGCGACGACCTCGGGAACCCGGCGCAGCTGGTCGGTCTTCACGGTGATGCACCGCTCGCCCAGGTCCCGCCCGACCCGGCGGCCCTCGGCGTCGAAGAGGTGGGCGGACATCTCGGCGGCGACCCCGAGCGAGGCGTAGTGCGCCCGCTCCTCGTCGCTGAGCATGTCGTGCACCGTCGAGATGCCCGGCTCCCAGGAGCCGATGGAGACGCAGGCGACGGTGACCTTGTCGAAGTACTCGAAGGCCCGGGCGATCCCGGTCTGGTGGCGCAGCGCGACGGCGGTGGCCGCGTCCGGCAGCAGCATCGGCGCGTAGATCGGGTGCGCGTCGCCGCCGGACACCTGGGCGGCGCGGCGGACGGCCTCGACCGAGCCGCGCTCCGCGGTCCCGGCGTCGTACACACCCGTCAGCTGCACGACCGTGCACGGCGGCAGCCGGTCCAGCGCCGCCGCCATGTGGATCGTGGACCGGCCCCAGGCCAGCCCCAGTACGTCCCCCTCGTCGACCAGTTCGCCGAGCAGGTCGGCGGCCACTTCCCCGAGGTTCTCGGGGTCCGTGGTCTCCTCGGCCTCGGCCGGGGACTCGACCACGACGGCGTGCCTGAGGCCGTAGCGGGCGCGGAGCGCGTCCGAGCGCTCCGCGTCCAGCTCGGCCGGCACGCGGATCTCGATCCGTACGAGATCCCGTTCGAGGGCGGTCTCCAGGACCCGGGCCACCTTGAAGCGGCTGACGCCGAACTCCTCCGCGATCTGGATCTTGGACTTACCCTCGAGGTAGAAGCGGCGGGCCATGGCCGCCGCCTGCACCAGCTCAGCGGGTCCCATCCGCATGGCTGACCGGCCCGCCGACATACCCGACACGGCGTTCTCCTCACTGCTGTTCACACTCTGGATACGCCGTTCATCCTCGCAGATCCGGCGCAGTTGATCAGCTCTGTTGGGAGCCGTTCACATTCCTGTCGGTAAGTGGTCGGTTCAGTGCCCACATGCCCAGGTGGCGCCGGCGGTCGCCGCTTCCGCCTGGGCCCGCAGGGCACGGACCGCCGCCGCCGGGTCTTCCGCTCCGTATACGGCCGAGCCTGCCACGAACACGTCCGCGCCCGCCTCGGCGCACCGCTCGATCGTCGAGGCCGAGACCCCACCGTCGATCTGGAGCCACAGGTCGAGGCCGTGCTTGCTGATCAACTCGCGGGTCCGGCGGATCTTGGGGAGCATGATGTCGAGGAAGGCCTGGCCTCCGAAGCCGGGCTCGACCGTCATGATCAGCAGCATGTCGAGTTCGGGCAGCAGGTCCTCGTACGGCTCGATGGGCGTCGCCGGCCTCAGTGCCATGGAGGCACGGGCGCCCTTCGCCCGGATCTCGCGGGCGAGTCGCACGGGTGCGGCGGCGGCCTCGACGTGGAAGGTGACGGACGAGGCACCCGCCTCGACGTACTGCGGGGCCCAGCGATCGGGGGCCTCGATCATCAGATGGCAGTCCAGCGGAGTGTCCGTCGCACGGGCCAGTGACTCTACGACCGGCACACCGAGCGTGAGGTTCGGGACGAAATGGTTGTCCATGACGTCGACGTGGAGCCAATCGGCTCCGGCGACCGCCTCCGCCTCGTCCGCAAGGCGGGCGAAGTCGGCGGACAGGATGCTGGGGTTGATCTGCACGGCCATGACCCAAGCCTGCCATGCCCTGCGGGGGTTGCGGGCATCGGTCCCTCGGGGGACCGTGGTTCGTCGTCCGCGGACCGGCTGTGGCTGAGCGCGCGGGTCCCCGCGCCCCCTACGGGTCGCGGCCGCACGCGGCGGCGGAACCGCCCGGGGGGTGGCCATGGCTGAGAATCGCGGTATAGCGCACCTCGTCTGCGGGCGGCGCGCGAAATGGCTGGTGCTGGGGCTGTGGGTGGTGGTGCTGTTCCTGACGGCGCCCTTCGCCCAGAAGCTGACCGACGCCCAGGACAACGACGCGGCCTCGTGGCTGCCGGGGTCGGCGGAGTCCACCCAGGTGCTGGAGATCTCGAAGGACTTCAGGCCCGAGCAGATCCCGGCGGTCGTCGTCTACGCCCGTGACGGGGGCCTGACGGCCGGGGACCGGGCGCGGATCACCGAGGACGCCGCCCGGCTCAGGCAGCTGACGGATCACGGCATCCGCGGCAGCGAGACCCGAGGACCCCTCTACGACCGCCCGACCGATCCGCGAGCCGCGCAGATCTACGTGCCGATCACCATGGACGAGAAGGGCTGGGAGCGCATCGCCCCGGCCGTCGACTCGATCCGTGCCGTCGTCGACGACGGCGACAGCGGCCTTGCCGTGCACATCACGGGACCGGGCGGTACCTCCGCGGATTTCTCGGAGGCCTTCGAGGGCATCGACTCGACCCTGCTGCTGGCGGCGATGGGGGTGGTCGTCGTCATGCTCCTGATCACCTACCGCAGTCCCACCCTCCTCGTCGTCCCGGTGGTCGCCGTGGTCGCCGCGCTGTTCACCGCGCAGGCCCTGATCTACTTCCTGGCCCAGCACGCGGGCCTGACGGTGAACGGTCAGAGCGCCGGCATCCTCACGGTGCTCGTGTTCGGCGCGGGCACCGACTACGCCCTGCTGCTGGTGGCCCGGTACCGGGAGGAGTTGCGCCGGCACGAGGACCGGCACGAGGCGATGGCCCTGGCGCTGCACCGCGCGGGCCCCGCCGTCCTGGCCTCCGGCGCCACGGTCGTCCTGAGCATGCTGATGCTGCTGGCGGCCGAGATGAACTCCACCCGTGGTCTGGGCCCGGTCGCGGCCATCGGTGTGGCGGTGGCGCTGCTCGCGATGATGACCCTCTTCCCGGCCCTGCTGGTGATCTGCGGCCGCTGGATCTTCTGGCCGGTGATCCCGCACTTCGGCTCCTCCGACCCGACCGAGCGCGGTGTCTGGGCCCGCACGGGCCGTGGCATCGCCCGCCGCCCGCGCCTGGTCTGGGCCGTGACGGCGCTGGTCCTGGCGATCTGCTCGCTCGGCCTGATCCAGTTGCGCGCCGAGGGCATCGGCAACGCGGACGCGTTCACCGGCAAGCCGGATTCGATCACGGGCCAGGAGGTGTCGGCGAAGTACTTCCCGGCGGGCAGCGGCGACCCGCTGGTGGTGGTCGCCGACCAGGCCCGGTCCGCGCAGGTGAAACGCGCGGTCGCGGGGACGGAGGGTGTCGTGCCGACGTCCCTCGGCGTGCCGGCCGGCACGGCACCCGTCCACGACGGCCAGGTGCTGTTCGAGGCGACGATGACCGCCCCGTCCGACAGCGAGGCCGCGAAGCAGACCGTGGAGCGGGTCCGGGACGCGGTGCACGAGGTGCCCGACGCCGATGCCAAGGTGGGCGGCGGCACGGCGGCACTGCTCGACATGGACAAGGCGACCACACACGACAACCTGCTGATCATCCCGCTGGTCCTGGCCGTCGTCCTGCTGATCCTCTGCGCCCTGCTGCGCGCCCTGATCGCCCCGCTGCTGCTGGTCGGGACGGTGATCCTGTCCTTCGCGGCGGCGCTGGGTCTCAGCGCGCTGGCGTTCCGCCACCTGTTCGACTACGCGGGCGAGTCGACGGACTTCCCGCTGTTCGTCTTCGTGTTCCTGGTGGCCCTGGGCATCGACTACAACATCTTCCTGACCACCCGGATCCGCGAGGAGGCCGCCCGCCAGGGCACCCGGCAGGGCGTGGTGACCGGCCTCGCGGCGACCGGCTCGGTGATCACCTCGGCGGGCCTGGTCCTGGCCGGCACCTTCGCGGCCCTCGCCACCCTCCCCATGGTCGCCTTCGCCGAGATCGGCTTCGCGGTGGCCCTGGGCGTCCTGCTGGACACCTTCATCGTGCGGTCGGTGCTCGTCACCTCGCTGTTCCTGGACATCGGGCCGAGGATCTGGTGGCCGCACCGGCACGCCCGGGAGAGCCTCCCGGCCCCGTCGAAGCACCCCGCGCAGCCGGCCGAGAGCACCGAGCCCTGACGGCCTTCGGACCGTGGACCGATCACCATCCACACCGGGCACCCGCCCGCCCTTGCGCACCGGGACCGACCCGCCCTTTGCATGACCATGCGAGTTCATGCATAATCTTCCTATGTCCAAGGTCCTCACCTCCCTTCCCGCCGGCGAGCGCGTCGGCATCGCCTTCTCCGGCGGGCTCGACACCTCGGTCGCGGTCGCGTGGATGCGCGACAAGGGTGCCGTCCCGTGCACCTACACCGCCGACATCGGCCAGTACGACGAGCCCGACATCGCCTCGGTGCCCGGCCGCGCGCAGGCCTACGGCGCCGAGATCGCGCGCCTGGTCGACTGCCGCGCCGCACTGGTCGAGGAGGGCCTGGCCGCGCTCACCTGCGGGGCGTTCCACATCCGCTCGGGCGGGCGCGCCTACTTCAACACCACGCCGCTGGGCCGTGCCGTCACCGGCACCCTCCTGGTCCGGGCGATGCTCGAGGACGACGTCCAGATCTGGGGCGACGGCTCGACGTTCAAGGGCAACGACATCGAGCGGTTCTACCGCTACGGCCTGCTGGCCAACCCGCACCTGCGGATCTACAAGCCCTGGCTCGACGCGGACTTCGTGACCGAGCTCGGCGGCCGCAAGGAAATGTCGGAGTGGCTCGTCGCCCACGACCTGCCCTACCGGGACAGCACGGAGAAGGCGTACTCCACCGACGCCAACATCTGGGGCGCCACCCACGAGGCCAAGACCCTGGAGCACCTGGACACCGGGGTCGAGACCGTCGAGCCCATCATGGGCGTGCGGTTCTGGGACCCGTCGGTCGAGATCGCCACCGAGGACGTGACGATCGGCTTCGACCAGGGCCGCCCCGTGACGATCAACGGCAAGGAGTTCGCCTCCCCCGTCGATCTGGTGATGGAGGCCAACGCCATCGGCGGCCGCCACGGCCTGGGCATGTCGGACCAGATCGAGAACCGCATCATCGAGGCCAAGAGCCGCGGCATCTACGAGGCGCCCGGCATGGCCCTGCTGCACGCGGCCTACGAGCGCCTCGTCAACGCGATCCACAACGAGGACACCCTCGCCCAGTACCACAACGAGGGACGGCGCCTCGGCCGGCTGATGTACGAGGGCCGCTGGCTGGACCCGCAGGCCCTGATGATCCGGGAGTCGCTCCAGCGCTGGGTCGGCGCGGCCGTCACCGGCGAGGTGACGCTGCGGCTGCGGCGCGGTGAGGACTACTCGCTCCTCGACACCGCGGGACCGGCCTTCAGCTACCACCCGGACAAGCTGTCCATGGAGCGCACCGAGGACTCCGCGTTCGGCCCGGTGGACCGGATCGGTCAGCTCACCATGCGCAACCTCGACATCGCCGACTCGCGCGCCAAGCTGGAGCAGTACGCCACGCTCGGCCTGATCGGCAGCGGGAGCCCCGCGATCGGTGCCGCCCAGGCGGCCGCGACCGGCCTGATCGGCACCATGACGGAGCTGCCCGAGGGCGGCGCCGAGGCCATCGCCTCCCGCGGCGAGGTCTCCGACGACGACCAGCTGCTGGACCGCGCCGCCATGGAGTTCGGCACGGACTGACCCCGCGCGGGGTCAGCCGCCCGCGAAGAAGCCGGCCCCACGTCGTCGACGTGGGGCCGGCTTCTTCGCGCGTGCGTCCGCCGGCCTCAGCCGGTCTTCCGGATCAGCGCCAGGTACATCGCGTCGGTCCCGTGCAGATGCGGCCACAGCTGGACGTCGGGCCCGTCACCCAGCTCCGGTACACCCGGCAGCAGCGGCCGCGCGTCGATCAGCTCGGCCTGCGGGTACTGCTTGAGGACGTCGGAGACGACCGCCCGCGTCTCGGCGAGGTGCGGCGAGCAGGTGGCGTACCCGACGACGCCCCCGACCCGCACGGACTCCAGCGCGGTCCGCAGCAGGCCGCGCTGGAGCGGCCCGAAGCCGTCGAGGTCCTCCGGCCGGCGCCGCCAGCGCGCCTCGGGCCGCCGCCGCAGGGCGCCGAGGCCCGTGCACGGCACGTCCATCAGCACCCGGTCGAAGGTTCCGGGCCGCCACGGCGGCCGCGTCCCGTCGGCGGCGATGACCTGGTAGGGCCCGGGGTTGCCGGCCAGCGCCTTGGCGACGAGCCCCGCGCGGTGCGGCTGTTTCTCGGAGGCGAGCAGCGCGGCCCCCCGCCCGGCGGCGAGCGCGGCGAGCAGCGCGGCCTTGCCTCCGGGTCCGGCGCAGCCGTCCAGCCACAACGCGTCGGACCCGTCGAGCGGCGCGTTGGCCAGCGCGAGCGCCACGAGCTGGCTGCCCTCGTCCTGAACCCCCGCCCGCCCGTCCCGTACGGCGTCGATGGCCCCGGGCTCACCGCCCTCGGTGAGCCGCACGGCGTACGGCGACCAGCGCCCGGCGGCCGAGGCCTCCTCCCGCAGCAGCTCCTCGGTGGTGGCTCGCCCCGGCCGGGCGACGAGCGTGACCTCGGGCCGTTCGTTGTCCGCCGCCAGCAGTTCCTCGATGCCGGCCCGTCCGCCGCCGAGGGAGTCCCACAGCGCGGAGACCACCCAGCGCGGGTGCGAGTGCACGACGGCGAGGTGATCCTCGGGATCGTCGTCGTAGGGCGGAGCGACCTTGTCGAGCCACTCGTCGAGATCGTGCGCCGCGACCTTGCGCAGCACGGCGTTGACGAACTTGGCGCGGCCGTCGCCGAGGACGACCCGGGCGAGATCGACCGAGGCGGACACGGCCGCGTGGGTCGGGATACGGGTCCCGAGCAGCTGGTGCACGCCGAGGCTGAGCACGTCGAGGACCGGCGGATCGACCTCGCGCAGCGGCCGGTCGACACACGCGGAGATGACGGCGTCGTACGTCCCCTGCCGGCGCAGCGTCCCGTAGACCAGCTCGGTGGCGAGGGCCGCGTCCCGACCGTCGAACTTGTCGGGTCCCTCCTTCTCGCGTGCCTTGCGCAACAGCGGCGGCAGCACGAGGTTGGCGTACGCGTCCCGCTCGTCCACGGCCCGCAGCGCCTCGAAGGCGAGCATGCGGACGGGGTCCTTCTGGGGCCGGCGGTAGGGCTTGCCCGGCTTGCGGGAACGGTGGGGCTGGTCGCTCACGAAAAGGTGCTCCGGATTGCAGGAGGAAAGGTGCGTCCAGCGTACGTCGGTGGGTACGCCGGGCGAGCTTGCGGAGGGGTGCTTGCCGAGGGGGCGCTCGCCGACCCGGGTTCACGGACCCACGGTTCACGACCCGGGGTTCACCGGACGGGGGCTGCCGACCGACGGGCACCGACCGGGGTTGCGACCGGCCGTGCACCGACCGGCGGCTCGCCGACCGAGGGGTTGCCGGCCGAGGGTTCACCGCCGGGGCATGCCGACCACGGGCTCGCTCCCCCGGGACGGCGCTCAGGGGCCGGACGGGGCCAGGGGGCGGGGAGCTCGTGCAGGAGCGTTACGCCCCGACCGCCTCCCCGTGTTCGATCCGGGCGCCCCGGGCCCAGTCGGCGGCCCGCATCGGCTTCTTGCCCTGCGCCTGCACCCACAGCAGTTCGACCGCGTACGAGCCGGTGCCCACGTGCACGCTGTTCTTTCCGACGAGGAGCGCGCCCGGGGCGAGATCGGTCCGGTCGGGAACCGGCTGGACCTGGATGAGCTTGAGCCGCTCCCCGCGGAAGGTGGTCCAGGCGCCGGGGGCCGGGGTGCAGCCGCGCACGACGCGATCGACCCGCAGAGCCGGGGTGGCCCAGTCGACCCGGGCGTCCTCGACGGTGATCTTCGGCGCGAGGGTGATCCCGTCACCCGGCTGCGGCACGGCCTTCACGGTGCCGTCCTCGATCCCGTCCATGGTCGCGGCGAGCAGCCCGCTGCCCGCGAAGGCCAGCCGGGTGAGCAGGTCGCCGCTGGTGTCGGTGGGCCGGATCTCCTCGGTGACCGTCCCGTACACCGGCCCCGAGTCGAGCCCCTCCTCGATGAGGAAGGTGGAGGCGCCGGTGATCTCGTCCCCCGCCATGATGGCGTGCTGTACCGGAGCGGCCCCGCGCCAGGCGGGCAGCAGCGAGAAGTGCAGGTTGACCCAGCCGTGGGCCGGGATGTCGAGCGCCACCCTGGGCAGCAGCGCCCCGTAGGCCACGACGGGACAGCAGTCGGGCGCGATCTCCCTCAGCCGCTCCAGGAACTCCGGATCGCGGGGCTTGGCGGGCCTCAGCACCTCGATGCCCGCCTCCTCGGCCCGCTGGGCGACGGGAGAGGCGATCAGCCTGCGTCCGCGTCCGGCCGGCGCGTCGGGTCGCGTGACGACGGCGGCCACGTCGTGCCGCCCGGAGGCGATCAGAGCGTCCAGGGCGGGAACGGCGACCTCGGGGGTACCGGCGAAGACGAGCTTCATGAGTGGGCTGGGCCTCTCGGGCGGGACGGACGACGGGCGACGCACAAGTTTATGACGTCGGCCGGGCAGGCCGCCGACGGGCGGGAGCCCCTCACGACCCGCGCCCCGGGGGGCGTACGCATATGCCCATACGCCCCCTCACCGTGACCAGCGGCGCGAACCCGCGTTGGTCAAGAAAGAGTTGACCACACCTTCTTCAACGCCGGTTCGAGAGGCTTGTTCATGGCCGACCATGCAACCCACGACGCCCAGGCCCGGGCCAGCCTGCACTTGCTGGTGCGGGACATCGAGCGGGTCCGCCGGCAGGTGGACGCGCTGCGCACCCTCACCGCCCAGCTGGGCAACGTCTACCGCCCCCGCCGCTCGGGCCCGTCCACGGGCTTCGTCGTCTACGGACGCGCCCCCGCCCCCACGGTCCGCCTCGCCCAGGAACTGCGGGACAGCGTCGAGACCCTGGTCACCGCGGCGGTGGACTTCGACCGCTCGCTCGGCTTCTCGTGGGACGCGGTGGGCTCCGCCCTCGGGGTCACCAAGCAGGCCGTACACCGCCGCTACGGCGCCCGCCGTGCCGCGGCCCAGGCCGCCGCCACCACCGAGGCCGAGCGGCCCGCCGAGCCCACCGCCACCCGCACGGTCACCGTGAACACGGGCATCCCGACGGTTCCTGTTCCCACGGTGCCCGCGGCCCGCTCGATGCCGACCCAGCCGACGGCCGGCAGCCCGGCTCTGCGCGACGCGGCAGCCCCGGCCCTGCGAGACGTGAGCGCCCCCGCTCTGCGCGACGCCGCCAACGCCGCCCTGCGTGACGAGGCGAGGCCTACCGCCTTCCCCGGCCCCCGCAACGGCTGACGCGCCGCATCGCGCACCGAGCACCTCCCCGCCCCGTCTCTTTCCCTCCCCTTCACGTCCTTCCCCTCCTGCCCTCTCGGCCCGCGCCCGAGAGGGCAGTCGCACATCCCGGCTCTCGCCGCCCCGCCGACACCGGGCTCCCCCGCGTCCCTCGGCGGCCAGGGGGACGAGGGCGCAGGAGATGAGGAGCATGGGTCTCTCCCGCCGAGAAGCGGCCCTGGGACTCCTAGCCGATGTCCGGGGGGTCGATCCGCACCCGCACGGCCTCCTCGCCGCCCCGGGCCATCCGGGCCGCCTGCGCGGCCTTGAGGGCGGCGGCCAGCGCCGCGCCTCTCCCCGGCGGCACCCGCAGCAGCGCCCGCTCCCACTCCTCCCCGGGTGGTGGCGCCCCCGGACGCCGAGGCCGTCCCGCCGGGCTTGACGGCACCGGGACCGGCCCCAGCAGCTCCGCCTCCGCCGGCAGTTCGACAGCCTGGAGAAACGCGGCCACCGCCTCCCCGGTCCCGGACACCGCCGCCATCCGCGACACCGGCGGGAAGCCCAGCTCGGCCCGCTCGGCCAGCTCCCGCACCGCGTGCCCCACGGGATCCCAGCGCACCAGCGCCTGCACGGGCCGCAGGGTCGGCTCGGCGACGACGACCACGGTTCCCCCCTCCCCCGAAGGCCGTACCAGCGCGGCGGCCGCGATCCAGCGGCGCAGCGCGTCCTCCCCGGCCCTCAGGTCGGGCCGCCCGAGCATGGCCCAGCCGTCCAGCAGCAGCGCGGCCGCGTACCCGCCCTCGGCGACCGGCTCGGCCCCGGGCGTGGACACCACGAGCGCGGGCGTCCCCGGTACCGTGTCCAGCACCTGCTCGCGCCCCGACGTCCGCACCGGCACGGCGGGAAACGCCCGGCCCAGCTCCTCGGCGGTCCGCCGCGCCCCCACGACCTGCGCCCGCAACCGGAACGAGCCGCACTCCGGACAGTGCCAGGCGCTCTCCTCCCGCCCGCACCACCCACACCACAACGCGCCCGCGTCCCGTGCCTCCAACGGCCCGGAGCAGTGCCGGCACCGGGCGGCGGCCCTGCACTGGGCACACGCCATCCGGGGCACATAGCCCCGCCGGGGCACCTGGACGAGCACCGGCCCGTGCCGCAGCCCCTCCCGGGCCGCCTGCCAGGCGAGGCTGGGCAACCGGGCGGCCCTGGCGGCCTCGTCGCGCGCGAGGTCCTGGTCGCCCACGGTGCGCACGAGCGGGGCACTGTGCCGCACCTGCTCCCGCGCGGCGATCAGCGGCCGCGCCCATCCGCTCTCCACGAGCTGCGCGCCCTCCACGGTGCAGCTCCAACCCCCCACCAGGAAAGCGCACTTGTCCTGAGCGGCCCGCAGCAGCAGGACGTCGCGCGCATGAGGCTGCGGCGCGTGCGGCTCGCTGTGACTGTCGTCCCCGTCGTCCCAGAGCGCGACCAGACCGAGGTTCTCCACCGGCGCGAACATCGCGGCACGCGTCCCTACGACCGCCCGCACGGAGCCCCGCCGTACGGCCAGCCACTCCCGGTACCGCTTCTCGGGCCCGGCGTCCGCGGTGAGCAGCGCATGCCGCCCCTCCCCCAGCAACACTGTCAACGCGGCGTCCACCCGCGCGGCGGCCCGCCCGTCGGGTACGACGACCAGGGCCCCGCGCCCCGAGGCGAGGGTCGCGGCGACGGCCCGCGCCAGCTCCTCGCTCCACTCGGGTCCGGGCAGCGCGTTCCACACCGCCCGGGGCGCGCCTCCGGACGCCAGCGACTCGAGGAACGCGCCCCCTCGCTCGTAACGCCCCCAGGACCCGGCCTGCGGAGCCGCGGGGGGCGGCAGCGGCGCCGGGGAGGGCCGCTGCTCGGCGCGGGCGTTACGCGGCGGCACGGCGAGCTGGAGGACATCGGCCAGGCTCCCGGCGTACCGGTCGGCGACGGCCCGCGCCAGTCCCAGCAGCTCCTCGCTCAGCACCGGCTCGGGCGACACCACCTGGGCGAGCGCCGCGAGGGGCCCGGCGTAGTCCGACGCGGCGAGCCGCTCGACGAGGAACCCGTCGATGAGCCCCCCGCCCTCGCGCCGCCCTTCCCGCACCCGTCCGCGCCCGGCCCCGAACCGCACCCGCACCCGCACCCCCGGCTGGGCGTCGGCGTCCAGCTCGGCCGGAACCGCGTAGTCGAAGTACCGGTCCAGATGCAGGACGCCCTTGTCCACGAGCACCCGCGCGACCGGCAACTCCTCGGCCAGCGCGGCACCCCGCCAGGTCCGGGGTTTGGCCCGCGGCGCCTTGGCCTGCCGCACGCTCTCCCGGATCAACGCGAGCTGCTCGGGCGGCGCGCCCTCCCCGGCCGCACCCCCGTCCCCCTGCCCGTTCTCGCTGCTCACACCTGCATTCTTACCAAACCCCACTGACAGCCGGGGGCGCCCGAAGGCGCCCCCGGCGTCACCCTCCCGAGTTCAGGCCGGCCGCGGCACGAGTCCCGCTGGTTTCACCGCACGCCCCGAGGCGCGCTCCACCGAAGTAACCGCGGCCTACGCACCGGAAGACGATCAGCTTATTCACGCCCTGGTGGACGTCGCGAGCGGATTCCCCGTCCCCTGCGTCGGCGCCCCTGAACGTGCCGAGGCCCGGCTCCTCCGGGGGAGCCGGGCCTCGGCAGATCGCTGAGCGAGGGACTACAGACCGGCGGCCTTGCGCAGCGCCTCCACGCGGTCCGTGCGCTCCCACGTGAAGTCGGGCAGCTCACGGCCGAAGTGACCGTACGCGGCGGTCTGGGCGTAGATCGGACGCAGCAGGTCGAGGTCGCGGATGATCGCGGCCGGACGCAGGTCGAAGACGTCGTCGATGGCCTTCTCGATCTTCTCGACGTCGACCTTGGCGGTGCCGAAGGTCTCCACGAAGAGACCGACCGGCTCGGCCTTGCCGATCGCGTAGGCGACCTGGACCTCGCAGCGGGCCGCCAGACCCGCCGCCACGACGTTCTTCGCGACCCAGCGCATCGCGTACGCCGCCGAGCGGTCGACCTTGGACGGGTCCTTGCCCGAGAAGGCGCCGCCACCGTGCCGGGCGAAGCCGCCGTAGGTGTCGATGATGATCTTGCGGCCGGTGAGGCCGGCGTCGCCCATCGGGCCGCCGATCTCGAAGCGCCCGGTCGGGTTGACCAGCAGGCGGTAGTTCTCGGTGTCGATCTTGATGCCCTCGTCCAGGAGAGCCTTCAGCTCCACCTCCACCACGAACTCCCGGATGTCCGGGGCCAGCAGGGAGTCGAGGTCGATGTCGCTCGCGTGCTGCGAGGAGACGACGACCGTGTCGAGACGGACGGCCTTGTCGCCGTCGTACTCGATGGTGACCTGGGTCTTGCCGTCGGGGCGCAGGTAGGGGATGGTCCCGTTCTTGCGGACGTCCGACAGGCGCTTCGACAGCCGGTGCGCCAGGAAGATCGGCAGCGGCATCAGGGTCGGCGTCTCGTCCGACGCGTAGCCGAACATCAGGCCCTGGTCGCCGGCGCCCTGGCGGTCCAGCTCGTCCTCGTCGCCTTCGACACGGTTCTCGTACGCCGTGTCGACACCCTGGGCGATGTCCGGGGACTGCGCGCCGATGGACACCGAGACGCCGCAGGAGGCGCCGTCGAAGCCCTTCTTCGAGGAGTCGTAGCCGATCTCGAGGATCTTGTCGCGCACGAGCTGGGGGATCGGCGCGTAGGCCTTGGTGGTGACCTCACCGGCCACATGCACCAGACCGGTCGTGATCAGGGTCTCGACGGCGACCCGGGAGGCCGGGTCCTCGCGCAGCAGGGCATCGAGAATGGTGTCGCTGATCTGGTCAGCGATCTTGTCGGGGTGACCCTCGGTCACAGACTCCGAGGTGAACAGGCGACGGGACACAACGCTCCCTGGGGTTGCAGCGGCTGCTGGCTGATCATTGGCGGACGCGACAGGAGCTGCGCCCGGCGTCGTCCGAGAACAGTTTATCGGTCGTGCCCCTCCACCGGGCCACCCGTCTCGCCTCTCGGGAAGCGCTGTGACCTGCGGCACGGGCATTCTGCCGAATGCCTAGCACGGTTGGCCAGGGGCGCCACGCCCGAATCGACCGAGGAGGAGGACGACGGGGAAGCGCATCAAACCGTCAGGTCAGCCGCCGCGTCACCAGGTCCCACACGGTTTCGGCCAAGGCCTCCTTGGGCCCGTACGGCACAGGGGTTTCGCTGCCGTCGGCGCCCAGCACGACCGCTTCGTTCTCCTCCGAGCCGAAGGTCTTGCGCTCCCCCACCTCGTTCACCACCAGCAGGTCGCAACCCTTGCGCCGCAGCTTCGACCGGCCGTTCGCCAGGACGTCGTCGGTCTCCGCGGCGAAGCCGACAACCACCTGGTTGGAGCGCGCCCGGTCGGCGGAGACCTCCGCGAGGATGTCCGGATTTCGCACCAGCACGATGGGGTCCGGTTCCCGGCCGTCCTGCTTCTTGATCTTTCCGGCCGCGTAGGTGTCCGGCCGGAAATCGGCGACGGCGGCCGCCATCACGACCACGTCGGCTTCCGGGGCGGCCTTCAGGACCGCCTCGCGCAGCTGCAGGGCCGTGCCTACCTGGACGACGTCGACCCCTGCCGGATCGGGCAGGCCGGTGTTCGCCGCGATCAGCGTGACGCGGGCGCCACGGGCGGCGGCGGTGCGCGCGAGGGCGTAGCCCTGCTTGCCGGAGGAGCGGTTGCCGAGGAAGCGGACCGGGTCGAGGGGCTCGCGGGTGCCGCCGGCGCTCACCACGACATGCCGGCCGGCGAGGTCGGGCTCGCGCACTCCCCGGGCCAGCACCCGGCGGCAGACCTCGAAGATCTCCCCCGGATCGGGCAGCCGGCCCTTGCCGGTGTCGACGCCGGTGAGGCGGCCGACGGCCGGCTCGATGACGACGGCGCCCCGGCGGCGCAGGGTCGCGACGTTCTCCTGGGTGGCCGGGTGCTCCCACATCTCGGTGTGCATCGCGGGGGCGAAGACGACCGGACAGCGGGCCGTCAGGAGGGTGTTGGTGAGGAGGTCGTCGGCGAGTCCGTGGGCGGCCTTGGCCAGCATGTCCGCCGTGGCCGGCGCGACCACCACCAGGTCGGCGTGCTGGCCGATGCGGACGTGCGGCACCTCGTGGACGTCGTCCCAGACCTCCGTGGAGACCGGGTGGCCGGAGAGCGCGGACCAGGTGGCGGCGCCCACGAAGTGCAGCGCGGAGGCGGTGGGGACCACCCGGACGTCATGGCCCGACTCGGTCAGTCTGCGCAGCAGCTCACAGGCCTTGTAGGCGGCGATGCCACCACTGACCCCCAGCACGACCTTCGGTTTGTCCACCGTCTCTCCCCGACCTCGGAAAACGTACGTCGCGGCTCCCGGCGTACGGGTCCATCACACACCACAGGCCCGGCAGCCGTGCTGCCGGGCCTGTGGAAAAACCCACTGCGAGCCGAAAATACTACTGAGCGGGGCCCTCGACGGCCTCGGACGTCAGCAGGCCGGCGTTGATCTCGCGGAGGGCGATCGAGAGCGGCTTCTCGTGGACGTGGGTGTCCACGAGCGGACCGACGTACTCGAGGAGGCCCTCGCCGAGCTGCGAGTAGTACGCGTTGATCTGGCGGGCCCGCTTGGCCGCGTAGATCACGAGGCTGTACTTCGAGTCCGTGGCCTCGAGGAGCTCGTCGATCGGCGGGTTGATGATGCCCTCGGGCGCGGAGATGGAAGAGGACACGCTCTACCTTCCGATGGATGGGAAAAGACAGGTCGTGATCACAGGCTCGTAATCACACAACATCGACCAAGGCTAGCAGCTCACGCGCGACGTCCTCGACGGAGGTATTGACCAGGGTCACGTCGAACTCCGGCTCGGCCGCGAGTTCGATCTTCGCCGCCGCCAGGCGGCGCTCGATCACCTCGGGCGGTTCGGTGCCCCGCCCGGTGAGCCTGCGCACCAGTTCCTCCCAGGAGGGAGGGGCCAGAAACACCAGTTGGGCCTCGGGCATGGACTCGCGGACCTGCCGGGCGCCCTGGAGGTCGATCTCCAGGAGGACCGGCTCGCCCGACTCCAGGCGCTCCAGCACCGCGGTGCGAGGTGTGCCGTAGCGGTTGCCCGCGAACTCGGCCCACTCCAGCAGCTCGCCGTTGGCGATCAGCTTGTCCATCTCCTCGTCGGTGACGAAGAAGTAGTGGACTCCGTGCTTCTCTCCGGGCCGCGGCCTGCGGGTCGTCGCCGACACGGAGAGCCAGACCTCGGAGTGTTCCTTGCGCATATGGGCGACGACCGTGCTCTTACCGACCCCGGAGGGGCCGGAGAGCACGGTCAGCCGCGGACGTGCGTCCGGGGTTTCGGGGGTCGTCCCCCGGAGTTTTACTGCCATGCAGCGATTATTCCAGCAATCCCGGAGTGCCTGGGACTCCCGTCCCGCGGCACCCGGGAATCAGGAGCCGGTGCTGCCGAACTCACGCTCCAGGGACGCGATCTGGTTGGAACCGAGACCGCGCACGCGGCGGCTCTCGGAGATGCCGAGTCGCTCCATGATCTGCTTGGCGCGGACTTTGCCCACGCCCGGGAGCGACTCCAGCAGGGCGGAGACCTTCATCTTGCCGATGACGTCGTTTTCCTGACCCTGCTTGATGACCTCGTGAAGCGAGGCGCCGGAGTGCTTCAGTCGATTCTTGACCTCGGCCCGCTCCCGGCGAGCCGCGGCGGCCTTTTCGAGCGCGGCTGCGCGCTGTTCGGGGGTAAGGGGCGGAAGAGCCACGCCTACGTCACCTCGGATGTCGAACTGTCGGATACGGACCGGTGAGGAACCTAGTCGCCCCACACCTGGTGAGATACGAGCAACACTCGCTGCCCGTTCACTCTCCGTCGGAGACTAGCGGCCAACTCCGCCAGAGTCAGCGAGAACAGAGGAAAAGTCCTGGTCAGCCTCTGCAGGGTCGGACATTTAGGACATAGTGCCCCGGATTTGAGGATGTATCCAGACTCAAGTCGCCCCGGAGCCGCCCGACCGAGCCCCCGGTCGGGCGGTGGACGGCAGTCAGGCGGCGTCCACGGCCGCCCTGACCTCTCGCGCGAATCGATCCACGGCGTCACGCAGAGCGACGATGTCGGGACCGTGACGCAACACACCCCGACTCACGTTCGGTACGACGTTGCGCACCGCGGATCCGAAGACCCGCGGCAGATCGGCCGGGGTCGCCCCCTGGGCGCCGACGCCGGGCGCGAGGAGCGGACCGTTGATGTCGAGGTCGTACGTCGACAGATCGCCCAGCGTGGCGCCGACGACCGCTCCGAAGGACCCCAGCGGCTCCTCCCCCGCGTTCTCCGCGGCCAGGTGCGCCAGCATCGTCGCGCCCACGTCCCGCCCGTCGGCCCGCACCGCGTGCTGGACCTCGCCGCCCTCCGGGTTGGAGGTCAGCGCCAGCACGAACAGCCCGGCGCCGCTCTCGCGCGCCGACGCCACCGCCGGCGACAGGGATCCGTAGCCGAGGTACGGCGAGACGGTGAGGGCGTCGGAGAACAGCGGGGCGTCCTTGTGCAGGAAGGACTCGGCGTACGCGGCCATGGTCGAGCCGATGTCGCCGCGCTTGGCGTCCATCACGACCAGGGCGCCGGCCTCCCGGGCCTCCCGCACGGTCTTCTCCAGGACGGCGACACCGCGCGAACCGAACCGCTCGAAGAAGGCGCTCTGCGGCTTCAGCAGGGCGACCCGGTCGGCGGTCGCCTCGACGACCGTGCGGCTGAACCGCTCCAGGCCGGCGACGTCGTCGTTCAGACCCCACTCCGCGAGCAGGGAGGCATGCGGGTCGATGCCGACGCAGAGCGGGCCACGCTCGTCCATGGCCCGGCGCAGGCGCGCGCCGAAGGGCTCCAGGGTCATGCCGTCTTCCTCACGTCGGCGCCGACCGCGTCGGCGAGAGTGGCGTACGGGCTCGTCCGCAGGCGGGCGGCGAGGCCCTTGTGGATCGCACGGCCCCAGAAGGGCCCCTCGTAGACGAAGGCGCTGTAGCCCTGCACCAGCGTGGCACCGGCCAGGATGCGCTGCCAGGCGTCCTCGGCGTCCTCCACGCCGCCGACGCCCACGAGGGTGACGCGGTCGCCCACGCGCGCGTAGAGGCGGCGCAGCACCTCAAGGGAGCGGGCCTTGAGGGGCGCGCCGGACAGTCCGCCTGTCTCCTTGACCAGCGCGGGGTCGGAGGCCAGGCCGAGTCCCTCGCGCGCGATGGTGGTGTTGGTGGCAATGATCCCGTCCAGGCCGAGATCCACGGCCAGGTCGGCGACGGCGTCGACGTCCTCGTCGGCCAGGTCGGGGGCGATCTTGACCAGCAGCGGGACCCGCCGCGCGGTCACCACGCGGTCGGCGGCCTCGCGGACGGCGCTCAGCAGCGGCCGCAGCGCCTCGGTGGCCTGGAGGTTGCGCAGCCCCGGGGTGTTCGGCGAGGACACGTTGACGACCAGGTAGTCGGCGTACGGCGCGAGCCGCTCGGCCGACTTCACGTAGTCGGCGACGGCCTCCTCCTCCGGTACGACCTTGGTCTTGCCGATGTTGACGCCCACCACGGGCTTGAAGACGGGCGTCCGGGAGGCCAGGCGCGCGGCGACGGCCAGCGAGCCGTCGTTGTTGAAGCCCATCCGGTTGATGAGCCCCCGGTCCTTCACCAGCCGGAACAGCCGCTGGGCGGGGTTGCCGGGCTGCGGCTCCCCGGTGACCGTGCCGATCTCGACGTGGTCGAAGCCGAGCATCGACATGCCGTCGATCGCGACGGCGTTCTTGTCGAAGCCGGCGGCGAGTCCGAAGGGGCCGTGCATGCGCAGCCCGAAGGCCTCGGTGCGCAGTTCCTCGTACCGGGGGGCCAGGGCGGCCGCGAGGAACGTGCGCAGCACCGGGATCCGGACGGCGAGCCGGATCCAGCGGAAGGCCAGGTGGTGGGCGCGCTCGGGGTCCATCCGCTGGAAGACCAGCCGGAAGAATTGCTTGTACATGATCATGTCCTCCAAGGAGCCTCGCGAAGAGGTGTCATGAAGAGGGGGACACCGTTTCCGGTGTCCCCCTGAGGGCTGCTAGTCGCGGGCCGCGGTCAGGTGTTCCGCGTGTTCTTGGAGTGAGCGCACGCCCACGCCCCCGTGGTTGAGGGCGTCGATGCCCTGGACGGCCGCGGCGAGCGCCTGGACCGTCGTCAGGCACGGCACGGACCGCGCCACGGCCGCCGTACGGATCTCGTAGCCGTCGAGGCGGCCGCCGGTGCCGTACGGGGTGTTGACGATGAGGTCGACCTCGCCGTCGTGGATGAGCTGGACGATCGTCTTCTCGCCGTTCGGGCCGGTGCCCTCGGACTGCTTGCGCACGACGGTGGCGTTGATGCCGTTGCGCTTGAGGACCTCGGCGGTGCCGGAGGTGGCGAGCAGCTCGAAGCCGTGGCCGACCAGTTCACGGGCCGGGAAGATCATCGAGCGCTTGTCGCGGTTGGCGACCGAGATGAAGGCGCGGCCCTTGGTGGGCAGCGGGCCGTACGCGGCGGCCTGCGACTTGGCGTACGCCGTGCCGAAGACGGAGTCGATGCCCATGACCTCGCCGGTGGAGCGCATCTCCGGGCCGAGGACGGTGTCGACCCCGCGGCCGGAGGTGTCCCGGAAGCGGGTCCACGGCATCACGGCCTCCTTGACGGAGATCGGCGCGTCCAGCGGCAGCTCGCCGCCGTCGCCGGTCGCCGGGAGCAGCCCCTCGGCGCGCAGCTCGGCGACGGTCGCGCCCAGCGAGATCCGGGCGGCGGCCTTCGCCAGCGGCACCGCGGTCGCCTTCGAGGTGAAGGGGACGGTGCGGGACGCGCGCGGGTTGGCCTCCAGGACGTAGAGGATGTCACCGGCCATCGCGAACTGGATGTTGATCAGACCGCGCACACCGACGCCCTTGGCGATGGCCTCGGTGGAGGCCCGCAGGCGCTTGATGTCGAAGCCGCCCAGGGTGATGGGGGGCAGGGCGCACGCCGAGTCGCCGGAGTGGATGCCGGCCTCCTCGATGTGCTCCATGACGCCGCCGAGGTACAGCTCCTCGCCGTCGTAGAGCGCGTCGACGTCGATCTCGATGGCGTCGTCGAGGAAGCGGTCGACGAGGACCGGCCGGGTCGGGCTGATCTCGGTCGACTCGGCGATGTAGGACGACAGCCGGGTCTCGTCGTAGACGATCTCCATGCCGCGGCCGCCGAGCACGTACGAGGGCCGCACCAGGACGGGGTAGCCGATCTCGTCCGCGATGGCCTTGGCCTCGGCGAAGGTGGTGGCCGTGCCGTGCTTCGGGGCCGGCAGACCGGCCTCGGCGAGCACGCGCCCGAAGGCGCCCCGGTCCTCGGCCGCGTGGATGGCCTCGGGCGGGGTGCCGACGATCGGCACGCCGTTGTCCTTCAGCGCCTGCGCCAGGCCCAGCGGGGTCTGGCCGCCGAGCTGGACGACGACACCGGCAACCGGGCCGGCCAGCGTCTCGGCGTGGACGATCTCCAGCACGTCCTCGAGCGTCAGCGGCTCGAAGTACAGACGGTCGGAGGTGTCGTAGTCCGTGGAGACGGTCTCCGGGTTGCAGTTGACCATCACGGTCTCGTACCCGGCGTCGGACAGCGCGAAGGAGGCGTGGACGCAGGAGTAGTCGAACTCGATGCCCTGGCCGATGCGGTTCGGGCCGGAGCCCAGGATGATGACGGCCGGCTTCTCGCGGGGCGCGACCTCGCTCTCCTCGTCGTAGGAGGAGTAGAAGTACGGCGTCTTCGCGGCGAACTCGGCGGCGCAGGTGTCGACCGTCTTGTAGACCGGGCGGATGCCCAGCGCGTGCCGGACCTCGCGCACGACGTCCTCGCGCAGCCCGCGGATCTCGGCGATCTGCTGGTCGGAGAAGCCGTGCCGCTTGGCCTCGGCGAGCAGCTCGACGTCCAGGCGGGCGGCGGCGGCCAGCTCGTCGGCGGTCTCCTTGATGAGGAAGAGCTGGTCGACGAACCAGGGGTCGATCTTCGTGAACTCGAAGACCTCCTCGGGGGTGGCGCCCGCGCGGATGGCCTGCATGACGGTGTTGATGCGGCCGTCGGTGGGCCGTACGGCCTCGCGCAGCAGCTCGTCCTTGTTTCCGGGCTCGCCGACGAACGTGAACTGGCTGCCCTTCTTCTCCAGCGAGCGCAGCGCCTTCTGGAAGGCCTCGGTGAAGTTGCGGCCGATGGCCATGGCCTCGCCGACCGACTTCATGGTCGTGGTCAGCGTGGAGTCGGCGCTCGGGAACTTCTCGAAGGCGAAGCGCGGAGCCTTGACGACCACGTAGTCGAGCGTCGGCTCGAAGGAGGCCGGCGTCTCCCGCGTGATGTCGTTCGGGATCTCGTCGAGGGTGTAGCCGACGGCGAGCTTGGCCGCGATCTTGGCGATCGGGAAGCCGGTGGCCTTGGAGGCGAGGGCCGAGGAACGCGACACGCGCGGGTTCATCTCGATGACGATGATGCGGCCGTCCTCGGGGTTGACCGCGAACTGGATGTTGCAGCCGCCGGTGTCGACGCCGACCTCGCGGATGATCGCGATGCCGATGTCGCGCAGCCGCTGGTACTCGCGGTCGGTCAGCGTCATCGCCGGGGCGACGGTGATCGAGTCGCCGGTGTGGACGCCCATCGGGTCGAAGTTCTCGATGGAGCAGACGACCACGACGTTGTCGTTCTTGTCGCGCATCAGCTCCAGCTCGTACTCCTTCCAGCCGAGGATGGACTCCTCCAGGAGCACCTCGGTGGTCGGCGAGAGCGTCAGGCCCTGGCCCGCGATGCGGCGCAGCTCCTCCTCGTCGTGGGCGAAGCCAGAGCCGGCGCCGCCCATGGTGAAGGAGGGGCGGACGACGACGGGGTAGCCGCCGAGCGTCTCGACGCCCGCGATCACGTCGTCCATGGTGTGGCAGATCACGGACCGGGCGGACTCGCCGTGCCCGATCTTCTCGCGGACGGCCTCGACGACGCCCTTGAAGAGGTCGCGGTCCTCGCCCTTGTTGATCGCCTCGACGTTGGCGCCGATCAGCTCGACGCCGTACTTCTCCAGCACCCCCTGCTCGTGCATGGAGATCGCGGTGTTGAGGGCCGTCTGGCCGCCGAGGGTCGGAAGCAGGACGTCCGGACGCTCCTTGGCGATGATCTTCTCGACGAACTCCGGGGTGATCGGCTCGACGTACGTGGCGTCGGCGATCTCCGGGTCGGTCATGATCGTCGCCGGGTTGGAGTTGACCAGGATGACGCGCAGGCCTTCGGCGCGCAGGATGCGGCACGCCTGGGTGCCGGAGTAGTCGAACTCGGCGGCCTGACCGATGACGATCGGGCCGGAGCCGATGACCAGGACGGACTGGATATCGGTGCGCTTAGGCACGCTGGCCCTCCATCAGGGAAACGAAGCGGTCGAACAGGTAGGCGGCGTCGTGGGGGCCCGCTGCCGCTTCGGGGTGGTACTGGACGGAGAAGGCCGGCTGGTCGAGCAGCTGGAGCCCCTCCACGACGTCGTCGTTGAGGCAGACGTGCGAGACCTCGGCGCGGCCGAAGTTGGTCTCGCTCACCTTGTCGAGCGGCGCGTCCACGGCGAACCCGTGGTTGTGCGCGGTGACCTCGACCTTGCCGGTCGTACGGTCCTGGACCGGCTGGTTGATGCCGCGGTGGCCGTACTTCAGCTTGTAGGTGCCGAAGCCGAGGGCGCGGCCGAGGATCTGGTTGCCGAAGCAGATGCCGAAGAGCGGCGTCCTGCGCTCGAGCACCTCGGTCATCAGCGCGACCGGGCCCTCGGCGGTGGCCGGGTCGCCCGGGCCGTTGGAGAAGAACACGCCGTCGGGGTTGACGGCGTACACCTCCGCCGCGGAGACCGTCGCAGGGAGCACGTGCACCTCGATGCCGCGCTCGGCCATGCGGTGCGGGGTCATGCCCTTGATGCCGAGGTCGATGGCGGCGACGGTGAACCGCTTCTCGCCGACCGCCGGGACGACGTAGGCCTCCTTGGTGGCGACCTCCTCGTAGAGGCTCGCGCCCTTCATCTGCGGCTGGGCCTGCACGCGCGCGAGGAGCTCGGTCTCCGAGCGGATCGCGTCGCCGGAGAAGACACCGGCGCGCATCGAGCCGCTCTCGCGGAGGTGGCGGGTGAGCGCCCGGGTGTCGATGCCGGAGATGCCGACCACGTTCTGCGCGACGAGCTCGTCGTCCAGGGAGCGCTTGGCACGCCAGTTGGACGGCACGCGCGCGGGGTCGCGCACGACGTAGCCGGAGACCCAGATGCGGCCCGACTCGTCGTCCTCGTCGTTCCAGCCGGTGTTGCCGATCTGCGGGGCGGTCGCGACGACGATCTGGCGGTCGTACGACGGGTCGGTCAGGGTCTCCTGGTAGCCGGTCATACCGGTGGAGAACACCGCTTCGCCGAAGGTCTCCCCCACGGCCCCGTAGGCACGGCCGCGGAAGATCCGGCCGTCCTCCAGGACGAGTACGGCGGGAACCCTGGTGGTTCCCCTGGTGGAGGTCGTCATCGTGCGCCTTCCGTTTCCGTCGGGTTTTCCGTCTTGTCGATCATGGAGTTGATGGCGTCGACCCACTCGCCGTGCTCGGCCGCGTGGTCCGAGCGGAATCCGGAGTCGAGCAGCCTGTCGCCGTGCGCCCAGGTCACCACCAGCAGTCCGCCCTCGGTGAGGACCTTGCCGGCGATGCCCTTGTCGAGCCGTGCCTCGCGCAGGGCGGCGGCCGGGACGAAGAAGTCGGTCGCGCCGGGGCGTACGACGTCCAGTCCCGCCGCCGTCAGGGTCAGCTCGACCCGGCTGCGGGTGCCCAGGCCGTGCGCGACGATGCGGTCGAGCCACTGCCCGGCGGTGGTGGAGCCGTGGTAGCGCCCGCTCATGCCCAGTCTCACCGCGCCGGGGTCGTCCGGCGCGGCGAGGAGCTCGGGCAGGTCGCTCTGGAGCGTGCCGCGCCACTTCCAGCCCTCGCGCATCAGCCAGTACACGAGCGCGACGAAGAGGCCGAGACCGACCACCCAGCCGATCCGCGCGGCCCAGTCGGTCACTTCGGCCGATTCCTTCTCGGCCGCGAGCAGTAGTGCAGCAGATGTCACGTGAGCTTCCCGTCGACGAGCGTGGCCTTGCCCCGGAGCCACGTGTGCGTGACACGGCCCGGCAGCTCACGCCCCTCGTACGGGGTGTTCCGGCTGCGCGAGGCGAAGCCCGCGGGGTCCACCGACCCACGGTATTCCGTGTCGACGAGCGTGAGGTTGGCGGGCTCACCTGCCGAGACGGGACGCCCGTGGCCCTTGGCCTGCCCGATCTGGGCGGGCTTGAACGACATCCGGCTCGCGACCCCGGCCCAGTCCAGCAGGCCCGTCTCCACCATCGTCTCCTGGACCACCGACAACGCGGTCTCCAGGCCGACCATGCCCATGGCGGCCGCGGCCCACTCGCAGTCCTTGTCCTCGTGCGGGTGCGGGGCGTGGTCGGTGGCGACGATGTCGATGGTGCCGTCGGCGAGCGCCTCGCGCAGGGCGCGCACGTCGCGCTCGGTGCGCAGCGGCGGATTCACCTTGTAGACCGGGTTGTACGACCGGACCAGCTCGTCGGTGAGGAGCAGGTGGTGCGGGGTGACCTCGGCGGTGACGTCGATGCCGCGGGACTTGGCCCAGCGGACGATCTCGACGGACCCGGCGGTGGAGAGGTGACAGATGTGGACGCGGGAGCCGACGTGCTCGGCGAGCAGGACGTCCCGGGCGATGATCGACTCCTCGGCCACCGCCGGCCAGCCCCCGAGCCCCAGCTCGGCGGAGACGACGCCCTCGTTCATCTGGGCGCCCTCGGTCAGCCGCGGCTCCTGCGCGTGCTGGGCGACGACCCCGCCGAAGGCCTTCACGTACTCCAGGGCCCGGCGCATGATCACGGCGTCGTCGACGCACTTGCCGTCGTCGGAGAAGACGGTGACGCCGGCCGCCGACTCGTGCATGGCGCCCAGCTCGGCGAGCTTGCGGCCCTCCAGGCCGACGGTGACGGCTCCGATGGGCTGCACGTCGCAGTAGCCGTGCTCCTGCCCGAGCCGGTAGACCTGCTCGACCACCCCCGCGGTGTCGGCGACGGGGAAGGTGTTGGCCATGGCGAACACGGCCGTGTAGCCGCCGGAAGCGGCCGCGCGGGTGCCCGTGAGCACCGTCTCGGAGTCCTCGCGGCCCGGCTCGCGCAGATGGGTGTGCAGGTCGACCAGGCCCGGCAGCAGGACCTTGCCGCCGGCCTCGACGACCTCGGCGCCCTCCGCGGACAGCCCCGCGCCGACGGCCTCGACGACCGCGCCGTCGATCAGGACGTCCTGCGGCTCGGAGCCGAGCACCTTCGCACCACGGATCAGGATCTTGCTCATGGTTCTTACTTCTCCTCGGTGGTGCGGGCGTGGCTGACGGCGGGCTCGTTGCCGCCCAGGAGCAGGTAGAGGACGGCCATCCGGATGGACACGCCGTTGGCGACCTGCTCGACGACGGTGCAGCGCTCGGAGTCGGCGACCTCGGCGGTGATCTCCATGCCGCGGACCATCGGGCCGGGGTGCATGACGATGGCGTGCTCGGGCATCCGCGCCATGCGGTCGCCGTCGAGGCCGTAGCGCCGCGAGTACTCGCGCTCGGTGGGGAAGAACGCGGCGTTCATCCGCTCGCGCTGCACCCGCAGCATCATCACCGCGTCGGACTTCGGCAGCGTGCTGTCGAGGTCGTACGACACCTCGCACGGCCAGGTCTCGATGCCGACCGGCACGAGGGTGGGCGGGGCGACCAGGGTGACCTCGGCGCCGAGCGTGTGCAGCAGGTCGACGTTGGAACGGGCGACCCGGCTGTGCAGCACGTCGCCGACGATCGTGATGCGCTTGCCGGCGAGGTCCTGGCCGATCCCGGCGTCCCGGCCCACCAGCCGGCGACGCATGGTGAAGGCGTCCAGGAGTGCCTGGGTGGGGTGCTGGTGGGTGCCGTCGCCCGCGTTGACGACGACCGCGTCGATCCAGCCGGAGGTGGCCAGGCGGTAGGGCGCGCCGGAGGCGCCGTGCCGGATGACGACCGCGTCGACGCCCATGGCCTCCAGCGTCTGCGCGGTGTCCTTCAGGGACTCGCCCTTCGACACCGACGAACCCTTGGCGGAGAAGTTGATGACGTCCGCGGAGAGGCGCTTCTCGGCGGCCTCGAAGGAGATGCGCGTACGCGTGGAGTCCTCGAAGAAGAGGTTGACGATCGTGCGGCCGCGCAGGGTCGGCAGTTTCTTGATGGGCCGGTCGGCGACCCGGGCCATCTCCTCGGCGGTGTCGAGGATCAGGACGGCGTCGTCGCGGGTGAGGTCGGCGGCCGAGATGAGATGACGCTGCATCTGTCAGGCTCCGTAAGGCAGTTCAGGTGGGGGAGATCACGGGCGTGCAGGGCACGGCTGTGAGGCGCACGGCACGGGGGCCGCACGCGCGCGTGCTACTGCTGGGCGGCCGGCTTCACACCGAGCAGCACGGTGTCGCGACCGTCCTCCTCGGCGAGCTGGACCTTGACCGTCTCCCGCAACGACGTGGGGAGGTTCTTGCCGACGTAGTCGGCGCGGATGGGCAGTTCCCGGTGGCCGCGGTCGACGAGGACGGCGAGCTGGACCGCGCGCGGGCGCCCGAGGTCGTTCAGGGCGTCGAGGGCGGCGCGGATGGTGCGGCCGGAGAAGAGCACGTCGTCGACGAGGACGATGAGCTTGCCGTCCAGGCCGTCACCGGGAATCTCCGTGCGGGCCAGCGCACGCGGCGGGTGCATGCGCAGGTCGTCGCGGTACATGGTGATGTCGAGGGAGCCGACCGGGATCGTGCGCTCGGTGATCTGCTCGAGCTTGGCGGCGAGCCGCTGGGCGAGGAAGACGCCACGGGTCGGGATGCCGAGCAGCACCACGTCGTCGGCGCCCTTGGCGCGTTCGACGATCTCGTGGGCGATACGGGTCAGTACCCGTGCGATGTCGGGGCCTTCGAGCACGGGCCGCGCGTCGGCTTGCCGGGAGTCCTGCTGAATGTCCTGCTTGTCCATAAGAAACGGACCTCCTTCTCCGCCTCACGGGACGGACCTTAAAGGACGTCGGATTTGCGCCATCCACGGTAGCAGGCCGCGGCACCGCCCCGATCACCCCCTTGGCGTAACCGGCCGGGGATACCACGGAAGCGTCGGTGTGGACCATTCGGCTTGACTCAGAAGAATCACGCTGCGTAACCTCACAGTGAGTTACCAGCACGCGGCTCGTGCCGCGTCGACCCAGTGCCGGGGAGCTATATGTCCAGCGAATACGCCAAACAGCTCGGGGCCAAGCTCCGGGCGATCCGCACCCAGCAGGGCCTTTCCCTCCACGGTGTCGAGGAGAAGTCCCAGGGACGCTGGAAGGCGGTCGTGGTCGGTTCGTACGAGCGCGGCGACCGCGCCGTGACCGTGCAGCGCCTTGCCGAGCTGGCGGACTTCTACGGCGTTCCCGTGCAGGAACTGCTGCCGGGCACCACTCCGGGCGGGGCCGCGGAGCCGCCGCCGAAGCTGGTCCTGGACCTGGAGCGACTGGCCCACGTGCCGGTCGAGAAGGCGGGTCCCCTTCAGCGGTACGCGGCCACGATCCAGTCGCAGCGCGGTGACTACAACGGCAAGGTGTTGTCGATCCGCCAGGACGACCTGCGCACGCTCGCCGTCATCTACGACCAGTCCCCCTCGGTCCTGACCGAGCAGCTGATCAGCTGGGGCGTCCTGGACGCGGACGCGCGTCGCGCGGTCTCCCACGAGGAGGGCTGAGGCCACAGCCGGTCGCAGCGCTCAGCAGAAACGTGCCGCCGGGGTGGCCGGAACCTGATGGTTCCGGCCACCCCGGCGGCTGTCTGCGGGCCCGCGGGGGCTCGGAGGCACCGGGTGCCGGAGATACGCCTGAGGGCCCGCAGCGTGTCGCTGCGGGCCCTCAGGCGTTGTCGTACGACTGCCGTACGGCTGTGCCGTTACGCCTCGTCCCGGCGCAGTGACGGCTTGAGCTCCTTGAACCGGCCGAGCAGGCCGTTGACGAACGACGGCGACTCGTCCGTGGAGAACTCCTTGGCGAGCTGCACCATCTCGTCGAGGACGACCGCGTCCGGGGTCTCGTCGGCCCAGATCAGCTCGTAGGCGCCGAGACGCAGGATGTTGCGGTCGACGACCGGCATCCGGTCCAGCGTCCAGCCGACCGAGTACTGCGAGATCAGGTCGTCGATGCGCCGCGCGTACCCGGCGTACCCCTCGACCAACTGCATGGTGTACTCGCTGACCGGCGGCTGCCGGGTGTCGGCCCGGGAGAGCCGGATCCAGTCCGCGAGGACCGTCAGGACGTCGACTCCGCGCTGGTCGCCCTCGAAGAGGATCTGGAAGGCGCGCTTGCGGGCCGTGTTGCGGGCAGCCACGGTTAGCTGTTCACCCGGCCGAGGTAGTCGCTGGTGCGGGTGTCGACCTTGATCTTCTCACCGGTGGTGATGAAGAGCGGGACGTTGATCTGGTGACCGGTCTCCAGGGTGGCGGGCTTGGTGCCACCGGTGGAGCGGTCCCCCTGCAGGCCCGGCTCGGTCTCCTGCACGACGAGCTCGACGGCGGCCGGCAGCTCGACGAAGAGCACCTCGCCCTCGTGCTGCGCGACGGTGGCCGTGAAGCCCTCGATCAGGAAGTTGGCGGCGTCGCCGACGGCCTTGCGGTCGACCATCAGCTGGTCGTAGGTCTCCATGTCCATGAAGACGAAGTACTCGCCGTCCATGTACGAGAACTGCATGTCGCGCTTGTCGACAGTGGCCGTCTCGACCTTGACGCCGGCGTTGAACGTCTTGTCGACGACCTTGCCGGAAAGCACGTTCTTCAGCTTGGTGCGCACGAAGGCCGGGCCCTTGCCGGGCTTGACGTGCTGGAACTCGACGACGGACCAGAGCTGGCCGCCTTCGAGCTTGAGCACCAGGCCGTTCTTGAGGTCGTTCGTGGAAGCCACGGTTGCGGAATCTCCTGGACTGACGTGGACGACCCCGGTGCACGCACCTGCCTAGAGGGCGAGCAGCTCCTTGGTCGTAATGGTGAGTAGCTCGGGTCCGCCGTCCGCCTCGGGGCGCACGACGAGCGTGTCATCGATCCTGACACCGCCCCGGCCCGGGAGGTGGACCCCCGGTTCGACGGTGACCGGCACGCAAGCGTCCAGTTTACCCATGGCCGCGGGAGACAGCTGCGGGTCCTCCTCGATTTCGAGCCCGACCCCATGCCCGGTGAGCGCCGGAAGGCCCTCGGAGTGCCCCGCGGAGTCCAGGATCTGGCGGGCCGCGCGGTCCACGTCCCGGAAGGCGGCGCCGGGTACCAGGGCCTCGCGTCCGGCCCGCTGGGCAGCGAAGACGAGGTCGTACAGCTCGATCTGCCAGTCGGCGGGGGACGTGCCGATCACGAAGGTACGGCCGATCTCGCAGCGGTAGCCGCGGTAGCTCGCCCCCAGGCAGACGGAGAGAAAGTCGCCTTCCTCGACCCGGCGGTCGGTGGGCCGGTGGCCGCGCCGGCCGGAGTTCGGGCCGGTGGCGACCGAGGTGGGGAAGGCGGGGCCGTCGGCACCGTGATCGACGAGACGCCGTTCCAGTTCGAGGGCGAGATGCCGTTCCGTACGGCCCACCAGGATGGACTCCAGCAGCTCGCCCAGGGCCTGGTCGGCGATCTCGGCGCCGATCCGCAGGCAGGAGATCTCCTCCTCGTCCTTCACCACTCTCAGCTGCTCCACCGCGCCGCCCAGGTCGGCGAGGCGCAGCCGGGGCGCGACGGAGCTCAACGCGCGGTGGCGGGCCACCGTGAGGTGGTGCTCCTCCACCGCGAGGGAGTCGCCGCCCTCGCCCACGAGGAGATCGGCGGCGGCGACCGCCGGATCGCCTCCGGGCAGGCGCAGCACGTGGATCCGCAGGGCCTCGTCCGGCCGGCCCTCGCTCGGGCGGTCGTCGGGCGGGCCCGTGCAGACGAGAAGATCCTCACGTCTGCCCAGCAGCAGGACGGCGCCGCGCGGGGCCGCACCGGCGAGGTATCTCACGTTGGCGGGGCGGGAGATCAGCGCGGTGGCGCTGCCGCTGGCGTTGCAGCGTTCTCTCAGCCGGGTGCGGCGGGACGCGTAGACCTCTGACATGACACGAGCGTAGGAGGAGTGGCCGGATTGTGCCGGTTGGGGAGGCGTTCGGGGGAACGGTCCGGGCCGGACGGGAGCGCGCGGGGGCGCTCTACCACTTCGGGGGGCTCGCGATCGCCCTCGCCAGGACGTCGTCCAGGACCCTTGCCGTGGTCGGGACGTCCAGTTGGGAGTTGTCGATGATGGGCAGGCCGGAGCCGTACCAGCCGGCCATGCGGCCGTGGATACGGGCCACCTCCTCGTCGGTGAGGCGGCGGTTGCCGGCGCGTTCGGCGTTGCGCTCCAGGACCACTTCCAGGCCGGGCAGGAGGACGACGGGCAGCAGACCCGGGCCCACGTGCCGTTTCCAGCCACCCAGGCCCACGGCCGGGCGGTCGGGGAAGATCGCGTCGTCCAGGATGCACGAGATGCCGTTGGCCAGGAAGTTGCGCGCGGCGAAGCCACAGGTGCGGCGGGCCAGACGGTACTGGGCCTCGGAGTGGTCGTTCCACCCGGACTGCGGGTCGGCGAAGCCCGAACGCACCCATTCCCGCACGTCGTCGAGGCTGACGTGGGCCGTGGGCACCCGGCGGTGGTCGGCCCAGAACTTGGCGACGCTCGTCTTTCCGGCGCCCGCCGGGCCGATCAGCAGTACCGCCAGCGTGGTGGCCGCCGGGTCGGGGACGGTCGGGGCGGGCGGCGCGCTGGGCATCGGGACGGGGCCGCCCGGCGGCAGTCGGACGTGCCCGGTGGTATCGGTGCCCTGCGGGCCCGGGGCGTGCTGCGGGGCCGGTGGCGGCGGCACGGGAGGGACCGGTGGCTCGGGCGCGGGCGGCACCGGGCCCGAGGGGGCGCCGAGGTACCCCGGCTGCTGCTGGGGGGCGCCACCCGGCTGGTGGGGCGGCGGCAGCGGAGAACCCACTGCGTGCTGCATCCGGTGCCACTCCGTCTCGTACAGGCAATGGGCGCTGGTTGTGAGGGGCGCGAAACCCCCTCTTCGCTACTGAACGGTACCGCCCCCGGCCGTCGTTTGGTGAACGGCCGGGGGCGGTCCGAAGTGCCCGCCGTGGAAAGCGAATCGGGCGGAAGGGAAGCGGGCGGACCTACTCGCCCATCCCGCGCTCCTACTCGCCGACCTCCCCGTACGCGGCCAGCAGGACGGCCGGGTCGGGACCCTCGAGGACGTTCGGCTTGGCGAGGCCGTCCAGGACGATGAACCGCAGCAGGTCGCCGCGGGACTTCTTGTCGACCTTCATGTTCTCCAGCAGCTTGGGCCACTGGTCATGGCGGTAGTGCAGCGGCAGTCCCACCGACTCCAGGACCGTGCGGTGGCGGTCGGCCGTCGCGTCGTCCAGCCGGCCCGCGAGGCGGCCCAGTTCGGCGGCGAAGTGCATGCCCACCGACACGGCCGCGCCGTGCCGCCACTTGTAGCGCTCGTTCTTCTCGATCGCGTGCGCCAGGGTGTGGCCGTAGTTCAGGATCTCCCGCAGGCCCGACTCCTTCAGGTCGGACGACACGACGTCCGCCTTGACCCTGATGGAACGCTCGATGAGCTCGGCGGTGTGCGGGCCCGCCGGGGTGCGGGCGGCCTCGGGGTCGGACTCGATCAGTTCGAGGATCGCCGGGTCGGCGATGAAGCCGGCCTTGATGATCTCGGCGAGCCCGGAGACGTAGTCGTTGACCGGCAGGGAGTCCAGCGCGGCCAGGTCGCACAGCACACCGGCCGGCGGGTGGAAGGCACCGACGAGGTTCTTGCCCTCGGCGGTGTTGATGCCGGTCTTGCCGCCGACGGCCGCGTCGACCATGGCCAGCACGGTCGTCGGGACGGCGATCCAGCGCACCCCGCGCAGCCAGGTAGCGGCGACGAACCCGGCCAGGTCCGTGGTGGAGCCCCCGCCGACGCCCACGACGACGTCGGTGCGGGTGAACCCGGACTGGCCGAGCGCCTTCCAGCAGTAGGCGGCGACCTCGGCGGTCTTGGCCTCCTCGGCGTTCGGCACCTGGATGGCGACGGCCTCGTAGCCCTGTTCGGCCAGGTCGGCGCGGAGCGCCTCCCCGGTGCCGGCGAGCGCCTCGGGGTGGATCACGGCGACCCGCTTCACGCGGTCACCGATCAACCCGCCCAGCTCGCCCAGCAACTGACGGCCGATCAGAACCTCGTACGGCTCCGAACCCGCGCTGCCGCCGACCCGGATCCGCGTGACGGACTCGCTGCTCATACTTCCTTCAACTCCAAAGCGTCCAGGGCTGCTTGGCCGACCTCTTCGGGCGTACGGCCGTCCGTGGTCACGACCGCGGTCGCGACGCCCTCGTAGAGGTGGCGGCGGGCGTCCATCAGTTCGCGCCACTGCTTGCGCGGATTGACGGCAAGCAGCGGGCGCGCCGCGTTCAGACCGGTCCGCTTGACGGCTTCCTCGACGTCCATGGCCAGGTAGACCACGCGCTGCCCGGCCAGGAGCCCGCGGGTGTCGGCGTCCAGGATCGAGCCGCCGCCGAGCGCCAGCACGCCGTCGTGCTCGGCGAGCGCGCGCCGCACGGCCCGCTTCTCGACCGCACGGAAGGCGTCCTCGCCCTCGTCGACGAAGATCTCCGCGATGCTGCGGCCCGCCTCGGCGACGATGTCGTCGTCGGTGTCCCGGTAGGCGACACCGAGCCGCTCGGCGAGCAGCTGCCCGACGGTGGACTTGCCGACGCCCATCGGGCCGACGAGGACGACCACCGGCCCGCTCATCGGATGTGCAGACTGTCGAGGTACGACCGCACGTTGCGGCGGGTCTCGGGGACGCTGTCGCCGCCGAACTTCTCCGCCACCGCGTCGGCGAGCACCAGCGCGACCATCGCCTCGGCGACGATCCCGGCGGCCGGGACCGCGCACACGTCGGAGCGCTGGTGGTGCGCCTGGGTGGCCTCGCCGGTGGCGACGTCCACCGTCTTCAGGGCCCGCGGCACGGTCGCGATGGGCTTCATCGCCGCGCGGACGCGCAGCAGCTCGCCGGTGGTGAGGCCGCCCTCGGTGCCGCCGGAACGGCCGCTGGCGCGCCTGATGCCCTCGGGCGTGGTGACGATCTCGTCGTGCGCCTTCGAACCCGGCACGCGCGCGAGGTCGAAGCCGTCGCCGACCTCGACGCCCTTGATCGCCTGGATGCCCATCAGGGCCGCGGCCAGGCGGGCGTCCAGCCGGCGGTCCCAGTGCACGTGCGAGCCGAGGCCGACCGGGACGTCGTACGCCAGCACCTCGACGACGCCGCCGAGGGTGTCGCCGTCCTTGTGGGCCTGGTCGATCTCCGCGACCATCGCCTTCGAGGCGTCCGAGTCCAGGCAGCGGACCGGGTCCGCGTCCAGCTTCTCGACGTCCGCGGGGGTCGGCAGGACGCCGTAGGGCGCCTTCGCGGCCGCCAGCTCGACGACGTGCGAGACGATCTCGATGCCGGCCGTCTCCTTCAGGTACGACCGGGCCACCGCGCCCAGCGCGACCCGGGCGGCCGTCTCACGCGCGGAGGCGCGCTCCAGGATCGGCCGGGCCTCGTCGAAGCCGTACTTCTGCATCCCGGCGAGGTCGGCGTGGCCGGGGCGCGGGCGGGTGAGGGGGGCGTTGCGGGCGAGGCCGGCGAGGATCTCCGGGTCGACCGGGTCGGCCGCCATGACCTGTTCCCACTTCGGCCACTCCGTGTTGCCCACCATGACGGCGACCGGGGACCCCATGGTCAGGCCGTGCCGGACACCGCCGAGGAAGGTGACCTCGTCGCGCTCGAACTTCATGCGCGCACCACGCCCATAGCCGAGCCGTCGCCGCGCGAGGTGGTCGGCGACCATCTCGGTGGTGATCGGCACGCCGGCGGGAAGGCCCTCCAGCGTCGCGACAAGTGCGGGACCGTGGGATTCCCCCGCGGTCAGCCAACGCAGCCTGCTCAACGATGCTCCTCAGTGCTCGCGCCCTGGTACTGCTCTGCGCACGCGCGTCCATCGCGTACGTCGCTGGCGTGACCGGGTGCGCGGCCCTGGCCCGCCACCTCCGATCCTCCCACGTCCCGGCCCTGGAACCGGTCGCCGGTCCAGCAAGCGGACGGTGCAGCGGCCGGTGAGGGGCTCACGGGTGGTGCGAGGCCCCGCGGGCGGCGAGGGCGTGCTCGCCCGCCTGTCGCATGGCCTCCACCGGCGCCGGGGCCCGGCCGGTCATCTGCTCCACCTGGAGGACCGCCTGGTGCACGAGCAGGTCGAGGCCGCTGACGACGGCGCCGCCGAACATGGACCAGCGGGCGGCCAGCTCGGTCGGCCACGGGTCGTAGAGCACGTCGAAGAGGGTGGTGGGGCGCTCCGGCACCGAGGCGGCGAGGGCGTCCGTGGCCCCCGCCGGGGTGGTCGCGACGACCAGCGGGAAGCGCAGCGCGTCTGCGGCGTCCGCCCAGTCGGCGATCCGGACGTCGACGTCGAGCCGCTCGCCCCACTGCCGCATCTCGGCGGCGCGGGCCGCGCTGCGGACGTAGGTGACGATCTCTCCGGCGCAGACCCGCGACAGGGCGGCCAGGGCGGAGGACGCGGTCGCGCCGGCGCCGAGGATCGCGGCCGAGTCGACCTGTTCGACGCCACGCTCGCGCAGGGCGGCGACCATGCCGGGGATGTCCGTGTTGTCGCCGAGCCGTCGGCCGTCCTCGGTGAACACGAGGGTGTTGACCGCCTCGACGGAGGCCGCCGTCTCGCTGATCTCGTCGAGCAGCGGGATGACCGCGCGCTTCAGCGGCATGGTCAGCGACAGGCCGGCCCATTCGGCGCCGAGCCCGGTCACGAAGGAGGGCAGGGCCTCCTCGTCGACGTCGAACCGGTCGTACGACCAGCCGGTGAGTTCCAGTGCCTCGTACGCGGCGCGGTGCAGCACCGGGGAGAGGGAGTGGACGATGGGGCTGCCGAGTACCGCGGCCCGGCGGGCGTCAGTTGCCCGTACTGGCATCGAACTTGTCCTTGAGTTTCTGGAAATCCGCGTAGGTCTTGGCGAATTCCGTGTTGCTCTCACCGTCGGTGGCCACGAAATAGATCCAGCCGTCGGTGGTCGGATTCATGGTGGCCTTCAGCGCGTCCTCGCCGGGATTCCCGATCGGTCCGGGCGTCAGGCCCTTGTTGGTGTAGGTGTTGTACGGGTCCTTGTTGCTGTTGATCTCGGACTCGCTGATGTCGATCTTGCTCTCGCCCTTCAGGTAGTTGAAGGTCGAGTCGAACTGGAGCAGTTGGTTGGTCTGGTCGTTCGTCGGCTTGAGCCGGTTGTAGACGACCTCCGCCATCTTGCGGTAGTCGTCGTGCGTCTTGCCCTCGGCCTGGACGAGGCTGGCGACCGTGATGACCTGCAACGGGTTCTCGAGCTTGAGCGCCTTGGCCTTCGCGTCGAGGTCGTACTCGCCGTACACCTCGTTGGCGTGGGCGACCATCGACTTCAGGACCGCCGCGGGCTTCATGCCCTTGGCCGCGGCGTACGTCCCCGGGAAGAGGAAGCCCTCCAGCGGGTCCTTGATGTCATCGTTGTCGTTCGCCCAGGCGGGCAGACCGAGCGTCTTGTAATCGCTCTCCGCCACTTTTCTGGTGGCACCGGAGGCAAGTCCGAGTTTGGCGTCGATGATTTTGTAGACGGCCACGTTCCGCTGCCCCGGAGTGACCATCACGTTGGCCTGGCTCTTGGGGTCGAGCATCATCTCCACGGCGTTCTTCGCGGACATCTCCTTCTTCAGGATGTATGCGCCCGCCTGGATGCCTCCCGCTTCGGGATTGTTCGTGAACGCCGAGACGAACGCGTCGACGCTCTTGACCACGCCGGCGTCCTTCAGCAGTCGGCCGATCGCGGCACCGCCGGAGCCCTTGGGCACCTCGACGCTCACGGTCTGCTTGGTGCCCTCGCCCGCGAAGTCCGGAGCCGCGCCGTAACGATTCTGGTAGTAGTCGTAGCCGAAATACCCGACGCCCGCGACGCCGCCGCCGAACACCAGCACGACGACCAGGCAGGCGCAGCCGTTGCGGCTCTTCTTGCCCTTCTTGGTCTTCGTGCCCTTGCCGCCCCGGCCCCGCCGGTCGCCGCGGCCCTCCGGCTCGTCGTCGTCCTCGTCGTCCTCGGCCCCGCCGCCCGCGAAGAAGGCGTGCTCACCCTGATCGGGCCCGGGGTCCCAGTCGGGCTTCTGCTCGGACTCGGGTTCGGGCGCGGGCTCGGGCTCGGCGCGCCGCCGGGCGGGCGGCTCCGGCGGCGGATACGCGTCCGGAGTGCCGTAGAAGTCGGGCTGCTCGGCGCCGTAGGCCGCGGCCTGCTGCCCGTAGGGGTCACCCGGATCGGCCGCGTAGGGGACGTGGGCATGGGTGCCCGTGCCGTCCCAGCCGCCCTCCTGATACCCCTCGTGATAGGGCTGCTGGTTCTGGTGGGCGAACTGCTGGCCCTGATCGGCGTACTGCTGCTGGTCGTAGCCCTGGTACTGCGGGTCGTACTGCTGCTGTCCGTACTGCTGCTGGTCGTACTGCTGCGCCTGTCCCTGGTGCCAGTCGCCGTACTCCTGCTGCTGCGGCTGCTGCTGCTGCGGGTAGTGGGGGTGCTGTGGCTGGCCACCGTAGGCAGGCTGATGGCCCGTGGGGGCCTGCTGCCCTTCCCATCCGCCGTCCCCGTACAACGGGTCCTCCGGATGCCACGGTTCGGAGCCAGGGCCCCGGCCATACTCAGTCATCGATCCCCTAGAGCCGCGAGGCGGCGATCACGCGGCTTTATCAGGCCCGTCACCGTTCCGTCTCTCTCTGTGCGGCCGCTGTTCGAACGCCGCCACATCGCGCGGAACGTTACCGTACCGCGATCAGATGACCACTTCGACGCCCTCGCCCGGCGCTTTACCTGACACCCGTTCGGATTCCAGCGCCTGCTGAAGGATGATCACAGCGGCTGCCTGGTCGATCACCGAGCGGCCCTTCTTCGCCTTCACACCCGAGGCACGCAGTCCCTGACTGGCTGTCACGGTCGTCATCCGCTCGTCCACCAGACGTACGGATACCGGCGCGATTTTGTTCGCCAGCTCCTGCGCGAAACCGCGGACCTTGACCGCGGCCGGGCCCTCGCCCCCCTTGAGGGAGCGGGGCAGACCCACCACGACCTCGATCGGCTCGTACTCCTCGACCAGTTGTCCGAGCCGGCGGTGTGCCGCGGGGACGTCCCGGCCGGGGACCGTCTCCACCGGGGTGGCGAGGATCCCGTCGGGGTCGCACGAGGCGACCCCGATCCGGGCGTCCCCGACGTCGATCGCGAGTCGACGGCCCTTCCTCATCGACTGACTCACTTGGCCGTTTCCGCCACGAGCCGCTCGACGGCGTCCACGGCGTCGCCGACCGCGGACGGGTTCTGGCCGCCGCCCTGAGCGACGTCCGGCTTGCCGCCACCGCCGCCGCCGAGGGTCTTGGCGGCCGTACGGACCAGCTCGCCGGCCTTGAGACCGCGCTCGCGGGCGGCCTCGTTGGTGGCGATGACCGTGAGGGGCTTGCCGTTGTTCACCGTGAACAGGGCGACCACGGCGGCCCGGCCGCCCTGGATGCGGCCGCGCACGTCGAGCACGAGCCTGCGCAGGTCGTCCGGGGTCGTGCCGTCCGGGACCTGGCCGGTGACGAGGGCGACACCGCAGACGTCCTTGGCGGAATCCGTGAGACCGGCGGCGGCCTGGAGGACCTTCTCCGCGCGGAACTTCTCGATCTCCTTCTCGGCGTCCTTCAGCTTGCCGAGCATGGCGGAGACCTTCTCCGGGAGCTCTTCCGGACGGCCCTTGATCAGCTCCTGGAGCTGGGCGACGACCGTGTGCTCACGGGCCAGGAAGTTGTAGGCGTCGACGCCGACGAGGGCCTCGATGCGGCGGACACCCGAGCCGATCGACGACTCGCCGAGCAGCTTCACCAGACCCAGCTGGGAGGTGTTGTGCACGTGCGTGCCACCGCACAGCTCCTTGGAGAAGTCGCCGATGGTCACGACCCGGACCCGCTCGCCGTACTTCTCGCCGAACTCGGCGATGGCGCCCTGCTTCTTGGCCTCGTCGATGCCCATGACCTCGGCCTGGACGTCCAGGTCCCGGGCGAGGATCTCGTTGATCTTCTGCTCGACGTCGGTCATCACGGCCGTCGGGACGGCGGACGGGGAACCGAAGTCGAAGCGGAAGCGGCCGGGCTGGTTCTCGGAACCGGCCTGGGCGGCCGTCGGGCCGAGGGCGTCGCGCAGCGCCTGGTGCGTGAGGTGCGTGGCCGAGTGGGCGCGGGCGATGGCCGTGCGGCGGCGCCGGTCGATCGAGGCGTGGGCCTTGGCGCCGAGCGTGACCTCGCCGACCTGGACGACGCCCTTGTGGACGTACACGCCGGGTACCGGCTTCTGCGTGTCGCGGATCTCGATGACGGCGCCGGTGTCCACCTTGATGCGGCCGGTGTCGCCGATCTGGCCGCCGCCCTCGGCGTAGAACGGGGTGCGGTCGAGGACGATCTCGACCTCGTCGCCCTCGGTGGCGGCCGGCGAGGAGGCGCCGTCGACGAGGATGCCGACGATCGTCGACTCGCCGTCGGTGTCGGAGTAACCGATGAAGTCGGTCTCCCCGGCCTTGTCGGCGATCTCGCGGTAGGCGCCGACACCGGCGTGGCCGGTCTTCTTGGCCTGGGCGTCGGCCTTGGCGCGTTCCCGCTGTTCCTTCATCAGACGGCGGAAGCCGTCCTCGTCCACGGAGAGGCCCTGTTCGGCGGCCATCTCCAGGGTGAGGTCGATCGGGAAGCCCCAGGTGTCGTGGAGCAGGAAGGCCCTGTCCCCGGCCAGCACCGTGCCACCGGACTGCTTGGTCTCGGTGACGGCGGTGTCGAGGATGTTGGTGCCGGCCTTCAGCGTCTTGACGAAGGCGTTCTCCTCGGCCAGGGCGACCTTCTCGATGCGCTCGCGGTCGGTGACGAGTTCGGGGTACTGCTGCCCCATCATCTCGATCACGACGTCGATCAGGTCCTTGACGACCAGACCCGTGGCGCCGAGGAGGCGCATGTTGCGGATGGCGCGGCGCATGATGCGGCGCAGGACGTAACCGCGGCCCTCGTTGCCGGGGGTGACGCCGTCGCCGATGAGCATCACGGAGGTGCGCATGTGGTCGGTGACCACGCGCAGCGAGACGTCCGACTCGTGGGCCGCGCCGTACTCGACACCGGTCAGCTCGGTGGCCTTCTTGATGACGGCCATCGAGGTGTCGATCTCGTACATGTTCTGCACGCCCTGCAGAATCATGGCGAGGCGCTCGAGGCCGAGGCCCGTGTCGATGTTCTTGCTCGGCAGGTCGCCCAGGATCTCGAAGTTGTCCTTGCCGATGCCCTCGCCGCGCTCGTACTGCATGAAGACGAGGTTCCAGATCTCCACGTACCGCTCGTCGTTGACGGCGGGGCCGCCCTCGACGCCGAACTCGGGGCCGCGGTCGTAGTTGATCTCGGAACAGGGGCCGCAGGGGCCCGGGACGCCCATGGACCAGTAGTTGTCCTTCATGCCGAGGCGCTGGATGCGCTCCTTGGGCACGCCGACGACCTCGTGCCAGATCCGCTCGGCCTCGTCGTCGTCCTGATAGACCGTGATCCAGAGCTTCTCCGGCTGCAGGCCGTAACCACCCTTGTCCTGGGGGCTGGTGAGCAGCTCCCAGGCGTACTTGATGGCGCCTTCCTTGAAGTAGTCGCCGAAGGAGAAGTTGCCGCACATCTGGAAGAACGTGCCGTGCCGGGTGGTCTTGCCGACCTCTTCGATGTCGGGCGTGCGCACGCACTTCTGCACGCTGGTGGCGCGCGCCCACGGCGGCTTGACCTCGCCGAGGAAGTACGGCTTGAAGGGGACCATGCCGGCGGGGACCAGGAGCAGAGTCGGGTCGTCCGCGATGAGCGACGCCGAAGGCACGACGGTGTGCCCGCGCTCCTCGTAGAAGCTCAGCCAGCGGCGGCGGATCTCGGCCGACTCCATCAGTGGTCCTCATTCCGGTTGTGCGAGTACGTCGTGTTCTCGATGTGCTCGGGGTACTTGGGGGTGCTGCGGTTGTTCTCGATGGCGGTGTACCGCCGGGGCGCGGGAAGTTCGGGGTCCTCGCGGATCCCCAGCGCCTCCCCCAGTTCGGCCTCCCGCTGGGCCATGTTGTCGCGGACGTCGAGCGCGAAACCCACCGCGCGGTCCTTGAGGCGCGCTCCCGTCTCGAGCGCCTTGTTCGCCGCGGTCGCGGCGAGGCTCTCGGGGGTCAGCTGCTTCAGCTTGCGATTGACCTTGGTGGTGGCCCAGACACCGGCGGCGACGCCCGTGGTGAACCAGAAGGTACGGCGGAACATCGCTGGTCTCAGTCCCTCTTTCCACGGGGCTTGCGCTTCTCCCGCCGGGAGACGGTTCGGCCCACGATCACGGTCCGCCGGGGCTCCCTGGCGGGCACGTCGTCCTTGCGGCCGCCGAGGGCCCGGCGCACGCCGTAGCCGAAGGCGGCGACCTTCACCAGGGGGCCGCCGAAGGTGGAGGCGACCGTGGTGGACAGTGCCGAGGCGTTCGACGTGACTTCCTGGACGTCGGTGGCGATCGCGTCGACCCGGTCGATCTGGGTCTGCGCGGAACGCACCGCCGCGGAGGCGTCGGCCAGCAGCGGGACGGCCTGCTCGGTCACGTCGGCGACGAGTCTCGTGGTCGCCCTGAGCGTCTGGGCCAGCCTCGCCAGTGCGACGGCGAGGAAGGAGACCAGGATCGCCCAGAACACCGCCACCAGGATGCCGGCCACCTCTCCACCGGACACTGCGCACCCGCTCCCTGTCTGACGAACACCTATCTCTGGAGGCGAGCCTATCGCGCCGACGCCGGCGTTCCGTACCGGATTAGACGTGCGAAAGCCCGCCGTCCCACCTGCCCCGAGGGGCAGGGAGACGACGGGCCTCGGCGTGGGAGTCCTACGACCGCCGCAGTCCGATCCGGGTGGGGATCAGCGGGCGTAGTACTCGACGACGAGCTGCTCGTCGCAGATCACGGGGATCTCCTTGCGGTTCGGCTCGCGGTCCAGGCGGAACGCCAGGGCGCCGAGGTTCACCTGGAGGTAGCGCGGGGTCTCGCCGTCGGGGGCGAAGCCACCGGCGCGGGAGACCTCGAACAGCGTCTTGCTGCGGCTGCGCTCGCGGACCATCACGACGTCGTCGGGCTTGACGCGGAAGGACGGCTTGTCGACCTTCTGGCCGTTGACCTCGATGTGGCCGTGGACGACCATCTGGCGGGCCTGGTAGATCGTGCGGGCGATGCCCGAACGCAGGACCAGCGCGTCGAGACGGCGCTCGAGCTCGATGATCAGGGCCTCACCGGTCTTGCCCTGGACCTTGGAGGCACGCTCGTAGGCGCGGACGAGCTGACGCTCGGACACGTCGTACTGCGCGCGCAGACGCTGCTTCTCGAGCAGACGGACCTTGTAGTCCGAGTTCTGCTTGCGGCCACGGCCGTGCTCACCCGGCGGGTAGGGGCGGGCCTCGAAGTACTTGACGGCCTTCGGGGTCAGCGCGATGCCGAGGGCACGCGACTTCTTGACCTTGGGACGGGGCTGGTTCGCCACGTGTGTCTCTTTCCTGGTTTCCGGCTTGTCAGGGTTAAGGGAGGTCGCATCCGCAGCCGGGGAAACCCGCCGGGTCCGCGTGGAACCTGCCGGGCAGCCGCTCCCCTGATCTGGGCACATACGTGCAGCACGCGAGTTGCCCACCGACCGTCCCGGAGTTCCGGGTGGTGATGGGCTGCCCGCGACACCTATCGACGGTGCGCGACGCTCCTGGAGCTGGTCCGAGGACCGCTGCTCCGGCCGACTGTCCCGTTCTGACGGCACGGGACGCGGCACTTCGGGCGAGTCTACAGGGTGCTCAGGACCCGTCGCGACCGAGGTGCTGCCGGGTCCACTGGACCGCGTCCGCGTAGCGGGCCTCGGCGCCGTGCCGGGTGGGCTCGTAGTACTCGCGGTCCTTGATGGCGTCCGGGGCGTACTGCTGGGCGGCGATGCCCTCGGGCAGGTCGTGCGGGAACACGTACCCCTGCGCGTGCCCCAGCTTGGCGGCGCCCTTGTAGTGGCCGTCGCGCAGATGCGGCGGCACCGGGCCGGCCAGTCCCTTGCGCACGTCGTCCAGGGCGGCGCCGATCGCGGTCGTCGCGGCGTTGGACTTGGGTGCCAGCGCGAGCGCGATGGTGGCGTGGCTGAGCGTGAGGGCGGCCTCGGGGAAGCCGATCATGGCCACGGCCTGGGCGGCGGCGACCGCGATCGGCAGGGCGTTCGGGTCCGCCAGGCCGATGTCCTCGCTGGCGGAGATCATCAGGCGGCGGGCGATGAACCGGGGGTCCTCGCCTGCCTCGATCATGCGGGCCAGGTAGTGCAGGGCCGCGTCGACGTCCGACCCCCGGATGGACTTGATGAGAGCGCTGGCGACGTCGTAGTGCTGGTCGCCGTCACGGTCGTACTTCACCGCCGCGCGGTCGACCGTCTGCTCCAGGGTCTGGAGGCTGATCTCCGTCTCGTCCTGGTCCAGGGCGGCTCCGGCGGCGGCCTCCAGGGCGGTGAGCGCGCGGCGGGCGTCGCCGCCCGCGATGCGCAGCAGATGAGCCTCGGCGTCCTCGGGGAGGGTGAGGGCGTCCTTGAGGCCGCGTTCGTCGGCCAGGGCGCGCCTGACGAGGGCGCGGAGGTCGTCGTCCGTGAGCGGCTCGAGGGTCAGCAGGAGGGAGCGGGAGAGGAGCGGCGAGATGATCGAGAAGTACGGGTTCTCGGTGGTCGCCGCGATCAGCGTCACCCAGCGGTTCTCGACCGCCGGCAGGAGGGAGTCCTGCTGGGCCTTGCTGAAGCGGTGGATCTCGTCGAGGAAGAGGACGGTCTCCTTGCCGTAGCCGCCGATGGCGCGGCGGGCGCCGTCGATGACCGCGCGGACCTCCTTGACGCCGGCGGTGATGGCCGACAGTTCGACGAACCGCTTGTTGGTGGCCTTGGAGACGACATACGCCAGGGTCGTCTTCCCGGTGCCGGGCGGCCCCCAGAGGATCACCGAGGAGGGTCCGGCCGGGCCCGTGGCGCCTTCGCCGACCAGGCGGCGCAGGGGTGAGCCGGGCTTCAGCAGGTGCTGCTGGCCCACCACCTCGTCGAGGGTGCGCGGGCGCATCCGGACCGCCAGGGGGCTCCCGGCGGGATCCTTCTCCTGGCGGTCTTCCGCTGCGGCGGTGAACAGGTCGGGCTCCACACCTCGGAGCCTACGTCAGAGGTCTGACAGTGCCGTCCGACGCCCGTCCGGTACGGGGCTCAGGCCCAGAGGTCGGCGCCCCAGCGGGTCAGGATCAGCATGGCGATGACGCCGACGTGGGTGACCGGCAGGACCCAGGTGAACTCGCCGAGGAAGCGCTTCAGCCAGCTCGGGGCGGGCAGCAGGTCGTTGCGCACGGTGAACGACGTGACGTACCAGAACATGGTGATCGTCGCGACCCAGGCCAGCGAGCACCACAGGCACAGCGCGTTGATCTTGTACAGGGACTGGTACTGGAGCCAGCTGCAGAAGGCCACGCCGAAGAGGGTGCCGAAGTTGAAGGTCAGCCAGTACCAGCGCGGGAAAGTGACCCGGGTCAGCAGGCTCACGCCGACGCAGATCACGATGCCGTAGGCGACGAGGCCGAGCATCGGGTTGGGGAAGCCGAAGGCGGCGGCCTGCTTGCTCTCCATGACGCTGCCGCAGCTGATGATCGGGCTGATGCTGCAACTGGGCGTGAAGGTCTTGCCCTCGACCTTCGCCTCGAGGATCTTGAACTTGTCGAGGGTGATGACCCAGGCGGCCAGCAGACCGGCGGCACCGGTGATCAGCAGCAGGATCGCGAACGCCCGGCTGCCGCCCACGGTCCGGGGCTCGGTCGCGGTGACGCGCTCGGGCTCGGACTTCGTGGAGACGTCTTTGACTGTCGTCGTCTTGCTCATCACGCCGATCCGTCACTTGAGAGTTGGACCATCTTCGGGCAGGGGCCATTGTGCCGCACCGGCCCGGGTGCGCACCGTTCGGTATGCATAAGGAAGTACGTGAGGCAGCGCCCGGGCGTTCGGTTCCGGCCAAGGCCAGGCGCATGCCGGCACGCGCGCGTGGCCCCGGGACGCCGTCTCCTTCCGGAGGACGGACGGGCGGCCGCCAGGTTGACGCTCCGGCACATGACGAAGGCGCCGGGTCGCCCGACCCGGCGCCTTTCCCGGACTCGATCCCGCCGGCTGGGCCGGCGGGATCGGGTGTCCGCTAGCCCAGCTTCGACTCCAGTTCCGCCACGATCTCGTTGACGCCGATCGCGGTCTGCTCGCCGGACTCCATGTCCTTGAGCTGGACGACGCCCTCGGCGAGGTCGCGTTCGCCGGCGACGATCGTGTAGCGGGCCCCGCTGCGGTTGGCGCTCTTCATGGCGCCCTTGAGCCCCTTGGCGCCGTAGCAGAAGTCCGCGGCGACGCCGAGCTTGCGCAGTTCGGTGACCTTCGCGAAGAGGATCCGGCGGGCCTCGTCACCGAGCGGGACGGCGAACACCGAGGTCGCGGCGGGCAGTTCGAGCTCCACACCCTCCGCCTCCAGCGCCAGCACCGTACGGTCGACACCCAACGCCCAGCCCACCGACGGCAGTGCGGGGCCGCCGATCATCTCGGACAGGCCGTCGTAGCGGCCGCCGCCGCCCACCGCGGACTGGGAGCCCAGTCCGTCGTGGACGAACTCGAAGGTCGTACGGGTGTAGTAGTCGAGGCCGCGGACCAGCTTCGGGTCGTCCTCGAAGACCACACCCGCCGCCGTGATCAGCTCCCGGACCTCCTCGTGGTACGCCTTGCACGCGTCGCAGAGGTAGTCCCGCAGGAGCGGCGCGTCCCCGAGCTGCTTCTGGACCGCCTCCCGCTTGTCGTCCAGGACGCGCAGCGGGTTGATGTCCGCGCGGCGCAGCGTGTCCTCGTCGAGGTCCAGGCCCCGCAGGAAGTTCTGCAGCGCCTCCCGGTAGACCGGGCGGCACTCCTTGTCGCCGAGGCTGTTGAGCAGGATGCGGAAGTCGCGCAGCCCCAGCGACCGGTACGCCTGGTCGGCCAGGATGATCAGCTCGGCGTCCAGCGCCGGGTCCTCGGCGCCGATCGCCTCGGCACCGACCTGGGAGAAGTGCCGGTACCGGCCGGCCTGCGGCCTCTCGTACCGGTAGTACGAGCCCGAGTACCAGAGCTTGACCGGCAGGTTGCCCTGCTTGTGCAGGTTCGCCTCCAGGGCGGCGCGCAGCACGGACGCCGTGCCCTCCGGGCGCAGGGCGAGCCGGTCTCCTCCCTTGGTCTCGAAGGCGTACATCTCCTTGCTGACGATGTCGGTCGACTCACCCACACCGCGCGCGAACAGGTTGACGTCCTCGAAGCCGGGCGTCTCGACATAGCCGTAACCGGAGTTGCGCAGCGGGGCGGCGATCGCCTCGCGCACGGCGAGGAACTTCGCGGAACGCGGCGGAATCAGGTCGTACGTGCCCTTGGGGGCCTGAAAGGTACTCACGGAAGGTCTCTCGTCACATTCCTCGTCGGGGAGGGGCGTGCGAACCCGCTCCCTGGCCGCCGGCCGCCACCTGCCGCAGATGCGGGTTGGTGGCGCGCTCCTGGCCGATGGTCGTCTGGGGGCCGTGGCCGGACAGCACCACGGTCGAGTCCTCGAGCGGCAGGCACACGCGGGCCAGCGAGTCGAGCATCTCGGCCATGTCACCGCCGGGCAGGTCGGTGCGTCCGATGGAGCCGGCGAACAGCAGATCCCCGGAGAAGAAGACCGACGGGATGTCGGCCGTCTCGGGCATCCGGAAGGTCACCGACCCCTTGGTATGGCCCGGCGCGTGGGCGACGGAGAACTGCAGACCCGCCAGGTCCAGCCCCGCGCCGTCGGTCAGCTCACGCACGTCGTCGGGCTCCCCCACGGTCAGCTCGCCCATCAGCGGCATCCCGATGGACCGGCCGAGGGCCTTCTCGGGGTCGCTCATCATGTAGCGGTCCTCGGGGTGGATCCAGGCCGGTACGTCGTGCGCTCCGCACACCGGGACGACCGAGGCCACGTGGTCGATGTGGCCGTGGGTGAGGACGACGGCGACGGGCTTGAGCCGATGCTTCCTGATCGCTTCCTCGACTCCCTGGGCCGCCTGGTGGCCCGGGTCGATGATCACGCACTCCTCACCGGCGGCGGGGGCGACGAGATAACAGTTCGTCCCCCAGGCCCCGGCGGGGAACCCGGCAATGAGCACGATCGTCCTTCGTTTGTGTCGATACGCGTGGGCTTCTGGGCGGCTGCGCCAGTGGTCAGAGCCTACCGGCGCTGCCGTTTCCTCAGCGAACCCATATACGGTACGGGGCACACGCAGGCGGTCGGCTCACAAGACGCACGCGTCCCAATCGCCTTACGAGACGCACGAGGAGAGAACCCGGTGGTCACCCAGGAACAGCGGAAGCGTCAGCTCGCCCGGGAGAAGTTCTTGCGGCAGCAGCAGCGGCGCACCTCCGCGCGACGCAAGGCGCGCGTGCGCAACTCGGTGATCGCGTCGGTGCTCGGCGTGATCATCATCGGCAGTCTGGCGCTGTACACGAGCGGCGTCATGAAGGACGACGACAAGGCGAACGCGAGCTCGGAGACGACGCCTTCCGCGACGCCCAGTGCCGTCAAGGACCCGTGCGAGAAGGCCGCCGCGGGCTCGGTCAAGACGCAGAGCTGGAAGAAGGAGCCTGCGGTCACGATCGACAAGTCGGCGAAGTACACGATGACGCTCGCGACGACGTGCGGGGACATCGACATAGCGCTCAAGGCGAAGGCCGCGCCGCACACGGTGAACTCGTTCAGCTTCCTCGCCGGCAAGGGCTACTTCGACCACACCAAGTGCCACCGTCTCACCACCAGCGGCATCTACGTGCTGCAGTGCGGCGACCCGACGGGCAGCGGCAGCGGCGGTCCCGGATACACCATCCCGGACGAGAACCTGAAGGACACCAGCCTCAAGGACAACATCTACCCGGCGGGCACGATCGCGATGGCCAACACCGGCCAGGCGCACACCGGCGGAAGCCAGTTCTTCCTCGTCTACCAGGACAGCCAGCTGCCGCCCAGCTACACGCCGTTCGGCACCGTTTCGGCCGACGGCATGAAGGTGCTGGCGAAGATCGCGGGCGCCGGTGAGAACACGGGAGCCGGTGACGGAGCCCCGAACGCGACGGTCGTGATCAACAAGGCGACCGTCACGAAATCCTGACGGCGATCCGTCGGCGCAGGGGCGGTCAACTGCGCAATTTCGGTCGCGCTGGATGCGGACAGGCGGCCCGCCGGTCGCCTATGTTGGCCGTGACGAAACTGTGGACGATGCCCGGGGGCGCTGAAGCCCCTCGGAGGCATCATGTGGAGGAGGCGCTGTGAGCAGCGACCCGTGGGGCCGCGTCGACGAGACGGGGACCGTGTACGTGCGTACGGCCGACGGCGAGCAGGTGGTCGGTTCCTGGCAGGCAGGCTCCCCCGAGGAGGCGCTGGCCTATTTCGAGCGCAAGTACGAGGGCCTGGTTGTCGAGATCGGCCTCCTCGAGAAGCGAGTGAAGACCACCGATCTGTCGACCAAGGACGCCCAGGTCGCGATCGACCACATCCGCGAACAGGTCGACGCGCACCACGCGGTCGGTGATCTCCAGGCGCTGCGGGACCGGCTGGACAAGCTGGTGGCGACCGTCGAGTCGCGGCGCGAGGAGCGCAAGCAGCAGCGGGCCAAGCAGTCCGACGAGGCCCGCAAGGCCAAGGAGGACCTGGTCACCGAGGCGGAGCAGCTGGCACAGTCCGACCAGTGGCGGGCCGCCGGTGAGCGGCTGCGGGCGCTGGTGGACACCTGGAAGGGGCTGCCGCGTCTCGACCGCAAGTCGGACGACGAGCTGTGGCACCGGTTCTCGCACGCGCGCTCGGCGTTCTCCAAGCGCCGCAAGGCGCACTTCGCGCAGCTGGACGCGCAGCGCGAGGAGGCCCGTCGCACCAAGGAGCGGCTGGTCTCCGAGGCGGAGGGCCTGTCCGGTTCGTCGGACTGGGGTCCGACGGCGGCCCGCTACCGCGAGCTGATGGCGGAGTGGAAGGCCGCGGGCCGCGCCCAGCGCGAGCACGAGGACGACCTGTGGAACCGCTTCCGCGGTGCCCAGGACGTCTTCTTCGCCGCCCGCAGCTCGGTGTTCGCCGAGCGGGACGCGGAGCAGACGGAGAACCTGAAGCTCAAGGAGGAGCTGGCCGAGGAGGCCGAGAAGCTCCTGCCGATCGGTGACCTGAAGGCGGCACGTGCCGCCTTCCGCTCGATCAACGAGCGCTGGGAGGCCATCGGCCACGTGCCGCGCGACGCCCGGCCGAAGGTCGAGGGCCGGATGCACGCCGTGGAGCGGGCGATGCAGGAGTCCGAGGAGGCCGAGTGGCGCCGGACGAACCCGGAGGCACGCGCGCGTGCCGCGGGTCTGACCGGTCAGCTCCAGGCCGCCGTGGACAAGCTGCGGACGCAGATCGACCAGGCCCGCGCCCAGGGCAACTCGGCGAAGGCCGACAAGCTGGAGCGTGAGCTGGAAGGCCGCCAGGCACTGCTGGACCAGGCCCTGAAGGGCCTGCACGAGTTCGGCGGCTGATCCCGGCCGACGGCTCCGGCCCCGGCCCCGTCATCGAAAAGGCCCCCGTACATCGCGTACGGGGGCCTCTCGTGTGCTCGGCTACGGCCTGCGCGCCGAGGTCACCCGGTACACGTCGTAGACGCCTTCCACGCCGCGTACGGCCTTCAGGACGTGCCCCAGGTGCTTGGGGTCGCCCATCTCGAAGGTGAAGCGGGAGGTGGCCACCCGGTCGCGGGAGGTCTGCACGGCCGCCGACAGGATGTTGACGTGCTGGTCGGACAGGACGCGGGTGACGTCCGACAGCAACCGCGACCGGTCCAGCGCCTCGACCTGGATGGCGACCAGGAAGACCGAGGACTGGGTGGGCGCCCACTCGACCTCGAGGATGCGCTCCGGCTCACGGGACAGCGACTCCACGTTGACGCAGTCGTTGCGGTGGACCGACACACCGCTGCCGCGCGTGACGAAGCCGATGATCGGGTCGCCGGGCACGGGCGTACAGCAGCGGGCCAGCTTGACCCACACGTCGTCGACGCCCTTGACGACCACACCGGGGTCCTGGTTGCTGCGCCGCTTGCGACCACGGGTGCGGGACGGGACCGTCTCGTCGATCTCCTCGGTGGCCGCCTCCTCGCCGCCGAGGGCCTGCACCAGCTTCTGCACGACGTTCTGCGCGGCCACATGCCCCTCGCCGATGGCCGCGTACAGCGAGGAGATGTCCGGGTAGCGCATCTCGTGCGCCAGCGTGACCAGCGAGTCACCGGTGAGGATGCGCTGGATCGGCAGGTTCTGCTTGCGCATCGCTCGCGCGATGGCGTCCTTGCCCTGCTCGATGGCCTCGTCGCGGCGCTCCTTGGAGAACCAGGCCCGGATCTTGTTGCGGGCCCGCGGCGACTTCACGAAGTTCAGCCAGTCCCGGGACGGCCCGGCCCCGGCCGCCTTGGAGGTGAAGACCTCCACCAGGTCGCCGTTGTCCAGGGTCGACTCCAGCGGGACGAGACGTCCGTTGACGCGGGCTCCTATGGTGCGGTGGCCCACCTCGGTGTGCACCGCGTACGAGAAGTCCACGGGCGTGGCGCCGGCCGGTAGCGCTATCACGTCACCCTTCGGGGTGAAGACGAAGACCTCGTTGCGCGACAGGTCGAAGCGCAGGGACTCCAGGAACTCGCCCGGGTCCTCGGTCTCCTTCTGCCAGTCGAGGAGCTGCCGCAGCCACGCCATGTCGTTGAGGTGGTCGTCCTTGCCGGTGGTCCTCGGCTGGTCGGAGCGCACCTTGGAGGTACCGGCGACGGCCTCCTGCTTGTACTTCCAGTGCGCGGCGATGCCGTACTCGGCGCGGCGGTGCATGTCGAACGTGCGGATCTGGAGTTCGACCGGCTTGCCGTTGGGTCCGATGACCGTCGTGTGCAGCGACTGGTACATGTTGAACTTGGGCATGGCGATGTAGTCCTTGAACCGGCCGGGGACCGGGTTCCATCGCGCGTGCACCGTGCCCAGGGCCGCGTAGCAGTCCCTGACCGTGTCCACCAGGACGCGGATGCCCACCAGGTCGTAGATCTCCGCGAAGTCACGGCCGCGGACGATCATCTTCTGGTAGACGCTGTAGTAGTGCTTCGGGCGGCCGGTCACGGTCGCCTTGATCCGGGCGGCGCGCAGGTCGGCCTGGACCTCGTCGGTCACTATGGCCAGATACTCGTCACGCTTCGGTGCCCGCTCGGCCACCAGCCGGACGATCTCGTCGTACATCTTGGGGTAGAGGATCGCGAAGGCGAGATCCTCCAGTTCCCACTTGATGGTGTTCATGCCGAGGCGGTGGGCGAGGGGCGCGTAGATCTCGAGGGTCTCGCGCGCCTTCTTCTCCTGCTTCTCGCGCTTGAGGTAGCGCATGGTGCGCATGTTGTGCAGCCGGTCGGCGAGCTTGATGACCAGGACGCGCGGGTCCTTGGCCATGGCGACGACCATCTTGCGCACGGTCTCGGCCTGCGCGGCCTCGCCGAACTTGACCTTGTCCAGCTTGGTGACGCCGTCGACGAGCAGGGCGACCTGGTCGCCGAAGTCACGGCGCAGGTCCTCCAAGCCGTACTCGGTGTCCTCGACGGTGTCGTGCAGCAGGCCCGCCATGAGCGTGGCCGGGTCCATGCCCAGCTCGGCGAGGATCGTGGTGACCGCGAGCGGGTGCGTGATGTACGGGTCGCCGCTCTTGCGCTTCTGACCGCGGTGCCAGCGCTCGGCGACCTGGTAGGACTTCTCGATCTGGCGCAGCGTCGCCGTCTCGATCTTGGGGTCGTTGCTGCGCACTATCCGCAGCAGCGGTTCCAGGACGGGGTTGTACGGGTTCTGGCGCTGGACACCGAGCCGGGCGAGGCGGGCCCGGACGCGGTTGGAGGAGCCGGAACGGGCCGGAGGCTGCGCGGCTGCCGGGCGGCCCGCGGGAACCACCGAGGAACCCTCGGACGGGTCCGGCTTGGGCCGGGACTGCTCGGCCGGCTTGTCGACGGGCGCGGACCGGTCGTGCTCGACCGCCCCGCGGCTGTCGTCCTTCGCGTGCGACGCGGGTGTGGCCGCGGGCTCCGAGGCGGACTCGGGCTTGGCGGCGGTCAGGTGCTGGGCCTCGTCTGGCAAGAGGACTCCTCGTGCGCGATCCGGGTCACCCGGTCAGGCTCCGGAGCACCCATCGTAGCGATCCTGAGCTCCAGGATCGCCTTCAGCCCGATGTGAGGGCCGTCTACCGGAGAAACACAAGGGGCGGGCTCCGGATTCCTCCGGGCCCGCCCACTTGGCGTACGTCGGTCTGGGACCGCGCTCAGATCGTGAGCAGTGCCTCCAGGGGCGCTCCGCCGAGGGCCGCCTCCAGGCGGGAGCGGCCGGCGAGGAAGCCCAGTTCCATCAGGACGGCGACGCCCGCGACCTGGGCGCCCGCCCGGTGGATGAGCTTGATCGACGCCTCGGCGGTGCCGCCGGTGGCGAGGACGTCGTCGACGATCAGCACCCGGTCGTCGGCGGACAGGTCCTCGGCGTGCACCTCGATCTCGGCCGAGCCGTACTCCAGGTCGTAGGCCTGGCCGAGGGTGGCTCCGGGGAGCTTGCCCGCCTTGCGTACGGGGATGAAACCGAGGCCCGCCCGGACGGCGACCGGGGCGCCCAGGATGAAGCCCCGGGCCTCCAGACCGACGACCTTGGTGGCGCCGGTGCGCTCGGCGATCCCGGCGAACGTGTCGGTGAGCGCGGTGAACGCCACCGGATCCGCCAGCAGCGGGGTGATGTCCTTGAACACCACCCCCGGCTTCGGGTAGTCGTCCACGTCACGGATGCGGCTGTGGAGCAGCGCCGTGATGTCGGTGAGCTCGGTCATCGGCGCTTGCCCGACGGACGGCCACGGCCCCGGCCCCGGGACGCGGGCTGCGTACGCGGCCCGACGACCGCGGCTTCGGCGTCCTGCGGCTCATCGCCGTAGGTGTCGCCGCCGACGGTGCGCGCGGGGGTCTCCTCGGCCGACGCCTGGGCGCGCTTGGCCAGGACCCGCTTCTTCAGCGCCTTGATCTGCGGCTCGCGCTCCTTGAGGTCGGCGACGAGCGGCGTGGCGATGAAGATCGACGAGTACGCGCCGGCCGCGAGGCCGACGAACAGCGACAGCGAGATGTCGTTGAGCGTGCCCGCGCCGAGGAAACCGCCGCCGATGAACAGCAGTCCCGCCACCGGCAGCAGCGCGACGACCGTGGTGTTGATGGAGCGGACCAGGGTGCCGTTGATCGAGCGGTTGGCGATCTCGCTGTAGGTGAAGCGGGTCTGCTTGGTGAGGTCCTTCGTCTGTTCCTTGAGGGAGTCGAAGACGACGACCGTGTCGTACAGCGAGTAACCGAGGATGGTCAGCAGACCGATCACCGTACCGGGCGTGACCTCGAAGCCGACGAGGGCGTAGATGCCGACCGTGATGGTGATGTCGTGGATCAGGGCGACGAGGGCCGCGATGGCCATGCGCCATTCGAAGGCGATCGCCAGATAGATCACGACCAGCACCATGAAGATCGCCAGGCCCTGCCAGGCCTTGCTGGCGATCTGGTCGCCCCAGCTGGGACCGACCAGTTCGGCGGTGATCGTCTCCGGGTCGGTCTTGAAGTCCTTGGCCAGGTCGGTCTTGATCGCGGTTGACTGCTTGATGTCCATGCCGGCGATCTGGATGCGCATCGTGCCGTTGCCCAGCTTCTGCACGACGGCGTCGTGCCCGGACGCCGACTTCGCGTACTCCTCGGCCTGGGAGACGGAGACGCTCGTCTTCTCGGTGGTGAAGACGGCGCCGCCCTGGAAGTCGATGCCCATGTTCAGGCCGCGCACCGCCAGGCCGAGGATGGCCGTGATGGTGATCAGGATCGAGATGCCGTACCAGAGCTTGCGGTGGCCGATGAAGTCGTAGCTGATCTCGCCACGGTGCAGTCGGGCGCCGAGGTTACCGAGTTTCGACATCTCTCATGCCTCCTTCGTCTCGACGGGGCCGGCGGCGGGACCGCCAGGACGGCGGGTGCGGCGCAGCGGGGGCTGGGCACCCAGGCTCTTCGGGTCGAGGCCGGACCACTTGTGGCCGCTCGCGAAGAACTTCCGCCGAGCGATGAGCGTCATCAGCGGCTTGGTGAAGAAGAAGACCACCACCACGTCCAGGACGGTGGTCAGGCCCAGCGTGAACGCGAAGCCCTGGACCTTGCCGACCGTGACGATGAAGAGCACTGCGGCGGCGAGGAACGACACGAAGTCGGAGACCAGGATCGTGCGCCGGGCACGCGGCCAGGCCCGCTCGACCGCGGGACGCAGCGTGCGCCCCTCCCGGATCTCGTCCCGGACGCGTTCGAAGTACACGATGAACGAGTCCGCCGTGATGCCGATGGCGACGATGGCGCCACAGACGGCGGGCAGGTTCAGCGCGAAGCCGATGGCCGGGCCGAGGAGCGCCATGAGCACGTAGGTGAGGGCCGCGGAGACCAGCAGCGACGCGAGCGCGATCATCGCCAGGCCGCGGTAGTAGGCCACCAGGTAGATCACGACCAGCAGGAGGCCGATGGCACCGGCCAGCAGACCGGCGTGCAGCTGGTCACCGCCGAGCGCAGCCGTCACGGTGGTCACGCTCTGCTCCTGGAAGGAGAGCGGGAGCGCGCCGTAGGACAGCATGTTGGCGAGGCCCTGGGCCTCCGCCTGCGTGAAGCTGCCCGAGATCTGGGCCTGGCCACCGGTGATGGAGGAGCTCACGTACGGGCTGGAGACGACGTTGCCGTCGAGCACGATGCCGAACTCGTTCTGCGGCTGGGTGTTCTGCGCGAGCTGGCCGGTGATGGCGGCGAACTTCTTGGCACCGGACTTGTTGAAGTCCATGGTGACCTGCCAGCCGGCGGCGGTCTGCGTGTCGTAGACGGCCTGGGCCTTGTCGACCTCGGTGCCGTCGACGGCGGCCGGACCGAGCACGTACTTGTACCAGACCTTGTCGATCTCACCGCAGGCCACGGTCGTGTCCTCGGGCTTGACGCCCTCGCCGGTCTTGGCCCGGACCGACGCCTTGGAGCAGTCCAGGGCGGCGTACTTGGCCTGGAGCGCGGCGTCCTCCGCGCTGACGGCGGCGCTGCTGCTCGCGGAGGCCGACGGGCTGGCGGAGGAGCTCGCCGTACCGCCGGCGGAGGCCGACGGGGTGGAGTCGGCCTTCAGCGCGTCGGTGACGGCGCGGCCCTGCGAGGTGGCGGAGGCCGACGGGGAGGACGAGGAGGTCGCCTTCTCGCCGGTGCCCGAGGCGCTCGCCGAGGGGCTCGGAGAGGCGCTGGACGAGCCGCTCGCGGAGGCGGACGCGCTCGGCGAGGCGACGGCGGAGCCGGTGGCCTCCTGGGCCAGGACCGGACGGAAGTACAGCTTGGCGGTGGTGCCGACCTGCTCCCGGGCCTTCTCCGAGTTGGTGCCCTTGGGGATGTTCACGATGATGTTGTCGCTGCCCTGGGTCTGCACCTCCGCCTCGGAGACGCCCAGCCCGTTGACACGGCGGTTCATGATCTCGACCGCGGTGTCCATGTTGGCCTTGTTGATCGCGGATCCCTGGTCCGACTTCGCCTTCAGCGTGATGCTGGTTCCGCCGGCAAGGTCGATGCCCAGACGCGGAGTGGTGTGACCGGAGGCGAACATGCCTGCGGTGAGCCCCACGATGGCGATCAGGATCAGGGCCAGCGAGCGCCCTGGCTTGCTCTGGGCACTCGCGCTCCGGCCCTTCTTAGGTGCTGCCACCTTCTCGTACTCCCTCTCGGGCCGCCTGGCGCCGGGTCAGCGCGGCGGCGGCCATGACATGGTGTCGGGATCCCCTGGCGAGATGCGCGCGCCCCGGCGCCGACGGGTGGGACCCGTCGACGCCGGGGACGTGACTACTTCTTCGCGTCGGAGTCGCCGTCGGTCTTCTTCGGCTCTTCCGCGGCCTCGGCGTCGGCCTGCTCGGCGTCGGCGTCGGCGGCCTTCTCCTGGACCTCGTCGGTCGTGTCCTTCTTGCCGAAATCGACGGCCTTGTCGTCGGAGGCGGCAGCTTCGTCGACGGAGGCGTCGGTCTCGGCGGACCCGGTGAGGGAGGAGGCGTCGTCCGGGACGACGTCGGAGTCGGACTTCAGGTCGTGCTCGATGCCGTGGACGATGCGGTTGTACTCGTCGTCGGTCAGGACGGCACCGATGGAGTTCTTCGCGAAGAGCAGGTCGACGCCCGGACCGGCGTCGAGGAGGACCGTGTCCTCGTTGACCTCCTTCACCGTCGCGTACATGCCCCCGATGGTGCGGACACCACTGCCGGGCTGCATGTCACTTCGCATGGCGGCGGCCTGTTGCTGCTTCTTCTTGGCCGACCGGGTCATCAGGAACATGGCCCCGATGAGCACGATGAACGGGAGGAGGGTCACAGGACTCACGGGACGGACTTCCTTCGGACGACCGCGATGGTGGAGCGGCCTGTTGGATGGGGGTTGTGTGCTGCCGACAACGGCGGCATCGGCGGAGTCTAAGCGAGTCCGCGCGCATGGAACAACGCTCAGCATGGCACCTGGGTTCCTGGCCCGGCCAGCACCTCCGCCGCAGCCCTCCGCCTCACGCCCCGAACAGGTCCTGTTGTCCACTTCCCTGAACCGGGGTGAGGCCGAGGTGCGCCCACGCGGCCGGGGTCGCCACCCGCCCCCGGGGGGTACGGGCCAGCAGTCCCTCCCTCACCAGGAAGGGCTCGGCGACCTCCTCCACGGTCTCACGTTCCTCCCCCACCGCGACGGCGAGCGTGGACAGACCGACCGGGCCGCCGCCGAACAGCTTGAGCAGCGCCTCCAGGACTCCGCGGTCGAGGCGGTCCAGGCCGCGGTCGTCCACCTCGTAGACCTTGAGCGCGGCCTCCGCGATCGCGCGGGTGATCCGCCCGTCGGCCTTGACCTGCGCGTAGTCGCGTACGCGGCGCAGCAGCCGGTTGGCGATGCGAGGGGTGCCACGGGAGCGGCCGGCGATCTCGGCGGCGCCTGCGGTGTCGATCTCCACGTCGAGCAGGTCCGCTGAGCGGTGGATGACGCGCTGGAGCTCGGCGGGCTCGTAGAACTCCATGTGCGCCGTGAAACCGAAGCGGTCGCGCAGCGGGGGCGGCAGCAGGCCCGCGCGCGTGGTGGCACCGACCAGGGTGAAAGGGGGCAGCTCCAGCGGGATGGCGGTGGCGCCGGGGCCCTTGCCGACGATGACGTCGACGCGGAAGTCCTCCATCGCCATGTAGAGCATCTCCTCGGCGGGCCGGGACATGCGGTGGATCTCGTCGAGGAAGAGGACCTCGCCCTCCTGGAGGGAGGAGAGGATCGCCGCGAGGTCGCCCGCGTGCTGGATGGCGGGGCCGCTGGTGATGCGGATCGGGGCGCCCATCTCGGCCGCGATGATCATCGAAAGGGTGGTCTTGCCGAGGCCGGGGGCACCGGAGAGCAGCACATGGTCGGCGGTGGCCCCCCGCGCGCGTGCGGCGCGCAGCACGAGGTCGAGCTGTTCGCGGACCTTCTCCTGGCCGATGAACTCGCCCAGGTCCTTGGGGCGCAGCGCGGCCTCGACGGCCTGGTCCTCCCGGTCGGCGACAGAGCCGACCAGCCGTTCCGGGGCGGTGTCCTCGGTCGTGTCGTCCCAGTTCACTGACGTCTCCTAGCGGGCGCGGTTCAAGGTCTGCAGGGCGGCCCTCAGGAGGTGTCCCACCTGGGGTGTGCCGTCGGCGGCCTCGGCCTGCGGGGTCACGGCGGCGACCGCCTCGTCGGCCTCGCGGGTCGCGTAGCCGAGGCCGATCAGGGCGGCGTGCAGCTGGTCGCGCCAGCCGCTGGTGACCGGTGCGCCGACCACGGGGGCGCCGAGCGGCTCGCCCAGGCGGTCCTTGAGTTCGAGCAGCAGTTTCTGGGCGCCCTTCTTGCCGATGCCCGGCACCGCGACGAGGGCCTTCTCGTCACCCGTGGCCACCGCGCGGCGCAGGGCGTCCGGCGCGTGGACCGCCAGCATGGCCTGGGCGAGCCGGGGGCCCACCCCGCTCGCCGTCTGGAGCAGCTCGAAGACCTGGCGCTCGTCGTCGTCCACGAAGCCGTAGAGCGTCAGCGAGTCCTCGCGTACGACGAGGGAGGTGGCGAGCTTGGCCGGGCGGCCGAGCCGGAGCGTGGACAGCGTGTTGGGCGAGCACTGGATGGCCATGCCCACGCCACCCACCTCGACCACGGCGGTGTCGGGAGCGAGTGCGGCGACGGTGCCGCTGACGAAGGCGATCATGCCGTACGGCCTTTCGGTGTCTTCTGTGCGGTGGCCGTGTGCAGGGCGACGGCCTGCTGGAGCCGGTTCTGCGCGGGGGCGCGCCAGATGTGGCAGATGGCGAGCGCGAGGGCGTCGGCGGCGTCGGCGGGCTTGGGCGGTGCGTCGAGCCGCAGCAGGCGGGTGACCATCGCGCCGATCTGGGCCTTGTCCGCACGTCCGCTGCCGGTGACGGCGGCCTTGACCTCGCTCGGGGTGTGCAGGGCCACGGGGATGCCGCGGCGGGCGGCGCACAACATGGCGACGGCGCTGGCCTGGGCGGTGCCCATGACGGTGCGGACGTTGTGCTGGCTGAACACCCGCTCCACGGCGACGCGTTCGGGGCGGTACTCGTCGAGCCACCGCTCCATGCCCTGTTCGATACCGACGAGGCGCTGCCCCAACTCGGCGTCCGCGGGCGTGCGTACGACACCCACGCCGAGCATGGTGAGCGGCCGGCCCGCGACCCCTTCGACGACGCCGACACCGCATCGCGTCAGTCCGGGGTCCACCCCCAATACCCGCACGCGCCTTCCCCTCTTCGCGGCCTGACCGCGCCGCGGTCCGTGGCCGGTGATCTCTGACGTTCGCCAGGCTATCCGCTGCCACCGACAACGACGTCGGGCCGGTAGGACGTGTCCCACCGGCCCGACGAATCCGCTCAGCGCGGCGACGCTACGCGTCGACCTTCTCCATGACCTCGTCGCTGACGTCGAAGTTGGCGAAGACGTTCTGCACGTCGTCGCTGTCCTCGAGGGCGTCGATCAGCTTGAAGATCTTCCGGGCGCCGTCCTCGTCGAGCTCGACCTGCATGGTCGGGACGAAGTTGGCCTCGGCGGAGTCGTAGTCGATGCCGGCCTCCTGGAGCGCGGTGCGCACCGCGACCAGGTCGGTGGCCTCGGAGAGCACCTCGAAGGTCTCCCCGAGATCGTTGACCTCTTCGGCCCCCGCGTCGAGCACGGCGCCGAGCACGTCGTCCTCGGCCAGCTCACCCTTGGGGACGATGACGACGCCCTTGCGGTTGAAGAGGTACGAGACGGAGCCCGGGTCGGCCATCGAGCCGCCGTTGCGGGTCATGGCGACACGGACGTCCGAGGCGGCGCGGTTGCGGTTGTCGGTGAGGCACTCGATGAGCACCGCGACACCGTTGGGACCGTAGCCCTCGTACATGATCGTCTCGTAGTCGGCACCGCCGGCCTCGAGACCGGCGCCGCGCTTCACCGCGGAGTCGATGTTCTTGTTCGGGACCGAGCTCTTCTTGGCCTTCTGGATGGCGTCGAACAGCGTCGGGTTGCCGGACACGTCCGCGCCACCGGTGCGGGCCGCGACTTCGATGTTCTTGATCATCTTCGCGAAGAGCTTGCCGCGCTTGGCGTCGATCACGGCCTTCTTGTGCTTCGTCGTAGCCCATTTAGAGTGGCCGGACATCTGCCTGTCTCCTTCGCGTAACCCAACCTGGACGAACTCCCCGGGCCTGCGGAGCCTGAGGGGACCACCAGATCCTACTAGGACGCCGCCGTCCGGTTCGCGCGCACCATGTCGACGAACAGGGCGTGCACACGGTGGTCACCGGTCAGTTCCGGGTGGAACGACGTGGCGAGCGCGTTGCCCTGGCGCACCGCGACGATGTGGCCCTCGTGCTCGGCGAGCACCTCGGTCCCGGCACCGACGGACTCGACCCAGGGTGCGCGGATGAACACGCCCTCCACCGGGTCGCCCGCGATGCCGTCCACGTCGAGGGCGGCCTCGAAGGACTCGTTCTGACGCCCGAAGGCGTTGCGGCGCACGATCATGTCGATGCCGCCGACGGTCTCCTGGCCCGAGCGCGGGTCGAGGATCTTGTCGGCAAGCATGATCATGCCCGCGCAGGTCCCGTAGACGGGCATCCCGTCACGCACCCGCGCGCGTAGGGGCTCCATCACGCCGAAGAGGACGGCCAGCTTGGAGATGGTCGTGGACTCACCGCCGGGGATGACGAGTCCGTCGACCTCGGCGAGTTCCTCGGGGCGCCGCACCGGCCTGGCCACGGCGTCCGCCGCGGCCAGGGCGATGAGGTGCTCGCGTACGTCGCCCTGGAGTGCCAGGACGCCGACGACAGGGGCTTCGTGGGTCATGGAGTGGTTACCAGCCGCGGTTGGCGTAGCGCTCGGCCTCGGGCAGGGTGTCGCAGTTGATGCCGACCATGGCCTCGCCCAGGTTGCGGGAGGCGTCCGCGATGATCTTCGGGTCGTCGTAGAAGGTGGTCGCCTTGACGATGGCGGCGGCGCGCTTGGCCGGGTCGCCGGACTTGAAGATGCCGGAGCCGACGAAGACGCCCTCGGCGCCCAGCTGGCGCATCAGCGCGGCGTCGGCCGGGGTGGCGACGCCACCGGCGGAGAACAGCACGACGGGGAGCTTGCCCAGTTCGGCGACCTCCTTCACCAGCTCGTACGGGGCACGCAGGTCCTTGGCGGCGGCGTACAGCTCGTTGTTGTCGAAGCCGCGCAGACGGGCGATCTCGTTCTTGATCTGACGCAGGTGGCGGACCGCCTCGACGACGTTGCCGGTGCCGGCCTCGCCCTTGGAGCGGATCATCGCGGCGCCCTCGGCGATGCGGCGCAGGGCCTCGCCCAGGTTGGTGGCGCCACAGACGAACGGGGTGGTGAACGCCCACTTGTCGGAGTGGTTGACCTCGTCGGCCGGGGTGAGGACCTCGGACTCGTCGATGTAGTCGACGCCGAGCGACTGGAGGACCTGGGCCTCGACGAAGTGGCCGATCCGGGACTTGGCCATCACCGGGATGGAGACCGCCTCGATGATCTCCTCGATCATGTTCGGGTCCGACATCCGGGCCACGCCGCCGTCCTTGCGGATGTCGGCGGGCACCCGCTCCAGGGCCATGACGGCCACGGCGCCGGCGTCCTCGGCGATCTTCGCCTGCTCGGCGTCGACCACGTCCATGATCACGCCGCCCTTGAGCTGCTCGGCCATGCCGCGCTTCACGCGCGCGGTGCCGGTCTCGGGGGTCTGGTTTTCGGAGATCGTGCTCGACACGGGGGACCTCACTCGTCGGAAAAGGGGCTTCGGCAGCACTGAGGAAACGCGAGTGGACCAGTCCACAGCAAGGGCCAATGGAAAGCCCGTGGATCCTTTTGGTGGATCTTGCGGGCCACCGGCCGCCGGTTCAGGTCCTTCAGGCCGCGCGGTCGGCGAGGGTGGGCGGCGGCTCGTCGTCCATCTCGAACGCCATCGGGAACGGCGCGTGGCCGGCCAGCCGGAACCAGCGGACCTTGCGGTGCTGGCGCAGTCTGCGGACCGCGCCCACGGCGTCGTTGTGGAAGCGGCGGGCCATGGGGACCCTGCGGACGGCCTCGGTGAGCTCACGGGCCGCCGCGTCTCCCCCGGGCGCCTCGCGCACGACGTCCAGCTGCCGCGCGTCCGCGAAGACGGCCCGCAGCGCCTGGCTCAGCTCGCTCTCGGCGACCTCCCGCTGCTCCTCCTCGGCCTGCCGCGCCGCGTGCGCGGCCTCGTACAGGACGATCGAGGCGGCGGGGTCGAGCACCTTGGAGGTGGCCAGTTCCTGGGCCACGGACGCCCGCCGCACCAGCTGTGCGTCCAGCGCGGCACGGGCGGCGTCGATGCGGGCGTGCAGCCGGTCCAGCCGCCCCGCCGTCCAGCTCAGGTACAGGCCGATCGCGACGAGGACGACAAGGGTCCAGATCAGGGTTGCGGTCACGGGCGGCAAGGCTACCCGTGACCCTCACGGCGACGGGCGGGTCAGTCCCTCGCCAGTCCGAGCCGGGCCCGCAGACCCGCCGATCCCCGGTCGTCGTCGGCAGCCACCGCCGCCGCGCCGGCCGTCACCGTCTCGTACACCGACAGGATGTCCGCGCCGACCGTCGACCAGTCGAAGCGGCGTACGTGCGCGCTGCCCCGCTCCCGCAGCTCGGCCCGGCGCTCCGGGTCGCCGAGGAGCCGGACCGCCGCCTCGGCCAGCGCGTCCGCGTCCTCGTTGGCGAACAGCTCGCCGGCCGCTCCCTGGTCGAGGACCTGGGCGAAGGCGTCCAGGTCGGAGGCGAGCACCGGCGCCCCCGCGGACATGGCCTCGACCAGGATGATGCCGAAGCTCTCACCGCCGGTGTTGGGCGCGACGTACAGATCGACGCTGCGCAGGAAGCGCGCCTTGTCCTCGTCGCTCACCATGCCGAGAAACTCCACCCGCGCGCGCAGTTCCTTCGGCAGGCTCTCCACCGCCTCCTTCTCGTCGCCCCGGCCGGCGATCAGCAGCCGGGCGTCCGGGCGCTCGGCGAAGATCTTCGGCAGGGCCCGCATCAGCACGGGCAGGCCCTTGCGCGGCTCGTCGATGCGGCCGACGAAGCCGATCGTGTCGCCCTGCCACTCGGGGTTGGGCTCGGCCCGGGCGAAGAAGTCGACGTCGACGCCGTTGGGGATGACGACGGCGTCCCCGCCGAGGTGCTCCACCAGCGTGCGCCGGGCGTACTCGCTCACCGCGATCCGCGCGCTGATCTTCTCCAGGGCCGCCTGGAGGATGGAGTACGCGGCGATCATGGCGCGCGAGCGCGGGTTGGAGGTGTGGAAGGTGGCCACGATCGGACCCGAGGCCGCCCAGCAGGTCAGCAGGCCGAGCGACGGCGAGGTCGGCTCGTGGATGTGGACGACGTCGAACGACCCGTCGTGCAGCCAGCGCCGCACGCGGGCCGCGGACAGGAAGCCGAAGTTCAGGCGCGCCACCGAGCCGTTGTACGGCACCGGGACCGCACGGCCGGCCGAGACGACGTACGGCGGCAGCGGGGTGTCGTCGTCGGCCGGGGCCAGGACGGACACCTCGTGGCCGAGCCGGATGAAGTACTCGGCGAGGTCGCGGATGTGGAACTGGACGCCGCCCGGCACGTCCCAGGAGTACGGGCAGACGATGCCGATTCTCACGCGGGGTCCCCGTCCGACGGGCGGGGTTCCAGGTCCGCGAGCCACAACCGCTGCAGCATGTGCCAGTCCTCCGGGTGGTCGGCGATGCCGGTGGCGAAGGCGTCTGCCAGCGACTGTGTCATGACAGACGTCTTCTCGGCCCGCGTACCTGACTCGGGTACCTCGACCGGGGGATGCACCCGGCCCCGCATGACGGGCGAGTCGTCGTACCAGAGGGTGACGGGGAGCAGCAGCGCGCCGGTCTGCTGGGCGAGCAGGGCGGGTCCGGCGGGCATCGTGGCGGTGTCCCCGAAGAAGTTCACCTCGACCCCGGAAGCGGACAGGTCGCGCTCGGCGACCAGGCAGACCAGTCCGCCGTCGCGCAGCCGCCGGGCCAGCGTGCCGAAGGCGCTCCCGCCGCTGTGCGGCAGCACCTCCATGCCGAGGCCCTCGCGGTAGGCGACGAACCGGTCGTACAGCGTCTCCGGCTTGAGGCGCTCGGCGACGGTGGTGAAGGGCGTCCGGAGCTCGGTGGTCACCCAGGCTCCGGCCAGGTCCCAGTTGCCCATGTGGGGCAGGGCCAGGATGACGCCCCGGCCGGAGGCGATCCCGTCGGTCAGGTGATGCACGTCCTTGGGGACGAAACCGTTGCCGACGCGCTCCGCGCTCCAGGTGGGCAGCCGGAAGGACTCCATCCAGTAGCGCAGATAGGAGCGCATCCCGGCGCGCGAGAGCTCGGCGAGGCGCTCGGGGCTCGCGTCGGGCACCACGCGCGCGTAGTTGCTCTCCAGCCGGAGCACGCCCTTGCCGCGCCGCTTCCAGGCGAGGTCGGCGACGGTCCGGCCGAGGCGTACGGCGACGGGCTCGGGCAGCTTCTTGACGGTGCTCCAGCCGAGGCCGTACAGCGCGTCGGTCAGGCGCTCCTGGGCGCTCACTTGGCGGCCTCGCTCCCCTGCGCCTCGTGCCCCTGGGACTCAGGGGACGGAGGAGACTTCGGGGACGCCGGGGACTCCTGCGATTCCGGGGACTCCTGGGCCGCCGCGGCCTCCGCCTCCGCCGATTCGCGCCGGACCGTGACCACCCGCTGGATCAGGGTGACGAGGCTGCCGACGGCTACGATCCACAGCGCGACCGGCAGCAGCACCTGGATGCCGGGCACGCCGAACGTGTGCAGACCCGCAAGGCCTGCCGCGACCAGGGAGATCACCAGGCGCTCGGCGCGCTCCACGAGTCCGTTGACGGCGACCGGCAGGCCGATCGACTCGCCCCGGGCCTTCGTGTACGACACGACCTGGCCGCTGGCCAGGCAGAAGATCGAGACGGCGCACAGGACGTTGTCGTCGCCGTTGCCCGCGTACCAGAGCGCGAAGCCGCCGAAGATCGCGCCGTCGGCGACCCGGTCGAGCGTGGAGTCCAGGAAGGCGCCCCAGCGGCTGGTCCGGCCGAGCTGGCGGGCCATGTTGCCGTCGACCAGGTCGGAGAAGACGAAGAGCGTGATCACGATCGTGCCCCAGAAGAACTCGCCCCTGGGGTAGAAGACCAACGCGCCCGCGATCACGCCGGCGGTGCCGAGGAGCGTGACCGTGTCAGGGCTCACACCCCGGCGGATGAGAAACGCGGCGAACGGTGTGAGGACACGCGTGAAGAATGCACGCGCGTACTTGTTCAGCATGGCCTTCCCGAGGGTCGGTGTCGCCGCGCGGCCCCTGCTGGCCGCCGGCTGGCCCATCGTAGCCACGCGCGCGTGTGTGCGACGGTCGGGCACCCGGACCCCGGTGTCACGGCCCGACGGCATCCGGGTCACGGGCGGGTCGCGTCCGCCGTATGGACGCGCCGTGACGGGAGTGGAAAGCTCGAAGGACCGCGGGCGTCGCCGGAGCCGCCATCGCACGCGGGGCCGCCGTGCCCGCGCCCCCAGTGACCTCACCGTGTTCGGGAGGCAAGGAAAATGGGCGACAAGGCGAACGCACATCCCGGAGCCGCCGGCAGGGCTACAGCGGCCGACCACCCCGCGTCCGTACGGAATGTGGTGCTGGTCGGCCACTGCGGATCGGGCAAGACGACCTTGGTGGAAGCTCTCGCGCTGACCGCGGGAGCGGTGAACCGGGCGGGCCGCGTGGAGGACGGCGGCACCGTCTCCGACTACGACGAGATCGAGCACCGGCAGCAACGCTCGGTCCAGCTCTCCCTGGTGCCGGTGGAATGGGACGGCATCAAGATCAACGTCCTCGACACCCCCGGATACGCCGACTTCGTCGGGGAACTCAGGGCCGGTCTGCGCGCCGCGGACGCGGCCCTCTTCGTCGTCTCGGCGTCGGACAGCGTGGACGGCTCGACCCGGATGGTGTGGGACGAGTGCGCGGCCGTCGGCATGCCGCGCGCGATCGTCGTCACGCACCTGGAGGCCGCCCGCGCGGACTTCGAGGAGATGACGCGGATCTGCGCCGAGGCCTTCGGCGGCGACGACCCGGACGCGGTCCTCCCGCTGTACCTGCCGCTGCGCGGTCCCGAGGGGCCCGACGGGCACGCGCCCGTGACCGGGCTGACCGGGCTGCTGTCCCGGAAGCTGTTCGACTACTCCACCGGCGAACGCGAGGAGTCCGAACCGGGCGAGGACCAGCTGCCGGACCTCGAGGCGGCCCGCAACCGGCTGATCGAGGGGATCATCGCCGAGAGCGAGGACGAGACCCTCATGGACCGCTATCTCGGCGGCGAGCAGATCGACGTCAAGACGCTGATCGAGGACCTGGAGCGGGCCGTCGCGCGCGGCACCTTCTTCCCCGTCCTCGCGGCCGCCCCGGCCGCCGAGGGCGCCCGGCAGGGGCTCGGCACGGTGGAACTGCTGGAACTGGTCACGAGGGGCTTCCCGACCCCCCTGGAGCGCCCGGCGCCCCGCGTGACGACGATCGACGGCGAGCCGCGCGAGCTGACCGCGTGCGATCCGGACGGCCCCCTGGTCGCGGAGGTCGTGAAGACCTCGTCCGACCCCTACGTGGGCCGTGTCTCGCTGGTCCGGGTCTTCTCCGGCACCCTGCGTCCCGACGAGACCGTCCATGTCTCGGGGCACGGCCTGGCCGACCGGGGCCACGAGGACCACGACGTCGACGAACGCATCGGCGCCCTGTCCGCGCCGTTCGGCAAACAGCAGCGGAACCTGACGCACTGCATCGCGGGCGACCTCGCGTGCGTGGCGAAGCTCGGCCGCGCGGAGACCGGCGACACCCTCTCGGCCAAGGGCGACCCGCTCCTGATGGAGCCCTGGCGGATGCCCGACCCGCTGCTGCCGCTCGCCATCCAGGCGCACAGCAAGGCCGACGAGGACAAGCTCTCGCAGGGCCTGGGCCGGCTGGTCGCCGAGGACCCGACGATGCGCCTGGAACAGAACCAGCAGACCCACCAGGTGGTCCTGTGGTGTCTGGGCGAGGCCCACTCGGACGTGGCCCTGGAGCGGCTGCGTTCCCGCTACGGCGTCCAGGTCGACGTCGTCCCGCACAAGGTCCCCCTGCGGGAGACGTTCGCGGCGAAGTCCGGCGGGCGCGGGCGGCACGTCAAGCAGTCCGGCGGCCACGGCCAGTACGCCATCTGCGAGATCGAGGTGGAACCGCTGCCGGGCGGCGCGGGCATCGAGTTCGTGGACAAGGTCGTCGGGGGCGCGGTGCCCCGGCAGTTCATCCCGTCCGTCGAGAAGGGCGTACGGGCGCAGGCGGCCAAGGGGGTGGAGGCCGGCCATCCGCTGGTCGACATCCGGGTCACCCTGCTCGACGGCAAGGCGCACTCGGTGGACTCCTCCGACGCGGCGTTCCAGACGGCGGGCGCGCTGGCGCTGCGGGAGGCGGCGGCCGAGGCGCGGATCCATCTGCTGGAACCGGTGGCCGAGGTGACCGTCCTGGTCGGCGACGCGTACGTGGGCGCCGTGATGAGCGATCTGTCGGGGCGGCGCGGACGGGTGCTGGGCACCGAGCAGACCGGTGGCGGGCGCACCCTCGTCAGGGCCGAGGTGCCCGAGATCGAGATCGGCCGGTACGCGGTCGACCTGCGTTCCCTCTCCCACGGCACGGCGCGCTTCCAGCGCGTGTACGCCCGGCACGAGCCGATGCCGGCGCAGGTCGCCGCGAAGGTCCGCCAACAGGCGCAGAGCGGCTGACGGTTGGTCCCCGCCGGTTCTCAAGTGGCCGGTGGGGCACCGTAGTGGAACATTTCCCTCCCATTCGGCGGGCGGCTTCGGCCGTCCGCCGACGGATGTCGCTGCCTGCGGATACGCTGATGACCTGATCAACAGGTGTGCGAAGTACGGAAGTCGGGAAAGCCGCAGAAGCGGGAGCAGCGGCGATCGGGGGCGGGAATGACCGTTGGCAGCGGTTACGCGGACATCTTCGGACCACAGGTGCCGCAGACGGGCGACGGGGGGCAGACACCGACCTTCGCGCTGGCCTCGGCGGCCTATCGGGACAACCCGGTCGAGGACATCAAGAAGGCCGACAACGAGTGGCACCAGACCGCGGTCAATCCCGGCCGCAGCTGGGCCAGGATCTTCCGGCCCAACCTCGGCGAGGCGTTCTCCCAGGCGGTGATCGACCGCATGCTGGGCGTCGGCCGCAAGCCGCTCATCCAGTCCTTCGGCAGTGAGCCGCAGGCCGTCGTCGAGCACTGCCTCGCGGCCAACCGCATCCGCCGCGAGCGCGACCAGAAGCTCACCGGCGTGATGCTGCTGTGCGGGGTGCTCTTCCTTCCCGGGCTGCTGGTGTGGCTGCTGGTCTTCCAACTGCGGGCCACCATGGGGAAGCTGGACAACAAGCGGGTCTCCGGCGTCGGCACCGGCCTGCTGGTCGCCGTCGGCGCCCTCGCCGTGCTCTTCCTGGTCAAGATGCCGTTCGGCGGCATCGCGGGCTGGTATGCGCGCGGGTGCGTCGTGGCGCCGGTGGTCGGCTGGTTCCTGGCCAAGCGGATCTGCGAGGGCACCGCGACGGACCTGCGCGGCCGCTGGGACAGCCTGCTGTCCGGCAGCAGCGTCGGCGCAAAGGTCCCCGAGGCGGTGCCGACCAGCCCGAACCAGACGGCGGCCGAGCAGCTGCGCCAGTCCCTGGCCCGGCTCAGCGCCGAGCAGCAGTCCAACTCGGTCTTCTACGCCGGCCCCAAGGGCATACTCGGCATGGGCACGCGCTGGGGCGCCTGGCACCTCGCGGAGGAGCTGACACCGCTCGACCCCGTCAAGGGCGTGCACGAGTTCCGCAGCTGGACGGTCGTGCGGGCCATCCACGACCAGCTGAACCTGCTGCCCCGGCAGAGCCTGAAGACCGGCGGTTTCCCGCCGCCCACGGTCCGGCACTGGATCGTCACCCCGGTGGGCGAGAACGCCAAGGCGGTCGCCCGGCCGGAGGGCACCGACGTCGAGGCGTACCAGGTCAAGCCGAGGGCCATAGAGGACATCTGCAACAACCAGCAGTTCGGCGGCGGCGACCGGCACTACCTGGGCGTCCAGTGGCCGCTCTGGGACGGTCAGTTGATCATCACCATGCTGATCACGGTGACGGTGCTGCACGAGACGCTGCGCATCGAGGTCACCGGGCACGCCCTGGGCCCGGTGAACGGCCTGTTCACCACGAAGTCCGAGGCCCCCGTCAAGGAGGTCGCCAAGAGCGTCCGGTTCTGGGAGACGCGGACGGTCAAGCTTCCGCTGGTCACCGCCGACGAGGTCGTCCGGCTGGCCGCGCGGGCCACGATCAGCTGGTATCCGCCGCTGCTGAAGTGGCTCGGCGGCTCCATCGGCCTGCCCGAGCCCTTCGGTCTGCGGCACGCCTGGGCCGACCAGCCCTGGCGTCACCGCTTCATGGCCGACGACGCGCTGCGCGCGGCCACACCGGTCCTGCGCGTGGTCCACACGGCCGCGATCAAGGTGCTCAAGGAACACGACGTGGACATCGACAAGTTCAGCTCGCGCTCGTCGGCGCTCAGCGGTGCCGTCCAGGACGTGTCGCCGCGCAAGGCGGACACGTACGACGCGTAGGCCTCCGGCGGTCGGCCGGAATCGTGCGGGTGTCTCGGGTGCCGGTGCCTGGGGGCCGCGCCCCCGGGCCCCCGCTTTCGGCCTGCACGGCCTCGTCCTCAAACGCCGGTCGGGCTGGAATGACCTGGCCGGGCCGGACAGTCCCCCTGTCGGCCCGGAAGTCTCCGGCGAGCGGCTAGACCGGTGCCGGCCAGGCCTCCGCCAGCATTTTCCTGGTGTCCGCCAGGAGTTGCGGCAGTACGCGCGTGTGGCCCACCACCGGCATGAAGTTCGTGTCCCCGCCCCAGCGGGGCACGAGGTGCTGGTGCAGGTGGGCGGCGATACCGGCGCCCGCGACGCTCCCCTGGTTCATGCCGATGTTGAAGCCGTGCGCGCCGGACGCCGTGCGCAGGGCCGTCATCGCCTGCTTGGTCAGCTCGGCGAGCTCGGCGGTCTCCGGCACCGTCAGGTCGGTGTAGTCGGCGACGTGACGGTAGGGGACGGTCATCAGGTGGCCGCCGTTGTAGGGGTACAGGTTCAGCACCGCGTACACGTGCTCACCGCGTCGGACGACCAGCCCGTCCTCGTCGGATTTGGCCGGGATCGAGCAGAAGGGACAGCCGTCGCCGGCACCCGGGCCGGTCGGCTTGTTCTCACCCTGGATGTAGGCCATCCGGTGGGGCGTCCACAGACGCTGGAACGCGTCCTGCGTGCCCACTCCGATCTGCTGCTCCGGCTCACTCGTCATGCAAGGCAGCATATGGCTTCGCCCATTCGCGGCGTGTCGGCGGGGCGGTCGGAAAAGCCTCGCGGGCCAAGCTGGGCCGATGGACGAAGACAGCCGTCTGACCCGCTGGGAGCAGAGCGCCGAGATCCCTCTCGCGCTGGCCTCCCTGGCGTTCCTCACCGGGTACGCCGTCCACGTCCTCGCCCAGGACATCACGGACGGCTGGCACGATCTCTGCCTGGCCGTGATGCTGACCGCGTGGGTCATGTTCGCCGTGGACTACGCGGTGCGCTGGCGGCTCAGCGGCTTGGGACCGCGCTTCGTACGCACCCACTGGCTGGACGGCCTCGTCGTCCTGCTCCCCCTGCTGCGGCCGCTGCGGATCGTCAAGCTCTACGAGGCCGTGCAGCGCCGGCACGGGGAACCCCGGTTCTCGCTGCACGCGCGCGTGATCACCTACGCCGGGCTGTCCACGGGACTGCTCGGCTTCGCCGGCGCGCTCGCCGTGTACGACCAGGAACGCGGGGCTCCGGGCGCGACCATGAAGACCTTCGGCGACGCCCTGTGGTGGACCTGCGCGACGCTCACCACCGTCGGCTACGGCGACATCACCCCCGTCACCAGGTCGGGACGGCTGATCGCGGTCGGCATGATGGCGTGCGGGCTGGCCCTGCTCGGCGCGGTCACCGGTTCGTTCTCGTCCTGGCTGATCCAGGTGTTCTCCCAGGAGAGCGACACCGGGAGCGCCGAGAACCCTCCGGGTCCCCAGAATCCTCCGGGCCCCCGGAACGGCGAAGGGCCCCCGCGGAGATGAACTCCCCGGGGGCCCGCGCACGACAGGGTCAGACCTGCGTCCGCTCCTCGACGACCTTCGCGATCTTCGCGATGGCCTCGTCGAACGGGATGCCGTTCTCCTGCGAGCCGTCGCGGTAGCGGAAGGAGACCGAACCGCCCGCCATGTCCTCGTCGCCCGCGATGACCATGAAGGGCACCTTCTGCTTCTGGGCGTTGCGGATCTTCTTCTGCATCCGGTCGGAGGAGGAGTCCACCTCCACCCGCAGACCCTGCTTCTTCGCGGCCGCGGCGAACTTCTCCAGGTACTCCACGTGTCCGTCGCCGATCGGGATACCGATCGCCTGGACGGGGGCCAGCCACGCCGGGAAGGCGCCCGCGTAGTGCTCCAGGAGGACCGCGAAGAAGCGCTCGATCGAACCGAAGAGGGCACGGTGGATCATCACCGGTCGCTGCTTCGCGCCGTCGGGGCCGGTGTACTCGAGGTCGAAGCGCTCCGGCAGGTTGAAGTCGAGCTGGATGGTCGACATCTGCCAGGTGCGGCCGATGGCGTCCTTCGTCTGGACGGAGATCTTGGGGCCGTAGAAGGCGGCGCCACCCGGGTCGGGCACGAGCGGGAGACCCTGCTTCTCGGCGACCTCGCGCAGCGTCTCGGTCGCCTCCTCCCAGGCCTCGTCGGAGCCGACGAACTTCTCCGGGTCCTTGGTGGACAGTTCGAGGTAGAAGTCGGTCAGGCCGTAGTCGCGCAGCAGGCCGAGGACGAAGGTGAGCGTCTTGTCGAGCTCCTCCGACATCTGCTCGCGGGTGCAGTAGATGTGCGCGTCGTCCTGGGTGAAGCCGCGCGCGCGGGTCAGGCCGTGCACGACGCCCGACTTCTCGTACCGGTACACGGTCCCGAACTCGAAGAGGCGCAGCGGCAGCTCACGGTAGGACCGGCCGCGCGCGTCGAAGATCAGGTTGTGCATCGGGCAGTTCATGGGCTTGAGGTAGTAGTCCACGCCCTCGTCGAGCTGCATGGGCGGGTACATGCCGTCGGCGTACCAGTCCAGGTGGCCCGAGGTCTCGAAGAGCTTCCCCTTCGTCGCGTGCGGGGTGTAGACGAACTCGTAGCCCTCCTCCTCGTGGCGGCGGCGCGAGTAGTCCTCCATGACCCGGCGGATGATGCCGCCCTTGGGGTGGAAGACGGCGAGGCCGGAACCGATCTGCTCCGGGATGGAGAAGAGGTCCAGCTCGCTGCCCAGCTTGCGGTGGTCGCGCTTCTCGGCCTCGGCGAGGAAGTCGAGGTGGGCCTTCAGCTCCTCCTTGGAGGGCCAGGCGGTGCCGTAGATGCGCTGGAGCATGGGGTTCTTCTCGCTGCCGCGCCAGTAGGCGGCCGCGTTGCGCATGAGCTTGAACGCCGGGATGTTGCGGGTGGTGGGCAGGTGGGGACCGCGGCAGAGGTCCTTCCAGCACAGGTCACCGGTCTTGGCGTCCAGGTTGTCGTAGATCGTCAGCTCGCCGCCGCCGACCTCGACGTCCGCGCCGTCGTCGGTGGAGGCCGAGCCCTTGATGCCGATGAGTTCGAGCTTGTAGGGCTCGTCGGCGAGCTCCTCGCGGGCGGCCTCGTCGGTGACCACGCGGCGGGCGAACCTCTGCCCGCGCTTCTGGATCTCCTGCATCTTCTTCTCGACGGCCTTGAGGTCCTCGGGCGTGAACGGCTTCTCGACGTCGAAGTCGTAGTAGAAGCCGTCCTTGACGGGCGGGCCGATGCCCAGCTTGGCCTCGGGGAAGAGCTCCTGCACGGCCTGGGCCATGACGTGCGCAGTGGAGTGGCGCAGGATGTTCAGGCCGTCCGGGGAGGAGATCTCGACGGCCTCGACCTCGTCGCCCTCGACGAGCACGTACGACAGGTCCCTTAGCTCGCCGGACACGCGCGCGGCGATGATCGAGCGCTCGCCGGCGAAGAGGTCGGCGGCCGTGGTGCCCGTCGTCACCGTGCGCTCTTCCCGCTCGGAATCGCGTTGGATGATCACACGGACGTCTGACACCGGTCTCTCCTGACTGAAGGTGGGTGCGGCGCCATACCCTGGGCGCGCGCAAGAGGCGATCGTACCGACCCGCACCCGCCGACCGCGAAATCAGTCCCCCAGCCGTTCCCCTTCGCAGGCTTCGCCGAAGTAGTCCGCGCCCGCCGTGTTCCCCTGCATCGACTTCATCAGCCGGTCCCGCTCGGCCTCGTCCACCTGTACGGGGACGACCCCGCAGGCGCCGGTGAGCCTGCGGAACCCGCCTCTGCTCTCCAGCCGGCCCTGCACCCGTACCGGCAGTCCGACCAGGTGGGCCTGCCCGGCGACGCGGTAGTCCTCCTCGTCGAGGGTGAGCCGCACGTGCGGGATCTCGGCGCCGGCCAGCACCCGCAGCCGTACGCTGCCCTCGCCGCGCGGTCCCGACCTGCGCATCCGGACGACCGTCCCGGTGATCCGCACGAGCACGCTGGGCTCGGCACGGAGATAGCGGGCACCCGCCTCGCGCAGTACGGACAGGTCACCGGGCGAGAACTCGACCGGTTCACCGCCCGCGGCGCACGTCCCGGGGGCCCCGGCGGCCGGCGCCCACTCGACGGCGATCCGGGCGCCCTCGGTGCCCCGGACGAGGGTGATCAGCGCCTCGGTCAGCTCGCGGCTGGCGCCGGCCTCCACGGCGCCGTCGAAGGCGTCCATGCCCCCGGCGGCCCGCTGGTAGTCGATGGCCTCCCGGACCGCGTACAGGGCCTGGTGGAGGCGGACCGCGAGGGGACGGGCGGCCGCGACGGGCACGAAGGCCGTGAGACGGCGTCCACCGGCCGCGGAGCCGACGAGGACGCTCTCCAGCGTCGCGAAGGCCGCGCGCCGGTGCCGGGCGCCGTAGTAGCCGGCCCGCGCGCGTGTGGCGAGCGCGCCGGCCAGCAGCATCTGCCGGGCGGCGGCACGCAGCTGCTCCTCGACTGGCCAGGGCGCGGCCCCGGCGGGCCCGGTCGGAGTGTCCCGCCACCAGCGGATCTCGTCGCTCGGCACGGCGAGCCCGACGAGCACCTCCCGCGCGGAGGGCATGCCGCTGCGGGCCAGCGCGAGGAGCGCCTCGCCGAGCAGGTCGTCGCTGTCGGGGAAGGTCCGGCTCTCCGGCACGAGCAGGCTGGTCCCGCCGCCGACCGGACCCGGCGGGGTCCAGCGGCCGTAGCGGCCGGCCGCGCCGCCGCGCCGCTGCCAGCCGTGCCGGCGCAGCAGGGCGCCCAGGACGGCCGGGTCGACCTCGCCGGGCTCGGGGGGCCGGTCCCAGTGCGCCTCGGGGTGCGGCCGGACGGGCCGTAGTGGCTCGTCGAGGGGGCGGTGGGTCACGGTCTGCCTCCCGTCCCGGCCCGCGTCATGATCTCGCACAGCGCCCGGTCGTCGAAGATGCGTGTGGTCGGTATCCGCACGGTGGTCCGGGTCCGGCCGGTGATCGGGTGGCCGGCGAGATTGACCCAGTAACAGCAGTGCCGCAGTTCGAGGCAGTCGTGGCCGGCGCGCAGCCACTGGTCCTGGGACCGCGGGACGAGCATCACGACGAGGATCTTGTGCACCGACACCGGGGTGCGGGCGAGCTTGCGCAGGTGGTCGTTGTCGAGCGTGAAGGAGAAGAAGCGGCCGGGCGGGTTGGGCCGGATCTGGTACGTCGCCTTGAGCTGCACCTTGATGGTGACCTCGTCGTCGACGGTGTGCCCGGGCGCGCTGTGGCTGACGTGCCAGTCGATGCCGTTGTCCGGGAACGGCTGGGACAGCGAGCACCCCGCCGCCGCCGCCACGGCGTGCAGATAGCCCACCTGGAGTGTCTCCATGCAGGCGGTGGTGGCGAGTGTGCCGCGATGAAGGCCCTCGCGTTCGGGCAGCAGCCCGCCCCGCTCGGGCTGCGCTATCGCCATGACCAACAGCCTTCCACGCAAAGCCAGTCCCCGTGACGGGCCGCTGAACTGCGATGACCCGTACTCGTGTTGTGTCCTTCCGGCGTACGTCGCAAACAGCCCGGGTATCACCAAACAGGCAGAAGACGGGGCGTCAGCTGCCGTGGCTGAACGAGGGGTTGTGTGGGTATGACGTACTGGTACGAGGGGCCTCTGGCCGCCTTTGACACGGAGACGACGGGCGTCGACGTGGAGACCGACCGGATCGTGTCGGCCGCCCTCGTCGTCCAGGACGCGCCGGGTGGCCGGCCGAGGGTGAGCCGCTGGCTGGTGAACCCGGGCGTGCCGGTGCCGGCCGGGGCGACGGAGGTGCACGGACTGACGGACGATCACCTTCAGCGCAACGGCCGCTGGCCGTCACCGGTGATGTTCGAGATAGCCGAGCTGCTCGCCGAACAAGCCGCCGCGGGACGTCCGCTGGTGGTGATGAACGCGCCGTTCGACCTGACGCTGCTCGATCGCGAGCTGCGCCGCCACCGGGCCTCCGCGCTGGACAACTGGCTGGGCGCGGCGCCGCTGCGGGTGCTGGACCCGCGGGTCCTCGACAAGCATCTGGATCGCTACCGCAAGGGCCGGCGCACGCTCACCGACCTGTGCGCGCACTACGGCGTCACCCTGGACGACGCGCACGACGCGGCGGCGGACGCGCTGGCCTCGCTGGAGGTCGTCCGGGCGCTGGGCCGGCGGTTCGCGGCCCGTCTGGAACGCCTGTCCCCCGCCGAGCTGCACACGCTGCAGACGACGTGGCACGCGGCTCAGGCGCGGGGGCTCCAGGCGTGGTTCGCGCGCAGCGGCACACCGGAGACGGTGGACACCTCCTGGCCGCTGCGCCCGGAGCTGCCGGCGGCGGCCTAGAGCAGGGCGTCGGCACACGAAAAAGCCGGTCCGCGTGATGCGGACCGGCCTCTCCCGGTGGGCGATACTGGGTTCGAACCAGTGACCTCTTCGGTGTGAACGAAGCGCTCTCCCACTGAGCTAATCGCCCGGGAACGCACCGAACCATACAGGGCTTCGCGGGCTTCCTTCAAACCGCTTCCAGGTACGCGGCGAGGCCGCGTCGCCCGGCCCGCATCATCAGCGCGTGGTTGAGGCGGAACGCCGGCCGCCCGGGGACGGCGAACCGTCGCAGCAGCGGTTTGTCGACCCGGACCTCCTGGTCGTAGCGGGCGAGGGTGCCGGAGCCGTGGGCGGTCACCGTCCAGCGCGCCCAGCCGTCGATGTCACCCGTCATCGCGATCTCCAGGACCCCGGCCGCCGCGTCACGCCGCACCTCACGGGCGGTGAAGGTGATGTCGTACGGGAGGAACGAGCGGATGCGGATGACGCCGGTCGCGCTGTCGACCCGGTTCACCTCCCGCACCTGGCGCCACCAGCGGGGATAGTCCTCGGCCCGCTCCAGCGCCTCGTACACGCGGGCGGGCGGCGCGGGCAGGGTCCACAGGTCGCGGAAGCGGTAACGGGTCCAGTCCATGGGCCGAGTGTGCCCCGCGGGCTGCGGCCCAGGCATTTGAGTACGTTCTGAGTACGTGCGCTCATGCCGTCGGTCGTGACGCGCACCACACTCCGAGGCATGACGTATTTTCCGCCCCCGGCCGAGGAGCTGCGGTTCCTCGACAGCGAGCTCCGGCAACTGGACGCCCGCCGGGCCCAGTTGCTGGCCCGCCGTGCCTGGTTGATCACGACGCTTCAGCAGGCGGCGGCCCCGCCGGTGTGGCCGGGCCGGCCCGCGCAGCCCGGCCCTTCCGCCCGTCCCGAGGCCGGCGCGCCGGGCGTGCAGAACGTCCTCCTCCTGCTCGGCGGCATCCTGCTCACCATCGCGGCGATGGTGTTCACGCTGGTCAGCTGGGGGCATCTGGGGATCGCCGGCCGTTCCCTGGTGCTGGGCGCGGTCACCCTGGCGGTGCTCGGCGCGCCGGTGGCGCTTCTGCGGCGGGGGCTGCGTTCGACCGCCGAGTCTGTGGCGGGCCTCGGCCTCGCCCTGACGGTGCTGGACGCGTACGCCCTGCACGAGGTCGTGTTCACGGCGGCGGACGGTACGACCTACGCGGCCGTCGCGTCGACCGTGCTGGCGGCCCTGTGGGCGGCGTACGGTACGGCGCTCACCGCGCTGCCGGGCTCGGCCACGCTGCGGCTGCCGCACCCCGCCGCCCTCGCCGTCGCGCAACTGCCCCTCGTGCTCTGGACGATCGCGCTCGGCGGGGGTCCGCTCCCGGTGACGGGCGCGGTGCTGCTGACGGCGGCGTTCGACGCGGCGGTCGCGCTCCGGACGTCCGAGCGGCCGGTGCGTGTCGTCGCCACGGTGTGCGCGTTCGGCACGGGTGGCTGCGGTGTCCTGGCGGCCGGTCTGCTCTCCCTGGGAGCGGCCGGTCCGAGCGCCGCCGCCCGTGCGGCGGCGCTCCTCTTCCTGGCGGCGGTGATCGCCCTGGGCGTGGCCCGGTTCGCGCCGCGGGCGGGCCTCGCGACGGGCATGGCGGCGACCGGCGCCCTGTGCGGGGTGGCCGGCCTGGGCGGCGTCCTCCGGGTGTCGGTGCCCGGTGACTGGGCGGTACCGGCGTTCCTGGCGTGCGGGATCGCCCTGTTGGCCGCCGCGCGGGGCCCGCGGGCGGTGCGCCGGGGTGTGGCGCTGGCGTCCGGTCTCGTCCAGGCGGGCGCGGTGCTGTGGGCGGTGCCGGCCGTGGCCGTCACGCTGCTGGGACCGGCGGCGTGGCCGTGGCACCTCTGGTCCGGGGCCCCGGCCGACGCCCGGGCCGCGGTGGCCGTGGATGCCTTCTGGCCGCCGTACGCCGTCACGGTGCCGCTGATCCTGCTCGCGGTGGCCGCGGTGCTGGCCACGGCGGTGCGCGGCGAGGAGTGGCGCCCGCGGGCGTCGGCCGCCGCACTGGCGCTGACCTGGGCCGCGGTGCTCGTCACGCCCGCCGCGCTGGAGCTCCCCTACGTCGTCGGCCTGGTGATCCAGGGGCTCGCCGTGGCGGTACTCCTGGCCCCGGCGCTTCAGCGTCCGGCGCTTCAGCGTCCGGCGCTTCAGCGTCCGGCGCTTCAGCGTCCGGCGGCGCAGACGGCCACCGCGCTCGCCCTGCCCACCTCCCTCGGCCTGGCCCTCCAGTCCCTGGCCACAGAGCCGGCGACCCTCACGGTTCTCGCGTCCCTGACCGCGGTGTTCGCGGCGGCCGCGTGGCGCGGCCGGCAGGCGCCGGTGGCCTCCGCCGCCGCCCTGGGCTGGGCCACGACCCTGGCCTGCGCCGTGGGCGCGTCCGCCGGCTGGCGGCCGGAGCACACCGCGCTGCTCGTGCTCGTCGTCCCGCTGGCCGCGGCCCTGCTCGCGGCGCGGCCGGGTGACGCCGCGACGACGGTGACGGTCGAGGTGACGGGGTCCGTCGCCGGGCTCGTCGCCGTCGGCCTCGCGGTGACCGACCCGCCGCTGCTCGCCCTGGTGCTGTCGCTGTGCGGGGTGATCGCGGCGGGCACGGCCGTACGTCCGGACCGCCGTTGCGTCGGCTACGCGGCCGTCGCCCTCTTCGTGCTGGCCGCGTGGGTCCGGCTGGCGGCCTGGCGGGTGGGACTCCCGGAGGCGTACACACTGCCGGTGACGGTCCCGGCGCTGCTCGTCGGAGCCCTGCGCCGGCGCCGCGACCCGGCCGCCTCGTCCTGGACGGCGTACGGTCCCGGTCTCACCGTGACCCTCCTGCCGAGCCTCGCCACGGCATGGAGCGACGTCGAGTGGACCCGGCCGCTGCTGCTGGGCGCGGCCGGGCTGCTGCTCACCCTGCTGGGCGCCCGGCACCGGCTGCGGGCCCCGCTCGTGCTGGGCGGCTCGGTGCTCGCCCTGGTCACCCTGCACGAACTCGCCCCGTACCTGGTCCAGGTGACCGACGCGCTCCCCCGCTGGGTACCTCCCGCCCTCGCCGGGCTGCTGCTGCTCGCACTCGGCGCGACGTACGAGCAGCGGCTGCGCGACGTCCGGCGGGTACGGGAGGTCCTGGGGCGGATGAACTAGCCGTCCCCTACGGCATCTTGTCGCCGAGCAGCGCCAGGTTCTCGATGGCGGCGAGGCCGTAGAGGGCGGTGTCGTTGGTGGCCACCCAGGCGGCCTCGCTGCCCGCGACCAGGGCGGCGGGGCCGCTCACCGGCTCCGTCCGCCACGGCGAGGACTCCGTGTAGCCGTCGGAGTTGTAGAACTTCGCCCACGCCCGCTTGGCCAGCGCCTCGTCCCCGGTCTGGACGGCGGCGTACGCGTCGAGTCGTGAGTGGCCCTGGAAGAGCAGCAGGGTGCCGAAGTTGCTGCCGTAGCGCGCCGCCTGCTCCGCCTTGGTGGCGTTGAAGTAGCGGCAGTAGTCGTAGTACGCCTCGTTGAACTTCGGGATGTCGACCAGGTGGATGAGCTCGGCGCACAGTTCGTTGAGGCCGAAGACGGCGGACAGGTGCGAGACGCCGACGACGGGTTCCGTGGCCACCGCGAACTTGCCCGTGTCGAGGTCGTACAGGCCGCTGCCCTGCACGAAGCCGTTCGGTTGGGCGCCGATGGTCTCCATGGTGGACAGGACGCGGGCCTTCGCCTTCTCCCACTTCGGGCCCTTGCGTTCCCACTCGGTCAGCCACGCCGACACCAGACCGCTCCAGTCGGTGCCGAAGCCGATCGACAGGGCGTGCCGGTCGGGGGTGTACGGCTCGGTGCGGATCTTGCGCAGCGGGTCGAGGGCGAGGAACGTCTCGTCGGAGTCGACGTTGGCGTGCATGAGGTCGCCGACGCGTTCGTCGGCGGTGAGGAAGTAGTAGTAGCGCCGGTAGGTGGTGTTGGCGATGCGCTGCTGCTTGGCGCTGTCGGCGTAGTGCTGTACGCCGTGCCGGGTGCCCAGCCCCGCCCACTGGCCGAGGTGGTAGACGTCGACCTCGCCGGTGTGCCGGGTCATCGCCTCGGCGAAGCGGAAGATGTCCGCGCGGCCGGAGCGCAGGTACGCGAACCAGAGCCAGAGGTCCGGCGACAGCTCGGAGTTGTCCCAGGCGTAGCCGCCGATGTCGTACCGCCACTGGTGCCTGACGGTGTCGTAGGTGTGCATGATGTCGCCGTAGTCCCAGAAGCCGTACCAGCGGCGCTGCTCCACCTGGTCCTTGTAGTAGGTGAAGAGGAAGTCGAGGTGGTCCTCGATCTTCGCCTTGGCGGGGGTGGAACGGTCCGGCTCGGCGTACAGGCCCGGGCCGAACACCTTCGCCTTGATGAGCTGCTTGGGCGGGGCGGCGAGCTGCGGCAGCACCCGTACGGCCTCGACCTGTTCGGCGAGCTTCTCGGGGGCGGGCGTCGACTCGTTGGCCCAGAAGAGGAGTTCGGAGGTACGGGCGATGCCGTAGGGGGTGCCGAAGCCGGGCTCGTAGTCCTCGTAGGTGATGTTGAGGCCTTCGAGCTGTTCGGGGAAGGTGTCCTGGCCCATGCCGTCGTGGTAGAAGCGCAGGTCCATGGGCTGCGCCTCGGGTGACCAGAGCCAGAGGGTGACCTCGGCCTCGTCGGTGTGCGCGTCGCGGATGTCGAGCTGGGCGGGGTGCTTCTCCCAGAAGTCCCTGAGGCCGAAGGAGAAGCCGCCGCTCGCCCCGCCGACGTAGCCGAAGCCCGAGGCCCGCTTGCCGCCGCCGGCGCCGATCCAGCCGTAACCCTTCTTGGTGCGCTTGCGGAGCCCGAAGCCGTCCGCCGACAGCTGGGAGAGGGTGTAGTCGCCCCACTCGGGGATGTACTGGAGGCGGGTGGTGACCCGCTGGTCCCAGGTCGCGGGGTCGGGGAGCTTCTGGCCCGCGTACTGGGCCGCCTGCACGGCCGCGCCGGGGTCGCGGCGCAGTCCGGTGATGCCCTTGACGGCCTCGCGCAGCAGACCGGTGCCCTCGCCGCCGATGCGGATGTGGCGGTCGTAGGACTCGTCACGCATCGGGACGGTGAAGCGGACGCCCAGCCCGCGGATGAAGTCGCCGCTCGCCTTGCCGGGCTCCTGCTTCCCGTCGTAGGTGATGGTGTGCACCATGCGGAAGGAGTCGGCGCCCGCGTAGAAGTAGAGGCGGATGGAGAAAGGGAGCCAGCTGCGGCTGCCCTTGCGGTGCTTGCCGTCGATGCGGACGACCGCGCGGACCGGTCCGGTCTGCTCCACGGTGACGCCGTCGATGGCGCCCTCGAAGCGCTCGGTCTTGACCGTCCCCTGGTCCTCGTCCTCGATCTCGGGCTGCCGGATCAGGACCAGCCGGCCGTTCTTGGCGATCTCGGTGGAACCGCGGGTGACGGACTTGATGATCGTGGCGCCCGAGGTGCCGATCTTCGCGGTGATGACGCCCGTCGACACGTCGATGGTGCCGCCGCGCTTGTCGACGGTGACCTTCCGGGCCGGAGCGGCCGGGGTGCCGGCGGCGAGGGTGAGCTTGCCGGAGCCCGAACCGACCGCGTGGGCCGTCCACTTCAGCGACCCGTCCGGCCAGTAGGCGAGAGGCCAGGACTGTACGGGGACGTCCTTGCCGTCGGCGTCCGTCAGCGCGAAGGTCTGGTCCTCCTGGTAGGTGCCCATGGGCCAGGGCACGCCGAGCGTGGAACCGGGGGCGGCGCCGAGACCGCCGTCCTCCAGCCAGTCCAGGGTCACCGGATCGGCGTCGGCCGCGGCGGCCGCGGGCGCGGCCTGCGCGTCCTTGGCGCCCAGGGCCCAGCTGAACTGGGCGGCGGCTCCGGCGACGGCGGCCGCCTTGAGGAGGGACCTACGGGGGATGGGAGACATGAGATGCAGCCTTTCCTTTCCGTGCGGATGCAGGTGTGGTCAGGGGCATGACAGAGCTGGGCACGGCGCCCGGGGCGCCGGCCTGGTGCGGGGGCACGGCCGTCAGCGGTGCCGGTACCGCTCCTCGACGGCCACGGCGGCCGCCGCGACGGCCCCGAGGACGGGGACCGCCAAGGGCGCGACGAAGCACGCGGACAGGGTGACGACGGCCAGCCCGCAGACGACCAGGAACGAACCGGCGGGATCGAGCACGGTCCGCCGTACGGCGTCCCCGAGCAGCGCCCGCCAGGCACGGCCCGGGGTCCAGACGGCCGCCGCCCGCAGCAGGGCCACGGTGAGCCCGATCGACGCGAGGACTCCGACGGCCCCGACGAACGGCCCACCGGGAATCCCGGCCCGCGCGGCCAGGACGTCCACCCAGACCGCGGCGGCCACCACCCACCCGGCGAGCCCGACGGCCCACCCGCCGCGCACGGCCGTGCGGAAGTCCGCGACGAACTCCCGCAAGCCGCCGTCCTCGTGGCGCGTACGGCGCCGCAGGTGCCGGGCGCCGGCCGCGAAGGCCGCGGGGTAGGTGACGACGCCGAGACAGGCCACGGCGATCCACACGCCGGTGAGCAGACACTCCGCGAAGACCGCGAAACGCTCGCCGAACACGGACCCCCTGCGCGGGGAGCGGGCCTTCACGCGTGCTTGCGCCATGGTGACGTCCTCAGCCCTTCAGTCCGGAGGTCGCCATACCGTCGATGAGATAGCGCTGGAAGGCCATGAAGAAGGCGATGACCGGCACCAGCGCCACCAGCGACATCGCGATCATGCTGCCGTAGTTGGAGATGCCCTCCTGGTCGCGGAACATCATCAGGCCGAGCGAGACGGTGTACTTGGAAGGGGTGTTGAGATAGATCAACGGCCCCATGAAGTCGTTCCACGCGTTGATGAAGGTGAAGATGGCGCTGGTGATGAGGGCGGGCCGGCTCAGCGGCAGCACGATGGACCAGTAGGTCCTCAGGTGCCCGCAGCCGTCGAGCTTGGCGGCCTCGTCCAGCTCGCGCGGCAGCCCGCGCATGAACTGCACCATCAGGAAGACGAAGAACGCCTCCGTGGCCAGGAACTTGCCCGCGACGAGCGGCACCAGCGTGTCGATGTAGCCGAGGTTGCGGAACAGCACGTACTGCGGGATGAGCAGCACGTGGTACGGCAGCAGCAGGGTGCCGATCATCAGGGTGAACAGCAGGTTCCGCCCCGCGAACCGGATCTTGGCGAAGGCGTACGCCGTCAGCGAGCTGGAGAGCACCACACCGACCACGGCCAGCCCCGCGTACATCAGCGAGTTGGTGAAGAAGCTGGTGATGGAGATGCCGGAGATGCCGTCGGCGAGCCCGGAGAAGTTCGCCCAGACCGGCTCGGTGGGCAGCAGGTCGAGACTGGCGATGATGTCCTTGCTCGGCTTGAACGAGGCGCCGAGCACCCAGATCACCGGGTAGAGGACGACCGCGAGCACGAGGATCGCGCCCACGTGCCAGGCGAGGGAGCCGATACGGCGCCGCTCGCTCGCGGGACGGACGGCAGGGCTGGTGGCACTGGTCACTTGGCGGCCTCCTCGTAGTGCACCCACTTCTTCTGCGACCAGAACAGAACCGCCGTGACGAGCGCCACCGCGACCACCAGCGTCCAGGCCATCGCGGAGGCGAAGCCCATCTGGGCCTCCTTGAAGCCCTTCTGGTACAGGTAACAGGTGTAGACGAGGGTGGCGTCGGCCGGTCCGCACCGGGTGTCGGAGACGACGTACGCGGAGCCGAACACCTGGAACGCGTGGATGGACTCCAGCAGCACGTTGAAGAAGAGCACCGGGGAGATCATCGGCAGCGTGATGTTCCAGAACCGCCGGAAGGGCCCGGCCCCGTCCATCTCGGCGGCCTCGTACAGCTCCTGCGGCACCTGCTTGAGCCCCGCCAGGAAGATGACCATCGGCGCACCGAACTGCCAGATGCTGAGAGCCACCAGGGAGTACAGAACATAGTCCGGGTTGCCGATCCAGCCGCCGACGTCCAGCCCGAAGATCTTCTGCGTACGGTCCACGACGGCGTCGTCGGAGAACAGCGCCCGCCACACGAAACCCACGGAGACGCTGGCGCCGATGAGCGACGGCATGTAGAACGCGGCCCGGTACAGGGCCTGCCCGCGCCGCTTCTGTGCGAGCAGCAGCGCCACGCCGAGCGCGAGAAGCAGCTTCAGCGGTGTGGCCACGACGACGTACTTCAGCGTGACCTGCACCGACTTCTGCCAGCGCGGGTCCTGGAACATGGTCGTGAAGTTGTCGAGCCCCACCCACTGGGGCGGCGTGAACAGGTTGTAGCTGGTGAACGCGTAGTAGAGGGACGCGATCATCGGCCCCGCCGTGAGCAGCAGGAAACCCGCGATCCACGGCGACATGAAGAGATAGCCGGCGAGGTTCTCGCGGCGCCGCCCGCGCCGCCCGGCGACAGGAGCGGCGGACCGCTTCTTCGCCGGGCGCGCGGGCGCTTCCTTGACGAGCGTCATGGTGGTACGTCCCCTCAGCCCGCGAACGCGGCCTTGGCCTCGCTGAACAGCGCCTTCGCCGCGTCGGCCGGCTTGGTCTTGCCCTGGGCTACCTCGGCGCCGATCCTCAGGAAGGCCGCCTCGATGACGTCCGCGCCGGACGGGTGCGGGGTGATCTTCCCGAGGGCGCCGGCCTTGGCGACCTCGTCCTCGTAGGCCGCGACCCCCTTGTTGTTCGGGTCGGTCGGCTTGAAGGCGTCGTACTGCTCGGTGGTGGAGAGGATGCCGCGGTCGTATCCCATGATCTTGCCGGCCTCGGGGTCGTGGACCATGAAGTCGATGAACTGGGCTACTTCCTTGGGGTGCTTGGTCCCGGAGAAGGCGCTCAGCATCAGCGAGCCGAGGTACTGGCCGGTGTCCTTGCCGTCCGTGGTGGGGATCGGCGCGAGCCCGTAGTCCGAATCGCCCTCTCCCTCGTAGCGGATGGAGAAGTTGTCCCAGGTGAACTCGGACGCGGCGAGGCCGGCCGAGAGACCGGACTTCGGCTTCACCTGCTCGATCTTCTTCGGATCGGCGACCAGCCCGGACTTCACCCGCTTGTAGCCGTCCTCCCACCACTGCGTCACGTCGTCCTCGGTGAAACCGAGGTCGCTGTCGGTGAAGAAGGCCTTGCCGTTCTGACGCAGATACAGGTCGTAGAGGTACATGATGGCGAAGTAGCCGGTGTCACCGGCGATCTTCAGCTTGTCCTGGATCGTCTGCAGTGCGTTGAAGTACTCGTCCCAGGTCCAGCCGAACTTCGCCTCCACGCCCGCCTTCTGGAAGGCCTTGAGGTCGATGACGAGCGCCATGGTGTTGGCGCCGACGGGTATGCCGATCTGCTTGCCGTCGACCTGCCCGTTCGCCAGCACGCCGTTGCGGAAGTTCTCCAGGCTCAGGTTCCCCGCGTCCGCCTGCGACTTGAGGTCCATGAGAACCCCGCGCTTGTCGTACTTGCGGAGAAAGGTCACCGAATTCTGGAAAACGTCCGGCGGATTCCCGCCGGAGGCCTGGGTCTGGAACTTCTCCCAGAACGCCTCGTAGTCGGTGAATTCGGGCTTGATCTTGATCTTCGGGTACTTCTTCTCGAAGAGCGCGATCGTTTTCTTGATGGCGATGGTGCGCGGCTCGCCGCCCCACCAGGCGTAACGGATCGTCACCGTCCCGTCCGCCGACGCGCCGTCGTCTCCCCCGCACCCCGTGGTCGCGGCCAGGCCCAGTGTGGCCGCCGTCGCCCCCGCGGCCTTCAGGATCGTTCGCCTCTCAACATTCCTGCTGGTTACCACAGTCGGGCCCTCCCCGCAGCGTCGTTGCCGCTTGCATGAATCGTTTCAAGAAAGCGCTTGCTGGCACAAGGTACGAGGGGGTTGAGAGAGCGTCAATGATTCGGACAGGAATTTCTTGTGCACGGCCTCTGCGGTGAGCGGCGCCCCTGGGGCCGCCGCTTCGTCCCGACGGCGACGAACGCGCAGGTGAGAGACGTCCGTTCGACGCCTCGAACCGCTGGCCCGTCACCGGAAGATCACGCCGAGGGACTGAAATCCGCCTGCGGGTAAGAAGGTCGAGTGAAGCGTGGGGGCGTCGTGGGGGGCGCGGGGAGGGAGGCGGGGATGGGGGGTGCTGTGCTGCGCGATGGGTGGTGCGCTGACCTGCGAGACGGGCGTCGCAGCTTGGCGGGTACGACGGGGGGCGGGCAGGCGGGCAGGCGGGCAGGCGGGCAGGCGGGGTCAATGATGAGGGGCGGGGGCGCGTTGTGGCGCAGGAAATCGGGACGGTACGCGTCGGCAGACGCCAGCCGTGACCGGTGGCGCGGCACGGCCCGGTCTTGAAGGGCCGGTGGCGCGACGGAGCTGGCTCGGCGACCGAAGGTCCGAGATGGCTAGGTGCCGACTGAGGGCCGAGAGAACAGGGCGCGCGAGCGGGGTTCCGAGGGACCCGAGCTCTGGGGCGGAAGGCCTAGAGAACAACTGGCGCCGGAAGGCCGAGGGAGCCTGGCTCGCGGGCACGGAGGACCGAGAGAGCAGGGCTGATGGCCGGAGCGCCCGAGAGGAAGCCGGGCTGATGACCGGAAGGCCAGAGGGTGCTTGGCCGGCGGCTCAGAGGGCCGAGTGAGCCGGGCTGTCGGCCGTGGTCGCCAAACCGGCCCGGAGGCCGAGGAAGGCGGGCTCGACGGCCAGCCCCGAAAGTGACGCAGCCCGGCTTGGTTGACGGTCGGGAGAGGCGACGCGGCCGGGACTGACATCCGGAGGGGCGAGACAGTCCGCATGCGCCCGGAGGAGCGACGCGGGCGGCATGACATCCGGACGGGCGAGCGGACGTGCTTTAAGACCGTAGGGCGAGCGGATGGCCTTGACGACCACAGAGGCGAGGCGAGCCCGGAATCCGGAGGGCCGACGGGGTCGGGCTTGGACGGCCACGAGGGCGGCGGCCTGCCAGCCCCTCCGAGCCGAGGCGAGCCCGGAATCCGGAGGGCCGACCGGGCCGGGCTTGGACGGCCCTCAGAGCGGCGGCCCGGCAGCATCTCGGGGCCGGGGGCGACGCGGCACGGCTCGGGGCAGGAGGGCGGCCGGAGGGGTCTCCGTGGGCACGGGTGGCGCCGATTGTCGCGGGAACGGCGTCGGCCCGCCTGCGTTCTCGCAGGCGGGCCGACGTTCCGGGTGGGCGATACTGGGTTCGAACCAGTGACCTCTTCGGTGTGAACGAAGCGCTCTCCCACTGAGCTAATCGCCCGGACGCAGGAAGAACATTACCCCATGTCACGGGGTGACTGTGACCAGGGCGGACCCGCCACCACGCCTCCGCGGCGGGTCACTGGTCCTTGATCTTCCAGGGCATCTCGAAGCCGAACTTCCACAGGTAGAAACCCGTCAGGACGGCGATGATCACGAGACCGATCGCGGTGAGGGTGAGGTTGCGGCGGCGGACCTTGGGATCGAGCGCGCGCTGGGCCGCCTCGGTGACCTTGCGCTTGGTCCAGCGGAGCACCAGCTGGGCCCAGACGAACTCGGTCGCCCAGATCGCCATGCCGCCGAAGATGACCACCCAGCCGGGACCGGGCAGCGGCAGCATCACGATGCCGGCGGCCACCACGGCGAGGCCGATCACGAAGACCCCGACCTGCCAGCTCAGGTGCAGCATGCGACGCGCCTTGACGAATTCGGGCGCCCTGGAGCCGAGCCCCTGGCCCTGCTCCTCCTCCGCGGCCCCGTCCGGCTTCGACCTGTCCGTCGTCACGACCGCCTCGCCCGACTCGTCACTCCCCGTGTTCATACAGCCTGACCCTACCCGAGAGAATCCGGTCACCGGAATGGTGGTACCGGGCGAACGCACTGTCGGCCGGAAGAGTTACGTAAAGGCACGCAAAACACTCAGAGGGGTTTACAACGGCACCGTAGGTGGCATGTCGATTTCGCCGACGTGCGAATCCCCGAGCGCACACTGAGCGAAAGGCCCTGGCGCTTATGAACACCACGGTCAGCTGCGAGCTGCACCTGCGCCTCGTTGTGTCGAGCGAGTCCTCCCTGCCTGTCCCCGCAGGCCTGCGGTACGACACGGCCGACCCCTACGCCGTGCACGCCACCTTCCACACCGGTGCCGAGGAGACCGTCGAGTGGGTGTTCGCCCGCGACCTGCTCGCCGAGGGCCTGCACCGGCCCACGGGCACCGGCGACGTCCGCGTCTGGCCGTCGCGCAGCCACGGTCAGGGCGTCGTCTGCATCGCCCTGAGCTCTCCCGAGGGCGAAGCCCTGCTAGAGGCCCCAGCGAGGGCCCTGGAGTCCTTCCTGAAGCGGACGGACGCCGCCGTGCCTCCCGGCACGGAACACCGGCACTTCGATCTCGATCAGGAGCTCTCGCACATCCTGGCGGAAAGCTAGGGCGAGGCTCACACCGAGCTGCCCGGCGCCGTCCACTCGGGGAGACGGCTCGGGCCAGGACAACCGAATAGGGCATGCGCCGACGCCGTGCCACGGGTCTCCCGTGGGACGGCGTCGGCGTGCGCGCGGCCAGTGCGGACGGGACTCCCCCGGCCTCCCGGCGGCGGGCGCCCGGGCACCCGGTCCACGAGTGACCGTTGTCCGGCGGCCTGGTGCGGCTACCATCGGCCAGCATCGGCGGGCGCTCGCCCGACCCCCAGGCCAGGGAGCGAAATGTGCTGATCACCCACGACACCCGGTGTGCGCTCGATGCCGTGGTGGAACTGGTGAACACCGCACCGGAGGAGGACACGGCCCCGGACGCGCTGCCGGATGTCGCCGCCCTCGCGGATTTCGTGCGAAAGCACGAGATCAGTGACGTCGGCGTGCTGTCCGAGTTCGACCTGTCCGCGGTGCGCAAGATCCGTGGACGGTTCGCCGGGATCTTCGCCGCGTCGGAACCGCGGAAGGCCGCCGCGCTGATCAACGAGCTGGTCGCCGCCGCGGGCACCACGCCACGCCTCACGGACCACGACGGCTACGACTGGCATGTGCACTACTTCGCGCCCGGTGCCTCCGTCGCCGACCATCTGGCGGCCGACTGCGGGATGGCGCTGGCGTTCTTCGTGGTGGCCGGGGAGCAGGAGCGGCTTCGGCGCTGTGAGGCCCCGGACTGCCGGCGCGCCTTCGTCGACCTCTCGCGGAACCGGTCCCGCCGGTACTGCGACAGCCGCACCTGCGGCAACCGCCTGCACGTGGCCGCCTACCGGGCGCGCCGCAAGGAGGCGGCGGGCTGAGTTCACCGGCACCCGGCAAACGTCGTACCGCTGTCCTGGGTCCCTAAGCCCCTCGATGTCGTTCGATGACCTCCCGTGACGTCGTTCGATGCCGACGCGGCCCCGGCGGGTGACGCCGGGGACCGCGGGTACGGCTCAGAGCAGCAGCAGGTCATGCAGCGAAGCCATGAGCAGCAGACACCCGATCACCGCCAGAAAGATCATCAGCGGTGGCTGGGAAAGGGCGAAGAGGCACCCGCGCGGCTCGTCCTGCTGCGGCGCGGCGTCGCTCTGTGTCGTGTCCAGCATCTCGCGGGCGATGATGACTCAGGTGACACCCCTGGCGCGATCACGCGTCCGGATTGAGCGGGAGTGCGCAGGATTCCGCGACGTCGCTGTCAGGCCGTGATCACTTCCGCGCGCGGGCAGGCCGACTGTGTCGTTTCCATCGTCGGCGGGCCGCCGGGCAGGGATCTACCGGACCTGGTTCATATGCCGTGCTTCTTGAGGATGGCCTCGATGTCGCTGAAGTCGTCGGAGGCGCCGGAGGCGCCGGTCGCGCGGGGCGCGGCCGCTGGACGGGACGCCGGCCGGGCGGCCGGACGCGATGCCTGCCCCAGGGAGGGCGCGGAGGCGGCGGGCGCCACCGCCTCGGCCCGCTCGGAGCGGGCCGCCGCTCTGCGTTCCTTACGGGTGCCGCCCCGGCGGCTTTCCACGGCGCGGGTGGTGGCGAACAGCGCCCAGGCCCCGCCGAGCACGACGAAGCCCGCCCAGGCCGTCGGGCTGAAGGCGGTGTCGGCGACCCATTCGACGACGCCGGTCATCACGAGGCCCAGCGGCACCAGGGCATAGGCGGCGATACGGGCGGCCGCCAGGAAGCGCTTGCGGTAGGCGGTGACCACCGCGATGCCCAGACCGGCCACGGCGAGGGCGGAACAGACGGTCTCGGCAATCATCCGGTCCTCCAGGCGTGCGCTCACTCGGGCAGAGGTCGTGTCGACCAGGCACCGCGGCCGGCGGGCCCGCGCCTCGTCCCCTCCATCCTGCACCTGCGCACCGCTCGCGGGCCATGCTCCGGCCGGACATCAGGGACATCTCCGGGTCGGCTCCTCCGCAGGTGCCGCAGCGGCTCGTCCCCGGATCCGGCCGCGAGCATCCGCTCGGGCGCCAGGTGGTCCGGATTGGGACGGCCGGGCGGTGACTGGAAGACTGGCGGCATGAGCGACTCGTCCCCGACCTCCTCCTCCGCCTCCGCACCGGACACGGCGGCCGCCCGTCCCGCCGTCGTCCTCGATGTCTGGTGCGAGCTCCAGTGCCCGGACTGCCGTGGCGCCCTCGACGATCTGCGCGTCCTGCGCGAGCGGTACGGCGACCGGCTGGAGCTGCGCCTGCGGCACTTCCCGCTGGAGAAGCACAAGCACGCCTTCGCCGCCGCGCAGGCCGCCGAGGAGGCCCTGGAGCAGGGCATGGGATGGCCGTACGTCGAGGCCGTGCTGGGCAGGGTCGAGGAGCTGGCCCGTGGGGGCGAACCCCTCCTGGTCGAGGTCGCCGGTGAACTCGGGCTCGACGCCGAGGAGTTCGACACCGCCCTGATCGACGGACGGCACATCCTGATCGTGGACGCCGACCAGGCCGAGGGCAAGGCGATCGGCGTCACCGGCACCCCGACGTACGTCATCGGCGGCGAGCGTCTCGACGGCGGCAAGAGTCAGGAAGGACTGCGCGAGCGCGTCGAGGAGATCGCCGACCGCCTGCTCGCCGAGCAGGCGTGAGGCCGGCTCGACGCGGGCCGGTTCAGAGCAGGTTCTTGTACATCGAGTGACTCACGGGCAGGTACCCGAGCGACTCGTAGAGCCGCTCGGCCGGGGTGTTGCCGACGAAGACGTTGAGGCCGAGCACGCGCTTGCCCGCCGCGACGGCCTGGGCCTCGGCCAGCAGCATCAGGGATCGTCCGTGGCCCCGGCCGCGAAAGGCCTCGTCGGTCTCGACGTCGTACACGAACGCCGTGTCGCCGGTGAACGCCAGCCAGATCGTGCCGACCCGGGTGCCCTCCTGCTCCAGGACGCTGAACCGCATGTTCTCCGTCGTCCGGCCCTGCGGCAGCAGCCGGTCGTGGTCCCACCGCGACCTGGCCAACGCCTCGCCCTCGGGCATCCCGCGATCCACCCAGTGCCGGGCGTAGGCCACGACGCCGTGGTCGACCCAGGACAGGTACTCGGCCTCCGTCATGGGCCTGCCCCGGCTGCCCTCGGGCAGTCCGGGAGCGGTGGCGCCCAGCGGCTTCTCCATGCCGCGTCCGCGGTGGACGTAGCCGAGTGCCGTCGCCAGCCGCAGCGCGGCCCCCGCGTCGGCGGGCACCCTGAGCTCGATCCGCTTGCAGCCCCAGCCGCGAACGACCTCCTCGGCGGCCAGCGCGGCCACCGTGCCCCGGCCGCGCCCGCGGTCCGGTTCGTCGATGCGCAGGTCGGCGATCCGGGCGACGTCGGCGCCCGGATCGCCGGAGCCCGCGAGGGTGGAGAGGTGGACCGCTCCGACGGGTCGGCTGTTCACGCAGACCTGGTAGTGGCGCGAGAGCGCCCCGTCGGCGGTGCGCTGAAGCGGCTCGGTCGGCCGCAGGGTCGTGGTCATCAGGAGCTTTTCTACCCACCACGACGAGCGTCGTCAGCCTGATTTCCGGGGTCCTCGCGGACCCGGGCGAGGACTTTACGGGTCGAGGTCGTCGGCGGCGCGCTCGGCGAAGATCCGCATCGCCTTGGCGGTCACCGGTCCCGGCGTGCCCGGCAGTTCACGGTCGTCGACGCGGTGAACGGCCTGCACGTCTCGCAGGGTGGAGGTGAGGAACACCTCGTCGGCCCGCCCCAGCACGTCCAGCGGCAGCTCGGTCTCCCTTGCCCCGGTCCACTCGACGGTCAGCTCGCGCGTGATGCCCGCGAGGCAGCCGGAGGCGAGCGGCGGGGTGTGGATCTCGCCGTCCAGGACGACGAACACGTTGGACCCGGTGCCCTCGCAGAGCTGCCCGACCGTGTTGGCGAACAGCGCCTCGGTGGCGCCGTGTTGGTGGGCGCGGGCCAGGGCGACGACGTTCTCGGCGTACGAGGTCGTCTTCAGGCCGGTGAGCGCGCCGCGTTCGTTGCGGGTCCAGGGGACCGTCACGACGGCCGTGGAGTCGGCGCGCCGGGTGGTCTCCCCGAGGGCGACGACGAGGGTGGGGCCGTGTGCGCCGCGGTCGGAGCCGAGGGGTCCGTGGCCGCCGGTGTAGGTGATGCGCAGCCGGCCGAGCGGCATCGGGTTGGCTTCGAGGACGGCGGCGCAGGCGCGGCGGACCTCGTCGTGGTCCGGGTCCGGCAGGCCGAGTCCGCGCGCGGAACGGGTCAGCCGGTCGAGGTGGCGGGTCAGCGCGAACGTCACGCCGTCCACCGCCTTCACCGTCTCGAAGATGCCGTCGCCCACGGTCAGTCCGTGGTCGAAGACGGAGACACGGGCGGACTCGCTGTCCTGCAGCCCGCCGTCGAGCCAGATCTTCACGTCAGTCCCTCTCCCTCGGCCTCGTATGTTCCCGACGCTATCGCGAGCAGCCGGGAGGCCTTCAGCTCGGTCTCCGCCCACTCGGCCTCGGGGTCCGAACCCCAGGTGATGCCGGCGCCCGTGCCGAAGCGCAGCACAGCCGAGCCCGCGGAGTCGCGGTCGATCCAGAAGGTGCGGATGCCGACGGCCAGTTCGCCGGTTCCCCGGTCGGCGTCGACCCAGCCGATGCCGCCGCAGTACGGGCCGCGCGGTGCCGTCTCCAGCGCGTCGATGATCCGCAGGGCGCTGGACTTGGGGGCGCCGGTGACGGAGCCGGGCGGGAAGGCGGCGCCGAGCAGCTCGGGCCAGCCGGCGCCTTCGCGCAGCTCGCCGCGGACCGTGGACACGAGGTGGACCAGGCCGGGGTGTTTCTCGACCGCGCACAGGTCGGGGACGGTCACGCTGCCGGTGGCGCAGACCTGACCGAGGTCGTTGCGGACGAGGTCCACGATCATCACGTTCTCGGCGTAGTCCTTCTCCAGAAGGTCCGTCTCCGTGCGTCCGGTGCCCTTGATGGGCCCGGACTCGACGACCCGGCCGTCGCGGCGCAGGAAGAGCTCGGGCGACGCGGAGGCCGTCTCTATGCCGTGCGCCGGGAGACGAATCGTTCCTGCATACGGCGCCGGGTTGCCCCGGGCCAGCAGGGCGGTCAGCGCGTCCACGTCGACGTCGGACGCGACCGGTGCGGTCAGGACGCGGCAGAGGTTGGCCTGGTACACCTGGCCGGCCGCGATGTGCTCCCGGATGCGGCGCACCCCGGCCGTGTACGCGGCGCGGTCGAGCGAGGACGTCCAGTCACCGGCCGAGGGGCCTCGCCACGCCCCGGGCACGGGGGCGGGCACCGGCTCCTCGCGTACGTCGGCGAAGCGCGCGCAGACCGGTCGGCCCTCGAAGTCGGCGCAGACCGCCCAGAAACCGGCGCCTTCGAGGGCGGCGGGATCACTGGTCACGTCGAGGAGGCCGGTGGCGACACGGGTGCCGAAACGGGCGAGAGGAGGCAGGTCGAGCACGTGGTCGAGTGTATGGCGGGTCACCCGAGAGGTGGTCCGGACGTGTTCCGCATCTCCCGGCCGGGGCCCTGACCAGGTCCGCGTGCGGACACAGCGCAGCACGCTGCACAAACGCGTTTTTGTACTGGACCGGGAATCCGCTAGAGTTCAACACGTCGCCGGGACGCGAGAGCCGACCGAAACGACATGCGGACGTAGCTCAGTTGGTAGAGCGCAACCTTGCCAAGGTTGAGGTCGCCAGTTCGAACCTGGTCGTCCGCTCGCAGGAAGTAGGGGATCCACCCGAACCCCTACGCTCCTGGTGGAGTGGCCGAGAGGCGAGGCAACGGCCTGCAAAGCCGTCTACACGGGTTCAAATCCCGTCTCCACCTCCAAGGACGATTAGCTCAGCGGGAGAGCGCTTCCCTGACACGGAAGAGGTCACTGGTTCAATCCCAGTATCGTCCACTGGATCTGTTCGAAGATCCGAACCCGCGCGATTAGCTCAGCGGGAGAGCGCTTCCCTGACACGGAAGAGGTCACTGGTTCAATCCCAGTATCGCGCACGCAGCAGACACGCCCCTCGGGTCGTGGTCCCGAGGACGATTAGCTCAGCGGGAGAGCGCTTCCCTGACACGGAAGAGGTCACTGGTTCAATCCCAGTATCGTCCACACTCCAAGAAGCCCCCGCCCGCCTTCGCGGTCGGGGGCTTCTTGTCGTGCCGGCTCAGCTGGAGAACAGCATCCGGCCGAAGCCCTTCTGACGGTGGTGACCGCCGTGGTGGCCCCCGTAGTGACCGCCACCCTGCGGGGCACCCCAGGCGGGCGCGGCCGGGGCGGCCTGGGGGTACGCCTGCGGGGCGGCCGGGGGCGGCGGGCCCGGCTGGGTCCACTGGGACTCCAGGCGGGTCAGTGCCTCCAGCTCGCCGTAGTCGAGGAAGATCCCGCGGCAGTTGCTGCACTGTTCGATCTGGACGCCGTTGCGGTTGTACGTGTGCATCTGAGCGTGACACTTCGGGCACTGCATGGTTCGGCTCAACTCCTCGCCTGGTCGGTGCTGTTTCGCGTACCGCCAGGACAGACACTGTCCGGCTGCGGTCGGTTGCACCCTACTTCGCGTGACCGGCCGCCAACTGCGGGGGGACGGAACCCATTCGGGCACAGGCGTCGACCACGCACTGCTCGACCTCGTCCAGCGCCCGGCCCTCCGCGACCGCCTTCGTGACGAAGCGTGCCGCCGTCTGCACGGTCAGTGCGCGCGCGGGGACGTCGAGGGCGGCCCAGGGGTCGCCGTCCTCGGGGACGGCGGGGCCGCCCTCGGCACGGTAGGCGGCGAGGAAGCGGGTCCACTCCCCGGCCGGGAGCAGACCGCAGGCGTACCAGGCGGCGGGACGGGCGAGGTCCCACGCCGGAACGCCGACGCCGAGATCGTCGACGTCGATCAGGCGCCAGGGCCCTTCAGGTGCCGGGTGACGGACGAGCTGCCCGAGGTGGAGGTCGCCGTGGCAGAGGGTCGAGGTCTCGGGCATGGGGGCTTCGGCGCGGGCCCACGCCGGAAGCACGCGCCAGGCGCTCAGGACGGGTGCGACGGCGGGGTGCGCTCCGACCGCGCCGAGGCGGGCCACGGCGTGGGCGGCCTTGGCGGGCCCGCGCATCTGCGGGAGCGAGGTCGGAGCGGGGGTGCGGTGCAGACGGGCGAGCAGGATGCCCGCGGCCTCCCAGGGGGCGAGGTCGGGATCGTCCGGGTCCACCGGAGTGCCGTAGGGCCAGAAGGTCACCAGACGGCCGTGGAGAGCGACCGGAGCCGGGGTGAGCGGCGCGAGGAGGATCTCGGGGAGGCGCGCGGCGAGGGCGAGACGCGGGGCCAGTCCGGCCGGGTCGGTGTCGGGGGCGTGCGCCTTCGCGACGGTGTCGGCATGCCGGACGACGCTGGCGTCGGGGCGGTCGGCGAGAGTGGCCGCGCCGCAGGCACAGGCCGGATCGGCCTCGTGCGCCTTGACTCCGGCTCGGCGGGCGAGCTCGGTGAGCAGGGGGTGCGCGGTCACGGGGCTCCCTGAACGGCGGCGTGCGGTCTTCCCGCGAGGGTACGCAGGCGAGGTCACCGACGTCGCACGGGCATCGCCGCCGCAGGGGGCCGGGAGCAGCGTCGCGGGTCGCCGGGAAAAGCAATGCAGGCGCAGCTCCCCAGCTGCGCCTGCATTTTTGCCGTCCGCCGCACCCCCGTCCCCACGGGGTTTCATGGGTGGATGTCCCCGCCCGGACCGCTCTTCCGGGCCTGGGGTCGCCGCTCAGCGCCCCAGCATCACTCCCACGGACGACGCCTGTGTGGCCACTGTCTCCCAACCGTCGAAGGCGACGAGGAGCAGGACCGCCAGGGGAAGGGCCATCAGCGTCGCCACCAAGGGGTGGCGACGGCCCGTGCGACGAGGGCGCGTACCGCGTCCCTGTGCGCGGATGATCGTCCGCGGTGCCGTAAGAGCCATGGTCCCTCTCCTGACCTGATCAGTTGTCGTTGGCAGCGGCGGGTGTCTGACCTCGGGGGACGAGTGCTGCACCCGCCGCTTGACCTCAAATCTAGGCGCGGGGCGACCATCGGGCGTCATGCCTTCGTACCGATTGCCGGGCCTCCCGGAGGATGAGCCATGACCTGCGAAGTACTCCCCTGGGTGGAGAGATGGTCCTGCTTCTCGGGGTCTTCCCGGAGGGGTCTCCGGTCCGGGCTCGGCCTCCCGCGCCCGTCGGGAGGTCGGGCGGGTTCCCCGGCCGTGACTTCGCTCACTTCCACCGCCCGCTGCCGTGCCGCCGCCGTCCCTCACGAGGCCGTCCGGCGGGCCACCACCGGCCGGGTCCGCCTCCCGTCGCCGACCCCGGCGGCGGTCCGGGCCCCGTCCTCCACCACGGGCTCAATCCACCTGCACCGTCAGGCGGTTGACGTTGACGGACAGTCAAGGCGCGCCTGTCCACAGGGTCTCTGACCACCCTTCACATCATCCGTGAGACGCCGACAATCGATCGATACGAGAGGGCGCGGCCTCTGCGCGCGAACGGCCGTGGAAACGTAAGCTGTGCCACGTCACACGGACCGGGCAGCGGGGATGAACATGGCGATGATGCGCCTGAGGCGCGAGGACCCGCGCGTCGTCGGCTCGTTCAGGCTTCACCGACGGCTCGGCGCGGGCGGGATGGGCGTCGTCTATCTGGGCTCCGACAAGAAGGGGCAGCGGGTCGCGCTGAAGGTGATCCGACCCGATCTGGCGGAGGACCAGGAGTTCCGGTCGCGGTTCGCGCGCGAGGTCTCGGCCGCCCGGCGGATCCGGGGCGGCTGCACGGCGCGGCTGGTCGCGGCCGATCTGGACGCCGACCGGCCGTGGTTCGCCACCCAGTACGTGCCCGGACCCTCCCTGCACGACAAGGTCAACGACGAGGGGCCGCTCGGGGCCGCCGAGCTGGCCTCCATCGGAGCCGCGCTGTCGGAGGGGCTCGTCGCCGTCCACGAGGCCGGGGTCGTGCACCGGGACCTGAAGCCGTCCAACATCCTGCTCTCCCCCAAGGGCCCGCGGATCATCGACTTCGGCATCGCCTGGGCGACGGGCGCCTCCACGCTGACGCACGTCGGTACGGCGGTCGGCTCCCCCGGGTTCCTCGCGCCGGAGCAGGTGCGCGGGGCCCTGGTCACCCCGGCCACCGACGTGTTCTCGCTCGGCGCCACGCTCGCCTACGCCTCGACGGCCGATTCGCCCTTCGGGCACGGCAGTTCCGAGGTGATGCTGTACCGCGTGGTGCACGAGGAGCCGCATCTGCACGGCGTACCGGACGCGCTGGCCCCCCTGGTGCGGGCCTGTCTGGCGAAGGACCCGGAGGAGCGTCCCAGCACCCTCGATCTCTCCCTGCGCCTGAAGGAGATCGCGACCCGCGAGGCCCAGGGACTGGCGGACGCGCGACCTCCGGCGCCTCGGGCGGCCGAGGCGGACCGTCCCACGGGTCGGCTCTCCGAAACCGGTTACCCGGATCGCACCCTGCGTCAGCAGACCGGACCCGGTACTCCTCCCCCGCGCAACGGGGCGCCGCCCGCGCGCGGTTCCGTCCCCTCGCGGGGCGGAGCGCCGGCGCGCGGGGGCAATGCCGGACGCGGGGGGGGTACCGCGTCGTCGCGACCGGGAGCCCGGCCGGCCCCCTCGCGCAACACCCGCCCCGGCAGCGGCAACCGGTCGGCGTCCCGAGGCGGGGTCCGGCGCCCCGGCCCGAGAACCACGGGGAGCGGGCTGCGGCCCGCCAACCCGCGGCTGCTGCGCCAGCGGCTGTTCGTGTTCGTCGTGGTGACCCTGCTGGTCGCGCTCGGCATCGCCGTGGTGCAGGGCTGCGAGGGACCGGCACGCGGTCTCGGCGGCGGCGACGGCGTCGTACGGCAGGAACAGCAGCACCTCCGTCCGCAGCCGGGCGACCCGCTCGCGGACTGACCCGGAGCCGGGCCCGCGGGCGGCCGGGCCCCGTCAGGTGGCGAGCGGGATGACGCCCAGGGGATCCGTGGTGGGCTGCGGCGAGCCACCGGCGGGTTCGACGGTGATTCCCACGGCGACGGCGTCGGCGGGCGACCCCTTCAGGACGTGGGAGCCGTTCGGCGCGCTGCCGGTCACCAGGCCGGCCGAGCGGACGTCGCCCGCCTCGGCCGCGTACCAGAGCTCGTAGACCTTGCCGCCGGCCAAGGCGGGAAGACCGTACGCGGCGAAGACCGCGCGCGCCTGGTCGAGGGAGACCACGACGGCGGCGGTGACGCCGCCGGTCAGTTCTCCGGTGTGCACGGTGGCGTCGGGTGCGGTGAGGACCTCGGTGATCTCGGCTCCCGACGCGCGGGCCTGCTGCTCGGCCCGGACCGCCCGGGTGCGCGCGTCGTCCGCCTCGACGTGCTGCCGGACGGCGATGCCGCCGAGCACGGCAGCCGCCGCGATGCTCGCGGCGAGCGCGTAGCGCAGCACGCGGTTGCCGGGCGCGCGCGGGCGGTGCGGGACCCGGTCCTGACGGGTGCGGGCGACGGCCTGGAGCGTGCGGGCGCGGGCCTGCGGGGTCACGGGCACGCCCTGCGTGGAGGCGCCGAGCCGGGCGGCGGTCCTCCGCAGCTCGTCGGCCTCCCGGCCGCACTGGTCGCAACCGGCGAGATGGTTCTCGAACGCGGTTTCCTCGGCGGGCGGCAGGGCGTACAGCATGTAGGCGCCGAGGGACAGGTGGGGATCCTCCGCTGGTGTCATGCGTCGGCCTCCAGGCAGGCCCGCAGTCGCCGGAGTCCCGCGCGCATGCGGGACTTCACCGTTCCTTCGGGGGTGGAGAGGGCCTCTGCGACCTCGAGGTAGGTCAGGCCCTGGTAGTAGGCGAGCATCAGGGGCACGCGTTCCTGGCGGGCCAGCGCGGTGAGGCAGCGGTGAAGCCGTCGCTGCTCGTCGTGGTCCTGGACGATCTCGGACACCTCGTCGAAAGGACGCTCCGGCCCGAGGATGCCCGTGCGCTGTTCGCGTTCCGCGCCCGCCTGTGCGGAACGGACCCGGTCCACCGCCCGGCGGTGGGCCACGGTGAGCACCCAGGCCTTCGCCGTGCCCCGCTCGGGGCTGTAGCGGTCCGCGGTGCGCCAGATCTCGATCATGACCTCCTGGGTCACCTCCTCCGCCTGGGCGACGTCCCGCAGGATCCGGCAGGCCAGTCCCATGACGCTGCCGGACAGCGCGTCGTAGACGCCGTCGAACGCGTCACGGTCGCCGCCGGCCACCCGGGCCAGCAGGTCCTCCACCCGGGCGTCCGGATCGAAGCTGTGCGGCAAATCCCTGCTCCCCTCGTGCCTCGTGCCTCGTGCTGGGTCCGGACGGCCCGCCCGCGGCGTCTGCGGAGGGAAGGGACCCGCGCCGGAGGGCTCCTCACCGCTCCGCGGACGGGCCGGGCGTGGATCCCAGGTCGAGCAGGACGTGTACGGTCTTGCCGCCGAGGGCGGGGACGAGCCTGATCTGTCCGCCCAGCCCGCGGATGACGCCCATGCCGAAGCCGCCGCGCTCGTCGCCGTCCGAACGGCGGTGGAGCTCGGGAAGGTCCTCGCTGTGGTCCGCGACGGCGATGTCCAGCCGGCCGTCGCGCACCGTGAGCGTCAGCGTGCAGGGACCACAGGTGTGACGGACCGCGTTGGTCACCAGTTCGGAGACGACGAGGACCGCGTCCGGCACGCGGTCGACCGGGTCGGTCGTCCTCAGCCATCGCTCGCTGACCTGACGAGCGAGGGACGGGGACCGCCGGGAGTGCGGCAGGGCCGCGGCGCAACGCGCTGTCGTCGGCGCTGTCGTCGGCGGTGACGTGGTGGTGGACATGAGGGCTCCCCTGGAACGACTCGTCGGGGACGGCTTTTGCTCGCAGGGGATTCGTAGCCGCGCAGCACGCGGATGCCGCCGTGCTGTACACGAAAGCCTCAGGTTCTCACCCGGCCGGACGAGCGGGACGTCCACGCCTTCCGCTGCGAGGGCCTGGCCCGCTCAGGCTCTCCCCCGGCTGCCCTGGGGCTCCCCGGCCGCCCTGGAGGCTCCCGGGCCCTTATGTCTCCGATACATTTTTCGGCTTTGCGGTCATCCGTCCCGCTTTCGGATCCGAATCCCTCGCGTCCGGCACAGAGAGACGGGGAACCGCGTTCCTCCCCCGTCCACCCCCGCGCAGCGGCGCGGCCGGTGGACGGAACGGCGTGACCTCGTCGGACGTGCTCGTCACCGAACGTTCGAGGGAGATGTGTCCGATGACCGCTTTCCTGCGAGCCCGCCGCCTGGTGGCCGGGGCCGCCGCGACGGGCCTACTGGCCGGAGGGGCCGTGCTCGGCCTGTCCGGCGCGGCGACCGCGGCTCCCGCTCCCGCCTCCGCCCCGACGGTGGTGGTCACCGACCACGACGGTAACTGCCACTGGGTGAAGGGTCACTGGGAGAAGAAGTGGGTGAAGGGCCACTGGGAGAAGAAGCGGGTCAACCACAAGACCTGGCACCACGGCCACTGGGAGAACCACTACACCTACAAGTGGGTCTACGTGCACGGCCACTGGGACCACCAGTGGGTCAAGGGGCACTGGGAGTGCCACCACCGCTGACGGCGACGACCGCCGGATGAGGACCGGACGCACCACGTCTTCCGGTCCTCATCGATCCGCGTACCCTCCGGCCGCCGGCGCCAGCTGTCGTCAGGCGGGTCTCGGTCGGGTCGCGTAGAACGCCACGGCGGAGGCGGCCGCCACGTTGAGGGAGTCGATCCCGGCGGACATGGGGATGCGCACCCACTCGTCCGCCGCCCGGAGGGCGTACGTGGACAGGCCGTGCCCCTCGGAGCCCAGCATGATGGCGCTCTTCTCGAAGCGTGCCGGGTTCAGCTCGTCGAGGGGGGTCGCCTTCTCGTCCGGGGTCATGGCGAGGATGTCGTACCCGGCGTCGCGCACGACGTCGAGCCCGGCGGGCCAGGCGTCGAACCGGGCGTAGGGAACCGAGAAGACGGCACCCATCGACACTTTGATCGACCGCCGGTAGAGGGGGTCCGCGCAGTCCGGTGACAGCAGGATCGCCTTGATGCCCAGGGCGGCGGCGCTGCGGAAGGCGGCGCCGAGATTCGCGTGATCGACGAATCCCTCGAAGACGGCGACGCGCTGACCCGCGTCGTCCCGCACCGGGTCGCCGGCCGGCTCCGGGACGGCGGTCCGGCGGGCGGCCTGGAGCAGTTCCGCGGCGGCCGGCAACGGCTTGCGCTGCATGGAGGCGAGCGCGCCGCGGTGGACGTGATAGCCGGTGACCCGTTCGGCGAGCTCCGGGCTGACGGCGTAGACCGGTGCCGGGAGCTCGTCGATGACGTCGCGCATGACGTCGACCCACTTGGCGGAGAGCAGCATGGAGCGCATCTCGTACCCGGCGTCCCGGGCCCGGCGGATGACCTTCTCACCCTCGGCGATGAACAGGCCCTCGGCGGGCTCGCGCTTGCGGCGCAGCTCGACGTCGGTCAGGCCGGTGTAGTCGCGCAGGCGCGGGTCGTCGGGGTCCTCAACGGTGATGAGATCGGCCACAGGGTGATACTGCCTTGTCCTGGGTGCGGTGCCAACGGCTCGGAACGGTTGTGTTACCCGCGGTTACTCGGAGCTCCGCGAGCCGACGGCGACGACCGCGCCGACGACGATCACCGCCGGGGGCCTCACCTCCTGGGCGCGGACCGTCTCGGCGACCGTCGCGAGGGTCGCGTCCACGCGTCGCTGCGCTGCCGTCGTGCCCTCCTGGACGAGGGCGACCGGGGTGTCGGGCGACTTGCCGTGGGCGACGAGCGTCTCGGCGATCTTCCCTATCTTGTCGACGCCCATGAGGATCACCAGCGTGCCGGTGAGCTTCGCGAGGGAGGGCCAGTCGACCAGGGAGCGCTCGTCGTCGGGGGCGACATGCCCGCTGACCACGGTGAACTCGTGGGCGACGCCCCGGTGGGTGACCGGGATGCCGGCCGCGCCGGGCACCGAGATCGAGCTGGAGATGCCCGGCACGACGGTGCAAGGGATGCCGGCCTCGGCGAGCGCCTGGAGTTCCTCCATGCCACGGCCGAAGACATACGGGTCGCCGCCCTTGAGACGGACGACCGACTTGCCGAGCTTGGCGTGCTCGATCAGCGCTGCGTTGATGGCCTCCTGGGCCATGTACCGGCCGTAGGGGATCTTCGCGGCGTCGATCACTTCGACGTGCGGCGGGAGTTCGGCGAGCAGGTCGCGCGGGCCGAGCCGGTCGGCGATGACGACGTCCGCCTCGGCCAGGAGCCGGCGCCCGCGGACGGTGATCAGGTCCGGGTCGCCGGGACCGCCGCCGACCAGCGCGACGCCGGGGGTCCGGGTGCGGTGGTGGGGGGCGACGAGGGTGCCGTCGCGGAGCCCCTCGACGACCGCGTCGCGGATGGCGGCGGTGCGGCGCGGGTCGCGGCCGCGGGCGTCGGTGGTGAGCACGGCGACCGTCACCCCCTCGCTGTGGCCGGTCGCCGGGGTCCAGGCGGTCGCGGCGTCGGCGTCGTCGGAGCGGACGCACCAGACGCGGTGCGCCTCGGCTTCGGCGGAGGCCCGGCCGTTCGCCTCGGAGTCGCTCGTGGCGATGAGGGCGTACCAGGCATCGGCGAGGTCGCCGTCGGCGTACGGGCGCTTCGACCAGGTGATCTCGCCCGCGTCCGCCATCGCCTCCACCGAGGGCGTCGCCCCGGGGGACACGAGGTGGACGTCGGCGCCCGCCGCGATCAGCGCGGGAAGACGGCGCTGGGCGACCTGGCCGCCGCCGAGGACGACGACCCTGCGGCCGGCGAGACGGAGGCCTACGGGGTAGGCGGGGTGTTCGGCCATGAGCGTGCGGCTCCTCGTACGGGCAGAGAGCAGAGGGTGGGCGCTGCGGCTCTGGAGCGGCCCTGACGTGCGCATTTTAGAGGTGGCTTCAGCATGCGGCGGGGCCGGGGGCAGCACAAGCGCATGCCCCCGGGCCCAGCGGGCGGGGCCTACTTCTCGGTGACCCCCGCCGAATCGAACGTCGCCACCTCGTGCATCGCCCGGGCCGTGCTCTGCACCAGCGGCAGGGCGAGCAGGGCGCCCGTTCCCTCGCCGAGGCGCAGGTCGAGGTCGACCAGGGGACGCAGGCCCAGCTTGTTCAGTGCGGCCACATGACCCGGCTCGGCGCTGCGGTGGCCCGCGATGCAGGCCGCGAGGACCTCGGGGGCGATGGCACGGGCTACCAGGGCGGCGGCGCCGGCGCTGACGCCGTCCAGGATCACCGGCGTACGCAGGGAGGCGCCGCCGAGGAGGAGGCCGACCATCGCCGCGTGTTCGAATCCGCCGATCGCGGCCAGGACGCCGATGGGGTCCGCCGGGTCCGGCTGGTGGACCTCCAGTGCGCGGCGGACGACCTCGGTCTTGCGGGCCAGGGTCTCGTCGTTGATACCCGTGCCGCGGCCGGTGACCTCGGCCGGATCGGCGCCGGTGAAGACCGAGATGAGGGCGGCGGAGGCCGTGGTGTTCGCGATGCCCATCTCGCCCGTGAGCAGCGCCTTGTTGCCGGCGGCGACCAGGTCGCGGGCGGTCTCGATGCCGACCTCGATGGCCTGCTTGGCCTCCTCGCGGCTCATCGCGGGGCCGGTGGTCATGTCGGACGTGCCCGCGCGGATCTTGCGGGGCAGCAGACCGGGGGTCGCGGGCAGGTCGGCGGCGACGCCCACGTCCACCACGCAGACCTCGGCACCCACCTGGGTCGCGAAGGCGTTGCAGACCGCTCCGCCGCCGAGGAAGTTGGCGACCATCTGGGCCGTCACCTCCTGCGGCCAGGGGGTGACCCCCTGCGCGTGCACCCCGTGGTCGCCGGCGAAGATCGCCACGGCCGCGGGCTCCGGGATCGGCGGCGGGCACTGCCGGGACAGGCCGGACAGCTGCGCGGAGATGATCTCCAGCATGCCGAGCGCCCCGGCCGGCTTCGTCATCCGCTTCTGCCGCTCCCAGGCCTCGCCGAGCGCCTTGGCGTCGAGCGGGCGGACGCTGGCGACCGTCTCGGCGAGCAGGTCGTGCGGGTCCTCGCCGGGAAGCGCGCGACGGCCGTACGTCTCCTCGTGGACGACCCACGACAGCGGACGCCGCTTGGCCCAGCCGGCCTGCATCAGCTCGGGTTCGTCCGGGAACTCGTCGACGTAGCCCACGCACAGGTACGCGACCACTTCGAGGTGCTCGGGCAGGCCCAGCGCGCGGACCATCTCGCGCTCGTCGAAGAAGCTGACCCAGCCGACGCCCAACCCCTCGGCGCGGGCGGCGAGCCAGAGGTTCTCGACCGCGAGCGCGGAGGAGTACGGCGCCATCTGCGGCTGGGTGTGCCGACCGAGGGTGTGGCGGCCGCCGCGGGTCGGGTCCGCGGTCACGACGATGTTCACCGGGGTGTCGAGGATGGCCTCGATCTTCAGTTCCTTGAACTGCTTAGCCCGGCCCTTCGGCAGCGACTTCGCGTACGCGTCACGCTGACGGGTCGCCAGCTCGTGCATCGCGCGCCGGGTGTCGGAGGAGCGGATGACGACGAAGTCCCAGGGCTGCGAGTGGCCGACGGAGGGCGCGGTGTGGGCAGCCTCCAGGACGCGCAGCAGCACCTCGTGCGGGATCGGGTCGGCGCGGAACCCGTTGCGGATGTCCCGGCGTTCCCGCATGACCTTCAGGACGGCCTCGCGCTCGGCGTCGTCGTACGCGGGCGCGGCGGGGCCGGTGGACTCACGGACTTCTTCCACTGGGGCCGGGCTCTCTTCCTGGTCGGCGGCCCTGGTTTCCAGGTCCTCCGGGCTCTGTGCGACATCGGGGTCGATGCCGGTCTCGGGCTCCGCGTCCGGGGTCGCCGGGGCGGGAGCGGGGTCGGCGCCACGGGGGGCGGGGACCGGGACCACGGGAACGGCGGGGCCCGCCTCGGCGGCCCGCACCGGTGCCGCCGCCGCGTGGGCGGCCTGCTCCTCCGTGGGGAGCACGAGGGGGTGCGGCGGGGTCGGGGCGAGGTGCGGGGTGGTGGGCACCATGCCGTCGACCGGCACGAACCGGCCCAGGGGCTGGTCCGCCGCGGGCTGGTCCGACGACGCCGACCCGTCGCCGTCCGGCTGCTCCGCCAGCCGCTGCTCCTGCTCCTGCTCCTGCTGGGGAGCCAGGGGGGCAGCGGGGAGGAAGACGGGGGCGGTCGGCGGCTGCTGGACGGGCTGGGGGGTGACGGTGGCGTCCGGGGCGATCGCGGCGGGGACGGGCTCGGACTCGGAGGCGGGCACGGGAGGTGCCTCGATCGGCGACTCCGCCGTCCGCGGTTCCGGCTGCGGTTCCGACGCGGCCTCCGGCTCCGCGAGGGTCGCGGCGGCGGGGACGGGCTCCGGCGCATCGGCCAGGTTTTCCGCCTCTGCCTCGACGGCGGTCACGGCTACCGCTTCGGCTTCGGGGGCGGCCTCGGGCTCCGGCTGCGGGGCCGGCTGCGGGGCTGTCTCGGGGGCCGCCTGGGGAGCAGGTGCTTCCGGGATGTGGGACACGGGTGCCGCGATGTCGGCGGTCGGGGCGGGGGTCTCGTCCGGGGCCTCCGCCTCCGAGCGCGACTCCGGTTCCGGTGTCGGCTGGACGTCCTGCGCCGGCTCGACCGTCTGCTCCGGAGCGGGCGCGGGCTCCTCCTGCGGGGCGATCGGCTCGGCGGCGGCCGCTGCGGCGACCTCGGCGGACGCCACGAAGGCGTCGACGAGCAGCATGGGTTCGGGAGCGGAGGCGGGCGCGGGGGATGCCTCGGGCGCAGGGGCCTCGGCCACGGGGCCGGCTGCCTCGGGGGCGGCCGGCTCGGGAGCGGATGCCGCCGGCTCGGGCAGGTCGGGGTTCACGTTCGCCACGGGCTCGGGGGCCTCGGCGACCGCGGGGGCAGGGGCGTGCTCGGCAGGGGTGGGCTCGAGGATCACGACGGGATCCGGCACGGAGGGCGCGGCGGCGCCGGGTGCGGGGACGGGCTCGGCGACCGGGGCACCCTCAGCCGTGGGCGCCTCGTAGGCCTGGGCCGACGGGTCACCGAGGTCGGCGTGCGTCTGCTCGGGCGCTGGGGACTCGTGGGGCTCCTGCTCCGGAAGCGCCTCGGCCGGGCTCGCCTGCCCGACCTCGACCGCCTCGGCGGCGGCCTCCGGGACCTCTGCGGTCTCCGCGGCCTCCTCAACGGAGTTCGCCTCAAGGGCCTCCGCCGCCTCCGCCGACTCGGCGGGCTCTGCCGTCTCGACAAGCTCTGTCGTCTCGGCCGGCTCCGCAGCCTCGGCCACGGCCGGCTCGACGGGCTCGGCCGGTTCGATGGGCGGGGCGTCTTCGGCGGCGACGTGCGGCTGCTCCGCATACGGGGGCTCGGGGCTCTGCGCGGCTTCCGGTGCCTGCTCCGCTTGCGGCGAGGTATCGGCGGTCGCTACGGCGCCGCCGTCCACGGGCCCGTCGTCTCCGGGGAGGGGAAGATCGGCCGCGTGCTGTCCGGCCTCCGCGAGCGCGACGGCGGGTGCCTGTTCCGCCTCCGCCATCATCGCGGCGCCGAACAGCTCACCGGGGTCGACGACCCCGTAGGCCCCGGACGCCTGCGCGGGGACCTCGGCGCCACCGCCGACGGTCTCGGTTCCCTGGGGCTCCTGGGGCTCCTGGGTTTCCTGGAACTCGGGGGTCTCCTGGGTCTCCTGCGGGGTGGTCGCGGCGATCGCCTCGGTCGCGACCCGGGCCACGACGGCCTGGGCCACGCCGACCGGCTCGCGCCGCTGCGCCGCCGCGGCCGTCGCCGGAGCAACCGTTTCCGCAGTCGTCACCCCGTGCGCGACCGGCGGCTGCGCGGCGCCCCAGGGCGAGGCTCCCTGCGGGGGCATCTCGCGCAGGTGCGGGACGTCGAGGTACTCGGGGCCGGACGCGGCCGGGCCGGGCTGCCGTACCGGCGCGCCCGCGGGACCGCGGTCGGCGAGGGAACGGACCGGGCTCGCGGAGGCGTCGGGGATCGGCGGGCCGAGATGCAGGGGGCGGCGCGGAGCCGCCTGGGGCGTCGACGGGCCCGGGAGGCGGACGGCGCTGAGGTCGACCGAACCGCTGTCGCGGCCGGCCGTCTCGTGCGGGCCCGGCTCGTGCACCGTCTCGACCACCGGCTCCGGCGGGGGCGGTGCCACCTCGTTGCCCCACGCACTCTGGGCACCCGGCAGCAGCAACAGGTCTTCGTCCTCGGCGGTGCTTTCGGAGAGGTAGGTGTACGCACCGTGCGCGGAGGCGCCCGGCTGTTCCACCATGCCTGCGTTCTCCGGCAGCCCCTCGCCCGGGACCTGGCCGGTGTCGGTCATGCGTACCCCTCGCCCATCGGTTAGTGCTTCTACGTCCAGCTCACCCGGAGCGGCGCACCGACCGCCCCGTAGTGAAGAACGAGCGTCCGTGCCCAGCGGCACGAACGACCCGCCCGAAAAAGCGACAAAGCCATTCAGTGGCATTGTCCCGGCCGTAGTCGCGTCGCGACAGGTTGATCCGCGACGCCCCGCTGTGGACTGCGCCACGTTGCGCGCCCTCCGGTTCTGCCGTACCACACCCACCCCAAAAGGGATGTGTTTTCCGGACATTGACCGACGAAGTGCCGGGCGACCGGAAGCGGTACGACGATCGGCCAGCCTACCGCGCGCGGTACGACAACAGGATCACGGGGAGGACGCGCCGGGTCACGAGCGGCGGCCGCGAGGGCTCCGGCCCTTACGTGTCCGGCACTCGTCCCTCACGCGTCCCTCACCTGTCCGTCGGCCTCAACGGGGCGACGCGCGCCGCACGATCTCTCCGGTGAGGAGGAACGCGACGCTCCGTTCCCGTTCCGTCCAGGCCCGCGTGTCGAGTTCGACGGACTGGACGAGGGAGCATTCGACGCGGTAGCCGTGCTCGGACAGGTCACGGCCCACGAGTTCGGCGGCGTCGCGGGTCCCGGCGTGGGTGACGATGCGCTGCGGGCGCCGGTCGGCGACGGCCGAGACCACGGCCGCTCCCCCGCCGCCGACCCGTACGACATCGGGTTCGGGCATGTTCTCCAGGACGTGCGGGGCGGTGCCGTGGACGATCTGGAGCTGGACGCCGTGGCGGCGCGCCGAGCCGTCGGTGCGGGCGCACGCGTCGAGGTCCCGGTCGACGGCGATGACGGCGGCGCCCGCCCGCGCCGCCTCGGTCGCGAAGGCGCCGCTGCCGCAGCCGATGTCCCAGACGAGGTCGCCGACGCGCGGGCCGAGCCGGGCGAGTTGGGCGGCGCGCAGCAGCTCGGCCTCGCCCTCGCCGAGTCCGCCGCCGTACGTCTCGGCGGGCAGGGCCCAGCCGCGCGGTCCGCTGCCCGGGTCGCGGCCGGCGATCCAGCCGCTCTCCCCGGAGACGACCGGTCCGGTGGGGCCGCCGATGACGATGACCACGTTGGGGTCACGCCAGGTGTGGTCGGCGGCCTTGTCGGAGGTGAGGACACTGACCTGCTCGCGGGCCGTGCCGAGTTCCTCGCAGACGACGAACGTGCGGTGCACGCCCTCCATGAGCAGGCCGAGTTCGGCGGGACCGGCGCCCGGGGAGGTCAGGACGGCGACCTTGGTGTGGGCGCGGCATACGTTCACGGCGCGGCGCAGGGTGCGCCGGTGGGCGACGACCACCTGGGCGTCGTCCCAAGGCATGCCGGCCCGGGCGAAGGCGGCGGCGACGGCGGGGACGGCCGGGACGACCTCGACCTCCAGGCCGAACTCGGGTGCGCGCAAGGTCCGTACGACGCCGAAGAAGCCCGGGTCGCCGTCGGCGAGGACGACCGCGGTGCCGCGATGGCCCGCGATGCGGCGGGCGGCGAGGGAGACGCTGCCGAGCCGGACGCGTTCGGCCGCGGGCGGCACCTCGGGCAGCGCCAGGTGGTGGGGGGCGCCGGCCACCAGCGTGGCGGCACCGAGGGCGGAGCGGGCCGCGGCGGTCAGCGGCGAACCGTCCCATCCGATCACCGTGACGCGGTCGGCCATCGTCGTCAGTCTCCCCCGGGGTTCGCGCAGGTAGCGGGCTCCGTGAGGGTACCTGGTCGGTGGGTCACGGCAAGGAGGACGGCACCGGCGCGGGGGGTCAGTTCCAGTCGGTGTACGAGGTGAAACCGCCGCTCTCCGCGAAGTGCTCGCCGGGTCCCTCGAGGTCTTCCGGGAGGAGGCTCCACACGATGAAGTCGGTGCGCACCTCGTTCCACCTGCCGTCCTCGGCCCGGGCACGCGCTATGCAGGCGCCCCGCAGCACGCCCTCGCTGATACAGCCGATCTTCTGCGCGACCTGCTGGGAGGCGGTGTTGTCGGCGGCCGTGCGCAGTTCGATGCGCTCGAACCCCTGGTCGCGGAGCAGCCATTGGGCGGTGGCCAGCGCCGCCTCGGAGGCGTAGCCCTCGCCGCGCGCCCAGGGCGCGATGATGTACGACAGTTCGGTGGAGCGGACGTGCCAGTTGGTCCTGGTGAGCCGGATGACGCCGACCAGGCGCTGGGTGAGGAACTCGGTGACGGCGAGGTCGAGGCCACGGCCCTCGGTGCGTGCGGCGGGCGCGTACGCGGTGATCCAGCGGCGGGCGGCCGCCTCGTCGTAGGGCTGGGGCACCGCCGTCCAGGCCGTGACCTGCTCGTCGTTCATCATGTCGGCCAGGGCGGGCACGTCGTCCTCGTCGAGGGGACGCAGCACCAACCGCTCCGTGCTGATGGAGATGTTGGGGAAGGTGCTCGTCATGCGCCGCTCCGTAACCTTCGGGACCTCGGTGTGTGACCTGCCGACCCGTCAGGGTCCGCTGAACTGCCCAGCATGCAGCATGTGAGCACGGAACCACACCATGGGGTCCACACCAAGTGATGGAGTGGACCCCGGGCACGCGTGCCGGTCCCCCGGCCGGTCAGGGCGTTCAGAACGAGGCGATGACGGAGCCGTCGTAGGTGTCCTCGATGAACTTCTTGACCTCGGCGGAGGTGAGGAGCTCGGCGAGCTTCTTCACCCGCGGGTCGTTCTCGTCGCCGTCCTTGACGGCGAGGAAGTTGCCGTACGGGTTGTCCGTGGCGGACTCCAGGACGAGGGCGTCCGACGCGGGCTTCAGGTCGGCCTCGATGGCGTAGTTGCCGTTGATGACGGCGGCGTCCACGTCGTCCAGGGAGCGCGGGGTCTGCGCCGCCTCCAGCTCCTTGAACTCGAGCTTCTTCGGGTTCGCGGTGATGTCCGCGGGCGTCGCGTCGTTGCCCACGCCGGCCTTGAGGGTGATCAGCTTGTTCGCGGCGAGCAGCTTCAGGGCGCGGGCCTCGTTGACGCTGTCGTTCGGGACGGCGATCGTCGCGCCGGTCTTCAGCGCGTCGGCGCTCTTGACCTTGTGGGAGTAGAGGCCGAGCGGCTCCAGGTGGACCGTGACGACCGGCACGATGTGGGTGCCGTTCTTCTTGTTGAAGTCGTCGAGGTACGGCTGGTTCTGGAAGTAGTTCGCGTCGACCGAGCCGTCCTCCGTCGCCGTGTTCGGCGTGACGTAGTCGGTGAACTCCTTGACCTCCAGGTCGAGTCCCGCCTTCTTCGCCAGCTTGTCCTTGACGAAGTTCAGGATCTCGGCGTGCGGGGTCGGGCTCGCGGCGACGGTCAGCGGGCCGCTGGTGTCGGAGGCCGCCTCCTTGTCCCCACCGCAGGCGGTGAGCCCCACGGTGAGGGCGCCGACGGCGAGGACTGCGGTGCTGAGCTTTGCGGTGTTACGCACGAAAAGTGCCTTTCCTGAGGGTGTGGCGATCCCGCGTCGGGTGGGGCGGGGAGTGTGTGGGGCCCGGGTGACGCGCTCAGGCGACCTTGCCGATGTCCGCGGCGGCCGGCTCCTTGGCCCTCAGCAGGCGGAGCTTCGGCGCGGGGCCGGTGCCGCCGCGGCGGTGCAGGGAGCGGGCCGCGTAGTCGCCGGCGAACTGGATGAGGGAGATGACGACGGCGAGGATCGCCACCGTGATCCACATCAGCTGGGTCTCGAAGCGCTGGTAGCCGTAGCGGATGGCGATGTCGCCGAGGCCGCCCGCGCCGACCGTGCCGGCCATGGCGGAGTAGCCGATGAGGGCGACGATCGTGGTCGTGGTGCTCGCGATGAGCGAGGGCAACGACTCCGGCACGAGCACTTTGCGCACGATCGTCCAGGTGTTGCCGCCCATCGCCTGCACGGCTTCGACGAGTCCGCCGTCCACCTCGCGGACGGCCGTCTCGACCAGGCGGGCGAAGAAGGGGATGGCCCCGATGGCGAGCGGCACGATCGCGGCCTCGCGGCCGATGGTCGTCCCGGTGATGGTGCGGGTGAAGTTCATCAGCGCGACCATCAGGATGATGAACGGCAGCGAGCGGGCGATGTTCACGACCTGCCCGATCACCTTGTTGGCGACGAGGTTCTGCAACAGGCCGCCCCGGTCGGTCAGGACCAGCAGGACGCCGAGCGGGAGGCCCGCCACGACGGCGATGAGCGTGGACCAGCCGACCATGTAGAGGGTGTCCCCGCACGCCTGGGACAGCAGGGGCTGCATCTCGGACCAGGTCACTTGGCACCGCCCTTCAGCAGCACGGGCTCCTGGGCCACGTGGTCCACGATGTCGATCTGGAGGCCCTGTTCCCGCAGGAAGCCGATCGGCACGACGTTGTCCTCGTAGCGGCCGGGCAGTTCGATGCGCATGCGGCCGACCTGGAGCCCGCCGACGGTGTCGATGGCGGCGCCGAGGATCGAGATGTCGATGTTGTAGATGCGCGACAGCCTGGAGATGACCGGCCGGGTGGCGGCCTCACCGTGGAAGGTCACGTCGATGACCGTGCGGTCCTCGCCGGTGGCGTCGCCGCCGACCGGGAAGAGCGCGCCGGCCAGCTCGGAGCCGGGGGTCCCGAGCAGCTCGGCGACCGTGCCGGATTCGACGATCCGGCCGTTCTCCATCAGCGCGGCGGAGTCGCAGATCGACTTCACCACGTCCATCTCGTGGGTGATGAGCAGGACCGTCAGGCCCAGCTGCCGGTTCAGGTCGCGCAGCAGCTGGAGGATGGAGCGGGTGGTCTCCGGGTCGAGCGCGCTGGTGGCCTCGTCGGAGAGCAGCACCTTGGGGTCGCCGGCGAGGGCGCGGGCGATGCCGACGCGCTGCTTCTGGCCGCCGGAGAGCTGGGCGGGGAAGGACTTCGCCTTGTCGGCGAGACCGACCAGGTCGAGCAGCTCCAGCGCCTTGCGGGAACGTTCCCGCCCCGAGACTCCGAGGATCTCCAGGGGCAGTTCGACGTTGTCCTGCACGGTCCGTGAGGACAGCAGGTTGAAGTGCTGGAAGACCATGCCGATCCGGCTGCGCGCCTCGCGCAGCTCCTTGCCGGCCCGGGGGCCGCGCCCGGCGAGCGCGGTGAGGTCCTGCCCGGCCACGGTGACCGTGCCGGAGGTGGGACGTTCCAGGAGGTTGACGCAGCGGATGAGCGAGGACTTGCCGGCGCCGGACTGGCCGATGACGCCGTACACCTCGCCTTCGCGGACGTGGAGATCGACGCCGTCGAGGGCGGTGACCTCACGGCCGCGCGAGCGGTAGACCTTGGTCAGGCCCGTGGTGGTGATCACGTGGATTTCCGTCACTGTCGAGTGCGCGGGCGTGGGTGTGCCCGGGCGCACGGGTGCAGGCTGTCAGGGACGCGACACGGTTCTCGCTGTGGCGGGGAACCGGGAGAAACATGTGCGCGGGGCGCGGCTTACGTCATGTGCGGCGGACTTGCGGCGCACGGACATGCCACGGCGTCTCGCTTCGGGGCGCGAGCTCGGGAGTGGTGCGGGGGCCCTCTAGAAGGCGCACATTCGACACATACAACGAGCACCGGGCGTCATGCTCGCCTCGGTCGCAAGGGTGCGGCTGCTCGTCGTGGTCATGAGCATCAGTAAAGCAGACGTACGGTCCTGACCAAGACTCCGCTGTCCGCATGCCGGACAGCCGTGGACGGTGCACGGGTCCGCCCCGGCCGTGTCCGACGCTTTGCCCTCCCTCGCCGCTGACCAGCACCGAAAGGGCGGAACGCCCTTCGCGGCGTGGCCCGCGGCGCGCTCGCCGTCCGCCGGGCTGTGGCCAACGCCACGGTCCCCGGACGGCGGGGCCGGCGGCGGAGGAGGACGGTCCGGACCGCGCCGCCGGGGCGCGGGGGCCGAGCGCGGGACGCCTGATACGCCGTAATAAGGTCACTGCATGCTTGATGCCCTGACGCTGGCGACCGGCGTCGCCGCGTTGCTGCTCGCCGCCTGGTGCGGCTGGGCCGCCTACCGTGACCAGCCGACGAAGGACTGGCATTTCATCGGGATGGCCGTGGTCTCCCTGCTGGCCGTGGTCCAGCTGGTGGTCGGGATCATCCAGCTGGCGCGCGGCGAGAAGCCGGAGCAGGGCACGACGATCTTCGTGGCGTATCTGCTCGGCGCGGTCGCGTGCGTTCCGGCGGTGGGGCTGATGTCGCTGTCCGAGCGGACCCGCTGGGGTTCGGTGACGGCCGCCGCGGGCGCTGTGGTGCTCGCCGTCCTCGAAGTGCGGCTCTATGACATCTGGGGAGGCTGAGATGGCGGCGGTGGACGGCAAGCCGGACCGGCTCATCAGCGGGCCCGGGCTGCTCCTGGTGTGGTTCTACGGCGTGATGGTGGTCGGTGCGGTGTCGCGGTCGGCGTACCAGATCGCGACCGAGTTCGACCGCGCGCCGCTGGCGTACACGCTCTCGGCGGTGGCGGGTGTGGTGTACGGGTTCATCACGTACTCGCTGGTACGGGGCGGCGAGACCGCGCGCAGGGCGGCGCAGGTGTGCTGCGCCGCCGAGCTGGCGGGGGTGCTGATCGTGGGCACCTGGACCCTGCTCGAACCGTCGGCCTTCCCGGACTCCACCGTGTGGTCGAAGTACGGGATGGGGTACGTGTTCATCCCCGTGCTGCTGCCGCTGTCGGCCCTGTACTGGCTGCGGAAGTCCCGTACGGCTACGCGGTAGCCGCGTACTCTCCCGCCTGCTTCTCCAGGACGATCATCAGCACACCGTCCGTGCCCTGGGAGGTGCCGACGGTCTCGTAGCCGACCCGGCGGTAGAGGCGGAGGTTGCCCTCGCTGCGGTGGCCGGTGAAGAGGCGGAACCTCTTCGCGCCGCGCTCCTCGGCCAGCGCCGCCTCGGCCGCGCGCAGCAGCCGCGCGCCGATGCCGTGACCCTGCAGGCGCGGGTGGACGCAGAGCTTGCCGATGGCGGCGGCGCCGTCCCCGGTGAGGCTGCCTCGTACGGAGCCGACCACCTCGTCGCCCAGGCGGGCCACGAAGACGCAGTCGTCGGCGAGTTCCTGCCGGACCGAGTCGAGGCTCTGGACGAGCGGGGCGATGCGGTAGTTGGCGTACAGCGCGGCTTCGCTCTGGAAGCACAGGTACTGCAATCTGAAGATCTGCTCGGCGTCCTGTTCGGTCGCCTCCGAGATGGTCACGCTCATGCCCATGTGCGCACGCCTCCCGCTCACCTGATCGCCTGTGGTCCCTCACTCCTATCCCCGTGCTTCGCGGGCCGCAACCTCCGGTGCCAGCAAACGCCGAAGACATCCCAGACATCTGGAACGTTCCGGTCCGAGACTGCCTTGTGAGATACCCAACTCGCCCGCGATCTCGCGGTAGGTGAGGTCCCGGGGCGAGAGAAGCGCCTGGAGGAGACGGGAGCAACGGCCGGGCAGGCGGTGCACCGCCTCGCGCACGGCGCGGTGCCGGGCGGCGGCGAGGGCGAGCTGCTCGGGGCCGAGGTCGAGGTCGTCGGCGGGGTCGCTCTCGTAGGGCAGCTCGCGGCGGATCGTACGACGGGTGCGGCGGACCTCGGCGCGGACGGCCCTGCGCAGCCAGCCCTGAGGGTCGGGGGGAGGGCCGTCGGTGGCGAGGTGCTCGAGCAGGCGGAGCCAGACCGCCTGTTCCAGGTCGCCGGGTTCGGTCCCGGTGGCATGGGCCTCGGCGGAGGCCTCCGCGGTGAGGAGCGGGCTCAGGGCGGCGAGCAGGTCGTGCGTCATATGCCACACGATGCGGCCGCCCGGACGGCTGGTTGCCCGGGCGGCCGACTGTCACTCCAACGGGGACTCAGCCGTTGACGAAGTCCGCGCGGGCCAGCAGACCCGTGTCCGGGTTGTCCGTGAAGACACCGTCGATGCCGGTCGCGAAGTAGGTGCGGAACGCGCCGAAGGAATCGCCGTAGGCGTCCGCGTCCGTGCCCTTGCGGAAGCTCGTGGGCAGGAAGGGGTTCTCGTTGCGCATGGTGTACGGGTGCAGCACCAGGCCGACCGCGTGGGCGTCCTTCACCAGCGTGGTCGGCGTGGTGAGGTTGCCGGCGGCGTCCTTCGGGATCACCAGGTCGAGAGTCGGGCCGATGCCCTGGGCGTAACCCGCGATCTCCCGGAGGCCCGCCCGCGTGACCAGGTCGGCCACCGTGCGCGGGTCGCCCGCCTCGACGAAGTCCCAGGGGCGCGAGGTCGCGCCGGACAGCAGCACCACGAGGGGGTTGTCGACCAGCTTGTTCAGGCGCTGGATGCTCGTCGGCTCGAAGGACTGCACGATGACCGGCGAGTTCTTGCGGTCCTTGCCGTGCTTGTGGAGCAGCTTGGCGACCCGCTCCTCCAGGCCCAGGCCCAGCTTGCGGAAGTAGGTGGGGTGCTTGGTCTCGGGGTAGATCCAGACCTGCTTGCCGCGCTTGCGGGTCTGCTCGTCCTGCCACTTCAGGACTTCCTCGAAGGTGGGGATCTCCCAGCGGCCGTCGTAGAGCGTGTTGTGCGGACGGTTGGCCGGGATGCGCTCGACGGCGCGCAGGGTCTTCAGCTCGGCGAGGGTGAAGTCCTCGGTGAACCAGCCGGTCGTGGAGACCCCGTCCAGGACTTTCGTGGTCTTGCGACCCGCGAACTCCGGATGGTCGGCGACGTCCGTGGTGCCGCCGATCTCCGGCTCGTGACGGCACACCAGGTGACCGTCCCTGGTGGGGACGAGGTCGCCCGCCTCGACGATGTCGGCGCCCAGGTCGAGGGCCAGCTGGTACGAGCCGAAGGTGTGCTCCGGCCGGTAGCCGCTGGCGCCGCGGTGTCCGATGATCGTCGGCACGGGCAGGCCCTTCAGTCCCTTGCCGGAGCGGGACGAGTCGGCGGCTCTCGCCGTGCCCGACAGACCGAGGACCGTTCCGGTCGCACCGAGCACGGCGGCGCCGAGCAGCGCCCGCCGTCCGGTTCCGCCCGCGCCCGTCTGCTGGTTCGAGTCCTGTGTGCCCTGTGTGCCCTGCGTTCCCATGAGGGACCTCCTGCGGTCGGCTCGTCCGTGCGGGCCGATCGTAGGGGCGTGGACATGACCGCCGGGAGACCTCGGCGCCAACACGCGGGTGACGGCGGATGGCATGTGCCGTACCGCCATCCGGCCGGTTCCGTGCGGTAGTTCACCGCGTTCCGGGCAGATGACAGAGAGGCGACGATGCCGCCGTCCAGGTAAACGTACGTCAACAGTGCGTAAGACCTGGGTGACCCGATGTGCGTCACCCCCTGCGCCGCGAGTATCGTCCTCACCTGCACAGACTCATACCGTTTTCCCTTGACATCGGAGGGCTCGTTGTCCCGCTTCGTGCTCATCAAGGCAGTACTCGGCCCGGTCATGCGCCTGATGTTCCGCCCCCGGGTCGAGGGCGCGGAGCACATCCCCGGCGACGGACCCGTCATCCTGGCCGGCAACCACCTCACGTTCATCGACTCGATGATCCTGCCGCTCGTGTGCGACCGGCAGGTCTTCTTCATCGGCAAGGACGAGTACGTCACCGGCAAGAGCCTCAAGGGCCGGCTCATGGCCTGGTTCTTCACCGGCGTCGGCATGATCCCGGTGGACCGCGACGGCGGCCGCGGCGGCGTCGCGGCGCTGATGACCGGGCGGCGGGTGCTGGAGGAGGGCAAGGTCTTCGGGATCTACCCCGAGGGCACCCGGTCGCCCGACGGCCGGCTGTACCGGGGGCGGACCGGCATCGCCCGGCTCACCCTCATGACCGGGGCGCCCGTCGTCCCCTTCGCGATGATCGGCACGGACAAGTTGCAGCCGGGCGGGGCGGGGATGCCGCGGCCGGGGCGGGTCACCGTCCGGTTCGGCGAGGCGATGGAGTTCTCCCGGTACGACGGGATGGACCGGGACCGGTACGTGCTGCGGGCCGTGACGGACTCGGTGATGACCGAGGTCATGCGGTTGTCGGGGCAGGAGTACGTGGACATGTACGCGACTAAGGCAAAAGCCGCGTAGGCCTCCGGCGGTTGGGCGGGTTCGGGTGCGGGTGGGGTGGGGGTTTGCGCTGGTTCCCGCGGCCCTGGGTTGTTGCGTGCGGGTGCGTTGTGGTTTTTTGCGCAGTTCCCCGCGCCCCTGAGATCCGCGCCCCCGGCCGTTCCCTGCGGGCGCGTCGGGGGTCTTTGCGCAGTTCCCCGCGCCCCTGAGGACCGCGCCCCCGGCCGTTCCCTGCGGGCGCGTCGGGGGTCTTTGCGCAGTTCCCCGCGCCCCTGACAGCCGCGCCCCCGGCCGTTCCCTGCGGGCGCGTCGTGGGATTTTGCGCAGTTCCCCGCGCCCCTCCGCGCCTCCGGCCGTTTGCGCGCCCCTGGCAGCGTGCCTCCGGTTCTCTCTGGGCGGGGTTAGTCGGTGGTGGTTTGCAGGGATTGGGATTTGAGGAGGAACCAGGCTGCCGCCGCTGTGGCGAGCAGGACTGCCGCGCCCACTCCGGACGCCATGGTCAGGCCGTCGACGAAGGCCTCTCGGGCCGACGACAGCATCTGCTCGGCCGTGGTCGGCGGCATGTGGCCCGCCGCCTCCACCGCACCGCCCAGCGACTCGTGCGCTCCTTCCGGCGTGCCCGCCGGGGCCGCGGAGTTCCGGTACACGCCCGTCACGATCGAGCCGAGTACCGCGATGCCGAGGGCGGCGCCGAGTTCGTACGCCGTCTCGGAGACCGCGGAGGCCGCGCCCGCCTGGTCCTTGGGCACGGTGCCCAGGATGACGTCGGCGGTCACCGTGAAGGAGAAGCCCGCCCCCACGCCGACCACCAGCAGGGCGGCGCCCAGCAGGGGGTAGCCGGTGGACTGGCCGATCGTCGTCAGGGCCGCCAGCGCGAGACCGATCGCCGCGAGGCCGCCGGAGACCACGACCCGTACGGAGAAGCGGCGGGCCACGCGTCCCGCGATCAGGCCGGCCACCACCGCGCCGACGGCGGCTGGCAGTTCGGCCAGACCGGCCTCGAACGGGCGCCTGCCCTGGACGAGCTGAAGGTACTGCGAGAGGAAGAACACCAGGCCGGACAGGCCCAGGATGGTCAGCAGGTCGGCCAGGACGGCGCCGCTGAAGCCGCGGTTGCGGAACAGGCGCATGTCCAGCAGGGGCGCCGGCAGGGTCAGCTGGCGGCGGACGAAGCCGTACAACGCGGCCGCGCCCAGCAGTGCGGTCCCGAGCGAGAGCCCGGTGAAGCCGTGCGTGGCGGCCTCCTTGACGGCGTAGACGACACCGATCATGCCGACCAGGGACAGCAGCACGCTGGGCAGATCCCACGGGCCGGGGTTCGGGGTGCGGGACTCGGGGAGCGTCCTGACACCGACGACCACCAGGACGACCATCACGGGCAGGTTGATGAGGAAGACCGAGCCCCACCAGAAGTGTTCGAGGAGGAAACCGCCCACGATGGGGCCGACCGCGGTGCCCGCGGAGGCGGTCGCACCCCAGATGCCGACGGCGAGGCTGCGCTCGCGCGGGTCGTGGAAGAGGTTGCGGATCAGGGCCAGGGTGGCGGGCATCAGGGTCGCGCCGGCGACGCCGAGCAGGGCCCGGGCCGCGATCATCGTCTCCGGCGTCGTCGCGTAGGCGTTGAGGACCGATATCAGCCCGAACGCGGTGGCGCCCATGAGCAGGATCCGCTTGCGGCCGATGCGGTCACCGAGGCTGCCCATCGAGACGAGCAGGCCGGCGATGACGAAGGAGTAGACGTCGCCGATCCAGAGGAGCTGAGTGCCGGAGGGCTCGAGGTCCTCGCTGATGTACGGGGTCGCGAGACCGAGGACGGTCGCGTCGACGGCCACCAGCAGCACGGCGAGCACGAGGACGGAGAGCGCGAGCCAACGGTCCGGGCGCTTCACCGCCCCGCTCGTGGTCGCCGACCGCAGGGTGCTGGTCATGATTCCTCTCTCGGTCTTGCGGGGTTGTGTGGGGTGGCCGTGTGCGGCGGGCCGCGCGCTGCGGGTCTACCGTGCGGGCGGCCTCAGCGCGCCGCCGAGCAGCAGCTCGACGATCATGTGCTGGAAGTCCTTGGGGGCGCCCTTGCCGCTCTGCACCATCCAGGCGCCGGAGGCCAGCAGGCCGAACAGCGCCTCGGTGAGCCAGGCGGGCGTGAGGTCGATGCGGAACTCGCCGCTCAGTTGTCCGCGCCGGAACAGGTCCGAGATCAGGTCGTCGATCCGGGTCCAGCCCTGGTTCTGTTCCTCGCCCTCGAACAGCTGGTTCTCGGTGTAGAGGAACGCGAGCAGTCCGGCGGCCGGTTCGATCTCCCGGACGAGCCGGCGTACGGCGTCGCGCGCGGGGCCCTCGTCCAGCCGCGCGGCGTCCAGGGCGCTCTCGCACTCCGCGATACCGAGGGCCTCCAGGGCTCGCACCAGCGCGTCGCGGCCTGCGAAGTGACGGTGCAGGGTGGCCCGGCTGATCCCGGCCGCTTTGGCGACCTCGTCCATCGTCGCCGTGGATTTACGGGTCAGCAGGGCCGCGGCACCGCGCAGCACTTGATCACGATCGACAGCCATGACACAAGAGTAACGCACGTGAGACAGTCGTGTCTCATTCGGGACGTGCGTGAGGCCCCGGTTCGATGCCGGGGCAGGCTGCGTCCCTCAGTGCCAGGGCAGGCTGCCGCGCCGCTCCCAGTACGCCCGCGGCTCCTCCGCCAGCCCGGCCAGCCGGTCCACCTGGTCGTCGTCGAGGTCCACGACCGCCGCGTGCAGGTTGGAGGCGAGCTGGGTGGCGGTCGCCGCGCCGGAGAGGACGACGCCGGCCCAGGGTTGGCGCAGGATCAGCGCCAGGGCGACCGCGTCGCAGCCGAGCGACGTCTGAGCCGCCACGGCCTTGAGGGCGTCCGGCGCGTGGGGGTCCGCGAGGCGTCCGTTGGCCATGCCCTCCTTCACGATCACCGTGAGGCCGGCGTCATGGGCCTCGGCGAGAGCGGGGCCCGCCGAGGTCTCCAGCGCGTTGTACGTGGACTGGACGGTACGGAAGAGAGGCTCGCCGTCGACCGTCACGGCCAGGGCGGCGCGGATCGCGTCGGCCTGGGCGGGGCCACTGGTGGAGAAACCGACGGTCAGGCCCTGCGCGGCGGCCTCGGCCAGCTTCGCGTGGAGATCCTTGTCGGTGAGGGCGGGACTGTCAGGCGTCACCGAGTGGATCTGATAGAGGTCGAGCCGGTCGCCGAGCAGTTCGGCCGTCTCGGCGCGCTGCCGTTCGTACGTCGCGAGCCCGTGGTCCTTGACCTCGTGCCGGTCCGCGTCCGTGGTCCAGTCGGCGGTGTAGGTGTAACCCCACTTGCTGCCGACCACGATGTCGTCCGCGTAGGGCCTCGCCTTCAGCCAGCCGGCGAGGAACTCCTCCGAACGGCCGTAGGAGCGGGCCGCGTCGAAGTAGCGGACGCCCTGGGCGTAGGCGGCGTCGAGCAGTTCGTGGGTGCGGGTGCGCAGCGTCTCGACGCCGCGGTCCTCTCCGAGGTCCTCGTCCCGGCCGAGGGTGATGTAGCCGGGGCGGCCGACGGCGGCGAGGCCGAAGCCGATGTGACAGGTGGGGGTTGTCGCTGAGGCCAGTCGGGCGAAGGGCATCGCGGGCTCCGTTGGTCGACTCCGGTTCGGCTTCGACCAACGTAACCCGCGCTCACCTGCCGACCCCGCCCCGCCCCCGCCCCGGCGTCCGGTTCGTCCGTTCCGATCCTTGTGCGGGTGCGGGATGCGGGTGCGTCGTGGCTTGCCGGCGGTTTACCGCGTCCTCCGGGAGCGTCTCTTCCGAAGCGCCCCGTGGGGGCCTCCTTCCGAAACCCCTCTCTACCGCTTCGTCTTGGCGGTCGCCCACTCGTGCTGGGCCGCCACGTTCTGCTTCACCTCTGCCAGCTGGATCGCCACCGCGCTGGGCGCCGTACCGCCGCGGCCGTCGCGGGAGGCGAGGGCGCCGGGGACGTTGAGGACGGAGCGCACCTCGGGGGTGAGGTGGGCGGAGATCTTCGCGAACTGCTCGTCGGTCAGTTCGTCCAGTTCCTTGCCGTCGGCCTCGGCGACCTTGACGCACTCGCCGGCGACCTCGTGCGCGACCCGGAACGGCACGCCCTGCTTGACCAGCCACTCGGCGATGTCCGTGGCGAGCGAGAAACCGGCCGGGGCCAGCTCCTCCATGCGCTCGCGGTGGACGGTGAGGGTGGCGACCATGCCGGTGAAGGCGGGGAGCAGGACCTCGAGCTGGTCGCAGGAGTCGAAGACCGGCTCCTTGTCCTCCTGGAGGTCGCGGTTGTACGCGAGGGGGAGCGCCTTGAGGGTCGCCATGAGGCCGGTCAGGTTGCCGATCAGGCGGCCCGACTTGCCGCGCGCCAGCTCCGCGATGTCGGGGTTCTTCTTCTGCGGCATGATCGACGAGCCGGTGGAGAACGCGTCGTGCAGCGTCACGAAGGAGAACTCCTTCGTGTTCCAGATGATGATCTCCTCGGCGATCCGGGAGAGGTTCACGCCGATCATCGCCGTGATGAAGGCGAACTCGGCGACGAAGTCGCGGGACGCCGTGCCGTCGATGGAGTTGCCGACGCTGCCGTGCTCGAAGCCGAGGTCCTTCGCCACCGCCTCGGGGTCGAGACCGAGGGAGGAGCCCGCCAGGGCACCGGAGCCGTACGGCGACACGGCGGTGCGCTCGTCCCACTGACGCAGACGCTCCGCGTCCCGGGACAGCGACTGCGCGTGGGCGAGGACATGGTGGGCGAAGAGCACCGGCTGGGCGTGCTGGAGGTGGGTGCGGCCGGGCATCGCCACGTCGGGGTGGGCCTCCGCCAGGCCGATCAGGGCGTCCTGGAGGTCGGCGATCAGGCCGCCGACGATCCGGGCGTGGTCGCGCAGGTACATCCGGAAGAGGGTGGCGACCTGGTCGTTGCGGGAGCGGCCCGCGCGCAGCTTGCCGCCCAGGTCGGCGCCGAGGCGCTCCAGGAGGCCGCGCTCCAGGGCGGTGTGGACGTCCTCGTCGGCGATGGTGCCCACGAAGGAGCCGTCGGCGACGTCCGCCTCGAGCAGGTCGAGGCCCGCGATCATGCGGGTCAGCTCATCCTCGGTGAGCAGGCCCGCCTTGTGCAGCACGCGCGCGTGGGCGCGGGAACCGGCGAGGTCGTAGGGCGCGAGGCGCCAGTCGAAGTGGACGGAGGCGGACAGCTTCGCCAGGGCCTCGGCGGGACCGTCGGCGAAACGACCGCCCCAGAGCCTTACGTCACCGCTGTTGCTGCTCACTTGCGTTGCTCCTCACCACTACACACCACGACATGCATGAGTATGCAGTGCTCTGCATGATTCGTCAATTCAACTCCGGCCGACCGCCGGTTCCCGACGCCGAGAAGTTTTTGAAAGGAGTTTGAACAACAGCAACCGCTTACCCGTACTCACGACTGAACGCCGGCGCCGCGTTTGTACACCCACTCCTGACCCAAGTGAGGCATCCGCATGTCCAGGGCTCTTCCGAAGTACAACAAGCGTCGCGTGATCGTCATCGGTGCGGCCGCCGCTCTGGCACTGTCCGGCGCGGTCGTCGTCAACTCCGCCCTTGCCGGGGAGTCGTCCAAGAGCAGTGGCTCGACCAACGCCAAGACGCTCGCCAGCCCCGGCACCATCACGTGCCCGGACGTGGCCTCCCAGCTTCCCGCGATCCCCGCCTCCGCGCAGGCCGAGGTCGACCGCAACCTGGCGTTGCTCCAGACGCAGATCGCGGAGGCCAACAAGCGGCTGGTCGACACCGTGGGCCAGGGCGGGGCGAACTTCGTGCAGAACGCGATCCTCGGCCCGCTGGAGGGCAAGCGGGTGTCCACGATCGACCGCATCGCCATCTCGATCGGCCGCCAGGGCACCAAGCCGCAGGGCCTCGACGCGCTCGCACCCTGCGCCCTCGACGCGGGCGGCATCGCGGACACCGGTGAGGACTCCGCCGCGGGCGACGAGGCCGAGGCCACCCCCGGCGCGGAGGAGACGGCCGCCGAGGGAGCGGGCGAGGACACCGGCGCCGACGCGGCCGGCGTGGGCACCATCAGCTGCCCGGACGTCGCCTCGCAGCTCCCGGCGATCCCCGCCTCCGCGCAGGCCGAGGTGGACCGCAACCTGGCGCTGCTCCAGACGCAGATCGACGAGGCCAACACCCGCCTGCAGAACACGGTCGGCCAGGGTGGCGCCAACTTCGTGCAGAACGCGATCCTCGGCCCGCTGGCGGACAAGCGGGTCTCCACGATCGACCGCATCGCCATCTCGATCGGCCGTAAGGGCACCAAGCCGCAGGGCCTCGACGCCCTGGCCGCCTGCGCGTTGAACAAGTGACGTGACAGGCACGGCGGCCGCCCCGCGAAACGCCGGCCGGGGCGGCCGCTGTGGCGTACCCCCACCCTGCGAGGCCTATGTCGTTAGACACGCGAAAGGTATTGCCGGATAATCGTTAGACATGGGAAAGACTCACGAGCGCATCGACGGCAGGCTCCGCACGTTCATCGAGGAGCAGCCCCTCTTCTTCACCGCGACCGCCCCCTTGTCCGGCGACGGCACGGTGAACCTCTCCCCCAAGGGCCTCAAGGGCTCGTTCGCCGTTCTCGACGAACACACGGTGGCCTACCTCGACTTCGCCGGCTCCAACGCGGAGACCATCGCGCACCTGCGGGAGAACGGCCGGATCACGTTGATGTGGTGCGCCTTCCGGGGCCGGCCGAACATCGTGCGGGTGCATGGCCGCGGTGAGCCGGTCTTCCGCGACGACCCCCGGTTCCGGGACCTCCTCTCCCACTTCCCCGACCTGGACCCAACCCCGCACGGACTGCGCGCGATCATCGTCGTGCACGCCGAACTCGTGCGGGACACCTGCGGGTACGCGGTGCCCTTCATGACGTACGACGAGGAACGCGAGCTGCACGCCAAGCGCTTCGCGCGCGAGGACGACGAGTCGCTCAGCGCGTACTTCGCGAAGAAGGACCACATCGCCACGAGCATGGACGGACTGCCCGGGCTGCCGTTGCCGCTGAGTCCGCTTTGACGTACATGACCTGTCTGTACAGACAGTCAAGATGTGTGCCTCTTGGGGCATTTGACGGAATTCGCCCTTCCGTCGCGCTCGTCCCCTAGCGTGGTTCGCGCCCGCGCACCTCTCGCGCAGGCGCGAACACATGGGGGAAACATGTTGCGACCCGCACGCGAACCACAGAGCAAACGTCATGTCCGGTCGTCGTTCTACGTCGTCGGCGAGGGCATCCTCGCCGAGTCCCGGGACGGCGGACCCGCCGAGCCGCTGGCCGCCTCCACCGTGGCGGATCTGCGCAAGTTCCGCTTCTCCCGGCTGGGCCCCGCCTCCAGGCCGGCCCAGCAGCTCGACCACGACACCCGCGTCGAGCTGGCCAAGGCGATGACGGACCCCGAGCGGGACCACCCCGACCAGCCGGGGGTCCCGTCGGGGTTCACCTATCTCGGCCAGTTCGTGGACCACGACCTCACCCTCGACGCCACCGCGGTGCGCCTGGAGGACGAGATCACGGTCCGCCAGCTGCTCCAGGGCCGCTCCCCGGCCCTCGACCTCGACTCCCTCTACGGCCTCGGGCCCGACCACCGCTTCGACCGGCGGTTCTACGAGGACGACGGCATCCGGCTGAAGTCCGGCACGACCCAGGGGATACCGGGCGACCCCTCGATCGTGGGCCGGCCCCTGAGCGGGTTCGACCTGCCCAGGCAGGGGACGGGCTCGCTGAAGTCCGAGCGGCGCCGGGCACTGATCCCGGACCCGCGCAACGACGAGAACCTGGTCGTCGCCCAGGTCCACGCCGCCTTCATCCGGTTCCACAACCGGGTGGTGGCCGACCTGGTCGGCAAGGGCGTGTCGAGCGCGGTCCTCTTCGAGTCGGCACGCGAGACGGTCGTCAAGCACTACCAGTGGATGCTGCGCCACGACTTCCTGCGCAGGATCGTCGACCCCGAGATCGTCGAGGATGTGTTCGCCAACGGCCGCCGGGTCTTCGAGCCCTCGCCGGGCGAGCACGACCTGCCGACCATGCCGATCGAGTTCTCCGTGGCCGCCTACCGGCTGGGGCACAGCATGGTCCGGGGCGGTTACAACTGGAACCGGGTCTTCGACCGGGGCCGGGGCACGCTCGAGCTCCTGTTCCGGTTCAGCGGGACCAGCGGCATCCTGTCGCCGCCTCCCGCCGACCCGGCGGACCCGGAGTCGGGTGACTTCGAGCGCCTGCCCACCAACTGGATCGCCGACTTCCGGCGGCTGTTCGCCTTCCAGGAGGCGGTGCCGGAGCGGACCGACCTCCTCGTGCCCGAGGCGCAGTTCAACCTCGCCAAGCGGATCGACACCCTGCTGGTCGACCCGCTCGCCCGCCTGCCGCTCGGCTCCTTCGGCGGCCGCGGCCGGCCGGCGCCCCCGCAGGCCGAGCTGAACCTCGCCTTCCGCAACCTCACCCGGGCCTCGATGCTGCGGCTCGCCACGGGACAGCAGCTGGTCGGTCGTTTCATCGACCGCAAGGTCGACGTGGAGCCGCTCACCGCCGCCGAATTCGCGCAGGACGGCGGTGCCCGGCTCTCCGCCGGGCTCGCGGAAACGGTCGCCGAGAACACCCCGCTGTGGTTCTACATCCTGCGTGAGGCCGAGGTGAGGGGCGGCGGCAAGCTGACGGGGGTCGGCGGCCGGATCGTCGCCGAGGTGTTCCACCGGGCCATCGAGGGCAGCCGGCACTCCATCGTGCGCGACCCCTTCTGGCGTCCGTTCCTCAGCCCGGTCGAAGACCGCAACTCCCGGCACGTCTTCGAGATGACCGATCTGCTGCTGTACGCCTTCGAGGGACAGGCGGACCAGCTCAACCCGCTGGGTCCGGTGACCTGAGCGGCCGGTGCGGGTGGGCCGGCACCCCGCACGGTCGGCCCACCCGGCCTGCCGGTGCCGCCACCCGCGCTTAGCGTCTGATCATGCGCCCTCGTGTCGTCGTCACCGCTCTCGTCTGCGCGTCCCTCGGCCTGCTCGGTGCCGCTCCGGGCCTCGAGGCCGCTCCGCCGCTGCCCGCGCGGATGGCGGACACCGGCGGCGGCAGCCAGTTGATCACCGCCGTGGCCCCGAGCGCCGGTGCCACCTCGGGCACGCTCACCTGGTGGGACCTGCGGGACGGACGGTGGGCGCCGGCCGGTTCCACACCGGCCCGGTTCGGCGCGAAGGGCCTGGTCGAGGGCGCCTCGCGCCGGCAGGGCACGAACACGACGCCCACGGGCGTGTACGACCTCCCCTACGCCTTCGGCGTCCAGCCGGCGCCGCGCGGGACGTCGTACGCCTATCGCCCGGTGCGCCAGGGTTCCTGGTGGTGCCAGGACAACACCTCCCGTGCCTACAACCGGTGGACCGAGCCGCGTCCGTCCGACTGCCGGGCGGCCGAGTCCGAGCACCTGATCACCTACCGTACGCAGTACGCGTACGCGCTGGTCATCGGGTTCAACTACGGCACACCGGTGCGGGGCCGCGGGGCGGGGATCTTCCTGCACGTCAACGGGCGCGGGGCGACGGCCGGTTGTGTGTCGGTGCCGGCGGGGGCGATGCGGCGGATCCTTCGGTGGGCCGATCCGGGCAGGCACCCGCACATCGCCATCGGAACGGCGGGGGGCCGCACCGCCGTCACGCGGGCCCGGGGTCCGGCCCTCCCGCCTTCAGCGTCACCGTGAACGTCGTCGCACCCGGGCGGCTGTCCAGGGTGAGGCCTCCGCCGTGCGCCTCCACCACCGCCGCCACGATCGACAGGCCGAGGCCCGCTCCCGTTCCCGCCGCGTCCGTGCTGCGGCGGCGGTCCGCCCTGGTGAAGCGCTCGAAGACGCCGGGCCGGATGTCCGCGGGGACGCCGGGGCCGTCGTCGTGGACCTTCAGGGTCGCCGTGACGCCGTCCGTCTCCAGCGAGACCGTCACCTGCGTGCCGGCGGGCGTGTGCAGACGGGCGTTGGTCAACAGGTTGGCCAGCACCTGGTGGAGACGGTGTTCGTCACCCGTCACCGTGACCGGCTCCTCGGGGAGTTCCAGGGTCCAGCGATGGCCGGGTCCCACAGCCCTCGCGTCCGTCACCGCGTCCAGGACCAGCCGGGTCAGATCCACCGGGAGCTGTTCCAGGGGGCGGCCGGCGTCCAGGCGTGCCAGCAGGAGGAGGTCGTCGACCATCGCGCCCATACGGGAGGACTCCGCCGCGATGCGTTCCAGGGCCCGGGTCACCTCCGGAGGCGTCGGCCCCGGGTGCAGCAGCGCCAGTTCCGCGTGGCCCCGGACCGAGGCGACCGGGGTGCGCAGCTCGTGGCTGGCGTCGGCGGCGAAGCTGCGCAGGCGCTCCTCGCTGGCGTGCCGTTTGGTGAGGGCGTCCTCGACATGCCCCAGCATGCGGTCGAAGGCGCCCGCCATCTGTCCCACCTCGCTGCGCGGGTCCGCCGCGGAGCCTCTCCGCGGAAGCGCCACCACCCCGCTCGCCAGCGGGAGTTCGCTCACCCGCGTGGCCGTCGCCGCCACCCGGCTGAGCGGCCGCAGTGACCAGCGCACCCACACCGCGCCCGCCACTCCCGTCAGCGCGAGGGCCACTCCGAAGACGATCCCGGCGACCAGTTCGAGGCGGTGCACGATCGCCTCCACCGGCTCCAGCGGCAGACCGGTGATCAGCACGTCCCCGTCCAGCCCCCGCGTCGCCTCCACCCGGTAACCGTCCAGGGCGGAGAGGTGGAGGGTGTGGGCCCGTCCGTCGACCGGGACCGCGGCGAGCGCGTGCCGGTCGGCCCCGGCCAGGTCGACCGTCAGGTCCGTCGTCTCGGCGCCCGCCGTGGGCACGACGGCCGCGTTGGTCACGGTGCCGTTCAGCAGGCGCGCGCCGAACGTACCCGCCGCCTGGCGGCGGGTGTCGCCGTGCTCGTCGCCGTCGTGGTCGTCGGGCAGCCGGCCGCCGTGTTCCAGGCTGGCCGGGAAGCGGCTGCCGACCTCGCTCAGCTGCTCGTCCAGGCGGCGGATGAGGAAGCCGTTCAGCTCCACCACCGCGGCCACTCCGACGGCCGCGCAGCTCACCGCCAGCAGCACCACCAGCCCGGCGGTCAGCCGCGCCCGCAGGGTCCGCGGCAGCGGGATCCTCATGACGCCGTCGGCTTCAGCACGTACCCGGCCCCGCGGACCGTGTGGATCATCGGCGCGCGGCCCGCGTCGACCTTCTTGCGCAGGTAGGAGATGTACAGCTCGACGACGTGGGCACGGCCGCCGAAGTCGTAGGACCACACCCGGTCGAGGATCTGGGTCTTGCTGAGGACCCGGCGCGGGTTACGCATCAGGAAACGCAGCAGCTCGAACTCGGTCGGGGACAGTTCGATCAGCTCGCCCGTGCGGGTCACCTCGTGGGCCTCCTCGTCCATGACCAGATCGCCGACGATCAGCCGGGGGCCGTCCTCCTGCTGCCGGGCCATGCCGGCGCGGCGCAGCAGGCCGCGCAGCCGGGCGACGACCTCCTCCAGGCTGAAGGGCTTCGTGACGTAGTCGTCGCCGCCGGCCGTGATGCCCGCGATGCGGTCCTCGACGGCGTCGCGCGCGGTGAGGAAGAGGACGCAGACGTCCGGCTTCACCGTGTGCAGGGACGACAGGAGCCGGAAGCCGTCGGTGTCGGGGAGCATCACGTCGAGGACGACCGCGTCGGGCATCAGTTCCCGGGCCGCGGCGAGGGCGGCAACGCCGTCACCGGCCGTGCGGATCCGCCAGCCCTCGTAGCGCAGGGCACCGGACAGCACCTCGGCGAGATCGGGGTCGTCGTCGACGACGAGGACGCGCAGCGGGGTGCCGTCGGGGCGGGTGAGGGCGGGGCGACCGGAGCGGGTGGTGTTCATGGCTGCTTCCAGCATCACCCCTGACGGGCCCGGCGGACGTCTGCGCCGGCTCTGAGTTTCCTCTGAGTCCGCCGTGCGGACCCCTCGGACGCGGCCGCTCAGAGCGTCCTGAGAGGTTCGCCGCGCACAGTTGCGTCCCTGACGGACGAAAGGACGCGATCCCATGACCACCGTGCAAGAGCGGCGGCAGGCCTCCCTCGCGCCGCCGGCCCCCCGGCGCTCCCCCGCGGGCCCGCTCCTCGCCCTGCTGTGGGCCGGGGCCGCGGGCGTGCTCGCCCTGTGGTGGGCCGACACCGGCTCGGTGGTCGGTGCGGCGGGCTGGCTGACCGGCGCCGGGCGGATCGCCGGCCTGCTGTGCGGGTACGCGTGCGCCGTGCTCGTCGCACTGATGGCACGCGTGCCGATGCTGGAGCGGCGGATCGGCTCCGACCGGGTCGCGCGCTGGCACGCGATGGCCGGCCGCTTCACGATCTGCCTGCTCGTCGCCCACGTCGTACTGATCCTCACCGGGTACGCGGCCCAGGACCGCCGCTCGTTCGTGCACGAGACGCTGACGGTGGTCCTCGACTATCCGGAGATGCTCAAGGCGACCGCGGGCACGGTGATCCTCCTCGCGGTCGGCGTCACCTCCGTACGGGCCGTGCGCCGCCGCACCGGTTACGAGTTCTGGTACTACGTCCACCTCCTCACCTACGCCGCACTGTTCCTCGTCTTCGGGCACCAGCTCGCCCTGGGCGAGAACCTCGACGGCCGGCCGGTCGCCACGGCCGCCTGGTACGCGCTGTACCTGGGGGCCGCCGCGCTGGTGGTGTGGTTCCGGGTCCTCGCTCCCGTACGGCTCAACCTGCGGCACCGGCTGCGGGTGGAGTCCGTCCAGCGGGAGGCGCCCGGCGTGTACTCCGTCGTCGTAGGGGGCCGGCGGCTGGACGAACTGGGCGCGCGGCCGGGGCAGTTCTTCCGGTGGCGCTTCCTCGGCGAGGGGCTGGGCTGGACCTCCACGCCGTACTCGCTGTCGGCGCCGGCCCGGCCGGAGCGCATGCGGATCACCGTGAAGGCACTCGGCGGGCACAGCGCGGCCGTGGCGCTGCTGAGGCCCGGCACACGCGTGTGGGCGGAGGGTCCCTACGGGGCGCTGACCGCCGACCGGCGCACCGCGCACAAGTCGCTGCTCATCGCGGCCGGGGTGGGCGTCACCCCGCTGCGCGCGCTGTTCGAGACGCTGCCGGGCGAGGTCACCCTGCTCTACCGGGCGCGGGCCAGCGCGGATCTTGCGCTGGGCGGGGAGCTGGAGGCCATCGCGCGGTGGCGCGGCGCCAAGGTGCTGTACGCGCTCAACGGGCCGCAGGGGCTGCGCCCGAGCATGAACGCCGAGTCGCTGCGCGGCGCCGTGCCCGACCTGGCCGCGCACGACGTGTACCTGTGCGGGCCGCACGGCTTCGCCCAGGATCTGTACAAGGCGCTGCGCGCCGCCGGGGTCCCGGACCGGCGCATCCACCACGAGTCGTTCGAACTGTGAGGTCACCCACGTGCACGCGTTGAAGAAGGACCGCCCGTTGCGCCGCATCGTGCTGGCGAGCGCCGCCGCCGTCTCCGGGGTGGTGATGCTGCTGGCCCTGAAGCCGCACACGGCGCCGGAGACGGCGACGGCCGCCGCCGTGGCCCCGGCACCGACGTCGAGCAGTTCGAGCGGTTCCGGCAGTACCGGCGGTTCGGGCGGTACGGCGGCGGGTGGCGGCACCACGCAGGCCAAGACCGTCACCGGGGATTCCGTGCAGACCCGTTGGGGCCCGGTCCAGGTCCGGGTCACCGTGAGCGGCGGCAAGATCACGGACGTCACCGCGGTCACCTACCCGCAGGAGAATCCGCGCGACCAGCAGATCAACGCGTACGCCGTCCCGCAGCTGCGGAGCGAGGCGCTGGCCGCGCAGAGCGCGGACATCGACACCGTTTCCGGAGCGACGTACACGAGCGACGGCTACCGCCAGTCACTCCAGTCCGCACTGGACTCCGCGGGACTCTGAACACTCCACGGGACGCTGAACACTCCGCGGCCGGGACCCGTATCTGAGGGCCAAGGGTCCGTATCCACGGAGGAACAGTGACGACGACGATCGCCGGCGGCCGTGCCGCCCGCCGCCAGACGATGCGCCGCATCCGCCCGCGCCGCTCCCCGGCCGTCCCGTTGCTGCTCGCCGTATGGGCGGGCGCGGCGGGTGTGCTGTGGCTGTGGTGGGCCAACACGCCGAACATCGCGGACGACAACAGCAAGATCCTCAACGCGGGACGGATCACCGGGCTGCTCGCCGGGTACCTGATGGCGCTCGTGGTGCTTCAGATGGCACGGGTGCCCGCGCTGGAGCGGCGGGTGGGCTCGGACCGGGTCGCCCGCTGGCACGCGATGAGCGGCCGCTACACGCTCTGCCTGGTCTTCGCGCACGTGTTCCTGATCATGTGGGGGTACGCGCTGCAGGCGGGCAAGACGCTGGGGGACATCGTCCAGCAGACGATCGACTCCATCAACCAGCTGCCGGACATGGGCAAGGCGGCGATCGGCACCGGTCTGTTCCTGCTCATCGGGCTGGTCTCGATCGGACCCGTGCGCCGCCGGATGCCGTACGACACCTGGTACCACATCCACCTGATGACGTACGCGGCGGTGTTCCTGACCTTCTGGCACCAGATCACCACCGGCAACGACTTCGCGATCGAGCCGACAGCGAAGACCGTCTGGTACGCGCTGTACGGGTCCGTCACTGCGCTGGTCGTCTGGTACCGCGTCATCGTGCCGGTGCGGCTGAACCTGCGGCACCGGCTGCGCGTCGAGGCGGTCATCGAGGAGACGCCGGGCATCGTGTCGGTGCTGATCGGCGGGCGCAAGCTGCACCGGATGGGCGCCGAGGCCGGGCAGTTCTTCCGGTGGCGGTTCATGACGCCGGGGATGCGGTTCAGCTCCCACCCCTACTCGCTGTCGGCGGCCCCTCGCCCCGACCTCCTGCGCATCACCGTCAAGGCGATCGGCGACCACAGCGCGGCGCTGCGCGAGCTGCAGCCCGGTACGAAGGTGTGGGCCGAGGGCCCGTACGGGGCGATGACGGCGTCCCGGCGCAGCCGCGGCAAGGTGCTTCTGGTGGCCGGCGGAGTCGGCATCACGCCGATGCGGGCGCTGTTCGAGACGCTGCCGGGCGCGGCCGGTGACATCACCCTCCTCTACCGGGCCAACAGCACGCAGGACCTGGCGCTGTGGGACGAGCTGGCGAAGATCGCCGACGAGCGGGGGGCGCGCCTGATGTACGCCGTCAACAGCCCCGACGGGGAGCGCCCCGACATCTCGGCCGAGTCGCTCCAGCGGAAGATCCCCGACATCGACAGCCACGACGTCTTCATGTGCGGACCCAACGGCTTCGCCCAAGGGGTGTACGAGGCACTGCGCGGCGCCGGGGTCCCCGCCCGCCGCATCCACCACGAGTCGTTCGAGATGTGAGCGACCCGTCTCACGGGAACCTCGCCACCAACGGGAATCAGGAGCTCAGGAAGCGATGAGGAAGAGCCACCCTCTTCGGCGCGTCGTACTCGCCACCGCCGCCACCGTGTCCGGGATCGTGCTGCTGCTGTCGCTGAAGCCGTCGTCCGACCCGGGCGCGGCCCAGACGGGGGCCGCGGGCGCGGCCGCGCAGGAAGCGGCGCAGGGCGGGTCCGGGGCGGTCGTGTCGGGGACGATGACCGGTGACGCGGCACAGACGCAGTACGGGGCCGTGCAGGTCCGGATCACCGTCGTCAACAACAAGATCACCAAGGCCGAGGCGGTCCAGGCGCCCAAGGGCGGCACCAGCGACCAGAAGACCGCGCTCGCCGTCCCGAAGCTCAACGCCGACGTGGTCGCCAAGCAGAGCCCGGACATCGACACGGTGTCGGGCGCCACGTACACCAGCGAGGGCTACAAGAAGTCCCTCCAGTCGGCGATCGACAAGGCGAACGCGAGCGCCGGGTCCGGATCCGGGTCCTCCCAGGGCTCCGGGAGCGCGCAGGCGTCCGGCAGCTTCACCGGGGACGCGGTCCAGACGCAGTACGGCGCGGTCCAGGTCCGGATCACGGTCGCCGGCGGAAAGATCACCAAGGCCGAGGCCGTCCAGGCGCCCAAGGGCGGCACCAGCGACCAGAAGACCGCGCTGGCCATCCCGAAGCTCAACGCGGCGGCGGTCGCGGCCGGCAGCGCCGACATCGACACCGTCTCCAGCGCCACCTACACGAGCGAGGGCTACAAGAAGTCCCTCCAGTCGGCGCTGGACAAGGCGAAGGCGACGGCGGGCTCGTCGTCCGGGTCCGGCGAGGCGGGCGCCTCTTCGGGTGCCGCGCAGGCCAAGACCGTCACCGGCAGCGTCGCGCAGACGCAGTACGGCGCGGTCCAGGTCCGGATCACGGTCGCCGGCGGAAAGATCACCAAGGCCGAGGCCGTCCAGGCGCCCAAGGGCGGCACCAGCGACCAGAAGACCGCGCTGGCCATCCCGAAGCTCAACGCGGCGGCGGTCGCGGCCGGCAGCGCCGACATCGACACCGTCTCCAGCGCCACCTTCACCAGCGAGGGCTACAAGAAGTCCTTGCAGTCGGCGCTGGACCAGGCCGGTGGCTGACACGATGGCCGAGTCGGCGGCCGCCCCGGCGGTGCTGCGTCACGCGGAGGAGGTCATGGGGACCGTCTTCTCCTTCGACGTCCGCGGCGGCGAGCCCGGGGCGGTGCGGGCGGCGCTGGAGGAGGCGATCGCCTCGCTGCACAGGGTGAACGAGGTGTTCAGCACCTACCGCGAGGACAGCCAGGTGTCCCGGCTGGTGCGCGGTGAGCTGACGGTCGAGGAGTGCGATCCCGACGTGGCCGAGGTGCTGGAGCTGGGCGCCGAGGCGGAGCGGGTCAGCGACGGCTGGTTCAGCATGCGCTACCAGGGCCGGCTCGACCCGACCGGCATCGTCAAGGGCTGGGCCGCCGAGCGCGCGGCCCGGCTGGTCGCGGCGGCGGGCGTGAGCGGGGTCAGCGTCAACGGCGGCGGAGACGTGCAGCTGCTGGGCGTCCCCGGGTCCGAGCGGCCGTGGCGGGTCGGCGTGTCGGACCCGCTGCGGCCGGGTGGACTTGCGGCGGTGGTGTCGGCGGCGGGGGCCGACGAACTGGCGGTGGCCACGTCGGGCACGGCGGAGCGTGGCGCCCATATCGTCGACCCGCGTACGGGCCGCTCCGCGGTGACGGACCTGGTCGCCGTGACCGTGGTCGCACCGCGGCTGACCTGGGCGGACTGCTGGGCGACGGCTGCTTTCGCGATGGGCTCGCGGGAGGCGCTGGGCTGGCTGGAGTCACTGCCGGACGTGGAGGCCCTGCTGATCACGGCGGGCGACGAGGTCCGCTGCACGGGCGGCCTGGCCCGCCGCCTGGGCTGACACCCGGGCCCTCGTGAACCCCGGCGGCGCGGACCCCACATGGGGTACCCGGCGTGCGGGCGCGGACCCGGCGTGCGGGCGCGGGAGCCATGAGGGGGCGCGGGAGCTACGTGCTGCGGGCGGGGAAGCCGACGTGCGCGGGGGGGCGGGGAAGCCGACATGCGCGCGGGGCGGGGGGGGGGGGAAGCCGACGTGCGCGCGGGGGGAGCCATGAGGGGCGCGGGGAACTGCGCGACAAGCCCCCACCCACCCGGACCCGACCCACCCGACCCACCCGACGATGCCCCCACCCACCCAGGGGCGCGGGGAGCTGCGCGACAAACCACAACCCACCCGGACCCGGCACACCCCGGACAGTCCCCTCGCCCCTCCGGGAAACCGCGGGTTCGGCCGACCCGCGCCCCGGACGCCGGCGGGACAGGCCACACGTCCGCCCGTCCGCCCCGTTCGGGCTCGGCGCCAGCCGCTAGTGCCCGTTCTGGGCCAGCCGGAGCAGGTGATCGGCCAGCGCCTGTCCGCCCGTCGGCTCCCGGCTGATCAGCAGCAGGGTGTCGTCGCCCGCGATGGTGCCGAGGATGTCCTGGAGCTCGGCCTGGTCGATCGCCGAGGCGAGGAACTGGGCCGCGCCGGGCGGGGTGCGCAGCACCACGAGATTGGCGGACGCCTCCGCGGAGATCAGCAGCTCCTGCGACAGCCGCCGCATCCGCTCCTCCTTCGCCGACTCCCCCAGCGGTACCCGTGGGGTCCGGAAACCCCCCTCACTGGGCACCGCGTAGATCAGGTCGCCGTCGTTGTTGCGGATCTTCACCGCGTTCAGCTCGTCCAGGTCCCGCGACAGCGTCGCCTGGGTGACGCTGAGCCCGTCGTCGGCCAACAGCTTCGCCAGCTGGCTCTGCGACCGCACCGGTTGCCGGTTGAGGATGTCCACGATCCGGCGGTGACGCGCGGTGCGGGTCTGCGGCACGGCGGGCCCGCCCGCGCCCGGCTGCTCATGGTCCTGCGCGTGACTCATCGTCGTCTCATTCTCCGGTTCTCCGGATCGTCACTCTCCGCTCGCCGCGGCTGCGTCGAGGATGCCGGGCAGCGCCCCGAGGAACGCCTCCGCCTCGTCGTCGCCGAGGTTCAGCGGCGGCATCAGCCGGACGACGTCGGGGGCGGGTACGTTCACCAGGAATCCGGCCTCCTGAGCCGCCTTCCGCACCTGGGGCGCGCGGGGCTCGGTGAGCACGATACCCAGGAGCAGGCCCGCGCCCCGGACATAATCGATCAACGGGTGGCCCGTAGCCTCGATTCCGGTCCGCAGCTTCTCGCTCTGCCGCTTGACGTTGTCCAGCAGTCCCTCGTTCTCGATGGTGTCGAGAACGGCGAGTCCGGCGGCGCAGGCGACGGGGTTGCCGCCGAAGGTGGTGCCGTGGTGGCCGGGCCGGAGCAGCTCGGCGGCCCGCCCGAAGGCGATCGTCGCGCCCAGCGGCAGTCCGCCGCCGAGACCCTTGGCCAGCGTCACGACATCCGGCAGGACGCCCTCGTGAGCCTGGTACTCGAACCAGTGCCCGGTCCGGCCGACGCCGGTCTGCACCTCGTCGAGGACCAGCAGCGCGCCGGTCGCGGCGGTGATCGCGCGGGCGGCCTTGAGGTAGCCGGCGGGCGGCACCACGACACCCAGTTCGCCCTGGATCGGCTCGAGGACGACGAGCGCCGTCTCCTCGGTGACCGCGGCGGCCAGCGCCTGCGCGTCGCCGAACGGCACATGGGTGACGTCGCCGGGCAGGGGCAGGAAGGGGTCCCGCTTGGCGGGCTGGCCGGTGAGCGCGAGGGCGCCCATGGTCCGGCCGTGGAAGGCGCCCTCGGTGGCGACGACGTGGGTGCGCCCGGTCAGCCGGCCGATCTTGAAGGCGGCCTCGTTGGCCTCGGCGCCGGAGTTGCAGAAGAAGACCCGTCCGTCCCGGCCGAAGTGCTGGAGCAGCCGTTCGGCGAGCGTGACGGTGGGCTCGGCCATGAAGAAGTTGGAGATGTGGCCGAGGGAGCCGATCTGCCGGCTGACGGCCTCGACGACGGCCGGGTGGGCGTGGCCGAGCGCGTTGACCGCGATGCCGCCGACGAAGTCGAGGTACTCCTTGCCGTCGGCGTCCCAGACCCGGCTGCCCGCGCCGCGCACGAGGGGCAGCAGCGGGGTGCCGTAGTTGTTCATGAGCGCGCCCTGCCACCGCGCGGTCAGTTCCTCGTTGCTCATGACGGCTCCCCCTGTGCGTCCGGCTGTGCGGCCGGCTCTGCGTGCGGCTTCTCGTCGGGCACGACCATCGTGCCGATGCCCTCGTCGGTGAAGATCTCCAGCAGGATCGAGTGCTGGACCCGCCCGTCGATGACGCGGGCGGTGTTCACGCCGTTGCGTACGGCGTGCAGACAGCCCTCCATCTTCGGGACCATCCCGGAGCTCAGCTCCGGCAGCAGCTTCTCGAGCTGGGACGCGGTGAGGCGGCTGATCACCTCGTCGCTGTCGGGCCAGTCCTCGTAGAGGCCCTCGACGTCCGTGAGGACCATGAGGGTCTCGGCGCCCAGTGCCGCAGCGAGTGCCGCAGCCGCCGTATCAGCATTGACGTTGTAGACATGTCCGTCGTCCTCGGAGCGGGCGATCGAGGAGACGACCGGGATGCGGCCGTCGGCGAGCAGCGCCTCGATGGCGCCCGTGTCGATCGCGGTGATCTCGCCGACCCGCCCGATGTCGACCAACTCGCCGTCGATCTCGGGCCGGTGCTTGACGGCGGTGATGGTGTGCGCGTCCTCGCCGGTCAACCCGACGGCGAGCGGCCCGTGCTGGTTCAGCAGCCCGACCAGCTCGCGCTGGACCTGCCCGGCGAGCACCATCCGTACGACGTCCATGGCGTCCTCGGTGGTGACCCGCAGGCCGGCCTTGAACTCGCTGACGATGCCGTGCCTGTCGAGGGCGGCGCTGATCTGCGGGCCGCCGCCGTGCACGACGACGACATGGAGGCCGGCGTGCCTGAGGAAGACGACGTCCTGGGCGAAGGCGGCCTTCAGGTCCTCGTCGATCATGGCGTTGCCGCCGAACTTGATGACGACGGTCCTGCCGTTGTGCCGGGTCAGCCAGGGCAGCGCCTCGATGAGGATCTGGGCCTTGGGCAGGGCGGTGTGCTTGCGGGTAGTGCTCACGACGAGTACGCGCTGTTCTCGTGGACGTAGTCTGCGGTGAGGTCGTTGGTCCAGATGGTGGCCGTCTCGGAGCCGGCGGCGAGGTCGGCGACGATGTGCACCTCGCGGTAGCGCATGTCGACCTTCTCTCGGTCCTCCCCGACGCCGCCGTTCTTGCAGACCCAGACGCCGTTGATCGCGACGTTGAGCCGGTCGGGCTCGAAGACGGCGCCGGTCGTGCCGATCGCGGAGAGCACCCGGCCCCAGTTGGGGTCCTCGCCGTGGATCGCGCACTTGAGGAGGTTGTTGCGGGCGATGGAGCGGCCCACCTCGACGGCGTCGTCCTCGCTCGCGGCGTTGACGACCTCGATCCTGATGTCCTTGCCGGCGCCCTCGGCGTCCCGGATCAGCTGCTGGCCGAGGTCGTCGCAGACGGCCCGTACCGCGTCGGCGAACTCCTCGTACGGCGGGGTGACCGCGGAGGCCCCGGAGGCCAGCAGCAGCACGGTGTCGTTGGTCGACATGCAGCCGTCGGAGTCGACACGGTCGAAGGTGACCTTGGTCGCGGCGCGCAGCGCCCGGTCCAGGGTCTCGGCGTCGAGGTCGGCGTCGGTGGTGAGGACGACCAGCATGGTGGCGAGGCCGGGGGCGAGCATGCCCGCGCCCTTGGCCATGCCGCCGACGGTCCAGCCGTCCTTGGCGACGACCGAGGTCTTGTGGACGGTGTCGGTGGTCTTGATGGCGATGGCGGCCTTCTCGCCGCCGTGCTCGGAGAGCTGCCCGGCGGCTGCCTCGACCCCCGGCAGCAGCTTGTCCATCGGGAGCAGGACGCCGATGAGGCCGGTGGAGGCGACGGCCACCTGGCCCGCGCCGAGACCCAGCACCTCGGCGGCCTTCTCGGCGGTCGCGTGGGTGTCCTGGAAGCCCTTCGGTCCCGTACAGGCGTTGGCGCCGCCGGAGTTGAGGACGACGGCGGCCAGCTCGCCGCTCTTGAGGACCTGCTCGGACCAGAGAACCGGCGCGGCCTTCACACGGTTGGAGGTGAAGACGCCCGCGGCGGACAGACGGGGCCCGTTGTTGACCACGAGGGCCAGGTCCGGGTTGCCGTTCTGTTTGATCCCGGCGGCGATGCCCGCCGCCGTGAATCCCTTGGCTGCCGTGACGCTCACGGTGCGACTCCGATCGTGGAAAGCCCGGTGGTCTCGTCGAGCCCGAGGGCGATGTTCATGCTCTGGAGGGCGCCGCCCGCGGTGCCCTTGGTCAGGTTGTCGATGGCGCTGATGGCGATGATGCGTCCCACGGCCTCGTCGTACGCGACCTGCACCTGAACGGCGTTGGAACCGTGGACGGACGCTGTGGCGGGCCACTGTCCCTCGGGCAGCAGGTGCACGAAGGGCTCGTCGGCGAAGGCCTTCTCGTAGGCGGCGCGGACGGAGTCGGCGCTGACGCCGGGCTTCGCCTTGGCGCTGCACGTGGCGAGGATGCCGCGGGACATCGGTACGAGGGTGGGCGTGAAGGAGACGGCGACCGGCTCCCCCGCCGCCGCGCTCAGGTTCTGGATCATCTCGGGTGTGTGCCGGTGGACGCCGCCGACGCCGTACGGGGAGACGGAGCCCATGACCTCGGAGCCCAGCAGGTGGGTCTTGGGCGACTTGCCGGCTCCCGAGGTGCCGGAGGCGGCGACGATCACGGCCTCCCGCTCGGCCAGCCCCGCCGCGTACGCCGGGAACAGCGCGAGCGAGACCGCCGTGGGATAGCAGCCGGGGACCGCGATGCGCTTGGACCCCTCCAGCGCGGCACGGCCGCCGGGCAGTTCGGGGAGGCCGTAGGGCCAGGTCCCGGCGTGCGCGGAGCCGTAGAACCGCTCCCAGTCGGCCGCGTCCGTGAGCCGGAAGTCGGCTCCCATGTCGACGACGAGGACCTCCGGGCCGAGCTGCTCGGCGACGGCGGCGGACTGGCCGTGCGGCAGGGCGAGAAAGACGACGTCGTGGCCGGCGAGGACTTCGGGGGTGGTCTCCTGGAGGATCCGGTCGGCCAGCGGCAGCAGGTGCGGCTGGAGCGCGCCCAGCCGCTGACCCGCGTTGGAATTGCCGGTCAGGGCGCCGATCTCGATCCCGGGGTGCGTCAGGAGCAGGCGCAGCAGCTCTCCGCCCGCGTACCCGCTCGCTCCGGCCACCGCCGCACGTACCACCATGACTCCTCCTCCTGGATGGCATGACTATACGTTTCCATGCACGTTTATGCAATCCATGCCGGGGCCGGCCCCGCAGCGATCTTTGCCCAGGCCGTGTGGCTGCGTAACCTCGGCCCGGTGATCGCCATGACACCGATAACCGGCCTTGACCTGACCGGCTTCACCGAGCGTGAGCCGGGGGTGTGGACCGACGCGGCGGGACTCGTCCTGTCGGTCCACTTCTTCCCGCTGATCCCGGACCTGCCCGCCGCGCTGCACGAGCCACAGCGGCTCGCGGCAGGGCTCGCACAGCTCGTGGCCGGGGCCGGTGGCGGGCTGATCGAGGCCGCGCCCGGCTCCGTGGACGGCGTCCCGGCGGTCCGCCAGCTGGTCAAGATGCCGCTGGGCAGCCGGCCCGGGCAGGCGTTCCTCGGCTCCTGGACCGTACCCAGGGCCGGATCCAGCACCGTCGTGAAGGTGCAGGCCGCCGGAGGCGCGACCACCGGAATGCGGGAGGCCGTGATCATGGCGGAGGTGGGCCCCGCCGCGTACTTCCGGCCCCACCCCCACACCGAAGGACAGCCGGGCGGGCTGCCGTCCCACGTCGGCGACGACGAGCGGTGGGACGCGCGGTTCCCCGAGCACCCGCTCACTCTCGTACGGGCCGCCCTGCACCGGATCACGCCCACGATCACCTTCGACGACCGTTTCAAGGCCCTGCCGTCGTTCGGCGGCCCGGCCGCCCCGCAGCCGCCGTCGCCCGGGCTGCCCCACCTGCCGCCGGCCAGGCCCGGCTGGTTCCGGCGCAAGGGCGTCTGAGCGTCCGAGCGTCCGAGCGTCCGAGGAGAGTGGGACGCCCGGCGGGCGTGGGCCGCGGCCGCCCACGCCCGCCGGGATCCGCTACCGCTGCCTGATCCGCAGGAACGTGACCGAGTTCGCCGGGAAGGTGTAGGTGAACTCGTCCGCGACCCCCGTGAAGGTGGAGGTCACCGGCGCCACCGGGGTCCCGGTCTCGGTGTTGACCGCGTCCGGCGCGGCCGTCAGCGTGGTCACCTTCGCCTTGGACGCGACCTTGGCACCACCGAGGTCGATCGCCGTACGCGCGTCCGCGGCCTGGGCGTTGACGACCTTGACGATCAGGTCGCCGGTCTTCTTGTCCCTGGTGACGACCTGGCGGAACGGCTCGGCCGGCTTGTCGTCGGTGAAGCTGCCCCACTCCTGGCCGTCGAGGTAGAGGGTGACCTGGCGGCCCCGCACCTTGACGTCGATGTCGTAGGCGCGGCCCGTCTCGACGGAGCCGGCCTTGGAGATCAGCGTCGACTTGCCGCCGTCGACGGCCTGCTCGACGGCGGACTGGGTGTTGTTCCAGCCGCCGAGGTTCCACCAGTAGTAGTTGCCGGTGTCCTTGACGCCGAAGGCGACCAGGAAGCCCTCCTTGCCGGACTTCTTGGTGGCCTTCACGTGCAGGTCGTAGTCGTGCCAGCCGGTGTCACCGGCCGAGACCATGGTGTTCTCGGCGGCGGTGTCGGTCTGCACGTAACCACCGTCCTGGAGCGACCAGCTGCCGCCGCCCGTGTGCGTCCACCGCGAGGCGTCGCCGGAGAAGTCGTCGCTCAGCAGCGTGCCGCCGTCCGCGCCGGTCACCTTCACGTCGTCGTACGCCGCAGCGGTGGCCCAGGTCGACAGGCCGACGGCGCCGGTGATGGGGCCCTGGAGGGAGGGGGTGCCGGTGGCCGTCGACGGCACCACCCGGTCGCCCACGTTCGTCATGAACAGCTTCTGGACCTCGTAGTTGGCCGAGTTCCAGGAGGCGTGGTTGTTGAACCACACCATGTCCGGGCTCCACTGCACGTAGTCCTCGTTCGCGAACAGCGGTGCGTAGGAGGCGAGTTTGACGACGTCCGCGTTGCGCTCCAGACCGGTCATGTAGGCCGCTTCGGCGAGGCCGTTCTTGAAGGCGTTGCCCTGGGAGGCGTATTCGCCGAGGAAGACCTTGGGGCCGCTGCGGTCGTAGGAGTCGTAGCGGTCGTTGTTCTGGAGGAACCACTGCGGGCTGTTGTAGTAGTGCTCGTCGACCATCGCGACGTCCGCGTCCCGGTTGAGCTGCCAGGCCGTGTCGAAGGTCGAACCCGAGTCGTCGGGGCCGGAGTTGGAGATGACGGTGATGTCCGGGTACTTCGCCGCGATGGCGGTGCGAAACTGCTCGAAGCGGGCGAAGAACTCGGCGGGCAGGTTCTCCTCGTTGCCGACCTCGAGGTGGGTCAGGTGGAAGGGCTTGGGATGGCCCATCTGCGCGCGTTTCCTGCCCCAGGTGGAGGTGACCGGGCCGTTGGCGAACTCGATGAGGTCCAGGGTGTCCTGGATGTGGCGCTTCAGCAGGGCGTCGTCGACGACGGCCTTGTTCTGGCCGCAGCCGGTCACCAGGGCCGGCACGACGGGCAGCGGCATCGCGCCGACGTCCTCGGCGAAGCGGAAGTACTCGTAGTAGCCGAGTCCGTAACTCTGGTTGTAGCCCCAGAAGTTGGAGTTGGTGGCGCGCTCCTCGACCGGACCGACGGTGTCCTTCCACTGGTAGGAGCGGGCGCGCTGAAAGCCGGAGGCCTCGCTGTAGTCCTGCATGGAGCCGGTGTTGACCAGGCAGCCGCCGGGGAAGCGCACGAAGCCCGGGTCGAGGGCGGCGATCTTCTCGGCGAGGTCCTTGCGCAGACCGTTGGGCTCGTTCTTGTACGTGTCGCGCGGGAACAGGGACACCATGTCGAGGGCGGCCGCGGCCGAGGAGCCCACCGACAGGCGGCCGTCGTCGCTGGTACGGGTGGCGGTGAAGGTGGCCCGGTACCGGGCCCAGCCGCCCTTGCGCACGGCGACCTCGCGGGCGGTGGCCAGCGCGCCCTCGGCGTCCTGGAGGCTCACGGTGAGCGTGCTGCCGCTCTCGGCGCGGGCCCACACCGAGAAGTCGTACTTCTTGCCCTGCTCGACCCGGACACCGGTGTTGTAGCCGGCGTTGGTCACGGTCGAACCGGCGCCCAGGGAGAGGTAGTTGCGGTTGCGCTCGTTGAGACGGCCGGCGTCGTCCAGGACCTGCGCGGTCCCGTCGACCGTCCAGGAGGTCAGCGGCGTGTACGACCGGTTGTCGACGGTGGAGTACTCGAAGGAGCGGTTCTGCACGAGTTCGGCGTACAGACCGCCGTCGGCCGCCCGGTTGATGTCCTCGAAGAAGACGCCGTACATCGTGTCGTCGATCTTCGCACCCTTGGCGGCGGGATCGACGGTGATGGCGTAGTCGGTCACCGCCTCGGCGTGCGCCGGGGCGGGGACGACGGCGGTGGCCGTGAGCAGGGCGGTGGTGGCGAGGCCCAGTCTCCAGCGGGTGCGGGTGGTGCTGCGTGACATGGATGACTCCGCGGCTCAGTGATGCGAGTTGTCTGTCAGGGAATGCCGGTTGGTCGAAATATCGGACGTCGATCAGCACTTCGAACGGCAAGATAGGGAGGAGGCCGAGGCGCGTCAATGGGGCCTACGACGACGGATGTGACGAAGGGCGGCACCGCATGGGCGAGTTCCGGCCAGTGCCGGACGTACTGGCGTATCTGGCGGGGAGCTGGCGGGTGCGGCGGTCGGTGCGGGACCGGGCGAGCGGCGGCGAGGGCCGCTTCGAGGGGGTCACCGTGTTCGGCGCCATGGCCGAGGACGGGCTGCCCCACGGCGGGCTGCTGCATCAGGAGTCCGGCACGTTCGTCTGGCTCGGGGTCCCCCGGCCCGCCGAGCGCACCCTGCGCTTTCTGCCGGGGCCGGTAGCCGGCACGGCGGACGTACGGTTCGCCGACGGCCGCCCCTTCCACGACCTGGACCTGAGGACCGGGCGGCACATCGCCGACCACCCCTGCTCCGCCGACCTCTACCGGGGTGAGTTCACCGTCCGGGAGGCGCACCACTGGCGGACGGTATGGCGGGTGGCGGGCCCCGCCAAGGACCTGCTGCTCACCACCGACTACGCACGACTGGGCTGAGCCGAGGCCCCTTCCAGTCGAAGGTTCCAGCGACCCGCCCGGCCGGTGACGGTCGTCGTCGACAGGGGGCGCACGTCGATGTTCCAGTACGTCGCGGGCGGCGCCTTCAGCGCGTACACCAGGGCCGCGCGGATCACGCTCGGCTCGGCGACGGCGACGATACGGCCGCCGTCACCCACCGGCCGGGTGTCGAGCCAGCCGGCGACCCTGGTGATGAACGCGAACAGCGACTCGCCGCCGTGCGGGGTGGCGAGCGGATCGGAGAGCCAGGCGTCCACCGCCTCCGGCTCGCGGGCCATCGCCTCGCCCAGCGTGAAGCCTCGCCAGCGGCCCATGTCGCAGTCCCGTAGCGCGAGCTGTACCAGCGGGGCGTAGCCGAGCGCGTCCCCGGTGGCACGGCTGCGCGGGGTCGGTGAGCAGTAGCGCAGCTCGGCGGCCGCGAGCGGCAGCAGAGCGTCGGCCACCTGCAACACCTCAGCCCAGCCGTCCTGGTCCAGCGGCCGGTCGTCCTCGAAGCGTTCCGCGAGCAGCGAGGAGCTGCGAGCGGCGGCGACGAACGTGACCCGAAGTGGCATGCGGTGATGGTGAGCCGCGTAAGTGCGCAGGTCAAGAGGCGTTGGCCGACGGCCGCAAGAAAACTTACCGGTGCGTCAGGACCTGCCGGACAAGTCGCCAGAAAACCGCTCCCCGCCCGTTGTGCACCCGTTCACACCGTCCGCCGGGCCGTCGCGCTCAGGCCGTCCCGGGCCTTTCGAAGATCAGCGCCATCCATTGGTCCGGCTTCTCCAGCGCCTCGAAGCCGACCTGTCCGTAGACGCCGTGCGCGTCGTGGGTGGCGAGCAGGATGCGGCGCAGCCCGTGCGACCGCAGGTGGTCGCGGACGGCGGCGACGAGAGCGGTCCCGAGGCCCTTGCCGCGCGCCGCCCGGTCCACGTACACGTCGCACAGCCAGGCGAACTCCGCGAGGTCGGTCACGACCCGCGCGTAGGCGACCTGCTCCCCCGACGCCGTGTCGTAGACGCCGAAGTTCAGCGAACCGGCGATCGCCCGCTCCTGCCGGTCCCGTTCGCGGCCCATTGCCCAGTACGCGTCCGTGGACAGCCACCGGTGCACCCGCTCGACGTCCACGCGGGCCGGATCGGCGGAGATCTCGTAGCCCTCGGCGAGGGGCGGAGTGGCGTTCACGGCGTCCTTGGTGTTCATGGCCGGATCCTCACAGGACGCCGTTCGTCATGTCGACCGGTTTGTGGGGAACACCTCGTCGCACGCCGTCCGCAGCCGCCGCACCCCCTCCGCGATCTCCTCCGTCCCGGCGACGGCGGCGAAGCTCAACCGCACGTGGGCGGCCGGGGGTTCGGCGCTGAAGTAGGGACGGCCGGGGGTGAGGGCGACGCCCGCGCGCAGGGCGGCCGCCGTGAACGCGCCTTCGTCACCGCCGTCGGGCAGCCGCAGCCACAGGTGGTAGCCGCCGGACGGGACGTGCGGGAGGGCCAGTTCGGGCAGCCGCGACCGCAGCGCGGTGGTCATCGCGTCCCGCCTGAGCCGCAACCCGGCGGCGATGGAGCGCAGATGGCGTGGCCAGGCGGGCGAGCCGACGAGTTCGAGGGCCGCTTCCTGGAGCGGGCGGGGCACGAAGAAGGTGTCGACTACCTGGATGGCGCGCAGGCGTTCCAGGACCGGACCGCGGGCGACCAGCGCGCTGACCCGGAAGCTCGGCGAGGTCGCCTTGGTCAGGGAGCCGACGTGCACGACGACGCCGTCGGGGTCGTCGGCGACCAGCGGGCGCGGCAGCGGCCCGGCGTCCTCGTGCGCGAGGCGCCGCACGAAGTCGTCCTCGACGACGAAGGCGCCCGCCTCGCGCGCGATGCGCAGCACCTGCGCGCGCCGGTCGGGCGCGAGGACGGCGCCGGTCGGGTTCTGGAACAGCGGCTGGCAGACGAAGACCCGGGCGCCGGTCGCCCGGAACGCGTCGGCGAGCAGCTCGGGCCTGACCCCGTCAGGGTCGACCGGGACCGGTACGGGGCGCAGTCCCGCCGCCCTGGCGATGGCGAGCATGCCCGGATAGGTCGGCGACTCGACGAGCACCGGCGCCCCGGGCGGGGCGAGGGCGCGCAGGGCGGTGGTGAGCGAGGTCTGGCCTCCCGCGCTGACGAGCACCTCGGCCCCGGTGACGGAACCGCCGATGGTCCGCGCGAACCACTCGCGCAGCTCGGGCAGGCCCTCCATGGGCGGCCGACCCCAGGCTCCCGGCCGCCGCCCGGCCCGGGCCAGCGCCGCGGCCATCGCCCGTTCCGGCTGCAGCGAGGGATGCAGATAGCCGCCGTTGAACTCGGTCACGCCGGGTGGCGGGGCGGCCAGCGAGACGGTGACACCGGAGGCGTCCACCGAGCGCGGGACGAGGTCGGCGGCGCCGTCCGCGCTCAGCGCGACCTCCTGCCAGGACGTGTCGCCCGCGGGAGCGGCGGTCACGCGCGAGGGCCGGGCCCGGAAGGCGCCCGCGCCGGGCCGGGTGACCACCAGTCCTTCGGCGGAGAGCTGTGCCAGTGCCCGCGAGACGGTCACCGGGCTCACCCTGAACCGTTCGACGAGGGCACGGCTCGACGGGAGCTTTCCACCGGGCGAGTAGCGGTCGAGCTCTCGCCGTAGCTGATCCGCCAGCTCACCCACACTGCTACGCTCTTGCATGAAGACACACAGTAGCGCTATCGAGCAGCCGGGGATAGCGGTCGACACCGCGGCCGATCGGTCGGCCGATGCGTCGGCCGGCGTTCCGGCCGGCACCCCCGCCAGGGACGCCGGCGCCCTCCCCACCGACTCCCCTGCCGGCGCCGGCGTCGGCGCCCCGGAGGCGAGCGGCCTCGGCACCCTGCTGGCCGCCCTCGGTGTCGTCGCCTTCTCCCTGACCTTCCCCGCGACCGCCTGGGGCCTGGAGGGGTTCGGCCCCTGGTCGCTGGTGGCCGTGCGCAGCGTCCTCGCCGCGCTCATCGCGGGCGGGTGCCTGCTGGCCCTGCGCGTGCCGCCGCCCGCCCGGCGGCACTGGGCGGGACTCGCCGTCGTGGCCGCCGGGGTCGTCGTCGGCTTTCCGCTGCTCACCACGCTCGCGCTGCGGACGTCCACCACCGCGCACGCCGCCGTGGTGGTCGGCCTGCTTCCGCTGACGACCGCGCTGCTGTCCGCCCTGCGCATGGGGACCCGCCCCTCCCGCACCTTCTGGGCGGCCGCGCTGGCGGGTGCCGCCGCGGTGGTGGCCTTCACCGTGCAGCAGAGCGGCGGCGCCCTGACCACGGCCGATCTCTATCTCTTCGGGGCGTTGCTGGTGTGCGCGGCCGGCTACACCGAGGGCGGCCGGCTGGCCCGGGTCATGCCGGGCTGGCAGGTCATCGGCTGGGCGCTGGTGTTCTGCCTGCCGCTCACGGCGGCCGGCGCCGCGCTCGCGCTGGCCCATGAACCCGCCCGCCTGACCGCGCACAGCGTGGCCGGGCTGCTGTGGGTCGCGGCGGGCTCGCAGTTCCTCGGCCTGGTCGTCTGGTACCGGGGCATGGCGGTCATCGGCATTCCGAAGGCCAGCCAGTTGCAGTTGGCCCAGCCCCTGCTCACACTGGTGTGGTCGGTGCTGCTGCTGGGCGAGCACCTCACGCCCGCCGCGCCGCTGACGGCCGCCGCCGTGCTCGTCTGCATCGCCGTCACACAGCGGGCGCGCGGCTAGTCACGGCAGACGTACCGTCGCTCCGCACCCGGTGAGGAGGCCCCGCAGATGCGCGCAACCGAGGGCGACCAGTTCGTCCAGCACGGCAGGGTGGTCGGCCAGCACGACAAGGTCGGCGAGATCGTCGAAGTCATGGGCCAGGGAGGAAATCCCCCGTACCGCGTCCGCTTCACGGACGGGCATGTGGGCGTGTGCTCGCCCGGCCCCGACACCGAGATCCGTCACAGGACGGCCGAGGAACAGCGATAGATCGGCGATATCAGCGCGGGGGTTCCGCCGGCTGCCGGTAGTGGTCGGCTACCACCCGCGCCATCGCCCCGATCCGGTCGGTCCGCACGTCCTTGGCGGCGAAGAAGACATGCCCGCGCACCTGGGGGTGGGCGGCGGCCAGCTCGAGGTGGTCCGAGAGTTCGGCCGGGTCCTGCCAGGCCGCGGGCTGCGCCGGGTCGCCCGCCCGGTACAGCGCCTCGCCGAGGTAGAGGCGGGTGCGGCTGCCCTTCGCCACCTCCGCCCACCAGGGCACGAGCTTGGCGTAGTCGGCGGCCGAGAGCCCGATGTTCCAGTAGAGCTGCGGCACGACGTAGTCGATCCAGCCCTCCCGCACCCACTTGCGGGTGTCCGCGTGGATGTCGTCGTACGACTGGAGCGCCCGGGTGTCCGAACCCCGCGAGTCGGTGGAGGCGTTGCGCCACACCCCGAACGGGCTGATCCCGAACTGGGTGCCGGGCCGTACCGCCTTGATCCGGGCGGCCGTCTCCAGCACCAGCTGGTCCACGTTGTCGCGCCGCCAGGCCGCCCGGCTGGGGAAGGCGCCGCCGTGGGTGTCGTACGCGGACCCGTCGTCGAAGGTCTGGCCGGCCACCGGGTACGGATAGAAGTAGTCGTCGAAGTGCACGGCGTCCAGGGGGTACTTCCTCACGGCGTCGAGGATCGCGTCCTGGACGAAGGCGCGGACCTCGGGCAGGCCCGGGTTGTAGTAGAGCTTCCCGCCGAACGACACCACCCACTTCGGGTGCCTGCGCGCCGGGTGGGAAGCCACGAGCTTCGAAGGGTCGTCGTGGGTCGCCACCCGGTAGGGGTTGAACCAGGCGTGCAGCTGGAGTCCCCGCGCATGCGCCTCCGTGACGGCCGTGCCCAGCGGATCCCAGCCCGGCGACCTGCCCTGGGTGCCGGTGAGGACCTGCGACCAGGGCTCGTACGGGGAAGGCCAGAGCGCGTCCGCCGAGGGCCGCACCTGGAAGATCACCGTGTTGAGCCGCCGGCTCACCGCCAGGTCGAGCATGGCGATCAGTTCGGCGCGCTGCGCGGCGGCGGACAGGCCGGGGCGGGACGGCCAGTCCCGGTTGGTCACGGTCGCCAGCCACATCCCCCGCATCTCGGTCGCCGTCCGCCGTTGTCTCGCGGGAGCGGCGGACGCGCCCGTCGTGGTGAACGCCGACAGCGCTGCCAGCGCGAACGCCCGCCGGGTCAGTCGACCCATCGCACACATCCCCACACACTCTGCGGATCCGCTCGGTCACGGATCGTTTCGCGCTCCAGCATGCCTCCACCCCGACGATCGATCATCGATACTTGCTAGTAACGTGCACGATCGGAGCAGGGCGGCCGGAACCCGGCGGACCTGCACCTGCCATCTGAGTCATCGCGGCGAAAGGGACTGATGTGACGGGCACCCCAGCGGGAGATCTCTCACGGGTCGGAGTGGTGGGCTGCGGCCAGATGGGAGCGGGTATCGCAGAGGTCTGCGCCCGCGCCGGTCTCGACGTCAAGGTCGCCGAGACCACCGGCGAGGCCCTGGAGATCGGCCGTACCCGGCTGTTGAACTCCCTGGCCAAGGCCGCCGAGCGCGGCAAGATCTCCGAGGAGGAGCGGGACGCCACGCTCGCGCGCCTCAGCTTCACCACCGACCTCGGCGAGTTCGCGGACCGGGACCTGGTCATCGAGGCCGTCGTCGAGAACGAGCAGGTCAAGACCGAGATCTTCCAGGTCCTCGACCAGGTCGTGACCCGTCCGGACGCGATCCTCGCCTCCAACACCTCCTCCATCCCGCTGGTGAAGCTCGCGGTCGCCACCTCGCGGCCCGACCACGTCGTCGGCATCCACTTCTTCAACCCGGCTCCGGTGCAGCAGCTCGTCGAGCTGATCCCGGCGCTGACCACCTCCGAGGGCACCCTCAGCCGGGCCCAGCTGTTCGCCGAGAAGCTGCTGGGCAAGCACGCCATCCGTGCCCAGGACCGGTCCGGCTTCGTCGTCAACGCGCTGCTGATCCCCTACCTGCTCTCCGCGATCCGGATGTTCGAGACCGGCATCGCCAGCCGCGAGGACATCGACAACGGCATGGAGATGGGCTGCGCCCACCCGATGGGCCCGCTGAAGCTGTCCGACCTGATCGGCCTGGACACCGTCGCCTCGGTGGCGCAGAGCATGTACGACGAGTACAAGGAGCCGCTGTACGCCGCTCCCCCGCTGCTCCAGCGCATGGTGGACGCGGGCCGGCTGGGCCGCAAGACCGGCTCGGGCTTCTACGCGTACTGATCACCCCTCGTGTTCCGTACGGGCCCGGCACTCCTCGGAGTGCCGGGCCCACGGCATGCACCGCCCCGGGAGCACTGGTCGCCACGGTCCGGTCGCCACGGTCTGGCGGCGCCGGCCCACCAGGCCACGGCCCGCCCCCGGCTCGCCTCGGCTAGCCCTCGGCGGGCCTGAGGTGGTGCAGCAGCATCAGGGCGGCCGCCATGTTGGCGGCCGGGACCTCCCCCCGGGCGACCAGGTCGGGAACGACCTTGAGGGGGACCCACTCCCGGCGGTCGGACTCGAAGTCGTCCACCGGGTGTCCCACGTACTCGCCGTGCTCCGACCAGTAGATGTGATGGACGGCGTCGGTGAGCCCGTTGGACGGCTCCACGCTCATCAGGTGGCGCAGCGGCCCCGGCCGCCAGCCGGTCTCCTCCTCGAGCTCCCTGGCGGCCGCGTGGGGGATGTCCTCGCCGTCCTCCACGACTCCCGCCGCGAGTTCCCAGCCCCAGCTGTCGGTGATGAAGCGGTGGCGCCACAGCAGGAGTACCTCGTTGGCCCGGTTCACGACCGTCGCCACCGCGACCGGCCTCAGCCGTATGAGGAAGTGGTCCAGGTGCCGGCCGTCGGGCAGCTCCACATCTGCCAGGTTGACGCTGAACCAGCGGTTTTCATACACAGTTTGTTCGTTCTGTTTCGTCCACTGCACGGTTCTGCCACCTTCCGTCGAGTGAGTGGCAATATCGCAGCAGGAACTGTGTCGGTGTCGGTGACCGGATACCCCGCTCCGCCTCGCCTACAGCGGTACGCGCAGTGCCCCGTCGATGAGTTCGGCGGCCTCGGCCGTGCCCGCGCAGCCGCTGCGCACCAGGTGTTCGCGCACCGCCCGGAGCCTGTCGCGCAGGCGCTGGGACTCCATACCCCGGGCCTGTTCGGCCATCTGCACCGCGGCGACCACCGCCTTGTCGGTGTTGCCCTGGCGCAGTTCGATCGTGCTGAGCATGGCGAGCCGGTGCACCCGCCCCCGGTCGTGCGCCGGGGTGTCGACGGCGGCCGCGGCGTGCTCGGCGGCGGCGGTGAGGTCGCCGAGGCTGAGCAGCGCCTCCGCCACCTGGACGTTGACCAGGCCCGGTTGGACATAACCGGTCTCGTCGGGCTCGCGTCCGCGCCGGATGTGGTCGGCGGCGGTCTCTGCGCGCCGGATGCACGACAGGGCGCTCGTGCCGTCGCCGAGGTGGGCGTACGCCTTGGCCTGCATCGCGTACAGGTCGGAGGAGAGAGCGGGCGTGATCTGCCGGCCCGCCGCCCGCAGCGCCGCCTCCGCGAAAGCGACGGCCTGCCGGTACTCCCGCATGAACAGGGACTGGTTGACGAGGAGCGCTATGACGTAGGCCCCAAGTCCCCGGTCCCCGCTGGCCTTTGCCAGGCGCAGCGCCTGGTGGAAGTAGCGCTGGGCCAGACCGTGCGCGTCCGAGTCGTACGCGCAGATCCCGGCGACCGCGACCAACCCGCCGGTGGCCCGGTGCAGTTGACGGCCCGTCTCGTCGGTGTAGCTGCCGCGCAGCAGCGGCGTCGCCTCCGCGTTGAGGAAGCCGACGATACGGCTGCGGGTCGCGATGCCGCCCGCCTTGCGGTACATCTGCTCGTAGTGGGCGCGGGCGGCCCGCAGCATCTCGATGTCGGCCGAGGTGACACGATGGCGGCCGCCCCGGGAGACGTCGACGTCCTCCGGCGGGTTCTCCCACTCCCACACCGGCATCACGGCCGGCGTGCCGGTGACGGCGGGCGCCCCCAGCAGGTGCGGGCGCTGCTGCTCGTCGGAGCGCCACAGGGCGGTGGCCCGCTCGACGAAGCCGGAGAGCGAGGTGCCGTGCGGGCCCGCCGGTTCACCCGGCACGCCGAGGCCGATGTCGTCGAGGGTGACCGGCCGGTGCAGCCGCCCCGCGAGCACCTCGCAGATCAGGTCGGGCACCTGGCCGCGCGGCCGCTGGCCCTTCAGCCACCGGGCCACCGCCGTGTGCTCGTACCGCAGCGCGAGCCCGCGGGCCCGTCCGGCCTGGTTGACGTGGGCGGCGAGACCCGCGTGCGAGACGCCCGCCTCGTCCAGGATCGCGTCGAGCAGAGTGTTGGGCTGCATGGTTGCCCCCCGGTGCCTCGGTGCCGTCAGACTAGTGGGTCCGTCCGCACACGGGGTGTGAACCGAGTACGCGCGTTCGCAGGGTGCGCGCGCTGTCGCGGAGCGTTTCCGGTCGGTTGACTGGAATGCCTCGCAAGAGGTTCGCCGGGCCGTCGGCTCCCCCTCATAAAGCGGCGGTCCGGCGATGCGCTCCGCCCCACCCGGCGAAGGCCGGCGCGTCGGCTGCGGGTGCACGGGTGCAGGGGGCGCAGCCCCCGCACTCCCGCGGCGCGGAGAACTGCGCGACCGGCCACGACGCACCCGCGGCCGACCCACATCCGGTCCGCAGCCCGGCCTACGACAACGCAGCCCCCGCATCCTGGGGATGCGGGGGCTGCGCGGAACGCGACCGGCGCGTCAGCCTCGGAGCACCGCTCCCGTCCGCTCGCCCGCCAGGGCAACCGCCGCATCCCTCGCGGCCGACGCCTCGTCGACGGTCAGCGTCCGGTCGCCCGCGCGGAAGCGCAACGCGTACGCGAGCGACTTGCGCCCCTCGCCGAGCTGCTCCGCGTTCTCGTACACGTCGAACAGCCGGATGCCCTCCAGCAGTTCACCCGCGCCGTCGCGCAGCGCGGCCTCGACATCGGCGTGCGGGACGAACCTGTCGACGACGAGGGCGACGTCCTGCGTGGCCACCGGGAACGTCGAGATGCTCGGCGCCTGGGGCGTGTCGTCGCCGACCTGCTCCAGCACGTCCAGGTCCAGCTCCATCGCCGAGGTGCGCGAGGGCAGCCCGAGTGCCTTCAGCACCCGCGGGTGCAGCTCACCGGCATGGCCCACGACGCGCTCGGCGCCGTCGACGACGACCAGCAGCTCGGCGCACCGGCCCGGGTGCCACGGCCCGTACTGCCCGCTGCGGACGACCAGTTCGGCCCCCGCCTCACGGGCGACGGCACGCGCCGCCTCGACGGCGTCGGCCCAGTCCGCCGGACGGCCCCTGCCCCACCAGCCGGCCTGCTCGCGGGCGCCCGCGAGGACGACGGCGACATGACGCGGCTGCGCGGGCAGCACGGCGTCCAGCGCGGCGATCTCCTCCTCGGTGGGGCGGCGGTCGACGGGCAGGTGCCCGGCGACGCGCTGCTCCTCCTGCGGGAGGAACACCAGCCCGGTCTCGAAGAGCGCCAGGTCGTGCGAGCCCCGGCCGTCGTTGCGGCGCAGGGCGGCCAGCAGACCCGGCAGCAGCGACGTACGGAGCGCGGGCTCCTCGTCGTTGAGCGGGTTCGTCAGCCGGACGACACGGCGGGCCGGGTCGTCGGCCTCCAGGCCCAGCTGGTCGAAGACCTGCTCGGCGATGAAGGGGTAGTTCGGCGCCTCGACATAGCCGGAGCCGGCCAGGGCGCGGCCGACGCGGCGGTGCAGGCGCTGGCGGTGGGTGAGACCGCGGCCCGAGGGCGGCTTGGGCAGCGTGGAGGGCAGGCTCTCGTAGCCCTCCAGCCGGATGACCTCCTCCGCCAGGTCGTTGACCTCGGCGAGGTCGGGCCGCCAGGACGGGACGGTGACGATCAGCTCGTCCTGCCCGTACACGTCGCAGCCGATCTCCTGGAGGCGGCGGACGACGGTCTCCCGGCCGTACTCCACGCCCGCGACCTTGTCCGGGTGGTTCGCCGGGACGCTGATCGTGTGCGGGGCGGACGGGGCGATGATCTCCGTGACGCCGGCGTCGGCCGTACCGCCCGCGAGCAGGACCAGCAGGTCGACCGTGCGCTGCGCGGCGGCCGCGGCCGCCTGCGGGTCGACACCGCGCTCGAAGCGCCTGGACGCCTCGGAGGACAGCTTGTGCCTGCGAGCCGTACGCGCGATCGACACCGCGTTGAAGTGGGCGGCCTCGATGACCACGTCGGTCGTCGAGGCGCCCCCGTTCTCGGCGGCCTCGTGATCCGCGATCTCGGTGTTGGCGCCGCCCATCACGCCGGCGAGGCCGATGGGACCGCGGTCGTCGGTGATGACCAGGTCCTCGGCGTGCAGCTTGCGCGTCACCCCGTCCAGGGTGACGATCCGCTCGCCCTCCTCGGCCCGGCGCACGCCGATGGTGCCCTGGACCAGCGAACGGTCGTAGGCGTGCAGCGGCTGGCCGACCTCCATCATCACGTAGTTGGTGATGTCGACGGCGAGCGAGATCGGGCGCATGCCGACCTTCTGGAGCCGGCGCTTCAGCCAGATCGGTGAGCGCACCTCGGGGCTCAGCCCGGTGACGGTGCGGGCGGTGAAGCGGTCGCAGCCCATCGGCTCGGAGACCTGCACCGGGTAGCCGAAGGCGTTCGGCGCCGGTACGTCGATCAGTGCCGGGTCGCGCAGCGGCAGGCCGTAGGCGATGGCGGTCTCGCGGGCGACACCGCGGATGGACAGGCAGTCGCCGCGGTTGGCGGTGACGGCGATGTCCAGGACCTCGTCGACGAGCTCGAGCAGCTCGATGGCGTCCTTGCCGACCTCGGTCTCCGGCGGCAGCACGATGATGCCGTGGCTGCCATCGTCGCCCATGCCCAGCTCGTCGCCGGAGCAGATCATGCCGTGGGACGTCTTGCCGTAGGTCTTGCGGGCGGCGATCGCGAAGTTGCCCGGCAGGACGGCGCCCGGGAGGACCACGACGACCTTGTCGCCCACGGCGAAGTTGCGCGCGCCGCAGACGATCTCCTGGGGCTCACCGGTGCCGTTGGCCGTGCCGACGTCGACGGTGCAGAAGCGGATCGGCTTCTTGAAGCCCTCGAGCTCCTCGATGGTGAGCACCTGGCCCACCACGAGCGGGCCCTTGAGGTCGGCGCCGAGGGGCTCGACGGTCTCGACCTCGAGGCCCGCCGACACGAGCTTGGCCTGCACGTCACGGCCGGTCTCGGTGGCCGGCAGGTCGACGTACTCCCGCAGCCAGGAAAGCGGGACCCGCATCAGATCTCCATCCCGAACGGCCGGGTGAACCGGACGTCACCCTCGACCATGTCTCGCATGTCTTCGACGTTGTGGCGGAACATCAGCATCCGCTCGATGCCGAACCCGAAGGCGAACCCGCTGTACTTCTCGGGATCGACGCCGCAGGCGGCCAGCACCTTGGGGTTGACCATGCCGCAGCCGCCGAGCTCGATCCAGCCCTCGCTGGAGCAGGTGCGGCAGGGGCGGTCGGGGTTGCCGACGGACTCGCCGCGGCAGACGTAGCACACCATGTCCATCTCGGCGGACGGCTCGGTGAAGGGGAAGAAGTTCGGCCGCAGCCGGGTCTTCATGCCCTCGCCGAACAGCGACTGGACCATGTGGTCCAGGGTGCCCTTGAGGTCGGCCATGGTCAGGCCCTCGTCCACGGCCAGCAGCTCGACCTGGTGGAAGACGGGGGTGTGCGTCGCGTCCAGCTCGTCGGTGCGGTAGACGCGGCCGGGGCAGATCACGTACACCGGCAGCTCACGGCCGAGCAGCGAGCGGATCTGGACCGGCGAGGTGTGGGTGCGCAGCACGACACCGGACTCGGTGCCGCCCTGCGGGCCCTGCACGAAGAACGTGTCGGCCTCGCCGCGGGCCGGATGGTCCGGGCCGATGTTGAGAGCGTCGAAGTTGAACCACTCGGCCTCGACCTGCGGGCCCTCGGCGACCTCGTAGCCCATGGCCACGAAGACGTCCTCGATGCGCTCCGACAGGGTGGTGAGCGGGTGGCGGGCGCCGGCCGGCTCGCGGTCGTACGGCAGTGTGACGTCCACCGCCTCCTCGACCAGCACGCGCTGGTCGCGCTCCGCCTCCAGCTCCTCCTGGCGGGCGGCGAGGGCCTTGTTCACGGCGCCCCGGGCCTGGCCGACCAGCTTCCCGGCGGCCGCCTTGGCGTGCGGGGGCAGGGCGCCGATCTCGCGGTTGGCCAGGGCGAGCGGGGAGGTGCCGCCGGTGTGGGCGACCTTGGCCTCCTGGAGCGCGTCGAGGGAGTCCGCTGCCGCGAAGGCGGCGAGCGCCCCGTCCCGCATGCGCTCGATCTCTTCCGGTTTCAACGCCTCGACCTCTACAGGGTCGTACGACTTATTCGGTGCCGACATCTCTTCCCGTGCTTCCGGTTGGCTGGCTGAAGGTCCCCGTCACCGACTCACGCAGAGGTCAGAGGGCCGTCCATGGGACACAAAGGTGCCAAAGGCCGAGTCTAACGGGGTGGAGGTGCACGCATGGCCCGCGGGCCGCCCGGCCGGTTCTCAGGTGAGATAGGCCGGGAGGCTCACGGGCAACGTAAATCGGAACTCGGCGCCGCCGCCGGGGGCGCGGCCGACCGTGATGACGCCGCCGTGGGCTTCGACGATGCCCTTGACGATGTACAGCCCGAGTCCCGTGCCGCCGCGCTTGCTGCCCCGCCAGAAGCGGGTGAACACGCGGTTCATGGACTCCTCCGGGATGCCTGCGCCCTCGTCGCTCACGGTGACCGATGTGCCGGTGTCCTCTCCCTCACGGGGAGACGCGGCGGGCGTGACGTCAATGGTGACGGTTCCCTCGCCGTGGCGCACCGCATTTTCGAGGAGGTTGCTGAGCACCTGGTCGACCTTGTCGGGGTCGGCCCACAGCGCGGGCAGCGGCTGTTCGAGACGCAGCAGGAAACGGTCGGCGGGCTGTCCGGCGGCGACGTAGGCCTGGATGTGCCGCCCCACGGCCGCGCCCATGTCGACGGGCTGGCGGCGCAGCTCCAGCCGTCCCGAGTCGATGCGCGAGATGTCGAGCAGCTCGGCGATGAGGCGGGTGACCCGGTCCGCGTCGGCGTCGACGGTCTCCAGCATCAGCCGTTTCTGGTCGTCGGTGAACCGCGACCACTTCGCGAGCAGGGTGGCGGTGAAGCCCTTGACCGAGGTGAGCGGCGAGCGCAGCTCGTGGGCGACGGTGGCGATCAACTCGGCGTGGCTGCGTTCGGTGCGGCGGCGGGCCTCGGTGTCGCGGATCGAGACGACGACCCGGCGGACCGGTCCGGTGGGCTCGCCGCGGACGTACCGCACCGTGACGAGCACCTCGCGTCCGCCCGGCAGCAGCAGGTTGCGCTCGGGCTGGCCGACCCGGATGGCGAGGCCGCCGTAGGGGTCGGTCAGCTGCCACCAGCGGCGGCCTTCGAGGTCCTCCAGCGGCAGGGCCTTGTCGAGCCGCTGCCCGAGGGCGTCCGCGGCGGAGACGGCGGTGATGCGCTGGGCGGCGGCGTTGAAGCAGACGACGTGCCCGTGTTCGTCGGCGACCACGAGCCCGTCGGGCAGGTCGTCGGGGTCGATGCCGAGGCCGGTGGGGTCACCGGCCGGCCGGGGTGCCGGGGCGTCGGGACCGGCCTGCGCATCCCGTGTACCGCTCATGCCGACGCTCATTCCCCGTACCCCACCTCTCAGACGACTGAGGGGCCCCCGAGCTGGTCACCCTACTAGCTCTCGGTGACGGAGCGGCACCCTCCGGAGGCGCGCTGTGCACGGGCCGATGCATAGAGACATACGGCGGCGGCGGTCGCGAGGTTCAGGCTCTCGGCCTTCCCGTGGATCGGAACCCGTACGACGGCGTCCGCGAGGTCCCGGGTCTCCTGCGGGAGCCCCCACGCCTCGTTCCCGAACACCCACGCCGTGGGGCCGCCCATCGTCCGGTTGTCGAGCTCGGCGTCGAGGTCGTCGTCCCCGGCGCCGTCGGCGGCGAGGATCCGTACCCCGGCGTCCTTCAGCCCGGCCACGGCCTGCTCGACGGGGACCCCGACCGCCACCGGAAGGTGGAAGAGGGAGCCCACGGAGGCGCGGACGGCCTTGGGGTTGTAGAGGTCGACGGAGGCGTCGGTCAGGACGACGGCGTCGGCGCCCGCGGCGTCCGCGCACCGCAGGACGGTGCCGGCGTTGCCGGGGTCACGGACATGGGCCAGTACGGCGACGAGCTTCGGCCGGGCGGCGAGGATCTCCGCGAAGGGCGTGTCCAGGAACCGGCAGACGCCGACGAGCCCCTGCGGGGTGACGGTGGTGGAGACGTCCTCGATGACCTGCTCGTCGGCGAGGTGCACCCGGGCGCCCGCGGCGCGGGCCTCGCCGATGATGTCGGCGTACCGCTCCGCCGCGTCGGCGGTGGCGAACAGCTCCACGAGGGTCGCCTCTCCGCCGGTCCGGTGCGCGGCCGCCTCCCGCACGGCCTGCGGCCCCTCCGCGAGGAACAGCCGCTCCTTGCCCCGGAAGTTCCGCCTGGCGAGCCGCCGGGCGGCCGAGACACGGGGCGAACGGGAGGAGATCGGCTCGGGGCCGGCGGGGGACATGGGGAGAGATCACCTTCGCTTCTGCTCGTGGGGGACTGCGACCCCCTGGGGGCGCGGGGAACTGCGCGACCGGCCACCGACGGCCCGCACCCGAACGACCGCCGCGGAACGGGCAAGCAGCGAAGGACCCGCAGGCGGAGACCTGCGGGTCCTTCGGTCACGTCGGCTCAGAGCCGGCGCGGCGTCACGCGGCCTTGGGCGCGTTCACGTCCGCCGGGAGGGCCTTCTGCGCGACCTCGACCAGCGCGGCGAACGCGGTGGCGTCGTTCACGGCCAGCTCGGCCAGGATCTTGCGGTCGACCTCGATGTTCGCGGCGTTCAGACCCTGGATGAAGCGGTTGTACGTGATGCCGTTGGCGCGGGCAGCGGCGTTGATGCGCTGGATCCACAGCCGCCGGAAGTCGCCCTTGCGCTTCTTGCGGTCGTTGTAGTTGTAGACCAGCGAGTGGGTGACCTGCTCCTTGGCCTTGCGGTACAGGCGCGAACGCTGACCGCGGTAGCCGGAGGCCGCCTCGAGGATCGCCCGGCGCTTCTTGTGGGCGTTGACTGCCCGCTTGACGCGTGCCACTTGTTTAACTCCTTGTAGCGGGGCCGTGGTGTGAACTCACACGACCCGGAATCGATGGGGTCCCGGTCTTGAGATCAGGCGCGCGTCACGCGCGCCCGACGTCACTTGCCGAGAAGCTTCTTGATCTTCGCGGCGTCGCCCGGGGCCATCTCGGCGTTGCCGGTGAGGCGACGCGTCACGCGGGACGACTTGTGCTCGAGCAGGTGGCGCTTGCCGGCGCGCTCACGGAGCACCTTGCCGGAGCCGGTGATCTTGAAGCGCTTGCTGGCACCGCTGTGCGACTTGTTCTTCGGCATAGCGCCGTTATCTCCTCGTCGGTGGCGTTCCGATGCCCGGTCGTGAAACCGGGCACGGTGGAACGTCTCTTGTATCGGTTAGTCCTCGGGACTCGCGTCCCGCGGATCACGCCTCGGCGGAAGCCTCGGCAGGGGCCTCGACGTCGGCCTCGGCGGACACGACGTCGGCCTCGCCCTCGGCGTTGACGGCATCGGCGTCCGCGGCGTTCTGCGAACGGCCCGGGTTGGCCTTCGCTTCGGCCTTACGGGCTTCCTGCGCCTGGCGGGCCTCGGCCATCGCCTCGGTCTTCTTCTTGTGCGGACCGAGAACCATGATCATGTTTCGGCCGTCCTGCTTCGGGTTCGACTCGATGAACCCGAGGTCCTGGACGTCCTCCGCGAGACGCTGGAGCAGTCGGTAGCCCAGCTCGGGCCGGGACTGCTCACGACCGCGGAACATGATCGTGATCTTGACCTTGTCGCCCTGCTTGAGGAACCGGACGACGTGACCCTTTTTGGTGTCGTAGTCGTGCGGGTCGATCTTCGGCCGGAGCTTCATCTCCTTGATGACCGTGTGCGCCTGGTTCTTGCGCGCCTCACGGGCCTTCATGGCCGACTCGTACTTGAACTTCCCGTAGTCCATGAGCTTGCAGACCGGCGGACGGGCTGTCGCCGCGACCTCGACCAGGTCCAGGTCGTACTCCTGGGCAAGCTCCAGTGCCTTGGCCAGGGGGACGATGCCCACCTGCTCGCCACTGGGACCGACAAGTCGCACCTCTGGAACGCGAATCCGGTCGTTGATGCGGGGCTCGGCGCTGATGGATCCTCCTTGGTAGCACCACGCGGCAGTCTGGCGAACGGCCGCGTAACGTCTTGGTTGTGAGATCTTCAACCACGCCGAAGCACAAAAAATGCCCCGAACGATCACAGGCGGGGCTCCAAGCACTACCGGAGCACCGCCGCGTGAACGCGGGGCGCACTACCGGGCGACTCCATCGTCCGTACGGAACGATGGTGGCCGCCTGACCGGGGTGACCCGCCGTCCGTGAGGACAGTCGGGTGGGAGTTCGGAGCCTCCACTTGTGGGCCGGATCCGCCTGCTGAGGGGCACGCGTGTCCGACCGGTCGTTACACGAGATTAGCAGCCCGCGCCAGGAACGGCCAATCGAGCCTCGGTACGGAGACCGGCCCGGCCTGCGCCTATCGTGTGGGGCATGAGTGACTCCTCCCCCGCCGGCTCCGCCGAGACCCCCGGCACCCCCGACTTCGACGAGATGACCCGCGACATCGCGGAGGTCCCCGCCGTCGAGGTGATCGTGACGGTCGCCGTCAACCTGATGAGCGCCGCCGCCGTGAAGCTGGGGCTCACCGAGGAGGGCGACAAGTACAAGGACCTCGACGAGGCCCGCAAGCTGATCCACGCCCTTGCCGGCCTGCTGGACGGCAGCGCGACCGAGATCAGCTCCTTCCACGCGGCACCGCTGCGCGACGGCCTCAAGTCGCTCCAGCTGGCGTTCCGCGAGGCGTCGATCGTCCCGGACGAGCGGGGCCAGGGACCGGGCGAGAAGTACACGGGCCCGATCTACGGCTGAGCCCGCTTTCCGCCGACCCGGCTCCGCGCCGGTTCAGCTCCGCACGTACAGGGGCTCGCCCGGAGGCGTCGTCCCGGCCGGCAGCAGTGCCAGGTCGAGACCGCGCACCAGGCGGGCCCTCAGTGTCTCGTCGGCGGCGAGCCGCCCGGCCACCGCGCGGGCGGCCTCGGCGGGGACGGCGGCCGGGTCGAGGACGAGGGCGAGGGTGCCGTCCGCCTGCCCGGGGCCGAGGTGGGCGCTGACGACCTCCGGTTCGGCGGCCACGGCGGCCCGTACCGCCGCGCGCACCGCCGGATCGGCGAGCGGGTCGGCGGACGTACGGCCCTCGGCGAGCGCCAGCAGCGCCGGTCCGGTCAGTTCGAAGGCCACCGGTCCGGCCAGGTCGAGCACGACCGTGTCGGCCTTCTCGTGGGCGGCGGCCTGGAGCGCCTGGTGCAGGGGGACGGCGACCGGGCGGGCCTCGGGGTCCCAGCGGGCGAGGGAGTCCGTGGACGTGAAGGCGGGCAGCGCGGTGCGGGCGCCCGCCTTCAGCGTGGGCACGGCCATGTCGCTGGTCTTCTCGCGGCGCAGTCCGTTCTCGTCCTCCTCCACCTCGCCGAGGACGGCCACCACGGGCACCAGGAGCCGGGCGCCCTCGAGGGCCGCCAGGACCGGGCCCACGGCGGTGCGGTCCTCGGCCCAGGCGGCGAGCGCCGCGCTCAGCCGGGGGTCGGCGGAGCCGTCGTCGTCGGAGAAGCCGGAGTCGGGAATGTTCTTGTTCGCCACGGTCGTCGACCCTATCGGGGGGATGATGCTGTGCTTGTGCGGGGCCCGAAACACGGCGGTGACGCCTTTCACGGGATTCTCAGACATCCCTGACGTCCCTCTAACCTCCGTCTAACGGCGCGCACAGTCACCACCCCGAGCATCAACGGTCATGGAGTCCTCCAGAGCACGTCGTGACCGCCGCGCTCGTCCCTCCCGGCGCCGTCCGCTCCTGTGCACCGCGCTCGCCGCGGTCGCCGTCCTGGGGGCGACGGCGGGCGGCACCGTTTATGTGAAGGCACAGGCACACCCGGGTACGGCCGCCGTATCGTCGTCCTCCGCGACGCCGTCGGCGTCCGGGTCGGGCAACGGAGAGGTGTCGGTGGAGACGGTGGCGGCGCCCGAGGTGGACCACGACGCGCTGCTGGCGTCCGCGATGAAGTCGGTGACCGTCCCCGGTGACGCGGCCGTGTCCGTGGCCGTACTCGACCTGGACTCCGGCGACGACGCCACGTACGGCGAGAGCGCCTTCGACACGGCGAGCATCGTCAAGGTGGACATCCTGGCGACGCTGCTGCTCCAGGCACAGGACGCGGACCGGCATCTCACGGCGGCCGAGAAGACCTACGCCACCGCGATGATCGAGAACAGTGACAACGACGCGGCGTCGGCGCTGTGGCGGATCATCGGGAAGGCCGAGGGGCTCGATGCCGCGAACGAGCGGTTCGGGCTGACGGACACCGCGGGCGGCGACGACATGCTGTGGGGGCTCACCCAGACCACGGCCGCCGACCAGCTCATCCTGCTCCGGCAGGTCTTCGGGGACGACTCGGAGCTGAGCGAGGCGTCCCGGACCTACCTCCAGGGCCTGATGGGGCGGATAGCCGCCGACCAGCACTGGGGTGTCTCGGCGGCGGCCGACGGGTCCTCGTGGGCGCTGAAGAACGGCTGGCTGGCGCGCAGCACGACCGGCCTGTGGGACGTCAACAGCATCGGGCGGGTGACCGTGGACGGCCACGACCGTCTGGTGGCCGTGCTGTCGAACGGCAACGCGACCCAGACGGCCGGGATCTCGCTGGTCGAGCAGGTGGCGCGGGCTGCGGTGTCGGCGGTGCCGGGCGGGGACGCGTCCGCGTCGGCCTCCGCCTCGGCCTCGCCGTCCACCGCCGACTAGCCGCGAGTTTCGGAACGACGGCAGTCCTCGTCACCGCCGGCGGGGCTCGTCACGGCCGGTGACCTCGTGCGAGCTGGAGCGCCTCGTAGGCCTCGGGCCGGTCGCGCTCGCGGCGGCCACGCCACAGGACGACCGCCGCCACCAGCAGCACTCCCCCGGCGCCGCCCGCGAGCAGGCCCGCCCAGCCGGCCGTGTCCTCCTGCGCCTTCGGCTTGTCCGGCCCGGAGCCGAAGTACCGCTCGCCGTAGGCCGCCGACTGCAGCCCCTCCGGCTCGAGGTCGGCGGCGGCCGTGATCGCGGCGGCCGGGTCGATGAACCCGAAGCCGCGCGAGTCGTCGCGTCCGCCGGTGGGGGCGTTGCGGGCGGTGTCCTCCAGCAGCTTCTTTATCTGGGCCGGAGTGAGCCCGGGGTGGGCGCCCTTGACGAGCGCCACGGCCCCCGAGACGAAGGCGGAGGCCGCGCTGGTCCCCCATCCCTCGTAGTACTTGTGGTCCGGGTCGGCGATGACGACGTCGACGCCGGGCGCGCTGACGGTGGCGTACCAGCGACGGGTGGAGAACGAGGCGCGGGTGCCGTAGCGGTCGACGGCGGTCGCGGCGATGACGCCCGGGTAGGCGGCCGGGTAGGAGATGTGGTCGCCCTTGTCGCCGCCGTTGCCGGCCGAGGCGACGACGACCGAGCCCTTCTTCAGCGCGTACTGGACGGCCTCGTCCTCGGCGGGCTCGGGATGGGCGGAGGCGGAGTCGTCGCCGAGGGAGAGGTTGATGACGTCGGCGCCCTGGTCGGCGGCCCAGCGGATGCCTTCGGCGAGGGCGTTGCCGCGGGTGTTGCGCGCCTTGGTGCGCTGCGGGTCGCCGTCCTCCAGGATCACGCGGACGGGCAGGATCCTCGCCTCCGGGGCGATGCCGAGCACGCCGTCGGCGTTGCCGGAGCCATGGCCGTGACCGGCGATGATGCCCGCCATCGCGGTGCCGTGGCGGGCCCACGCGCGGTCGCCCGGCCCGGCTCCGAAACCGACCATGTCCTTGCCGGTGAGCACGTTGCCCGTGAGGTCGGGGTGGTCGGCCTCGACACCGGTGTCCAGGACGGCGACGGTGATGCCCGCGCCCTTGGTGGTCTGCCAGGCCTTCTCGGTGTGCAGGGCCTCCAGGGCCCACTGCTTGGCGCGGATGCCGTCGGCGTAGGCGGTCGTGGGCGGCACGAGGGCGACGGAGGCGGCGAGGAGACAGCACAGGAGCCCGGCCCTGCGGGTCGTACGGGTCGTACGGGTGCTCATGAGGGCTGCTCCGAGGGCGTGACGGCGGTCTTGCGCAGGCCGCGCTCGACGCGGTCGGCGAGGCCCTGGGCCTCGTTCCCGAGGCCCGCCTGGGCGGGGCCCGTGGTGGCACCGGTGGCGGTGGCCGCCGGAGCGGGCTGCGGGGTGTCGACCACGCGGCCGTCGGCCCAGCCGGAGACGGCGTAGACCACGACGGGCGCGTCGGTGAGGACGGAGACCGTCCACGCCGCGCGCTGCTTGTCGCCGAACGCGGCGGCGACGGTGCCCTTCGCGGCGTACGGCCGGGGCATCAGGTCCGCCCGCTCGGCCAGCCCCTCCTGGGTGAAGCGGGTGTCGAGGGACCGCATCGCGGCCGCGTCGGCCGTGGTGAACAGCAGACCGACGGTGGTCACGTAACTCTGGGTGGCGTCGGTGTAGGTGGCTCGCAGGAGCCGGCGGCAGCCGACCGGCGCGAGGGCCTTGAGTAGCAGCGGGTCGAAGGCGTCGGCGCAGTCGCCGTCCGGGGCGACCGCGATCCGCGTCCAGGTGCGGTCGGCGCCGCCGGGACCGGCGCCCTGACCGTCGACCGTGGGCGGGAACAGCTGATCGACCGGCACGTTGTGCCACAGGCCGCCTGCGGTGGTGTAGGTGCTGCTCTCGGCGGCGTCCGCCGAGTCCCCGACCAGCCAACTGCCGGTGACCGCACCGCCGATGAGCCCCATGCCGAGGACGACACAGGCGGCGACCGCGACGACGCGACCGCGACGCCCGAAGGCGCGGGGCCTGTCCCGGTACCCCTCGGGGCGCGCGAAGGTCACCACCGGCCGGGTGGCGCCGAGGGAGCCGCCCGGGGTCATGGGAGCGCTCCAGGAAAGCGACGGGTCGGGGCCGCTCGCCGGGCCCGGGCCGCCGTCGGTCCGCCGCGGAGTCTCCGGCACCGGGGGTGCGGGGGGCGCGGCGGGAGCGGGCGGCACGGCGAACTCGGGCTGCCGCACGGCCGCGCCCGGGCTCCAGGCCGGTCCGTCGTCCGCCGTCGCCGGGACCGCCGGGACCGCCCGGGAGTCATCGCGCGGACCGCTCTGGGCGCCCTCGGCCTCGGTCTCCCGCCGGGTCCGCCCGGGAGCCGGCACCCAGCCGCGCGGCAACGGGGACCAGGCGCCACCGGACGCGGGCTCGGCCGGGGACGCGCCCGTCGAGCCCGTGGGGCGGGCGGGCGGCGGAGCGACCGGGCGGGTGGGCGGCGGAGCGACGGGACGGGTGGGACGGGCGCTCTCGGGACCGGTGGGACGAGCGCCGGTGGAGCCCGTGGAAGACGGGTTCCCGGGGCTGGCGGGCGGGTTGCCGTCGGGGTGGGGAATCTGGCCGTCGGCGGGGCGGGGCGCGGGCGTACCGGTGCGGGGGCCGGCGCCGCCCGGGCCCGTGGGACGGGAGTCGTCCGCGGCGGGGCGGGTGGCCGGCCTGGTGGGCCGGGGGGCGCGGCGGAAGTCGTGGGGCGGGGCCGGGCGGGGGACGTGGGGCGCGGCCGGGCGTTCGTCGGCTCGCGCGGGCGTCCCGGTGTCGTCGCGTCGCGGGGTCGGTGGCTGCGGCGGGGTGTCCGGGAAGCGGGCCGACGCGGGCGGCGGAGGCGGGGTCATGGCGTCCGTGTGCTGGGCCCGCGGTTCGGTGGGCCGAGGGGCGGCGGTGCGGAAGAACGGTGAATCCGTGTCCGTGGCGGAGAAGCCCTGCGCGGCGGTGCGCTCGTCGCGGGTGGGCGCCTGCGCTCCGGCCGGACCGGCCGGTGCACGGCGTCCGCCCGGCTCGGCCGAGCGGGGAGTCGCCTCAGGCGTCGTGGCCTCCCGCTCGGCCTGCCGCGGCGGCGCGGCGGGCTCCTGCGGCGGCGCGCCCGGGGTCGCCCCGGGGGTCGTCCGGCGTGCCGGGTCGCGTTGCGGCGGCTCGGCGGGGGCCTGGCGGGTGCTCTCGCGGTCCGTCGGGTCGCTCGGGTCCGCCGGAGGCCGGGAGGGGCGCGGCGGGGTGGCCGGACGGGGCGGGACACCGGGCTGGGGCGGCACGTCCGGACGCGGCGGGACCGAGGCGCGGCGTGCTTCCGTGCTCATGCACCCCCCGTTTCCTCGTCCCCGGGCCGTCGTTCTGGTACGCGGGCGGTCGTCCTCGTGCCCGGGCGGCCCGGCGCGGACGCGGCAGTCCGCTCCGGGCACGCATACCCGCACGGGCGGACCGGCATCCCGGCACGGTTGCCCGGCCGGAGCCGTCCTCCGTGCGTGCGCGTCACTCTACGGCTTGTCGCCGGGCGAACGGGAACCAGTCCGCGACGCCCGGGGCTTCTGCCCGGAACGTCCCCCTACCCTGCGGTAATCCTGTCTGGCAGGCTGCGTTCATGACTGCGCGCGCCGCCGACCGGGCCCGTTACGACCGGGCCACCGCCCATCTCGACGCCCCTCTCGCCCTTGTGGACCTGGACGCCTTCGACGCAAACGCCGAGGATCTGGTCCGCCGGGCCGGCGGCAAGCCGATCCGTGTCGCCAGCAAGTCCGTACGCTGCCGGACGCTGCTGGAGCGCGTCCTGGCCACGGACGGCTTCGCCGGGATCATGTCCTTCACCCTGGCCGAGTCCCTGTGGCTGGCCAGGTCCGGGTTCGAGGACATCCTCCTCGCCTACCCGTCGGCCGACCGCACGGCCTTCGCGGAGCTGGCCGCCGACCCCAAGCTCGCCGCCGCCGTCACCGTCATGGTCGACGACGTCTCCCAGCTCGACCTCATCGACGGCGCGCGCGGCGAAGGGCGCGAAGTCATCCGGGTCTGCCTGGAGTTGGACACCGCGCTGAAGCTCTTCGGCGGCCGGGTCCGGGTCGGCGCGCTGCGCTCGCCGCTGCACTCGCCCGCCCAGGTCGCCGACGTGGCGCGGGCCGTCGCCCGGCGGTCCGGCTTCAAGCTCGTGGGGATCATGGCCTACGAGGGGCACATCGCCGGGGTCGGCGACGCCGTCGCCGGGCGGCCGTTCCGGTCCCGCGCCATCCGGCTGATGCAGGCCACGGCCCGGCGCGAACTCGCCGAGCGGCGCGCCGCTGTCGTCCGCGCGGTGCGGGCCGTCGTACCGGATCTGGAGTACGTCAACGGCGGCGGCACCGGCAGTGTGCAGCACACCGCCGCCGAGGACGCGGTCACCGAGATCGCGGCCGGATCGGGACTGTACGTGCCGCGTCTGTTCGACAACTACACGTCCTTCAGCGGCCGTCCGGCGGCCCTGTTCGCGCAGCCCGTCGTCCGGCGGCCGGGGGTGGGGATCGTGACCGTCCTCGGCGGCGGGTATCCCGCGTCCGGTGCCGCGGGGCCCGACCGGCTGCCCGTGCCGTACCTGCCGGAGGGGCTGCGCTACGACCCCCAGGAGGGGCCCGGCGAGGTGCAGACGCCGCTGCTCGGCTCCCCCGCCGACGATCTGCTGATCGGCGACAAGGTGTGGTTCCGGCACGCGAAGGCCGGTGAGCTGTGCGAGCGGTTCGACGTGCTGCACCTCGTCGAGGGCGACGCGGTGACGGCGACCGTGCCGACCTACCGGGGTGAGGGGCAGACCTTCCTGTAGGCCGGCGCCGCGAGGCGTCCTACAGCGGGGTCACGTACGCCCCGGAGATCCCGCCGTCCACCAGGAAGTCGGAGGCGTTGACGAACGAGGAGTCGTCGCTGGCCAGGAAGGCGACGGCGGCGGCGATCTCCTCCGCCTCGGCGAACCGGCCGACGGGGATGTGGACCAGCCGGCGGGCGGCCCGCTCCGGGTCCGTCGCGAACAGCTCCCGCAGCAGGGGGGTGTTGACCGGCCCCGGGCAGAGGGCGTTCACGCGGATGCCCTCCCGCGCGAACTGCACGCCCAGCTCACGGGACATGGCGAGGACGCCGCCCTTGGAGGCCGTGTACGAGATCTGCGAGGTGGCGGCGCCCATCCGGGCCACGAAGGACGCCGTGTTGATGATGGAGCCCCTGCCCTGGCGCCGCATGTAGGGGATCGCGGCCTTGCAGCACAGGTAGACGGAGGTCAGGTTGACCTCCTGGACGCGCTTCCAGGCCTCGAGGCCGGTCTCCAGGATGGAGTCGTCGTCGGGCGGTGAGATGCCGGCGTTGTTGAAGGCGATGTCGACGCTGCCGTAGGTGTCGTAGGCGGTTCGGAACAGCGCCTCGACCTGCTCGGGGTCGGTGACGTCGACCTTCACGAAGGTGCCGCCGACCTCTTCGGCGGCGGCCTTGCCGCGGGTCTCGTCGACATCGCCGCAGACGACGTGCGCGCCCTCGGAGGCGAGCCGGCGCGCGGTGGCGAGGCCGATGCCGCTGCCGGCTCCGGTGATGACTGCGGTGCGGCCGACCAGACGGCGGCAGATGATCTCGTCAGGCGATGCGGTCACTGTGCGGGGCCCTCCGTGCTGATGAAGACGTTCTTGGTTTCGGTGAAGGCGGTCAGGGCGTCCGGACCCAGCTCACGGCCGACGCCGGACTGCTTGTAGCCGCCGAACGGCGTCCAGTAGCGCACGCTGGAGTGGGAGTTGACGGACAGGTTGCCGGCCCGCACGGCCTGCGAGACGCGCAGCGCCCGGCCGACGTCCCGGGTCCAGATGGAGCCGGAGAGGCCGTAGGGGGTGTCGTCGGCGAGCCGGATCGCGTCCGCCTCGTCGGTGAAGGGGAGCAGGACGGCGACGGGGCCGAAGATCTCCTCGCGGGCGGCGGGCGAGTCGGACGCGACGCCGGTGAGCACGGTCGGCGGGAACCAGAAGCCGGGACCGTCGGGTGCGGTACCGCGCAGCGCCTCGGCGTCGTCCGGCACGAACGACCGTACGCGGTCCACCTGTTGCCGCGAGATCAGCGGGCCCATGCGCGTCTTCGCGTCGGCCGGGTCGCCGACCGTCACGGCGGCCAGTTCCCGCGCCAGGTGATCGGCCACCTCGTCGTAGACCGATTCCTGGACGAGGACGCGGGTGCGGGCGCAGCAGTCCTGGCCGGAGTTGTCGAGGAAGGAGAACGGGTCGACCGCGGCCTTCAGGTCGGCGTCCGCGAAGACGATGTTGGGGCTCTTGCCGCCGAGTTCCAGGGTGACCGGCTTGACCTGCCGGGCGCAGCGCTCCATGACCTCGCGGCCGGTGCGGGTGGAGCCCGTGAACACGATCTTCGCCACGCCCGGGTGGTCGACGAGCGCGCGGCCTGCCACGGCTCCGTGGCCGGGCAGGACCTGGAAGAGGTGCTCCGGCAGGCCTGCCTCCAGGGCCAGTTCGGCGAGGCGCAGGGCGGTGAGCGGGGTGGTCTCGGCGGGCTTGAGGAGGACGGCGTTGCCTGCCGCGAGGGCCGGGAAGGAGCCCCAGGCGGCGATGGGCATCGGGAAGTTCCAGGGGGCGATCACGCCGACCACGCCGAGCGGTTCCCGGAAGGTGACGTTCCAGCCGCCCGGCACGGGGATCTGGCGGCCCAGGAGCCGTTCGACGCCGCCGGCCGCGTACAGGAGCAGGTCGCGGGCGTTGCCGGCCTCCCAGCGGGCGTTTCCGAGGAGGTGGCCCGCCTCGCGGACCTCCAGGAGGGCCAGTTCCTCGACGTGTGCGTCGACGACGTCGGCGAAGCGGCGCAGCAGCCGGGCCCGGTCGGCCGGGGCGGCGGCGGCCCAGACCCGCTGGGCGGCGCTCGCACGGGCGACCGCCCGGTCCACGTCGGCCGCGTCGGCGGCCGGGACGGTGGCGACGATCTCCTCGGTGGCCGGGTTGAGGACGATCAGCTCGTGCGGCGACGACTGCGAGTCGGACAAGGAGGGACCGGAGGGACCGGACAAGGAAGGGCCTTTCGCGGGCGGGTGCACGGCCGGGTGCGTCGGAGACGTGCGAAGGGTCGGAGACGTGCGGAGGGTCAGAGACGTTCGAAGGAGCGGCGCAGCTCCCAGTCGGTGACCGCCGCGTCGAAGGCCTCCAGTTCGACGCGCGCCATGTTGGAGTAGTGCGCGACGACCTCCTCGCCGAACGCGGCCAGGGCGATCGGGCTGTCCGCCCAGAGCTCGGCGGCTTCGCGCAGGGTGCTCGGGACGTGCGCGTACTGCGCGGTGTAGGCGTTGCCGGCGCAGGCCTCGGGCAGCTCCAGCTTCTGTTCGATGCCGTAGAGGCCGGCCGCGACCAGGCCCGCGACCGCGAGGTGGGGATTGACGTCGCCGCCGGGCAGCCGGTTCTCGAAGCGCGTCGAGCGGCCGTGGCCGACGACACGGAGGGAACAGGTGCGGTTGTCGTGTCCCCAGGCGACGGCGGTCGGCGCGAAGGAGCCCGGCTGGAACCGCTTGTAGGAGTTGATGTTGGGGGCGTAGAGGAGGGAGAAGTCACGCAGGGCGGCGAGCTGTCCGGCGAGGAAGTGCCGCATGACGTCGGACATCCCTCCTTCGCCGTCGCCGGCCATGACGTTGGCGCCGTCGGCGTCGGTGAGCGAGAGGTGGATGTGGCAGGAATTGCCCTCGCGCTCGTTGTACTTGGCCATGAAGGTCAGCGAGCAGCCCTCCTGGGCCGCGATCTCCTTGGCGCCGGTCTTGTAGATCGCGTGCTGGTCGCAGGTGACCAGGGCCTCGTCGTAGCGGAAGACGATCTCGTGCTGGCCGGGGTTGCACTCGCCCTTGGCGGACTCGACCGTGAGTCCGGCGCCGGTCATCTCGTTGCGGATGCGGCGCAGCAGCGGCTCGACCCGGCCGGTGCCGAGCACGGAGTAGTCGACGTTGTACTGGTTGACCGGGGTGAGGCCGCGGTAGTTCGCGTCCCAGGCGGCCTCGTAGCTGTCCTTGAAGACGATGAACTCGAGCTCGGTGCCGACCTGGGCGGTGAACCCGTGCCGGGCGAGGCGCTCCAGCTGGCGGCGCAGGATCTGGCGCGGGGCGGCGACCACGGGCGAGCCGTCGTTCCAGGCCAGGTCGGCGATGAGCAGGGCGGTGCCGGCGTTCCAGGGCACGCGGCGCAGGGTCGACAGGTCGGGGCGCATGGCGAAGTCGCCGTAGCCGCGGTCCCAGGAGGACATGGCGTACCCGTCGACGGTGTTCATCTCCGTGTCGACGGCGAGGAGGTAGTTGCAGCCCTCGGTGCCGTGCCGGAGAACCTCGTCGAGGAAGAATCCGGCGGCGAACCGCTTGCCCTGGAGACGCCCTTGCATGTCGGGGAAGGCGAGGACGACAGTGTCGATCTCACCGCTCGCGACGTGAGCGTGCAGCTCGTCGACGCTGAGCGGGGGTGTGCGGTCTGCCACGGGAGGGCCTCCTTCGGCTTCCCCGGCTCCTTCGTCTTCTTCGGGCGGGCCGGGAGCCATAAGGTATTGCGGAGAACCATTGCTTGGGAAGGGGGCACGGCCGGATGTCGGTGGACGCTGACGGCGGACCGGACGACCGGCTGACGCCGGTACTGCGGCCGGTGCGGGCCGGGAACGGCTTCGAGGAGGCGCTGGAACAGATCCTCCAGGTGGTGCGGCTGGGTCTGGTGCCGGGGGGCGAACGGCTGCCGGCCGAACGGGACCTGGCGGAGCGGCTCGGGATCAGCCGGGTGACGCTGCGCGAGGTGCTGAAGGTCCTCCAGGACCAGGGTCTCGTCGAGTCCCGCCGGGGCCGCTACGGAGGGACGTTCGTGCTGCCGCGTACGGACGCCGGCGGCGAGGACGAGCTGCGGCGGCGGATCGCGGAGGTCGACGTCGAGGACGTGCTGCGGTTCCGCGAGGTCCTGGAGGTCGGCGCGGCGGGCCTGTGCGCGGCGCACGGCCTGGACGACGAGCAGGCGGGGCGGCTGCGTGAGGCGCTGGCCCGCACGGCGGACGCCCCGCTGGCGGAGTACCGCCGCCTGGACACCATGCTCCACCTCACCCTGGCCGAGCTGTGCGGCTCGCCCTCGCTGACCGCGCGGTACGCGGCGGTCCGGGCCACGGTCAACGACCTGCTCGACTGCATCCCGCTCCTGGTCCGCAACCTGGAGCACTCGCAGCGGCAGCATCTCGCGCTGGTCGAGGCGGTGCTGGACGGGGACGCGGACGGGGCGCGGGAGATGATGCGGGAGCACTGCGCGGGGACGGCGGCCCTGCTCAGGGGTTTCCTGACCTGAAAAGGTCTGGCTACGATCCATTACGGTCACGGGGGCGGGCAGGGAAGTGGGAGGGCACATGACGCACGGCGCACGGCCACTGATCGGCGTCAGCACGTATCTGGAGTCCGCGGCGCGCTGGGGCGTGTGGGCGCTGGACGCCGCCCTCCTGCCCGCCGGGTACCCGCGGCTGGTGCAGCGGGCCGGTGGGCTGGTCGCGATGCTCCCGCCGGACGCTCCCGAGCACGCGGCGGCGACCGTGGCACGCCTCGACGGTCTGGTGATCGCGGGCGGCCCCGACGTCGAACCGGTCCGCTACGGCGCCGAACCGGACCCCCGCACCGGCCCGCCGGCGCCGGAGCGGGACGCCTGGGAGCTGGCCCTGATCGAGGCGGCGCTGGCGGCCGACCTCCCGCTGCTGGGCATCTGCCGTGGCATGCAGCTGCTGAACGTCGCGCTCGGCGGCACCCTGGCCCAGCACATCGACGGCCACGCCGAGGTCGTCGGCGCCTTCGGCCGGCACCCGGTCACACCGGTCCCCGGCACCCGGTACGCCACGGCCGTCCCGGAGGAGACCTCCGTACCGGCCTACCACCACCAGGCCGTGGACCGCCTGGGCACCGGCCTGGTCCCGTCGGCCCACGCGACGGACGGCACCGTGGAGGCCGTCGAACTGCCGTCGGCGGCCTGGGTGCTGGGCGTGCAGTGGCACCCGGAGATGGACGAGGACGTACGCGTCATGCGCGCCCTCGTGACGGCAGCACAACCCAGCCCGGCCGGCCTGAGGACAAGGCCGCACGCGTCACGCGAGCCCCGGGCGACGACAGCACCGTCCAGCCCGTCCCGCGTTTGAGGACGAGGCCGTACGCGGCGCATACGTGCCCCTGGTGACGGCAGCACCGTCCAGCCCGTCCCGCGTTTGAGGACAAGGCCGTTCAGGCCGACAGCGGGGTCCGGGGGCGCAGCTCCCAGGGACGGGAAGGGGCGGGGAAGGGGCGGCGGGGGCGGGGGCGGGAAACGCTACCCCCGCGTCAGCGACAGCAGCTCCCGGGCCGGCCCCGCGGGCCGATGCCCGGTCGGCCACACCGCCCGCAGATCGCGCGCCAGCGCGATCCCCTCCACCGGCACCTTCACCAGCCGCCGCAGCCCCAGCTCCTCACCGACCGCCAGCTCGCTCAGCACCGCCGGCCCCGCCCCGCTGACCGCCGCCGCCTTGACCGCGGTCGTCGAGGAGAGCTCGATCAGCGGCCGGGCCAGCCCGCCCAGCGCCGTGTCGAGGACCTGACGGGTCCCCGAGCCCGTCTCCCGCAGGATCAGCGGCGTCGAGGCCAGCTCGGCCGCCGGCAGCGGCCGCCGCCGGCGCGCCCACGGGTGGGCGGGGGCGACCACGACGACCAGGTGGTCGTGGGCTATCACGGCGGAGTCCAGGCCGGGCGGCACCGTGAGGCCCTCCACGAAGCCGAGGTCCGCCTCCCCGGCGAGCAGCCGCTCGGCGACGGCCGCCGAGTTGCCCGCGAGCAGCGACACCGCCGTGTCCGGCCGCCCCGCGCGCAGCGCGAGCAGCCAGCCGGGCAGCAGGTACTCGGCGATCGTCATGCTCGCCGCCACCCGCAGCCGCGAGTCGCGGCGGACCCGCAGCGCCTGCGCGCCCGCGTCGAACGCCCGCGCCGCCTCGACGATCCGTCCCGCCCAGTCGGTCACCAGCGCGCCGGCGTCCGTGAGCCGGGAGCCGCGCGGCGAGCGGTCCACCAGGGCCACCCCCAGCTGGCGTTCCATGGAACGGACCCGGCTGCTCGCGGCCGGCTGGGTGATGCCCAGCTCCCGCGCGGCCGCCCCCAGGCTGCCCAGCCGTGCCACCGCCAGCAGCAGTTCCAGCGCGCCCAGGTCCGGGACGCGGTGCGCGATCGAGGCCGACGCGGTGTCCGCGGGCTGTTCCTCCACACTCCCCATAAGCCCAGCTTATGCCCCCATAGAGTCATACTCCCTGGTCGCGGGCGGGCGCCCACGCGACGGTGGAGCCATGGTCACCGCCGCCCAGCCCCTGTACGCCCTCCCCCGTGCGCGCGCCGGCGCCGTCCGTCACCTCGGACCGAACTGGTACGCCACGGTCATGGGGACCGCGATCCTCGCCACGGCCGGGGCCGCGCTCCCCGTCCGCCCGCCGGGGCTGCGGCCGCTCCTCACCGCCTGCTGGGCGCTGTCCCTCGTGCTTCTCCTGGTCCTGCTCGGCGCCCGGACCCTGCACTGGCGCCATCACCGCGACCAGGCCCGCGCCCACCTCCTGGATCCGGCGACGGCGCCGTTCTACGGCTGCCTGGCGATGGCGCTGCTCGCCGTCGGGGGTGGTGCGGTCACCGTCGGCCGGGACTGGATCGGCACCCGGGCCGCGGTCGCCCTCGACGCCGTGCTGTTCACCGTCGGGACGGCCGTCGCCCTCACCGCCGCCGTCGCCGTTCCGTACCTGATGGCCGTACGCCACCGGGTGCGCGCGTCCCAGGCCACGCCCGTGTGGCTGCTGCCGCTCGTCGCGCCCATGGTGTCGGCCGCCCTCGGGCCGCTGCTGGTGCCCTGGCTGCCGGCCGGGCAGCCGCGGCAGACGCTGCTCCTGGCGTGCTTCGCGCTGTTCGGGCTGAGCCTGCTCGCCACGCTGTTCATGCTGCCGCTGGTGTTCGCGCGGCTGGTGACCGGCGGGCCGCTGCCCCTCGCCCTCACCCCGACGCTGTTCCTCGTCCTGGGCCCGCTCGGGCAGTCCACGACCGCCGTCGCACAGTTCGCGAAGTTCGCTCCGGGGGTCCTGCCCGGTCCGGTCGACCGCGGTCTCGGCTTGCTCGCCGTGCTGTACGGGGTGCCCGTGACGGGGTTCGCGCTGCTCTGGCTGGGCCTGGCCACCGCGCACGTGGTGCGGGCCCGCCGGCACGGGATGGGCTTCGCGATGACCTGGTGGGCGTTCACCTTCCCGGTCGGCACCTGTGTGACAGGGGCCGCGGCGCTGGCCCGGCACACCGGGCTGGCCGCCTACGACGTGCTCGCCTGCGCGCTGTACGTCGTCCTCGTCGCCGCGTGGATCGTGGCCGCCGCGCACACCGTGCGCGGGCTGCTCAGGGGTGAGCTGCCCGCAGCGCCTCGCCCAGCACCTCCGGCGCCTCGGCGAGCGACGGGCCGTACCACGTCAGGTGCCGTCCGCTGAGCAGCGCGCAGGGCAGACCGGGGAAGGCCTCCGGGCCGTCGTCGGCGGTGAAGCGGTAGGGCTCGTCCGGCAGCACGACCAGGTCCGGCGCGGCGGCGAGCAGTTCCTGCACGGGGATCCGCGGATAGCGCTCGGCGTGTCCGGCGTACACCTGGTCGACGCCGAGACGGGCCAGCACGTCCCCGGCGAAGGTGTCGCGGCCCAGCACCATCCAGGGGCGGCGCCAGACCGGCACGACGGCCGTCCTACGGCGGGTGAGCGCCGGCGGCGCCGCCCACGCCTCCTGCGCCTCGTCGAGCCACCGCGGGCGCGACGGCGCCCCGCACGCCCGCAGGACCCGCGCCAGTTCGGCGAAGGCCTGCGGCACGTCCCGGACGTCGGTCACCAGGACCTCGATACCGGCCGCGCGCAGGGCGTCCAGGTCCGGTGGCCGGTTCTCCTCCTCGTTGGCGATCACCAGATCGGGGGCGAGGGCGACGATCCGGTCGAGCCGGGGGTTCTTGGTTCCGCCGATCCGGGTGACGTCGAGGTCCGCGGGGTGGGTGCACCAGTCGGTGACGCCCACCAGGGCGCCGGGCACGGAGGAAGCCACCGCCTCCGTGAGCGACGGCACCAACGAGACGACCCGCACTAGCGTCGCCGGCCCCGGTCCCGGTCCCGTACCGCCTCGATGTGCTCCGCCACGGCGACGACGACCACCCGGGTGTCCGGCACGGTCGCGCGCCAGCGGTGGCGGACCCCGCCGGTGAGGTACAGGGTGTCGCCGCGGCCGAGCCGGTAGGCGCGGCCCTCCGCCTCGATCTCCACGGCGCCGTCGGCCACGTACATCAACTGGTCGTTGCGGTACTGGAACTCACGGCCCGCGTCATGGTCGCCGGTGAACTCCGAGGCGTGCATCTGGTGGTGGCCGCGCACCAGGGAACGCGAGCTCGGTTCCGGCCCCGGGCCGGACTCGGTCACCTCGGCGCGCACGACGTCCACGCTGCACGCGGGGTCGGCGGCGGCGAGGAGTTCGACGGCCGTGGTGCGCAGGGCGTCGGCGACCTTCTCCAGGGAGCTGGTGCTGGGCCGCGCGCGCTCGTTCTCGATCTGGCTGAGGAACGGGACCGACAGGCCGCTGCGCTCGGCCACGACGGCGAGGGTGAGCTCCAGGGAGCGGCGCCGGCGCCGCACGGCCGCGCCCACCCGCAGGGGCTGTTCTTTGTGGTCGCCCATCGCTCCGGCTCCCTCCTTGACTCGTCGTTGCCGTGCCCGCGTCCTCTACACCTTCCGAGGAGTTGTCTGCACCCTACGCATGTTCGGCAAACCGTTTCATGCGCCCGTCACATCGAGGACATCCGGCGTAACACCGGACCTCACAGTTCGCGCCAGTCGTTCGGGCCCCGGACACGCCGGGCGGGCGCCCGCTCCGCGGTTCTCCGGTTCAATGCGCGAACGGCCGCGCGTGTTCCCGCCCGTCCCGGGCTTCGCGCGCGCTCCGGTTCGGGCGTGGGCGTAGCTCTCCGTACTTGGCCGGATCCTTGCTGTGGCAGGCAACGCGCGGACCGGGCCCGGACCGGCGCCGCGGCGGGGCGCGAGCGCCGGGAAGGGCGCGGAGAACGACGCGAGGGGCGGGCCCCGACGCGGGCCAGGAAGGCCGTACGCCGGTGCCCGCCCCTCGTCGGGCGGTCGCGGTGCTGTCAGGTCACCGGGCCGCCCGGCTTTCCTGCCCCGAATCGGCGACCGGTACCCACTTCTCGACCAGGTCCGGATTCTCCTTCAGCCAGGACCGGACCGCGTCCTGCTCCTTGCCCTTGCCGGCCTTCTGTATCCGCGCCTCGAGACCGGTGAGCTGGGCCTCGGTCATCCGGAAGTCCTTCAGCCAGTCGCCGACCTCGGGGTTGTCGGCGGCGAAGCCCTCACGGGCGATGGTGTGCACGCCGTCGCCCTTGCCCCAGGCGCCCTCGGGGTCGTCGAGCTTCTTCAGGTCGTAGTCGCTGTACGCCCAGTGCGGGGACCAGAGGGTGACGACGATCGGCTTCTCGGCGGCGTACGCGCGCTTGAGTTCCGCGAGCATCGCCGGGGTGGAGCCGTCGACGACGGTGTAGGCGCCGTCGAGGCCGTACCGCCCGAGGACCTTGTCCTTGAGCAGGCCCATCATCCCGGCGCTGGGCTCGATGCCGGTGATCTTGCCGTCGAACTCGGCGGCGTGGCTCTTCAGGTCGGCGAGGGAGCCGACGTCCTTCACGTACGAGGGGACGGCGAGCTCCAGGGAGGTGGGGCCGTACCAGGAGCCCAGATCGTCGAGCCGGTCGCCGTACTTCTTCCAGTACTCGTCGTGCGTGGTGGGCAGCCAGGCGTCGGTCTGGAAGTCGATCTGGCCGGTGGCGACGCCGGTGTAGAGGGGCCCGGCGGCGTACTGGGCGGTGGTGACGTCGAAGCCGCGTTCCTCCAGGAGTTCCTTCCAGAGGTAGGTGGAGGCGATGCCCTCGTCCCACGGGATGTAGCCGATCTTGATCTCCCGGCCCTTGCCGATGTCCGAGGCGGAGGCCTCGGCGGTACCGGAGGAGGGTCCGAAGACGTTCATGCCGCCGGCGACCAGGGCGAGCACGACCACGCCGACCACGGCCACGGCCGGACGCGGACGGTACGTCCACACCGTGCCGCGGGTCTTGGCGGCGGCACGGCGGCCGAGCGGGGAGATCCGGGTGCCGAGGGCGCCGGTCATCCGGTCCAGGTAGATGGCGAGGACGACGATGCCGAGGCCGGCCTCGAAGCCGAGGCCGATGTCGAGCCGGCCGATGGCCTCGTTGACGGCGCCGCCGAGGCCGCCGGTGCCGACCATGCCGGCGATGACGACCATCGACAGGCCCAGCATGATGACCTGGTTGACGCCCGCCATGATCGTCGGGAGGGCGAGCGGCAGCTGCACGCGCAGCAGGGTGTCGCGGGGCGTCGTGCCGAACGCCTCGGCGGCCTCGACGAGTTCGGCGTCGACCTGGCGGATGCCGAGCTCGGTCATCCGGACACCCGGGGCCAGCGCGAAGATCAGGGTGGCGACGACGCCCGCGGGGACGCCCATGCCGAAGAACAGGATGGCCGGGATCAGCAGGACCATCGACGGCATCGTCTGGAGCAGGTCCAGGACGGGGCGCAGGGTGGCGCTGACGGCCTTGGACCGGGCGGCCCGGATGCCCAGCGGCAGGGAGACCGCCAGGGCGATCACCGTGGCCACGAGAACCAGGGAGAGCGTGGACATCGCCTCGTCCCACAGGGCGAGGGAGTCGATGAGGGCGAACCCGGCGAAGGCCAGGACGCCCGCGACGAGGCCGCGCAGCCACCAGGCGAGCACCGCGAGGATGCCCGCGAGGAGGAGCGGCTCGGGGGTGGTGAGGACGGTGTCGAGGCCGTCGTACATGCCTTCGACGACCGTCTTGACCGCGTCGAAGAGCCAGGACATGTGGGTGACGAGCCATTCGACGCCGGAGTCGACCCGGTCGCCGAGGTGGAACCTAGGCACGGGCCATCACCTTCTTCCCGCCGTCGCGCGGACCGTCGCAGGCCGTCACCCGGCCCTGCTCGTCGCCGAGGAAGCGGACGAGGCTCTGCCCCGACACGGCGCCGACGAGCTTCCGCCGCCCGTCGAGGACGGCGACCGGATGGGTCAGCCGGGCGCTGAGCGCGCACAGCGCGGCGAACGGGGTGTCCGGGGTGGCGGTCTCGCAGCCGCAGTCGGCCTCGTCGCCGCGCACGGCGGTGTCCATGACGGCGGACGCGGTCAGCACGCGTGAGCGGTCGACGTCCCGGACGAAGGAGGCGACGTAGTCGTTCGCGGGGCGCAGGAGGATGTCCTGCGCCGTGCCCGTCTGCACGATGCGGCCGTCGCGCATGACGGCGATCCGGTCGCCCAGGCGCATCGCCTCGTTGAGGTCGTGCGTGATGAAGACGATGGTCTTCTTCAACGTCTGCTGGAGCGTGAGGAGCTGGTCCTGCATGTCACGGCGGATCAGCGGGTCCAGCGCGCTGAAGGACTCGTCCATCAGGAGCAGGTCGGCGTCGGTGGCGAGGGCGCGGGCCAGGCCGACGCGCTGCTGCATGCCGCCGGACAGCTCGTCCGGCCAGGACTTCTCCCAGCCGGCCAGACCGCAGAGCCGCAGCGCCTCGGCGGCGCGCTCCTCGCGTTCGCGGCGGGGGACGCCCTGGACGGCGAGGCCGTAGGCGGCGTTGTCGAGGACGCTGCGGTGCGGGAAGAGGGCGAAGTGCTGGAAGACCATGCTGATCTTCGTCGCCCGGACCTCGCGCAGTGCGCGGGCGGCGAGGGCGGTGAGGTCCCGGCCGTCGAAGAGGACCCGCCCGGCGGTCGGCTCCAGCAGCCCGTTGAGCATCCGCAACAGGGTGGACTTGCCCGAGCCGGACAGGCCCATGACGACGAAGATCTCGCCGGGTTCCACCGTGAAGGAGGCATCGATCACGGCGGCCGTGGTGCCGTCGGTACGCAGCTCCTCCCGGTCGGCTCCCTTCCGGAGCCGCTCGACTGCCTGCTGCGGTCGTCTGCCGAACACCTTGTGCAGATGTTCGACCTCAAGCCTGGAGGACACGCGTACCTCTCGTCGGGGACGGGAATCGGAGCATTCGGCAACAGCAAACAGTTGAAATTGCAACCATGCCCTGCTCCGAGGCGGCCCCTTCCCTGGTCCGGCGGGGGCAAACGGACGAGTGGTTCAGTTCACAGCAGGTTTCACCAGAGGTTCACGCCTGCCACGTGAGTGAATACGCGCCGGTCCCCCGCGCGCTCGTGCGGCATGATGCGAGGCGTGACCGGACGACTGATGCTCCTCGACACCGCCTCGCTCTACTTCCGCGCCTACTTCGGCGTCCCTGACTCCGTGAAGGCGCCGGACGGCACTCCGGTGAACGCCGCGCGCGGGCTGTTGGACTTCATCGACCGGCTGGTCAAGGACCACCGGCCGGACGAGCTGGTCGCGTGCATGGACGCCGACTGGCGCCCGCAGTGGCGGGTCGACCTCATCCCCTCCTACAAGGCGCACCGCGTCGCCGAGGAGCGCGAGTCGGGGCCGGACGAGGAGGAGGTGCCGGACACGCTCTCACCCCAGGTCCCGATCATCGAGGCCGTCCTGGACGCCCTCGGCATCGCCCGGGTGGGCGTCGCCGGCTACGAGGCGGACGACGTCATCGGCACGTTCACCGGACGGGCCGAGGGCCCGGTCGACATCGTCACCGGCGACCGCGACCTGTACCAGCTGGTGGACGACGCACGTGGGGTGCGCGTGCTGTATCCGCTGAAGGGCGTCGGCACGCTCCAGCTCACGGACGAGGCGTGGCTGCGCGGGAAGTACGGCGTCGACGGCAGCGGCTACGCGGATCTGGCGCTGCTGCGCGGCGACCCCAGCGACGGCCTGCCCGGCGTACCGGGCATCGGGGAGAAGACCGCGGCCAAGCTGCTCGCCGAGTTCGGCGACCTGGCCGGGATCGTGGCGGCGATCGACGACCCGAAGGCGAAGCTGACCCCCTCGCAGCGGCTGCGGCTGGACGAGTCGCGGCCGTACCTCGCCGTCGCGCCGAAGGTGGTCCAGGTCGCCGGCGACGTGCCGCTGCCGGACGTGGACACCGCCTTGCCGCACACACCGCGGGACGGAGCGACACTGGAGGCACTGGCGCAGCGCTGGGGGCTCGGCGGGTCGCTCCAGCGGCTGCTGACGACGCTGGGCACGCCGCCCGCGTAACCATTGATCCCGTGCCCGGGAATGACATCGGCACGGGCCGGGAGTCATCCTCTGGAGGAGAGCCGGACGAGAGGTGGGTCGACCGCTCGGACGGGGAGGGCATCACCGGGGGGTGAGATGCTAACTTAGGTTTACCTAACCATACCCTCATGGGAGGCCGTCATGGCAGAACGTCCGGCACGGAAGCCGCGGAAGCCCCACACCGCGCAGGTCGTCCGCACCGAACGGCTCACCCCCCATATGCAGCGCGTCGTCCTCGGCGGCGAGAGCCTGACCGAGTTCACCGCGGGCAGCTGCACCGACCACTACGTCAAACTGCTCTTCGGCCCCGAGGGCGTGACCTACCCCGAGCCCTTCGACATGGAGCGCATCCGGGCCGAGTTCCCGCGTGAGCAGTGGCCCGTGACCCGCACGTACACCGTGCGCCACTGGGACGCCGAACTGCGCGAGCTGACCCTGGACTTCGTGGTCCACGGCGACGAGGGCCTGGCCGGGCCCTGGGCGGCGCGCGTCCAGCCGGGCGAGACGGTCCGCTTCATGGGCCCCGGTGGCGCCTACGCGCCCGACACCACCGCCGACTGGCATCTGCTGGCCGGCGACGAGAGCGCCCTGCCGGCCATCGCGGCCGCCCTGGAGTCGCTGCCCGCCGGCAGCGTCGCCCACGCCTTCATCGAGGTGTCGGGTCCCGAGGAGGAGCAGAAGGTCGACTCCGACGTGGACGTCGTCTGGCTGCACCGCGGCGACCGGCCCGTGGGCCAACGGCTCGTCGAGGCCGTGAAGGCCCTGGAGTTCCCCGAGGGCCGCGTGCACGCGTTCGTGCACGGCGAGGCCGCCTGTGTGAAGGAGCTGCGCAAGCTGCTGCGCGTCGAGCTCCAGATCCCCCGCGAGGACCTGTCGATCTCCGGCTACTGGCGGCTCGGCCACGACGAGGACGGCTGGCAGGCCTCGAAGCGGGACTGGAACGCGCGCGTGGAGGCGGAGCAGGAGGGCGCGGCACCGGCCGCGTGACCTGGCGGAAGCGGCCCGCACGCGTGGCGCGGGCCGCCCCTGTGACGACACGACAGCGGTCGCGGCCCCCCGCTACACCGACCGCTGGTACGACAGGAACGTTCTGATCGAGAGCCACACGGCCGCCGTCGCGAGCGCCAGGAGCGCCCCGCCGCGCAGCAGCACCGCGCCCCAGTCGGGGTCGGCGGTCAGGGCCGAACGGCCCGCCACCATGGCCCAGTCCAGCGGGTTGAAGCGGGCCACCTGCCGTATCCAGCCGGGCATCCGGTCCGGCGCCATGAACGCGCTCGACAGGAAGGTCAGCGGCAGCAGCAGGAACGTGTTGACGCCGATGATCGACTCCCGCTCCCGCACCAGCATGCCCAGGGCGTTGGACAGGGCTCCGAAGACCGTGCCCAGCAGCACCGAGGCGACGACCAGGACCGCGACACCCACGACGCCGCCCGGGTACTCCGCGCCGCCCACCAGGCCCAGCAGCACGATGACGGCCGACTGGAGCGCCGTGACGATGCCGTTGTGGACGACGTTGCCGTTCATCAGCGCGGCCCGGCTGGCCGGGGTGGTGAGGAAACGGTCGAGGGTGCCGCGCTGGATCTCCTCCAACGTGCCCATGCCCGCCCAGAGGTTGGAGGCGAGCGCGCTCATCACGACCACGCCCGGCACCAGGTAGTCGAGGTAGGAGGCCGTACCGAAGCCGCCCAGCGCCACGACGTTCTTGAAGAGGCTGCCGAAGAGGAACAGCCAGATCACCGGTTGGATCAGTGTGATGACGGCGTACGCGGGCTGACGGGCGAACACCATCAGCTGGCGCTGCGTCATGTACCAGGTCTGGTACCAGGTCTGGACGATCGCGGTGCTCATCGCGCACCCCCGGCGAGGACGAGGGCGTCGGCGCCTGTTCCGCTCTCCGCCTCGGCGTAACGACGGCCCGTGTACCGCAGGTAGACGTCGTCGAGCGACGGACGCGCGACGGTCGCGGTGGCGACGCTCACCCCGGCCCGCTCCAGGGCGCCGAGCAGCGCGGGCACGGCGGCCGCCCCGTCCTCCGCGCGGACGCTGACCCGCGGCCCGTCGAACACCACCTCGTGGACGCCCGGCAGTCCGCCCAGGGCGCCTTCCAGCAGTACCCGGCCACTCTCGCCCGGGGCGGAGCGCAGCTCCACGTGCACGGCGTCGCCGCGGAGTTCGCCCTTCAGGGAGTCGGGAGTACCCGTCACGACGATCCGGCCCCGGTCGACGATGGCGACGCGCTCGGCGAGCCGGTCGGCCTCCTCCAGGTAGTGAGTGGTGAGCAGGATGGTCAGACCCTCCTCGCCGGCCAGCCGGCCGATCTCGTCCCACATCGCGGTGCGGGCCTCCGGATCCAGACCGGTGGTCGGCTCGTCGAGGAAGAGCACCTCGGGCCGGTGCACCAGACCGAGGGCGACGTCGAGCCGGCGCCGCATGCCGCCGGAGTAGCCCTTCACGGGGCGCCGGGCGGCCTCGGTGAGCGCGAAACGTTCGAGCAGTTCGCCGACGCGCCGGTCGAGGGCGGCGCCCCGCATGCCGTAGAGCCTGCCCTGGAGGCGGAGGTTGTCGCGGCCGGTGGCGACCGGGTCGGCGCCGGAGTTCTGGGCGACCACGCCGATCGCGCGGCGCACCCGGTCCGGGTCGCGCAGCACGTCGTGCCCGCCGACGGTGGCCGACCCGGAGTCCGGGCGGGCGAGAGTGGTGAGGATCTTGACGGTGGTGGACTTGCCGGCGCCGTTGGGGCCGAGCAGCCCGAAGACGGTCCCTGGCTCGACGGTGATGTCGAGGCCGTTCAGGGCGGTGACGCCACCCGGGTAGGTCTTGACGAGTCGACGCGCCTCGACCGCGGGCGCGTAGGTGTTGCTCATGACGGTGCTCCTTCGTGAGCGGACAGGACTGCTGATCCGCGTGAAGAGCGCCGGGCTATCCTGGGTGTGCCGCACCTCGATGGCCCGGAGCCGCCTCACGGCGGATTCCGTTCGGGGTTGGGGACCCCGGCGGAGCTGCTGCAACAGCCCTGCCGGGGTCGTTCTCAAGAGGTGAATTCCGTCGGCGGTTCCCCCGTCTCGTGGAAGCGCCGCCAAGCCTCGACGCCGGGCAGCGAGCCCTTTCTGATCTCCTCCAGGAAGCCGCCGACCCACTCGGCCTGCGCCTCGACCATGTGCAGCTGGTACTCGACCTCGACGAGGAACAGCCTCGGCACCGTCTCGGAGACCTTCTCGAGGGCGCCCCGGCCGCTTGCCACCTGGACCTCCAGCGAACTCAGCCGAGTCCGGAGCAGGCGCACCACCTCGTCGGGAGGCAGCGCCGCCATCAGCGAGAGCGCCGTCTCGAAGATCGGGTACTCCTTCGCGGGGATGGCGATCAGATCGGACAGCCACTCGGCCATCTCCTCGCGCCCGGCGTCGGTGAGCCCGTAGACCGTGCGCTCGGGGCGGTTGCCCTGGCGTTCCACACCGGTCACCTCGACGAAGCCGTACTTCTCGAGGTTCTGCACGACGGTGTAGAGCGAGCCGTAGTTCGTCTTCGTACTGGTGTCCTTGCCCTGGCTGCGCAGGGTCTGGGCGATCTCGTACGGATGCATCGGCTTCTGCAAGAGCGTCGTCATCACGGCGAGCGCCAACGGATTGCCGAGCTTGCGGCGCTTCCTCGCCACGACGACCCCTCCTTCACGACGCCCATGCCGAACCGTTCACTGACGAATATCCGTAGCCGAACATATCGCGAGTCGACCGCCACGACAAGAGACGCGATGTAACGCGATTGGGTGAAGGTCGCGCGGGCGTGAGGACTTGGGCCCGCCCCGGACACGGCGGCGTGACGCGTACGAAACAGCGCGTCCCTAATTTCTGTCGCCCGACAGGAATCACATTCCCTCTGGGCCCAAGGCAGGTTCCGCCGTGACGACAACAGCCCCCTCCGACGTACGCCCCGACCCGCCGCACTCCCCCGACACGGGCGACGGCTCCCTCGCCGAGTTCGGCTACCGCCAGGAGCTGCACCGCAGCCTGGGCCGGTACGCCTCGTTCGCCGCCGGGTTCTCCTTCATCTCCGTCCTGACGACCGTCTTCCAGTTCTTCGCCTTCGGATACGCCTTCGGCGGCCCGGTCTTCTTCTGGGCCTGGCCGGTCGTGCTGGTCGGCCAGTTGACGGTCGCAGCGTGCTTCGCGGAGCTGGCGGCGCGCTACCCGATCTCGGGGGCGATCTACCAGTGGTCGTCGCGGCTGTCGACGCCCTCGTTCGGCTGGTTCGCCGGCTGGATCATGGTGATCGGGCAGATCGTCGTGGTCGCCGCGGCCGCGCTGGCGCTCCAGATGGTGCTGCCGGCGATCTGGTCGGGCTTCCAGCTGATCGGCTCCGACCCGGCGCCCACCTCACCCGACGGCGCGGCCAACGCGGCACTGCTCGGCGTGCTCCTGCTGGCTCTGACCACCTTCGTGAACATGGTCGACAACCGCGTGATGTCGGTGATCAACCGGGTGGGTGTGACCGCCGAGATCATCGGAGCGGTCCTCATCGTCGTGCTGCTGCTCACCCACTCCGAGCGCACTCCGAGCATCACCTTCCACACCGAAGGGGCCGCGCAGAACGGCCTGTTCGGGGCGCTGCTCATCGGCTCGTTCACCGCCGCGTACGTGATGATCGGGTTCGACAGCGCGGGCGAGATGAGCGAGGAGACGCACCACCCCCGGCGCACCGCCCCGCGCACGATCCTCACCGCGCTCGGCGCGGCCGGCCTGCTCGGCGGTCTGATCGTGCTGGGCGGGCTGCTGGCCGCCCCCAGCCTGACCGACGGACGTCTCGGCGTCGACGGCCTCAGCTACGTCCTCACCAGCAGCCTCGGCGACGGGGTCGGCAAGGCGCTGCTGGCGGACGTGGTGGTCGCGATCGCGGTGGCCACGCTCGCCATCCAGACGGCGGCCTGCCGGATGCTGTTCTCCATGGCCCGCGACGGGCAGCTTCCGTTCTCCGGCCGCCTCGCACGCGTGAGCCCGCGGACCGGCATGCCGGGCGCCCCGGCGCTGGTGGTCGGCGTCCTCGCGGCCGCCCTGCTGCTGCTCGACTTCGCCTCACCGGACGCCTTCCTGGCCATCGGCACGACCTGCATCGTGATGCTGTACCTGGCGTACGCGATGGTCACCGGCCCGTTGCTGCTGCGCCGGCTGCGCGGGCAGTTCTCCTCGGCCGGCAGGGACGAGACGGGCGCCCGTCTGTTCTCCCTGGGCCGCTGGGGCGTCCCGGTGAACGTCCTCGCGCTCCTCTACGGCCTGCTGATGACCGTCAACCTGGCCTGGCCGCGCGCGGCGGTGTACGACCCCGCGGGCGGTCACTGGTACTTCCGGTGGTTCACCGTGCTGTTCCTCGGCGCGACACTCGCCGCCGGCGTGGTCTTCCGGGCCCTTCGCCGCCGGCGGACATCGGTGCCCGCCACGGCGGTACCGGAGACGGCGGCCGCGTAGGGGGCGACCCGGCGCGGCCCTCGCCCCACCGGCCCCGCACGCGCGCGTGTCCGGCCCACCGCCCCGCACGCGCGCGTGTCCGGCCCACCGCCCCGCACGCGCGCGTGGAGGTGCGTGTCGTGCCAGCCGTCCTGGTGGAGGGCCGCGCTTCGCTTGGTGCCCTCCAGAAGGAAACCGGCCTTGCCCGCGACCCGGCAGGAGGCCTCGTTGGCGGTGGCGTGCATCAACTCCAGGCGGTGGAAGCCGATCTCGTCGAAGGCCCAGCGGGTCAGGGCGGTCGTGGCCCGGGGCGCGACCCCCCGGCCGCGGGCCGCTCTGGTCGTCCAGTAGGCGATCTCGGCCACGCCCTCGGCGAGCAGGATGCCGCGCAGCGCGACCCGCCCGAGCAGTTCGCCGGTGTCCGTGTCGACGACCGCCCACTGCGCGTTCAGCTCTTCAGCCCAGCTCTTGCGCCATTCCTCGATCCAGTCGGCGACCTCCTCCTCCGAATCGGCGGCCCTGATGTGCCACTGGTGCATGGCCGGGTCCTGGAAGGCCGCGTACACGGCGGGGGCGTCCTCGGCCCGCCACGGGCGCAGGAGCAGCCCGTCGCCACTGCGGAGCACGGGCTGCGGCTTTCCCGAGAGGGTTCCGGCGGGCAGGACGACTTCGGCGGTGAAGGGCATGAGCCGCATCCTGCCAACGGAGCACGGCCCGACCAACGGCTTTTTCGGCCCGTAGGCTGGACCCGATGAGACGCCGTACACCTCCCCCGCCCTCCCCGCTGCCGCAGCGCGACGGGATCGACCCGGTGCGGGTGCGGTTGCCCGGCGAGGGCGTCTGGGCCACCGTGCGGGAGCACCTGGTGGAGCGGCTGGGCCCGGCGCGCGCCGGGATCGTGGACGGGATGCTGGCGGCCGGGCTCGTCGTCGGCGCCGACGGTCGGGCGGTGGCGCCGGACGCGGCCTATGTGCCGGGGATGTTCGTCTGGTACCACCGTGAGGTGCCGCCCGAGGTGCCCGTGCCGTTCCCGTTGGAGATCGTGCACCGCGACGCGCACATCGTCGTCGTCGACAAGCCGCACTTCATGGCCACCACCCCACGCGGCAGTCATGTCACCGAGAGCGCGCTGGCGCGGCTGCGCCGGGAGCTGGACCTGCCCGCGCTCGGCGCGGCGCACCGGCTCGACCGGCTCACCGCCGGGCTCGTGCTCTTCACCGTGCGCCCCGAGGAGCGCGGCGCGTACCAGTCACTGTTCCGCGACCGCCGGGTGCGCAAGGTCTACGAGGCCGTCGCGCCGTACGACGCGGAGCTCGTCCTGCCCCGGACCGTGCGCAGCCGGATCGTCAAGGAGCGGGGGATCCTGGCCGCGTACGAGGTGCCGGGCGAGCCGAACGCCGTGAGCCGTGTCGAGCTCGTCGAGCACGGTGCGCGGGGACTGGGCCGGTACCGGCTGCTGCCCGCCACCGGGCAGACCCATCAGCTGCGCGTCCACATGAACACGCTGGGCGTGCCCATCCTCGGCGATCCGCTCTACCCCGAGGTGGCCGCCCCCGTGCCGCCCGGTGACTTCCGGCGCCCGCTCCAGTTGCTGGCGCGGGAGCTGGAGTTCACCGATCCGGTCACGGGGACGGAACACCGGCTGCGAAGCGGTCGGATGCTCGAGGCCTGGACGTCGTACGACGGCTGGGCCGCCGCTCCGCCGGCGGGTGCCGCTCAGTAGCCGCGCCACCAGGACAGGAAGCGCCGCCAGGCGTTGGGCCTGCGGACCGGCCCCGTCGACTGCGCGACGGGCGGCGCGGAGTGGGGCGCGGGCGCCGGAGCGGGCGCCGGAGCCGAGGCGAAGGCGGGCGCCGGAGCGGGGGCGGGCGCCGGTGCGGGCCTCGACTCCGTGCTCACCGGCCGCGTCAGGCGCTGCGGCGGGATCGGGGCGTGGCTCGGCTTGTGCTTGACGTCCTGCTGGTCCTTCGGCTCGAACCGGACCGGGAGTTCCACCAGGTGCCGCGAGGCGATCGACATCGTCCACCGCAACTCGTCCTCGTCGCAGTCGAGTTGCACGTCCGGCAACCGCATCAGCAGCGCGTCGACGCCGACGTCGGCGATGGCGCGGCCGATGTCCTGGCCGGGGCACTCGTGCGGCCCGCTGCCGAAGGCGAGGTGGGAGCGGTTGCCCTGCATGTGGGCGGACAGGTCGGGGCGTACCCGGGGGTCCACGTTGCCGGGCGCGGGCGCGAAGAAGAGACCGTCGCCCCGGCGGATGCGCTGGCCGCCCAACTCCGTGTCCTGCTTGGCGAAGTAGCCGAAGATGGTGCTGAACGGCGGCTCGTCCCACAGGGACTGCTCGACCGCCTCCGCCACCGTCATCTGGCCGCCGTTGAGCTGGGCGAGGAATCGCGGGTCGGTGAGGACCATGCGCAGCGCGTTGGAGAGCAGGTTGACGGTGGCCTCGTAGGCGGCGAAGAGCACCAGCCGCAGATGCTCCCGGACCTCGTCGTCGGTGAGTTGCGCCGGGTGGCCGATGAGGTGGCTGGTGAAGTCGTCCTCGGGCTCGGCGCGGCGGCGGGTGGTGAGCCGGCCGAGCGCCCCCACGACGTACTCGTGGCTGGCGACGGCGGTCTCGCTGCCCTTGAGCGCGTCACGGGCGGCGTGCACCATCTTGTCGTTGTACTCGTCGGGCATGCCGAGGACGTGGCACATCACGGCCATCGGCAGGTGCTCGGCGAAGTCGCCGACCAGGTCGGCCCTGCCCCCTTCGCAGAAGCGGTTGACCAGGCGCTGGCTGGAGCGGTTGATGTAGCGGCGCACGCTGCGGTCGTCGATGGTCGCCATGGCCGCGGTGACCGCGCCCCGCAGCCGCTTGTGCTCGTCGCCCTCGGCGTGGGCGCAGATGGGCTGCCAGGCCATGTGGGGCATGAGCGGGTGGTCGGGCCGGACCCGGCCGTCCAGCATCTGCGACCAGATACGGCTGTCCTTGGTGAACTGCGAGGGGGTGCGCACCATGCGCAGGTTCTCGGCGTGCCCGAGGACCATCCACATCGGCAGGTCGTCCTGGAGCAGGACCGGCGCCACGGGGCCGTGTTCCTCGCGCAGCCGCTCGTACAGTTCGTTCAGGTCCTCCGCGCCGGGGCCGTAGAGGCGGGCCAGTCCGCCGGGACCCCTGCCGTGCGCTGGGCAGCCGCGCGGCGGGTCCAGGGCGAGGTCGTGCGGGCCGGTCGGGGTGGGGTGTTCGGGAGTCACAGGGGGTCGCTCCGAAACTGTGCTGGATCCGGTGTGTGGGGAAGGGATGCCGTGCGGGGTCAGGTGAGGCTGCGGGTCAGGGCCAGGGAGTGCAGGAAGCGCATGAGGGTCATGAGGACGTCACGGCTGGAGGCGCGGCGGCGGACGTCGCACTCCACGATGGGGATCTCGGGCGGCAGGTCGAGGGCCGCGCGCAGGTCCTCCACGGGGTAACGGGGCCCGTCGGGGAAGGTGTTGACGGCGACGACGAACGGCACGCCGCCCTCCTCGAGCCGGCCCATGACCTCGAAGCTGACTTCGAGGCGGCGGGTGTCGACCAGGACGACCGCGCCGAGCGCGCCCTCGAACAGGCCGTTCCACAGGAACCAGAAGCGTTCCTGGCCGGGCGTGCCGAAGAGGTAGAGCACGACCTGCTCGGTGATGCGGATCCGGCCGAAGTCCATGGCCACGGTGGTGGCGGTCTTGGTCTCGGAGCCGTAGTTGTCGTCGACCCCGATACCCGCCTGGGTCATGGTCTCCTCGGTGGTCAGCGGCCTGATCTCGCTGACGGAACCGACCATGGTGGTCTTGCCGACGCCGAAGCCGCCCACGATGACGATCTTCGCCGCGGCCGTGGTGGTGTGCGGCAGATGGTCCTCGGCCCGTGGGCCGGGGATCGTGTCAGAGCCGTTGAAGTCCATGCATCACCGCTTCGAGAAGGGAACGGTCGGGGAGCTGCTGCCGGACGATGGGGGCGCGCGCCTGGACGAGTTCGGCCGCCAGCATCTCGGTGAGCAGGACCGTCACCACGCTGAACGGCAGGGCGAGGTAGGCCGAGATCTCGGCCACCGACAGCGGGGCGGCGCACATCCGCAGCACCGCCGTCTGCTCGGGGGTGGCCGACGAGGGCGGTTCGGCACGCGCCACGACCAACGTGACGAGGTCGACGGGTGCGCGCTCACCGTCGGCGCCCGTGATGATGTACAGCCGCTCGGGGTTCTTGCCCTCCCCCTCGGGCCCCTCCTTCACGGTCGGGTCCTTGGAGGGCGGCGGGGGCGGCGGGGGCGGCGGGGGCGGTTGCGGCAGGGGTTGTCGCCGGCGGCGTTGCGGAGGAGTCATACGCTCTGCCCGTTGCGGCGGGGCGGACTGGTCAGATGGGCCCCGATACGGACCACGAGGTCGCGCATCATCCCGCTCATCCGACTGGCCTCGCAGCGCACGTCGGCGAGGACGGCGAGATAGGCGTTGGCGCCGGCCGACATCATGTAGAAGTAGCCGCCGCTCAGATCGATGACGACCATGTCCATCTCACCGGTGCTCGAATGGATCTCCTGGCCGACCGCGGCGGCCAGGCTCTGGAGGCCGGCACAGGCGGCGGCGACCCGGTCGGCGGCGTCGGGGTCACCGGCGTAGCGGGCGATGCGCAGTCCGTCGGCCGAGAGGACCACGATCATCTCGATGCCCGGGACCCCGTCGTAGAGCTCCTTGAGCAGCCAGTCGAAGTTTTGGCGCTGCTGGATCACGTGAGGTCCCCTTCATCGTCGGCCTCGGGCGCGGCCTTGTCTTCGAGCAGGTGCACATATGCGCTGGGATTGCGGGTGAAGTCGGTGGGGTGCACGCCGGGCGGGGCCGCCTTGACCAGGCCCTCCCAGAAGGCCTCGAACGCCAGGCCGGGCTCCCGCTTCTTCTGGGGCTCCGGCTCGGGCTCCGGCCGGCGCTGCGCGAACGGGTCGGGCTTGCCCAGGCGCTCGGCCTCCTGGGCTGCGTAGGCCTCGGCGTAGCGCTGGGTGATCGGGATCGTGGCCTTGCTGCGGCGCTGCGGCAAGCCCTGGTCGGTCCACTCCGTGACCTCGGGCACCTCGTCGTCGGTCAGGGAGACTCCCGCCGGGATACGCGCGTTGGTGGGGCGGCGCTTCTTGGGCGGGCGCTTGGGGCCCTCGCCGATCTGGCTCAGGTCGATCTGCGGTACGGCGGTGGCGCCGATGCCGTGCGCGAAGCCGGGGGCGGGATCGGAGGTCTGCATCTCGCTCGGCACGATGAGGACGGCCCGGACCCCGCCGTAGGCCGAGGTGCGCAGCGAGACCTGCAGGTTGAACGAGGTGCACAGACGGCCGACGACCGCGAGGCCCAGGCGCGGGGTGCCTCCGACGTCCTGGATGTCGACGCCCGCCATGGCCTGCTCCAGCATGCGTTCGGCCTTGGCGCGGGCCTCTTCGCTGAGGCTGACGCCGGCGTCCTCGATCTCGATGGCGATGCCGGTCTGCACCTCGACGGCGTTGACGTGCACCTTGCTCTGCGGGGGCGAGTAGCGGGTGGCGTTGTCGAGGAGTTCGGCGAGCGCGTGGATGAGCGGCTCGACGGAGAGGCCTCGGATGTTCACCTTGGCGATGGAGTCCAGCTGGATGCGGCGGTAGTCCAGGATCCGGGACATGGCGCCGCGCAGCACGCTGTACAGCGGCACGGGCTGGGGCCAGTTGCGGCCGGGCCGGCCGCCGCCGAGGACGCCGATGGAGTCGGCGAGGCGGCCGATCAGCGACGTGCCGTGGTCGATGCGCAGCAGGTCGTCGAAGACCTCGGGGTTGCGGCCGTGGTCCTCCTCCATCTCCCGCAGTTCGGCGGACTGCTGGTGGACGATGGCCTGCACCCGGCGGGCGATGCTGACGAACGACCGCTGGGCGGAGTCGCGCAGGGACTCCTCGTGGTCGACGATGTCGAGGATCTTCCTGATCACGGCGCGCTGCGCGTCGTCGAGGTCGCGGAAGTCGGGATCCCCCTCGCTGAAGTCGCGCATCACCTCCCTGGGGGAATTTCCGGCCCGCAGCCACTCCACCGTGTTGGGCACGAACTCCTCGGCGAGGCGGCGGTTCTCCTCCGCGTGGCCGGCCACCCGCCGTTCCAGGTACGCGACGCGCTGGTCCCGCTCCGCGCGCAGCTCCCGCAGGCGCCGCCCACGGCGCACCGACTCGGCTCCCACCGCGGTCACCAGGAGGGTCGCGACGGCTCCGCAGACGCCGACGGCGAGCCGGGCCTGCGCCGCCACCAGGGCGACAGCGACTCCGGTCGCCGCGGCCATCAGTATCGCGGGCAGCAACAGCACGCGCGCGTAGGGAAGTTCTCGGCGACCGGGTGGGGACTGAACACTCACCATGTGGGCACCCTCTGTAGGGATCTGTCGGCATCTTCGGGAAGTTTGGGAACAAGCGCACGAATACGCCTCAACTCGGTGCGCCGCGGGCGAGCTTAGTCCGACCGGATCATCGCCGTGTCATATTCCGCAACCGCCTGAAACCACTTCCGTACGTGGAGTAACCTCGGTCGTTTTGCACCCACGGCATTCACTCGAACACGATCCGTAACCGTGGACGGATGTGCGAAACGGTTCACCGGGACGGATGAGAAGGGCCCCCGGGAGCAGCTCGGGCGGTGTTCAGTTCCCCGCGATACGCAGTGCCGCGTCGGCGGTCGCGCGGGCGAACTCCGAGACCGAGCGGTCGGGATCCGAGCGGTGTACGAGGATGACGCCCTCGATGAGACCGAAGACGAGGTCGGTACGGAGATCCAGCGCGCTCTTCGCGAGCGCGCCGCCCGCGGCCGTGGCGGCGATCAACCGGCGGTAGGCGTCCTTGAGTTCGGCACGCACGGCATGGAAGCCGGCGAACCGCTCGGTGCGCACCTCGGGCAGCAGGTAGAGGCCGCCGAGGTTGTGCGAGCCGCCGCACAGCAGCTCGACGTCGGCGCCGCACAGCTCCCACAGCCGGGCCTCGGCCGTCCGGGTGTCGTCCGCGAGCAGCTCACGGGCACAGGCCAGCGAAGGCGTGACCGTCGACTCCAGCAGCGCGGCGAGCAACTCCTCCTTGCCGGAGACGTAGTGGTACATGGAGGCCTGCCGCATTCCCGCGCGTTCGGCGACGGCCCGGGTGGTGGTGGCGGCGTAACCCCGGGTGGTGAACAACTCCGCGGCGGCCACGAGCAGTTCGGCGCGCGGCGCGAGCCCGCTGTCCGGGCGCTGCGCGGCCCGCGGGCGGCCCACTCGACGTCCGCTGCTCGTCCCCATGCCTTCGATCCTCGCACACGGCCCCGGCCGGCGATCTTCGGACGACCCGGCGCGTACGACCCGGTGAGGACTCGGTAACCGTCCCGCAACCGAAGGGCAACGGCGGCGACCCGCCCCGGACCTAATTTCTGTCGGGCGACAGAAATACCGCGACAGCGATGGAACCGAGCTGCGGAGGTCCGCGATGGCGGCGACAGCGACCACATACGGAGCGCGGGCCCACGCCCGGGCACAGGAGGGGGCCCGCGCCGAGGCCATGCCGGTCGTCCCGGCCCGGGACTGGCAGGACCCGCCCTGCGAGGCCGGCCACCTGGTGTGGGCCGAGACAGTCGGGGGCGGCAACTACACCCACCGGGTGCTCGCGCGCGGCACCGAACTGCGCCTGACCGACCTGCACGGCGATGCCTGCGCCCATCTGCTGCTCCACGTCGAGGGCCGGCCCTGGGAGCGGCTGAACGTCGCCGACACGGTCAAGGTCCAGTGGAACGCCTACCTCGGCGAGGGTGTGCTGCTCCTGTCCGACCAGGGCCGCGTCCTCGCCTCGGTCGTCGCCGACACCTCCGGCCGGCACGACGCCCTGTGCGGCACCTCCACCCTCGCGCGCAACACCGGGCGCTACGGCGACGGCAGCCCGCAGTCCGCCTCCCCGGCCGGCCGGGAGCTGTTCAAGCTCGCCGCCGCGAAGAACGGTCTGGAGCCCCGCGACCTGCCGCCCTCGCTCTCCTTCTTTCAGGGGGTGGAGGTCCGCGACGACGGCACACTCGACTTCACCGGCTCGGCGGGCCCGGGCGGGAGCGTCACCCTGCGCGCCGAACAGGACGTGACGGTCCTGATCGCCAACGTGCCGCACCCGGCCGACCCCCGGCCCGGGTACGTCAGCACCCCGCTGGAGGTCCTGGCCTGGCGGGCGGCCCCCACCCGGCCGGGCGACGCGCTGTGGGACGCCACGCCCGAGGGCCGCCGCGCCTTCCTCAACACCGCCGAATTCCTCACCGCGAGGGGGCTCGCATGAGCACGCGCACCGTGGTGGCGGCCCGCGCCTCCTGGTCGTCGATCGTCCGCGAGGGCGAGACGCTCACCATCACCGACCTGCACGGCAACCAGGCCGTCGACTTCCTCGTGTACGACGCCCACGACACGTCCGTGCGCTACAGCGCGCCCGACACGATCCACGCCCAGGGCGGCATCTTCCTCACCACGGGCAGTGTGCTGATGTCCAACGAGCACACCGCGCTGATGACGGTGACGGCCGACGGCGTGGGCCGCCACGACACCGTCGGCGGAGCCTGCTCCAAGGAGTCCAACACCCTGCGCTACGGCCACCACACCTACGCGCAGCACGCGTGCGTGGACAACTTCCTCGCCGAGGGCGCCCGGCACGGCCTCGGCAAGCGGGACCTGGTCTCCAACATCAACTGGTACATGAACGTGCCCGTCGAGAAGGACGGCACCCTCGGCATCGTCGACGGGCTCTCCGCGCCGGGCCTCTCGCTCACGCTCCGCGCCGACCGGGACGTCCTCGTCCTGGTCTCCAACTGCCCTCAGATCAACAACCCGTGCAACGGCTTCGAGCCGACGGCGGTGGAGATGACGATCAGCGAGGCGGGCGGCGCATGACCTTCGACAAGCTCCTGATCGCCAACCGCGGCGAGATAGCCGTCCGGATCATCCGCACCGCCCGCGAACTGGGCCTGCGCACGGTCGCGGTGTACTCCGACCCCGACCGCTCGGCACCCCACGTCCGGCTCGCCGACGAGGCCGTACGGCTCGGCCCGGCCCCCGCGAAGGAGTCGTACCTCGACCCCGACCTGGTCCTGGGCGCGGCCAAGGACACCGGCGCGGGCGCGATCCACCCGGGCTACGGCTTCCTCTCCGAGGACGCCGCCTTCGCGCGCCGCTGCGCCGACGCCGGCATCGTCTTCGTCGGTCCGACACCCGAGCAGCTGGAGCTGTTCGGCGCCAAGCACACCGCGCGGGCGGCGGCCGAGGCGGCGGGGGTGCCGCTGGCCCCCGGCACCGGACTCCTGGCGGACCTGCCCGAGGCGCTGGAACAGGCCCGGCTCATCGGTTATCCCGTCATGCTCAAGGCCACCGGCGGAGGCGGCGGGATCGGCATGTCGGCCTGTCGCTCGGCCGCCGAACTGACCGACGCCTGGGAACGCGTCCAGCGCGTCGCCGCCGCCTCCTTCTCCACCGCCGGTGTCTTCCTGGAACGGCTCGTGGAGCACGCCCGCCATGTCGAGGTGCAGGTCTTCGGCGACGGCGCGGGAAAGGTCGTCGTCCTCGGCGACCGGGACTGCTCCCTGCAGCGCCGCAACCAGAAGGTCGTGGAAGAGGCCCCGGCCCCCGGCCTGCCCGCGCGGACCCGGAAGCAACTCGCTTCGAGCGCACACGACTTGTGCGCCTCGGTCGGCTACCGCTCCGCCGGCACCGTCGAGTTCGTCTACGACGCCGCCCGCGAGGAGGCGTACTTCCTGGAGGTCAACACCCGCCTCCAGGTGGAGCATCCGGTCACCGAGGAGATCTACGGCGTCGACCTGGTCGCCTGGATGCTGCGCCTGGCGCGCGGCGAGCGGGACGTCGTGCGCGACCCCGGCCCGCCCCGCGGCCACGCCGTCGAGGCACGCGTCTACGCCGAGGACCCCCGCCGCGACCACCGGCCCGGCGCGGGCCTGTTGACCCGGGTCGCGTTCCCGGCCGGGGTGCGCGTCGACGGCTGGGTGGAGACGGGCACCGAGGTGACCACGTCGTACGACCCGATGCTCGCGAAGGTGATCGCCCACGGCTCGGACCGGGACGACGCGCTGCGCCGCCTCGACGAGGCGCTCGCCCGCACCCGCGTCGACGGCATCGAGACGAACCTCGGGCTGGTCCGGGCGGCGCTGTCGGACTCCCGGTTCGTGACGGCGGCCCACTCGACGGCGACCCTCGCCACCGTCACCGACCCGACCCCCCGCGTCGAGGTCGTCTCCGGCGGCACGCTCACCACCGTGCAGGACTGGCCCGGCCGCACCGGCCACTGGCAGGTCGGCGTCCCGCCGTCCGGCCCCATGGACGACCGCTCGTTCCGCCTCGGCAACCGGGCACTCGGCAACCCCGAGGGCGCCCCGGGCCTGGAGTGCACCCTCCAGGGCCCGGCCCTGCGCTTCACCCACGCCACCACGGTGTGCGTGACGGGCGCGCCGGCCCCGGTCACCGTGGACGGTACGGCGGTGGCCCGGTGGGAGCCGGTGACCGTGCCGGCCGGAGCCCTGCTGGAGATCGGCGCGCCCGGCGAGCACGGCCTGCGGACGTACGTCCTGTTCGCGGGCGGACTTGAGGTGCCAGCCTTCCTGGGCAGCGCGAGCACGTTCACGCTGGGCCGGTTCGGCGGCCACGGCGGGCGGGCGCTGCGCACGGGTGACGTCCTGCACGGCGGGACGGTCGTCGAGGGCACCGCCGTGCCCGTCCCGGACCGCCCGGAGTTCGGCCCGGTCTGGCACCTCGGCGCGGTCGAAGGCCCGCACGCGGCACCGGAGTTCTTCACCGAGGACGACATCCGCGACTTCTACGCCGCCGACTGGAAGGTCCACTTCAACTCGGCCCGCACCGGTGTGCGGCTGGTCGGGCCCAAGCCGCGCTGGGCCCGCACCGACGGCGGCGAGGCGGGTCTGCACCCGTCCAACATCCACGACACCCCCTATTCCGTCGGCGCCGTCGACTACACCGGCGACATGCCGGTGCTGCTCGGCCCGGACGGCCCCTCCCTCGGCGGGTTCGTGTGCCCGGCGACGGTGCTCAGCTCCGAGCGCTGGAAGCTGGGTCAGCTGCGCCCGGGCGACACGGTCCGCTTCGCGCCGGTGGACGTGGACGGCGCCGCGCGCCGCGAGATCGTCGACGGGGGCGTGCTGGCCCGGGACGGCGACGTGACCTACCGGCGCAGCGGCGACGACAACCTGCTGGTGGAGTTCGGACCGCTCCAGCTGGACCTGGCGCTGCGCATGCGGGTCCACGCGCTGATGGAGGCGGTGGCCGCGGCGGATCCGACCGGCGTCACCGAGCTCACCCCGGGCATCCGCTCCCTCCAGATCCGGACGGACCCCGGCCGCCTCCCCCAACCCGAACTCCTCGCGGTGGTGCGGGAGATGACGGCAGCGCTGCCGCCCTCGGACGAACTGGTCGTCCCCTCCCGCACCGTGCACCTGCCGTTGTCCTGGGACGACCCCGCGACCCGCGAGGCCATCGCCCGCTACATGGCGGGCGTCCGCGACGACGCCCCCTGGTGCCCCTGGAACATCGAGTTCATCCGCCGGGTCAACGGCCTGGACACGGTGGCCGACGTCTACCACACGGTGTTCGCCGCGGAGTACCTGGTCCTGGGGCTGGGGGACGTCTACCTGGGCGCCCCGGTCGCCACCCCCCTCGACCCGCGCCACCGCCTGGTGACGACGAAGTACAACCCCGCCCGCACCTGGACGGCCGAGAACTCGGTGGGCATCGGCGGGGCGTACCTCTGCGTCTACGGCATGGAGGGGCCCGGCGGCTACCAGTTCGTGGGCCGGACCACCCAGGTGTGGTCGCCCTGGCAGCAGCGCGGCGCGTTCGCACCGGGCTCGCCCTGGCTGCTGCGTTTTTTCGACCGGATCCGCTGGTATCCCGTCGAGCCCGACGAACTCCTCGAACTGCGGGCCGACATCATCTCGGGCCGCTTCGTGCCGCACATCGAGGAGGGCACCTTCTCGCTCGCCGAGTACCAGGCCTTCCTCGCCGAACACGCCGACCCCATAGCGGAGTTCAGGTCGCGTCAGCAGACGGCGTTCGCCGCGGAACGGGACGCCTGGGAGGCGGCCGGCGAGTTCACCCGGGCGGCGGCCGCCGAGGCGCCGCCCGCCGCCCCGGCCGAGGTCGCGGTACCGCCGGGCGGCCGCCTGGTCGAGGCCGAGTTCGCCGCCTCCGTCTGGCAGGTGAACGTGTCGCCGGGCGACGAGGTGACGGCGGGGCAGCCGCTGCTCGCCCTGGAGGCGATGAAGATGGAGTCCAGGGTGCACGCGCCGGCCGACGGCGTGGTGGCACAGGTCCTGGCCCGACCCGGCGACCAGGTCGAGGCGGGGACGGCACTGCTCGTCCTGGCCCCGGCCGCGAGCTGACGCGCCGGCCCACCCGACACCATGCAAGGAGCACGCATGTCCACCACCGTCTCCCGCGTCCGCGCCGCCTACGCCCGCATCGAGGCAACCGACCGCCCGGAGATCTGGATCGACCTCCGTCCGCCGGCGGAGGTCGAGGCGGAGGCCCAAACGCTCGACGAACGGCTGGCACGGGGCGAACGTCTCCCTCTCGCCGGCCGGCTGCTCGCCGTCAAGGGGAACATCGACGTGGCCGGACTGCCCACCACCGCGGGCTGCCCGGCGTACGCCTACCGGCCCACCGACGACGCCCCGGCCGTCGCCCGGCTGCGTGCGGCGGGCGCGCTGGTGCTGGGCACCACGAACCTGGACCAGTTCGCGACCGGCCTGGTCGGCACCCGCTCCCCGCACGGCGCGGTCCGCAATGCCGTCGACCCCTCGCGGGTGAGCGGCGGCTCCAGCTCCGGATCGGCTGTCGCGGTGGCCCTGGGCATCGCCGACCTCGCCCTGGGTACGGACACGGCGGGTTCGGGGCGGGTCCCGGCCGCCTTCAACGGCATCGTCGGCCTCAAGCCCACCCGCGGTCTGGTCCCCACGGAGGGGGTCGTCCCGGCCTGTGCCTCGATCGACTGTGTGACGGTGTTCGCCCGCACCCTGCCCGAGGCGGAGCGGGCCCTGGCCCACCTGGCGTCGCCGGCCGGCCGCGCCCTTCCCTCACTTCCCGCCCGCGCCCCCGGCCCCTGGCGGATCGCGGTCCCGCCCCTCGATCAGCTGGGCGAGCTGGACGAGGGCTGGGCGGCGGCCTACCGGGCGGCGGTGGGGCGGCTCGCGGCGGCCGGCGCCGAGATCCGCGACATCGACCTCACCGCGTTCACCGAGGCCGCCGCGATGCTCTACGAGGGCGCGTTCGTCGCCGAGCGGTACACCGCCGTGGGTGAATTCGTCGACAAGTTGACCGCGGAGGGCGGCGAGGGCCTGGACCCGACGGTCGCGGGCATCATCACCCGGGCCCGGGACATCCCGGCCCACCGGCTCTACACGGACGCCGAGCGCCTGGCGGCGCTGCGCTCCCGCGCCCTGGCCGAACTGGCGCATTCGGACGCCCTGTTGCTGCCCACCGCCCCAGGTCACCCGACCCTCGCCGAGGTCGCGGCCGACCCGCTGGGCGCCAACGCCCGCCTGGGCCGGTTCACCAACTCCACCAACCTCTTCGACCTGGCGGCCGTCGCCGTCCCGGCCGGGGAGGTGAACGGCCTGCCCTTCGGCGTGATGCTGGTCGGCCCGGCCTTCACGGACGACCGACTGGCCAGGATCGCGGACCTGCTGCGCCCCGAGGTGTCCGTGGCGGTGGCGGGCGCCCATCTGACCGGCCAGCCCCTCAACCCCCAACTGCTGTCCCTGGGCGCGGTGCTGGACCATACGACGACGACGGCCCCGGTCTACCGCCTGCACGCCCTGCGCACGGCCCCGCCCAAGCCGGGTCTCCTGCACGTGGGCGAGGGCGGCGCCGCGATCGAGGTGGAGATCTGGCGCCTCCCGGCGGAGGGTCTCGGCAGCCTGCTCGCCGCACTCCCCCGCCCGATGGCCCTCGGCAGCGTCGAACTCGCCGACGACACCCGGGTCCCGGGCTTCCTGTGCGAGCCGGGCGCCCTCGGCGACACGCGGGACATCACCGCGTACGGCGGCTGGCGCGCGTATCTCGACCGACGCTGAGCCGGGCGGCCACCGACGGGCGCGGGGCCGCAGCGCCGTGCGGCTCCGCCGCGCGACCGGCCCCGCGCTCCCCGCACCCGCCGGACGAGATCACCCCACGGACGAGTAGGCGACAACCCCCCGCAGCAGCTCGTCGACCGCCTTGCGGGCGTTCTTCGCCACCGTCGAGCCCTCTCGGGAGACGGGCGCCGCCGCGATCTGCCCCAGTACGTCGATGACCTGCTTGCACCACCGCACGAAGTCGCCTGCGGGCATCTCCGCCTCGCGCAGCACCTCGTCGAGGCTCTTGCCGGAAGCCCACATGTAGGCCGACCAGGCGAAGCCGAGATCGGGCTCGCGCTGTCCCACGCCCTCGGTCTGGCTGATCCGGAAGTCCTCCTCCAGGGCGTCCAGCCGGCCCCAGATGCGCACCATCTCGCCGAGCGCGGCCTTCGCCTTGCCCGAGGGCAGCTTCGGCGCCATGGCGTCGTCCCCGGCCCGCGACTCGTAGACCAACGCCGAGACGCAGGCCGCCAGTTCGGCGGGGGCCAGCCCCTCCCACACGCCTTCGCGCAGGCATTCGCTGGCGAGCAGGTCGAGCTCGCCGTAGAGCCGGGCGAGGCGCTTGCCGTGCTCGGTGACCTCGTTGCCCCGCAGATAGTCGAGCTCGGTCAGCAGCGCCACGATCCGGTCGAACGTACGGGCGATCGTGTTGGTGCGTCCCTCGATACGACGCTCCAGCTGCGAGGTGTCCCGCAGCAACCGGTGGTAGCGCTCGGCCCAGCGGGCGTGGTCCTCACGGTCGGAGCAGCCGTGGCAGGGGTGCGCGCGGATCGCGGTGCGCAGCCGGGCGATCTCACGGTCGTCGGCGGCCTGCGAGCGCTGCTTGCGCGCCCGCTCCGGCGGGATGTGCCCGGCCTTGGTGCGCAGCGCGGAGGCGAGATCGCGGCGGGACTGCGGCGAACGCGCGTTGAACGACTTCGGGATCCGCATCCGGTCCAGCGCCTCGACCGGCACCGGGAAGTCCATCGAGGCCAGCCGCTTGACCTGCCGCTCGGCGGTGAGGACCAGGGGGCGCGGCCCGTCGTGCTGCTCGAAGCCGCGGTGGCCGTTGCTCCGGCCGGCGGGCAGGCCCGGGTCGAGCACCAGCGCCAGCCCGGCGTACTTGCCGGTGGGCACATGGATGACGTCCCCCGGCTTCAGCTTCTCCAGGGCCACGGCTGCCTCGGTGCGCCGCTGGCTGGCGCCCTGTTTGGCCAGTTCGGTCTCGCGGTCCTTGAGGTCGCGGCGCAGCCGCGCGTACTCGTCGAAGTCGCCGAGGTGGCAGGTCATGGAGGCCTTGTAGCCCTCGAGGCCCTCTTCGTTGCGCTGCACCTGCCGGGAGATCCCGACCACCGACCGGTCGGCCTGGAACTGCGCGAACGACGTCTCCAGCAGCTCGCGCGAGCGGTGCCGTCCGAACTGCTCGACCAGGTTGACCGCCATGTTGTACGACGGCTTGAAGCTGGAGCGCAGCGGATAGGTGCGGGTGCCCGCGAGCCCGGCGAGGTGCTCGGGGCTCATCGCGCGCTGCCACAGCACGACGGCGTGCCCCTCGACGTCGATGCCCCGCCGGCCCGCACGACCGGTGAGCTGCGTGTACTCACCGGGTGTGATGTCGGCGTGCTGCTCGCCGTTCCACTTGACGAGTTTCTCCAGGACCACCGAGCGGGCGGGCATGTTGATGCCGAGCGCGAGGGTCTCGGTCGCGAAGACGGCCTTGACCAGGCCGCGCACGAACAGCTCCTCGACGACCTCCTTGAAGGTCGGCAGCATGCCCGCGTGGTGCGCGGCGATGCCTCGCTCCAGGCCCTCCAGCCACTCGTAGTAGCCGAGGACGTGCAGGTCCTCGTGAGGGATGGCGGCGGTGCGCTCCTCGACCAGGGCGCGGACCTCGGCCCGCGCGTCCTCGTCGTTCAGCCGCAGCCCCGCGTGCAGGCACTGCTGGACGGCGGCCTCGCAGGCGGCACGGCTGAAGATGAACGTGATGGCGGGCAGCAGCCCGGCGGCGTCGAGCCGCTCGATGACCTCCGGCCGTCCCGGAGTCCACACCCGGGACCGCTGTCTGCGCTCCCGCTCGCGGTCGGCCTCGCGCATGTTGCGGCCGCGCCTGCGGTCCTGGTACGAGGGCCGGCTCGCCTCCATGCGGGCCAGCCGCGAGAGGTCGGGGTTGACGGCTCTGCGCTGGCCCTCGCCCTCCTCGAACAGGTCGTACATCCGCCGCCCGGCGAGCACGTGCTGGAACAGCGGCACGGGCCGGTGCTCGGAGACGATCACCTCGGTGTCGCCGCGCACGGTGTCCAGCCAGTCGCCGAACTCCTCGGCGTTGGACACGGTCGCCGACAGCGAGACCAGGGTGACCGACTCGGGGAGGTGGATGATCACCTCTTCCCAGACGGCGCCCCGGAAGCGGTCGGAGAGGTAGTGCACCTCGTCCATCACCACGTACCCGAGGCCGAGGAGGGTCTGCGAGCCGGCGTACAGCATGTTCCGCAGCACCTCGGTGGTCATCACGACCACCGGGGCTTCGGAGTTGACGCTGTTGTCGCCGGTGAGCAGACCCACCTTGTCGCTGCCGTACCGCCGGCACAGGTCGGAGTACTTCTGGTTCGACAGCGCCTTGATGGGCGTCGTGTAGAAGCACTTCTTGCCCTGTTGCAGAGCGAGGTGGACGGCGAACTCGCCCACGATCGTCTTGCCCGAGCCGGTGGGGGCGGCCACCAGGACGCCCTTGCCCGCCTCGAGTGCCTGGCAGGACTCGATCTGGAAGGGGTCGAGACCGAAGTCGTACATCTCGCGGAAGGACGCGAGCGCGGTGGCCTGCTCGACGGCGCGCTTACGTGCTGCCGCGTACCGCTCGGCCGGTGAGAGATCCTCTGTCATCGTGCTTTCGAGCGTACCGGGCCGCACTGACAACAGGACGATCATTATCCGGATCCGGTGCCGGCAAACCTCGGTACGCCCAGCTCACGGGCGCACGACGGCCCGTCTCAGGGGCCGATGACCCGCACCGCGCCCGGCACGCACCGCGCGGTGAGCGGCAGCTCCCCGAGCCGCTCCCCGTCCGCGTATCCCGAGACGCCCGCGGCGGCGATCCCGACCTTCGCCGCCCGGAACACGGTGACCTTCGGATGGTCGATGTGCGTCCCCCGGTACACCTTCGGGAACACCCGCAGCAGCGTCGTCCGGCGGCAGTCCCCCACGACCGTGACGTCGAACAGTCCGTCGGTCAGGTCGGCGCCGGGGCAGATCCGCATCCCGCCGCCGTAGGAGGTCCCGTTGCCGACGGCCACCAGGGTGGCCTCGACCTCCCGGACGGCTCCGTCGTCGAGCGTGATCCGGTACGGGAACGGGCGGAACGCGGCCAGTTCGGCGAGCATCGCGAGGTCGTACCGGGCGCGGCCGGTGGGCCAGCGCATGCGGTTGCCCCGGTCGTTGACGCGGGAGTCGAAGCCGGAGGCCAGGACGGTGCCGAACCAGCGGTCGCCCACAAGGCCGAGGTCGAGGTCGCGGATCCGGGCGCCCTTGAGGGCGTCGGCGACGAGCCGGGCCGCGGCGGCCGGATCACGGACGGGCAGACCGAGGGCGCGGGCGAAGTCGTTGCCGGTACCGGCGGCCACGAGGCCGAGCGGGGTGCGGGTGCCGGCGACGGCCTGGAGCGCGAGGTGCGCCACTCCGTCGCCGCCGACGGCGATCAGGGCGCCGGTGCCGCCGGCGACGGCGGCGCGCGCGCGTGCGAGGGCGTCCTCGGGGTTCACGCCGAGGATCGTGTGCACGGTGTAGCCTGCCGCCCGCAACGCGGAAGCGGCCGGCGGCGCTGCGTGAGCGCCCCGGCCGCGGCCCGCCGCTGGGTTGACGAAGAGGGTGATCTCGCTGGTCACGGGGATGACCTTAAGAGCTCTCCGACGCCTCTCAGGTCACGTCGTCATAACCGTTGACACGGTCCGTGCTGGTCTGTTCCGGCAGCGCGCGGCTCGCGGTGACCGACTCGACCTCGCCGATGGCCTCGGGGCTGAGGTCCAGCTCGGAGGCCTCGTCGTCGGCGGGGCCCAGCGCGTCACGCCGGCGCCTGCGGCGGTCGTTCAGCAGCGAGAAGGCGGTGGCGCCGAAGTACAGGATCCAGATCGGCCCGGCGAGCGCCAGCATCGAGATGGGGTCGGTGCTGGGCGTGGCCACGGCGGCGAACACCGTGATGCCGATGATCATGGCTCGCCACCAGCCGAGCATGCGCCTGCCGGTGACCATGCCGGTGAGGTTGAGGAAGACCAGCAGCAACGGCAGCTCGAAGGAGAGGCCGAAGACGACGACCATGCGCGTGACGAGCTGGAGCAGGTCGTCCAGCGGCAGCAGGTTGCTGACGCCGCCCGGGGTGAAGTCGATCAGCACCTTCGCGGTGGTCGGCAGCACGCGGTAGGCGAAGTAGCCGCCGCCGATGAAGAGCGGGGCACCCATGCCGACGAACGCGTAGGCGTACCTGCGCTCGTGGTTGTGCAGGCCGGGAGCGATGAAGGCCCACAGCTGGTAGAGCCAGACCGGCGAGGCGAAGACGACTCCGGCCATCAGGGAGACCTGGAGGGCCAGCGTGAAGGGCGCGAGCAGACCGTTGATCGTGATGCTCGCGCACTTGTTGGTGGAGTCGCCGGAGTTGAGCTGGCCCGCGATCTCTTCGAAAGTCTTCCCGCAGCCGACCGAGTCGAGGATCGGCTTGGTGAGGAAGTTGATGATGTCGTTGTAGAAGAAGGCGGCTACGACCGTCACGACGACGATGGCCAGCATCGCCTTCGCGAGCCGGTTGCGGAGCTCACGAAGATGATCCGCGAGGGGCATCCGCCCCTCGGGGTCCTTCTCCTGTTTGCGGGCAGGCTTCAGCAACCCACGTTCCCATCTCGTGCGGCGGGCCGGAGGTCACCGGCCCTGCGTCAGCGCTTGGTCGTGTCCGTCGGCTCGCTGACCGGACGGGAGCTGGTCACGTCGCCGGGGGCGGCCTGGATGGTGCGCTGAGCCGGGGGCTGCTCGCCGTCGTTGGGCGGGCCGGCCGGGGTGGCCGTGCTGCTGCCGTCTTCCTTCATCGCCTTGGCCTCGCTCTTGAGGATCCGAGCGGACTTGCCGAGCGAGCGCGCCATGTCGGGAAGCTTCTTGGCGCCGAACAGCAGGATGACGACGACGAGGATGAGAATGATCTCGGGGGCGCCGAGCCTTCCGAACATAAGTCTTTACCTTCTCACCGAGGCTGCGGGGGTGGGTTGCCGTCCGACCGGTCGGACGCATGTCCGAACGATCGTGTTGACAGCGATCGTAACGCTCAGGGGTAAACGTGAGGCAATCCCCGTGCGTACTCCCGGTCCGCGGTCCGGGCCTCGTTCTCCGGACCGCGACCAGCAGCGTACCCGCCCGCCCCGCCGGGGCGGGAGGGCGAAGTGGCGCAAAACGCATTACCCACCGGACTCACAGGACGCGCACAGCGCTACCCGAAGGTCGCCACAGCCGTCGTCACAGGGTGTCCACCGCACGGGCCGCGCTCGCGGCGGCCCGTTCCAGATCCTGGGCCGCCCGGTCGATCCGGCGCGCGGACTCCGTGACCTGCCGTCCCAGCAGCCGAGCCTCCAGGAAGACCCGCACGGCGAACACCGCGAGAACGGCGAGACCTGCAAAACCCACGGCAACCGCGAACATCGGCCAGAACATGGGGCCGAGCCTAGACCGTCCTAGGGGGTGTGCAGCCGCAGGGTCCTGACCCCGCCGCCGGTGAGCAGTTCGACGATCCGCTCGCCGGCCGGCTTGCGCACGGCTGCTCCGCAGTCCGGGCAGGTGAAGGAGTAGAAGGTGGTCCGGTCGGACGCGCCGATCGCCAGTCGCAGCGCGCTCGCGGCCAGCTCGAAGGCGCCCCGGCAGTCGGGGCACCCGGCCCGGAAGCGCACCGGACCCGCACTGCGCATACCGGCGAACGCGGAGGCCACCGAGATGCCCCGCACACCGGACGCCGTCGACTCGCTCACAGCCCCTGCTCCCGCCCCTCGAACCGATCCGCGCCCCGCTGCCCCGGCTGCTCGCCGGGCACCGCGCGCGGCCCCTCGGCCGCGCCCTCCGCCTCGATGCCGTCGTACGCCGCGAGCGCCTCACGGGCGGCCCGGCGGGCACTGTCGGCGAGCTCCGGCGGCGAGACGATCCGGCCGTCACGGCCGAGTCGCAGCGCCAGCCGCCTGAGCGAGGCGGGTTCGGGCGTGCGCAGAGTGATACGCAGTCCGCCGTCGGAAAGCTCATCGGCGCTGTCGTGCGGGTAGTACTCGGCGACCCAGCGGCCTCCCGGGCCGACCTCGACGACGACCTCCGGGTCCTCGGCGGCCGGCTGCACCAGCCCCTCCGACAGGTCCCGCAGTTCGATCTCGGGCGGCGCGGACGGCTCGTCGAGGATCTTGATCTCGGCGACCCGGTCCAGACGGAAGGTGCGGCGCGCCTCCGAGCGGCGGCACCAGGCCTCCACGTACGTGTGCCCGACGCTGACCAGCCGGATGGGGTCGATCTCGCGCTCGGTGACCTGGTCGCGAGCGGGCGAGTAGTAGCGGATCCACAGCCGCCGCCGCTCGGAGATCGCCCGGTCGACGTCCGCGAAGACCCCGCCCTCCGACTCGAACGTCACCGACAGCCGCGCGCTCGCGCCCGCCGCCTCCCCGGCCGACGCCTCCACCTTGGCCGTCGCCCGCAGCAGAGCCTGCCGGTCGCCCTCGCGCAGGCCGGGCAGCGTGGACACCGCCCGGGCCGCCACCAGCAGCGCGGTCGCCTCGTCGGCGGCCAGCCGCAGCGGTTCGGCGGCGTCCGCGCCGAGCGCGGCCGGGTTGTGCCACCAGATCCGCTCACCGTCGGTGTCGATGTCGAGGAGATCGCCGCCGCGGAAGCTGGTCCCGCACATGGGCAGCACGTCGAGGTCCGAGACCAGCTCGTCCTCGGTGATCCCGAACGCGCGCGCCACGTCCTCGATCCGCGCGCCGGGGCGCTCCCTGAGATACGTCACCAGGGAGAGCATCCGCCGCGTCTGGTCGATGGCGTTCGTCGGCCTGACCGGTTTGCCTGCCACTGTGTTGCTCGCTCCCCTTCAGCCCTTGGCCACGGCGCGTAGCCGGTCCACGACATCCGCGCGCAGCTCGGCGGGTTCGAGGACGACCACGTCCGGCCCGAACTCCACCAGCCAGGCGTCCAGCCCGTGCCCGTACGGAATCTCCAACTCGTCCCAGCCGTCACCGAGTTCCCGTACCACGGTGGCCTTCGACCGCAAGGGGTACCCGGCGTCCGCGCGCAGCCGGATCAGCGCGCTGCGGTCGGAGGTCTCCCCCGCCCAGCTCGCGACCGTCTCACGGACGGTGACGACGTCGGGGACCGGCGCGGTGAAGCTCGCCCCGCGCGAGCGCACCTTGCCGGTGATCCGCGAGAGCCGGAAGACGCGCTCGGCGCCCCGGTCGCGGTCGAATCCGGCCAGGTACCAGTGACCGCGCCAGCACTCCAGCGCCCACGGCTCGACGTGCCGGGGCTCCGGGTGCGCGGCGGTGGCCTTGCGGTAGTCGAACATGACGGGCCGGCGGTCGCGGCAGGCCAGCATCAGCGGCTCGAACGCGGCCTCGTGCACGGGGATCCGGGGCTCCAGGGCGCCATGCGCCTCGTACGGGTCGACGTCCTCGGGGAGCCCCGCGGCGCGCAGTTTCTGGAGTGCGCCGCTCGCGGCGCCCGCCAGCCGGGCCTGCTGCCACACCTTGGCGGCCAGACCCAGCGCCGCCGCCTCCTCGGCGTCCAGGGTGATGGGCGGCAGGCGGTTGCTGTCGCGGCGGGCGAGGTAGCCGATCTCGCCGTCCAGGCTCTCCACGGTCTCGATGACCAGGCCCAGCTCGCGAAGGTCGTCCTTGTCCCGCTCGAACATCCGGTTGAAGGAGTCGTCCGACCCCGCCGCGCCGGTGCCCGGCCGGAAGGTCTCGACATACGCCTCGATGGAGTCGCGCAGCTCACGCTTGCTGAGCGGCCGGCGCGTCCCGAGCAGACACAGCGCCAGGTTCATCAGCCGCTCGGCCTTGGCAATGGCCATCGACGCCCTTCGCCTCCCCTATGGTGCTTACGATCGTCGACCGTACCGCCCCGCGGCGCCCGGGCAAAAGCCGAGGGCCCATGCCCGGGCGGGCATGGACCCCAGGTGATCAACACTGGTCGTACGACGGTCAGACCCCGAGCAGGTCCACGACGAAGATCAGCGTCTCGCCGGGCTTGATCGCCGGAGTGGGGCTCTGGTCGCCGTAGGCGAGGTGGGCCGGGATGGTCAGCTGGCGACGGCCGCCGACCTTCATGCCCTGCACGCCCTGGTCCCAGCCCTTGATGACGCGTCCGCCACCGAGCGGGAAGCGGAACGGCGTCCCACGGTTCCAGCTGGCGTCGAACTCCTCACCGGTGCTGAAGGCGACACCGACGTAGTGGACGCTGACGTTGTGGCCGGCCTGCGCCACCTCGCCGTCGCCCTCCCAGATGTCCTTGATCTCGAGGTCCGCCGGGGGCGCGCCTTCGGGGAAGTCGATCTCGGGCTTGTCAATGCTCACGTCACTGGCTCCTGCATGTCTCACGGAAAGGCAACACGGACAGTCTTACACCTTCGCCGGCCTCACACCTTGGCGATGATGTCCACGGAGAACACCATCGTGGAGTCCTTCTCGATGCCGCTGCCACTGGGCGGGCTGTCGCCGTAACCCAGCGACGGCGGAACGACGATGACGACCCGGCTGCCCACCTTCTTGCCGGTCAGACCCTGCGCCCAGCCCTTCACCACCTGCTGGAGCGAGAAGGAGGTCAGCGCGCTGCGGCTGTACGTGGAGTCGAACTCCTTGCCCGTGTCCCAGACGACGCCCTTGTACTGCACCAGCACGGTGTCGTCCGCCGCGAGCTTGGCGCCGTCTCCCTCGATCACGTAGTTCGACACCAGTTTGGCCGGCGGGTCCGACTTGGGGATCTGGATCGAGGGCGCCTTGCCGTCGGTGTTCGTGCCCACCTTCGGCACGGCGGCGTCGTCCTGCGGCACGTCCTTGCCCTTGGCCGAGCTCTTCGCGTTGAACGTGTCCTGGATGTCGAAGACGAACACCAGCGTGTCGGTGCCCTTGATCCCCGTGTCCGTGTCGCCGTCCTTGCCGAAGGCCCAGGTCGGCGGCACCGAGAAGAGCACCCGGCTGCCGGTCTTCTTGCCCGTCAGCGCGTAGCGCCAGCCGTCGATGGTGCCGCCCTGCGCGAGCTGGGTGAACAGCGGCTTCTTGGTGTCGTAGGTGTTGAGCAGGACTTTCGCGCTGTCCCAGATCTGGCCGAGGCAGTTGGCCTGGATGTAGTCGTTCTCCGCGACGGTCTTGCCGCTGCCCGCGATCACCGTCTTCACCGCCAGCTGGTCCGAGGGCTTACCGGTGCCCTTGGCGACCGTCGGCTTCTCGTCGAACTTCACACCCGCCGTGATGGCCGGCAGCGGGCCGTCGACGATCTTCGGTGGAGGCGTGGCCCCGGCGGAGGACGACGCGCTGTCGCTCGCCTTGCTCGAGTCGGACTTGTCGTCGCCGCACGCGGCGAGAGTGACCAGTCCCGCGGGTACGGCGGCAAGGATGAGTGAGCGTCGGCGCACGATGAAGCCTCGTAATCGGTCGATCTTCTGATGGCGTGCGCGCTACCTTAGCGACGTTTGTCGACGTGCGAAGGGCGCCGTACGGGAACGTACGGCGCCCGTGTCGCGTTCCGCACCGGGTGCGGAACGCGTCTCTCACATTCCGGCGATCAGCTTCTCCACCCGGTCGTCCACCGACCTGAACGGGTCCTTGCACAACACGGTGCGCTGCGCTTGGTCGTTGAGCTTCAGGTGCACCCAGTCGACCGTGAAGTCCCGGCGCTGCTCCTGCGCGCGGCGGATGAAGTCGCCGCGCAACCGCGCCCTGGTGGTCTGCGGCGGCACCGACTTGCCCTCGAAGATCTTCAAGTCGTTGCAGATCCGCGCCGCTTGGCCCTTTCGCTCCAACAGGTAGTACAGACCACGACGACGGTGGATGTCGTGATAAGCGAGGTCTATCTGCGCCACCCGAGGATGCGACATGGTCATGTTGTGCTTGGCCCGGTACCGCTCGATGAGCTTGTACTTCATCACCCAGTCGATCTCGGTGCCGATCCGGTCGAGGTCCTCGGCCTCGATCGCGTCCAGCGTGCGGCCCCACAGCTCCAGGACCTGGTCCACGGTGCCGGTACGCACACCCCGGCGCTCGACGAAGTCCACGGCCTTCTCGTAGTACTCCCGCTGCACCTCCAGCGCGGAGGCCTCCCGGCCGCTGGCCAGCCGCACCTTGCGCCGGCCGGTGATGTCGTGACTGACCTCGCGGATCGCCCGGATCGGGTTCTCCAGCGTCAGGTCCCGCATGACGGTGCCCGCCTCGATCATGCGCAGCACCAGGTCGGTCGCGCCGACCTTCAGCAGCATGGTCGTCTCGGACATGTTGGAGTCGCCGACGATGACGTGCAGACGGCGGTAACGCTCGGCGTCCGCGTGCGGCTCGTCGCGCGTGTTGATGATGGGCCGTGAGCGGGTCGTCGCGGAGGAGACGCCCTCCCAGATGTGCTCGGCCCGCTGACTGACGCAGTAGACCGCCCCACGGGGCGTCTGGAGCACCTTGCCCGCGCCGCACAGCAGCTGGCGGGTCACCAGGAACGGGATCAGGATGTCCGCGAGCCGGGAGAACTCCCCGTGCCGGGCCACCAGGTAGTTCTCGTGGCAACCATAAGAGTTGCCCGCCGAGTCCGTGTTGTTCTTGAAGAGGTAGACGTCGCCCGCGATTCCTTCCTCGTGCAGGCGTCGTTCCGCGTCCACCAGGAGTCCTTCGAGAATGCGCTCGCCGGCCTTGTCGTGGGTGACCAACTCGGTCACGTTGTCACATTCCGGTGTCGCGTATTCCGGATGCGATCCCACGTCGAGATAGAGGCGGGCGCCGTTTCGCAGAAAGACATTGCTGCTTCGGCCCCATGACACGACACGGCGGAAGAGGTACCGCGCCACCTCGTCGGGAGACAGCCGGCGCTGTCCCCTGAACGTACATGTGACGCCGTACTCGTTCTCCAGCCCGAAAATGCGGCGGTCCATGAGTGAACATTACGCCCGATCCCCTGAACTGAAACGGGGTTCGGCAGCACGGTTTGGATCATTTTCCGATGAAGCCGCAACGACCCCACTTCCGACGGGAACCGCCATTACCCGCCCTGTGGCCAGCAAAACCACCAGCGACACGGCACCGGCGACAGCCGGCACCGTGAACCCCCACTGCGCGCCGCCGGCCTCGACGACCGGACCCGCGAGGCCCGTTCCCACCGAGGCGCCGACGGTGAACGTCGTCACCAGCCAGGAGAACGCCTCCGTGACCGTCCCGCGCGGCGCGTGCCGGTCCACGATGACGAACGCGCACGCGATGGCAGGCGCCAGGAACACGCCCGCGAGCGCCGTCAGCGCCACCATGGCCACCGCGCCCGGCATCAGCGTCAGCGGCAGGTAACACACCGCCAGAAGCGCCACCAGGCCCCGCAGTCGCCGCTCCGGGGCACCCGCCCACTGCCGCGCCCCGTACACCACGCCACCGAGCAGCGCGCCGAGGCCCAGCGCCGCCATCAGCCAGCCGTACACCGCGTCGCCGCCGTGGTCGTCCGCGTACGGCACGGACGCCACCGTGATGGACCCGAGCGCGAGACCGATGAACAGGAACGCGCCGAGCAGCGCCAGCAGACCCGGCGACCGCAGCGCGCCCAGCCAGTGCGCCTCGCGGGGGGCCGAGCGCCACGCGCGCGAGGGCGGCGACACGACCACCGACAGCGCGCCCAGCACCCCGACCGCGTTCAGCGCCAGCAGGGCCCCCTGCGCCGACCAGAGCGACACGCACAGGGTCACCAGCAGCGGTCCGACGGTGAACATCACCTCCTGCGCCACCGCGTCCATCGCGTACGCGGTGTGCACCTGGTCCTCGCGGCGGAGCACCGCCGGCCACAGCGCCCGCAGCCCGCCCTCCAGGGGCGGCGTGAAGAGTCCGGCGGCCGCCACCGCCAGGTAGGCGAGCGCCGGCGGGTCGGTGCCCACGAAGGCGAAGGCCGCCATGGCGAGGGCCGAGGCGAGCGCCGCGGGCAGCTGGACCCGCGGCTGCCCGCGCAGGTCGACCAGCCGGCCCAGGAGCGGCTGCCCGACGGCGTTGGCGACGCCGTACACGGCCGCCAGCGCGCCGGCGAGGCTGTACGTGCCGCCCTGCGCGCGCACGAACAGCACGATCGCGATGGCCGCCGTGGCGTTGGGCAGCCGGCCGACGAGCGTGCCGGTCAGCAACCGGGCGGCGTGTTTCGCCCTGAGGATCTCCAGGTACCCCGCGGCCATGTCCCGCCTCCGTCGGCTCACCCGAGGCGATGGGCCACCTCGTAGGTTTTACGTATAACGTCTCTCGTCATACGTACCATGTGCGCTGTTCGCCAGTCCAGACGAAGGAGCAGGCCCACGGTGGCACGAGGTAGCACGCGCCCGACGAGCCGTGACGTCGCCCAGGCCGCAGGGGTCTCCCAGGCGGCCGTCTCCCTCGTACTCGGCGACAAGTGGCGCGGCCGCGTCTCCGAGACCACCGCGGAACGCGTACGGGAGGCGGCCCGCGACCTCGGCTACCGGCCCAACCTCGCCGCCCGCAACCTCCGCCTCGGCCGCACCCGTACGGTCCTACTCGTCGTCCCCGCGCTCACCACGGAGTTCTTCGCCGGCGTGTACACCGGGGCGGCGCGCGTCGCGGCCGAGCACGGCTTCGGCGTGGTCCTGTACCCCTCCCCCGAGGGCGTCGGCCCCGCCCGTGACCCGTTCGCCTCCGCCCAGGCCGCGCTGGACGGCGTCCTCGCCTCCTCCATGGCCGCCGACGCGCTGACCGCCATCCGCGGCGACCAACTCCCCCTGGTGATGCTGGACAGCGACCCCCGCGGCAGCCTCGGCGCCGCCACGGTCAACCTCGACATCGCCGACGGCGTCCGCCAGGTCGCCGACCACCTGCTCGGCCTCGGCCACCGCCGCTTCCTGCACCTCGCGGCCGATATCCCGTCCTGGACCTTCGAGGTGCGCGCGCGGGAACTCGCCGCCCGGCTCGGGGCGACGGCGGGGACGTCCCTGCGCACCGCCCCCGCCCCCATCTCCATCGACGGCGCCCTGGCCGCCGCCGAGGCGGCGCTGAGCGTCCCGGGGCCCCGCCCCACCGCCGTCGTCTGCGACGACGACAAGCTCGCGGCGGGCGTCTACAAGGCCCTGCGGCGCCTCGGTCTGCGCGTCCCCGACGACATGTCCGTCACCGGCCTGGACGACCTCGCCCTGGCCACCGCCCTCGACCCCGAGCTGACGACCGTACGGCTGGACGCCGAGCTGTTCGGCGAACGGGGCATGCGGGCCCTCCTGGCCGTCCTGGAGGGCCGCACGCCGGACGGCGGGGACATCCCCGTCGAACTGGTCGTCCGGGCCTCCACGGCGCCACCGAGCGCCTCCTGAGACGCCCTGCGCCCCGGCCGAATCATCGACCGGGGCGCACAAGAGGGTGAAACACGGACGGCGCTACTCCTCCTCGGAGCTCTCCGCCTCGGTGGACGCGCCGTCCGTCTCCAGCAGCCGGCCCAGCTGACGGCCCACGATCCGCTTGAACTTGCGCGACTGCGGCCGGGTACGGTCCAGCACCGCCACCTCCAGGCGCTCGGCGGGAATCTCCCGCTCCGTGCCGTTGGTGTCGCGCGACAGGGCCTGCACCGCCAGCTTCAGCGCCTCGGCCAGACTCATGCCCTCCTGGTGACGCTGATCCAGGTAACTGCTGATCTGCTCGGCGTTGCCGCCGACCGCCACCGAGCCGTGCTCGTCCACGATCGAACCGTCGTGCGGCAACCGGTAGATCTGGTCCCCGTCCGGCGTGGCGCCCACCTCGGCCACCACCAGCTCCACCTCGTAGGGCTTCTCGCCCGCCGAGGAGAAGATCGTGCCCAGCGTCTGGGCGTACACGTTGGCCAGACCACGGGCGGTCACGTCGTCACGGTCATAGGTGTAACCACGCAGGTCGGCGTACCGCACGCCACCGATCCGCAGGTTCTCGTACTCGTTGTACTTGCCGGCGGCCGCGAAGCCGATCCGGTCGTAGATCTCGCTGAACTTGTGCAGCGCACGGGACGGATTCTCACCGACGAACACGATGCCGTCGGCGTACTGGATCACGACGAGGCTGCGGCCGCGCGCGATGCCCTTGCGCGCGTACTCGGCACGGTCGGCCATCGCCTGCTGGGGTGAGACATAGAACGGAGTCGACACCGGTTATCCGTCCCTTTCTGTCGAAGTCACTGGATCGCCTGGGATGAGAACGGGGCCGCCGCTACAGCAGGGCGGCGCGCGGGCCGTCCGGCTGTTCCAGGCGACGCGCCAGGATCGAGCGGGCGATCTCCGACGACTCCTCATCGGTGAGCCGGCGGAAGCCGTCCTCGGTGATCACGGTGACGATGGGGTAGATCCGGCGCGCGACATCGGGACCACCGGTCGCCGAGTCGTCGTCCGCCGCGTCGTAGAGGGCCTGGACCACGAGAGTCGTGGCCTCGTCCTCGGTCAGGTCCTTGTGGAAGAGCTTCTTCATCGCCCCGCGCGCGAAGATCGAGCCGGAGCCGGTGGCGGCGTAGTTGTGCTCCTCGGAGCGACCGCCCGTGACGTCGTAGGAGAAGATCCGGCCCCGGTCCCGGTCCACGTCGAACCCGGCGAAGAGGGGCACGACCGCCAGCCCCTGCATGGCCATGCCGAGGTTGGAACGGATCATGGTCGACAGCCGGTTCGCCTTGCCCTCGAGCGAGAGCTGCGCCCCCTCGACCTTCTCGAAGTGCTCCAGCTCCAGCTGGAACAGTTTCACCATCTCGACGGCCAGACCGGCGGTGCCGGCGATTCCGACGGCCGAGTACTCGTCAGCCGGGAAGACCTTCTCGATGTCCCGCTGCGCGATGACGTTGCCCATCGTGGCGCGACGGTCACCGGCGAGCACGACACCACCGGGGAACGTCACGGCGACGATCGTCGTGCCGTGCGGCGCCTCGATCACACCCTGCGTCGGGGGCAGCTGCCGCTTGCCGGGCAGCAGCTCCGGCTGGTGGTCGGAGAGAAAGTCCATGAAGGACGAGGACCCGGGCGTCAGGAAGGCAGCCGGTAGACGCCCGGTGCTACGAGTGTTGGCTTCCACGCGTTTCCTTCCAGATATACGGCTGCTCGGTACCCGGCTGCGGGGTCATCCCTCAACAGGCCGAGGCCGGAATTGCAGTTGAAGCTCGGTATGCCACGGACCCTACCCGCCGGACGACGGTGATCAACCTGCGTGGCCGACGCCGCCGACGCAAGGCGTCAGGGGGTGGCCGTCCGCGGGCGGAGGCTGCGCGCGGCCTGCTCGTCAGACCGCGCGCAGCGCTGCACAACTTCTTCGCTTCCCAACCCGAACTCCCCCGACGCCTTCAGATCGAAGGCTACTCGCCACCCTTCTGAACGAAGCTTCGAACGAAGTCCTCGGCGTTCTCCTCGAGGACATCGTCGATCTCGTCCAGAACCGAGTCCACGTCGTCGCTCAGCTTCTCCTGACGCTCCTTGAGGTCCTCCGACGCCTGCGCCTCGGGCGCCTGCTCCTCGACCTCCTCCGTGGAGCGCGTCGCCTTCTGCTGGCCGCCGCCGGTGTCCTTGGTCGCCATAACCCTCACCCCGCTCTTTCGCCCGACATGGTCGACAGGTCGGCATTCCTGCCGATCGGTGATGATCAGACCCTACAAGCCGGGTCCGACATCGGCCCCGCAGTTGCCACAACGTACGGGGGCCACCTCGATGATTCCCGGACGGGAGGGTTTCCACCCCGCCCGGGAGGTCGCGTCCGGGTGGTCGTTCAGTGGCCCGAGAGGACCTTGACCAGGTCTTCTGCCGTGCGGCAGCGGTCCAGGAGCTCCTTGACGTGATTTCGCGTTCCGCGAAGAGGTTCGAGGGTTGGGACGCGCTGGAGCGAATCCCGGCCCGGCAGATCGAAGATCACCGAGTCCCAGGAGGCGGCGGCGACGTCGTCGGCGTACTGCTCCAGGCAGCGGCCGCGGAAGTACGCGCGGGTGTCCTCCGGGGGCTTCGTGACCGCCCGCTCGACCTCGGTCTCGTCCAGCAGGCGCTTCATGCGGCCGCGGGCCGCCAGGCGGTTGTAGAGGCCCTTGTCGGCCCGTACGTCGGCGTACTGCAGGTCGACGAGGTGGAGGCGGGCGGCGTCCCAGTCGAGGCCGTCACGGCGCCGGTAGCCCTCCATGAGCTCGCGCTTGGCGATCCAGTCCAGTTCGCCGGCGAGGCTCATCGGGTCGTTCTCCAGACGGTTCAGGGTGTCCTCCCAGCGTGCGAGGACGTCCTTCGTCTGATCGTCGGCGTCCGAGCCGAACCGCTCCTCCACGTACTTGCGCGACAGCTCGAAGTACTCCATCTGCAGCTGGACCGCGGTCAGCGTGCGGCCGCTGCGCAGGGTGACCAGCCGCTTCAGCGTCGGGTCGTGGGAGACCTGGTGCAGGGTGCGGACGGGCTGGTCGACCGCCAGGTCCACCGCGATGAAGCCGTCCTCGATCATCGACAGCACGAGTGCCGTGGTGCCCAGCTTCAGATAGGTCGAGATCTCGGAGAGGTTCGCGTCGCCGATGATCACATGGAGGCGGCGGTACTTCTCCGCGTCGGCGTGCGGCTCGTCGCGCGTGTTGATGATCGGGCGCTTCAGCGTCGTCTCCAGGCCGACCTCGACCTCGAAGTAGTCGGCGCGCTGACTGAGCTGGAAGCCGTGCTCGTGGCCGTCCTGACCGATTCCGACGCGCCCGGCGCCGGTGACCACCTGGCGCGAGACGAAGAAGGGCGTCAGGTGGCGCACGATGTCCGAGAAGGCGGTCTCCCGCTTCATCAGGTAGTTCTCGTGCGTGCCGTAGGAGGCGCCCTTGTTGTCGGTGTTGTTCTTGTAGAGGTGGATCGGCTGCGCGCCGGGCAGCGCGGCGGCCCGCTCGGCGGCCTCGGCCATGATCCGCTCGCCGGCCTTGTCCCACAGGACGGCGTCGCGGGGATTGGTGACCTCCGGCGCGCTGTACTCGGGGTGCGCGTGGTCGACATAGAGGCGTGCGCCGTTGGTGAGGATGACGTTGGCGAGGCCGATGTCCTCGTCGGTGAGCTGGCTGGAGTCGGCGACCTCGCGGGCGAGGTCGAAACCGCGCGCGTCCCGCAGCGGGTTCTCCTCCTCGAAGTCCCAGCGGGCCCGGCGGGCCCTGTGCATCGCCGCCGCGTAGGCGTTGACGATCTGGGACGAGGTGAGCATGGCATTGGCGTTGGGGTGGCCGGGGACGGAGATGCCGTACTCCGTCTCGATGCCCATTACTCGCCGTACGGTCATGCGGCCCTCCTTGCCCGGCGGCGCCCTCGGTCGTGGGCGCCGCTCAGATACCGGTGGTGCTCCGGCGCGTGTGCGGTGCCCGTCCCCGCACTGCGCGACCCGGCGGTACGGAAGAGCCTAGAACGCCTCCGCGCTGGTGGGGAGATCATTTGCGTCATTGCCTTGCTCCAGCCGTGGCCCGAAAAGCAGTCGGCTGCGGGTACCCCGTGGTGGGCACCCGCAGCCGCCCTGTTCTTACAGGTACTGTCCGGTGTTCGCCACCGTGTCGATGGAGCGTCCGGTGTCCGCGCCCTGCTTTCCGGTGATGAGGGTACGGATGTACACGATCCGTTCGCCCTTCTTTCCGGAGATCCGGGCCCAGTCGTCGGGGTTGGTGGTGTTGGGCAGGTCCTCGTTCTCCTTGAACTCGTCCACGCACGCCTGGAGGAGGTGGGAGACCCGAAGGCCCTTCTGGTTGTGGTCGAGGAAGTCCTTGATGGCCATCTTCTTCGCTCGGCCGACGATGTTCTCGATCATCGCGCCGGAGTTGAAGTCCTTGAAGTACAGGACTTCCTTGTCGCCGTTGGCGTAGGTGACTTCCAGGAAGCGGTTTTCCTCGGATTCGGCGTACATGTGTTCCACGGCCGTCTGGATCATGCTCTGGACGGTGATGGTCCTGTCGCCGCCGTGTTCGCCCACGTCCTCGGAGTGCAGGGGGAGGCGTTCGGTGAGGTACTTCTGGAAGATGTCCTTGGCCGCTTCGGCGTCCGGGCGCTCGATCTTGATCTTCACGTCGAGACGGCCGGGGCGCAGGATGGCCGGGTCGATCATGTCCTCGCGGTTGGAGGCACCGATGACGACCACGTTCTGCAGGCCCTCGACGCCGTCGATCTCGGCGAGGAGCTGCGGGACGATGGTGTTCTCCACGTCGGAGCTGACGCCGGAGCCACGGGTGCGGAAGAGGGATTCCATCTCGTCGAAGAAGACGATGACGGGAGTGCCCTCGGAGGCCTTCTCCCTCGCACGCTGGAAGACGAGGCGGATCTGCCGCTCGGTCTCGCCGACGTACTTGTTGAGGAGCTCCGGGCCCTTGATGTTGAGGAAGAAGCTCTTGCCGGTGGCCTGGCCGGTGACCTCGGCGACCTTCTTGGCCAGCGAGTTGGCGACGGCCTTGGCGATGAGCGTCTTGCCGCATCCGGGCGGTCCGTAGAGCAGGACGCCCTTGGGCGGCCGCAGCTCGTGCTCCTTGAAGAGGTCGGGGTACAGATACGGGAGCTCCACCGCGTCGCGGATCATCTCGATCTGTCCGCCGAGGCCGCCGATCTGCTCGTAGCCGATGTCGGGGACCTCTTCGAGGACGAGTTCCTCGACCTCGCTCTTGGGAACGACCTCGTAGACGTAGCCGGAGCGGGGCTCGAGCAGCAGGGCGTCGCCGGGGCGGATGACGACGTCGAGCAGCGGCTCGGCGAGCCTGACCACCCGTTCCTCGTCGGTGTGCCCCTGCACGAGGGCGCGCACGCCGTCCTCGAGGATCTCCTTGAGGGTGACGATGTCGCCGACGCTCTCGTACTCCATGGCCTCGACCACGTTGAGCGCTTCGTTGAGCATTACTTCCTGGCCGCGCCGGAGCTCTTCGAGCTCGACGCTGGGGCTGACGTTCACCCGGAGTTTGCGGCCCCCGGTGAAGATGTCGGCCGTGCCGTCCTCGTTCGCCGCGAGGAAGACACCGAAGCCGGCCGGCGGCTGGGCGAGCCGGTCGACTTCCTCCTTGAGGGCCACGATCTGGTCGCGGGCCTCACGGAGGGTGTTCGCGAGTCGCTCGTTCTGGGCGGACACGCCGGCCAGGTTTGTCTGTAGTTCGACGATCCGCTCTTCGAGAATCCTCGTGTGCCGCGGAGAGTCGGCGAGCTTGCGTCGCAGGACGGCGATCTCCTGCTCAAGGTAGGCAATCTGCCCGGACGGGTCGTCGGACCCTCGTCCCGGGCGGATGCCGCGGTTCATGTCGTCGTCGTGGGCTGCCACGGTCCTCACCTCCTCCAAGGGGAGCTGGACGCTTCCAGACCCTACCTGGGCGGGTGTCGATTGAAACCCCTAGATCACAAAGACTGTCGAGGTGTGTCCGATCTTCACCCTTGCGCTCTCCCTCACGCCAGGGGAATACCCACCGAACACACTCCGGAAGCCGCCGAGGGTAGGGTCGAAGTGTTCAACACCCGTCAGAGCCTGCATCGTTCCCTTGCGGCTCGACAGTAAACGGCAGGAGATATGGGCGTGCAGCAGGAGGCCGGAGTCGGCACCGAGGAGCTGGAGGTCTGGATCGACCAGGATCTCTGTACCGGCGACGGGATCTGCGCCCAGTACGCGCCCGAGGTGTTCGAGCTGGACATCGACGGTCTGGCGTACGTCAAGAGCGCCGACGACGAACTGCTCCAGGCCAAGGGGGCCACGACCCCGGTGCCGTTGCCGTTGTTGACCGACGTGGTGGACTCGGCGCGGGAGTGTCCGGGCGACTGCATCCATGTGCGTCGCGTTTCGGACAGCGTCGAGGTCTACGGTCCCGACGCGGAGTGAGTTCCCGGACGCGGAATGTGACGCCTGTCTGATTTCTCACAGGGCAGGCGGCCGGGCTCAGACGCTGTGTGCGCCCGCGGGGGTCGAGCGGATGAATCTGTCGTCCCGCCACTGCCACTTGGCGCTGTCCGTCACATCGGGGCAGCAACTGGGTATGTCGGCCGTGGAGTAGCCGAGGAGAGTGGCGAGGACGGCTCCGTGGCCGACGGAGAGGCTCGTGACGGTGTTGCGGGCCTTGGGGTCGACGAGGGTCGCCACCACGCGCGCGTGCGCGCCGTCCGCGCCCTGGGTGAGGACGTAGACGCCGTCGGGCGGGGTTCCCATGGGGGCGTCGCAGTGGACCACGGCGACGGTCTCCGGTGCGCCGTCGCCGTCGAGGTCGCCGCTGGCCTTCTTGACCACGAGGGCCTGTACGGGACCGCATTCGAGGGGGAAGTCGACGCCGGTGGTGGCGGGGGCCGCGGTGGAGACGGGGGCGGGCTCGGCTTCCGGTCCCGCGGCCTGGGCGGCTGTGGCGGGTTTGGGCTGCAGAAGCGAGGAGAGGGCGACGACGCCGGCGAGGGCGGCGGCGGTCGCGACCCAGTGGATGGGCCGGGTGTGGGTGTGTGCCAGTTCCGGGAGGGCGGATTGCTGCACTGGCAGTGTCTCCTGTGGTGGCTGTGCCGGTGGGGCGGGGGGATTGGCCAGCATCGTGCCACACGTCACAGGGTGGGGGAACGCCGGGGTACGGGATATCGGACGTGGATGCCGGCCCCGGATCGCGGCCCGGACCCCGGCTTGGCTGTCGGCCGCGTCGCCCTCCGGTGCCGAGCCGTGCCGAGCCGTGCCGGACCGGTGTCCGAACGGTGCCGGGTCCGGTGGCGGACCGGTGTCCGTCGGCGCCAACGACAGGGCGCCGTGGCCGAGTTCCGGTGAGTCCGGGAACCGGTCACGGCGCCTTGTCGTGAGCGCTGTGCTGGGGCGGCGTCAGCGGCCGCTGCCTCCGTCGGCGTTGGGGCCGGTGTAGTCCTCGCCGTAGGCGCCCTTGGCGGGGCGGCGGCGGCGCATGGGCGGCTCGACGCCGTCGGCGAGGCGACGGGCGGTGAGCAGGAAGCCGGTGTGACCGATCATCCGGTGGTCCGGGCGGACCGCCAGGCCCTCCACGTGCCAGTTGCGGATCATCGACTCCCAGGAGGTCGGCTCGTTGAAGGAGCCGATCTCGCGGATGGACTCGACGGTGCGGGCGAGCTGGGTGGTGGTGGCCACGTAGCAGCACAGGATGCCGCCGGGCACGAGGGCCTTGGAGACGGCCTCCAGGCACTCCCAGGGGGCGAGCATGTCGAGGATGACGCGGTCGACGTCGGTGTCGGACAGGTTGTCCTGGAGGTCGCCGACGGTGAGCTGCCAGGCGGGGTGCGGACCGCCGAAGTAGCGCTCCACGTTCTGCTGGGCGATCTCGGCGAAGTCCTCGCGGCGCTCGTAGCTGTGCAGCATGCCCTGGTCGCCGATGGCGCGCAGCAGGAAGCTGCTGAGCGAGCCGGAGCCGACGCCGGCTTCGACGACGCGGGCGCCGGGGAAGATGTCGGCGAAGGCGAGGATCTGCCCCGCGTCCTTCGGGTAGACGACGGCTGCCCCGCGGGGCATGGAGAGGACGTAGTCGGGGAGCAGGGGGCGCAGCGCGAGGTAGGCGACGTTCCCGGTGGTGCGGACAACGCTGCCCTCGGGAGCACCGATCAGTTCGTCGTGCGGGAAGGAACCCTTGTGGGTGTGGAAGTTCTTCCCGGCCTCGAGCGTGAACGTGTAGTGGCGGCCCTTGGGGTCGGTCAGCTGAACCTGGTCCCCGACCTTGAAGGGCCCGCGCCTGCGGGCGGCACCGGTCGGTTCGGACATGTGAACAGCCTACCGGGGTTTGCCGGGGCCGCCGACCACGGGGAGAGGCCGGCTAGGAGGGCCTGGCCATGGCCTTGACGAAGGCGCGCTCGACGTCGGCGGCGGACAGGACGCCGAAGATCTCGCCGGTCTCCTCGACCACGAGGTACTCGGTGGCGGGGGTGGCGCGCAGGACGTCGAGGAGGTCCTCGCCGGACAGCTCGGCGGAGACCCGCATGCCGTCGGTGAGGTCCTGGGCGAGGCCGCTGACGGCGACCCAGGGGCGGCGGTGTTCGGGCACCCCGACGATGGCGGCCTCGCGGACCAGGGAGAGCGGTTCGCCGTGGGCGTCGACGACGACGAGGGCGCGGGCGCCGGCGTCGTTGGCGCGGCGCAGGGCCTCGGAGAGGGGGGTGTGGGTCTCGACGGGGACGGCACGCCGGGTGAGGGTGCGGGCGCGCAGTTCGGGGAGGTGCTCGCGCAGGCGGGCCATGCGCAGGCTGTTGCCGGCTCCGGTCCAGATGATCGCGGCGAGGATGGCCGCGAGGAGGGCGTCGGTGACGGTGTCCATGCCGACGCTGTCCTCGGCGCTGGAGCCGAGGGCGCCGGACTGGGTGAGCAGCGGCAGGCCGATCAGGACCGAGACGGCGAGCGCGCGGCCGACCCAGGCGGCGGCGATGGTGCCGTTCATCGGCTTGCCGGTGAGCTTCCAGACGACGGCGCGGAGCATGCGGCCGCCGTCGAGCGGGAGACCCGGCAGCAGGTTGAAGATCGCCACGATGAGGTTGGAGATCATCAGGCCGGCCAGCAGGACGCCGGGCACGGTGCCGGGCTCCACGGGCTGCATGGCGAGGTAGAAGAGGCCGGCGAGGACCAGCGAGAGCAACGGGCCGACGAAGGCCAGCCAGAACTCCCGGCCGGGGGTCTCCGCCTCCTTCTCGATCTCGGAGACGCCGCCGAAGAACTGGAGCTGGATGCGGCGGACCGGGAGTTTGAAGCGCAGGGCGGCGATGGTGTGGGCCAGCTCGTGGATGAGCACCGAGGCGTAGAAGGCGACCGCGAAGAAGAGGGAGACGAGGTAGCGCAGGGCGCCGAGTTCGGGGAGCACGCGGTCGAGCTGGTTCCCGAAGACCCAGGTGATGAGAGCGGCTACGAGGAACCAGCTGGGCGCGACGTAGACGGGGACACCGAAGGGGCGGCCCATGAGGAGGCCGCCGCGCGGCTGCTCCGGGGGGCGCTGGGGCGGGGGGCCTTTGGTGAGGGTCGGGGCGGGGGTGGGAGTGGCGGGAGTGGCGGGAGTGGCGGGAGTGGCGGCGGGAGTCTCCGGTTGCCCGCCCTCGGCCGTCCTGGCCCCGGTGTCGACCCCGGTCTCCGTCTTGGCGCCGGTCTCCCCCTCGGCCCCGGTCTCCCCCTCGGCCCCGGGCTCCCTCTCGGCCCCGGGCTCCCTCTCGGCCCCGGGCTCCCTCTCGGCCCCGGGCTCGCCCTTGCCGTCCGCGTGCGTACCGGCCGCGCGGTGGTCGTCGCCGGGTGCCGCGGGCTTCTCGGGGGCGTCGCCACCGTCGGCGGGCGCGGGTTCGGCGGGCGCGGGTTCGTTCGGCTCTCGTGTCTCGGAGGTGGGCGGCGCCGGTTCGGCGTCGGGCTCGGCCGGGCCGGGGGTGCCCGGGTCCGGGGTGTGCGCGAGGTCGGTGGCCGGAGACGCAGGTGTCGCGGGGTGCTCGGCCGACTCTTCGCTGTCCGGCCGCGGCCGCCCGGTCCCGCCGCTTTCCACCACGGTGTCCCCTCGTCGAAGCGTCTCCCGCTCGTGCAGGGCGGGAGGGTCTCGGACCGATGGTATGCGGCGGTCGTGACGTGTTCCGCCCCGGCACCCCCCGTGTTTCCCCGGTCGTCGCCGCTGTTCGGGAGGAGCCGGGTGCGCGGGCTGGGTGACTGTCAGTGGTGGGCCGTATGGTCTGGGGCATGGAGAGCAGCAGCGAGGGCGTCGCCCGGGTGGGCGACGGCGGTGGCGGTGTCGTGGAGGATCCGGCACCTACGGAGGCGAGCGCCGTAGAGGCGATCGTCCCGGAGGCGGCCGTCCCGGAGGCGGGCGCCGCGGGGGCTATCGTCCCGGAGGCGGTCGTCCCGGAGGCGGTGGCGACGGCCGTCGCCGCGACAGCGCCCGCCTCGCTTTCGCCCTCGCGGGCCGGCGACTTCATGCAGTGCCCGCTGCTGTACCGGTTCCGGGTGATCGACCGGCTGCCGGAGAAGCCCAGCCCGGCGGCCACGAAGGGCACCCTGGTGCACGCGGTTCTCGAGCGGCTCTTTGACGCGCCCGCCGCCGAGCGGACCGCGCCGCGGGCCAAGTCGCTGATCCCGGGCCAGTGGGACCGGCTGCGGGAGACGCGGCCGGAGGTGGTGGAGCTGTTCGCCGACGATCCGGAGGGTGAGCGGCTGGCCGGCTGGCTGGTGGAGGCGGAGCGGCTGGTCGAACGCTGGTTCACGCTGGAGGACCCGACACGGCTGGAGCCCGCCGAGCGGGAGCTGTTCGTCGAGACGGAGCTGGACTCGGGCCTGAGGCTGCGCGGGATCATCGACCGGGTCGACGTCGCGCCCTCCGGCGAGGTGCGGATCGTCGACTACAAGACGGGCAAGGCGCCCCGGCCGGAGTACTCCGAGGGCGCGCTGTTCCAGATGAAGTTCTACGCCCTGGTGGTGTGGCGGCTGAAGAACGTCGTCCCCCGGCGGCTCCAGCTCGTGTACCTGGGCAGTGGTGACGTGCTGACCTACGACCCGGTGCAGGCCGATCTGGAGCGGGTCGAGCGCAAGTTGCTCGCCCTGTGGGAAGCCATCCGGCTGGCGACGGAGACGGGTGAGTGGCGGCCCCGGCCGACCAAGCTGTGCGGCTGGTGCGACCACCAGGCGCACTGTCCCGAGTTCGGTGGCACTCCCCCGCCGTATCCGCTGCCCATCACACTGCCGGTGAGGGCGCCGGAGTCCGGGGACGGGGCTCAGGGCAGAATGGGGCCGGGCTAAAGAAGGAGACATACGTGGCCATCCGCGTCCTACTCGTCGACGACCAGCCGCTGCTGCGTACCGGCTTCCGGATGATCCTGGAGGCCGAGCAGGATCTCGCGGTCGTCGGCGAAGCCGGAGACGGCCTCCAGGCTCTCGACCAGGTGCGGGCGTTGCAGCCCGATGTGGTGCTGATGGACATCCGCATGCCGCGGATGGACGGGGTGGAGGCGACCCGGCAGATCACCGGGCCGGGGCGGGACGGGCCGGCGAAGGTGCTGGTGCTGACCACCTTCGACCTCGACGAGTACGTGGTGGAGGCGCTGCGGGCCGGGGCGAGCGGGTTCCTGCTGAAGGACGCCCCCGCCAATGAACTGGTGCAGGCCATCCGGGTGGTGGCCTCGGGTGAGGCCATGCTGGCGCCGAGCATCACGCGTCGGCTGCTCGACAAGTACGCCACGCATCTGCCGTCGGGCGACGAGCCGGTGCCGGACACCCTGCACACGCTGACCGACCGTGAGGTGGAGGTGCTCAAGCTGGTGGCGCGCGGTCTGTCCAACGCCGAGATCGCCGCCGACCTGTTCGTCAGCGAGACCACCGTGAAGACGCACGTGGGTCACGTGCTGAACAAACTGGGTCTGCGCGACCGGGTGCAGGCCGCGGTGTACGCGTACGAGAGCGGTCTGGTGCGTCCCGGCGCGCAGTAGCGGCGGCGGCGAGCAGCGGCAGTAGCTGCGGTTGTAGCTGTGGCTGTGGCTGTGGCTGTGGCTGTAGTGCCGGAGGAGCAAGAGAAGGCGCCCCCTGTCCAGGGGGCGCCTTCTTGCGTGGGGCTGTCGGGCCGTCAGCTCTTGCTGAGTTCCCAGAAGCGGAACACCGTGGAGGCGTCCAGGCAGTTCTCCAGGCCGTAGACGTTCTCGCCGACGACCGCGTACTGCTTGGCCTGCCAGAGCGGGAGGACCGGCACCTGCTTGGCGACGATGTTCTGCAGCTCGGCGTAGTCCGCGTCGGTGGCGGTGCGGTCGCTCTGTGCGGCGGTGCGCGGGATGAGCGTGCCGGTGATGGCGGTGTTCGTGTAGTCGTTGTCCAGCACGTTGCCCTTGCCGAAGAAGGGCGAGGTGAAGTTGTCGGCGTCCGGGTAGTCGGGCACCCAGCCCTTGACGTAGACCCCGTACCTGCCGGCGGCGATGTCCTTCTCGTACTGGCCGTAGGCGACGGAGCGGACGTCGGCGTCGAACAGGCCGCTGGTGTTCAGCTGGGCCGCGATCGTCCTCAGTTCCTGGTCGGTGGCCGGGCCGTAGCGGGTCGGGGTGGACCAGAGGGTGAGCTTCACCTTGTCGGTGATGCCTTCGTCGGCGAGCGCGGCGGCGGCCGCGGTGCGGGAGGGGCGGGCGCCGTAGCGGTCGAAGAAGGCGGTGTTGTGGCCCGCGATACCGGCCGGGACGATCGAGTAGAGGGGGTCGGCGGTGCCCTCGTACACGTCCTTGATCAGGGCTTCGCGGTCGATCAGGTGGGCGATGGCCCGGCGGACGCCCAGCTTGCCGGCGACCGGGTCGTCCATGTTGAAGACGAGGTGCTGGACCTCGGCGCTGCTGCCCTCGACGACCTCGGCGCCCCCGTCGGCGGCGCTCTGCTGGATGTCGGAGACGTCGGCGGCGGTGAGGCCCCGGTAGGCGATGTCGATCTCGTTCGCGAGCAGGGCCTGCTTGAGGGCCTTCTGGTCGCCGCTGAAGAACTTCAGGGTGACGCCGGTGTTGTCGGCTTCGCCCGCGCTGCCCCGGTAGTTGTCGTTGACCGAGAACACGGCCTCGTCGTCGCCGAAGGAGTCCAGCGTGTAGGGGCCGGAGCCGACGGCGGCGCCGTCCTCGCGCAGGGCGTCGGCGTCGTACTGCTCCTGGTCGACGATGGAGCCGGCGCCCGAGGCGATCTTGCTGGGGAAGGTGGCGTCGGGGGCCTTGAGCTTGAAGACGACGGTCTCGGCGTCGGGTGTCTCGACCTTGTCGAGCAGGGGGAACATGATGGCCGGACCGGCATCGTCGTCGATCTTCAGCATGCGGTCGAAGGAGAACTTGACGTCCTCGGACGTGAGCTCGTCGCCGTTGCTGAACTTCAGGCCGTCCTTCAGCGTGCATGTGTAGACCTGGGTCCGCGTGTCGGTGAAGGAGCACTCTTCGGCCGCGTCCGGTTCGGGTTCCGTGCCGCCCTTGGGGAAGCTCAGCAGCGACTGGAAGACGTTGTTGAACAACAGCCAGGAGCCCGGGTCGTAGCCGGAGGCGGGGTCCGTGGCGAGCACGTCGTCGGACATTCCCAGGACCACGGAGGAGGCGTCACCCCCGGAGCCCCCGCTCTGGGTGCCGCAGCCGGTCAACAGGCCGGAGGCCAGTCCCGCCACGATCGGCAGGACTGGCCACGGGTTACGCAGGTTCACAAAATGCCTTGTCGTCGGTTCTCTGCACGCCGGGGCCGTCTTTCCGGGCCCCGGAGGGGGTGCGTCAGTTGCTCACACCGCTGCCGAGCTCCCACAGCTGAAGAGTCGCGGAGGAGTTCAGCACGTAAGCGGTGCCGGTCACGTCGTTGTTCGCGGCCACGTACTGCTTGCCCTGCCACAGCGGCAGGACCGGGACGTCCTTGGCGACGATGTCCTGGATCTCCGTCAGGTCCTTCGCGGCGGTGAGGCGGTCGGCCTCGCGGCGGGAGGCCGGGATCAGCTTGTCGATGATGTCCGCGTTGGAGTACGGGGACTTGAGGAAGTTGTCCTTGTCGAGGAACGGGGCGACGAAGTTGTCGGCGTCGGGGAAGTCGGGGAACCAGCCCATGCCGTAGACGGCGTACTCGCCCTTGCGCTCGGCGGGGACGAACGAGTCCCAGGGGGTGCCCTTGATGGTGACGTCGAACAGGCCGCTGTCGTTGAGCTGCTTCTGCAGCACCTCGAACTCCTGCTTGGTGGCCGGGCCGTAGTGGTCGGTCGTGTAGTTCAGCGTCAGCTTCACCGGGGCGGTGACGTCGGCGTCGGCCAGCAGGGACTTGGCCTTCGCGACGCTCGGGTCGCCGTAGGTGTTGAAGAACGAGTTGGAGTGGCCCGTGAGGGTGGCCGGGACCAGCGAGTAGAGGGGCTCGGCCTGGGAGCCGTACACCTCGGAGACGAGCGCGCTGCGGTTGACGATCTGGGCCATCGCCTGACGCACGGCCTTGGCCTTGACCGCCGGGTCGGTGGTGTCGAAGGCCAGGTAGCGGATCTCGAGGCCGTTCAGCTCGACGAGGTCGATGTCCCCGGTCGCGGAGGCCTCGGAGAGCTTCTTGATCTGCTCCGGAGACATGGTGCGGGTCATCAGGTCGATGTCGCCCTTGTCGAGGGCGGTGCCCATGCTGTCGGCGTCCTCGTAGGACACCATGTCGACCTCGTCGTTGTTCACCGTCAGCGTCCCCTTGTAGTGGGGGTTCTTGGTGAACACGGCCTTGGTCATCTCGTCGCCGTCGGTCTCGGCCTTGAGGGTGTAGGGGCCCGAGCCGTCGACCGAGAAGCCGTCGCGCAGCTTGTCCTTCTCGTAGTCGTCGGGGTTGACGATGCCGGCGACCGGAGTCGACAACTTGAAGGGGAACGTGGCGTCGGCGGTCTTGAGGTGGAAGATGACTTCGTTGTCACCCTGCGTCTCGATGGTGTCGATCGTGGACAGCAGGGCGAACACACCGGAGTCGGCCTTGATGGTGCGGGCGCGCTCGATGGAGAACTTGACGTCCTCGGCGGTGACCGCGTCGCCGTTGGCGAACTTGAGGCCGCTGCGCAGCTTGCAGGCGTAGCGCTCGTTGCCGGTGTCGGTGAAGCCGCAGCTCTGGGCCGCCTCCGGGACGGGTTCGCCCTCGCCCTTGGGCTGGATCATCAGGGTCTGCACGGTCTGGCGCAGGATGTTCCAGGTGCCGACGTCGTAGGAGTACGCCGGGTCGAGCGGAGCCGGGGCGTCCTTGGTGACGGTGAACCGGTCGGTGGTGCCCATGACGATGGCGTCCCCACTGCCGCTTCCGCCGTCGGACCCGCCACAGGCGGCGAGTACGGGCGCGAGCAGACTTACCACGGCCGGCAGCACCAAAGTCTTGCGGTTCATGCTCGAGTTTCTCCAGAGCTGTCGAGTCCGTGTACCCGGCATGCAGGGGTGTCGCGGCGGATCACGGGGGTAAGGGCGATGTTCTCGCGATGAGATTAGTCCGCACCAGCACGGGGGTTCGCGGCCACCGGAGTTGAAACTCCATCACGCTGCGAAACCGGCCGCGGACGCACTGAACAACCGTCAGTGGAATGATTCGTACAGCCACTCATCAATCGGGACACATGGACCCGCGGAAGCCCTGTCCACCAGGGCGTCATGCACACGGAGAGTCAACTGTCGACCCTCGGACGGGTGGGGAACGTCACACACCGTGCGAGGTTCGGATGGGGTGGAATTCGGCCGCCGCCGAGACCGCGGCGAAGATCGGAATTCCACCGCGCGTACATCCGCCGAATTCCTTGTTATCGGCGGTGCACGCTGGGTGAACGCCTATCGCATTTCCGTCATCGGCCGTCACCAATGATCGCGCTTCCGATCATCGGAGCGGCATCAGGTCACGCAGGAATGCCAGGTCGACCTGTTCCAGCGAGGGGACGACGGTGCGTACGCGGGAGGGCGCGATCGGCGCCACGGAGGGCACGGCGACCACCTGGCAGCCCGCCGCCTCGGCCGAGGCGACCCCGGTCGCGGTGTCCTCGATGACGGCGCATCGGGTGGGGTCCACGCCGAGTCCGGCGGCCGCGAACAAATAGGGGTCCGGGTACGGCTTGGTCCGCGGGACCTCGTCGCCGGCCACGCTCAGCCGGAAGTTCCCGGCGCCGAGCGACGCGATGACGCGGTCGATGATGCGCCGGTGGGAGGCGGAGACGAGGGCCGTGGGCACCTCGTGTTCGGCCAGCTCGGCGAGGAGCCGGGCGGCACCGGGCATCAGGGGCAGAGCGCGGGTGATGCGGTCCTCGAAGCCCTCGTTGAGCAGGACGGTGAGTGCGGCGAGGTCGATGTCGGCCCCGGTCGCCTCGATCAGGAACCCGGCGCTGCGGCTCATCGGGCCGCCGACCACGACATGGCGCCACGAGTCGTCGAGGGTGTGTCCGAGGCCGGCGAAGATCTCGACCTCGACGTCCCACCAGAAGCCCTCGGTGTCCACCAGGGTGCCGTCCATGTCGAGCAGCACGGCCTGCAGGGCGGAGCCCTCGGCCGTACGGGTTACTGGCGCGGGAACCGTACTGGTCATCCACATACCTCCTTGAGGGACGAGCAGGCCGGTTCCCGCTGGGGGAACCGGCCTTCAGTGGACCGACCAGTGTACGACTTATCCGATCAGTGTGCTCAATGGCACGCTCGCGTCACCGTGCGTTGAAGTACTTCGCCTCGGGGTGGTGGATCACGATGGCGTCCGTGGACTGCTCGGGGTGGAGCTGGAACTCCTCCGACAGGTGGACGCCGATCCGCTCGGGCCGCAGCATCTCGGCGATCTTGGCGCGGTCCTCCAGGTCGGGGCAGGCGCCGTAACCGAGGGAGAAGCGGGCGCCGCGGTACTTCAGGGCGAACATGTCCTCGACGTCGGCCGGGTCCTCGCCGGCGAAGCCGAGTTCACTGCGCACGCGCGCGTGCCAGTACTCGGCGAGGGCCTCGGCCAGCTGCACGGACAGGCCGTGCAGTTCGAGGTAGTCGCGGTAGGAGTTCGACTCGAAGAGCCGTGCGGTCTCCTCGCCGATGCGGGAGCCGACGGTGACGACCTGGAAGCCGACGACGTCCGTCTCCCCCGACTCCTCCGGGCGGAAGAAGTCGGCCAGGCACAGGCGGCGGCCGCGACGCTGGCGGGGGAAGGTGAAGCGGGTCCGCTCGTTGCCCTGCTCGTCCAGGATGATCAGGTCGTCGTCCTTGGACACACAGGGGAAGTAGCCGTAGACGACGGCCGCCTCGAGGAGGTTGTCGGTCTGGAGCTTGTCCAGCAGGCCGCGCAGCCGGGGCCGGCCCTCGGTCTCGACGAGTTCCTCGTAGGTGGGTCCGTCGCCCGTGCGGGCCTGCTTCAGGCCCCACTGGCCCTTGAAGAGGGCTCCTTCGTCGAGCCAGGAGGCGTACTCCTTGAGCTGGATGCCCTTGATGACGCGGGTGCCCTCGAACGGCGGCTTCGGGACCGGGTTGTCGGTGGCGACGTCCGAACGGACGTGACCCTCCTCGGGCCGCTCCTCGGTCTCGACGGCGGCGGCGTTCGGGCGGACCCGGCGCTGCTTCAGCTCCGGCAGCACGGCCCCGGGCACCCCGCGCTTGACGCCGATCAGGGCGTCCATCAGGCGCAGGCCCTCGAAGGCGTCACGGGCGTAGCGGACCTCGCCCTGGTAGATCTCGTGGAGGTCCTGTTCGACGTAGGCCCTGGTCAGAGCGGCGCCGCCGAGGATGACCGGGTACTCGGCCGCCAGCTTGCGCTGGTTCAGCTCCTCCAGGTTCTCCTTCATGATCACCGTGGACTTGACCAGCAGACCCGACATGCCGATGACGTCGGCCCGGTGTTCCACGGCGGCGTCCAGGATCGCCGAGACCGGCTGCTTGATGCCGAGGTTGACGACGTTGTAGCCGTTGTTGGACAGGATGATGTCGACGAGGTTCTTGCCGATGTCGTGCACGTCGCCGCGCACGGTGGCCAGCACGATGGTGCCCTTGCCCTCGGCGTCCGACTTCTCCATGTGCGGTTCGAGGTAGGCGACCGCGGTCTTCATGACCTCGGCGGACTGGAGCACGAACGGCAACTGCATCTGGCCGGAACCGAACAGTTCGCCGACCACCTTCATGCCGTCCAGGAGCGTCTCGTTGACGATGTCGAGGGCGGGGCGGGTCTGGAGGGCCTCGGCGAGGTCGGCGTCCAGGCCGTTCTTCTCGCCGTCGATGATCCGGCGCTTGAGGCGCTCGTCGAGCGGCAGCGCGGCCAGTTCCTCGGCCTTGCCGGCCTTGAGGGACTTGGTGGTGGCGCCCTCGAACAGCGCCATCAGCTTCTGCAGGGGGTCGTAGCCCTCGGAACGGCGGTCGTAGATCAGGTCGAGGGCGGTGTTGACCTCCTCCTCGCTGAAGCGGGCGATGGGCAGGATCTTCGACGCGTGGACGATCGCCGAGTCCAGACCCGCCTTCACGCACTCGTCGAGGAAGACCGAGTTGAGCAGGATGCGCGCGGCCGGGTTCAGGCCGAAGGAGATGTTCGACAGCCCCAGGGTGGTCTGCACGTCGGGGCGGCGGCGCTTGAGTTCGCGGATCGCCCCGATGGTGGCGACGCCGTCCCCCCGGGACTCCTCCTGGCCGGTACAGATGGTGAAGGTCAGGGTGTCGATGAGGATGTCCGACTCCTGGATGCCCCAGTTCGTCGTCAGGTCGTCGATGAGCCGCTCGGCGATGGCGACCTTCGTCTCGACGGTACGGGCCTGGCCCTCCTCGTCGATGGTCAGCGCGATCAGGGCGGCGCCGTGCTCCCGGGCCAGCGCGGTGACCTTGGCGAAGCGGGACTCGGGTCCGTCGCCGTCCTCGTAGTTCACGGAGTTGATGACCGCGCGGCCGCCGAGCCGCTCCAGGCCCGCCCGGATGACCGGGACCTCGGTGGAGTCCAGGACGATCGGCAGCGTGGAGGCGGTGGCGAAGCGGCCGGCCAGTTCGTCCATGTCGGCGACGCCGTCGCGGCCCACGTAGTCGACGCACAGGTCGAGCATGTGCGCGCCCTCGCGGATCTGGTCCCGGGCCATCTCCACACAGTCGTCCCAGCGGCCCTCCAGCATGGCCTCGCGGAACTTCTTGGAGCCGTTGGCGTTCGTGCGCTCGCCGATCGCCATGTACGCCGTGTCCTGGCGGAACGACACGGTCTGGTAGAGCGAGGCGGCGCCGGGCTCGGGCCGCGGGTCGCGTTCGGCGGGCGAGGCCCCCTGGACCCGCTCCACGAGCCGGCGCAGGTGCCCGGGCGTCGTACCGCAGCAGCCGCCGACCAGGTTCAGCCCGTAGTCGCGTACGAAGGTGTCCTGCGCGTCGGCCAGGCCTTCGGCGTCGAGCGGGAAGTGGGCGCCGTCCTTGGTCAGGATCGGCAGGCCGGCGTTGGGCATGCACAGCAGCGGGGTGCGGGAGTGGCGGGCCAGATAGCGCAGGTGCTCGCTCATCTCGGCCGGGCCCGTCGAGCAGTTCAGCCCGATCATGTCGATGCCGAGCGGCTCGAGGGCGGTCAGGGCCGCGCCGATCTCCGAACCGAGCAGCATGGTGCCGGTCGTCTCGAACGCCATCGAGACCAGCAGGGGCACCTCGACACCGGTGGCCTCCATGGCGCGCCGGGCGCCGAGGACGGAGGACTTGGTCTGGAGCAGGTCCTGCGTGGTCTCCACGATCAGGGCGTCCGCGCCACCGGCCAGCAGACCCTCCGCGTTGGCCTGGAAGCCGTCACGCAGGGTGCCGTAGCCGATGTGGCCGAGGGTGGGCAGCTTGGTGCCGGGGCCGATCGAGCCCAGCACCCAGCGGGTGCGTCCGTCGCGTCCGGCGAAGGCGTCGGCGGTCTCCCGGGCGATTCGGGCGCCCGCCTCGGACAGCTCGAACACCCGCTCGGAGATGTCGTACTCGGTCATGGCCGAGTGGTTTGCGCCGAACGTGTTGGTCTCGACGCAGTCCACGCCCGCGTCGAAGTACTCCTCGTGCACGGAGCGGACGATGTCCGGCCGGGTGACGTTGAGGATCTCGTTGCAGCCCTCGAGGTTCTCGAAGTCCTCGAGGGTGGGCTCCTGGGCCTGGAGCATGGTGCCCATGGCTCCGTCGGCCACCACCACACGGGTGGCCAGGGCCTCTCGGAGCTCGGACACACGGGTCCGGCTGTCGGCGGAAGGGGTCGGCGGCACAGAGGCCATGAAAGGGCTCCCTCAGATGCGACGGCTGTCGGCTTTGCGTCACCTCAGGATGCGGGCAGAAGGGCTTCCCGGGACGAGCGCACGCCGTCAGGGTAGCCGGGACGGAGGCCTTATGGTCAGGGGCGTCCACGGGACGGACAGGCGCGGCGGCCTTTCACGGGGTGGCCACGAGCCGGGCACGAGCCGTACCGGAGCCGGGTACGACCGGAGCGCGACCGGAGCACGAGTGTGCGACGACCGCGCCATCCCGTGGAGACGAATGGCGTAACACGGATCGACCGAACATTGGCGAGAGGTCGACATGGACCGGTAGTGTTCGACATTGCCGAACGACGGCAGCAGCTGCCGTGCGTGGACGGTCCAGGGGACGGAGGCGGGGCGGCGATGGCACGGAACATCCAGTCGGTCGAACGTGCGGCCGCGATGCTGCGGCTGCTCGCCGGCGGCGAGCGGCGACTGGGCCTGTCGGACATCGCTTCGTCCACGGGCCTGGCCAAGGCCACCGCCCACGGCATCCTGCGCACCCTCCAGCACGAGGGCTTCGTCGAGCAGGACGACGTCTCCGGGCGGTACCAGCTGGGCGCGGAGCTACTACGCCTGGGCACCACCTATCTGGACGTGCACGAGCTACGCGCGCGTGCCCTCGTCTGGACGGACGACCTGGCCCGCTCCAGCGGCGAGAGCGTCCATCTGGGGGTGCTGCACCAGCAGGGCGTGCTGATCGTGCACCACGTCTTCCGGCCCGACGACAGCCGGCAGGTGCTGGAGATCGGAGCCATGCAGCCGCTGCACTCCACGGCCCTGGGCAAGGTGCTGTCGGCCTACGACCCGGTCGCGCACAGCGAGGTCCTGGAGGCCGAGCGCAAGCCGTTCACGGACCGCACGGTGTGCGAACCGGAGGCCTTCGAGCGGGTTCTCGACCTGACCCGCGCGCGGGGCTACGCGGCGGACGTCGAGGAGACCTGGGAAGGCGTCGCCTCCATCGCCGCACCCATCCACGACCGGCGGCGCATGCCCGTGGGCGCGGTGGGCATCACCGGCGCGGTGGAGCGGCTGGGCCGGGACGGCGAGGTGCGCCCCGAGCTGATCGCCGCGGTACGGGACTGCGCCCGCGCGGTCTCGCGCGATCTGGGCGCCGGGCGTTTCTGAGCGACCGACCGCTCGCCTCCCGCCGACCCACCATCCCTGAGAAGTACGCAAGAGCGGGCCGGGACGTCCTTCGACGTTCCGGCCTTCGTCATACGCTGCAAAGCCGCCCGAACTGGGCAAACAGGGCGAGAGCGTGCGCACCGGCGCGAAGATCGATAACTCGCATCGATCAATAACGATCGCACTTTCGACAACAACACTCTTGACGCGCACGTAACGCCACGGCAAGACTCCCGTCCACCGGTCGACATTGTCGAACACCTAACGGCAATACGCGCTAGAGTGTGACAACGCCAAAGGCCGGCATCGCTCTCACCCCCGAGGGCGCTCGAACCCCCGGTGGGACCCGGGGTTCGGCTTCCCTGGACGAAGGACAAAGGAGTCGCGGGTGTCCAGCTCCGACATCTTCATCGGCGAGACCATCGGTACCGCCATACTCATCCTGCTGGGCGGTGGCGTCTGCGCCGCCGTCACGCTGAAGGCCTCCAAGGCCCGTAACGCCGGCTGGCTCGCCATCACCTTCGGGTGGGGTTTCGCCGTTCTGACGGCTGTCTACACCTCGGCGCCCCTCTCGGGCGCCCACCTCAATCCGGCGGTCACGCTCGCACTCGCGATCAAGGACGACGACTGGAGCAACGTTCCGGTCTACTGGGCCGGGCAGCTGCTCGGTGCCGCCATCGGCGCCGCCCTGGTCTGGGTCGCCTACTACGGCCAGTTCCACGCGCACCTCACCGACAAGGAAATCGTCGGCGAGCCGGACGTGGAGGCCGCCAAGGCCAAGTCCGTCGAGGCGCGCGAGCAGGGCGCGGGACCGGTCCTGGGCGTCTTCTCCACCGGCCCGGAGATCCGGGTCGTCTGGCAGAACCTCGCCACGGAGATCATCGGCACCATCGTGCTCGTCCTCGCCGTCCTCACCCAGGGCCTGAACGACAAGGGCAACGGTCTCGGCAACCTGGGCGCGCTGATCACCGCGCTGGTGGTCGTCTCGATCGGTCTGTCCCTCGGTGGCCCGACCGGTTACGCGATCAACCCGGCCCGTGACCTCGGTCCGCGCATCGTGCACGCCCTCCTGCCCCTGCCCAACAAGGGCGGCTCCGACTGGAGCTACGCCTGGATCCCGGTGGTCGGTCCGCTGATCGGCGGCGCGATCGCTGCGGGTATCTACAACGTCGCTTTTGCTTAAGAGCACCAGCCGCACCGCGCAGCGCCGTACAGACAGCCCCCTCACCACGGAACCCCAGGAGCACACCGTGACCGACGCGCACACCGCCGGCCCCTTCATCGCCGCCATCGACCAGGGCACCACCTCCTCGCGCTGCATCGTCTTCGACCGGGACGGCCGTATCGTCTCCGTCGACCAGAAGGAGCACGAGCAGATCTTCCCGAAGCCGGGCTGGGTCGAGCACGACGCCAACGAGATCTGGACCAACGTCGAGGAGGTCGTCGCCTCCGCCATCGAGAAGGCCGGCATCACCCGCGACGACATCAAGGCCATCGGCATCACCAACCAGCGCGAGACGACGCTGCTGTGGGACAAGAACACCGGTCAGCCCGTCCACAACGCCATCGTCTGGCAGGACACCCGCACCGACGCGCTCTGCAAGGAGCTCGGCCGCAACGTCGGCCAGGACCGTTTCCGCCGTGAGACGGGCCTCCCCCTGGCCTCGTACTTCGCCGGCCCGAAGGCGCGCTGGCTGCTCGACAACGTCGAGGGCCTGCGCGAGCGCGCCGAGGCCGGGGACATCCTCTTCGGCACCATGGACAGCTGGGTCATCTGGAACCTGACGGGCGGTGTGAACGGCGGCAGGCACGTCACCGACGTCACCAACGCCTCCCGCACCATGCTGATGAACCTGCACACCATGGAGTGGGACGACAAGATCGCCGAGTCCATCGGCGTCCCGCTGGCGATGCTGCCCGAGATCCGCTCCTCCGCCGAGGTGTACGGCGAGATCACCGGCGGCAAGCTCGGCGACCTGCTCGGCGGCATCCCGGTCGCCTCGGCGCTCGGCGACCAGCAGGCGGCCCTGTTCGGCCAGACCTGTTTCGCGGAGGGCGAGGCCAAGTCCACCTACGGCACCGGTACCTTCCTGCTGATGAACACCGGTGAGAAGCCGGTCAATTCGTACAACGGCCTGCTGACCACGGTCGGTTACCGCATCGGCGACCAGAAGGCGGTCTACGCCCTCGAAGGGTCGATCGCCGTCACCGGTTCGCTGGTGCAGTGGATGCGCGACCAGATGGGCCTGATCTCCACCGCCGCCGAGATCGAGACCCTCGCGCTCTCGGTCGAGGACAACGGCGGCGCCTACTTCGTACCGGCCTTCTCCGGTCTGTTCGCCCCGTACTGGCGCTCCGACGCCCGCGGTGTGATCGCCGGCCTCACCCGGTACGTCACCAAGGCGCACCTCGCGCGCGCCGTCCTGGAGGCCACGGCCTGGCAGACCCGTGAGATCACCGACGCCATGACGAAGGACTCCGGCGTCGAGCTCGCGGCGATCAAGGTCGACGGCGGCATGACCTCCAACAACCTGCTGATGCAGACGCTCTCGGACTTCGTGGACGCCCCCGTGGTGCGCCCGATGGTCGCCGAGACCACCTGCCTCGGCGCCGCCTATGCCGCCGGTCTCGCCGTCGGCTTCTGGACGAGCACCGACGATCTGCGCGCCAACTGGCGCCGGGCCGCCGAGTGGACGCCCCGCATGGACGCGGATACCCGCGACCGTGAGTACAAGAGCTGGCTCAAGGCCGTCGAGCGGACCATGGGCTGGCTCGAGGACGAGGAGTAAGAACCCCACATGACCAGTCAGACCACCCTGAAGTCCGTGCCTGCCCTGGGGACGCACCCGGCGTCCGGCTCGAACCCGAGCCGCGCCGAGACCCGGGAACAGCTCTCCAAGGCGTCGTACGACCTCCTCGTCATCGGCGGCGGCATCCTGGGCATCTCCACCGCCTGGCACGCCGCGCAGTCCGGGCTCAGGGTGGCTCTGGTCGACGCCGGCGACTTCGCCGGCGCCACCTCCTCCGCCTCGTCCAAGCTCCTCCACGGCGGTCTGCGCTACCTGCAGACCGGCGCGGTGAAGCTGGTGGCGGAGAACCACTTCGAGCGCCGTGCGGTCTCCCGTCAGGTGGCCCCCCACCTGGCGAACCCGCTCACGTTCTACCTCCCCGTGTACAAGGGCGGGCCGCACGGCGCGGCGAAGCTCGGGGCGGGCGTCTTCGCCTACTCCGCGCTGTCGGCGTTCGGCGACGGCGTCGGTCACCTCCTGTCCCCGGCCAAGGCCGCGCAGGACGTGCCCGAGCTGCGCACCGACAACCTCAAGGCCGTGGCCGTGTACGGCGACGACCAGATGAACGACGCGCGCATGGCGCTGATGACGGTCCGCGCGGCCGTGGAGGCGGGCGCCGTCGTCCTCAACCACGCCGAGGTCTCCGGGCTGCGCTTCACCAACGGCAGGGTCACCGGCGCCGAGCTGCGCGACCGGCTCTCCGGTGACGAGTTCGGCGTGAACGCCCGGCTCGTGCTCAACGCGACCGGTCCGTGGGTGGACCACCTGCGCAGGATGGAGGACCCGAAGGCGGCTCCGTCGATCCGGCTGTCCAAGGGCGCCCACCTGGTCCTGAAGCGCACCGCCCCCTGGAAGGCCGCGCTCGCGACCCCCATCGACAAGTACCGCATCACCTTCGCCCTCCCGTGGGAGGACATGCTGCTGCTCGGCACCACCGACGAGGAGTTCGAGGGCGACCCGGCGGACGTCGCGGTCACCGAGAAGGACACCGCCCAGATACTCGACGAGGCCGCGTTCTCCATCCGCGACCAGCAGCTCGACCGGGACCTGATCACGTACGCCTTCGCGGGTCTGCGCGTGCTGCCTGGCGGCCCCGGCAGCACGGCGAAGGCCAAGCGCGAGACCGTGGTGACCGAGGGCCGGGGCGGCATGCTGTCCGTCGCCGGCGGCAAGTGGACGACGTTCCGGCACATCGGCCGTACGGTCATGCAGAAGCTGGAGGCGCTGCCCGGTCACCCGCTGGGCGACGACTTCGAGCCGATCTCCTCGCTGCCGAAGAAGCTTCCGCTGCCCGGCGTCGCCAACCCGCGCGCGGTCGCCCACCGGCTGCTGGTCGACAACCCGGCGCCCGGCCCGCGCATGGCCGCCGACACCGCCCGGCACCTGGCCACCCACTACGGCTCGCTGGCCTTCGACATCGCGCGCCTCGCCAACGACAACCCCGAGCTGGGCGAGCGCGTCCACCCGCAGGCCCCCGAGATCTGGGCGCAGGTCGTCTACGCCCGCGACAACGAGTGGGCGGAGACGGCGGACGACGTGCTGCGCCGCCGTACGACGCTGACGATCCGCGGCCTTGCCACGGACGACGTCCGCGGCAAGGTGCAGGACCTGCTCGACAAGAAGTAGGTCCCGCCCGCCGGGCGAAGAACACCCTGCCGCCGGCCCGCTCCCCTGACCGGGGCCGGCGTCGGGAACGGCCCCTCCGTACCGGGGCCGGAAGAGAAAGGGGCGGCTCCACCCCTATGGAGCCGCCCCTTTCGCCTGCCCCCGGCCCGAACGGACCCGGGGCATCTCCGAGGACGAGCGGGGAGACCGCACCTGCGTCCCCGCACGCCGGCCGTGATTGGATCGCTGTCGTGGCCGTCACGCCGGGCCGCGCCGCGCCCCTGGGCGTCCCGTTCGTCGCGTGGCCCTCGGGCTCGGCGAAGCGGCCGGGTTCCGCCTCAAGGGTCCCGGCTTCCTCAGGACGGCACGCCGCCGTCGCCGCCCCCGTACACCGGAGCCGCCCCCATGACGCAGGACCTGCTGCCCGTCACCCGCATCCCGCGTACCGGCCTCCCGGCGCATGCCGTGGTCGTCGGCGACCCGGCCCGCGCCGCGACCGTCGCCGCTCTCCTCGACGGCGCCGAGGAGGTCTCGTACCACCGCGAGTACCGGGTGTTCCGCGGAAGCTGGAAAGGTGTGCCGGTCGTCGTCGCCTCGCACGGGGTGGGCGCGCCCGGCGCGATCCTGCTCTTCCAGGAGCTGGCGGACGCGGGCGTGCGGACCTTCCTGCGGTTCGGTACGGCGGGCGCGATGAAGCCGGGCATCGGGGACGGCGACCTGGTCATCGCGGAGGCGGCCGTCCGCGACGACGGCGTCACCCGGCAGTTGCTGCCCCCGGAGTACCCGGCGGTCTCCGCGCCCGAGGCGGTCCTCGCCCTCCAGCGCGCGGCCCGGCAGGAGGGCGCCCCGCACCACCGGGGCGTCGTGTGGACCCGGGCGGCCTTCCAGCCCGGCCTGCTCCCGCTCTTCTCCTACGCCGGCGCCGGACTCGCCGCCATCGAGATGGAGCTGTCCGCGCTGCTGGTCACGGCGTCGCTGCGCGGCCTGGTCGCGGGCGGTGTGCTGGTGATCGACGGGGCGAACGCCGACGAGCTGCTCGACGAGCAGGCCACGGGCGGTTACGACCCGCACCGGGACGTCGTCGCGGCCGGTGTCGAGCGGGGCGCGGTGGTGTCCCTGGAGGCGCTGCGGCTGCTCGTGGAAGCGGAAACGGAAACCGAAGGGGTGCGGGCGTGAGCATCGACCTGCTGGTGCACGGGGGCGACGTCCTGACGGTGGACGACGCCGGCACCGTCGTCCGCGAAGGCGCCGTCGCGATCCATGACGGCGCGATCCTCGCCGTGGGGCCGGCCGACGAGCTGGGCGGGCGGTACACCGCCGCCGAGGAGATCGACGCGGCCGGCTGTCTCGTCCTCCCCGGACTGATCAACGCGCACACCCACCTCGCGATGACCCTCCTGCGCGGCCGCGCCGACGACGTCACGCTCCAGGGTTTTTTGGAGCGGGTCCTCACGTGGGAGGCGGAACTGCTGGCGCCGGAGAACGTGGCGGCGGCGGTGCGGCTGGCGGTCGCGGAGAGCCTGCGCGCCGGGGTGACCTCGGCGCTGGACATGTACTGGTTCCACGAGGCGGCCGAGCGGGCGGCCCGCGAGGCGGGCTGGAGGCTGCACACCGGGCCCACCTTCATGGACGTACCCGGGCCGCCGGACGGCATCGCGTACGAGGAGCGGCTCGGGTGGGCACGTCGCGACCTCGAGGCGCGCGGACCCGCCCGGCCCGGACACCGGCCGGTCGTCTTCGCGCACTCGACCTACACCCTCTCCCCCGGGCAGCTCACCGAAGTCTTCGCGCTGGCCCGGGAGTTCGGGGCGCTGGTGCACATCCACGCGGCCGAGAACGCCACCGAGGTGGCCACCGTCGAGGTGCGGCACGGGAAGCGGCCCGTGGAACTGCTGGACTCCCTCGGACTGCTGGGCCCCGACGTGCTGCTCGCGCACGCCGTCGACCTCACCGGCCCCGAGATCGCGGCGCTGGCCCGCTCGGGCACGGCCGTCGCCCACTGTCCGGTGTCGAACCTGAAGCTGGGCTGCGGCATCGCGCCCGTGCCTCGGCTGCTGAGCGCGGGAGTGACGGTCGGGCTGGGCACGGACGGCGCCGTCAGCTCCAACTCGCTGGACGTGCTCGGAGCCGTACGGCAGGCGGCGCTGGTGCACAAGGCGGCGGGCGATCCCACGGCGGTCGGCGCCGAACAGGCCGTGCGGATGGCGACGATCGAGGGCGCGCGGGCGCTCGGGCTCGGTGATCGGCTCGGTTCGCTGGAGGCGGGCAAGCGGGCCGATCTGATCGTCCTCGACCTGGACGCACCGCATCTGCGGCCGCGCCACGACCCGTGGTCGACGCTGGCGTACGCGGCGCACCCGTCGGACGTGCGGGACACCGTCGTCGACGGGCGGGTGCTGATGCGTGATCGCGGGCTGACCACGGTCGACGAGCGGGCGGTGATCGCGGATCTGGAGGCGCTGCTCTGATCTGCCCCCATAATGGCGCTGAGACATCCGATGTCTGGATCCGGCGTCGGGAGCGACGTCCGGGTTCGGCGTCTGAATACGGCGTCCGGACCGGCGTCCGGATTCGACGTCCGGGCGAGGAACGACAGGAGGCCGGTCATGGCAGTCACCGACGAGGCGATCGAGAAGATCAAGGGCATGATCGTCTCGGGTGCGCTGCGCCCCGGGGACCGGCTGCCCAAGGAGAGCGAGCTGGCCGCCGACCTCGGCCTGTCCCGCAACTCCCTGCGGGAGGCGGTGCGCGCGCTGTCGCTGATCCGGATCCTGGACGTGCGCCAGGGCGACGGCACCTACGTGACGAGTCTCGATCCGCAACTGCTGCTGGAGGCGCTGAGTTTCGTCGTCGACTTCCACCGCGACGACACGGTCCTGGAGTTCCTCGCCGTGCGCCGCATCCTGGAGCCGGCCGCCACCGCGATGGCCGCCCTGCGCATCAGCGAGCAGCAACTGGACGCGCTCGACGCCCAGTTGGACAAGCTCGGGGCCGAGCCCTCGGTGGAGGAACTGGTCGCGGGCGACCTGGAGTTCCACCGGGGCATCGTGCAGAGCGCCGGCAACTCGGTGCTGTGCTCGCTGCTCGACGGACTGTCCGGGCCGACCACCCGGGCCCGTATCTGGCGCGGCCTGACACAGGAGGACGCGGTCGCCGGCACGCTGCGCGAACACCGGGCGATCCTGGCGGCCCTGCGCGACCGGGACGCGGAGGCGGCGCGGTCGTGGGCCACGGTGCACATCGCGAGCGTGGAGCAGTGGCTGCGCTCGACGCTGTGAGTCCGCGGGGCGCCCGCCCTGTGCGCCACCTGTGAGTCGATGCCGTGAGTCGGGTCCGGCAGGGGGTGTTCGGGGGTGGTGAACGGGGCAGTGATCCGTTCACCACCCCCGAACAAGGGGGCTGCGAGCGCTCCCGCGGAACGCCGTAAGGTTGGGTGGTCAAGCGAGGGCACGTCGGAAGGAGGCGCTGGGTGATCGAGCTCGAGGGGGTTCCCGAGCTGATCGACCCGGTCATGGTGGCCGCGTTCGAGGGCTGGAACGATGCCGGCGACGCCGCCTCCACCGCGGTCGGGCATCTGGAGCGGGAGTGGAAGGGCGAGGTGTTCGCGGCGCTGGACGCCGAGGACTACTACGACTTCCAGGTGAACCGCCCCACGGTGTGGATGGACGCCGGCGTGCGCAAGATCACGTGGCCCACGACAAGGTTGTCGGTCGTCCGGGTGGGCGGCGACAAGCCACGCGACCTGGTGCTCGTCCGCGGCATCGAACCGTCCATGCGCTGGCGCTCGTTCTGCAACGAGCTGCTGGGCTTCGCGCACGAGCTGGGCGTGGAGCTGGTGGTCATCCTGGGCGCCCTGCTCGGTGACACCCCGCACACCCGTCCGGTGCCGATCAGCGGGACCACCTCCGACGCGGACCTGGCGCAGCGGATGGACCTGGAGGAGACCAAGTACGAGGGCCCCACGGGCATCGTCGGCGTCCTCCAGGAGGCGTGCACGCACGCGGGGGTGCCCGCGGTGAGCCTCTGGGCGGCCGTGCCGCACTACGTCTCGCAGCCGCCGAACCCGAAGGCGACGCTGGCCCTCCTCAACCGTCTGGAGGACCTGATCGACGTGCGCATCCCCCTGGGCGAGCTGCCCGAGGACGCGCGTGCCTGGCAGGTGGGCGTGGACCAGCTGGCCGCCGAGGACAGCGAGGTCGCCGAGTACGTGCAGACGCTGGAGGAGGCGCGGGACACCGCGGAGCTGCCGGAGGCGTCGGGCGAGGCGATCGCCCGCGAGTTCGAGCGCTATCTGCGACGCCGGGACGGCGGCGGCCCGCCGGATCCCGGGGAGCGCACCCGGCCCCCGAAGCCGCCGAAACCGACCGGCGACGCCTCCGACGACAGCGATTCCTCGGAGGACTAGAACAGCGGGCAGGAAAGAGGACCGGGTACGAGGAGGGGCGGTGCGCATCGGCGCACCGCCCCTCCTCGTACCCGGTCCGGGGGCGCCTTCGCTACAGCGCCACGCCCAGCAGCGCGTCCACGGCCCGTGAGACGACACCGGGGGCGCCGATGTCCGTACCGCCGTGCTCCTGCTGGAGTGCCGCCCAGCGGTCGACGGCGGCGAGTGCGGCCGGGGCGTCGAGGTCGTTGCCGAGCGCCTCGCGGAGCTCCTCGACGAGCGCCTCGGCGGGCGGCCCGTCGGGCCGGGAGACGGCGGCACGCCAGCGCCCGAGCCGGGCCTCGGCGTCCGCCAGGACCTGGTCCGTCCACTCCCAGTCGGCCCGGTAGTGGTGGGCGAGGAGGGTGAGCCGGATGGCGGCGGGGTCGACGCCGTCCTGGCGCAGCTTCGAGACGAAGACGAGGTTGCCCCGGGACTTGGACATCTTCTCGCCGTCCAGGGCGACCATGCCGGCGTGCACGTACGCCTGGGCCATGGGGAACTCGCCGGTCAGCACCTGGGCGTGCGAGGCGCCCATCTCGTGGTGCGGGAAGGCGAGGTCGGAACCGCCGCCCTGCACGTCGAAGCCCATCCCGAGATGGTCCAGGGCGATGGCCACGCACTCGATGTGCCAGCCCGGCCGGCCGCGGCCGAGCGAGCCGCCGTCCCAGCTGGGCTCGCCCTCGCGGGCCGCCATCCAGAGCATCGGGTCGAGCGGGTTCTTCTTGCCGGGGCGGTCGGGGTCGCCGCCGCGCTCGGCGGAGAGCAGCCGCATGGCGGCCGCGTCCAGGCCCGAGACCCGGCCGAAGTGCGGGTCGGACTCGACGGAGAAGTACACGTCGCCGTCGAGCTCGTAGGCGGCGCCGGCGTCCCGCAGCCGCTCGACGAGCGGGACGATGCCGGGTATCGCCTCGACGGCGCCTATGTAGTGCCGCGGCGGCAGCATCCGCAGGGCCGTCATGTCCTCGCGGAAGAGCGCCGTCTCCTTCTCGGCGAGGGCGACCCAGTCGACGCCGTCGCGTTCGGCCCGCTCCAGGAGCGGGTCGTCGACGTCGGTGACGTTCTGGACGTAGTGAACCTGCCGCTTGGTGTCGAGCCACACGCGCTGAACGAGGTCGAACGCGTTGTAGGTCGCCGCGTGACCCATGTGGGTCGCGTCGTACGGCGTGATGCCGCAGACGTAGATACGGGCGACGGGACCGGGGTCGAGGGAGACCAAGCCGTCGGTCGCGGAGTCGTGGATCCTCAGGTCGCGGCCCTGACCAGGCAGGGCGGGGACCTCGGAAGCGGGCCAGGCATGCATGTCATGAGCCTAACCGGACGGAAGTTGCGCATACGAACCGGAGCGGGCCGGATGGCGGGGAAGGCCCTCTTGTGCGATCCCGTCCGGCATGCGTACCCGGTCTGTGCACCGGCGGGCGGGTGTCGGTCCGACCGGGCGGCCGGACCGAGCGGAAGGACCGGGTGGCCGGACCAAGTGGTCAGACCGGGTGGTCAGACCGGCGGCCAGGGGATGGCCGGCCAGTCGCCGCTCGGCTCCGGGTGCCTCCCGGCCTCGAGCAGCGCGTCGCCGCGCGCACGCGTGGCGTCGAGCTCGGCGGGAGTGATCAGCTCGGCCAGGGTGACCGCCAGCCGCCCGCCGGGCTCCAGGGCGCCTCTGAGGGCCTCGAGCACGTCGACGGCCTCCCCGGTCAGGGGCTCCCCCGCCCAGCCCCACAGGAGCGTACGCAGCTTGTTCTCGGCGTTGAAGGTGACCCCGTGGTCGATGCCGTAGAGCCGGCCCTCGGCGGTGGGCAGCAGGTGGCCGCCCTTGCGGTCGGCGTTGTTGATCACCGCGTCGAGGACGGCCAGCCGACGCAGCCGTTCGTCGTCGGCGTGCACCAGCAGCGCGGTCCGGCCCTCACCGACCTCGGCGAAGCCGATCGCCTTCCAGCCCGGCCCGGGCTCCTCCGCGTCCACCAGGGCGAGCAGTTCGGCCTCCGGGGCCGTCTCGATCCACAGCTGGCACATGCCCTCGCCGTACGGCCCCTCCCGCAGGACGGTGGGCGGCACGAGGCCCCAGCCGGTCGCCTCGGAGACCTCGTAGGCGGCGACCTCGCGCCGGGCGAGGTTGCCGTCGGGGAAGTCCCACAGCGGCCGCTCCCCCGCGGCGGGCTTGTAGACGCAGGCGGCCTCGCGGCCCTCGTGCGCGACGGTGCAGTACAGCGCCGTGTTCGAGGCCTCGCGGATGCGGCCGCGGACGGTGAGCTCGCCGTGCGCGAGGAGTTCGGCGACGGCCGGGTCGGTGGTCGTCACGCCCCCCGGCGGTATCCGTTCTGGCGCGGACATACGTGTCCTTCCGGATCGAGCGGCAGGCTGCACAGCGGGCACGGCGGCCGGCCCGCGTTGACGACGTCGAGGGCACGCTTGGCGAACGCCCTCGCCTGGGCGCCGGTGAGCCGGACCCGCAGCATCGGGGGCCCGTTCTCCTCGTCCTGGAGGAGCTTCTCCTCGGCCTCGGCGAGGTCCTCCTCGGAGTCCGCGTCGAGCTCCACGAGGGCCTGCGCCTCGACGATCATGCGCTGTTCCTCGCCGTCCCAGGCGAGGGCCATGGTGCCGACCCGGAACTCCTCCTCGATCGGCGTGTCGAGCGGGGCCGTGTCGGTGTTCTCGGCGGGCGACATCGCGGGCACGGGGGCACTGCCGCCACTGCGGCGCACGACCTCGTCCAGCAGTTCGTCCATGCGCTCGGCGAGCGCGGCGACCTGGGTCTTCTCGAGAGCCACGCTGGTCACCCGGGGGCCGGCGGTGGCCTGGAGGAAGAAGGTACGGCGCCCGGGCAGTCCGACCGTACCGGCCACGAAGCGGTCCGGGGGGTCGTAGAGGAACACCTGACGGGACACGTCCTGTCTCCATGGGAATCGTGGGTCATCGTGGGCCGGGGAACGAGTGGGGGAACGTCCCTGCGGGTACGCGCGCGTTTGCGGACCGCTTCACCCTACTGCGGCCGACGATCACGGTGCGCCCGCACCACCCCCGACCGTCGCGTCCCCGGCCGGCGGCTCCTCGCGCGGGGCCAGCGACGCGAAGTCGCCGGTGTCGCCGAGGCGCACGAGAAAGGGGCGCAGCCGGGTGTAACGGATCGCGGTGACGGAACACGGTTCCACAGAGATCCGCTGGAAGAGGTCGAGATGAAGCCCGAGGGCGTCCGCGACGAGCGACTTGATGATGTCGCCGTGCGAGCACATCAGATAGACGGCGTCGGCACCGTGGTCGCGCTCCACGCGCGCGTTCCACTCCCGTACCGCCTCGGCGGCGCGGGTCTGCATGGCCCGCATGGACTCCCCGCCCGGGAAGGCGGCGGCGGAGGGGTGCGACTGCACGACCTCCATCAGGGGCTCGTCCATGAGTTCGGCGAGCTTGCGTCCGGACCAGTCGCCGTAGTCGCACTCCCCGATCCGCTCGTCGGTGTGGACGCGCAGCCCGGGGCGGGCGTCGAGGAGCGGCCGGAGCGTCTCCTGGCAGCGCTGGAGGGGACTCGCGACGACCTCGGCGATCGGCAACGCGCCGAGCCGCGCGGGCAGGGCGGCGGCCTGCGCGGCTCCGCGCTCGTCGAGGGCGACGCCGGGCGTCCGGCCGGCGAGCAGTCCGGAGGTGTTGGCGGTGGACCGGCCGTGCCGGACGAGGATCAACGTGGGCATGCGGCCCAGGGTAGGCGCACGCGGGCGTGCGCCGGTGAGCGTCCGAAGGGAGAGTGCGCCGAGTGATCGTCGACTGCGCCGTCTATCGGGACGGGCACCGCACGGAGGGCCCGGAGGACTTCTCGGACGCCCTGGACGAGGCACGGGCCGCGGGCGGTTTCGTGTGGATCGGGCTGCACGAGCCGACGGAGAAGGAGTTCGCCCACGTCACGCAGGAGTTCGGCCTGCACCCGCTCGCCGTCGAGGACGCCCTGAAGGCCCACCAGAGGCCCAAGCTGGAGGTCTACGACGACTCGCTCTTCCTGGTGTTCAAGCCGGTCGTCTACGAGGCCGAGAGCGACGCGGTCTCCTCCGGTGAGGTGATGGTCTTCCTCGGCGACGGCTTCGTGGTGACCGTCCGGCACGGCGAGGGGGCTCCGCTGGCCGCCGTGCGGCAGCGGCTGGAGCACGAGCCGCACCTGCTCGCGAAGGGCCCCACGGCGGTGGTGTACGCGATCGCCGACGCCACCGTGGACCACTACCTGGACGTGGCGACGGAGCTCCAGACGGACCTCGAGGAGCTGGAGGCGGAGGTGTTCTCGCCGGACGGCGGCGGCTCACGGCACACCGCGTCGCGGATCTACCGGTTCAAGCGACAGATCCTGGAGTTCCGCCGGGCCACCGGTCCGCTCGGGCCGCCGCTGACCCGGCTGGCCGGCACCAGCGCGACCGGGCCGGGGGTGCCCTTCGTGGACGAGCGGGCGCGGCCCTTCTTCCGCGACGTCAGCGACCACCTCACGCGGGTCAACGAGTCCGTGGAGGGGCTGGACCGGCTGGTCACGGACATTCTCTCGGCACACCTGGCGCAGATGAGCGTCCGGCAGAACGACGACATGCGGAAGATCTCGGCGTGGGCGGCGATGGCCGCGATCCCCACGATGATCGCGGGGATCTACGGCATGAACTTCGAGCACATGCCGGAACTGCGGTGGGTGTGGTCGTACCCGGCGGTGATCGCGCTGATGGCCGGTCTCGAGGTCGTGCTGTACCGGATGTTCAAGCATCGGGGATGGCTCTAGGCCGGTCCGGGGGAGGTTCCGGGGCCCGCTCACGCCGCCGGGGCGGGGGCCGGGGCCGGGGCTCAGGCGAACTCGGGAGCCGCGACCGCCGGGCCGCCGAGCGCGTCGCGGCGCTCGGGCATCTCCAGGGAGACCATCCGCCGCCAGCCGGCGAAGCGCTCCCACGCGTACACGGCGTGGATGCCGGTCGCGAGGAGCGCCGACCTGGCGCGTGTCCAGCCGAGGATGTCCCCCATGTGGGCCATGACGGCCAGGCTCACGTCGCGGTAGACCCGGATCTCCGCGAGCGCGCACGCGCGCAGCGTCCGCTGGATGGCGCGGCCGTGCCCCGCGCGGGCGAGGCGCAGCAGTTCCTCGTGACAGTAGGCGAGGTGGTTGTCCTCGTCGTTCGAGATCATCTTCACCGCGCGGCCGAGGTCCGGGTGGTCGGCGAACTGCCGGCGCAGCAGCTCCATCTGCTCGGAGGCCCGCTGCTCGGTCACCCGGCTGTGGGCGAGGTAGGTGACGATGTCGTGCACGGTCAGCGGATGGTCGGCCCGGAGCCGGTCGTGCGCGAGGCCGATGCCGGCGCGCTCCAGGAGCATCGTGTAGTCGGTGTCGCGCGGAACGGGCACGGGGGCGAGTCCGCGCTTGCGCATCAGGGCGTTGAAAATCCGCCCGTGCTTGTCCTCGTCGGCGCCGTGCCGGGCGATCTTGGGAGCGAGGTGGTGTTCGCTGCGCGGGACGAGCGCGGCGATCCGGGCGTTCTCCCAGCCGCCCTGCGACTCGCCGCCTGCGGCGATGGAACAGAAGAGCGCGAAGGACTCGTCGTTGTCGATGATCTCCTGGAACAGAGTCTTGGCCGAAAGCATCGTGGGACACCTCTCCGCATTGCGCCGGATTCGGCGGCATTCCGCAAGGAACGAGTCAAATGCGGCACGGAAGGCGCTGCAACAGCTGTGTCGGACAACTCCGCCGAAAGAGGGACCCCGGGAGTCGGACCGGGAGCGTAACCGCGCGCCGCCTTGCGCGTTGTTCCGTGTGACGGCCGTGGCGGGGAAGACCCCCGAGCCCCCACCACGGCCGCTGAAATTCCCGGGAATCCCGTCCCGGCCGGGAGACCGACTGGTACACCGGAAGACCGGCCGGAAGGCCGTCGAGCCCGGACCGACCGGCCCGTACCGCTCGGCTCTGGCCGGTCGACGCAGTCCGGTCGACTCGGACCGACGGCTCCGGACCCGCCGGCTCAGCCGGCTAGCTCAGGCCGGCGAGTTCGACGGCCTGCGCGCCGGCCCGCAGCGAGGCGAGGCGTTCGTCCAGCGTGAAGCCCGCGGGGGCGAGGGTGAGCGTGGTGACGCCGGCCGCCGCGTAGGCCTTCATCCGGTCGGCGATCCGCTCCACCGAACCCAGCAGCGTGGTCCGGTCGATCAGCTCGTGCGGTACGGCGGCCGCGGCGCCCTGCTTGTCGCCGGACAGGTACTTGTCCTGGATCTCGTCGGCGGCGGCCTCGTACCCCATGCGACGCGCGAGCTGGTTGTAGAAGTTCTGCTTGCGGCTGCCCATGCCGCCGACGTACAGCGCGGTGTAGGGGCGGAAGGTGTCGGCGAGCCGCTCGACGTCCTTGTCTTCGCCGAGGGCAAGCGGCAGCGTCGGGCAGACGTCGAAGCCCTCCATGGTCCTGCCCGCCTTCTCGCGCCCGGCCCGCAGATGCCTGATCGCGGTGTCCTCGAGGTGCTCGGCGGACGGGAAGATGAGCAGAGCGCCGTCGGCGATCTCGCCGGTCTGCTCCAGGTTCTTCGGGCCGATCGCGGCGATGTACAGCGGGATGTGCTCGCGCTCCGGGTGCACGGTCAGCTTGATCGGCTTGCCGGGGCCGTCCGGCAGCGGCAGCGTCCAGTGCTCGCCTTCGTACGACAGCCGCTCCCGCGTCATCGCCTTGCGGACGATCTCCACGTACTCACGGGTGCGGGACAGCGGCTTGTCGAACTTGACGCCGTACCAGCCCTCGGAGACCTGCGGTCCCGACACGCCGAGGCCGAGACGGAAACGGCCGCCGGAGAGCGAGTCGAGGGTGGCGGCCGTCATCGCGGTCATCGCCGGCTGACGGGCCGGGATCTGGAAGATCGCCGAACCGACGTCGATGCGCTCGGTCTGCGCGGCCACCCAGGTGAGCACGGTGGCCGCGTCGGAGCCGTAGGCCTCGGCGGCCCAGCAGACGGCGTATCCGAGGCGGTCGGCCTCCTGGGCGACGGCGAGGTTGTCGCCGTCCATTCCGGCACCCCAGTAGCCGAGGTTGATCCCGAGCTGCATGGCCGATCCCCTTACTGATCAGTAACGACGCTGTTGCGCAGACCTTAGCGCGGGGACCGGGCACCGGGGAGAGCGGTGTGGCGAGGGTCGCGCCGGTCGCGACCCGGTCGCGGCCTGCGGAACTCCGGTCCCCCTCCCGGACATTCGGTTGTCCACAGGCAACCCACTGCCCAGTTCTGGCCAGTAATCTCGGCGTCCATGGAGCAGAGGCATCTCGGCCGCACCGGCCTGCGCGTGTCCCGCATCGGGCTCGGCACCCTGACCTGGGGCCGCGACACCGACGAGCACGACGCCGCGGACGTCATGAAGACGTTCTGGGAGGCGGGCGGGACCCTCGTCGACACGGCCGACGTGTACGGCGACGGGGACGCCGAATACCTGCTCGGCCGGCTGATGGAGGGGCTGGTGCCGCGCCGGGACCTGATCATCTCGACCAAGGCGGGCAGCGTCCCCGACCCGGACCGCCGCTACGACGGCTCCCGGGGGCACCTCCTCGCCGCCCTCGACGCCTCGCTGGCCCGGCTGGGCACGGATCACGTCGACCTGTGGCAGGTGCACGCCTTCGACCCCGACACCCCTCTGGAGGAGACCCTCCAGGCCCTCGACATCGCTGTCGCCAGCGGCCGCGCCCGCTACGCCGGGGTCTCCAACTTCTGCGGCTGGCAGCTCGCCAAGGCGGCCACCTGGCAGCTCGCCGCGCCGGGCACCCGCACCCGGCTCGCGGCGACCCAGATGGAGTACTCGCTGCTGCAACGCGGTGTCGAACGCGAGGTGCTGCCGGCCGCCCTGGACCTGGGCATCGGCCTGCTGCCCTCCTCGCCGCTGGGCCGCGGTGTCCTCACCGGCAAGTACCGGGGCGACGCCCTTCCGCCCGACTCGCGCGGCGCCTCGGACCACTTCGGGCTCTTCGTCGAGCCGTATCTCGACGACACCGCGAGCCGCATCGTGGACGCCGTCTCGACCGCGGCCGACGGGCTGGCGGTCACCCCGCTCCAGGTCGCCCTCGCCTGGGTCCGCGACCGGCCCGGCGTGGCCGCCCCGATCGTCGGCGCGCGCAACGCGCAGCAGCTCACGGCCGCGTTGTCAGTGGAGGCCCTTAGTCTTCCTGACGAGATCTGCCGGGCCCTCGACGACGTGTCGGCGCCCGTGCACCGCTATCCCGATCACGACTGGAGCACGCTGTGAGCACGGAGTCGGTTCCCCCGGAGAGCACCGAGAACGCCGGACCGGCGACGCCGGACGCCGCCGGGGAGCCCGGGACCCCGGACGACACGACGCCGGCCGACAGCGCCTCGACGAGTGACGACGACACCCCTCCCGCGCGCGACGCGGACGGCGGGAGCGAGGTCGAGGGCGAGGAGAACGTCACCTCGGGAGCGGACACAGAGGCGGCCAAGACCGACGACGGTGAAGCGGCCGCGCAGCTCTCCGAAGCGCAGGCCGAGCTCGCCGCGCAGAAGCTGGAACGGGAGCGGATCGAGCGGCGCCGGGCCGAGAAGGCCGAGCGCATCGACAGCGGGACCAAGCTCAGCGGAAAGGCCGCCGACCTGCTGGCGGCGGTGCGTGCCGTGGAGGGCGGGGCGAAGCCCCCCGCCACCGTGTTCGCCGAGCCGGCGCCCGCCCCGCGCCGCGCCGCCCCGGAGCCGGCACACCGTCCGCAGCCGGTGACCGTCGCGGGCGCCGCACCGGCTCCCGCCGCCGAAGCCGTCGAGGGCGTGTCCCGCGTGCTCGCCGAGGGCGGCGCACCCGGGACGCTCGCGCCGCAGGCCGCCGTCGCGCTCGGCGAGGGGGCCGAGGATCTGCTGCGCGAGGACCCGTGGCAGCTGCTGCGTGTCCCCGGGGTGCGTCCCGAGCAGGCCGACGGTTTCGCGCGGGCGCTGCTCGGCCCGGAGTGCGCTCCCGACGACGAGCGGCGCGGCCGCGCGGTGACGGTCTGGCTGCTGGAACAGGCCGCGCTGGCCGGGCACACCGCCCTGGAGTTGCCGACGCTCACCGCCGCCCTCGGCCGGCAGGCCGTGCCGGACGCGGAGGCGGCCGTACAGAGCGCGCTGGCCGAGGGCGAGGCCCTCGTCTTCCAGGACGCCCTGGACTCCGTGGACGCCGCCCGGACCCGTCGTCCCGAGGCGAACGCCGACACCACAGACACCGCCGGCACCGGCGAGAACGGCGGGGACGCGGGCGCGGAAGACGGCGAGGAGGCCCGGCCGGTCCGTGTCCTGGTGGGTCTGGAGCGGTACGCGCTCGCGGAGGAGAGCCTCGCCGACGCGCTGGCCCGGGTGGTCAACTCGCCGGCCAAGGAGGCCTCCGCGCCGTGGGAGTCGGTGACGGCCGGCGCGTCCGGCAGCACGGCGGAACTGCTGCGCGCCGTCGCCGGACACGGTCTGGTGCTGCACACCGGCGGCGACGCCTCACGCGCCGAACCGGCGGCGCTGCTCACCGCGGCCCGGAGCCTGGGCCTGCGCGCGGTCGCGGCCTGCCACACGCCGGACGGCCGGCACCGCTTCGCGGCCCTCCTCGGCGATCAGGCACAGAACGGCGCCGTCGTCACCGTCCCCGGGCTGCTCGCCGGTACCGAGGGCCCCGGGCGGGACGCCGAGGGGGCCTTCGCCCTCGACCTGCTGATCCTGCTCGACGCTCCGCAACTGGACGTGGAGAGCGCCGCGACGCTGGCGGAGTCGCTGCCGGACGGGGCGCGGCTGGTACTGAGCGGTGATCCGGCGGTGCTGTGGTCGGCCGGCCCGGGGCGGGTCTTCGCCGATCTGCTCGCGGCGCGCGCGTGCCCGCAGGTCACCTCGCGCACGCCCGACCCGGGGCCGATCGGTGAACTCGTCTCCGGTGTCGGCATCGGTGAGCTGAACCAGGTCGACGCACCCGGCAAGGAGATCGTGATCGTGCCGGTCCGGGAGGCCGGCGAGGCCGTGCACCGGACCGTGCAGCTCGTCGCCGACTCGGTGCCGCGGGCGTTCGGGATCACCCCCGAGGAGACGGTGGCGATCACCCCGGGTCACGGCGGCGCGGCCGGCACGCGCGCGCTGAACGCCGCCCTCAAGGAACGGCTCAATCCCGGCCCCGGCCGCTTCGGCGGTTTCGACCCCGGTGACCGGGTCGCCTACTCGCCCGCGCCGGGCCGTACGGTGCCCGGCCGGGTGGTGACGGCCGACGCGGACGGGCTGCACCTGTCCTGCGCCGAGGGCCCGGTGGTCGTACCGAGGGAGCGGGTGGAGCAGGCCGTACGGCACGGGTGGGCACTGACCGCGCACCAGGCCGTGGGCAGCCGGTGGCCCGCGGCGGTGGTGGTTCTGCCGGGGGACGCGGCGCAGGTCCTCTCCCGTCCGTGGGTGTACACGGCGTTCGGCCGGGCGGAGCGCCATCTGTCCGTGGTGCACGGCGTCGAGCAGGCTCTGCCGAGGGCGGTCGCCGAAGTTCCGGCGAAGCCCCGCACGACCCGGCTGCCCACGCTGCTGCGCACCCAGATCCCGGCGGCCGAGTAGCGCGAACGGCGGCGGTCCCGAAGGGTCTCCCTTCGCGACCGCCGCCGTCGTGAAGACTCGGAGGCTTCCCGCGTCCCGCCACCGGCTGTCGGCTAACGGTCCGCGTCCAGCGGCTCCAGTTCCTCGTCGTCCACGTCCACGAGGTCCTCGTCGTCGCCGTCGTCACCGTCGTCGAGTTCGTCGAACACCGAGCTCACGTCGAAGCGGCAGATGACCCGCCCGGGGTCGGCCTGGTCGAACGGTGTCTCCAGCCACTCGCCCGGCTCGGCCGGTTCGTCGGCCGCCAGCACCCACAGCGTGGAGTCGCCTTCCTCCAGGCCGAACTCCTTGTGCCGGGAGCCGATCTCGTCCGGCTCGAACTCGCCGAACAGAATGCCCAGCGCCCCGTGCACCGTGTCCGAGACCGCCCCGCCCGCTCCCTCGTCGTCCGCCGCCTCGATCCGCTGGGCCTGCGCCAGGAGCCGCTGGGGCTCCGCGACGGCGTAGTCGCGGCGGATCAGCACACTCAGCGCGTTCGGCTCCTCGGGGCCGGCGTACGGCGGCAGGGAGTCCTCCGCGCCGGGGATCTCGAAGGGCGTGACCTCGTCATAACGGTCGTAGAGCAGTTCGTCGTAGACCTCGGCGGCGGCGGCCAGCTCGTTGAACGCCTCGTAGACAGCCGGGTCGTCCTCCCCCGTCCTGCGTTCGACCGCGGCCAGGTGGCGGTCGAGCGCGGTCTTGACCGCCTCGGCGGCGGCGCGTACCTCGGCAGCGGTGGGCTGCGCAGCATCAGACATAGTGCAGACGCTATCCGTACCGGACCCCAGACCGCACAATAGATGCGATGCCGGAATACGAATTTGTCGACGTCTACGTACCGCGCGGGGTCTCCCGCAAGGACGCGACCCGACTGCTGACCGACCATGCCGAGTACGGACACTGGGAGTTGGACCGTCTGAGCCTGCTGCGTGACGGCAGCCGCAGGGTGCGCCTGCGCCGGCGGATCATCCGCCAGGTGCGGGCCACGTGGTGAAGTGAGCCGACGGATACGGAGCGGGCCCCGCCGAGGCGGGACCCGCTCCGTCGTGGGCTCCCCGCAGGCTTACGCGGAGGCACGCGCCTTGCGGTAGAGCACCGCGCCCGCGAGCAGCGCGCCCGCGCCGGCCGGCAGGGCCAGGCCGATCGGCAGCTCGCTGCCGGTGTGCGCGAGCTGCGCGGCGTGGGCGGCGGGCTGGTGGACGGCGGAGGCGCCGGCCGGGGTCACGTGTCCCGGGGTGGACGGCACTCCCCCGGGTCGGGACGGGCTGGAGTGGCCGGGCTCGCCCGGCTTGCCGGGGCCGTGCTCTCCGGGCTTGCCCGGCGTCTCGTGGCCGCGGGACGGAGGCGTGTGGACCTCGCCGCCGTTGGCGCAGTCGTTGCCGAACGACGGGTTGAGGATCCCGACGACGTCGATGCTGTTGCCGCAGACGTTGACCGGCACGTCGATCGGCGCCTGGACGTGGTTGCCGGAGCCGACACCGGGCGATCCGCCGGTGTACCCGCCCGCGTGCGCTCCCCCGGAGCCGCCGTGCGCGCCGGAGCCGCCGTGGTTCCCGCCGTGACCGCCGCCGTGGTTCCCACCCCGGCCGCCACCGCCGCCCTGCTGGTCGTCGCCGTAGCCGCCGCTGTGCTGGTCGCCGTAACCGCCGCCCTGGTGGCCGCCGTGGCCGCCGCCCCGCTGGCCGCCGTAGCCGCCCGACCGCGCACCGCCGCCCTTGTTGGCGCAGGAGTTGCCGAAGGTCGGGTTGAGCGCCCCGACGACGTCGACGGTGTTGCCGCAGACGTTCACCGGAATGTTGACCGGCGCCTGCACCGAGTTGCCCGACAGGACGCCGGGCGAGTCCGCGGCGGCGCCGTTCGCGCCGGAGTCGGCGTGGGCGTAGCCGCCCGCGGCGGCGATCACCCCCGTCGCCGCCGCCACGGTCATGAGGCTTTTGCGGGTGACCTGTCGCATTGCTGAATCCCTGCTTTCAATCTCGTCGCTCGTCCCGAATTGCTGGCATCATGGCAGCTGTTCGATTCGTTTCGGGCTCTTCGACTTCTTCGGCTTTTCCTTCGGAAAAAAGACCGGTCGGCCCCGGAGCGCATGGCGCGCGCTCCGGGGCCGACGGTATGGACGGACGACCCCTCAGCGGGTCGACGTCACTTGTTGACGCAGGTGTTGCCGAAGGCGGGGTTCAGCAGCCCGATCACCGAGATCGTGTTGCCGCAGACGTTCACCGGGACGTGCACGGGCACCTGGATCACGTTGCCCGACAGGACACCCGGGGAGTGCACGGCAGCACCCTGGGCACCGGCATCGGCAACAGCCAGACCCGCGCCCGCGAGAACCAGCCCACCAGTGGCAGCCGCAGCAGCGACGACCTTCTTGATCATTATTCCTCCTTGTTGGCAATGCGATCCCAAGCAGCGGATCGCATCACCAGTAACGAGGAGGAATTAATGAGGCTACGCGCTTATCGGCGCATTCACTCTTCCCAGTCACGCCCGTACAGGCGGCCGATTTGATGCGCCGTTCTCCGCCCGGTGGAACGCCGTTCCGGCGGGACGGTTCAGGACGCGTCGATGAACCGGTCGAGCACCCGCACGCCGAACCGGAGCCCGTCCACCGGGACCCGCTCGTCCACGCCGTGGAACATCCCGGCGAAGTCCAGCTCCGGCGGCAGCTTCAGCGGGGCGAAGCCGAAGCCGCGGATACCGAGGTCGTCGAAGGACTTGGCGTCCGTGCCGCCGGAGAGCATGTAGGGGATGGCCTTGGCGGTCGGGTCCTCGGCGAGCAGCGCGGACTGCATCGCCTCGACGAGCGGCCCGTCGAAGGAGGTCTCCAGCGCCTTGTCGGAGTGCACGTCCTCGCGGCGCACCTTCGGGCCGAGGATCCGGTCGAGGTCGGCGAGGAACTCGTCCTCGTGCCCCGGCAGGAAGCGTCCGTCGACGTGCGCGGTGGCCTCGCCGGGGATGACGTTGACCTTGTAGCCGGCGCCCAGCTGGGTCGGGTTGGCGGTGTTGCTCAGGGTCGCGCCGATCAGCTTGGCGATCCCGCCCAGCCTGGCGAGGGTCGCCTGCATGTCCTCGGGGTCCAGCGGGGTGCCGAGCGCGTCGCCGAGCTCGTCGAGGAAGGCGCGGGTGGTCTTGGTGACCCGCACCGGGAAGGTGTGCCGGCCGAGCCGCGCGACCGCCTCGGAGAGTTCGGTGATCGCGTTGTCCCGGTGGATCATCGAGCCGTGTCCGGCGGTGCCGGCCACGGTCAGCTTCATCCAGTGCATGCCCTTCTCGGCTGTCTGGACGAGGTAGAGCCGCCGCTCCTCGCTCACGGTGAACGAGAACCCGCCCACCTCGCTGATCGCCTCGGTGACGCCCTCGAACAGGTCGCGGTGGTTGTCGACGAGGTGCCGGGCGCCGTAGGTGCCGCCCGCCTCCTCGTCGGCGAGGAACGCGAGCACGATGTCACGGGGCGGCCTGCGCCCGGAGCGCAGCCGGTCGCGGACGACCGCCAGCGTCATCGCGTCCATGTCCTTCATGTCGACCGCGCCCCGGCCCCACACGCATCCGTCGGCGACCTCGCCGGAGAAGGGGTGGTGGGTCCAGTCGACCGCGTTGGCCGGTACGACGTCGAGGTGACCGTGGATGAGCAGCGCGGGCCTGGACGGGTCCTCGCCCTCGATGCGGGCCACCGTGGAGGCGCGGCCCGGGTGCGACTCGAAGATCTTCGGTTCGAGTCCCACTTCGGCGAGCTTCTCGGCGACCCACTCGGCCGCCTTGCGTTCACCCGGACCCGAGTGGTCGCCGTAGTTGCTGGTGTCGATCCGGATCAGCTCGCGGCAGAGGTCCACGACCTCGTCCTCGCCGGTGACGCTCCTGGCCGTGCCGTCGGTCGCGCTCACGCTGGTTCCTCCCGCTGTCACTGCTGGTGGGTCCCCCTCATCCTCCCTCTCCCCCGCTCCCCGCCCAAGGCCGGTCCCGGCCCGTCACGTGCCGTTCACGCGGGATGCGTCATCCGGCGGGGCGACTGCCCGTGATCGGGCACCCCGGAAAGCCTGGTAATGTTTACGACGTCGCCGCGGGGGAAACCCCGCACGACAGACACCTTGTCCGGGTGGCGGAATGGCAGACGCGCTAGCTTGAGGTGCTAGTGCCCTTTATCGGGCGTGGGGGTTCAAGTCCCCCCTCGGACACAGAAGAGAACGTGATCGCCGATACGTTCACGAAGACCGGTCGAGTCATACGACTCGACCGGTTTTCGTTGCTCCCGACCCTCCGGGGTGCACGGATCCCGGTCCGGGTCCGTCCTGAGCCGCGCCCGCCGAGCCCGTCACCGATACTGAGAAAATGGGCAAACTCGGGCGATACGTCCCGGCGAGCTGGCGGGGCGACCGGGGACTGTCGAAGGCCGGGCCGCCAGAGGCCGGCCGGGAGGCCCGCCGCCCTTCGGCCGGCCGGCGTGGGCTGTCCTGGCTGAAGCCGCGCAGCGTCGCCGGACAGGTCTTCCTGCTGCAACTGGCGGTCGTCGTGCTGCTCATCACCACGGCCGTGGTGGTGCTCGTGATCCAGGACCGCAACCGCGCCATCCGGGAGGCCGGCGACCGGTCGCTGGTGGCGGCCGAGTCGTTCGCGAACGCCCCGGGGACCGCGCAGGCGATGAAGAGCGACGACCCGACGGCTGCACTCCAGCCGGAGGCCGAGGCGGTGCGCAAGAAGACCGGCGTCGACTACGTCGTGGCGCTGAGCCCCTACGGCTTCCGGTGGACCCACCCGGACCCGGACCAGATCGGCAAGCACGTCTCCACGTCCTACGGCCAGGCGCTCGAGGGCGAGCCCCACCAGACCACGTTCGACAGCAGTCTGGGGAAGGCGGTCGACTCGACGGTGGCCGTCTTCGACACGAAGGGGACCGCGGTCGGCCTCGTCACCGTAGGGGTCACGGTGGACAAGGTGACCAGCGTGGTGCAGGACCAGCTGCCGGTGCTGTTCGCCGCCGGCGGTGTCGCGCTGCTGCTGGCCGCGGGCGGGTCGGCACTGGTCAGCGGACGTCTGCGGCGCCAGACCGGGGGCCTGGGACCGGTCGAGATGACCCGCATGTACGAGCACCACGACGCGGTGCTGCACGCGGTCCGCGAAGGCGTGATCATCCTGGACGGCGACGGAAGGCTGCTGCTGGTCAACGACGAGGCGCGGCGGCTCCTCGCGCTGCCGCCGGAGGCCGAGGGCAGACCGGTCACCGCGTTCGGGCTGAGCCCGGCTCTGGCCGAGCTGCTGGGATCGGGCCGGGCGGCCACGGACGAGGTCTTCCCGGCCGGCGACATCCTGCTCGCGGTCAACGTGCGGCCGGTGGGCGCGCGAGGGGGCAGCGTGGCCACCCTGCGGGACACCACGGAGCTGCGCGCCCTGGCCGGCCGGGCGGACGTGGCGGGCGGGCGCCTGCAACTGCTCTACGAGGCCAGCACGCGGATCGGTACCACCCTCGACATGCAGCGCACCGCGGAGGAGCTGACCGAGGTGGCGGTCCCGCGCTTCGCCGACTTCGCCACCATCGAGCTGGTGGAGCCCGTGCTGCGCGGCGGTGAACCGACAGGGGCGAGTACGGACATGCGCCGCGTCGCGGCCGCGGGCATCAGGGACGACGCGCCCCTCTACCCCGTCGGCAGGCGCATGCACTACGCGCCCGACAACCCCGTGGCCACCGGGATGGCCACCGGCCGGCCGGTCCTGGTGGCGCACCTCGCCATGGCCGACGGATGGCGGGCCCAGAACCCGGAGCGGGCCCGGCAGGTCCTCGCGTACGGGATCCACTCCATGATCTCGGTGCCGCTGCGGGCCCGAGGCCAACTGCTGGGGGTCGTGGCGTTCTGGCGTTCGGAGCAGGACACCTTCGAGTCGGACGACCTGTCACCCGCCGAGGAACTCGCCGCCCGGGCGGCCGTGTGCATCGACAACGCGCGCCGCTACACCCGCGAGCACACCACGGCCGTCACCCTCCAGCGCAGCCTGCTACCCGGCAGACTCCCCGAGCTGTCCGCCCTGGAGGTCGGGCACCGGTACCTGCCCGCCCGGGCGGGGGTGGGCGGCGACTGGTACGACGTCATCCCGCTGCCGGGGGCGCGGGTGGCGCTGGTCGTCGGTGACGTCGTCGGACACGGGTTGCACGCCGCCGCGACGATGGGCCGTCTGCGGACCGCGGTGCACAACTTCGCCGCCCTGGACCTGCCTCCGGACGAGCTGCTGATGCATCTGGACGAGCTGATCACCCGGATCGACCAGGACGCGGCGGCCGAGGGCAACACCGAGGCCGTCACCGGGGCCACCTGCCTGTACGCGGTCTACGATCCGGTCACCGGGTGGTGTGTTCTCGCCCGGGCCGGTCATCCCGGTCCGGCGCTGGTCTCCCCCGACGGCTCCGTGACCTTCCCCGACATCCCGGTCGCACCGCCCCTCGGGGCGGGCGGGGGGCTTCCGGTGGAGACGGCCGAACTCCGGCTGGCCGCCGACAGCCGGCTGGTCCTCTACACCGACGGCCTGGTCGAGGCCCGCGACCGTGACATCGACGTCGGGCTCGGCATGCTGGGGGCGGCGCTCGCCGACACGGACGGCGACACCCCGGACGAGACCTGCCGGGCGGTGCTCGACGCGATGCTGCGCACCAGGTCGCTCGACGACGTCGCCCTGCTCGTCGCCCGCACCCGGCTGCTCGACCCGGAGCAGGTCGGGGAGTGGGAGGTGCCCGGGGACCCCGCGGCCGTGCCCCGGGTCCGGGCCGAGGCCACCCGCAAGCTGGAGTCCTGGGGACTCGGCGAGGCCGCCTTCACGACCGAGCTGATCGTCAGCGAACTGGTCACGAACGCCGTCCGGTACGGGAAGGGCCCCATCCGTCTGCGGCTGCTGCACGACCGCGACAGCCTGATCTGCGAGGTCGGCGACGGCAACAGCACCTCACCGCACCTGCGCCGCGCGGCCTTCACCGACGAGGGGGGCCGTGGTCTGTTTCTCGTCGCGCAGATGTCCCGCCGCTGGGGGACCCGGTACACCGACCGAGGCAAGATCATCTGGGCCGAACAGGCACTCGGTGCCGGGGCCGCCGGGGATCTGGGCGGTGTCCTGATGGCGGACCTGTGAGGCGGGAGGGCATCGGGACCGCTCCCCGCGCGGCGCCGGGGTGTGCGCGGGCCCGGAGCGTTCAGGAGCCGCCGGCGACCGTGAAGTACGGGATCTTGGCCGGGTCCTGGCCGAAAGCGGCCCCGAGATAGACGGCCGACAGTTTGGTGAGCGTCCCGTCGTCGATCAGCTGCCTGATGACCCGGTCCAGCTCGTCCTTGTCGGGTGACCCCTTCGGATACAGGGCGCCGTACCCCTGGTCGGTCCGGTACTGGCCCACGAGGCGTACCCTGCCCGCCCGCTTCTGGGGGTACGCCAGCAGAATCGTCGTGTCGTGGACGACCGCGTCGATCCGTCCCTTCTCCAGCGCCTCGACCATCTCGGGGTCGTTGGGATAGGCGGTGACGGGCTTGGTGGGCTTGAGGCGGTTCTCGACGAACTCCTCGCCCGTGGTGCCCTCGGCCACTCCGATACGGACGTCGCGGATGTCGGCCTCGCCGATCTTCTCACCGTCCCTGATCAGCACTCCCAGGGTCGAGGAGAGGTAGGGCGGGGAGAACTCGGCGACCTTGCTCCGCTGCGGGGTGATCGTGATCTGCGCCAGGGCCAGGTCGAAGTCCTTGGTCCGGCCGGACACGACCTCCGGAAAGGGGGCGTTCTCCACCTTCACCCGGTCGAGTCCGGACCGGTAGGCGATGTTGGCGGCCATGCAGTACTCGTAGCCGCTCTTGACGGAGTCCGGCGTGTCGCCGTTCCACCAGCCGGGAGCGGGCAGGGTCGTCTTGACCGTGAGGGCGCCCGGCGTCCGGGGTGACAGGTGGAACTCCCCGTGGTGTCCCGAGACCGGGCAGTCGCCGTAGTGGGGCTTCGACGACTCCGACCCGCCCTGGTCACAGGCCGATGTCGCGACGATGAGCACCACGCCGACAGTCAGAGAGACGATCGCTGCCGCGGCGCGCATCATTGCACCTCCGGTAGGGGCATAATCCTCGGATCACCATAAATCACTCCGCACCCTACGACTGCCGGCGCCACGAGCCGCGTGGCGGACTCCGGGGCGCGGCGGGCATCCGGTGCGCGAGCCCTCCGAGGACGGCGCCGGCCGAGATCACCCTCCCCACTCCCCCGCGGACCTGCCGGCACCGCCCTCTACGCGCGGTGCACACCGATGTGGGGCATATCTCCCCGCCTTCAAGATCGCGCAGGTCAGGGCGTCGGCGACGATCTTCCTGGCGACCCCGAACGGCCTCTCCGAGTGGCCGCCCCCAGCGGGCGAGCCTAGCTTCGTACTAAAATTTCCGGCTTGTTACGGAGCTGGACCGGACAACCCCAGGCAGACCTGCGGGCCCGCCGGCGCCCCGGAGGCTTCCGGGATCGAGACGCGAGGACCGATGGCAGCCACCCACGAGAGCAGTGCTCTCGGCCTGCTCGACGAAGAAATCCGCGCACAACTCGGCGACACGGCCCGTTTCTCCGGTGGTCCCGCCACCTCTCCCCGCACCCTGGTCGACATCTTCGACGCGTCCGTGCGGTCGTTCCCGGACGAGCTCGCCCTGGACGACGGCGGCACCCCCCTGACCTACCGCGCCCTCGCCGTCGAGGTGGACGGCCTGCGGCGCCGGCTCTGCGCCGCGGGGGTCGGGCTCGGCGACCGGGTGGGCATCCGGGTCCCGTCCGGCACCAACGACCTCTATGTGGCGATCCTCGCCGTCCTCGCCGCCGGCGCGGCCTACGTCCCGGTGGACGCCGAGGACCCCGACGAGCGGGCCGAGCTGGTCTTCGGCGAGGCGGACGTGCGGGCCGTAGTCGGCGCCGGGCACGAGATCGCCGTCCACGGCACGCCTACGGCCGCCGCAGGCCGCCCCGGCACCGAGCACGACGCCTGGATCATCTTCACCTCCGGCTCCACCGGCAAGCCCAAGGGCGTCGCCGTCGGTCACCGCAGCGCCGCCGCCTTCGTGGACGCCGAGGCCGCGCTGTTCCTCACCGACGAGCCGATCGGGCCCGGCGACCGGGTCATGGCCGGGCTCTCCGTGGCCTTCGACGCCTCCTGCGAGGAGATGTGGCTGGCCTGGCGCTACGGGGCCTGCCTGGTGCCGGTGCCCCGCTCCCAGGTCCGCAGCGGCGCCGATCTGGGGCCCTGGCTGGTCGAGCAGGAGATCACGGTCGTCTCCACGGTGCCCACGCTGGCCGCGCTGTGGGAGCCCGAGACCCTCAACGACGTACGGCTGCTGATCTTCGGCGGTGAGGCCTGCCCGCCCGAGCTGGTGCAGCGACTCGTGACGGAGGGGCGGGAGGTCTGGAACACGTACGGGCCGACCGAGGCCACCGTCGTCGCCTGCGCCTCCCTGATGTCCGGCGAGGAGCCGATCCGGATCGGGCTGCCGCTCAGGGGCTGGGAGCTGGCCGTCGTGGACGAGGCCGGGGAACCGGTGCCGCTCGGCGGCAGCGGGCAGCTGGTCATCGGCGGGGTCGGGCTCGCGCGCTATCTCGACGCCGAGAAGGACGCGGAGAAGTACGCGCCGCTGAAGTCGCTGGGCTGGGAGCGCGCGTACCGCAGCGGCGACCTGGTGCGCGCCGACGCCGAGGGGCTCGTCTTCCTCGGGCGCGCCGACGAGCAGATCAAGCTCGGCGGACGGCGGATCGAGCTGGGCGAGGTGGACGCCGCCCTCCAGGCGCTGCCCGGTGTCGCGGGGGCCGCCGCCGCCGTGCGGACCGCCCGCGGCGGCAACCAGCTCCTGGTCGGATACGTCGTGCCGCAGGACGGCTGGGACCAGGCGGTGGCCGTGGAGCGGCTGCGCGCCGAGCTGCCCGCCGCCCTGGTGCCGCTGCTCGCGCCGGTGGCCGACCTGCCGACCCGCACCTCGGGCAAGGTGGACCGCAACGCCCTGCCCTGGCCCCTGGAGGGCCTGGAGACGGGCGGCCCGGCCGAGCGGCTCTACGGCACCGAGGCCTGGCTGGCGGAGCAGTGGACCGAGGTCCTCGGCATCCCCGTCGGCGGTGCCCGGGACGACTTCTTCGCGATCGGCGGCAGCAGCCTCGCCGCCGCCCGGCTGACGACGCGGCTGCGCACCCGGTACCCCGGCGCGGCCGTCCTCGACATCTACCAGCAGCCCACCCTGCGCAAGCTGGCCCGGCGCCTGGAGAGGTCGGCGCAGGACGACGGGGCGACCCGCGTCGTCGCGCCGGTGCCCGCGCGCGCCCAGGTGATCCAGACGCTGCTGCTGGTACCGCTGTTCACGCTGATGGGGCTGCGCTGGACGGTGCCGCTGGCGGCGCTCGGCAACCTGCTGCCCAGGTACGCGTGGCTGCCGACCGCCCCGTGGTGGCTGGTCGTCTCCGCCGCCCTGCTGCTGTTCAGCCCGCCCGGACGGCTCGCGATCGCCGCGGGCGGGGCACGGCTGCTGCTGCGCGGGCTGCGGCCGGGACGGTACGCCCGCGGTGGCGGCGTCCATCTGCGGCTGTGGACGGCCGAGCGGCTGGCCGAGTTCAGCGGGGCGACCTCGCTGACCGGGTCCTGGCTGGAGCGCTACGCGCGGGCCCTGGGCGCCAGGGTCGGGCCGGACGTGGATCTGCACTCGCTTCCCCCGGTGACCGGCATGCTGAAGCTCGGCCGGGGCGCCGCCGTGGAGTCCGAGGTGGATCTGTCCGGCTGGTGGCTGGACGGAGACCGGCTGGAGGTCGGGGCGGTCAAGGTGGGCGCGCACGCCGTCGTCGGCACGCGCAGCATGCTCTTCCCCGGCGCCCGGGTCGGCAAGCGGGCCGAGGTGGCGCCGGGATCGGCGGTCACCGGCCAGGTCCCCACCGGTCAGCGGTGGGCGGGCGCGCCCGCGGTCAAGCTCGGCAAGGCCAAGCGCAACTGGCCCAAGGAACGGCCGGCGCGGGGCACGTACTGGCGTGTGCTGTACGGCGTGGCCGGTTTCGCGCTGACCTCGCTTCCGGTGCTGGCGGCCGGCGCCGCCCTGGCGGTGGCGGGCCGCTTCGTGACCCCGGGCGCCGGACTCGGCGAAGCCCTCCGGGGCGCCGCGCTCGCCCTGGTCCCGGCCACGCTCGCCTTCGGTCTGGCGTACGCCGTGCTGCTGCTGGTCGCCGTACGGCTGCTGAGCGTCGGTCTGCGCGAGGGCACCCATCCCACGCACAGCAGGATCGGCTGGCAGGCCTGGACCGTCACGCAGCTCATGGACCACTCGCGCGAGACCCTCTTCCCGCTGTACGCGGGGCTGGTCACGCCGGTGTGGCTGCGGTTGCTCGGGATGCGGATCGGCAAGGGCGCCGAGGTGTCGACGGTCCTGGCGCTGCCCAGCCTGACCACGGTCGGTGAGGGCGCGTTCCTGGCCGACGACACGCTGACCGCGCCGTACGAGCTCGGCGGCGGCTGGATGCGGATCGGGCGGGCGGAGATCGGCCGGCGGGCGTTCCTCGGCAACTCGGGGATGACCGCGCCGGGGCGGAGCGTGCCGGACGGCGGCCTGGTGGGGGTGCTGTCGGCGACGCCGAAGAAGGCGAAGAAGGGCAGCTCGTACCTGGGGCTGCCGCCGGTGAAGCTGCCGCGGAACACGAGCGGCGGCGACCAGAGCCGGACGTACGAGCCGCCCGCGCGGCTGCTGTGGGCGCGTGCCCTGGTGGAGCTGTGCCGGATCGTGCCGGTGTTCTGTTCGGCGGGGCTGGCCGTGCTGACGGTGGCGGCGCTGTGCGCGCTGGGCGCCTGGGCGCCGCTGCTGTCGGGGCTCGTCCTGCTCGGGGCGGGGGGCGCGGCGGCCGTCGTCTCGATCGTCGCCAAGTGGCTGCTCGTCGGGCGGCACCGCGGCGGCGAGCATCCGCTGTGGTGCGGCTTCGTGTGGCGCAACGAGCTGGCGGACACGTTCGTGGAGGTCGTGGCGGTGCCGTGGCTGGCGGGCGCCGTGCCGGGCACGCCGGTGATGACGGCGTGGCTGCGCGGGCTCGGCGCACGGATCGGCAGGGGCGCGTGGGTGGAGAGCTACTGGCTGCCCGAGTCGGATCTGGTGACGATCGGGGACGGCGCGACGGTCAACCGTGGCTGCGTCCTGCAGACTCACCTCTTCCACGACCGGATCTTGCGGACGGATACTGTGGTCCTCCGTGAGGGTGCCACGCTGGGCCCTGGCGGGATCGTGCTGCCCGGCAGCACGGTCGGGGCCCGGACGACCCTGGGTCCCGCGTCGCTCGTCATGGCCGCGGAGTCCGTCCCGGACGACACCCGCTGGCTCGGCAACCCGATCGAGGCATGGCGTCCCTGAGAAGGGGCTACCCGGAGTCGGTGGGCGGTGCACCGGCGGCGGGTGGTTCGAGCACAGGTCAGGGAGCGGACGCGGAAGTGGCAGTTCAGCAGTCGGTCGGGCCGGATCCGTACTTCCCGGCGAACGGTGATTCCCGTTACCGGGTGCACCGCTACGAGCTCACGCTGGACTACCGGCCCGCCCCCAACCGGCTGTCGGGCGCGGCACGGATCAACGCCATCGTGGGACGCTCGGCGCTGCCCGAGTTCCAGCTGAACCTGGCCGACTTCAAGATCGGTCGGGTCCGGGTGGACGGCCGGCCTGCGCACTACACCCACCGCGGCGGCCGTCTGCGCGTGCGACCGGCCAAGCCGCTGCGCGCCGGGGCCGCCTTCACCGTCGAGGTGCACTGGTCGGGCAACCCCAAGCCGGTGAACAGCCCGTGGGGCGAGATCGGCTGGGAGGAGCTGGGCGACGGCGCGCTGGTGGCGAGCCAGCCCGTCGGGGCGCCCTCCTGGTACCCGTGCAACGACCGCCCCGCGGACAAGGCGTCGTACCTGATATCGGTCACGACACCGTCGGCGTACTCGGTGGTGGCGGGCGGCCGGCTGCTGACGCGGACCACGAAGGCCTCGACGACCACGTGGGTGTACGAGCAGTCGGCGCCGACGTCGAGCTATCTGGTCGGCCTGTCGATAGGGAAGTACCAGACCGTCCTGCTGGGCGACCCCGGACTCGGGGGCATCCCCCAGCACGGGCACCTGCCGGCGGAGCTGCTGGCGGAGTTCTCGCGGGACTTCGCGCGGCAGCCCGGAATGATGCACCTCTTCCAACAGCTCTTCGGGCCCTACCCGTTCGACGAGTACGCGGTCGTGGTGACGGAGGAGGAGCTCGATGTCCCCGTCGAGGCCCAGGGGTTGTCGCTGTTCGGAGCCAACCACGTGGACGGCGCGCGGACTTCGGAGCGACTGGTGGCGCACGAGCTGGCGCACCAGTGGTTCGGCAACAGTGTGTCCATCGCCGACTGGCGGCACATCTGGCTGAACGAGGGGTTCGCGAAGTACGCGGAGTGGCTGTGGTCGGAGCGGTCGGGCGGGCGCAGCGCCCAGCGGCTCGCCGCGGTCGCGCACCGGTCGCTGTCCTCGCTGCCGCAGGACCTGCGGCTCGCCGACCCCGGCCGCAAGTCGATGTTCGACGACCGGCTCTACGAGCGCGGCGGGCTCACCGTGCACGCGTTGCGCTGCGCGCTCGGCGACGACGCGTTCTTCCGGATGCTGCGTGCCTGGCTCGGACTGCACCGGGGTGGGTCGGTGACGACGTCGACGCTCGTCGCTCACGTGGCCCGGTTCGCGCCGGAGCCGCTGGACGAGCTGTTCGAGGCGTGGGTGTACGGCACGGCGCTGCCACCGCTGCCGGTCCCGACGCCGGCCCGCGGCGCGGAGTCCGCGTAGCGCTCCGCTGTGGTCGCTGTGGGTGTCGGCCCGGTGCCGAACCCGCGGGCCGGTGGGGGCCGAGCGCGCAGTTCCCCGCGTCTCTGAGGGGAGCGGCCCCGCACGGGGGGGATCTGATCGCGCGGCTCACGCGCCCCCGAGGGGCGTGGCCCCTCACCTGGTGTGAGGGGTGGGCAGGCACAATGGGGCCATGGCTCGACGTATCGCCCGTGCTCGGAGCGCCTCCGGCGCCGCTCGTACCTCCCCCGGCGTCTCCGGCGGCTGTCCGTGCGGCCGCTCCCTGCCGTACGAGGCCTGCTGCGGGCGCTACCACTCGGGCGCCGAGGCCGCGCCGACCGCCGAGGCGCTCATGCGGTCGCGGTACTGCGCCTTCGTGCGGGGTGACGTGGGGTATCTGCTGCGGACGTGGCATCCACGGACGCGGCCGGAGCGGCTCGCACTCGATCCGGGGATGCGGTGGACGGGGCTGGAGATCCTCGGGGCCGCGGACGGCAGCGCCTTCCACGCGACCGGGACCGTGGAGTTCCGGGCCTCCTACCGGGGCGGCGCGCTCCACGAGCGCAGCCGGTTCGAGCGGGTGGCCGGGGCGTGGGTGTACGTGGACGGGGAGTTCCCCGAGGCCCCCTGACCGCGGGCTACGGCGCCAGGATGTCCAGTTCCTGGAGGGCGCCGACCGTGATCTCCCGGGTGAGCTGCTCCGCGCGGGCCGCGTCGCCCTCGCGGACCGCTTCCGCGACCTGGACGTGCAGGGTGACGGCGGCCGGGTCGGGGTCCTCGAACATGACCTCGTGGTGGGTGCGGCCCGCCAGGACCTCGGCGACGACGTCGCCGAGGCGGGCGAACATCTCGTTGCCCGAGGCGGCGAGGATCACCCGGTGGAAGGCGACGTCGTGGACGAGGTATCCCTCCAGCCGGTGGCCGCGTGAGTTGGCCACCATGCCGAGGGCGCACTCCGTGAGTTCGGCGCACTGCTCCGCCGTGGCGTGTTTCGCCGCCAGGCCCGCCGCCACCGGCTCGATCGCCGAGCGCAGGACGGTGAGCGAGCGCAGTTGGTGCGGGCGGTCGGCGCCGGCCATCCGCCAGCGGATGACCTGCGGGTCGTAGACGTTCCACGCGGACCGGGGGCGGACCGTCACGCCCACGCGGCGGCGGGACTCGACCAGGTGCATGGATTCCAGGACGCGGACCGCCTCGCGCATGACCGAGCGGGAGACGTCGAAGCGCTGGGCCAGTTCGTCGGTGCGCAGAACGCTGCCCGGCGGGTACTCACCCGCGGTGATCGCGGGGCCCAGGGCGTCCAGTACTTGGCCGTGCAGACCCCGGCCCGGAGTGGTCATGCACTCAGAGTACGGGGTAGATCACCGAGCCAAAAAGTCAGACTTATTTGTCACACACTCTTGAATTCGTCGTACCTAATCGGCTTCAGTGTCGTCGGCGCCCGTTGGCGTCGGACGTCGAGCAGACAGCGAGGCAGAGATGCGTACCCCCCATGTCGTCGTGGTGATGGGCGTCGCCGGCACGGGCAAGACCACCATCGGTCCCCTGCTCGCCGCCCGGCTGGGCGTTCCGTACGCCGAGGGCGACGACTTCCACCCGCAGGCCAACATCGACAAGATGTCGGCCGGCACCCCGCTCGACGACGGCGACCGGTGGCCGTGGCTCGACGCCATCGGCGGCTGGGCGGACTCGCGGGCCGGGCTCGGCGGGGTCGTCAGCTGCTCGGCGCTGAAGCGGTCGTACCGCGACCGGCTGCGAGCGGCCGCCCCGGGGGTCGTCTTCGTCCACCTCGCGGGCGACCGGGCGCTGATCGAGGACCGCATGGCGCACCGGCAGGGCCATTTCATGCCGACCGCGCTGCTCGACTCCCAGTTCGCCACGCTCCAGCCCCTCCAGGCGGACGAGGCGGGCGTCGTCGTCGACGTCCTGGGCAGCCCGGAGGCCATCACCGGGCGGGCCGTGGCCGCGCTCGACGCGCTTCCCCAGCCTGCCTGACCCCCCGCACCCCCCACTTCCCTTCCCCTCCCCCTCCCATATCTGCAAAGGGATTCACCCGTGACCAGACTCAGTGTCGAGATGCTGGCAGCGGACACCGTCGAGCCGATCACCTCGGCCGGCCACGCGCAGCTGGGCATCGCCGTTCTGGCGGGCATCGCCGTGATCGTCCTGCTCATCACCCAGTTCAAGCTCCACGCCTTCCTGGCGCTGACCATCGGCTCGCTCGCGCTCGGCGCGTTCGCCGGGGCGCCGCTCGACAAGGCCATCGCCTCGTTCACCACCGGGCTCGGCGCCACCGTCGCCGGAGTGGGCGTGCTGATCGCGCTCGGCGCGATCCTCGGCAAGATGCTCGCGGACTCCGGCGGCGCCGACCAGATCGTGGACACGATCCTCGCCAGGGCGGGCGGTCGCTCGATGCCGTGGGCGATGGTGCTGATCGCCTCCGTCATCGGCCTGCCGCTGTTCTTCGAGGTCGGCGTGGTGCTGCTGATCCCCGTCGTGCTGATGGTCGCCAAGCGGGGCAACTACTCGCTCATGCGGATCGGCATCCCGGCGCTGGCAGGTCTGTCGGTGATGCACGGACTGGTCCCGCCGCACCCCGGTCCGCTGGTCGCGATCGACGCGGTCGGCGCCAACCTGGGCGTCACCCTGGCGCTCGGCGTGCTCATCGCCGTCCCGACGGTCGTCGTCGCGGGTCCGCTGTTCTCGCGCGTCGCCGCCCGCTGGGTCGACGTCCCCGCCCCCGACCGCATGATTGCGCAGCGAGCCTCCGAGGACCTGGAGAAGCGGCCCGGCTTCGGCGCCACCCTCGCCACCATCCTGCTGCCCGTCGTGCTCATGCTCTCCAAGGCACTGGTCGACATCGTGGTGGACGACCCCGAGCACACCGTCCAGCGCGTCTTCGACGTCGTCGGTTCGCCGCTGATCGCGCTGCTCACCGCCGTACTCGTCGGCATCTTCACCCTGTTGAGGCCCGCCGGGTTCGCCAAGGACCGGATCTCGGGGCTGGTCGAGAAGGGCCTCGCGCCCATCGCGGGCATCCTGCTGATCGTCGGCGCGGGCGGCGGTTTCAAGCAGACGCTGATCGACTGCGGCGTGGGACAGATGGTCCTGGACATCTCCGAGGACTGGTCGATCCCGGCGCTGCTGCTGGCCTGGCTGATCGCGGTGACCATCCGGCTGGCGACCGGTTCGGCGACCGTGGCGACGATCTCGGCGGCCGGCCTCGTCGCGCCGCTCGCGGCCGACATGTCGACCACGCACACCGCCCTGCTGGTCCTCGCCATAGGCGCCGGCTCGCTGTTCTTCAGCCATGTCAACGACGCGGGCTTCTGGCTGGTGAAGGAGTACTTCGGGCTCACCGTCGGCCAGAACGTCAAGACCTGGTCGGTCATGGAGACCATCATCTCCGTGGTCGCCGGCGGACTGGTCCTGCTCCTCTCCCTGGTCATCTAGCGGCACCGCGGGCAGGAAGGAGTACGCGATGAGTCACCCCCTGTTCGACATCGGCGGCCGGACCGCCCTGGTCACCGGCTCCAGCCGGGGCATCGGTCTCGCGCTGGCCCGGGGCCTCGCCGAGGCCGGCTGCACGGTGGTCCTCAACGGGCGCGACGCGGACCGTCTCGAACGGGCGGCCGCCGGTCTGCCCGGCGAGGTGCGCACGAGCGTGTTCGACGTCACCGACGGCCCCTCGGTGCGGGCCGGGGTGGCCGAGATCGAGGAGCGGGTCGGCCCGCTCGACATCCTGGTCAACAACGCGGGCATGCAACTGCGCGCCCCGCTCCTGGAGTTCGCCGACTCCGACTGGCACCGGCTGCTGGACACCAACCTCACCAGCGCGTTCCTGGTGGGCCGGGAGGCCGCCCGCGGGATGACGGCACGCGGCCACGGGAAGATCGTCAACATCTGCTCGCTCCAGAGCGAGGTGGCCCGCCCGGGCATCGCGCCCTACGCGGCCACCAAGGGCGCGCTGAAGATGCTGACCAAGGGCATGTGCGCGGACTGGGGGCCGTACGGCGTCCAGGTCAACGGGCTCGGTCCCGGCTACATCGAGACCGAGCTGACCGAACCCCTGGTGCGGGACGAGGAGTTCAGCGCGTGGGTGCGGCGCCGCACCCCGGCCGGACGGTGGGGCCGCACCGAGGACCTGGTGGGCGGGGTGCTGTTCCTCGCCTCGCCCGCCGCGGACTTCGTCAGCGGGCAGGTGCTGTACGTCGACGGCGGTATGACGAGTGTGCTCTGAAGGGGCGTGACGCGGAATGCTCGGTTGTGTGATCCACGGTCAGGGCGACCTGCGCGTCGAGGAGCTGGCGTCGCCGGTGCCAGGACCGGGCCAGGCGCTCGTCGCCGTCCGCTACGGCGGGGTCTGCGGCTCGGACCTGCACTACTGGCGGCACGGCGGGGTCGGTGACTTCCGTCTGAAGGAGCCGATGGTGCCGGGGCACGAGGTGGTGGGGACGGTCGTCGCGTACGGCTCCGCCACCCCCTCCCCCGCGCGTCCCCCCGCCGGTACGCCGGTCGCCGTGCACCCGGCCACCCCGTGCGGGGTCTGCCCGGAGTGCGCGGACGGGCGGCGCCATGTCTGCCGGGACACCCGCTACCTCGGCAGCGCGGCCCGGACACCGCACGTACAGGGCGGCTTCGCGGGCGAGATCGTCGTCCCCGTCGAGCAGCTGCGGCCGCTCCCGGGCGGGCTCGGGCCGCGTCGGGCCGCGCTCGCCGAGCCGCTGGCCGTGGCGCTGCACGCCGTGGGGCGGGCCGGACCGGTGGCCGGACGGCACGTCCTGGTCACCGGCGCCGGGCCCATCGGCTGTCTGGTGGTCGCGGCGGCGAAGGCGGCCGGCGCGGCCCGGGTGACCGTGACCGACCTGCTGCCCACCGCGCTCGGCCATGCCGGTGCCGTGGGCGCCGACACCCTCGTACAAGCAGAGGACCCGGCGGATCCCGGGTGGCCGTCGGAGGTGGACGTGGCCGTCGAGGCGTCCGGGGTCGCCGCCGGTCTCGACAGCTGCCTGCGGCTGGTGCGGCGCGGCGGGGTCGTCGTGCAGCTGGGCATGCTGCCGCCGGGGCGAAGTCCGTTCGCCGGGAATCTGGTGGTGAGCCGGGAGATCGAGCTGCGCGGGGCGTTCCGCTTCGACACGGAGTTCGACGCGGCGCTGCGGCTGCTCGCGGCCGAGCCCGCGTTCGACGCCCTGATCAGCGCGGTGGTCCCGGTCCGGGACGCGGAGTCGGCGTTCGCGCTCGCCGCGGACCGCGCACGCTCCTGCAAGGTCCTGCTGGACTTCGGAAGGTGAGCGGCGGACTTCGGGAGTGAGATCAGGGTTCCCGGGCTTCGGCTAGGGGCGCCACAGGCGGTGTTCCCGCTGCGCCCATTCCCGGGTCACCGAGCCCGTGCGCATCCCGCGGCGAGCTTCCGGATCGCCGAGGGCCATGCCGATGTGGCCCGCCAGGACGACGCCGATCGTGAGGGCGAGCCAGTCGTGGACGAAGGTCGCGCTGGTGCGCCACATGATCGGGGTGAGGTGGGTGAACCACATGAGCAGGCCCGTGCCCACCATCACCAGGGTCGCCCCGGCGATCCAGGCCGCGTAGATCTTCTGTCCGGCGTTGAACTTGGCCGCCGGACGCGACAGGCGGCGCTTGTCCCGGCGCAGGGCGGCGCGCAGCCAGCGGCGGTCGTGGGGGCCGAAGCGGTTGAGGTGGCGCAGGTCGGCGCGGAAGGCGCGGGAGGCGAGGCCCGCCAGGACCGGGACGGGCAGCGCCAGGCCCGCCCACTCGTGGACGCGGACCACCAGTTCGCGGCGGCCCACGAGCTGGGCGAACTCGGGGATGTACAGGACGGCGGCCGTGACCACGCACACGCCCATCAGCAGGCCCGTGGTGCGGTGCACCCACCGTTCGGCGCGGGTGAAGCGGGGGATCTCCGTGGTCGCCGGCGGCGCCTCAGCTCGTAGGGTCATCGTCCCGTCCGTTCGAGCGGCCGACCCAGGCGTCGACGTCGTAGCCACGCTCCTCCCAGTAGCCGGGCTTCACCTTCTCGGTGACGGTGATGCCGGAGAGCCACTTGGCGGACTTGTAGAAGTACATGGGCGCCACGTAGAGGCGGACGGGGCCGCCGTGGTCGTGGCCGAGGTCCTTGTCCTGCATGCGCAGGGCGACCAGGACGTCGGCGCGACGGGCCTGGGCGAGGGTGAGGCTCTCGGTGTAGGCGCCGTCGAAGCAGGTGAAGCGGATCGCCCCGGCCTCGGCGCGGACTCCGGCGGCGTCGAGCAGGGCGGACAGCCGGACCCCCTCGAAGGGGGTGCCCGGCACCCGCCAGCCGGTGACGCACTGGACGTCCTTGATCATCCGGGTCTGGGGCAGGGCTTTGAGGTCGGCCAGGGTGTAGGTCGCGGGCCGGTCGACGAGGCCGTCCACGGTGAGGCGGTAGTTCGCCGCGCTCTTGTGCGGGACCGAGGACGTCACCGAGTAGTAGCGGAAGCCGCCGCCGTTGGGGAGCAGACCGGTGAGGCCGGTCGGGTCCTTGTCGGCGGCACTGCCGAGGAAGGCCTCCATGCCGCGCTGGAGCGGGGGCGCCGCGACGACTCCCAGGGCGCCGAGGGCGAGCGTGCCGAGGAAGACCCGCCGGCCGACGGGCGTGCCACGTTCCGCGGGTGCCGCGTCCGGACCGGGTGCCTCGGATGTCTCGGCCGGCTCGGATGGTTCGGGGTTCACTCCTCCATTCGAGCACTCGGGGGCCCATCGGAGCCAGTGATCCCGAGTGGCCGTCAGACTTCCGTCATCACTTCTTACCCGGCTCTCGGACCGAGCGCGGTGGCACGGGCCGTGCGGAAGGCCTGGTGGGGGTCGCGGTCCGGGTAGGACCAGGGTCGGGGGGTGGCGTGCCGGCCGATGCGGTCGAAGAGGGCGGCCGCCTCGGCGCCGCGGCCCTCCAGGACCTTGGCGTGGGCGAGGAAGTTCAGGTCGATCAGGTGGCGGGGATGGTCGTCGTGCTCCCACTCCAGCCACCAGTCGAAGGCGGCCTTCATCACGCCCCGGGTCCGGTCGTCCCGCCAGTGCCCGGAGGCGGCGGGGTCGGCGGGCGCGAAGCCGTGGGCGGCCAGGACGCGGTACCGCTCGGCGTGCGCGACGACCGGGAGGATCGCCAGCGGGGAGTCCGCGGGGGCCTGTTCGGCGGCCCAGGCGGCGAACTCGTACACCTCGTGCAGCGGGTCCGGGCCACCGTCCGGGCGGCGCTCGGCGAGCCGCGCGACCATGAGGTGGTGCGCGTGGTGGTGGTCGCGGTGCCGGGACCGGACCTCCTCGAAGATCCGCACGGCCTCCGCCCCGCCGTCCCGTTCCAGCTGGAGCAGGCCGAGCCAGGGGGTGGGGTCGGCGGGGGCGAGCGCGGCGGCCGAACGGCACGTCGCTCGGGCGACCGCCGCGTCCTCCTCGCCGCGCAGGGTCCGGCGGACCTCGGCCAGCGCGAGCAGGACGGCGGCGTCGACGCTGCCGGGTTCGGCGAGCAGCCACTCGCGGGCCCGGGCGGCCGCACCGGGCTCCAGAGCGAGGACCGCCGTCCGGTGTGCGCGTCGGTCCCAGTCGCTGCCGGTCCGGGCCAGCAGAGAGCGGGCGGGCTGCCGACGGCCCTGCGCCAGCGCGGCTCGGGCGAGGCCGAGGGCGGTGTCGTCCAGGGACGGGTCCGGGGTCCGGGCGAGGCCGAGCGGGGTGTCGCCCGGGGACGGGCCGGGGGTCCGGAGGTCGGGCGCGTGATCGCGGCCGGGAGGGGGCGGGGGTAAGGGCACCGCGCGACTTCCTCGTCTTCCTCGGCGGCGGCTCTGGCACCGGCCTGCGATCGGCCGATCACGCACAGCCAATCCCTAGGGAGCAGTCACCGTCAAGGGTCGGGACGGGGCGACGGACGGCGGCCGCCCCCCGGCGGGCAAATTCCCGGGGCGGAGCGCCGCTGGTGGGACCCCGTGCCCCGGGTGTCGCGGCACCCCTGTGTGGCGTACGCCATGGCGCGGCCCGGCCGGAGCCCACACCATGGCCGTAGGGCCGCCCCCGCACCCCCGGCTCCCCTCCCGGGTGCCGCGGCCGAGTCAACCGCCCGGTCCCGGGTACTCGAGGCGCCGAGTGCGCTGGGACGCTACAGTCGGCCACTACGCATCCCGTCCGTGGTCCGACCGGATGATCGAGGTAGGCAGCGTGTCGGTTCTGGTTCTGGTTCTCGCCGTGAGCGCCGCCTGCTGCCTGGGCTTCGGGTTCGTACTCCAGCAGAACGCGGCCCAGCGGGCACCGCTCGGCGACTTCCTCTCACCACGGCTGCTGCTCGACCTGATGAAGGTGCCGCGCTGGCTGGGCGGCATCGGCCTCATGGTGGCGGGCATGGCGCTGGGCGCGGTGGCGCTCGGACAGGGCGAGATCTCCCTGGTGGAGCCGCTGCTCGCGACCAATCTGCTGTTCGCTCTCGCCCTCTCCCGGCATCAGACGAAACAGTCGCTGGGCCGCCAGGGCTGGGCGGGCCTGGTCCTGCTGGCCGGCGGTGTGACCACCTTCATCGTGGCGGGCGAGCCCCGCGGCGGTAACGCGGTCTCGGATCCGCTGCGGCACTGGCTGATCATCGGGGTGATGGTCGGAGTGGCCCTGCTGCTCACCACGTACGCCAAACGCTCCCGGCTGAGTTCCGGCCCGGTGCTGCTGTCCCTCGCGGCCGGCCTGCTGTACGGCGTCCAGGACGCGCTGACCAGGGTCAGCGGGCAGCGGTTCGGCGCGGGCGGCCTCGGCGAGCTGCTGACCGGCTGGCAGCCGTACGCGGTGCTCGCCCTCGGCGTGACCGGCCTCGTGCTCGTCCAGAGCGCGTTCGAGACGGCGCCCCTGCGGATGTCGCTGCCCGCGCTGACCGCGGCGCAGCCCCTCGCGGGGATCATCTGCGGGGTCGGCTTCCTCGGCGACCGGCTGCGCACCGACACCGGCGCGCTGGCCTGGGAGGCAGCGGGGCTGGCGGCGATCGTCGCGGGCATCGTGCTCCTCGGACTGCACCCGGCGATGCCGCGCGGCACGGCGCCGCGGGAGCGGGTCCCGGACCTCCAGCCCCAGTAGCCGCCGGCGCCGCCGGCGGGGGCTGCTTGGATGGGCCCCATGAGCGCTGCTGACGAGATCCTCGACATCGTCGACGAGAACGACCGGGTGGTCGGACGGTTCCCGCGCGGGCACGTGTACGCCGAGGGGCTGCGTCACCGCTGCGTCTTCGTCCGGGCCAGGGACGCCGAGGGCCGCGTCTTCGTCCACCGCCGCACCCCGACCAAGCTGGTCTTCCCCTCGCTGTACGACATGTTCGTCGGCGGGGTGGTCGGCGCGGGCGAGACCTACGACGACGCCGCGCTGCGCGAGGCCGAGGAGGAGCTGGGGGTGAGCGGCCTGCCCCGCCCGGAGTTCGTGTTCAAGTTCCTGTACGACGGCGGAGCGGCCGGGAGCTGGTGGTCGGCCGTGTACGAGGTGCGCTGCGACCTGCCGGTGCACCCCCAGGTGGAGGAGGTGGCCTGGCACGACTTCCTCCCGGAGGAGGAGGTCGAGCGGCGGCTTTCCGTCTGGGAGTGGGTGCCGGACGGCCTGGCGGCCTACGAGCGGCTGAAGGCGCACCGGGCGACCGGCTGAGCGGGGCGGGGCGGGTACGTCTGCGGCGGGCACCGGGAGCCGGGCGGTCGGCGGTCGGCGGTCGGCGGTCGGCGGTCGGCGGTCGGCGGTCGGCGGTCGGCGGGTAGGGTCCTGCGGGTGATCGAGTTCGTACGGAACGTCCGGTTGTGGTTCGCCCCCGAGCAGGTCCGGGAGGAGGGTCACACACCCGACTACCGGTTCTCGCTGGCGAACGAGCGCACGTTCCTCGCCTGGCTGCGCACCGCGCTCGCGCTGATCGGCGGGGGCTTCGCGGTGGACCAGTTCCTGCCGGATCTGCGCTGGGGCTGGCGGGTCGGGCTCGCGCTCGCGCTGCTGGCCGCGGGCGTGCTGTGCTCCCTGCGCGCGGTCAACCACTGGATGCGCTGCGAGCGGGCGATGCGCCGGGGCGAGGACCTGCCCGCGTCCCGCTTTCCGGCGCTGCTGGGCGTGCTGGTCGCGGTGGTGGCGCTGGCGATGGCCGTCATGGTGCTGGTGGGGTGGGAGGGATGAGCGACCGGTCCGGCGACCAGCCCCGGCCGGCGCGTGACCCCGGCCTTCAGCCCGAGCGGACCCGGCTCGCCTGGCGGCGCACCACGCTGGCGAGCACGGTGGCCGCCGTACTCGCCGTGAAGGCGACGCTGCACGGCGGGGTGTCGGTGTCCGGGATCGTCGCCTGCGGGCTGTGCTGCGGCCTGTGGCTGGCCTTCCTGCTGCTCGCGCACCACCGGATCCACGCCCTCTCCGCCTCGGCGAGCCCGGCCGCCCTCGCCCCGCGGCATGCGACCGCCGCGGTCCTGTGCGCGGTGGCGACGGCGGTGTGCGCGGCGGCTCTGGTGGTCGGCTAGGACGGTGTCCGGGGCCCCGCCGGCCTCATCGCTCGCCGTTCTCCGCGCCGTTCTCCGCGCTCTCTTCCGCCCAGTCCACGGTCACCACGATCTTGCCCCGGGTGCGGCCCTGTTCGTTCAGCCGGTAGGCGTCCGCGGCCCGCTCCAGCGGGAAGGTCTCGGAGACGTGCACGGACACCACGCCCTGTTCGGCCAGTTCCGACAACCGGGTGAGGTCCTCGGCGTCGGGCCGCACCCAGAAGTACCGGCCGCCGTACCCGACGACGTCCCCGTCGGCGATCGACGCCAGGCGTCCCTCCGGGGCCAGCAGGTTGGCGGAGACCCTCAGCGTGTCGCCGCCGACCGTGTCGAACACCGCGTCCACGCCCTCGGGGGCCAGCCCGCGCACCCGTTCGTACAGCCCCTCCCCGTAGGTCACGGGCTCGCCGCCCAGCGAGCGTACGAAGTCGTGGTTGGCCTCGCTCGCCGTACCGATCACCCGGGCCCCCAGGTGGCGGGCGAGCTGTACCGCGATGGAGCCGACGCCGCCCGCGGCCGCGTGGACGAGTACGGTCTCGCCCCGCTTCACCCGGAGGGCCTGGGTGAGGACCTGGTAGGCGGTGAGCCCGGTCAGGGGCAGGCCCGCGGCCTCCTCCCAGCTGAGGTTGCGCGGCTTACGGGCCAGGGTGCGCACCGGAGCGCCGACGTACTCGGCGAAGGTGCCGCGGGAGAGGAAGTCCTCGCGGACGTAGCCGATCACCTCGTCGCCGACGGCGTACTCCGCGACGGACACCCCGAGCTGTACGACGACCCCGCAGACGTCCCACCCGGGGATCACCGGGAAGACGGCGTCGAGCATCGGGTCCAGATAGCCCTCGCGGGCCTTCCAGTCGACGGGGTTCACGGCCGCCGCCCGGACCTTCACCAGCACCGAGTCCGGACCGATCTTGGGCTCGCGGACGTCCCCGTACACGAGCGTCTCGGGGCCGCCGTAGCGTGAGTAGCTGATGGCCTTCATGGGTCCGACCCTCCGGGGTAGCCGGGCGCCACGCAAGCCGAATGACCCGATATGCGCAGTTCGCGTGGCAGCCTGTCCGACGTCATCACCCCGCGGCTTCGAAGGTGAGCAGTATGACCACCCTCCATCTCGAGCACTCCGCCCACACCCACACGCACGGCCCGGACTGCGGGCACACCGAGGTGCGGCACGGCGACCACGTCGACTACGTCCACGACGGACACCTGCACCGGGAGCACGGCGGCCACTGGGACGAGTGCGAGCCGGGCGGGCATGTGACCCACGCCGGACACGAGCACCGGCACGGCGAGGACTGCGGGCACGCGCGCGTGCGGCACGGCGACCACGTGGACTACCTGCACGACGGGCACCGGCACGCCGAGCACGACGACCACTGGGACGACCACTGACGCGTCCGGAGGACGACGGCCGGGACGGGCCGAGAACCGCTCTTCGAGGGCTCCCCGGGTACTGCCCGGGGAGCCCTCGTCCTATCGTGGCCCCGATCACGTTGGGCGCGACCACTGGACGGCATACCGACCGGTCGGCATCATAGTGCTCATGCTGATTCCCCGTCCCGTCCGCAGGAGCCGCGCATGAGCCCCGACCACCCGCCCGGACTCGACCTCGACCGCCTGCGCGCCCTGCTCGAGCGCGAGCGTCCCGGTCTGGTCGGCGGCCCCCTCACCGGCCGGCTGATCGAGGGCGGACGGTCGAACCTCACGTACGCGGTCTCCGACGGCGTCGCGCGCTGGGTCGTGCGGCGTCCTCCGCTCGGGCACGTCCTGGCCACCGCGCACGACATGCGGCGCGAGCACCGGGTGATCAGCGCCCTGCACCCGACCAGCGTGCCGGTGCCGCGCCCGGTGCTGCTGTGCGAGGACGAGGAAGTGCTCGGCGCGCCCTTCTACGTCATGGAGTTCGTCGAGGGCACCCCCTACCGCACCGCCGACGAGCTCGCTCCGCTCGGTGAGCGGCGCACCCGGGACGCGGTGCTCTCGCTGGCGGACACGCTGGTCGAGCTGCACGCGGTCGACCCCGCCGCGGTGGGCCTGGCCGACTTCGGCCGGCCCGAGGGCTTCCTCGACCGGCAACTGCGCCGCTGGGGCAAGCAGCTGGACGCCTCCCGCAGCCGCGACCTGCCCGGGATCGACGAGCTGCACGCGACGCTCGGCCGTGGGATGCCGCAGTCCCCCGCCCCGGCGGTCGTGCACGGCGACTACCGGCTCGACAACGTCCTGATCGGGTCCGACGACACGATCCGGGCGATCCTCGACTGGGAGATGTCCACGCTCGGCGATCCGCTGACCGACCTGGGCCTGCTGGTGATGTACAGCGTGCCGCTGACACTGCCGAACTCGCCCATCTCCACGACCGCCTCGGCCCCCGGGCATCCGTCGCCGGCCGAGCTGATCGAGCGCTACGCGGCCCGCTCGGGCCGCGACGTCTCGGCGGTCTCCTGGTACACGGCGTTCGCCTGGTTCAAGCTCGCCGTGATCCTGGAGGGCATCCACTACCGGTACACGCTGGGCCAGACGGTCGGGCGCGGCTTCGACCGCATCGGGGAGCTCGTCCCCGTCTTCATCGAGCACGGACTGACCACCCTCCAGGAAGGCTGACCCGCATGGACTTCGCGTTCGACGCACGCACCGAGGAGCTCCGCGCCAAGCTGCTCGCCTTCATGGACGAGTACGTGTACCCGGCCGAGCCCGTCGCCGAGGAGCAGCGCGCGCTGCTCGCCTCGCCGTGGGACACCCCCGCCGTCGTCGAGGAGCTGAAGGAGCAGGCCCGCAGCCAGGGCCTGTGGAACCTGTTCCTCCCCGACGCCGAGCACGGCGCCGGTCTGACGAACCTCCAGTACGCGCCGCTGGCCGAGATCACCGGCCGCTCCCCGCAGCTGGCGCCGACGGCGCTGAACTGCGCCGCCCCGGACACCGGGAACATGGAGGTGCTCGCCCAGTTCGGTGACGAGCGCCAGCGGAAGCAGTGGCTGGAGCCGCTGCTGGCCGGGGAGATCCGCTCGGCGTTCGCGATGACCGAGCCGGAGGTGGCCTCCTCCGACGCCACCAACATCACCACCCTGATCGAGCGGGACGGCGACGACTACGTCATCACCGGTCGCAAGTGGTACATCTCCGGGGCGATGAACCCGGACTGCAAGATCTTCATCGTGATGGGCAAGACGGACCCGGACGGCGCCGACCCGCGCCGTCAGCAGTCCATGGTCCTGGTGCCGCGCGACACGCCGGGCGTCACCGTCCGGCGCGCCATGAAGGTGTTCGGCTACGAGGACCACTCCCACGGCGGCCACGCCGAGGTGGTCTTCGACCGGGCACGGGTGCCGGTGACGAACCTGATCGGCGAGGAGGGCGGCGGCTTCGCCATCGCCCAGGCCCGGCTCGGCCCGGGCCGCATCCACCACTGCATGCGGCTGATCGGCATGGCGGAGCGGGCGATCGAGCTGATGTGCCGCCGGGCGGTCTCCCGCGACGCGTTCGGCAAGGCGCTGGCCCAGCAGGGCGTGGTCCACAACTGGATCGCGGACGCGCGCGTGACGGTCGAGTCGCTGCGGCTGCTGGTCCTCAAGACGGCGTGGATGATGGACACGGTCGGCAACCGGGGCGCCCACACGGAGATCCAGGCCATCAAGATCGCGACGCCGCGTGCGGTCGTCGACATCCTCGACCGCGCGATCCAGCTGCACGGCGCGGGCGGCGTCAGCCAGGACTTCCCCCTGGCCGAGCTGTACGCCGGCGCCCGCACCCTGATGATCGCCGACGGCCCGGACGAGGTCCACCAGCGGTCGCTGGCGCGACGGGAACTGAAGAAGTACCTCTAGGCATCCAGGCACAGGTAAGGGGCGGTCGCCAATGGCGACCGCCCCTTACCTGTCCGGCCCGCACGCTCACCGGCCCACACGCTCAGGGCCGCACGTTCAGGGCCGCAGGGCCCTCAGCAGCAGGTCCGCGAGATGATCGGCGACCTCCTGCGGCCCCATCGAACCGTCCGGGCGGTACCAGGTCGACAGGTGGTGGACGGAGCCGAAGTGGTAGTCCACGACCAGGTCGGCCGGGGTCGCCCTGGAGAAGACACCGGCCTGCTGGCCCTCCTCCACCAGGGCGCGGAAGCGCTCGTGGTAGCGCCGGCGCTCGGCCCGCACCTGCTTGTTCTTCTCGGGGCTCAGATGGTGCATCGAACGGAAGAAGATCGACGCGTCGTCGAGGTTCTCGATCGTCGTGACGACGACGTCCGCCGCCGCGCCGCGCAGCCGCTTCTCGATCGGCTCGTCCGCGTTCGCGAAGGTGTCCAGACGCTCCTGCTGCACGCGCAGCACGCGCGCGTACACCTCGTGCAGAAGGTCGTCCTTGGAGCCGAAGTAGTGGTACAGCGCGCCTTTGGTGACGCCTGCCGCCTCGACGATCTCCTGCACCGAGGTGCGGTCGTAGCCCTGCTCGGCGAAGAGCCGGGTGGCGGCGGCGAGGAGCCGCTGCGGAACAGGAGCCTCCGCACCGTCCGTCGTTCTGGGCACTGCCGCCACCTGCCTTCCTCGATCCGGTATCGGCGAGCCCCGACGGCTGTCGCACCGCTGTGTACCCGCCGACCTGCTGCTGATTGTCACCGACTGCCCTGTGGACGGGAACGAAGCTCCCTACGGAGGATCTTGCCACTCGCCGTCTTGGGCAGGTCGGGCAGGATCTCCACCTGGCGCGGATACTTGTACGCCGCCAGCCTGTCCTTGCAGTAGGCCGCGAGCGTATCGGCATCCGCGTCGGCGCCGGGACGCAGGCTGATGTAGGCCTTGACGGTCTCCCCCCGGTAGCCGTCCGGCACCCCGACGACGGCCGCCTCGCGCACCGCCGGGTGCGTGTACAGCACGTCCTCGACCTCGCGCGGCCACACCTTGAAGCCGGACGCGTTGATCATGTCCTTCTTGCGGTCGACGACGTAGAGCCAGCCCTGTTCGTCCATGAAGCCGATGTCGCCGGTGCGCAGCTCGCCGCCGGGGAAGGTCTCGGCGGTGGCCTCGGGCCGCCGCCAGTACCCGGGGACCACCTGCGGGCCCCGTACGACGATCTCGCCCTGTTCGCCGAAAGGCACCTCCACGCCCTGGTCGTCGACGATCCGGACGACCGTGTCGGGCCCGGGCACGCCGACCGCGAGGGTCCCGGAGGCCGGGTCGACCGGCGCCTCGAGCTGGGGCGGCACGGAGGCGCAGGGCGCGGTGCACTCGGTGAGCCCGTAGCCGTTGCGGATGTACGGCCCGAAGCCCGCCCGGAACTTCTCCACCAGGGCCGGTGGCACCGGCGCGCCGCCGGACGAGATGTTCACGAAGGACGCGAAGTGGTCGCGGGTGACGCCGGGATGCGCGGCCAGCGCCATGAAGGCGGTGGACGGGCCCACCGTGTAGTGCGGCTTGTGCTCGGCGAACGCCTCCAGCACCACGCCCGCCTCGAAGCGGTAGGTCAGGACAAGCGTCCCCGCGCTGTTCAGGCAGGCGCCGAGCTGGCAGACCATGCCGGTGATGTGGAACAGCGGCGCGAGCGCGTAGTAGACGGGCGCCTCGGGCAGGCGCAGTCCGGTGCGTTGCCGCTCGGCGTTGACCATGATGTTGCGGTGGGTGTTGGTGGCGCCCTTGGGTGCGCCGCTCGTCCCCGAGGTGTAGCTGATCAGGGCGATGTCGGCGGGCGCGGCCTCGCGGCCCTCGGGGGCCTTGTGGCCGGCGCGCGCGACGGCGGTGAGGTCGTCGGCGTCCGACGCCCGCGGGAGCCGTTCGAAGGCCAGCACGCGCGCGTCGCCGCGGGTCTGGAAGTCCAGCTCGCACCCGGTGAGCACGATCCGCACCGGCGAGTCGGCGGCCGTCTCCCGCAGATACGTCTCCCAGGCCCGGTCGGAGCAGATCAGCGCGGCCACCTCGCCGTCCCGAAGGACGTGGGCGACCTCCCCCGACTTGTACATCGGGTTGACGGGTACGAGCGTCGCGCCCGCCTTCCAGGCGCCGAGCAGGGCGAGGACGAAGGAGGGGGAGTTCTGCAGCAGGACGGCGACCCGGTCGCCGGGCTCCAGGCCGCGGGCGGCGAGGTGGCCGGCCACGGAGTCGCTGAGCTCGTCCACCTCGCGGTAGCTGAGCCGCCCGTCGAAGTAGGCGAGGCAGGTGCGTTCGGGGGCCTCGGCGACGGACCTGCGGAAGGCGTGCACGAGGGAGTCGGCGGGGTCGATCGGGGCGCGCTGGGCCTCGTCGAGGAGGGCCACCCAGGGCTTGGCCGCGTAGCGGGAGGCGGGCGCGGTCATTCGGCGGTCTCCCACTTCTGCTGGAGGTGGTTCATGTTGGTCAGCCAGCGGTCGGGATCCCCGGCCCGCACCTGGTAGTACCCGGCGACCTCGGGGTGCGGCAGGATCAGGAAACGGTCCTCCGCGATGCCCTTGAACAGGGCGTCCGCCACGTCCTGCGGCTCGATCGCGGTCGGCTTGAGCACCAGGTCGCCCGCGCTGCCGGTGGCGTCCAGCATGTCGGTGCGGACGCCCTGGGGACAGATCGCGTGGACCTTGATCCCGCGGTGGCGGTAGGTCAGCGACAGCCACTCGGCGAAGGCGTACGCGCCGTGCTTGGTCACGCTGTAGGGGGCGGCGCCGATCATCGTGAGCAGCCCGGCGGCGGACACGGTCGAGACGAACCGGCCCCGGCCGCGCTCCAGCCAGTCCGGGAGCAGGGCGTGGGCCGCCCGGACATGCGCCATGACGTTGACGTCCCAGGCGAGCGCCCAGACGGCCTCCTCGGCCGACTCCGAGCCGCCCGAGGCGACCCCGGCGTTGGCGCAGTACACGTCGACGGTGCCGCCGAGCGCCTCCCGGGCTCGGTCGACGATCTCGGAAGCGTCGCCGGGGACCGCGATCCCGCCGATCTCGTCGGCGACGGCGTGCGCCCGGTCCGCGTCCAGGTCGTTGACGACGACGCGGGCCCCCTCGGCGGCGAAGCGGCGGGCCAGCGCGGCCCCGATACCGCCTCCCGCTCCGGTCACGACCACTCCGGCATCCTGCACGGCTTCCACCATCGGTCTCCTTCGACGCGACTGCGGCACGAATCGGCTCTACCGTCAGACTAACCAGTCGGTATGTTGCGGCGGAAGGGGCTCCCCCGATCGGCTCGGACCCGTTCCGCCGGTGGGACGGGATTGCCTCTTGTACGGATGAGCCGTGACGTATGGCCAATTGCCCCTGTTCGCAGGACGATGCGCGCACCCGGCGCACCGCTTCGAAAGACGAGGGGGCTGTCATGGCCGATCCGGCGATGAGCGTGACTCCCTACTGGGAACTGACCTTCGACGCCGACGGGGACGTCGACGGCGGACAGCGGGACCGGCTGCTGACCGGCGTGAAGCGCGGCGGTGTCCGTGACCTGGTCGTCTTCTCGCACGGCTGGAACAGCGACCGCTCCGGCGCGACCCGGCTCTACAGCCGCTTCCTCGCCCCGATCCCCGCCCTCGCCCCGGCCGCCCGCATCGGATACGTCGGCGTGGTGTGGCCGTCGATGCGGTTCTCGGACGAGCCGATCCCCGACCTCCCGCGCTCCACGGCCGCCGCTCGGACCCGGCCCCCGACCCTCGACGGGGAGACCCGGCACGCGCTCCTGGAGACGTTCCCCGGCCGGGCGACGGTGGTCGACCGGATCGCACGGCTGCTGGAACAGCGACCGCCCGAGGAGGCCGAACTGGAGGAGTTCGGCCGGCTGGTGCGGCTGCTGGTGGACGTGGTGCCGCCGGGACCACAGGCTCTGTTCGGGGCGGACACGCTGGCGGAGGGTGTGCCGCAGGACGAGCCGGAGATGTTCGCCTGCCCGACGGCGGTGGCCTGCGAGGAGTTCGCGCGGGCCCTGTCCGGCCTCGATTCCGCACCGGGGGACGGGGAGTTCGCGCTGCCCAACCCCTGGGACGGGGCGCACGAGCTGCTGCGGCAGGCGACGTACTACACGATGAAGCGGCGCGCCGGGACGGTCGGCGAGCGTGGACTCGGGCCGTTCGTCGGACGGTTGGCGGCGGTGGCGCCGGCCGTGCGGGTGCATCTGGTGGGACACAGCTTCGGCGGGCGACTGGTGTCGTTCGCGCTGCGGGGGCTGCCGGACGGGGTGCGCACGGTGAAGTCGGTGACGCTGCTCCAAGGGGCCTTCTCGCACTACGCGTTCGCTTCGCGCGGGGTGCTCCAGGGACAGCAGAACCGGATCGACGGCCCCCTGGTGTGCTGTTACTCGCGGTTCGACCAGGCCCTGAGCACGATGTACCCGCTGGCCTCGCGGATGGCGGGCGACGCGCGCGGGCTCGTCGGGGAGGCGCTGGGCGTCCAGTGGGGCGCGCTGGGACACGACGGGGTGCAAGCCGTGCCGGGCACGCACGCGTGCATGCTCGCCGACGCGCTGGCCGGGCCGCTGCCGACGTCGGGGTGCGTGAACGTCGACGCCGCGTCGGTGGTCCGGCGCGGCGGGGCGCCGGCCGGGGCGCACAGTGACATCGTGCACCCCGAGCTGGCGCGGCTGGTGCTGGCGGCGGGCCGGATCCGCTAGGGACGCGACCCGCCGCCGTGGGGACTACCGGTGGGACGTGAACTCCACCACCTGCTGGAAGGTGGGCCGGTTCTGCCAGCTGATGTTGCCGTGCTTGATGCCGCCCAGAGTGCGCTGGACGATCGAGTCGGCGCACCACTGGTTGCCCGCCGCGCACAGGGTGTCGCCGGGGTAGACCTGGGCCGCGGTCTTGCCGGCCGCCGTCTTCAGGGTGCTGATGAGGATGTCCCGGCAGCTGCCGACGGTGCCGCTGCCGCAGTACTTCTGGGGCAGCGCGCCCTGCACCGATTCGCCGAGCACGGCCCGGATGTCCTTGTCGACATAGCTCCACCAGCCGTACTGGAAGGAGCTTCCGGCGTGCGCCCCGGTCGGGCCGTGGGCGGCCGAAGGGGTCTCGTCGATCGGCAGGTTGGCGGTGAACGCCGTGTACAGGCCGGTGCCGAGGCCGGGTTCGAACTCGGCCTTCACCAGCAGGGGCCACCAGGCGTCCAGGATGCGGATCGCGTCGGCGTCGGCGTACGTCTTGGAACCGGCCGTCGTCTCCGTCCGTTTGCCCCCGGCCGTCAGCCAGGCCTGGAGCTTGGTCACCGCGGCGGCGGCCGCGGTGTCGGTGACCGTGGAGCTGTTGATCACCTTCAGCAGGTCGGGCAGGACGTCCTCGGCGCGCAGGTCGGCGAGCGCCGCGTCCGCCATCGCCTTCGTCAGCGAGGCACGGGTGACACCGCCGGCCGCGACCAGCTTCTTCACCCGGTCCTCCAGCAGGTTGCCGCGGTGCACGGACCCGTCGCCCCAGGAGGCCGTCGCGTAGTCCTTGGCCTGCTTGTTGTTCCAGGAGATGTAGTAGTCCTGGTCGATGGAGTTGGGGTGGGCCGAGGCCGGCGTGTACGCGGCCGTGTTGGTGGCCGGCACCCAGCTCTTCCAGTCGTACGCCGACTGGGCCCACACCGGGAACTCGGCGTCGACGCCGCTCGCCCGCACCGGGTTGTCGCCGCTGTTGTAGTACGCGGTGTGCGTGGAGTCGGCGTAGAACCAGTTGAAGGTGTAGTTGATGTGCTGCACCGCGCTCTGGAAGGTCTGGGGGCTCTTGACGTAGTCCGGGTCGTTCAGCATCTGGAAGCCGATGATCGAGTCGGCCTCGTGCATGAAGGAGGAGCGCAGGGTCGTGTAGGCGACCTTCTTGCCGCCCACGGTCGCCCGGTACTCCACGGGACCGTACTTGGTGCGGTACACGCGCATCGTGTACGAACCGGCGGCCGTCCCGTCGGCGGTGGTGGGCTTCCAGGCGTTCTTCTGCTCCACCACGTCCATGGCCGTGCAGACGCCGTGGAACAGGTAGTGGTAGTCGTCCTGGCAGAGTTCGACCGCGTAGGTGTCGATGATGTCCTGGCCGGAGGTCGTGGCGCTCCACGCGTAGTCCTGGCCGCGGCCGAGTTCGACGTACATGCTCAGGCCCGCGAAGGAGGCGCCGCGGGCGCTGATGCCCGGACCCTGGATCTCCTGGAGCATGAGCAGCTGCGGGGCGAAGTAGCCGGTCTGCGGGCCGAAGACGGCGATCGGGTGACCGCTCGCGGTGGCCTGGCCGCTGACGACGAGGGCGTTGGACATGCCACGCCGGGCCGAGCTGAGGGCGGTCGCGGTCGCCGTGGCGGAGGTGGCGGTGGCCGAGGCGTCGCCCCCGGTGCCCGTAGCGTCGTGGACCAGCGGTTCCGAGGTCACCGAGCCGGTGTCGGGCAGCGCCTCGCCCTGCGGGCTCGCGGGCTTGGTGGCGTACGGGAAACTCTGGCCGTCGTGGACGGTGAGGACGGCCTCGGGGTCGTTGCGCTCGCGGAACGCCTCCCAGACCTGGGTGCCCTGCTCCACGCCGTACTTCTCCTGCGCGGCGAGCAGCGACACGGCGTTGTTGACCTCGCCGCCGCCGCCCGAACCGAAGAGCGCGCCGATGACCGAGGCCAGTGCCACCAGGTCGGTGATCTTGAAGTGGTCGATGGTGCCCGCGTTGGTGACTGAGTCCTTGTGCCCGGTCAGTACGTACTCACCGGGGAAGTAGCGGCCGCTGTCGGAGGCGTCGATGTAGGAGTTGATGCCGGCCAGGTAGGCGTTCGCGTCGGCGAGGGCCTGCTGGCCCCGGGTGCCGTTGCCGGCCACGGCATTGTCGATCTGGGCCTGGAGGTCTGCCTCGGTGTACGGAGCGTTGCGCCAGAACTGCTGTTCAAGCCCCTGGTTGGAGGGGTCGCCGCCGGCGAAGGCGGTGAGCTGGCCACGGCCGACGTGCCGGAAGACGTCCATGAGCCACAGCCGGTCCTGGGCCGCCGCATACCCGGCGCCGAACTCGGTGCCGTATCTGGTGGTACCGGTGATGTGCGGTACGCCCGTCTTCTTGTCGCGGACGATCGTGACGTCGGTGCGGCCCGCGGGGTTCAGGGTGGAGGCGACTTGACCGGAGGCGACACCGAACGACGCGTCGTTGAAGAAGGTGTTGATCGTGGCGTTGGTGAGGGTGGAGTAGCCCTTGGCCAGGTTGGCGTAGGGGCCGAGCTGGTCCTCGGCGTGCTCGGGCTGGGTGCCGAAAGCCTGGTTGAGGAGGACCTGCGCGAGGGTGGCGTTGCCGTTCTCGCCGGGCGGCAGGATGTCGGAACACTGTCCGCCGCAGTAGTCGTTCGCCGCCGTGACCTCGGCCGCTGCCGCCACTTGGGTAATCGGCGACAAAAGACCGGCAATCAAAGCGCATACGGAGGCTGTCTTCAGGAACCCGGGGAATCTGCCGGGAGTTCTCAGTTTGTCGAGAGTGAAGCGGGGGGTTCGCCGTGGCATCGGCTGCTCCTAGCGACGGGGGGGTCGGCGGAAGGTTACCGCCGGTATCCCGGGGATTGAAGATGAACATGCGTCAAGTTTTCGGCAGGTGGAGGTCCTCGGAAATCGGATGGAGCCGAATCGCATGTCGATACGTCTATTCGACGACGTCCGTACGACGACGCCGAAGTGACCGAAGTGCAGATGCAGATGTGACGGAGGTGCAAGGCGATGGCCGGTTTCCGGAGTCTGGCGAGACAGGTGCGAGACCCCCGGTGCGATCTGGCACTGCGGCGGTACTCACTGCGCAAGTGCCTTGAACGGTTCGCCCCCTACGGACACCGCGCGACCTGGGACCACCTGTGCTCCCGGGCCGGGTTCGGTCCCGAGGACCGCTCCCCCGATCCGGCGCGGCTCGTGGCCGCGTTGGACGAACTGGAGGAGGCGCGGGCGGTATGGCTGGCCTACGAGGCCGAGTTCGCCGAGCGCCGCAAGAAGGAGAAGCACGACGGACTGCGCAGGCCCGGCAGTGTGGACGACTGGCACCGGCTGACCTGGGGCGGTTTCGGCGTCGCCTGGTGCGACGACCCGCGACGGCACCCCCGGGAGTCGATGGCCGGCGTCCTGCGCAAGCTGATCGCCGCGCTGGAGCGCGCACCGGGTTCCGGATGCCCGGTGTGCGGCGGCGAGCGGCTGCCGTGGAAGTACGACCTGGATCACGAACCGTCGGCCGGCCCGGTCTGCGCGGACTGCGGAATTCTCGTACCGCGCCCGGTGCTCACGCCCGAGGCCCTGGCGTACGCCAGGAGCGGACGACTGCTGGTGTCGGCCTGACACCGGCCCGAGCTCTGCCCAAGGTCGGCCCTCGGCCGGCCTGAGAGCACGGCGGGGGTGCGCCGGGGATGCCGCACCCCCCGATATGCCGGCGCCCGACCAGGACGACGACCGGGGCACCGGGCCGCCGACCGCTGTCGTCGACCGCGGGCGTTGTCGGTGGCGTTGTCGGTGGCGGGTGTCACCATCGGGGCATGGTGCAGGTCTGTCTCAACGGAACGCGCGGCGCCGCGGACGGTGCGATCGTGCCGCTGACGCCCGAGGCGCTGGCGGACGCCGCGGCCGAGGCCGTCGCGGCGGGCGCCACGGATGTCCACGTCCATCCCAAGACGCCGTGCGGCCGGGACACGTTGTCGCCGCGGGTGGTCGCCGCGACCCTCGAGGCGATACGGGCCCGGGTGTCGGTGCCGGTCGGCGTGACCACGGGCGCCTGGGCCCATCCGGACCCGGTGGACCGGCTCGCCCGGGTGCGCGACTGGACGGTGCTGCCCGACCACGCCTCCGTCAACTGGCACGAGCCGGGCGCGGAGGAGCTGGCCGCCGCCCTCCTGCGAAGAGGCGTCGGCGTGGAGGCCGGCATCTGGTCCGGTACGGACGGGGCGACGCGGTTCACCCGCTCGCCTCTCGGCCCGCAGGTGCTGCGTGTGCTCGCGGAGGTGACGGACACCGCCCCGGACACCGCCGAGTCCACGGCGCACGCTCTCCTGGCCGAGCTCGGTACCGCGTTCGGCCGTCCGGTCCTGCTGCACGGGGAGGACGGCGGCGCGTGGCCCGTGCTGCGGCTGGCGGCGCGGCTGGGCCTGCCGACCCGGGCGGGCCTGGAGGACACACTGACCCTGTCGAACGGTGAACGGGCCCTGTCCAACGCCCAGTTGGTGACCGAGGCGCTGACCCGGCACAGGTGATGCCACCGCGCGGGGCAGCGAGGTTACCAGCCCCTAATCGGGTCGCTCCATCCGTTTCCGGGCGGGGACAGTGCAGGCGACGAAACCCGACCGGACGACGCCTCACCGGCCTTGAAGGAGCCCTCATGTCGACGCTGCGCGTCACCGCCGAAGTGCTGACCGTCCTCGAACACCCCAACGCCGACGCCCTCGAACTGGCCCAGGTCGGCCTGTACCGGGCCGTCGTCGCCAAGGGCGCGTACCGTACCGGCGACGCCGCCCTGTACATCCCCGAGCAGTCGGTGCTCCCCACCGCGCTCGTCGAGGAGCTGGGGCTGACCGGACGGCTGGCGGGCTCCGGGTCGGACCGGGTGAAGGCGGTGCGGCTGCGGGGCGAGCTGTCGCAGGGGATCGTGTGCCGGCCCCAGGCGCTGGCGGACGTCGACCTGGCGCTGGCCGCCGCGCAGGGCACCGACTTCGCCGAGCGGCTGGGCATCGTCAAATGGGTGCCGCCGATCCCGCCGACCATGGACGGAGACGTCGAAGCGGCGCCGGATCTGCTGCCCTGGGTCGACATCGAGAACATCCAGCGCTACCCCGGCATCTTCGAGGCCGGCGAGCCGGTGGTCCTGACCGAGAAACTGCACGGCTCGGCCTGCCTGCTGACGTATGTCGCGGACGAGGAGCGGGTCTACGTCTCCTCGAAGGGCTTCGGCGCGAAGTCCCTCGCCCTGACGGAGGATCCGGGGAACCTGTACTGGCGGGCCGTACGCGGGCATGGCGTCCCGCAGGCGGCGGCCCGTCTCGCCGAGCGGCTGGGCGCGCGCCGGATCGGGATCTTCGGGGAGGTGTACGGAGCGGGCGTGCAGGACCTGACGTACGGCGCCGACGGCCGGCGCGACACCCTCGGCTACGCGGTGTTCGACGTGTCCGCGGAGATCGACGGGGTGGTGCGCTGGCTGGACACGGCGGACCTGCTCGACGGCGAACTGCCCCTTGTGCCACGCCTGTTCGAGGGCCCGTACGACAGCGAGCGGGTCCTGGAGTGCGCGACCGGCCGCGAGACGGTGTCCGGACGGGGGCTGCACCTGCGCGAGGGTGTGGTGATCCGGCCGGCCGTCGAGCGCTACAGCCCGGTGACGGGGGGACGCGCGATCGCCAAGGCGGTGAGCGGCGCGTACCTGACCCGTAAGGGCGGAACCGAGTACGAGTGAGGGGCGGAACCGGCCCGCGGCCGGCTCAGCAGCAGCCGGCCGCCTTCACCTCCGCCCGCCGCCCGCCCGAGCGCTCCTCCTCCGCCCGTGCCCCCTCCGCGCGCTTCTCCCCCGCAGGCCTGTCCTCCGCCTTCTCCACGAGGAGTCGGGAGCCCGAACCGCGTTCACCGAAGGCGTCGTCGGGGTTGGACAGGACGCAGGTGGCGAGGGACAGGCAGCCGCAGCCGATGCAGTCGGTGAGGTGGTCGCGGAGCCGGTTGAGCTGCTTGATGCGTTCGTCCAGCTCCGCGCGCCACGCCGCCGAGAGACGGGCCCAGTCCTCACGGGTCGGGGTGCGCTCCTCGGGGAGCTCGGCGAGCGCCTCGCGGATCGTGGCCAGTGGGATGCCGACGCGCTGCGCCGCGCGGACGAAGGCGACGCGACGCAGCGCGTCACGGTGGTAGCGGCGCTGGTTGCCCGCCGTGCGACGGCTGCTGATCAGCCCCTTCGTCTCGTAGAAGTGCAGGGCGGAGACGGCGGCACCGCTGCGCGCGGCGAGCTGGCCGACCGTGAGCTCGTGGATCTTCTCGGGAATCTGGGGCACCCCTGGAAGCCTACCCATCGCCTTGTCCGCGGGTGCGTTGACATCGGCCCGGAGCCCGACCATGCTAAGCAGTCGCTTAGACCCATGGCATGGTGACATGGGCAGCTGGTGACGCGAGAGGGCCGCAGACATGGCAGAGCCGAAGATCTTCACGTCCGCCGACGACCTGAAGGCGGCGGTGGGCGAGCAGCTGGGGTACACCGACTGGCTGGAGGTCGACCAGAAGCGGATCGACCTCTTCGCGGAGGCCACCGGGGACCACCAGTGGATCCATGTCGACCCCGAGAAGGCCGCCGCGGGCCCCTTCGGCACCACCATCGCGCACGGCTATCTCACGCTCTCCCTGCTGCCGCTGTTCGGTCCGCAGCTGATCAGGGTCGAGAACGTGAAGATGGGCGTCAACTACGGGACGAACAAGGTCCGCTTCCCCGCCCCGGTACCCGTCGGCTCGCGGGTGCGCGCCACCGCGACGATCACCGGCGTCGAGGACGTCACCGGCGGCGTCCAGGTGGCCGTCGCGTTCACCGTGGAGCGCGAGGGCGGGGACAAGCCCGTGTGCGTGGCGGAGTCGGTGTCCCGCTACTACCTCTAGAGGACGCCCGTCGGGCGACCGGGGCGGATGACGCCCGTCGGGCGCTACTTCGCCGCGCCCACCATCCGCAGCACGAGGTCGGCGTACAGCGCGCCGACCTCGTCGGGTGTGCGCGGGCCGTCCACGTTGAACCAGCGGGCCACGTCGATGCAGAGGGACAGCACGGCGAGGGTCGTGCCGTGCACGTCCAGCACCGCGAACTCGCCGCTCGCCACGCCGTCCTCGATGATCCCGCGCACCTCGGCGTCGACCTGCCGGCGCAGGTCGAGGATCTCGGCGCGGGCATCGGGGCCGAGCGCGTCCAGTTCGTACTGGACGACCCGTGCCGTGGTGCGCCGCCCGGCATGCCAGCGGACGAAGGAGCTCACGGCGTCCGCGAGCCGTCCGGTGGCGTCGCCCTCGCCGGCGGCCGCCGTGCGCAGGATGCCCAGCGCGCGGTCGTGGCCGATCCGGCTGATGCGGTGCAGCAGCTCTTCCTTGGTCTTGTAGTGGATGTACAGGGCGGCCGGGCTCATCCCCGCGCGGCCCGCGATGTCGCGGGTCGTCGTCGCGTGGTAGCCGCGTTCGGCGAAGGCCTCCACGGCGGCGACCAGCAGTCGCCGCGCCGCGTCAGGGGTGACCTCTTCCCACGGCTCGATCTCGCCGCCGGCCGTCTCCTCCGCCGTACTCATCGCTCGTTCGCCCCTCTCGGTACAGGAGCTACACCATACCGCCGAAGGTGAGCGGCCGCTTAGCGTGCCTGCTCAGATCTTCTCGAAGGGGTCGTGGTCGGCGAGAAGCTTCTCCAGGCGGGCCTGGTCGACCCGGCTGACGATCTGCCCGGCCTCCTGGCGGTCGCGGATCACCTTCGCCAGCGTGAAGGCGGAGGTCACCAGGTACAGGACGGCGATCGCCAGAAAGCCACGCACCCAGGCGTCGGTGTGGAGGTTGTAGATGCCGATGGCGGTGGCCGCGATGGCGATGCCGAAGGAGGCGACGGCCTGTCCGTAGAACGCCGCCGTGCTCTGCTGCTTGACCGGTGTGTCACTTATGGGGACAAGCTTCGCCGGAGGTGGCCGCCGCCACATCCGTCCGCCTACTCAGAAGGTACTCAGAACGCCGAAACCCCCGTCAGCGCCCGCCCGATGAGCAGTTTCTGGATCTGGCTCGTGCCCTCGTAGAGGGTCATCACCCGGGCGTCGCGCAGGAGTTTGCCCGCCGGGTACTCGTCGATGTAGCCGTAGCCGCCGAAGACCTGGAGGGCGTTGTTGGCGGCGCGGACGGCGGCCTCCGAGGCGAAGAGCTTGGCCTGGGAGGACTCGGTGGCGAAGGGCAGCCCCCGGTCGATCAGGTCCGCGACCCGCCAGGTCAGCAGCCGGGCCGCGTCGACGTCGACCGCGATGTCGCTGATCAGTTCCTGGACGAGCTGGTGGTGGGCGATGCTCTTGCCGAACTGCTCGCGCTCGCCCGCGTACCGCACGGCCGCGTCCAGGGCGGCCTGCGCTATGCCGACACAGCCGGCCGCCACCGACATACGGCCCTTGGCCAGCGCCGACATCGCGACGGAGAAGCCCTTGCCCTCGGGCGCCAGCATCGCGGAGGCCGGGACCCGGACGTCGTCGAGGACCAGCTCGGCGGTCGCCTGGCCGCGCAGGCCGAGCTTGCCGTGGATCGCGCGGCGGCTCAGACCCGGGGTGTCGGTGGGGACGAGGAACGCGGAGACGCCCTTGTGACCCGGCGCGTTCGTCGAGCGGGCGAAGAGCAGGACGACGTCGGCCCAGGTGCCGTTCGTGATGAACATCTTGGTGCCGTTGATGACGTAGGAGTCGCCGTCACGGACCGCGCGGGTGCCGAGGTTGCCCGCGTCCGATCCGGTGCCGGGCTCGGTCAGGCCGAAGCAGCCGACGTAGGCGCCGGAGGTCAGCCCCGGCAGCCAGCGCCGCTTCTGCTCCTCGCTCCCCCAGGCCGCGACGCTCTTCGCGACCAGCCCGAGGGAGACGGAGACGATCCCGCGCACGGAGGAGTCCCCGCGGCCCAGCTCCTCCGTGACCAGGCAGTACGCGAGGTGGTCGCCGCCCGAGCCGCCGTACTCCTCGTCGATCGTCAGGCCGAGGAAGCCGACCTTGCCCAGCTTGTCGACCAGGGACCGGTCGATCTCCTCGGCCCGGTCCCAGGCGACGGCGTGCGGGGCGACCTCGCGGTCCACGAAGTCCTTGGCGAGCCGCCGGACGGCCTCCTGCTCCTCGCTGAGCGCCAGATTCACCACGAGATCACCTCACCGGGAAAGGTTTTCGAGACCGCTTCACCCTCGCGCTCACGATTGCTCATTAAATTAGCACCGCTAGTTTACGCTGTGCAGCCCTACTATGTGCGCCATGGCCCGACCGCGCAAGCCCCTCCTCAGCACCGACCGGATCGTCGAGACCGCACGGACGCTCGTGGACGCGGAGGGCCTGCCGGCCGTATCCACCCGGCGGCTCGCCGCCGAGCTGGGGGTGAGCGGGCCCTCGCTGTACAACCACTTCCGCACGAAGGACGAGATCCTGGAGGCCGTCGCCGACTCGGTCAGCGCGCAGGTCGACCTGTCGATGTTCGAGGACGGCCGGGAGTGGCGGACCGCGCTGCACGACTGGGCCGTCTCCTACCGCGCCGCCCTGCGCGACCACCCGAACATCGTCCCGGTGCTCGCCCAGGGACCCGGCCGCCGGCCCGCCGGGCTGCGCGTCGCCGACGCGGCCTACGGCGCGATGGTCCGCGCCGGGTGGCCGCCCGCGCAGGCCACCTCCATCGGCGCGCTGATGCGCTACTTCGTCATGGGCTCCGCCCTGGGCTCGTTCGCCGGCGGCTTCGTCGACGACGTGAACGCCTACGATCCCGCCGACTACCCCCACCTCGGACAGGCCCACCTCCTCGCCGAACAGCAGGAGAAGATCGACGAGCGGGCGTTCGAGACCGGGCTCAGGGCCCTGCTGGACGGGCTCTCCCAGCAGTTCGCGCAGCTGCCCTAGGACACGACCTGGCACGGTTCGGCGGTCACCGAAGTGTCCGTCGCGCATGCTGGGACACGTGAGCATCACGGAGACCGGGGACGACAGGGACGTACGGGCGCCGGGGCTGGCCGCCCTCGCCGGGCTCGTCGCCGACGAGACGCGGGCCGTCTGTCTGCTGGCGCTGCTCGACGGGCGGGCGTGGACCGCCGGCGAGCTGGCCCGGCACGCGGGCGTGGCCCCGTCGACGCTGAGCGAGCACCTGGGCAAGCTGGTCGCGGGCGGGCTGCTGGCCGAGGAGCGTCAGGGACGGCACCGGTACGTCCGGCTCGCCGGCACCCGGGTCGCCCAGCTCGTGGAGGACCTGGCCGGCCAGGTCGCCCCGCATCCCGCCGGCCGGCCGCGCACCCTGCGCGCCGCGAGCGCCGGATCGGCGATGGCCCGGGGCCGGACCTGCTACGACCACCTCGCCGGACGGCTCGGCATCGCCGTCACCGACGCGCTCACCGCCCGCAAACTGCTGAGCACGGCGAGCGGGCCGCAGGCGCGGTCCGACGGGGCGGAGCCGCAGAGGGAGACGGAGACGAAGGCGGAGACGGAGAGGCGACCGAGCCCGGACCGGCCGACGGCACCTGATTCCGGGGAACGGGCCACCGGGTTCCTGCTGACCGAGGCCGGGCTGCGCTGGTTCGAGAGCAGCGGCATCGCGCTCGACCGCGCGTCCCGCCGGCCGCTCGCCCGCGCCTGTCTCGACTGGACCGAGCGCCGCCCCCACCTGGCGGGCGCGGCGGGCGCGGCCCTGTGCCGGCACGCCCTCGACACGGGATGGTGCGTGCGGATCGGCTCCGAGCGGGCCGTGAAGGTGACGGCGGCGGGCGAACGGGCGCTGGCCGAACTGCTGGGCATCCAGGCGGGGGCGCTGCGCTGACCCGCGCCCACCGGCCGGTCCGCCGACCCGCCCGCCGACCCGCCCGCCGACCCGCGCGGTGCCGACACCGGGCGCTCGGACCCCGTCCGAAATCCGCGAGCTTCGACCCGCCTTTCTTCCTAGCCTGAGGAGCATGATGAACACCCCCCGGCGTGCCGAACGTCGTACAGAGCTGCTCGCCGCCGGCGCGGCCGCCGTGACCGTCGTGCTGTGGGCCTCGGCCTTCGTGTCGATCCGCAGCGCGGGGGACGCGTACTCGCCCGGGGCGCTGGCGCTCGGACGGCTGGCCTCCGGGACGCTGGTGCTGGGGGTCATCTGTGCCGTACGGCGCGCGGGGTGGCCGCCGAGGGCCGCCTGGCGCGGGATCGCCGTCTCGGGCGTGCTGTGGTTCGGCTTCTACATGGTCGTCCTCAACTGGGGTGAGCAGCAGGTGGACGCGGGGACGGCGGCGCTGGTGGTGAACATCGGGCCGATCCTGATCGCGCTGCTCGGCGCGCGGCTGCTCGGGGACGTGATGCCGCCGCGCCTGCTGGCGGGGATGGCGGTGTCGTTCGCGGGCGCGGTCGCGGTGGGGCTGTCGATGTCGGGCGAGGGCGGATCGTCGGTGCTCGGCGTGGTCCTGTGCCTGCTCGCCGCTTTCGGTTACGCGGGCGGGGTCGTCGCGCAGAAGCCCGCCCTGGGCCGGGCGACCGCGCTCCAGGTGACGACGTTCGGCTGTGTCGTCGGGACGGTGGTGTGTCTGCCGTTCGCGGGGCAACTGGTCCACGAGGCGGCCGACGCACCGGTCTCCGCGACGCTGAACATGGTCTACCTGGGCATCTTCCCCACCGCGCTCGCCTTCACCACGTGGGCGTACGCCCTGGCCCGGACGACCGCGAGCCGCATGGGCGCGACCACGTACGCGGTGCCCGCCCTGGTCGTCCTGATGTCGTGGCTGGCCCTGGGCGAGGTGCCGGGGGCGCTCACCCTGGCCGGTGGAGTGCTGTGCCTGGCGGGTGTGGCCGTGTCGCGGTCGAGGCCGCGCACGCCGCGTACGCCTCCGGCGCAGGGAGCGGAAGCGGCGCCGGGAGCGGACGCGGGGCAGGGAGCGGAGGCGGGGCAGGCGGATGTTCCGGCGCCGGGGCCCGACCGGGAGGTCGGCCCCCGGACGGGCTGACACCCCCGGAACGGGCCGAGGCCCCGGGACGCGCCAAGACCCCCAGGCTTCCCGGACGAGCGGAGGACCCCGGGCTCCCCGGACGGGCTCCCCGGACAGGCCGAGGGCCCGGAAGGAGCTGAGGCCTCCTCCGGTGGGACCTGGCGTCAGAAGACCACCAGGGCCCGTCCTCCCTTGCCCGCCAGCATGTTGTCGAAGGCCCCCGGGATGTCCTCCAGGGCGATGCGTTCCGTCACCAGGGCGCTCAGGTCCAGCCGGCCCGCCCGGACGTGGTCGGCGAGGACCGGGAGGTCCTGCGCGGGGTCGCAGTTGCCGTAGACACAGCCGGCCAGGGTGCGGCCCCAGTGGAAGAGCTCCAGGGCGTTGAAGGTGACCTGCTGGTCCTTGCCGCCGATACCGACGACCGCGGTGCGGCCCCCGCGCCGGGTCGACTCCCAGGCCGTCCGGATGGTGACCGCGCGGCCCACGCACTCGACGGCCACGTCGACGCCCTGCTTGCCGGTGAGGGCGCGGATCTCGCGGGGTGTCCCCTCGGAGGCGACCACGTACTCCGTGGCGCCCGCGGCCCGGGCCAGCTCCTCCTTCTCCGGGGAGACGTCGACGGCGACGATCGTCGAGGCGCCCGCGATCCGGGCCGCCTGGAGGGTGGCGAGGCCTACGCCGCCGACGCCGAAGACGGCGACCGTCTCGCCGGCCCGGAGGCGCGCGCAGTGGTGGACGGCGCCGTAGCCGGTGAGGACCGCGCAGCCGAGCAGGGCCGCGTCGGTGAGGGGGATGCCGTCCGGCAGGGGCAGCACGCAGGAGGCCGGTACGACGGTCTCCTCGGCGAAGGCGGCGACGTTCAGCCCGGGGTGCAGGTCGGTGCCGTCCGTCGTGCGGGCGTACACCTCCGCGGCCCCGTTGAGGGCGTTCACGCACAGCCAGACCTCGCCGAGCGTGCAGGGGTGGCAGGTTCCGCAGGACGGGGCCCAGTTGAGGATGACGCGGGCGCCGGGCGCCAGGTGCGCGACCCCTTCGCCGACGGCGACGACCGTGCCCGCGCCCTCGTGCCCCAGGACGGCGGGGACCGGCACCCGCATGGTGCCGTCGGACAGGGACAGGTCGGAGTGACAGACCCCGGCGGCGGCGAGCCGGACACGGACCTGGCCGGGCCCGGGGTCCGGAAGGTCGATCTCCCTGATCTCCAACGGAGCGCCGATGGCGGGGAGTACGGCGGCACGGACAGCCATGTTCGGTTGACTCCCTTAGAACTGGAGGGACTTGGTCTGGAGGTATTCGGCGAGGCCGTGGGCGCCGAGCTCGCGGCCGACCCCCGACTGCTTGTAGCCGCCGAAGGGCGCGAGCGGGTTGAAGCGGCCGCCGTTGATGTCGACCTGGCCGGTCTCCATCCGGCGGGCGAAGGCCACCGCCTCCGCCTCGTCGCCGGCCCAGACGGCGCCCGCGAGGCCGTAGACCGTGCCGTTGGCGATCCGCAGGGCGTCCTCCTCGTCCTCGTAGCGCAGGACGGACAGGACGGGGCCGAAGATCTCCTCCTGGGCGACGGCCATGTCGGGGGTGACGTCGGCGAAGACCGTGGGGCTGACGAAGTAACCCCGTTCACGCGGGGACCGGGCGCCGCCCGCGACCAGGCGGGCCCCTTCCGCGACGCCCTTCTCGATGTACCCCAGCACCCGGGCGCGCTGTTCGGCGTTGACGACGGGGCCGATGCGGTCGGCGTACTTGGCGGCGGCCGCCGCGGCGAGCTCCACCGCCTCGTCGTACCGGTCGCGGTGGACGAGCATCCGGGTCCACGCGCTGCATGTCTGGCCGGAGTTGGACATCACGTTGGCGACGCCGACGTTGACCGCCCTGGCCAGGTCGGCGCTGGGCAGGATGACGTTGGCGGACTTTCCGCCGAGTTCCAGGGCCACCTTCTTGACGGCGGCGCCGGCCGTCGCCGCGATCCGCCTGCCCACCGCCGTGGAGCCGGTGAAGGACACCAGGTCGACCCCGGGGTGCTCGACGAGGGCCTGGCCGGCGACCGGGCCGAGCCCGGTGACGAGGTTGAGGACGCCGGCCGGGACGCCCGCCTCGTGGACCGCCTCGGCGAAGAGCTGGGCGGTCAGCGGGGTGTCCTCGGCGGGCTTCAGGACCACCGTGCAGCCCGCGGCGAGGGCCGGGGCGACCTTGGCGACGATCTGGTGCAGCGGGTAGTTCCAGGGGGTGATGGCGCCGACCACGCCGATCGGTTCGTGGAAGACGGTCGAGTTGCCGACCTTCTCCTCGAAGGGGTGGGTCGCGGCCAGCTCGGCGTAGGAACCCGCCACCGCGATCGGCACCGCCGCGTGGACGGCCTGGGAGAAGGCGAGAGGCGCGCCGAGTTCGGCGGTGACCGTCTCGGCGATCTCGTCCTTGCGGGCCGCCAGCACGTCCCGCAGCGCGGCCAGTCGGGCCGCCCGCTCGGCGGGCGGGGTCGCGGCCCAGCCCGGCAGGGCGGTGCGGGCCGCCCGTACGGCGGCGTCGACGTCGACGGCGTCACCCGCCGGCACCCGGGCGATCACCCGCTCGTCCACCGGGTCGACCACCTCGATCACCTCCCGGCCGGCGGCCGGGCGCCAGGCGCCGTCGAGGTAGATGCCGTCATGTGCCTTCATCGCGTTCCCTTCGGGCGGGCCTCGTCGTCCGCGACCTAAACTAGCGTTGATAGTTTTCTGGCACCAGAGGACGGCGGGTGAAGGACGCGGAACGCGCCGGACACCGGAGCGCGGACGCCCCGGGACGCCCGCGCGCTCGTCCTCACTCGTCGAGGTCGGGCAGCCGGGCCGGAGCCGGACTGATGCGCTCGCCGTGCTGGTCGAAGACGAAGAGGTGGGCGATGTCGACCAGGAGCGGGACCTGCATCCCGTGCCGGAGGTCGAAGTCGGGCGTGGTGCGCACGACGAGATCACCGAGGGGACGGGCCTCCGGGGACGGGGGCGGCCCGTCCTGCGCCGCCGGCTGCTCCAGGACGTCGACCGCACCGGACCCCGGACCGCCGCCCCTGCGCAGCCGGCCCAGGACCCCGCCCGCGCGGCGGCGGCGCCGCGGCGGCCGCTGGACGGGGCGGGGCGCCTCCAGCTCCGGCACGACCGCGAGCCGGGAACCGGTGTTGAAGTGCACCAGCACCTCGTGGCCCTGGAACTCCACGTGCTCCACCAGGCCGGTGATGTGGGTCTCGCCGGGCCGGGCGTCGGCGGGCGTGGCGATCCGGACGGCCTCCGAGCGCAGTCCGACGATCACCTCCCGGCCCTGCTGCACGCGCAGCAGTTTGTGGTCCAGGGAGTGCGGTTCGGGCAGTCGCAGCGCCTGCTTGCCGAGGCTGATCGTCATGGCGCCGTCGAGCGGGGCGCGGACCAGCCCGCGCAGGAGGTTGATGCGCGGGGTGCCGATGAAGGCGGCGACGAAGACGTTGCGCGGCAGGGCGTAGACCGAGCGCGGGGTGCCCACCTGCTGGAGGACGCCGCCGCGCAGTACGGCGACCCGGTCGCCGAGCGACATGGCCTCGGCCTGGTCGTGCGTGACGTAGACCGTGGTGACGCCCAGGTGCCGGGTCAGTTTGGCTATCTCGGCCCGCAGATGGTTGCGGAGCTTGGCGTCGAGGTTGGACAGCGGTTCGTCCATCAGGAAGGCGGACGGGTGCCGGGCGATGGCCCGGCCCATGGCCACGCGCTGGCGTTCGCCGCCGGAGAGCTGGCCGGGGAAGCGGTCGAGGAGATCCTCGATGCCGAGCATCCGGGCGGTGGCGGCCACGCGGGGGCCCGGGTCGGCGCCGGGGGCCTCGATGCGCAGCGGGAAGCCGATGTTGTCGCGGCCGGTCATGTTCGGGTAGAGCGCGAAGTTCTGGAAGACCATCGCGATGTCCCGCCCCGAGGGCGCCAGGTCGTTGGCGTACTCGCCGTCGAGCCGTAACTCGCCCTCGGTGATGTGCTCCAGACCCGCGATCATGCGGAGCACGGTGGACTTGCCGCAGCCGGAGGGGCCCAGCAGGACCAGGAACTCGCCGGGCGCGATGTCCAGCGACAGCCGGTCCACGACCCGGACGCCTCGGGTGTGGACCTTGCTGACGTCGTGCAACGAGATGGCGCGTGTCATGAGAAGTGTCCCCGGGGACTCGTGTGCCGGGCCGGCCCGGCCGCTGCTCCGCTGTCCGACCTGCCCCGTGCGGTCGAACGGGGCTTGTGAGTCACGGAAGTTAACGGACTGTGCGCACCCGGGGGAAGAGACAGGCCCGGATCGGACGCCGCCGTCCGACAGGTGAGAAACCGGACTGTCCGGTTCAGGGGGCGTCGGCCCCTTCGCCGCGGACGCGGGCACGGACGCCGGCGCGGCCGCGGCGGCCGATCAGCGGGTCGCCGTCAGATGGGCGAAGACGACGACGTTGCTGGTGTATCCGGTCGCGTGCCGGAAGAGGCCCCCGCAGGTGAGGACACGCAGTTCGGGGCGGCGGGTCGGGCCGTACACCAGCTTGTCCGGGAAGGTGGCCTTGTCGAAGACGCGCACCCGGTCCACGGTGTAGACGGCCGTGCGGCCGTCGGCGCGCCGGGCCTCGATCCGGGCGCCCCGGGCCACGCGCGCGAGGCCGGCGAAGACCGCCGGGCCGGTCCTGGTGTCGCGGTGGCCCACGGCGACGGCGGTGCCCCGCTCCCCCGGTGTGGGGCCGCCCGCGTACCAGCCGACCAGCTTGGGCCGGTCGAGCGGCGGTGTCCCGAGGTGGCGGTCCGGGCCGAGCCGGAGCGGGACGATCGGCACGTCGATCCCCAGGGAGGGCACGCGCAGGGTGGTCGCCGGGGACCGGGGCAGCGGGCGGGGAGGGGGCTTGGGGCTCTCGGACGCCTTCTTCGCCGCCTCGCGGCCCTCCTCGCCGGCCCGGCTCCCGGGGGCCGGGGCCGCCCGCGTCCCGCCGGACGCCGCCTCCCCGGCCCGGGCCGCCACGGCCGGGCCGTCGTGCCCTCCGCACCGGACTCCGACCGTCACCAGGACGACCGCGAGCACGGCCGTCCTGGTGAGGCGGTAGGCGCGGGTCCGGTGCCAGGGCCTGCGTACGCGCCTACGCGGCACCATGGGTGCGCCGGCGGATCAGTCGGAAGTAGGCGACTCCGCCGATGGCCACCAGACCGACGGCCGCTGCCGCCGCCAGCGGGGTGAAGGCCGGCGAGGCGTCGGCGAGACCGCCGCCACCCGCGTGCACGCCGCCCTCCGGGCCGCCCTTCTCGCCGCTCCAGGCGGAGCCGCCCTGGGAGCCGCCTTCCCGCCCGTCGGCGCCCTGCGCGGTGCCGTTCTGCGTGGTGCCGTTCTGGCCCCCGCCGTTCTGGCCGCCGCCGGCCTGACCGTTCGGGCCGCCGACCTCACGGCCGTCGTCCGTGATCGGCCGGTTCGGGCTGCCGTTGCCCTCACGCTGGCCCTCAGGGCAGTTGATCTTGAAGACCTTCACCTTGGGCGAGGGGACCGGGACGTCCCCGGCGATGGTCCACTCCAGCGTGTACGACCCCTCGGCCAGCCCCAGGGTGTCGGTGTGCCCGGCGCCCTGGGTCAGGGTGATGGTGCCGGTGACCGTGGCGGTGTCGGGGGCCGGGGGCCGCGCCTTGATGGTGTAGGCGACCGTCGGCAGTTCGCCGAAGTTGGCGGCGTCGAGGTAGAAGCGGCAGGCCACCGGGTCGTCCTTGGAGACGCCCGGGGGGACGTGCTCGCGGTGGATCCTGATGTCGCCGGCCTCCCCCACGGCCACGGCGGACGGTGCCGAGGCACAGGAGAAGCCCGCAGCGGCGAGCACCGTGAGGGCCGTGACGCCGAGGCGGGAGCCGAGGGCGGATGGGAGCGTCGAGCTGGACATGCGCATTCCTCCGAGTCAGGACGATTTTCATACAAATCGCTCTTGCACCTGACTCTCTTTCACATCGGCGCCCACGACTGTGGGAGCGCCGCCCGACGCGCCGTCAGACATCGCTCGACCGGCGCAACCCCCGTCCGGACCGGCGCCGGGGAACGGCCGCTCCGGCCGCCGCCCCCTCGTCCCCGCGCGAGCGAACCGCCACTCCCGACGACACCAGCAACAGCACCCCCAGCATCACGAACGGCGCGGCCACCCCCGCGACCCCGGCCACCAGCCCCGCGGCGGCGGGCGCGGCGACCTGGCCCAGCCGGTTGCCGGTGAGGCGCAGCGCGAGCGCGGTGGAACGGGCGCCGTCGGGTGCCGCCCGGACGACGGTCGTCATCGACAGCGGCTGGCCCACGCCGAGGCAGAAGCCGAGCAACGCGAGGATCACACCCAGCGCCCAGACCGGCACCGGCAGCGCGATCCCGGCGCACAGCAGAGCCGCCAGCAGACAGGTGACGGTGAGCAGCGGGCTCCGGCCGAGCAGCCGCAGCAGAGGGCTGAGGACCAGCCGGCAGGCGATGGAGGCCGCCGCGCGGACGCTCAGCAGGACGCCGACGACGGACGGCGCGATGCCCCGGTGTTCGCCGACCACCGGCAGATAGGCGGTGAGGATGTCGGTCGCGGACAGCACGGACAGGCTGATGAGGATGCCGGCGGGCACGCCCCGGGCGTGCAGGATGCGGCCGACGGGGACGCGTTCGCCGTGCTCCGTACGGGACTTGGGTGTGGCGTCGCGGTGTTCGACGCGCCACAGCGAGGTGAACGCCGCCGCGCAGAGGACGCCCGCGACCAGCAGGGCGAGGGCGCTGCCGGCCGCCATGTCGGCACCGCCGATCAGGGCTCCGGCCGCGATCGGGCCGATCAGCTGGCCCAGGGAGGCGCCGATGGTGAAGTGGCCGAAGTTGCGGTCCTGTTCGTGCGGCGCGGACTGGCGGGCGACGAGCGACTGGGAGCCGATGACGAAGCAGAGATGGCCGAGGCCCATCACCCCGCTCCACAGCGCCATCGTCCACAGGGAGCCGGCGACACCACTCAGCACACAGCCGCCCGATATGAGGACCACGCCGAAGGGCAGCAGGGGCGCGCAGCGGCCGTGGTCGGTGCGGCGGCCGAGCGGTACGGCGGCGAACAGCGGCAACAGCGCGTACACGCCCGCGATGACACCGACCGCCCGCTCGTCCGCGCCCAGCGCGAGGGCCCGGTAGGAGACGGCGGGCCGCGCCATCGACACCGCCGCCTGCGCGAAGCCGAAGGCGATGACGAGACGGAGCAGCCAGCCGCGGTTCCCGCCGGGCCTCACAAGTTCCTCCATGGGAAGGTCAGATGATCCCGAACAGAATGCCCGCACCGAGGATGGCCAGGCAGGTGAGGGCGGCGTACTTGACCACGAACCTCGTGTGGTCGCCGAACTCGACCTTCGCCATGCCTACGAGGACGTAGACGGCCGGAACGAGCGGGCTCGACATGTGCAGGGGCTGGCCGACGAGCGAGGCGCGGGCCATCTCCAGCGGCGACACCCCGTGCGCCGCGCCCGCCTCGGCGAGCACCGGCAGGACGCCGAAGTAGAAGCCGTCGTTCGACATGAAGTACGTGAGCGGGAGGCTCAGGACGCCGGTGACGAGGGCCATGTGCGGGCCCATGCCCGCGGGGATGACGTCCACCATCCACGTCGCCATGTGGTCGACCATGCCGGTGCCCTGGAGGACGCCGGTGAAGACGGCGGCGGCGAAGACCATGCCGGAGACGTTCAGCACGTTGTCCGCGTGGGCGGCCAGCCGGGCCTTCTGGTCCGGGATGTGCGGGAAGTTGACGGTGAGGGCGAGCGCGGCGCCGAGCAGGAACAGCACCGGGATCGGCAGCCACTCCATGATCATGGAGGTGAGCAGCGTGACCGTGAGCAGCGCGTTGAACCAGTACAGCCGGGGACGCAGGGTGGCCCGGTGCGGGTCGAGGCCCTGGAAGCCGTCGTCCTCGTCGTCGTCCCGCAGAGCGGCGTCGGTGTCGGTGCCGGAACCGGAACCGCCGGTGCGCACGGGGGACTTGACGTCACCGGAGCCGCCGGCGCCCACCAGGACCGTCTCGGTCTCCTTCTCCCCGACCTCCTCGACCAGCACCTCGTCCAGGGTCAGCACGCCGAGCCGGGCGCGCTCGCGGCGGCCGAGGACGTAGGAGAGGACGAAGACGAAGAGCAGGCCCACGGCCAGGGCCGGGATCATCGGCACGAAGATGTCGCTGGCGTCGAGCTTCAGCGCGGTGGCGGCACGGGCGGTCGGGCCGCCCCAGGGCAGCGTGTTCATCACGCCGTTGGCCATCGCCGCGACACCCGTCATCACGACCAGGCTCATCTTCAGGCGCTTGTAGAGCGGGTACATCGCCGAGACGGTGATCATGAAGGTGGTGGAGCCGTCGCCGTCCAGGGAGACGATCGCGGCGAGCAGCGCCGTACCGACGACGATGCGGAGGGGGTCGGCCTTGCAGAACTTCAGGATGCCCCGCACGATCGGGTCGAAGAGGCCGACGTCGATCATCACACCGAAGTAGACGATCGCGAACATGAGCATCGCCGCCGTGGGGGCGAGGCTGGTGACGCCGTCGATGACGTAGTCACCGAGCTTGGCGCCCTTCCCGACGAAGACGCAGAACAGTGCCGGGATCAGCACGAGCGCCGCGATCGGCGACATCTTCTTCAGCATGATCAGGACCAGGAAGGTCGCGATCATGGCGAAGCCGAGGATGGTCAACATGAATGGATACCTAACGTTCGCCCTTGAACATCCCACCTGGGGGTCGGCGGTGGGTCGACGTTAGGTCCGTTCAAACGGTGTTAACAAGACGTTGACGTGCGAGCAATAAGCGCAAAAGTCCAGGTCACAGCTTTGCTCAGGTCAGCGGGTCGTTACCGGGGCCAGTTCCACCGGCACTCCGTTGAGCACCGCGTTGCCCGACAGCGGGTCCAGCAGGCTGCCGTCGAGGAGCTGGTTGACGTTGACTCCGGGGTCGGTGGCGGCGTGGCTGAGCCGGGTGCCGGGGCGGTCGTGGCCCCAGCCGTGCGGCAGGCTGACCACGCCCCGGCGCACGGTGTCGGTGACCTCGGCCGGTGCGGTCACCTCTCCCCCGGCGCCCTTCACCCGGACCGGCGCGCCGTCGAGCACACCGAGCCGTTCGGCGTCCTCGGGGTGGATGTGCAGGGTGCAGCGGTTGGTGCCGCCGGTGAGGGCGGGGACGTTGTGCATCCAGCTGTTGTTGGACCGCAGATGGCGCCGGCCGACCAGGACGAGTTCGTCGGGCCGTCGCCGCAGCCCCTCCCGCAGCCTCGGCAGATCGTCGGCGATCGGCCGCGGCAGCAGTTCGATCCGCCCGCTGCGCGTCTTCAGCGGCTGGGGCAGGCGCGAGCGCAGCGGCCCGAGGTCGATCCCGTGCGGGTGGGCGAGCAGCCGGGCGAGACCGAGTCCGTCCGGGCGGGTGCCGAAGCCGTCTCCGTAGGGGCCGAGGCGCAGCATCATGTCGAGCCGGCGCTCGGGACCGGTCTCGCCGGTGAGGTCTGCGGCGAGTTCGCCCGGGTCGCGGCCGTGCACGGGCGAGTGCGGCTCCGTGACCGCCTTGCCGAGGGTCTGGCCGATGACCAGGTCGTCCACGGCGGACGGGTCGGCGCCGTGCATCCCGGTGGCGGCCAGGGTCAGCCGGGCGAGGATCTCGGTCTCGGCCATCCGGCCGGGCTCGAGCGGGACGGCCGGGCGGCTGTAGCGGACCTGGTTGCGCACGGCGAGGGTGTTGAAGGCGAAGTCGTGGTGGGGGCTCTGCGAGGGCGGCGGCGGGGGCAGCACCACGTCGGCGTGCCGGGACGTCTCGTTCAGGTAGGGGTCGACGCTGACCATGAAGTCGAGGGAGTCGAGCGCCTTGTCGAGCCGGTCGCCGTCCGGGGCGGACAGGACGGGATTGGCGGCCACGGCGACGAGTGCGCGGATCGGTTCGCCCTGCGCCGTCGCGGTGTCGATCTCCTCGGCGAGCGCCGACAGCGGCAGTTCGCCCTTGGCCTCCGGGTGCCGGCTCACCCGGGAGTGCCAGCGCGCGAGCCGGAAGCCGTGGCCGGGGCCGGCCGGCCGGGGCGTGCGGTCGGTGGCGGCCTGCGGGAAGAGCGCGCCGCCGGGCCGGTCCAGGTTGCCGGTGAGGATGTTGAGGACGTCGACGAGCCAGCTGGCGAGGGTGCCGTAGGGGACCGTGCAGCTGCCGATGCGGCCGTAGACGGCGGCGGTGGGGGCGGCGGCGAGTTCACGGGCCAGGGCGCGGATGAGCGGGGCGTCCACGTCGGTGGCGGCGGTGACCGCCTCCGGGGTGAAGTCCCGGACGGCTTCCGCGAGTTCTTCGAGGCCTTCGAGGTGCGGGGCCGACTCTCCGGGATCCACGAGGAGTTCCTCGAAGAGCACCTGGGCCATGGCGGCGAGGAGCAGGGCGTCCGTGCCCGGCCGGATCGCGATGTGCCGGTCGGCGAGCTTGGCGGTGCGGGTGCGGCGCGGGTCGATGACGGTGAGGGTGCCGCCGCGGGCCTTGAGGGCCTTGAGCTTGCCGGGGAAGTCGGCGGCGGTGCACAGACTCCCGTTGGACTCCAGCGGGTTGGCGCCGATGAGCAGCAGATGGTCGGTGTGGTCCAGGTCCGGTACGGGGATCGCGTTGGCGTCGCCGTACAGCAGTCCGCTGGAGACGTGCTTGGGCATCTGGTCGACCGTGGAGGCGGTGAACAGGCTGCGGGTGCCGAGGCCGGCGATCAGTACGGGCGGGTAGAGCGCGCCGGCCATGGTGTGCACGTTGGGGTTGCCGAGGACGACTCCGACGGAGTTCGCGCCGTAGCGCTCGACGACCGGCCGGATCCCGGCGGCCACGGCGTCGAAGGCCTCCTCCCAGGTGGCCTCGCGCAGCTCGCCGTCGTGGCGCACCAGGGGCGTGCGCAGCCGGTCGGGGTCGCCGTCGACGGCGCCGAAGGAGGCGCCCTTGGGGCAGATGAAGCCCTTGCTGAAGACGTCCTCCCGGTCGCCGCGGGCGCCGGTGACCGTGGTCCCCTCGATGGTGAGCGTCAGCCCGCAGGTGGCCTCGCACAACGGGCAGATTCGCAGGGCGGTGCGGGACACGGGTCCTCCTGGGGGCGGCATTGCCATCTCCCGGTGAGCATACCGAGCGGTATGGCCGATGGGGAGGGGGTGACCGCGACCGTCAGTCCAGGGCCCGCGCCAGATACGCCCGCAGCAGCTGCCGCGTCTCGTCGATCACCTTTGGATCGCCCTCGGGATCCACCCGGAAGGCCAGCTGGACGAGGGTGTCGGCGGTCTCCACGGCGATCAGGAACGTGCGGCGCAGGTCCTCGTCGGGCTCGCGGACGAGATAGCCGGAGAGCAGGTCGGTGAGGCGGTCGGCCACCCGGTGGTTGGGCTCCGCGTGCCGGGCGCCGACCGGGATCTGGTTGCCGAAGTCGACGAGGGAGAACCCGGGCGCGGTCTTCTTCATGGCCAGGTACTCGTCGAGCACGGCGTCCATGGCGGCCCGCCAGTCCCCTCGGCGCGCGCCCTTCAGCCGCTCGGTGACGCGTTCCGCGTAGCGTTCGAGGTTGCGCTGTGCGAGCGCGTCGGCCATCTGCCGCTTGTTGCCGAAGAAGCGGTAGACGGAGCCGATGGGGACACCGGCGCGCTCGGCGACGGCCCGGGTGCTCAGGCCGTCGTAGCCGACCTCGTCCAGCAGGTCGGCGCAGGCGTCGAGGATCCTGGTCAGCCGTTCGGCACTGCGCCGCTGCACGGGCGCACGACGGAGCGATGTCGCGTGGGGCACGGAGCTCATGATGCCTTTCCGTCGCGGGCGGGTGAACCTCACCCCTCGATACGGAGAAAGATGCCTGATGCACTCAACGGCGGAACCGGTGAGGCAGGGCGCTCAGGAGGAGGGCTCCGAGGCCGTGATGTACGCCGTGCTCTCCACCGGCTTGCCGTCCACCGCCCACACCGTGCCGTCGTCCGCGTACAGCCGGGCGGTGACCTGGTGGGTGCCGTGCGGGAGATAGCCGGCCGGGATCCGGTAGGACGGGCTGCGCAGGTCGGCGACCGGCTGGTCGTCCACGTAGAGCCGGGCGGCGCCCCGGCCGTGGGCCGCTCCCGCCTTCGCCGCCGTGGGCGTGAACCGGAAGTTCTCCACCTTCAGGCGGACGTCCCAGCTCCCGTCGGCCTCGGGCTCCACCTCGACACCGACCTCGGGTGCCCCCTTCTTCTCCACCTCGCGGTAGTGCCGCCCTTCGTCGTCCGTGTCCTCCAGGACCTTGCCCACCGGCGAGGGGGCGACCGACGCGGCGGTCGTCGCATCCCCCCGCCCATGGGCATCACTGGTGCCGCAGCCCGCGGATCCGGCCAGCAGCAGGACACAGACCGCGGGCACGGCGAGGCTTCCGCGCGTCCACGACATGCGGGGGAGCGTAGAACAACGGACCGACACGCGGATCCCCCTGGGGTCTGGTTCCGGCCGTCTTGATCGTCCTCCAGGAGGAGGACCCGCGCACCTCTTGCGCCGGGGAAATCGCAATCCTACGGTGATGCATAGGAATCAGCAGGCGCACCCGCGGGGCGCCGGAGGGAGCGATCATGAGCAGCGAGGACGCACGCAAGACGGCCGAGGGCCTGACCTATCTGTCCGGGTTCGGCAACGAGCACGCCTCCGAGGCCGTGCCGGGGGCCCTGCCCGACGGCCGCAACTCGCCGCAGCGCGCGCCCCTCGGCCTGTACGCGGAACAGCTCAGCGGTACGGCGTTCACCGAGCCGCGCGCCCACAACCGCCGCTCGTGGCTCTACCGGATCCGCCCTTCGGCCGCGCACCCGGCGTTCACCCGCGTGGACGACGGCGCGCTGCGCACCGGCCCGTTCACGGAGACGGTCCCCGATCCGAACCGACTGCGCTGGGACCCGCTGCCCGAGCCGCCCGCCGGCACGGACCTCCTCTCCGGCCTGTGGACCCTCGGCGGCAACGGCGACGTCACCCAGCGCACCGGCATGGCCGTGCACCTGTACCACGCGAACGCCTCCATGGAACGGGTGTTCGGCGACGCCGACGGCGAGCTGCTGATCGTCCCCGAACAGGGCGGGCTGCTGCTGCGCACCGAGTTCGGGCTGCTGCACGCCGAGCCCGGCGAGGTGGCGCTGATCCCGCGCGGGGTCCGCTTCCGCGTCGACCTGCTGGACGCCTCCGCCCGCGGGTACGTCTGCGAGAACTACGGCGCCCCCTTCCGCCTCCCCGACCTCGGACCGATCGGCGCCAACGGCCTCGCCAACCCCCGTGACTTCCGGGCGCCCGTCGCCGCGTACGAGGACGTCGAGGGCCCGGTCGAGGTGGTCAACAAGTACTGCGGCCACCTCTGGAGCGCGACGTACGACCACTCCCCGCTCGACGTGGTCGCCTGGCACGGCAACCATCTGCCGTACGTCTACGACCTGCGGCGGTTCAACGCCATGGGCACCATCTCCTACGACCACCCCGACCCGTCGATCTTCACGGTGCTGACCGCTCCGTCCGACACCCCCGGGCTGGCCGGCGTCGACTTCGTGGTCTTCGCCCCGCGCTGGCTGGTCGGCGAGGACACCTTCCGGCCGCCGTACTTCCACCGGAACGTGATGAGCGAATACATGGGCCTGATCGAGGGCGCCTACGACGCCAAGACGGCCGGAAAGGGCGGCTTCGTGCCGGGCGGCGGCTCGCTGCACAACATGATGTCGGCGCACGGCCCGGACCGGGACACCTTCGACCGGGCGAGCGCCGCCGAGCTGGGGCCGCAGAAGATCGACGACGGGCTGGCGTTCATGTTCGAGACCCGCTGGCCGCTCACCCTGACCCCGCACGCGGCCGGCGCGGACCACCTCCAGCAGCGCTACGACGACGTCTGGCAGGGCCTCGAACGCCACTTCCGTCCGTCCGACGGAACGTCCGACGCAACATTGCACTGAACGTTGCCGACCGGTACGGATAGCCCGTGACCTCCTTCGCCCCGGACTCGATCGTCCTCACCCGAAAGCTGCCGCTCTGGTACCAGGTGTCGCAGTCGCTGCGCGCCTCGATACTCGGCCGCTCGCCGCAGGACCCGCTGCGCCTGCCCACCGAAGAGCAGTTGGCGGGTCACTACGGGGTGAGCGTGCTGACCATGCGGCAGGCGCTGAAGGAGCTGGAGGACGAGGGGCTGATCAGCCGGCACCGGCGGCGGGGCACGTTCATCGAGCCGAGCGCGCGGCGGGGCGCTCCGGTCCGGCTCCTCGGCTCGGTCGACGCGATCGTGGCCCAGCAGTCCGCCATGACGACGGAACTCCTGGACCACGGCCGTACGGCCGTTCCCGCCGAAGTCGCCGAGCACTTCCCGGACCTGGCCGAGGTGGCGACGTACCACCGGCTGAGGAGCGACGAGAACACGGGTGAGCCGACCAACCACGCCCGCAACTACGTCCGTCCCGAACTCGCCGCCCGGATCGACCCCGACGACCTGGTCCGCCGGCCCATGACGAAGGTGCTGCGGGACCTCCCGGGTGTGCACATCAGCCGGATCACCGACACCGTCGAGGCCCGGCTGGCGGACCCGGAGACCGCCCGGCTGCTCCAGGTCCCGCTGCTCAGCCCGATCCTGCGCTACACGGGCGTCATCCACGACACCGGCGGACGGGTCCTCGACGTGGCCGTCATCCACTACCGCGGCGACCGCTTCTCGTTCACGGTCACGCTCGACGCGACGTGACGGGCCGCGGGCGAGCCGTCGTACGATGCCCCGCGTGACGCCCGACGACGCTCCGCCGCTGGCGGACCTCATGCCGTGGTCCGTCGCACCGCCGCGGCTCGGCCGGGGGTGGCCGACGGACCCCGACCCGGCCTCCCTGAAAGCCCGCTGGGACACCCTGGTGACGGCACAGGGCGCCGACCGCGAGGCCCTGTTCGAGCCGACGCGCTCACGCACCCTGCACACGGCGGTCGGGCAGCTGCCCGGGCACGTCGGCGGCACCGAGAAGCTCGTCCGCGCCGCGGGCCCCTGCCCGCAGCCGGTACGGGTCCTGAGCGGGCCCTTCGACGAGCGCTGGCTCATCCCCGACCACCGGCTGATCGACGCGGCCCGCCCGGAGCTGTGGCGGGTGGCCGACGAGCACCAGGTCTTCGTGGTGGAGACGCCGTCCCCGCCCGGCCCGCCGCTGCTCGCGACCTCCCTGATCCCGCTGGCGCGTCCCGGCCGCGTCCGCCCGCTCTACCGTCGGCCCGGCGGCGCGGAACCCAACCTGGCACCGGGCCTGCTCGAGCACCTCGGCCACTCCCCCGACCCGGTGGACTTCCTGGCCTGGACCCTGACCGCCGTCCGGCCCGACCTCACCGTCCCGCTCACCCGGGACCCCGAACTGTGGGCCCGGGGCGTGGAACTGGGCCGCCGCGCCCTGTGGCTGCTCCGCCGCGACGGCGACCGTCCCCGGCTCCCCGGCGGCCGCCGCCCGTACGTCCGCGCCCCGCTGCCCGGCCGGCCCCTGACCCTGCACTACGACCGCGACGAGGAGACCCTGCATCTCGACGGCGGCCGTGTCTCCCCGGTCCCGCCCGCCGCCTGGGAGTTCACGGCGGGCGGGGTCCGCGTCCTGGACCAGTGGTTCGCGGCCCGGACGGCGGAGCCCGGGCCGGGCACCCTGTCCGCGATCCGCCCGGCCGCCTGGCAGCAGGCCTGGACGTCCGAACTCCTGGAACTGATCACCGTGTTGGCGCTGTTCGCGGAAACACGGGCCCGGCAGGAGGAGTTGACGGTGCCGGACACGGTCACGGCCGAGGAGCTGCGCGCGGCGGGCGTCCTGCCGGTCCCGGAGCCCGCCCGGCACCCGGCGACGGTCCTCGACCACCACGAAGAGGGCCCGGAGGGCCAGTTCGCCCTGATCTGACCAACCCGCCCTCCCCTTGCGGGCGCCCCCCGATACGGCTCACCCGCGCGGCGCGAACCCGTCCAGCACCTTCTCCAGCGCCGTCTCGAACACGGCCTCCAGGTCGATGGGGCCCGAGTCCTCCATGAACGCCTCGGCCAGCCGCGGGTAGGCCCCGCTCGCCACCTGGCGCCCCAGGTACGCGATCCGCACCGCGTTCTCGTCGTCCTCCGACCACGGCAGCGACCGCGTCCGTTCGGCGGTGGCCAGCTCGTTCGCCACGTACGTCGTCACGACCCCGTTGAGCATCGCGATGAGCTGGAACTTCATGCCGTACTTCATGTCCAGCGGATCCAGACAGGTCAGGCAGTGCTCCAGGTACCGCAGCGCGTTGGGGCTGAACCCGTAGACCGGGGACATCAACCGGGGCAGCCAGGGGTGCCGCTTCATCAGCGCCCGGGTGTCGCGCCCGACCCGCAGCAGGTCCGCCCGCCAGTCCCCGCTCGGCTCCCACGGCTCGTGCTCGCCGCTGACCGCGTCCACCATCAGTTCGTACAGGTCCTCCTTACGGGGGACGTAGTTGTACAGCGACATGGTCCCGCAGCCCAGCGCGGCCGCGACGTGCCGCATGGACAGCGCGTCCAGGCCGCCCTCGTCGGCGATCCGCACGGCCGTCGCCGCGATGTCCGCGCGCGTGTAGGCGGGCTTCGGCCCCCGGCCCGTCCGCTCGGGTCGGGCCCAGATCACTTCGGGTACGGCCGCTCGGCCCGCCATCGATCATCACCTCGCTCACCATCGTAGTTACGTACGCCGTACGTAGTGCGCTATGGTGAGCCCATGACTACTACGTACGCTGTACTTAGTGAAGGTCTGGCGAAGCGGTTCGGTGACGTTTGCGCCCTGCGCGGCCTCGACCTCGCCGTCCCGCAGGGGACGGTCTGCGGCATCCTCGGACCCAACGGGGCGGGCAAGACCACGGCGGTCCGGCTGCTCACCACGCTGCTGCGCCCCGACGCCGGATCGGCCAGGATCGCCGGCCACGACCTCGTCCGGGAGGCCGCCGCCGTACGGCGGGCCATAGCCGTCGCCGGGCAGTACGCCACCGTCGACGGGGATCTCACCGGGCGCCAGAACCTCCGGCTGTTCGGGCGTCTGCACCGGGTGCGCGTCCCCGCTCGGCGCGCCGAGGAGCTGCTGGCCCGCTTCGGGCTGAGCGAGGCCGCCGACCGGCCCGCCTCCACCTACTCGGGCGGTATGCGGCGCCGCCTCGACCTCGCGGCGAGCCTGGTCCGCCGACCGCACGTGCTCTTCCTGGACGAGCCGAGCACCGGCCTCGACCCGGCCGGCCGCAGCGACGTCTGGGACACCGTCCGCGAGCTGAGACAGGACGGCACGACGATCCTGCTGACCACCCAGTACCTGGAGGAGGCGGACCAGCTCGCGGACGACATCGCCCTGATCGACCGGGGCCGGGTCGCGCACACCGGTTCACCCCTGCACCTCAAGGGGATCATCGGCTCCTACACCGAGGTCGTCGTCACGGACCCGGACGCCCTGCCGAGGGCGGCCGGCGTCCTGGACCGGCTCACCGGGGCGGAGCCGAAGCTCGACCACGCGCGCAGAACGGTCGGCGCGGTCACCCGGGACACGACCCTCACCCTGCCCCGCCTGGTGCGCGAACTCGACGCGGCCGGTGTGCCGTTGCTCGACGCGAGTCTGCGCCCGCCCACCCTCGACGAGGTCTTCCTGCGCCTCACCGCCGACCGGGAGGCCGCCGTATGAGCACCCTCGCCCACGACGGCACGGCCATGCTGGGCCGGCAGCTGCTGCGCGTCCGCAACAACCCGGCGCTGGTGATCCTGACCCAGTCCATGCCGATCACCATGCTGTTGTTCTTCGGCTATGTCTTCGGCAGCGCGCTCGCGATGCCCGGCGCCGAGTACCGCGCCTTCCTCGTGCCGGGCCTCCTGGTGGCGACCGCCGCCAACGGCCTCATGACCGGCATGTTCCAGGCCGCCCAGGACGTCCACCGGGGCGTGACCGACCGGCTGCGCACGCTGCCGGTGAGCCGGGCGGCCGTGCCGCTCGGGCAGGCCGCGGCCGACCTCGTCGTCACGGCCGCCGGCACCGTCCCCTTCCTGCTGGTGGGACTCGCCGTCGGCTGGCGCGTCGAGGGGTCGGCGCCGGCGGCTCTCGGCGCCGTCGGCCTGCTGCTGCTGTTCCGCTTCGCGTGCACGTGCGCCGGGATCTTCCTCGGACTGCTGTCCCGTAGCGAGGAGGCGGCGGGCCAGCTGGGCAGCGCGACCTTCATGCTGCCGCTGCTGTCCAACGCCTACATCCCCACGGACGGCCTGCCCTCGTGGCTGCGCACGCTCGCCGAGTGGAACCCGCTCAGTGCGGTGACGACCGCCCTGCGGGACCTGTTCGGCAACGCGCCCGTCCCGGAGGGCGCCGCCTGGCCGGTGGCGCACCCGGTCGCGGGGGCCCTGGCCTGGTGCACGGTCCTGATCGCGGTGTTCGCACCGCTCGCGGTACGGCGGTACGCACGGGGCGAGGGCTGACCGGCCGCCTCGCCCTGCTGACAAAGCCACCGGCGGTTGGACATGATCCACCCCATGGAACAACCCGTGGAACAGCCTGTGGAACAGCCCGAGCGGTCCCTGCCTCTGGAGGGCCTCACCGTCGTCGCCGTCGAGCAGGCGGTCGCGGCCCCGTTCGCCACCCGGCAGCTCGCCGACCTGGGCGCCCGGGTGATCAAGGTCGAGCGGATCGACGGCGGTGACTTCGCCCGCGGCTACGACACGGCCGCCGCCGGCCTCGCCTCGCACTTCGTGTGGTGCAACCGGGGCAAGGAGTCCATCGCGCTGGACCTCAAGGACCCGCGCGGCCTGGACGTCGTACGGCGGCTGATCGCCGACGCGGACGTGTTCGTGCAGAACCTCGCGCAGGGGGCGGCGGCCCGGCTGGGTCTGGACGCGGTCACCCTGTGCGCGGCGCATCCGCGGCTGGTCGCCGTCGACATCTCCGGGTACGGGGCGAGCGGGCCGTACGCGGACAAGCGGGCCTACGACATGCTCGTGCAGTGCGAGGCGGGGCTGGTGTCGGTGACCGGCACGCCCCGGCAGCCCGTGAAGGCGGGAATCCCCGCGGCGGACATCGCGGCGGCCATGTACGCCTTCTCGGGCGTGCTGGCGGCGCTGGTGCGGCGGGGCACCACCGGGCGGGGCGGCCCGGTGGAGGTGTCGATGCTGGAGTCGCTCGCGGAGTGGATGGGACATCCGCTGCACCACACGATGCACGGCGGCGCCGCCCCGGCCCGTACCGGCCTCGCGCACGCGGTGATCGCGCCCTACGACGCCTACGCCACCGCCGACGGCGGGCGGGTGCTGCTGTCCGTGCAGAACGACCGGGAGTGGCGGCGGCTGGCCGAACAGGTCGTCGGCCGGCCAGAACTGGGAACGGATCCTGCGTACGCGACCAACGCGGCAAGGGTGGCCAACCGGGAGCGCACGGACGCGCTGGTGGCCGGTGCCCTGGGCGCCCTGGACGCCGACGAGGCGCTCGCGCGGCTGGACGGCGCGGGCATCGCGTGCGCCCGCCTGAGGGATCTGCACGAGCTGGCGGAGCATCCACAGCTGGCGGCCCGCGAGCGGTGGCGGGAGGTGGGCACGCCGGTCGGGCCGCTGCGGGCCCTGCTGCCCCCGATCACGCTGCCGGGCGGGGCGGAGGCACGCATGGGGGACGTGCCCGCGCTCGGGGAGCACACCGGTGCACTGCTGCGTGCCGTGGGGATGACGGACGAGGAGATCGCAGCGCTGCGCCGGGACGGTGTGGCCGCCTGAGCGCGGGACTCAGGTCGTGAGGACGCGCCGGCCGGTCAGTACTTGTTGCCTCCGAACAGTGAACGCCGCAGCCGGCGCAGCGGCGCGAAGAGCGAGACGCGGCTCACCCGTGCCCGCGCCGTCTTGGGGCCGTGGCCACGCGCGGGCTCACGCGCGGTCAGTTCCCGCATGAGCGAGGTCGCCTCGAGCGTCTCGCGCTGCGGTATGGCGGGCCCCGCCAGCACCGAGAGATGGCGGTCGAGGCGCGAACTGGTCGCACTGCTCCCGCAGGTGATCGCAGGGACCCTCGCCCTGCTGTGCATCGTTATCTGTTCCATGTCACTCCCCACCCGTACGAGTCCACCCGGCCCGGGCAGGGTAACCCTATCGCCCCGTCGAGGCACACATGTATCGAGCTCACAGGATTCACCTTCCCCGTAAGGGGGTTGACGACTCCTCGCCGATCACTCTCCGAATCCGACCGAATTCAGGGTGAGTTGGACAACCGGCTGTGTAGTGGGCTGTGGTGATCCCCCGTCGGGCTCGACGGTCACAGCGAGTGACGTCGCGACCTTGTCGAGACCGGTGGCGACCAAGGGCGTGTCGCCGTCGAAGAGCCCGAGGGAGCGCGGTTGCGCGTCGGGGCGCATGAGCCACAGCTGATGCACCTGTCCGGTGGGCAGCTCGCCGTATCCGCTCAGGGTGACGATCGCCTCCCCCTCCTCGGCGGAGGCGATCACTCCCATACTGCGGCCCTGCGCGTCCTTCCCGGTGCTCGCCCGGGCGTCGGGAGCTGCGAGAACGTGGGCGATGTCACGCGCCTGGGCGCGCTCGGCGTCCAGTTCGTCCTGGGCGCGGCCCGCCTGGACGGCGAAGAGCGAGGCGACGACGAGGGCCGCGGCGGCGGTGGCCGTGGCGAACGGCACGAACAACGGGCGGCGCGCGCGGGGCGTACGGGAGCGTCGGGGCGGCGGCTGCGTGCCCCAGACGTGCGGGGGCAGTTGGGGAGCGTGCTCCCGCGCCGGCGCCCGCGAGGTCTCCTGGGGCGTTCTCTGCACGGCCGCCAGTACCCGGCTGCGCAGGGCGGCCGGTGGCTGTGCGGCTTGCGACCAGGCGAGCCGGACGGCGTCCTCGGCCAGTGCCCGCACCTCGGCGGAGCAGCGGTCGCACCTCGTCAGGTGCTTCTCGAAGCGACGGCGTTCGTCGGCTTCGAGGGCGTCGAGCGCGTAGGGGGCGGCCAGCGAGTGCAGGTCCTCGCGGCGGAACAGGCCGAGCACACTCATGCGGCACCTCCCAGGCAGTCGCGCAGCCGCGTGAGTCCGTCACGCATCCGGGTCTTCACCGTGCCCAGCGGCAGCGACAGCCGGTCGGCCACTTCACGGTACGTGTAGCCGTCGTAGTAGGCGAGGGTGACGGACTGGCGCTGGAGCGCCGTCAGCCGGTCGAGACAGCGGCGGACCAACTGCCGTTCCAGGCCCGCCTCGACCTCCTCCGCAACCTGGTCGAAGGCGGGGTCGTGATAGCGCGACGCCTCGCGCTGCTCGCGGTCCACGGCCGCCCGCGCGCTGCGCACCCGGTCGACGGCGCGGCGGTGCGCGAGGGTCAGGATCCAGGAGAGGGCGCTGCCGCGGTTCGGGTCGAAGCGGCCCGCGGAGCGCCAGGCCTCCAGGAGTACTTCCTGGGCGACCTCCTCCGACTGGGCGGGATCCCTGACGACCCGTCGTACGAGCCCGAACACCGGCCCGGACACCAGTTGGTACAGCCGCTCGAATGCCCGCTGGTCGCCTCCCGCCACGAGCACCAGAAGCTCGTCCGCCTCCATGCCGTCCCCCTCTCTGCGACCGCCGCACCCGGGCCGCCCCGTCACACCAGGCATTCGCAACGAACACACCTCCGGATGGGGGGTACGTAGCGAAGGGCCGAAAACGCGGGTGAGCAGGAAAGAAAAAGTTTTTGGGTTTCGACCAATCCGAACCCACCCTCCGCTCCGTATCACTGTCCGTCAGGCAACTTGGCACAGAGGACGGACGGCATGACAGCTTTCTCCAGGAGCGGCAACGGACGCAGGAGCGTCGCGACTCTCGTCTGCGGTGCGTTGGCCGCCGGGGGGCTCGCAGCCGCCGGCGTGGCCACGCTGGTGCCGGGGGCGGCCTACGCCTCCAGCCACCGCGAGGCCCCCCTCATCTCGGGCACCCCGCAGTACGACAACACCGACGTGTACGCCTTCGTCAGCCCGGACCACCCGGACACGACGACGATCGTCGCCAACTGGATCCCGTTCGAGGAGCCGGCCGGCGGCCCCAACTTCTTCCCGTTCGCCGAGGACGCCCAGTACGACCTGCACATCGACAACAACGGTGACGCGAAGGAGGACCTGACCTTCCGCTACACCTTCAAGACGCATGTGAAGAACAAGAAGACGTTCCTCTACAACACGGGCGTCGTCGAGAGCCTGGACGACGCCGACCTGAACATCACGCAGACGTACGACCTCGAACTGATCAAGTCGAAGAAGGGGAAGGTCGAGCACGAGACGAAGATCGCGGACGACGTGCCGGTGGCACCGTCGAACGTGGGCAAGGCGTCGATGCCGGACTACGCGAAGCTGCGCGACCACGCGATCTACAAGCTTCCCAACGGCGCCAAGACCTTCGCGGGCCAGGCCGACGACCCGTTCTTCCTCGATCTGCGGGTCTTCGACCTGCTGTACGGCGGTGACCTCTCCGAGGTCGGCAACGACACGCTCAAGGGCTACAACGTCAACTCGATCGCGCTGCAGGTCCCGAGCGACATGATCGCCGAGTCGGAGCACCAGCCGATCGTCGGCATCTGGTCGACCACCCAGCGCGAGAACGCCCAGGGCCACTACACGCAGGTCTCGCGTCTCGGCATGCCGCTGGTCAACGAGGTCGTCAACCCGATCAAGGACAAGGACAAGTTCAACGCGTCCGAGCCGAAGGACGACGGCCAGTTCCTGAAGAACGTCACCAACCCCGAGCTGCCGAAGCTCATAGAGGCGATCTACAAGATCAAGGCGCCGGCCGAGCCGCGCAACGACCTCGTCGACGTGTTCCTGAAGGGCGTCAAGGGCCTCAACCAGCCCCCGTACGTGACGCCGTCGGAGGAACTGCGCCTCAACACCTCGATCAAGCCGACCGCCAGCCCCAAGCGGCTCGGTGTCCTCGACGGTGACAACGCGGGCTTCCCGAACGGCCGTCGCCTCACCGACGACGTGATCGACGCCTCGCTCCAGGTCGTCGAGGGCGAGCTGGTCGGTTCCAAGAACGACCTGGGCGACGCGGTCGACAAGAACGACAAGTCCTTCGAGAAGTACTTCCCGTACGTGGCCCTGCCCACCGAGGGCTCGCGCGGCGCGACCGCCAAGAGCGGCGCCGACGTCCGCAGCCAGCTCGGTGACGCCCTCACGGGCACCGACAGCGACACCACGCTGATCGCGTCCTCCGCGGGCGCCGGCGCGGCGGGAATCCTCCTCATCGGCGGCGGGCTGATGTGGTGGCGCGGACGGCGGAGGGCCTACTAGGCCTTCCTCCTGAGTGGGGCCCCTGGGCCCCACTCCTGAGCGGGCCGGGGAGAATCCTGCGCTCCCCGGCCCGCCCCACAGACTGGCGCGGCCCGCGTACTCATCCCCCACGGCGCGGGCCGCGCCACCCCACGCGAGCAGGCTGAACGACCCCAGGCGACTAGGAGAGGGCATGTCCCCGCGGACGAACGACGGCGCACCGGAGCCCACCGGACCGGCCTCCGGCGAACTGGAGCCCGGCGCACCGGACTCCGGCGGTCCGCTCGCGGACCCCGGCCGACCGGAGCCGGGCTCCGGCTCCGGCTCCCGAGGAGCCTTGGACCAGCGGACCGCGGCCGGGGCGAAGCCCCAGGACACGGAGACAGACCCCGTCGCCGGTACCGATGCAGGGGAAGAGGCACAGCACGCGACCGGTACCGGAGCCGGAGCCGACGTCGCGGGGGTCGCCGTCGCCGGGGACAGCGGGGAAGTCGCCGTCGCCGGGGACGACGAGCGTGTGGCCGCCGTGCGGCGGGCGGGGGCCGCCGGGCGTCGTTGGCGGGCCGCTCAGCTCGGCGCCTGCGCCGCCATGCTGGCCGTGGCACTCACCGCCGGGGCGGTCGCGCTCGGGGCGGTGCGGGACGGACAGAACGTGCCCGTGTCGACCGCCGCGGCGGTCTCCCCCGGGCTGCTCGCCAGTGGCGACCTCGACGCGAGCATCACCTCGCTCCAGGCCCATCTGCGCACGCAGCCCAGGGACTTCGGCGGCTGGGCCACCCTCGGGCTCGCCTACGTCGAGCAGGCCCGTACCAAGGGCGACCCTTCCCGCTACCCGCAGGCCGAGCAGGCCTTGAAGCGCTCCCTCTCGCTGCGCCCCGACAACGACCAGGCGCTCGCCGGCCGGGCCGCCCTCGCCGCCGCCCGGCACGACTTCGCGAACGCGCTCGCCCTGGCCGACCGGGCGCTGAAGCAGAACCCCTACAGCGAGCGCGCCCTGTGCTCCCGTATCGACGCGCTCGTCGAGCTCGGCCGCTACGACGACGCCGAGGCGGCCGCGAGGACAGCCGACGAACGGCAGCCGGGCGTACCGGTGTTCACCCGCTACGCGTACGTGCACGAACTGCGCGGCGACGTCACCACCGCCCGCCGGGTCCTGGAGCGGGCGCTCGCCGCGTCGACCTCGCCCGGCGACATCGCCTACGTCGCCGCCCAGCTCGGGCAACTCGCCTGGAACCAGGGCGACTACGCGACCGCCCTCACCGACTACGCCCGCGCCCTCGCCGCCGACGAGAACTACCTCCCCGCGCTGGAGGGCCGTGCCCGCGCCCAGGCGGCGAGCGGGCGACAAGGGGAGGCGATCAAGGAGTTGGAGCTGATCGTCGCCCGCTACCCGCTCCCCGCGCCGCTGGTGGAACTCGGCGAGCTGTACGAAGCGCGGGGTGGCGAAGGGGACAAGGCGAAGGCCGAGAACCAGTACCTCCTCGTCGACGCGTGGACGGCCATCGCCCGCGCCAACGGCGTCAACGCCGACCTCGACACCGCGCTCGCCGCGGCCGACCACGGCGACCGGGCGACGGCCCTGCGCGCGGCCCGGGACGACTGGTCCCGCCGGCACACCGTGCACACGGCGGACGCCCTCGCCTGGGCCCTGCACGTCAACGGCAAGGACGCCGAGGCCCTCCCCTACGCCCGGCAGGCCACGGCCACCGGCTACCACAACGCGTCCTTCCTCTACCACCGCGGAGTGATCGAGAAGGCCACGGGACACCCCGCCGACGCCCGTACCCACCTCGCCGCCGCCCTGAAGCTGAACCCCGGCTTCTCCCCGCCGGGGGCCCGCGAGGCCCGTACGGCTCTCCAGACGCTGGAGGCGGGCAAGTGATCTCACGTCGTCTGCCGGCCTCCTGCGCGGCCGTGTTCACGGCCGCCTGCGCGCTCGCGCTGGTCCCTTCCGCCGACGCGAGCGCGCACCCCCTCGGCAACTTCACCGTCAACCGCTACGACGGTCTCGTCGCCGCCCCCGGACAGCTCCGCGTCGACCATGTCGAGGACCTCGCCGAGATCCCGGCGACCCAGGCGAAGCCGGACATCGAACGGCTCGGGATGACCGAGTGGGCCCGGCAGCGCTGCGCCACGGCCGCGACCGGCAGCACGCTGACCGTGGACGGCCGGGCCGTCACCCTCACGGCCGGCACCGCCGAGGCGGTCGTCCGGCCCGGCCAGGCGGGCCTGGACACCCTGCGCGTCGAGTGCAGGCTGACGGCTCCGCTGCCCGCAGCGTCCGGCGGGGACACCGTCTCGCTCACCTTCCACGGCGAGGGCGCCTCGACCGGGCCCGGCTGGCGCGAGATCACCGCGCGCGGCGACCGGATGACACTCGCCGACTCCGACGTACCGGAGAAGTCGGTCTCCTCGGAACTGACGAGCTATCCGAAGGAGTTGCTCTCCTCCCCCGCCGACACCTCGACCGCGTCCGTGCGCGTGCGGCCCGGTGGCGCGGCCCTCGTCGAGGCTGACCGGGACGCGCCGGCCGCGTCCGTGCTGCCGCGGGGCGCCGACCGCTGGACGCGGGCGCTGGACGACCTGGTCGCCCGGCAGGACCTCACTCTCGGCTTCGGCGCGCTGGCCCTGGTGATCGCCGTGGGCCTCGGCGCGCTGCACGCGGTCGCCCCGGGCCACGGCAAGACGATCATGGCCGCGACGGCTGCCGCGCGGGGTGGCAGGGCCCGGATGAAGGACGTCCTTCCCCTGGCGGCCTCCGTCACCGTCACGCACACCCTGGGGGTCGTCACTCTCGGCCTCCTCGTCACCGCCGGCTCGGCCGCGGCCCCTTCGGTGATCGCCTGGCTGGGCCTGGCGAGCGGCGCGCTGGTGCTCTTCGCCGGCGCGACGCTGGCACGGCGGGCCTGGCGTGGCCGGGGCCCCGGCAGCCCCCACGGACACACCCGTCCCCACCCGCATCCGCACCCCCACGACGGTCACTCGCACCCCCATGAGCCCGCCGGCCACACGGGCGCGAAATCCCCCGACCGTCAACTCGCCCTGGTCGGCGCCGCCACCCCGCACACCCATGCCCATCACGACCCCGGGCCCGACCGGGAACACGATCACGGGCACGACCGGGAGCATCGTCACGACCACGACCACGACGGCCACCACGAGCACGGTCCCGGGCACGGCCACCCGCACACGCACACCCACGGCGGCCACACGCACACCCACGCCGTCGCCCCGACCCTGCGCGGCACACTCCTCCTCGGCTTCGCCGGCGGCATGGTCCCCAGTCCGTCCGCCGTGGTCGTGCTGGTCGGCGCGGCCGCGCTCGGACACGCCTGGTTCGGGCTGCTGCTCGTCGTCGCGTACGGCGTCGGGCTCGCGCTGACCCTCACCGCCGCCGGGTTCGCCGTCGTCAGGCTGGGCGCGGGCGCGACCCGCCTGCTGGACCGGCAGCCGCGCTGGACGGCCCACCCGGCCGTGACGCTGGTCCGCCGCAACCTGCCCCTGTGGTCCGCCTTCCTCGTCGTCGCCCTCGGCACGGGACTGGTGCTCAAGGGGGCCGCATCCGTACTCGGCTGAGCTACGTTGGTGGGGTTGGGGAGGTTTTCGCCCGGATACGAAGAGCGAAATGGGGGCGCGGTGTCCGAAGAACCGGGCAGTGAACGTCTGATCGCGGGCCGGTACCGTCTGCTGACCCCGCTGGGCGAGGGCGGCATGGGCACCGTGTGGCGGGCCCGTGACGAGGTGCTGCACCGCGAGGTCGCCGTCAAGGAGGTGCGTGCGCCGCACGGACTGGCGGCCTCGGACGTCGAGCGGATGTACGCGCGGCTGGAGCGCGAGGCCTGGGCCGCGGCGCGGGTCGCGAACCGGAACGTCGTCACGGTGTACGACGTGGCGACGCAGGACGGGCGGCCGTGGATCGTCATGGAGATCGTGCGCGGGATCTCCCTCGCCGAGCTGCTGGACGCCGAGGGGCCGCTGGAACCGGCACGGGCCGCGCACATCGGCGCCGAGGTGCTGTCCGCGCTGCGGGCCGCGCACGAGGCCGGGGTGCTGCACCGGGACGTGAAGCCGGCGAACGTGCTGATGTCGAACGACGGCCGGGTCGTACTCACCGACTTCGGTATCGCGACCGTCGAGGGCACCTCCGCGCTGACGATGACCGGCGAGGTCATCGGCTCCCCGGAGTTCCTCGCGCCGGAGCGCGCGCTGGGTCGCACGCCGGGGCCCGAGTCGGACCTGTGGTCGCTGGGCGTGCTGCTGTACGCGGCGGTGGAGGGCAACTCCCCCTTCCGTCACGACACTCCGCTGAGCACTCTGCGCGCGATCGTGGACGAGGAGCTTCCGCCGCCGCGCCGGGCCGGGCCGCTCGCGCCCGTGATCGAGGGCCTGTTGCGCAAGGACCCGGCCGAGCGGCTGCCGGCCGACCGGGCCGAGCACGACCTGCGGCTCGTCGCCGCGGGCGGCGCCCCCCGGGGCGACACGCTCCGGTCGACGCCACCGGCGCCGTTCGCGCCCTATCCGCCGACGGCCTCGACACCGGCCGAGCCGTTCCGCCAGGAGCCGCCGTCCCCGACCCCGCCGCAGTCCTGGTCGGCCGCCCCGGCGACGACTACCCGCTCGGCGGGGCCGGACCGGAGCAGGCGGGGCGGTGTGCTTCTCGTCGCCGGCGTGGTGGTGCTGGCGCTGGCCGTCGCCGGGCTGACATACGGGCTGCTGAACCACGACGACGGTGGCGGCGACGCCGGCGGCGGGGTCACCGACAGCGCGACGGAGATTCTCAGTTCGCCACCGACGCAGCCGGAGACGAGCGAGGAGGCCAGTGAGTCGCCGAGCCCGAGTCCGAGCGAGAGCAAGAGCTCCGAGGCCCCGGCGCAGACCGTGTCGGTCACCGTCGCCGGCGCGCACACGGACTACTCGGGCAGCTGTCCGCCGCCGGAGGGCGACGCGCCCGCCTTCACCGCGACGATCACGGTGGGGCGGCTGCCGGCGACGGTGTCCTACCGCTGGGTGTCGAAGGACGGGGAGCTCTCCGGGCAGACCTGGAAGACGCTGGAGTTCTCCTCCGGCGGGGGGAAGTCGAAGCAGGACAAGGTGATCGTGTCGACGTACGCCGAGAGCGGGACGTACGAGAACTCGATCGCCGTCGAGGTCCGGGATCCGGTGAAGGCGACGTCGAACTCGGTGCCGTTCTCGGTCACCTGCGAGACGGAGACCCCGACGGACGGGGCCTCCCCCTCACCTTCCTCCTCGGAGTGACGGATCAGGCGACGCTGTTCAGGACCGGCAGGTAGCCACCCGACTGGCCGGACGCGGTCGGGTGGTACGACTCGCCGATGTTCAGCCAGTTGAGGCTGTGCAGCCAGGAGCTGCCGGAGCAGATCTCGTGGCCGGTGAACGGGGTGCGGACGTCGCCGAAGACGAAGCCGTGGGCCGCGGCGCGCCCGGCGGTCGCCGCGTCGAGGTAGTCGGCGGCGTTGTTGATGGCGGAGCGCTTGGTCTCGGACAGGCCCAGGCAGACCGTGCCGAGCTTGTAGAAGCGGGGGTAGCCGATGACGACGACGCGGGCGTTGGGCGCCTTGGCGCGGATGGCGGAGTAGACGGTGTCGAGTTTGCCGGGGAGCGTCGAGTCGACGTAGGCCCTGGCCGTGTTGATGCGGGACAGGCAGGTGCTGTCGGAGCCGGTGACGCAGGTCGTCATGACGTCGGCGAAGCCCGCGTCGTTGCCGCCCGCGGTGATGGAGACCAGGCCGGTCGAGGAGTTCAGGCCGCCGAGCTGACTCGCCAGAACTTCATCCGTTCGAGCGCCCGAGCATGCGGCGAAGGTGAACGACGAGGGGGCGTGGGCGGCGTTCCAGAGGTACGGATACGCCTTGGTGCTGCGCTTGCAGTCGCCGCTGGAGCTGATGTAGCTGCCCGCGCCGACACCGGAGGAGTAGGAGTCCCCCAGCGCCACATAGCCGCCTGTGGCCGCGAGTTGGGCGCCCTGCGCCGACGCCGCCCCGGTGAGGGCGGTGCCGAGGGCGAGGAGGAGTGAGCTCACGAATACGACAAGTCGGGAACGTCTCATGGAACCTCCTTTAGCAGGATCTCTGCCATAACTGTCGTACCAACTACGCGTGTTGACCGGAAGTGTCCATGCCAAGACTTTCGCGCCGGGACGGCACGGCGACGGTTGCCGCGACACCGATCCGAACCACCGTCACCCACGGGCTCCATGGCCCCCGGAGACCACTTCTGCCGTTCCCGTGTCCGTTCTTGCGCCGGTTGCTTTCGAGGGGACGCATCATTCTGTAACGGTCAAACGAACAAAAAGGTGAGTCGGCCGCCAAGGGCTTGCCATCCGGGCGTAATCATCAATACCGTCATACATCTCACTCGCATCGGACCGTCGGCAACGGCTCCAGGGGAGGGCTCAGGGACCGCGGCGGTATCGGGGCGGGAGCGCGGTAGGGGGGTGCCGTGCTCGGTGACCGCACTGGTGACCGGGCCGTGCCGCGCGGTCGGCTGCCGTCCTTCGACGGTGGCCGTCAAGTTCTGCCAGCTCACCCGTGTCTGCGCGGAGATCGCTCCGCCATGGGTGACCAACCCCCCTTTCGAACCGGACGTGGATTCCTGGCCGCCCAGGGGCGGGCGGCCCACCGGACGAGAGGGACCAGACTCATGAGTTCCGTTCTGCAACCGGCGACATCGGGCCAGGATCTCGACAGCCCGTCGACCGTCGGCAAGTACCGGCCCATCTCCTCTCACCTGGCCATCACGCCACCGGTGAGCGTGGTCATCCCCGCGATGAACGAGGCCGAGAACCTTCCGTACGTGTTCAAGACCCTGCCGGACTGGATCCACGAAGTGGTCCTGGTCGACGGCAACTCCACCGACGACACCGTGCGGGTCGCGCGTGATCTGTGGCCCGGTGTCAAGGTCGTCGGACAGCAGGGCCGGGGCAAGGGCGACGCCCTGATCACCGGCTTCGCGGCGTGCAGCGGCGACATCATCGTGATGGTCGACGCGGACGGCTCGGCCGACGGCAACGAGATCGTGTCGTACGTGTCCGCCCTGGTCTCCGGCGCGGACTTCGCCAAGGGCTCGCGCTTCGCCAACGGCGGCGGCACCGACGACATGACCTTCATCCGATGGCTCGGCAACCGGGTTCTGTGCGCCATCGTCAACCGCAAGTTCGGCGCCCGCTACACCGACCTGTGCTACGGCTACAACGCGTTCTGGCGGCACTGCCTGGACAAGATCGAGCTCGACTGCACCGGCTTCGAGATCGAGACCCTGATCAACATCCGGGTCGTCAAGGCCGGGCTGAAGGTCCAGGAGATCCCCAGTCACGAGTACCTGCGCTACCACGGCGTCAGCAACCTGCGCGCCGTCCGTGACGGGCTGCGGGTCCTGCGGGTGATCCTCAGGGAGCGGTCCAACCGGCGTGCGCTGCGCCGTGCGGCCCGCCGCTCGCCGATGCTCGACTCGGTCCGGGGAGAGGTGTCTTGAGCACGATCGACGTCTCCGTCGTCATCTGTGTGTACACCGAGGACCGCTGGGAGGACATCCTCGCGGCGGTCGCCTCGGTGCGGGCACAGACCCACCCGGCCCTGGAGACCCTGCTCGTCGTCGACCACAACCCGACGCTCCTGGACCGGCTGAGGAGCGAGTACAAGGAGACCGGCGAGGTGCGGGTGCTGCCCAACGCGGGCCCGCGCGGTCTCTCGGCCGGCCGCAACACCGGCATCGCCGCCTCCCGGGGCGAGGTCGTCGCCTTCCTCGACGACGACGCCGTCGCCGAACGGGACTGGCTGCGCCGGTTCGCCGACCCGTACTCCGATCCCCGGGTCCTGGCCGTGGGCGGCAGGGCGGTACCGGTCTGGTCCTCCGGGCGGCGGCCCGACTGGTTCCCCGAGGAGTTCGACTGGGTGGTGGGCTGCTCCTACCGGGGCCTGGCGCCCGGCCGGGTCCGGGTACGCAACATCCTCGGCGGCAACGCCTCCTTCCGGCGTACCGCGTTCGAGTTCGTGGGCGGCTTCGCCACCGGCATCGGACGCGACGGCAACAAACGCCCGATGGGCGGCGAGGAGACGGATCTGTGCATCCGGCTCAGCCGCGCGAGACCCGACGCGATCCTGCTGATGGACGACCGCGCGGTGATCCACCACAAGGTGCCCGAGGCGCGTGAGCACTTCGGGTACTTCCGCACGCGCACCTACGCCGAAGGCCTGTCCAAGGCGCTGGTCGCGCGCAGCGTCGGCGCCGACAAGGGACTGGAGTCCGAACGCCGGTACGCCACCCGGGTGTTGCCGGCCGGTGTGGTCCGCGGACTGCGCGACCAATTGCTGGCCCGGCCCGGCGGGGCCCGGCGGGCGGCCGCGATCGTCGCCGGGGTGCTGACGGCGGCCGGCGGGTACCTGGTCGGCAGCATGCGGGCCCGGCGGGCGGGGACGACGTTCGCCGTGGTGCCGATTTCGGTGGACCAGGTGGAGCGGGCCGCGTGACCCCGGGGCGCGTGCCGATCCTCATGTACCACGCGGTGGCCGCCGATCCGAACGACGCCACCCGCACCCTCTCGGTCACGCCCGAGGCGTTCGCCGAGCAGATGGCGGTGCTCGCGGACCGGCGTCTGACCCCGCTCACCACCGCCGATCTCGCGACCCGTTGGCGGTCCGGCCGTCCGCTGCCGGAGCGCCCGGTCCTGATCACCTTCGACGACGGCTACGAGGGCGTGCACCGGCACGCCCTCCCGGCGCTGGCGAAGCACGGCTTCCCGGCCACCCTGTTCGTCACCACCGGCTGGATCCGGGGCGCCCACGACACCGGGGGCGCCCTGGACACCATGCTGGACTGGCCGCAGGTGCGCGAACTGGCGGACGGTGGCGTGGAGATCGGCGGCCACAGCCACACCCATCCGCAGCTCGACCAGCTCGGCGGCGCCCGGCTGCACGCCGAGCTCACCCGCTGCCGGGACATCACCGCCGACGAACTGGGCACCCCGCTCGCGTCGTTCGCCTATCCGTACGGCTACTCGAACCGCCGGGTGCGCGGGGCGGTACGCGAACACGGGTTCGCCCAGGCCGTCGCCGTGGGCAACTCCCTCGCCCATCGCGCCCAGGGGCCGTACGCCCTGCGCAGGGTGACGGTGCGGCGCGGCACGGACACCGCGGAGTTCGAGCGGCTCGTCGAAGGCCGGGCGATCGGCCGGACGTTCGCGAGGGACCGGGCACTCACCAAGGGGTACGCGATGGTGCGAGGGACCCGCCGGCTCCGGCGACCGGCCTGAGGGGTGGCTCCGAGGGGTGGCCCCGGCCGAGCCTGTCGGGGCCCCGCACGCACGGCGCGACCGGTTCGCCGCGTCCGGCGGATCCGACACACCGGGCGTACCTCGCGCACTGCGGAAACCGGGTGCGGACGAGGCTCTTGTGCCGGATCATGGCGGCATGTCCGCACCCCCGCACGACGCACTGCCGATCCGGCTCAACGTCGACGACTCCGACTCCCCGTCCGATGTCGTCGACGCGCTGTTCCTCGGCCGCTTCGCGACGGGCGAGCAGCCGTACTCGCACGCGGTGAACATCGACCGCGTGCGCTCCGGCGCGACCCTGCTGCCGCCGCACGCCCGCGTGCTGCGCGTCGCCCGCGACGAGGACCGCAGCGCCACCCTGGCCGAGGGCGACGGCTGGACGCTGCTGGTCTCCCGCTGGAACCGCGGGGCCGACGTCACGGTCACCGCGACCACCGCCGAACTGGCCGCGCAGGTGCTCGACCAGGCCACCGACGGCGCGGCGGACGAGCCCGAACCGCAGCCGGAGAACGTGACCATGGGTTTCTGGTACGTCTCGCCGCGGCGCGGCCCGCACCGCACCACCCGGCAGATCTCCGCGGGCACCTGGGACGAGGTGCGCTCCAACTACACGGCGCCCGTCGCCGAGGCGATGGACGAGCTGATGGGGACGACCCCGCAGGACATCGCCGGCCGGCTGCTCCTGCTTCACGGCCCGCCCGGCACCGGCAAGACCTCGGCGCTGCGCACCCTGGCCCGCTCCTGGCGGGAGTGGTGCCAGGTGGACTGCGTCCTGGACCCCGAGCGGCTCTTCTCCGACGTCGGCTATCTGATGGACATCGCGATCGGCGAGGAGGACGGCACCGGCAAGGGCCGCTGGCGGCTGCTGCTCCTGGAGGACTGCGACGAGCTGATCCGCGGCGAGGCCAAGCACACGGCGGGCCAGGCCCTGTCCCGGCTGCTGAACCTCACCGACGGCCTCCTCGGCCAGGGCCGCAACGTCCTGGTCGGGGTCACGACCAACGAGGACCTGGAGCGCCTGCACCCCGCCGTCGTCCGCCCGGGCCGCTGTCTGGCCCGTATCGAGGTCGGCCCGCTGACCCGCCGGGAGTCCGTGGACTGGCTCGGTACAGAGGAAGGCGTCGGCCGCGAGGGGGCGACGCTCGCGGAGCTGTACGCCCTGCGCCGGGGCACCTCCCCGACCTCGCTGCCGGAACCCCGGGGGAGAACGGACGCGGGACTGTACCTGTAGGTGTTCTGATGGAGGTATGACGCTGTACGTCGGCACCTCCGGCTGGCAGTACAAGGACTGGAAGGGTGTCCTGTACCCGCCCGAGGTCCCCGTGCGGCGGTGGCTGGAGGAGTACACCGGGCACTTCGCCACCGTCGAGATCAACAACGCCTTCTACCGGCTGCCGTCGCGGGAGACCTTCGCGTCCTGGGCCGAGCGCGTCCCGGCGGACTTCGTGGTCGCGGTGAAGGCGAGCCGCTATCTGACCCACATCAAGCGGCTGAAGGACCCCGAGGAGCCGGTACGGCGCCTGATGACCCACGCGGCCGGCCTCGGCGACCGTCTCGGCCCGGTGCTGCTCCAGCTGCCGCCGACCCTGCGGGCCGACACCGGGCTGCTGGACGCCTGCCTGTCCTGCTTCCCGTCGGGTACGCGCGTCGCGGTGGAGCCTCGCCACGAGTCGTGGTGGACCCCCGAGGTGCGGGACGTGCTGCGGGCCCGGGGCGCGGCGCTGTGCTGGGCGGACGCCCGCTCCCGCCCGGTCACCCCGCTGTGGCGCACCACGGACTGGGGGTACGTCCGCTTCCACCAGGGCCGGGCCCACCCCTGGCCGCACTACGGCCGCCGTGCCCTGGAGACCTGGCTGGACCGCGTCGCGACGACCTGGGCGGCCGGGTCCGACGTCTACGCCTACTTCAACAACGACCCCGGCGGCGCGGCGGTGGAGAACGCGGCACTGTTCGGGCGGACGGCGGAGCGGGCGGGTCTGAAGGTGACCCGTACGCCGGGCGCGCTCGCCACCCACCGCTGAGCACCACCCACCGCTGAGCCCCGCACACCGTCGATCACCACGGCGTGCTGGTCACCGCAGGTCGCCGGTCACCGCCCGTAGGCCGCCCGCAGGGCGTCCCGCACGGCGGCCGACGCCTGTTCCTCGGTCAGTCCCAGCCGCAGCACCCGCTCGGCGTAGGCCTGTGCGGCGCCCGCCGCCTCCCGCTCCGCCGCCGGTCCGGCCGCAGCGACGAACGTGCCGTTGCGCCCCCGGGTCTCGATCACCCCGTCCCCCTCCAGGGCCCGGTACGCCTTGGCGACGGTGTTCGCGGCGAGGCCGAGCGACTCGGCCAGCCCGCGCACCGTCGGCAGCCGGTACCCGACCGGCAGCGCTCCCGACCGCGCCTGCTCGGCGATCTGCGCCCGCACCTGCTCGTAGGGCGCGGCGCTCTCATCGATGTGGATCTTCAAGGTCACGGCCCGATTGTCCCGCACCCACCGGGGAACGGAAGCGCGGACGGAGCCGAAAATGGGAGGCACCGGGGCGCCGCCCGACCGTAGCGTGCGCTCACATGACCGTCATCGTGCGCGACCTGCGCCCCGGGGCGCCCGCCGACATCGAGGGCTTCGTCCGGGTCCGGCACCGCGCCCTGCCCTACGTGTACTTCAGTCCGGCCTCCGTGCTGCACGGCCTCTCGCTGTCCCGCCCCGACGCCCACGCCCGCAAGCTGGTCGCCGTGGAGGACGGCGAGATCATCGGCACGGCCCAGGTGGGCCTGGCCCCGGACAGTCCGGAGCCCGGCCAGGGGTCCCTCAACGTGTACGTGGACCCCGCGCGCACCGGACGCGGCGCGGGCCGCCTGCTGGTGCGCACCGCCGAGGAGCATCTGGCGGCCCACGGGGCGGTGAAGCTGTTCTCCTGGGTCCTGGACGAGCCGGCTCACCGGGCTTTCGCCGGACGGCGCGGCTACCGGCCGAGCCGCTCCGCGCACTTCCTCCGGCTGGACCTGGCCCGCGCCACGCTGCCGCCGCTCCAGGCCCCACCGCCCGGCGTCGAGCTGCGCACGGCCGCCGACTTCGCCGACGACCCGCGCCCGTTGTTCGCCCTGGACGCGGAGGCGGGTTCGGACGAACCCGGCGACATCGCCACCGAGTTCACGGACTACGCGGCCTGGGTCGACGAGTACTGGAAGTATCCCCACCTGGACCGGGAGCTGACCTCGGTCGCCGTGGCCGACGGCCGCCCGGTCGCCTTCAGCGTGGCCCACACCGACGGCGCCGGCCGGTACAGCACCGGTATGACCGGCACCGCCCGCACCCGTCGCGGACTGGGCCTTGCCAAGCTCGTCAAGAACGACTCGCTGCACCGGGCCCGCGCGGCGGGGTACAAGCAGGCCTACACGGGCAACGACGCCGACAACGGGCCGATGCTCGCGATCAACAAGTGGTTCGGGTACGAGATCTGTGCGACGGAGGTACGTCATGTCCGTGAACTCGGCTGAGCCGGTGCGTGAGGTGGACGTCGTCCTCGTCAAGGGCGGGCGGACGAAGATCCGTTACGCGGCCGAGCTGCTGTCCGACGACGGCACCCGGATCACCGTGCGCGCCCCCTGGGCCGGTGACGCCGTACGCGACTTCGGCTTCGTCCGCTTCGAGGCGGGCGACGTGTTCACCGAGTACTACTGGCGGGACCGCTGGTACGCGGTGAAGGAGGTCCGCGACGCGGCGGGGGCTCTGAAGGGCTGGTACTGCGACGTCACCCGCCCGGCCACGCTGTCCGGCGGCGAACTGGTCGTCGAGGATCTCGACCTGGACCTGTGGCGCTCCGCCGACGGCACGGACGTACGGCGACTGGACGAGGACGAGTTCGAGGAGAGCGGGCTGGCGCGGCGGGACCCGGCGGCCGCGGCCGCCGCGGTGACCGCCCTGGACGAACTGGAGGGGTTCGCCACCGTCGAGGGCGGCCTGGAGTCACTGCTGGAGTGAGGGATCGCCGGCCTCTCACCCCGACGGTGAGGGGCCGCCGGCCCGGCGCCTCACGGCGCGTTCCCGCACCGCCGTCTCACACCGGCACCGCCCGGCACCGCCGTCTCACACCGTCGCCACCACCGCGTACCGCTCGTCCGCCACCGCCCCGCCCCACAGCCCCGGGTCCTGCGACAGCCGCTCCACGCGCGCGTGCCCGGTCAGCGGGGCAAGCAGGGCGGTGAGCCGGTCCGCCGGTATGCCGACCGGGGTGACGGTCCCCCATACGCCCTCGACCAGCACGAGCCGACCGCCGGGCCGCACCAGGCCGCGCCAGTGCCGCAGGACCCGGGCCGGGTCGGGCAGGGTCCACAGCACATGCCGCACGAGGAGGGTGTCGAAGCGCTGCTCCCCTACGGGCGGCGCCGCCGCGTCACCGAGGAGGAACACCGCGTCACGCCCGGCCAGTTTGGCGCGGGCCAGGTCGATCATGGCCGGGGACAGGTCGACCCCGGTCACCCGATGTCCCTGTTCGGCCGCGAGGAGCGACAGGCTGCCGGTGCCGCAGCCGAGGTCCAGGAGATCGCAGCCGTGCTCCGGCAGCCAGTCACGCAGCCGCCGGGCCCAGGCGGCGCGCACCCCGGGGTCCAGCAGACCGTGGTCCGGCTCCTCGTCGAAGGCGGCCGCCGCCGCGTCCCAGTCGACACCCGGCGCGATCGGTTCGTCACTCTTTCCACTCATGTGCCCAAGAGTGACACCCACCACTGACAATCGAATCGTGACAGCCGCCACTGACAGAAGGGGGGCCGATGAGGAACTCTCCCCCAAAGGGTCTACCTCCGTGACAACGCGGAACCCGGTAGCTCCTGAAGGAGGCAGCCATGCGCCGTACGACCGTGCAGAAGCCCCTGAAGAAGACGGACTCCCGCAGGACCCGCGACGAGGTGGACGAACGGCCTGCCGGACGCCCCGAGGTGCGCAAGGACATCGCACGCACCTGGTGGCCGGACGGCTGAGGGCCACCGCGTTCAGTCCAGCCGCTTGCGGTAGTGAACGCGGTCGTACGGTCCGTCCACACGGCGTTCCACGACCGTGTAGCCGTACTTCGGGTAGATCTCCTGGTTCTCCCACATCATCGCGTTGGTGTAGAGCCTGACCTCGGGCAGCCCCAGCGCACGCGCGTGTGCGTCCACGAAGCGCAGCAGCCGCCGCCCGACGCCCGTGCCGTGGGCGTCGGGACGGACGGCGATGCTGTCGAGGAACAGGTGGTCGGTGAACGCCTCGACCACCACGAGGCCGACCACCCCGCCGGTGAGCGGGTCGCCGGTCACGAACACCTTCCCCGCGGCGACGTCGGCCGCGTGGTCCGCCTCCATGGGTTGCGGCACCTGCCCGATGCGCTCGATGTAGTGCGCGTACGCCGCGTCCGTCACGGCCTTCACGGCCGGCACGTCGGCCGCCGTGGCGGGCCGGATCTCCTCGCTCGTCATGCTCCGAACGCTACCTACCTGATCCCCGGCTCAGCGCTTCCTTAAGGCGACCCTAAAGATCGTCACGGACCGCCCCGGGCAGGCGATTTCGCGGTTTCTTGGTTCCGGCACACATCAGGCCACCACCTGTTCCGGTTCCGAGGAGTTCCCCCATGCCCGCACGCCGCAAGGTGTCCGCCGTCGCCGCCGTCGCCTCCGTCGGGCTGCTCCCGGCGGCCCTGACCGTGTTGTCCGCCGCGCCCGCGGCCGCGCACGGGTCGATGGGCGATCCGGTCAGCCGGGTCGCCCAGTGCTACGCGGAGGGTCCGGAGAGCCCGAGGTCGGCCGCCTGCGGGGCCGCGGTCGCGGCAGGCGGGACCCAGGCGCTGTACGACTGGAACGGCATCCGCATCGGCGACGCGAACGGCCGCCACCAGGAGCTGATCCCGGACGGCAGGCTGTGCAGCGCGGGCAACGAGGAGTTCAAGGGCCTGGACCTGGCCCGCGCCGACTGGCCGGCGACGAGCGTCGGCGGCGGCTCGTACACCTTCAAGTACCGCGTGACCGCCCCGCACAAGGGCACCTTCAAGGTCTACCTCACCAAGGCCGGCTACGACCCGTCCGGACCCCTGGCCTGGTCCGACCTCGACCTCGGGCACCCGGTGGCGACGGCCACCGACCCGGTCGCGTCGGGCGGCTTCTACACCTTCTCCGGGACCCTGCCCGAGCGGTCGGGCAAGCACCTGCTGTACGCGATCTGGCAGCGCTCGGACAGCCCGGAGGCGTTCTACTCCTGCTCGGACGTCGCCTTCGCGGGCACGGGCGCCGGTACAGGCACGGCGACGGGAACCGGTACCGCGCCGTCCGCCTCCGCGCCCTCCGAGGAGCAGATCGAGGACGGTGCCGACAAGTCGACGGTCGAGCACCACGGTCACGGGGACGACGACGCCACCACGACGGCCGACCCGACGACCGACCCCACCACCGGGCCCTCCGCCGCGGCCGGGCCCTCCGCCGCGGCCGAGCCGTCCGTCGCGGCCGACGGGCCGAGGGCGGCCGGTGTCGGCTCGGGTTCGGGCGAGAGCCTCGCCGAGACCGGCGGCGACGGCAACGCCCCCTCTCTCGCGGTGGGCGGCGCGGCCGTCCTGGCGCTGGGCGCGGCACTGCTGTTCGGGTCCGTGCGCAGGCGGGCGGTGAGCGGCGGACGGCACGGCCGCTGAGCCGCCGTCCCCTCGGCACTTATCAAGGCTCCGGGGCCTGACCGGCGGCTCAGGTCGGACAGGCCCCGGCGGATCACCTGCGCGTCAGCTGAAGACGGACGCGCAGGTGGTGGCGGTGGCGTGGGCCGGGTCGAGCGCGTTGGCCACTTCGTGGAAGGCGATCCGGTCGAGCAGACCGATCGCCACGTGCTCGGAGATGTCCACCGGGCACAGGTCCTGGAGCAGGACGTTGTGCACGTCGGATCCGCTGAGGTACTGGGTGCGCCACGGCGTGACGACCTCGTCGTACTTGGTCGCGATGACGGTGTAGCGGACGCCCGCGACGGTGTCGCCGCCCGCGTTGAGTTTGGTCAGGAAGGCCGATCCGGCGACCTGGTCGGCGAGGCCGGGGGTGGCGGCCGAGAGCAGGTCCTGCGCGCCCGGGAAGTAGGGCAGCAGGTTGGCGAGTCCGCTCAGCGTGGTGCCGTGGTTGTCGGGGGCGATGCCGACGAGCGCGTTGACCTTGGCGGCTCCGCCGAGGAACTTCAGGTAGTAGCGCGGCATCAGGCCGCCCTGTGAGTGGCCGACGAGGTCGGCCTCGCCGGCGCCGGTCGCGGCGAGCACCTTGTCGACGAAGGCCGAGAGCTGGGCGGCCGACTTGTCGATGGGGCCGAGGCCGTTGAAGAGCGGGACGCCCGGCAGCTGGCCGTAGTCGACGGAGAAGACGCAGTAGCCGCGGACCGTGAGATAGGGGGCGAGGGCCAGCCAGTTGTCGACGGAGTTGCCGAAGGTGCCGTGCACGAGGACGACGGGGCGGGGGTGGGCGGCGGAGGGCTTGCAGCGGTAGTCGTTCCAGCCGCTCGACGAGGCGGTGGCGGTGGAGTCGGCGTGGGCGGCGGTGGCGGGGACGGTGGCGGCCGCGGCGGCCAGCAGCAGTGCGGCGAGGGGTCTGAGCGCGCGTTTCCAGGGCAGCATCGGGTGATCTCCTTGCGGCTCAAGGGAGGTGCGATGGCCTTACGCCCTGTGACCCGGATCACGAGGATGCTGTTCACTCGTCAAGTTACGGGCGAGTAGCTGAACTGTGAAGTTACGCGTCGGTAAAAACTTCCAGTGATAACCACCGCGGCCCTGGATCACTGATATGCCGTCACCAAACGGGCCGAAGGGGACCGTGGGGGGCAATACGCGACAACCGATCGCACAGAACCCGCACTTCACCCTCGCCGAGCACCGCGGCCCAGGCCCGCACCGCATCGGCGGCCGCCTCCTCCGCCGCCCGGGTGCACTCCCAACCGCGCTCGGTGAGCACGATCAACCGGGCCCGCGCATCCCCGGGATGCGGTCGGCGCTCGACATACCCCTTCCGCACGAGCTCCTCGACGAGCTGACTGGCCGCCTGCTTGGTGACCCCGAGGTGCGCGCCCAGCTCGGTGACCGTGGCGCCGTCCGGGGCGAGCCGGGTGAAGGCGAAGCCGTAGGCGGGCCGCCCTTCGAACCCGCGGGCGACGACGCCGTCGTTGATGCGCCGGGTGAGCTCACCCGCGGTGGCGAGCAGGGCGGCGCTCAGGGCAAGGGCTTCGGAGTTCTGCACCTCCGCATTGAAACATCCTTGACAGGTTGGTCAAGCAGCTTGACTATAGGCAAACATAGTCAAGCCGCTTGACCATTTGTCGAGCGGTCGGCAGAAACCGAAACCGGCAGGAGACACCCATGCCCGTCGTCCGTTCGTCCGACGCCGTCACCCACGAGATCCACGGCGCCCGCTTCGTCTCGTACGCGACCCCCCTCACCGGCAGCAAGGAGCTGTGCGCCTGGAGAGGCGAGATCCCCGCCGGGACGAAGGCGCCCGCACACACCGTCAACCGGGAGGAGATCTTCCATCTGCTCGTCGGCGAGCTGATCCTCACGCTCGACGGCCGCGCCGAGCGGATCAGGGCCGGCGACACGGTGATCGTCAACCCCGGGGCCACCCTGGCCGTCGAGAATCCGACCGACCACACCGCGCTCTCGTGGGTCACCACGTCCATCGGCCTGGAGGCGGAGCTGGCCGACGGGACCCGGATCACTCCCCCGTGGGCCAACTGATCCCGTTCCGGGTGCCGTTCGCTCACGCCGCCAGCGTCCCGGGCTTCAGCGCCCCCGGCCCGAACTTCGCCCGCACCCGGTCGGCCACCTCCTCGATCAGACGGACCTTCTCGTCCACGGGATCGAAGGTGAGCTGGTGGGAGGCCTGGTCGGCGGGGCCGAGGGCCTCGGCGCGCAGGACGATCGCGCGGACCCGGGCGCGCTGGAGACCGAGCGCCTCGTACAGGCCGTACGCCGTTCTCGTCAGGGCCGCCGAGTGCGCGGTGGGCTCCTGGAGGGTGCGGCTGCGGGTGGTGGAGGAGCGGTCGGCGTAGCGCACGGTGAGGGTCAGGGTGCGGCAGACCTTCTCCACGGCCCGCAGCCGGGCGCCCAGTTCCCCGGCGGCCGACAGGAGCGCGCGGCGATGCCGGTCGGGGTCCAGCTCGTCGCGTCCGAAGGGACGTTCCGTGGCCAATGAGCGGGACACGGCGTTCGGCACGACCCGGCCGCGGTCGACGCCGTTCGCCTTCTCGTGCAGGTCCCGGCCCGCCTTCGCGCCGACCAGGCGCTGGAGCGTGGACAGGGGGGCGGCGGCGACCCGGCCGAGGGTGTCGAGGCCGTACTCGCACAGGGTGCGGGCGGTCGCCGTACCGACACCGGGCAGCGCGACGACGGGCCTCTCGGCGAGGAACTCCCGCACCCCGTCCTCGGGGACCGCGCACGTCACCCCGGGCCGGGCGCCCCGCAGCGCCATGCGGGCCGACATCGGGCCGGGGCCCGCGCCGATCACGCAGTCGACCCCGTGCAGCGCGAGCGCGCGCACCCTGATCACCGACGCCAGCTCGACCGCGGTGCGCCCGAAGTACCGTTCGGCGCCGCGCAGATCGGCCAGCGCCCCGTCCGGCGGCAACGCCTCGACGACCGGCGTGAACTCCTCCAGCAGCCCGAGCAGCGCCGGCAGGGCGGCCTCGCCCGTGGAGGACAGCTGGAAACGTACGCAGAGGATGGTCATCCCGCACTCCCCGGACTCCGGTGCCACAACTTCCTTCCCACCGCGGGCCCTTCGCCCGCGGGGCGCAGATCGGCCCAGGGGTGCATCTCGTACCCCGTGGGCATGCGGATGCGACGCCGTTCCATCGCGTCCTGGGCGGCCGAGCCCGCCGGTGCGGGCAGCCCGTCCGAACCGGCGAGCCGACTGCGCGCCGGGCCGTCGCCGTCGACACCCGCCTCGGAGGCCCCCGCCTCGGAGGCCCCTGGCTCAGGGGCACCCGCGTCCGGGGCCCCGGGGTCGGCCAGCCGGGCCGCGACCCCTTCCAGCCCCTCGTCCCGGCGCACCTCCAGCAGTTCGGCGAGGTTCCAGACGGCGGCGCCCACCACGCTGAGGCTGCGCGGGCCGCGCCGCTGCACCACTCCGCGCACCAGCAGCAGCCAGGAGTGGAAGACGGTGTGCGCGCAGGCGTCGTGGGAGTCGTCGAAGAAGGCGAGGTCGACCAGGCCGGTGCCGTCGTCCAGGGTGGTGAAGATGACCCGCTTGCCGGACCGGATCGGCGGGGTCTGGGTGGCCGCCTTGGCGCCCGCCACGAGAACCGTCTCGCCGTGCCGGGTCTCGCGCAGCCGGCGCGCCGACAGCACGCCCAGTTCGTCGAGGAAACCGCGGTGGTCGTCCATCAGATGGCGTGAGGCGTCCATGGACAGCACGCCCAGTTCGGCGCTGAGCTTCTCGGCAGAGGACAGGTCCGGCAGCCCGGCCGGGGTGGTCTTCCGCCCGCCGGCCAGGGGGAGTTGGCCGCCGCCCGCGCCCCGGGCGCCCCGGTGCAGCTCGGTCAGGTGCAGTTGCAGATCACGCCGGTTGGCGCCGAACGCGTCCAGTGCGCCGACCTGCGCGAGCCGCGCGGCGAGCGGGCGGCTCGGCCGCGCCCGTTCCCAGAAGTCCAGCAGTGAGGCGTACGGCTGCCCGTCCGCGATCCGTGCCGCCTCGGCCTCGGTGATGCCGTACACGTCGGACAGGGCGAGCCGCAGTCCCCAGGTCCCCGGACCCCCCGGGTTCTTCGGACCCCCCGGATCTGCCTCGCCCCCTGATTCGGAATCAGACACCAGTTCGATCCGATGGGCGACCGCCGACCTGTTCACGTCCAACGGCAGTACCGGCACCCCCCGCCGCCGCGCGTCCGCCAGCAGCAGCCGCTTCGGGTACATCCCGGGGTCGTGGGTGAGCAGCCCCGCGTAGAAGGCGGCCGGGTGGTGCGCCTTCAGCCACGCCGACTGGTACGTCGGCACGGCGAAGGCGACGGCGTGCGCCTTGCAGAAGCCGTACGAGCCGAACGCCTCGATGATCTCCCAGGTCCGCTGAATCGTTTCTGCGTCATATCCGCCGGCCGCCGCGTGCTGCGCGAACCACACCTTGATCCGGCCCTGCGACTCCGGGTCCGACAGCCCGCGCCTGATCCGGTCCGCCTCACCGCGCCCGCAGCCGGTCATGATGGCGACGATGTCGATGATCTGCTCGTGGAAGACCACGACCCCGTAGGTGCCACGCAGCGGCTCCGCCAGATCCGGGTGCGGATACCGGACCGGCGCCCGCCCGTGCCGCGCCTCGATGAACGGCCGCACCATGTCGGCGGCGACCGGACCGGGCCGGAAGAGGGAGATGTCGACGACGAGATCGTGGAAGGTGGCCGGCTGCAACCGCCCCACCAGGTCCCGCTGGCCCGGCGACTCGATCTGGAAACATCCCAGCGTCTCGGTCGACTGGATGAGCCGGTACGTCGCCGGGTCGCCGCCCTTCAGCGTGTCCAGGTCGATCCGCTCCCCCGTCGCCCGCGCCACCTCGCCCACCGCGTGCGCCATCGCCGACTGCATCCGCACGCCCAGCACGTCCAGCTTGAGCAGCCCGAGGTCCTCGACGTCGTCCTTGTCGAACTGGGCCATGGGGAACCCCTCGCCGCTGGTCGGCATGACCGGCGTGCGGGAGAGCAGGGAGGCGTCGGAGAGGAGCACCCCGCACGGATGCATGGCGACCCCGCGCGGGAGGGCGTCGAGGGACTCGACCAGCTCCCAGAGCCGTCCGTACCGCTCCTTCTCCCCCGCCAGCGACCTGAGTTCGGGCAGTTCCTCCAGCGCCGCCCGGGCGTCGCGCGCCCGGATGTGCGGGAAGGACTTGGCGATGCGGTCGATGTCGGCCGGATCCATGGACAGGGCCGCGCCGACGTCCCGGATCGCGTGGCGCACCCGGTACGTCTCCGGCATCGCGACCGTCGCGACCCGCTCGGTGCCGAACCTGCCGATGATCGCCCGGTAGACCTCCAGCCGGCGCGCGGACTCCACGTCGATGTCGATGTCGGGCAGCACGACCCGCTCCTTGGACAGGAAGCGCTCCATCAGCAGCCCGTGCTCGACGGGATCGGCGTTCGCGATGCCGAGCAGGTGGTTCACCAGCGATCCCGCGCCGGAACCGCGGGCCGCGACCCGGATGCCCATCCCCCGCACGTCGTCCACGACCTGGGCGACCGTCAGGAAGTACGAGGCGAAGCCGTGGTGGGCGATGATGTCCAGCTCCCGGTGCATCCGCTCCCAGTAGGCGCGCTTCCCGGAGTGACCGCGCAGCACCATCCCGGCCGCCGCCCGGGAGGCCAGCGTCCGCTGGGCGGTGCGGCGGCCCGCGCCGACGAGGTGCGGCTCGGGAAAGTGGACGGCGCCCATACCCAGGTCGTCCTCGGGGTCGACCAGGCACGCGGCGGCCGTCGCACGCGTCTGTTCCAGCAGGTGGTGCGCGGTGTCGCGCCGGTACCCCGCGGCCTCGACGATCCGCTCGGCCGCGCGCAGCATCGCGCCCGCGTCCTTGAGCCAGGCCTCCCCGGAGTCCAGTCCCTTCGCCGGGTCGACGGGGACCAGCCGCCGGGCGGCGTCCAGGACGTCCGCGACCGGGCCCTGACCGGGGTCGGCGTACCGGACGGCGTTGCTGAGGACGGGCCGGATCCGCTGCTCGGCGGCGAAGCCGACGGTGCGGGCGGCCAGCCGCAGGGAACCGGGTCCGGTGCCGGTGCGCCCGTGCCAGACGGCCTCCAGCCGCAGGGCGTCGCCGTACACCTCACGCCAGGGGACGAGGAGTTTCGCCGCGCGGTCCGGACGGCCCGCGGCGAGCGCGCGGCCGACGTCGGAGGCGGGGCCGAGCAGGACGGTCAGGCCGGCGCCGTGGTTCCCGGCCCAGGGCAGCAACGGGGTGCCCTCGCCCTCGTGGGCGGCCGTGACGATCCGGCACAGGTCGCCCCAGCCCCGGGCGCCGTCGCGGGCGAGGAAGGTGACGCGGGGTGTCGACTCGTCGATGAAGGCGCCGCCGCGCACGGGGGTGCGGCGCCTGTCCCGTCGTACGGACGCGTCGCCCGTCGGCCGCTCGGGGGGTGCCACCGCCAGGTCCACCCCGAACAGCGGACGCACGCCCGCCTTCGCGCAGGCCTTGGCGAAGCGGACCGAGCCGGCGAGGGTGTCGCGGTCGGTGAGGGCGAGGGCGTCCATGCCCCGTTCCGAGGCGCGCTCGGCCAGCCGCTCCGGGTGCGAGGCGCCGTAGCGCAGGGAGAACCCGGAGACGGTGTGCAGATGTGTGAACCCTGACATCCACACCTCCCACTAATCGAACATCAGTTCCCAACTCTCCCACCCCCACCATAGACCAATTTCCGAACATCTGTACGACAGCCGTTCGGGCGCCTCCCACCTGCGGAAACACCCCGCGCCCCGGACCGTGGGGACATGACACCGACCACCGGCGCCGACACCCCCCGCAGCTCCTCCGGTGACCCTTCAGCCGGCTCCTCCACCGGCTCCTCCACCGGCTCCTCCACCGGCTCCTCCACCGGCTCGTTCCTGGACGAGGTGAGGCGCGCCGTCACCCCCCGGGCCACGCTGCTGGTGATCGGTGCGGTCGCGCTCCACCTGCTCTTCATCGCCTCCTACGTGGGGGCACTGCACGACCCCAGGCCCAAGGACGTGCCCTTCGGGGTCGTCGCGTCCCCGGCCGTCGCCCGACAGACGGTGGCCCGGCTGGAGAAGCTGCCCGGCGGACCCCTGGACCCGCGCACGGTCGCCGACGCGGCGACGGCCCGGAAACAGATCGTGAACCGGGAGATCGACGGCGCCCTGGTCGTCGGTCCGTCCGGCACCACCGACACCCTCCTGGTCGCCACCGGCGGCGGGAAGGTGCTGGCGTCCACCCTGGTGGCGCTCACCAGCACCCTGGAGAAGTCCGAGGCGCGCACCCTGCGCACCCTCGACGTGGTCCCGGCCGACACGCAGGACGCCAACGGGCTGTCGTCCTTCTATCTCGCCGTGGGCTGGTGCGTGGGCGGCTATCTGTGCGCGTCGATCATGGTGATCGGCTCGGGGGCCGCCCGCTCCACCCCGAGGCGTGCCGTGATCCGGCTCCTCGCGATGGCCGTCGTCGGGATCGTCGGCGGACTCGGCGGCGCCCTGATCGTCGGCCCGGCCCTGGGAGCCCTGCCGGGCGGCATCGCGGCCTTCTGGGGGCTCGGCGCACTGATCATCTTCGCGGTCGGCGCGGCCACGCTCGCCTTCCAGGGCGTCCTCGGGCTCGCCGGCGTCGGGCTGGTCATCCTGCTGGTGGTGATCCTGGGCAACCCGAGCGCGGGCGGCGCCCTCCCGCCTCCGCTGCTCCCGCCGTTCTGGAAGGCGATCGGTCCGGCGCTGCCGCCGGGCGCGGGGACCTGGGCGGCACGCTCGATCGCCTACTTCGACGGCAACGACATGACCGCGTCGCTGCTGGTGCTGTCGGCGTGGGCGGTCGCGGGGGTCGCCGTCACCCTGCTGGCGGCGGTAATGCGGACCCGCCGCGTGCAGCACACTCCGTGAGCGGCGCGGCGCGGCGCGGCGGAAACGAGTGACGCCGGGCACGCGTGACGCCGGGCACGGGTGTCGTCCGGACATGGGTGAGGTCCCGCCCCCTCGCGCGCGGGGCGGGACCTCGACTGCCCGGAGTGCCGCTCCGGACCGTCAGCCGATCTGCGTCCCCGTCGCCGACAGCGCCTCCGTCACCGGCTGGAAGAACGTCTCCCCGCCGGCGGTGCAGTCGCCGCTGCCGCCCGAGGTCAGGCCGACGGCGCTGCTGCCCGAGAAGAGGGAGCCGCCGCTGTCGCCCGGCTCGGCGCAGACGTCGGTCTGGATGAGGCCGTTGACGACGTCACCGTTGCCGTAGTTCACCGTGGCGTCCAGGCCGGTGACCGTGCCGGAGTGCACCTGGGTGGTCGAGCCGCTGCGGGTGACCTTCATGCCGACGGTGGCCTCGGCGGCGCCGGTGATCCGCTGGGCCGAGCCGTTGTACAGGTCGACCTCGCTCGGGTGGGCGACCTCGGCGGTGTACTTGACCAGGCCGTAGTCGTCGTCCGGGAAGCTGGACACCTCGTTGGCGCCGATCTCGGTGCCGGAGGAGTCCGACCAGGTGGAGATGGCGTCGGTGCAGTGCCCGGCGGTCAGGAAGTACGGTTCGCCGCCCTTGACCACGTTGAAGCCGAGGGAGCAGCGCCCGGTGCCCCCGGTGATGGCGTCGCCGCCGGCGAGGAAGGGCTTGAACTCTCCCTTGGTGCGCTGGAGTTCGGCCACCTGACCCAGCCCGTCGACGACCTTGGTGAGCTTGGCCCACTCGGCGTCGGAGACCGTGCGGTCGGCGGTGACGACGACCTTGTTGGTGGTCGGGTCGGTCACCCAGGCGGTGCCCGGGACGGACGCGTCCGCCGTGAGCGTCGTACGGGCGCCGGTCAGTTCGGCGAGGGAGTTCTCGACGATTCTGGCCTGGGCGCCGGCCGCCTCGACGGTCTTCGCGGCGGCCGCGTCGAGGACGTTCACCACGAGGCTCTCGCTCTTCGCGTCGTAGTACGTGCCCGCCGCGTCGGCGCCGAGGTCCCGGCCGAGCGTCGAGGCGAGCTTTCCGGCCGCGAGGGCCGAGAGGGGGGCGGGCCGCGAGGTCTTCGCAGGCTCACTGGCGTTCGCAGTCTGGAAGGTGACTCCGGCTGCGACGAGCGCGGCGATACCCGCGCCCGTCATGACCATCCGCCGCCCGGCTATGCGTCGGTGCTTCAAGTCGCGTCCTCCTGTGGGGGGTCGGCCCGGGCCGTTGTGGGGACGGATCCGGGCCGGAAGGCTGGTTGACGGGCGCTCACTCTTCCGAACCGCACAGGGAGCACACAAGGTCGACTTCAGGACGCGCACAGGGTGAACACCGTGCGCCCTCCGCGCCTTCACCGCCCCGGAGCACCCCCGGCCCACCACAGGAGAATTCGCACTGCAAACGCTACGCGTGAGTAACCACTTACAAGGCGGTGAGGTCTAGTCCTGGCCGGAACCCGACTCCGTCGTGGGCGGTGAAGGTGTGGGAGTCGTCGGGGGTGTGGAGGACGTCGGGGGAAGCGGTTGCTGCTGGGCCCGTTCCAGGAACCTCAGCAGCTCCACCGGGAACGGCAGGACGAGGGTGGAGTTCTTCTCGGCGGCGACCGCCACCACCGTCTGGAGCAGCCGGAGCTGGAGCGCGGCGGGCTGCTCGGACATCTCCTTCGCGGCCTCGGCGAGCTTCTTCGACGCCTGGAGCTCGGCGTCGGCGTTGATGATCCGGGCCCGCCGCTCACGGTCGGCCTCGGCCTGCCGGGCCATGGACCGCTTCATCGTCTCGGGCAGGGAGACGTCCTTGATCTCCACCCGGTCGATGGTGACGCCCCACTCCACGGCCGGGCTGTCGATCATCAACTCCAGCCCCTGGTTGAGCTTTTCGCGGTCGGACAGCAGATCGTCCAGATCGCTCTTGCCGATGATGGACCGCAGCGAGGTCTGCGCCATCTGCGAGACGGCGAACCGGTAGTCCTCCACCCGCATGACCGCCTCGGCCGGCGAGGTCACCCTGAAGTAGACGACGGCGTCCACGCGCACGGTGACGTTGTCCCGGGTGATGCCCTCCTGCCCGGGCACCGGCATCGTGACGATCTGCATGTTGACCTTCCGCAGCCGGTCGACGCCCGGAAGGATCAGGGTGAGCCCGGGGCCGCGCACCTCGGGCCGGAGTTTCCCGAGCCGCAGGACCACGCCCCGCTCGTACTGCTTGACGACCCGCGCCGCCGCCGCCGCGTACACCGCTCCGGCGGACACCAGCGCGACGCCCGCCACCACCAGCTCCTCGACCATGCCGGCCCCCAGGGGTCCACAGCACTGCCCGCGCATCACTGCCTGTACCTCGACGGTAAGCCCGTCTTCGGGCAAGAGCGAGCCCCCGCACGCCGGTTGCGTACGGGGGCTCGCCTGCGATCGGCCACAGGCCAGGTGGAGCGGTACCGCGTGGGGCTCCCGTGGTGAGGACTCCCGCGTCGGGACTGCCGCGTGAGGACTAGAAGACGCTGACGCCGTAGCGGCTCAGGGCCTCGGTCACGGGCTGGAAGAAGGTCGTGCCGCCCGAGCTGCAGTTGCCGCTGCCGCCCGAGGTCAGACCGAGCGCGACACCGGCGGAAGTGTAGAGGGCCCCGCCGGAGTCGCCGCCCTCGGCACAGACGTTGGTCTGGATCATCTGGTAGACCACGTCGCCGCCGCCGTAGTTGACCGTGGCGTTCAGGGCGGTCACCGTGCCGGTGTGGATACCGGTGGTGGAGCCGTCCCGGATGACCGACTGGCCCACCGTGGCGTTGCCGGCGCTCTTGATGTCGGTGTTGCCCGCGGTGCCCGCCTTGGCGACCGAGGTGTTGGTGTAGCGGACCAGCGCGTAGTCGTTGGTCGGGAAGCTGTAGCCGGAGTTCGTGCCCAGCACGGTGGTCTGACCGGAGTTCGAGTACCAGGTCGAGGCGACCTCGCCGCAGTGCCCGGCGGTCAGGAAGTAGTAGGTGCTCCCGCTGACCACGTTGAAGCCGAGCGAGCAGCGGTAGCCGCCGCCGTAGATGGCGTCGCCGCCGCCGATCAGCTTGTTGAACTTGCCCGGGGTGTGCTTGATCGTGAGCGCGCCGGCGTTGCTGCCCGCCTGCTCCTTGATCTGCGCGATCTCGGCGTCCGAGACCGTGCTGTCGACGGTGACCATGAGGCGGTTGGTCTTGCTGTCGACGGCCCAGGCGGTGCCCGGGATGTCCGCCTGGAGCACCGAGTCGCCGGCGCTCTTCAGTTCGGCGGTGCTGTAGGTGGCGGTGTCGGCCGCGCTCGCGTGGGGGATGGCGATGGCGGCGGCGGCCACGAGTCCGGTGGCCACGGCGGTCAGCCGGGTCCGTCTCGAGATACCGCTCGTGGGGGTGGTGGGGGTGGTGCGCTTGATCCTCACGTTTCGTTCCCTCCCAGGGGAAGTCGGGGGCCCGTGGTGTGGGGTCGGGGCCCGTGAGGCGCAGCCAGGGACCGACGTTCGTCCGGATTCCGAACACGCCGTGACCCTGACAAGCGCTGAGGGGGAGTATTCGGCCGAACGGCCGGTCGGCGCAAGGGCGCCTTTCGGCCGTCAGACCTTCAACGAACTGCGTGAGTTGATCCCTCTTGCAGCCTCTTGCCCCAGCTCAGACCAGGTTGCGCTCCCCTGCCTCGACCGCCACGTCATATGTGTTCCCCGGTGGCGGGGAGGGGCGGAGGAAAGCATCCGCACAGGCGCACGGAGGCAGAAGGGCCAACGGCGGCCGACGGTCGCGCGTCCCTCCGCGTCGCGTGCGCCGGAGTGCGGGATCTCCGGCCGCGGTGCGGCCGTCGGAGCCGGTCGCCATGGGCACCACAGCGCCCTCTTCGACCCCTCGGGTCCCGGGGGTGTCCGGAAGTAGACCGTCCGGATCGCCCGGGAGCTGGGCCCCAGGCCGCTCCCGGCACGGGCGGAACGGGTCGTTCCGGTCAGCGCGAGCGGAGCGAGCCGTACTCCACACGGCCCCGCGTGCTGCGGCTGCCCGGCCCCGATCGCCCCGGCCCAGCCGCGGTACGAGGACGAAGCCGTCGGCGGCGTCCTCGCGCACGCACCGCGCCGGCCGGGCGGCGGTGCCGGCCGGATGGTCTCGGGCCCTCGGGCCGTGGGGCACCCGTCCGTTCACGGGGCGCCCCCCGCGTACTGGTCGGCGGGCCGGGCCAGCCCCAGGTGCTCGCGGAGCGTGTCGCCCGGGTAGAAGGTGCGGAACAGACCGCGGTGCTGGAGCAGCGCCACCGTGCCGTTGACCAGCCGCTCCAGGTCGCGGTGCGGTACGACGGGGGTGAGGTGGAAGCCGTCGGTGGTGCCGTCCCTGTACCAGGAGGCGATCAGGTCGGCGAGGTCGACGGGTCCGCCCCGGTAGAGCGGGCCCCGCGCGGTCTGCCGGGGGCCGCCTCCGCCGTGGCCTGGTTCGGCGGCGTGCTCGCCGTCCCCGAGGTCGATCAGCAGACTCACCAGGACGAGCAGGGAGTTCGGGTCGCGTCCCAGTCCGGCAGCTTCGGCCCGCAGTCGGTCGCGGACGGTGCGGGCCTGGGCCTGGCTCACCGCGCGGACCAGGGCCACATCGGCGTGACGGGCGGCGGTCGACCGGGCGTGTTCCTCGGTGGCGTCGACCACCCGCACGGGGTGACCCCGCGGGGGTCCGGGCGCGAGGGCGGGGCTCCGCACCGAGAAGGCCGCGCCGGTGAAGTCGGCCTGGTGCGCCTTGTCGCGGTCGAGGTGACGACCGGTCGGCGCCTTCCGTGTCCCGGCGCCGTCCTCCCGGCCGTCCCGCAACTTCGCCGCCACGTCGGCGACTTCTCCGGCTTCCTGCCACCGAGGGTCCGGCGGCGCGGCGGGCGGGCGGGCCAGGAGACGGGCCTCCCCTTCGGTGGTGGAGACGTCGATCCGCCAGCCGGCCCGGCCCCGGCTGACCCGGTCGAGCGCGGCGACCGCGGCCTGGACGTGGAAGGGCTCGGGGTGGGTGGCGATGAGGGTGGGCACCAGTCCGACGCGCCGCGTGGCGGGCGCCACCCGGGACAGTACGGCGGACGCGTCGGGCCCGGGCCGGGCGAAGGTGTCGTCCAGCGTCACGAAGTCGAGTCCGCCCCGCTCGGCGAGACACGCCAGCTCGACGTAGGGGCGGGCGTCGTACACCCCCGGCTGGTCCAGGGCGGCCGCCAGATGCAGCGGGCCCCGGCCGTGCGATGAGGTCATGGGGAGGGAGAACCCTTTCTTCCGTGACGCTGCGAAGTGGCCGGCGCGGTTCATCCGACGGCGTCGGCGCCCAGGTCCCGCAGGAACACCAGGACGGCCCGGGCGGTGGCGTCGTTCTGCCGGAACGCGGGGCCGCCGGTTCGCGGCCGGGTGAAGGCGCCCGGTGTCCGGCCGTCGGTGTGCGGTCCGAGCGCGAAGCGGCGGGGGTGCGGCCGGCCCGCCCGGTCCAGGACCCGCCCGTCGGCGCGGTCCACCCGCAGCAGCCCGTCCGGGGTCTCGCCGGCGCCGTCGGCGTGCAGCTCCCGCAGCAGCGGGTCGACGGCGCGGCGGAGCGTCGGCTCCGGCAGCCGGGCCTCCACCAGCGCCCGCGCCTCGACCGAGAAGCCCGGCACGGTGTCGCTCGACGCCCGGAACACCCCGTCGCTCGCGCGTACGGCCATGCCGGCGCCGACGAAGTTCAGTACGCCCGCCCGGGACAGCGCGAGCAGCTGTCTCAGCCGGGGGCCCGGCGGCCCGGAGGCGAGGTAGCTGAAGAACCCGTGCCACCAGGGTCCGATGTCGCCGAGCCGGACCAACTGGCCGTAGACGGAGAGCAGTCCCAGGAACACGGCCAGGTCGGTGCTGTGGGCGACGTCGTGACGGCGGCTCAGGTCGCTCTCCACATAGCCGCGCAGCCCTTCCTGCAACTCCTCGAAGGACCCGTACGTCACCCCGCGCAACGGCCGGTCGAGCGCGCCCAGGTCGAGCCGGTCACGCGGATCGGGCACGGCGGACGCCACCAGGGCGTCCCGCTCGGCGCCCTCGGAAGCGGCCTCGTACTTCTCCTCGAAGTCGGTCCAGGCCATCGCGGTCCGCTCGGCGTGGGCCGTGAACAGCCGGTGGTAGTGGGCGAAGCCCAGCTCCTTCTCCACCAGCGGCCACACGTCCCGCCGGAAGTCGAAGCCCGCGGGCCGCGCGAGCAGCCCGTCGATCTCGGCGGGTCCCAGGAACCGGGGCAGCGGCGGCCGCTCCCCGGCCCAGTCGTAGCCGATCTTCGCGTGGTACGGCACACCGCGCCGCGAGCCGACGTACAGCACCGGTTCCCGCCCCGAGGGCACATAGGTGTCCCCCTCGTAGCGACCGCCGCGCCCCTCGGTGAGCAGCACCATCAGGTCGACGAAGGCGAGCCCGAATCCACGCACCAGCACGGGTTCACCGGCCGGCAGCGCGGACAGGTCGCTGTCCGCCGTGAAGTCCGGCGGCAGATGGATGAGCCCGTGCTTGTCCGCGTAGGCCGCCAACTCGCTTTGTTCCTGGTCGAGTTCCGCGTCCAGATGGCCGAGAGCGAGGACGACCAGGTCGGCGGACAGGGGCTGCTCCCGGCCTTCCAGCCACACCTGCTGGCGTCCCGCGCGGGGGCCGCTCACCTTCAGAGCGCGCACCTGATGGTGGCGGACGGTGATCCGCGGGGGCAGGGCGGCGACGGCCCGCTCGTGCACCCAGCGCAGATAGGAGCCCTGGATCTGCCGGTCGGCGAAGGTACGCGCGTCGATGCCGGCCCACTCGTGCAGGGTCGGGCCGGGCCGCACGGGCCCGGTCATCTCCACCGACTCGTCGGTGAACATGGTGACGTCCTCGGCGTGCGAGTTCATCCACAGCAGCGGCGACTGGGCGGCGCGCCAGATGCGTCCGGCGCCCGGCGGATGCGGGTCGACGAGATGGATCTCGAGCCCCGAACCGGCGTACAGCTCGGGCGCGTTGGCGGCGATCCGCTCGATGAGACCGGTTCCCCGCGGCCCGGCCCCGACGATCACGAGGGTGGCGGGGGCGTCGGGGGCGAGGGTTTCGGAAGGCATGCGAAGGCTCCGTGACAGCTGGGATCGAACACGGGTAGGTGCCTTCACACACCGAAGAGGGCGCGCAGCATGGCGCGGATACGGCCGAGCCCCTCAGCAGGGCCGTGCGGCGAGACTACGTGGGCGTTTCCCGTCGCTGTCAAGGCCGTCCACACTATGAGCGGTGCGTCTCAGGCCGGTTGACGCACCACCGGAGACCTGTTCCACTTGCCCCATGCATCCGCAGCAGTGGCTGGTCACCCGCTCCCACATCGACTTCGGTCGTGTGTGGTCCTGTTCCTGTTGAGCTGACCCCCTGCGGCCCCCGTTTCCGGGGTGCCCTTCTCGCGTTCTCCCCTCACCACGCTGCGCCTTCACCTCCGTACCCTCCCCTCGCCCTACCTGTTCTCCGCCGTTTCCTCCGCGTCTCGCGCCCGCTCCGCGGCGATCAGCGCGCTCCGACCGCGCTCCGGCCCGGAGCGGCGCGGAACCCGACCACCCGATCCATCAGCGCCCCCAGCACGTCCCGCACGGAGCCGCGCTCCCGTGCGTCGCACTCCAGTACGGGCACCTCGGCGCCGAGCCCCAACGCCCACCGCACCTCGTCCAGTTCAAAGCGCTCGGCTCCGTCGAATCGATTCACCGCGAGGACGAACGGCGCGCCCTGCGCCTCGAAGTAGTCGACGGCCGGGAAGCACTCCTCGATCCGCCGGGTGTCCGCGAGGACCACCGTGCCGAGCGCGCCCTCCACCAGGTCGTCCCACAGGAAGGAGAACCGGTCCTGCCCGGGCGTGCCGAACAGGTACAGCGCGATGGCCGGGTCGAGCGTGATCCGTCCGAAGTCGAGCGCGACGGTGGTGGTGGTCTTGGACTCCACGCCCTCCAGCGAGTCGACGCCGACCGACACCTGGGTGATCGGCGCCTCGGTGTCGAGCGGGTCGATCTCGGAGACGGCGCCGATGAAGGTCGTCTTGCCGACCCCCAGCCCGCCGCTCACCACGATCTTCACGGCGAGCGGAACGGTTTTGTCAGAGCGCCCGGGCATGATCATCGATCCTTTCGAGCATCCGGAGCGACCGCTCCGCGGGTTGCCGGCACGCGAACGGCCGACCGCCGCTCCCGATGGACGGCCCCGCGAAGTCCGCGTCCTCGACCGGAGATACGTTCCGGGGATGCCCGCCGCTCACCGCGGCGCCCTCATGGGCGCCGGGCGTCGGGACGGTGACGCCGCGTCAGCAGGAGCAGTCGCAGCACCCGCAGCATTCGCAGCACTCACACCCGTCGCAGCAATCGCAGCCGTCACAGCCGTCGCTGCACCAGCCCTCCCGCTTCTTCCGCGACCAGGGCCCCTCGAACTCGTCGGCGCAACAGACCTTGCAGGTGCAGCACAGCCCGAGCGCGACCGCGCACCCGGCCCAGAAGCCCCGCTTGCCGGGCCGTGGCGGCTCCCCTCCGAAGGGGTTGCCCCCGTACGGGTTGCCGGGCGCGTGGGGGTCCACCGGCCCGCGAGGCGCGTAGGGGCCGGTCGGCGGCCCGAAGGAGCCCTCCGGCGTGTGCGAATGCCCGCACGACGACGTCCCGAACGCCCGGTCGACCGACCGCTGGAGCTCGTGCGCCAGCAGCAGATGCGCGAGCCTGCCGTCCACGAACTCGACGTCGCGCAGCGCGAGCCGGATGCCGTGCAGGGCGTCGTCGGCGAGCCGGCGGGCCTCGGTGAGCGGGGTGCCGGTGGCCGTCAGCGGGTTCCAGGCGCCGGCCGCCGCGTCGGACTCCCGGTCCTCGACCGCGTCCAGCAGATGCGCCAGCCGCCCGAACAGCCGGCCGGCCTCGGCGAGCGGGGCGGCGTTGCCGGGGCGGCCCGCCAGGACCGCGGTGTGCGCGAAGGCGGCGGCGGTCGCGGTCTCGGTCGGCTCGGTGACGGCCGGCAGCGGGGTGCCGGCCCCGGCGAGCGCCTCGATGCCGACCTGCCGGTCCACGGCGTCGACGAGGACGGCGGTGTCGAACCCGACGGCGGCCCCGCCGCGTTCTCCGGCCCGCCCCCAGCTCGCGGCCACCCTGCGCGCGGCGACGGCGACGGGCCGCCGCGCCAGCAGCCCGTCCCGGTCGGCGACGTGGTCGCGGACCTTGGCCGAGGCGAGCACCAGCGAGACGGCGGCCGCGAGCCGGGCGCCCTCGCCCTGTGCGACGGACGCGGTGCGCATCCCGCGCAGCGGGCAGGGTCCCGCCGTCCGCCGCCACCCGTCGGCTGTGACCCGGGGCGCCTGAGCCTCCGTCAGGACCGATATGAGCAGCCCGTCGTAGTTGGTGACGACCCGCGCGAACTGCCCGTGGTCGCCGCGCAGCGCGAGGCACAGCCCGCACAGGTGCGCCATCCACTGGGTCTTGAGACCTTCTCCGAGCCGGTGACTGCACGGCCTGACGATTCCGAACACGACAACCCCCGTCGTCCTTGGGACATTCAGCTGCGGCATGCTATCGACCGATTGTCATGCCGGATCCGGGGCACTCGGTTCACCCGGACGCACCGTGCGTCACTCGTTCGCCACGAAGAATCATATTTCACTCACAGTCAGCAGCCGTATGCGGTACGACCCTTGGGAGACGCGGGCTCTCGACGGATTCGCTGTGCACCAGTACCGTCACAAACCCCCCGCGCGGCGTCTATCCACTTGGCGCGACATCCGCATCATGGACGACCATGGGGAATGCGGAAAGCAGAAAGACCGCTGTGAGAGGAGGCGTCCATGGGATCGGTGCGCAAGGCGAGTGCCTGGCTTGGCCTCGTCGACGACAACGATGACGAGCGTTACTACGACGACGACTATTCCGAGGGGACCGACTCCGGCGACGCCTGGGTCACCGACCCCCGCGTGAAGGTGGCGACGGACACGGCCGAGGAAAAAGGCCGGCGGATCGGCACCGTCACCCCGGACAGCTTCCGGGACGCGCGGGCGATCGGTGAACTGTTCCGCGAGGGCGTGCCGGTCATCATGAACCTCACGGCCATGGAGGCAGGTGACGCCAAGCGCGTCGTCGACTTCGCGGCCGGGCTGATCTTCGGCCTGCGGGGTTCCATCGAGCGGGTGTCCACCCGGGTGTTCCTGCTGACCCCGGCCAACACCGAGATCGTGAACGGAGACCCCTCCGCGCACCGGACGGACGGCTTCTTCAACCAGAGCTGAGGCAGGGCCGCTCACCGGCCCTGCCCCGGCCCCCGGCCGGGTCAGCGGAAGGCGTCGAGTCCGGTGAGCGCCTTGCCCAGCACGAGCTGGTGCATCTCGACGGTGCCCTCGTAGGTGAGGACCGACTCCAGGTTGGTCGCGTGCCGCATGACGGGGTATTCGAGCGAGATCCCGTTGGCACCGAGGACCGTACGGGCGGTCCGGCAGATCTCGATCGCCTCCCGTACGTTGTTGAGCTTGCCGAAGCTGACCTGCTCGGGACGCAGGCGGCCGGCGTCCATGCGCCGCCCCAGATGATGGGCGAGCAGAATCCCCTTGTGCAGCTCGACCGCCATGTCGGCGAGCTTGGCCTGGGTGAGCTGGAACCCCCCGATGGGCCGCCCGAACTGCTCACGGGTCTTCGCGTACGCGACGGCGGTCTCGAAGCAGGAGCGGGCCGCTCCCATCGCGCCCCAGACGATGCCGTAGCGGGCGTGGGACAGGCAGCTGAGCGGTCCGCGCAGCCCGGTGACCTCGGGCAGGACGGCGTCGGCGGGCAGCCGCACGTCGTCGAGCACGAGCTCGCTGGTCACGCTGGCCCGCAGGGACCACTTGTGTTTGATCTCGGGCGCCGAGAACCCCGCGGTGCCGGCCGGCACCACGAAGCCGCGGATCCCGTCGTCACTCTGCGCCCAGACGACGGCCACCCCGGCGACGGAGCCGTTGGTGATCCACATCTTGCGGCCGTTGAGCACCCAGTCGGAGCCGTCCCGCTTGGCGTAGGTCCGCATGCCGGCCGGGTCGGAGCCGTGATCGGGTTCGGTGAGCCCGAAGCACCCGATGATCTCGCCCGCGGCCATCCCCGGCAGCCAGGTCCGCTTCTGCTCCTTGCTGCCGAAGCGGTGCAGGGCGTACATGGCGAGGGAGCCCTGGACGGAGACGAGCGAGCGGATGCCGGAGTCGGCGGCTTCGAGTTCGAGACAGGCGAGGCCGTACTGCACGGCGCTGGCGCCGGCGCACCCGTAACCGCTCAGCGACATCCCGAGCGCCCCGATGGCGCCGAGCTCGCGCGCCAGCTCCCGGATCTCCGGCAGCTCCCCGCGCTCGTACCACTCGGCGACCCGGGGCAGTACCCGGTCCGCGGCCCAGCTCCGCACGGTGTCACGGATCGCGAGATCCTCCGGCTCCAGCAGATCGTCGAGCCCGAGGGGGTCGGCGGGGTCGAAGGGGGGCAACTTCGAGGACGGGGACATACGACAGCCTCCGGCAGGTACCAAAAACTAGCACCGCTAGTCACGATGCCCGGGCGACGTTACGACGCGCCGTCCCGCACGTCCAGTACGCGCCGCACAGCCCGGCAGCCGCAAGCCGCCGGCGGTGCGGCGTCCTCACGGGAGACGCCCGCCGTTCGATCGACGGCGAACGGGCGGCACGGAGGGCCGGAGGGGCGACTCAGGCGGAGACGCGGGACTCCACGACGCCCCGGGGCGACGGAAGCTCGACCTCCGCCGGAGGCGACTCGCACTGCATGACCCGCGGCAACCGCAACGCCATCACGGCCCCCACCAGCAACAACCCCGCGCTCACCAGCAGCGTGACATGCAACCCGTGCACGAAACTGTCCCTCGCCACCCGCCGCAGCGCGCCCCCGACCGGCCCGCCCAGCTGCCCGGCGACCTCGTAGGCCTCGCCCAGCGAATGCCCGGCCGCGTCCGACGCGGACGCCGGCACCCCCGGGACGGACCTCAGCCCGGGCGCGTACGCGGCGTTCATCACGCTGCCGAGCAGCGCGATGCCCATCCCCGCCCCCAGCTGGTACGACGTCTCCCCGATCGCCGCCGCCCCGCCCGCCTGCTCCGGCGGAGCCTCGCTCAGCATCGACTCGTACGCCGCGAACAAGGTCGTCTCCAGGCCGAATCCCAGCAGCAGGAACCCGAACAGCAGCAGCCCCGTGTTGTCCGACCCGCCCATCGCGGTCAGCGTCAGCACCGCCAGGGCCGTGAGGACGAACCCCCCGCACACCATCCGGCGCGGGCCGAACTGCCGGAGCAGCCGTGCCCCGGCCAGTCCCGCCGCCATCGCGGCGAAGGTCAGGGGCAGCAGCCGCAGGCCCGTCTCCAGCGGTGACAGGCCCAGCACCAGCTGCAGGTACTGCGCCGCGATCAGCTCCAGACCCACCAGCGCGAGCATCGCCAGCACGATGCACCCGACCGACGTACTGAACGCCGGCCGTCCGAACATCCGCAGGTCCACCAGCGGATGCAGGCGACGCCGCTGACGGCGGACGAACAGCGCGATCAGTGCCGCGCCCAGCAGCAGCGGCACGACGGTGAACAGGCCGAACTCACCGCCGCCCAGCCGCTTCACGCCCAGCACGACACCGAACAGGCCGACCGCCGCCGTCAGCGCGCCGACCACGTCCCAGGGGCCGTCGGCCGCGCCCCGCGACTCGGGCAGCAGCAGCCGCCCCACCGGGAGGCTGACCAGCATCAACGGGATGTTGACCAGGAAGACCGAGCCCCACCAGAAGTGTTCGAGCAGAAGGCCGCCCAGGAGCGGGCCGATCGCCGCCCCCACCGCGGCCACGGCGCTCCAGATGCCGATCGCGAGCGCCCGCTCACGCCGCTCCGGAAACACCTGCCGCAGGATCGACAGCGTCGCGGGCATGATCATCGCGCCGCCGACGCCCAGCAGCGCCCGCGCCAGGATCAGGGTCTGCGCGCTCCCGGCGAACGCCGCCAGCGCGGAGGCGACGCCGAACAGGGCGTAACCGAGCAGCAGGATCCGTCTGCGGCCCACCTTGTCGCCGAGCGTGCCGAAGAGGATCAGCAGCGAGGCGCAGACCAGCGGATACGTGTCGACGATCCAGAGCAGCTCGATGCCGCCGGGTCGCAGATCCTCGGTGACGGCGGGCACCGCCACATGCAGCACGGTCGCGTCCACCGCGACGAGCAGCAGGCTGACGCACAGCACCACCAGGACGACCCAGCGGTTGGCACCGGCCCCGGCCGCCCGACGGCGCAGCCCAGCGGCGGCCGTGGTCGTCCCGGACATGTACGTACCTCCCAGGTGATCCCCCGGTTCGGCGGGCTCACGGGGTGGGGACTCCCCGCGGCTCGGCCGGAGAGGAGCGGTGTCTCCGGCCCGCGCAAACGAACACGAGTGGAACGCAGCGTACGCGAGTTCGCGCCGGTGCCACGTGGCGGACCTCTCACCGCCAGGGGCGACCCCTGTGGCGTACGCCACTTCCTCGTCACCTGCGGGCCACTCCCCCGTACCCCGCCCGGCACCCGTCCCCGGCCCGTCTCCGGCGCCTTCCCGGGGCGTCGCCGGTCGGTCTCGGGGGCCGCCCGACCGCCCCCCGACCGCCCCGGCGGACCTGGTCGCCGGGCACGCCGTCGATAATCGGGCCCGTGACCGATCTCGAGACGCGCGTGACGCCCCCCGGCTCCGTGACCCTGCGCCGGGCGGCCCCCGCCCTCCTGGGGTACGCGGCCGTGCGTTCCCTCGGTCTGCTCGCCCTGGTCCTGTGGAGCGCCGCCCGTGACAAGAGCGCGTACACGCTGCTGACCGCCCGCTGGGACGCGCTCTGGTACACCAGGGTCGCCGAACTGGGGTACGGCTACGAGGTCCGTCTGCCGAACGGCGACGTCCATTCCAACCTGGCCTTCTTCCCGCTGCTGCCCTGGCTGGAGAGGCTGCTGCACGCGGTGACCCCGCTGTCGTACGCCGACGCCGGCTTCGTCGTGTCCCTGCTCGCCTCGCTCGCGGCGGCCTGGGGCGTCTTCGCGGTCGCCGACCACGTGTACGGGCGCCGGGCCGGGGTGTGCGCGGTGCTGGTGTGGGCCGTTCTGCCCGTCGCGATCGTGCAGTCGATGGCGTACAGCGAGTCGCTCTTCACCGCACTGGCCGCCTGGTCGCTGTACGCGGTGCTCACCGGACGGTGGGTGAGCGCGGGCGTGCTCGCGTCGCTGTCCGGCCTCACCCGTCCGGTGGGGCTCGCCGTGATCGCGGCGGTGTGGGCGGCGGCCGTGGCGTCCTTCGTCCGGGACCGCCGGTCCGCGGCCTGCGACGCCTCTCCCCCGTACGGGGTCCGGCCGTCCGGCACCCGGGACGTCGTGCCGCGCGCCGTCGCCCTGCTCCTCGCGCCCCTCGGCGCCGCCGGCTACGTCCTGTGGGTCGGCCACCACACCGGCAAGGGCCCGTTCGGGTACCTCGACGTCCAGGCGGGCTGGCGCAACGGCTTCGACGGCGGCTACGCCTTCGCCCGCTTCGTCGCCGACAAGTTCACGTCGTTCCCGTCGGCCCTCGCCGGTGTCGGTCTGATCACCGGCGTCGCCCTGCTGCTGTGGCTGTACGTCGTCTGCGTGCGGCAGCGCCAGCCGCTCGGGCTGCTGGTGTACACGGGTGTGGTCCTGGCGCTCGCCCTGTGCGCGTCGAGCTACTTCGGCTCCAAGCCGCGCCTGCTGCTGCCCGCCTTCCCGCTGCTGCTGCCGCCCGCCCTGGCCCTGGCCCGGCTGCGGACGCCCGGGGCGGCGGCGGTGGTGGGATGCCTCGCGGTGGCGTCGGCCGTGTACGGCGCGTGGTGGCTGAACGGCAGCGGTCCGCCGTAAGGGGGTCCGGCTTTTCGGTGAACCCTTTCATACATTCCCTAAAACTATCTCCTGGAATGATCAAAGGAATTGAAGGGAACACTGTTCGACGATTAGCGATTCCACAGGAATTGGTGCCCTTCTGAGAGCAATCCCACATCACATCGTCATCACAAACCAGCGGAATCGGCCGGGTCGCGAGCTCACTCGCTGTAACGTCGTTTAGGTGCGTACCGAACAAAACCTCACCCGTCTGGACCGGGTGTTCGCCAGGCTCGACCGGGAGCCGGAACGACCGGCCCACATCGATGTGCCGAAGATGAGCAGGCACCGGGTCGCGCTGTGCCTGGCGACCCTGGCCTTCTATCTGGCGATCGTGTGGCTCGTGGTGATCACCTCGTGGCTGGTCCGCCTCGACTGGCTGGTCATGTTCTTCCGGCCGTACCAGCAGTGGTCCGGCATCCACTGGTTCGTCGACTACTACGTGGTCCTCGGCCAGCGCGGTCCGACCGCCGTGATGGTCGCCGCCTGGCTCGGCTGGAGATCCTGGCGGCAGCACACCCTGCGCCCGCTGCTCACGCTCGGCGCCTCGCTGCTGCTGCTGAACATCACCGTCGGCGCCGCCAAGCTCGGCATGGGCCGGCTCGGACCGCACTACGCGACCGCCATCGGCTCGAACGAGATGGGTCTGGGCGGCGATATATTTCCCAGCGGCCATACCGCCAACGCGGTCGTGACCTGGGGAATCCTCGCGTATCTGGCCTCCACCCCGAGGGCCCGCCGCTGGCTGTCCGCGCTCTCCGCGGTCACCTCGCTCGGCGTCGGCCTCGCCACGGTCTACCTCGGCACCCACTGGCTCAGCGACGTGGTGCTCGGCTGGGCCGCGGGGCTGCTGATCCTGCTGGCCCTGCCCTGGTGCGAGCCGCTGATCGCCCGCGCCGAGGTCGCGATCTTCGACCTGCGCGACCGCTGGCGCGACCGCCGCGCAGGCACGGCCCCGGCTCCGGCTCCTTCCCCGGCTCCGGCCGCCCCCGTCGCCGTACCCGTGGCGTACGCCGCGGGAGCGCCGGCCCAGGAGGAGGCCTCCGGGGCCCGCGAGCCGGCCACCCCGGCCCGTTCGCCGCGGGCGCCGGTCCACCTGGCGCCGGGCCCGCACACGACCCGCTCCGAGCGCACCCCGGTCACCCCGGTCGGCAGCCGCCGCCCACCGCACGCCGACCGCCTCCCGCGCGGTGCCGCGGCTTCCGCGGCCCGCCCGCTCACCGGCGGCTGACCTCCCCGAACAGCGGGACCCCGGTACGCACCACCAGGTTCCGCACCCGAAGGCCCCGGTTCCCGAAGCAGGGAACTGGGGTCTTCGCCGTGCTCTCCCCGGACGTCTCAGCCCTTCCAGGCGCGTGCCACGTGCCCGTCGCTCACCTCGAAGTTCAGCCGTCCGAAGCGGTACTCCATGGTGATGATCGTCCCGGGGGCCAGCGCACGCACCGTCGACCACCCCCGTTCGCGTGCGAGCCGCTCGGCCCGTGCGGCCTCGAGGCCGACGTACCCGTCCGGATTGTCCTGGGGCTCCGCTGGCGGAGTGGGATTCGGTGCCATACCGCCACGCTAGGCGGCGCGCCCCGCCCCGGGAACCCCGGACGGGCGATACGGATCACCCGGGTCACACTTCTGTCACAGGATCACGACAAGCGTTTCGGGCGAACTCACTCACACGTACGAACGGTTCCGTGCGCCTTCCGCGCGAATTCGAACGTAATTCCCGCGTGTCGCCCGGACACCTCGAATGGCCCGGCGGAAAGTTCGCGGAAGACCGTTCCCCGACCCCACCGCATTCCGATTCCGTGCGGGATCGCGGGAGCTGACTGCGCATAGGAAATACACGGCTCCCCCACACATCCTCCGTACGCACCCGGGGCGTCGGCGGGCCCGGGACAGGGCGAACGAAGGGGCCAGCGATGGGGACCGAGACCGTGGCGGCGGCACGGACCGCGGGCATCAGGCGCGGTGGCCGCGGCCGGGTGGTCGTGGACTGGCTGACCACCACCGACCACAAGAAGATCGGCCACCTCTACCTGACGACGGCCTTCGCCTTCTTCCTGGTCGGCGGCCTCATGGCGATGCTGATGCGGGCTGAGCTGGCCCGGCCCGGCCTGCAGATCGTGGACGCCGGCCAGTTCAACCAGCTGTTCACGATGCACGGCACGATCATGCTGCTGCTGTTCGCGACCCCGTCCTTCGCGGGCTTCGCCAACGAGCTGATGCCGCTCCAGATCGGTGCCCCCGACGTGGCCTTCCCCCGGCTGAACATGCTCTCGTACTGGCTGTTCCTGTTCGGCGGGCTGACCGTGCTGGGCTCGCTGCTGACACCGGACGGGGCGGCGGCGTTCGGCTGGTTCGCCTACGCGCCGCTGAACAGCGGGCGGTTCTCGCCGGGGATCGGTCCCGATCTGTGGATCATGGGGCTGGCGCTGGCCGGCTTCGGCACCATCCTCGGCGCGGTCAACTTCATCACGACGATCATCGGGATGCGTGCGCCCGGCATGACGATGTTCCGGATGCCGATCTTCACCTGGAACACACTCTTCACGTCGATCCTGATCCTGCTGGCGTTCCCGGTGCTGGCGGCCGCGCTGCTGGTGCTGGAGGCGGACCGGCGGTTCGGTTCGACGGTGTTCGAGGCGGCCAACGGCGGGGCGCTGCTGTGGCAGCACCTGTTCTGGTTCTTCGGGCATCCCGAGGTGTACATCATCGCGCTGCCGTTCTTCGGGATCATCACCGAGATCATTCCGGTCTTCAGCCGCAAGCCGATCTTCGGCTACCTCACCCTGGTCGGCGCGACGATGGCGATCACCGGGCTGTCGATCGTGGTGTGGGCGCACCACATGTTCGTCACGGGCGCGGTGCTGCTGCCCTTCTTCTCCTTCATGAGTTTCCTGATCGCCGTGCCGACGGGCGTGAAGTTCTTCAACTGGACCGGGACCATGATCAAGGGATCGCTCTCCTTCGAGACCCCGATGCTGTGGGCCACGGGATTCCTGGTGACGTTCCTGTTCGGAGGCCTCACCGGGGTGATCCTGGCGTCGCCGCCGATGGACTTCCATGTCTCCGACTCGTACTTCGTGGTCGCCCACTTCCACTACGTCGTCTTCGGAACGGTCGTCTTCGCGGTCTTCGGCGGATTCCACTTCTGGTGGCCCAAGTTCACCGGGAGACTGCTCGACGAACGGCTGGGAAAGATCCACTTCTGGACGCTGTTCGTCGGCTTCCACACCACGTTCCTGGTGCAGCACTGGCTGGGCGCCGAGGGCATGCCGCGCCGCTACGCCGACTATCTCGCCGCCGACGGGTTCACCGCGCTCAACACCGTCTCGACGATCGGCTCGTTCCTGCTCGGCCTCTCCACCCTGCCGTTCCTCTACAACGTCTGGAAGACCGCCAGGTACGGCACCAGGGTCGAGGTCGACGACCCCTGGGGCTTCGGCCGCTCCCTGGAATGGGCGACGTCCTGCCCGCCGCCCCGGCACAACTTCACGACCCTGCCGAGGATCCGCTCGGAGGCCCCGGCGTTCGACCTGCATCATCCGCGGTACGCGGCCGAGATCCCGCGGCCCGAGCCAAAGCGCCATCAAGCCGGTCACGAGCCGTCCTGATCGCCTCGATCAGCTCCACGGGCTCCAGCACCTCGAACTCGAAGCCCGCCATCATCACGTGGATCACCATCACGTCGAGACTCGCGGCCCCGGTGCGCAGCACACAGGCCCGGTCGCCGTCGGGCTCCAGCGTCCCGGCGGAGGGCGAGATCCGTTCGGCGGCCTCGGCCAGGGGCACCAGCAGCCGGACGGTGGCGTGGGTGGCGTACGCGCGCGTGGAGACGCCCTGCGAGACGTAGGCGGCGAGGTCCTCGGCGGGGGGCTCACGCGGTGCGAAGCGCGGCCCGTGCGGCGGCCTGGGCGTGAGGCGGTCCACCCGGAAGGTACGCCAGCCGGCGCGGTCGAGGTCCCAGGCGACCAGGTACCAGCGGCGCTCGGTGCACACCAGGCGGTGCGGTTCGACGGTCCGGCGGGTCGCCGTACCGTCGTGCCCCCGGTAGTCGAAGCGCAGGCGTTCGGCGTCCCGGCAGAGGTGGGCGAGTTCGGTCAGGACGGCCGGGTCGACGGCGGAGGACCGCGGGCCGCGCAGCATCGGCACGGTGAAGGCGTTGAGGGCGCTCACCCGGCGCCGCAGCCGGTGCGGCAGCACCTGCTCCAGCTTCGCCAGGGCCCGTACGGAGGTTTCGCCGATGTCTTCGATGCCCTGCCCGGCGGCCGTCCGCAGCCCCACCGCGACGGCGACGGCCTCGTCGTCGTCCAGCAGCAGGGGCGGCAACTCGGCGCCGGCGCCCAACTGGTAGCCACCGCCGGTGCCGGGGCTGGCGTTGACCGGGTAGCCCAGCTCGCGCAACCGGTCCACGTCCCGGCGGACGGTGCGCGCGGTGACGCCCAGCCGGTCGGCGAGCTGGGCCCCGGACCACTCGCGGTGGGCCTGGAGGAGGGACAGCATGCGCAGCAGTCGGGCGGAGGTCTCCAGCATGCGCCCAGTGTGTCCCACGAGGTGGGTGACCCCACCCGGCCGTCGCGCCGGACGGGGTCACCGTGTCCCCGGGAGTCGTGTCCCGGAGAAGCGTGTCCCGGAGGGGGAACGGCTCAGAGCGTGAGGCGCTGTCCGGGCACGATCAGGTCGGGGTCGCCGCCGACGACGGCCTCGTTGGCGGCGTAGACCCGCTGCCAGGTCAGCCCGTGGCGGGCCGCGATGGTGCTGAGGGTGTCGCCCGCGCGGACGGTGTAGCCGCCCCGGCTCGTCCCGCGCGAGGTCTGGCCCGTCGGGCGCTCCGGCGCGTTCGAGGAACCCGACCCCGAGGAGTGCGAGGAGCCCGAGGACTTCGAGGAGTTCGTGGTGCCGGAGTTCGAGCCACCGGACTTCGACGACTTCGACGAACCGGACTTCGAGGAGCCGGACTTGGCGGAGCTCGACTCGGCCTTGGACGAGGTGCCCCCCGGTGCGCTGCCGGAGGCTCCGGCGCGCGCCGAGCAGGTCGGCCACGCGCCCCACCCCTGGGCGTTCTGCACCTTGGTGGCGACGGAGATCTGCTGTGCCTTGCTGGCCTTGTCGGCGGTCGACGCGTAGGCGGTGCCGCCGTACGCGCGCCAGGTACCGGCGGAGAACTGGAGTCCACCGTAGTAGCCGTTGCCGGTGTTGATCGACCAGTTGCCGCCGCTCTCGCACTGGGCGATGCGGTCCCACACCCCGCTGTCGGCCGCCGCGGCGTCGCCGGTCGCGGAGAGCAGTCCGAGGGGGGCGAGCAGGATCGCCCCGGCCAGGACCGCCGTCTTGCGCGGCGAGGTGCGGGTGTGGATATCGGCACAATCGGACATGTAGATCCCTCTCTACGTACCCGGGCTTCCCCCTGGCCGCGGCGCGGCGGCCGCGCAGGACGCGGTCGTCGTGCCTGGCCCCGTTCGCCGGCGGTGGTGCTGCGCGTTGTCTGGCCGCGCGGCCGACGGACGTACCCGGGCGGTGCTCGTTGCACACGGCGGAGCAATCTAGGCAGCTGACGAGTCGTTATCAACCAACTCCCGGTCGTCCCAGGCCAGTTAGCGGTTACCGTAGGTAGCGGCGATTTCCGGCCACCTACTTCGTTCCCTCATTTCCTGATTTGTCGACCACGCCTTCGAACGGACTGTGAGCCAGCTCACCGGATCAACTGCCGTGACCTCTCCGTTACTTGACAGGGAGTGGCGGATTCCGCACGTATCGTGACCGCGCGCGCAGGTTGGTTCGATTTCGTTCGCCGTCCAGCGTGACCCTGGCCACAGATCGCCCGTTGTCTTCTTCATGAGCCGGGACCCACCCGGACCACGAGCCGGGGGCCACCCGCCTCGCCCACGCACCGCATCCGAGGGAGTCACCCGTGCCGCGCATGCTCGACGTCAGCGACGAGGTACGTGCCGAGATCGGCGACGAAGAAGCCGACCGGCTGCTCGCCGGAGACAACGCCCCGGGCAGTTACGACTGCACGTCCTGCCGCACCCCGGGCGACTCCGAGAACGAACGCACCAGCACCGTCCTGTTCATCGGGGACGAGACCGCCGTCCTCGCCTTCGCCCACTCCACCTGCCTGCCCTCACAGATCGTCCAGGTCACCGAGGAGCAGCTCCAGGGCGCCGTCCGCTCCATCAACGGCGACACCGTCGACCTGGACCCCGACAAGGTCACCCCCGAGCAGGCCGTGCTCGGCGTCACCAGCGGACTCGTCCTGATCGCCGGGGAGCTGCACCCGGCGCTGGTCGTCGAGCCGACCGCGCCCATCGTGCGCCCCGGCACGACCGGCGCCGGTGACGACTTCCTGCCGCTCCTGATCGAGCAGGGCTTCATGCCGCTGTCCGAGCTGACCGAGGTGCCGCCGGTGCAGCACGGCTGGTCCGTGCTGCTCGCGATGGGCCAGCTGCACGCGGTGCTCCAGCCCTCGGTCAACGGCGGGCAGCCGGTCGCCTGGTGGCAGGCCCACCAGCCGTTGCAGGTGACGGAGGGCTGGCGGGCGGCCGCCAACAAGCACCAGCAGGTGCTGATGTTCGCGGCACCGGTGGGCTCCATCGGGCGCCAGCCCCGGGAGGACCTGCTGCGGGACGCGCTGGACAAGGCCGCGGCCGGCGGGCAGTTGGTCGGTGCGGCACTGCCGCTCGCCGGCACCTGAGGTCGCCCACCGGGCGGGGACTGCGGTCGCAGGGCGGCTGAAGGGCCGTCCGCGGACGCGGCCCCGCGCCCGCCTCACGGCGCCTGCCGGGCCGCATCTCTTCCGGTGCCGCGTCGTTTGGACATACGTGCACACCTACGACGTTCCCCGCCGCCCGTCCTTCCAGTCGATCCCGTCCGCGCGACCGGCCCAGGACGCTCAGGGCGGCCCATCGGCCACGCCGATCTACGACGCGCTCTACGCCGAGTACGTCAAGACGTTCCGTTCGCTGCCGGGCGACCGCAGCGGCGAGGACGACCTGGGGTTCACCGCCTTCGGGCACCTCCCGCACCACGCGAGCACCTACCCGGCGCCCCGCCCGGGGTCGTTCAGCAGCTCCTACAGCGCCTACAGCGCGGGGGCGCAGAGCGCGCGGGTCGGGCAGCAGTCCCAGTGGCAGCGGGTCGGGCAGCTCGGCCAGCAGCCCATGCCGACCGCGACGCACCACGTCCCGGCGGCGCTCCCGCCGGCCCCCCGCAGAAGCTTCTGATCACTGATCACGGCTGGAGGGCGGCACCCGTGACGGGTGCCGCCCTCCAGCCGTGTCGCCGTTACTTCTTCTTGTTGGCGCCGCGCTTCTCGCGCACCCGCACCGAGATGTGGATCGGGGTGCCCTCGAAGCCGAACTCCTCGCGCAGCCGGCGCTCGATGAAGCGCCGGTAGCCCGCCTCGATGAAGCCGGAGGCGAAGAGGACGAACCGCGGGGGCTTGGTCCCGGCCTGGGTGCCGAAGAGGATGCGCGGCTGCTTGCCGCCCCGGACCGGGTGCGGGTGGGCCGCGACCAGCTCACCCAGGAAGGCGTTCAGACGGCCCGTCGGGACGCGGGTCTCCCAGCCGGCCAGAGCGGCCTCGATCGCCGGGACCAGCTTCTCCATGTGCCGGCCGGTACGCGCCGAGACGTTCACCCGGGGCGCCCAGGCGACCTGGGCGAACTCGGTCTCGATCTCCCGCTCCAGGTAGTAGCGGCGCTCCTCGTCGAGGGTGTCCCACTTGTTGTAGGCGATGACGAGGGCACGGCCCGCGTCGACGGCCATGGTGACGATGCGCTGGTCCTGGACCGAGATGGACTCGGAGGCGTCGATCAGGATGACCGCCACCTCGGCCTTCTCGACGGCGGCCGCGGTACGCAGCGAGGCGTAGTAGTCGGCGCCCTGCTGGAGGTGGACGCGCTTGCGGATGCCCGCCGTGTCGACGAACTTCCAGGTCACGCCACCGAGTTCGATCAGCTCGTCGACCGGGTCACGGGTGGTGCCCGCGATCTCGTTGACGACGACGCGCTCCTCGTCGGCCACCTTGTTGAGCAGCGAGGACTTGCCGACGTTCGGGCGGCCGATGAGCGCGATGCGGCGCGGGCCGCCGACCGCGGTGCCGAAGGTCTGCGCGGGGGCCTCGGGCAGCGCCTCCAGGACGGCGTCCAGCATGTCGCCGGTGCCGCGGCCGTGCAGAGCGGAGATCGGGTGCGGTTCGCCGAGGCCCAGGGACCACAGGGCGGTCGCGTCGGCCTCGCCGCTCAGGCCGTCCACCTTGTTGGCGGCCAGCACGACGGGCTTGCCGGCCTTGCGCAGCAGCCGGACGACCGCCTCGTCGGTGTCGGTGGCGCCGACCTTGGCGTCCACGACGAAGACCACGGCGTCGGCGGCGTCGATCGCGTACTCGGCCTGCGCGGCCACGGAGGCGTCGATACCGAGGACGTCCTGCTCCCAGCCGCCGGTGTCGACGAGCTTGAAGCGGCGGCCCGCCCACTCCGCCTCGTAGGTGACGCGGTCGCGGGTGACGCCCGGCTTGTCCTCGACGACGGCCTCGCGGCGGCCGATGATCCGGTTCACCAGGGTCGACTTGCCGACGTTCGGGCGGCCGATGACGGCGAGCACCGGCAGCGGCCCGTGACCGGCGGCCTCGATCGCCCCCTCGACGTCCTCGACGTCGAAGCCCTCGACGGCGGCGAGCTCCATGAACTCCGCGTACTCGGCGTCGCCGAGCGCCCCGTGATCGTGCTCGAAGGCTTCCGAGCCGTCGGGCTGGCTGTGGTCGTTCATGAAGTCCGTACCTCGTCGTTCATTCGTGGTGATCGGTGGAGCAGCCGTTTTGTTCGGGTTGATCCACTACTCGGTATTCAGTGTCGCTCAGCGCCCGGTCAGGCGCCTGGCGTTTTCCAGGTGTGCGGCCAACTGCTTCTGGATGCGTTCGGTGGCCGCGTCCAGCGCCTTGCGGGTCCGCAGCCCGCTGCCGTCGCCCGCGTCGAACGGGTCGCCGAAGACGACGTCGACGCGGGAGCGCAGCGGGGGCAGTGCCTTTATCAACCGTCCGCGCCGTCCGGAACTTCCCAGCACGGCGACGGGCACGATCGGAGCCCCGCCGCGCACCGCGAAGTACGCGAGCCCGGCGCGCAGGGCGGCGAAGTCGCCCTCGCCACGGGTGCCCTCCGGGAAGATCCCGAGGACGCCGCCGCTCTCCAGCACACCCAGCGCGCGGGTGATCGCCGTCCGGTCGGTGGTGTCGCGGTCGACCTTGAGCTGGCCGATGGCGGTCAGGAACGGGTCGAGGGGGCCGATGAACGCTTCCTTCTTGATCAGGAAGTGCGTCGGCCGGGGCGCCACGCCCATCACCATCGGGCCGTCGACGTTGTGGGAGTGGTTGATCGCGAAGATCAGGGGGCCGCTCGCCGGCACCTTCCAGGCGCCCAGCACCCGCGGCCTGAACAGCCCGTACATCAGGCCGACGCCGATGCGCCGCCCGACTTCGGCACCCTTCTCCGAGGGCGTGGACGCGGCGGTCACCCGGCGGCCCGCTTCTCCTCGACGAGGGTGACGACACACTCGACGACCTGGGCCAGCGTCAGCTCGGTGGTGTCCACCTCGACGGCGTCGTCCGCCTTGGCGAGCGGGGAGGTCTTGCGGGAGGAGTCGGCCGCGTCCCGCTTGATCAGCGCCTCGCGGGTGGTGCGGATGTCCGCGCCCTTCAGTTCGCCGCTGCGCCGGGCGGCACGGGCCTCCGGGGACGCGGTCAGGAAGATCTTGAGGTCGGCGTCGGGCAGCACGGTCGTCCCGATGTCACGGCCCTCGACGACGATCCCCTTGTCCATGGAGGCCGCCAGCGAGCGCTGCAGCTCGGTGATCCGGGCCCGCACCTCGGGTACCGCGCTCACCGCGCTGACCTTGGCGGTGACCTCCTGGGTCCGGATCGGGCCGGCCACGTCGACGCCGTCGACCGTGATCGTCGGAGCCGCCGGGTCGGTGCCCGAGAGGATCTCCGCCTTCCCGGCGACGGCGGCGATCGCCGTGGGGTCCTCGATGTCGATCCCGTTGGTCACCATCCACCACGTGATCGCCCGGTACTGGGCGCCGGTGTCCAGGTAGCTCAGCCCGAGCCGGGCCGCGACGGCCTTGGACGTGCTCGACTTGCCGGTGCCCGAGGGTCCGTCTATGGCGACAATCACGGGCTGGGTGGCGCCGTTTTCCACGGGGGGACACCTTCCTGGTGCGAGGCGGTGGGTGTGCGGGGCGCGAACGTGCCCCGCACAAGGTTACCGGCCGCCCGTCACTCGTCCGGCCGGTACCTGTTCCGCACCCGGCGCCCGCGGCCCGGGACGCCCTACTGCCGGATCGCCCAGCCCCTCTCGCGCAACGCCGAGGACAGCACCACCGCGGACTTCGGCTCGACCATCAGCTGCACCAGACCCGCCTGCTGACCGGTGGCGTGCTCGATGCGTACGTCCTCGATGTTGACGCCCGCCTGTCCGGCGTCGGCGAAGATGCGGGCCAGCTGACCGGGCTGGTCGTCGATGAGCACCGCCACCACCTCGTACGCCCGCGGCGCGGCCCCGTGCTTGCCGGGGACGCGGACCTGGCCCGCGTTGCCGCGACGCAGCACGTCCTGGACGCCGTCGACGCCCCCGCGGCGTTTGGCGTCGTCGGAGGACTGCAGGGCGCGCAGGGACCGGACCGTCTCCTCCAGGTCGGCGGCCACGTCGGTGAGCAGGTCGGCGACCGGCCCCGGGTTCGCGGACAGGATGTCGATCCACATGCCGGGGTCGGAGGCGGCGATCCGGGTGACGTCCCGGATGCCCTGCCCGCACAGCCGTACGGCGGCCTCCTCGGCGTGCTCCAGACGTGCCGCGACCAGGCTGGAGACCAGGTGCGGCATGTGGGAGACGAGCGCCACCGCGCGGTCGTGGGCGTCCGCGTCCATGACCACGGGCACGGCACGGCAGTGCGAGACCAGTTCCAGGGCGAGGTTCAGCACCTCGGTGTCGGTGTCCCGGGTCGGCGTCAGCACCCAGGGGCGGCCCTCGAAGAGATCGCCGGTCGCGGCCAGCGGACCCGACTTCTCCCGGCCGGACATCGGGTGGGAACCGATGTACGCCGACAGGTCGAGGCCGAGCGCCTGGAGCTCACGGCGCGGCCCGCCCTTGACGCTGGCCACGTCGAGGTAGCCGCGGGCCACCCCCCTGCGCATCGCGTCGGCGAGCACGGCGGCCACGTGCGCGGGCGGAGCGGCGACGACGGCGAGATCGACCGGGCCCTCGGGCTCCGCGTCGGTGCCGGCGCCGAGCGCCGCCGCCGTACGGGCCTGCCCGGGGTCGCGGTCGGTGAGGTGGACGACGACGCCCCGCTGGGCCAGGGCGAGCGCGGCGGAGGTGCCGATCAGCCCGGTTCCGATGACGAGCGCGGTCCTCACTGGGCGATGTCCCTGCGCAGCGCGGCCGCGGCACCCAGGTAGACGTGGTTGATGTCGGCACGCGCCTTGTCGGACTCGACGTGCGCGAGGATGCGCACGACCCGCGGCATGGCGCCCGCGATGTCGAGTTCCTGGGCGCAGATCAGCGGTACGTCGACGATGCCGAGCTTGCGGGCCGCGGCCGCCGGGAAGTCGCTGTGCAGGTCGGGTGTGGCCGTGAACCAGATGCTGATCAGGTCGTCCGCGCCGAGCGAGTTCCGCTCCAGGACGGCGGTGAGCAGGGCTCCGACCTGCTCGTCCATGTGGCCGGCCTCGTCCCGTTCGAGTTGGACGGCTCCCCGGACCGCTCGTACCGCCACGGCGCTGCTCCTTGCTGACGTACCGACTGCCGACTACGGCTCCTGACACAGCCAGCCTAGTCAGCCCGTGCCGGTCCGGGGCGTGCCGCCCGCGTGCCGAGACGGGAACGCCTCCGTACGCCCTTTACGCCGGGTGCGGCCTGCGCTCTCATGGCACTCCGACGGCACCGACGGCAGGACCGGCATCGGGGAAGGCCCGACATGAAGCGTCCAGGACCCCTGCTCACCCTTCTCGCGGGACTCGTGCTCGGCCTGTTCCTGCTGACGCTCGACGTGACGACGGGGACGAGAACCGCCTCGTCCTCGTACGAGGAGAAGTCGCCGAGCCCGGCCCCCGCCCGGAGCACCGCCCCGACCGCGACCACCCCCGCCCCCGCGCCCTCCCCCTCCCGTGTCCCGGCCACCGACGCCGACTACGCCGGCCGCACGGACGACGACGCGGCGGCGATCGCCGTCTCCGTCGACGACGGCAAGGCGGTCGCGTACTACTGCGACGGCCACACCGAGGAGTCCTGGCTCAAGGGCGACGTCGAGGACGACGGCACGCTGCGGCTCACCGGCAGGCACGGCGCGAAACTGGACGGCACGCTCACGGACGGCGAACACGTCGACGGTACGGTCACCGTGGGCGGCGGGAAGCACGCCTTCTCGGCGGACCGGGCGACGAAGCCGTCCGGGCTGTGGCGGGCGACGGCCACCGTGCGCTCCGCGAAGATCGACGGCGGCTGGATCGTGCTCAAGGACGGCACCCAGGTCGGCATCCTCACCCGCGACGGCGAGCCCTCCCCCGCGCCCCGCATCGACCCGGAGACCGGCGCGGTGACGGTCGACGGACAGCAGCTCACGGCCCGCCCCGCCACGCCCTGATCCGCCACGCCCTGACCCCTTAGAGCAGGGAGCCACCATGACCGTCGACCCGAACGCCGCCACCCAGGGTTTCCCCGGCCCCGGCTCCGGTCCCGCGCGGCGCGGCCACCACCCGGCCCGTTACCTGGTCCCGGCGCTGGTCGCCGCCGCCGTGGCGCTCGCCCTCGGCGTGTACGGCAAGGTCCACGATCCGGCCGGGACGGCCTTCAACCTGGCCGGCTTCAGCAGCACCGGCGCGGTCAAGTCCTGGCTGGCGACGGCCGCGATGTTCTTCGCCGTGGTCCAGCTCGTCTCGGCCGCGATGCTCTACGGCAGGCTGCCGGGGCCCGCCTGGTCGGGCACGTTGCACCGCTGGTCGGGCCGGGCCGCCTTCCTGATCGCGGTGCCGGTCGCGGTGCACTGCCTGTACGCGCTTGGCTGCCAGACGTACGAAACGCGCGTGATGTGGCACTCCCTCCTGGGTTGCTTCTTCTTCGGCGCATTCAGTGCCAAGATGCTGCTGCTCCGTTCGGAGCGACTCCCGGGATGGCTGCTGCCGGTCCTCGGCGGACTCGTCTTCGCCGTACTCACGATCATCTGGCTGACCTCGGCCCTCTGGTTCTTCCGCACTTTCGGAGTGACGACATGACCCTCCCCGCGACACGCCGCACGGTCCTCCTGGCGACGGGCGGCGCGGCAGCCGCGTTCGCCACGGGCTGCGGCGAGTACGGCAACGAGGACGACTCCTCGTCCGAGCAGTCCCCCAAGGCCTCCGCCGGCCAGGAGCTGGCGAAGACGACCGACATCCCCGTCGGTGGCGGCAAGATCTTCGCGGAGGAGAAGGTCGTCGTCACCCAGCCGGCGAAGGGCGACTTCAAGGCGTTCTCCGCGGTCTGCACCCATCAGGGCTGCACCGTCGGCAGCGTCGCCGACGGCATCATCCACTGCCCCTGCCACAAGAGCGAGTTCCGCATCGCCGACGGCTCGGTGGCCGGCGGCCCGGCGACGAAGCCGCTTCCCGCGCAGCAGATCACCGTCGAGGGCGGCGCGATCAAACTGACCTGACCCCCGGGCCGGAGGGACATCGGGCGCTCGGCCGTCAGCCGCCGGCGGTCACTGGTCCCAGAGCGCCCCGAGTGTCACCAGCTCCCCCTGGTACTCGATCCGGTCCGCCCACGCCGTCGGCCAGGCGTCCGCCCCGGCGTACGCGCCCGCGAAGGCGCCCGTCAGACAGGCGATGGAGTCGGAGTCCCCGGAGGAGCAGGCGGCCCGGCGCAGCGCGGTCACCGGCTCGTCGGGGAAGAGCAGGAAGCACAGCAGGCCGGTCGCCATGGCCTCCTCGGCGATCCACCCCGCCCCCGTGGCCAGACACGGGTCGCTCTCGGGCGCGGGGTCCTCCAGCGCCTCCCGGAGGCGTTCCAGCACGCCGAGGCAGTCGTCCCAGCCGCGCGCCATGAAGTGCTCGGGGCTGGGGTCCTGGCTGCGGGTCCACAGGTCGCCGAGCCAGCGGTGGTGGTAGCGGGAGCGGTTGTCGACGGCGTAGGCCTTCAGGAGTCCGACCAGCGCCGCCGGCTCGGCCCCCTGCGTGAGCAGCCGCACGGCGTGGGCGGTGAGGTCGGAGGCGGCGAGCGCGGTGGGGTGCCCGTGGGTGAGGGCGGACTGGAGCTGGGCGGCACCGGCCCGCTGCTCCTCGCTGAGCCCGGGGGCGAGTCCGACGGGGGCGACGCGCATGTTGGCGCCGCAGCCCTTGGAACCGATCCGGCTGGCGTCCCGCCAGTCCCGCCGGTCGTCCTTGAGCAGGTTGCAGGCGGTCAGGCAGGTGCGCCCCGGGGCCCGGTTGTTGTCCGGTGACTGGTACCAGTCCACGAACTCCTCGCGCAGTGGGCGGGTGAGTGCCGTCGGCACCAGCAGCCCCCGGTCCATCGCGGTCCGCATGGCCCGCCCGACCGCGAGCGTCATCTGGGTGTCGTCGGAGACGAAGGCGCGCTTCGGCAGTTCCATCCGCCGCCAGGGACCGCACTTGGCGAGGATCGACGCGATGTCGTTGAACTCGGTCGGAAACCCGAGCGCGTCCCCGAGCGCGAGTCCCAGCAGGGACCCGGTGGCGCGCTTCCTGACGGTGGTCGAGGTGGTCATGCGGATCGTCCTTCCGGGGGCGGTCGCAGCAGGGGCGGGTGGAGCGCGGTGGCGGCGCCCGCACGGTAGAGGGCGGCGGGCTTGCCGCGGCCGCCGGTGAGGCGCGCGCCGCCCGGCACCGGCTCGACGAAGCCCGGGGTGGCCAGCACCTTGCGGCGGAAGTTGGGCCGGTCGAGGCCGGTCCCCCACACCGTCTCGTAGACCTGCCGGAGCTCGCCGAGGGTGAACTCGGGCGGGCAGAAGGCCGTGGCGAGGCAGGTGTACTCGAGTTTGGCGCCGACCCGGTCGTGGGCGTCGGCCAGGATCCGGTCGTGGTCGAAGGCGAGCGGCTTCGCGGCCTCGTACGGCAGCCAGCGCGCCTGGGCCGCGTCGCCGCCGCCCGTCGGTTCGGGGGCGTCGGGCAGCAGCGCGGCGAAGGCGACGGACACGACCCGCATCCGGGGATCGCGGTCGGGCTCGCTGTAGGTGCGCAACTGTTCGAGGTGCAGCCCGGAGACGTCCTTCAGGCCGGTCTCCTCGGCGAGTTCCCGCCGGGCGGCCGTCTCCGCGGACTCGTCCGGCAGCACGAAGCCCCCCGGCAGGGCCCACCGGCCGGCGTACGGCTCCTGGCCGCGCTCGACGAGCAGGACGTGCAGGGCGCCCGCGCGGAGCGTGAGTACGGCGAGATCGACGGTGACGGCGAAGGGTTCGTGGGCGTACTTGTCGTAACCGCGCACGACGAACACCCCCTTTTAATAGTCACCACGACTATAAAAAGGGGGTGCGGTCGCGCACAAGCCCTGGGAGCCCCAGGAGTCCTTAGAGCTCGACTTCCTTCATCAGCATGCCGACCTCGGTGTTGGACAGCCGACGCAGCCAGCCCGACTTCTGGTCGCCCAGGGTGATCGGGCCGAAGGCGACGCGGACCAGCTTGTCGACCGGGAAGCCGGCCTCCGCCAGCATCCGGCGCACGATGTGCTTGCGGCCCTCGTGCAGGGTCACCTCGACCAGGTAGTTCTTGCCGGTCTGCTCGACGACCCGGAAGTGGTCCGCCTTCGCGTACCCGTCCTCCAGCTGGATGCCGTCCTTCAGCTGCTTGCCCAGGTCACGCGGGATGGGACCCACGATGTGCGCGAGGTAGACCTTCTTCACGCCGTACCGGGGGTGGGTCAGCCGGTGGGCCAGCTCGCCGTGGTTGGTGAGCAGGATGACGCCCTCGGTCTCGGTGTCGAGCCGCCCGACGTGGAACAGCCGCGTCTCGCGGTTGGTCACGTAGTCGCCGAGGCACTGCCGGCCCTCGTTGTCCTCCATCGTGGAGACGACGCCGGCCGGCTTGTTCAGCGAGAAGAACTGGTACGACTGGGTGGCGACCGTCAGGCCGTCGACCTTGACCTCGTCGTTCTCCGGGTCGACCCGCTTGCCCTGCTCCAGGACGATCTCGCCGTTGACCTCGACCCGCGCCTGCTCGATCAGCTCCTCGCAGGCGCGCCGGGAACCGTAGCCCGCACGCGCGAGGACCTTCTGCAGCCGCTCGCCCTCCTGCTCGGCGCCCGGGAAGGTCTTGGGCAGCTTGATGTCCGGCTTGCCGGCGTACCGGTCCCGGTTGCGCTCCTCGGCGCGCGTCTCGTACTCACGGGAGCGCGCCGGCTCCGTGCGTCCGCCGCGCTGCTGGCCCTGCCTGGGGCCGCCCTTGGCACCGCCACGGGCGGCACCGCCGCGCCCGGCCTTGGGGCCCTCGTGGGTGGCGCCGGGGCCCACGTCGTAGCGACGCTCCTCGGGACGCGGCTTGCCCGGACGCTTCGGCCGGTCGTCGCGGCCTCCCGCGCTCTGCGGCCTGTCGTCACGGCCTCCGGAACCGCCCCTGGACCTGTCGTCGCGGCCTCCGGAGCCGCCCCTCTGCCGGTCGTCGCGGCCTCCCGAGCCGCCCCTCGGCTGGGAACCGCCCCCGCCGGTACCCCGGGGCTTGCCACGCCCGTTGTTCCTGCCACTGCCGCTGCCACTGCTTCGCATCAAAGTTCCGTCGTCGTCGTGTCGTCTGCATCTGCATCCGGTGCGTCCGGATCGAACGACGGGACCCCTTCCAGCATCTCGGCCTCGATCGCCTCCGCCTCGGGGAGAAAGGGCGCGAGCTCCGGGAGCTCGTCCAGGCCGCGCAGGCCCATCCGCTCCAGAAAGTAGTTCGTCGTCACGTACAGGATCGCACCTGTTTCGGGTTCCGCGCCCGCCTCCTCGACCAGACCGCGCTGGAGCAGGGTGCGCATCACGCCGTCACAGTTCACTCCGCGCACCGCGGAGACCCTGCTGCGGCTGACGGGCTGGCGGTACGCGACGACCGCCAGGGTCTCCAGCGCCGCCTGTGTGAGCCGGGCCTGCTGCCCGTCCAGCACGAAGCCCTCGACGGCCGCCGCGTACTCGGGCCGGGTGTAGAAACGCCAGCCCCCCGCGATGAGCCTGAGCTCGAAGCCACGCCCCTGCACGGTGTACTCGTCGGCCAGCTCGCGCAGCGCGTCCGCGATTTTGCGCCGGGGCCGCTGGAGGATCTTCGCCAGGTGTTCCTCGGTCGCGGGCTCGTCGACGACCATCAGGACGGCCTCCAGGGCCGGCTTGAGGTCGAGTGCGGCGACGCTCTCCTCGGTCACGTCCTCGTCTCCTTCTCGGGCTCCTCGGGCTTCTCGGGCGGCCGGTCGAACTCGTCCGTGACCATCGGCGGTGCGTCCCCGTCCCCGCCGGTCCAGCGCACCAGCAGCTCACCGAGCGCGGTCTCCTGGTCGAGCGCGACCGCCTTCTCCCGGTACAGCTCGAGCAGCGCCAGGAAGCGGGCCACGACGGTGAGCGTGTCCTCGGTGTCCGCCACCAGCGTCCGGAAGCTGGCCTCGCCGAGCTCCCGGAGCCGTGCGACGACGATCCCGGCCTGCTCCTGCACGCTCACCAGCGGCGCGTGGATGTGGTCGACGTACACCTGCGGCTTCGCCCTCGGCTGCATCGCCTTGACCGCGAGCCTCGCGAACCCCTCCGGGCCGATGCTGATGACGACCTCGGGCAGCAGCTCCGCGTGGTGCGGTTCCAGACCGACGGTACGGGGGTAGCGCCGGGCCTCGCTCTCCAGGCGCTGGGTGAAGATGTCGGCGACCCGCTTGTAGGCCCGGTACTGCAGAAGCCGGGCGAACAGCAGGTCACGGGCCTCCAGCAGGGCAAGGTCGGCCTCGTCCTCGACCTCCGCGGCGGGCAGCAGCCGGGCCGCCTTGAGGTCGAGCAGCGTGGCGGCCACGACCAGGAACTCGGTCGTCTGGTCCAGGTCCCAGTCGGGCCCCATCGCCCGGATGTGCGTCATGAACTCGTCGGTCACCTTCGACAGCGCGACCTCGGTGACGTCCATCTTGTGCTTGGAGATCAACTGGAGCAGCAGGTCGAAGGGCCCCTCGAAGTTGGCGAGACGCACCTTGAAAACGCCGTCGGGAGCTTCCGGGGACTCACCCCCGGATTCCGGACCGACAGACCCCGGCACCACGGGTTCCGGCACGACCGGCGCCGGCTCGACCGACGCCGATGCCACCGATGGCGGCGCGGCGGGCTCCGCCACCACCGCCTCGGACACGACGGCTTGCGGAACGAAGGGTTCCGAGTCCAGGGATTCCGGCTCCGGTACGACGGATTCCGCTTCCACCGGCTCCGGTACGACCGGTTCCGGTCCGACGGGCTCCGGCATCACGGGGTCCGGCACCGGTTCGGGTGCGGCCGGCGCTCCGGAATCCGGTTCCGGCTCGGCGGGTACCGGTGCCGTCCCGGGTCCCCGTCCCAGCGCACGCCGACGGCCGGCTGCTGCGCCGGGGACGGGAGCGTCGTTCGAGGTCATGGCCCTCGCAGGCTACCGCTACCGCCCGCGAAGCCGTCGTACGAGGATGCTGGCGTCCCCGCGGCTCTCCAGGTCGGCGAGGACCACGGCGACCGCCTCGCGGACGATGCGTCCCCGGTCCACGGCCAGCCCGTGCTCACCGCGGAGCACCAGCCGGGCGTGCTCCAGGTCCATGAGCTCCTCGGCGGAGACGTAGACGGTGATCTTCTCGTCGTGCCGCTCCCGGCCGCTGGGCCTGCGGGACGGCTGCCGTGCGCGCTTGCGCGACTGGCCGTCGGCGGCGGAGGCAGAACCTTCCTGCGGGCCCTGGCGCCGCTCGGGGCGCTCCCCGGGGGCGCCCCGGGTGCGGGACTCCCCGGCGTCGCCCTGACCCGCGTCGGTCGCCACGTGCTCGGCGCCCTCGCCGTCACCGCCCTGCGCGGGTACGGCCTGCGGCGCGTCCTCCGCGCCACCGGCCGCGATCCCGTCGCTCTCGCCGGCCGGCGCCGGAACCCGGGCCTCGCCGTTGGCGGGGCGCCGGGGCGCGGACGACTGAAGCGCCATTCCCCCTGTCGTACGGAAGAGTTCGTCGGCCCCCGGCAGACTCACTCGGCGTGACACCGGGCGAGCACCTCCCTGGCGAGCTGACGGTAGGCGGCGGCGCCGACGGAGTTGGAGGCGTACGTGGTGATCGGCTCACCGGCGACCGTGGTCTCCGGGAAGCGGACCGTGCGCCCGATGACCGTGTGGTAGACGTGGTCGTCGAAGGCCTCGACGACCCGCGCGAGCACCTCACGGCTGTGCACGGTGCGCGAGTCGTACATCGTCGCGAGGATCCCGTCGAGCTCCAGTTCCGGGTTGAGCCGTTCCTGGACCTTCTCGATGGTCTCGGTCAGCAGCGCGACACCCCGGAGGGCGAAGAACTCGCACTCCAGCGGCACTATCACCTTGTGAGCGGCCGTCAGGGCGTTCACGGTGAGCAGACCGAGCGAGGGCTGACAGTCGATGACGATGTAGTCGTAGTCGTCCATCAGCGGCTTGAGCGCACGCTGGAGCGTGGACTCGCGCGCGACCTCGGAGACCAGCTGGACCTCGGCGGCCGACAGGTCGATGTTGCTGGGCAGCAGGTCCATGTTCGGGACCGCTGTCTTCAGGAGCACCTCGTCCGCCGCCATGCCCCGCTCCATGAGCAGGTTGTAGACGGTGAGGTCGAGCTCCATCGGATTGACGCCGAGACCGACCGACAGCGCGCCCTGCGGGTCGAAGTCCACGAGCAGCACGCGCCGGCCGTACTCCGCGAGCGCGGCACCCAGGTTGATGGTCGACGTGGTCTTGCCCACGCCGCCCTTCTGGTTGCACATCGCGATGATCGTCGCGGGGCCGTGCTGGGTCAGCGGGCCCGGGATCGGGAAGTACGGCAGCGGGCGTCCGGTCGGACCGACGCGCTCACGGCGCTGTCGGGCCGCGTCGGGCGCGAGCGTGGCCGCGTACTCCGGATCCGGCTCGTATTCGGCATCGGGATCGTAGAAGTGCCCTTCGGGCAGTTCGTCGTAGTCGGCGAAGTGGTTGCGGGGCGCGCCACTTCCGTCGCCGGCCATGGCGTTCACGTAATGGCCATCCATGCTCTGGTGTGCTGACAGAGCCATATGGGGGCTGCGCTGGCTCTGGTGGGCTGCGAAGGTTCGGACAGCGACGGAGCCGACAGCCTCGTGCCCCGCGGAGACCTGGGCCCGCGTCGGCATTCCTGGTTGACCACCCCCGGGAGCAAATGTCGACTCATTCACAAGTCGTCTTACCTCCTTGGTGACCAGGAAACTTCTAGACAAGGTCAGCGTGGCACCATGCCGACAGTCGGCGACTCTATGGCGTGTCGGGTGTTCGCAGCAACACAATCCGCCGGACCCGGCCCGATGTGTCGGCAATGAAACATCCCGCTGTCAAGGGCGTACGGCCGTCGCACGGCAGGTTTCGCCGGTGTACGAATCGGTCGAAGCGTTACGTTCGAGGCGAGTTGGCCGAGAGCCGCAAAGTGACCATACACACATCCGGCCGGACCTTGTCGGGCAAGGTCCGGCCGGGTGTGCGGGGTTGACGACCTGTGTTGACGTATCGCCTTTTCCCCCGGGGCGACTTGGCCGATCGGCTCGGCGCGGCGGCTCAGCCGAGCAGCTGGTCGAGCTCCATGTGCTCCAGGCCGTGCGCCTCCGCGACCTCGCGGTAAACGACCTTGCCGTCATGGGTGTTGAGGCCCTTGGCCAGCGCGGCATCGCGGCGCAGCGCCTCCACCCAGCCCTTGTCGGCGAGTTCGACGATGTACGGCAGCGTGGCGTTGGTGAGCGCGTAGGTGGAGGTGTTCGGGACCGCGCCGGGCATGTTGGCGACGCAGTAGAAGACCGACTCGTGGACCGGGAAGGTCGGCTCGGCGTGGGTGGTCGGACGGGAGTCCTCGAAGCAGCCGCCCTGGTCGATCGCGATGTCGACAAGGACACTTCCCGGCTTCATCCGGGACACGAGCTCGTTGGTGACCAGCTTGGGAGCCTTGGCGCCCGGGATGAGGACGGCGCCGATGACGAGGTCGGCGTCGAGGCAGGCCTTCTCCAGCTCGAAGGCGTTGGAGACGACCGTCTGGATCTTCGTACCGAAGATCTTGTCGGCCTCCTTGAGCTTGTTGATGTCGCGGTCGAGCAGCGTCACGTGGAAGCCCATGCCGATGGCGATCTGCGCCGCGTTCCAGCCGGAGACGCCGCCGCCGATCACGACCGCCTTGGCGGCCAGCACACCCGGTACGCCGCCGGGCAGCACACCGCGGCCGCCGTTGGCGCGCATCAGGTGGTAGGCGCCGACCTGGGGGGCCAGCCGGCCCGCGACCTCGGACATCGGGGCGAGCAGCGGCAACGCGCGGCTCGGCAGCTCGACCGTCTCGTAGGCGATCGCCGTGGTGCCGGACTCGACGAGGGCGTCCGTGCACTCCTTGGACGCGGCCAGGTGCAGGTAGGTGAACAGCGTCTGGTCCTTGCGGAGGCGGTGGTACTCCTCGGCGATGGGCTCCTTGACCTTCAGCAGCAGGTCGGCGGTGGCCCACACCTCGTCGGCGGTCTCGAGGATGCGCGCGCCGGCGGCCACGTACTCCTCGTCCGTGATGGACGAACCGACACCGGCGTTGCGTTCGACGACGACCTGGTGGCCGTGGCGCACCAGTTCGTGCACACCGGCGGGGGTGATGGCCACCCGGAACTCGTTGTTCTTGACCTCGCGGGGGATGCCGACCTTCACGTGGATCACGGTCCTTGGCTCAGAAGATGTGGGGGCACAGCAAATGACATACCCGGAGATACAGGGCACACCGGGATGCACCGCAGGAGAACGTGCGGCAGAGCCAGTTTAATGAAGGCGTTCCCGCTGTCTAGCCTTTCATTGCATCAATCTTCAGCGGATGCACTACGGATTTCGTAGGTGTTAGCGCGGTGTTCCGTGTGATCAGGCCTTTCCGCCCCTGCTGTCGGCCCTGCTTCGGGCTCTGTTGTCGGCTCAACCGCCGGCTCCGCGGGCCCTGCCGGCCCTGCTCCGAGCTCCGTCGCCGGCTCCGGTCCCGACTCGGGAACGGGTCCCGGTTGCGGTTGCGGTTGCGGTCCCGGCTCCGGATCGCGGTCCGGGAGCTCCTCTCCCAGGATGCGCTCGGCCGCGCCCCGGTGCAGGGCGGCCGCGATCGGGTCGCCGAGGCGCTCCAGGGTGTCGGCCAGCCTCAGCTGCACCGCGGCCTGGAGCCGCGCGTCCTCCGCGCGCCGGGCCCACTCCACCGCCTCCTCGCAGGTGCGCAGCGACTCCTCGGGGCGCCCCGCGTACTCCTGGACCCGGGCCAGCTCGCTCAGTGCCCGCGCGTGCGCGCCGACGTCGTCGTTCTTGCGGTGCCCGGCGGCCGCGGCCCGCCAGGCCCGCTGCGCCTCGCCGTAGCGGCCCGCGTAGGTGTGCGCGGTGGCGATACGGCCGTAGAGCCGGGCGGCGTCCGCGCGCTCGTCGCGGGCCAGCCGCTGGGCGAGGGCGCGTCCGAACCAGTCGGCGGCCCGGTCGTAGTCCCCGAGCTCGAGATGCGCGCCGCCCACGGATTCCATCGCGCGACCGATCGCGTACGGGTCGTTCGCCTCGCGTCCGGCGTCCAGGGCGGCCCGATAGCGCACCAACGCCTCCGCCGTGCGACCGGTCCTGGCGTCGACGTCGGCGAGGTTCAGCAGGGCGGCGGCCTTCTCGCGGGGCAGGTTCCGGCGCCGGGCCACGTCCAGGACGAGCTGATGGACGCCGTACAGGTCGGGCGCGGCCGCCTGGGTGCCGAAATGCGCGACCATCGCCCTGACCAGCTGGGACATCAGACGGCGGGCCAGGGTGTCCAGCTCGCCGTCGGCGACCGCGAGGCGCGCCGAGGCGAGCAGGGCGGGCCGGCGGACCCGCAGCCATTCGGCGGCCGCGCGCGGGGTGGGGAAGCGCAGGGCGCCGGGGATGCCCTGGAGCTTCTCGCGCGCCTGGGGGGTGTCGGTCTCGGTGACGGCCCGGCAGGACTGGAGCAGCCGTACCGTCCGCTCCAGCATGCGGGCGCGGGCCAGCTGGAGCTCGGCGGGGCGGTCGTGGGTCTCGGCGGCGGCCCGCAGCAGCGGGTACAGGCAGGCGGGTACCTCGTACTGGGGCAGCGGGGAGTCCAGGGGCCGCAGCAGGCCCAGCGCGGCGAGGTCGTCCAGGGTGGTGCGGGCGGCGCCCACCGAGCAGCCGGCGAGCGCGGAGGCGGTGTGCGGGTCCGCCAGGCCGGCCGGGGCCAGGCAGAGCAGTCGCAGTACCCGGGCGGCGGGGGCGGGCAGCGCGGCGTGCACGAGCCGGAAGACCCGGCTGAGCGGGGAGCCCTCGTCGCCCTCCGCGTTGAGCTGCTTGGCGAGGTCGGCGACGGCCGCCTTGGGACGGGCGGCGAGCCACCCGCCGGCCAGGTTCAGCGCGGCGGGCTGGCCCTGGCAGGCCTCCACGAGGCCCTCGGCGGAGCGCGGGTCGACGGTGATGCGGACCGAGCCGGTGTACCGGCTCAGCAGTTCGAGGCCCGACTTGGTGTCCAGGCCGCCCAGGGTGCAGGGGCGGACGTCCGCGATGCCGGTGAGTGGTCCGGCGGAGACGGCGACCAGGAGGCACTGGGGGGTGTCCGGGAGCAGCGCGTCGACCTGTTCGGCGCCGGCCGCGTCGTCGAGCAGGAGCAGCACGCGGCGCTTCGCGAGGGCCTGGCGCAGGAGGGCCGAGAGATCGTCCTCGTCGGCGCCGGGCGGGGCCGGCACGTCGAGCGCGGCGAGCAGTTCACGGGCGGCCCGCTCGACGGGCACCGGAGTGCCGTCGGGTTCGGCGAGGCGGGCGCGCAGGACGCCGTCCCGGTAGCGGTCGGCGACCTGCCGGACGAGCTCCTCGGCGAGCGCCGTGCGTCCCGAGCCGGGCCGCCCGGCGATGAGGAGCACGCGCGCGCGTGGCGCCTTCTTCCCCGAGATGGTGTCCAGCCCCGTGCGCTCGATGTCCGCGCGCAGTTCTTTCAACTCCCGGAATCTGCCCAGGAAATGGCCCTCCGTCGCAGCGTGTCCCGACAGCTGCACGCCGCCTGTGTCCACTGCCTGATCCGTCACGGGCCACACTCCCGTCCCACCGCACGCGCAAGCCCGCCGGGACTCCGGATCGGGCGATTCCCGAGCCTAGTTCACGCTCTGCGACGTTCCGGGTGGAGTAGGGCGGGCGTCGCCGAGACGTCCCCCGATCGGATCAGCCGATCGTCACACCGGACGGGGGTGGGGCGGCGCCGGAAGAGGCTCGCGGGGACGGTCTCCGGAGGTCGGACGAGGGCGGACGCGGAGCGCCGAGGTGTGCCTCACGCCTCGAACGGGCGCGCCGGCCAGGGCGCCTCGGCCGGACGCAGCGCGTCGAGACCGTCGCCGGTGCGCGCGGCGATCAAAGAGAGGACGCCCACGACGAGGCAGTTGCTGTGCACGTCGCCCGCGAGCACACTCCGCACGAGCTCGTCGACCGGCACGCGCGCGTGCTCCATGTCGGCCTCCTCGTCCTCCACCGCGAAGCGGTCCCCGTCGGCCTCGGACAGGTCGCGGGCCAGGAAGACGCGCACCGACTCGTCACAGCCGCCCGCGGTGGGGTAGACGTCGGTCAGCACCCGCCAGTCCTCGGCCTTGACGTGCGCCTCCTCGTACAGCTCGCGCTGGGCGGCGTGCAGCGGGTTCTCGCCGGGCACGTCGAGCAGACCGGCCGGGATCTCCCACAGCTTCTGCCGTACGGGGTGGCGGTACTGCTTGATGAGCAGGACACGATCCTCCTCGTCGAGGGCGAGGACGGCCACGGACCCCGGGTGCACCTGGTAGTCCCGGCGGACCACCGAGCCGTCGGGCATGACCACCTCGTCCGTGCGGACGGAGGTCTTGTTGCCGACGAAGGGGGTCTCGCTCGACCGGATCTCCCACGCCTCGGCGGTGTCCTTGATCGTCATGCCATGCGTCCTTCCACGTGCCACGTGCGCAAACGAAAACCGGGGTGCCCACCCTTGAAGGTTTGCACCCCGGCCACCGTACAACTGGTGTGTTACTTCGACGTCTTCTCCGCCTCGACGGCCCGCTGGACCGCCGCCTTCACCAGGCCGGCGAACAGCGGGTGCGGACGCGTGGGCCGCGAGCGCAGCTCCGGGTGGGCCTGCGTGGCGACCAGGTACGGGTGGACGTCGCGCGGGTACTCGACGTACTCGACGAGCTTGCCGTCCGGCGAGGTGCCGGAGAACAGGATGCCCGCCTTCTTCTCGAGCTCGGCGCGGTAGGCGTTGTTCACCTCGTAGCGGTGACGGTGCCGCTCCTCGACGTACTCCTTGTCGTCGTAGACCTCACGGACGATGGAGCCCTCGGCCAGCTTGGCCGGGTACATGCCCAGGCGCATCGTTCCGCCCATGTCGCCCTCGCCCGCCACGATGTCGAGCTGCTCGGCCATGGTGGAGATGACCGGGTGGCCGGTCGCCGGGTCGAACTCGGTGGAGTTGGCGTCGCCGATGTCGGCCAGGTTGCGCGCGGCCTCGATCACGATGCACTGCAGGCCCAGGCACAGGCCGAGCAGCGGAATCCGGTGCTCACGGGCGTAGCGGATCGCGCCGACCTTGCCCAGCACGCCGCGGTCGCCGAAGCCGCCCGGGATGCAGATGCCGTCGACGTCCTCGAGCTGCGCCTTGGCGCCCGCCGGGGTCTTGCAGTCGTCCGACGTGACCCACTTGATCTTCACCCGGGCCTTGTTGGCGAAGCCGCCGGCGCGCAGTGCCTCGGTGACCGAGAGGTAGGCGTCGGGCAGGTCGATGTACTTGCCGACCAGCGCGAGGGTGATCTCGTGGTCGGGGTTGTGGACGCGGTCGAGCAGGTCGTCCCAGGTCGTCCAGTCCACATCACGGAACGGAAGGTCCAGCTTGCGGACGACGTAGGCGTCCAGGCCCTCGCCGTGCACGGTCTTGGGGATGTCGTAGATCGAGCGGGCGTCGGGGCAGGCCACCACCGCGTCCTCGTCGACGTCGCACATCAGCGAGATCTTGCGCTTGATCGCGGTCGGCACCTCGCGGTCGCAGCGCAGCACAATCGCGTCCGGCTGGATACCGATGTTCCGCAGCGCCGCGACCGAGTGCTGGGTCGGCTTGGTCTTCAGCTCACCCGAGGGACCGATGTACGGCAGGAGCGAGATGTGCACCACGAAGACGTTGTCCCGGCCGACCTCGTGACGGACCTGGCGGACCGTCTCCAGGAACGGCAGCGACTCGATGTCGCCGACCGTGCCGCCGACCTCGGTGATCACGACGTCGACCTCGTCCGTGGCCATCCGGCGGATACGGTGCTTGATCTCGTTGGTGATGTGCGGGATGACCTGCACGGTGTCACCCAGGTACTCGCCACGTCGCTCCTTGGCGATCACCGTCGAGTAAACCTGACCGGTGGTGACATTGGCGGAGCCGTCCAGGTCACGATCGAGGAAGCGCTCGTAGTGGCCGATGTCCAGGTCGGTCTCGGCGCCGTCGTTGGTGACGAACACCTCACCGTGCTGGAAGGGGTTCATCGTGCCCGGGTCGACGTTCAGATACGGGTCGAGCTTCTGCATCACGACGCGCAGACCCCGCGCTTTCAGCAGCATGCCGAGGCTGGAAGCCGTCAGGCCCTTGCCGAGCGAGGAGGCGACACCCCCGGTGACGAAGATGTGCTTGGTCGTCGTGGATTTGGGCGTCATGGCCAAGAGGGGGCTCCCGTGGTCGCGATTCGGAGGTGCGGTTCGGGGGCTTCGAGACCACCGGTCCACGGGCTACCAGGGTATCAGCGCCTCAGGGAGATGGCTTCCGGCCACGCTCCGCGCACGGGTCGACACGGGCGGCCCCCGCGCACCGGTTTCTCACCCGTTGCTCACCCGTTCGGCCCACCCAGGTTGTCCGGAGCGGCACGCAGATCATCTACGTGCGTCGTATCCTGCTCGGACACTCGCTGCCGAGCCCGGTCGGCAAGACGGCACACCCCAGTCCGTATCCCCACCGGAACAACGAGAGCTCGTCAGTTCGTTGAGCAGGAATCGGCGTTTTGCCCAGAGGGCTGAGCGGCTGCTTTGCTTCAGCGCTCAACGACGCATTACAAACGACCCCTTGACCGCACTAGCGACAGCCCCCGTTCCACATGGGGGTGACGTGGCCGTTCGACTGGAGTTGCACGTGGCCGGGCGCATCGAAGATTACGCACTCATCGGAGACATGCAGACCGCCGCACTGGTCTGCCGGGACGGCACAGTCGACTGGCTGTGCCTGCCCCGCTTCGACTCGCACGCGATCTTCGCAGGTCTGCTCGGCACCGAGGAGCACGGGTTCTGGCGCCTCGGCCCCGCGCACGCCTCCGACGCGCCGCCGCCGCGCGCGGCCCGGCGCACCTACCGGGGCGACTCGCTCATCCTGGAGTCCGAGTGGGACACCCCGCGCGGCACGGTTCGGGTGACCGATTTCATGCCCCCTCGCGACGGCGCGCCCCAGCTGATCCGGATCGTCGAGGGCGTCTCGGGCCGCGTCCCGATGCGCTCCGCGCTGCGGATGCGGTTCTCCTACGGCCGGGTCGTGCCGTGGGTGCACAAGCACGAGGGCCGTACGGTGGCCGTCGCGGGCCCCGACTCCGTGTGGTTCGACACCGAGTGCGAGACCTACGGAAAGTCGCTGACCACGTACGCCGACTTCACGGTCGCGCCGGGTGACCGGATCGCGTTCACGATCTCGTGGGAGCCCTCGCACAAGCAGCCGCCCCCGCTGCCCGAACCCGAGCAGTCGCTCCAGGCGACCGAGGACTTCTGGCGCGAGTGGGTCGAGCACTGCACGTACCACGGCCCCTACCGCGAGGCCGTGATCCGCTCGCTCATCACGCTCAAGGCGCTGACCTACGGGCCGACCGGCGGCATCGTCGCCGCGCCCACCACCTCGCTGCCCGAGGACATCGGCGGTGTCCGCAACTGGGACTACCGCTACACCTGGCTGCGCGACGCGGCGATCACGCTGTCCTCGCTGCTGCGCACCGGCTACCGCGAGGAGGCCCGCGCCTGGCGCGAGTGGCTGCTGCGGGCCGTCGCCGGCGACCCCGAGAACCTCCAGATCATGTACGGCATCGCGGGCGAGCGCGAGCTGGGCGAGGCCGAGCTGGACTGGCTGCCCGGCTACGAGAACTCCGGCCCGGTCCGGGTCGGCAACGGCGCCGCGCACCAGCTCCAGCTGGACGTCTACGGCGAGGTCACCGAGGCCCTGCACCTGGGCCACATGACGGGTCTGGCCCGCAACGACTACGCCTCCCTGCTCCAGCTCAAGCTGATCCGCTACCTCGAGCAGCACTGGGACGAGCCGGACGAGGGCATCTGGGAGGTGCGCGGCCCGCGCCGTCACTTCGTGCACTCCAAGGTCATGGCCTGGGTCGCCGTCGACCGCACGATCAAGCTGATCGAGTCCGGCGACGCGGACGGCCCGCTGGAGAAGTGGCGCGAGCTGCGCGACGACATCCACCGGGACGTCTGCGAGAAGGGCTACGACAAGGAACGCAACACGTTCACGCAGTCCTACGGCTCCAAGGAGCTGGACGCGTCCCTGCTCCTCATCCCGCAGATGGGCTTCCTGCCCCCGGACGACAAGCGCGTGATCGGCACCATCGAGGCGATCCAGCGCGAGCTGTCCACCCCGGACGGCTTCATCCTGCGCTACCCCACGTCGGGCGGCGACGAGGGCGTCGACGGCCTGCCCGGTGACGAGGGCGCCTTCCTGGCCTGCTCGTTCTGGATGGCGGACGACCTCGCGATGATCGGCCGGGTGGACGAGGCCCGCAAGCTGTTCGAGAAGCTGCTGTCCCTGCGCAACGACCTCGGCCTGCTCGCCGAGGAGTGGGACCCGCGCCTGCAGCGCCAGGTAGGCAACTTCCCGCAGGCCTTCAGCCACGTCCCGTTGATCGACACGGCCCTGCGTCTGACGGCGTCGGGGGCGTACGGCGGCTGAACAGGACCGGCACGGCCCGCCCGCCTAGGCTGGGAGACCACAGCCCCTTTCCGGAAGGGGGCGCCCCCATGGCCTCCCCATCGAAGGCGGGCGCGGCTCTGTCCGCGCTGCGCGAGGAACTGGTCGGCGACGTGTTCGCCCCGGAGGATCCCGGTTACGACGAGGCCCGGACGGTCTTCAACTCGATGATCGACCGCCGGCCCGCGGTGATCGCCCAGTGCGTGGACGAGTCCGACGTCGTGCGGTCGGTGCGCTTCGCCCGTGACCTGGACCTGCCCATCGCGGTACGCGGCGGCGGACACAGCGTCGCGGGCATGGCACTGGGCGACGGGGCCCTGGTGGTGGACCTGCGTCGTCTGCGCGCGGTCACCGTCGATCCCGCCTCCGAAGCGGTACGGGTAGCGGGCGGGGCCACGATGAGCGACCTGGACCGCGCCTGCCAGCCCCACGGACTGGCCACGACCGGCGGACGGGCCTCCACCACCGGCGTCGGCGGCTTCGTCCTCGGCGGCGGCACCGGCTGGCTGGACCGCTCGTACGGGCTGGCCGTCGACAACCTGCTCGGCGTCGAACTGGTCACCGCCGAGGGCCGGCAGGTGCACGCGAACGCCGACGAGAACCCGGACCTGTTCTGGGCACTGCACGGCGGCGGCGGCAACTTCGGCATCGCCACCGCGCTCACCCTGAAGCTGCACGAGCTGCCCGAGTTCTCCATCGCGCTGCTGCTGTACCTGCCCGAGTTCGGCGCCGAGGTCACCCGCACCTACCGGGACGTCATCGCGTCCGGTCCGGACGAGGCGGGCGGCGCCGTCATCTACCTCTCCGGCCCGCCCGAGGAGTTCGTCCCGCCGCACCTGGTCGGCTCGCTGCTGTGCGGGGTGCTGCTGACGTACGCCGGCGCCGAGGCGGACCTGCGCAAGCTCGCCGAACCGCTGCTGGCGATGCCGCACGAGACGGAGGTCGTCGGGGCGATGCCGTACGCCGACGTCCAGTGCATGATCGACGATCCGCCCGGGATGCGGAACTACTGGTCGGCGGAGTACCTGACGGGCGCCCCCGACGACTTCGTGGACGTGTACTGCGCCCGCGGCCGGGCCATGCCCGTGCCGACGGGCACCATGCACGCGCTGTTCCCGCAGGGCGGCGCGATCGCCGCCGGCCCGCACGAGTACCCCGTGCCCTACCGTGACGCGCCCTGGGGCGTGCACCCCTTCGGGCTGTGGGAGGACCCGGCGGACGACGAGCGGTGCGTGCAGTGGGTGCGGGACGTCCGGGCGGACGTACAGCCGTGGAGCACGGGCGCGGTCTACCTCAACTTCATCGGCGACGAGGGCACCGACCGGGTCGTGGCGGGCCTGGGCGAGACGAACCACCGGCGGCTCGCGGACGTCAAGCGGGCGTACGACCCCGACAACGTCTTCCGCTTCAACCACAACATCCGACCGGCCTGAACGCCAGGTAGCGTCCGCTGCATGGACAGCCGCACGGACCACCGATTCGACAGCCAGAGCGCCGGCATCACCGTGCGACGCGCGCTGGAGCTGCCCGGCCTGCGCAGCGGGCTCCCCGAGATCCTCGCGGGCGCCGACCGGCTGGGCCGCACGGTGCGCTGGGTGCACGCGGGCGAGGTCCCGAACATCGCCTCGCTGCTCAAGGGCGGCGAGCTGCTGCTGACCACGGGCTACGGGCTCGGCACCCGTCCGGCGGAGCAGCGGGTGTTCGTCCGCACGCTGGCCGAACGGGGCATCGCGGCCCTGGTGATCGAGCTGGGCCCGCGCTTCACCCGGCTGCCCGCGGCCCTCGTCGAGACGGCGCGCGCTACCGGGCTCCCCCTGGTGCAACTGCACCGCGAGGTGCCGTTCGTGACCGTCACGGAGGAGATCCACACCGAGATCGTCAACGGGCACTACACGCTGCTCCAGCAGGCCGAGGAAGTGCACCGGCGCTGCACGGAAGCGCTGCTCGGCGGGGGCGGGATACCGCAGGTCCTGGGCATTCTGGCGGACTTCGGCGGCAACCCCGTCTTCCTGGAGACGACCGACGGCCAGCTCCTGTACGCCGCCGGAGCCGGGCCCGAGGGCGCGGACCCGCTCCAGGTGTGGGAGGGCCTGCGGGGGCCGCACAAGGACGCGCCGCCGCCCGCCGGCTCGGTGCTCGTGGACGTGCCCGGGGGCGGGCCGGGGGCGGGTTCGGTACGCGCCCGGCTCGTGCTGCTGCCTGTGCGCGCCCCGCTCGCACCGGTGCACCGGATCGCCGCCGAACGGGCCGCCGGCATCCTGGCCGTGGTGCTGATGCAGGCCCGCCAGGAGGAGGAGCTCGCGGCACGCGGCCGGGGCGACTTCCTCACCGACCTCGCGGAGGGCCGGATCGCCGCGGAGGACGCCCCGGCGCAGGCGCGCGTCCTCGGCTTCAAGCCCGGAGCCGGTCCGCTGCTCCCGGTCGTCATGCGGCTGGGCGACGGCCTCTCCCCGGGCGGGGGCTGGGCGGTGCTGGCGCGGGCGGTCGCCGAGGAGCTGGCGTCGGTGGGCGTACCGGTGCTGCTGGGCGTGCGGCCGGTGGAGGGCCGGGTGCCATTGCTGCTGGGCCTGCGCTCGGAGTCGGAGCGCTCCGCGGTGGCCGACCGGGTCGCGGCGGCGCTGCGGGCCGGGGTGGAGCGGGCCGGGATGCAGCGGCCGGGCGCCCAGCCGCCGGTGGTGGTGGTCGGGGTGGCGGGCGGCTGGGCGGGCGCCTCGGCGGGCCTCAGACACGCGGCGGAGACGGCGACCGCCGCGCAGGGTCTGCCGGACCGGCCCTGGTACGACGCCCGCCGCCTGGACATCGACCTCCTGTTGTGGCGGCTGCGCGAACACCCGGACCTCGCGGCCTTCGTGGACCGCGCGATCGGCCCGGTCCGCGACCACGACCAGCGCTCCAAGCCGCCCCTGCTCCCGACCCTGGAGACCTACCTGGCGCACGCCGGCCGCAAGGCGGAGACGGCCCGTGAGCTGCACCTCAACCGCCAGACGCTGTACAACCGTCTCGCCCGCATCGGTGAGTTGCTCGGCACCGACCTCGACGACCCGCAGACCGTGCTGGCGTTGAGCCTGGCGCTGCGGGCGCGGCGGCACGTGACGTAGGGCTCAGATCATCGGCAGGGGCCGCGTCAGCTCGTCGTACACGCTGAGGACCTGGGCGACGGTCTCGTCCTCGGTGGGCCAGCCGGCGGCCTGCCGGGTGCCGAGATCCCGCAGGAGTTCGGCCCGTCCGGGGTCGTCGAGGAGGCGTACGACGGCTGCGGCGAAGGCCTCCGGGTCGTGCGCGGGGACCAGTTCGGCCGCGTCGCCGACGAGTTCGCGGACGCCGCCGGTCAGGGCGGCGACGAGCGGCACGCGCGCGTACAGGGCCTCCTGCGCCAGGACCGACCGGGACTCCCCGCCGCCGGGCAGCAGCGCGAGGTCGGCGGCGGCGAGCAGTTCGCTCACGTCGTCGCGTCGCCCCAGCAGCCGGACCGGCAGCTCCTCGTCCTCGATGCGGCGCTGGAGCTCCGCCCGCCGCGGCCCCTCCCCCGCGACCACGACCAGCGGCAGGGGGTCGAGGCCGCGCCACACCCGCGCGGCGTCCAGCAGCAGGTCGTGTCCGCGGTGGCCGTCCAGGGAGCCGACGGCCAGGAACAACGGGCGCCCCATGGCGCCGAGTTCGGCCCGGAGTTTCGAGGGCGGCGACTCGGACTCCTCGTTCCCCGCGGTCCGGCGGGACCCGGGCAGCGCCACGGCGGCGAGCCGTGCGTCGCGCGCGCCGGTCCCGCGGGCCCGGTCGACGAGGTCGGAGGTGGTGCCGAGGACCACGGTCGCCGCCCTCGCGACCCGCCGTTCCAGCAGCCGCAGCAGATGGGCGCGAGCTCCCTCGGCGTGCGCGCGGTTGTGCCAGGTGACGATGAGCGGGGTACGCCGGCCGCTGAGCGCGAGGACGGCCCGGAACGAGGCGTGCAGTCCGTGCGCGTGGACGAGGTCGGCGTCCGTGCAGGCCGCGCGGAGCGCCGCCACCGACCCGGGATCGCTGCTGCGCGGCACGTGCACGTGTTCGGCGCCGGCCCCCGTGAAGTCGTAGGTGTCATCCGCCTCGCCGGGGGCGCACACCGTCACTCGCACGCCCCGCGCGACGAGCCCGGCGGCCAGGGAACGCACGTGCGCGCTGCTGCCGGCGTTGCCGCCGCCCAGCACCTGCACGGTGCGCAGCGACGACTGGCCGTGCGGTGAGTGGCTGCTCACGTGGCCGGGGCTCCTGGTTCGGCGTGGGACGGTCACGAAGAAACGTACAGAAGGACCGGGCGGAGGGGTGGACCGCCGACTTTCCTCCACGTACTACGCCCAAGGATGCCAGCACGTACGGGTGTTCCGTGCCGTCGAGCGCCCTGACACCCGGTCACAGGCCCCCTGGCCGCACCCACACGGGTGAAAGAAGCCGGGGTTCCGTTCGATTACCCGAGTGCCGACCTCGCCGCCTCGCTCACCTGCTCCCCGTACACCGCCGCGACCACGACGGCGGCTGCGTGCGCCACCAGGCCGGCCCGGCCGTTGCCGGCCACCACCGCCGCCCCCAGCAGCGCGCCGAGCGCGTGTGCCCCGCAGTCGCCGAGCATGTCCCGCCCGCCCAGATCGTCGGGGAGAACGGCCGCGGCGGCTCCGACCGCCACGGCGGACAGCTCGCCCGCCGCCCCCGCGCGCAGCAACCCCGGCGCGCCCAGGGCGAGCACGGCGCCGGCGGCCCGTCCGGGGCGCACGTCCACAAGGTTCACGAAGTGGGCGGCCCCGGCGATCACCACCCCGGCCAGCACCTGCTCCGGGAGCCGGTCCTTCAGCAGCGCCCCCGCCACCAGCCCGGCCGCCGACACCCCGAACAGCTTCACGGCGCCGCTGGTGACCTCGCCCGTCCGCAACGCGCCCAGATGGGCCCGGAAGCCCCGCCGCGCGTCACCGGCGCCGACGACATCGTCGTACGCCCCGCAGATCCCGGCGGCGGCGACGGCGAGCGCGGCGGCCGGCGCCGTCCGTCCCGCCGCGAGCGCGCCGGCCAGGGCGGTGGCGGGACCGGAGTACAGCCCGACCGTCCGCCCCGCGTGGTTCTCCCGCTCCCAGCGTGCGCGCCCGCCGGGCGCCGCGGCGCGCAGGGCCGCCGCCGTCGCCCGGGTCAGCCCGGCCGTCAGCGCGAACGCCGGACCCCGTCCCCTCAGTGTGAACATGCCCTCACCCTAGGGAACGGCCGCCCCGGGGATTCCACGGCGGTCGCCCGGCACCCGACCGGACGGCAGGGCGCCGGACGTCTCTAGCCGTCCGCGCGGGCGGTGGCCAGCAGCTCCTCGGCGTGCGCCCGGGCCGTCTCGGAGTCCTCCTGCCCGGCGAGCATCCGGGACAGCTCCCGGATGCGCTCCTCGCCCTCCAGGACCTTCACGCCGGACCGGGTGACCGACCCGTCGTTGGTCTTCTCGACCAGCAGCTGCCGGTCGGCGAAGGCGGCGACCTGCGGGAGGTGGGTGACCACGACGACCTGGGCGGTCTTGGCGAGCCGGGCGAGGCGCCGCCCGATCTCGACCGCCGCCTTGCCGCCGACGCCCGCGTCGACCTCGTCGAAGAGATACGTCGGCACCGGATCCGTCCCCGCGAACACCACCTCGACGGCCAGCATCACGCGCGAGAGCTCACCGCCGGACGCGCCCTTGGCGATGGGCCGGGCCGGCGCGCCCGGGTGCGGGGCGAGCAGCAGCTCGACCTCGTCCACGCCGGCCGGACCGTAGGCGACCGGACGTCCGCCGACCTCGACGCCCTCCGGGTCCTCGGTCTGCCGGATGTCGAACGACACGCGCGCGTGCGGCATGGCGAGAGAGGCCAGCTCGGCGGTCACGGCGGCGGCGAACCGCTCGGCGGCGTCCGTGCGCGCGTCCGTCAGCGTCTGCGCCAGCCCGCCGAGTTCCTCGCGCAGCGCGTCCCGTTCGGCGGTCAGCTCGTCGACGCGCCCGTCGTCGCCGTCCAGCTCGGTGAGCCGGGCGGCGCTCTGCTCGGCCCAGACCAGCACGGCGTCCACGTCCTGCCCGTACTTGCGGGTGAGCGCGGTCAGCGCGGCCCGCCGCTCCTCGACGGCCGACAGCCGCAGCGGGTCGGCGTCGAGGTCGTCGGCGTACCCCGCGAGCTCGCCCGCCACATCGCCCAGCAGGATCCCGATCTCGCCGATCCGGTCGGCGAGCGCGGCCAGCGCCGGATCGTGCGACCTGACGGCCTCCAGGGCCCGCTGCGCGCCCGCGACGAGCGTCGTGGCCTCGATGCCCTCGGGATCCTCCGGATTGCCGGCGAGCGCGGCGTGGGCGGCCGTGGCGGCGGACGACAGCGCTTCCGCGTGCCCGAGCCGTTCGGCCTCCTCCGCCAGCTCCACGTCCTCCCCGGCGCGCGGTTCGACGCCGGCGATCTCGTCGAGACCGAAACGCAGCAGGTCGGCCTCCTGGGCCCGCTCCCGCGCGCGGGTGACGATCTCCTCCAGCTCGACGGCGACGGCCCGCAGCCGCCGGTAGGCCTCGGTGTACTTGGCGAGCGGCACGGTCACCGCGTCGCCCGCGTACCGGTCGAGGGCCTGCCGTTGCCGGGACAGCTTCAGCAGCCCCTGCTGGTCGGTCTGCCCGTGGACGGCGACCAGCTCGTCGGCGAGCTCGGCGAGCACGCCCATGGGCACACTCCGTCCGCCCACGTGCGCCCGCGACCGCCCCTCGGCGGAAACGGTACGGCTGATGAGTAGCGCCCCGTCGTCCAGCTCGGCCCCGGCCTCCTCGGCCCGTACCACCGCCGAGGCGTTCGCGGGCACGGTGATGCGCCCCTCCACGACCGCCTTCTCGGCGCCGATCCGCACGAGCGCGGGATCAGCGCGCCCGCCCAGCAGCAGCCCGAGGCTCGTGACCACCATGGTCTTGCCCGCGCCCGTCTCACCCGTGACAGCGGTGAAGCCTGGTGACAGCTCCACGACCGCGTCGTCGATGACTCCGAGCGACCGTATCCGCATCTCCTCCAACACGGACAAGACCTTACGAGGTCGGGGGGAGGAAGTGCGACGCCCCCCGGCCCCGGAAGGGGAACCCGCAGGTGAAGAATGTGTATCGACGGCGCCGTGTCACCCGGGTGAGTGGAGTCGCGCCGGGGGCGCGGGCCTGCGAACCGCTAGTGCCGGGCTCCCCGCCACCCGGAGACGGGCAGCGCGAACTTCGCCACCAGCCGGTCCGTGAACGACGCGTGGTGCAGCCGCGCGAGCCGGACCGGCACGGCTCCCCGCCGCACCTCCACCCGGGCCCCGGCGGGCAGCTCGACGGTCCGCCGCCCGTCGCACCACAGGACACCCGGCGGAATGTGCGGCAGCACCTCCACCGCGAGCACGGAGTCGGGCGAGGTCACGAGCGGCTTCGCGAACAGCGCGTGCGCGCTGATCGGCACCATCAGCAGCGCCTCGACCTCGGGCCACACCACGGGACCGCCCGCCGAGAACGCGTAGGCGGTCGACCCCGTCGGCGTGGACAGCACGATCCCGTCGCACCCGAACCCGGTGACCGGCCGCCCGTCGATCTCCAGCACGACCTCCAGCAGCTTCTCCGCGCCCGCCTTCTGCACGGCCGCCTCGTTCAGCGCCCAGTCGGTGTGCACGATGTCGCCGTTGCGGTGCACGACGACGTCGACGGTCATCCGCTCCTCGACCTCGTACGCCTTCGTCACCACCCGGTCGACGACCTTGTCGAGGTCGTCGCGCTCGGCCTCGGCGAGGAAGCCGACGCTGCCCAGGTTGACGCCGAGCATCGGCACCCCCGAGGCCCGCGCGAATTCCGCGCCGCGCAGCAGCGTGCCGTCGCCGCCGAGCACGATGAGCAGCTCGCACCCCTCGAGGCACTGCGGAGTGGCCTCGGCGACCAGCTCCACCTCCTCGGGCAGGGGCAGGTCGGCGGCCTCGTACTCCAGGACGCGCACCCCGATGCCCTCACGCAGCAGTCCCTTGACGACCAGCTCGGCGCTGCGGATGGCCGCCGGCCGCCCCGTGTGGGCGAGCAGGAAAACAGTACGAGCTCGGTTCTGAGTCAACGCGGCCCCTCCGCAACTGCACGGTCAACGTCGGCCGGGTCGAGGGCAGGCGCCCCGGCCCTGAGCCACAGAAAGTACTCGACATTGCCCGAAGGTCCGGGCAGCGGGCTGGCGGTGACACCCTTCACGCCGAGCCCCAGGTCCCACGCCTTCCCGGCCACGCCCCGCACCGCCTCGGCCCGCAACTGCGGACTGCGCACCACACCCCCGCTGCCGAGCCGTTCCTTCCCCACCTCGAACTGCGGCTTGACCATCATCACCAGGTCCGCGTCCGGCTCGGTGCACCGTGCCAGGGCCGGCAGCACCAGCCCCAGCGGGATGAAGGACAAGTCCCCCACGACAAGATCCACAGGCTTCCCATCGATCGCTTCAAGCGTCAACTCGCGTACGTTCGTACGGTCCTTGACGGTGACGCGTTCATCGCTGCGAAGAGACCACGCGAGTTGCCCGTATCCGACGTCGACGGCGACCACGTGCACGGCCCCCGCGCGCAGCAGCACATCGGTGAACCCGCCGGTCGACGCGCCGGCGTCCAGCGCCCGCCGCCCCTCCACCACGAGCCCCAGCGGCACGAACGCGGCGAGCGCGCCGGCGAGCTTGTGGCCGCCCCGGGACACGTAGTCGGGGTCGTCGCCGTCGACGGCGACGACGATCGCGGCCGCCGTCTCGACCTGGGTGGCGGACTTGGTCGCGACGGTCTTGTCGACGGTGACCCGCCCGGCGGCGATCAGCTGGCCGGCATGCTCGCGCGAGCGCGCGAGCTTGCGGCGGACCAGCTCCGCGTCCAGACGGCGTCGTGCGACTCCTGCCACGTTCGGTTCAGCTCCTAGTGCCGTACGTCATGCGCGAGGTGGCCCCGAAGGGTCTCATCGCGGGGTGGTGGTCGGGTGACCGGCGGGAGCCGGCGGTCCCGGGCGGGTGTCGAGCGCGGTGAGCGCGTCGCGCAGCCCCCGGTGTACATCCTCGTACACCTCGACGTGTCCGTCGGTGGCGAGGTGGTCGGCGTCGGCCAGCCGGTCCAGCAGGGCGTCCACCTCCGCGTTCCCGGTGGGATCGGCGGGGACCTCCAGCGGGGCGGGAGCCGCGGGATCGTACTCCCGCTCCTGCTCCTGTCCCTCGGGCACGGTCTCCGGGGCGGTCCGCGTCCCCGTCTCCGGCGCTGTGTCGCTCATGCGAAGACGCTACCTCGAACGCCTGGGGTAACGTCGATCGCGATGGCCACGATCGAGGAGTGCCACGCCGCACTCGAGAAGCTCTCCGACAGCATGCGCAGCGCCGAAGGTGACGTCCGGACCGCCGCCGCCCTGGACCGTTCGGTGAGCTGCCGGATCACCGACCTCGACGTCACGTTCGTCGGCCGGATGACGGACGGCAGGATCGTCGTGCAGGACACCCTTCAGGGTCCTCCCGTGGAGAAGGCCCAGATCAGGCTGGCCATGACCGGCGACGATCTGGTCGCGCTGGTCGCCGGCGAGCTGAACTTCGCGAAGGCCTGGGGCTCGGGGCGGGTGAAGCTGGACGCGGGCCTGCGCGATCTGTTCCAGCTCAGGAAACTTCTGTAGCGACCGCCCGCTCGACCCGGGCACGTGTCCTGCGCGCCGCCGGAACCACCAGCGGGGTGCCCGTCTCCGGGTCCTCGATGACCTGGCAGCGCAGCCCGAACACCTCCTCCACCAGCCCGGCGGTGACGATGTCGTTCGGCGCGCCCTGGGCGATGACCTCGCCGCCCTTCAGCGCGATCAGGTGGGTGGCGTACCGGGCCGCGTGGTTGAGGTCGTGCAGCACGGCGACGAGCGTGCGCCCCTGCTCCTCGTGCAGCTCCGCGCACAGGTCCAGTACGTCGATCTGGTGCTGGATGTCGAGGTAGGTCGTCGGCTCGTCGAGCAGCAGCAGCGGGGTCTGCTGGGCGAGGGCCATCGCGATCCACACCCGCTGGCGCTGGCCGCCGGACAGCTCGTCGACATAGCGGTCGGCGAGCTCGGCGACCCCGGTCTGTGCCATGGACTCCCGCACCACCCGCTCGTCCTCGACCGACCACTGGCGCAGGATGCCCTGGTGCGGGTAGCGGCCGCGGCCCACGAGGTCGGCGACGGTGATCCCGTCGGGCGCGATCGACGACTGCGGCAGCAGGCCCAGCGTCCGCGCGACCTTCTTCGCGGGCATCGACTGGATGACCTGTCCGTCGAGGAGCACCCGGCCCCGGCTCGGCTTCAGCATCCGCGACAGCGCCCGCAGCAACGTCGACTTGCCGCACGCGTTCGGACCGACGATCACCGTGAAGGAGTTGTCCGGTATCCCCACCGACAGCTGTTCGGCGATGACCCGCTGGTCATAGGCGAGGGTGACGTTCTCGGCGGACAGGCGGTTCACGGTGCTCCTTCGGTTGTTCTGATCGGCCGGGCGGCCGTGGTCGTCGACCGCGCGGCTCATATCCGGCCCGCCCTGCGCTCGGTGACGAGGAGCCACAGCAGGTACACCCCGCCCAGCACCCCGGTGACCACGCCCACGGGCAGCTGTCCGTCGCCGAAGAGCCGTTGCGATGCCCAGTCGGCGGTGACCAGCAGCGCGGCGCCCATGCACAGGGACGGCACCAGGTTGGGCCCGGGCGAGCGGGTCAGGCGCCGGGCGAGCTGCGGCGCGGTGAGCGCCACGAAGCTGACCGGGCCCGCGGCGGCGGTGGCGGCCGCGGTGAGCAGCACGGCGGAGACCATCACCACCAGCCGGACGCGCTCCACGCGGACCCCCAGCGCGTGGGAGACGTCGTCGCCCATCTCCGTCATCCGCAGCCCGCGCGCGTTGGCGAGCACGAGCGGCACGAGCACACAGGCCAGGGCGAGCAGCGGCCAGACCTGCTTCCAGTCCCGGCCGTCGAGGGTGCCGGTCATCCACACGACGGCGCGGGCCGCGTCGACGAAGTCGGCCTTGGTCATCAGATAGCCGTTGACCGCCGTGGCGATCGCCGAGATGCCGATGCCGACGAGCACCAGCCGGTAGCCGTGAACGCCCCGCTTCCACGCCAGCAGGTAGATGAGGGCCCCGGTCACCAGGCCGCCGACCAGCGCGCCGACGGTCACCTGGGCGGCGCTCCCGGAGAACAGCACGATCATCACGAGGGCGCCGGCCGTGGCGCCCTGGCCGAGCCCCAGCACGTCCGGGCTGCCCAGCGGATTGCGCGACACGGCCTGGAAGAGCGCGCCGCCGAGCCCCAGCGAGGCCCCGACGAGCAGACCCACCAGGACCCGCGGCAGCCGCAGTTCGTTGACGATGAACTCCTGGCCGGCGTCGCCGTCGCCCAGCAGCGTCCTCACCACGTCCCCGGCCGGGATCGGGAAGTCGCCGGTGCCGATCAGCACCACGCTCGCGGCGAGCGCGGCCACCACCAGCAGGGCGACCACGATCAGCGCTCGCGGCTCCAGCCGGACGGAGAACCCACCGGGGGTGCGCAGCGCCCGAGGACGGCCGTGGGGGGTCTTCTGCTCGGTCTTCACAGCTGGGCCGCCCTCCGCCGTCGTACGAGAAAGATGAAGACCGGGCCGCCGATGATCGCGGTGATGATGCCGACCTGGACCTCCGAGGGCCGGGCGACGACCCGGCCGACGACATCGGACCCGAGCAGCAGCACCGGCGACAGGACGGCCGCGTACGGCATGATCCAGCGCAGGTCGGGGCCGGTGAACGAGCGGACGATGTGCGGGACCATCAGCCCGACGAACACGATCGGCCCGCAGGCGGCGGTCGCGGCCCCGCACAGCACGGTGGCGGCCAGCATCGACAGCGCCCGGGTGCGGTTCAGGTTCGCGCCGAGCGCCTTGGCGGTGTCGTCGCCCATCGCCAAGGCGTTCAGCGGCCGGGCGAGGGCGAACGCGAGGAGGGTGCCGACGACCAGGAAGGGCAGCACCTGCCGGATGGTCTCGTCGGTGGCCGTCGACAGCGAACCGACCGTCCAGAACCGCATCCTGGCGAGCGCCGCGTCGTCCATGATCATCACGGCCTGGAGATAGCCGTACAGCGCGGCACTGATCGCCGTGCCGGCGAGCGCGAGCCGCACCGGCGTGGCTCCCCGGCTCCCGCCGAGGAACCAGACCAGCGCGCCGACGGCGGCCGCCCCGAAGAAGGCGAACCACACATAGCCGGTCAGGCTCGTGACGCCGAAGTAGGTGATCGCGGTGACGACGGCCGCCGAGGCGCCCGCGTTGATTCCGAGCAGCCCGGGGTCGGCCAGCGGATTGCGCGTCAGCGCCTGGAGCACGGCACCGGACAGCCCGAGCGCGGCCCCGACCAGCAGCCCCAGCACGGTCCTGGACAACCGCTCGTCGACCACGACGTCCGCGTAGGTCCCCGAGTCCTGGAACAGCCCGTGCATCACCTGCGCCACGGACAGCTCCTTGGCGCCGACGGCGATACTCGCCACCGCCACCAGCAGCAGGACCGCCACGGCGGCGAGCAGCCCGACGGGCCGTATCGCCCGGCGTTTCGGAGGCGCGGGGGCGGTTTCCGCGCGTTGTTCGGGAACACTGTCGACCAACACGCAGTTAGGTTAGCCTACCCTGCCAACCCGCCTCGATCCCTGGTCACGGCCCGCACCAGGGGCCACTGCTGCACCACTGCGCGGCCCCACCGCCCACTCCTCCTCTGCCCGCCGGTTCACCAGCCCAGCCGCGCCAGCGCCTTCCCCCCGTCCAGCTCACACGCCCCGTCACCGGCCGCCGTCCAGGCCGCCGCGCACAGCGCCCGCAGCCCGTCCAGGGCCTCGCCGTCCCCCGTCAACTCCAGGCTCTCGGCACCCGCCTTCGCCGTCCAGCCACCGCACCGGAAGCCGTCCCCGTCCTCGGCGACCTCGGGCTGACCGGTGAGCATCCCCCGCAGATCGCCGTCGACGTACGTCGGCCGGTGCTGCGGCGGCGCGGCGAGCAGCTGCGCCCCGTCGGTGACGCCGGTGAGGACGAGCAGCGAGTCGACCTCGCCGTTGAACGCCCCCTCGATGTCCGTGTCCAGCCGGTCCCCGACGACCAACGGCCGCTCGGCGCCGGTCCTCAGGATCGTCTCCCGGTGCATGGGAGGCAACGGCTTCCCCGCGACCTGCGGTTCGGCACCGGTCGCGATCCGCACGACCTCCACCGCCGCGCCGTTGCCCGGCGCGATGCCACGCCCGCTGGGAATCGTCAGGTCGGTGTTGGACGCGAACCACGGCACCCCGCGCGCGACGGCGTACGAAGCCTCCGCGAACCGGCCCCACGGCAGATCGGGCCCGCCGAACCCCTGCACCACCGCCGCCGGATCGTCGTCCGCCGACTCCACCGGCTCGAGTCCGCGCTCGCGCAGCGCCACCCGCAGTCCCTCCCCGCCGATCACCAGCACCCGCGCGCCCGCCGGCACCTGCTCAGCGATCAGCCGCGCGACCGCCTGCGCCGAGGTGATGACATCGTCGGCGCCCGTCGGTATCCCCAGCTCCGTCAGATGCCCGGCCACCGCGTCCGGCGTCCGCAGCGCGTTGTTGGTGACGTACGCGAGACGCATCCCGCCCGCGCGCGCGGTGGCCAGCGACTCGACGGCGTACGCGATCGCCTCGCCCCCCGCGTACACCACCCCGTCCAGGTCGAGCAGCGCCGTGTCGTACGCCTCGCTCAGGGCCTGCCCACTGCCCTCGGGCCTCGTCCTGACGCTCCGGCTCATTCCACATCGCTCCTCGTTCGCTCCGCTTTCCCCCGATCATCCCGCATGCCACCGACAGACGTACGATGCCGGGATGAACTCAGCAGGTCACTCGGAAGCAACGGCGCCCCGAGGCCTGGAACTCACCCCGTTCCGAGGCCTGCGCTACGACCCCGACCGGGTCGGCAGTCTCGCCGCCGTCACCTCCCCGCCGTACGACGTCGTGGTCCGCCCCGACGGCCTGCACCACCTTCAGGACGCCGACCCGTACAACATCGTCCGGCTGATCCTGCCCGAGGCCATCACCCCCGCGGCGCGCAACGAACAGGCCGCCGACACTCTGCGCCGCTGGCTGTCCGAGGGCGTCCTGACCACCGATCCCGAGCCGGCCCTGTACGTCTACGAGCAGCGGCACTCCGACGGCATGCTCCAGCGCGGCCTGATCGGCACGCTCCGCGTCTCGGAACCCTCGGAGGGCATCGTCCTCCCCCACGAGGACGTCATGCCGCACGTCGTCGCGGACCGCGCGGCCCTGATGCGCGCCACGCACGCGAACCTCGAACCTCTCCTCCTCACCTACCGCGGCGACGGCACGGCGGCCGAGATCGTGGACCGCGCGGCGGAAGACGCCCCGCTCCTGTCCACCACCACCGAGGACGGTTACAGCCACCGCCTCTGGGCGATCACCGACCCCGCCGAGACGGCCCGGGTCCTCGCGGACCTCGCCCAGCACCAGGCCCTCATCGCCGACGGCCACCACCGCTGGGCGACCTACCTGCGGCTCCGCGCGGAGCACGCGTCCCCCAGCCCCTGGGACCACGGTCTGGTCCTTCTGGTCGACACCGCCCGCTACCCCTTGCGCGTCCGCGCCATCCACCGCCTCCTGCACGGCCTTCCGGTCGCCGACGCCCTGGCCGCGCTCGACGGCCGGTTCCGCGTCCAGCGCCTGGACGTCCCTCTCGCCCAGGCCCTCGACGCCCTCGCGGACGCGGCCTGCGCGGGCAACGGTTTCCTCCTGGCGGGCGACGGCGCCTTCCATCTCGTCGACCACCCGGACCCGGCGCTGCTCGACCGCACGATTCCCGCCGACTTCCCGCAGGCCTGGCGCACCCTGGACGCCACGGTCCTGCACGCCACGCTCCTCGACCACATATGGCACATCCCCGAGGACGACCCCACCCGCATCGCCTACATCCACGACACGGCCGCGACGGTACGCAAGGCGGAACGCGACGGCGGTACGGCGGTCCTCCTGCATCCCGTCCGCGAGGAGGTCGTCCGCGATCTCGCCCGGCAGGGCGTCACGATGCCCCGCAAGTCGACGTCGTTCGGCCCGAAGCCCGCATCGGGCCTGGTCCTGCGCGCACTCGACCTCTGAACGCACGAAGGGGCGGGACCCGGTCGATACCCGGGTCCCGCCCCTTGCCGCTGCTACCGGCGTGTGTCAGTCCTCGTCGCGGTCGGCCACACCGCGCTCGACCACACCGCGCTCGGCCTCGTCACGGTCGTCCGTGACCTCGTCCGTGTCCTCGACGTCCGCGGTGTCCGGCGCTTCCTCGACGACGATCTCGTCGGCCCCGGTTTCGCGCGCGCTCTCGGTCTCGTCCTCGTCCAGGGCGTCGACGAAGTCCACCCCGTCCAGCTCGGCGAGCCGGTCGGAGGCGTCCGTGCTGCCGTCCCGGTCGGCCTCGAGGGCCTTCGCGAACCACTCCCGTGCCTCGCCCTCACGCCCTGCGGCGAGCAGCGCGTCGGCGTACGCGTACCTCAGCCGCGCGGTCCACGGCTGGACGGATCCGGCGGCGAGCTCGGGGCTCTGCAACGTCACGATGGCCGCGTCCAGTTGCCCCATGTCACGCCGGGCACCCGCCGCGACGAGCCGCATCTCCACCTGGCCGGCCTTGTCGAGCTTGTGCACCTCGGGAGCGCCGGCCATGTCGAGCGCCTTCTCCGGCCGCCCGAGCCCACGCTCGCAGTCGGCCATGACGGGCCACAGCTCGACACCGCCGCTCATCCGCCGCGCGGCCCGGAACTCGGCAAGCGCCTCGCTGTACTTCTGGTTGGCGTACGCGGCGAACCCGGCAGCCTCCCGCACGGCAGCGACACGCGAAGCGAGCCGCAGGGCCACCTTCGAGTACCCGTAGGCACCCTCGGGGTCCTCGTCGATCAGCCGGGCGACCATCACCAGGTTCTTGGCGACATCCTCGGCGAGCGTCTTGGGCAGGCTCAGCAGCTCCTGCCGGACGTCCTTGTCGATCTCGTCACCGGTGACGTCCTCCGGAATCGGCAGCCGCTTGATCGGCTCCCGGTCCCGGTCCCGCTCGTCACGGAAACGAGGCCCGCCACCCTGGCGGTCGTCCCGACGGTCGTCACGGCCGCGGTATCCACCGGACCCGCCGGGCCGTCCACCACGGTCGTCCCTACGGGGACCACGGGCATCCCGGTCGTCCCGAGACCCACGGAATCCACCGCGCTCGCCCCGGTTGTCGTCACGCCGGCCGTAACTCCCACGGTCGTCACCCCGACGGTCGTCGCGGCGGTCGTCCCTACGGTCGTCACGCCGAACGAAGCCGCCACCACGGTTGTCGTCCCGACGGAAGGGAGGACGCTCGCCCCGGTCGTCACGCCGCTCATCACGCCGGTCGTCACGTCGATCGTCCCGACGGAACGCAGGCCGCTCACCTCGGTCGTCCCGGCGGAACGGGGGGCGCTCGCCGCGGTCGTCGCGACGGAACGGCGGACGCTCACCCCGGTCGTCCCTGCGCGGACCACGGTCGCCCCGGTCGTCGCGCTGGAACGCCGGACGGGAAGAACCGCGGTCGCCGTCACGACGGTCATCACGACGATCGTCCCTCGGCCCACGGAAGCCACCGCGGTCACGGTCACCGGACCCACCGCGGTTGTCATCGCGCCGGAAGCCACCGCCACGGTTGTCGTCCCGACGGAAGGGAGGACGCTCGCCCCGGTCGTCCCGTCGATCATCCCGTCGGTCGTCCCGACGGAACGCAGGGCGCTCGCCGCGGTCGTCGCGACGGAACGGCGGACGCTCACCGCGGTCGTCCCGGCGCGGACCACGGTCGCCCCGGTCATCGCGCGGGAACGCCGGACGGGAAGAACCACGGTTGTCATCGCGGCGGAAGCCACCACCACGATTGTCGTCACGCCGGTCGTCCCGACGGAACGCAGGGCGCTCGCCGCGGTCGTCGCGACGGAACGGCGGACGCTCACCGCGGTCGTCCCGGCGCGGACCACGGTCGCCCCGGTCATCGCGCGGGAACGCCGGACGGGAAGAACCACGGTTGTCATCGCGGCGGAAGCCACCACCACGATTGTCGTCACGCCGGTCGTCCCGACGGTCGTCGCGAGGACCACGGAACCCACCGCGGTCACCACGATCACTTCGGCCTCGGTCGTCGCGACGGTCGTCACGCCGGTCGGAACCACCGCGGTCGTTGTCGCGGCGGAAGCCGCCACGGTCCCCGCGGTTACCGCCGCGGTTGTCACGGTCCCCACTACTGTCCCGTCGCCGCTGGTCGCGCTCCGGTCGATCGTCGGGAGAGTTGGTGGACATCGGTGACTCCTGTCTTCGGTACCGCAAACATTCTCGCGCACCCGGGTACCCGGCGCGCTCCAGAAAAACGAAAAGGACCCCTGGTCCCAGCTGAACGCTGGGACCAGGGGTCCTTTCCAAAGATTGTTCGGCGGTGTCCTACTCTCCCACAGGGTCCCCCCTGCAGTACCATCGGCGCTGTAAGGCTTAGCTTCCGGGTTCGAAATGTAACCGGGCGTTTCCCTCACGCTATGACCACCGAAACCCTAATGGTTTCGAGCGAACAAGCACACTTTTTACTTGTTTTCAGCTCTAGCCGGCAACAGTCGTTGCCTCAGAACTAACACAGTGGACGCGAGCAACTGAGGACAAGCCCTCGGCCTATTAGTACCAGTCAGCTTCACCCATTACTGGGCTTCCACATCCGGCCTATCAACCCAGTCGTCTACTGGGAGCCTTAACCCCTCAAGGGGGTGGGAATACTCATCTCGAAGCAGGCTTCCCGCTTAGATGCTTTCAGCGGTTATCCCTCCCGAACGTAGCCAACCAGCCATGCCCTTGGCAGAACAACTGGCACACCAGAGGTTCGTCCGTCCCGGTCCTCTCGTACTAGGGACAGCCCTTCTCAATATTCCTGCGCGCGCAGCGGATAGGGACCGAACTGTCTCACGACGTTCTAAACCCAGCTCGCGTACCGCTTTAATGGGCGAACAGCCCAACCCTTGGGACCGACTCCAGCCCCAGGATGCGACGAGCCGACATCGAGGTGCCAAACCATCCCGTCGATATGGACTCTTGGGGAAGATCAGCCTGTTATCCCCGGGGTACCTTTTATCCGTTGAGCGACGGCGCTTCCACAAGCCACCGCCGGATCACTAGTCCCGACTTTCGTCCCTGCTCGACCCGTCGGTCTCACAGTCAAGCTCCCTTGTGCACTTACACTCAACACCTGATTGCCAACCAGGCTGAGGGAACCTTTGGGCGCCTCCGTTACTCTTTAGGAGGCAACCGCCCCAGTTAAACTACCCATCAGACACTGTCCCTGATCCGGATCACGGACCCAGGTTAGACATCCAGCACGACCAGAGTGGTATTTCAACGACGACTCCACAACCACTGGCGTGGCCGCTTCAAAGTCTCCCACCTATCCTACACAAGCCGAACCGAACACCAATATCAAACTGTAGTAAAGGTCCCGGGGTCTTTCCGTCCTGCTGCGCGAAACGAGCATCTTTACTCGTAGTGCAATTTCACCGGGCCTATGGTTGAGACAGTCGAGAAGTCGTTACGCCATTCGTGCAGGTCGGAACTTACCCGACAAGGAATTTCGCTACCTTAGGATGGTTATAGTTACCACCGCCGTTTACTGGCGCTTAAGTTCTCAGCTTCGCCACCCCGAAGAGTGACTAACCGGTCCCCTTAACGTTCCAGCACCGGGCAGGCGTCAGTCCGTATACATCGCCTTACGGCTTCGCACGGACCTGTGTTTTTAGTAAACAGTCGCTTCTCGCTGGTCTCTGCGGCCACCCCCAGCTCGAGGAGCAAGTCCTCTCACCAGTGATGGCCCCCCTTCTCCCGAAGTTACGGGGGCATTTTGCCGAGTTCCTTAACCATAGTTCACCCGAACGCCTCGGTATTCTCTACCTGACCACCTGAGTCGGTTTAGGGTACGGGCCGCCATGAAACTCGCTAGAGGCTTTTCTCGACAGCATAGGATCATCCACTTCGCCACAATCGGCTCGGCATCAGGTCTCAGACTATGTGAACGGCGGATTTGCCTACCGTTCGTCCTACACCCTTACCCCGGGACAACCACCGCCCGGGATGGACTACCTTCCTGCGTCACCCCATCACTCACCTACTGCAAGTCTGGTTCGTCGGCTCCACCACTTTCCTTTCCCCGAAGGGTCCGGAACGGCTTCACGGACTTAGCATCGCCTGGTTCGATGTTTGACGCTTCACAGCGGGTACCGGAATATCAACCGGTTATCCATCGACTACGCCTGTCGGCCTCGCCTTAGGTCCCGACTTACCCTGGGCAGATCAGCTTGACCCAGGAACCCTTAGTCAATCGGCGCACACGTTTCTCACGTGTGTATCGCTACTCATGCCTGCATTCTCACTCGTGAACCGTCCACAACTCGCTTCCGCGGCTGCTTCACCCGGCACACGACGCTCCCCTACCCATCCATACAGGCGTTGGCCCTATTGTATGAATGACACGACTTCGGCGGTACGCTTGAGCCCCGCTACATTGTCGGCGCGGAATCACTAGACCAGTGAGCTATTACGCACTCTTTCAAGGGTGGCTGCTTCTAAGCCAACCTCCTGGTTGTCTGTGCGACTCCACATCCTTTCCCACTTAGCGTACGCTTAGGGGCCTTAGTCGATGCTCTGGGCTGTTTCCCTCTCGACCATGGAGCTTATCCCCCACAGTCTCACTGCCGCGCTCTCACTTACCGGCATTCGGAGTTTGGCTAAGGTCAGTAACCCGGTAGGGCCCATCGCCTATCCAGTGCTCTACCTCCGGCAAGAAACACACGACGCTGCACCTAAATGCATTTCGGGGAGAACCAGCTATCACGGAGTTTGATTGGCCTTTCACCCCTAACCACAGGTCATCCCCCAGGTTTTCAACCCTGGTGGGTTCGGTCCTCCACGAAGTCTTACCTCCGCTTCAACCTGCCCATGGCTAGATCACTCCGCTTCGGGTCTTGAGCGTGCTACTGAAACGCCCTATTCGGACTCGCTTTCGCTACGGCTGCCCCACTCGGGTTAACCTCGCAACACACCGCAAACTCGCAGGCTCATTCTTCAAAAGGCACGCAGTCACGAGACGAAGAGCAAGCTCTCCGTCCGACGCTCCCACGGCTTGTAGGCACACGGTTTCAGGTACTATTTCACTCCGCTCCCGCGGTACTTTTCACCATTCCCTCACGGTACTATCCGCTATCGGTCACCAGGGAATATTTAGGCTTAGCGGGTGGTCCCGCCAGATTCACACGGGATTTCTCGGGCCCCGTGCTACTTGGGTGTCTCTCAAACGAGCCGTTGATGTTTCGACTACGGGGGTCTTACCCTCTACGCCGGACCTTTCGCATGTCCTTCGCCTACATCAACGGTTTCTGACTCGTCTCACAGCCGGCAGACTGTGAAAGAGAGATCCCACAACCCCGCACACGCAACCCCTGCCGGGTCTCACACGTATACGGTTTGGCCTCATCCGGTTTCGCTCGCCACTACTCCCGGAATCACGGTTGTTTTCTCTTCCTGCGGGTACTGAGATGTTTCACTTCCCCGCGTTCCCTCCACACTGCCTATGTGTTCAGCAGCGGGTGACAGCCCATGACGACTGCCGGGTTTCCCCATTCGGAAACCCCCGGATCAAAGCCTGGTTGACGACTCCCCGGGGACTATCGTGGCCTCCCACGTCCTTCATCGGTTCCTGGTGCCAAGGCATCCACCGTGCGCCCTTAAAAACTTGGCCACAGATGCTCGCGTCCACTGTGCAGTTCTCAAACAACGACCAGCCACCCATCACCCCGCCACACTCGGCGAGTTCACTGGGGCCGGCACTGAAGGCAGCCATACGGCCATACCCTCAGATACCCAACAGCGTGCCCGGCACCCTCGCCACTCATGATCATGCTTTCCACGCTCCGAAGAACAGTACTTGCAGCCCGAGATGACTGAGAATGCCGAATAATCAACGTTCCACCCATGAGCAACCAGCATCGGACGTACGCCGATGTACTGGCCTCTGACCTCACCCCGAAGGGATCGGTAAGAAGTGCTCCTTAGAAAGGAGGTGATCCAGCCGCACCTTCCGGTACGGCTACCTTGTTACGACTTCGTCCCAATCGCCAGTCCCACCTTCGACAGCTCCCTCCCACAAGGGGTTGGGCCACCGGCTTCGGGTGTTACCGACTTTCGTGACGTGACGGGCGGTGTGTACAAGGCCCGGGAACGTATTCACCGCAGCAATGCTGATCTGCGATTACTAGCAACTCCGACTTCATGGGGTCGAGTTGCAGACCCCAATCCGAACTGAGACCGGCTTTTTGAGATTCGCTCCACCTCACGGTTTCGCAGCTCTTTGTACCGGCCATTGTAGCACGTGTGCAGCCCAAGACATAAGGGGCATGATGACTTGACGTCGTCCCCACCTTCCTCCGAGTTGACCCCGGCAGTCTCCTGTGAGTCCCCATCACCCCGAAGGGCATGCTGGCAACACAGAACAAGGGTTGCGCTCGTTGCGGGACTTAACCCAACATCTCACGACACGAGCTGACGACAGCCATGCACCACCTGTACACCGACCACAAGGGGGCACTATCTCTAATGCTTTCCGGTGTATGTCAAGCCTTGGTAAGGTTCTTCGCGTTGCGTCGAATTAAGCCACATGCTCCGCTGCTTGTGCGGGCCCCCGTCAATTCCTTTGAGTTTTAGCCTTGCGGCCGTACTCCCCAGGCGGGGAACTTAATGCGTTAGCTGCGGCACCGACGACGTGGAATGTCGCCAACACCTAGTTCCCACCGTTTACGGCGTGGACTACCAGGGTATCTAATCCTGTTCGCTCCCCACGCTTTCGCTCCTCAGCGTCAGTAATGGCCCAGAGATCCGCCTTCGCCACCGGTGTTCCTCCTGATATCTGCGCATTTCACCGCTACACCAGGAATTCCGATCTCCCCTACCACACTCTAGTCTGCCCGTATCGAATGCAGACCCGGGGTTAAGCCCCGGGCTTTCACATCCGACGTGACAGACCGCCTACGAGCTCTTTACGCCCAATAATTCCGGACAACGCTTGCGCCCTACGTATTACCGCGGCTGCTGGCACGTAGTTAGCCGGCGCTTCTTCTGCAGGTACCGTCACTTTCGCTTCTTCCCTGCTGAAAGAGGTTTACAACCCGAAGGCCGTCATCCCTCACGCGGCGTCGCTGCATCAGGCTTTCGCCCATTGTGCAATATTCCCCACTGCTGCCTCCCGTAGGAGTCTGGGCCGTGTCTCAGTCCCAGTGTGGCCGGTCGCCCTCTCAGGCCGGCTACCCGTCGTCGCCTTGGTGAGCCATTACCTCACCAACAAGCTGATAGGCCGCGGGCTCATCCTTCACCGCCGGAGCTTTTAACCTCCACCCATGCGAGTGGAAGTGTTATCCGGTATTAGACCCCGTTTCCAGGGCTTGTCCCAGAGTGAAGGGCAGATTGCCCACGTGTTACTCACCCGTTCGCCACTAATCCCCACCGAAGTGGTTCATCGTTCGACTTGCATGTGTTAAGCACGCCGCCAGCGTTCGTCCTGAGCCAGGATCAAACTCTCCGTGAATGTTTTCCCGTAATCGGGACGACACCACGAGAGCGGAACAGCCAGGCGGAATAAGCCCGGCCGTTCACAGCGTCCTCGCTGTGTTTTGTTTCAAAGGAACCTCATCTCCGGCTATCACTGCCGGGGACGGGGTATCAACATATCTGGCGTTGATTTTTGGCACGCTGTTGAGTTCTCAAGGAACGGACGCTTCCTTTGTACTCACCCGAGAGACTCTCTCAGGCTTTCCTCCGGGCGCTTCCCTTCGGTCTTGCGTTTCCGACTCTATCAGATCCTTTTCCTGATCCGATTCCCTGTCGGGGGGATTGTCTTGGGCTTTCGGCTTTCGCCTGTCGGCCTTTCGACATTCACTACGTTAGCCGATTCCCTCCGCAACTCATAATCGAGTTCCGCCGGGTTGGAATTCGGGCATGCAGGCATGCCGAATTCGCTCCCGCTGAGGGGCGTCGTAGGTAGTGGGTTGGCCGCTTCCGACTGCCGGCGAATGCCGTACCCGGTTCAAGCGGCTCGGGCTACGTTACGCGCCGGCCAACAGCGAGTCAACTTCGGCGGCGCCTGGGCACATGGGCCCTGTAGGGGCTCACCGTCGGGTCGTCGGCGACCCAGTACCGCCAGGGATGGACCGCCCCGTCGCCGGAGACTCCGGTTCGCGGGCCGTTGCGTACCTGGTCGGAGGGGACCGGGGTGCCGGTCAGGATCCTCAGCGGGGTGTCCCCCGTCGCGCAGGCGTCCGTGCCGTCCAGGGCGCGGTCCACGTCCAGGGCGGTCGCCAGGCGGGCGGGCCCTTTGGCCAGTTCCTTGTCGTTTCGGGCCGAGAGTCGACGTTTGCGGGCCGACTCGGCGCCCTCGACGATCTCGCCGGCGCGGAGCAGGACGGCGCTCGCCCTTCCTTCCGGGCCGCAGACGAGGTTCATGCAGTGCCACATGCCGTAGGTGAAGTAGACGTACACATGTCCGGGCGGACCGAACATGACGCCGTTGCGGGCCGTGGGACCGCGATAGGCGTGGGAGCCGGGGTCGTTCGGGCCGTCGTAGGCCTCGACCTCCGTGATGCGCAGGGTGATCGGACCGTCGGGGGTCGTACGGACGAGGAGACGGCCGAGCAGATCCTGCGCCACCTCCAGGACAGGGCGGTCGAAGAAGGTCCTGGGCAGGGGCGTACGGTCGGGGGTCGCGATCATGCCCTCCGAGCGTAGTGCAGACGTGTGGGTGCGTCGGGGTGGTCAGCGGTCGTCCGACTTGCCAGGGTGTGGGGCACGGAACCGGCCGCGCCGGGATCGCGTATGTAGGGGTCGAGGGATCCCGTAAGAAGAAGGTCGTAGAGGGAGAGACATGGCGTTCAAGAAGCTGCTCGCGAGTCTGGGGGCCGGCGGGGCTTCGGTCGAGACGGTGCTGACCGAGGTCAACGTCGTTCCGGGCGGTGTCGTACAGGGTGAGGTGCGGATCCAGGGCGGGTCCGTGCCGCAGCAGATCGAGGGGCTTTCGGTCGGGCTTCAGGCCAAGGTCGAGGTCGAGAGCGGCGACCAGGAGTACAAGCAGGACATCGAGTTCACGAAGCTGCGGCTCGGTGGTGCCTTCGAGCTCCAGGCCGGTGCCGTGCACGCGGTGCCGTTCGGGCTCGAGATCCCGTGGGAGACGCCGGTCACGACGATCGACGGCCAGACGCTGCGCGGCATGAACATCGGCGTGACCACGGAGCTGGAGATCGCCCGCGCGGTGGACTCCGGTGACCTGGACCCGATCAACGTGCACCCGCTGCCGGCGCAGAAGGCGATCCTGGACGCCTTCATCCAGCTGGGCTTCCGCTTCAAGAACGCCGACCTGGAGCGCGGGCACATCCGCGGTACGCGGCAGAAGCTGCCGTTCTACCAGGAGATCGAGTTCTTCCCGCCGTCGCAGTACCGGGGGCTGAACCAGGTCGAGCTGAGCTTCGTGGCCGACGAGCACACGATGGACGTCGTGCTGGAGATGGACAAGAAGCCCGGGCTGTTCAGCGAGGGCAGTGACACCTTCCGCTCGTTCCAGGTGGGTCTGCACGACTACCAGGGGACCGACTGGGCGGCGTACCTCAACCAGTGGCTGTCCGAGGTCGGCAGCAAGCGCAACTGGTTCTGAGACCTGCGAGGGGCCCGGAGCGCCGTACGGCGTTCCGGGCCCCTCGTGCGTGCTCGCGCGGGGCGCGGAGGTCGTAGGCTCCGAAGGGAGTGCCTTGCCGATCGATCAGGAGGTGTCGAAGTGACCGAGCCGAAGAGGCGGCCACTGCCCCACGATTTCCATCCGCCTGTGCCGTCGTTCACGGTCACGAGCGAGGATGTGGGGGCGGGGGCGACGCTCAAGGAGGCCCAGGTCCACGCGGCGGGCAACACCTCGCCGCAGCTGCGGTGGGAGGGTTTCCCGTCCGGGACCAGGAGTTTCGCGGTGACCTGCTACGACCCCGACGCTCCGACGGGCAGCGGGTTCTGGCACTGGGTCCTGTTCGACATCCCGGCCTCGGTGACCGAGCTGCCCGCGGGGGCGGGCGGCGGCAAGTTCGAGGGGCTGCCCCAGGGTGCCGTGCACGCGCGCAACGACTACGGCGACAAGGAGTTCGGTGGCGCCGCTCCGCCGCCGGGGGACGGGCCGCACCGGTACGTCTTCACCGTGTACGCGGTGGACCAGGAGAAGCTCGGCCCGGACGCCGACGCCTCGCCCGCCGCCGTCGGATTCAATCTGCGGTTCCACACGATCGCCCGCGCCCAGTTGATCGGTGCGTACGAGATTCCCTCGGAGGGATGAGTCAGCTCATCGTTCACTGAACGTTTGCCCGCCTCTGGTCTTGGAAGTGATCAGAGGCGGGCATTTTTGTTGCCGGGGGTCGCGGGGGTCACCCCCCGTGGAGCAGCAGATATTGCGTTGTCCATCTCGGCGTGCCCGGCCAGAGTTGATCCCAGCCCGCCAGGGGGTGGGCCGGTGCACACAGGAGGTGGGCTGGTATGCGGGACACGCTGGTACTGAACGCGAGCTTCGAGCCGCTGTCGACGGTGACGTTGAACCGTGCCGTCGTTCTGGTGCTTCAGGACAAGGCCGTCGTCGAGCAGGCCCACCCCGAACTGCGGATGCGCGGAGCCGAGGTCGACATCCCGGCGCCTCGCGTGATCAGGCTGTGCAGATACGTACGGGTGCCGTTCCGAAGACAAGCTCCGTGGTCGAGGCGGGGTGTGCTGATACGGGACCGGCACCGGTGCGCCTACTGCGGTCGCCGGGCGACGACCGTGGACCACGTGGTGCCGCGGGCGCAGGGGGGTCAGGACGTGTGGCTGAACACCGTCGCCTCGTGCGCGGAGGACAATCACCGTAAAGCGGACCGGACTCCGGAGCAGGCGCAGATGCCGTTGCTGCGGCAGCCGTTCGAGCCGACGCCGGCGGACGCGATGCTGCTGGCCCTGGGGCAGGACGACCTGGCCGCGCTGCCGGAGTGGCTGACCATGGACGCGGCGTAGCCCGGGATCCGCGGACACGACCGGGGCCCACCTTCGTTCGGAAGGTGGGCCCCGGTCGTGTCCGCGGATCAGTCGATCGACGGCTTCTCGCGGCGCTCGCTGCCGCCGCCGTTGCCGTTGCCGTTGCCGTTGCCGTTGCCGGAGTTGTTGCCGCCCGAACCGCCGCCGAAGTTCCCGAAGTTGCCCATCGCGCCGGACAGCCCCTTGAGGGCGTCGCCGATCTCGCTGGGGACGATCCAGAGCTTGTTGGCGTCGCCTTCGGCGATCTTCGGGAGCATCTGGAGGTACTGGTACGAGAGGAGCTTCTGGTCCGGGTCACCGGCGTGGATGGCCTCGAAGACCGTCCGCACGGCCTGGGCCTCGCCCTCGGCGCGCAGGGCGGCTGCCTTGGCCTCACCCTCGGCGCGCAGGATCTGGGACTGCTTCTCGCCCTCGGCGGTGAGGATGGCGGCCTGGCGCGTGCCTTCGGCGGTGAGGATCGCGGCGCGCTTGTCACGGTCGGCGCGCATCTGCTTCTCCATCGAGTCCTGGATGGAGGTCGGGGGCTCGATGGCCTTCAGTTCCACGCGGTTGACGCGGATGCCCCACTTGCCGGTCGCCTCGTCGAGGACTCCGCGCAGGGCCGCGTTGATCTCCTCGCGGGAGGTCAGGGTCCGCTCGAGGTCCATGCCGCCGATGATGTTGCGGAGCGTGGTGACGGTGAGCTGCTCGATCGCCTGGATGTAGCTGGCGACCTCGTAGGTCGCGGCCCGGGCGTCGGTCACCTGGTAGTAGATGACGGTGTCGATGTTCACGACCAGGTTGTCCTGGGTGATCACCGGCTGCGGCGGGAACGGGACGACCTGTTCGCGCAGGTCGATGCGGTTGCGGATGGTGTCTATGAACGGGACGACGATGTTGAGACCCGCGTTGAGTGTGCGCGTGTAGCGGCCGAACCGCTCCACGATGGCGGCACTCGCCTGCGGGATGACCTGGATCGTCTTGATCAGGGCGATGAAGACCAACACCACCAGAATGACCAGGACGATGATGACCGGTTCCATCGCGGCTCCCCGTACCTTTCTCCGCCTCGGCGCTTTCGGAAGATCTTATGCCTGTTGAAGATCTTGCTGGACGAGTGTGACAGACCGTCGTACGGCTCGTGAGGTGTTCTGTTCACTTACGTCGTGCGGGAGTTGAGCAGGGTCAGATGACGATCGCCGTGGCACCCTCGATGTCCACGACGTCGACCTCCTGCCCCACGTCGTAGGCGCGGTCGGTGTCGAGGGCGCGTGCCGACCAGATCTCTCCGGCGAGTTTGACGCGGCCGCCCGAGCCGTCGACCCGCTCCAGTACGACGGCCTGCTTGCCCTTCAACGCGTCGATGCCGGTGGCGAGTTGGGGACGCTGTCTGGCGTGCCGGGTCGCGATCGGGCGTACGACGGCGATCAGTGCGACGGAGATGACGATGAAGACGAGCACCTGGGCGACGGCTCCGAAGCCGAGGCCTGCCGCGACGGCGGCGGCCACCGCGCCGACCGCGAGCATGCCGAACTCGGGCATGGCGGTCACCACGAGCGGGATTCCGAGCGCTGCCGCGCCGACGAGCCACCACACCCACGCGTCGATGTCGTTCACACCGTCATGGTAGGGCCGCACGTCCTGCCGGGGACAGGGCGCACGAGGAGCGGTCAGGACATCGGAAGGCCCTGGGCCGTCCAGCGGTCGCCGACCTGTTCCACCACGAGCGGGAGGCCGAAGCAGAGGGAGAGGTTGCGGGAGGTGAGCTCCAGCTCGACCGGGCCCGCGGCGAGGACCTTGCCCTGGCGGATCATGAGGACGTGGGTGAAGCCGGGGGCGATCTCCTCGACGTGGTGGGTCACCATGATCATCGAGGGGGCGATGGGGTCGCGCGCGAGGCGGCCGAGGCGGCGTACGAGGTCCTCGCGGCCGCCGAGGTCCAGGCCGGCGGCGGGCTCGTCGAGGAGCAGCAGCTCGGGGTCGGTCATCAGGGCGCGGGCGATGAGGGTGCGCTTGCGTTCGCCCTCGGAGAGCGTGCCGAACTTGCGGTCCAGGTAGTCGCTCATGCCGAGGCGGTCGAGGAAGGCGCGGGCGCGCTGCTCGTCGATGTCCTCGTACTCCTCCTGCCAGCCGGCCGTCATGCCGTACGCGGCGGTCAGCACCGTCTGCAGGACGGTCTGGCGCTTGGGGAGCTTGTCGGCGAGGGCGATGCCGGCCATGCCGACGCGGGGGCGCAGCTCGAAGACGTCGGTACCGGGGCTGCCGAGGGTCTCGCCGAGGATGGAGACGGTTCCGGCGCTGGGGAAGAGGTAGGTGGAGGCGATGTTCAGGAGGGTCGTCTTGCCGGCCCCGTTGGGACCGAGGATGACCCAGCGCTCGCCCTCCTTGACCGACCAGGAGACCTGGTCCACCAGAGCCCGGCCCTCACGGACCACAGATACGTCCTGAAGCTCCAGAACATCGCTCATGAGCGCGTTGTCTCCCCTTGCAGTGTGGCCGGTCGGTTGTCGCGGGCGCCGGTGGCTCGGACCGCCGCGCGTGGGTGGGCGCGGCCTCTCCGGGAAAATCTACGCCACCGGTCGGGCGGCCCGTTCCATCGGTCCGGTCCTTAGGGTGGGGGCATGCTCTCGGAACCGCGCTCTGGTCGCCTCGCCGCTTGGGGAAATGCCCTGTTGGCCGGAATTGTCTCGCCGGATGACGCCGTGCTCGCCATCGTCGGCGAGGACGCCGTGCACCGGATGGAGGGGCTGCCCGGTGAGTCGGCGCCCGTCGGGCTCACGCTCGCGCTGGGGCGGCTGCGGGCGCTCGGGGTGAGCGGGCTGCGGGTCGCGCTGCCCGCGCCGGGACATCCGCTGGGGCTGAGCGGACCGCCGGAGTTCAACACGCGGGCGCTGGAGGCGGAGGAGGCCGTGGTCTGTCACGGCGCCGGGTACGGGCTGGTGCCGGAGGTGTACGAGGCCGGTCCCGACGGTGACGTGCATGTCGAGGTCGTGTGGCACTGCCTGCCGGTGCGGGAGGCTCCGCCGGCCGACGTGCCGTCGCTGGGCGAGGCGGAGCGGGAGCTGGCGGAGGCGCTGCGGGACGCCACGGCGGTGCTGGCACGGTTGGACCTCGCCGGGTCGGGGCCGGTGGCCGAGGCGGCGATCGACGCGTACCGGGCTCGGGCCGAGCGGGGGCGGGAGGTCCTGGCGCCGGGGTATCCGCCCCGGGCGGTGCGGGTGCTGGAGCTGGCGCAGCGGGTGGGGCTGCTGGTGTCCCTCGCGCAGGAGAACGGGCCCGGGGGCGCGGTCAGTTCGGCGGAGATGGCGGTGCGCTCGGAGGCGCTGCGGCCGGTGGAGCGGACGGCTCGGCGGGCTCTGGTCGCCGCGTACAACTCCGTGGTGGAGGAGCGGGAGCGAGGGGTGCGGTGAGTGCCGGTGCCGGGGTGCCCCGGGCGGGGTGAACCGGTGGGGGCTGTGCCCGGGGGCTCCCGGACGGGCCCGGTTGCCGGGCGGCGACTGAAGGCGGGGCGGCCGGTTTCGGCGGAAGTGGCGGCATGCGGAGGGGCCCACACGTCGACGTGTGGGCCCCTCCCTGGTGCGGCTGCGATCTCAGTCGTTGACGCAGGTGTTGCCGAACGCCGGGTTCAGCACGCCGATCACGTTGATCGTGTTGCCGCAGACGTTGACCGGGATGTGCACCGGGACCTGGACGACGTTGCCCGAGACGACGCCCGGCGACTTCACGGCCGCGCCTTCGGCACCGGCGTCGGCGACGGCGGCACCGGCGGAGGCGCCTGCGGCGATACCGGCGACGGTGAGGGCCACGGCGGCCTTCTTGGCGATGTTCATGGGAAGAGTTCCTCCTGCGGTTGCGTGTCCGACCCGGCCGCGGGTCGTGCGCTGTCCAACGCGGCAGTGCGCGAGGACGGTGCGGGGGCCGCCGGTAAGACACCTCGTTCGGATCATTGGAGCGACAAACAGACCGGCCTCCCCGGTGGGGGCCCGGGGAGGCCGGACGTCACCGCGGGTGCGGGCGGGACCTCAGTGGTTGAGGCCCAGGTTGCCGAAGGCCGGGTTCAGCACACCGATGACGTTCACGCTGTTGCCGACCACGTTGACCGGGACGTGCACCGGGGCCTGGACGAGATTGCCCGAGACGACGCCCGGCGAGCCCTTGGCCTCGCCGAGGGCGGTGGCGCCGTCGCTGGCGGAGGCCATACCGGCGCCCGCGGCCATCAGCCCGCCGGCCACCATCGTCACAGCCGCCGCCTTCTTCAGGTTCTTCACTACTGACCCCTCCTAGCGATCACCGCGGCAGTCGCCGCGGCACGCACTGGAGAACGGCGGCGCGCCCCGAAGGATGCGCCATCCGGGGGACATTCCCACGACGGTATGAATCTCGGATCGGAAGTTAACCTTCCGGCTCGTCCCCGCCGGGGCGCCCCGCGACGCTCCGGGTGGTGCGCCGGAGCGTGTCTCAGCGGGTCATGCCGTGGCGCACGGCCCACAACGCCGCCTGGGTACGGTCCGCGAGGTCGAGCTTCATCAGGATGTTCGAGACGTGTGTCTTGACGGTCTTCTCGGAGAGGACCAGGGTCCGGGCGATCTCCCGGTTGGAGCGGCCGTCCGCTATCAGTCCGAGCACCTCGCGCTCGCGTTCGGTGAGCGTGCCGCCCCTGCCCTGGCCCGAGGTGCCCTCGTCCTGGGAGAGGAGCGCCCCGGCGACCTCCGGCTGGAGCAGGATGTGACCGGCGTGGACCGAGCGGATGGCGCCGGCGAGGGCGTCGGGGTCCACGTCCTTGTAGACGTATCCGGCGGCGCCCGCGCGCAGGGCCGGGACCACCGTGCGCTGCTCGGTGAAGCTGGTGACGATCAGCACGCGCGCGGGGTTGGCCAGGTCGCGGAGTCTGCGGAGGGCCTCGACGCCGTCCATGCCGGGCATCTTGACGTCCATCAGGACGACGTCGGGCCTCAACTCCTCGGCGAGGGCGACTCCTTCGGCGCCGTCGGCGGCCTCGCCGACGACCTCGATGTCGTCCTGCACCTCCAGGAAGGTGCGCAGGCCCCGGCGGACGACCTGGTGGTCGTCGACGAGCAGCACCTTGATTGCGTCAGCCACCGGGAGCCTCCATCTCGATCGTGGTGCCCTCGCCGGGCGCCGATTCCACCGTGAGCGTGCCACCGACGCCGCCCGCCCGGTCCCGCATCGACACCAGTCCGAGATGGCGGCCGGCCCGGCGGACCGTCGTCGGGTCGAAGCCCGCGCCGTCGTCCGTGACGCGCAGGACCGTGCCCGGGCCGCGCTTGCCGAGGGTCACCTCGACGCGTCCCGCCCCGGAGTGGCGCAGCGCGTTGTGCAGCGCCTCCTGGGCGACCCGCAGCAGGGCCTCCTCCTGCGCCGCGGGCAGGGCGCGGACGCCCTGGCTGGTGAACGTCACGCGCGCGGTGTGGGCGCGGTCCAGGACCTGGATGTGGGTGCGCAGGGTGGCGACGAGGCCGTCCTCGTCGAGTGCGGCGGGACGCAACTCCACCACGGCGGCGCGCAGTTCGTCGGCGGCCTCGGCGGCGAGCGCGGCGACCTGTTGCAGTTCGTCCTTGGCGCGCGCGGGGTCGCGGTCGACGAGGGCGGTGGCGGCCTGGGCCGTCAGGCGCAGGGAGAACAGCTTCTGGCTGACCGCGTCGTGCAGTTCGTGGGCCAGCCGGGAGCGTTCCTCGGCGATCGTCAGTTCCCGGCTGCGCTCGTACAGGCGGGCGTTGGTGAGGGCTATCGCGGCGTGCTGGGCGAGGATCGAGAGCAGTTCCTCGTCGTCCTCGGTGAAGCCGCAGCCGCCCTGGGGCTTCACGCAGTTCTTGTTGGCCAGGAACAGGGCGCCCAGCACCTCGTCGCCGTCCCGGACGGGCAAGCCCAGGAAGTCGGACATCTCGGGGTGGGCGGACGGCCAGCCCTCGAAGCGCGGGTCCTCGCGGACGTCGGCGAGCCGCTGGGGCCGCGCCTCCTGGAGCATCGCCGCCAGGATGCCGTGCTGGCGGGGCAGCGGGCCGATGGCCTTCCACTGGTCCTCACCGACACCGTCGACGACGAACTGGGCGAAGCCGCCGTGATCGTCGGGCACGCCGAGGGCGGCGTACTGCGCGTCCAGCAGCTCGCGGGCGGAGGCGACGATCGTCTTGAGCACGTCGCGGACCTCGAGGTGCCTGCTCATGGCCAGCAGCGCGGAGCTCACCGCGGCGAGGCCGGACCGGGGGCCTTGACTCATGTCCTCACGGTACCGGCGGGGTGTGACAGCGCGGATCGGACCTGTGACGGCCCCGGACCGGGGCGGAAGACCTAGGACCGAGGTCCCCGGTACCCCGGCCTAGGGCCCGGGGACCAGGTGCGCGGGCGTACGACGAAGGGCCCGCTCGGCTCCCGTCCCGCGTCCGAGGCGGGGGCGGGGGGCCGGTTCCTACGTTGGGATCACCGCCGGACGGAGGCGGTCGGACGAGGGGACGGTTGTCATGCCGGTTGCGATCATCACGGGCGCGTCGAAGGGGCTGGGGCGGGCGCTGGCCGAGGCGCTGGCCGCACGGGGCTGGGATCTGGTGCTCGACGCCAGGACCGCGGAGGTGCTGAAGGAGACGGCGGCGGCCGTGGCGGTGCACGGGACCCGGGTCGAGGCCCGCGCGGGGGACGTGACGGATGCGGCGCACCGGGCCGAGCTGGTGGCGGCCGCAAGCCGGCTCGGGGGCTGCGACCTGCTGGTGAACAACGCGAGCGCGCTGGGCGCCGAGCCGCTGGTGCGGCTGGCCGAGCTGCCCCTGGACGGGCTGCGGCGGGCCCTGGAGGTGAACGTCGTGGCGGCGCTGGGGCTGGTGCAGGAGGCCCTGCCGTTGCTCGGGGCGCGGGCGGGCGCGGTGATCACCGTCAGTTCGGACGCGGCGGCCGAGGCGTACGAGACCTGGGGCGGCTACGGGGCGTCGAAGGCGGCGCTCGACCATCTCGCGGCGGTGCTGGGCGCGGAGGAGCCGGGGCTGCGGGTGTGGGCGGTGGACCCCGGGGACATGGCGACGGACCTGTACGCGGCGGCCGTACCGGACGACGACGGTCCGCGCCCGGATCCGGCGGCGGTGGCGCCGGCCTTCCTGCGGCTGCTGGACGAACGGCCGGCGAGTGGGCGGTACGGGGCTCCGGCCCTGCTGGAGGGACGGCGATGACGCTGGCCGTGCAGCGGGTTCCCGAGGAGCTGTCCGCGCGGGTGCCGGCCGAGCAGCGCGGCCCGGGGCGGGGCCGGGACGACGTACGGCTGCTGGTGTCGCGGGGGACGGAGGCCACGCATCACACGTTCCGGGAGCTGCCGTGTCTGCTGCGGGCCGGGGACGTGCTCGTGGTGAACACCTCGCCGACACTGGCGGCGGCCGTGGACGGGCGGGTCGGGCACGCGCGCGTGGTGGTGCACTTCTCCACCCGCGGTGACGACGGACGGTGGGCCGTCGAGCTGCGGGACCCGGACGGGACGGGTACCACCCGCGCGCGGCCCGGCGGGCCCGCGGGGACCGAGGTGCGGCTGGCCGGGGGTGTGCGGCTGGCGCTGGAGGAGCCGCTGAGCCCGGGGAGCGGACGGCTGTGGTGGGCGCGGGTGTCTCCTGGCGGGGCGGTGCCCGGGCTGCTGCGCGCGCAGGGACGGCCCATCCGCTACTCCTATACGGAGCGGGATCAGCCGCTGTCCGTCTATCAGACGGTGTTCGCGCTGCCGTCGGCCGACGGGGCGGGCAGCGCGGAGATGCCAAGTGCGGCGCGGCCCTTCACCGCGGCCCTGGTGGCGGAGCTGGTGAGCCGGGGGGTGCAGTTCGCGCCGATCACGCTGCACACCGGGGTGGCCTCGGCCGAGGTGCACGAGCCGCCGTATCCGGAGCGGTTCGTGGTGCCGGAGGCGTCGGCGCGGCTGATCAACACGGTGCGCGGTGGTGTGGGGGGACGGACGGGCGGGCGGGTGATCGCGGTGGGGACGACCGCCGTGCGGGCGGTGGAGTCGGCGGCCGGGGCGGACGGGGTCGTACGCGCGCGTGCGGGTTGGACGGACCTGGTCGTCACTCCCGCGCGCGGGGTGCGGGTGGTGGACGGTCTGCTGACCGGGCTGCACGAGCCGGAGGCCTCCCATCTGCTGATGCTGGAGGCGGTGGCGGGGCGGGCCGCGATCAGCCGCGGCTACGACGAGGCGCTGGCGGGGCGCTACCTGTGGCACGAGTTCGGGGACGTGCACCTCCTCATCCCGGCGCAGAACGTTGACGCAGAGCATTGCTCGGGCAACTACCAGTGAGAACGCGGTGGGGTCCATGTGAGCCCGCACATAGGGCGCGGATCACGTACTACGGGCAATAGGAGATAAAGGGGACGCGATGAACGGGGCAGATGGTTCTATCTGTCCCGATTTGCCCTTCCCTGATCTACTATCGGGGATCGTACGTCACACCTTTGCCTGGGCATTTTGCGGCCGCTAACAATGGCTCTCGTCGCTCAGCGCCGTGGGTTCTCCCCCGGCGGCGCTCGTGCCTCAAGCACCCGCTGTCCGCCGTGGACGAAGTGAGCGACCTCCGCGCTATTCGAAGAGGTCCTTCCGCATGCCCAAGAACACTCGCAAGATCGCGATCGCCGGTGCCGCCACGCTCGGTGCCGCCGCCCTCGCCTTCTCCGTGGTGCCGGCCGACGCGCAGGCCACTACGGACGCCGTCTCCTCGGCCCGGGTCGCCTACAGCACGACGCAGGTGCAGGCTGTCAAGGCCAGCGTGACCGACCAGCTGGCCACGACGAGCGTGAAGGTCGACGCCATCGAGGCCAAGAAGAAGGCCGCCGCGGCCGCCGCGGCGAAGAAGAAGGCCGCCGCGGCCGCCGCGGCGAAGAAGAAGGCCGCCGCCGAGGCGGCCGTCGCGAAGAAGAAGGCGGCCGCCGCGGCCGCCGCCAAGAAGGCCGCCGCCGCCCGCAAGGCCAAGGAGGCCGCGAGCCGGTCCGCCAAGCGCGTCGCCGTCAAGCAGGCCGCCACCAAGACGTACGCCAACAACCTCGACGGCTGGATCAAGCACTCCCTGGCCATCATGAAGGCCAAGGGCATCCCGGGCTCCTACAGCGGCCTGCACCGCAACATCATCCGGGAGTCCTCGGGCAACCCCAAGGCGATCAACAACTGGGACATCAACGCCATCAACGGCATCCCGTCCAAGGGCCTGCTCCAGGTGATCCCGCCGACCTTCACCGCCTACCACGTCGCCGGAACGTCGTGGAACATCTACGACCCGGTCGCCAACATCACCGCCGCGGCGAACTACGCGGCCGACAAGTACGGCACGATCGACAACGTCGACAGCGCGTACTGAGCCACCTGCGACACGCCGATGGGCGGCACCCCGTTCGAGGGGTGCCGCCCATCGGCGTACTTCGGCGGTGACTACTTGCGCATGACCTCGGGCTCGTGGCGGCGCAGGAAACGGGCCACGAAGAAGCCGCAGATCACACCGAGGACGATCAGCGCGACCATGTCCAGGCCCCAGGCGCCGACGGTGTGCTCCCACAGCGGGTCCGTCTCGCCGCCGTCCTTGGGCGGGCTGATCTTGTTGAAGTCCAGCGTGGCGCCCGCGGCGGCGACCGCCCAGCGCGAGGGCATCAGGTACGAGAACTCGTTGACGCCGACCGCGCCGTTCAGGGTGAACAGACAGCCGGTGAACACGACCTGGATGATCGCGAACATGACCAGCAGCGGCATGGTCTTCTCGGCCGTCTTCACCAGCGACGAGATGACCAGGCCGAACATCATCGAGGTGAAGCCCAGCGCCATGATCGGGATGGAGAGCTCGAACATGGTCGCGCTGCCGAGGACCAGGCCCTCGGTCGGGATCTCCCGGCTCGCGAAGCCGATCACGCCGACCAGCAGGCCCTGGAGCACGGTGACCACACCGAGCACGAACACCTTGGACATCAGGTACGCGGACCGGGACAGGCCGGTGGCGCGTTCGCGCTCGTAGATGACCCGTTCCTTGATGAGCTCGCGGACCGAGTTGGCCGCGCCCGCGAAGCAGGCGCCGACCGCGAGGATCAGCAGGACGGTGGTGGCCGTGCCGTTGGGGATGATCCGGCCGGTCTTCGGGTTGACCGGGTTGGGCAGCAGACTGTTCCCGGAGTCGATCAGCAGGCTCACCGCGCCGAGGACGGCCGGCAGGATCACCGTCAGGGCGAGGAAGCCCTTGTCCGAGGCGATCACCGAGACATAGCGGCGCACCAGCGTGACGAACTGGGACATCCAGCCCTGCGGCTTCGGCGGCTTCATCGCCTGCATCGGGGGCATCTGTACGGACTGCGGCGCGATGGCGTCGATGTCCGCGGCGTACATCTGGTAGTGCTGCGAGCCCTTCCAGCGGCCCGCCCAGTCGTAGTCGCGGTAGTTCTCGAAGGCGGAGAAGACGTCGGCCCAGGTGTCGTAGCCGAAGAAGTTCAGCGCCTCCTCGGGCGGGCCGAAGTAGGCGACGGCGCCGCCCGGCGCCATCACGAGCAGCTTGTCGCAGATCGCGAGTTCGGCCACCGAGTGCGTGACGACCAGGACCGTGCGGCCGTCGTCGGCGAGGCCGCGCAGCAGCTGCATGACATCGCGGTCCATGCCCGGGTCGAGGCCGGAGGTCGGCTCGTCCAGGAAGATCAGCGACGGCTTGGTGAGCAGCTCCAGGGCCACCGAGACGCGCTTGCGCTGGCCACCGGAGAGGGAGGTGATCTTCTTCTCCTTGTGGATGTCCAGCTTGAGCTCGCGCAGCACCTCGTCGATGCGGGCGTCGCGCTCGGCGCCCGTGGTGTCGGCGGGGAAGCGGAGTTTGGCCGCGTACTTCAGGGCCCTCTTGACGGTCAGTTCCTTGTGCAGGATGTCGTCCTGCGGGACCAGGCCGATGCGCTGGCGCAGCTCGGCGAACTGCTTGTACAGGTTCCGGTTGTCGTAGAGCACGTCGCCCTGGTTGGCCGGGCGGTAGCCCGTCAGTGCCTTGAGCAGCGTCGACTTGCCGGACCCGGACGGTCCGATGACCGCGATCAGGGACTTCTCCGGGACGCCGAAGGAGACGTCCTTGAGGATCTGCTTGCCGCCGTCGACCGTGACGGTCAGGTGGCGCGCCGAGAAGGAGACCTCGCCGGTGTCGACGAACTCCTCGAGCCGGTCGCCCACGATCCGGAACGTCGAGTGGCCGACGCCGACGATGTCCGTCGGGCCGAGCTGGACCGAGCCGCCCTTGGGGATCGGCTGGCCGTTGACGTAGGTGCCGTTGTGCGAGCCGAGGTCGCGGATCTCCATACGGCCGTCGGGCGTCGAGTGGAACTCGGCGTGGTTCCGCGAGACCTGGAGGTCGGAGACGACCAGCTCGTTCTCCAGGGCACGGCCGATGCGCATCACGCGGCCGAGGGAGAACTGGTGGAACGTGGTCGGGCTGCGGTCGCCGTAGACCGGCGGCGCCCCCGCGCCTCCACCGGGCACCTGCTGCACATACGGCTCGCTCGGCCCCTGCTGCTGCGGGACCTGCGGCGGCGCGCCCTGCTGCGGCGGCGGCCAGCCGGCCTGCGGCGCCTGCTGCGGCGGGGCCTGCTGGGCCCAGCCCGGGTTCGCTGCCTGCGCCGCGTACGGCTGCTGCGGCTGCGCGGCCGGCGCCTGCGCTCCCGAGAGGTTCACGCGCGGCCCGTCGGTCGCGTTGCCCAGGTGCAACGCCGATCCGGGGCCGATCTCCAGCTGATGGATCCGCTGCCCCCGCGCGAACGTGCCGTTGGTGCTCCCGTGGTCCTCGACGACCCAACTGCGCCCGTTGAAGCTGACCGTGGCGTGACGCCAGGAGACCCTGGCGTCGTCGAGGACGATGTCGCCCTGCGGATCACGTCCGAGGGTGTATGGCCTGGACGGGTCGAGCGTCCAGGTGCGTCCGTTCAATTCCAGTACGAGTTCCGGCACTCCAGCCCCACTGAGTTGTCCCCCGAGTTAGCCCCATCAACGGGGAGTCTAGGGATGTCGAACATCGGGGGGAACTATTTCAGTAGCGGCCCCCTGACCGAAAGTCGGGCCTTGTGAAGAGCGTGCGCGAGCGTATCGGCCGTTCCCGTTGACGGGGTTGAAACCGGCCCGGAGAGTGGTAAAGGCACGCGAGGGGGACGGAAGCGGCGATCTTCGCCGCCGCGCGCCGCGGATCGGGGGGTCTGCATGAGTGCCGGTACGGGTGTCGAGGGCAGTGGGAGCGCGGCGCGCGGCAGCGGCGTGCCGTGGATCGACGTGTTGCTGGCCGCCGTCGCGGCGGTGAGCTGGGCGTTGATCGGCATGGCCGGGACGGCGGCGCTGGGACTGCACCTCCTTCAGGCGGACTCCGCGGGCTCGTTGGGCCCGATGACGGCCGCGGTGGTGGCCCTGGCCGCCGGGGGCTCGGTGACGCCGTCGGGCGACGTGTCCGCGTTCGGGCTCACCGGGGCGGAGGCGAACACGGCCCTCGAGATCACGCCATTGGGTGTGAGCCTGGTGGGCGCTCTGCTGCTGTCGTGGTTCTTCCTGCGGTCCTTGCGGACGGCGGGAGTTGTGATCGCTCCGGCCGAACTCGCCGCCCGGGTCGGCACGGTGGCCGGGCTGTACGTGGCGATGCTCGGCGGACTCGCCTGGGCGGGACACGACGTCATCACGCTCGACGGGAGCGCGCTGGGACTGGACGACCTGCCCGGCACCGGCGGCGGGGGCGGGGGCGGCGGCCTGGAGGTCCCCGGGCTGGGAGACATCGGCGGACTGCTGCCCGACCGGCTCGGCGACCTCGTCGACGCGAAGGCCGCGGTCGGTTTCACCGTCGACACGGCGCCCACGCTGCTCGGCGGCCTCGGCTGGTCCCTCGGCATCCTGCTGATCGCGCTGCTGGCCTCGCGCCGTACGCCGCTGCCGAGCGGCTGGGAGGCGGTGCACCGTGTGGTGCGGCCGGCGGTGTCCGCCGTGGTGACCGTGCTGCTGGTGGCCGTGGCGGCCGGGTTCGCGGCGGCGGCGTACGCGGCGATCGGCGACGACCATCCCCGGCGGATCGCGGGAGCGGCGCTGCTCGGCGCGCCGAACGGGGTGTGGCTGGGCATCCCGATCGGTCTGTTCGTCCCGTGGGACGGACGGGCGAGCGGCGCGCTGACCGGCGTCCTCCCGGACCCGCTGGACGATCTGCTGGGCGCCGGCACCGAGCGGTCGGTGACGCTGGGCCGTCTCGCCGAGCTGGACGCGAGGGTCTGGCTGCTGGGCGTGGCGGCGGCGCTGATGATGCTGCTGGCGGGGGTGCTGACGGCGGTGCGGACACCGGTGGGGGCGACGGGATCGCCGCCGGACTCGACGGCCGTCACGGGGGCAGGGGCGGGAGGAGGCAGGGGCGGTCGTGGGGCCGGTGCGGTCGGGGCGGTCGGGTTCGCCGGGCGTTGCGCCGTGCGGCTGGGGGTGGCGACCGGCGTGGCGTTGCCGTTGATCGCCTGGTTGACGCACGTGTCCGTGGACGCCTCTCTGTCCGTACTGGGGTTCGACGCCTTCGGCGCCGGGATCGAGCTGCACGGGCACCTCGGGGTGGCGTTGCTGCTGGGTGCCCTGTGGGGCGCGAGTGCGGGAGCCGTCGGCGCGCTGCTGGCCCGGGCCACGGGTGCCGCGGGGCGGCGGGCGGCGCCACTGGCACGCAGTGACCCCAGGGGCGCCGCGGGGCCCGGCGAGGGCGGCGGGTCGTCGGGGTATCCGGGTGACCGGGCGGGACCGTACACGCCGAACGCGCCGTCGTACCGGCCGCCGAATCCGGCGACCAACCCCTATCTGCGGATCCCGGAGGAGTTGCGGGAGTCGCGGGACACGCGGCCCGAGCGGGCTCGGCCGGAGCGGGCCGGACGGGATGACAGCGGCCGGTCGAGGCCTTACCAGAGCGCCCGGCGGAACGAGCCGCCGCCGGGCGACGACCGGCCGCCGCCCGGCTCGCCGGGGGCGGACGACGTCTACGGCGCTCCGACCGTGGTCCGGCCGATGGGGCCGCCGCCCCGCGCGCCACGCCGGCCTCCGGGCCCGCGTCCCGGCGAACGGCCGCCGCCGGGACAGGAGGGTCCGCCGCCTCCGCCACCGCCTCCCGCTCCTCCGAAGGGGCCCCGGGCGCCTGGCGGACCGCGGTGAGGGCCGACGCCCGGAAGGCCCGCGGGATGCCGGCGGGCTACTGTTGGGCAGCGCGCCACCTCGGCGCCATTTACTGTTACCCGTCCGTCAGGCGGACCTCGGGGGCGCGCGGCACTGGGTGCCGGATACGGTGGGTACACCATGAGCGCTTTGCAGACTTCGTCCTCTGACGTCCCCACGCTCCTTGTCAAGATCTTCGGCAAGGACAGGCCGGGCATCACGGCCGGGCTTTTCGACACCCTCGCCGCCTTCTCCGTCGACGTGGTCGACATCGAGCAGGTGGTCACCCGAGGCCGGATGGTGCTGTGCGCGCTGGTGACCGAGCCACCGGCCGGCCACGAGGGGGAACTGCGGTCGACGGTCCACAGCTGGGCCGAGTCGATGAAGATGCAGGCCGAGATCATCTCCGGCATCGGTGACAACCGGCCGCGCGGCCTCGGCCGGTCGCTGGTCACCGTGCTCGGGCATCCGCTCACCGCGGAGGCCACGGCCGCCGTGGCCGCGAAGATCACGAAGGCCGGCGGGAACATCGACCGTATCTTCCGGCTCGCCAAGTACCCCGTCACCGCCGTCGAGTTCGCCGTCTCCGGCGTGGCGGCCGGGCCCCTGCGCACCGCTCTGGTGACGGACGCGGCGGCGCTCGGGGTCGACGTCGCGGTGGTGGACGCGGGCCTGTACCGGCGGGCCCAGCGGCTCGTCGTCATGGACGTCGACTCCACCCTGATCCAGGACGAGGTGATCGAGCTCTTCGCCGCGCACGCCGGCTGCGAGGACGAGGTCGCCGAGGTGACGGCCGCCGCCATGCGCGGCGAGCTGGACTTCGAGCAGTCACTGCACGCGCGCGTGGCGCTGCTGGCGGGCCTGGACGCCTCGGTCGTGGACAAGGTGCGCGCCGAGGTCCGGCTGACGCCGGGCGCGCGCACGCTGATCCGGACACTGAAGCGGCTCGGATATCAGGTGGGGGTCGTCTCCGGCGGCTTCACCCAGGTCACCGACGATCTTCAGGAGCGGCTCGGGCTGGACTTCGCGCAGGCCAACACGCTGGAGATCGTCGACGGCAGGCTGACGGGCCGGGTCACCGGCGAGATCGTGGACCGTGCGGGCAAGGCGCGGCTGCTGCGCCGGTTCGCCGCCGAGGCGGGTGTGCCGCTCTCGCAGACCGTGGCGATCGGCGACGGCGCCAACGACCTCGACATGCTCAACGCGGCCGGGCTCGGGGTCGCCTTCAACGCCAAGCCGGTGGTGCGCGAGGCCGCGCACACGGCGGTGAACGTGCCGTTCCTGGACACCGTCCTGTATCTGCTCGGCATCACCCGTGAAGAGGTCGAGGCCGCGGAGACGCACGACGAGCAGTAGCCCCGTGGGGGCGTGGCGACGGCGTGCAGGCGCCGCCGCACGGACGCGGGGGCGCCCCGAGGGACGAAGAGGGCCCGGCACCGTCACGGTGCCGGGCCCTCGTGCGTGCCGGGTGGGTCACTCGGAGGGCGCCCAGTAGTCGAGCAGCGTGGCCACGCCCGGCTCCAGGGACTTCCAGGGGCCGTCGAAGGAGACGACGGCGAAGGCGGCGGCCGGGAATCCGCGGCGGCGCATCCGCTCGCCGGCGTCGCCGTCGCTTCGGCCGGCGAGGATGTCGGCGAGACCCTGGATGCCGGGGTTGTGGCCGACCAGGACGACGTCACGTACGTCGTCGGGGGTCTCGTTGAGCAGGGCGATCAGCTCGCCCGGCGAGGCCTCGTAGATCCGCTCCTCGTAGACGGTTTTCGGCCGCTTCGGGAATTCCTGGACGGCGAGCTTCCACGTCTCTCGGGTGCGGACCGCGGTGGAGCAGACGGCCAGGTCGACGGGGATACCGGCGTCGACCAGTTTGCGTCCGGCGACGGCGGCGTCCTTACGGCCCCGCTCAGCGAGCGGACGCTCATGGTCGGTCACCTGTGGCCAGTCGGCTTTCGCATGGCGGAAGAGGACGATCCTGCGGGGTTCTGCGACGCTCATGAGTCCCAGCTTCGCATGAAACAGGCCATGGGGCGCAGGGAGTTGACATGCGGCCCCACCAGCGGTCCCCAGCTCCGCCCTAGCGGGTGACCAGCTGGTGCACGCGCTCGACGAGGTGGGTGATCGCCGGGTCCCCAGCGGCCGCGTGGGCGTCGGCGGGGTTGAGTATCAGCACCAGCAGGGTGATGAAGGCGAGCGTCGGGAGGGCGAGGGCCCACCAGGGCAGCCAGGTGTCGACGCCGCCCGAGGTGGCCGGGTGGGGCCGGGTGTGCGTAGGGGCCGACATGGATGCCTCCGCTGTCTTCGAGTGGTCCGTGGACCTTGGCAGGTGATCCGCGTCCCGCGGTCACACCTCGAAGTTACGGAATCGGCGGCCCTCAACCCATCCGGTGATCCACCCACTTGACCCTGACCCTGACCCCCTAGGGGACAGGGGGGTTAACCCCACCCCGGTCACTCGGACGGGGTGCGGCGGGGCCGGTCCGGCCGGCCGTCACGGCCCGGCCGTCAGGGCGAGGCGATGGTCGCGATGACGGCGATGACGACGAAGATGGCGAGGAACGAGCCGAAGACGATCAGCATCTTCTTCTGGCCGTTCTGGGGGTTCGGGTCGAGCACTGGCATACGGCAAGTCTCGCACCCCGCGCCCCCGGCGGTGCCCCGGGGGTCGGCGGGCGGGCGGCCGGCGGCCATCGGCCGGTCAGCGCGTGGCTCCCCCTCCACGCGGTCAGCGCGCGGCTTCCTCCTCCACCGTGCGGTCCCGGCCGGCCAGGACCCCCACCACCGTCTGCGGCACCATCAGGGCCGCCATGAGGGCGAGGGGCAGGCCCCAGCCGCCGCTGTGCTGGTAGAGGACACCCACCAGGAGGGGGCCGGGGATGGAGATCAGGTAGCCGGTGCTCTGTGCGAAGGCCGACAGCTGCGCCACACCCGCGCCGGTCCTGGCACGCATCCCGACCATCGTGAGGGCCAGCGGGAAGGCGCAGTTGGCGACGCCGAGCAGCAGCGCCCAGATCCAGGCGCCGCCGGCCGGTGCGAGGTACAGGCCGGCGTAGCCGACGAGGGCGCAGGCGCCCAGCGCGAGCACGATCGGGCCCTGGTGCGGCAGCCGGGTGGCGACGCGCGGGATGACGAAGGCCAGCGGCACGCCCATCGCCATCGTCACGGCGAGGAGCAGTCCGGCCGTGCCGGCGGGCACGCCGGCGTCCCGGAAGATCTGCGGCATCCAGCCCATGGTGATGTACGCGGCGGTGGCCTGGAGGCCGAAGAAGACGGCGAGCGCCCAGGCGGTGCGGCTGCGGGTGATGCGCAGGGGGGCGTCCTGCTGCGACACGCGTGCGTGCGTCCGCGGGCCGGGCCGGGGGCTCGCCTCCCGCCGCTCGCCCCGCTCCTGCCGTTCGTGCCGCTCCCGCGGCGCCCCGGCCGTGCCCGCGCCGGCCGGTGCCGTCCCGCGCTCGCGTGAGAGCGCCAGCCAGGGCAGTACGGCGGCCGCCGCCAGGCCCGCCCACAGGGCGAGGCCCGTCCGCCAACTGCCGCCCAGCGCCTCGGTCATGGGCACGGTGACCGCGGCGGCCGTGGAGGTGCCGAGGGCGAGGGCCATCGAGTACAGGCCGGTCATGGTGCCGACCCGGTCGGGGAAGTGGCGCTTGACGATGACCGGCATCAGGACGTTGCTGACGGCTATGCCCATGAGGGCCAGGGCACTGGCGGCGAGGAACCCCGCCGTGCCGCCCGCGTAGGGGCGCAGGAGCAGTCCCGCCGTGATGGCGGCCATTCCGGCGCAGACCACGGCGCCCGGCCCGAAGCGGCGGGCTAGACGGGGCGCCATGACGCCGAAGACGGCGAAGCAGAGCGGGGGCACGGAGGTGAGGAGCCCGGCCACGCTGCCGCTCATGCCGAGCCCGTCGCGCACCTCTTCGAGGAGGGCGCCCAGGCTCGTGATGGCGGGCCGGAGGTTGAGGGCGGCCAGCACGATGCCGACGACGAGCAGCCGTGTGCGCCAGTCCCCCGCGCGGGTGGGCGGCTGCGGGGGCCCGTTCTGCGCCGAGGCGCGAAGGGGTGGGGGTGTCGTCGTCCGGATCTGCTCGCCAGCCATGCCCCACATCATAGAATCATAGGATGATTGGTTGTCCATGCCCGGTCTCCCCTCGGCCGCCCCACCCGTGCGAAGGTGTGCCATGCCCCTGAGCCATCCCCGCCGCTCGGCGCTGTCCGAGCAGGTCATCGCAGCGCTGCGCACCCAGATCACCTCGGGCGAGTGGGCGGTGGGCGCGCGCATTCCCACGGAGCCCGAGCTGGTCGAGGAGCTGGGCGTCGCCCGCAACACGGTCCGCGAGGCCGTCCGGGCGCTCGCCCACAACGGGCTGCTGGACATCCGGCAGGGCTCGGGCACGTACGTGGTGGCGACCAGCGAGCTGGCGGGCGTGATGCACCGCCGCTTCGCCGACGCCGACCCCGGGCACATCGCCGAGCTGCGCGCCACGCTGGAGTCGAGCGCGGCGAAGCTGGCGGCCGGGCGGCGCACCGAGAAGGACCTCAAGCAGCTGGACGCCCTCCTGGTGCGGCGCGAGGAAGCCTGGGACTCGGGCGACGCGGAGGCGTTCGTGTCCGCGGACGCGACCTTCCACCTGGCGGTGGTGGCGGCCTCCCACAACGACGTCATGACCGCGATGTACGCGGACCTCGGCGAGGTGCTGCGCGACTGGCTGCGCGAGGACGTCGGCGAGGAGCTGACGCCGGAGACGTACATGGACCACACGCGGCTGGTGGACGCGATCCGGGCGGGCGACGCGGAGGCCGCCGCCGTCGAGGCGGCCGGCTATCCCCTGCTGTGCAGGCCCGGACGGTTCACCGCTTCTGGTGGCTGACCCAGACCGAGCGGATCTCCTTCCAGCACCTGCCGGTGAGCCGTACGGTCTGGGCGGGTCCCACGTCGACGGGGGTGCCGTCGGTGTCGAGGTCCCACCAGCGATCGCACTCGATGTGCAGGCGGACGCGGTCGGTGTCGGCGTACGGGTTGTGGCAGTAGGCGACGACGCGGGAGCCGAGAATCTCGGTGCGGCATTCCGCGCCGAAGGGGTCCGCGGAGGCGGCGGGGGCCGGACGGGCCGTCACGCGTGCGTGCGGCAGCGCGTCGTACGGCAGCGACAGGACGAGACAGACGGCGACGGTCACTGGGGCCAGGCTGCGAGACAGGCGCACAAGGGGACCTCCTCGGCCGTGCTGGGGAGGAAAACGCGGTAAAGAACCCGCACTTCAGAGTGCCTTGCCGGAGCACTCCCCCGCCTGGCCGGGTGCGCCGAACGGGTGACGCCCCGCTCCCCCGCGCGGGCGGGGAAACGGGGCGTCGAGGGCGTGTCGGTGATCAGGCGCCGATGGCGTGCAGCCCACCGTCGACGTGCACGATCTCGCCCGTGGTCTTCGGGAACCAGTCGCTCAGCAGGGCGACCACACCGCGGCCGGCCGGCCCCGGGTCGTTGAGGTCCCACTCCAGCGGGGAGCGGTCGTCCCACACCGAGGCCAGCTCGGAGAAGCCCGGGATGGACTTGGCCGCCATGGAACCGATGGGACCGGCGGAGACCAGGTTGCAGCGGATGTTCTGCTTGCCCAGGTCACGCGCCATGTAACGGTTGGTGGCCTCCAGAGCCGCCTTGGCGGGGCCCATCCAGTCGTACTGCGGCCAGGCGAACGAGGCGTCGAAGGTGAGGCCGACGACCGAGCCGCCGTTCTGCATCAGCGGCAGGCAGGCCATGGTGAGCGACTTCAGGGAGAACGCCGAGACGTGCATGGCCGTGGCGACCGACTCGAACGGCGTGTTGAGGAAGTTGCCGCCCATGGCGTCCTGCGGCGCGAAGCCGATCGAGTGCACGACGCCGTCGAGGCCGCCGAGCTCCTCGCCGACGATGTCGGCCAGCCGGCCGAGGTGCTCGTCATTGGTCACGTCGAGCTCGATGACCTTGGTGGGCTTCGGCAGCTTCTTGGCGATGCGCTCGGTCAGCGTGGGCCGCGGGAACGCGGTCAGGATGATCTCGGCACCCTGCTCCTGGGCCAGCTTGGCGGTGTGGAAGGCGATGGAGGACTCCAGCAGCACGCCGGTGATCAGGACGCGCTTGCCCTCGAGGATTCCGCTCATGGTGATCAGTGACCCATTCCCAGTCCGCCGTCAACGGGAATGACGGCTCCAGTGATGTACGAGGCGTCGTCCGAGGCGAGGAACCGCACCGTCGCGGCGATCTCCTCCGGCTGCGCGTACCGGCCGAGCGGGACCTGCGAGACGATGCCCGCGCGCTGCTCGTCGGTGAGCACCTTGGTCATGTCGGTGTCGACGAAGCCGGGCGCGACGACGTTGAAGGTGATGTTGCGCGACCCCAGCTCACGGGCGAGGGAACGCGCGAAGCCGACCAGGGCGGCCTTGGAGGCGGCGTAGTTCGCCTGCCCCGCGGAACCGAGCAGTCCGACCACCGAGGAGATCAGGACGACACGGCCCTTCTTGGCCCGCAGCATGGCGCGGTTGGCACGCTTGACCACTCGGAAGGTGCCGGTGAGGTTGGTGTCGATGACCGAGGTGAAGTCCTCCTCGGACATGCGCATCAGGAGCTGGTCCTTGGTGACGCCGGCGTTGGCGATCAGGATCTCCACGGGGCCGTGCTCGGCCTCGATCTCCTTGTAGGCCTGCTCCACCTGCTCGGAGTCGGTGATGTCGCACTTGACCGCCAGGAAGCCGGCCGGTGGTTCGCCCGAGCGGTACGTGATGGCGACGTTGTCGCCGGCGTCGGCGAACGCGCGGGCGATGGCGAGGCCGATGCCCCGGTTTCCTCCGGTGACGAGAACCGAGCGGCTCAACGGATCACCCTTTCGATAGGGGTATGACGCACCCGCCCGAACACGGGAGGGCAGGTGACTTCCCTCGAAACCTATCGGTCTGCCTCGTCCGACGGACATTCGGGCACCGACAGTGGCGCACCGGACTGACTGTGGGGTCTCTACAGAAAGTTTGCGGAAGCGGGGCGGAAACGTGTGGTCCGGGGCTGCCGGGCGCGACATGATCGAGGCCTTCACACGTGACGACACCAGGGAGAGACGTAGGTGCCCCACAGCATCGATGAAAGTTTCACGGCCCTACCCCTGCGCGCCCTCGCCGACGCCGCTCTCGCACGCGCGCGTGCGCTGGGGGCCGAGCACGCGGACTTCCGGTTCGAGCGGGTGCGCAGCGCGTCCTGGCGCCTGCGCGACGCCAAGCCCTCCGGGTCGTCCGACACCACCGACCTCGGGTACGCGGTGCGGGTGGTGCACGGCGGTACCTGGGGGTTCGCGTCCGGCGTGGATCTCACGATGGACGCCGCGGCCCGGGTCGCCTCGCAGGCGGTGGCGATGGCCAAGCTGTCCGCGCAGGTGATCAGGGCGGCCGGTTCGGACGAGAGGGTGGAGCTGGCCGACGAGCCGGTGCACGCCGACAAGACCTGGGTCTCGTCCTACGAGATCGACCCGTTCACCGTCCCGGACGAGGACAAGGCGGCGCTGCTCGCGGACTGGAGCGCGCGGCTGCTGGCGGCGAACGGGATCAACCACGTGGACGCCTCGTTGCTCACCGTCCACGAGAACAAGTTCTACGCCGACACGGCCGGCACGGTGACCACCCAGCAGCGGGTGCGGCTGCACCCGGCACTGACCGCGGTGTCGGTCGACGAGTCGAGCGGCGAGTTCGACTCGATGCGCACGATCGCGCCGCCCGCCGGACGCGGCTGGGAGTACCTCACGGGCACCGGGTGGGACTGGGACGACGAGCTCGACCGCATCCCCGAGCTGCTCGCCGAGAAGATGCGGGCGCCGAGCGTCGAGCCGGGTCTCTACGACCTGGTCGTCGACCCGTCCAACCTGTGGCTGACCATCCACGAGTCCATCGGACACGCCACCGAGCTGGACCGGGCCCTCGGCTACGAGGCCGCCTACGCCGGCACCTCCTTCGCCACCTTCGACCAGCTCGGCAAGCTGCGCTACGGCTCGGACCTGATGAACGTGACGGGTGACCGCACCGCCGAGCACGGCCTGGCGACCGTCGGCTACGACGACGAGGGCGTCGCGGGCCAGTCCTGGGACCTCGTGAAGGACGGCACGCTCGTCGGCTACCAGCTGGACCGGCGGATCGCGAAGCTGACCGGGTTCGAGCGGTCCAACGGGTGCGCCTTCGCCGACTCCCCCGGCCATGTCCCGGTGCAGCGCATGGCCAACGTCTCGTTGCGGCCGGACCCGGCCGGGATGTCGACCGAGGGACTCATCGGCAGCGTCGACCGGGGCATCTACGTCGTCGGCGACCGGTCCTGGTCCATCGACATGCAGCGCTACAACTTCCAGTTCACCGGGCAACGCTTCTTCCGGATCGAGAACGGGCAGATCACCGGGCAGCTGCGGGACGTGGCCTACCAGGCGACGACCACCGACTTCTGGGGTTCGATGGCGGCGGTCGGCGGCCCGCAGACATATGTCCTCGGCGGCGCCTTCAACTGCGGCAAGGCCCAGCCGGGCCAGGTCGCGGCGGTGTCGCACGGCTGCCCGTCGGCCCTCTTCAAAGGCGTCAACATCCTCAACACCACGCAGGAGGCCGGTCGATGAGCGCGGGCACCAACAAGGCGCAGCAGCCGCACGAGATCGTGGAGCGCGCCCTCGAACTGTCGCGGGCCGACGGCTGTGTCGTGATCGCCGACGAGCAGTCGACGGCGAACCTGCGCTGGGCCGGCAACGCGCTCACGACCAACGGTGTCACGCGCGGGCGCACGCTCACCGTGATCGCCACGGTCGACGGCAAGGAGGGCACCGCGTCCGGTGTCGTCTCGCGGGCCGCCGTCACCGCGGACGAGCTGGAGTCCCTGGTGCGGGCCGCGGAGGCCGCCGCGCGTGGCGCCGGCCCCGCCGAGGACGCTCAGCCGCTGGTCAGCGGTGTGGCGCGGTCCCCCGAGTTCACCGAGGCCCCCGCGGAGACCTCGCCGGCGGTGTTCGCCGACTTCGCGCCCGCGCTGGGCGAGGCGTTCGCACGCGCGCGTGCGGGCGGTCGCGAGCTGTACGGGTTCGCCAACCACGAGCTCGTCTCGACGTACCTGGGCACGTCGACCGGGCTGCGGCTGCGGCACGACCAGCCGAACGGGACGCTGGAGCTCAACGCCAAGTCCCCGGACCGCACACGCTCGGCGTGGGCCGGACGCTCCACCCGGGACTTCAAGGACGTCGACCCGGCGGCGCTCGACGCCGAGCTGGCCGTACGGCTGGGCTGGGCGGAGCGGCGGATCGAGCTGCCCGCCGGGCGGTACGAGACGCTGCTGCCGCCTACCGCGGTGGCCGACCTGATGATCTACCAGCTGTGGTCGGCGTCCGGCCGGGACGCGACCGAGGGCCGGACGGTGTTCTCCCAGCCCGGCGGCGGCACCCGGCTCGGCGAGAAGCTGTCCGACCTGCCGCTGACCCTGCGCAGCGACCCGAACGAGCCGGGCCTGGAGTCGCCGCCGTTCGTGATCGCGCACTCCTCCGGCGGCGACCAGTCGGTCTTCGACAACGGCCTGCCCGTACAGCCCACCGAGTGGGTCGCGGCGGGCGAGCTGCAGCGCCTGACGACCACCCGGCACAGCGCGGCCCTGACCGGCCTGCCGGTGGCGCCCGGGGCCGACAACCTGATCCTTGACGGCGGCGAGGACCGTTCCCTGGAGGAGATGGTCGCGAGCACCCGACGCGGGCTGCTGCTGACCTGCCTGTGGTACATCCGCGAGGTCGACCCGGCGACGCTGCTCCTCACCGGCCTGACCCGGGACGGCGTCTACCTGATCGAGGACGGCGAGGTCGTCGGCGAGGTGAACAACTTCCGGTTCAACGAGTCGCCGGTCGGCCTCCTCGGCCGGGCGACGGAGGCGGGGCGCACGGAAAAGACGCTGCCCCGGGAGTGGAGCGACTGGTTCACTCGTGCCGCGATGCCCGCGCTGAGGGTGCCGGACTTCAATATGAGCTCTGTCAGTCAGGGCGTATAACCTCGTAGCCGGTGGTCGCCCGACCGCCCGGACACAGCCTGAAGACCATCAAGGAGATACGAGAACCGTGACGGACATCGTCGACGAACTGCAGTGGCGCGGGCTGATCGCCCTCTCCACTGACGAGGACGCATTGCGCAAGGCGTTCGCGGACGGTCCCGTCACGTTCTATTGCGGCTTCGACCCGACCGCGCCCAGCCTGCACCTCGGCAACCTCGTGCAGATCCTGACGATGCGCAGGATCCAGCAGGCGGGCAACCGTCCGCTGGGCCTGGTCGGGGGCGCCACCGGGCTGATCGGCGACCCGAAGCCCACGGCGGAGCGGACGCTGAACTCGCCCGAGGTCGTCGCCCAGTGGGTCGAGCGGCTGCGCGCGCAGATCGCGCCGCTGCTCGACTTCGAGGGCCCGAACGCGGCCGTCATGGTCAACAACCTGGACTGGACGCAGGGCCTGTCGGCCATCGCGTTCCTGCGGGACGTCGGCAAGTACTTCCGCGTCAACAAGATGATCGCCAAGGAGGCCGTCTCCCGGCGGCTCAACTCCGAGGCGGGCATCGGCTACACCGAGTTCAGCTACCAGATCCTCCAGGGCATGGACTTCCTGGAGCTGTTCCGGCGGCACGGCTGCACGCTCCAGACCGGCGGCAGCGACCAGTGGGGCAACCTCACCTCGGGCACCGACCTGATCCACCGGGTCGAGCCCGACGCGGTGGTGCACGCGCTGGCCACCCCGCTGATCACCAAGGCGGACGGCACCAAGTTCGGCAAGACGGAGTCCGGCACGGTCTGGCTCGACCCCGAGATGACCACGCCGTACGCCTTCTACCAGTTCTGGCTGAACGCGGACGACCGGGACGTGTCGAAGTTCCTGCGCATCTTCAGCTTCCGGTCGCATGACGAGATCGAGGAGCTGGAGCGGCAGACCGAGGAGCGTCCGCAGGCCCGGGCCGCTCAGCGCGCGCTGGCCGAGGAGCTGACGACGATGGTGCACGGCGCCGACCAGACGGCCGCCGTGGTCGCCGCGTCCAAGGCCCTCTTCGGCCAGGGAGAGCTCGGCGGGCTCGACGACCGGACGCTGGCCGCGGCCCTCTCCGAGGTGCCGCACATCCAGGTCACCGAGCTCGGACCGGTCGTGGACCTGTTCGCCGAGGTCGGCCTGGTCGCCAGCAAGTCCGCCGCGCGGCGGACCGTGAAGGAGGGCGGGGCCTACGTGAACAACGTCAAGGTCACCGCGGAGGACGCGGTCCCGGCGAGGGACGAGCTCATCCACGGGCGCTGGCTGGTGCTGCGGCGCGGGAAGAAGAACCTGGCCGCCGTCGAGGTCACCGGCGCCTGAGCGACCGATGCGGCCCGCCGTGAGGGGCGGGCCGCAGGGGTGCGGGTGTGCTGCCGGCCGCGGCTTGCGTCGTGGGCTGTCGCGCGGTTCCCCGCGCCCCTCCCGGACGGGCCGGCTCAGGCGTGGTGCTGCTTCCTCTTGCCCAGCGTTGCCATGTAGAGCATGTCTCCCAGGGCGACGATGATGATCGCGGCGATCAGCTGGAACGCGTGGCGGCTCCAGTCGATGCCGGACGTCGACTCCACCCCTGCCGCGCGGGCGATCGAGTTGCCCACGATCGCGCCCAGCATGCCGAAGATGGTGGTCAGCCAGAGCGGGCTGTGCTGCTTGCCCGGGATGATCGCCTTCGCGATCAGGCCCAGCACGAATCCCACGATGATCGCCCACAACCAGCCCATGGCTGCCTCCTTGTACGGCTCTACGTGAGCATTGCCCCCCAGTCTCGGTCCGCTCGTCGTACGGCGCATGTCGGGTGCCGCCATACGCGGGACGGCGCAGAACCTTCGCCCGGGCGGCAGGCGACCCGGTCTCGAAGGCGGCGCAGTCGCGGCGTAACGTGGACGGTGTCCGGGCCCGGGTCCCCGATCGGGTGCGGGCCGGAGAGGGGCCGGGGCAGAGCCGATGCGGGCGGACGGTGGAATGTGATGCGGAAGCAGGGTGGCGGCGGCAACGTCCAGGTGTTCCGGATCACCGGTGCGCGCCAGGGACTCCAGGACGACGTGCGGGGCCGCCAGCGGCGGTACATCATCTCGATGTCGGTCCGCACGGTGTCGGTGATCCTCGCGGCGACGTTGTGGAACGTGGAACGCCATGTGGCGATCGTGGCGTTGGTCCTGGGGGTGGTGCTCCCCTATATCTCCGTGGTGATCGCCAACGCGGGGCGCGAGAACGTTCCCTCGCTTCCCTCCACCTTCCTGACCGCGCCGGTGCGCACCATGATCGCGCCGCCTCGTGACGAGGACGAATCCGTGGGTCCCGTCCCGAAAGAGGAGGGCTTCGCGGAATCACTCCGCAAGGATCCGGTGCCCGATCCGGCTGAGCGTCAGCCGTGAACAGGCCATGCGCGGGCTGTGCTCCAAGCTCAGGAAAAGCTCAGATCAATCATGTTGTTCCAGTGCCGTGGGGACCGTGAGCCATGACATACTTCGTACGCGCTCCGCATCCCCCGTCGGAGCGACGGACCGACGCCGGGCAGCTCCCCCCGTGGCTGCTCGGCGTCGCCTTTGTGTGCGTGTGGTGAGACAAGCCTGTGAGTGACGAGACCCCGATCTGTTCTGCCAAGGGCTGCCGCGTCGACGCGGTGTGGGTGCTGGCGTGGAACAACCCGAAGCTGCACACGCCGGAGCGACGCAAGACGTGGCTCGCGTGCGAGGAGCACCGGGAGCACCTGTCGCAGTTCCTCGGTGTCCGGGGCTTCCTGAAGGACGTCGTCCCGCTGCGCGAGTGGGAGTCCCCGGCCGCTTCCTAGCCGCCGATCGCCGACATCGGCCGGTCCGGCTGGAGGAAGGACGGGTCGTCCAGGCCCGAGCCCGCCTTCTTGCCCCACATCGCCAGCCGCCAGATGCGGGCTATCTCCTCGTCGGGGGCGTCGGAGCGCAGGGCCGCTCGCAGGTCGGTCTCCTCACGCGCGAAGAGGCAGGTGCGGACCTGGCCGTCGGCCGTGAGGCGGGTGCGGTCGCAGGCGGCGCAGAACGGACGGGTGACGGAGGCGATGACGCCCACCCGGTGCGGGCCCCCGTCCACCAGCCAGCGTTCGGCGGGGGCGGAACCGCGCTCGCCCTCGCCCTCTTCGGTGAGGTCGAAGCGGGTGCGCAGGGAGGCCAGGATGTCTCCGGCCGTGACCATCCCCTCGCGCTTCCAGCCGTGCTGGGCGTCCAGGGGCATCTGCTCGATGAAACGCAGCTCGTAGTCGTGCTCGACGGCCCAGGACAGGAGGTCCGGGGCCTCGTCCTCGTTCAGGCCGGGCATCAGGACCGAGTTGACCTTCACGGGCGTCAGGCCTGCCTCGCGGGCAGCTTCGAGGCCTTCGAGGACGTCCTTGTGGCGGTCCCGGCGGGTGAGGGTCTTGAACACGTCGGGGCGCAGGGTGTCGAGGGAGACGTTGACCCGGTCCAGGCCTGCCGCCTTGAGGGCCGTGGCGGTGCGGCGCAGGCCGATGCCGTTCGTCGTCAGGGACATCTGGGGGCGGGGGGTCAGGGCCGCGACCCGCTCGACGATGCCGACCAGCCCCGGGCGCAGCAGGGGCTCGCCGCCCGTGAAGCGGACCTCCTCGATACCGAGCGTGGAGACCGCGATGTCGATCAGGCGGACGATCTCGTCGTCCGTGAGGAGGTCGGGCTTGGCGAGCCACTGCAGGCCCTCTTCGGGCATGCAGTACGTACAGCGCAGGTTGCACCGGTCGGTCAGCGAGACCCTCAGGTCGGTGGCCACTCGGCCGTAGGTGTCGATGAGCACGTGGGCCCCCTCCCTCGTAGCGATCGCGTGTTCTCCGTCTCTTGCGAGCCTACGTGACACCGGTGACAACACCAGTGCCCGATCCCACGAGATCCCGGAGGACGAGACGCGGCCGCGTCGTAGATCCCTACGACGCGGCCGCGGGGGCGTGGGGCCCGGCTGTTGCTCAGTGGGCTCCGGTGCCGGTCAGGGAGCGGACCTCCAGTTCGGCGAACTTGCCCTTGTCGGGCTCCTCCTTCGACAGCAGCGTGCCGACGACGCCCAGCAGGAATCCGACCGGGATCGAGATGATGCCGGGGTTCTCCAGCGGGAACCAGTGGAAGTCGACGTCCGGGAACATCGAGGTGGGCTTGCCCGAGACGACCGGCGAGAACAGCACCAGGCCGACCGCGGTGACCAGACCGCCGTAGATCGACCACAGGGCGCCGGAGGTGGTGAACCGCTTCCAGAAGAGGCTGTAGAGGATCGTCGGGAGGTTGGCGGAGGCGGCGACCGCGAAGGCGAGGGCGACCAGGCCGGCCACGTTCAGGTCGCGGGCCAGGGCGCCCAGGAGGATGGAGACGGCGCCGATGCCGACGGTCGCGTACCGGGCCGCGCTCATCTCCTGCTTCTCGGTGGCCGTACCCCTCTTGATGACGTTCGCGTAGATGTCGTGGGCGAACGAGGAGGACGAGGCCAGGGTCAGGCCGGCGACGACCGCGAGGATGGTGGCGAAGGCGACCGCCGAGATGGTGGCCAGCAGGATCGCGCCCCAGTTGGAGTCGACGCCGCCGAGATGGAGGGCGAGCAGCGGCGCCGCGGTGTTGCCGGCCTTGTTGGAGGCGGTGATCTCGTCCGGTTTGATCAGCGCGGCGGCGCCGAAGCCGAGGGCGAGGGTCATCAGGTAGAAGGCGCCGATCAGGCCGATGGCCCACAGGACCGACTTACGGGCGGCCTTGGCGGTGGGCACGGTGTAGAAGCGGATCAGGATGTGCGGCAGGCCCGCCGTGCCCAGGACCAGGGCGATGCCGAGCGAGATGAAGTCCAGCTTGGTGGTGCCGGTGGCGCCGTACTTCAGGCCGGGCTCCAGGAAGGCCGCACCCTTGCCGCTGTTGTCGGCGGCCGAGCCCAGCAGGTCGGAGATGTTGAAGTCGAACTTCAGCAGGACCAGGAAGGTGAGCAGCAGGGCGCCGGCGATGAGCAGGACCGCCTTGACCATCTGGACCCAGGTGGTGCCCTTCATGCCGCCGATCGTCACGTAGACGATCATCAGGACGCCGACCAGGGCGACGATGCCGATCTTGCCGCCGTCGCTGGTGATGCCCAGCAGCAGGGAGACCAGGACGCCCGCGCCCGCCATCTGGGCGAGCAGGTAGAAGATCGAGACGACGATCGTCGAGGTGCCGGCCGCCGTGCGGACCGGCCGCTGGCGCATGCGGTACGCCAGGACGTCGCCCATGGTGTAGCGGCCGGAGTTGCGCAGCGGCTCGGCGACCAGGAGCAGGGCCACCAGCCAGGCGACCAGGAAGCCGATGGAGTACAGGAAGCCGTCGTAGCCGAAGAGGGCGATGGCGCCCGCGATGCCGAGGAAGGACGCGGCGGACATGTAGTCGCCGGAGACGGCGAGGCCGTTCTGGAAGCCGGTGAACTGGCGGCCGCCGGCGTAGAAGTCGGCGGCGTCCTTGGTCTGGCGGCCGGCCCAGACGGTGATGACGAGGGTCGCGGCGACGAACACCGAGAACAGGATGATGATCAGCGTGCGGTGCTCGCTGGCCTCGCCCGCGGCGAGCAGGGTGTGCTGTGCGGGGCTCATGCTCCGCCCTCCATCCGGGACTTGATGGCCTCGGCCTTGGGGTCGAACCGCGCGGCGGCGGTCCGCGCGTACCACCAGGCGATGAGGAAGGTGGTGAGGAACTGGGCGAGGCCGAGGGTCATGGCCACGTTGAAGTTGCCGAAGAGCTTGGTGCCCATGAAGTCGCCGGCGTAGTTGGACAGCAGGACGTACAGCAGGTACCAGGCGATGAAGCCGACCGTCAGCGGGAAGGCGAAGCCGCGGTAGGAGCTGCGCAGTTCACCGAACTCCGCGCTCTCCTGCACCGCGACGAACTCCTCGGTGGAGGGGAGTTGGGCTGGGGATTTCGAGGGGGGCGGTGTCTCGGTGGCCACGGATTCTCCTCGTTGCGCATGCGGGTCGGACGGCGAAAGGAGGCGAGTGTCCTCTCGCTCCCTGCCCAAGGTCACGGCGCCGCGCGGGGACGGGTTCAACGCGTCGGGCGGGTTTGTCGAAGTGGCCTTCGGCAGGTCATGACCAACGAGCGTGGGCCCCGTCAGGTCATGGGCCGGCAAACTCGCCAGCTGGAAGTCATTGCTGGCCGGTGAGTCGGGGAGATAGCTTCGGGCGAGCACCACCCGTCATGTACCTGTCCAAGCAGCCACCTGCGCTCGGGTCAGGTCCCGTTTCCGGATGATGTGGAGACCCCATGGCTCATCTGCCTTCCAGACGCCGCCTCGCGCTCGCGGTGCCCGTCGTGCTGTCGCTGACCGCTTCCCTCGGTTTCCTGCCGACGGCGGCCACCGCGGCCCCCGTCACGACGACCGCCACCCAGACGGCCGATGCCGGAACCCTGGCGTACGTCGTCAACACGAAGGTGGACCACCGCACGATCGGATCGGTGAAGAAGGCGATCGCCGCGGCCGGCGGCACCGTCGTCGCGACGTACGACAAGATCGGCGTGATAGTCGTCCATTCGGCGAACCCCGACTTCGGGCCCCGGATACGCGCGGTGCACGGCGTGCAGTCCGCGGGTGCGACCCGTACCGCTCCCCTGAGCGCCGCCGGCACCACCGACGAGGGTGCGGCGCAGGTCCTCTCCAAGGCGGAGGCCGCGAAGATCGAGAAGGCGTCCGACGCGGCGGGCCAGAGCGAGCCGCTCGAGGCCGACCAGTGGGACCTGCGCGCGATCGGCGCCGACAAGGCCGCCGGGATCAACCCGGGCAGCCGGAAGGTGACGGTCGCCGTGATCGACACCGGCGTCGACGACACCCACCCGGACCTCGCGCCGAACTTCTCCGCGTCCCAGTCGGCGAACTGCGTCGGCGGCGTCGCGGACACCAGCGAGGGCGCCTGGCGCCCGTACACCGCGGACGACTACCACGGCACCCATGTCGCGGGTGAGATCGCCGCGGCCCGCAACGGCATCGGCGTGGCGGGTGTCGCGCCCGGTGTGAAGGTCGCCGGCATCAAGGTGAGCGACCCCAAGGACGGCCTCTTCTATCCGGAGAACGTCGTCTGCGCCTTCGTGTTCGCCGCCGACCACGGCGTCGAGGTCACGAACAACAGCTACTACGTCGACCCGTGGCTGTACAACTGCATGGACGACCCCGACCAGAGGGCGATCGTCGACGCGGTCAACAGGGCCCAGCTGTACGCCCAGAAGAAGGGCACGCTCAACGTCGCCTCGGCGGGCAACTCCAACCACGACCTGGACTCCGACTCCCTGGTCGACGCCTCCAGCCCGGACGACGCCACGCCGGTCGAGCGGACCGTCGACCCGCACGAGTGCTTCGACGTTCCGACCCAGCTGCCGGGTGTCGTCACGGTGAGCGCGACGGGCGTCAAGGGCACCAAGTCGTACTACTCCACGTACGGTCTGGGCGCGATCGACGTCGCGGCTCCGGGTGGCGACAAGTACCAGATCCCGGACACCCCGTCCGCCAACGGCCGCATCCTGTCGACGCTGCCGAACAACACGTACGGCTTCCTCCAGGGCACCTCGATGGCGTCCCCGCACGTCGCCGGTGTGGCGGCGCTGCTGAAGTCGACCCACCCGCACGCGAGCGCGGCCCAGCTCCAGGCGCTGCTCAAGCTCCAGGCCGACAGCGCGGCGTGCCCGACCGAGCCGTACGACGGCGACGGCAACGGGGTCGTGGACGCGACCTGCGTGGGCGGCAAGCACCTCAACGGCTTCTTCGGATTCGGCGTCGTGAACGCGCTGCGCGCCGTGAAGTAGTCACCTGTAGGGCGGTTGGAGGGCCGGGCGGACATCCGTCCGGCCCTTCCGTCTGCGCGGTGACGCATCCCGCGACGGGAATCGCGATGGATATCGCGACGGATATCGCGACGGTCCGGCCATACATTGATTGAATCAATAATACATAGTGCAGTCATGACTGGAATCAAGTTCGCCTGGTCGGAGCTGGGCGGCGATCCCGCCCTCCTCGCGCGCGTGTCGACCGTCGTCCGGGAGGACGTCCTACCGGCGCGGCTCCCCGTGCGGGAACTGGCGCGCGCCTGCGTGGGCGTGTGCGCACTGGCGGGCGCCGAACTGGCGGCGCGGCGAGCCGATCTCCCGGTGGTGCCCGGGGTGCGGCTGGACGACGCGGCGGTGGCCACCGCGTTCGTCAGCGAGCGCCGGCTGCTGATCGACGGGCGGGCGCCGGTCTCCTTCGCCCCGCTGTCACGGTTCTGGCGGACGACCGACGGATGGGTACGCACCCACGCCAACTACCCGCACCACCGCGAACGGTTGCTCAGGGCGCTGGCACTTCCGGAGAGCGCCGACCCGGCCGCCGTCGAGGCGTCGCTGGCGGAGCGCTCCGCCCTGGAGGTGGAGGACGCGGTGTACTCGGCGGGGGGCATGGCCGTCGCGTCGCGCACGCCCGAGGAGTGGGCGGTACTTGAGCAGGCGGCCATGATCGCCGCCCGGCCCTTGGTCGAGCGGGGCCGGGTGGACGGGGCACGCGCGCGTACGTTCGCGCCACCGGAGGCCGGTCCGCTGCTGCCCGCCGCCGGACTGCGCGTCCTGGATCTGACCCGGGTCCTGGCCGGGCCGGTCGCCACCCGCACCCTCGCTCTGCTCGGCGCGGACGTGCTGCGGGTCGACGCACCCCAGCTGCCCGAGCTGCCCGACCAGCACGCCGACACGGGCTTCGGCAAGCGCTCGGCACTGCTGGACCTGACGGCGGACCGGCGTGGCTTCGAGGAGTTGCTCGCGACGGCGGACGTCGTGGTCACCGGGTACCGGCCGGGCTCCCTCGACCGGTTCGGGCTCTCCCCCGAGGCGCTGGCCGAGCGGCGGCCCGGGCTGGTCGTGGCACAGGTGTCGGCCTGGGGCGCGTACGGCCCGTGGGGCGGACGGCGCGGTTTCGACAGCCTCGTCCAGGCGGCCACCGGCATCGCGACCGTCGAGGGCTCCGCCGCGCGGCCGGGCGCGCTGCCCGCGCAGGCCCTCGACCACGGCACCGGCTATCTGCTGGCGGCGGCCGTGCTGCGGGCGCTGACCGAGCAGTCGTACGACGGCGGCAGCCGGATCGTCCGGCTGGCGCTGGCCGGAACCGCGGCGTGGCTCACCGGCGGAGCCTGGGCGAACGAGGGCGAGGGTCTCCACGGTGGGGGCATCCGGAGCGATGCCCTGAGCGCGAGGCTCCGGAACGTGGGTGTCCGGAACGAGGGTGTCCCGAGCGAGGGTGTCCGGATGGGCGAAGGGAAGGGCAAAGGGATGACCAAGGCGCAGGACCGGGAGGTGAGCGGCGGTGGGAGCCTCGACCCCGGCCCGTGGCTCGCGGAGACCGACGGCCCTCTCGGGCGGCTGCGCCACGCCCTTCCGCCGGTCTCGTTCGAGGGCGGGCCGGGCGACTGGGCGCGGCCGCCGGGGCCCTGGGGAGCCGATCCGGCGCGCTGGCTCTGAGCCCCCCGGACGCTCCGCTTCCGCGCCGGCGCCGCGACCACCTGACCGGTTCAGGATGAGTTGCCCCTCTTCGCGGGTGATGGTGAAGATCCTGGCATGGCGCTCATACGACCGACCGAAGCAACCGAATCCATACCCCGTACCGGCCTCGGCCGGGCGGTGGCGCTGCTCGTCCTGATGGGGCTCGCCGCGCTGATCCCGCTGCTCGGGCCGTCCGTCGCCGCGCACGGCACCGGGGAGGCGGCGGCCGCCGACTCCGGCGTGGTCGCGCTGCTGCGGACGCTGCTGTTCGCGGCGCTGTGCGTGCAGGTGGGCGAGTTGTTCGCGGCGGGTCTCACCCGATGGGTGCCCGCCGCTCCCCCGGACCGGCCGGTCGGCTGGGCGCCCTACGCGGCGGTCGTGGGATTCTCGGCCGCGGCGACGGCCGGTGAACTTGCGCCGCACGGCCACGGCTCGCGGGGCGGCGTTCTGGCGCTGCTGGAGGCGATCGCGTTCGCCGTGGCGGGGCTGTGCGCGCTCACGCGTCGGCCGAACCGTCAGGCGTGGCCGCTCGCGGCGGTGGTCCTGGCCGAGGCGCTGCGCGCGCATCCGCCCACCGAGTCCACGCCGCTGGTCGGCTCCGGACTGACGGTGGTGCACCTGACGTGCTCGGCGCTGTGGGCGGGTGGACTGCTGAGCGTGCTCCGCACGCTGCGCGGCTGGGACGACAGCTCGGCGGGCGCCGCGCTGCTCGGGCTCTACGCGCGCGTGGCGGCCGTGCTGTTCGCCGGGGTCACCGCGACCGGGCTGTGCAGTTCACTGCGGCGGATGCCGTCGGAGACGGTCTTCGACCAGTTGGCGACGACCGCGTACGGGCGCGTGCTGGTCGCCAAGGTGCTCGTGGTGGGCGCGGTCGCGCTGCTCGCCCTGCGTGCGAGGAAACGACTGCGCGGGGCCCCCGACCCGCTGGCCGCCTGCTCCCCCGCGCGCGTGGAGCTCGTCGCGCTGGGTGTGGTGGTCGCGGTGTCGGGGCTGTTGACGGCGTTGCCACTGCCGATCAAGGGTTGAGGATCGACGTGGAGACCACGGGGTGGGGATGCATGGGTTGAGGCGTACGGCTTCACGTGCATGGCTTGATGGTGGAAGTGGAAGGCATGACGGTGGAAGTGGATGACTCGAGGGTCACGAGTTGAGGATCAAGGGCCGCGAATCGACCGTGGGGTGGCGGCGGTCCGTGACCCCGAGGGCCAGCAGGGCCTGGGCGGCGATGTAGGTGAGCATGATCCACAGGTCGGGGCGCGGGGCCTGGGGCCAGTCGGCGACACCGGTGGCGATGAGGGTGTCGGAGAGCAGGAACAGCGCGCCACCGGCACCGGCGACCGGGCCGAGCCGGATGGCCGCGAAGTAGGCCATGGCCGTCAGCAGGGTGCTGTAGACGGCGACGGGGAGGCGCAGGTCCGCCGGGAGGTCGGGCCACAGCACGGCGACGGTGACGATCAGGGCGGTGGCGTAGCAGGGGGCGAGGAGGGCGCCGCGCGCGTGGGGCCTGCCGACGCGGGCGAACAGCGCCAGGTAGCAGACGTGACCGGCGGCGAAGAACGCCATGCCGGCGAGGAATGCGGGATCGGCGTCCAGCAGGAGCAGGGTGTCGCCGCCCCAGCCGCACAGGAGGGCGGCGACCAGGAGACGGGGGGCGCCGCCAAGGGCCGCCCAGGCGGCGAGGAGGGGCATCAGAAGGGGCTTGGCCACCGTGTGCCCGGTGTCGGAGCCGACCGCGAGGCTGAGCAGGTCGACCGCCACGGTGAGGGCGAACAGGCCGAGGAGAACGCGGGAGCGGGTCACGCGGCCGTGCTCTCCTCGACGGCGGTGACGGTGGTCGGGGTGGTTGCGCTCGACGTGGTGGGCGAGGTGGACGCGGGCTGCCAGCCCGGCCCGCGGAACACTCGTCCCGTCCGCTCGCGCCAACCGGCCGCCGCCTTGACGTCCTTGACGATCGCGACGTACTCGTGCGTGGCGACCTTGATCGGGTTGAACGTGTTGATGTTCTTGGTCAACCCGTAGACGGGCCGGTCGACCTCGGGCACGAACGACTTGAAGAGCCGGTCCCAGACGATGAGGATGCCGCCGAAGTTGCGGTCCAGGTAGCCGCCCTGGGAGGCGTGGTGGACGCGGTGGTGGGAGGGCGTGTTGAACACGAACTCGAACCACCGGGGCATCCTGTCGATCCGCTCGGTGTGGATCCAGAACTGGTAGACGAGGTTGGCCGAGGAGCAGAACGCGAGCGCGGCCGGGTGGACGCCGAGGGCGATGAGCGGCACGTAGAACGGCCAGACGGTCAGCGTCGTCCAGGGCTGGCGCAGGGCGGTGGTGAGGTTGAACTTCTCGCTGGAGTGGTGGACGACGTGGCAGGCCCACAGCACGCGGATGACGTGGTGGCCGCGGTGGGACCAGTAGTAGAAGAAGTCCTGCGCGAGCAGCATCAGCGGGAGCGTCCACCACAGGACCGGGACGCGGAGCGGGGTCAGCTCGTAGATCGCCGTGTAGATCGCGACGATCGGGATCTTCCAGACGAAGTCGAACACGAGACTCCCGAGCCCCATGCCGACGCTCGTCGCGGCGTCCTTCGTCCCGTACCCGGCCGCATCCTCGTCGGGATGGAGCCGGACGCTGATCACCTCGACCACGGTGAGCAGCACGAAGGCGGGTATCGACCACAGCACGACATCGGGCAGGTTCGGCATGGTGGCACCGTAGAACGCCTGGTGGGCTGCGGCTAGACGTTGTTACCCACAAGTATTACCGACGGTATGCGCTTGCTTGTTGGCGGTCTTCGCCAATAGGCGCCGAGGGCGGACGCGAGGGAGCCGGCCCGCGGTGTGCTCGCGTTGCGGCTGGGATGAAGGCGGCCCATGGATCACGGAGGGGACGGAGAAGAACGCCTCGGTCGCAGCGGCACACTGATCCGCCCTCAGGAAATCATCCGCCGAGTACGGGGGCGGCGATGTCCCGGTCCCGACCGTCACACCCCCGCCGCCCCCAGCAAGGCCCCCAGCGCGTACGTCACCCCCATCGCCAGGGCCCCGCCTCCCATGTTGCGCAGTACCGCGCGGCCCGGTGGCGCCGCTCCCAGGCGGGCGCTGCTCCAGCCGGTGCCGGCCAGGGCCGCCAGGACCGACGCGACGGTCACCTGGAGGCGCCAGTCCGCCGGGGGCAGCACGATGGCCAGCAGGGGCAGCAGCGCGCCGGCCGTGAAGGCGAGGAAGCTGGCCCAGGCCGCGTGCCAGGGGTTGGTGAGGTCGTCGGGGTCGATGCCGAGCTCCACGCGCGCGTGGGCCTTCAGGGCGTCCCGTTCCGTGAGCTGGACGGCGGCCTCGCGGGCCACGTCCCGGGACAGCCCGCGTTCCGCCAACAGCTCGGTCAGCTCCGCCAGCTCGGCCTCCGGCTGCTCGCGCAGCTCCCGCCGCTCCAGCGCGAGAGCGGCCTTCTCGGAGTCCCGTTGGGTCGACACGGAGACGTACTCCCCCGCCGCCATGGACATCGACCCGGCGAGCAGACCGGCGAGGCCGGCCGTCAGCAGGGCCGAGCGGTCGTCCGTCGCACCGGCCACGCCGACGACGAGACCGGCGGTGGAGACGATGCCGTCGTTGGCGCCGAGGACGGCGGCGCGCAGCCAGTTCAGCCGGGATCCGAGCGAGCCTCCGTGGGCCTCGGCGTGGGTGGGTTCCGTCACAGGACGGAGGATGGCACCCCGGCGGGCACGTGCCCCGTACCGACGCTCGTCATCGCGGGAGCGCGCGGACCGGACTTGCCGGGCCGGGCTCGCCGGACGGGGCCTGACGGGCCGTACGCAACATGCCGAACGCGACAAAACGGGCTCGCCGAACGGGACTCCGCCGACCGAACGCGACGAATCGGGCCTATGGACCCGGTCCGACGAACGCGCCCGACGAACGCGCCCGGCGGACCGAGGCGGGCGGCCGGCACCCTGCGGCCCGGTGCGACGAACAGGCCCGAAGCATGGGCCCAAAGGACCGGGCTCGACGAACCGGGCCCTGCGGCCGGGCGGGCGGGGGCGTGAACCACCGTTCGGCAGGTGGGGGTTGGCCGGACCGCTGCCGTCGGGTGTGGGCACGCGCGCGCGCGTTCCGCGAACTGCCGTACGTCCCGGAGGGCTTCGCTCGGCTCCCGTTCGGGGCGGGTGCGGCGAGGTGTCAGTGGGGGCCCGTATCCTCAGTGACCATGCTCGAAGACCACACGACGACAGCGTCCTCCCCCACGGAGTGGCCGACCGCGTATCCCCAGGGGTACGCGGTCGTTGACGTGGAGACCACCGGCCTGGCCCGGGACGACCGGATCATCTCCGCCGCCGTCTACCGGCTGGACGCGCGCGGCGAGGTGGAGGACCACTGGTACACGCTGGTCAACCCGGAGCGCGATCCGGGCCCGGTGTGGATCCACGGTCTGACGAGCGACGTGCTCGAGGGCGCGCCCCTCTTCCAGGAGGTGGCCGCGGAGTTCGCGGCCCGGCTCGACGGGCGGGTGCTCGTCGCGCACAACGCGGTCTTCGACTGGCAGATGATCGCGCGGGAGTACGCGCGCGCGGAGCGTGAGGCGCCGGTGCGGCAGCGGCTGTGCACCATCGCGCTCTCCAAGGAGCTCGGCCTGCCGCTGCCCAACCACAAGCTGGAGTCGCTGGCGGCCCACTTCGGTGTGGTGCAGCAGCGGGCGCACCACGCGCTGGACGACGCGCGCGTGCTCGCGGAGGCGTTCCGGCCGAGCCTGCGGGCCGCGGCGGCGGGCGGCGTCCGGCTGCCGCTCCTGGAGTGCCGGCCGCTGACCGAGTGGGCGGACCGGCCCGCGCCCCTGATCGGCCGGCAGGCGGGCGGTCCGGGTGGCGGCTACGGCAGCTATCGGCCCGGTAGTTGGCGGCCGTCCCGCAAAAGGCCCGTATGCCCCCATCCCAACCCCGGGCGTTACGAAGACGGCAAAAGGCTCAAGCAGGGTATGCGGGTCGCCTTCTCGGGTGACACGTCGGTCGAGCGGGAGCTGCTGGAGGACCGCGCCGCCGAGGCGGGGCTGCACGTCGCCACCAGCCTGTCCCGACTGACCAGCCTGCTGGTCACCAACGACCCAGACTCGGGCACCTCGAAGGTGGTGAAGGCGCGCCAGTTCGGGACGCCCGTCGTCGACGAGGCCGCCTTCGGACAACTCCTGCGGGATGTGGAGCCCGCCGAGGGGTGACCCGTGCGTACGGGTGATTGCCGCGCGACTCGCCCGCCGTCGGCTCGCCCGCGCGGGGGTGACGGCTCACCCTGTGGCGCATGGCGAGATGCGAAGTTTGCGGCAATGACTACGGCATGACCTTCGAAGTGCACGCGCAGGGCGCGATCCATGTCTTCGACTGCTTCTCCTGTGCGATCCACCGCATGGCCCCCATCTGCGAGCACTGCCGGGTGCAGATCATCGGCCAGGGGGTCGAGGTGGAGGGCCACTGGTACTGCGGCGCGCACTGCGCCCGCGCGGAGGGCAGGGCGGGCATCGTCGACAAGGTGTGAGCCGGCCGGACGGCTCCCGGGGCCGCGGGTGTGACGGCGGCCCCTTCCGGTACCCGGCCGAATGCACCCCACGACCGAGTTGTACGGTCGTGGGGTGTACCGCTTCCTGTTGTCCCGGCAGTGGGTGATCCTCACGCTGGTCTCCCTCCTCCTCATCCCCACGATGATCAGGCTGGGCTTCTGGCAGATGCATCGCTACGACGAGCGCACCGCGCGCAACCAGCTGGTCTCCGACGCGCTCACCGCCGAGGCGGTGCCCGTGGAGCAGCTGACCACCCCGGGACACGCCGTCACCCGCGACGAGCGGTACCGGAGCGTCACCGCCACCGGCTCGTTCGACACCGGGCACGAGGTCGTCGTCCGGCGCCGGGTCAACGCCGACGAGACCGTCGGCTTCCACGTCCTCACCCCGTTCGTCCTGACGGACGGCAAGGTGCTGCTGGTCGACCGGGGCTGGATCCCCGCGGACGCCCCGAGTCAGACCTCGTTCCCCGACGTCCCCGCGCCGCCCGCCGGACGGATCACCGTCACCGGGCGGCTGATGCCCGACGAGACGACCGCGGCGAGCGGCATCAAGGACCTCAAGGGACTGCCGGACCGGCAGGTCATGCTGATCAACAGCGAGCGGGAGGCCCGGCGCCTCGGTGCGCAGGTGCTCGGCGGCTACATCGCGCAGACGGCGCCCGAGCCTAAGGGTGACAGCCCGGAGCTGGTCGGCCGGCCCGGCAGCGAGGACGCGGCCCTGAACTACGCCTACGCCATCCAGTGGTGGCTCTTCTCGGTGGGCGTCCCGGTCGGCTGGGTGATCCTGGTCCGCCGCGAGACCCGCGACCGGGCCCAGGCCGCCGCGCGGGAGGCGGAGCAGGCCGAGCCGGCGACGGTCTGACGGACGCGGTCGCCCGCCCCGCATTCCAAGGTCGGACCCGGGGGGCGTCTTCTCGGGCGCCGGCGCCCCCACCGTGCGCCGTCACTCGCCCGGCCGCAGCCCTGATTGCCCGCGGGGGTCGCCGGGAACCCGGAACCTCGTGCACCCCCGCATCGAGAACTACGCGCTCATCGGCGACGAACAGACCGCCGCCCTGGTCGGCATGGACGGTTCCGTCGACTGGCTCTGTCTGCCCCGCTTCGATTCCGGGGCCTGCTTCGCCCGCCTGCTCGGCGGGGAGGAGAACGGCCACTGGCGCATCGCCCCCGAGGGCGTGCAGGGTCCCTGCACGCGGCGCGCCTACCGGCCCGACACGCTCGTCCTGGACACCGAGTGGGAGACCGACGAGGGCGCGATCCGGGTCACCGACCTGATGCCCCAGCGCGACCGGGCCCCCGACGTCGTACGCATCGTCGAGGGACTGCGTGGCCGGGTCACCGTCCGCAGCGCGCTGCGGCTGCGCTTCGACTACGGCTGGATCATCCCGTGGATGCGCCGGGTCGACGGCCATCGGGTGGCGATCGGTGGTCCCGACGCCGTCTGGTTCCGCAGCGAGCCGGAGGTGCGCACCTGGGGCGAGGACTTCACCACCTACTCGGAGTTCACCGTCACCGAGGGCGAGTCGGTGGCCTTCGTACTGACCTGGCACCCCTCGCACGAGTCGCGCCCGCCGCTCGTCGACCCGTGGGACGCGCTGCGGGTCAGCGTCGACGACTGGCGGGCGTGGGCCGCCCGCTGCCGCTACGACGGGCCCCACCGGGACGCCGTCGTCCGCTCGCTGATCACCCTCAAGGCCCTCACGTACGTCCCCACCGGCGGCATCGTCGCCGCGCTCACGACCTCCCTGCCCGAGGAGATGGGCGGGGTCCGCAACTGGGACTACCGCTACTGCTGGCTGCGCGACTCCACCCTCACCCTCGGCGCCCTGCTGGCGGCCGGCTACGAGGACGAGGCCGAGGCCTGGCGCAACTGGCTGCTGCGTGCCGTCGCGGGCGATCCGGCGGACCTCCAGATCATGTACGGGCTGGCGGGCGAGCGCCGGCTGCCCGAGTGCGAGCTGCCCTGGCTGTCCGGCTACGCGGACTCCAGGCCGGTGCGCATCGGCAACGGCGCCGTGGACCAGCTCCAGCTGGACGTCTACGGCGAGGTCATGGACTCGCTGTCGCTGGCCAGGACCGCCGGCATGTCACCGCGGCCGCACATGTGGTCGTTGCAGAGCGCGCTGATGAAGTGGCTGGTCGAGAACTGGCGGCAGCCGGACGAGGGGCTGTGGGAGGTGCGCGGAGGCCGGCGCCAGTTCGTGCACTCCAAGGTGATGGTGTGGGTGGCCGCCGACCGGGCCGTCCGCGCGCTGGAGGAGTACCCCGGGCTGAACGGTGACCTGGCGGGCTGGCGGGCGCTGCGCGACGAGGTGCACCGGGAGGTGTGCGAGCGGGGCTACGACCCGGTGCGGGGCACGTTCACCCAGTACTACGGTTCGCGCGACCTGGACGCCTCGCTGTTGCTCATCCCGCGCGTCGGCTTCCTGCCGCCGGACGACCCGCGCGTGGTCGGCACCGTCGACGCGGTCCGCGCGGAGCTCGGGCACGGCGGTCTGCTGCGCCGCTACAGCACGGACGGCGCGACCGTCGACGGCCTGCCGGGTGACGAGGGCACCTTCCTGGCCTGCTCGTTCTGGCTCGCGGACGCGCTGCACATGACGGGCCGCACGCAGGAGGCGCGGGAGCTGTTCGACCGGCTCGTCGGCCTGGCCAACGACGTGGGGCTGCTGGCGGAGGAGTACGACCCGACGTCCGGCCGGCACCTCGGCAACTTCCCGCAGGCCTTCAGTCACATCGGCCTGGTGAACACCGCCTTCGCCCTGTTCGGCACGGGGAAGGCAGGATAGGGGGCATGGATCTTGGACTGAAGGACCGGGTGTACGTGATCACCGGGGCGACGCGCGGCCTCGGCAACGCCGCCGCGCGCGAGCTCGTCGCGGACGGCGCGAAGGTGGTGCTGACCGGGCGGGACGAGGAGCGCGTCGCCGACGCGGCGGCCGAGCTGGGGCCGAACGCCGTCGGGGTCGCCGTGGACAACGCCGACCCCGGGGCGGCGGCGCGGCTGATCGCGGCGGCGCGCGACGCCTTCGGCGGGTTCGACGGGATCCTGGTGAGCGTGGGCGGTCCGCCGCCCGGGTTCGTCGCGGACAACACGGACGAGCAGTGGCAGACCGCGTTCGAGTCGGTGTTCCTCGGGGCGGTCCGGCTGGCGCGGGCGGCGGCCGCCGAGCTGGAGGCGGGCGGGGTCATCGGGTTCGTGCTGTCGGGTTCGGTGCACGAGCCGATTCCGGGGCTCACCATCTCCAACGGCCTGCGGCCGGGACTCGCCGGGTTCGCGAAGTCGCTCTCCGACGAGCTGGGCCCCCGGGGGATCCGGGTCGTGGGGCTGTTGCCGGCCCGTATCGACACCGACCGGGTGCGGGAGCTGGACGGGCTGTCGGCCGACCCCGAGGCGACCCGGGCCGCGAACGAGTCCCGCATTCCGCTGCGGCGGTACGGGGCTCCGGAGGAGTTCGGCCGGACGGCCGCGTTCCTGCTGTCGCCGGCGGCCTCCTACCTGACGGGCCTCATGGTGCCGGTCGACGGCGGGATGCGGCACGGGTTCTGACCGTCCGGCGCCGGGCGGGGGGTCACGGCCGGGCGGCAGCCGCGGACCGTGACCTCACCCCGCACCCCCGCACGGCCGGACGGCTCAACTGACCCTTTCGGCCTTGTGTCTGACGCCCCTCATCCATACGTCGGCGGGCAGTGCCGCGAGCGCCGCCGAATCCCGCGCGTGGGCCAGGGCCCGCCCCGTCAGCTGGTCCAGCGCCGTCGCCGGGTCCACGTGGGGCTCCAGTACGAGGCGGATCCGCGCCGCGGGGGCCTCCCTCCGGCCCTTCAGCGAAACGTGGGCGTGGGCGACGCCGTCCAGCCGCTCCGCCTCGGCCGCGAGTACGCCCTCCAGGGCGCGGCCCCGCAGCAGCGCACCCGCGCCGTCGCCGGTGTCGACGAGGAGCTCGCCGAGCCGACGGCGGCGCAGGACCGCCGTCAGCCACCACAGGGTGAGCAGGACGAGGAGCGCGAGGACCGCGATCACCGTCGGCCACCACCAGGCATCGCCGCGCCAGCGGGTGCGTTCGGCGGTACTGAGCAGGGTGTCGTGGGGGCTGTCGTGGAGCCACCAGGAGGGTGCGGAGGCGCCCAGGCCCACGGCCAGCACCGCGCCGCCGACGGCGAGCAGCACCAGTCCGACGGCTCCGAGGAGCACCCGGTTGACGGTGGGCAGCATCGTCCTCACCCCTTCTTCCCGGGACGCCGCACCCGGACCGACAGGGCGAGCGGCCGGACCAGGCCCAGGCCACGGATCGCGTCGGTGAGGACGGCGTCCAGGTCGGCGTGTACGTCGTCCAGGTCGCGGAAGTGCGCGAGCGCGCGGACGTCGGCCCTGCGGCGGCCCGCGCGCACCCGGACGGACTGCACGCCGGCGACCTCCATGGCCCGGTCGCGCAGCACGAGTGCGGCCGCGTCCCGGTGCAGGCCCGCCCGTACGTCCGGGTGCGCGCGGCGCATCGGGAGGATGTCCCTGAGGCCCGGGGTGACGGCCAGGACGATCAGCCACAGGCCGAGGGCCGCCGCGACCCCGGCGCCGACCAGCACCCAGATGTCGTCGAGGGGGCGCTCGGCGAGCTGCCGGGCGAGTCCGTCGCGCCAGGCCATGGCGGACCGGTGGGCGCGTACGGCGACCACGTCGTAGAGGAAGGCCGCCGCGACGACCAGCAGCAACGCGGCGACGATCGCGGCCGGCACGCGGCGCGCCGACCAGTAGCGGTGGTCGGCGGGGCCCGTCGCGCCGCCGGGGCCTTCTTCCCGCGGGGGTTTCTCCAGTACGGGCAGTGTGCTGCCCTGCAAGCCTGCGGGCTCGCTCATCGCGTCCTCCCGTGCGCCACGCCGGGGGCCGCCGTCAGGTGCAGCCGTTCCACCTGGACTGCGACCTCCGGGACCTCCATTCCCACCAACGCGCCTACCCGCTCGGTGACGTGCCGACGCACACGGTGACAGCGTCCGCCGATATCGGTCGGATAGTCGAGTTCCAGATGGACGCGGACGTGCGCGGCCTCGTGGTGGACGACGACGGTCGCGTGCGGGCGGGCGGCGTCGGGCGACAGCCGGCCGACCGCCTCGCGGGCGGCCTGCGCGGCGATCTTCGCCACGACCCGGTCGGCGATACGGGTCGCGCCGCGGGCACCCGGGGGAACGACGGACGGGCGCCCGCCGACGGCGCCCCCCTCGTCCGCGGAGGTCACCGGCGCCGGTCGTCGCGGGTGCGGAAGAAGTCGCCGAGTTCCAGGTCCCCCTCCAGGAACCGGCCGACGACGAACCCGATGGCGCCCAGCGCCGCCACCAGGAGGAAGGCTCCGAACCCGCCGAAGTATCCGGCGAAGCCCAGCGCCATGCCGGCGATCAAGCCGACCACGGCCATGCTCAAGGTGCTCTCCCCTCGACGGTCCGGTCACCCGGCCGTCTGCGTGTCACTGGATCCGGGGCTCCGGTTCCTCGTCCTCTTCGTCGGGCAGCTTGACGTCGCTGACCGCGATGTTGACCTCGACGACCTCCAGTCCGGTCATCCGCTCCACGGCCGCGATCACGTTCTCCCGCACGGCCTGCGCGACATCGGCGATGGCCACGCCGTAGTCGACGACGATCTCCAGGTCGAGCGCGGTCTGTACCTCGCCGACCTCCGCCTTGACACCGCGGGTGACCGACTTCGAGCCGCCGGGCACCCGGTCCCGTACGGCACCGAAGGTGCGGCTGAGTCCGCTGCCCATCGCGTGGACGCCCAGGACGTCCCGTGCGGCGAGACCCGCGATCTTCTCGACGACCCCGTCGGCGATGGTGGTCCGCCCCCGGGTCGCCGGATCACCGCCGCCGCGCCTGGTCGTCTTACGGGTCCCCAGCGGCTCGGTACCGCCGTCGGAGACCTGCGTCCGGTGCTGCTCCGCTGCTGCCTCGGTCATCGCCGTACGTCCTTACGTCCGGTTCGTTCTTTGTGTCCCTTCCACCACGGTAAGCGCGGTTGCCCGTCCGCGCGCCGGGGATGCGGCAGGCTGGAGCAATGACGGCGGACGGATGGACGAACGCGGTGCGCCAGCAGCTGGGCCTCGGCAGGCTGCTCCCGCTGGGCGGGCCGCGGGACGGCGCGTGGATCACGGAGGCGGCGGCCGAGGCGGTGCTGCGGCGGGCGGTACGGCAGGTGGAGGGCGTGCGCCTGGGCGCGCTGCGGATCGCGGCGGTCGACCCGGAGGGGACGTTCGAGGCCTCCGTGCCGCCTCCGCCGAGCGCCCTGCCGCCCGGGCCGCTGCGGGTGACGGCGGACATCGCCGCGTCCCCGTCCGAGCCGTTGCCGACGACGGCTTCCCGCCTGCGTACGGCGCTGGCGGCGGCCGCGACGGACCGTCTCGGCCTGGTGGTGCCGGAGGTGGATCTGCGCGTGACGGCCCTGCTGGACGAGGACCCGGAACCGGAGCCGGCACGGCCCGTTCCCGCGGCGCGGCACGTCGGGGCGGCGCAGCACGGCGACGAGGCGCGCGCGACCGTCGCCGCTCTGTCCGTACCGGGCGTGACCCGGTTGACCGACGTGCTCGGCAGGGCGGTGCGCATCGAGGAACGACAGCACACGGCCGCCCTGCCGAACCGCCACGCACGCGTGGAGATCGCGGTGAGTGCGAACCACCGGGTCCTCGAGGTGACCCGAGGGGTGCGTGGGGCGGTGTCGGAGGCGCTACGGGATCACCCGACGGTGACCGTGCTGGTCACGGCGGTGGAGTGAGCGGGCCCGCGAGGGCCCGGCTCATTCGCCGATGCCGGCCAGGGCCCGCAGACGGCGGCCCTGGGCGGCGCGCTCGGCGGCGCGCTGCTCGTCGTACGTACGGTCTCCGGCGCCGCGCAGCAGCGCCTTGGTCTCGATGACGGCCTCCCGGGGCGCGGCCAGGATCGCCGCGGCCAGCTCACGCGTCGCGGTGTCCAGGTCCTGCGCGGGTACGGCGATGTTGGCGAGCCCGGAGCTGACCGCCTCCTCGGCGTGCACGAACCGGCCGGTCAGGCAGATCTCGGCGGCCCGGCCGTAGCCGACCAGGGAGACCAGGGGATGCGTGCCCGTCAGGTCCGGAACGAGGCCGAGGCCGGTCTCCCGCATGGCGAACTGCACGTCGTCGGCGACGACGCGCAGGTCACATGCGAGAGCCAGCTGGAAGCCCGCCCCGATGGCGTGGCCCTGTACGGCGGCGATGGACACGAGGTCGTTGCGCCGCCACCAGGTGAAGCCCTCCTGGAACCCGGCGATGGCGGCGTCGAGTTCGGCGTCGCCGCTGCGCGCGAGATCGATGAAGGACGGTTCGCCCTCGATCCCCTCGGGCGTGAACATCTGCCGGTCGAGCCCCGCGGAGAAGGACTTGCCCTCGCCGCGCAGCACGACCACGCGGACGGAGCCCGGCACCAGCCGCCCGGCCTCGGCGAGCGTCCGCCACATGGCGGGGCTCTGCGCGTTGCGCTTGGCCGGGTTGGCCAGCGTCACCGTGGCGAGCGCGTCGTCTACGGTGAGCCGTACGCCGTCCTTGTCGAGCAGGGGAACGAGTTCCTGGTCGGGCGTGGCCATGTGGCGCCTCCGATGAGTGCGGTCAGCTAGCGGTCAGCTAAGTGACTGCACAGTAACCACCCGGCCGATCGGACAACCGACCGGGTGGTCACCGTCGAAAGCGGTGAGACCGCGCCGGGTCAGGACGAGGCGGCCTTCTTGCCTCGGGTCGCCCCGCCACGCCCACGCAGCGTGACGCCCGACTCGCTGAGCATCCGGTGGACAAAGCCATACGAGCGACCGGTTTCCTCGGCCAGCGCCCGGATGCTCGCACCGGAGTCGTACTTCTTCTTCAGGTCTGCCGCGAGCTTGTCGCGCGCGGCGCCGGTCACCCGGCTGCCCTTCTTCAGAGTCTCGGCCACCCGTGCCTCCTCATGGGAAGTGCGCTCTGGTCATCCTCATGATCACCCCTACGGCGCGCGATGGCCACCCATTCGGCAAGGTCCGTGCGACAGGGTTTTGACGACAGGAGCGCGTCCCCACAAGTGGAATATGTGATTCCACCCTGTGGTGTTCGTGGGGCCGAACGGGTTGTCGGGCGAAATGGCAGGTCAGAGACGCACGACGGCCGATCCCTTGTCGACAAAGGGATCGGCCGGAAAATCGATGTAGGACACACCTCGATACGAGGAGATCTCACACAGATGATGGATCACCGGTGGGCCGAATGATCCAGACGAATGATCCAACATCGTGGATCACGCGTTGGATCACTCCGTGGACCACGTCTCGGACCACGCCGTGGTGCCCGCGTGCGGTCGTCAGGCCAGCGCGACCAGGTCCGCGTAGTCGGCACCCCACAGGTCCTCGACGCCGTCGGGCAGCAGGATGATCCGTTCGGGCTGGAGCGCCTCCACGGCGCCCTCGTCGTGGGTGACGAGGACCACCGCGCCCTTGTAGGTGCGCAGCGCGCCGAGAATCTCCTCGCGGCTGGCCGGGTCGAGGTTGTTGGTGGGCTCGTCGAGCAGCAGCACGTTGGCCGAGGAGACCACGAGGGTGGCGAGGGCCAGCCGGGTCTTCTCGCCGCCGGAGAGCACGCCGGCCGGCTTGTCGACGTCGTCGCCGGAGAACAGGAACGAGCCGAGCGTCTTGCGGACCTCGACCAGATCCAGGTCGGGAGCGGCGGACCGCATGTTCTCCAGGACCGTACGCTCCGGGTCGAGGGTCTCGTGCTCCTGGGCGTAGTAGCCGAGCTTGAGGCCGTGGCCGGCGACGACCTCGCCGGTGTCGGGCCTCTCCGCCCCGCCGAGCAGACGCAGCAGGGTCGTCTTGCCGGCGCCGTTCAGGCCGAGGATGACGACCCGGGAACCCTTGTCGATGGCCAGGTCGACGTCGGTGAAGATCTCCAGCGAGCCGTAGGACTTCGACAGTCCCTCGGCCATCAGGGGCGTCTTGCCGCAGGGCGCCGGCTCGGGGAAGCGGAGCTTGGCGACCTTGTCGGACTGGCGGACCGCCTCCAGGCCGGAGAGCAGCTTGTCGGCGCGGCGGGCCATGTTCTGCGCGGCGACCGTCTTGGTGGCCTTGGCGCGCATCTTGTCGGCCTGCGAGTGCAGCGCGGCGGCCTTCTTCTCGGCGTTCTGGCGCTCGCGCTTGCGGCGCTTCTCGTCGGACTCGCGCTGCTGCTGGTAGAGCCGCCAGCCCATGTTGTAGACGTCGATCTGGGAGCGGTTGGCGTCCAGGTAGAAGACCTTGTTGACGACCGTCTCGACCAGGTCGACGTCGTGGCTGATGACGATGAAACCGCCGCGGTAGGTCTTGAGGTAGTCGCGCAGCCAGACGATCGAGTCGGCGTCGAGGTGGTTCGTCGGCTCGTCGAGGAGCAGCGTGTCCGCGTCGGAGAACAGGATGCGGGCCAGCTCGACCCGGCGCCGCTGACCGCCGGAGAGCGTGTGCAGGGGCTGGCCCAGGACCCGGTCGGGCAGGTTGAGCGCGGCGGCGATGGTGGCGGCCTCGGCCTCGGCGGAGTACCCGCCCTTGGTGAGGAACTCCGTCTCCTGGCGCTCGTACTGGCGCATCGCCTTGTCACGGGTGGCGCCCGAGCCGTTCGCGATCCGCTGCTCGTTCTCGCGCATCTTGCGGATCAGGATGTCCAGGCCGCGCGCGGACAGGATGCGGTCGCGGGCGAGGACGTCGAGGTCGCCGGTGCGGGGGTCCTGCGGGAGGTAGCCGACCTCGCCGGACCGGGTGACCTGGCCGGCGGCGGGGATGCCCTCGCCTGCCAGGACCTTGGTCAGCGTGGTCTTGCCGGCGCCGTTGCGTCCGACCAGACCGATGCGGTCGCCCTTGGCCACGCGGAAGGAGGCGTTCTCGATGAGGATGCGGGCACCGGCGCGCAGCTCGATGCCGGAGGCGGAGATCACGGACAGACTCCAGTGCGAAGGTCGTTGGCGGGATGGGCGGCCGAGGACGTCCCGCCGTCTAATGCGCGAGGAGAATGGCCATGAGGGCCAGTCTAACGGGATCGTGCAAGCACTTTTCCTGGGTCCGGGTGTTCGATCTTTCCGCGCTCCCGGCGGATCTCCGTCCCCGGAGCGTTGTCGGTGGCGGATGCCAGACTGGGCAACGCGTGACGAATCCGGCGGTGATCACAAGGGAGTGATCGGCATGGCAGGCACGAACAGCTGGCGGCCCGGCATCTTTCCGACGGTGCTCTACACCGACGCGAAGGCGGCGATCCGGCAGCTCACGGAGGCCCTGGGGTTCACGGAGCTGTCCGTCTACGAGGGCGAGGACGGCTCGGTCGTGCACGCCGAGCTGGTGCAGGGCAACGGCGCGGTGATGCTCGGCTCGAAGGGCCGTGGCGGGGTCTTCGACACGGCGATGAAGGACGCGGGCCCGACCGGGGTGTACGTCGTGGTGGAGGACGTGGACGCACACCACCGGCGGGCCGTGGAGCACGGCGCGGAGATCCTGATGCCCCCGACGGACCAGGACTACGGATCCCGGGACTACCTGGCCCGCGACCTCGAGGGCAACCTCTGGAGCTTCGGCACCTACGCGCCCGAGATACAGGGCTGAGCGCCCCGCCGGGGCCCGGGGGCACCCGGGGAGCCCGAAGCCCCCGAGTCCCCGCGGATGCGGGGCCGGAGTTCGTTCAGCTGCCCCCGGTGTGCACCTGGAAGGCGGCCCGGCGGACGGCCTTGGCCAGCGCCGGGTCCGGATGCGCGGCGGCGAGCGCCACCAGCACCTGCACGGTGCGCGGATGTCCGACGGCGCGCACCTCGGTGAGCAGGGCCGGGACGGTCGGCTGGAGCGCGGACTCCAGGTGGCGTACGAGCATCGGCGCCTCCCCGTGGTCGGCGACGGCCGCGGCCGTGTCGACCCACAGCCAGGTGGCCTCCTGCCGGGTGAGCACCTCGTGGGCGTCCTCGGGGTCGACGCCGTCGTGCTCGGCGAGCCAGAGCAGCGCGTACGGCCGCAGGGTCGGTTCGTCGACGACCGCGCGGACGTCGGGCTCGGCCGGGGCGCCGACGACGCGCAGCGCCTCGAAGGCGAGGCCGCGCAGCAGGGCGTCGTCACCGCGGGCGGCGAGCAGCAGCTCGGCGACGGCGCTGCCGACGGTCCGGGCGGCGAGCCAGGCGCGGTATTCGGAGCGGGCGGCGTTCGGGCGCAGCTGGGCGCAGCCGCGGAGCATGGCCTCGGCGGACTGCTCGATGTTGCCCGCGGGGCTCTGCGCGGCGACGCAGATCTGCTCCAGCTTGACCCAGACCGCCCAACTGCCCAGCGGGGTGAGCGTGGCGTGGCCGGAGCCGTAGGTGAGGGCGCCCACGGCGGCGAGGGCGCGCAGGGCCCAGTCGAGGAGCGGGACGAGTTCGGCGTCCTGGGCGGGCTCCGCCGGGTCGGCGTCGGCGGAGAGGACCGGGGCGATGGGGGTCGCGGGTTCCGAGCCGGCGCCGTAGGGCACCTCGCAGCGCTCGGTGCGCAGTTCGGTGACCCGCTGGCGCAGCAGGTCCAGGAGCTGTTCCACGGGGACGGGCCCGGCGGAGAGCTGGAGGAAGGAGAGCACCTGCGGCATGGCCGAGACGACCTCGGCCACGGCGGCGGGCTCCTGGTCCCCGGGCTCCGGGGACGCGAGCGACCAGGCGTCGAACAGGGCGACCCAGCCGCGCAGGACGGCGCTGTCGTCACGGTTCCAGGCGCGTAGCCGCCAGCCGGGGCGGGCGCTGCCGCCGTGCACCTCGACGAGGCCGGCGAGGCGGGCGGTGTCCCAGTCGGCGCGGATCCGGTCCGTGGTCAGGCCCAGATCCGCGGCGGCCCGTTCGGCGGTCGTGTCGGAGAGGGTCGCCTTGCCGTCGGTCGTGGCGGCGTCTCGGCCGGGGCCGAGGGCGTTGTCGGCCCAGCGGGCGACGCGGGCCGCGGCGGCCAGTCCGGAGCGCGCCATTCTGGCCAGCTCCGCGGGGGCCGGGGTGCCCTCCGGCGGGCGGGGTGCGGGGCGGCGCGGGCGCCGCTCGTTCACAGCTGAGGGGGCGGCGGCCAGGGGTCGCGGGCGGACGAGTCGAAGCCTGGAGTCGCGCGGGATACGGGACGTCACGGGTGCAGTCTTCCGGTTGACGGTCCGAAAACCCAAACGGAATGTCACGGCGGGCTACGGGACTGGCCAAGGCAGGGGGTTCCGTGACGGTGCGGGAGGCGCCTTCAGGCCAGTGGTACGGGCTTGAACGGAACCGGCGGCACCGGGTTCGCGGCCCGTTCGCGGGCGCATCCGGACGGGAGATCCGGCGGCTTCCGCGGGCGCCTCGCGTCGGCGGTCACATCAGCGGGGTCAGGAAGCGGCGCAGGGCCTCCTCGTAGGCCGCGGGGTCGGGGTTCCACATGGCGCCGTGCGGGGCGTGCGGGACGGTGTGCAGGGTGACCAGCCCGGGGCGGAGGGCGGCGAGACGGCGCGAGGCGTGCCAGGGGGCGACGGTGTCGTCGGGGCCGTGCAGGACGAGGGTCGGGACCCGCAGCCGGTCCGGATCGGCGGCCGCGTCCCGGTGGCCGCCGGGGCCGGAGTACAGGCCGGTGCGGCCCTCGGCGGCGCGGACGGCGAGCGGCAGCAGCACCCCCGGGGTGTGCCGGGCGGCGGCGAGGGCGCGCACCGTCGTCCGCCAGTCCAGCACCGGGGAGTCCAGCACCAGCCCGGAGACGAGATCGCGCAGCCCCGAGTCGGCGGCGGCCCGCAGGGCCATGGTCGCGCCGGTGGACCAGCCGAACAGGACGACGCGTTCGGCGCCGTAGCGCACGGCGTACCGCATCGCCGCGTCCAGGTCGCGCCACTCGGTCTGGCCCAGGTGGTTCAGGCCGTCCGGGGAGCGGGGCGCGCCGAGGTCGCCGCGATGGGCGAGGGCGAGCACGGGGAAGCGGCGGCGGTGCAGGAAGCCCAGGACGTTCAGGACGTGTTCCCGGGTGGTGCCCAGGCCGTGCACGGCGATCACCCAGGTGCGGCGCGGACCGGGCACGAACCAGGCGGGCAGGTTGCCGAGTTCGCCGGGGACGTCGATGTCGGCGTGGTCGAGACCGAGGGCGCTGCCGGGGTCGCCGACGTACAGGTTGGGGGTGAGCCAGACCGCGTCGCCGGGGTTCAGGGTGCCGTGCGTGACCCGCTCCAGGCGGCGCGCGACGGTGTCGGCGGAGTGCGGGGCGGTGGGCAGGACGGGGCCCACGACCGCGTGGGAGCCGTTGCCCGCGAGGCCATAGGTGCCGGGGCGCAGGGTGGCCAGGTCCCGGGTGAGGGTGATCCGGCCGGCGGCCGTGCCGTGCACGGTGAGCCGGGGTTCGGTGGGCAGGGGCCGGCCGGGCGGCGCCTTCAACGCGGCGTCGCTGGCCAGTCGGCCTGCGGCGACACCGGCGGCGCCGGCGGCCAGGGCTGCGGTGACGGCGGCGGCCGCCGCTTTGACAGTGCGCACCCGCCCAGTGTCCTGGCCCGCCCCGCTCCCGGCCAGTGGTGGGAGCCGTCGGAGGACGGCGGTTCACTTTCCCGCCGCCCGGCGTCTCACTCCCGCTGCCCGTACCCGCGCAGCCGCTCGCCCGCCTCGGCGACCTGTTCCTCCGTCAGGAGGGTGGGGTCCAGGCCGGGAACGGAAGAGGCCGTCAGCCACAGGCGGCACATCCACTCCAGCTGGGCCGTGCGGTCGTAGGCCTGGTCGAGGGTGCTGCCGTGGGTGAGGGTGCCGTGGTTGCGCAGAAGACAGCCGCTGCGGCCGGCGAGGGCGCGGAGCACGTTCTCGGCCAACTCCTCGGTGCCGTACGTCGCATACGGGGCGACCCGGACGGGCCCGCCGAGCGCGCTCGCCATGTAGTGGACGAGGGGCAGCTCGCCTACGAGCGTCGAGACGGCGGTCGCGTGCACGGCGTGGGTGTGGACGACCGCCCCGGCCTCCGTGGTGCGGTAGACGGCGAGGTGCATGGGGAGCTCGCTCGTCGGGCGCAGGGTTCCGAGCACCTGCCGGCCGGTGAGGTCGACGCCCGTGACGTCGTCCGGGGTGAGCCGCTCGTAGGGGACGCCCGACGGGGTGACCAGCACGGTGTCGCCGACACGTACGGAGACGTTGCCGGACGTCCCGACGACCAGCCCGTCGGTCACGGTGCGGCGGGCCGCCGTCACGAGCGCCTCCCAGGCCCGCGCCTCCTCGATGCCGGCGTGCCTGCCCCGCCGGTGCGCCCGGTCCGGTGCCCCGTCCCGGTGACCCCGGGCGTCCCCCTGCTCGCGTCGCTGCTCAGCCATGCCGTGATCCTGCCAGGAGGCGCGGGCCGCCGCCGGGCGCGGGCGCGACAGGCCGGAAACCGACCCTCCGGCGGCTCGGACCCGCGGGCCGCGCTCGTCCGGCCGGGAGGCCGAAGAGCCCGGCCGGGAGGCCGAAGAGCCCGGCCGGGAGGCCGAAGAGCCCGGATATTTCGTACGCAATCGGGGCGCCCGGAGCGCCGCCGGCCGTTCCCTGCCGCCCGCCCAACTACGGGGACGGCGACCCCTCGCCACCGGGTGACCGACATCTCGTCCAGGCCCCCGGGACGCGGCCGCGCGGGCCCGCCGAACGTGGGTGGCCTTACGGCGCTCGGCGCCCGCCGGGGCGGCGGGACGGGACACCGCCGCGACCCCCTCACACAGACACCCGGACGCCCTTCCCAGTTCATCTTCCGTTCACCCAGATTGCCTACGGTCAACACACCAATGACTTCGAACGATTGCCTGGGTAAATGGAAAGCTTCTCGCTGATCCTCGCGATTGTGGTCGTTACCGCACTCGCGTTCGATTTCACGAACGGTTTCCACGACACCGCCAACGCGATGGCCACCACCATCTCGACCGGCGCACTCAAACCCAAGGTCGCGGTGGCCATGTCCGCCGCGCTCAACCTTGTGGGCGCTTTCCTCTCGGTGGAGGTCGCCAACACGATCTCCAAGGGTCTCGTCGACGAGACCGGCATCCGTCCCGAGGTCATCTTCGCCGCCCTGGTCGGCGCGATCCTCTGGAACCTGCTGACCTGGCTGGTGGGCCTGCCGTCCAGTTCCTCGCACGCCCTGATGGGCGGCCTGATCGGCGCCACCATCGCCTCCGCCGGTATGGGCGCGGTGCATGGTGACGCCCTGGTCACCAAGGTGCTGATCCCGGCGATCGCGGCACCGATCGTCGCGGGTGTCGCGGCGATGCTCGCGACCCGCCTCTCCTACACCCTCGGCAAGAAGGCCGACGGCAAGGCGGCGGCCAAGGGCTACCGCGCCGGCCAGATCGCCTCGGCCGGCCTGGTCTCGCTGGCCCACGGCACCAACGACGCGCAGAAGACGATGGGCATCATCACGCTGGCCCTGGTGGCCGGCGGCGCCGTCGCCCCCGACTCCGACCCGCCCACCTGGGTCATCCTGTCCGCCGGCATGGCCATCGCGCTCGGCACCTACCTGGGCGGCTGGCGCATCATCCGCACCATGGGCAAGGGCCTGACCGACCTCCAGCCGCAGCAGGGCTTCGCCGCCCAGACCAGCGCGGCCACGGTCATCCTGGCCTCCTCGCACCTCGGCTTCTCCCTCTCCACCACCCACTCGGTCTCCGGTTCGGTGATGGGCGCGGGCCTGGGCCGCAAGGGCGGTGTGGTCCGCTGGTCGACGGCGACCCGGATGTTCGTCGCGTGGGGCCTGACGCTCCCGGCGGCGGCCCTGGTGGGCGCGCTCGCCGAGTCCGTCACCGGCCTGGGCGACTGGGGCACGGCCCTCGTCGCGGTCTTCCTGATCGCCTCCAGCGCGGCCATCTGGAAGGTCTCCCGGCGCGAGGTCGTCGACGCCTCGAACGTCAACGAAACCGACGAGCCGGCGGGCGTCGTCACGACGGCGATCGCCGTCGTCGCCCCGCCGCCCACGGGCACCCTGGCCGAGGACCTCACGGCCGCCCGCACGACGGACCTGACGGCCACGATCCTCTCCCCCACCCCCGAGCCAGTGACCCCGGCCGCTCCCCCGGCCGCGGCCGTCTGAGCCCGCGCACCCGGTACGAAGGAAGAGAAGCAGTATGAAGATCGACTGGGCGGCCCTCGGTTCCGTCTTCGGCGTCAGCCTCGTGATCACCGTGGGCCTCGTCGCCCTGTTCACCCTCGGCGTCATGGGCCTGTCGCGGCAGGAACGCGCGTCGGCGCAGGGTGGTTCGGCCACCCTCGCGGTGACCGGTGCCTACGCGTGCTTCGCGGCCTGCGCGGCGGCGGTGGCGTACGGGATCTCACTGATCATCGCCTGACGCACCATCGAACACCCCTTGGCGTTCACCACCCCGCCGGCCGGCTCCGTGTGGGGTTCTGCACACTCCAGCCTCGCAGGTCAACAGCAAGTTGACGGCTCTTGCGGGCCATGGTGGACTGCCCGAGCCATGTACGGCGGCAGAAGAGGAAGCCGGTGCGAATCCGGCGCGGTCCCGCCACTGTCACCGGGGTAGTAACCCCCGGGAGCCAGGAACTCTCGCCGCCGGTCTCGTCGAACCAGGGCGTGGACACCCTGAGTGAGGACATATCGCCATGCTCGCTCGGCAGTTGAGGTACAGCACCAGGTCGTTTCCCGGCCCCACGGCCGGCTGAGCCGATGCGTGCCGATCGCCTCTACGCGTACGGCGCCGCCACCGGCCTTCTGGTCGACCTGCTGCTCGGCGATCCGCGCCGGGGGCATCCGGTCGCCGCGTTCGGGCGGGCCGCCGGTGCCGTCGAGCGACTGCTGTGGCGGGACGACCGGGGACGCGGAGCCCTGCACGCCGTCGTGTGCGCCGGTGGGGCCGTCGCCCTGGGAGCCGTCGCCGAACACGCCGTACGCCGCTCCCCCGTCGCCGCCGTCGCTCTCGTCTCCGCCGCCACCTGGGCGGTGGTCGGGGGCAGTTCGCTGGTCCGGGAGGCCCGCGCGATCGGACGGGCCCTCGAAGCCGGCGACGTCGAGGCCGCCCGGGAGCGGTTGCCGCACCTGTGCGGGCGGGATCCGCACGCGCTGGACGCCGACGGGATGGCCCGGGCGGTCGTGGAGTCCGTCGCCGAGAACACCTCCGACGCCGTCGTGGGGGCGCTGGTGTGGGGGGCGGTGGGCGGGGTGCCGGGTCTGGTCGGGTTCCGGGCCGTCAACACCCTGGACGCCATGGTCGGTCACCGGTCGCCGAGGTATCTGCGCTACGGGTGGGCCGCCGCCCGCCTCGACGACGTCGCCGGATGGCCGGGGGCCCGGCTGACCGCCGTGCTGGCCGCCGTCGCGGGGGACGATCCGCGCGGTGCCGTACGGGCCTGGCGGGCCGACGCCCGCAAGCACCCGAGCCCCAACGCCGGGCCGGTGGAGGCGTCGTTCGCGGGCGCCCTCGGCGTGCGGCTGGGCGGAACCCTGTCGTACGCCGGTCGGGTCGAGCACCGGCCCGTGCTGAACGGCGCGGCCGGACGCCCGGTCGTCGCCCCGGACATCGAACGTGCCGCGCGGCTCTCCCGCCGCGTCGGCCTGCTCGCGCTCGGCGTGACCGTCGCCGCCCGCGTCGTCGCCACCCGCCTCGTCGCGAGGAACCAGGGCGGCCGGAGGAATCAGAGGAACCAGCTGAAGGGGCGTACGACATGAGCGGGGGTCTCCTCGTCGCCGGCACCACCTCCGACGCAGGCAAGAGCGTCGTCACGGCCGGGATCTGCCGGTGGCTGGTGCGGCAGGGGGTGAAGGTCGCGCCGTTCAAGGCACAGAACATGTCCCTGAACTCGTTCGTGACGACGGAGGGCGCCGAGATCGGGCGGGCCCAGGCCATGCAGGCGCAGGCCTGCCGGGTGGAGCCGACCGCGCTGATGAACCCCGTGCTGCTCAAGCCGGGCGGGGAACAGAGCAGTCAGGTCGTGCTGCTGGGCAAGCCGGTGGGCGAGATGAGCGCCCGGGGGTATCACGGGGGGCGTCAGCAGAAACTCCTGGGAACCGTTCTCGACTGCCTCGCCGAGTTGCGGGGCACGTATGACGCGGTGATCTGTGAGGGGGCGGGCAGTCCCGCCGAGATCAACCTGCGGCGGACCGACATCGTGAACATGGGTATCGCGCGGGGCGCGCGGCTGCCCGTGCTCGTCGTCGGCGACATCGACCGCGGCGGCGTCTTCGCCTCGTTCTTCGGCACCGTCGCCCTGCTCTCGCCCGAGGACCAGGAGCTGGTCGCCGGGTTCCTGGTCAACAAGTTCCGGGGTGACGTCTCCCTGCTGGAGCCGGGCCTGGAGATGCTGCACGGGCTCACCGGGCGGCGGACGTACGGCGTTCTGCCGTTCCGGCACGGGCTCGGGATCGACGAGGAGGACGGCCTGAGGGTCTCGCTGCGCGGGACCGTACGGGAGTCGAACACCGCCCCGCCCGTCGGCGAGGACGTGCTGCGGGTCGCGGTCTGCGCCGTCCCCCTCATGTCCAACTTCACGGACGTGGACGCGCTGGCCGCCGAACCCGGCGTCGTCGTGCGGTTCGTGGACCGGCCCGAGGAACTGGCCGACGCCGACCTGGTGGTGATCCCGGGGACCCGGGGGACGGTGCGCGCCCTGGAGTGGCTGCGCGAGCGGGGGTTGGCCGAGGCCATCCTCCGCAGGGTCGCCGAGCAGCGGCCCGTCCTCGGTGTCTGCGGGGGTTTCCAGATCCTCGGCGAGCACATCGAGGACGACGTGGAGAGCCGGCGCGGGCAGGTGCGGGGACTCGGAGTCCTGCCGGTCCGGGTGCGGTTCGCCCGCGAGAAGACCCTCACCCGGCCCGTCGGCGAAGCCCTCGGCGAGCGGGTCGAGGGGTACGAGATCCATCACGGCGTCGCCGACGTCACCGGCGGGGAGCCGTTCCTCTCCGACGGCCGGGGCAACAGCCTCGACGGCTGCCGGGTCGGACAGACCTGGGGCACGCACTGGCACGGCTCACTGGAGTCGGACGGATTCCGGCGGGCCTTCCTGCGCGAGGTGGCGGCCGCCGCGGGCCGCCGTTTCGTGCCCGCCGCCGACACCTCGTTCGCCGGGCTGCGCGAGGAGCAGCTCGACCGGCTCGGCGACCTGATCGAACAGCACGCGGACACCGACGCGCTCTGGCGGCTCATCGAGTCGGGCGCGCCGCAAGGACTGCCTTTCATTCCACCGGGAGCGCCCGCATGAGCACAGTGTTGTTGTTGTCGACCGCCGACACCGATCTGCTGGCGGCCCGGGCCGCCTCCGGTGCCTCGTACCGGATCGGCAACCCGACCCGGGTGGATGTCGCCGGGGAACTCCCCGCGCTCCTCGACGGCGCCGACATCGCGGTCGTGCGGCTGCTCGGCGGCAAGCGGGCCTGGGAGGACGGGCTCGCCGCGCTCAAGGCGTCCGGGGTGCCGACCGTGCTGCTGGGCGGCGAGAGCGTGCCCGACGCGGAGCTGATGGCGGAGTCGTCGGTGCCCGCCGGTGTGGTGGCGGAGGCGCTGCGCTACCTCGTCGAGGGCGGGCCCGCCAACCTGACCGAGCTGGCCCGGTTCCTGTCCGACACCGTGCTGCTGACCGGTGAGGGGTTCGTCGAGCCGCGGAAGATGCCCGAGTACGGCGTCCACGGCGAGCGTGCCTTCGTCGAGGGCCGGCCGACCATCGGGGTGCTCTTCTACCGGGCGCACGAACTGAGCGGCAACACCGCCTTCGTGGACACGCTGTGCGACGCCGTCGAGGCACGCGGCGCCAACGCCCTGCCCGTGTACTGCGGTTCGCTGCGCGGGGCGGACCCGGGGCTGTACGAGATCCTCGGGCGGACCGACACCCTCGTCGCCACGGTCCTCGCGGCCGGCGGCACGCACGCGTCGAACGCCTCGGCGGGCGGGGACGAAGAGGCCTGGGACATCGGCGCGCTCGCCGACCTCGACGTCCCCGTGCTGCAAGGGCTGTGCCTCACCTCGTCGAAGAGCGCCTGGGAGGCGTCCGACGCCGCCCTCTCCCCCATGGACGCGGCCATGCAGGTCGCCATCCCGGAGTTCGACGGGCGGATCATCACGGTCCCCTTCTCCTTCAAGGAGCAGGGCCCGGACGACGTGCCCGTGTACATCGCCGACCCCGAGCGGGCCGGACGCGTCGCCGGGATCGCCGTACGGCACGCCCGGTTGCGGCACAAGCCGAACGGCGAGAAGAAGCTCGCGCTCGTCTTCACCGCCTATCCGACCAAGCACTCGCGGGTCGGCAACGCGGTCGGCCTGGACACCCCCGCCTCGGCCGTCCGGGTGCTGGACGCGCTGCGGGACGCGGGCTACGGCGTCACCGGACACCCCGACAACGGCGACGAGTTGATCCACCGGCTCATCAACGCCGGTGGTCACGACGTCGAATGGCTCACCGAGGAGCAGCTGGCCGCCGCGCCCGCCCGGGTGCCGCTGGCCGACTACCGGGCGTGGTTCGACCGGCTCGACCCCGGGCTGCGCGACGGCATGCTGGAGGCGTGGGGCGAGCCGCCGGGTTCGCTGTACGTCGACGGGGACGACATCGTGCTGGCCTCCCTGCAGTTCGGGAACGTCGTCGTGATGATCCAGCCGCCGCGCGGCTTCGGCGAGAACCCGATCGCGATCTACCACGACCCCGACATGCCGCCGTCGCACCACTACATGGCGGCGTACCGGTGGCTGGAGAACAGTTTCGGCGCCGACGCGATCGTGCACATGGGCAAGCACGGCACGATGGAGTGGCTGCCGGGCAAGGGCCTCGGGCTGAGCGGGGGCTGTGCCCCGGACGCCGTCCTCGGCGATCTGCCGCTCGTCTACCCGTTCATCGTCAACGACCCGGGTGAGGGCACCCAGGCCAAGCGGCGCGGGCACGCCACGGTCGTCGACCACCTCGTGCCGCCGATGGCGCGCGCAGACACCTACGGCGACCTGGCCAAGCTGGAGCAGCTCCTCGACGAGTACGCGCTCGTCTCCGACCTGGATCCGACGAAGGCGCCGGCCGTCCGCGCGCAGATCTGGACGCTGGTCAAAGCGGCGGAGCTGCACCACGACCTGCACGTCGACGATCAGCCGGACGACGACGCGTTCGACGAGTTCGTCATGCACATCGACGGCTATCTGTGCGAGATCAAGGACGTCCAGATCCGGGACGGGCTGCACATCCTCGGCGGCGGTCCGGTCGGCGAGGCGCGGGTGAACCTCGTGCTGGCCGTGCTGCGCGCCTCTCAGGTGTGGGGCGGGCAGGCGAACGCGCTGCCGGGGCTGCGGGCCGCGCTGGCCGCTCATTTCGGGCTGGTGGAGAAGGAGCTGCTCGCCGAGCCGGGCGCGCCGGTGAAGGTGCCGGTCGAGCTGACGGATCTCGTCGAGGGTCCCGCCCGTACCGGCGCCGACGCCGTCGACCTGCTGGAGCAGCTGTGCCGGCGGATCGCGGAGGGCGCGGAGGAGCGCGGGTGGGCGGTCGACGGCAGCCGGGCCCTCGTACGCGAGGTTCTGGGCACCGAACTCCCGGACGCCGTCGCGGTGCTGGAGTTCGCGTGTACGGAGGTCGTGCCGCGGCTGGAGAGGACGACCGACGAGATCGGGCACATCCTCAAGGCGCTGGACGGCGGTTACGTCCCGGCCGGTCCGTCGGGCTCGCCGACACGGGGACTGGTCAACGTCCTGCCGACCGGGCGCAACTTCTATTCGGTCGACCCCAAGGCCATTCCCTCCAGGCTGAGTTGGGAGGTCGGGCAGGCTCTCGCGGACTCCCTCGTGCAGCGGTACCTCCAGGACACCGGCGACTACCCGAAGTCCGTCGGCCTCACGGTCTGGGGCACGTCCGCGATGCGCACCCAGGGTGACGACATCGCCGAGATCCTGGCGCTGCTCGGCTGCCGTCCGGTGTGGGACGACGCCTCGCGCCGGGTGACGGGCTTCGAGGTCGTGCCCCTGGACGAGCTGGGCCGGCCGCGCATCGACGTGACGGTCCGTATCTCCGGATTCTTCCGGGACGCGTTCCCGCACGTGGTGGGGCTGATCGACGACGCGGTGCGGGCGGTGGCCGAGCTGGCCGAGCCCGCCGAGTCCAACTTCGTACGCGCCCACGTGGACGAGGACGCGGCCGAGCACGGCGACCGGCGGCGCGCGACGGCCCGTGTCTTCGGCTCCAAGCCCGGGGCCTACGGCGCGGGGCTGCTGCCGCTGATCGACGCCCGCAACTGGCGTTCGGACGCGGACCTCGCCGAGGTGTACGCCGTCTGGGGCGGCTACGCCTACGGGCGCGGGCTCGACGGGCGGGCGGCGCGCGGGGACATGGAGACGGCGTTCAAGCGGATCGCCGTCGCCGCGAAGAACGTGGACACCCGCGAGCACGACCTCGTCGACGCCGACGACTACTTCCAGTACCACGGCGGCATGGTCGCCATGGTGCGGCACCTCACGGGCGCCAGCCCCGAGGCGTACGTGGGCGATTCGGCGACGCCGGACCAGGTGCGGACGCGCACGCTGGGTGAGGAGACGCACCGGGTCTTCCGGGCCCGCGTGGTCAACCCGCGCTGGATGGCGGCCATGCGCCGGCACGGCTACAAGGGCGCCTTCGAGATGGCGGCGACCGTCGACTACCTCTTCGGGTACGACGCCACCGCCGGAGTCGTCGACGACTGGATGTACGAGAAACTCAGCGCCGAGTACGTCTTCGACGCGGAGAACCGGGCCTTCATGAAGAAGTCCAACCCGTGGGCCCTGCGGGGCATCACCGAGCGGCTCCTCGAGGCCGCCGACCGCGGACTGTGGGCCGAGCCGGACGCCGAGACGATCGAGCGGCTGCGCGCGACCTACCTGGAGCTGGAAGGCGACCTGGAGGGCGACGAGAAGTGAGTACTCCTTTCCCGTTCACGGCCGTCGTCGGCCAGGACGACCTGCGGCTCGCGCTGCTGCTGAACGCCGTCTCGCCGGCGGTGGGCGGGGTGCTGGTCCGCGGTGAGAAGGGCACCGCCAAGTCCACGGCCGTGCGGGCCCTCGCGGCGCTCATGCCCACCCTGGACGTGGTCTCCGGCTGCCGGTTCTCCTGCGATCCGGACTCCCCCGACCCCTCCTGCCCGGACGGGCCGCACGAGCCGGGGGCGTTCGAGACCCGGGCGGCCCGGACGGTCGAACTGCCCGTCGGCGCCTCCGAGGACCGGCTGGTCGGCGCCCTCGACATCGAGCGGGCGCTCGCCGAGGGCGTCAAGGCCTTCGAACCGGGGCTCCTCGCGGACGCGCACCGCGGGATCCTGTACGTCGACGAGGTCAACCTCCTGCACGACCACCTCGTCGACCTGCTGCTCGACGCGGCCGCGATGGGCGCCTCCTACGTGGAGCGCGAGGGTGTCTCCGTGCGGCACGCCGCGCGGTTCCTGCTCGTCGGGACGATGAACCCCGAAGAGGGCGAACTGCGGCCGCAGTTGCTCGACCGGTTCGGGCTGACGGTGGAGGTGACCGCCTCGCGCGATCCCGACCTGCGGGTCGAGGTCGTACGGCGCAGGCTCGCCCACGACGACGACCCGGCGGCCTTCGCCGAGCGGTGGGCGGACGAGGAGAGCGCCGTACGCGGGCGGATCGTGGCGGCGCGCAAGCTGTTGCCGTCGGTGCGGCTGGGCGACGGGGCGCTGCGGCAGATCGCGGCGACCTGTGCCGCCTTCGAGGTGGACGGCATGCGGGCCGACATCGTGATGGCGCGGACGGCCACCGCGCTGGCCGCCTGGGCCGGCCGGACGGACGTGCTCGCGGAGGACGTGCGGCAGGCCGCGCTGCTGGCGCTGCCGCACCGCCGGCGCCGTAACCCCTTCGACGCGCCGGGACTCGACGAGGACAAGCTCGACGAGACCCTGGAGGAGTTCGCCGGTCCGGACGACGAGGACCCCGAGCCCGACCCCGACGGGCCCGGCGACGGGCCGGGCGGCGGCGACGGCGGGCAGCCGCCGCCGCCGGACGGTGACGGTCCGCAGGGCGACGACACCGCCGCCCGCCCCGAGACGGACGACGGCGGGGAGAGCGCGGAGGGCGGCGAGGGCGGGGAGCCGCGCCCCGGGGGTTCCGGGGCCGGGGAGCAGTCCGCCGTCCGGGCCGCCGAGCCGTTCCGTACGAAGATGCTGAGTGTGCCCGGCATCGGCGAGGGCGCCGCCGGCCGGCGCTCCCGGGCGCGGACCGAACACGGGCGGACGACGGGCGCGCGGCGGCCCCGGGGCACGCTGACCAAGCTTCACCTGGCCGCGACGGTGATGGCCGCCGCACCGCACCAGCGGGAGCGGGGCCGGTCCGGGCGCGGACTCGTCGTGCGCCGGGACGACCTGCGGCAGGCGACCCGGGAGGGGCGGGAGGGCAACCTCGTGCTCTTCGTCGTGGACGCCTCGGGGTCCATGGCCGCGCGGCAGCGGATGAGCGCGGTGAAGGGCGCCGTGCTGTCCCTGCTGCTCGACGCCTATCAGCGGCGCGACAAGGTGGGGCTCGTCAGCTTCCGGGGGGCGGCCGCGGATCTCGCGCTGCCTCCCACCTCCTCGGTGGACGCCGCCGCCGTACGGCTGGAGTCGCTGCCCACCGGCGGGCGGACGCCGCTCGCCGCCGGGCTGCTCAAGGCGCACGACGTGCTGCGGCTGGAGCGGCTGCGGGATCCGGCGCGGCGGGCGCTGGTCGTCGTGGTGACGGACGGACGGGCCACCGGCGGCCCGGAGCCGGTCGCCCTCGCCGGGCGGGCGGCACGGCTGTTCGCCGCCGAGGGCATCGCGTCCGTGGTGGTCGACTGCGAGTCGGGGCCCGTGCGGCTGGGGCTCGCGGGGCAGCTCGCGGGTGAGCTGGGCGGTACCGCCGTGACGCTGGACGAGTTGCGCGCGGACTCCATCGCCGGGCTGGTCAGGGACGTGCAGGGGACTTCGAGGAGGGCCGCATAATGCCTCAGGGACAGCCGAGTGTGGTGCCGGACGACGGGCTGACCACACGTCAGCGACGTAACCGGCCGCTGGTCGTCGTACACACGGGGATCGGCAAGGGCAAGTCCACCGCCGCGTTCGGGCTCGCGCTGCGGGCCTGGAACCAGGGGTGGCCCATCGGGGTGTTCCAGTTCGTCAAGTCGGCGAAGTGGAAGGTCGGCGAGGAGAACGCGCTGCGCGTGCTGGGAGCGTCCGGCGAGGGCGGCTCCGTCGACTGGCACAAGATGGGCGAGGGCTGGTCCTGGGTCCAGCGGGACTCCCAGATGGACAACGAGGAGAAGGCCCGGGAGGGCTGGGAGCAGGTCAAGCGGGATCTCGCCGCCGAGACGTACAAGCTGTACGTGCTCGACGAGTTCGCGTATCCGATGCACTGGGGATGGGTGGACACGGACGAGGTCGTCGACGTGCTGCGCCATCGGCCGGGCACCCAGCACGTCGTGATCACCGGGCGCAACGCGCCCGAGAAGCTCGTCGGTCTCGCCGACCTCGTCACCGACATGTCCAAGGTCAAGCATCCGATGGACGCGGGCCAGAAGGGCCAGCGGGGTATCGAGTGGTGACGCCGTGCTGACCTCGCCGTCCTCCGTCCCCCGGCTGGTCGTGGCCGCGCCCTCCTCCGGCAGCGGCAAGACCACCGTCGCCACCGGGCTGATGGCCGCGCTCACCGCGCGGGGACTCGCCGTGTCCCCGCACAAGGTCGGGCCGGACTACATCGACCCCGGGTACCACTCGCTCGCGACCGGGCGGACGGGCCGCAACCTCGACGCGTATCTGTGCGGGCCCGAGCTGGTGGGTCCGCTGTTCGCGCACGGCGCGCGCGGATGCGACATCGCCGTGGTCGAGGGGGTCATGGGGATGTTCGACGGGGCCGCCGGAGAGGGTGAACTGGCGTCCACCGCCCACGTGGCGAAGCTGCTGCGGGCGCCGGTCGTCCTCGTGGTCGACGCGTCGTCGCAGTCGCGGTCCGTGGCCGCGCTCGTGCACGGGTTCGCGTCCTGGGATCCGGAGGTCCGGATCGGGGGCGTGATCCTCAACAAGGTCGCTTCCGACCGGCACGAGGAGTTGCTGCGGGAGGCGCTCGACTCGGCCGGGGTGCCTGTGCTGGGGGTGTTGCGGCGGGTGGCCCGGGTGGATACGCCGTCGCGGCATCTGGGGCTGGTGCCGGTCGCCGAGCGGCGGGCTTCTGCGGTGGACTCCGTCGCGGCCATGGCCGAGCAGGTTTCCCGGGGATGCGATCTCGAGGCGTTGGTCGCGCTGGCGCGGTCCGCGGGGGTGTTGTCGGGAGCGGCCTGGGACGCGGCCGAGGCCCTGGCCTCCTCGCTCCCGCCGCTGGTCTCCTCGCCCGCGCCGCCCCTTCCCGTCCCGTCGTCCCTGGGGGCTGCGCCCCCGGACCCCCGCATTCGGCCCGAAGGGCCTCGTCCTCGGACGCCGGACGGGCTGGAGGGAGCCGGTCGGGGGCACAAGGTGACCGTGGCCGTCGCCGGGGGGCCCGCGTTCACCTTCTCCTATGCCGAGCATGCCGAGTTGCTCGGTGCCGCCGGGGCCGAGGTCGTCGTCTTCGATCCGCTGCGGGATGAACGCCTGCCGGAAGGGACCGCCGGGCTGGTGATCGGGGGCGGGTTTCCCGAGGTGTATGCCGCCGAGTTGTCCTCGAACGAGGCGTTGCGCAAGGAGGTGGCCGCGCTCGCGGAGTCCGGTGCGCCGGTCGCCGCCGAGTGCGCCGGGCTGCTGTACCTGTGCCGGGAGCTGGACGGGCAGCCCCTGTGCGGGGTGCTGGACGCCACCGCGCGGATGAGCGAGCGGCTCACGCTCGGGTATCGGGACGCCGTGGCCGTGAGCGACAGCGTGCTGGCCGTGGCCGGGACCCGGATGCGGGGGCACGAGTTCCATCGGACCGTCGTCGAGCCCGGCTCGGGGACGGCTCCCGCCTGGGGAGTGCTGGCCCCACGGCGGGTCGAAGGTTTTGTGGAGCGCGGTGTGCACGCGAGTTATCTGCACACGCACTGGGCGTCCGAGCCCGGTGTGGCCCGTCGGTTCGTGGAGAGGTGCCGGACGTCATGAGCAGCAGGTTGGTCGGAGTCGGGGTGGGCCCCGGGGATCCGGAGCTGGTGACCGTCAAGGGTGTCAACGCGCTGCGGGCCGCCGAGGTCGTCGTCGTGCCCGTGCTGGACAGCGGGGAACGGGGTCGGGCCGAGGCCACCGTGCTGCACTACGTGCCGGCCGAGAAGATCGTCCGGGTGGTCTTCGCGCTCAACGAGCGGACCGACCGGGCGCGCCGGGAGGCCGCCTGGGACGCGGCCGGGGAGCGGGTCGCCGCGTTGCTGCGCCGGCACGGCGGTGTCGCCTTCGCGACCATCGGCGATCCCAACGTGTACTCCACCTTCACCTACCTCGCGCAGACCATCGTGGACTCGGTGCCGGGCGTGGTGATCGAGACCGTCCCGGGAATCACCGCCATGCAGGATCTCGCGGCGCGGTCGGGTGCCGTGCTGACCGAGGGCACCGAGCCGTTGACGCTGGTGCCGGTGACCGCGGGTTCGGCCGTGCTGAAGGACGCGCTCGCCGGGCCGGGGACCGTCGTGGCCTACAAGTTCGGACGGCAGGCCGCCGAGGTCGCCGAGGCGCTGCGGGAGACCGGGCGGATCGGGGACGCCGTGTGGGGGTCGGCGCTCGGGCTGGCGGAGGAGTCCATCCGGCCCGCCGGGGAGCTGGAGGACGGCGAGCCGCTTCCCTACCTGTCCACGCTCATCGCGCCCGCGCGGCGCGAGGGCGGCCGGGGCGGCAAACTGTGAGTCCGTCCGCCGCCGGCTCACGAGGCCAGGCCCACCACCAGCCAGATAAAGGCCGCGCCCGCGATCGTGCACAGCACGGTCGAGCGGGCGGGGTGTTCGTGGTGCGCCTCCGGGAGGATCTCGGCGGCGGCCAGGTAGAGGAGCGCGCCGCCGAAGAAGCCCAGGTAGGCGCCGAGCGCCGGTTCGGGGATGGTGACGAAGGACGTCGAGGCGGCGCCGACGACCGGTGCCGCGGCGTCCGCGAACAGCATGGCCAGGGCCTTGCGGCGGTCGTTCCCGTACAGGCTGGTGATCGTGTAGGTGTTGAAGCCGTCCGCGAAGTCGTGGGCGATGACCGCGAGGGCCACGGCGAGTCCCATGCCGCCGTCCACCTGGAAGGCCGCGCCGATCGCCACACCGTCCATGGCGCTGTGGCCGACCATCGCCGCGGCCGCCGTCAGGCCGACCTCGGGGGCCCTGCCGTCGTGCTCCTCGGCGCCGTGCGCGGCCTGGCGCACCGCCAGCAGACGTTCCACCAGATGGGCCAGCAGGAAGCCCGCCACGAAGAGCAGCAGTGCGGCCGGAACGCCGAAGACCTCGGTGCCGGCCGCCTCCAGGGCCTCCGGCAGCAGATCGAGGCCGACGACGCCCAGCATGAGGCCGCCGGCCAGGCCCAGCACCAGGTGGCGGCGGTCGGTGACGCGCTGTGCCGTCCAGCCGCCGGCCAGCGTCATGAGGAACGCGCCGAGCGCGACGAAGACCGCCATAGGCCCTTGCTATCCGATCAACCCCGGATCGCGCACATCCGCGTCGCGCACTGACGCCGGAAAACACGGACAAAGACCGCTATGAGAGGACCCGAACCCATGGCCGATGCCCCCACCGGCAAGGTGACCTTCGTCGGTGCCGGCCCCGGCGCCGCCGACCTGCTGACGTTCCGCGCCGCGCGTGCCATCGCCGACGCCGACGTCGTGATCTGGGCCGCGAGCCTGGTCCAGGCGGAGGTTCTCGAGCACGCGCGCGAGGGCGCGGAGATCCTCGACTCGGCGACCATGTCCCTGGAGGACGTCGTCGCCGTGTACGGGCGGGCCCGCAGGGAGGGGCTGAAGGTCGCGCGCATCCACTCGGGCGACCCCGCCCTCTGGGGCGGTACGCAGGAGCAGCTCGACCGGTGCGAGGAGATCGGTGTGGACACCGAGATCGTGCCCGGGGTGTCCTCCTTCTCCGCCGTCGCCGCGCTCGCCCGGCGCGAGCTGACGATCCCCGAGGTCGCGCAGTCGGTCGTCCTCACCCGGCTCGGCGGCGGCAAGACGCCGATGCCGCCCGGCGAGGAGGTGCGGGAGTTCGCGAAGCACGGTACGACCATGGCGGTCTTCCTGTCGGCCGCCCGCAGCGGTCAGCTGGTGCGGGAGCTGCTGGAGGGCGGCTACCCGACCGCCACCCCGGTGGTCGTCGCCTACCAGGCGACCTGGCCGGAGGAACTGGTCGTGAAGTGCACGATCGAGACGCTGGAGGAGACCGTCAAGGAGCACAAGCTCTGGAAGCACACGCTCTTCCTGGTCGGCCCGGCCCTCGACGCGCACGGCACCCGCTCGCACCTGTACCACCCCGGTCACTTCCACGGCTATCGCAAGGCCGACCCGGAGGCCCGCCGGGCGCTGCGGACACGGGGTGCCAGCACGTGAGAGGGCTGATCACCGTCGTCGGCACGGGCACGGGCACGGCGCCCGGCGGGGAGGTCTTCGCCGGTGCCGGGCTCGTCGTGGGCGGGCGGCGCCATCTGGACGCCGCGGGCCTGCCGGCGTCCGTCGAGCGGATCGTGCTCGGTCCGCTGGCGCCGGCCCTCGACGCCATGGAGGAGTACGTCGGGAAGGACCGGCGCGTGGTCGTGCTGGCCTCCGGCGACCCCGGCTTCTTCGGGATCGTGCGGGCGCTGGCCGAACGGTTCGGGGCGCACCGGCTGGACGTCAGGCCCGGTGTCTCCTCCGTGGCCACCGCTTTCGCGCGGCTGGGGCTGACCTGGGACGACGCCGTCGTCGTCAGCGCGCACGGACGGGATCCGCGGACGGCGGTCAACGTCTGCCGGGCGCACCCGAAGGTCGCCGTGCTGACCGGGCCGGGCGCCGGGCCCGCCGAGCTGGGCGCCGCGCTCGCGCGCACCGCGCCCGGGCGGGTGCTCGTCGTGGCCTCCGCGCTCGGCGACCGGGCGGGTGAGCGCGTGGAGCGCGTCTCCCCCGGCGAGGCCGCCGGACGCGACTGGGGTACGGCGGTGAGCGTCGTCCTGTGCCTGGACGAGAGCCGGACGATCGGTCCGGTACGGACGCTGGCCGGGCCCGGGGCCGGCCCCGCCGGGTGGGCGCTGGACGAGGGCGCCTTCGCCCACCGCGACTCGATGATCACCAAGTTCGAGGTACGGGCGCTGGCCCTGGCCCGGCTCGGGCCGCGCTCCGGCGACCTGGTCTGGGACGTGGGCTCCGGGTCGGGGTCCGTGGCCGTGGAGTGCGCGCGGCTCGGCGCCGCCGTCAGCGCCGTCGAGAAGGCGGCGGACGGGGTCGCCCGGATCCGCGCCAACGCCGAGGCGCACGGCGTCGACGTGCACGTGGTGCACGGCGGCGCGCCCGGCGTGCTGGCCGGACTCGACGATCCCGACGCCGTGTTCGTCGGCGGCGGCGGGCGCGAGCTGCCCGGCATCGTCGCGGAGTGTGCGCGGCGGGCCCGGCGGACCGTGGTCGTCGCGATGGCCGCGCTGGACCGGGTCCCGGCGGTACGCGCCGCGCTCGGCGACGCCGGGCTCGACTGCGACGGTGTGCTGCTGCACTCCTCGCGCCTCGCGCCGCTGCCGGGCGAGGTCACCCGGCTGGCCGCGACCAATCCCGTTTTCCTGCTGTGGGGTGTGAGAGACGCCGTCGGCGCGCACCCTGTCCATCGAGAAGGAGTAGCCCTGTGATCGGCCTCATTTCCGCCACCGCGGCGGGGGCGGCGGCGCGCGACCGGCTGGCCACGGCCTGGCCGGACCGCACCCGCGTGTACGACGGCCCGGTCGGGGACGCCGTCCGGCGGGCGTTCGCCGAGTGCGAGCAGCTCGTGTGCTTCCTGGCGACCGGGGCGGTGGTCCGGCTGGTCGCGCCTCTGCTGACCGACAAGACGTCCGACCCGGGTGTGGTGTGCGTCGACGAGGCCGGGCGCTTCGCCGTCCCGGTGGTCGGCGGACACGCCGGCGGGGCCAACGAACTCGCGCTGGCCGTCGGCGCCCTGCTGGGTGCGCGGCCGGTGGTGACCACGGCCACGGACGCCGTCGGCATCCCCGGTCTCGACACGCTCGGCCTTCCCGTGGAGGGCGATGTGGCCGGCGTGACGCGGGCGCTGCTGGACGGCGAGCCGGTCGCGCTGGCCGCCGAGGTGCCGTGGCCGCTGCCGCCGGTGCCGTTCGCGGACCGGGGCGAGTACACCGTGCGGCTCACGGACCGCGCCGTCGCGCCGGCCGCCCGCGAGGTGCTGCTGCGTCCGCCGTCCCTCGTCGTCGGTGTCGGGGCGTCCAGGGGCGCCCCGGTCGACGAGGTGCTCGACCTGGTCGAGGGCGTGCTGCGGGAGGCGGGACTGTCCGTCCGCAGTCTCGCCGAGCTGGCGACCGTCGACGCCAAGGCGGAGGAGCCGGGCATCGTCGAGGCGGCCCGGCGGCTCGGCGTGCCCGTGGTGACGTACTCCGCCGGGGAGTTGGCCGCCGTCGAGGTGCCGAACCCGTCCGACGCGCCGCTCGCCGCCGTCGGCACGCCCTCCGTCGCGGAGGCGGCCGCTCTGGTCGGCGGGGGCGAACTCCTCGTCCCCAAAAGGAAGTCGGAGCGTGCGGACGGGCGGCCCGCGATGGCCACCTGTGCCGTCGTACGGCGTCCCGGGCGGGGACGGCTCGCGGTCGTCGGGCTCGGGCCCGGGGCGCGGGACCTGCTGACGCCGCGCGCGAAGGCGGAGCTGGAGCGGGCCGCGGTGCTCGTCGGCCTCGACCAGTACGTCGACCAGATCCGCGACCTGCTGCGGCCCGGCACCCGGATCCTGGAGTCGGGGCTCGGCGCCGAGGAGGAACGGGCCCGGACCGCCGTGGCCGAGGCCCGGCGCGGGCGGAGCGTCGCACTGATCGGCAGCGGGGACGCGGGCGTGTACGCGATGGCCTCCCCCGCGCTCGCCGAGGCGTCCGACGACATCGACGTGGTCGGGGTGCCGGGGGTGACCGCCGCGCTCGCGGCCGGTGCGATCCTCGGCGCGCCGCTGGGCCACGACCATGTGTCGATCAGCCTGTCCGATCTGCACACGCCGTGGGAGGTCATCGAACGACGGGTGCGGGCGGCGGCCGAGGCGGACATCGTCGTCACCTTCTACAACCCCCGTTCCCGGGGCCGCGACTGGCAGTTGCCCAAGGCGCTCTCGATCCTCGCCGGGCACCGGGAGCCGACGACGCCGGTGGGTGTGGTGCGCAACGCCTCCCGCCCGGACGGCACCGCGCGGCTGACGTCGCTCGCGGAACTCGACCCGGCGTGGGTCGACATGATGACGGTCGTGACCGTGGGCAACACGGCGACCCGGAACATCGCGGGACGCATGGTGACGCCCCGTGGCTACCGCTGGCAGGAGAACACCACCGACAGCTCCCCCGCGAGCTCTCGGGAAAGCTCCCAGGAGGGCGCCCTGTGAACCGTGTGGTCCATCCGATCGAGCAGGAGTCCTTCCGGCGGCTGCGCGCCCGCCTGGACACCTCGCACTTCGCGCCGCTGAGCCGGGCGGTGGTCGAGCGGGTCGTCCACTCCGCCGCCGACCTGGAGTACGCGGACGATCTCGTCCTGGACGAGGACGAGTTGACGAAGGCGCACGCCGCGCTGCACGCCGGGGCGCCCGTCGTCGTCGACGTGCAGATGGTGGCCGCGGGGATCACCCGGCGGGACACCGTCTGCCGTCTCGGGGACGCCAGGTCCGGTCCCGGACTGACCCGGTCTGCCCACGCGATCCGGCTGGCGTACGAGGAGGTCGGGCCCGGCGCGCTCTGGGTGATCGGCTGCGCGCCGACCGCCCTGGAGGAGCTGCTGACACTGGACGCCTCCCCCGCGCTGGTCATCGGCCTGCCCGTCGGCTTCGTCGGGGCGGCCGAGTCGAAGGCCGCGCTCCGCGAGAGCGGCCTGCCCGCCGTGAGCAACGTGTCCGAGAAGGGCGGGTCGGCGGTCGCCGCCGCCGCCCTCAACGCCCTGCTGTACACCCCCCTTTCGTCCCCCGCTTCGCCCTACGAGGAGAAAAAGTGATCACCCCGCCGCCCGCCCTGCTCATCGCCGGCCATGGCACCCGGGACGAGGCCGGAGCCGAGGCGTTCCGTGACTTCGTACGGGAGTTGGGCCGCCGTCATCCCGAACTGCCCGTCGCGGGCGGCTTCATCGAGCTGTCCCCGCCGCCGCTGGGCGATGCGGTGACGGAGCTGGTGGAGCGTGGTGTACGGCGGTTCGCCGCCGTCCCGCTGATGCTGGTGTCCGCCGGGCACGCCAAGGGCGACATCCCGGCGGCGCTGTCCCGTGAGAAGGAGCGGCACCCGGGGATCTCCTACACGTACGGGCGTCCGCTGGGCCCGCACCCGGCGCTGCTGACCGTGCTGGAGCGGCGGTTGGAGGAGGCCCTGGGCACCGCGGGGCGCACCCCCGGGGACCTGGCCGACGTCACCGTGCTGCTGGTCGGGCGCGGCTCGACGGACCCGGACGCCAACGCCGAGGTGTACAAGGCGGCGCGGCTGCTGTGGGAGGGGCGCGGGTACGCGGGCGTGGAGACCGCGTTCGTGTCGCTGGCCGCGCCGGACGTGCCGAGCGGACTCGACCGGTGCGTGAAGCTGGGGGCGAAGCGGATCGTCGTGCTCCCCTACTTCCTGTTCACCGGGATCCTGCCCGATCGGGTACGGCACCAGACCGAGAGCTGGGCGGCCGCGCACCCCGAGGTCGAGGTGCGCTCGGCGGACGTCATCGGTCCGGAGCCGGAGCTGCTCGACCTGGTGATGGAACGGTACGAGGAGGCCGTCAAGGGCGACCTGCGGATGAACTGCGACTCGTGCGTGTACCGGATCGCGCTGCCGGGCTTCGAGGACAAGGTCGGGCTGGCCCAGCAGCCGCACTTCCACCCGGACGACGAGGGGCACCACCACGACGGGCACCACCATCACGGACCCGCGCACTCCCATGCGCACTGAGGGGCCCGCCGAGGCGCACCGCGACGGCCACGACCTGCGCCATCACGGGGACGCCGAGGTGCGCGACGACGGCTCGGCGCTCGTCGACCTCGCGGTGAACGTCCGCGCGGACACCCCTCCGCGCTGGCTCCGGGAGCGCGTCGCCGCTTCCCTGGACGGCCTGGCGGCCTACCCGGACGGGCGGGCCGCGCGGGCGGCGGTCGCGGCGCGGCACGGGCTGCCCGTCGAGCGGGTGCTGCTCACGGCGGGCGCGGCGGAGGCGTTCGTGCTGCTGGCGCGCGCCCTGAAGGTCCGGCGGCCGGTCGTGGTGCACCCGCAGTTCACGGAGCCGGAGGCGGCGCTGCGGGACGCCGGGCACAGCGTGGACCGGGTGGTGCTGCGGGCCGAGGACGGCTTCCGGCTGGATCCGGCGGCCGTACCGGAGACGGCCGACCTGGTGGTGGTCGGCAATCCGACGAACCCCACGTCGGTGCTGCACCCGGCGCGGACCATCCGGCGGCTGGCCCGGCCCGGACGGACGCTGGTGGTCGACGAGGCGTTCATGGACGCGGTGCCGGGCGAGCGGGAGGCTCTCGCCGGGCACACGGACGTGCCGGGCCTGGTGGTCCTGCGCAGCCTGACCAAGACCTGGGGACTGGCCGGGCTGCGGATCGGCTACGTGCTCGCCGCGCCGGAGACCGTCGCCGACCTGGAGCGGGCCCAGCCGCTGTGGCCGGTGTCCACGCCCGCACTGGTGGCGGCGGAGGCGTGCATGGGGGCGCAGGCGCTGGCGGAGGCCGCGCACGCCGCCCACCGCGTCGCCGCGGACCGGGCGCATCTCGTGGCCGGTCTGGAGGAGTTCGCCGACGACGGGGTACGGGTCGTGGGTCCCGCGCAGGGGCCGTTCGTCCTCGTGCGGCTGCCCCGGGCCGCCGCCGTCCGCGGGCGGCTGCGCGCCCTGGGGTTCGCGGTCCGGCGCGGCGACACCTTCCCGGGGCTGGACGGGGAGTGGCTGCGGCTGGCGGTACGGGACCGGACGACGGTGAACCGTTTCCTCCAAGCGCTGGACCAGGCGTTGGCCCTCACCCGGTGAGGAGTGACTGCGCGGGCGGATGACACGGGCGGGACGGCGGGGTGCGGGGTACGGACTCGGGTGGGACGTCCCGGATCCGTACCCCGTACCCCGTGCCCTGTCCGGTCAGCCGCGGCGGCGGGCCAGTACCACCGCTCCCCCGCCCGCGGCCAGCAGCGCCACGGCGCCGCCCGCGAGGTACGGGGTGGTCGAGCCGCCACCGGTCCGCGCCAGGTCGGCCCGGGCGGGTGCGCCCTGTGCCTTGACGTCTCCGGCCGGGGCGGCGCTCGGCCCGGCGGCCGGCTCCGCGCCCTGGTCCTGTGCCGCGCCCTGGTCCTGTGCCGCGCCTTCGTCCTGTACCGCGCCCTGGTCCTGCTCCTGGTCCTCGCCCGGGTCCTGCTCCTCGCCCTGCTCCTGTTCGGCGGGGGCTTCGCAGGTGGCCTTCGCCAGGGTCAGGGTGCCGGTGACCTCGGCCACGCCGAGACGCGACGGGTCGACGGAGACGGTGAGTTCCAGGGCGGTGGCGGCGGCCGTGCGGGAGGTGGTCTCGCGCTTCGACAGGTCCAGGCGGACCTCGCCCACGCCCGGCACCTTCACGTCCGTCGTGCCGCCGGTGCTCACCGACACCTTCTTGCCCAGGACCGTCACCGAGCCGAGCAGGTTGGAGACGGCGACCGGCGCTTCGCCGGCCTCGCAGGTCGCCCTGGAGGTGACCGTGCCGACCTCGACGAGGGAGAGCAGGGGCAGGCCGGGCACGTGCAGTTTCGCGTGGGTCAGGCGGGTGGAGGCCTCGGCCCTGCCGCCGTCGACGGTCGCCTTCGCCTCGGCGACGTCCGCGCGCAGGACGCTGAACGGCCTTCCGCCGTCGACCCCCCGCAACTCGGCCGACAGCGCGGTCCTGTCGGCACTGTGCGGAGCCCGTACCTCGTTGAGGGAGACGGCCAGCGGGATGTCGACGGTCTTGTGGAGCAGGGCCACGTCGAGGTCGGTACGCAGGACGGACGCGCTCGCCCGGCCCTGGCCGGACGTCGCGTGGGCGGTGCCCGCGCCCGCCAGGGCCGCGGGACCCGCGGCCAGGGCCGTGACCGCGACGACGGTGGCGGCGCGACGGGCGCGTGCGGGCAGCGGAAAGTTGTTGCCGTTCAAGGGTGGGACCCCCAGAAGAGAAATGCTTCGGGACCCCGCAAGAATTACGTACGAGGGGTGAACGGTCAGCAGGGTGACGCGAGTTCACTCCAACGTGGGGTTTCCGTGCGTGTCTTCGAATCCGACGGCACGCACGTTCCCCGCAACCGCCCCTGGCACAGCGCTTTCAGCTCACCACGGTGCCGTCGAGTACCACCCGGCGCGGAGCCGCCAGCACCCGTACGTCCGCGCGCGGGTCGCTCTCGTAGACCACCAGGTCCGCCGGAGCGCCCTCCACGAGCCCCGGGCGCCCGAGCCACTCGCGGGCGCCCCAGGTGGTCGCCGAGAGCGCCGCCAGCGGCGGGATGCCCGCCGTCACCAGTTCCGCGACCTCCGCGGCCACCAGACCGTGCGGCAGTGTGCCGCCGGCGTCCGTGCCGACGAAGACCGGGATGCCGGCGTCGTAGGCGGAGCGGACGGTGTCGTAGCGGCGTTCGTGGAGCCGGCGCATATGGGCCGACCAGCGCGGGAACCGGGACTCGCCGCCGGCCGCCAGCCGGGGGAAGGTGGCGATGTTGACGAGGGTCGGCACGATCGCCACGCCTCGTGACGCGAACAGCGGGATCAGTTCGTCGGTCAGGCCCGTCGCGTGCTCGACGCAGTCGATGCCCGACTCGACGAGGTCGCGGAGCGAGTTCTCGGCGAAGCAGTGCGCCGTGACCCGCGCGCCCAGGCGATGGGCCTCCGCGATGGCCGCCTCGGCCGCCTCCCGGGGCCAGCTGGGGGCGAGGTCGCCCACTTCGCGGTCGATCCAGTCGCCGACCAGCTTGACCCAGCCGTCGCCGCGCCGGGCCTCCCGGGCGACGTACGCGACCAGCTCGTCCGGCTCGATCTCGTGCGCGAAGCCGCGGATGTAGCGACGGGTGCGGGCGATGTGCCGGCCCGCCCGGATGATCTTCGGGAGATCCTCGCGGTCGTCGACCCAGCGGGTGTCCGAGGGCGAGCCGGCGTCACGGATCAGCAGGGCTCCCGCCTCGCGGTCGGTCAGCGCCTGCTTCTCGGCGACGTCCGCGTCGACGGGCCCGTGCGCGCCCAGGCCCACATGGCAGTGGGCGTCGACCAGGCCGGGCAGCGCCCAGCCCTCGACGGTCCGCACGTCGCGGGCGCCGACGGGACGGTCGTAGGAGACCCGTCCGTCGACGACCCACAGCCCGTCGCGGACCTCGTCGGATCCGGTCAGGATCCGGCCCTTCACGTGCAGCACCGCGCGATCGCTCATGCGGTGCACCCTAGCTACTGCTCCGGGCCGCCCTTCGGGTCCCCCGCCCGGCCGTCCGCGCTGCCGTCCGCCCGGCCGGAGGCGCCCTCCCTGCCGTCTTCTGGCAACTCGGCCATCGCCGGGTCGAGGAGACGGGACAGGAAGTGGCGGGTGCGCTCGTGGCCGGGGTTCCCGATGACCGCGGCCGGGGTGCCGTCCTCCACGATCACCCCGCCGTCCATGAAGACGACCCGGTCGGCGACCTCGCGGGCGAAGGTCATCTCGTGCGTGACGACCATCATGGTCATGCCCTCGTCGGCGAGCATGCGCATGACCGCGAGGACATCGCCGACCAGCTCGGGGTCGAGGGCCGAGGTCGGCTCGTCGAAGAGCATCACCTCGGGGCCCATCGCCAGCGCGCGGGCGATCGCGACGCGCTGCTGCTGGCCGCCGGAGAGGGAGGCGGGATAGGCGGCGGCCTTCTCCGACAGGCCCACCCGCTCCAGGTTCTCGGCGGCCACCTTCGCCGCCTCCGCCTTGCCGCGCCCGAGCACCCGGCGCTGCGGCAGCGTGAGGTTCTCGGTCACCGACAGGTGCGGGAACAGGTTGAACTGCTGGAAGACCATCCCGATACGGCGGCGTACGGCGTCGATGTCGACGTCGGGGTCGGTGAGTTCGGTGCCGCCGACGAAGACCTGCCCCTTGGTGGGCTCCTCCAGCAGGTTCACACAGCGCAGCAGCGTGGACTTGCCGGAGCCGGACGGGCCGATCACACAGACGACCTCGCCCCGGCCGATCTCCAGGTCGATGCCGCGCAGCACCTCGTTGGCGCCGAACGACTTGTGCAGGTCGCGGACTTCGATCTCCGGTCGGCTCATTTCACGGCCTCCTGGGCCTTGGCCTCCATGCGCCGCACGACGAAGCCGAGCGGGACGGTCACCAGCAGGTAGCACAGGCCGGCGACCAGGATCGGCGTGGAGTTGGCGGTCGTGCTGGCCAGGTCACGGCCGTACTTGGACAGTTCGCGCTCCTCCAGCGTCACCCCGAGGAGCAGCACCAGGGAGGAGTCCTTGAAGAGCATGATCAGCTCGTTGGTGAGCGGCGGGAGGATGATCCGGAACGCCTGCGGGATGACGACCGACACCATCGCGCGGCCGGGCGAGAAGCCCAGCGACCGGGCCGCCTCCAGCTGCCCCTTGGGCACGGCCTGGATGCCCGCGCGGAACGTCTCCGCCATGTACGCGGCCCCGATCAGGCCGAGTCCGAGGGCCGCCTTGCCGTAGGTGCCGCCGACGATCTCCGTGCCGGGGAAGGCCAGCGGCACGGCCACGCCGATGAACACGAAGATCAGCAGGGCGGGCAGGCCGCGGAAGATCTCGATGTAGACACCGGCGAGCCAGCGGTACGGGCCGACGGAGGACAGCCGCATCAGGGCGATGACCAGACCGAGCACCAGCCCGAGGACGAAGCCGGACGCCGTGTACAGGACGGTGTTCTTCAACGCCAGCGTGATGACGTCCGGGAACATCTCCCGCGCGATGTCCCACTGGGCGAACTGGTTCTTCAGCCGGCCCCAGTCCGCCGTGACCGCGAAGACGATCACGGCGGCGACGAACACGACGTACTGCGCGCCGCGCGAGAGGCGCCGCTTCTGACGCCGGGTGAGGCCCTTTTTCTTCGGTTGGAGTCGTACGTCGGTATCGGCCATGGGGTCAGGAGGCCGAGGCGGCGGCCGACGGGGACGCGGCCGACTCGTCGTAGGGGCCGATCCACTTCTCGTACAGCTTCTTGTAGGTGCCGTCGGCCTTCGCGTCCGTCAGCGCCTTGTTGATGGCGGCGACCAGCTTGCTGTTGCCCTTCTTCACCGTGAAGCCGTACTGCTCGCCGGTGTTGAGGTTGTCGACGACCTTGAAGGCGTCGGCGTTGGCCTTGTCCTTGAGCCAGCCCTGGACGACCGGGAAGTCGATGATGACGGCCTTGACCTGGCCGGTGCGCAGACCGTTGAGGACGGCGTCGGAGGACTCGAAGGAGACCGGGTCGAAGCCCTGCTTCTTGGCGTAGTCCTCGCCGGTGGTCTGCGCCTGGGCGCCGAGCTTGACGCCCTTGGACTTCACGTCGGCGAGCGAGGTGACGCCCGCGCCCTTGTCGACCAGGACGGCCTGGGTCGCCTCGAAGTACGGGTCGGAGAAGTCGACGTTCTTCTTGCGCTCGTCGGTGATGGTCATGCCGGCCGCGGCCAGGTCGCACGTGCCGGAGTTGAGGAAGGCGCCGGTCTTGAAGTTCTCGAAGGGCGTGTCGAGGATCTCCTGCTTCACGCCCAGGTCGTCGGCGACCAGGTCGATCAGGGACACGTCGAAGCCCTGCACCTTGCCGTCGACCTCCGACTGGAAGGGCGGGTAGGGCAGGTGGGTGCAGGTGGTGAGCTGGCCCGCCTTGACGAGCTCGACCCCGCCGGCGGCGGTCTTGGAGCCGCTGCCGCCGTCGTCGGTGGAGGTGCAGGCGGCGACGAGCAGCAGTCCGGCCGTCACGGTGGTGGCGGCCAGGACGCGGGTCCGGCGGCCGGGGTGGCTGTTCACGGCGGGCCTTCCTGTAAGGGAACTGTGGGTTCCGATTATAAGGAGAAGTTTGAGGCACTCAAACCAAACCGATGGCTGCCGGGCCGTACGACCTACGAAGTCATCAGTGGGGAGGGCGGGGAGAGGGGGACACGTGCCGGTTAGTCTCGTCACCTGTACCCCGTGAGCGAAGAGAGCACCGCCGTGACACACCCGTTCCTGGACCTCGCCCCGCTGAGTGCCGCACGCTTCGCCTCGATCGAGGACCGGGTGGCCCGGCTGCTGGACACCCGGCAGGACGTCGTGATCATGCAGGGCGAGGCGCTGCTGCCCCTCGAAGGCGCCATCCGCGCCGCCGCCGGCCCGGGCACGACCGCGCTGAACGTGATCACCGGCCCGTACGGGCAGACCTTCGGGGACTGGCTGCGGGACTGCGGTGCCACGGTGATCGACCTGGCGGTGCCCTTCCACACGGCGGTGACGGCCGCGCAGATCCGCGAGGCGTTCGCCGAGCACCCCGCGATCGACTTCGTGTCGCTGGTGCACGCGGAGGCGGCGACCGGCAACACCAACCCGGTCGCCGAGATCGGCGAGGTGGTGCGGGAGCACGGCGCGCTCTTCTACCTGGACGCGGTGGCCTCGATCGGCGCGGAGCCGGTGCTGCCGGACGCGTGGGGCGTGGACCTGTGCGTGATCGGCGCGCAGAAGGCGATGGGCGGTCCGGCGGGTGTGTCGGCGGTGTCGGTGAGCGAGCGGGCGTGGACGCGGATGGCCGCGAACCCGAGGGCGCCGCGCCGGTCGTACCTCTCCCTGCTGGACTGGAAGGAGCGCTGGGTCGAGGGCGGCCGCAAGGCGCTGCTGCACGCGCCGGCACAGCTGGAGATGCTGGCCCTGGAGGCGTGCGTGGAGCGGATCGAGGCGGAGGGGCTGGAGACGGTGATGGCCCGGCACGCCTCGGCCGCCGCCGCGACGCGCGCGGGCGCGGTCGCGCTGGGCGGCGGTCTGGAGCCGTACGTGTACGACGCGGCCGACGCGGCGCCCGTCGCGACGACGCTGCGGACGCCGCCGGGGGTGGTGGCCTCGGAGCTGGTGGCCCGGGCGCTGGCCGGCGACCCCACGCTGCCGCTGGCCGCGGGCGGGGGCGCACTGGCCGAGGAGATGATCCGGGTCAACCACTACGGGGGCGACGCGACCGTCGGCCTGGTGCACGGGTGCCTGGCGGCGCTGGGCTCCGCGCTGGCGGAGAAGGGGCTGGACGTCGATCAGGAAGGGGCCCGGCGGGCGGTGGAGGGCGCCTGGCGGTAGCCGCCGCCCGTCCGCCGCCGGACGGGCCGACGCGACCTGCTTGTCGGTGCCGCCTGGCATGCTGCCCCGCATGACCACCGACGCTCCCCTCACCCTCCCCGACGGCCGCCCCGTCCCCCTGCTGACCGGTGACGAACTTCCCATGCTGGAAAGCTGGTTGGAGTTCCACCGGGCCACGCTGGAGCTGAAGTGCGCGGGGCTGGACGACGAACAGCTGCGGCGACCGGCCGCCGAGCCGTCCGAGTCGACCCTGCTCGGCCTGGTCCAGCATCTCGCCGAGGTCGAACGGAACTGGTTCCAGCGGGCGTTCGCCGGCCTCGATGTGCCACCCGTCTTCGAGGAGGCGACCGGGTACGCCCTCGACGCCGGGCGGGGCCTCGACGAGGCGCTGACCGTCTGGCGGCGGGAGATCGCGCGCGGGCGGGAGCTGATCGCCGGGCGGCCACTGGACGCCACCGGCCGGCTCCCCGACGGCCCGATGGCCGGGCTCGAGGTGAGTCTGCGCTGGGTGCTGATCCACATGATCGAGGAGTACGCCCGGCACAACGGTCACGCCGACATTCTCCGGGAGCGTATCGACGGGGTGACCGGAGTCTGAATTCAAGGTAATTCGCGAATTTCTTTCGATCCCTTTAAAGGCCCGCTTTTCGAGGAACTTCCCGGCGATAGGTTTCCTGAGTTCTCCTGCCCGGATTCCCCGCACCTAAACGCGGGAAATTTCGGGCGCGCTCCGAATGCGTGACGCATTGCACAAGCGGGTCGATATGCACCTTTCATGCGGTGCAAAAGCGGATGAAACGGCAACACGCCCCCGTGGCATCACGGAATCACCACGGCCTCTCCATGCGTTTTCGAATTTCCCTGGGTAAGTTCAATCCGCATGACTGCCGCACAAGCAGACCTACGTATCGACCGCCCGTCGGTGGAAGACGGCGCGGCGCTCTGGCGTCTCGCGAAGGATTCCGGAACGCTCGACCTGAACTCCTCCTACAGCTATCTGCTGTGGTGTCGTGACTTCGCCGACACCACGGCGGTGGCCCGCGCGGAGGCCGGCGAGCCGGTCGGGTTCGTCACGGGATACATACGGCCGGAGGACCCGCACACCCTGCTGGTCTGGCAGGTGGCCGTCGACGCCGCGCACCGTGGTCGCGGCCTCGCCGCCGCGCTGCTGGACGGACTGACCGCGCGGATCGCGGCCGGACGCCCGCTCACCGCCGTGGAGACCACCATCACGCCGGGCAACACCGCCTCCGAGCGGCTGTTCACCTCGTACGCCGACCGGCACGGGGCGACCGTCACCCGTGAGGTGCTGTTCGACGCCGGGCTGTTCCCCGACGGCCCGCACGACCCCGAGGTCCTGTACCGGATCGGCCCCCTCACCTTCTGACTCCCCCCGTCTTCGCCCGTCCCTCCTGACGACCCCCACCCCGAGGAGCGTTTTCGTCGTGACCATCACCCAGCCCGACCTCAGCGTGTTCGAGACCCTCGAGTCCGAGGTACGCAGCTACTGCCGCGGCTGGCCCGCCGTCTTCGACCGTGCGCAGGGCAGCCGGATGTACGACGAGGACGGTCACCGTTACCTGGACTTCTTCGCGGGTGCCGGGTCCCTCAACTACGGCCACAACAACCCGGTGCTGAAACGGGCGTTGGTCGACTATCTGATGCGGGACGGCGTCACGCACGGGCTCGACATGTCGACCGTGGCCAAGCGGACCTTCCTCCAGACCTTCCAGGATCTGGTGCTGCGGCCGCGTGACCTGCCCTACAAGGTGATGTTCCCGGGCCCGACCGGCACCAACGCCGTGGAGTCGGCCCTGAAGCTGGCGCGCAAGGTGAAGGGGCGCGAGGCGATCGTGTCGTTCACCAACGCCTTCCACGGGATGTCCCTCGGGTCGCTCGCGGTGACCGGCAACGCGTTCAAGCGGGCCGGGGCCGGGATCCCGCTGGTGCACGGCACGCCCATGCCGTTCGACAACTACTTCGAGGGCCAGATCCCCGACTTCCTGTGGTTCGAGCGGCTGCTGGAGGACCAGGGGTCCGGCCTCAACAAGCCCGCCGCCGTGATCGTCGAGACCGTGCAGGGCGAGGGCGGCATCAACGTCGCGCGTCCGGAGTGGCTGCGGGCGCTCAAGGAACTGTGCGAGCGGCAGGACATGCTGCTGATCGTCGACGACATCCAGATGGGATGCGGGCGCACCGGGGCCTTCTTCTCCTTCGAGGAGGCCGGGATCGTCCCGGACATCGTGACCGTCTCCAAGTCGATCAGCGGCTACGGACTGCCCATGTCGCTCTGCCTGTTCCGGCCCGAGCTGGACGTGTGGGAGCCGGGTGAGCACAACGGCACCTTCCGCGGCAACAACCCGGCGTTCGTCACCGCCACCGCCGCGCTCGAGACGTACTGGGCCGACGGGTCCGCGATGGAGAAGCAGACCCGGGCGCGGGGCGAGCAGATCGAGCAGGGGCTCATCTCGATCACCGAGGAGAACCTCGCCGACGTCAAGGAGTACCGGGGCCGCGGTCTGGTGTGGGGCCTGGAGTTCCACGAGAAGGCGCGGGCCGGACGGGTCGCCAAGCGGGCCTTCGAACTCGGGCTGCTGATCGAGACGTCCGGCCCGGAGAGCGAGGTCGTCAAACTGCTGCCGGCCCTGACCATCACCCCCGAGGAACTGGACGAGGGCCTCAGTGTCATCGCCCGCGCCGTGCGGGAGACCGTCTGACGCCCTCGGACCCCGTATCCCCTACCTAGGAGGCATCGCACCACCGTGATCGTCCGTTCGTTCAAGGACATCGAAGGCACCGACCGGCATGTGCGGGCGGCGTCCGGCACCTGGGAGAGCAAGCGCATCGTGCTGGCCCAGGAACGCGTCGGGTTCTCGCTGCACGAAACGATTCTGTACGCGGGTACCGAGACGTCGATGTGGTACGCGAACCACATCGAGGCCGTCGTCTGCGTCGAGGGCGCGGCCGAACTGACCGACCACGAGACCGGGCGGACGCACAGCATCACGCCCGGCACCATGTACCTCCTCGACGGGCACGAGCGGCACACGCTGCGCGTCGAGGAGGACTTCCGCTGCATCTGCGTGTTCAACCCGCCCGTCACGGGCCGGGAGGACCACGACGAGAACGGCGTGTACCCCCTGCTCACCGAGCCCGAGGAGGTGTAAGCATCGTGACCACCCTCACCGATCTCTACCCCACCCGTGGCACCACCGAGGTGTCCGTGCCGCGCCGGGACCCCGTCGTCTGGGGCTCCCCCGACACGCCGGGCCCGATCCCGGCGGCCGGGCTCCAGGAGTACGAGCGCGACGGTTTCCTCGCCGTCGACCAGCTGATCGGCGACGACGAGGTGGCCGTCTGCCGGCGTGAGCTGGAGCGACTGGTCGCCGACCCGGAGATCCGGGCCGACGGGCGGTCGATCGTCGAGCCGAAGTCCAAGGAGATCCGCTCCGTCTTCGAGGTGCACAAGCTCAGTCCCGTGTTCGCCGCGCTCGTCCGCGACGAGCGGGTCGTGGGCCGGGCCCGGCAGATCCTCGGCTCGGACGTGTACGTGCACCAGTCGCGGATCAACGTCAAGCCGGGCTTCGGGGCAGGGGGCTTCTACTGGCACTCCGACTTCGAGACCTGGCACGCCGAGGACGGTCTGCCGAACATGCGGACGGTGTCCGTGTCGATCGCGCTGACCGAGAACCTCGACACCAACGGCGGGCTCATGATCATGCCGGGCTCGCACCGGACGTTCCTCGGCTGCGCCGGGGCGACGCCCGAGGACAACTACAAGAAGTCGCTCCAGATGCAGGACGCGGGCACCCCGTCGGACGAGGCGCTGACCGCGATGGCCGGCGACTACGGCATCAAGCTGTTCACGGGCAGGGCCGGTTCGGCGACCTGGTTCGACTGCAACTGCATGCACGGGTCCGGCGACAACATCACGCCGTTCCCGCGCAGCAACGTGTTCATCGTGTTCAACAGCGTGGAGAACACGGCCGTGGAGCCGTTCGCGGCCCCGGTCCGCAGGCCGGAGTACATCGGCGCGCGGGACTTCACCCCGGTGCGCTGACCGCCTGTCACCCGCCGGCCGCGTCGGCAGGCCCGGACGCCGCCACCCGCATCGGGTGGCGGCGTCCGGGCCTGCGGGCGTTCGGGGGCCTCAGGCCGCCAGGGCGTTCAGCAGGCGGTCGACGTCGGCGGCCGTGTTGTACAGGTGGAAGGAGGCGCGCAGATTGCCGGAGCGGTCGGAGACCTGGATGCCGGCGGCGGCCAGTTCGGCCTGACGGAAGCCGAGTCCGGGCACCGAGACGATCGCGGAACCGGGCGCGGCGACGGGCCGGTGACCGAGCGTGGCGAGTCCGGCGCGGAACCGGTCGGCGAGGGCGAGGTCGTGGGCGCCGATCGCCGCCACGCCGAGTTCCTCCACCAGCGCGAGGGAGCGGCGCAGTCCCGCGTAGCTGAACAGGGCGTGCGTCAGGTCGAACCGCCGCGCCGAGTGGGCGAGTTCGGCCACCGGACCGTAACAGCTGTCCCAGGGCTCCTCGCCGGCCACCCATCCCGCGAGGACCGGTGACAGCCCGCCGAAGTCCTCCGGGACCACCAGGAAGGCCGCGCCGTGCGGGCCGAGCAGCCACTTGAAGGAGACGGCGGCGGAGAAGTCGTGGGCGTCGGCGTCGGCCGGAAGCCAGCCCGCGGACTGCGAGAAGTCGACATAGGTGCGTGCGCCGTGCGTCCGGGCCGCCTCGCGCAGGGCGGGCAGGTCGGCGATCCGGCCGTCGGCGGACTGGGCGGCGCTCAGCGCGACCAGTGCCGTGCCGGGGCGGACCGACTCGGCGATCCGCTCCAGCGGGACGGCGCGAACCTTGAGGTCCCCGCGGACGTGGAAGGGGTTGAGCACGGAGGTGAAGTCGTCCTCGGCGGTGAGCACTTCCGCGCCCGCGGGCAGCGAGGCGGCGATCACGCCGGTGTGCGCGGCGACCGAGGCGCCCAGCGCCACCCGGGTGACCGGAACGCCGGCCAGCCGGGCGTACGCGGCCCGGCAGGCCTCGACGTCCTCGTGCAGCGGGGTCAGCGGCCTGCCCTCGGCGCGCAGCAGCGCCGCCTCGTGCAGGGCGGCGACGGTACGGGCCGGCAGCAGGCCGTTGCTCGCCGTGTTGAGGTACGTGGTCTTCGGGGTGAACTCGGCACGGACGAGGCTCTCGAAGGTCTCCATGGGTCCACTGTGGGACCCCCGGAACCCCCCGTCCATTGCCGATTTTTACGTGATTCCGCTAAGGAGCACTTATATATCGGCTCTCACCTGCGGTTTTCACTGCTGCGGGACCGCGCACCCGTCCGGGCCGCAGGCCTGCGCGCCGCCGTCGTCGATCAGTTCCAGCGGGGAGCGGGCTTCCCAGGCCTGGGTGAGGGCCTGCGTGAAGACCTCGGCGGGCTGGGCCCCGGAGACGCCGTAGGCGCGGTCCAGGACGAAGAAGGGCACCCCGTTCGCGCCGAGCCGGGCGGCCTCGCGCTCGTCGGCGCGGACCTCGTCGGCGTAGGCGGCCGGGTCGGCGAGGACCTCGCGGACGGCCCCGGCGTCGAGACCGGCCTCGACGGCCAGTTCCACGAGCCGCTCGTCGCCCTCGGTGAAGACGGACCGCTGCTCGGCGAAGTTCGCCCGGTAGAGGATCTGGATCAGTTCGTCCTGCCGGCCGTGCTCCTTGGCGAAGTGCAGCAGCCGGTGCATGTCGAAGGTGCTGCCGTGGTCGCGGTCCCGGGTGCGGTAGTCGAGGCCCTCGGCGGCGGCCTGGGCGCCCAGGTTCTCCTCGCCGGACCGCGCCTGCGCCTCGCTCATCCCGTACTTCTTGGTGAGCATGGCCAGTACGGGCTGGACGTCGTCCTTGGCGCGGCCCGGGTCCAGCTCGAAGGAACGGTGCACCACCTCGACCTGGTCGCGGTGCGGGAAGGCCTCGAGCGCCTTCTCGAAGCGGGCCTTGCCCACGTAGCACCAGGGGCAGGCGATGTCGCTCCAGATCTCGACGCGCATGTCTCGGCTCTCTCCAGGTCGGGCGGCTGGTACGGAGCTCCCCCCGCGGGAGGTCCGCACGGAGGGTTCCCTCCGGCGAGTGCATGAACGTTCAAGCAGAGCGTTTCATTCCCCGGTCACCCCGCGGGCACCGTGTACCTCAGCCAGACGTGGTGCTCGCCCTCGGCCGGCGGGTTCTCCGGGTCCGGGCTCCAGCCCTGCCGGGCGTAGAAGGCCTGGGCGCGCCGGTTGTCGACGTGTACGTCCAGGACGGCTGTCCGCCGGCCGTCCGCCCGCCACTGCTCGACGCAGGCCGCGTGCAAAGCCGTACCGATCCCCGCACGCCAGTGGTCGGGGTCGACGTGGAACTGGAACAGTTTGACCGTGTGCGCGGGCGCGCCCTCCGGTGTACGGAACGACGCGAGGCCGACGAGTCCTCCCCGCTCGACGACGCACAGCACATGCCCGTCGGGCCGCCCGACGGCCGCGCGCCAGGCGGCGAGCCAGTCGGTGCCGTCCTGCGGTACCCCGACGGGGTAGTACGTGGCCCGGGCGCGCGCGTGCAGCGCGACGACCCTGTCCACCTCCGCGGGAACGGCGGTGCGGATCACCCGGTCTCCCTTGACGCGATCTCCGATCATGCAGGAGAGGACGAGCGGGCCCTGCCCCCGGTTCCGGCCGGTCAGCTTCCGTCCCGCAGGTCGTCCGGCCACTCGGTCCTGAACTCGAGATGGTCGTACGTCACGACACACCCCTCACCCATCGGCGACTGCGTCATGAAACCGACCAGGGCCGCGCCGGTCTCCTTCTCCCCGCCCAGCGTGAACAGGCGGACGAAGGTCCACCGTCTGCCGTCCCGGGAGGCGTGGAAGGCGAAGGCACGGCCGGTCCGGCTCACCCGGAGCCAGACCGAACTCCCCTCCACGGTGAAGGAGTTGGCGTCGTCGGAGTGCCCCCGGGTGACCACCGTGCAGACGGTGGCCACGTCCGGGGAGTACTCCAGGCACAGCTTGGCCCAGGCCCGCTCACCGACGTGGACGTACAACACCCCGGCGTCGAAAGCCCAGTTGAAGCCGACGGTGACGCGTGCGATGAGCTGGAAGTCGCCTTCCGGCGCCCCCAGCAGCCGGGGCGCGTCGGAGGCGGATTCCAGCCCGTCCCCGGTGGGCGGCACGAACCGGTCCTGCCGGGCCCCGGCCCATCCGGTGAGCACCCCGTCCTCATGGGACCAGTGCCCGTCGGGCCCGTAAGTACGCAGGGGAAAGGGCAGTTCGGGAAGCGAGACGTCCATGACGTCATCATCTCAGGGGTGCCGCGACCCGCGGGGCGCGGGGAACGGCGCGAGAAGCCACGACGGCCGTGCACGCGCCGATCCACCGCACCCCACGAAGGCACCCGCCGGCACCCGCGCGGAGCGTTACCGCTCCAGACGCCCGTTGAACCGGCGCGGCAGCCCCAGCTCGTTCTCGTCCCGCAGCTCCACGGGCAGCAGCGCCGCGGGAGCGTTCTGGTAGGCGACCGGCCGCAGCCACCGCTCGATGGCGGTCCCGCCGACCGAGGTGGACGTGGAGGTGGTGGCCGGGTACGGCCCGCCGTGGTGCTGCGCCGGCGCGACGGCGACGCCCGTGGGCCAGCCGTTCACCAGCACGCGTCCGGCCAGCGGGGTCAGCTCGGCGAGGATCTCCCCGCCCCGGCCCTCGCCCGCGGCCTCCTCCTCGGACAGCTGGACGGTCGCCGTGAGGTTTCCGGGCAGGCGCGACAGCACCGCCTTGACCTCGCCGTCGTCGTCGTAGCGGACCACGACGGTGACCGGTCCGAAGCACTCCTCGAGCAGCAGGTCGTGCGCGCCCTCGGCGGTCAGCCGCGAGGCCGGCACGGTCAGGAAGCCCGCGCTGACGGTGTGCTCCCCGCCCGCACCGGGCGTGACCGGCGAGTCCACGTCGGGCAGCTCGGCACGCTCCGCGACCCCGGCGATGAAGTTGTCGCGCATCCGGTGGTCGAGCAGCACGCCCGCGTCGGTGTCGCTGACCGCGTCCGTGAGCGACTTGACCAGCCCGTCGCCGGCCGCGCCGGACGGCACCAGCACGAGGCCGGGCTTCACACAGAACTGGCCGACACCCAGCGTCATGGACCCGGCGAGGCCGGCGCCGATGGCCTCGGCCCGCTCGGCGGCGGCCGCCTCGGTCACCACGACCGGGTTCAGCGACCCCAGCTCGCCGTGGAACGGGATCGGCACCGGACGGGCCGCCGCAGCGTCGAACAGCGCGCGCCCGCCCCGGATCGACCCGGTGAAACCGGCCGCGGCGACCAGCGGGTGCCTGATCAGCTCGACGCCGGCCTCGAAGCCGTGGACCAGTCCCAGCACGCCCGCCGGGATGCCGTGCTCGTCCGCGGCGGTGCGCAGCACCTTGGCGACCAGCTCGGACAGGCCCGGGTGGTCGGGGTGCGACTTGACGACGACCGGGTTGCCCGCCGCGAGCGCGCTCGCGGTGTCGCCGCCGGCCACGGAGAAGGCGAAGGGGAAGTTGGACGCCGAGTACACGGCCACCACCCCGAGCGGCACCTTGTAGCGGCGCAGGTCGGGGATGGGCGGGGTCGCCGTGTCGTCGGGGTGGCTGATGACCACGTCGAGGAAGGCGCCCTCGTCGACGATGTCGGCGAACGCGCGCAGCTGATAGCAGGTGCGGGCGAGCTCGCCGGTCAGCCGGACCGGGCCGAGCGCGGTCTCCGCGTCGGCCACCTCCACGAGCGTGTCCTTGGCCGCCTGGAGCCGGTCGGCGGCGGAACGCAGGAAGGCGGCGCGGACGGTACGGTCGGCGAGGAAGCCGCGCGCCTCGTGCGCGGCGCGGACGACGGCGTCGACCTCCTGGGCCGTGGCCTCCACCGCAACCTGTTCACGCTGCTTCCCGGTTCGGGGGTCGACACTCCAGACTGGTGCTGCTGCCACCGCGGGTCCCTCCACGCTTGGTTCTGACCACGTTTGGTACTGGATCTTTCACCAGGGTCGTTCGATATACTGAACGCTGTCTCTGATGATGAATATGCTGTCGGAGCGTATTTCCCGTCGAACGAAGGGGTCAAGGGCGATGTCGGCTGGCGAGACGGGGGGCGGGGCGCAGGTCAAGTCCGCGGTGCGGACGGTTGAGCTGCTGGAATACTTCGCCGGCCGCCCCGGAATGCACTCTCTGGCGTCGGTCCAGGAGGCCGTCGGCTACCCCAAGTCGAGTCTCTACATGCTGCTGCGCACCCTGGTGGAGCTGGGCTGGGTGGAGACGGACGCGACGGGCACGCGGTACGGCATCGGGGTGCGGGCGCTGCTCGTCGGCACGTCCTACATCGACGGCGACGAGGTGGTCGCGGCCGCCCGCCCCACCCTGGACCGGCTCTCGGACGACACCACGGAGACCATCCACCTGGCCCGGCTCGACGGCACGAACGTCGTGTACCTCGCCACCCGCCAGTCCCAGCACTACCTGCGCCCCTTCACCCGGGTCGGCCGCCGCCTGCCCGCCCACTCCACCTCCCTGGGCAAGGCACTGCTGAGCACCTACTCCGACGAGCAGGTCCGCAAGCTGCTGCCGGAGACGCTGCCGGGGCTGACCGAGCACACGATCACGGACCGCGAGAAGCTCATCGAGGAGCTGCACCAGATCCGCGAGCAGGGCTTCTCGGTGGACCGCGAGGAGAACACGCTGGGCCTGCGCTGCTTCGGCGTCGCCATCCCGTACCGCACGCCGGCCCGGGACGCGATCAGCTGCTCGGTGCCGGTGGCGAGGCTCACCCCGGCGCACGAGCAGATGGTCAAGGACGCGCTGTTCGACGCTCGCGACCGGCTCACCCTGGCCACCCGTAGGCTCTGACGCATGCTGATCACCCTGCGCCAGGTCCACGACAGCGATCTGCCGGTGTTCTTCCGGCAGACGAACGACCCCGAGTCCCTCCGGATGGCCGCGTTCACCGCGCAGGACCCGACCGACCGCGACGCCTTCGACGCCCAGTGGTCGAGGATCCGCGCCTCGTCCGCCGTACCGCGCACGATCCTGGCCGACGGGGACGTCGTCGGCAGCGCTGCGGTGTACGGGGAGCCGGGCGAGCGCGAGGTGACGTACTGGGTGGACCGCGCCTACTGGGGTCGGGGCATCGCGACCCAGGCGTTGCGGGCGCTGGTGTCCGAGGTCCCGGAACGGCCGCTGTTCGCGCGGGCGGCGGCCGACAACGCGGGTTCCCTGCGGGTCCTGGAGAAGTGCGGCTTCCGGCCCACCGCCCGGGCGACCGGCTACGCGAACGCGCGGGGCGGTGAGATCGAGGAGATCGTGCTGCGCCTGGAGACCTGAACCGGCCTCAGATGAACGGCCGATGAGAAATCGGGCGGACGGGAACGATTGCCTTCATCCCGTTCGTCCTTCTGTTCGCAATGAACAAGACGATCAGGCGCGCCTCGGTCTTCGCGCTGCTGCTGGTGTTCGCCCTGTTGATCCGGGCGACCTGGGTGCAGTTCTACGAGGGCCAGGCACTCGCGGACGACAAGGACAACCGGCGCAACGCGATCGAGACGTACGCGGAGCCGCTCGGGAACATCATCGTGGCCGGAAAGGCGATCACCGGATCGGCCGTCACCACGGGCGGCGACCTCAGATACAAGCGCACGTACACGGACGGCGCGCTGTACGCGGCGGTGACGGGCTACGCCTCGCAGAGCTACGCCCCCACCCAGCTGGAGGGCATCTACGCGGACCTGCTCAACGGCACGGACACCCGCCTGAAGACCGCGCTGGACACGGTCACCGACAAGCGGGCGGACCCGGGCAACGTGATCACCACGATCGACCCGGACGTGCAGAAGGCGGCGTACGAGGCGCTCGGTGACAAGAAGGGCGCGGCCGTCGCGATCGACCCGACGACCGGGCAGATCCTCGCGGTGGTGTCGACGCCCTCGTACGACCCCTCGACGCTGACCGACGCCAACACCGCCGGGACCGCCTGGAAGAAGCTCAACGCCGACTCCGACAAGCCGCTCACCAACCGGGCGCTGCGGCAGCCGCTGGCACCGGGTTCGACGTTCAAGCTGGTCGTGGCGGCGGCCGCGCTGGAGGACGGGCTGTACGCGTCGGTGGACGAGAAGACCGACAGCGAGGACCCTTACACCCTGCCGGGCACCCGCACGGTCCTGAAGAACGAGAACACGTCCGCGCCCTGCGAGAACGCCACGATCCGGGTCGCGTTGCAGTACTCCTGCAACAACGTGTTCGCGCACATGGCCGTCGAGCTCGGCCAGGACAAGCTGAGGGCGACGGCCGAGAAGTTCGGCTTCGACGACGACAGCCAGGACGTGCCGGTGCGCGCGTACCCGAGCGTGTACCCGTCCGACATGGACGAGTCGTCCACCGCCCTGACCGGCATCGGCCAGTTCGACGTCACCGCGACACCGTTGCAGATGGCCATGGTGTCGGCCGCCCTCGCCAACGATGGCAAGCTCGTCTCGCCGCACATGGTCGCCCAGGTCACCGACGGCGGCGGTGACGTCCTCGAGGACTACGACGACGAGGCGTCGAGCACGCGGATCGTCAGCTCCTCCACCGCCGAGCAGTTGCGGTCGGCGATGCAGACGGTCGTCGAGAAGGGCACCGGCACGAACGCGCTCATCGACGGCGTCACCGTCGGCGGCAAGACGGGCACGGCCCAGAACGGCGAGAACAACAGCAAGGCCCCGTACGCCTGGTTCACGTCGTACGGGAAGTCCGACTCCTCCGGCAAGGAGGTCGCCGTGGCGGTCGTGGTCGAGCAGTCCGACGCGGCTCGGTCCGAGGTCAGCGGGAACGGGCTGGCGGCGCCGGTCGCGAAGGCGATGATGCAGGCGGCGCTGAAGAGCTGAGGTGAGCGCGCGACCGGCCCGCGGATCCGGGCCGGTCGCGCGGTTTCCCCGCGCCTCGCGGGCGCTCTACTTCACGCCCAGCACCTGCTCGATGGGGTCGATCGCGAAGTACACCAGGAACAGTGCCGAGGCCCCCCACAGCAGCCAGTGGACCTCCTTCGCCTTGCCGAGCACCGTCTTGATGAGGACATAGGCGACGAAGCCCGCGCCGATGCCGTTGGTGATCGAGTAGGTGAACGGCATCACGGCGATGGTGAGGAACGCCGGGATCGCGATCTCGTACTTGTCCCAGTCGATGTTCTTGACCTGGGTCATCATCAGGAAGCCGACGGCGACGAGCGCGGGGGCGGCCGCCTGGAGCGGGACGATGGTGAGGAGCGGGGTCAGGAACAGGGCGAGCGCGAACAGTGAGCCGGTGACCAGGTTGGAGAAGCCGGTGCGTGACCCCTCGCCGACGCCGGCCGCCGACTCGATGTAGGAGGTCGCGGAGGACGACGAGGCCGCGCCGCCGGCGACCGCCGCCGCGCCGTCGATGAGCAGCACCCGGCCGAGGTGGGGCACGTCGCCCTTCTCGTCGAGCAGTCCGGCCTCCGCGCTGATGCCGACGACGGTGCCCATCGTGTCGAAGAAGTCGGACAGGATCAGGGTGAAGATCAGCAGGACGACGGTGATGACGCCGGTCTCGCCGAAAGCGCCGAACAGGCTGAAGTGGCCGATCAGTCCGAAGTCGGGGGCGTCGACGATCTTGTCGGGCCACGAGGGCGTGGTCAGGCCCCAGGACGTGACGTCCGCGAGCGAGTCGACGGCGATCGCGAGGACCGTCATCGCCACGATGCTGATCAGGATCGCGCCCTTGACCTTGCGGGCCAGCAGACCGATCGTCAGCAGCACGCCGAGGCAGAAGACGAGCACGGGCCAGCCGGTGAGGGTGCCGGTGCCGCCGAGCTGTACCGGGACGGTCGTGTGCGCGACGTCGGGTATACGGCTGACGAAGCCGGCGTCGACGAAGCCGATGAAGGCGATGAACAGGCCGATGCCGACACTGATCGCCTGCTTCAGCGGTTGCGGGATGGCGTGCATGACGGCTTCCCGCAGACCGGTCACCACCAGCACACAGATCAACAGGCCTTCGAGCACGATGAGGCCCATCGCGTCGTCCCAGCTCATCAGCGGGGCGATCTGGAAGGCGACGACCGCGTTGAGGCCGAGGCCCGCGGCGAGGGCGAGGGGCAGGTTGCCGCCGACGCCCATGACGATCGTCATCACGGCGGCCACCAGGGCGGTGGCGGTGGTCAGTTGGACGGTGTCGAGCTGGTGCCCGAACTTGTCCTTGGCGCTGCCCAGGATGATGGGATTCAGGACAAGGATGTAGGCCATGGTGAAGAACGTGGCGAAGCCGCCGCGTATCTCCCGGCCGAAGGTGGATCCCCGCTCGGAGATCCTGAAGTACCGGTCGACGCTGTTCGCCGCGGGTGGCGCGGTACCCGGCCGGTCGGCCGTCTTCTGCGTCTCGGACATGGCTGGTGCTCCTAGGTGCCTGAATGATCTGGGTGCGGATGCTGGCTGGATTGTTCCCGCGTTGAACCGTCTTCAGGTTTTCGCCGTGTTACGGAATCGGACTCCGGAGTCGTCCGGCCTGCCCCATGATGTTCGAACCCCTGTACCAGACCGAGTAGTCGATCACTGCTACGCTTCCCGATCTCGCCCCGTCACCTCCTCGGGGCATCCCCATGTCATTCACATGACACGCACAGCCCGACCCCCACAGCCACACCGGTCGTTTCGGAGAAGAGGTCACCCGTGGGCACAGTCGTCGACGACGCCGCCTCCGTGGAATTCCATGCCTTCTTCGACCGCCACTACGCCGAACTGGCCCGTCTCGCCCACCTGCTGACCGGTGAGGCGGACGCCGCGGACGATCTCGCGGCGGACGCGCTGCTCGCGCTGTGGAACCGCTGGGACCGGGTGCGCGCGGCCGACCATCCGGTGGCGTACGCCCGCGGTGTCGTCGCCAACCTCGCCCGCACCCGCATCCGCAGCGCCGTCCGCGAGCGCCGCAGGGTCGCGCTGTTCTGGTCGCAGCGCGAGGAGAAGACGGAGAACCCCGACATCGCCGGCGCGGTGGACGTCCAGTCGGCGCTGCGTAGACTTCCGTTCCGCAAACGGGCCTGTGTGGTGCTGCGGCACGCCTTCGACCTGTCGGAGAAGGACACGGCACTCGCCCTGGGGGTCTCGGTGGGTACGGTGAAGAGCCAGACCTCGAAGGGGATGGCCGAGCTCCAGAAACTGCTCGGCGCCAAGGGGGCTCCGCTCAAGATGCCCGCGATGGCGCGCACCCGTGAGGCCTCGGCCTCGGGAAGGGACCGATGACGATGCGGCGGGACGTGCACGACGATCTGCGCGCCCGGCTGCACGAGGCGGCCGAGGCACACGAACCCGACCGGGCGCACATCCTGGCCCGCGTCGAGCGCGGCATGGCGGGTCAGGGAGCGGGACAGGAGCGGTCCGACCACCGGGCGAGCCGCCCGGCCCTGTGGGGCTGGGCACGGATCGTCGGCGCCACGGCGGCGGTCGCGGGCATGCTCGCGGTCGGCGGCTACGCGGTGGCGTCCGCCGTGAAGGACGACCCCCCGGCGCAGCAGACGGTCTCCGTCTCCCCGCCGCCGGTCGAGTCCCCGGACGCGACGAGCCGGCCTCCGGTCTCGCCCAAGGCCACGCCGAGTTCCGGCGGCGGCGCTAAGGACCCGGCGAAGCCGAGCACCTCCCCGCCGCGGAACTCCGCGAAGCCCTCCGCTCCCGCGGCCACGCTGCTGCCGGAGACGACCGACGCCGAGGACGGCCCGCTGTGGTCGGACGGTTCGGTCGACCCGCACAGCAACGACTTCTGGGCGCAGAGCAACGTCACGATCAAGACGTCCGAGGCACTGACCGAACTGACCGTGCAGCTGAAGGTCGCGCAGACCGGCGGGGTCTCGTCGGCGGGCGCCTGGCGTTCGCTGCCCGAGGACGACTTCACGTTCTCGGTGGCCGAGCGGGACGGCTTCCTGGTCTACACCTGGGTGCTCAAGGAGGGCCGTACGGTCGCCGAGGGCGAGTGGGTGTTCGCCGGGCAGTACGACCACGACCGCGGCGGCCGGGACGCCAAGGACGACAGCTACGCGGTCAAGGGCGGGACGGACGGGCAACAGGGCTCCGTGGGAGGCGACTTCGCCTCCCACGAGGACGACGAGGGCGATTCCTGACGAGCGGGCCCGGTCGGCACCCGCCCGGGAAGAGACGGCGCACATGGCCCGGAGCCGGCCATGGGCCGCGCTCGGGGCTCCTCGACGGACCGACCGGCCCGGTGGGCGCGCGCCGCATACCGCGCGCGAGACCACCCCGCAGCCCGTGTGACGAGCTAGTTCATCGTCGAGCCGATGGTGGTCGAGCCGGTGGTCAGGAAGGTCGTCGCGGGCAGTGAGCCGTCTGCCTTCCGCGCGCCGTACGCCGTCGTCGCGTCGGTCGAGGTGAACGCCGGCGTGGACACCCCGCCGTCCCAGTTGTTCGCCGCGGAGACCGTCGACGAACCCAGCTTGTCCGGGCCGCCCTTGTTGCCGACCGCGAGGTTCCGGGCGAGCCGGGCCTTGCCGGTGGCGAAGTAGAACCCCGCCTCGGTGTTGGCGTAGGCGGTGTTGCGGTTCAGCAGGATCGCCCCGGTGTTGGAGTTCTCGGTGAACCCGTTCAGCGTGTTGTCCCAGGCGGCGTTGTTGTTGACGGCATGCGCGACGGCCACGCCCCCGCCGCCCAGTTTGAAGCCGTTGCCGTTGCCTTCGAACGCCGGGTCGCTCCACCGGTTCTTGCCGTTGCCGAAGGCCCAGGAGTGCTCGATGGTGACCGCCGTGGAGAACTGCCACAGGTCGAGGCCGTCGTCCGAGTTGTTGTACAGCCGGGCGCCGGTGATCCTGTTGCCGTTGCCGGAGCCGAACTTGATGGCGATGCCGTCCGCGTTCTGGCCGTGGCCCGCGGCGTCGTAGTTGCCGTGGCTGTCCAGGTTCTGCACGAGGTTGTTCACCGTGTTGTCGCCGCGCAGGGTGAAGCCGGAGTCCCCGTTGCCGCCGGTGACCAGGTTCCTGAAGACGCCGCCGGTCGACGAGGTGACGACGAAGCCCTGGGCCGGGGAGGACTGGAAGGTGAGGTTCTGCACGGTCCAGTAGCTGCCGTAGATCCCGGCGAGCCAGGAGCCGGCGGGCAGCTTGGAACCGTCGATCCTCACCTTCTCGCCGCCGTACGCCTGGAGCGTGATGCGGGACGAACTCGTGCCGCTGGCCGTCGACTTCAGGGTGGCCGTCGGGTAGTACGTGCCGCCGCGGACCTGGATGACCGTGCCGGCGACCGCCCCGCGCACCGCCGACTCCAACTGGGCGGTGGTGGAGACGGTGACCGTCGACGACGCCGCCTCGGCGTGGCCGTCGGACAGGCCGAGGTAGACGCCGCCCGCCCCCGCCGAGAGCGCCACCGCGGCGGCGATCGAAAGGGCACGGGTCTTGCGGTGGCGTCCGGTGCTCATGCGCACGGGGCGTTCCTTCCGGTGAGGGAGTGAGGGAGGAAACGGGCCGGAGGGGCCGCCCCGGCCCGTTTCCGCACCTCAGTCGTCACCGTGGCCGCACCAGGTTGCCGTGCCACCGAAAGCGATCGAAAAAGTTGCGTCAGCCGACGTAGTACGTCGGGTTCGGCAGCTTGTACGTCCGGTCGGCGTAGCCGCCGTCGAGGTCGGAGTACTGGTCGCCGAAGTTCGCGATGATCTCGAAGCCGAGGTCGCGCTCGATGTGCTTGCGGGTGCCGGACTTGTACTGGACGGTCGTGCAGGTCCAGGTGCCCGGGGTGGCGCAGCCGCTCAGGTACGACGGCGGGGTGGCCGCGTTCTTGAGGAACATGTGGTCGGCGTCGAGGTTGACGTCGGCGCCGATCTTCTTCAGGTTCTCCACGGCGGCGGAGCGCTGCGCCTCGGCGAGGCCCGAGTTGTAGAAGACCTCGACGCCCTTCTTCTCGGCGTACTGCACGAGTTCGGGGCTGCCGAACACCGCCGGGCGGTCGGCCTTGTTCACATAGGCCGCCCAGCTGGCGCTGTTGTACGTGTAGTTGTACCGCTTCTCGTAGTCGAGGCTGAGCAGCAGCGTGTCGTCGATGTCGAAGACGACCGCGGGCTTCTCGCCCTTGTGGACGGCCTTGCGGGCGGCCTGGTCGATGTACTTCCTCGCGGCCTTGTCGATGCTCGCGAGGTCCTTGGCGTACGGGCTGGTCGGCGACGCCTGGTACACGCCGTTCGCGTCCGGCGCGGTGCCGTAGTAGGTGTCGATGTCCTTCACCAGGAGCCCGATGTTGTAGGGCTCGTGGGTGGAGTTGGCCGTGGACTGGCCGGCCGTGGCCGCGCCGGCGCCGTACAGGGCGGCGCCGGCGACGGCGCAGGCCGCGGCGATGGCCGCGATGCGCAGTGGCTTATGCATGACACGTTTTCTACGCGCGTCACGCGGCCGAGCGCGAGACCCGTTGCCCGATCGAGACCCGTTCGCGGGCAAAAAACGGGTCAAGCGATCGAGGCGGGTTGCCGGGTCGGGCGCAGGGCGGGCCGGTGGAGGCCCGGCGGGTCAGTTCATGGTCGCTCCGATGGTCGTCGAACCCGTCGTCAGGAACGTGGTCGCGGGCAGGGTGCCGCTCGAACTGCGCGCGTTGTACGTGGAGCTCGCGTCGGTGGACTTGAAGGCGGGCGTGGCGATGCCGGAGTCCCAGTTGTTGCCGGCCGAGGTGACCGACGAACCCTTGCTGACCGAGCCGCCGCCGTTGCCGACGGCCAGGTTCTTGCCGAGCTTCGCGGAGCTGGTGGCGAAGTAGTAGCCCCACTTGCTGTTGGCGTAGGCGGTGGTGCGGTTGATGACGATGGCACCGGTGTTGGAGTTCTCGGTGAAGCCGTTTCCGGCGTTGCCCCAGGCGGCCGAGTTGTTGACGACGTGCGCGACCACCTCGCCGTCGCCGCCCAGCTTGTAGCCGTTGCCGTCACCCGCGAAGGCCGAGTCGGACCAGCGGTTGACGCCGTTGCCGAAGGACCAGGTGTGCTCGATGGTGACGGGCGAGGAGAAGGACCAGAAGTCGATGCCGTCGTCCGAGTTGTTGTAGAGGCGGGCGCCGGTGATCAGGTTGCCGGTGCCGGAGCCGAACTTCACGGCGACGCCGTCGGCGTTCTCGCCGTGGTTCGCGGCGTCGTAGTGGCCGTACGAGTCGATGTTCCTGACCGTGTTGTTGACGGTCCCGTCTCCGGTGAGGGTGAAGCCGGAGTCACCGCCGTTGATGGTCTTGATGTTGTTCCAGTTGGTGCCGGTGCAGGACTGGCAGACGACCGCGCTGTCCGGGGAGTTCTGGAAGGTGATGTTGGAGACGTTCCAGTAGTCGGCGGTCAGCTTGAAGATCCAGTCCCCGTCGGGCAGTGACGAGCCGTCGATCTTCACCGTCTCGGAGCCGTACGCCGTGAGGGTGACGGGCGCCGAGGAGGTGCCGTTGGCCGTGGACTGGAGGGTGGTCGTCGGGTAGTAGGTGCCGGCGCGGACCTGGATGACCGTACCGGCGGTGGCGTTCTTGATGGCGTTGGACAGGTCCGTGGAGTTGCTGACCACCACGGTGGCGGCCTGGGCCTGGGTGGGGAGGGCGGCGAGTCCGGCGCCCAGGGTGAGGGCGGCGACGGCGGTGAGAGCGGTACGACGAGACATGGAGTGCGGGTCCTTTCGTCGTTCATGGGGAGGGGGCGGAAAAACGGTTCACAGGACGGTGTCGAGCCAGCCGAAGACCTCGTCCTGCATGCGGTCGACGAAGACGTGGCCGAGGTCGGGCCAGCTCTTCAGGTGCAACCGCTCCTCGGCGTGACGGGAGCGCCAGACGGTCCGCAGCCGGTCGTGGGCCGCGCGGACGCCGTCGGCGGGGAACAGCGGATCGAGCCCGCCGTCGAAGAACAGCATCGGCCTGGGTGCGGCGATGCTCGCCACGTCGGGGAAGTCGAGGAACCGGGGAAGACCGGGGTGGAGCATGTAGTACGAGGACTGCCCGCGCAGGGTGTTGTTGCCGGGCACCATCATGTCCTTCAGGCCGGTCATCCAGCAGACGGCCGCGGCGGCGGCGAGGTCCTCGGTGAGCGCGGCCGCCTGCCAGGCGCGGAAGGCGCCCATGGAGAACCCGACGGCCGCGACCCGGCCCCGGTCGACCCGGTCGAGTCCGGCCAGGAACCCGGCGGCCCGGGCGTCCTCGCGGGCCATCAGTCCGGCGAGCGAGGAGCCGAGGTTGAAGAAATTGGAGGCGAGGGCCTGCTGCTGGTCGTAGGCGAGGGGGCCGCGGTCACCCCAGCCGAGGGCGTCCGCGCACAGCACGACGTAGCCCCGTCGGGCCAGTTCGTCGCCGACGAAGCGTCCGCTGAAGTACCGCTCCGACCAGCCCTGCGCGGAGGCGAGCCGGGTGTCGTCGTACCAGGGGCGGACCAGCTTCTCCTTGCCGATGTCGAACTTCGCCCCGTGGTCGTGCAGCAGCAGCACGGCCGGGAAGGGGCCGGGGCCGTCCGGGGTGAGCAGCGCGGCGCGGACGCGGTCGTGACGGGTGAGGGAGAGCGTCACCAACTCGGACGTGTAGCCGTCCTGTCGGTGCCGGTCGCTGAATTCGGGGGCGTACGGGGTCCGGTCCTGCGGCCCGACGAGCAGCAGCTCCTCGACCTTGGCGCGGGCGGCCCGGCGCCAGGCGCGGAAGTCGCGGATCGGGGACCTGCCCCAGGCCAGGGGGAAGGTCAGCTCGGCCTTGAGGGCGGGGTGGAAGTCCGGCAGCGGCCCGTCCACGACAGCTGCCTGCGCGTCGGGGGCGGCCCGCGCCCCGGCGGTGGCTGCCCGCGCCTCGGCGGCGGACCCGGTCAGGAGCGCGGCCCCGGTGCCGACCACGAACGCCCGCCGCCCGACCGCCGGTTCACGGGCGTCCATACGGCCTCCAGTCGCCCAGATACGTCCGCCGGGTGTGGAGGGCCGCCTCGTCGGTGGTCAGCTGCGGGCGGTTCTCCGGTACCGGGATCGCCGCACCGGGGCCGGAGTTGGCGTGTTCGCGAAAGCGCATGGTCTGCCACGGGTAGGCGTCGCGCATGTTGGTGTACGGGGCGACCGCGTCGATGCCGGGGCCGATCCAGGTGTCCCGTACGACGAGCGAGGGCCAGGCGGTCGTCTCGTACGACGGCACCCAGGGGCGGGCGATCTTGTACGCGGCGTCCTCGGCGCCGGAGGTGATCCGGCCGCGCAGGGCGAGGAAGCCGTAAGGGTTGGCCCGGGCGGTGGCGGGGGCGAAGACCATGCCCTTGGGGGTGAAGGTCACGTCCCGCCGGAGGGTGTGGAAGTGGCAGGCGTCGAAGACGGCCCGGCCGCGCCCGAAGACGAAGTCGACGTCGCCCTCGACGTAGCACCGGTGGAAGTACTGCCGGTCGAAGGTGTCCAGCGCGGTGGTGTCGGCGAACAGGGTGTCCTGGTGGGCCAGGAGGCGCACGTGGTCGAAGTGGGTGCGGTCGCCGGTGACGTAGGCGGCCACCGCCTGGGTGCCGGTGATCTCCGGGTGATCGGCGCGCAGCCAGTCGTTGGCGAGGGTGAGGTCGCGGACGGTGAGGCCGGGCGCGGCGGAGGTGAAGGTCGCCGAGCCGGCGGTGCCGTAGGTGCCGGACCCGTCGGGCCTGGCGGTCCCGTTGGCGTTGTCGTACACGAGCACGGCGGCACGCGGATCACGGGAGGCGCCGCGTATCGTCAACTCCCCTTTGCTGACGGGTACGTTGACGACTTCCCGGTAGGTCCCCGGGTGCACGACGATCGTCCGGCCGGGGCCGTCGACGGCGTCCACGGCGGCCTGGAGGGAGTCGCCGGGGCGCACGTGCAGGACGTGGCCGGACCGGGCGCGGGCCGGGGTCGCGGTGAGCAGGGCCGTGCCCGTGATGCCCGCGAGGAGGGTGCGTCGGCGCAGCATCTCAGCACTCCCCCTTCCAGGGCTCCCAGTCGCCCAGGTAGGCGCCCCGGGTCGCCGACCGGGCCTGCTCGGCGGTGAGTTGGGGGCGGTTCTCGGGGACGGTGATCCGGGCGCCCGGCCCGCTGTTGCGGTACTCGGCGAACCGCTGGTCCTGCCACGGGAAGGAGGCCGACATGTTCGTGTACGGCGCGACCGCGTCGATCCCGGCGTCCAGGCGGGTGTCGCGGACGGTGAGCATCGGACGGGCGGTGGTGTCGGAGCTGGGGACCCAGGGGCGGGCCAGCTTGTAGGCAGCGTCGGGTGCCTCGCTGCTGATCCGGCCCCGGACGACCAGGTAGCCGAGCGGGTTGGCGCCCGCCGTGGAGGGCGCGAAGACGAAGCCGTAGGGGGCGGCGGCCAGGTCGGTGCGGTCCAGGGTGCGGAAGTGGCAGTGCTCGTAGACGGCCGTGGCCCGGCCGAAGACGAAGTCGACGTCTCCCTCGACATAGCAGTGCGCGTAGTACTGCCGGGCGAAGGCGGTGAGGGCGAGGGAGTCGGCGTACAGGGTGTCCTGATGGCCGAGGAAACGGCAGTGGTGGAAGGCGGAGCGGTCGCCCTGCACCTTGATGGCGACGGCCTGGGTGCCGGTGATGTCGGGGTGGTCGGCGCGCAGCCAGTCGTTGGCGAAGGTGATCCAGCGGGCGGTGAAGCCGTCGGCCTGCACGGTGGTGGTGGCCGACCCGGTGGTGCCGTAGGTGCCGCCGCCGGGCTTGGCGGTGCCGGCCGCGTTGTCGTAGACGATCACGACGTCACGGGGGTCCTCGGACGCGCCGATCCAGGTGGCCTCGGTACGGGTGGCGTCGAGGGCGACGGTCTCCCGGTAGGTGCCGGGGGCGAGGACCAGGGTCCAGCCGCTGCCGGTGGTGGCGGCGACGGCGTCCCGGAGGCCGGTGAAGTCGCCCCGGCCCAGCGGGTCGACGTACAGGGTTCGCGGGGTGAGGCGGGCGGCCGGTGAGCCGTGGCGGCCGAACGGGCCGCGCCGCGCGGTGCCGGCCCGCGCGGGTGCGGCGGCGAGGCCGAGGGCGGCGGCCGTGCCGGCGGTGGCCGTCAGGAATCCCCTTCTGGAGAGCGGGGGTCGAGGGTCTCGGGGGTGTCGGGGCGAGGGCATGCGGGTGCTCCTTGGCAGTGCGGCTCTGCTGAGGGGGGCCGGGGGGACGACGGGCGTCGCCCGCCCCGGCCGTCGTGGGAGGGTCAGCCCAGGCGTCCGGCGCCCGCGCCGCAGTCGACGATCCGGGGGACCGCCTTCGCCGGGTCGACCTTGGTGCGCAGGGTCGGCGTCCAGCCCGCGCCGGACGCCAGGACCTCGGCCGGGATCTCCGCGTTGTGCACGGCGATCAGATCCGTGAGCCGGCCGTTGACGTAGTTGTCGTCGGCGGTGAGCGGCGCCACGTTCCACCGCTTCAGCACCTTGCCCACGGCGACCCCGGCCGGCAGCGTGAACGCGTTGTGCTGGGCGACGAGCTGGGACTCCTTGCCGATGCCGAAGCTGTAGGCGAAGGCGTCGTCGGCGACGAAGTGGTTGTTGTAGGAGTCGACCTGTCCGAAGCGGACCCGGGGGGCGCGCTCGACCAGGTTCGAGAACCGGTTGTGGTGGAAGGTCACCTTCAGGTGCCCCCGGTCGCCGACGGCCGTCGACTCGCTGTCGCTGTTGCCGATGAGGATCGTCTTGTCGTGGTCGGTGAAGACGTTCCAGGAGGCGGTGACGTAGTCGGCGCCCCGAACGATGTCCAGCTCGCCGTCGTGCTGCTGGTACAGCATGCCGAAGTAGGTCGGCGCGGCGCTGTCCGGGTGCGATCCGTCGGTGAACGTGTTGTGGTCCAGCCACACGTGGGTCGAGCCGTAGACGACGGCCGTGTCGTACTCCGAGTTCCAGTTGCCCTTGTCGCCGTCGGTCGGGTCCCACTGCGGGAAGCAGTCGATGGGCGACTCGAAGGCCAGGTTCCGGATGATCACGTTGTCGACGGCCTTGATCTGCAGGCTGACGCCCTTGAAGCCGGCGTTCTTGCCGATGCCGACGATGGTGGTGTTGGCCGGGATGTTCGCCTTGATGGCCGTGTCCTGGGCGGCGGCGGAGGCACGGCGCAGCCCCTCCGGGCTGTCGTCGGGCTCGGCGCTCAGCTCGGTGTCGAGCCCCCAGGTCTCGGGCGCGTACGCGGCGAGGTAGGCGTCGAAGTCGTAGCCGGGTGCGGCGAAGGCGTCACATCCCTCGGCGACCGCGTCGATGACGCCCTTCACCTTGATGATCTTCGGCGCGCTGCCGCCGGCGGCGAGGGCGGCCTTGAAGCCGGCCCAGGTGGTGACGGTGTACACGTGGTCGGCGTCGGCCGCCGACCCGCCCGTGGTGCCCGTCCCGTAGGAGGCCCAGCCGTCGTTCGCGCCCAGGACCTGCCGGCCGAGGTCGCGGGACGAGGAGCGGGCGTGGGCGTCGGCCTGGGCGGACGCCGTGCCGGTGACGGACAGCACCAGCGCGGTGCAGCCCACCAGGGCAGCTATGACGCGTCCATGACATATCTGTGTACGCACTGTACGGGTCTCCTCTTGTGACGAATGGCGTGCGGGTCCTGCGCGAGCCGTGCGAGCCGGCCCCTGATGGGCGGTGCTGCCCCTAGGCGAGCGGTGCGGGCCAGGTGATCCAGGACGTGGGGATCTCGTCGTGCAGCCGCACGACGTCACGCGGCGCGAGCACCCGCGTCCGCAGCAACTCCCGGGCGACGAGCCGCGCCACGGCGATCGCGCCCGGCGGATTGAAGTGCGTGTTGTCCTGCTCGGTGTCGGTCCAGTTGAAGTACGTCTTGGTCTCCTCGACGCCGAGTCGCTGCCACAGCGCGAGCGACAGCGCCTGGAGGTCGAGCAGCGCCACCCGCTCCGCCTCGGCGAGCGCGCGCATGGCGGCCGGGTACTCGCCGTGCGTCGGCACGGCGTTGCCCTCGGCGTCGAACCGGCGGCGCTCGACGGGCGTGGCGAACACCGGCCGCGCACCCTTCGCACGGGCGCCGTCCACGTACATCCGCAGGTAGTCCTGGTAGGTGGTCCAGGGCTCGGTGTACCGGACCGGATCGGTGGTCTTCTCGTCGTTGTGCGCGAACTGGACGAGGAGCAGGTCGCCCGGCCGGATCGCGGCCAGGACGGCGTCGAGCCGGCCCTCGTCGACGAAGCTCTTCGAACTGCGCCCGTTCACCGCGTGGTTGGCGACGGGCCGGTCCTTGTGCAGGAAGAACGGGAGCGCCATGCCCCACCCGGTCTCGGGCGCGGCGTCGGAGTACTTCTGGGCGGCGGTGGAGTCGCCGGCGATGAAGAGCGTGCGGGGCCTGCGGGCCCCGGCCCGGGCGGGCCCGGCGGCCGCCACGCCCAGCGGGACGGCGGCGAGCGCCGCCGAGGTGACCTGCCTGCGGGTGAGGGACACGAGAGGACCTTTCGACAGGGGTTCAGTGGATGCCTCGGGACATGCCCGAGGAGGCGGGGAACTGCGCGCCGGGCCGGGCCGGCCCGCAGTTCCCCGCGACCGAAGCCGCTCGGACTACGCGTGGTTCTTCTTCCAGTCGGCCTGAGCCGCGTTCAGCTGCTCGGCCAGCGTCTCCAGGAAGTCCTTGGGGCTCATCTTCCCGAGCAGCACCTTCTGGAAGTTCGGCTCGTTGTCCGCCTTGGAGATGGTGTTCCAGTCGGGCAGGTAGTAGGGCAGCTGCACGATCTTGGTGCTGGTACCCGCCAGCGCCTCGGCGGCCAGCTTCGTCGCCTCCGAGGACTGCACCCAAGCGTCCTGCGCGGCCTCGGAGTTCGCCGGGACCTGGCCCGCCGTCTCGTTCCACTTGCTGTTGGACGCGTGCGACGCGGCGAACTCGATGAACTTCCAGGCGGCGGTCTTGTTCTTGCTCGCCTTGAACAGCCCGAGCCCGTCGACCGGGTTGGACACCTGCACCCGGGTGCCGTCGTCCTGCGTCGGTGCCGGGATGCCCCTGAATTTGCCGGCCAGCGCCTTCTCGTGGTCGCCGTAGGAGCCCAGGTTGTGGCTCAGCATGCCGATGGTGCCGGAGTCCCACTGGGCGACCATCTTGGTGAAGTCGTTGTTGACGTCGGCGGACGGGGTGTTCTTCTTGAACAGGCCGACGTACTTCTCCAACGCGGCCACGTTCTTCGGGTCGTCGACCGTCGTCTTGTCGCCGTTCCAGAACTCGGTGATGCCGCTCTGCCCGTAGGTGGCGTCCAGTGCCTGGGCGATGGACCCCGCGCCACCGCGGATGGTGTACCCGAAGGCGTTCTTGTCCTTGTTCGTGAGCTTGTCGGCGGCCTCGTAGAACTTCGTCCAGGTCGTCGGCGCGTCGAGTCCGGCCTGCTGGAACAGGTCGGTCCGGTACCAGAGCGTGCCGTTGTTCGCGGAGGTCGGCACCGAGTACGTCTTGCCGTCGATGCCCGCCGCCTTGACGCCGTCCAGGAACTTCTGGTTGAGCTTGCCGTTCAGCGCGCTCTCGGAGATCCGGCTGTCCAGCGGTTCGAGGGCGCCCTGCGCGGCGACCTCGGCGAGCATCGCGGTGCCCACGCCGCCGACGTCGGGCAGCCCGCCGCCCTGGATGGCGGTGTCGTACTTGGACTGGACGCTGTCGGCCGGCACGCCGACGTAGTTGACCTTGATGTCGGGGTTCGCCTTCTCGAAGTCGGCGATGATCTCCTTCCACACGTCGGTACGCACACCGCCGTTGTTGTCCCAGAAGGTGATCTCCCCCTTGCCGGAGCCCTCGCCTCCCTTGTCCCCCGTGCCGCCGCTGCCGTCGTCGCCGCAGGCGGTGGCGGTCAGCGCGAGCACGGAGCCCAGGGCGACGGCCAGGGCGACGCGCCTGCTTCTGCGGATGCTGCTCTTCATGTGTTCGGCTCTCTTCTTCTGGATCCCGACGGAGATATGAAGTTGTGGGGGTCGGTGGGTGCGGTTGCCGCGGACGTGCGGCTCTCCGCCGCCCGCGGGGCCGCCGCCGGGCACGGCGTCAGCCGGTGCCCGGAAGGACGGGTGGGGGCGCGGGCCGGACGGCGTGACCGGGTCGCCGATCCGCGGTCTTCGCGCGGTCTCGGCAAGCGCTTGCTGGGGAAGTGCGTCATTGCGGCTCCCGACAGGCGTACAGAAGTGATGAGTCCGGTGATGCGTCAGAGCGGGCGGAGCGGGCTGATCCGGAACGCGCCGAAGGTGGCCGCTCCCGCGTGCCCGGTTCCGGCGGGCGCGAGGGCGAAGAGGCCGAGCAGGGCACCGACCCAGCGCCAGGGGGTGGCGGTGAACACGGGACCCGAGTGGCGCAGGCCGTCGCCGATGTCGTACGCGAAACGGCAGCGAGCGCCGGCGCCGATCTCGATCCGCAGGCGGGCACTCCCCCGGGGGGCGAGCCTCGGGTGGGCCGCGTCCCGCTCCCTCCCCCACTGCCCGGAAGGCGTGGGAGGTGCGCCCGTGCCGACTGGTTCGGCGAATCGGTGCACGAGGTGCACCGCCCCGTCGCCGCCCCGCTGAAGCCCGATCCAGCCGTAGGCGTCCCCGAGGACCGTGAGTCCGGCGCGGGCTCCCGGCTCCTCACTGTGCAGTTCCAGCTCCACCTCCACGGCGGACGGAAGACCAGGGAGCCGTTGCGTGAGGATGCTCGGCAGGGTGCGCAGATCATGCGCGTCGGACGTCCGCACGCAAGTCAGGCGCAGTCCGTCGGCGGAGTGCTGGGTGGCGAGGCCGTCCTGCGGGTTGGCCGTCCACGACCACTGGCGGCCGAAGCGCCCGCCAGGGAAGTCGTCGTCGGTGGCGGGCGCCGCCGGCGGTCCCGCGGGCAGGCCGGGCCGCCGGTGCTCGGGCACGGGGGCGCCCTCGTCGCCGATCACCGGCCAGCCGTCCGTGCCCCAGCGCATCGGCTGGAGATGGACCACACGGCCGTACGCGCCGCGCTGCTGGAAGTGCAGGAACCAGTCCTCGCCGGACCCGGTGCGCACCCAGCCGCCCTGGTGGGGACCGTTGACCTCGGTGTCCCCCTGCTCCAGGACGATCCGCTCCTCGTAGGGGCCGAAGAAGTCCCGGGACCGGAAGGCGCCCTGCCAGCCGGTCTCCACTCCCCCGGCGGGCGCGAGGATCCAGAACCAGCCGTCGTGCCGGTAGAGCTTCGGCCCTTCGAGGGTGAACCAGCCGGGGATGCGGTCCCCGTCGACGATCACCTTGCCCTCGTCGAGGACGGCCGTCCCCTCCGGGTGCATCCGGTGACCGGTGAGCCGGTTCTTGATGCCCGCGCGGGACCTGGCCCAGGCGTGCACCAGATACGCCTCGCCCGTCTCCTCGTCCCAGAGGGGACAGGGGTCGATGAGCCCCTTGCCCTCCTTCACCAGGTGTGGGCGGGTCCAAGGGCCCCTGATCTGCGGGGCGTTGACCTGGAAGATGCCCTGGTCGGGGTCGCCCCAGAAGATCCAGAAGCGGTCGTCGTGATGCCGCAGGGACGGCGCCCAGACCCCGCAGTCGTGCCGCGGGGAGCTGAACTCGGCCGCCGGTTCGAGACGTTCGAGGGCGTGGCCGATCAGCGTCCAGCCGACCAGGTCGCGCGAGTGCAGCAGGGGCAGGCCGGGGGCGCGGCCGAAACTGGAGGCGGTGAGGTAGAAGTCGTCGCCCACCCGCACCACGTCCGGGTCGGACCAGTCGGCGTTCAGGACCGGGTTGGTGTACGTCTCGTGCGTCACTGGCTGACCGCCTTCCGGACCAGTGCCGCCGCCTCGTCCCGGTCCGGGCGGCCGTCGGCGACGACGGTGACGATCCGGCGTACGACCGTCTCGCCGGGCGGTACCGGCAGCCTCGCCTCGGAGGCCAGCGAGGAACCGACGCCCGGGTACTCGGCGGTGCGGACGAACCAGGGGTCGCGGCGGGTCGTGCCGGTGGCGCCGGCGAAGACTAGGGTCCAGTCGCCCCCGCCCTCGGCTCCGCCCGAGGGGGAGGACCCCCGTCCGGTCAGCGCGAGCCAGTCGGCGCGAGTGCCGTGGACGGACGCCACGCCCTCCGCGCCGGCGGTGAAGACCTCGGGAGCCGCGTCCTCCTTCCGGGCCCGCCAGAAGAAGCCGCCGTAGGCCGCGCCGGGGCGCCCGTTGGTCGCCGGGCTGCCGATGGACAGCGGACCCGAGGTGATGTTGGTCAGGGAGAAGGTGAAGTCCAGCGCCCAGGCGGTGTCGGTGAGTTCGGTGGCCGCGACCGTACGGCGCTCGCGCAGCAGCTCCGTTCCCGCGGCGACCCAGCGCAGTTCCTCCACGAATCCGTCCGGGTCGCGGAGCTGGAAGGAGCCGTGCCGCTGGATGCCGTGGTTGTCGAGCTCGGTCGGGCCCTGGTCCCGGACGTAGGTGCGTCCGCCCCAGAAGTTGAACCCCTCGACGTCGGGTACGGCTACACCGACGCCGAGGTGGTGTGCGTGGTCGGCCGGGCTCAGTTCGGTGACCGCCGTGCCGGCCAGGGTGGTGACGGGGTGCAGACAGGGGCGCGGCGAGAGCCGGGCGGGAAGCTCGGGCCGGGTCACGTAGCGGGCGACCGGACGGCCGGCGACACGCAGGACGACCGGTGCGCCGGGTGCGGTTGCGGTCATCAGGGGCTCACCTCTTTCGGGTGCGCGGTCGTGAACGCCCAGGGGGCGCCCAGTTCGGAGTAGAGGGCCAGGGTGTCGGCGGCGGCCGCCACGAGACCGTCGATGCCGGGGACGACCCGCCGCTCCTCGCCGGGCAGCAGGCGCCAGGCGTCGTCGGGCACCTGCACCGGGTCGGGGGCGACCCGGATCGCCTCGACGACCCGCATGAACGACTCGGTCACGGCGGGCGGGACCAGCAGCTCCGTCCCGTCGGTGAGGTGCTCGACGAGGTTCTCCAGCAGGTCGGTGCGGCCGTACTCGAACTCCTCGGGGCCGTGGCCGGCCCGCTGGAGCAGGACCCGGTCCTGCTTGTACCAGTAGGTGATCCGGCCGCGGCTGCCGTGCACGATGACGTACGGGTCGTCGGGGTCCTCGGCGCACAGCGTGGCGGCGACGACGATCTCGCGGCCGCCGGCCGTGGTGACGCGGACGCAGGAGGTGTCGTCGGACTCGATGGCGTTGGCGTGCGCCAGTTCGGTCTCGATGCCGGTGACATCGGTGGCGCGGGTCGCGCCGGCCAGCGCGAGGGCGGTGGCGACGGCGTGCGCGAGCGGGTTGGTGAGCGCCCCGTCGATCACCTCGACGCCGTTCATCCGCCGCCTGCCCGCCCAGGGAGCCCGCCGGTAGTACGCCTCGGGCCGCGCCCAGGCCCCGGCGCCGCCCACCCCGGCGACCTCGCCGACCGCTCCGTCCTCGATCAGCGCGCGGATCGCGGGCACGGCGTGCGAGCCCAGCGACTGGAAGCCGATCTGGCAGACCACGCCCGCCTCGGCGACCCCGTCCGCCATCCGGCGGAACTCGGCGTAGGAGGGGGCGGGCGGCTTCTCCAGCAGCAGGTGCACACCCTTGCGCGCCGCGATCAGGGCGAGGTCGGTGTGGGTGGGGATCGGGGTGCAGACGACGGCGATCCGGGCGCCGGTCGTGTCCAGCAGCGCGGCGAAGTCGGCGGACTGCTCGGGCGCGCCGAGGCCCTCGGGGAGCTCCGCCGGGGTCAGCGGGGTCAGCTCGCAGACACCCGCCAGGCGGACGATGCCCTTGTCCTGGAGCCGGCGGATGTTGTCCAGGTGCCAGCGGCCGTGGCCGCGCGCGCCCGCGAGGACGATCGGGACCGGGCCGCTCATCGGTTCGGCGGTGCTCATGGGATCCTCCCTGCGCCCGCGCCGCGTGCCACCTCGCGGTCGGCCACCGCGGCGCTGTCGATCTTTCCGTGCAGGGTAGGCGCCCAGCCGACGTCCGCCGTGAGGTCGCGCTCGCTGCCGCTGTTGTAGGCGTTGTAGATGGCGAGAAGGTCCACGGGCCAGTCGTTGAAGAGGGTGCCGCTCTGGTGCAGGGCGGTGCCGTTCCAGCTCTTGACCAGGTCGGCGACCTCGACGTGTGCGGGGGTGTGGAAGGCGTTGTTCTCGGCGTGGACGGCCGACTCGGTCGACACGCCCAGCGAGTAGCGGTACTCGGCGCCCTCGGGGACGACATACCGGTTGTCGTAGACGTGCACCTGCCCGAAGCGGACGCGCGGCGCGCGCTGGACGACGGACTCGAACTGGTTGTGGTGCAGGGTCACCCGGAGCTTCCCGCGGTCGCCGGTGGCCGTGTCGCCGCTGCCGATGAGCATCGCCTTGTCGTGGCCCACGAACCGGCTCCAGGAGACGGTGACCAGGTCGGAGCCGTTGGTGATGTCCAGCAGGCCGTCGTGGCGCAGGTAGTTGCGGGCGAAGTAGGTGGGCTCGGCGGAGTCGGGCCGGCCCTGGTCGGAGGCGGTGACGTGGTCGACCCAGACGTGGGTCGCGCCGGTCAGCCAGATGTTGTCGTACGCCGTCTTCCAGTCGCCGAGACCCCCGGTGTTGGGCTGCCAGACGGGGAAGCAGTCGTAGGCGTCGCGCAGGTCGAGGTTGCGCAGGATGACGTTGTCCGCATTCCTCACCTGGAGACTCGCGCCCTTGAGGACGGCCGAGTCACCGAGGCCGACGAGGGTGGTGTTCGAGCCGACGGTCAGCACGATCCGCTCGGCCTGCGCGGCCGCCGACGCCTGGCGGGCCTCCTCCTGGGGGCCGCTCGGCTTGGCGGAGCCCCAGGTGCGCGGGTCGTAGGCGGCGAGGTACTTCTTCGTCCGGTAGCCGTCGGTGGCGTAGTCGGCGCAGTCCAGTCGGTGGCCTTCGTCGTCGGTGCCGGCGTCGATCGTCCCGGCGATTTTGATGATCTTCGGGGTGTCGCTGCCGCCGTCCAGGGCGCGGACGAGTCCGGCGCGGTCGGTGACCGTGTACACGTGCGCGTCGTCGGCCGCCGCGCCTCCGGTGGTGCCGGTGCCGTACGCGGCCCAGCCGTCGTCGGTGGCGAGGGTGTCGCGGGAGATGTCCCGGGCCTCGGCCCGCGCGGGCACGCAGAGCAGTCCCAGCGCGGCTGTCAGCGCGGCGATCCCACGCGCCCTCATCCCTTCACCGCCCCTGCGCTGAAGCCGGTGATCAGCCACTTCTGGATGAAGGCGAAGACGAGCACCACGGGGACGGCGGCGATGATGCCGCCCGCGGCCAGCGCGCCCAGGTCGACGCTGTCCGCGCTCATCAGGGTGTTGAGGCCGACGGGGATCGTCTGCTTGGTCTGGTCGGACAGGAACATCAGGGCGAACAGGAAGTGGTTCCAGGCGTGCACGAAGGCGAAGGAGCCGACGGCGATCAGTCCGGGCCGCAGCAGCGGAAGGACGACGATCCGGAAGGCGGTGAGCCGGTTGCACCCGTCGACCCAGGCGGCCTCCTCCAGGGAGTACGGCACGTTCCGGATGAAACCGCTGATCAGGATCATCGACAGGGGCAGCTGGAAGACCGTCTCGGCGATGATGACACTGCCCAGCGAGTTGATCATCTTGAGTTCGGCGAAGATCTGGAAGAGCGGTACGAGGAGCAGCGCGCCCGGCACGAACTGGGTGCACAGCAGGGCGAGCATGAAGCCGCGCTTGATCTTGAAGTCGAAGCGGGCGAGGGCGTAGCCGCCGGCCAGGGCGACACCGGTGGTGAGGAGCAGGGTCGCCACGCCCGTGATCACGCTGTTCTGGAAGTAGACGGCGAAGTCCCGCTCGTTCCAGACCTTCTCGAAGTGCTCGAAGGTCATCGGCCAGGGCACCAGCGAGGTCGAGCCGGCCGGGCGCAGCGCGAAGAGGAGGATCCAGTAGAAGGGGACGAGGGTGAAGACCAGGTAGATCGACAGGGGGAGGTAGATCTGCCAGCGCGGGGCCTCGTCCCAGGCACGCCGGTGCCGGGACGGACGCCGGTCGGACGCCTCGCTCACGCGCACGGGGACGGGAGTGACCTCGGTGGCCTCCTTGGTGATCACTTGTCGCCCCCTCCGAACTTGCTGAGCCGCAGATAGACCATCGAGCAGAAGAGCAGGATCACGAACGCGACCGTGGTGAGGGCGGACGCGTAGCCGAAGTTGTGTGCGTCGACGCTGGTGTTGGCGATGTAGAGCGGGAGAGTCGTGGTCTCCCCCGCCGGGCCGCCGCCGGTGAGCGTGTAGAGCAGGTCGACGTTGTTGAACTCCCACACCGCGCGCAGCAGCGTGGACAGGACGATGGCGTCCTTCAGGTGGGGCAGGGTGATGTGCCAGAACTGCTTGATCCGGCTCGCGCCGTCGACCTCGGCGGCCTCGTACAGGTCCTTGGAGACGGACTGGAGGTCGGCGAGGATGAGGATCGCGAAGAAGGGGACACCGCGCCACAGGTCGGCGATGATCGCCGCCGGGAAGACGGTGGAGGTGTCCGACAGCCAGCTGGTGCCGTACTCGCCCACTCCCATGTCCGCGAGGTAACGGGTGATACCCGTCTGGGAGTTGTAGAGCAGCACCCAGATCGCGGAGGTCAGCACCCCGGAGACGGCCCACGGGGAGAAGACCAGCGCGCGGCCGAGCGAGCGCCCCACGAAGGTCTGGTTGACGATCAGCGCCAGTGCCAGACCGAACAGCAGCTGGAGTCCGACCTCGACGAAGACCCACTGGGCGCTGAAGGTCAGCGTGTCCCAGAACTGCGGGTCGTCGGTGAAGGCGTGGACGAAGTTGTCGAAGCCCGCGAAACCGTTGCGCCACGGTTTGGTGGGGTTGTAGTTCTGCAGGCTGTAGTAGAAGACGCTGATGACCGGGTAGGCGATGAAGCCCAGCATCAGCAGGGCCGCCGGCGCGATCAGCAGGTACGGCAGTCTGCGGGGCGTGGCGGAGGCACGGCGCCGCCGGGGTGGCGCGGGCGGTTTCGCCACGGCTGCGGCTTGGGCCATGACTGTTCTCCGTTCTCAGTACGTCTCTCGGTGCGTCGTGTGCTCGTGTGCTCAGTGCGTCGTGTGCTCGGTGCGTCGTGCGGGTTAAGCGCTTTCTCGCTGTACAGGGGTGGGCCCGGTCGTGCGGGGGCGGTCAGCCCGCGTACGGGTCCGCGACCTTGCCCGGGCGGGCCAGGAACTCGAAGTCGCAGCCGGTGTCGGCCTGGGTGATCTGCTCGTTGTAGAGCGCGCCGTAGCCGCGCTCGTAGCGGACGGGCGGCGGCGTCCACAGCGCCCGGCGCCGCTCCAGCTCCTCGTCGTCCACATCGAGCCGGAGGGAACGGGCCTCGACGTCGAGGGTGATCGAGTCCCCCGTGCGCACCAGGGCGAGCGGCCCGCCGACGTGCGACTCGGGCGCCACGTGCAGGACGCACGCGCCGTAACTCGTCCCGCTCATCCGGGCGTCGGAGATCCGCACCATGTCCCGCACCCCCTGCTTGAGCAGATGGTCGGGGATGGGCAGCATGCCGTACTCGGGCATGCCCGGCCCGCCCTTGGGACCGGAACCGCGCAGCACCAGGACGGTGTCGGCGGTGATCCCGAGCTCCGGGTCGTTGATGGTGCGCTGCATGGTCCGGTAGTCGTCGAAGACGACCGCGGGGCCGGTGTGCCGGAGCAGATGGGGCTCGGCGGAGATGTGCTTGATGACGGCGCCGTCCGGGCAGAGGTTGCCGCGCAGCACGGCGACCCCGCCCTCGCTCGCGACCGGATTGCTCCGGGGACGGATGACGTCCTCGTCGTGCACCTGGGCGCCGGCGAGCTGCTCACGCAGCGTGTCGTGGGAGATGGTCGGGCGGTCCAGGTGGAGCAGGTCCGGGATCCGGGAGAGGAAGCCGGGGAGTCCGCCCGCGAAGTGGAAGTCCTCCATGAGGTACCTCCGGCCGCCGGGCCGCACGTTGGCGAGCACGGGGACGGTCCGGGCGACGCGGTCGAAGTCGTCGAGGGTGAGCTTGACGCCGGCGCGGCCCGCCATGGCGATGAGGTGGATCACGGCGTTCGTCGAACCGCCGAGGCCGAGGACGGTCGTCACCGCGTCCTCGAACGCGTCCGCGGTGAGGATCTCGCTCAGTCTGCGGTCCCGGTGGACCAGTTCGACGATGCGCAGACCCGCGGCGGCCGCCATCCGGTCGTGCCCGGAGTCCACGGCCGGGATGCTCGACGCGCCCGGCACCGTCACTCCCAGCGCCTCCGCGGCGGCCGTCAGCGTGGATGCCGTGCCCATCGTCATGCAATGGCCCGGCGAGCGCGCCAGGCCGCTCTCCAGCTCGGCGAGTTCGCAGTCGCCGATGAGGCCGGCCCGCTTGTCGTCCCAGTACTTCCACATGTCGGTGCCCGAGCCGAGGACCTCGTTGCGCCAGTGTCCCGGCAGCATGGGTCCGGCCGGGACGAAGACCGTCGGCAGGTCGACGCTGGCCGCGCCCATGAGCAGCGCGGGTGTCGTCTTGTCGCAGCCGCCCATCAGCACGGCGCCGTCCACGGGATAGGAGCGCAGCAGCTCCTCGGTCTCCATCGCGAGCAGGTTGCGGTAGAGCATCGGGGTCGGCTTCTGGAAGGTCTCGCTGAGTGTGGAGACCGGGAACTCCAGCGGGAAGCCGCCCGCCTGCCACACGCCCCGCTTCACGGCCTGCGCGCGGTCGCGCAGGTGGACGTGGCAGGGGTTGATGTCCGACCAGGTGTTGAGGATCGCGACGACCGGCTTGCCGAGGTGCTCCTCGGGGAGGTAGCCGAGCTGGCGGGTGCGGGCACGATGGCTGAAGGAGCGCAGGCCCTCGGCGCCGTACCACTGGTGGCTTCTGAGGTCCTCGGGGCGTTTGCGGGCTTGATCGTCGAAGCGCTTCATATGGACCATCCGGCGGCTATGGCGGCGACCTCGGCGCGCTCGGCCTCGGGCAGCGTCCGGCTCGGCGGGCGGACCTCGCGGCGGCACAGACCAAGGGAGGCAAGCGCCTCCTTGACGACGGTGACGTTGTTGGCGGAGCCGTTGGCGGCCCGGAGCTCCTCGAAGCGTCTGATCTGTTCCCACACCTTCATCGCGGCCGGGTAGTCCCCGGATCGAAGCGCTTCGATCATGTTCAGCGAGACGGCCGGGGCGACGTTCACCAGCCCGGAGGTGAAGCCGGTGGCGCCCGCGGAGAAGTAGGAGGGGGCGTACGGCTCGGCGAGACCGGCCACCCAGACGAAGCGTTCCAGGCCCGCGTCCCGCGCGAACGCGGCGAAGCGCGAGGCGTCCGGGACGGCGTACTTGACGCCGATGACGTTCGGGCAGGCGTCGGCGAGTTCGGCGAGTCGTTCGCCGCGCAGCTGCGCGTTGCGGATGTACGGGACGACGCCCAGCTCGGGTACCGCCGCCGCGATCTCCCGGTGGTAGTCGACCCAGCCGCTCTGCGACACGTACGGGTGGACGGGCTGGTGGACCATCACCATCTGCGCGCCCAGCTCGCGGGCGTGCCGGGCGGAGGCGACGGCGGTCGGGATGTCGTGGCCGACGCCGACCAGGATCGCCGCCCGGTCGCCGGCCACCTCGACGGTCGACTCCGTGACCAGACGGCGCTCTTCGGGGGTCAGGGTGTAGAACTCGCCGGTGTTGCCGTTCGGGGTGAGGGTGGTGATCCCGCCGTCGAGCAGCCGGCGCACCAGGGCCCGGTGGGTTTCGCCGTCGACGGAGCCGTCCTCGGCGAACGGGGTCACCGGGATGGCCACCACGTCGGCCAGGGCCGCCCGCTGGGTCTCGAACGCCACGCTGCTCATTCCTGACCTTTCTCTGCCCGGGGCCCCTCATGGGCCTCCTGGGCGGTCTCGGGGAAAGCCCGGTGCACGAAGGACGCGATGTGGGCGTGCAGGGCACGGGCCGCTCCGTCGCCGTCGCCGTCCAGGGCGAGCCGCAGGATCTCGCGGTGCTCGCCCGCCTCCCGTTCCCAGGAGGGCGAGGCGGCCCAGGCGACGGCGGAGACCAGGGCGGCCTGGTCGCGCACCTCGTCGAGCATCCGGCCGAGCAGCGGGTTGCCGCACGGCAGGTACAGGGCGCGGTGGAACTCACGGTTGGCCAGCGACCGTTCGGCGGTGTCGGTCGCCTGGTCGGCCCTGGTCAGCGCCTCGCGGGCGGCGTCCAGGGAGGCGCCCCGCCGCACGGCCCGCCGGAGCGCCTCGGGTTCGAGGAGCAGGCGTACGTCGTAGACCTCGCGCGCCATGTCCGCGTCCACCATGCGCACCGTGACGCCCTTGTACTGGCTCATGACGACCAGTCCGGTGCCGGCCAGGGTCTTGAGCGCCTCGCGCACCGGGGTCTTGGACACCCCGAACTGTGCGGCGAGTTCGGTCTCGACCAGAGCCTGACCGGGCGTCAGCCGTCCGGTGAGGATGCGGCGTTTGATCTCCTCCAGCACGTACTGCGTGCGGGACGGGATCGGCGTGGGCACAGAGGTCATGCGCGCCTCTCGGATGTCGCGTATCTGATCTGAGATCTCGCGTATCGCGTCTCATATATGACGTACGAAGTACGACGCGTTGAAGGTAGAAGTGGCCCTGTGTTTCGTCAATGCTTCTGACAAAGGAAGTTCGCGTTGCCGAGGTGGGGCTGCCGGGACGGGAGCGCCCGAAGGGGTCAGAACGGGAGGGTCTCGCCCTCGCGGGCGGTCCGGGCGGGGCCCCCGAAGGCGGCGGCGGCGCGGGCGGTCGCGTCCTTCCGGGTCAGCGTGGGCCCGACGTGGGTGATGTACAGCTCGCGCACCCCTGCCCTGCGGGCGGCGTCGCCGGCGTCCTCCGGGGTGAGATGCACCCGCGGCCCCTGTTCGCCTTCGCGATGACTGTCGATGTCCGCCTCGCACAGGAACAGATCGGCGCCGGAGGCGAGTTCGGTGAGGGCGTCACACGGTCCGGTGTCCCCCGAGTACGCGAGGACGCTGCCCTGGCACTCGGCGCGCAGCGCGTACGCCTCGGTGTCGTGCGCCACCGCGCGTGAGGTGAGGCGCAGGTTCCAGTGCCGTACGGTGTGCCCGTCGAACAGGGCCCTGAAGTCGAGGAATTCGCTCAGGAACCGTACGTCGGGGCGGCCGAGGAAGCCGGCGATCCGGCGGGCGCAGTCGAGCGGCGCGTACACCGGGATCGGGGCGGGCGGGGCCATCCCGCCGTAGGCGAACGCGTAGGCGGCGGCGAGCAGGTCGGCGCTGTGGTCGGCGTGCAGGTGGGAGATCCAGATCGCCGTGAGCCGGTCGGGATCCGTGTGCCGCTGCAACTCCGCGAACGTGCCGGGGCCCGCGTCCACCCACACCTCCGCCCCCGCGCCGCGCAGGAGATAGCCGGAGCAGGGGCGGCCCGGCCCCGGGTGGGGAGAGGCGGTACCGAGGACGGTGAGGCTCAGGGGCATGGTGGGGAGCGTACGTTTCGGGCCCGCAGGACGCGCCGTGTTTCCCCTGCCTCCCCGGCGCCGCCTGTGTCCCCGGTGGCCCCTGCGATCCCTGTGTCGCCGGCGACCCCTGCCTACCCTGTGTCCCCCGCTTACCCGGTGGCCCCGGGAGTCACACAGGGTCCGCCCGGTGTCCGGCGGTGCGGTCCCGGAGCGCCGGTCAGCGCTTCCAACCCGGGTCGCGGCCACTCAGTCCGACCGCGCGGTCGAGCAGGGGGGCGTCCGCCGGCACGAACACGACGGGGCCGAAGATGCCGTCCCCGCGGTCGGACTCCTCGGCGGCCGCCCGCAGGAAGTCGTGCGAGGCGCGCAGCGCGGCGGGGTCGGGCGTGTACTCCTGCCCGGTGGCGCGGGCCAGGTCCCAGCCGTGGATGACCAGCTCGTCGGCGACGACGGCGCCCGCGACCGCGCCGGGCAGGTCGATGCCGCCCGCGCGGGTCATGCCGGTCCAGGCGGCCGGGTCTCGCCAGGCGTCGGCGAGTTCATCGAGCACCTTGGGCAGCTCGGCGCGCCAGCCGGGGCCGATCTCCGGCCGAGCGGCGTCCGGAGCGGTGTCGGTGGTGGCCCCCAGGTCCTTGCGGGCGGCGTCCCGGAAGGCGACGGCGAGGCCGGTGAGATGCCCGAGCATGTTGCGGACGGCGCAGCCCGGGCAGGGCGTCCCGTCCGCGAGCTGCTCGTCGCGGACGCCCTCCGCGAGGCGCGCCACGATCAGGGTCTGCGGGCCGAGGTCGAATGTGCTCGTCGTGTCGGTCATACGAGGGAAGACCGGCGGCGGCTCGCGAACTCATCGGTGCCGGGCGCGGCAGCGGGCAGGGCTTACGGGTTCCGTCGGTCTCCCGCCGGCCCGACGGGTGCCGTAGGGCAACTGCCCGATGCCGAGGCGACCGCCTCAGACCCACGATGACCGGGTATGACGAAGAACTGGTCCGTGGCACGCGTCCTGCGGGACCGCGACGCGGCGCTCTATCTGGCCGCCTCGGCGGTCTCCGGTTTCGGCACCTCGGCGCTGTGGCTGGCGTCCGGCGTGTGGGTCAAGGACCTCACCGGCTCGAACGGGCTCGCGGCGCTGTGCGCGCTGGCGCTGTGGGTCCCCGTCCTGTTCGGACCGGTGCTGGGCACCCTCGCCGACCGCGCCCACCGCAGGCCCCTGCTCCTCGCGTTCAACCTGGGTCCGGCGGTCCTGCTGCCCGTCGTCCTGGTGGTCGACTCACCCGACCGGTTGTGGCTGCTGTTCGCGGTGCTGGCGCTGTACGGCGCGGCCTCGGTGGTCGCCGACGCGGCGGAGTCCGCGCTCGTCGCCGCGGTCGTCGCCCCGGAACTGCTCGGCGACTTCAACGGATTGCGCATGATGACCACGGAGGGCATGAAACTGGTCGCCCCGCTCGCGGGCGCGGGCGTCTACGCGGCCTACGGCGGGCCGGCCGTGGCGCTGCTGGACGCGGCCTCCTTCGGCTGTGCGGCGGGGCTGTACGCGTGTGCGCGGGTCGGCGGTGAGCGGCGGCCTCGAAAGGGCACCGCCCGATGGCGTGCGCAGACCGCCGAGGGCGCCCGCTTCCTGTGGGGCCACCCCGAGCTGCGCCCGCTCGTCCTGGCGGGCGGTGCGACGATGCTGTGCTCGGGTCTCGGCGGCCCGCTGGTCTACGCCGTCGTCGAGGGCCTCGGTCACTCCCCCGCCTACGCGGGCACGCTCTACGCCCTCCAGGGTGTCGGTTCGATCGTGGTGGGGCTGCTCTCGGGGCCCGCGCTGCGCCGGCTGGGGGAACGCCGGTTCGCCGCGTACGGGATCGGCCTGTCGGCCGTCGCGGTCGCCGCGCAGGCCGCCGCCTCGGGCCCGGTGACCCTGGTGTGCGCCGCGGCGACCGGGGCGGGGTTGCCCTGTGTGCTGATCGCCTCGCTGACGGCCGTGCAGCGGGGGACGCCGGACGCGTTGCTCGGCCGGGTCACCGCGACGGCCGGCACGCTGTTGTACGCGCCGACCGCCGTCGGTCTCGCGGCGGGCGCGGTCCTGGTCGAACTCGTGCCGTACCGGCCGCTGCTGGTGGGGCTGGCCGTGGCCCGGCTGACGGTCCTGCCGCTGCTGCGGGGCGCTCAGCGGGCGGCCAGCGCCTCCCGTACGGCCGCCAGGTCCCCGTCCGACGCCAATCCCGCGTGATACAGCCGCAGTTCGGTCGCCCCGAGGTCACGTGCCCGCGCCAGGTCGGCGGTGAGCGTGCCGGGGCTGCCGCCCATGCCGGAGACGACGCCGAAGTTGGCGGCCACGACCGTGCCCTCGCGACGGTGCGCCGCGAAGGGCACGAGCAGTTCCGGCCCGCCCGCGCAGGGCACGACGACGCCGTCGGCGACGGAGAGGACGTGCTCGGGATCGACGCCCGGGTTGGCGCCGACGTGGTAGGTCACGGGGTCGGCGTGCAGCAGGACCTGGAAGCCGCCGGGCGCGGCGTCCCGTACCGCCCGTACGGCGGTCTCCTGGAGCGTACGGGCGGTCTCGTCGCGCCACGCGCGCGTGGCCGCCGCCGTCTCCTGCCCGAGCAGCTTCTCGATCTCCGTCCAGCCTCCCCCGCCGTCCGGCGCCCCCTGCCACAGCGGCTCCAGCGCCTCCCGTACGGCGACGGCGAGCACGTCGGCGTCCAGGCCCTGCTCTCCGTAGCCGGCCCGGCAGACGGGGCAGAAGCAGAGCGCCATCAGGTACTGGCCCGCGTCCCCGAGGCCGACGCCGCCGGTCTTGTCGTGGGCGTGCAGGTGCTGGAGCCCGTACCAGCCGAGGGACTCCAGTTCGGTGCCGGCCGCGCCGGGGCGTACGGCGGCCTCGGCGGCGAGGTCGACGAGGTACGCGCGCGTGGCGGGCTGGGCGATGCAGGGGGCCCACGGGTAGCGGTCGCCGTAGGCGTTGACGACCGAGGTGTCCGGATGTTCGGCGCCGAGGCGGGAGTTGTGCGCGAGGACCACCCAGGTGTGCACGTCGAGACCCGCCCCCGCGAGCGCTTCGGCGGCCTCGCCGTAGGCGTCGCCGGGGGCCCAGTCGCCGGCCGGGTACGGGCGCAGGGCGCGGCCCTTCCAGCGGTCGCCGGCCGGATCCGTCGGGTACAGGACGGCCGCGTGCTCGGCGGTGACGATGCGGTGCCGCGGGTGGCGGGGGGTGAGGGCGCGGGTGGAGTGGTAGGCGGCGGCGAGGGTCACCTGTTCCACGCCGAGCGCGGCGATCCGGGCCGGTGCCCCGGGGTCGCCGGTGACGTCCCAGGGATAGACGAATGTCGACGCCTTCACTTACCTGTCCTCCTCGATCAGCGCGTAGCCGCTCTCGATCACCTGGGCGAGCCGCTTGACATGATCCTCGCTCGGTTCGTGCAGCGGCGGGCGCACTTCGCCCACGTCGAGGCCGCGCAGCCGGACCCCGGCCTTGACGAGGGAGACGGCGTATCCGCGCCCCTGGGCGCGCAGTTCGACGAACGGCCGGTAGAAGCCGTCGAGGAGGCGGTGGACGGTGGTGTCGTCGCCGGTGGTGAGGGCCCGGTGGAAGGCGAGGGCGATCTCGGGGGCGAAGCAGAACACGGCCGAGGAGTAGAGGGTGACGCCGAGGGCCCGGTAGGCGAGCTGGGTCTGTTCGGCGGTCGGCAGGCCGTTGAAGTAGAGGAAGTCGCCGGTGACCTCGGTGCGGACGGCGCTGATGGTCCGCTGCATCAGGTCGAGGTCGCCGAGGCCGTCCTTGAGGCCGATGACGCCCTCGGTGCGGGCGAGTCCGACGACGGTCTCGGGGGTGAAGACGGCGTTGTCGCGCTGGTAGACGACGACCGGAAGCGCGGTCGCGGCCGCCACCTCCCGGTAGTGGCGCAGCAGGCCCTCCTGGGCGGCGACGACGAGGTAGGGCGGCAGGGCGAGCAGGCCGTCCGCCCCGGCCGACTCGGCCAGCCGCGCGTAGCGCACGGCGAGCGCGGTCCCGTAGCCGGCGCCCGCGACGACCGGCACCCGCCCGGCGGTCTCGGCCACGGCCGCCCGCACGCAGGCCTCGAACTCCTCCGGGGCGAGCGCGTGGAACTCCCCGGTCCCGCAGGCCGCGAAGACGGCGGCGGCGCCGGCCTCGACGCCGCGGCGTACGTGCGCGCGGTAGGTGTCGAGGTCGAGGGAGCCGTCGGGGCCGTAGGCGGTGACGGGGAAGAACAAGGGTCCGCTGGGGACGCGGAGGCGGTCGGCGAGCGGGGCTGACGTCACGGGCTCTCCCGGGTCCATAACGGGTCCATATTCTTGAGCAGCGTCCATATTCCTGAACAAGCTCACGCTAGGGTGCCCGATCGAGCCGGGTCAAGCGCGCCCACCCGCGAGACACCAGCAGTTTTGTCACTCCTGTAGGAGACTTGACGGGCGACGTCACCGCTCCTTAGCGTGTCCATGCATGTGAACTGCGGCCACACATGCGTCCGCCCCGCCCTTCAGTGATCCAAGGAGACCCGAGGATGCCCGCTCCGCGCACCGTCCTGCTCACCGGCGCCGCCGGCGGCCTCGGCACCCTGATGCGGGAGCTGCTGCCCGCCTACGGCTACGAGCTGCGCCTGCTCGACCTGCGTCCGATCGACGACGCGCCGGAGGCGATCGTCGCGGACCTGGCCGACAAGGACGCGGTCCGGGAGGCCGTGCGGGGCGTCGACGCGATCATCCACCTGGCCGGCATCTCGCTGGAAGCCCCCTTCGAGAAGATCCTCGGCGCGAACATCGCGGGCACCTACCACCTGTACGAGGCGGCCCGCGAGGAGGGCGTGCAGCGCGTCGTCTTCGCCTCCTCCAACCACGCGGTCGGCTTCACGCCCCGCCCCCGGGACGGCGCGTCGCCCGGCGAGGGCGAACTGATCCCGATCGACACCCCGCGCCGCCCGGACACCTTCTACGGCCTGTCCAAGTCCTTCGGCGAGGACCTCGCCCAGCTCTACTGGGACAAGCACGGCCTGGAGAGCGTGTCGGTACGCATCGGCTCCTGCTTCGCCGAGCCCACCAGCGTGCGCATGCTGTCCCTGTGGATGAGCCCGGCCGACGGCGCCCGCCTGCTGCACGCGGCCCTGACCGCCGAGAACGTCGGCCACACCGTCGTCTACGGCTCCTCCGCCAACACCCGGCTGTGGTGGGACCTCGGCACCGCGCGGGCGCTCGGCTACGAACCGCAGGACGACTCCGAGCAGTACGCCGAGAAGCTCATCGCCGAGCAGGGTGAACTCGACCCGGAGAACATCGCCCACGCCTACCTGGGCGGGCACTTCGTCAGCGACCCGCCGATCTGGCCGTACTGACCGCGGGGCGGACCTCACGGACGGCGGGCGGGCACCGAACGGGCCCGCCCGCCGCCGTATCCGGGCACCCGCCCTGCCCGATCCCACCCGCCGCCCGGCTGCCCCGCAGGTCCGAGCCGGGCGGGCCGCGCGGCAAACGGGCCCACCCGGGCAGTATCGGGCCCGCAACAGGCCTGGTCAGTGCCGCGCACCCGCTGTAGAACTTCCCCCATGGGTCCCACCGGGCCCGAACGGGCAGGACGGCGGGAGAGCGAGGTGACGACATGACCCCGAGAACGGCGGAGGAGCGCCAGCGCGAGATCGTGCGCGCCGCACGCGCCACCGGCGCGGTCGACGTCGCCACGCTCGCCGCCGAACTGGGCGTGGCCAGGGAAACCGTACGGCGGGATCTGCGCGCCCTGGAGGACCACGGCCTGGTGCGCCGCACACACGGCGGCGCCTATCCCGTGGAGAGCGCCGGGTTCGAGACGACGCTGGCCTTCCGCGCCACCAGCCATGTGCCCGAGAAGCGCCGGATCGCCGCCGCGGCGGCCGCTCTGCTCGGGGACGCCGAGACGGTCTTCGTCGACGAGGGCTTCACCCCGCAGCTCATCGCCGAGGCGCTGCCCAGGGACCGGCCGCTGACCGTGGTCACCGCGTCCCTGCCGGTCGCGGGCGCGCTCGCCGGGGCCGGGAACACGTCCGTACTGCTGCTCGGCGGCCGGGTCCGCTCCGGCACCCTGGCCACCGTCGACCACTGGACGACGAAGATGCTGGCCGGCTTCGTCGTCGACCTCGCCTACATCGGCGCCAACGGCATCTCCCGCGAACACGGTCTGACCACCCCGGACCCGGCGGTCGGCGAGGTCAAGGCGCAGGCCGTGCGGGCGGCCCGACGCGTGGCCTTCGTGGGCGTGCACACCAAGTTCGGAGCGGTCGGCTTCTGCCGGTTCGCCGAGGTGGGCGCGCTGGAGGCGATCGTGACGAGCACGCTGCTGCCGGCGGCCGAGGCCCATCGGTACGCACTGCTGGGGCCTCAGGTCATCCGGGTCTGAACCCCCGAACCACCCTCCCCCGAGGGCACCGCCATGCCTCGGGGTGCCCGATACATCCCCTATGCCCAGGAGCGATCCATGCGCACCCAGAGCCGACGGAGGCCGCGAGCCGCACTCGCCGCGGTCGCCGCAGGGACGCTGCTCGCCCCGTTGCTCTCCGGCTGCTGGGCCGGAGCCGGCGGGGCGGGTTCCGGCGGCGACTCCCTCAACGTCCTCATGGTCAACAACCCGCAGATGGCGGAGTTGCAGAAGCTCACCGCCGACCACTTCACCAAAGAGACCGGCATCAAGGTCAGCTTCACCCTGTTGCCGGAGAACGACGTCCGCGACAAGATCAGCCAGGACTTCGCCAACCAGGCGGGCCAGTACGACGTGGCGACCCTGTCGAACTACGAGATACCGATCTACGCCCGCAACGGCTGGCTGCACGCGATGGACTCCTACGTGGCGGCGGACCCCGCCTACGACGAGCGGGACGTCCTGAAACCGATGCGTGAGTCCCTCACCGGGGACGACGGCAAGCTCTACGGCCAGCCCTTCTACGGCGAGTCGTCCTTCCTGATGTACCGCAAGGACGTGTTCGCCGCGCGGGGCCTGACGATGCCCGCCCATCCCACCTGGCAGCAGGTGGCCGACCTCGCGGCGAAGACCGACGGGGCCGAGCCCGGCATGAAGGGCATCTGCCTGCGCGGACTGCCCGGCTGGGGCGAGGTGATGGCGCCCCTGACGACCGTCGTGAACACCTTCGGCGGCACCTGGTTCGACGAGGACTGGAAGGCGGGGCTCGACTCGCCCGCGTTCGAGAAGGCGACGAAGTTCTACGTCGACCTCGTCCGCGACCACGGCGAGTCCGGAGCCGCCCAGTCCGGCTTCGCCGAGTGCCTCAACAACATGACCCAGGGCAAGGTCGCCATGTGGTACGACGCCACCTCGGCGGCCGGTTCCCTGGAGGCGGCGAAGTCCCCGGTCAAGGGCAAGATGGGCTACGCCCCGGCCCCCGTGGAGAAGACCGGCGCCTCCGGCTGGCTCTACACCTGGGCCTGGGGCATCCAGAAGGCCTCCCGCAACGCCGACAAGGCCTGGAAGTTCGTCTCCTGGGCGTCCGGCAAGGAGTACGAGCGGCTCGTCGGCGAGGAGATCGGCTGGTCGAACGTGCCGGCCGGCAAGCGGGCGTCGACCTACGAGAACGCGGCCTACCGCGAGGAGGCGGCCGCCTTCCAGGACATGACGAAGCAGGCCATCGAGGCGGCGAGACCCAACGACCCGGGAGTGCAGCCGCGGCCCGCGCCCGGCATCCAGTTCGTCGGCATCCCCGAGTTCACCGACCTCGGCACCAAGGTCTCCCAGGAGATCAGCGCGGCCATCGCCGGACGCCAGTCCGTCGAGTCGGCCCTGAAGAAGTCCCAGCAGCTCGCCGAGCGGATCTCCGAGGAGTACGAGGGACGATGACCGCGACGACGACGGCCCCCGTGGCCGCACCCTCCGCACCCATCCCGCGCGGGCCGTCCCCCCGGCTGCGCGCCTGGGCGACCAGGGCCCCGCTGCTGCCCGCCCTGGTCTTCATGATCGTGGTCACCCAGCTCCCGTTCGTGGCCACGGTGGTGATCTCCTTCTTCGACTGGAACGCCCTCTACCCCAAGGCCCGCCGCTTCACCGGGTTCGACAACTACCACCAGGTCCTGACCGACGCCGACCTGCGCAACTCGGTGTGGACGACCGTCCTGCTGACGGCGACCGTGGTGCTGGTCAGCCTGGTGCTGGGACTGGCCCTGGCGCTGCTCCTGGACCGCCGGTTCCGGGGCCGGGGTGTGGTCCGCACGCTGCTGATCGCGCCCTTCCTGGTGGTGCCGGTGGCGGCCGCCCTGCTCTGGAAGCACGTCCTCTACAACCCCGAATACGGGCTGCTCAACGGCCTGTTGCACTACGTGGGCGGCCCCCAGCCGGACTGGATTTCCGACACCCCGCTGCTCGCCGTGGAGGCCTCCCTGGTCTGGCAGTGGACGCCGTTCATGATGCTGATCCTGCTGGCCGGCCTCCAGAGCCGGGACCAGCAACAGATCGAGGCGGCGCGGGTGGACGGCGCGGGCGACTGGCAGATCTTCCGCCACCTGACCCTCCCGCACCTGCGCCGCTACCTGGAGCTGGGCGCCCTGCTCGGCTCGATCTACATCGTCCAGAACTTCGACGCCGTCTTCACCCTCACCTCCGGCGGCCTGGGCACCGCCAACCTCCCCTACACCGTCTACCAGAGCTTCTACCAGGCGCATGAGAACGGCCTCGCCTCGGCCGCGGGCGTCCTGGTGGTCATCGGCTCGATCGTCATCGCGACCTTCGCCCTGCGGGTCGTCTCGTCCCTGTTCCGCGAGGAGGTGTCCCGCGCATGAACGTCGTACGCCGAGGCGGCCTCGGGCTGCTGGCCTGGGTGACCGGCATCGTCTTCTTCCTGCCCGTCGCCTGGATGGCCCTGACGTCCTTCCACTCCGAACAGGACGCGGCGACCAACCCCCCGTCCTTCGCCGCGTCCCTCACCCTCGACGGCTACCGCGAGTTCTTCGGCACCGGCGGCGGCGCGAGCCCCTGGCCGGCGCTGGTCAACTCGACGGTGGCGTCGGTCGCGTCGACGCTGTTCGTCCTGCTCCTGGCCCTCCCCGCGGCCTACGCGCTGTCGATCCGGCCGGTGCGCAAGTGGACCGACGTCCTGTTCTTCTTCCTGTCGACCAAGATGCTGCCCGTGGTGGCGGGTCTGCTGCCGATCTACCTGTTCGCCAAGAACACGGGAATGCTGGACAACATCTGGCTGCTCGTCATCCTCTACACCTCGATGAACCTGCCGATCGCGGTGTGGATGATGCAGTCCTTCCTGGCCGAGGTCCCGGTGGCGATCATCGAGGCCGCGCGGGTGGACGGGGCACGGCTGCCGACGATCCTCGCGCGCGTGGTCGCCCCGATCGCCCTGCCCGGCATCGCGGCCACGGCCCTGATCTGCTTCATCTTCAGCTGGAACGAACTGCTCTTCGCGCGGGTGCTCACCGGCGTGGTCGCGGAGACCGCCCCCGTGTTCCTGACCGGCTTCATCACCAGCCAGGGCCTGTTCCTGGCGAAAGTGTGCGCCGCGTCGCTCGTCATCTCCCTGCCGGTGCTCGCCGCGGGGTTCGCCGCCCAGGACAAACTGGTCCAGGGCCTGTCCTTGGGAGCCGTGAAATGAAGGCCGCCGTCATCGAGTCCGTGGGCCGCGCCGTCGTCACCGAGGTCCCCGACCCGACGCCAGGGCCGCGCGAGGTGGTCGTGGAGGTCGCCGCCTGCGGTCTGTGCGGCACCGATCTGCACATCCTCCAGGGCGAGTTCGCGCCCAAGCTGCCCATCGTGCCGGGTCACGAGTTCGCGGGAACGGTCGTGGGCGTCGGCACGCAGGTCACGGAGGTGTCGGCGGGCGACCGGGTGGCGGTGGACCCGTCCCTGTACTGCCACGAGTGCCGGTACTGCCGCACCGGCCATGCCAACCTCTGCGAACGCTGGGCCGCGATCGGCGTCACCACGGCGGGCGGCGCGGCACAGTACGCGGTGGCACCGGTGGCGAACTGCGTACGGCTGCCCGAGCACATCCGCACCCAGGACGCGGCCCTGATCGAGCCGCTGTCGTGCGCGGTACGCGGCTACGACGTGCTGCGGTCCCGGCTGGGCGCGCATGTGCTGATCTACGGCTCCGGGACGATGGGGCTGATGATGCTGGAGCTGGCGAAGCGCACGGGCGCGGCGAGCGTGGACGTGGTGGACCTGAATCCGGCCCGGCTGGAGACGGCCCGCCGGCTGGGCGTCTCCGGGGCGGCGGCGAACGCGGACGAGCTGGAACGGCCGCGCGGCTGGGACCTGGTCGTGGACGCGACGGGCAACGCGGCGGCGATCCAGGACGGCCTGGAGCGCGTGGCGAAGGCGGGGACCTTCCTCCAGTTCGGCGTCGCCGACTACGCGGCCCGGGTCACCGTCGACCCGTACCGGATCTACAACCAGGAGATCACCATCACCGGCTCGATGGCCGTGCTGCACAGCTTCGAGCGGGCCGCCGAACTCTTCGCGAACGGGGTCCTGGACCCGGAGGTCTTCATCAGCGACCGGATGCCGCTGGACGAGTACCCGAGGGCCCTGGAGCAGTTCGCGGCGGGGGTCGGCCGCAAGATCGTGGTGGTTCCGTAGGCCCCCGCGGCCGCCGTTTCCCCACCCGTTCCCCTACCCGGATCCGTTCGGGTCCAGGTAAGGGAACGGCAAAGTGGTCTCGCTCGTTCACCCGACATGACAGCTATGACCCCCGGCTCGAACATCCCTCTCCCCACCGCGCGCGTGACGGTGGACGTCGCCGCTCCGGTGCGGCTCGACGTTTCGGGCCTGCTGCTCACCGCCGACGGCAAGGTGCGCTCCGACGACGACTTCATCTTCTACAACCAGCCGACCGGCCCCGGCGTGACCTACCGCTCCGGCGGCGGCGCGGCCCCCGACGCGATCACCGTCGACACGTCCGCGGTCCCGCCGGGCATCGAGAAGATCGTCGTCACCGCCAGCCCGGACGCCACGGGGCAGACGTTCCAGGGCGTGGAACCGACGGCGACGATCCGCAGCGCGGACGACAACAGCGTGCTGGCCACGTTCACGCCCCCGCAGCTCGGCTCGGAGACGGCACTCGTCGTCGTGGAGATCTACTTCCGCAACGGCGCGTGGAAGGCCCGTGCGGTGGGCCAGGGGTACGCGAACGGCCTGGCGGGCATCGCCACCGACTTCGGGGTGACGGTGGAGGAACCGGCGCCGGCCGCGCCGCCGCAGCGGGTCGCCGCACCCCCCGTGCCCCAGTCGCCGATGAGCCCGGCGGCCCCGCCGATGCCTCCGGCGCCGCCCGCCGCGCCGCCCGCCGCCCCGGGGAAGATCAACCTGGACAAGGGCCGGGTCAGCCTCCAGAAGAACCAGACCGTGTCCCTCGTCAAGGGCGGCCGGCCGCTGCTCTCGCAGGTCAAGATGGGTCTGGGCTGGGAGCCGGCGTTCCGCGGCAAGGACATCGACCTCGACGCCTCGGTCATCGCCTACGGTCCCCAGCGCAACCACATCGACAGCTGCTACTTCGGCAAGCTGTCCATCGTGAACGGCGCGATCAAGCACTCCGGCGACAACCTCACCGGCGAGGGCGGCGGTGACGACGAGGTGATCGTCGTCGACCTCGGCCGTCTCCCGCAGGAGGTGTCCGGCCTGGTCTTCACGGTGAACTCCTTCTCCGGCCAGAAGTTCACGGAGGTCGCCAAGGCCTACTGCCGTCTCCTGGACGCCTCGACCGGCGAGGAGCTCGTCCGTTTCGACCTCACCGGCGCCGAACCGCAGACCGGCGTGCTGATGGCCAAGCTCATCCGGCAGTTCTCCGGCGAGTGGGAGATGACGGCCATGGGGGACTTCGTGAAGGCCCGCACCGTGCGGAACATGGTGAAGCCGGGTGCCCAGGCACTGTAGCCACACCCCGCCCGGGCCCGGCCCGCAGCCGTCCGGCCAGGGGCGCCCGCCACCACGGGGGCGCCCGCTGTCGTCAGCGGGCGGGTCGTTGAGCCTGCGGGGTCGTTGAGCGGGCGGGGTCGTGAGCGGGGGGCGTCCGGGCGCCGGCTCGTGAGCGCGCGGACTCGTCAGCGGGCGGGCCGCAGGCCCTCCGTCAGCAGCGACACGTACCGGCGGATGGCGTCGCGGTCCCCCTTCGCCAGCTCCGACGCCGTCGCCACCCCGTGCGCGAGGCGCAGTACGTCGATCGGCTCGATGTCGGCCCGCAGGGTGCCCTCCCGCTGCGCCGCCTCCACCAGCCGGGTCGCCGCCTCCTTCACGGGCGTGCCGCAGGCGGTGACCGGGGCCACGCTGCCGTCCGTGACGGCGGAGCCCAGCAGCGACTTCATACCGCGGACCTGGATCGTGCCGACGCACAGTTCGTTGAGCCACTCCACCAGCGCCTCGCCCGGCGGGAGTTCCCCACCGAGCTCGTCGGCCCGTACGGCGAGCGCCTCGATCCGGTCGACGTAGGCCGCCTCCAGCAGTGCCCGACGCGTCGGGAAGTGCCGGTACAACGTGCCGGATCCGACGCCCGCCCGCTTGGCGATGTCGTCGAGGGAAGCACCCTCCCCACGCTCGGCGAAGGCCTCGGCCGCCACCTTCAGCAAGCGCTCGTAGTTGCGGCGAGCGTCCGCACGCATGGGCCTGACCTGCGTCATCCAGTTACTCCTTGCGAACCGGGGGCTCTCTGCGCATCTTGCCGGACACCGAGCGGAGAAAGCCCCCGCTCACCGCGCTCGTCTCTGCGGGTCCACGACCAGGGTCTTTTCGTGCTGCCCGCATGTTCCACCAGTTCCCGCGGGGACACCAGGCAGGGAGCCACCCGGACAGGGAACAGGAAACGCCCTGGACAGGTCCCGTGACGGGAGCGGACGCCGTGGCGGGTCCCGTCGTGGAACCGCAGCCGTGCGAGGTCTCAGAACAGCGCGCTGTACGCGTTCAGGGCCGGTTGTCCGCCCAGGTGCGCGTACAGCACGGTGGAGTCGCGGCCGATCTCGCCGCGTGCGACCAGGTCGACGAGCCCGGCCATCGACTTCCCCTCGTAGACGGGGTCGGTGACCATGCCCTCGGTGCGCGCGGCGAGCCGCATCGCCTCCAGGGTCGTCTCGTCCGGGACGCCGTAGACGCCGGCGTGGTACCGCTCGTCCAGCTCGACGTCCTCGACGGTCAACTCGCGCTCGAGTCCGATGAGTTGCCCCGTGCGATGCGCGATGCGGGCGATCTGCTCCCGGGTCTCGGTGGGCTTGGCCGAGGCGTCGATCCCGATCACGCGACGGGGCCGCCCGCCCGCCTCCTCCAGCGCGGCGAACCCGGCGACCATGCCGGCCTGGGTCGAGCCGGTCACCGAACAGACGATCACGGTGTCGAAGAAGACGCCCGCCTCCCGCTCCTGCTCGGCGACCTCGTACGCCCAGCCGGCGAAGCCCAGCCCGCCGAGCGGATGGTCGGAGGCCCCGGCCGGGATGGCGTACGGCTTGCCGCCCGACTCCTCGACCTCCCTGAGCGCCAGCTCCCAGCTCTCCTTGAAGCCGATGCCGAACCCGGCCCGGATCAGGCGTACATCTGCCCCGGCGAGCCGGCTGATCAGGATGTTGCCGACCTTGTCGTACACGGAGTCGGGCCACTCCACCCAGCTCTCCTGCACCAGCACGCACTTCAGTCCGGCACGGGCGGCGACGGCCGCGACCTGACGGGTGTGGTTGGACTGCACCCCGCCGATCGACACGAGCGTGTCGCAGCCCTGCGCGAGCGCGTCGGCGACCAGGTACTCCAGCTTGCGGGTCTTGTTCCCGCCGTACGCGATCCCGGAGTTGCAGTCCTCGCGCTTCGCCCAGAGCGCGGCTCCACCGAGGTGGGCGGTGAGCCGTTCCAGCGGGTGGACCGGGGAGGGGCCGAAGAGGAGGGGGTAACGCTCGTACGAGGAGAGGGTCATGGGGGCCTCCTGGAGCAGTGGGCGGGTCGCGGTCGGTCGGTCCGTCAGTCGGCGTCGGCGAGGTCCGCGAGGGTGCGCCAGATCTCCGCCGTGACGCGGACGGCGCCGTCCGCGTCACCGTCGGCGCAGGCCTCGATCAGCCGGCCGTGCAGTCCGGCCGAACGGCAGGTGCCGCCCTCGCCGAAGCGCCGTCGCTCCAGCCGCCGGACGAGGGGGGTGTAGCGGGCGATGGTGGCGGCGGCGGCGCGGTTTCCCGCCGCCCGGACCAGCACGTCGTGCAGCGCGTCGTCGGCGCGCAGGGCGGCGTCCACGTCCCCCTCCCGTACGGCGGCGGCGAACCGCTCGTTGGCCGCGCGCATCCCCTCGACGTCCGCCGCGAACAGCCGGGGCACCGCCACCCGGGTGGCCAGCTCGTGCATCGCGCCGACCACCGCGGCCGCGTCCCGCACGTCGGCGGCCACGACCGGGGTGACCCGCGTGTAGCTCTGCGGCTTGCTCTCCAGCAGCCCCTCGTCGACCAGCCGGGCGAACGCCTCCCGCACCGGCGCCCGGGACAGCCCGAGCCGCTCGGCGAGATCGGCGTCGCGGACCACCGCGCCGGGGGCGATGTCCCCGGCCACGATGGCGTCCCGGATCGCCGCGTAGGCGCGGTCCCTGAGCAGCGTGCGTGGCACAGCCTCCATGAACTGAAATGTTAGATATCAGTTCGGCCCGCCCGCAAGGCCCCGGCGGCCACGGGAATGCAGCCACGCGAGGCCGGCTCTCAGGCCGCCCACGGCCACCGGGTGTCGTCGGCGGCCTCGAGCAGCGGCACCATCCGGAAGGCCGCGTCGGAGAGCCCGCCGAAGGTGTGCCGGTTCCCCGTGCCCGCCGGACCGTGGCCCGCGCGGTAACCGGCCAGGTTCCAGGTGTAGACCGGCACGTCCGCCGGGACCTGGTCGGTCGGGCCGCCGTGGCGGCTCGCCGCGAACTGCTCGTCGGTGACGATCAGCACCCGGTCGTGGCCGCGGTAGTGCCGGCGCACGGCCTCGGTGGTGTCCGTACCACCGAGGTCTTTGAAGCGCTCCAGAATCTTCAGCATCGACTCCTCCTCACGGAACGTGATCGTGTTGCTGCTGGTGCCGAACTCGACGAGGTCGGCGTCGGCCGCCCGCAGGGCGAGCGCCGTACCGAAGATCGCCGCCGCGTCGGCCCGGTTGAGCTCGGAACGGTCCGACAACCGCGCGTAGAACATCGAACCGGAGCGGTCGACGAGCACCAGTGTCCGGCCGGGCAGCGCCGGCACGTTGGCCAGCGAGTGGCCGAGCGCCCGCTCCAGCGGGTACGCCCAGCGCAGCGACGGCGCGTGCCGGTACGCCGCGAGGTACCGGAAGGGGAACTGCCGCGAGCGCGCGACCTCCGCCGGATCGCTGATCTTCGCCGCCACCCGCGCCGCGACCTCGTCGCAGACACCGGCCTCGTCGAAGTTGCGCAGGTTGCGGGTCGCGGCCATGGCCCCCATGGAGGGGATGACCGCCTCCCAGGCCGCCCTGTCCATCGGCCCCTGGAGCCAGCCGGCCAGCGCCTCCCAGGTCATCCCGGCCGCCGCGAGCCGCTCGGCCCCGGCCCGCGAGGTGACCACCGCACGCCGCTCCTCGACGGGCAGCGCCGTCAGCTCGCGGTGCGCGGTCAGGACGGGGTCGGAGGCGGGCGGCACGGCCGTGTCCGGGTGGTGCCGCCGGTCCAGGGCGTACCGGAACAGCTCGCCCTGCCACGGCTTGTCCGGGTCCGGCGCCGCGTGCACCAGGTTGAGGACGTCACCGAAGCGGTAGCCCTTGGACGCGGTGTCGTACTTCAGCAGCGACCTGCCGTCGTACAGCCGTCGTACGGCGTCGGCGATCCCCCGCTTGACGGGCTTGGGGATGTTGCGCCCGTGCGTCGCCGTCCAGTAGGCGAGCAGCTCGCCGGGCTCGTCCGGCCGCCGCAGCACGGAGTCCACGACCTGCCGGTTCGACGGGCCTTCGGTGGCGCCCGCCGCCAGGCGCGCGTGGACGTACTCGGCGGCGCCGACGACCGCGGCGGTACGGAGGTTGCCCTCGCCGCGCAGCCAGCCGAGCAGGCCCGCCGTCCAGGACGGGTCGTCGACGGCGAGTTCGCGCACCAGCTTCGTGAAGCGGTCGTCGCGGGCCGCGCCGGTCTCGTAGAAGGTCTGCTGGGAGACGAAGTTGGCCACCGCCAGCAGAAAGAGTTCGGAGCGGGCGTCCCGCTCGGATCCTCGGCCGCCCTGGTGGGTGCGGAGCGTGCGGCCCGTGGTGGTCACGGGCGAGGTGGGATGCTTTTTACGGGCACGGACATTGAAGCGCGCCATGATGAATTCCCCCGAATTCAAAGCTCATTCAGTCGTGTTCCGGGGAGTGGCGCAGCATGGGGAAGGTGCCCGAGATCAGGAGTCGGCGACGGACTTAGCCAGATGCTCTGTCCGACTGAGCTACATCGGCCCTGAGCCGATGACGGGACTCGAACCCGCGACCGTCCGATCCAATGAAGTAACCGTTGCCTGCGCACCGGGCACCCACCGCATGCTGCGCCTCCCGAGATCGAGTCGGCGGCGGCGTGCATTTCTGTGGAAAGAAGTAGCCGCAGCCTGCGCACCGGGAGGTGCGTTGTCGTGATCTCAATCTAGGAGACGCAGCACGGACGTCGCGAGCGAATTAAAAGCCGTCGGTGAATTACCGCTTCTGGCGCTTCCAGGGGCCGGTGATGGCGAGCATGATGCCCGGGGTCTGTATGTTGGCGTACAGGGTGTGGCCGTCGGGCGAGAAGGTGACGCCGGTGAACTCGCTGTACTCCGGCTCGTCCGCGGTGCCGATGTTCAGCTCGTTGCGGGCGATGGGGTAGGTGCGGCCGCTGTCGGTGGCGCCGAAGAGGTGCTGGACGCCCTCGCCGTCCTCGGCGATGACGAGACCGCCGTACGGGGAGACGGTGATGTTGTCGGGGCCGTCGAAGGCACCGTCGACGGACGGGTCGGGGTTCACGCCCAGCAGGACCTTCAGGGTCAGGGTGCGGCGCTTGGGGTCGTAGAACCAGACGGCGCCGTCGTGCTGGACGGGGCTCTCGTCACGGGCGTAGGACGAGACGATGTAGGTGCCGCCGTCGCCCCACCACATGCCCTCCAGCTTGCGGGCGCGGGTGACCTGGCCGTCGGTGAACTGCTTGCGGACCGGCACCGACTTGGCGTCGCGGTCGGGGACGTCGATCCAGTCGACGCCGTACACCGTGCCGATCTTCGTGGCGCGGGAGAGGTCGTCGACGAACTTGCCGCCCGAGTCGAAGCACTTGAAGGCCTGGAGGACGCCGGCGTCGTCGGCGAGGGTGCGCAGCTTGCCGCGGCCGTGCCGGAAGCCCGCCGGCGGGGTCCAGCGGAAGAGCAGGCCGTTGGGGCCGGAGGCGTCCTCGGTGAGGTAGGCGTGGCCGCGCTTGGGGTCGATGACGACCGCCTCGTGGGCGTACCGGCCGAACGCCTTGACCGGCTTGGGGTCGCGGTTGGCGCGGCGGTCTTCGGGGTCGACCTCGAAGATGTACCCGTGGTCCTTGGTCATGCCGTTCTGGCCGGCCTTGTCCTCGGTCTCCTCGCCGGTGAGCCAGGTGTCCCAAGGCGTGGTCCCGCCCGCGCAGTTGGTGGACGTGCCGGCGATTCCGACCCACTCGGCGACATGGCCGCCGGGGCGCACCTCGACGACCGTGCAGCCGCCGGCCGCCGCCGGGTCGTAGACCAGGCCCTCGGTGAGCGGGACCGGGTACGCCCAGCTCGCGCGCGGGCCCTTCAGCTCGTGGTTGTTGACGAGCAGGGTGGCACCGCGCGGGCCGCAGAAGGTGGCGGTGCCGTCGTGGTTGGACGGGGTGATCTCGCCGGACTCCAGCTTGGTCCTGCCGCTGTAGGTGATGACGCGGTACTTGAACCCGGCCGGCAGCGCGAGGATGCCGTCGGGGTCGGGCAGCAGCGGGCCGTAGCCGACGCCGTGGTGCCCGGACGCCGACGCCCGGCGCGCGTCGGCGGTGTCCGCCGCGGACTCGGTCTCCGTGGACGCGAGGGCGTTCGGCGCGGTGGCGAGGGCGCCTACGCTGCCCGCCAGCGCGACCCCGGCACCGGTGATCGCGGATTGTCTGGCGAAGTCCCTGCGGGTGAGCGACATGGTGTCTCCTGAGACGCGGTGGAGGTGCCGTGGAGGGTGGCGGACCTCGGTTCGGCGCCACCGTCCCGCCCGCGCCTGAACAGCAGTTGAACGAGGGGCGTCTTCAGGGGACCCCCTTCCGTGAATCCGTTCGGATCAGGCCACGGGAGGCCGAAGGAGCCCGCACGGCGGGAGACTCATCCGCCCTGCTGCGACCGTGCCTTGAACGCCGCCTTGCGGGCTTCCTTCGCGATGCGCTTGTCCGGATGCAGACGTCCCATCGCCTCCAGGACGTCCGGGGTCGCCGGGTGGTCGACGCGCCAGGCCGCCGAGAAGAACCCGCCGTGCTGCTCGGCCAGCCCCTCGACGAGGGCCTGGAGCTCCTCGGAGTTGCCCTCCGCGGCGAGCTGCGCAGCGAGCGTGTCGATGGTGAGCCAGAAGACCAGGTCCTCGGAGGGCGCCGGTACGTCCGTCGCGCCGAGCTCGCTGAGCCAGACACGGGCGAGGCCGCCGAGTTCGGCGTCGTCGAGGACCTCGCGGACGGCGGGTTCGGCCTGGCCGCCGACGAGGGAGAGGGCCTGCTGGCAGCGCAGTCGGCGCAGCGGGGCGCCGGGGTCCGAGCCGCGGGCGGCGGCCAGCAACTCCCGTGCCGCGTCGAGGGGTTCGCGGCGCACCAGCCAGTGCTCGGTCTCGGCGAGGGCGGCGCGCGGACCGTAGCCGGAGCTGCCGTCGAGGAGGGCGTCGGCGCCCTTGTCGGCGAGGTCGCCGACGGCCGGGGCCTGGAAGCCGGCTTCCAGCAGCCGGGCCCGCAGCCCGTACACGCCGAGGGGCGTGAGCCGGACCATGCCGTAGCGGGAGACGTCGCTCTCGTCGAAGGGGGCGGCGGGCTCCTCCTCGGGGTCCGCCATCAGGTCCTCGTCGACGGGCCGGTAGGCGATGATCCCGATCGGCTCCAGGAGGCGGAACTGGTCGTCGAGCCGCATCATCGCGTCGGAGACCTGCTCCAGGACGTCGTTGGTGGGCTCGTCCATGTCACCGGGGATGATCATCGAAGCGGCGAGGGCGGGCAGCGGGACCGGGGCGTCGCCGGGGCCGTCCTCGCTGGCGGTGAGCAGGTAGAGGTTGCCGAGGACACCGTCGAGGAATTCGGCCTCGGCCTCGGGGTTCCAGTCGAGCCGGGAGAAGTCGATCTCGCCGCCCTCGTCCATCGCCTCCATCAGCTCGTCCAGGTCGGGGACGGCCGCGTCGGCGAGCACCGTCTCCAGGGCGCCGAGCCAGACGGCGAGGATGTCGTGCGGGGACCCGCCGGTCAGCAGGGCCAGGTCCTCGCCGGCCGCGACGGTGCCGGCCTCCTCGTCGACGACCTCCACGAGCCCGGCGTCCACGGCGACCCGCCAGGCCTCGCTCGCGTACGCGGCGGCGTCGTCCCCGGTCAGCCCCAGCACCTCGGCGGCGGGCGCCAACTGGTCCTCGACGAGGCCGCCCCCGGCGTCGACCCGGGTGTCGGGACCGGCCCAACGGGCGAGCAGGGCCGCCCGGGAGAGCAACGGCGTGGACAGCGCGTCGCGCGCCAGCTCCGCTTCGGGGTGCAGCCGCACCGGCGGCAGGGGGGAGCTGTCTGACATCGGCTGGTTCTCCTAGAACGCGTGGTGCCACCGGCCCGCCGGGGACACTGGGCCACTCAGCCTAGACGGGTATGGACCCATGCCGCCCGGTTCATCTCCCCGCCGGGCGGCGTACATGGCCGAAACCTTGACAAGTGGCGTGAGCAGGCAGGAGATTGACGCGCGTAGAAATCCGCTGGACATCTGTTCACCGTATTTTCTACGCGCGTCACGTCCGCCTCGCGGATCGCGGCCCCTCGCTCCACGCACCACTCTCGTTCGACGCCCCACCCTCGTTCCACGCACCACCCTCGTTTTCCACGTTCCACCCTCGTCCCGGCGCTCATGTACGTCCCCGGAGGGATTCCGTTGCCGAGCAAGAAGTCCGCGCGCATCTCCGCGCTCACCGTCGCCGCCGTCTGTTCCGCGGCCTCCACCGTCGCCCTGTCCGCGCCCGCGCACGCGGAGACGGTGGCCATCCACGACATCCAGGGCACGACCCGGGTGTCGCCGTACGCCGGCCAGGCGGTCACGGGTGTGGCCGGAATCGTCACCGGTGTGCGCACTTACGGCTCGTCCAGAGGCTTCTGGATCCAGGATCCGAACCCGGACGCCGACCCGGCGACCAGCGAGGGCGTCTTCGTCTTCACCAGCTCCGTTCCCAAGGTCGCCGTCGGTGACTCCGTCACGGTGACCGGCACGGTCTCGGAGTTCGTCCCGGGCGGCGCCTCGACCGGCAACCAGACGATCACGGAGATCACCAAGCCGACGGTGACCGTGGTCTCCAGCGGCAACGCGGTCCCGGCCGCGACGGTCGTGAACGCGAAGTCGGTCCCGGCCGCCTACACCCCGGCCGGCGACCCCGCCGCGAGCAACTCGGTCAACGGCCTCACCCTGCGGCCCGCCACGTACGCCCTGGACTACTACGAGTCCCTCGAGGGCATGAACGTCCAGGTCGCCGACGCCCGTGTGGTCACCGCCACCGACCCGTACAGCGAGCTGTGGGTCACGGTGAAGCCGCGCGAGAACACCAGCCGCAGCGGGGGCGCGCTGTACGGCTCCTACACCTCGCAGAACACCGGCAGGATCCAGATCCAGTCGCTCGGCGCGACGGCGGACTTCCCGGTCGCGAACGTCGGCGACGCGCTGACCGGCGTCACCTCGGGTCCGCTGGACTACAACCAGTTCGGCGGCTACACGCTCGTCGCGAACCGGCTCGGCACGCTGAAGAGCGGCGGCCTGGAGCGGGAGACGACGCAGAAGCAGAAGAAGGGCGAGCTGGCGGTCGCGACGTACAACGTCGAGAACCTCGACCCGTCCGACGCCACGTTCGAGGAGCACGCCTCCGCGATCGTGAACAACCTGAAGTCGCCCGACATCGTGTCCCTGGAGGAGATCCAGGACAACAACGGCGCGACCAACGACGGTACGGTCGCCGCCGATGTGACGGTGGGCAAGCTGATCGACGCGATCGTGGCCGCGGGCGGCCCGAGGTACGACTGGCGCTCGATCGACCCGACGAACAACACGGACGGCGGCGAGCCGGGCGGAAACATCCGTCAGGTGTTCCTGTTCAACCCGGAGCGGGTCTCCTTCACCGACCGCGCGGGCGGCGACGCGGCCACCGCCGTCGGCGTCACCAAGGTGCGCGGCAAGGCGCAGCTGACCGCCTCCCCCGGCCGTATCGACCCGGCCGACGCGGCCTGGGCGAGCAGCCGCAAGCCGCTGGTCGGCGAGTTCGTCTTCCGCGGCCGTACGGTCTTCGTGATCGCCAACCACTTCAACTCCAAGGGCGGCGACCAAGGCCTCACCGCGCAGTACCAGCCGGTGGTGCGCAGCTCGGAGACCCAGCGCCACCAGCAGGCGACGCTGGTCAACGCGTTCGTCAAGGACATCCTCGACACGCAGAAGAACGCGGACGTCATCGCGCTGGGCGACATCAACGACTTCGAGTTCTCCGGCACCGCGCAGCTCCTCGAAGGTGACGGCGAGCTGTGGTCGGCGATCAAGTCGCTGCCGAGGAGCGAGCGTTACACCTACGACTACCAGGGCAACCAGCAGGTCCTGGACCAGATCCTGGTGAGCCCGTCGATCCGGCGCGGCTGCGGCTTCGAGTACGACAGCGTGCACATCAACTCGGAGTTCCACGACCAGATCAGCGACCACGACCCGCAGGTGCTGCGCTTCGAGCCGTAACACCCGCCGCCGCGGTCAGCGGGGCCGGCCGAACACTCCGTCCAGCCAGCCCCGCCAGGCGGCCTCGTTCGCCCGGGCGTCGGCGTCCGGCGCGAAGTCGTGGACGCTGACGCCGACCGGGTAGCCCCAGTGGTTGCGGCCGAAGAAGCGGACGAGGGCGTTGTCGCCGCGCAGCCCGACGAAGTACGGGTTGCGGAAGTCGACCACGGCGTCGAGGAGGCGCCCCCCGGCGCCGCCGACCTGGACGCGCGCGCCCTCTGCCGTGTCGTCCGCGAGGCCCAGCGCCCGCGCCACGGCGGTGAGGGCGTCGGGCGCCTTGGACGCGTCGGGCCCGTCGAAGGTGACGAAGGCGACCGGGCGGCCGTCGAAGTGCGTCAGGTACTCCCGCAGGGTGTGCAGGTAGAAGTCGGTGTGCCGGCCCGCCGCGTCGTACTGGTTGTCCCAGTCGTCGACGAAGATACCGCTGTGCACGTAGCGCACCCAGGCCCGCCGGCCCTCGTCGCGCGGTTCGACGGTGTAGTCCAGCTGGTTGAGGGTCTGCTCGGAGATGCCGTCGACGTTCTCGACCCGGTTGGTGTAGCGGTGGGGCGGGTCCCAGACGGTGACCGTGGAACCGAAGGGTCCCTTGCCGCCCTCGTGCGGCTCCGGCTCCTCCATCGGCCACAGCCAGCCGCCGGTCCCCGCGGTGAAGGCGTCCCACACCTGCTGCGGTGTGGCGTCGACCTCGAACTCGCGGGCGATCTCGAATTCCTTGGACATGGTGGGCTCCTGATTACCGACTGTCTGGTTCTGGTTCTGGTTCTCGGTTCCGGGGCTGCGGCTGGTCCTGTGGCAGCGCCGGGGCCTTGACCGTGGGATGGACGGCCACGACGATCCGGTGGTCGCGGCCGCTCCCGGCGTCGGGGGCGTCGTACTTGCGGATGAGCGCGCTGACGCCCGCCGTCAGTTCCTGGACGAACGCGGCCCGGTCGGCGGCCGAGGCGAAGCGCACCTCGCCGTCCAGCGCGTAGGTCGCCAGTCCCTTGCGGGCCTTCTCGGCACCGGTGATCAGCGAGCCGACATCACGCACCAGCCGGGCACCGAGCGCGAGCAGCCAGCGCGCGGACAGCTGATCCCGGAAGCGGTCCGGGTCCGGCTGCACCGCGGCGAGCGCGAGCGGCGAGATCACGTACGACGCCGCGGTCGCCCGCATCAGCCGCTCGGTCACGTTGCCCTTGCGGCGCTCACCGGCCAGTTCGACCAGCCCGTGCCGTTCCAGCGCCTTGAGGTGGTAGTTCACCTTCTGCCTCGGCAGCCCGACCTTGCCGGCCAGCATCGCCGCCGACGCGGGTCCGGCCGCCAGCTCGGCGAGCAGCCTGGCCCGTATGGGGTCCAGGGAGACGGCGGCGGCCTCGGGGTCCTCGATCACGGTCACGTCCAGCATGCGTCCAGCGTCTCACCGAAAACTTTTCTTGTCCAGGAGAATCGAGTGTTCGGTGGGAGTCGGCGGGAGCACGGAACGTGGACGGAGCGAGGGCGGAATGCGGGCTGAGCGAGGGCGGAATGCGGGCCGGGTGCCGTCGGCGGCTTCGGTCCTCGCGTTCGGCGACCGGTCACCGGCCCGCCGGTCAGGGGCCACGGGACGCTCGGCGTCACGCCGGACCCGGTCCCCCGGGCACCGACCCGCCGAGTACGGCGTCACCGGCGTACGGCCCGAGGTCGCGGTCCGAGGTACTGACGCTCTTCCGCTTCGACCGGCTCCGAGAACGAGTGTGCCGGTCACGGACGTGTGCGACGCCCGTGACCGGCACCCTGGTACGACTACTGCCGGGCTACTGCTCCTTCGCCCTGCGCCGGCCCATCACTCCGGCCGCGACCAGCGCCACCGCCGCCGCGCCCACGATCACCACCGGCCGCGGATGCCGCAGGGCGAACCGCACGGGCGCCTGGACCGGGGCGGGCGCCGAGCGCTCCGCGGTGCGGCTCGCGCGGGCCGCGTTGTTCCGCAGGTCGTCGCGGACATGGAGTGCCTGTCGCCGGCCGGTGCGGCCGACGCGCGTGGCCGCGTCCTGCACGGCGTGCTTCGCACGGACCCCGCGCCCCTGGGCCGCGTGACCGGCGTGGCCCGCGCGTTCCTGGACGGCGTGCCCCGCGCGCCCGGCCCGCTCCTGGACGGCGTGCCCCGCACGGCCCGCCCGCTCCTGCACGTGATAGCCGGCCTGGGAGGCCGTGCTGCGCAGCTGTACGGTCATCGCGCCGGCGCGGTCCATGAGATCGGCGGCGCGGGCCTTGGTGCGGCCGCGGACGTCGGCCCTGGCGGCCAGCTCCTCGACCGTGGACCCGAGCCGGTGCCGGGTCCGTTCGATCTGCCGACGCAGGTCGGCCGCTGTCCTGTCGGTCATCCCGGTCACGGGTTCCGCCTCCTTCGTTCCGGAACCCTCCGGGTACCCCGGCCGTCCGCCCCCTACCCCCACGGCGGCCCCGGACGGCGAGGCATCACTACAGGAATACTTACCTGTACCAGGTAGGAAAATTAAGTAGAGCTTCACCTTGGCGGGACCGAGACTAGCCGTATGACGACAGAGCGCATCTCACCCCCGACTCCGACCACCACCCGGCCCCCCGCCCCTCCCTTCGGCCGCGCGCTCTGCGCGATGGTCACGCCGTTCGCCGGCGACGGCTCGCTGGACCTCGACGGTGCGCGGCGGCTCGCCGACCGGCTGGTGTCCGCCGGCTGCGACGGCCTGGTGCTCTCCGGAACGACGGGCGAGTCGCCGACCACGTCGGACGCCGAGAAGACGGAGCTGGTGGCCGCGGTGCGGGAGGCGGTGGGCGACCGGGCGTCGATCGTCGCCGGGGTGGGCACGTCCGACACCCGCCACACCGTCGAACTCGCCCGGTCCGCCGAGAGGGCCGGCGCGGACGGGGTGCTCGTCGTCAGCCCGTACTACAGCAGGCCTCCGCAGGACGCCCTGGAGGCGCACTTCCTGGAGGTCGCGGACGCGTCCGGGCTGCCGGTGATGCTGTACGACATCCCCGGCCGCACGGGCACCCGGATCGAACCGGACACCATGCTCCGGCTCGCCGAGCACCCCCGGATCGTCGCGGTCAAGGACTGTTCCTACGACTTCCTCGGCGCCCAGAAGGTGCTCTCCCGCACCGGGTTGGCGTACTACGCGGGGTGCGAGGAGCACCACCTGGCGCTGTACGCGGTGGGCGGTGCGGGCTATGTCAGCACGGTCGCGAACGTGGTGCCCGAGCGACTGCGCGCCGTTCTGGACGCGTTCGACGCGGGCGCGACCGCCGAGGCCGCCGTTCTCCAGCAACAGACCATGGAACTGGTGGAGTTGACGATGGCCTCGGGCCTGCCCGGCACCGTGACCGCCAAGGGACTCCTGAACGACCTGGGCCTGCCGGCCGGCCCGGTCCGGCCACCGCTGCGCCCCGCCGCCCGCGAGACGGTCGACGCGCTGCGCACGGCCTACGAACGGCTCGTGACCCGACCGGGCGACTGAGCGCCGGACGAGGACGCGCCACCGGCCCGGCCGCAGGTCACAGCCGCCCGTGATCAGTTGTGGCTGTGCAGGATCTCGTTCAGGCCGCCCCATACCGCGTTGTTCGGGCGGGCCTCGACGGCGCCGGAGACCGAGTTGCGGCGGAAGAGGACGTTCGAGGCGCCGGAGAGCTCGCGCGCCTTGACGATCTGGCCGTCGGGCATGGTGACCCGGGTGCCCGCGGTGACGTACAGGCCCGCCTCGACCACGCACTCGTCGCCTAGGGCGATGCCGACGCCCGCCTCGGCGCCGACGAGACAGCGCTCGCCGATGGAGATGACGACGTTGCCGCCGCCGGACAGCGTGCCCATCGTGGAGGCGCCGCCGCCGATGTCCGAGCCGTCGCCGACGATGACGCCCGCGGAGATGCGGCCCTCGACCATCGAGGTGCCGAGGGTGCCCGCGTTGAAGTTGACGAAGCCCTCGTGCATGACCGTGGTGCCCTCGGCGAGGTGGGCGCCGAGGCGGACCCGGTCGGCGTCGGCGATCCGGACGCCCTTCGGCGCGACGTAGTCCGTCATGCGCGGGAACTTGTCGATGGACGTGACCTGGAGGTGCAGACCCTGCGCGCGGGCGTTCAGGCGCACCTTCTCGATGTCGTCCACGGCGACCGGACCGAGCGAGGTCCACGCGACGTTGGCGAGGTGGCCGAACATGCCGTCCAGGCTCTGCCCGTGCGGCTTCACGAGCCGGTGGGAGAGCAGGTGCAGGCGCAGGTAGACGTCGTGCGCGTCGAGCGGCTTGTCGTCGAGCGAGGCGATGACCGTACGGACCGCGACCACCTCGACGCCCCGGCGGGCGTCCGGACCGACGGCCTTCGCCGCGCCGTCGCCGAGCAGCTCCACGGCCTTCTCGGCGGACAGGCGCTCGGTGCCGGACGGGCCGGGCTCGGCGACGAGCGCGGGCGCGGGGAACCAGGTGTCGAGAACGGTGCCGTCGGCGGCGATCGTGGCGAGGCCGGCGGCCGCGGCGCCGCTGGTGCGGGGAACAGTCGTGTCGGTCATGAGGGCAACCTAACCGGCGGGGGGCCGCAGAGGCCAACCCGGGCGGCGGTGTCTCAGGGGGCGGGCCCCGCACCCGCGTCAACCTGGTGAGTTTCTCTTGGGAACCAACTGTGTCAGCATGGCCGTCGGCGACGGGAGGAGGCCCATGGCCCGCAGGACTAGCCTGGAGGATTCCGGCTGTGCCATCGCGCAGGCCCTGGACGTCGTCGGGGACTGGTGGACGCTGCTGATCGTCCGGGACACCGCGCGCGGAGTGCACCGGTTCGACGAGCTCCAGCGTGAACTCGGCCTGTCCCGGAAGGTGTTGACCGAGCGACTGCGGCTTCTCGTCGAGGCGGAGGTGCTCGCGCGGGTGCCGTACCAGGAGCGCCCGGTGCGCCACGAGTACCGCCTCACCCCGCGTGGCCGGGCCCTGCTGCCCGTACTGGTCGCCCTCCAGGACTGGGGGGACGCCTGGGTCCTGGGTGACGGCGGCACCACCGCCACGGCCGGGCAGGCGTCCGCGGAGGCCGGGCGGGTGCACGCGCTGACCGGCACCCGGCTGCCCGCGCTCCGGCTCGTCGACGACCAGGGCTCGCCGCGTGATCCGGTCGCCGACGGCGCGCTCCACACCGTTCTCTACTGCTTCCCCGGCGCCTACGCCCGCCCCGACGCCTACCCGCCGAGCTGGGCGGAGATCCCGGGCACCCCGGGCTGCACGCTGGAGTCCCGCACCTACCGCGACCGGCTCGCCGGATTCCGTGCGGCGGGCGCGGCGGTGCACGGAGTGTCCACTCAACGGCCGGACGAGCAGCGCGCGTTCGCGCAGGAGGAGCGGCTGGGCTTTCCGCTGTTGTCCGACGCCGAGCTGACGTTGATCACGGCGCTGCGGCTGCCGACGTTCCGGGCGGCGGGCGCGAGCCGGCTGAAACGGCTGACCCTGGTCGTGGACCGGGAGCGGGTCGTCCGGCATGTGCAGTATCCGGTGACGGACGTGGCGGGGAGCGTCGAGGAGGCGCTCAGCGTCGTGCGGCGCCTGGGCGGGGACGCCGACCCGGAGCCGCGGCCCGGGGAGCGGCGGGAAGCGGGCGTCCGGGAGCGGCGGGAATGAGCCGGGTCAGCGCCTCGCGCGCGTACTCCTCGTCGTAGGGCGCGTCCGTCAGCAGGACCTGGAGGCAGATCCCGTCCATCAGCGCGACCAGCGCGCGTGCGGTGAGCGGATCGACGTGCCCGGCGAGGAGGGTGGCGAGGTCCTCGGCCCACTCGGCGGCGACCGGGCGCAGCGCGGGCCGTCGCAGGGCGGCCAGGTACAGCTCGTACTCCAGCTCGACGCCGGTACGCTCGCCGGCCAGCCAGTCGCCGAGCAGTCCGGCCAGTTCGGCGGGGAGATCGATGCGGGTGTCCGTCAGCCCGCCGTGGGCCGCGATCGCCTTGGCGAAGCCCTCGTTGGCCTGTCGCAGGGCGGCGGTCATCAGTTCGTCGAGGGTGGCGAAGTGGTAGGTGGTGGAGCCGAGGGGCACGTCCGCCTCGGCGGCGACCGAGCGGTGGCTCAGCCCGGCCAGTCCCTTGTCGCCGACGACCCGGATCGCCGCGTCGATGATCCGCTGCCGCCGCTCGGGGTCGTGGCGCCGGGGCATCAGTGCGCACCTCCCAGGTTGAGCACGACCACTCCCCCGACGATCAAAAGGATGCCGGCGGCCTTGGTGGGCGTCAGCGACTCCCCGAACAGCGCCAGCCCTATGACGGCGATGGCCGCGGTGCCGACCCCGGCCCAGATGGCGTAGGCCGTGCCGATGCCGACGGTCTTGAGGGTCTGGGCGAGGAGCAGGAAGGAGACGACGTAGCCGGAGGCCGTCAGCAGCGAGGGCCAGAGCCTGCTGAAGCCGTCGCTGTACTTCATGGCGGTCGTCGCGGCCACCTCGGCGGCGATGGCGCCGGCCAGCGTCAGGTATCCCATGTGTACAAGCGTACACAGTGATGCGTACGGGTGTACATAACGGCGGCCGGACCGGTACTCCTCATCCCAAGTCGCCGTGGAGTCGAAAGCGTTATGGAAAGCGCTCGCCCAAACGACTGAACGTGAGCCACAGGTTCCACTACTGTTTCACCGTTCACACACCGGGTCATCGCAGCCGCGGCCGCCGTCAGGGACGCCGCTGGAGGAACAGCGCATGCCAGACAACAAGTCCCGGCCCTCCCAGGAACAGCCCTGGGAGAACGGCTGGGCCCCGGACACCTCCCGGGCACCCGGAACACGGCGCCTCTGGCTGGCCGGCGGTCTCGCCGTGGCCACCATCGTGGCGTGCGTGACCGCGATCGCCTTGAACGACAAGCACGTTGACGACACGTCACAGGCCCGCCGGGGACAGCCGCTGTCGGACGACGGGAAGGGGGGCGGCCTGATCTCCTTCGCCACCCCGTCCGTGAGCGGGTCGCCGTCACCGACGGGAAAGCAGAGCACGACCGCGTCCGCGTCGCCGAAGCCCTCCTCCTCCCCCGAGGCGCAGGGAAGTTCGACGCCGCACGCCCCGGCCGCGCCGTCCGCGTCCTCGACGACGAAGCCGTCCGCGCCCAGGCCGACGACCACCCAGCGCTCGGTCCGTTCGGTCAACTACCCCGACCGCTACTGGCACGTGAGCGGCGGTCTGGTGAAACTCGACGCGGTCGGCGGCTCGGAGTCCCGCGCGGACTCCACCTTCACCGTGGTGAAGGGGCTGGCGGACAGCTCCTGCTCCACCTTCGTCACGGCGGACGGCCGGTATCTGCGCCACCGCGACTTCGTCCTGCGCGCCGAACGCGACGACGGCTCGGCCCTCTTCAAGCAGGACGCCACCTTCTGTGCCGTCCCCTCCTCCTACTCCTCCGGCGCCGTCATGCTGGAGTCGGTTAACTACCCCGGTCGTTTCCTGCGCCACAAGAACTTCGCCCTGCGCCTGGACGCGTACGGCTACGGCTCCAGCTACCGCGAGGACTTCTCGTTCAATCTGGTGGACGGGCTGGCCTGAGCACGTACGAGAGCGGCCCGAGCACACACGAAAGCGGCGGCACCCGAGGGTGCCGCCGCTTTCGTGTGCCGGGGGAAGCCCCGGGCGGGCTCTCAGACGTTGAACCCGAGGGCGCGCAGCTGCTCACGTCCGTCGTCCGTGATCTTGTCCGGGCCCCACGGCGGCATCCAGACCCAGTTGATGCGCAGCTCGTTGACCAGGCCGTCCGTGGCGGACTTCGCCTGGTCCTCGATCACGTCCGTCAGTGGACAGGCCGCCGAGGTCAGGGTCATGTCGATCGTCGCGATGTTCGCGTCGTCGATGTGGATGCCGTAGATCAGCCCGAGGTTGACGACGTCGATGCCCAGTTCGGGGTCGACGACGTCGTACAGCGCCTCGCGCACCTCCTCCTCGGAGGCCGGCTTCATCTCAAGGGTCTCGCTCATGCCGTCTTCCTCTCGGCGTCGGCTCCGCCCAGGGCTTGGGCCGTCGCGTCCTTCCACGCCATCCAGCTGAGGAGGGCGCACTTGACCCGGGCCGGGTACTTGGAGACACCGGCGAACGCGACCGCGTCCTCCAGCACCTCCTCCATCTCGTCGTCGGGCTCGATCCTGCCCTTGGACTGCATCAGCTCCAGGAAGGTCTCCTGGATCCTCCGCGCCTCGGCCAGGTCCTTGCCGACCAGGAGGTCGTTCAGGACCGACGCACTCGCCTGGCTGATGGAGCAGCCCTGGCCCTCGTAGCTGACGTCCTGGATCTTCGTACCGTCGTACTTCACCCGGAGGGTGATCTCGTCGCCGCAGGTCGGGTTCACGTGGTGCACCTCGGCGTCGCCGTCGCGCAGCCCACGCCCGTGCGGGTGCTTGTAGTGGTCCAGGATGACTTCCTGGTACATCGAGTCCAGCTTCACGACGACCGACCTCGCATCCCAGCCTCCGTTACGTGGCCTCGCGGCCGGGGTTGCGGGGGTTGTCCCCCGGGGTGACACAGCACGATTCCAGCACGCCCCTCAGCCGAAGAAGTTCCGTACGTGCTCCAGGCCGTCGACCAGAGCGTCGATCTCGGCCGGCGTGGAGTACAGATAGAACGACGCTCGCGTGGTCGCGGGAATTCCGTAGCGCAGGCAGACGGGCCGGGCGCAGTGGTGACCCACCCGGACCGCGATCCCCTGCTCGTCGAGCACCTGGCCGACGTCGTGCGGGTGGATGTCGCCGAGCGTGAAGGAGATCGCCGCGCCCCGGTCCTCGGCCGTGGGCGGGCCGATGATCCGCAGGTCGGGGACCTCGCTCAGACGCCGCACCGCGTACTCGGTGATCGCGTGCTCATGGGCGAGGATCTTGTCCATGCCGATCGCGGACAGGTAGTCGATGGCCGCGCCCAGACCGACCGCCTGCGCGATCGGCGGGGTGCCCGCCTCGAACTTGTGCGGCGCCGGGGCGTACGTCGACGAGTGCATCGACACCGTCTCGATCATCTCGCCGCCGCCGAGGAACGGGGGGAGGTCCTCGAGCAGCTCCTGGCGGCCCCAGAGGACGCCGATGCCGGTCGGGCCGCACATCTTGTGGCCGGTGAAGGCCACGAAGTCGGCCTGGAGGGCCTGCACGTCCATCGGCATGTGTGGCGCGGCCTGCGAGGCGTCGATGCACACCAGCGCGCCGACCTCCTGCGCGCGGCGCACTATCGCCTCGACCGGGTTCACGGTGCCGAGGATGTTCGACACCAGCACGAAGGAGACGATCTTCGTCTTCTCGGTGATGATCTCGTCGATGTTCGAGAGGTCGAGCCGGCCGTCGTCGGTCAGGCCGAACCACTTCAGCTTCGCGCCGGTGCGCTGCGCCAGCAGCTGCCACGGCACGATGTTGGAGTGGTGCTCCATCTCCGTGATGACGATCTCGGTCTCGTGGTCCACCCGGTAGGGCTCGTCGGCCCAGCCGAGCATGTTGGCCACGAGGTTGAGCGACTCGGAGGCGTTCTTGGTGAAGATCACCTCGTCGCGGCTCGGCGCGTTGATGAACGCGGCGACCTTGTCGCGCGCGCCCTCGTACAGTGCCGTGGCCTCCTCGGCGAGCACATGCACACCGCGGTGGACGTTGGCGTTGTAGCGCTCGTAGTACTCGCCCAGGGCGTCCAGTACCTGGCGCGGCTTCTGCGAGGTCGCCGCGTTGTCCAGGTACACGAGCTTCCTGCCGTCGTGGACCTGACGGTCCAGGATCGGGAAGTCCTTGCGGATCGCCTCGGTGTCGAGGAGGCCCGGCAGCTGCGTCACGCGGATACGCCACCCTTCGTGTCGGCTTCCGCGAGCTTCGCGTAAGCCTCGTAGCCCTCGTTCTCCAGCTTGTCGGCGAGCTCGGCACCGCCGGACTCGACGATGCGGCCGCCCGAGAAGACGTGCACGAAGTCGGGCTTGATGTAGCGCAGGATGCGCGTGTAGTGCGTGATCAGCAGGGTGCCGACCTCGCCGGTCTCGCGGACGCGGTTGACGCCCTCGGAGACGATGCGCAGGGCGTCGACGTCCAGACCGGAGTCCGTCTCGTCGAGGATCGCGACCTTCGGGCGCAGCAGCTCCAGCTGGAGGATCTCGTGGCGCTTCTTCTCACCGCCGGAGAAGCCCTCGTTGACGTTGCGCTCGGCGAAGGAGGTGTCCATGTGAAGGCGCTCCATGGCCTCCCTGACCTCCTTCACCCAGGTGCGCAGCTTGGGGGCCTCGCCGCGGATGGCGGTGGCGGAGGTGCGCAGGAAGTTCGACACGGAGACGCCGGGGACCTCGACCGGGTACTGCATGGCGAGGAAGAGGCCCGCGCGGGCGCGCTCGTCGACGGACATCTCCAGGACGTCCTCGCCGTCGAGCAGCACGGTGCCGCCGGTGATCGTGTACTTCGGGTGGCCCGCGAGCGAGTAGGCGAGGGTCGACTTGCCGGAGCCGTTCGGGCCCATGATGGCGTGCGTCTCGCCCTGCTTCACGGTGAGGTCGACGCCCTTGAGGATCTCCTTCGTGGCGTTGTCGGCCTCGACGGTGACGTGCAGGTCTCGGATTTCAAGCGTTGCCATGGGTGCCTCAGGACTCCTGGGTGAGGGAGACGAGCACGTCGTCCCCTTCGATCTTTACGGGATATACGGGGACGGGTCGCGTCGCGGGAAGGCCGGACGGCTTGCCGGTGCGGAGGTCGAAGCTCGAGCCGTGCAGCCAGCACTCGATCTGACAGTCCTCCACCTCGCCCTCGGAGAGCGAGACGTTCGCGTGGGAGCAGATGTCGTGGATGGCGAACACCTCCCCCTCGGTACGGACGACCGAGACCGGCGTGCCGTCGAGTTCCACCCGCGTCGGGGTGTCCTCGGTCAGCTCGCTCAGTCCGCAGGCCCGGATGAATCGGGCACGGTCGTCGGCCATCAGACGGTGGCCTCCAGCTCGGTCTCGATCTTGGCGAGCAGACGCTCCTCGATGTCGTCGACACCGATCTGCTGGACCAGCTCGGCGAAGAAGCCGCGGACCACCAGGCGACGGGCCTCGTCGGCCGGGATGCCGCGGGCCATCAGGTAGAAGAGCTGCTCGTCGTCGAACCGGCCGGTGGCGGAGGCGTGCCCGGCGCCGACGATCTCACCGGTCTCGATCTCCAGGTTCGGCACCGAGTCGACCCGCGCGCCGTCCGTGAGGACCAGGTTGCGGTTCATCTCGTAGGTGTCCGTGCCCTCGGCCGCGGCCTCGATGAGGACGTCACCGATCCACACGGCGTGTGCGGCCTCGCCCTGGAGGGCGCCCTTGTAGACGACGTTGGACTTGCAGTGCGGGACGTTGTGGTCGACGAGGAGGCGGTGCTCCTGGTGCTGACCGGCGTCCGTGAAGTACAGGCCGAACAGCTCGGCCTCCGCGCCCGGACCGGCGTACGTCACGCGCGGGTGGAGGCGCACGAGGTCGCCGCCGAAGGTCACCACGACCGACTTGAAGCTCGCGTCCCGGCCGACGAGGGCGTTGTGCTGGGCCACGTGCACGGCCTTGTCGTCCCAGTCCTGGACGGAGACGACGGTCAGCTTCGCGCCGTCTCCGAGGACGTAGTCGACGTTGGCGGCGATCACGGCGTCACCGGTGTGGTCGATGACGACGACGGCCTCGGCGAAGGCACCCAGTTCGACGACCTGGTGGCCGTAGGAGACCCCGCCCTCGCCGTGCACCGCGATACGGATCGGCTCGGTGAGGACCATCTCCTTGGGGACGGTGATCACGCCGGCCTTCTCGAACGCCGAGTACGCCTGGGCGGCGACCCGGTCGACCGGGGTGCCGGCCTTGCCGAGGCGCGGGTCGTCGCGGTCCACGAGCTCGACGGTGACGCCCTCGGGCGCCTCGACGGCGACCGTCACGCCCTCGCCGGTCGCCACGGCGGTGCCGTCGTGCAGCCCGCGCAGCCGCTCCAGCGGCGTGAAGCGCCACTCCTCCTCGCGACCGTGCGGGACCGGGAAGTCCGCGACGTCGAAGGACGGGGGCGCGCTCATGCGCGTGGCGACGGTCGACTCGGCGGCCACCGCGATCTGGCCGGCGGTCGTGCTGCCCACCGGTGGGGGTCCCCCCGCCCGGGCGGATTCGAGGGTGGGGGAGTTCTGAGCCTCAGCCATGGCTGTCGGTCTGCTCGCTTTCTTGCGTGAGGGGCTGGACGGGGGAGGCGGTCGCTTAACCGACCGCGCCCTCCATCTGGAGCTCGATCAGCCGGTTGAGCTCGAGGGCGTACTCCATGGGCAGCTCCTTCGCGATGGGCTCGACGAAGCCGCGCACGATCATCGCCATCGCCTCGAACTCGGTCATGCCGCGGCTCATCAGGTAGAAGAGCTGGTCGTCACTGACCTTGGAGACGGTGGCCTCGTGGCCCATGGACACGTCGTCCTCGCGGACGTCCACGTAGGGGTACGTGTCGGAGCGGGAGATGGTGTCGACGAGCAGCGCGTCGCACAGCACGTTGGACTTGGAGCCGTGGGCGCCCTCGCCGATCTCGACGAGACCGCGGTAGGACGTCCGGCCGCCGCCGCGCGCCACGGACTTCGAGACGATGTTGGACGAGGTGTTCGGCGCCATGTGGACCATCTTGGAGCCGGCGTCCTGGTGCTGGCCCTCGCCCGCGAAGGCGATGGAGAGGGTCTCGCCCTTGGCGTGCTCGCCCATCAGGTAGACGGCCGGGTACTTCATCGTCACCTTGGAGCCGATGTTGCCGTCGATCCACTCCATGGTCGCGCCCTCGTACGCCACGGCGCGCTTGGTGACCAGGTTGTAGACGTTGTTCGACCAGTTCTGGATGGTCGTGTAACGGCAGCGGGCGTTCTTCTTGACGATGATCTCGACCACGGCGCTGTGCAGCGAGTCCGACTTGTAGATCGGGGCCGTACAACCCTCGACGTAGTGCACGTAGGCACCCTCGTCGACGATGATCAGGGTCCGCTCGAACTGGCCCATGTTCTCCGTGTTGATACGGAAGTAGGCCTGGAGCGGGATCTCGACGTGCACGCCCTTCGGCACGTAGATGAAGGAGCCGCCGGACCACACCGCGGTGTTCAGCGACGCGAACTTGTTGTCGCCGACCGGGATGACGGTGCCGAAGTACTCCTTGAAGAGCTCCGGGTGCTCCTTGAGCGCGGTGTCGGTGTCGAGGAAGATGACGCCCTGCTCCTCCAGGTCCTCACGGATCTGGTGGTAGACGACCTCGGACTCGTACTGGGCCGCGACACCGGCGACGAGGCGCTGCTTCTCCGCCTCCGGGATGCCGAGCCTGTCGTACGTGTTCTTGATGTCCTCGGGCAGGTCCTCCCAGGACTCCGCCTGCTTCTCCGTGGAGCGCACGAAGTACTTGATGTTGTCGAAGTCGATGCCCGACAGGTCCGAGCCCCAGTTGGGCATGGGCTTCTTGTCGAACAGCCGCAGGCCTTTGAGACGCAGCTTCGTCATCCACTCCGGCTCGGACTTCTTGGCCGAGATGTCACGGACGACGTCCTCGTTGATGCCGCGCTTCGCAGAGGCGCCGGCCGTGTCGGAGTCGGCCCAGCCGTATTCGTACTTACCCAGGCCCTCGAGTTCGGGGTGGGCAGTCTCCGTGGGGAGAGTCATGCGGGGTTCCTCCCGGCCGTGCTTGCAGATGCGTTGGGAATGGCTGTGGAAACTCTGGGGATGAACGTGGTGCAGACGCCGTCGCCGTGGGCGATGGTCGCCAGCCGCTGGACGTGTGTCCCGAGCAGCTCCGAGAAGATCTCGGTCTCCGCCTCGCAGAGCTGCGGGAACTTCTCGGCGACATGGGCGACGGGGCAGTGGTGCTGGCACAGCTGCTCGCCGACCGGTGCGCTGCGCGCCGTAGCAGCGTACCCGTCCGCGCTCAGGGCCCTGGCCAGGGCTTCGGTCCGCTCTTCGGGGGCCGCCGCCTGGATCGCCTCGCGGTACCCGGCGGCCTGTTCGGCGATCCGCGCGCGGGCGAAGGCCACGACGGCCTCTTCCCCGCCGAAGCGTTCCTGGATCCAGCGCAGGGCGTCCGCGGCGAGCTTGTCGTAGGACTGGTCGAAGGCGTCACGGCCGCAGTCGGTGAGGGCGAAGGCCTTGGCCGGCCGCCCGCGTGTCCGCGCTCCGTACACCCGCTGCTCGCGGGCCGCCACGACGTCGTCGGCGACCAGCGCGTCGAGGTGGCGGCGTACGGCGGCCTGGGTGAGGCCCAGCCGGCCGGCCAGCTCGGCGACGGTCGACGGCCCGTGGTCCAGGATGGACCGCGCGACCCGGTTGCGCGTCGAGCGCTCACCGGTCGCGATCTCTTCCTGGGGGGTCCCCGTGGGGATCTCCCGAGCCTCGCCGACGTTTTTCACAACGCCATTGTTGCGTAATTCCTCAGAGGCAGGCAAGCCGCGCCCTGATCGGCGGGCGGTGCCCTGCGTCACTTAGGTATACCTAATCTGACCTGCGGAAACGATCTCCGATCGATCAGACCAGGGTGCCGGTGCGATAAAAGCACTGGCCTCCGGGAGCCCCTTCCAGGACACTGCCGGACCATGCCCACACCCCCTCCCACCGGCCCACTTGTCACCCGCGACAGCCTCGCCGCGGAGCTTCGCGCGCTGGGTGTCGAACCCGGCGAAATCCTCCTCGTGCACTCCTCGCTCCGTTCGCTCGGCTGGGTCTGCGGAGGCGCTGTCGCGGTCGTCCTGGGACTTCTCGACGCGATCGGGCCGGACGGCACACTCGTGGTCCCCACCCAGTCCGGCGACCTGTCCGACCCGGCCCTGTGGAGCAATCCGCCGGTCCCCGCGCAGTGGTGGGAGCGGATCCGGGCCACCATGCCCGCCTACGACCCCCTGATCACTCCCGCCCTGGGCGTAGGCGTGATCCCTGAGACGGTCCGCACCTGGCCCGGCGCACTGCGCAGCGCCCACCCGCAGACCTCGTTCGCGGCGCTGGGGCCGCGGGCGGCGGAACTGGTCGAGGGGCACGCCCCCGACTGCCGGCTCGGCGAGCACAGCCCGCTGGCCCGGCTCGAGAAGGCGGGGGCGCGGGTCCTGCTGCTCGGCGCCGGCTACCACACCTGCACCAGCTTCCACCTGGCCGAGTACCGGATCCCGGCCCCGCTCGTCGCGGTGGGCCGGCCGGGACCCGACGGCTCGTGGGAGGTCGTGACCGAGGTGTCGATCGACTCCCACCGCTTCGACGAACTGGGCCATGACTTCGAACGCGACCGTGACGTCGTCCGGGGCACCGTCGGGGCCGCAGACGTCCGGCTGTTCCCGGTCGCGGACGCCGTGGCCTACGCGCAGCGGTGGCTGCCCCTGCACCGGTCCCGCGAGGAGGAACTCTGAGCCCGCCCGTCCCCGCCGCCGGCGCCTGTTGGCCGGTTCCCGCACCCCCCGGTCCGAGCCCCCGGCCGCGAACCTAGACTCTTGAGCCATGCGAAGTGAGCCTGTCGTCCGGGTCGAGGCCCTGGTGAAGCGGTACGGGGCGAAGACCGCGGTCAACGGCCTCGATCTGACGGCCCGGGCGGGCGTCACCGCCGTCCTCGGACCCAACGGCGCCGGCAAGACGACCACCGTGGAGACCTGCGAGGGGTACCGCAGGCCGGACGCCGGCACGGTACGCGTCCTCGGCCTCGACCCGCAGAGACAGGCCTGCGACCTGCGCCCCCGGATCGGCGTGATGCTCCAGTCGGGGGGCGTGTACTCCGGCGCCCGGGCCGACGAGATGCTCCGGCACGTGGCCGGGCTGCACGCCCACCCGCTGGACGTCGACGCCCTCGTCGAACGCCTCGGCCTCGGTTCCTGCGGCCGGACGACGTACCGCCGGCTCTCCGGCGGCCAGCAGCAGCGGCTCGCGCTGGCGATGGCCGTCGTGGGCCGCCCGGAGCTGGTGTTCCTGGACGAGCCGACGGCCGGCCTCGACCCCCAGGCCCGCCGCGCCACCTGGGAGCTCGTCCGGGACCTGCGGGCGGACGGCGTCTCCGTGATCCTGACCACCCACTACATGGACGAGGCCGAGCAGCTCGCCGACGACGTCGCGATCATCGACGCGGGCCGGGTCATCGCCCAGGGCTCCCCCGAGGAACTGTGCCGCGGCGGCGCCGAGAACACCCTGCGCTTCACCGGCCGGCCCGGCCTCGACGTGACGTCCCTGCTCAAGGCACTGCCCGCCGACAGCGCGGCCGCCGAGCTGACCCCGGGCTCGTACCGGGTGATGGGCAAGGTGGACCCGCAGCTTCTGGCCACGGTCACCTCGTGGTGCGCGCAGCACGGGGTGATGCCGGACCGGATCTCGGTCGAACGCCACACCCTGGAGGACGTCTTCCTGGAACTGACCGGCAAGGAGCTGCGCTGATGACCGCCACGGGTACCTATGCCCCCCGGCCCGGCGCGGCCCCGCTGCCCCGCATGATCGCGGCCCAGGCGGCGCTGGAGACGAAGATGCTCCTGCGCAACGGCGAGCAGCTGCTGCTGACCGTCGTGATCCCCACACTGCTGCTGGTGCTGTTCAGCAGCGTGGACATCGTCGACACCGGCGCGGGCGAGGCCGTGGACTTCCTCACGCCCGGGATCCTCGCGCTCGCCGTGGTGTCGACGGCCTTCACCGGCCAGGCCATCGCGACCGGCTTCGAGCGCCGCTACGGGGTGCTGAAGCGGCTCGCCGCCTCCCCCCTCCCCCGCTGGGGCCTGATGGCGGCGAAGACGCTGTCGGTCCTGGTCACGGAGATCCTCCAGGTGATCCTCCTGACGGCGATCGCCTTCGCCCTGGGCTGGAACCCGCACGGCGACCCGGCGGCCGTCCTCCTGCTGCTGGTCCTGGGCACGGCCGCGTTCTCGGGCCTCGGCCTGCTGATGGCGGGCACCCTGAAGGCGGAGGCGACGCTCGCCGCGGCCAACCTGGTCTTCCTGCTGCTGCTGGTGGGCGGCGGGGTGATCGTCCCGCTCGACAAGTTCCCGCCCCGCGCCCAGGACGTGCTCGGCCTGCTGCCCGTCTCGGCCCTCTCCGACGGCCTGCGGGACGTGCTCCAGCACGGTACGGGCATGCCCTGGGGCGACCTGGGGATCCTCGCGGTGTGGGCGGTCGCCGGGCTCGCGGCCGCCGGCCGGTTCTTCCGCTGGGAGTAGCCGCACGCGCCACCCGGGGGACCCTCGTGAACGCGTGCACAAGCGGGCGCCTACGATGGGACGCGTGCCAAACGTGACCCGTGCCGACGCCGTAGCCGCCGTGCGCAACCCGCTCGCCTTCATCGCCGAACGCTGGACCCCCACCCGCCGGACCGTTCGGCGGGCGGCCCTGTATCCGCTCGTGATGTCGGTGATCATCGTGGTCACCGGGGGTGCCGTGCGGCTCACCGGCTCCGGCCTGGGCTGCCCGACCTGGCCCAAGTGCACCGACGACTCGCTCACCGCGACCGGCGCGATGGGCTTCCACGGCGCCATCGAGTTCGGCAACCGGATGCTGACGTACGTGCTGTGCGCGGCCGTCGGCTGGGCGATCATCGCCGCGCGCTCCGAGAAGCCGCGCCGGCGGAGCCTGACCCGGCTGGGCTGGGCGCAGTTCTGGCTGGTGATGAGCAACGCCGTGCTCGGCGGGATCGTGGTCCTCGTCGGCCTCAACCCCTACACGGTCGCCGCGCACTTCCTGGCGGCCACGGCGCTGCTCGCGGTCGCCGCGGTGATGTGGCAGCGCGCCCGGGAGGGCGACGGGGAGCCCCGGCCGCTGGTCGGCAAGCCCGTGCAGCAGCTGGTGTGGTTCCTGGTCGCCGCCTCGACCCTGCTGATCGCCGTCGGCACGGTGGTCACCGGCGCCGGCCCGCACGCCGGTGACTCCAGCGAGGTCGAGCGGATGCCGCTGGACTGGGAGACGGTCGCCAAGCTGCACGCCGTGCTCGCCTGGATCGTGGTGACGCTCACCTTCGCCCTGTGGTTCATCCTCCGGGCGGTGGACGCGCCGAAGGACCCGCTGGACCGTACCCGGGACCTGTTCCTGGTGCTGCTCGGGCAGGGTGTCATCGGCTACGTCCAGTACTTCACGGACCTTCCCGAGGCCCTGGTCGGGCTCCACATGTTCGGCTCCTGCCTGGTGTGGATCGCGGTGCTGCGCGTGCTGCTGGCGATGCGCGAGCGCCCCGAGGCGACGATCGACCTGCCGGGCCCGGCGGCCGAGGCGACCGTCGGCACGCGCGCGTGAGGCACGCCCGCGTCACCCGTACGAGGTGACCAGCCCGTCGATCGCCGGCCCCAGGTACTCCCGGGTCAGCCGGGCGCGGCGGTCCGGCCACCCTTCGTCGGCGGGCCCGTCCTCCTCGGTGTAGCGGCGGCGCGCGATGTCCGACACGACCTCCGCCGGCGCCCCCAGCGCGGACAGTTCGTCGAGGGCCTGGCGCTTGGTGATCAGCCGGCCGTCCCGCACGGTCACCGTCGCCCGCGCGAACGTCAGCAGCCCCAGATCGACCCAGACGTTCCGGCTCCACAGGTGGGCCCGGTCGACCGTGGGCCGCCAGAAGTCCCGCTGGTCACGCAGGACGAAGTCGACGAGCGCGCGGTCCGGCACGGGCGGCAGCAGCGCGCCGGGCGGCTTCCCGTACAGCACCCGGCCGAAGTCGAGCAGTTCACGCCGGGTCACCGGGGTCACCGTCCGCCGGAACAGTTGGCTGTGCGCCCAGGTCAGGTGCCGCCGCTCCGGGTCGGCCGCCCGGTCGGGGGTGAGATAGGTGCAGTGCAGGAGCGGGGCGAGCGGCTCGTTCCGCAGACGGGCGTGCAGCCGGCCCAGGTGCCACACGACGCGCGGTGTCACGGGCCCCGCCAGAACCGCGATCAGGTCCAGGTCGCTGCGGCCCTCCTGGTAGTCGCCCCCGGCGAGCGAACCGTGGGCCCACACGGCGACGGGGTCCAGTTCCGCGAGTCCGGCGAGGAAACGGTCCAGTAAGGCTTCCGTACGGCTCGTCATGCGCCCAGTCTGTCCACCTCAGCCGAGCCCGTACACCCGGCGCGCGTTGCCCGCCGCGATCAGTCCCGCCACCCGTTGCGCGTCCCGCGCCGACCACGCGCCCTCCACGACCCAGCCGCCGAGCACCCGTGCCAGTGCCTCGCGGAACAGCCGCGCCCCGACCACGTGCAGTTCGGGCAGCCCCCCGGCCCCGCTGGAGAAGAGGATCTTGCCGAAGGGCGCCAGCTCCAGGATCTCCGCCAGGATCGTCGCGGCCCGCGCGCCGGTCCGCACCAGCGCGGCGCCGGAGTCGGCGTAGACGTGCGGGAAGACGCCCGCGAGGTGGGCGGCGTGCCGGTGGTAGGGGTAGCCGTGCAGCAGGACCAGGTCGGTGCCGAGGCCGGCCGTGGCCCGCACGAAGTCCGTCAGCAGCACCGGATCCGTGCGGTCGACGCGCGCCCCCGGCTCGCCGAGCCCCGCGTGCAGTTGAAGGGGCAGCCCCGAGGCGACGGCGATCCACAGCAGGTGCCGCAGCAGCACCGGATCGCTCAGCTCTCCGCCGACCCTGCGGCCCGCCAGCCAGCGCCCCGCCGCGCCCCGCACCTCCCCCGGACCGGGCGGCTCGGGCGCGAGGGCGAGGCCGTGCCGGACCCCCGCGACGGAGGTGAAGGCCACGGCGTTCGCGGCGGCCCCGTGGACCGACTCGGCGAGGTTGGCGAGGAAGGACTCGACGGTGCCGGAGGTGTCGGCGACCTGCTCGGCGAGGGGTTCCAGACGCACGATCTCCCGCGCCTCGGCGGCGCCGGCGGAGGCGAGCTCGCCGGGTCCGGTGAGGTCGCCCGGCAGGCCCGTGTCGACCAGGTACGTCGTGATGCCGCTGCCGCGCAGCAGCCGGCGGCCCGCTTCCAGTACGCCGAGTTCACGACGGCGGGCGAGATAGCGGGCGGGCGGCGCGTGCGGTTCGAGACCGAGGAGCGGGGGGCACCAGCGGCGTACCGCGAACCCCGTCTGGGTGTCGAACAGGGTCGTACCCGGGGCCGGCGGGCCCTCGGTACGGGCCAACTGGGCCTCGAAGGTGCCGAGACCCAGCTCCGTTCTCAGGACGCCGTGGCAGTACTGGTCCACCAAGGACGGCGTTTCGATCATCCGGGCTCCCGGGAGATGGACCACGTGATTCCTACGGGTCCTAACGGGTGACCGGGGTGTCAGGTTGTTGCTGCTCAGCCGTTCTTCGGTCCGCCGACCTGGATCCCGGCCATCCGCGTCCACTCGTACGGCCCGGTCTTCACCTTCGCGGCGAACTCGCCGTCGAAGGTCTCGTGGACGGTGACGCCCGCCTTGCCGACGGCCAGCTCGGCCACGGCGACGGAGGGGGCCACCAGGTCGCCCCAGCCGCCGTCCTCGCCGACGAGGACGATGCGGGCGCCGCGCTCGCCGATGTACGCGATCTGGCCCTCGGCCCCGCCGTGCTGCTTGGCGAAGGCGCTGATCTGCTTGGCGAGCCGGGCCGCCTTGCGCTCGGCCTTCGCGGCCTGCTTGGCGTCGGCGCTCTCGTCAACCTGCTTGGTGTCTGCCATGGCCAAGATGCTACCGACGGGTAGATCGAACGGCGACGGCCGGGGTGCGTGGTGTCGACCACGCACCCCGGCCGTTCGAAGCCGTGATGAGGCGTGACGCGCCGCCCCGGGGGGACTCAGCGCAGGAAGGGGTCCACCGCGACCGCCACGAACAGCAGCGACACGTAGGTGATGGACCAGTGGAACAGCCGCATCTCCTTCAGCTTCCCGCCCGTGGCCTCGGCCTTCGCACGGTTCTGGAGCGCGTGCGCCTCCCACAGCCACCAGCCGCCGGCCACCAGCGCCACCGAGGTGTAGAACCACCCGGTGTAGCCGAGCACGGTCAGCAGCAGCGAGACGGCGACCATCACCCAGCTGTAGAGGACGATCCGCCGGGCGACGGTCTTGTTGGAGGCGACGACCGGCAACATCGGCACGCCCACGCGCGCGTAGTCGTCCTTGACCTTCATCGACAGCGGCCAGTAGTGCGGCGGCGTCCAGAAGAACATGACGAGGAAGAGGACGACCGGCGCCCAGGACACCGAGTTCGTCACGGCCGACCAGCCGATCAGGACCGGCATGCAGCCGGCGATGCCGCCCCACACGATGTTCTGCGAGGTACGGCGCTTGAGGATCATCGTGTAGACGACGACGTAGAAGAGGAGCGCGCCGAGGGCGAGCCACGCCGACAGCCAGTTGACGGTCAGACCGAACAGGAGTGTCGAGACCACCGCGAGGGTGATACCGAAGGCGAGACATTCACGCGGGCTGACCATCCCGGTGACCAGCGGACGCTGCGAGGTGCGGTCCATCAGCGCGTCGATGTCGCGGTCGATGTACATGTTCAGCGCGTTGGCGCCGCCGGCGGAGAGGTATCCGCCGAGACAGGTCAGGACCACCAGCCCGAGGTCCGGAACGCCCTGCTGCGCCAGGAACATCACCGGGACGGTGGTGATCAGCAGCAGCTCGATGATCCGCGGCTTGGTCAACGCCACGAACGCCTTGACCCGGGCCCCGACCGGTCGCCGGCTCGGGCTCTGGCTCGCCCCGACGATCCCCACAGGACGGGATTCAACGGCCGTCACGCACACCCCTGACAGAGACTCCCAGCGAGCCTCCCCATGTGAATACGGGGTAAAGGCTCGCGCGTACCACGCCACTGTAGACGTTGCCCAGACCCCGACATTCGCGGGGGTGGGGTCGTGTTGGGCAGCACCTGCGGAAGAGCCGGAGGGCACTCGGTTGAGCACTCGTACGAGCGGCTCCGTATTCACTTGCCGAACAGGGAACACACCGGTCGGGAGGCGGATCACCAAGTCTCCCGGCAGTCTGGAATGACTCGAAAAAATGAACGTTCTCACGGGGGTAGGCTCGACAACGGCCGGTGGGCGCCGCGTGCACCGGCATTCGACATGCGTGACATGTGGAGAGGAGCCCTGACCCAGGGTGAGCACCAAGCCGACCACCACAGACCTCGAGTGGACCGAGTTGGACCAGCGGGCGGTGGACACCGCGCGCGTCCTGGCCGCCGACGCCGTACAGAAGGTCGGCAACGGCCATCCCGGTACGGCGATGAGCCTGGCGCCTGCCGCGTACACCCTCTTTCAGAAGGTGATGCGGCACGACCCGGCGGACGCCGACTGGGTCGGCCGCGACCGCTTCGTGCTGTCCGCGGGCCACTCGTCCCTGACGCTCTACACCCAGCTGTACCTGGCCGGCTTCGGCCTGGAGCTGGACGACCTCAAGGCGTTCCGCACCTGGGGTTCGAAGACGCCGGGTCACCCGGAGTACGGCCACACCACGGGCGTCGAGACGACCACCGGCCCGCTGGGCCAGGGTGTCGCGAACGCCGTGGGCATGGCGATGGCCGCCCGCTACGAGCGTGGTCTGTTCGACCCGGAGACCCCGGCCGGCGAGTCGCCGTTCGACCACTTCGTCTACGCGATCGCCGGTGACGGCTGCCTCCAGGAGGGCATCTCCGCCGAGGCGTCCTCGATGGCCGGCCACCAGAAGCTCGGCAACCTGGTCCTGCTGTGGGACGACAACCACATCTCGATCGAGGGCGACACGGAGACGGCCGTCTCCGAGGACACCGTCAAGCGCTACGAGGCGTACGGCTGGCACGTGCAGCGGGTCGCCCCCAAGCCGGACGGCGACCTGGACCCGCACGCCCTCTACGACGCCATCGAGGCCGCGAAGCTGGTGACGGACAAGCCGTCCTTCATCGCGATGCGCTCGATCATCGCCTGGCCCGCGCCGAACGCGCAGAACACCGAGGCCGCGCACGGCTCGGCGCTCGGCGACGACGAGGTCGCGGCCACCAAGCGCGTCCTCGGCTTCGACCCGGAGAAGTCCTTCGAGGTCGCCGACGAGGTCATCGCCCACACCCGGGGCGCCCTGGAGCGCGGCCAGGCGGCCCGCGCCGTGTGGGAGAAGTCCTTCCAGCAGTGGCGGGACAACAACCCCGACCGCGCCGCCGAGTTCGAGCGTGTCGCCGCGGGCGAGCTGCCCACCGGCTGGGAGGAGAAGCTCCCGGTCTTCGAGCCCGGCAAGGGCGTCGCGACCCGTGCCGCGTCCGGCAAGGTGCTCCAGGCGCTCGGCGCGGTCATCCCCGAGCTGTGGGGCGGCTCCGCCGACCTCGCGGGCTCCAACAACACGACGATCGACAAGACGTCGTCGTTCCTCCCGGCGGACAACCCGCTCCCGGAGGCGGACCCGTACGGCCGCACCGTCCACTTCGGTATCCGCGAGCACTCCATGGCCGCGGAGATGAACGGCATCGCGCTGCACGGCAACACCCGCATCTACGGCGGCACGTTCCTCGTGTTCTCCGACTACATGCGCAACGCCGTGCGGCTGTCCGCCCTCATGCACGTGCCGGTGACGTACGTGTGGACGCACGACTCCATCGGTCTCGGCGAGGACGGCCCGACGCACCAGCCGGTCGAGCACCTGGCCTCGCTGCGCGCCATCCCGGGCCTGAACGTCGTCCGCCCGGCCGACGCCAACGAGACGGCCATCGCCTGGCGCGAGATCCTCAAGCGCTGGACGAAGGTCTTCGGCAAGGGCGCCCCGCACGGTCTGGTCCTCACCCGCCAGGGTGTTCCGACGTACGAGCCCGACGAGAACGCGGCCAAGGGCGGGTACGTGCTGTTCGAGGCCTCCACCGGGACGCCGGAGGTGCTGCTCGTCGCGACCGGCTCCGAGGTGCACGTCGCCGTCGAGGCGCGCGAGCGGCTGGAAGCCGAGGGTGTGCCCACGCGTGTGGTCTCGATGCCGTCCGTGGAGTGGTTCGAGGAGCAGGACCAGGGGTACCGGGACAGCGTCCTGCCCCCGTCCGTGAAGGCCCGTGTCGCGGTCGAGGCGGGTATCGGTCTCACCTGGCACAAGTACGTCGGGGACGCCGGACGCATCGTTTCCCTGGAGCACTTCGGTGCTTCCGCCGACGGCAAGGTCCTCTTCCAGGAGTACGGCTTCACCGCGGAGAACGTGGCCGCCAAGGCCCGGGAATCCCTCGCCGCCGCCCAGCGCTGACGCTCACATACGACACGTAGGAGATGTAATTCCATGACAGACGCACTCAAGCGCCTCTCCGAAGAAGGCGTCGCGATCTGGCTGGACGACCTGTCGCGCAAGCGGATCACGTCCGGCAACCTGGCCGAACTGATCGACCAGCAGCACGTCGTGGGCGTCACCACCAACCCGTCGATCTTCCAGAAGGCGATCTCGCAGGGCGACGGCTACGACCAGCAGCTGTCGGACCTCGCGGCCCGCAAGGTCACCGTCGAAGAGGCCATCCGCATGATCACGACGGCGGACGTCCGCGACGCCGCCGACATCCTGCGCCCGGTCTTCGACGCCACCGGCGGCCAGGACGGCCGGGTGTCGATCGAGGTCGACCCGCGCCTGGCGCACCACACCAAGCCGACCGTCGCCGAGGCCAGGCAGCTCGCCTGGCTGGTCGACCGCCCCAACACGCTCATCAAGATCCCGGCCACGATGGGCGGCCTGCCCGCGATCACCGAGGTCATCGGCCTCGGCATCAGCGTCAACGTCACGCTGATCTTCTCGCTGGAGCGCTACCGCCAGGTCATGGACGCCTACCTGGCCGGTCTGGAGCAGGCCAAGGAGCGCGGCCTGGACCTGTCGAAGATCCACTCCGTGGCGTCCTTCTTCGTGTCCCGCGTGGACACCGAGATCGACAAGCGGCTCGACGCCCTCGGCACCGACGAGGCCAAGGCCGCGCGCGGCAAGGCCGGCCTCGCCAACGCCCGGCTCGCCTACCAGGCGTACGAGGAGGTCTTCGCCGGCGAGCGCTGGGCCGCGCTGGAGAAGGCGGGCGCCAACAAGCAGCGTCCGCTGTGGGCCTCCACCGGTGTGAAGGACCCCGCCTACAAGGACACCCTGTACGTGGACGACCTGGTGGCGCCGAACACGGTGAACACCATGCCGGAGGCGACCCTGTTCGCCGCCGAGGACCACGGCGCGATCACCGGCAACACCGTCGCCGGCACCTACGAGCAGGCCCGCGCCGAGATCGACGCCGTCGAGAAGCTCGGCATCTCCTACGACGAGGTGGTCCAGCTCCTCGAGGACGAGGGCGTCGAGAAGTTCGAGGCGTCCTGGAACGACCTGCTCAAGTCGACCGAGGCGGAGCTCCAGCGCCTCGCCCCCTCGGAGGGCTGAAATCTTGTCGAGCAGCAACCCGCTGCGTGACCCCGCAGACCGACGGCTCCCGCGTATCGCGGGGCCGTCGGGCCTGGTCATCTTCGGCGTCACGGGCGATTTGTCCCGGAAGAAGCTCATGCCCGCCGTGTACGACCTCGCCAACCGGGGTCTGCTTCCGCCGGGCTTCTCGCTGGTCGGCTTCGCCCGCCGCGAATGGGAGCACGAGGACTTCGCGCAGGAGGTCCACGACGCCGTCAAGGAGCACGCCCGCACGCCCTTCCGCGAGGAGGTCTGGCAGCAGCTCGTCCAGGGCATGCGCTTCGTGCAGGGAACCTTCGACGACGACGACGCCTTCGAGCGGTTGCGCGGCACGATCGAGGAACTCGACAAGGCACAGGGCACGGGCGGCAACTTCGCCTTCTACCTCTCCGTGCCGCCGCGTTCCTTCCCGGTGGTCATCCAGCAGCTGAAGAAGCACGGGCTGGCCGACCAGAAGAACGGCTCCTGGCGACGCGCGGTCATCGAGAAGCCCTTCGGCCACGATCTCGCCTCGGCCGAGGAGCTCAACAAGGTCGTCCACGAGGTCTTCGGCTCCGACCAGGTCTTCCGCATCGACCACTATCTGGGCAAGGAGACCGTCCAGAACATCATGGCGCTGCGCTTCGCCAACACGATGTTCGAGCCGATCTGGAACCGGTCCTTCGTCGACCACGTGCAGATCACGATGGCCGAGGACATCGGCATCGGCGGCCGGGCCGGCTACTACGACGGCATCGGCGCCGCCCGTGACGTCATCCAGAACCACCTGCTCCAGCTCATGGCCCTCACGGCCATGGAGGAGCCGGCCTCCTTCGACGCGGACGCGCTGGCCGCCGAGAAGACCAAGGTGCTCGGCGCGGTGCGGCTGCCGAAGGACCTGGGCCGTTCCACCGTGCGCGCCCAGTACGCGGCCGGGTGGCAGGGCGGCGAGAAGGCCGTCGGCTACCTCGAAGAGGACGGCATCGACCCCCAGTCGAAGACCGACACCTACGCGGCCGTCAAGCTGGAGGTCGACAACCGCCGCTGGGCGGGCGTCCCCTTCTATCTGCGCACCGGCAAGCGCCTCGGTCGCCGGGTCACCGAGATCGCGGTCGTCTTCCAGCGGGCCCCGCACTCCCCCTTCGACTCCACGGCCACCGAGGAGCTCGGCGCGAACGCGATCGTCATCCGCGTCCAGCCGGACGAGGGCATCACGGTCCGCTTCGGCTCGAAGGTGCCCGGCACCTCGATGGAGATCCGGGACGTGTCGATGGACTTCGCCTACGGCGAGTCCTTCACCGAGTCCTCGCCCGAGGCGTACGAGCGCCTCATCCTCGACGTGCTGCTGGGCGACTCGAACCTCTTCCCCCGCACGGAAGAGGTGGAGCTGTCCTGGAAGATCCTCGACCCGATCGAGCGGTACTGGGACAAGAACGGCAAGCCCGCGCAGTACCCGTCGGGCACGTGGGGGCCCGTCGAGGCCGACCAGATGCTCGAGCGAGACGGACGGAGCTGGCGCCGGCCATGAAGACAGACCTCACGGACACCACTGCCAGCAAGATCAACAAGGCGTTGGTGCAGGGCAGGCGCGCGATAGGCACGCCCGCCGTCGGCATGGTGCTCACCCTCGTCGTCGTCACGGACGAGGAGAACGCCTACGACGCCCTGAAGGCCGCCAACGACGCCTCGCACGAGCACCCCTCGCGCACGCTCGTGGTCATCAAGCGTGTCTCGCGCTCCCCCCGGGGCCGCACCCAGTCCCGCCTCGACGCCGAGGTACGGCTGGGCGCGGACGCGGGCAGCGGCGAGACGGTGATCCTCCGGCTGTACGGCGAGGTATCCGACCACGCCCAGTCCGTCGTCCTGCCGCTGCTGCTGCCGGACGCGCCGGTGGTGGTCTGGTGGTCGGTGGACGCCCCGCGCGACCCCGCGGGCGACCCGCTGGGCGCCCTCGGGCAGCGCCGGGTCACCGACAGCTACGCGGCCGAGAAGCCCATCAACGAGCTGCGGGCCCGCGCGGAGAGCTACGAGCCGGGTGACACCGACCTGTCGTGGGCCCGGATCACCCCGTGGCGCTCGATGCTGGCCGCCGCCCTCGACCAGGTCAGCTGCGAGATCGTCTCCGCCGAAGTGGCGGGCGAGGAGTCCAACCCGAGCGTCGAGCTGCTCGCCATGTGGCTCGCCGACCGGCTCCACGTGCACGTGCGCCGCGCGATCTCGGCCGGGCCCGGCCTGACCCAGGTCCGCATGGAGACCACCGGCGGTCCGATCACACTGCACCGGTCGGACGGCGCGATGGCCACGCTGGCACTGCCCGGCCAGCCGGACCGCGCGGTGGCGCTCAAGCGCCGCGAGACGTCCGAGCTGCTCGCGGAGGAGCTGCGCAGGCTCGACCCCGACGACACGTACGCGTCCGCGCTGCGGTTCGGCGTGGACCGGCTGGGCGGGATCCAGTCGGCCGCGGAGCGCGAGGCGGAGCGGGCCGAGGCCGCCGGCCGGCCCGCCCCTTCCCTCCCGGTCCGCGCGGTGCCGGATGCCGCGGGCGCGGCCCGTGACTCCGCGCCGGCCGCGCCCGACGCGTCGCCCGCCGCCCCGGTGGGCCACGGCGACGCCGAGCGGCCCACTCCGGCGCAGATGCCCCCGGTCAGGAAAGCGGAACCGCAGTGAGCACTCCCCAGCTGGTCGTGCACCACGACAAGGAACTGATGGCGCAGGCCGCCGCGGCCCGCCTCATCACGAAGATCGTGGACGCCCAGGCCTCCCGGGGCCAGGCGTCCGTGGTCCTCACCGGCGGACGCAACGGCAACGGTCTGCTGGCCGCGCTGGCCGCCGCGCCCGCCCGTGACGCCGTCGACTGGGCCCGGCTCGACCTGTGGTGGGGCGACGAGCGCTTCGTGCCCGAGGGCGACCCGGAGCGCAACGTCACGCAGGCCCGCGAGGCCCTGCTGGACTCCGTCCCCGTGGACCCGAAGCGCGTGCACGCCATGCCCGCCTCCGACGGTCCGTACGGCGCCGACGTGGAGGCGGCCGCGGCCGCCTACGCGGAGGAGCTGGCCCGTGCGGCCGGCCCCGAGAACCACGGCGCCGTGCCCACGTTCGACGTGCTGATGCTGGGCGTCGGTCCGGACACCCACGTGGCCTCGCTCTTCCCGGAGCTGCCGGCCGTGCGGGAGACCGAGCGCACGGTGGTGGGCGTACGCGGCGCGCCCAAGCCTCCGCCGACCCGGGTCACCCTCACCCTCCCGGCGATCCGGGCGGCCCGTGAGGTGTGGCTGCTCGCGGCCGGCGAGGACAAGGCGCAGGCCGCGGCGATCGCCCTGTCCGGTACGGGCGAGATCCAGGCCCCCGCGGCGGGCGCCCGGGGCCGCTCCCGCACCCTGTGGCTGCTGGACACGGCGGCGGCCTCCCGCCTCCCGAGGTCGCTGTACCCTCCGGCGTCCGCCTGACGCGGTCGCCGCTCCACAGAACCCGTACGGTCAACCGCCGTACGGGTTCTGCCCGTTGGGGGCCCGGTAGGACCCGTACGGGTTGCCCTGGGGGTACGGCTGGGCGGGGGCCGGTGCGTACGGCCGGCCGTACGGCTGTCCCTGCGGGTGCCCGTAGGGCTGTCCCTGCGGGGGTACCTGGAGCGGCGCCCCGGCGGGGGCCGGCGGCAGGGTGGCCGGGTGGGCCCCCAGCCGGATGCCGTACCGCCGCTTGAGGCGGCGCATCTCCAGCAGCGCGAGCCCGGTGACCGTCACCGGCGCGCCCAGGATGAAGACGATGCCCATGGTGAGGCTGAGGCCGTGCAGGTCACCGGCGACGAGGTCGGGGATCGCCATCAGCCAGGTCGTCACCGTGGCGAGCAGCGGCGGCAGACAGCGGTGCACCGCGGCGGAACCGAAGAAGTTGCCGGAGAGCCGGACGGCGCCGGCCATCACGAAGAAGGCCGCCCACAGGCCCACGAGGGTGAGCAGCATCCTCGGCACCAGCCCGAACAGCTCGCTCGACCGGAAGATCCCCACGGTCGTCAGGACACTGACGATGAAGAGCAGCAGCAGCTTGAGCGAGTCGAGCAGCGGCCTCTTCAGCTGCCGGACGGTTCCGCCGCGCCGCCAGACGAAGAGCATCACGCCGACCGTCACCGGGGTGAGGAAGAACAGGACGGCGGAGGCGATCGCCGTGTTCTCCAGCATCTCCTCGAAGGCGAAACCGCCCTGGACGAAGGTGTAGACACCGACGGCCGCGACCGCCCCGGCGATGACCCTGCCGCGCTTGAGCCGTTCCACCGTCGGATCGAGCGCTTGCGGTATCCACGCCGGATGGAACACCGCCCACGCCACCTCGTGGGGCTTCAGGAACGAGCGGACGGTCAGCGACCCGTCGGTCCAACTCCTGCGCGCACTCGCCACGTTGCTCTCCCCCGAGAGATCGGCCTCATGATCGGCGGCGAGTCTACGGGAAGCGGACGACAGCCCGCCGTCCGCTTCCCGTCCTTCCCGGCCGGTGACCGCTACCGGCCGCGCAGCTCCCGGTACTTGGCGACCAGGGCCTTGGTGGAGGCGTCCAGGCCCGGGACCTCGGCGCCCTCGGTGAGGGCGGGCTCGACCCGCTTGGCGAGTACCTTGCCGAGCTCCACGCCCCACTGGTCGAAGGAGTCGATGTTCCACACCGCGCCCTGTACGAACACCTTGTGCTCGTAGAGCGCGACGAGCTGGCCGAGGACCGAGGGGGTCAGCTCGCGGGCGAGGATCGTGGTCGTGGGGTGGTCGCCCTTGAACGTCTTGTGGGCCACCAGTTCCTCCGGGACGCCCTCGGCGCGCACCTCCTCGGGCGTCTTGCCGAAGGCCAGCGCCTGGGTCTGGGCGAAGAAGTTGGCCATGAGCAGGTCGTGCTGTGCCCTGAGTTCGTCGCTCAGCTCGGCGGCCGGTTCGGCGAAGCCGATGAAGTCCGCGGGGATGAGCTTCGTGCCCTGGTGGATCAGCTGGTAGTAGGCGTGCTGCCCGTTGGTGCCCGGCGTGCCCCAGACGATCGGGCCGGTCTGCCAGTCGACCTCCTTGCCGTCCCGGCCGGTGGACTTGCCGTTGGACTCCATGTCCAGCTGCTGGAGGTAGGCGGCGAACTTGGACAGATAGTGGCTGTAGGGCAGTACGGCGTGCGACTGGGCGTCGTGGAAGTTGCCGTACCAGACACCCAACAGGCCCAGCAGCAGCGGCACGTTGGACTCGGCGGGCGCGGTCCTGAAGTGCTCGTCGACGAGGTGGAAGCCGTCGAGCATCTCGCGGAAGCGGTCCGGGCCGATGGCGATCATCAGCGACAGGCCGATCGCCGAGTCGTAGGAGTAGCGGCCGCCGACCCAGTCCCAGAACTCGAACATGTTGGCCGTGTCGATGCCGAAGTCGGCGACCTTGCCGGCGTTCGTCGACAGCGCGACGAAGTGCCTGGCGACGGCCGACCGGTCACCCAGCGCGTCCAGCAGCCAGCTGCGGGCCGAGGTGGCGTTGGTGATCGTCTCGATGGTGGTGAAGGTCTTCGACGCGATGATGAACAGCGTCTCCGCCGGGTCCAGGTCGCGGAGGGCCTCGTGCAGGTCGGCGCCGTCCACGTTGGAGACGAAACGGACCGTGAGGTCGCGGTCGGTGTAGCCGCGGAGCGCCTCGTAGGCCATCGCCGGGCCCAGGTCGGAGCCGCCGATGCCGATGTTGACGACGTTGCGGATACGTCGGCCGGTGTGACCGGTCCAGGCCCCGGAGCGGACGCGGTCGGCGAATCCGGCCATCTTGTCGAGGACGGCGTGCACCGCCGGGACGACGTTCTCCCCGTCGACCTCGATCACCGCGTCGCGCGGGGCACGCAGGGCGGTGTGCAGGACGGCACGGCCCTCGGTGGTGTTGATCTTCTCGCCGCGGAACAGGGCGTCCCGCAGGCCGAAGACGTCGGTGGCGACGGCCAGTTCACGCAGGTGGCGCAGCGTCTCGTCGGTGACGAGGTGCTTGGAGTAGTCGATGTGCAGGTCACCGACTTGCAGCGTGTATCGCGCGCCGCGTTCCGGGTCGGCGGCGAACAGCTCCCGCAGCCGTACCTCGCCGAGTTCCTCGCGGTGTTCGGCCAGAGCGGTCCACTCGGGCGTCTGGTTGAGCCTCGTACGGCCGTCTGCGTTCATGTCGGACTTCAGCCCTCTTTCCTCGTCTGTCCGTGCTGCGCACGTCTTGCCCCGCCGCTTCCAACCTAGTTGATCAGCGCGTCGGTGAGCGGACGCGCCGAGGTCGTACGGGGCAACAACAGGTACGTCCGCGCGGCCCGCGGGTATCAACGCGGCGACGAGCGGACGCGACAGGACGAGGGTGCGACGGCGCGTGACCGTACCGGCGTGCCGCGAACGGGCGGGCCGGACGGCAGCCGGCCGGCGGGGTGAGTGGTCGTCAGGCAGGCCGGGGCCCCGCCGAGGGCCTCGATGTCCACCGGAGCACGCCGCACGGGCGCGCGGAGGGCACCACTGACAGACGACCCGCGGGCGGACGACCGCCCGTGCCCGAAACACGTCCGGCCAGGCGCCCTCGGGTACCCGGCCGGTCTCGGTCGTTAGATCTCGCCCCGCAGTTTGGCGAGCGCCTCGGCGAGGATCGCCTCGCCGTCCGCGTCGCTGCGGCGCTCCCGCACATAGGCGAGGTGCGTCTTGTAGGGCTCGGTGCGCGGCGGGTCCGGGGGGTTGTCCCGGTCCTGCCCGGCGGGAAAGCCGCAGCGCGGGCAGTCCCAGGTCTCGGGCACCTGCGCGTCGCTGGCGAAGCTGGGCACCGTCTCGTGTCCGTTGGAGCACCAGAAGGAGATGCGCAGACGCGGGGCGGACTCGCCCCGCTCGGCCTCGCCCATCGGCCCCGCCCCGACCCGGCTTCCTCGGATCGCGTTGCCACTTGCCACGGTCGTAACTCCCTGCGTGATGGTGCCGCAAAGCGAGTCGGCGTTTCGCTTCGCTGCGAGCGCCTCAGTCTACGTAAGGCCCAACGCGCGTCCAGTGATTGGAGTTACAGCTCCCACACCTAGACGCAAGCCCCATGATAGGCCGCGCTCAGCTGCGCGTACCGAACATGGGGCCTTACGTACCGGAATGTGCGTGACTGTGCGAAGCTGATCAGCTGTTCGTCTTCATCACGATGCCGAGCACGATGATGCAGGTGAACCACAGCAGACCGATCACGACGGTGATGCGGTCGAGGTTGCGCTCGGCGACCGAGGAGCCGCCGACGGAGGACTGCATGCCGCCACCGAACATGTCGGAGAGGCCGCCGCCCTTCCCCTTGTGCATCAGCACCAGCAGCATCAGCAGCAGGCTGAAGACGATCAGGGCGATCGAGAACCCCAAAACCACGGCTGAACCAACTTCCTCGGATTCGGATAACGAGTCGGACGAACAACGGGGGCACAGCGCCGTTGTCCAGGTGCGGCTTCGCCGCGTGGCGCTATGCCCCCGCAAGGGTACGACGGATCGCCGCTACCGCATACTCACAGCTCGGATCACTGGTCGCGGAAGCGCACGATCTTGACGAACTCGTCCGTGTCCAGCGAGGCACCGCCGACCAGCGCGCCGTCGATGTCGGCCTGCGCCATGATCTCGGCGACGTTCGCGGACTTCACGGAGCCGCCGTACTGGATGCGGACCTTGTCGGCCAGTTCCTGGGTGTAGAGCCCGGCGATCTTCCCGCGGATGGCGGCGCAGACCTCCTGCGCGTCCTCGGCGCCGCAGACCTTGCCGGTGCCGATGGCCCAGACCGGCTCGTAGGCGATCACGATCGTCTCGGCCTGCTCGGCCGGGAGGTCCTTCAGACCGCCCTCGACCTGGGAGAGGGTGTGGGAGACGTGGTTGCCCGCCTCGCGGACGTCCAGCTCCTCACCGACGCACAGGATCGGGGTCAGGCCGTGCTTGTAGGCGGCCTTGACCTTGGCGTTCACGAGCTCGTCGGTCTCGTTGTGGTACTGGCGGCGCTCGGAGTGGCCGATCGCCACGAACGTGCACTTCAGCTTGGCGAGCATCGCACCGGAGATCTCGCCGGTGTAGGCGCCGGAGTCCTGCGCCGAGATGTCCTGGGCGCCGTACTTGATCTTCAGCTTGTCGCCGTCGACCAGCGTCTGCACGGAGCGCAGATCGGTGAAGGGCGGCAGGACGGCGACCTCGACGGCCTCGTAGTCCTTGTCGGCCAGGGCGAAGGCGAGCTTCTGGACGTGGGCGATGGCCTCGAGGTGGTTGAGGTTCATCTTCCAGTTGCCCGCCATCAGCGGCGTGCGAGTGGTCATGCGGGGTCAGCCCTCCAGTGCGGCGAGGCCGGGGAGCGTCTTGCCCTCGAGGTATTCGAGGGAGGCGCCACCACCGGTCGAGATGTGGCCGAATGCGTTCTCGTCGAAGCCCAGGAGGCGGACGGCCGCGGCGGAGTCTCCGCCGCCGACGACCGTGAAGGCCGGGGAGTCGATGAGGGCCTGGGCGACCGCCTTGGTGCCCTCGGCGTAGTCGGGGTGCTCGAAGACGCCCATGGGACCGTTCCAGAAGACGGTGCCGGCGTCGGCGAGCTTCGAGGCGTAGAGCTTGCGGGTCTCGGGACCGATGTCCAGGCCCAGCTCGTCGGCGGGGATGGCGTCCGCGGCGACGGTGTGCGGGTTCCCCGGCGCCTTGGTCTTCAGGTCGGGGAACGAGGTGGAGGTCAGGACGTCGACCGGCAGGACCAGCTCGACGCCGCTCTTCTCCGCCCGCTCGATGTACTCCTGGACGACCGGGAGCTGGTCCTCCTGCAGGAGGGAGGTGCCGACCTCGTACCCCTTGGCCTTCAGGAAGGTGAACAGCATGCCGCCGCCGATGAGGAGGCGGTCCGCCTTGCCCAGCAGCTGGTCGATGACGGCGAGCTTGTCGGAGACCTTGGAACCGCCGAGGGCGACGACGTAGGGCCGCTTGACGTCCTCGGTGAGCTTCCTCAGGACGCCGACCTCGGTGGCGATGAGGTAGCCGGCGGCGTGCGGAAGGCGGGCCGGGAGGTCGTAGACGGAGGCGTGCTTACGGTGCACCGCCCCGAACCCGTCACCGACGTAGACGTCGGCGAGCTCGGCGAGCCGGTCGGCGAAGGCGCCGCGCTCGGCGTCGTCCTTGCTGGTCTCGCCGGCGTTGAAGCGCAGGTTCTCGATGACGGCGACCTGGCCGTCGGTGAGGTCCGCGACCGTGGACCGCGCGGACTCGCCGACCGTGTCGGTCGCGAAGGCCACGGCCGAGCCGAGGAGTTCGCCCAGCCGGGCGGCGGCGGGGGCGAGGGAGAAGGCCGGGTCCGGCGCGCCCTTGGGGCGGCCCAGGTGCGAGGCGACGACCACCTTGGCGCCCGCGTCCGCGAGGGCCTTGACGGTGGGCAGGACGGCGCGGATACGGCCGTCGTCGGTGATGGTGCCGCCGTCGAGCGGCACGTTGAGGTCGGCGCGGACGAAGACCCGCTTGCCTGCGACGCCTTCGGCGAGAAGTTCGTCGATCGTCTTCATTACGGGGGCTCCTGAGGAGGGCTCGTGGTGCTCATGATCGCGCGTGATCTCCGGCGACCGTGAGGGAGGCTGATCCGTACGTGCGTCAGGGCTCGGGCGGCGCGTCCCTGCGCCGCCCGAGCCCTGCACTCACATCGAGGTGCCTGATCTGTCGATCAGAGCTGGCCGCCGACGAAGACCGTCAGGTCGACGAGGCGGTTGGAGTAGCCCCACTCGTTGTCGTACCAGCCGAGGATCTTCACCGTGTTGCCCTCCTGGACCATGGTCAGGGAGGAGTCGAAGGTGCAGGACGACGGGTCGCCGACGATGTCCGAGGAGACGATCGGGTCCTCGGTGTAGGTCAGGAAACCCTTGAGGTCGCCGTCGTCGGAGGCCTTCTTGAACGCGGCGTTGACCTCGTCCTTGGTGACCTCGCGCTGCAGCGTCACGACCAGGTCGGTGGCCGAGCCGGTCGGGACCGGGACGCGCATCGCGATGCCGTCGAGCTTGCCCTTGAGCTGCGGCAGGACCAGGGCGGTGGCCTTGGCGGCACCCGTCGTGGTCGGGATGATGTTCTCGGCGGCGGCGCGGGCGCGACGCAGGTCCGAGTGCGGGAAGTCCAGGATGCGCTGGTCGTTGGTGTACGCGTGGACCGTCGTCATCAGACCCTTGACGATGCCGAAGTTCTCGTCGAGGACCTTGGCCATCGGCGCCACACAGTTGGTGGTGCAGGAGGCGTTGGAGATGACGTGGTGGTTGGCCGCGTCGTACTTGTCCTGGTTGACGCCCATCACGATGGTGATGTCCTCGTCCTTGGCCGGAGCCGAGATGAGGACCTTCTTGGCGCCGCCGGCGATGTGCTTCTCGGCGTCGGCCTTCTTGGTGAAGATGCCGGTCGACTCGATCACGATGTCGACGCCCAGGTCGCCCCACGGGATGTCCGCCGGGTTGCGCTCGGACAGCACCTTGATGGTGTGACCGTCGACGGTGATCGTGTCGGCGGTGTGCGACACCTCGGCCTTGAGGCGGCCCAGGATGGTGTCGTACTTGAGCAGATGTGCGGTGGTCGCGGTGTCACCCAGGTCGTTGACAGCCACGATCTCGATGTCAGCACCCTGCTCCAGCAGCGCGCGGAAGTAGTTACGACCGATGCGGCCAAAGCCGTTGATGCCTACGCGGATCGTCACGAACCGATCTCCTCGTTGATACACCGGCTATGCGGTGCCGGCGAGCTGTATTTGGGATGTCCCCGACCACCCACGACCCTACCTCTCCGAGGCCGCCGGAGTGACATCGACTTCGCCCATACACGGCAGGGCGGTCCGTACCCGCCAGTAGGGGTACGGACCGCCCGGACCGGAAGGCCCGATCGCTCGATCTGATCACGAACTGTCACGCAAGGTTGACAGCCGCATATCAGCTCTCAAGTGAGGCGAGGGCCTTTCCGATGAGCGCGACGCGGTCGGCCGCCGCGGTGACGTGCTCCAGGCCGAAGCCCAGCAGCACCGTGTCGTCGGTGGTGACCGCTCCGTACGTCTGGAACAGGGCGCCGGTGCGCGTCCAGTCCTTCAGCACGGCAGGGCTGCCCGCGGGCGGACCCGCGGCCTGCCAGGCACCCAGCGACGTCTCGAAGCCCTCGGTCTCGGTGGCGGTGCCTCCGACGACCAGCGAGGTGTCGTCCACGAGAACGCCGTGGCCGCCGCTGCCGGGGTCGGTGACATAGGCGATGGAGACCTCGACCTTCTTGCCCGCGTAGGCGCTCAGGTCGAAGTTCACCTGCTGCCAGCCGTTGGAAGCGCCGGTGAGGGCGTTCCAGGATCCGGTGGTGCCGGTCGCCGCGCACGCGCCCGCGCCGAGGGTGAGGTAGTGCCGCAGCCACGGGTGCTCGCCGATGTAGAACCCGGCGTCGCACTCCGCGGGCACGGCGGTGCTGCTCGCGCCGCCCGCCTCGGGGAGCGTCGTCCAGTCGTCGGCGCCGACCGTGTGGATCTCGACGATCGCGTTGTCGTAGCCGGGCTCGGTGTCCCACAGCAGCTGGGTGCGCAGAGCCGGCTTGCTCGCCGCACCGACACCACTGAGGTCGATGGTGCGGGTGAGGCGCTTGTAGCCGTCGTCGGTGTGCACGGCGGCGGCCATGTACGAGCCCGTGAACGGCCCGTACGGGTTGACCGTGCCGGCGAACTTGCCGGCGCCGGCGCTGGCGAACTGCGGGTAGGCGGCGGCCGGCAGCTCGTCCGAGGTGACGCCGTAGGTGCCCGCCCGGTCGAGCGGGTTGCCGATCGCCGGGCCGAGGGCCCCGCCGGCCCCGTCGAGCTCGCCGGAGCCGGCGAAACCGGTGGCGCCGGGGGTCGACGTACGGGAGTAGGCGCCCAGGTAGTACTGGCTGAAGTCGTTCGACGGGGTGCCGTCGGCGAGGGCGACGCTGCCGCCGGCCAGCTCGCCCGCCTCGATCAGCTTGCCGCCCTCGTTGAGGAAGGCGCGCAGTTCGAGCTGGGTCGGATTGCCGGGGGTGCTCGCGCCCGTGTAGTGGACGACCGTGCCGAAGTGGCTCAGCACGCCGAGCGCGTCGGGCGCGCCCTGGGTGGCGACGTCCCAGACGATCGCCTTGCGGCCGTTGGCCTTCAGCGCGTCCACGTAGGTCTGCGCCTGCGTGGCGGCCGCACCCTCCTCGGCCACGACGAGGGTGTCGGCCTTGGGCCGCGCGGCGATCGTGTAGGTGAAGTGCGCGCTGGAGACCTTCTTGCCGTTGGGGGTCTCCCCCGTGAACCACACCTCGACCTTGTCGCCCGGTTCGCCGTCCCGCACCTTCGCGCGGTACTCGTCGAAGTAGAGGTTGTCCTCACCACCGTAGGTCTCGCCGCCCTTCCAGGCCTTGAGTGCCTGGTCCCACGTACGGCCGCCGTTGACGCGGTACTTGAGCTCCTTGTCGCGGATCGCCTTGCGCACGACGACGGAGACCTCCTGGTCGGCGCCGCGCGAGTACGAGGTGGTGAACGGCGCCGGGGTGAAGTCGGCGGCGGACAGACCGACCGAGGACTTCGGCTGGTCGGGGCGCGCGGCGGACTCCGCGACGGAGAGCGCGAACGGGACGTTCTTGGCGAACTCGTCCTGGATCAGCTTCTCGTCGTCGGGGAAGTTGAAGACCGATTCGCAGTCGGAGGCGTTCCACTGGTCGTTCGGGTCGATGGCCGAGGCGGTCTGACAGGTCGACATCTCGGGGGTGAACATCCCCATGCCGTTGACGTTCGCCGCGTGACCGTCGGCCTCGCCGTTGGTCGTGTACAACTCCGAGGAGACCTGCGGGTGATAGCCCGGGACCGCGGAGTTCTCGGGGGTGCCGGCGAGCGCCTTGTAGGCGACGTCGTCCGGGGTGTCGGTCGCGACCTGCCAGCCGACGCCGTACAGCAGCAGCTCGGCGGCGGAGTGGTAGTTGATGCCGTAGGTGAAGCCGATCCGCTTCTCGAAGGCGTCGAGCGCCTTGGTCTCGGGCTCGGATCCGGGGCTCGCGCCGCGGTAGGTCTCGCTGGTGGGGTTGGGGGAAGAGCCCTCGTTGTCGTAGCCCCACTTGTAGGCGAAGTTGCGGTTGAGGTCGACGCCGTCGCCGGTGGAGATCACGCCGTCGCCGTTGACGTCCCGCAGGTTCTTGCGCCAGAGACGGTTGCCGGTGTTCTGGAAGGTGTAGTCGTAGCCGTCGGGGTTCGCCGACAGGACGAACCACAGCTCGTTGGAGTCGACGATCTTCTTGACGCGCTGGTCGGTCTTGTAGCCGTCCAGGTAGTAGTGCATCAGCCGCCGGGTCATCTCCGGGGTGATCCACTCCCGCGCGTGCTGGTTGGACATGTAGAGGACCGACGGCTTGGAGCCGTCCTCGGACTTCTTCGCGTTCCTGGTCAGTTTGAGCGCGAGGATGTCCTGGCCCCCGACCGTCTTCCCGATGGAGACGACCTTGGTCAGGCCCGGGTTCTCCTGGGCGGTGCGGAGGATCTCCTCCTGGAGGCCGCCGCTGCCGCTGTACGGCCGGAACACCCCGTCGGCTGCCGCCTCGAGACGGTTTTCCGTCTTGGCCGAAAGAGTGTGCTCGGTGAGCGCGACACCCTGCTTCTCGAGTTTCTTCGCCTGCTTGTCGGTGAGGTAGACCTCGACCGTCGCGGTGCCCTTCTCGGGCGCCTGCTCGCTGAGTTCGTGACCGTCCTGGCCGGTCGCCAGCAGCAGGGGTACCTGCTGCTTGGTAACCTCGGCGCGGAAGACCTTGACCTCGTCCGCGTCGGCTTTCGGTGTGGTGCCGGGCTGTGCCTGGGCGATGGGTGCGAGTGCCGCTCCACCGAGCAGCAGCGCGCCGACAGCGAGGATCGATCTCGCTCTTCGTCTCATGAACCCCCCTAGCCTGAGTTCGCCCCAGCAGCGAACTCTGCCAGGCTCATGACAGTTCATGATCCAGTCAAGAGCGCCTCATAGCCACGCAAACGCCGGTGGAGTCACCCAAAGGGGTGACTCCACCGGCGTTCTGAACGGCCGTCAGGAGAGCCGTCGGCCTGCTGTCGGTCAGCCGACCAGGTTGTCCGCGAGGTCGTCGCTGAGGTTGGCGTCCGTGCCCGCGATACCGAGGTCGGAGGCCCGCTTGTCGGCCATCGCCAACAGCCGCCGGATCCGGCCGGCGACCGCGTCCTTCGTCAGCGGTGGGTCGGCGAGCGCGCCCAGCTCCTCCAGCGAGGCCTGCTTGTGGTCCATACGGAGCCGGCCGGCCGCCGCGAGGTGCTCGGGCACCTCGTCACCGAGGATCTCCAGGGCACGCTGGACACGGGCCCCGGCCGCGACGGCGGCGCGCGCCGAGCGGCGCAGGTTGGCGTCGTCGAAGTTCGCGAGACGGTTCGCCGTGGCCCGCACCTCGCGGCGCATCCGGCGCTCCTCCCAGGCCAGCACCGACTCGTGCGCGCCCAGCCGGGTGAGCAGCGCGCCGATGGCGTCGCCGTCGCGGACCACCACCCGGTCCACTCCGCGCACCTCGCGCGCCTTCGCGGCGATGGACAGCCGACGGGCGGCGCCGACCAGCGCGAGCGCGGCCTCCGGACCCGGGCAGGTCACCTCCAGGGAGGACGAGCGCCCGGGCTCGGTGAGCGAGCCGTGTGCCAGGAAGGCCCCGCGCCAGGCCGCCTCCGCGTCACAGGTCGCGCCGGAGACCACCTGCGGGGGCAGGCCCCTGATCGGACGGCCGCGGCCGTCCACGAGCCCGGTCTGCCGGGCCAGCTGGTCACCGCCCGCGACCACCCGCACCACATAGCGCGAGCCGCGACGCAGACCGCCCGGGGCCATCACGATCAACTCCGAGCTGTGGCCGAAGATCTCCAGGATGTCCCGCTTGAGCCGGCGGGCCGCCATCGCGGTGTCCAGCTCCGCCTCGATCACGATCCGCCCGCTCACCAGGTGGAGGCCGCCGGCGAACCGCAGAATGGCGGAGACCTCCGCCTTTCTACAGCAGGTCCGGGTGACGGGAAGCCGGGAGATCTCGTCCTTCACCGCTGCCGTCATCGCCATGGGCCGATCCTTCCATGCATCCGAAAAATACGGTCGTACGCGGCAGCCAACAGCTCCGGGTCATGCCTCGGGGTTCCGTCGGGCCGGGCCACCGGCGCCAGCTCGACCGCGGCCCCGAACCTTTTGGCGGCGTCGGTCAGCGAGTCGCGGTCGAGCACGGCGGCCACGTCGGCCAGCACCACGTCCAGGGCGAGTTTAGGGGCGTGTCGTCCCAAAACCTCCAAATGACGCTGCGGGGAGAAGCCGTCGGTTTCTCCGGGCTGCGGAGCGAGGTTCAGGGAGAGCACCCGGCGCGCCTTCGTCTCCATGAGCGCGTCCAGCAGATCCGGCACCAGCAGGTGCGGCATGACCGAGGAGAACCAGGAGCCGGGCCCGAGCACCACCCAGTCCGCGTCCAGGACGGCGTCGACCGCCTCCGGGACGGCCGGCGGGTCGTGCGGCACCAGGTGCACGGACTGCACCTCGCCGGGCGTCAACGCCACGGTCGCCTGTCCCCGGACGGTGTCGACATCGTCCGGCCGGTCCGGATCGTGGCCCTTGACCAGCGCCTGGAGCTCCAGCGGTACGGCGGACATGGGCAGCACGCGGCCGTGCGCGCCCAGCAGCTTGCCGACCAGGTCCAGCGCCATGACGTGATCGCCGAGCTGCTCCCAGAGGGCGACGATCAGCAGATTGCCCACCGCGTGGCCGTTGATCTCGCCCTGCGACTTGAAACGGTGCTGGATGACCCGGGCCCAGGTCTGGCCCCAGTCGTCGTCACCGCACAGCGCCGCCAGCGCCTTGCGCAGATCGCCGGGCGGCAGCACGCCCAGCTCCTCGCGCAGGCGTCCGCTGGAACCACCGTCGTCGGCCACCGTGACGACACCGGTGAGGTCGCCGGTGATCCGGCGCAGCGCGGTGAGCGAGGCGGACAGTCCCATGCCGCCGCCGAGGGCGACGACCTTGGGCTGGGTGCCGCGGCGGCGCGGTTTGCCGCCCCTGGCCTCGACCGGCCGGACCACGCGCCCGTCGGAGGCGCTCCTGCGCAGCCGGCCGAGCCGTGGAGAACGTCCTGTCATTCCCGTCCCATGTCCCGGTGCACGACCACCGTCTCCACGCCCTCGGCCGCGAGACGCGCGGCGAGCTTCTCCGACATGGCCACCGAGCGGTGCTTGCCGCCCGTACAGCCGACGGCGATGGTCACATAGCGCTTGCCCTCCCGGCGGTAACCCGCGGCCACCAGCTGGAGGAGCTCGGCGTACCGGTCGAGGAACTCCTTGGCGCCGGGCTGGTTGAGGACGTACGCCGACACCTCCTCGTTGAGGCCGGTGTAGGGGCGCAGCTCCGGGACCCAGTGCGGGTTGGGCAGGAAGCGCATGTCCACGACCAGGTCGGCGTCGACCGGCAGGCCGTACTTGAAGCCGAAGGACATCACGGTGGCCCGCAGCTCGGGCTCCTCGTCACCGGCGAACTGGGCGTCCATCTTGGCGCGCAGTTCGTGCACGTTGAGGCTGGAGGTGTCGATCACCAGGTCGGCGTCGCCGCGCAGCTCGCGCAGCAGCTCGCGCTCGGCGTCGATGCCGTCCACGATGCGGCCGTCGCCCTGGAGGGGGTGCGGGCGGCGCACGGACTCGAAGCGGCGCACCAGGGCGTCGTCGGAGGACTCCAGGAAGACGATCCGCCGGGTGACGCTCTTCGACTCGAGGTCGGCGAGGGACTCGCGGAGGTTGTCGAAGAAGCGCCGGCCGCGGACGTCGACGACGACCGCGATCCGCGCCACGTTGCCCTGGGAGCGGGCGCCCAGCTCCACCATGGTGGGGATCAGGGCGGGCGGGAGGTTGTCGACGACGAACCAGCCGAGGTCCTCCAGACACTTGGCTGCCGTCGAGCGGCCGGCCCCGGACATGCCGGAGATGATCACCAGCTCGGGGATGGCCGCGTCGGGGATCCCTGGCGGCGTGACGTCCGTACTCACCTGTGCTCCGTCTTCCTGGCGTACTTCTTGCTGAGGGCTCTCGGGGACCGCGGAGTGCGTGGCGGAATTCTCGCCCGGTTCCCTGGGTCCCTGCTGGGCAGCGGCTGTGGGCGCGGTGGTGGGCGCCTGTTCCTGCTCCGCTGTGGGGTGTGCGTCGTGCTCGGTCATGTCTCCTGCCCCCGTCGTTCTTCCGGGGCGCCCGTCGTCACGGGATCTCCGGGGGAACCCGTGGTCGTGTCGGGTTCCTCATCATCAATGATCTCTCCGGTCGCCGTGTTCACGGCGGGGGCGGGCGGTGCCGCCAGGGCGAGGGCCGCGGCGATGGTCTCGGCCGTCTTGCGACCTATGCCCGGGACCTCGCAGATCTGGTCGATCGTCGCGGCCCGGAGCCTCTTCACCGAACCGAAGTGCTTGATCAGTGCCTGCTTTCGCGTCTCGCCGAGACCGGCCACCTCGTCCAGCGGTCCGGCCCGGAAGCGCTTGGCCCGCTTGGTGCGCTGGTAGGTGATGGCGAACCGGTGGGCCTCGTCGCGGACGCGCTGGAGCAGATAGAGACCCTCGCTGCTGCGGGGCAGGACGACCGGGTCGTCGTCGTCCGGCACCCAGACCTCCTCCAGCCGCTTGGCGAGGCCGCAGACGGCGATGTCGTCGATGCCCAGCTCGTCCAGCGCCCGCTTGGCCGCCGCGACCTGCGGCTGTCCGCCGTCGACGACGACGAGCTGAGGCGGGTACGCGAAGCGCTTGGGACGGCCGTCATCGTCCTTGAGACTGCTGGTGAGCGGCGCTTCGGTGGCGTCGGTGAGGGCCGTCCCGGCGATGTCGGCGAGCGGGTTCTCGCCGTCGGTCCACTCCCCCGTCCGCTCCTTCTCGGCGATGTAGCGCCGGAAGCGGCGGGTGATCACCTCGTGCATGGAGCGGACGTCGTCCTGCCCCTCGAAGCCCTTGATCTGGAAGCGGCGGTACTCGCTCTTGCGCTGGAGGCCGTCCTCGAAGACGACCATGGAGGCCACCACGTCGTCGCCCTGGAGGTGCGAGATGTCGTAGCACTCGATCCGCAGCGGCGCGCTGTCCAGGTCGAGGGCCTCGGCGATCTCCTCCAGGGCACGCGAGCGCGTCGTCAGGTCGGAGGCGCGCCTGGTCTTGTGCAGGACGAGCGCCTGCTGCGCGTTGCGCTGCACGGTCTCCATCAGCGCCTTCTTGTCGCCCCGCTGCGGGATGCGCAGCGACACGTTGGACCCGCGGCGCTCGGTGAGCCAGTCCTGGACGGGTTCGACGGGCTCGGGCAGGGCCGGGACCAGGACCTCCTTGGGGACGGCGTCGCCCCGCTCCTCGCCGTACAGCTGCTGGAGGGCGTGTTCGACGAGGGCGCCGGTCGTGACGTCCTCGACCTTGTCGGTCACCCAGCCGCGCTGGCCGCGCACGCGTCCGCCGCGGACGTGGAAGATCTGGACGGCCGCCTCCAGCTCGTCCTCGGCGACCGCGATCAGATCGGCGTCGGTCGCGTCCGCGAGCACGACCGCGTTCTTCTCCATGGCCTTCTTCAGGGCCTCGATGTCGTCGCGCAGGCGGGCGGCCCGCTCGTACTCCATGTCCTCGGCCGCCTCCGACATCTGCTTCTCCAGCCGGCGCAGGTACGCGCCGGTGCGGCCGGCCATGAAGTCGCAGAACTCCTCGGCGAGTTCGCCGTGCTCCTCGGCGGAGACCCGGCCGACGCACGGCGCGGAGCACTTGCCGATGTAGCCGAGCAGACAGGGCCGGCCGGTGCGGGCGGCGTTCTTGAAGACGCCGGCGGAGCAGGTGCGCACGGGGAAGACCCGCAGCATCAGGTCGACGGTGTCCCGGATCGCCCACGCGTGCGCGTACGGTCCGAAATACCTGACGCCCTTCTTCTTGTGGCCGCGCATCACCTGGACGCGCGGGAACTCCTCGTTCATCGTGACGGCGAGGTAGGGGTAGCTCTTGTCGTCGCGGTACTTGACGTTGAACCGGGGGTCGTACTCCTTGATCCAGGAGTACTCCAGCTGGAGCGCCTCGACCTCCGTGGACACCACGGTCCACTCCACCGACGCGGCCGTGGTCACCATGGTGCGGGTGCGCGGGTGAAGGCCGGACAGGTCCTGGAAGTAGTTCGCCAGGCGCTGACGCAGGCTCTTCGCCTTTCCGACGTAGATCACCCGGCGGTGCTCGTCGCGGAATCGGTACACCCCGGGAGAGTCCGGGATCTGTCCCGGCTTGGGGCGGTAGCTGGAGGGGTCGGCCATGTCTCACACCCTACTGGCGCGGGGTGACACTCCGGCGGGCTGTGGACGACGGCCGGGTGTCCGACGGGTCTGTGGACAACCGGGGCGGCGGGGACCGGACGCGGAGGCATCGACTCGGCCACACGCACGTGCCACTCGGGCATCAGGTGTTGTCGGGACTAGGTCAACACGCTTCAATGCGGGGGGACTCGGGCCCTGAGGGCCTCCCTACGGATGTGAAGGAGCTCCGGCGACGCCGGAAAGGCCCCGACCACCCCCACGAACGGTCCGACCAGCCGTCGTGGGCATTCACAGAAAGGCCCCTGCATGCCGCACGCCACACAGCACGCGGACGCCGCCGCCGACGCCACCTCCGCGGAACTGGACACGGCCCTGCGAGGCGGTCCTTTCCATGTGGCGCTGCGTGCCGCGATCTCCGCCCGTGGCCTGCCCCTGCAACGCGTCCAGCACCATCTGTCGCGCTACGGGGTGAAGGTGGGCGTGACCAGTCTGAGCTACTGGCAGCAGGGCGCCCGGCGGCCGCAGCGCCCCGAGTCGCTGCGCGCCGTGCGCGCGCTGGAAGAGATCCTGCACCTGCCCGAGGAGTCGCTGATCCGGCTGCTCGCGGAGCCCGACGGCGGGGAGAACGGCACGACGGCCGGGCAGTCCGCGGGCCGCTCCTACCGCTCGCTCCTGGAGGCCTCCGGCATCCTCGAACAACTGCTCGGCGAACTGGAGTGCCCCGTCGACGGCGGGCTGCACACCCTGGGCCACCACGAGCGGGTACGGATCGGGTCGCGCCGTGAGCTCCTGGGACGCGAGTCACAGCACATCGTGCGCGCCCACCGCGACGGCGTCGACCGTTTCGTGGCCGTCCATCACGGCGATCCCGGCTGCGCGCCGGAGCGGATGACGGTGCACGCCCTGGAGAACTGCCGGGCCGGCCGGGTCCGCAGCCACCACGACACCGGCGTGCTCGTGGCGGAGCTGTTCTTCGACACCCGGCTGAGGGCGGGCGACACCTTCCTCTTCCGCTACGCCGTCGAGGACGGCACCGCCGACGTGTCCCGTGAGTATGTCCGCGGCTTCGGCGTGGCGGGCGGCCAGTACGCCCTCCAGGTCCGCTTCGCCGAGAACGCCCTGCCCGTGCGCTGCCACCGGTTCACCCAGCACTCCGCGGCGGCCCCGCGCGGCGGCCGCCAGGAGCTGCCGCTCAGCGGCCGGCACCGGTCGGTGCACCTCGTCGAGCCGCGGGTGCGGTCGGGCATGGTCGGTATCGGCTGGGACTGGGAGTGATCGCGGTCAACGACGGCCGTCGGTGACCCTCGACGCACCTCACCGGCCTCACCGGACCCGCAGGCCCTCCCTCGGCCCTCGTCGACCTTCACCGGCTTTCATCAAGCCTCCTCGGCCTTCGACGGCCTTCGAGGCGCGCTCGTACGCGGGCTTTTACGCGCGGCTCCGAAATGGGGTAGCTTCCCGGCCTGCGGCTCACCTGCGAGCTGTCGCGGACAGCCACAGAGAGGAACCCCCCCCCCCGTGATCGTCGTCGCCGGTGAGGCCCTGATCGACCTGGTACCGCAGGGCACGGGCGCCCTGGCGGATCTTCGGCCGGCGCTCGGTGGCGGCCCCTACAACACGGCCGTCGCCCTGGGCCGCCTGGGCTCGGCCACGGCCTTCTGCTCCCGTACCTCGCGGGACGCCTTCGGTGAGGCGCTGCTCGCCGGATTGCGGGACTCGGGCGTGGACGTGTCCGCGGTGCAGCGCGGTACGGAGCCGACCACGCTCGCGGTCGCCACCCTCGACGGGAACGGATCGGCCGCCTACTCCTTCTACGTCGACGGCACCGCCGACCGCCTGTTCACCGCCCCTGACACCCTGCCCGCGGGCACCCGCGCGGTGTCCTTCGGCACCTGCTCGCTCGTCCTGGAGCCGGGCGCGAGCGCGTACGAGGAGCTGATGCGGTCCGCCGCGGCGCGGGGGCTGTTCACGGCGCTCGACCCGAACATACGGGCGGGGCTGATCCCCGACGCGGACGCCTACCGGGTCCGTTTCAAGAGCTGGCTGCCCTCGGTGTCCCTGCTCAAGCTCTCCGCGGAGGACGCCGAGTGGCTGGGCGGCACCCCGCGCGAGTGGCTGTCCGCCGGCCCCTCGGCCGTCGTGATCACTCAGGGCGGCGACGGGTTGACCGCCTTCACCCGCGACGGGGCCGTGTACTCGGTGCCGGGCGAGCAGGTGGACGTCGTCGACACCATCGGCGCCGGGGACACCGTGAACGCGGCTCTGCTGCACGGGCTCTCGGTGCGGGACGCCCTGTCCCCTGCGGGCCTCGCCGAGCTGGGCGCCGACGGCTGGGAGCGGTTGCTGCGGTTCGCCGCCCGCGCGGCGGCGATCACCTGCTCCCGGGCCGGTGCGGAGCCGCCGTACGCGTCCGAACTGGGCGGCTTCCCGGACCCGTCGTAGGGGCTGCCGGGACGTCGGCGCGACGACGGACGGCGCCCCGCGGGGAGTTCCCCCGGGGCGCCGCACCTCTCACGCAGCTCGCCGGGCCGCACGGCCCGGGCCTTGCGGCCCGGCCTCGCGGCCCGTGTGCCGTCAGGCCTTGCGGGCCCGTGTGGCCTTCTTCGCCGGGGTCGCCTTGGTCGTCGCCCCGGCGGCCTTCTTGGCCGCCGTGTTGTTCGCGGCGGTCGTCGTCTTGGCGGTCGCGGTCTTGCGCGGCGCCGTCTTCGCCGCGACCGTCTTCTTCGCCGCCGCCTTGCGCGGGGCCTTCGCCGGAGCCGCGTCGCTGATCCGGTCGGCGCCGAGAACCTCCCGCAGGAACTTGCCGGTGTGGCTGGTCGGCACCGCGGCGATCTCCTCCGGCGTGCCCTCGGCGATGACGAGCCCACCGCCGGCGCCGCCCTCGGGGCCCATGTCGACGACCCAGTCGGCGGTCTTGATCACGTCGAGGTTGTGCTCGATGACGATGACCGTGTTGCCCTTGTCGACCAGCCCGGCGAGCACCTTGAGGAGCTTGGCGATGTCCTCGAAGTGCAGGCCCGTGGTCGGCTCGTCCAGGACGTAGACGGTGCGGCCGGTGGAGCGCTTCTGCAGCTCGCTGGCGAGCTTCACCCGCTGGGCCTCGCCGCCCGACAGGGTGGTCGCGGCCTGACCGAGCCGGACGTAGCCGAGGCCGACGTCCTTCAGGGTGTTGAGGTGACGGGCGATCGCGGGCACGGCCTCGAAGAACTCCGTCGCCTCCTCGATCGGCATGTTCAGGACGTCGGCGACGGACTTGCCCTTGTAGTGGACCTCCAGGGTCTCCCGGTTGTACCGGGCGCCGTGGCAGACCTCGCACGGGACGTAGACGTCCGGGAGGAAGTTCATCTCGATCTTGATCGTGCCGTCGCCCGCGCAGTTCTCGCAGCGGCCGCCCTTGACGTTGAAGGAGAAGCGGCCGGGCAGATAGCCGCGGACCTTCGCCTCGGTGGTCTCCGCGAACAGCTTGCGGACGTGGTCGAAGACACCGGTGTACGTGGCGGGGTTGGAACGCGGGGTGCGGCCGATGGGCGACTGGTCCACGTGCACGACCTTGTCGACGAGGTCGTCGCCGTCCACGCGCGTGTGCCGCCCGGGCACGCTGCGCGCGCCGTTCAGTTCGCGGGCCAGGTGCGTGTACAGGATGTCGTTGACCAGCGTCGACTTGCCGGAGCCGGACACTCCGGTGACCGCGGTGAACACGCCCAGCGGGAAGGACACGTCGATGTCCTGGAGGTTGTTCTCGCGGGCGCCGTGCACGGTGAGCCGGCGGGACGGGTCCTGCGGGCGCCGGATGTCGGGCAGCGGGATGGCCTTCTTGCCCGACAGGTACTGGCCGGTCTGCGACTCGGTGTTGGCGAGCAGTTCCTTCAGACCGCCGCTGTGCACGACCTTGCCGCCGTGCTCGCCGGCGCCGGGACCGATGTCGACGATCCAGTCGGCGACCTTGATGGTGTCCTCGTCGTGCTCGACGACGATCAGCGTGTTGCCCATGTCCCGCAGCCGGACCAGCGTCTCGATGAGACGGTGGTTGTCGCGCTGGTGCAGCCCGATGGACGGCTCGTCGAGGACGTACAGGACACCCACGAGGCCGGAGCCGATCTGGGTGGCCAGGCGGATGCGCTGGGCCTCGCCGCCGGAGAGCGTGCCGGCCGCGCGGTTGAGCGAGAGGTAGTCCAGACCGACGTCGACGAGGAAGCGCAGTCGCTCGTTGACCTCCTTCAGGACGCGCTCGGCGATCTTCTTGTCGCGGGCGCCGAGCTTGAGCCGGCCCAGGAAGTCCGCGCAGTCGCTGATCGACATCCCGGAGACCTCGGCGATGGACTTGTCCATGACCGTGACCGCGAGGACGAGCGGCTTCAGGCGCGTGCCCTCACAGGTGGGGCAGGGCACCTCGCGCATATAGCCCTCGAAGCGCTCACGGCTGGCGTCGCTCTCGGCCTCGCCGTGCCGGCGCTTCACGAACGGAAGGGCGCCCTCGAAGGGGGTCGTGTAGACGCGCTCGCGCCCGTACCGGTTGCGGTAGCGGACCTCGATCTGCGTCTTGTGGCCGTGCAGCAGGGCCTTCCTGGCGCGCAGCGGCAGCCCCGCGAAGGGGATGTCCGTACGGAAACCGAGCGCGTCCGCGAGGGCGCCGATCAGCCGGCCGAAGTAGTCCTTGGTGTGGCCGTGCGACCAGGGGTGGATGGCGCCCTCGTCGAGGGACTTGTCCTCGTCCGGGACGATCAGCTCGGGGTCGACCTCCATGCGCGTGCCGATGCCGGAGCACTCCGGGCAGGCGCCGAAGGGCGAGTTGAAGGAGAAGGAGCGCGGCTCCAGCTCCTCGAAGGACAGGTCGTCGTACGGGCAGTACAGGTGCTCCGAGTACATGCGCTCGCGCTCGGGGTCGTCCTCGGGGAGGTCGACGAAGTCGAGCACGACCATGCCGCCGGCGAGACCGAGGGCGGTCTCCACCGAGTCGGTGAGCCGGCGCTTGGCGGACTCCTTCACCGTGAGGCGGTCGATGACCACCTCGATGGTGTGCTTCTCCTGCTTCTTCAGCGTGGGCGGGCTGGACAGCTGGATCGTCTCGCCGTCGACCCGCGCGCGGGAGTAGCCCTTGGTCTGGAGGTCGGCGAACAGGTCGACGAACTCTCCCTTGCGCTCGCGCACCAGGGGCGACAGCACCTGGAAGCGGCTTCCCTCGGGCAGCTCCAGCACCTTGTCGACGATGGCCTGCGGCGACTGGCGCGTGATCGGCCGGGAGCACTCGGGGCAGTGCGGCTTGCCGATGCGCGCGAAGAGCAGGCGCAGGTAGTCGTAGACCTCGGTGATGGTGCCGACCGTGGAGCGCGGATTGCGCGAGGTCGACTTCTGGTCGATGGAGACGGCCGGGGAGAGGCCCTCGATGAAGTCGACGTCCGGCTTGTCCATCTGGCCGAGGAACTGGCGGGCGTACGAGGAGAGGGACTCGACGTAGCGCCGCTGGCCCTCGGCGAAGATGGTGTCGAAGGCCAGCGAGGACTTGCCCGACCCCGACAGACCCGTGAAGACGATGAGCGAGTCGCGTGGCAGGTCGAGCGAGACATTCTTGAGGTTGTGCTCGCGCGCGCCACGGACGATGAGACGGTCGGCCACGCCGGTCCGCACCTTTCTTGAGAGAAGTGACAGGGGCGGGGCCCCCGTCTTTTTCAGACTAGGGCGAGCCACTGACAACGCCGGTCGGGATTCACCGGTTCACAACAATCCCCGGCCTTCCAGCATGCCCGACGCCGCCTCCGACCTTATAGCACGCGCATTCGATTTACGGGCTTGCTCGACCACCTTCACCCGAAGGGGTGGCGAGGCTAGGGTCAGCACCATGATTGATCACGCTCATGACCTGGAGTCTGTACGTGACGCGACCGAGCGGCTCCTCACCGCAGTCGCCGAACTGGACAACGCGTCGGTGTCCGAGCCGTCACGCCTGCCCGGCTGGAGCCGCGGACATGTCCTGGCTCACATCGCCCGCAACGCGGACGCCCTGACGAACGTCCTCGAGGGCCGCCCGATGTACGCCGACGCGCATGTCCGCGACGCCGACATCGAGCGCGACGCCCCGCGCCCGCTCGACGTCCAGCTCACGGACGTACGCGAGAGCGCGGCCCGCTTCCAGACCGTGGGGGCCGCGCCCGCGGACTGGACGCGCACGGTGCACCTGCGCAACGGGGTCGTCGACGCGGCGGCCCGCGTGCCGTTCCGGCGGTGGGTGGAGGTCGAGCTGCACGCGGTGGACCTCGGCATCGGCTACGAGCTGGAGGACCTGCCGGAGGAGTTCGTCGTCCGGGAGATCGACTTCCTCGCGGAACGCTTCGGCGGACACGAGGACGTGCCGTCGACGGCCCTGAGGAGCGACGACGGCAGGGTCTGGACCACGGGCGGCGGCGGCACCGGCGACCCCGTCGGCGTCCGCGGCCCGGCCCCGGTCCTGCTCGGCTGGCTCGCCGGGCGCCGCGACGGCTCGGGGCTGACGACCGACGGCGGACCGCTGCCGGTCCTTCCGCCGCTATAGGCTGCCGCCATGACGTACAGCGGCGAGGTGACGGTCGGCGGACCGGCGGACGTGCACGAGCTCAAGGACCTGATGATCACCAAGATCGCGGTCGGTCCGATGAACAACAACGCCTACCTGCTGCGCTGCCGGGCCACGGACGAGCAACTGCTGATCGACGCGGCCAACGACGCGCACGCTCTGCTCGGCACGATCGGTGACGACGGCATCGCGTCCGTCGTCACCACCCATCGGCACGGCGATCACTGGCAGGCACTCGCCGAGGTCGTGGCGGCCACGCGCGCGCGTACCTACGCGGGCCGGGAGGACGCCGAGGGCATCCCCGTGACGACCGACGTCCCGGTCGACGACGGTGACGTCATCCGGGTGGGGAACGTGGAGCTCACCGCGCGCCACCTGGTCGGGCACACGCCCGGTTCGATCGCCCTGATCTACGACGACCCGCACGGCCACCCCCATGTGTTCACCGGCGACTGCCTCTTCCCAGGCGGCGTGGGCAACACCTTCAAGGACCCCGAGGCGTTCGCCCGCCTGATCCACGACGTCGAGACGAAGATCTTCGACGCGCTGCCGGACGAGACCTGGGTCTATCCGGGCCACGGCGACGACACCACGCTGGGCGCGGAGCGGCCGCACCTTCCGGAGTGGCACGCGCGCGGGTGGTAGTCGACTCATCCCGACGCGAAACCGGATCATCACAGCTCCGGTGGGCGCCGAAGGCTCGGCCTCGGCGCCTCACCGTGCCCCGTGAGACGGCCGGTGGGCGCCGCGCCTTCGCTCCGCCCGACCTGTCCCCCTATGTCCCGGTACTGGTGATTCTCGTTCGCCACGAACGAGTGAAGTCTCCGATTTGCGTGTAACCACACAGGCCCTGCGCCCGTAGGACCTGCAAGACGACACGCGATCCTTCGGGGGCACCATGAGCCGGCAGTACCCACAGCAGCCGTACCCGCCTCAACAGCCGGGCTACGGACCCCCGATGCCCACGCCGCCGAAGAAGCGCAGCGTCGGCAAGATCGCCGGTCTCGGTTGCCTCGGCATCATCGGCCTGTTCGTCGTCGTCGCCGTCGCGGCGAGCGGCGGCGGCGACTCCACCGACAACAGCAACAAGGACAAGGCCGTCACCGCCACCGCGCCCGCCGGGACGGACGGCGCCGAGGAGGCGCCGGCGCAGGAGGCGGGCCCGGCCGGGCTGAGCCAGGCCGAGGAGTTCCGGGCGTGCGTGGCCAAGACCGGCACCGCCACGGAGAAGGCCGCCATCAAGCACGTCACGAAGGTCACCGGCGCGGACAAGCGGAACAACATCCTCGACGCCCCCGAGGTGTTCACCGACTTCACGGGGGGACTGATGGGACCGCACCAGGGCAAGGGCAAGCTGATCGCGAGCGCGTTCACGTCGTGCTACGAATCCGACAACGGCCTCGTGACCGTGTACGACAAGGACGGCGAGATCCTCGCCAACGCGAACTACTGACGGGACCGGCTGTCACAGCCTTCCGGCAGGACGTGCACAGGGCTGCGCGCCCCACCGCGACAACTCCCTCAAGGGCGCGCGTCGGTGACGGCGCGCCCCGTGTGAATCGCGCGCACGCTCCGGGCTCCCGCGCGCGCTCCCCGCAGTCGTGGTCGCGCGGTCAACTGGTAGCAGTTCCGCGCGGGATGACGGCTCCGGCGCGGAGCGGGCCGCCGGCCTACGATCCCCGCCCCCGGCCGGCGGCCCAGGCGGGTCCGTCGAGCCGGTTCACGAGAACGCAACACCCGTTCCCAGTATGCGGACAGATCATGGTGTGACCTCGACAAACAGGGGTTTTCGCTGTCAGTCTCCCGCCATGCACCTTGCCCCTCGTGTACTGCGCCGCGCCGTAGCCGGCGCCACCGTGGCCCTCCTCGCGACCGCTGTCGGCTGCGCCCCGCAGCCCGAGGAGAAGGCGGCGTCCACGCCGTCCGGTTCGAGCGCGAACACCTGCGCCAAGGGCGACCTGCCCACCGAGACGTCCGGCAAGCTGACGATCGCGACGGACGAACCCGCGTACGAACCATGGTTCAAGGACGACAAGCCGGCCGACGGCGAGGGCTTCGAGTCGGCGGTGGCGTATGCCGTGGCGCAGCAGCTCGGTTACGCCAAGAGCGCCGTGGTCTGGCAGAGCGTGCCGTTCAACAAGGCCTTCGCGCCGGGCGAGAAGACCTTCGACTTCGACATCAACCAGGTGTCGATCAGCGACGAGCGCAAGAAGGCCGTGGACTTCTCGTCCGGCTACTACGACGTGCGTCAGGCCGTCATCGCCCTGAAGGGGACGAAGGCCGCCGAGGCGACCGGCATCGCCGACCTCAAGGGCCTCAAGCTGGGCGCCCAGGTCGGCACGACGAGCCTCGACTACATCGACGACCTGGTGAAGCCGACCGAGGACGCGGCCGTCTACGCCAAGAACGACCAGGCCAAGTCCGCGCTGAAGAACGGTCAGGTCGACGCCATCGTCACCGACCTGCCGACCGCCTTCTACATCACGTCCGCCGAGGTCACGGACGCCGAGATCGTCGGCCAGTTCGAGAACCAGGGTGGCACCCCCGAGCAGTTCGGGCTGGTGCTCGACAAGGGCAGCGTGCTCACCTCCTGCGTGAGCGGTGCCGTGGACGCGCTCCGCGCGAACGGCACCCTGGCGAAGATCGAGCAGCAGTGGCTCTCCGACGCCGTCGACGCCCCGGTGCTCAAGTGACGGTCACCAAGGACGAGTCCGGCCGGGACGACGCGAACGGCGAGGACGGGGGCGAGGGCGACATGTCCGGGGGCGGCCAGGGCGCCCCCGACGACGGTTACGTCCCCTCGCGGCGGCGGCTGGAGCGCGAGCGTCACCAGCGCACGCGGGCCCGCCGTGCCACCGCGATCGCCGCGCTGTCGACCTTGGTCACGGGCGTCGTCCTCTACCTGGTCGTGGTCGGCGCGCCCGGCTGGCCGCGCGCCAGGGAGACCTTCTTCGACGGGCAGTACGCGCGCGAGGCGTTCCCCAAGGTCCTCGAAGGGCTCTGGTTGAACGTCAGACTGCTGCTGGTCTGCGGCGCCGCCGTGCTGGTCCTCGGCATGCTCATCGCCGTGGCCCGCACCCTGCGCGGGCCCGTGTTCTTCCCGCTGCGGGTGCTGGCGGCGGCCTACACGGACTTCTTCCGCGGTCTTCCGCTGATCATCAACCTGATGATCGTGGTGCTGGGCGTCCCGGCACTGCGGCTCCAGGGCGTGACCGTCGACCCCGTGCTGCTGGGCGGCACGGCACTGACGCTGACGTACTCGGCGTACGTCGCCGAGGTGTTCCGCGCGGGCATCGAGTCCGTGCACCCCTCCCAGCGCGCCGCGGCCCGCTCCCTGGGCCTCGACAACCGGCAGGCGCTGCGTTTCGTGGTGCTCCCCCAGGCGGTGCGCCGGCAGGTGCCGCCGCTGCTGAACGACCTGGTGTCGCTCCAGAAGGACACCGGTCTCGTCTCGATCGGCGGCGCGATCGACGCCGTCCGCGCGGCGGACATCATCGTGGGCCGCAGCCTGAACTACACGCCGTACATCGTCGCGGGACTGGTCTTCGTGGCCCTGACCATCCCGATGACCCGCTTCACGGACTGGGTGACGGCCCGGATGGACCGTCAGCGGGCCCAGGGAGGAACGACATGAGCGACGCCCCGGCACCGCCGTCCTTGCCGGTGCAGCCTGCGGGGGCACCGGCTCCGGTGCTGCGGATGGAGTCCGTCCGCAAGACCTTCGGCGGGTCCGTCGTCCTGCGGGACGTCGCCCTGGAGGTCGCCCCGCACACGGTGACGGCCCTGATCGGCGCCTCCGGCTCCGGCAAGTCGACCTTGCTGCGTTGCGCCAACCTGCTGGAGGACATCGACGACGGCGCGATCTGGCTGGACGGCGAGGAGATCACCGACCCGCGCGTCGACCAGGACGCGGTACGGCGCCGGATCGGCGTGGTCTTCCAGGCGTACAACCTGTTCCCGCACATGACGGTGCTGGAGAACATCACGCTGGCCCCGCGCCGCGTGCACGGCGTCGCCCGGGCACAGGCCGAGAGCCACGCCAGGGAGCTCCTGGAGCGGCTCGGGCTGGCCGCGAAGGCCGACGAGTATCCCGACCGGCTCAGCGGCGGTCAGCAGCAGCGCGTGGCGATCGTGCGCGCGCTGGCCGTGCGTCCCCGGCTGCTGCTGCTCGACGAGATCACGGCGGCCCTCGACCCAGAGCTGGTCGGCGAGGTCCTGAACGTCGTCCGGGACCTGAAGGCCGACGGTATGACCATGGTGCTCGCCACCCATGAGATGGGCTTCGCGCGCGAGGTCGCCGACCAGGTCTGTTTTCTGGACGGAGGGGTCGTGCTGGAACGGGGTACCGCCGAGGAGCTGTTCGGCGATCCGCGGCAGGAGCGCACCCGGCGTTTCCTGCGGCGGATCGTGGAGGCCGGCCGCCTCTAGGAGGTGCGGTAAGGGGCTCCGGCCTGGAGGGCGATGCTTACGTGTTCGCCTTGCCCGGTCCCGCCAGCGCGGCGACGCGCTCCACGCCGAACACGTACCCCTGCACCCCGCAGCCCGCGATGACGCCGTCGGCTCGCAACGAGACGTAACTGTGGTGCCGGAAGGACTCGCGCTGGTGGATGTTGGAGATGTGCACCTCCAGCACCGGCAGGCCGTCACAGGTGTTGAGGGCGTCCAGGATCGCGATCGACGTGTGCGAGTAGGCGCCCGGGTTGATCACGATGCCGCAGTGGTCCAGCCGTGCCTCGTGGATCCAGTCGACCAGCTGCCCCTCGTGGTTGGACTGCCGGAAGTCCACGGTGGTGCCGTGTGCGGCCGCCGCCCGGGCGCACAGCGCCTCGACGTCGGCGAGCGTGTCGGAACCGTAGATCTCCGGCTGGCGCTGGCCCAGGAGGTTCAGGTTGGGGCCGTTCAGGATCATGATCGGGGCGTTGGCCAGGCTGCGGGGCACGGTTCCTCCGGGTCCGTTCGTGGGCGGCCCGTCGGGGGCCACCGCTCGGACCGGTCTATCACGGTGAAACCGCGGGGCAGGAGGCCCTGCCCTCGCGGCAACCGAACAGCGCGCGGCGGTGGAGCGGGCCGTCGGGCGTACGCGCCCGACACCCTGGCCGTCTTCGACGTCGACTTCGGCCGCACCGACCCGCACCTCGTCGTTCCCTACGGCGGTGAGATCCGCGCCGACGGTCCCGCCCGGCGCATCCCATGGCCTCCTGAGCGCTCTCGCGGCGGTCCGCGCCCCGCACGCCCCCGTAACCCGCGATCACTGTGGGTGGTTGACGCGGCATGCACGACGTACACACCGTGAAGACGCCCTCCATGCCGCGGCTCGCGGCCGCCTCACTCGCCGGGACGGCCATCGAGTTCTACGACTTCTTCGTCTACGGGACCGCGGCCGCGCTCGTCCTGGGGCCGCTGTTCTTCCCCACGTTCTCGCCGCTGGCGGGGACACTGGCCGCGTTCGCGACGTTCGGCGTGGGGTTCGTGGCGCGGCCGCTGGGCTCGGTGCTGTTCGGGCACATCGGGGACCGGCGCGGGCGCCGCCCGGTCCTGGTCGTCTCGCTGCTGACCGGTGCCTCGACGGTCGCGGTCGGCTGCGTGCCGACGTACGACACCATCGGGGTGGCCGCTCCCCTGCTGCTGCTCGTCCTGCGTTTCCTCCAGGGGCTGGGGCTCGGCGGGGAGTGGGGCGGCGCGGTACTGCTGACCGCGGAACACGCGCCCGCCGAACGGCGCGGGCTGTGGTCGAGCTTCCCGCAGGTCGGGCCCGCGGTCGGCTTCGTGCTCGCCAACGGCGTGGTCCTGGTCCTGTCGCTGACGCTGACGGAGGCGCAGTTCGCGGGGTGGGGCTGGCGGGTGCCCTTCTGGGCGGCCGGGGTGCCGGCCGTGCTCGGGCTGTGGCTGCGGTCGTCGCTGCCCGAGAGCCCCCGGTTCCTGGAGATCGACGACCACGCGCGTGTGCCGCTCGCCGAGGTCGTGCGCGACCACTGGCGGCTCGTCCTGCTGACCGCCGGCGCGCTCGCCGCCGGGTACGCGATCTTCTACGCGGTGACGACCTGGTCCCTGGCGTACGCGACGGAACGGCTCGGGGTCAGCCGCACGGTCATGCTGGTGTGCATCATGGCCGCCGTGGTGGTGAAGGGTTCGCTGACTCCCGTGATGGCGATGCTCGGCGACCGCTTCGGCCGGCGGCCGCTGTGCCTCGTCGGGTTGCGCGGCGGCCGCGCTGTGGATGTTCCCGCTGGTCGCGCTGCTCTCCACCGGCGAGCCGCTGCCGATGTTCCTCGGCTTCCTGGGGGCGCTGCTCGCCTTCGTCACGATGTTCGCGGTGATCTCGGCGTATCTGCCGGAGCTCTACGCGCCGCGCGTGCGCTGTACCGGTGCGGCGGTCGGCTACAACCTGGGCGGCGTGCTGGGCGGGGCGCTCACGCCGATCGTGGCGACCACCCTCGCCGAGCACTCGGGGCGGGTGCCGCGGGGGGTCGGCGCCTATCTGACGGGGATCGCGCTGCTCAGCCTGGGCTGCTTCGCGCTGCTGCCGGAGACGCGGCCGGTGCGGGTGGCCACCGTGCTGCCGGCTACGGATTGATGGCCAGCTCCAGGTAGGCCGCGAACAGCACGAGGTGGACGCCGCCCTGCAACGGCGTGGCCCGTCCCGGGACCACCGTCAGCGAGCTGACCACGACGGTCAGCGTGAGCAGCACCATATGGGTGGGGCCGAGGCCGAGGACGAGCGGTCCGGAGAGCCAGAGGGAGGCCAGGGCGACCGCGGGAACGGTGAGGCCGATGCTGGCCATCGCGGAACCGAGTGCGAGGTTGAGACTGGTCTGCACCCGGTCGCGGCGGGCCGAGCGCAGCGCGGCGATCGTCTCGGGGAGCAGCACGAGCAGCGCGATGATCACACCGACCACCGCCTGGTGCAGGCCGGCGGCCTCCACTGCGGACTCGATCGTGGGCGATACGCCCTTGGCGAGGCCCACCACACCGATCAGGGCCAGGCCGAGCAGCCCGAGGCTGATCCAGGCGGTCCGGGACGTGGGGGCGCCGGCGTGGTCGTCGGCGGTGATCACGTCTCCCTGCCGGGTGATCGGCAGGAAGTAGTCGCGGTGCCGGATCGTCTGCGTCGCCACGAACAGGCCGTACAGCACCAGTGAGGACAGTGCGGCGAAGGTGAGCTGGACGGTGGAGAACTCCGGGCCCGGTTTGCTGGTGGTGAAGGTCGGCAGGACCAGGCTGAGCGTGGCCAGGGTCGCGACGGTCGCCAGCGCCGCGCCGGTGCCCTCCGGGTTGAAGATCGCCGTGCCGTGGCGCAGCGAGGCGACCAGAAGGCACAGGCCGACGATGCCGTTGCAGGTGATCATCACGGCCGCGAAGACCGTGTCCCTGGCGAGGGTGGAGCTTTTGTCACCGCCGTCCACCATCAGGGTGACGATCAGGGCGACCTCGATGATCGTCACGGCGACCGCGAGGACGAGGGACCCGAAGGGTTCACCGACCCGGTGGGCGACGACCTCCGCGTGGTGCACGGCGGCCAGCACCGCTCCGGCGAGGACCAGCGTCACCACGGCGACGACCGCGCCGGGCAGGTCGCGTCCCCAGGTGAGGGCCAGCAGGACGACCGCCAGCGCCGGCACGAGGGTTGTCCACCGGGTCGTGACCGACCTGAGCCGAGCGATCATGCAGCGATCGTCGCAGAGCCGTAGGGGCTCCGCATTCCGGCCCGCCCCGGCCGTCCGGGCCGCCCTGTCCGTGCAGGCCGGACGGGCCGGGCGGGCCGTGTGCGGCTGTCGTCACCTCAGGTCGGTCGTGTCCTGGACGTCGCAGTCCGTGAAGGACGGGGGTCGGGTGCAGAGGGCGGCCAGTCGCGCCGCGAACTTGCCCGTCTCCGGGTCGTCGCTGTTGCGCATGGCCTCCTCGTGGGAGTCGAACTCGATCACCACGAGGTAGCGGTTCGGCTGATCGCGGTCCTTGAGGACGAGGCGGCGCGTCGGGCCGCCGGCCCGGCCCGTGATGCGCCGGTCCCCCTCGTCGGCCAGCGCCCGCATCTCGTCGATGCGGTCGGTCTCGAACTCGACGATCTGGACGAACCTCTGCGATGTGCCCACGGTGCCTCCACCCGGAACCGGCGTCCCCGGATGGAAACGCCCGGCTCCCAACGAAGCACCGGGAGCGGCGCTCGGCAATCCGCCGCGCACCGCTCCCGGGGGTGGTTGTTCCTACGTCCCGCGTGGTCAGGCCTCGATGCTGTCCTTCGGAGCGCCTTCGCTCTCCGTCCGCGCCGCCTCGGCCGCCGCCTGCTTCTTCGAAGCCCGCAGGCTGGTGATCGTGGTGACGATCAGGACCGAGCAGATGACGCCGAGCGAGACCGGGATGCTGATCTCGGGGACGTGGACCCCGGACTCGTGCAGGGCGTGCAGCACCAGCTTCACGCCGATGAAGCCGAGGATGATCGACAGGCCGTAGCTGAGGTGGACCAGCTTCCTCAGCAGACCGCCGATGAGGAAGTAGAGCTGCCGCAGACCCATCAGGGCGAACGCGTTGGCCGTGAAGACGATGTACGGGTCCTGCGTAAGGCCGAAGATCGCGGGGATGGAGTCGAGGGCGAAGAGCACGTCGGTGGTGCCGATCGCGAGCATCACGACCAGCATCGGGGTCATGACCCGCTTGCCGTTCTGCTCGATCCAGAGCTTCGTGCCGTGATAGCGGTCGGCGACGCCGAACCGCTTCTCCACGGCCTTGAGCATCTTGTTCTCCTCGAACTCCTCGTCCTCCTCGTCGGCCCGGGCCTCCTGGATGAGCTTCCAGGCGGTCCAGATCAGGAAGGCGCCGAAGAGGTAGAACACCCAGGCGAAGCTGGCGAGGATCGCGGCGCCCGCGGCGATGAAGATCGCCCGCAGGACCAGCGCTATGAGGACACCGACGAGCAGGACCCGCTGCTGGTACTGCGACGGGACCGCGAACTTCGCCATGATCAGGACGAAGACGAAGAGGTTGTCGACACTGAGCGACTTCTCGGTGATGAAGCCCGCGAAGAACTCGCCGGCCGGCTCACCGCCGCCGAAGAGGAGCAGCCCGACTCCGAAGAGCCCGGCCAGGGCGATCCAGACGACCGTCCAGATCCCGGCTTCCTTGATCGACACGTCGTGCGGCTTGCGGCCGATGAAGAAGTCGACCGCGATGAGGGCGGCAAGGCCCACGATGGTCAGGACCCACAGGGTCAGGGAAACATTCACTGCGCCTCCGACAGTACGTAACGGCAGGTAATCAGCGTCGTCGCGCTGCCGGAGGTCTCTTCCACCCGGTATGGGCCGACGCCCCGGGATCAGGCTTGATCCGTATTGACGGGAACGCCGCAGCAGGGAGTACTCCCCTCCGTGAGGAAAACAGTACCCCAACCACCAAGAAAAGGTAAAGCGATTGGCAAAAGAAAGACCAAGTCTGCTGGTCAGAGGCCTTTACTAGTACTTGGCGCGAGCGGCCCCGACCTGGGCGAGGACCTGCTGGAGAACCTGGCTGCCGGGCGGCACGAGGCTCGGCTCATACGTCCAGGCGTGTCCCACCCAGGGGTCGGCGAGGTGATCCTCGGGCACCGGCGTCAGCCGCAGCAGCGCACGCCACAGCGGGTCCAGCAACGGACCGTAACTGTCGGCGTCCTCCCGGTCCGCGACCATCATGAGATGGACACCGACGCCGGGCCCCTCGTCCGCGAGGTAGCGCAGCTGGGTCACGGCACGGTCGTCGAAACCGTGCGGGAAGTCATTGACGACCACAAGCTGCTGGGCCGTGTCGAAGCCGGGCGGCAGTGAGTCGGCCATCCCGCCGCGCACCGCCATCTGCACCAGGTCGACCCGCTCGGTGAGCCGGCCCAGGACCGCCGCGACCCCCGCCGCGCCGGCCGCGGGCGGAGCCGCGAGCACGCCGCTGCGCACCAGCGGCGCGAGTTCCCGGGCGCCCGACCCGGCCGGATCGATGACGTGCACGGTGAACTCGTCCGCCGGGTGGACGGCCAGCAGCCGGGCCGTGTGCGCCACGGCCGACTCCATGGCGAGACGACGCAGATCGTGGGAGTCGGCGAACAGCCCGTCGGACAGGCCCGACCGCCCGCTGTCGATCCACAGCCCGCGTTCCAGCGGGAGCCTGACCAGCATCGGGATGCGCAGCGGGTCGCTCTCGGGAAGGTGGAGGTCGCCCAGCCGCACGGCCATGGGCATCTCCATGGGGACGCGATAGGCCTGCCAGACGGGGTTGTCCCAGCGCGCGTACGCCGTGGGCAGCGCCGGCTCGACCACGTCGGCCTCGGCGCCGAGCTGGACGAGGTCCCGGTCCAGGGCCTCCCGGGCCTGGTCGACGAGCTGCGTGTGCTTGGCCTGGGCCGCCTCGCGGGCGGCGTCGCCCTGGCCGCCCATCCGGCTGCGCGGGTCGGACAGGACCTGGTCCAGCTCCTTCTCCATCCGCGTGTCGGCGAAGTCGACGGCGCTGCGGTACGCGGCCGTGCTGCGGGCCAGGTCCTCGAACATGCCCCAGACCTGGTTGTACAGCCGCTCCTCCATGGACCAGCCGGTCGCGTCACCGGCCACGGGCCGGGCGGGCTGTCCTGGCGGGGCCGGGGGCGCGGTGGGCGCCGGCGGGGGCGGAGCCGCGGTCTGCCGACGCGGGTGGCTGTAGTCGATCGAGCCCCCGGTGGTGGACGCCGCCGGCGACGGCTGGGTGGCGTCGGGATCCGTCGGTGGGGTGCCCGCCGGGTAACCCGTGCCCGGGGGGCCCTGCGGGTTCTGGGTCGCCCCGTACGGACCGGCACCGCCCTGGGTGCCCTGCGTGCCCTGTGCGCCGTACGGCGAGGTGCCCTGGTCGGGGCCGAGGGCGGACGCGGTCGCCTGCCGGGAGCGGTCACCGTCGGCCGTACGCGGCGGCGGCGCCGGCACCGACCGGGCCAGGCCCTGGACCACGGCGTCGTTGATGCCGGCCGCGAGTCGGTGCGCCTGCGACAGGCCCTGGTCGGTGAGGAGTTCGGCGAGGCCGCCCGCGTAGCCCTGGCCCACGGCGCGCACCTTCCACGCGCCCTGCCGCCGGTACAGCTCCAGCGCGACGACGGCCGACTCCGCGTCCAGGCCGGTGATGGTGTAGGTCGCGACCTCGGTGCCGTCGAGGCCGGTGACCGCGACGAAGGGGGCCGCGACCGAGCCGAAGCTGACCGGCCCGCCGACGCCCGCGGGCAGCGCGAGCAGCACGCTGACCCGGTGCACCGCCGCGGACACGGCGTCCAGGTCCACCGCGAGGCGGTGGTCGGCCGCCGCCTGCCGGGAGACCTCCAGGCCGGGCAGCGTCGGTACACCGGGGTGGGCCACCCACTCGACGCCGGGGACCTTGCCGCTCTCGTCGCCGAGTGTGGCAACCGCCATGACCGGCCTGCCGGCCGAGACCCGGATCTCGAGGCGGACCTGGGAGAGCGGGTGGTTCTGTCCCCGCACCAGCTCGGCCGTCATCGCCTGTCGTCCCCCTGCGTCGCGTGTGGTGTTGTCCTGGGTGCCGCTGGCCGCCCTACAGCGCGGGCAGGATGGCGGGCATCAGGTCCTGGAAGGTGCGGCCGTTGGCCGGCGCGCCGAGGGCCGTCATGTTCCAGCCCCCGCCGACCCGGTGCACCTTCGCCATGATCTGGGCCGTGTAGGCGCCGCCGCCCGCCAGCGTGTAGCGGGCGAGCTCCTGGCCGTTGGTCTCGTCGACCAGACGGCAGAAGGCGTTCTGCACTTCCTGGAACGTCTGGCCGGTGAAGGAGTTCACCGTGAAGATGATCTGGTCGATGTGGACCGGTACGCGCGCGAGGTCGACGAGGATCGCCTCGTCGTCGCCGCCCTGGCCGACACCGCCGACGAGGTTGTCGCCGGTGTGACGGACCGAGCCGTCGTCACTGACCAGGTGACGGAAGAAGACGACGTCGACGGGCTGCTTGTCGGCGAACAGGACGGCGGAGGCGTCGAGGTCGATCTCCCGCGTCCGGGAGCCGAACAGGCCGCGCCGCGGGGCCGCCTGCCAGCCGAGACCCATGCGTACCGCGGTCAGGCTGCCCCCGTCGTTCTTCTGAAGACTGATGGCCTGACCCTTGGTCATATTGACGGTCACGCGCTGATTCCCCTCTCGGACTGTCCCCTGTTGCCGCGAGCCCGCGGTTGACGGAAACCCTACGCAAAGGCACTGACAGTGCCGTACCCAGGCCCGCACTTTGTGTCGGTCTTGCAACACAGCGCGTGCGGGCGAGGGCACAGCCACCCCGGAGGCCCGTCAGGCCAGGCCCGCCTCCCTCATCTGCCGCAGTTCCTTCTTCATCTCGTGGACCTCGTCGCGGATCCGGGCGGCGACCTCGAACTGGAGATCGGCGGCGGCGGCCCGCATACGCTCCGTCATGTCCTCGATCTGTTCGGCGAGTTCCGCCGCGGGACGGTCCGTCGGCACCGTCTCCTTGGAGGCGCCCTTGGCCGGCCTGGACTTGGCGCCCTTGGCCGCCTTGTCGCCCAGGGAGGGCACCGGGGCCCTGGTGCCCCGCCCGTCCTTCTTGGCGCGGTAGCCCGAGCCGAGCAGCTGCTCCGTGTCGACCTCCTCGCGGGAGATCTGGGCGACGATGTCGTTGATCTTCTTGCGGAGCGGTTGCGGGTCGATGCCGTTCGCCGTGTTGTAGGCGACCTGCTTCTCCCTGCGGCGGTTGGTCTCCTCGATCGCCCGCTCCATGCCCGGGGTGATCTTGTCGGCGTACATGTGGACCTGACCGGAGACGTTGCGCGCGGCACGGCCGATCGTCTGGATCAGCGAGGTCCCGGAGCGCAGGAAGCCCTCCTTGTCGGCGTCGAGGATCGCCACCAGGGACACCTCGGGCAGGTCGAGGCCCTCCCGCAGGAGGTTGATGCCGACCAGGACGTCGAACTCGCCGGCGCGCAGCTCGCGCAGCAGCTCGATCCGGCGCAGGGTGTCGACGTCGCTGTGCAGGTAGCGCACGTGGATGCCGAGTTCCAGGAAGTAGTCCGTGAGGTCCTCGGCCATCTTCTTGGTGAGCGTGGTGACCAGGACACGCTCGTCCTTCTCCACGCGTGTGCGGATCTCGTGCACCAGGTCGTCGATCTGGCCCTCGGTGGGCTTGACGACGACCTCCGGGTCGATCAGGCCGGTGGGGCGGATGATCTGTTCGACGGCGCCGTCCCCACGGGACAGCTCGTACTTGCCGGGGGTCGCCGACAGGTAGACGGTCTGCCCGATGCGCTCCTGGAACTCCTCCCACTTCAGCGGGCGGTTGTCGAGGGCGGAGGGCAGCCGGAAGCCGTGGTCGACGAGGGTGCGCTTACGGGAGGCGTCGCCCTCGTACATGGCGCCGATCTGCGGGACGGTGACGTGGGACTCGTCGATGACGAGCAGGAAGTCGTCCGGGAAGTAGTCCAGCAGCGTGTTGGGCGGGGAGCCGGGCTGACGGCCGTCGAAGTGCATCGAGTAGTTCTCGACGCCGGAGCAGGAGCCGATCTGGCGGAGCATCTCCAGGTCGTACGTGGTGCGCATGCGCAGGCGCTGGGCCTCCAGGAGCTTGCCCTGCTTCTCCAGCTCGGCCAGGCGCTCGCCGAGCTCCTTCTCGATGTCGTTGGCGGCCCGCTCCAGGCGCTCGGGTCCCGCGACGTAGTGGGTGGCCGGGAAGATGTACAGCTGCTCGTCGTCGCTGATGATCTCGCCGGTGAGCGGGTGCAGCGTGGAGAGGGCCTCGATCTCGTCGCCGAACATCTCGATGCGGACGGCGAGCTCCTCGTAGACCGGGAAGATCTCGATGGTGTCGCCGCGCACCCGGAAGGTGCCGCGGCTGAACGCCAGGTCGTTGCGCGTGTACTGGATGTCGACGAAACGGCGCAGCAGCTGGTCGCGGTCGACCTCGTCGCCGACGCGCAGCGGGACCATGCGGTCCACGTACTCCTGCGGGGTGCCGAGGCCGTAGATGCAGGAGACCGAGGCGACCACGACGACGTCACGACGGGTGAGCAGCGAGTTGGTCGCGGAGTGGCGCAGGCGCTCGACCTCCTCGTTGATCGAGGAGTCCTTCTCGATGTAGGTGTCCGACTGCGGGACGTACGCCTCGGGCTGGTAGTAGTCGTAGTACGAGACGAAGTACTCGACCGCGTTGTTCGGCAGCAGTTCGCGGAACTCGTTCGCCAGCTGGGCGGCCAAGGTCTTGTTCGGCGCCATCACCAGGGTGGGCCGCTGGAGCTGCTCGATCATCCACGCGGTGGTCGCGGACTTTCCGGTGCCGGTCGCGCCGAGCAGGACGACGTCCTTCTCACCCGCCCGGACGCGCTTGGCCAGCTCGGCGATGGCCGCCGGCTGGTCACCGCTGGGCTGGTAGGGGCTGACGACCTCGAAGGGCGCCACCGTGCGTTCGATGTGGGAAACGGGCCGCATGTCATCCACCGTACGACCCCCCACTGACAACGGGGTCCGATCAGCGGTTCACGGGCGTCGGCCCCGGGGGCCGCGCGGGGCCGGGAGTCAGCGGTTCTGCGGGGTCCGGGACTCGCGGTGCGTCACCTTCCGGCGGCCGCGGAGCTCGGAGCGGCGCGACGGGTGCGGGGCGGGCGGGTGCGCCGGGACGCCGGGTTTGTGATCGGCGGGGGTCCAGTCGGGCTTGCCCATGACCATCAGCGGGTCGAACATCACGACGACGCCCGCGAGGCAGAGGAAGGCGAGGGGACCGATCAGCATCGGCGCGAGGAGGGCGGCGGGAGAATCGCCCGCGGTCGGGGCGCCCGTGTGCAGATGGACGCTCAGGGCCGCCATGCCGGTGTAGTGCATGCCGGTGACGGCCAGTCCCATGATCAGGCTGGCGCCCACGCTCCACAGGAAGCCCCTGACCTGTCCCGCGGCCCACAGGGCGGCGGTGGCGGCGGCCATGGCGATGGCGACGGAGGTGGCGACGGTGAAGGTGTTGTACTGCAGACTGCCGTTGAAGCGCATTCCGGCCATGCCCAGGTAGTGCATCGACGCGATGCCCAGGCCGGTGATGGTGCCCCCGGTGAACAGCGCCGTTCCCTTCGCTCCCCGGTAGCCGACTATGAAGATCCCCACACCCACCATGACGATCGCGACGCCCAGGCTCGCGTAGGTCATCGGTTTGTCGTAGTGGATCGGGGCTCCGTCGACCGTGAAGCCGATCATCGCGATGAAGTGCATGGTCCAGATGCCGGAGCCGATCGCCGCCGAGCCGAGGGCCAGCCATCCCGGGCGCCAGGACTGGGCCACGAGCAGGGCTCTGGTGGTGCAGCGCAGACCGAGAGCGCCGCCGAGGCAGGCCATGAGGTAGGCCACCAGCGGTGTGACGAGTCCGTAGCTGAAACCGTCGACCGTGCCTTGCATGCGCGGTTGCCCTTCGCCCTGGTGCTTGATTTTCCTGAAAGGTGCCCCTCCCCAGGACCGCTGAGCGCGGTCAAGGCTGAGAGAGAGTATGACTCCCACCGGAATGGTCGAACGATTTTCCAACAAAGAAACACGCCCTTGCCGCACATGTGCGGCACCGGTGAGCGGCCTCCGGCCACTCCTTCCCTCCTGTGGTCATCCTGCACTCCCTCCGTCGTCGACCCTCTGCTGTCGACACTGTGCTGTCACTGTTGAGCTGTAGGTGATGGCCCGACGCGAGGAGTACGCATGCACGCGCGCGTAGTTGCCGCCACGACCGCCGCCGTCCTGGGCATCGTCGCCCTCCTGCTCCCCGTTCACGACGCCCGGGCGGGCAGCGCCTTCCGGCCGTCGGTGATCGCCCACCGGGGAGCCTCCGCCCGTGCCCCCGAGAACACCCTGGCCGCCGTCGACGAGGCGGCCGCGCTGGGCGTCCTGTGGGTGGAGAACGACGTCCAGCGCACCAAGGACGGCGAGCTCGTCGTGATCCACGACGACAGTCTGCGCCGCACGACCGACGCCGAGGAGGTCTTTCCCGACCGGGCACCGTGGAAGGTGCGGGACTTCACGGCGGCCGAGATAGCGCGGCTCGACGCGGGGAGCTGGTTCGGGGCCTCCTACGCGGGCGCGCGCGTGCCGACGCTGGAGGAGTATCTCGACCGGGTCGAACAGCACCACCAGAAGCTGCTGCTGGAGGTCAAGAACCCCGAGCTGTATCCGGGGATCGAGCAGCAGACCCTCAAGCTGCTGGGCAACGAGGGCTGGCTGGACCGGCGGCATCTCACGAGCCGGCTGGTCGTGCAGAGCTTCAGCGCCGACAGCCTGCGGACCGTCCACGACCTCGAACCGGAGGTGCGGACCGGCCTGCTCGGGATGCCCGCCCTCGCGGACCTGCCCCGGTACGCGGTCTTCGCCGACCTGATCAACCCGTCGTACGCGTCCCTGTCCCCCGCGTACGTATCCGCCGTGCACGCGCTCACCGGACCGCACGACAAGCCGCTGAAGGTCTTCGCCTGGACCGTCGACGACCCGGCGACCGCCCAGGCCGTCGCCGGGTACGACGTCGACGGCGTGATCACCAACAAGCCCGACGTGGTGCGGCGGACCCTGTACGGCTACTGACGCCCGACGGCCCCGGGACGCCGGTGCGGGAGTGGGCCCGTGCCGCGGCCCCGGGGCGTTGTCGGTGGCAGGCCGTACCGTGGGCGCATGGACAGCCATGGGCAGGACGAGCAGCGGGTCGTGTGGGCCGTCGTCGACACCGGCATCGGTCCGCTGTTGCTGGCCGCGACCGGCGAAGGGCTGCTCAACGTCGTGTTCCACGCCGACGGCGCGGTACGCGACCAGGCGCTCGGCCGGCTCGCGGCCCGCCTGGGCACGGAGCCTGTGGAGGCGCCCGACTCCCCGCTGCTGGCCGAGGCGATACGCCAGGTCGACGCCTACTTCGCCGGGGAGCGGCGGGCCTTCGAGCTGCCCTTGGACTGGTCCCTGATCTCGGGCTTCAACCGGCAGGTGCTCCGCGAACTCGCGTCCGGCGTCCCGTACGGGGCGGTGGTCGGCTACGGCGATCTCGCCGGGCGGGTGGGTCAGCCGCGGGCGGCGCAGGCGGTGGGGGTGGCGATGGGCGCCAATCCGCTGCCGGTCGTGGTGCCCTGCCACCGGGTGGTGGAGAGCGACGGCGGCATCGGCGGGTTCGGGGGCGGTCTGGAGACCAAGCGGAAGCTGCTCGCGCTCGAAGGGGTACTACCCGAGCCGCTGTTCTGAGGGGACACTGCGCCGGTGACCACATCTCCCGGCCGTCGCCACGGCCGCGCGACGGTCCGGTGCGGTCCGTGACCGCCGTCGAGCGCGCCGCCGTGCCCGTGGACGCCGCGCTCCTGCCCGCGCTGCGGCGCCGCACGACCGCGGTGCTGGTCGCGAGCCAGATCCTCGGCGGGCTCGGCGTCGCCACCGGTATCGCGCTGTCCGTCGTACTGGCCCGGGAGGTCAGCGGCACCGAGGCGCTGTCCGGACTCGCACCCACCGCCACCGTCGCCGGCACCGCCGTGCTGTCGATACCTATGGCCGCGTTGATGACCGCGCGCGGGCGCCGGCCGGGGCTGGTCCTTGCCTATCTGGTGGGCGCCCTGGGGGCCTGTGGCGTCGTGGTGGCGGCGCGGGCCGGGAACTATCCGCTGATGCTGTGCGGCATGGCCGCTTTCGGCGCGGCCTCCTCGGCGAACCTCCAGGCCCGGTTCGCCGCCGCCGACCTGGCCGAACCGCAGCGGCGTGCCCGGGCCATCTCGCACGTCGTGTGGGCGACCACCATCGGCGCGGTCCTGGGCCCGAACATCGCCGCGCCCGCCGGCCGGAGCGTCACCGGGCTCGGACTCGGGATACCCGCGACGGCGGGCCCCTTCCTGTGGGCGGCCGGCATCTTCGTCGTGGCCGCGGTCCTGGTGGCCGTGCTGCTGCGCCCCGACCCGCTGCTGACGGCCCGCGCGCTCGCGCCGCCGGAGGAACGGTCCCCGCAGGCCCGTTCCCTGCGTGCCGGTCTGACGGCCGTCGCCGCCTCGCCCCGCGCGCGACTGGCGCTCGTGACGGTGGCCGTGTCGCACACGGCGATGGTCTCGGTCATGTCGATGACCCCGCTCGACCTCACCCACCACGGCGCGAGCGTCGATCTGATCGGGCTGGTCATCAGCGGGCACATCGCGGGCATGTACGCGTTCGCGCCGCTGATGAGACGGCTGGCCGACCGGGTGGGACGGCTCTCCGTGGTCGGACTCGCGGCCGGACTGCTGGCCGTCGCGCTGTTCGTGGCGGGGACGGCGGGCGGCAGCCACGGGCAGACCGCCGCCGGGCTCTTCGTGCTCGGGCTGGGCTGGTCGGCCGGGCTCGTGTCGGGTTCCGCGCTGCTGACGGACGCGGTGCCGCAGTCCGCGCGGGCCGCCGCCCAGGGGCTCTCCGACCTGACGATGAACACCTCGGCGGGGTTCGGCGGAGCGATCGCCGGGCTGATCGTCGCGCAGGCGAGCTACGCGTGGCTCAACGTCGCCGCGGCCGTCCTGCTCGTTCCGCTGGCCGCCCTGGTGCTGTTCACCCGGATCGGGAGCAGGAGCCGGAACGCGGACGGGGCCGGGACGGCCGGCGGGGCGGCGGCGGACAGCCCGCCGGGCGTACGACGGTCGTAAGCCCGGCCGGAGTGGGTGCGTCAGCGCCGGTCCCGGGCGCGTCCGGTGCCGGTGCGGGAGTCCTGGGCGCGTCCGGCCTGGGTGCTCAGTCGTAGTGCCGTGCCTCGACGACGTTGCCGTCCGGATCGCGGAAGTAGAAGCTGCGCGTGGCCGCGCCGCGGGCGCCGAAGGAGCCCCGCGAGACGTCCGACACGGGCACGGCGCGCTCCGTCAGACGGGCGAGCAGCGTGTCGAAGTCGCCCTGCGGCAGGGCGAGACAGACGTGGTTCACGGGGTGTCCCGCGCTGTCGGCGGCGCCGGGAAGCATCCTCATCCGCTCGGCCATCGCCGACGGCATCAGGTCGAGAAGTGTCTCCTCGTTGACGCGCACGGAGGGAAACGGTTCCTCCCCGGCCGCGAACTCGGGGAGCCGTACGGGTTCCAGGCCGACGGCCTTCTCGTAGAAGTCGGCTGCGGCGATCGGGTCCCGTACCCACAGGACGACATGGTCGAGACGTGTCGTGTTCTCCGTCATACGTCCCAGGCTGGTGTCCTGCCCCACAGCCCGCAAGGGTTTGACCGGGCGCGCCGCCCGCCAGAGATGGAGGGGAGACCGACGGACAGGAGGCGGGCGCGTGGTGCTGGTGGTGTCGGAAGAGGTGCGGGACGCGGTCGACGCGCGTCAACCCGTGGTGGCCCTGGAATCCACGATCATCTCGCACGGGCTGCCCCGCCCGCGCAACCTCCAGGTGGCGCTGGAGCTGGAGGCGGTCGTACGCGCGCAGGGCGCCGTGCCGGCGACGATCGCCGTGCTGGACGGGCGGCCCCACGTGGGCCTGGACAAGGAGCAGCTGGACCGGGTCGCCAACGAGGACGGCTTCCGCAAGCTGGGCCATCGCGACCTGCCGCTCGCCGTGGCCTCGGGGGCGAGCGGAGCGACCACCGTCTCGGCCACGGCACTGCTGGCGGCGCTCGCGGGGGTGCGGGTCTTCGCGACGGGCGGGCTCGGCGGGGTGCACCGGGAGTGGACGGTCACCCAGGACGAGTCGGCCGACCTCGGCCTGCTGGCGAGCACCCGGATCACGGTGGTGTGCGCGGGGGTGAAGTCGATCCTGGACGTGCCGGCGACCCTTCAGCGGCTGGAGACGCTGGGCGTCGCCGTCGCCGGGTACGACACCGAGCGCTTCCCCGGGTTCTATCTGTCCGACTCGGGGCATCCCGTGGACTGGACGCTGCGGAGCCCGGGGCAGGTGGCCGACGTGATGCGGGCTCAGGACGCGCTCGGCGTACCGGACTCCGCGCTGATCGTCGCCAATCCGGTGCCCGAGGAGGAGCAGCTGGATCCCGGGCTGCACGCGCGTGTGCTCGCCGACGCGCTGCACGCGTGCGAGGAGGCCGGCGTCACCGGCCAGGGCGTCACGCCGTTCCTGCTCGACTACCTGGTCCGGCACACCGACGGCGCGTCCCTGGACGCCAACCTGGCGGCGGTGCGCGGCAATGTGCGGCTGGCCGCGCGGATCGCGACGGCGTGGACCGAGGCATGACCGCGCGACCGCACGGGACGGACGGCGGCCCCGGCGGCCCCGGCGAACCGTTCCGGGATGCGGATCCGGGGTCGTGGCCCGGGGCGGGCGGGGCCCTGCTCGTCGTCGGAGACGTCGTGACGGATGTCGTCGCCCGGCATCGGGGCCCGCTGGCACCGGGCACGGACACGGCCTCCGTGATCCGGACCCTGCCGGGCGGTGCGGGCGCCAACGTGGCGTGCTGGGCCGCGCACTGGGGGTGTGCGGACGTACGGCTCCTCGGCCGGGTGGGCGCGGAGTCGGCGGCCTGGCACGAGCGGGAGCTGACCGCCTGCGGAGTGCGGCCCCGGCTCGTCGTCGACCCGGAGGCGACCACCGGGACGGTCATCTGCCTGGTCGACACCGGGGCCGCGGCCGAGCGGACGTTCCTCACCGACAGCGGCGCGTCCCTGCGGCTCGACCCGGGCGACTGGTCGGACGCTCTCCTGGACGGGGTCGGCCGACTGCACCTGTCGGGTTACCTGTTGTTCTCGGATTCCGGGCGCGCACTGGTGGGCACGGCGTCGGCGGCGGCACGCGCGCGCGGGGTGCCGGTGAGCCTCGATCCGGCGTCGGCGGGCTTCCTGGTGGACCTGGGCGTCGACCGCTTCCTGTCCCTCGTCGAGGGAGTGGACGTGCTGCTGCCCAGCCGAGGAGAGGCCTGTCTGCTGACCGGGTTGCCCGACGGGGCGGGCGCGGCGGCCGCGCTGAGCCGCCTGGTCCCGCTGGTGGTGTGCAAGGAGGGTGCCGACGGCGCGCTCGTCGCCCGTGACGGCGCGGTGCTCGAACGCGTCCCCGCCGCTCCGGCCACGCCCCTGGACACCACGGGCGCAGGCGACGCCTTCACGGGCGCGTTCCTCGCCGCCCTGCTCGCGGGCGCCGATGCGGGAGCCGCGGCGGCCGAGGGGTGCCTGGCGGGGGCCCGGGCGGTGGAGCGGGTGGGCGGCAGGCCTCCCGCGCGAAGCGACGACGCCGTGTCGACGACGTACCGGGCCCACGCCGGCTGAGGGCACGCCGGGCGGGCTCCCGCCGTCGGCCCGCTCCCGCCCTGTACGCGGCCCGCGAGTACTGCCCGCCGACGCCTTCCCCGCCCTGCGTTGCCCGCAGAGGCCTTGCGTTGCCCGCAGACGCCTTGCGTTGTCGGTCGACGCCTTGCGTTGTCGGTCGACGCCTTCTACGCCTTGCGTCCCCACGCCGAGATCATCGGCGCCGTCGCCAGGTCCATGCCTCCGGAGGCGACGTTCGCCAGATGCCGGTCGATGTCCTCGTCGGTCGCGAGCCCCGCCTCGACGAGTTCGCCGCGGATCTGGCGGACCGTCGCGGACTCCAGAACCGCGCAGGCGTGCGAGGTGACGGGGAAGTAGGCGTCGGCCTCGACCCGGTGCAGCCCGGCCTCGCGGAGCAGACGCGGGAGCTTACGACCGTAGGAGAGGTCGGCGCCCCGGCCGGCCAGGAGCGTGCGGAAGCCGTGCCGCAGACGGTTCGCCAGCTGCTGCTCGGGGCCGTGTTCGTCGGGGCAGAGCAGGGGCTGGAGGGCGGGGTCGCCGTCCTCGATCAGGAGCCGTCCTCCGGGTCGCAGCGCCTTGACCATCGCCCGCAGCGCGCGCTCCCGGTCCGGTACGTGGACCAGCACGAGCCGCGCGTGCACCAGGTCGAAGCCCTCCATCGGCGGTTGCTCCGTGCCGAGGTCGTGGACGCGCACGTCGACCGGCGGGCGGGCGACCGGCGTCAGAAGGGAGGTGTCGATGTCGGTCGCGAGGACCTTGCCCGTCGGACCGACCTTCTTCGCCAGCCAGGACACCACGGAGGTGCCGCCGGCGCCGGCCTCCCAGCAGCGCCAGCCGGGTCCGACCCCCAGCGCCTCGAAGTGGCGGAACGTCGTGGCGTCGAAGAGGGCGGCGAAGGCGTCGAAGCGTTCCCCCGCCTCGGGCTGCCGGTTGTCCAGGAGGTACCCGTCGGATCGCGTCATGCGGCGATCATCCCAGTTGTCCCGCTCGCCGGAGGTGGTCGACGCGGCCGGGACGACGGCAGGGGACAGCCCGGCCCGGATGCGGTCGGCGGCACCGGGAACCCGTACCGGGTACGGTCGGCCACCGGTCTCGCGGACGGCGCGGGGCAGCCGTCGTCCACAGGCGGGAACACAGCGGAACCTGCCCTGTCCACAGGCTTACCCGCGGCATACGCGGGACTGGCAGACTGACGCGCCAGGACGCGGGAACGCGGTCCGCGGAGATACACGCAAGGAGACCCAGATGACCATGGCGGGGAATCTGCGGAAGGTCACCGGCTTCGGAGGGGTCGGCGGCCTGCGCAGGGTGGCGCGGCTGGCCCGGCGACGGCCGCGGGTCGACCTGAGCCACCCTGCCCGGTCCCCGCTGGGTTCCTCGGTGGTGAACTGCGTGGCCTACCGGGACGGCGTCCGGGCCCCGCACGGCGGCGATCTGGTCGACACCGTGGAACGGGTGCGCAAACACGGTCACGGTTTCGTGTGGCTCGGCCTGCACGAGCCGACGAACGACGAGTTCGCGGGTATCGCCGAGCTGTTCGACCTGCACCCGCTGGCCGTCGAGGACGCCGTCGAGGCCCATCAGCGGCCGAAGGTAGAGCGGTACGGGGAGACCCTGTTCGCGGTGTTCAAGACGGTCTGTTACGTCGAGCACGAGGAGCTCACGGCGACCAGCGAGGTGGTCGACACCGGCGAGATCATGGTGTTCGTCGGCCGGGACTTCGTGATCACGGTGCGCCACGGCCGACACGGGTCGCTCGGCCCGCTGCGTGAAGAGCTGGAGTCCGACACGACCCAGCTGGACAAGGGGCCGTCGGCGGTGCTGCACGCGATCGCGGACCATGTGGTGGACGACTACCTCAATGTCATCGACGCCGTGCAGGAGGACATCGACAAGGTCGAGACGGACGTCTTCGCGGCGGACGGCGCGCGGACGGACCCGGGCCGCATCTACCAGCTCAAGCGTGAGCTGCTCGAACTGAAGCGGGCGGTGGTGCCGCTCGCCCGTCCGCTGCTGGACCTCGCGGACCGGCCGGTCCGGGTGATCGATCCGGAGATACAGGCCTACTTCCGGGACGTCTCCGACCATCTGCTGCGCGCCACGGAACAGATCGCCGCCTTCGACGAGCTGCTCAACTCGATCCTCCAGGCACACCTGGCACAGGTCACGGTCGCGCAGAACGAGGACATGCGGAAGATCACGGCCTGGGCCGCGGTGATCGCCGTGCCGACGATGGTCTGCGGGGTCTACGGCATGAACTTCGACCACATGCCGGAGCTGCACTGGAGGTTCGGCTACCCGGCGGTCATCGGCGTGATATCCGTCGCCTGCTGCGTCCTGTACCGCGGCTTCCGGCGCAACGGCTGGCTCTGAGCAACTGCCGCGGCCGGGGTGGCCGGGGCGTCCTTGTCAGGGCCGGTCGGGTCCGGACCTGGCGTAGATGGTCTCGGCCCAGGTGGCGATCTGCTCCTCGGGCAGGTTCCGGGCGAGGTCGGCCTCACTGATCATGCCCACCAGGCGCTTGTTCTCGATGACGGGCAGCCGGCGGATCCGGTGTTCCTGCATCTCGTGGAGCACCTCGCCGACGTCGGCGCCCGCGTCGATCCAGCGCGGTGTGCCCTGGGCCATCTCACCGGCGGTGACCGCGGCGGGGTCGTGCCCCATGGCCACGCAGCCGACCACGATGTCCCGGTCGGTGAGGATCCCGCAGAGCCGCTCGTTCTCGTCGCTGATGGGCAGCGCGCCGACGTTCAGTTCGCGCATCAACTGGGCGGCGCGGTCGAGGGTTTCCCCGGCGGGGATCCACTGGACGCCTCGGTGCATGATGTCTCCGGCGGTGGTCATGACATACCTCCCGGTGCCGGACGGCCGGCGCGGCGCGGGAAGGGCACCGCTGGTCCCGGTGCCCCCCATTCTTGCCGCGCTCCCATGCCCCCGCACCCGGGAGCACGACCCGCCCGACGGGCGGGGGATCAGCCGCCCCAGGCCGGATGGCGGGGGTCGTCCGCGCGGACGAGGACATCGGCCGCGGCGGCCGGATCGGTCTCCTGGACGTACCGCTCGAAGGCGGGCAGCGTCCAGTGGTCTGCTTCGGGGGTACGCCGCCGCAAGGCATGCGCGGAGAGGTGTACGTGGACGGTCAGGTCGAAGGGGAACCAGTGCCGCAGCAGAAGGGGGCCGTGCAGCAGCAGGAAGCCGCCGGGCGGCAGGGGGACGTAGGGGCTGCGGGTGGCGCGGTCGGTGACGGGGTCCCGGAGATCGGGCAGGATCCGTCCGTCACCGCCGGGTTCGAGGGGGTCGAACACCTCGCGCCACAGGGCGCCGGTGTCGAACCAGCCGTCGTAGTAGGCGTCCGCGTCGTGATGGCCGTACTCCAGCCGGAGGGAGGCGGGGCGCAGGAAGCCGTGGGTGTCGACGACCCGGGAGGGGCGGCCGCGGCCGCGCAGGGCCTCGGCGACCCGCTCGGCGAGCTCTCCGGGGCGGGCGGCCGGCGCGCCGTCGAAGGCGACGCGCGGCCGACGCACGCCCTCGTCGGGCTTCAGGTCGAGCAGCCGTTCGGCGAGGAGCTCGCCGAGCCGTTCCCAGGTGATCGCTTCGAGTCGCACACGGCCCATGATGCGCCAGGCGCCGATCCGGCCGCCTCGGCCCCTCACGGTCGGCGGCCCTCGCCCGCCGTCGTCGGCCACGGTCCCGCCACCAGGTGCCCGTCGGCCGTGCCCCTCACGCACCCGTCGGCCGCGCCCTCCCGCGCTGCCCGTCGGTCACTCCCCCACGCACCGGCCCCGGCCACTTCCCCTCCGCCCAGGGGCCGTTGACCAGGTGCTGTCGCGTCCACCAGGGGGAATGAAGGCCCTATGGCAGTCGCAGCCCTCGCCGTTCCCTCCCCCTCGCCCTCACCCGCCCCCCGCGCCGGACTTCTCGTCGTCCAGCCGCTCCGGCGCAAGTACTGCGCCGGGTGCCGTCGCGGGCCGCTGCCGATGCTGGTCCTGGAGGACGCCGCGCCGCGCTGCCTCGCCTGCGCGGATCTGGGGCACCTGGTGTTCCTGCCGCGCGGTGACACGGCGCTGACCCGCAGGTCGCGGGAGGAGAGCGGGCTGTCGGCGGTGGTGGTCCGGTTCAACCGGCGCAAGGGGCGTTACGAGCGCCAGGGCGTCCTGGTCGAGGAGGCGGCGCTCACGCGTGCGGAGGAGCGGTGCCTGGCGGACGCCGAGGCGCGGCGGCGGCGCCGGACCCGGGACGCGCGGCGCCGGGCGGCCCAGGACGAGGATTTCACCCGGGCGTTCGCGGCGGAGATCCTGCGGCTGCTTCCCGGTTGTCCTGGAGACCGGGCGCGCAGGATCGCCGCGCACGCCTCGCTGCGGGGCAGCGGCCGGGTGGGGCGCAGCGCCGCCGGGCGGGCGTTGTCCGAGGGGGCCGTCGTCTCCGCGGTCGTGGCGTCCGTACGGCATCTGGACACGCCGTACGACCGGCTGCTGATGAACGGGGTGCCCCGGCACGAGGCACGCCGGCGGATCGCGGCGGACGTGGAGGCCCGGCTACGGATGTGGCGCGTGGGAGCGGACGCGACGAACGAGGCGGCGCCCTAGCGCGGACGACAGCACGGACGACCGCCCGGTGGACGACCACCTGATGGACGTCGGCACATGTCCTCGCGTGTTTCGGCCATGGTCATCGATCATCAGCGGGATTTCACTTGAGGTGGGGGACGGACCCCGGCAGGATCTCCGCTCTACGGGTGGGAGCTGACGTTGTCATGATCGATGGACCCTACGAGGTGCTCGCGATGGTGGGCACCCTGACCACGGGACTGATGGCCGGGGTCTTCTGCGCCTTCTCGGTCCTGGTCATGCGGGGACTCGCCGCGCTGCCGCCCGCGCAGGGCGTCGCGGCGATGAACGCGATCAACTCCTCGGCGACGACACCGGCGTTCATGGTCCTGTTCCTCGGTGCGGCGGCGGTGTGCGCGGTGATCGCCGTGGTGACCTTCGTGCTGTGGCCCGACGACGGGACGGTCCACCTGCTGCTGGGCAGCGCGCTCTATCTGTGCGGCGCGTTCGGGGTGACCGTGACGGCCAACGTGCCGCGCAACGAGGCACTGTCGAAGCTGGGACCGGGCACCCCGGAGGCCGCCGCGTACTGGCCCGCCTATCTGCGTCAGTGGACGCGGTGGAACCATGTGCGCGCGGTCGCGTCCGCGGCCTCGGCGGTCGTGTACGTCCTGGCCCTGGTCTGACGGACCCGGACGCCCGGCGGGGCGCCGGACATCCACCGCGGAAAGCGCTGTCCGCCACTCTGCGGGGGTTACCGACGCGACGTATCGTGGCCGAAAGAGTGCCGCCCGATGACGCTCGGCCTGCCGTACGCGTACGCGAGGAAGACGCCCATGGCCGATCCCAAGGGATTCATGACCACGCCCCGCGAGGACTGGCCCCGGCGGCCGGTCGAGGAGCGGGTGCGGGACTGGGACGAGGTGTACGTCCCCGGGGCACTGCTGCCCATCGTCAGCAGGCAGGCCGACCGCTGCATGGACTGCGGCGTCCCGTTCTGCCACGACGCCTGTCCGCTCGGCAACCTGATCCCCGAGTGGAACGACCTGGTCTCCCGGGAGGACTGGCGGGCGGCGAGCGACCGGCTGCACGCGACGAACAACTTCCCCGAGTTCACCGGCCTGTTGTGCCCGGCGCCGTGCGAAGCCGGATGTGTCCTCGCCATCAACCAGCCAGCCGTCACCATCAAGAACGTCGAGGCCGCCATCGCCGACCGGGCCTGGGCGGACGGGCTCACACCGCCGCGGCCGCCGGACCGGCTGTCCGGCAGGACGGTCGCGGTGATCGGTTCCGGGCCCACCGGGCTGGCCGCGGCACAGCAGTTGACCCGGGCCGGACACACGGTCGCCGTGTACGAGAAGGACGACCGGATCGGCGGCCTGATGAGGTACGGGATCCCCTCCTTCAAGTTGGAGAAGCGCCATCTGGAGCGGCGGATCGAGCAGATGCGGGCCGAGGGCACGAAGTTCCGCACCTCGACCACCATCGGGCGGGACGTCATGGCCGCGGATCTGCGGGTACGGTACGACGCCGTGGTGATCGCGACCGGGGCGACCGACTGGCGTGAACTGCACGTGCCAGGACGTGAGTTGACCGGCATACAGCAGGCCATGGAGTATCTGCCGCTGGCCAACCGGGTGGGCGAGGGGGACCTGGAGTCGTCCCCGATGTCCGCCGCGGGGAAGCATGTCGTCATCGTCGGCGGCGGCGACACCGGCGCCGACTGTCTGGGCACGGCGGTGCGCGAGGGCGCCGCGTCCGTGACCCAGCTGGACATCTACGCGCAGCCCGGTCCGGAGCGCGACGAGGACACCGACCCCTGGCCGACGTATCCGAAGATCTACCGGCTCTCGGCGGCGCACGAGGAGGCGCGTGATCTGGAGTCCGCGCCCGCGGCGGACGCGGACGCACGGCTGTTCGCGGCGTCCACGCTCCGCTTCACCGGCGACGGGGCCGGCCACGTGCGGTCGCTGCACCTGGTCGAGGTCGACGCGCGGCGGAGGCCGGTGGAGGGCACCGCGCGGGCACTCCCGGCCGACCTCGTGCTGCTCGCACTCGGCTTCTCCGGGCCCGACCGGGAGGACGGGCTCGTCGAGCAGCTGGGGCTGACACTGGAGCCGCGCGGCACGATCGCGCGGGACGGCGACTTCGCGACGAACGTCCCCGGCGTCTTCGCGGCGGGGGACGCGGCGCGCGGCCAGTCCCTGATCGTGTGGGCCATCGCGGAGGGGCGGGCGGTGGCGTCGGCCGTCGACCGCCATCTGATGGGGAGTTCACGGCTGCCGGCGCCGATCGGCCCGTACGACCGCCCGATGAGCACCTAGTCCTGGACGGCACAGCCGGAACCAGACGTTCGGCGGCCGCCCCGGGCCCCGGGGGACCGGACCGGGCATCCGGGGTGCCGGACCGGGCGTTCGGAGGACCGGGCCCGGCGCCCGCAGGACGGGGTCCACCGGGCGCCGTGAGGAACCGGACCCGCCTGGCGCCCGGGAGTCGGGCGTCCAGGCGGCATCCGGCCCGCTCGTCAGCGGCGCTGGTCCGTCCCGGCCACTTTTGCCGTCGCCAGGGCAACCCGGTTCCAGGTGTTGATCGCGCAGATCAGGGCCAGTACCTGTGCCAGCTCCCGCTCGTCGAAGCGCGCGGCGGCCTCGGCGTAGACGTCGTCCGGGACGCCGCCGTCGGCCACCAGTGTGACGGCCTCCGTGAGGGCCAGGGCCGCCTGCTCCTTCTCGGTGAAGAAGTGGCGGGCCTCGCGCCAGACGGCGACCATGTGCAGCCGCTCCTCGCTCTCGCCGGCCTTGCGGGCGTCGCTCGTGTGCATGTGGAGGCAGTAGGCGCAGTGGTTGAGGTGCGAGGCGCGGATCTGGATCAGTTCGACGAGTGCCGGGTCGAGGCCCTCGCGGGCGGCGGCGTCGAAGCCGACGAGGGCGCGGAACGCCTTGCCGGCGGTCTTCCCGAAGTCGAGGCGGGGATGTCCGGCCGGCGTCGCCGCCACCTCGGCGCCGGTCCTGCCCGTCGTCGAGTTCGTCGTCGTGTTCGTCGTGTTCGTCGCCATGTCTGTCGTCATGTCTCTCAACCTACGGGCCAAAAAGACCCCCTGTAGGGTGCATTTCCATGGTGGATTCGTGGGTCAATTCCGCGGAGCGGATCGGTGTCGACCTGCATGTGGAGCCGACCGGTCCCGGCGGTCGGCGGGCCGCCCTGGTCCGGGCGCTGCGCGAGGCCGTGCGCGGCGGGCGTCTGCCTCCCGGCACCCGGCTGCCGCCGTACCGTTCACTCGCCGCCGACCTCGGCGTGGCCCGCAACACGGTCGCCGACGCGTACGCGGAGCTCGTCGCGGAGGGCTGGCTGACGGCACGGCAGGGATCGGGCACGCGGGTCGCCGACCGGAGCGAACCCCTGCGGCCGGCCGAGCGCACGCCCGTCAAGGCACCGGCACGCACGCGTGGCCCCCGTCACGACCTGCGGCAGGGCACCCCGGACGCGTCGTCGTTCCCGCGCGCGGCCTGGCTGGCCTCCTACCGGCGGGCCCTCCAGCAGGCACCCAACGAGGTGTTCGGTCCCGGTGACCCCGCCGGCCGCCGCGAACTGCGTGAGGCCCTCACCGAGTACCTGGCACGCGCGCGTGGTGTGCGCACCGAGCCCGGACGCATCGTGATCTGCTCGGGCTTCGCCCACGCGCTGCGGCTCCTGTTCGGCCCGGGCGGCGGGCTCCCGCGCGGTCCGCTGGCCGTGGAGGCGTACGGCCTGGACTTCCACCGGGGGTTGCTGACGGCGGCGGGCGTGCGGACGACGCCCCTCCCCCTGGACGCCGACGGGGCCCGCGTGGACCGGCTGGATCGCGAGCGGGCCGTGCTGCTCACCCCCGCGCACCAGTTCCCGACCGGCGGTCCCCTGCACGCGAGCCGCAGGACCGCCGTGATCGACTGGGCACGGGCGCGAGGCGGGGTCCTCCTCGAGGACGACTACGACGGGGAGTTCCGCTACGACCGCAAGCCCGTCGGCGCCGTTCAGGGGCTCGATCCCGAGCGGGTGATCTACCTCGGCTCGGTCAGCAAGAGCCTGTCGCCCGCGCTGCGCCTGGGCTGGATGGTGCTGCCCGGGCGGTATGTGGACGGCGTCCTCGCGGCCAAGGGCGAGCGGGAGGCCTGGGCGAGCGTCCTGGACCAGCTGAGCCTGGCCGACCTCATCGTGTCCGGGGCGTACGACCGTCATGTACGGCGGATGCGGCAGCGGTACCGCGGTCGCCGGGACCGGCTGGTCGAGGCGCTGGCCGCGCAGGCGCCGCACGTCGAGGTCACCGGGGTCGCGGCGGGGCTCCACGCGGTGCTGCGGCTGCCGCCCGGCACCGAGCGGTCCGCGGTCAAGGCGGCCGCCTGGCAGGGCGTCGCCCTGGACGGCCTGGCGGCCTTCCGGCATCCGGCGACCGACATGGCGCCGGAGGAGGGACTCGTCGTCGGCTACGCGACACCGCCGGAGCACGCCTACGGGGCGGCGCTGGACGCGCTGTGCCGGATCCTCCCGCCTCCCGACGCGCGACGGGAGCCCGCCCCCGGATGAAGCGCGCCGCGGGGCGTCCGCGCCGCCGGGAGCCGTGGCGGCGCGGAGGGCGGAGTCGGTCTCGGCGCTTGCGGCCCACCGCCCCGCAGCCCGGGATCACGCAGTCGTCCTGTCCCGGCACCGGTTCGCCGAGCTCGGGTGCCGCTCGGGGACCACCGCGACGCGGGCTTCGACCAGGTCGAGTCCGTCGAAGAAGCGGGGGAACGCCTCGCGGGACTTCCAGGATCCGCCGTACGCCGTTCTGGGCCGCCGGCGGGTCGAGCGGTGCGTGAAGGCCCGGTCGGCTCCTGCCATCACCGGCACGCGCGGGTCGGAGGCGAGCATCTGCCGGCCCTCCCCCACTGGCTCAACGGCGGGTGCGGTACCCCCGCTCGTCGACCGGGTGGTCGTCCTTCCCGCCGAGGTACCGGTCGTACGTCCGGGCGGGACGGGGTTTCCCGGTGTCGAGCTCGACGGCTTCGGTGGGGTCCTGCCCGGTCATGAGGCACTCCGTAAGCATGTGACGCGGATGGTGTTCAAGTCATTACCAAATCAAGGGAGTCGAGGAAGACAAGGAGGGGTGAGCGGAGATGGGGAGTGGCGGGTGGGGAGTGAGCTGAGCAAAAAGTGCCAGACAGGTCCGTTCAGGACAGCAGGAAGTCCGCCTCCCCCGCCTTGGCGCCCTCGATGAAGGCCGTCATCTCGTCGGAGGTGTAGATCAGCGCCGGCCCGTCGGGGTCGGTGGACTGGCGGACGGCGATCCGGCCGTCGGCGAGCTTCATCGCTTCCAGGCAGTTGCCTCCGTTGCCGCCGCTCCACGGCTTGTGCCAGCCCTCGCTGCCCAGTTCCCGGGCGGGCATGCCGTTGTAGATCCGCTGAGCGCGGATCCGCGGCCTGGACTGGGTCCTGATGTGATTCATTCACAACTCCTTGCGGAGATCCCGGAGGATCTCCTTCGTGCGATGTGCCGTAGCGGCCTGCGCCGCCATGCGGTCCATGACCTCGAGGTGGGTCGCCACCTCGGTGCGGGCGTCGAGGTAGACGGCGCCGGTCAGGTACTCGCTGTAGACCATGTCCGGAAGCTCCGGCATGGCGAATCGGAACAGCACGAAGGGCCCGTACGTGCCCGGATGCGGCCCGTTCTCGAACGGGGCGATCTGCAACGTCACGTTGGGCAGCTTCGCGGCTTCGAGCAGGGTGTCGATCTGCGCGCGCATCACCTCCGGGCCGCCGACCGGGCGACGCAGCACCGTCTCGTCCATCACGACCCACAGCCTGGGCGCGTCCTGACGGGTGAGCAGATCCTGGCGTTGTATGCGCAGGTCGACGAGGCGCTCGATGTCCTCCGGGCGGGTCTGGCCGATGGCGCCGGACTTCAGGACCCCGCGGGCGTAGTCCTTGGTCTGGAGCAGGCCGGGCACGAAGTGGGGCTCGTACTGGCGGATCAGGGCGGCGGCGCCCTCGAGGCTGACGTGCATCGAGAACCAGCCGGGCAGGACGTCGTGGAACCGCTGCCACCAGCCGGGCTTGTTCGCGTCCTCGGCGAGCTGGACGAAACCCTCGGCCTCCTCGTCGGTGACCCCGTAGGCCTTCAGCAGGAGCTGGAGGTACGGGATCTTGAGGCTGACCTCGGCCATCTCCATACGACGGACCGTGGCGGGCGCGACGCGCAGGATGCGGGCGGCTTCCTCGCGCTTGATCCCGGCGCGTTCCCGCAGGTCCAGCAGGCGCCGACCGAGGACGACCTGTCCGACCGTCGGCGCGGACCGCGGTTCGCTCACGCTCCACCTCCACGAAGAGCCGGGCCGGTCACGCGGGGGCCGCGCGAGCCTTGACCAGGCCGGTCACGAAAAAGAGTGCCGAAAGAATCCCGACAGCCCTACGGCGCCGCTCGAAGATCCATCCGAAGGTCCGTACGTGTCTGTACGGATCTTCGACGGTCCCAATTGGCGCCGTTCAACGTGCTGTTGCGAGCAGTGTGCCACGGCCCCCCACCGCGTCACACAGCACTCTGCATTTTTCAGAGTGACACTTGCCAAGTGTTCACGGCGGGGCGATAGTGGCAAGCGTGATTCCGTCCGCGCCCTTAGGAACAGACGCCGCCGCAGGCCGCCCCCAGGGTCTCGGTGCCAGCGCGGGAGCAGGCCCAGACCAGGCCGCTGCCGAGCGCCGGTTCCGATTCGAGCTGGCCGCCCATCCGGGTTCCCCCGCCCAGGCCAGACGCCTGACGAGGGCCCGGCTGACCGGCTGGTCGGTGTGCGAGGACACCTGTGACACCGCCGCCCTGGTCATATCCGAGCTGGTCACCAACGCGATCGTGCACACCGCGAGCGACGTCGTCGTCTGCGAGCTGCACGACGGCGACGACCTGGTCCGCATAGCCGTGCGTGACGAGGGATGCGCGCCGGGCGAGCCCCATCCCTCCCCGCAGCGCCCCGAGGAGGAGCACGGGAGGGGACTGCTCCTCGTCGAAGCCCTCTGTCACGCCTGGGGCGCCCAGGAGCACGGGCCCGGCCTGCTGGTCTGGGCCGACCTGACCCGCAAGGGCGACGCTCCCCGCGATCCCGCCGAGCCCTGCAACAGCCTGGACACGGCCGAGCCGCACCACGCCGATCTGGGCGAGCTGCTCGACACCCTGGACGAGTTCCACGAGGGTCCCGCCGAGCCGCGCACCCGCCCGCCCGGGCCCCGCAACGACCTCGGCTGGGGATCGCGCCCGAAGCCGGGCCCGTCCGACGGCGCCGGTGACGAGAACGAGCAGGCCGAGCAGTGGTACCGCGCCATGGCCGGCCGGGCCGCCCGGCTGCCCCACCCCGTCCCACCGGTCGTACCTGCCGCGACCTCCGCGAAGCCCGCTCCCGCACCTGCTCCAGCCCCCGCCGCCGACGGTCCGGGCCCCCGGATCGCGCCGCAGTGGCACCGCGCCCCCGGCGGCCACGCCGGACACTCCGCCGGATCCCTCCCGCTCGAGCACGGCCGCGAGCGGGGAAGGGCATGAGCGCACTCTCCGGTCGGGCTCCCCTGCTGACCCTCGACACGCTCGTGCGCCTCCAGCGCGGGCCGGGCGGTACACGCGCCCCCGAGCCGGCGCGCCGGCTGGCCGTGCCCGACGGCATGACGGCCCCGCTGGGCTGCGACGCCGTCTCCGCCCCCGCCCGCCTCGGCCCGCTGCTCATGCCGCGCCTGCCGCGCGTGGGCTGCGTCTACGCCGACGAGGCGCGCTGGTGGTGGCTGGTGCCCTCCGACTCCGACTACGCCCTGGAGTGGCCCGCCCCCGCGCACTACGCCACGGGTGCGCTGCTGCCGGACTCACCGCACGTCCCCGGCCTCGTCCACCGACCGGACGGCACGCTTCCGTACACCCCGCCGATCCCCCTCTACCTGGCCCTGTGCCGCCTCACGGGCACGACGCCCACCTGGTCCCGGGCGATCAGCGCGTAACCGGCCGCCCCCTCCGCGAGCGGGTCCAGGGGCCGTCCGGCGCACGCCCGCGCGTCCCGGCTCTCCCGCCCCGCGCCCTGCCCCGACCCCCTCTCGTCCCGCGATAGTGGCCCTTCGTCCACTATCGCGATCGGGGGAGGCCGACGGTGGGAGAGACGCGAGCGGCGGGCACCGCACGGGAGGCGGGAAAGGAACGTGAGGCGGCAAAGGAACAGGAGACGGCGAAGGCACGGAAACCGCAGGGTTCCGACGAGCGTGACGTGTCCGAGTCGGAGCGGCTCCTCTTCGGCGGCCCGCTCCGCTACGACATGGGCTGGAACCAGCACCGGGACGCCTTTCTGGAGCTGAACTTCCGCGCCATGGTCACCCGGCTGCCGTCCCTGCTGCGCACCAGTCTCCGGCTGGCCCGGCAGGCCGACCCGAAAGCCGCCCGGATCGTGCTCTGCGCCGAGATCGCCCGGGGCGTGGCGCAGGCGATCGGTCTGCTCGCCATGAACGCCGTGCTGGGCCGGCTCATCACCGGCGGCCCGATCGAGGACCGGCTGCGCGACGCCGCCCCCGCACTGGCCGCCATGGCCGTCGTCCTCCTGATCGGCGCGCTGCTGCGGGCCGCGTCGACGTATGCCACGGGGCGGTTGGAGCCCAAGGTGGAGCGGGTGTCGACCGAGCTGTACCTGGAACGGGCGGCCGCCGTCGAGCTCTCCGCGATCGAGGACCACGCCTTCCACAAGCTGCTGGACACCGCGCAGTACGGGGCCCGGTCCAGCCGCTACATGATCAGTCACGGCACACGCGTGGTGAACGCGATGATCTCGCTGGCCGCGTCCGCGGGCGTCCTCACCGTGCTGCACCCGCTGCTGCTGCCGCTGCTGGTGACGATGACACTGCCCAGCGCCTGGAGCGCCCTGACGAACGCCCGGCGCCGCTACGAGTCCTTCCACACCTGGGTGCAGCACGCGCGCGCGGGCCACCTGATCGCCGGCCTCCTCACCGAGCCGGAGGCCGCGCCCGAGATCCGCGTCCACGGCGTCGGCCCTTTCCTGCTGCGGCACTTCCGCGCGATGTCGGAGACGGCGGAGGCGGAACAGGCGCGGCTGGCCCGGCTCGCCGCCCGCACCGGACTGTTCGCGGCGACCTGGACGGGCCTGGCGACCATGGCAACGTACGCGACGCTGGGCGGGCTACTGCTCACCGGGACGATGGCGCTGGCGGTGGCGGGCACCGCCGTGATCGCGATCCGCAGCGGCTCCGCGAGCCTGAACACCCTCGTCCTGGAGGTCAACCAGCTGCACGAGGAGGCGCTGTTCGTGGGCGACCTCCAGCGGCTCTACGTGGAGGCGGCCGACCGGGCGATCCCGGCGGGCGGCGCGGCCCTGCCGGAGGACCCGCGCGAGATCCGCTTCGAGAACGTCACGTTCGGCTATCCGGGCGAGTCGACGCGTCCCGCCCTCGACGAGGTCAGCCTCTCGCTCCCGCTCGGCCGGATCGTCGCGCTCGTCGGCGAGAACGGCTCCGGCAAGACGACCCTGGTGAAGCTGCTGGCGGGGCTGTACAAGCCGGACCGGGGGCGGATCCTGTGGGACGACGTGGACGCGGCCGACGCGGACCGCCACCAGCTGGCCGAGCGCATCGCGATGGTGGCGCAGGACTTCAAGCGGTGGCCGTTCACGGCCCGTGTCAACGTCGCTATCGGCCGGTCCGCCGCGCCGCTCACCGAGGAGCGACTGGCCGCGTCGATCGCCGAGGCGGGCGCCCAGGAGGTGGTCGAGGACCTGCCACGGGGCCTCGACACGCTGCTGGCCCGGCACTTCAGCGGCGGTCACGAGCTGTCCGGCGGCCAGTGGCAGCGCCTCGGCATCGCCCGGGCTGCGTACCGGCGCGGGCGCATCCTGATCGTGGACGAGCCGACGGCGGCCCTGGACGCCCGGGCCGAACTGGAGGTCTTCGAGAAGATCCGCGCGCTCGCCGACAGCGGCCAGACGGTCGTGCTGATCACCCACCGGCTGGCGTCCGTCCGGCACGCGGACCTGGTGCACGTCCTGGACCAGGGCCGGCTGGTGGAGTCGGGAACCCCGGACGAGCTGCTGGCGGGCGGTGGCGTCTACGCCGAGCTGTACGCGCTTCAGGCCGACCAGTTCACGGCGCAGGTGCCCGCCCCGTCACAGGCGGGCTGACCACCGGTCACCGCGCGGTGTCGCCGCCCCGGACGACCACCAGGAACGTGTCCGTCGCGAGGTCCATGACGACCTCGGCGGCCAGTCCCTCCATACGTCGCGCGTGCGCGAACTCCTCCGCCGGCCACGAGCCCCGCGGCCCACCCGCGGGAAAGCGTTCGAGCACGGTCCGCCCGTTCACCATCTCGCACCTCCGTTCAGCGTCGTGCTTGTAGGAGTTAACGCGCTACGGAGGTCGAAGGCCTCGGCCGGTTGCGGGACTGAGACGTAGTTGACACGCGTTCAGCGCAGAGTGTGAGAATCCGGTCACCTTACGAACATCCCGGACACGCTCCGTGTCACTACTCGCACTCGTCGTGGTCGCGACCCCGCACACCGCTTCACGCCCCGAACACGGTCGGCTCCACGAGAGCCGCGCGCCGTCGGGTCCAGGGGGCTCAACGTACGACAGTCATCGCCCTCCGGACGCGTCCGCCGCCGCCGGGGAGACCGCGCGGAAGGCGTCGTCGCGTCGACGTACGACGGTGTCGTCCCCGTGAGTGAGCCGTGGCGCGCATCTTGTCCCGAGCCTGTCGCCGGCCCGGTGGGACGGGCACCCTGGCGCCACGACACCTCCTGGAGGGAGCCCGGCATGCTCCTCGGCACCTGGAACCTCGAGAACCTGTACCGGCCGTCGGGATCCCCCCGTCCGACCCGGACCGAGAGCGGGCCGGGGCCGTTCGGTCCGCAGGACAAGGCGGCCTACGAGGCGAAGCTCGCCGCGCTCGCCGCCGTCGTCACCGCGCTCGACCCGGACGTGCTCGGCGTCCAGGAGGTCGGGGAGCCCGAGGCCCTGTCGGACCTGCTGGAGACCGTGGGCGGCACCTGGCACGCGGCGCTGTCCGCGCACCCCGACGGCCGGGGCATCCGGGTCGGCGTGATCAGCCGTACGCCCCTGGAGGTACTGGCCGACACGCGCGCGTACCCGGCGAGGCTGCGGCCCGTGCAGACGGACGACTCGGGGGCCGCCTCGGACGGGTCGGGCCGCGGCTTCCTCGCGGTGGAGACGCTCACGCCGGCCGGTCCGCTGCGGGTGGCGGTGGCCCATCTGAAGTCGAAGCTGCTGTCGTACCCGGGCGATCGTTTCTTCCCGCGCGACGAGGGCGAACGGGCCCGCTACGGCGCCTACGCCCTCTACCGGCGGGCCGCCGAGGCGACCGCGCTGCGCGCCCTGGCCGACGAGCTCCTGGCCGGCGACGGCCGCGAGCGGGACGTGGCGGTGCTGGGCGACCTCAACGACGAGGTCCAGGCGGCGACCACACAGATGCTGCTCGGCCCGCCCGGCTCGGAGCTCGGCACCCGCGGGTTCGAGACACCCGACCAGGGCGACGCGTCCCGCCTGTGGAACATCGCCCCGCTGATCCCCGCCGACCGCCGCTTCTCGCGGATCAACTCCGGTCGCCACGAGCTGATCGACCACATACTGACGAGCCACCGCCTGGTCCACCGGCTGACGTCGGCGGGTACGGGCGCGGATGTGCGGTCGCGGGAGGCGTCGCGGCTCCCGTCGGTGGGGCCCGATCCGACGGCGCGCAGGAACGAACCGGGGTCGGACCACGCGCCGGTGTGGGTACGCGTCGACTGAGACGGGCCGGACGAGCCGGACGAGCAAGGCGGGCCGGACGGGCCGGGTGGGCCGGGTGGCCGGACGGGCAAGGCGGGCCGGGGCTACCCGGCCGCCGGCAGATCCGGCACGGGCGCCCGCAGCCCCACCCGTTCCCGTCCGGCCGCGAGTTCGTCGAGCAGTTCGGCGAGCCGCTCCCGGTGCCGTGCGGTGAGCCGCCCGGTGTCGTCGAGGTGGACGGCGCAGGCGGTGGTCGTGTCGACGAGCCGTTCGAGGACGGCGGCCACCTCGTCGGTGCCCTCCGTGTGCCGGGCGAGGGCGGGCAGTTCGTGGGCGGCGAGCGCGATGGCGGTACGGGCCTCGGCGAGGGCGCGGTAGGCCTCGCGGCGCAGGGTCCAGCGGGCGGCACGGTCGTCGGGACCGTCCAGCACATGGGTGAGGTAGGCGTGCGCGGCGCCCGCGGCGGCGGCGAGCCGGGCACGCACCTGGCCGCCGCGCTCCCCCGGCATCGGCAGATGCCCGACGATGAGCACGATCACGCAGGCCAGCAGGGTCTCCGCGATCCGGGCGGCGGAGGCCTGGGGTTCTCCGCCGACCATCACCAGGGACAGCACGAGGACGGTGACGACGGCCGTCTGGGCGGCGAAGTGCCGGGTGGACACCGGAATGAGCGCCCCGCACAGGGCGACCAGCGCCACCAGCCCCTCCGGCCGGGGCAGCACGGCGGCGAAGGCGGCGAAGAGCAACGCCCCGAGCACGGTCCCCGCGGCGCGGCACAACACCCGGGACACCAGGGGCCCGAGGTCGGGCTTGACCAGGAAGACAGCCGTGGCGGGCAGCCAGTACCAGTGCGTGTGCCGGCCGTACCACTGGGAGTGGTACAGGGCCTGCGCGACGGCGGCGGCGACCCCGAAGGAGAGGGCGACCCGCAGCCCGTACTCGCGCCCGCCCGCGCCGAACGCGGTGCGCAGCAGGTCGCGGGCACCGCGTCGGCGGGCGTGCAGGTCGCCGCCGCCGCCCTGGTCGAAGGTGTCGGCGGCGTGCAGCAGGGCGTCGTCGAGGGCGCGCAGGGCGGGTCCGGACCGGGAGGGCGCGGGCAGCGGCCCGGTGTGGGTGTTCTCGCGGACGGCGGCGGCGAGCCGTCGGGGCCCGGCCGAGGCCCGATCGGAGAGGCGCTCCGCGGCCCAGGCGAGGGCGGTCGCGGCCTCGGCGAGGGGCAGCGCGGCGGCGTACTGGGCGTGCAGCCGCCGCTCGGACGCGGAGGCGGAGCGGGCACTGCGCCGCAGCCGCGGTCCGGCGAGGGCGTCCTGGGCGTGGTCGAGGGCCGCGGTGAGCGCGGCACGGCGGGCGGTGGCCTGTTCGGTCCCGGTGGCGTCGAGCAACTCCGCGACGGCGTCGTACACGCGGGCCACCGCGTCCCGTTCACCGTCGAACCGGAAGTCGCCGGTCAGCGCGCCGGGCGTGGGCAGCACGAGCCGCAGCGCGAGCAGCCAGCCGGCTCCGGCGAGAAAGGCGAGGGCGCGCGTCCACCCGGCGTCCGCGACCGGCATCCCGGCGCCGATCGCCGACGCGACGAGCAGTTGCGTCCCGGCGCCGGAGGCGACGGGCCCGATGGCGCTCATCCCGCCGGCGAGGAGCCCGAGCCCGGTGAGGACGGCCGTCAGCCCGACGGCCCCGGCGTGATCCCCCGCGTAGGTCCCGACGAGCAGCCCTCCCGCACCCACGAGCGCGGGCGCCCCGAGCCGCTTCACCGCGGTCCGCCTGCTGCCGGGCCGGTCGTTGATCCCGGCGAGCATCGCGGCGATGGCGGCGACGACCCCGAGGGAGATCCGGCCCACGAGCACGGACGCGAGCAGCAGCGGCCCGGCGGCCAGTGCCCCCCGCGTGACCGCGCTCCAGGGAACGGGCCCGCGCTGGGCGCGCAGGGCGTGGGCGAGCCAGGGCGGAAGGGCGGCGAGCGGACGGAATGCGCGAGCGGGAACGTGCGGGCGCGGCGACACGGAGCTCCTGTCGGATCGAGGGCGGGGGTGTGCCTTCGGGCGACGGTGGCCGGGGCGGATCAGCTGTGAGCTGTGGTGTCCACGGTACGGGGCGGTCTTGGAGAGGCGGGGGCGGTTGTGTTTCGGCGAGGTGACGCCTGGCCCGGATCCCGCGTTCTTTATGAACGCAAGGCCGAAAACGGGGCGGGGTGGGGCCGGCAGCGTGGCCGAGGGGCAGGACCGGGGTGAGGGGACGGGGCCAAGGGGCAGGACCGAGGGAGGGGGGCGGGACCGGGAGGCAGGGGCGGGGCCCGGGGGGCGCAGCCCGCCGCGTACCGGTGCGGCCACCCGGCTCCGCATGGACGGCAGCGCGGCGAGGAGGCCTCGGGTCGTCCCGCGGTCGTCCGCCGCAGGGCGATTGTCAGTGGGGCGCGCTTCAATGGAAGGTGTCGTCACAGAGCGTCACGACCAGAGGTCCGGGGGAGCTTGCCTTGGTGAGGTACATGGAGGACGGACGGCGGTACGTGTCGTCGGCCGGGCTGCGGATGCGGGGGTGGACGGGCCCGCTGGTGCTCCGACTGCTCGGGCCGCCGGACCGGCTCGGCATCGATCCCCGCACGTCGCGGTCCGCGCCGCGACTGCGCCTCTACCGCGCCGAGCGGGTCGAAGCGGCCGAGCAGAGCGAGGAGTTCCGGACCGGGCACGCCCCACGGGTACGGGACAGGCCCGAGGAGTCCCCTTGATGCGGGACGCGTCGAGGCCGCACGTCCTGATGCGGGACGTCTTCGGGCAACGCGTCCTGATGCGGGACGTCTTTCGGCAACGCGTCCTGACGCGGCGCGTGTTGAGGCCGCACGTCCCGATGCGGTGCGTCTCGTGGTGGTGCGCCGTGTTGTGGTGCGTCTTGACGGGGTGGGTCGCGGGGTTCCCGCCGCCCGGCTACCCGACGCCCCACACCCTCCGCTTCGGGACCGGCTTCGCGAGACTCCCCGCCCGGCTGGTCGTCAGGCCCAGCCCGACCAGCCCCTCGGCCAGCTTCACCGCCGCGCCCACCCCGTCGACGACCGGAAGGCCCAGCTTGTCGCCCACCATCCGCTCCAGCCCCGTCATCCCGGCACATCCCAGGACCAGCACCTCGGCCCCCGCCGCCCGGGCCCGCTCGGCGGCCGCCAGAAACGCCGCCCGGGTGCGGTCGCGGTCGCCCAGGTCGAGGACCCCCAGGCCGGTGCCGACGACGGCGGCGCAGTTGCGGCCGACCCCGGCCAGCTCGAGGCTGTCCTCGATCTGGCCGCAGGACCGCTCCAGCGTGGTCACGACGCCGTACCGACGTCCCAGCAGACACGCCAGATGCGCCGCGGCCTCCGTGATGTCGACGACGGGCACGTCCACGAGTTCCCGTACGCCCTCCCGCCCGTGCTCCCCGAATCCGGCCATGACGACGGCGTCGTAGGGCGGCCCGTCGTAGGTCCGCAGCGTGTCCATGACCGCCGCGGCGGACAGCAGGCTGTCGAGCCAGCCCTCCGCCGACTCGGGCCCCCAGGCGGGGGTCAGCCCGGTCACGGTGGTGCCCGGGCCTGCCGCGGCCCGGGCACCTCGCACGATCTCCTCGGTCATCTCCCGCGTGGTGTTGCAGTTGGTGACGACGATCCGCACGTTCCGCACGCTTCTCAGACCTCCGCGGGCTTCTCGGCGGCGGCCACGATCCCGGCGGTCCGCTCACTGCGGCACAGCAGGGCGTACAGACCGGCTCCCAGGGCCGTCCCGATGAACCAGGAGTACGGCGCCACATCGCTGAAGGTCGTCACCAGCGCGAGCACCGCCGCGACCGCCGCGGAGGGGAGGAACGCCCACACCGCCTTGGGGTTGACGCCCTTGCGGTAGTAGTAGCGGGAGCCGGGGGTGGCGTCGAACAGCTCGTTCACGTCGACGCGGCCACGCTTGACCCAGTAGTAGTCCACCATGATCACGCCGAACAGCGGGCCGAGGAAGGCGCCGAGGCCGCCGAGGAAGTAGTTGACGACCGTGGGGTTGGAGAACAGGTTCCACGGGGTGACCACGAGCGCCGCGACCGTGCTGATCATGCCGCCGACCTTGAAGGTGATCTTCTGCGGCCAGACGTTGGCGAGGTCGTAGGCGGGCGAGACGAAATTGGCGACGATGTTGACGCCCATGGTGGCGATGGCGAAGGTGAGGGCGCCCAGGACGAGCACCCAGGTGTTGCCGACCTTCGCGACCAGTTCCGCCGGGTCGGTGATGGCCTCGCCGAACACCTCGAGCGAGCCGGCGGTGACGATCACGGAGACGACCACGAAGGCCGTCGAGTTGAGGGGCAGCCCCCAGAAGTTGCCGCGGCGGACCGTCCTGTAGTCGGGCGCGAAGCGGGAGAAGTCGCAGAAGTTCAGCATCAGCGTGCCGTACGTGGCGAGGATCAGACCGATCGCGCCGAACCACTGCCGCCACTGCTCCCCCATGGAGACCGGATGCGGGGTGGAGGTGAGCGAGATCGTCCAGCCGGCCTTGGACAGCACCCACACCGCCAGCGCGATCATCACCAGCCAGATCGCGGGGCCGCAGAAGTCCTGGAACTTGCGTACGGACTCCATGCCCTGACTGATGATCATCGCTTGGACCAGCCAGAGGGACACGAAGGAGAACCAGCCCAGCGCGTCGAGGCCCAGGAAGGAACTGTGCGTCCAGGACTCCAGGCCCGGCCAGGCAGCCAGCAGCATCACGTTGACGGCGACGGAGGCGAGGTAGGTCTGGATGCCGTACCACATGATGGCGATCACGGCGCGGATGAGAGCCGGGATGTTGGCGCCCCAGACGCCGAAGCTGATGCGGCTGATCACCGGGAAGGGCACCCCGTGGCGCTGGCCGATCCGGCCCATCCGGTTCATGCCGACGTAGATGAGCACGAAGCCGACGAGGAGGGCCGTGAAGATCTGCCACACGTTCATGCCGAGGACCAGCAGTCCGGCGGCGAAGGTGTAGTTGCCGAGGTTGTGGACGTCCGACATCCACATGGCGAAGAGGTCGAAGACCTTCCAGTTCCGCTTCTCGGCGGGTGCGAGATCTTCGTTGGTGAGCCGGGGATCAGGGACGAACGCTGGTGCGCCGGTGACTTCGGCGCTGTCGGCGAGGGACACGGGGCCTCCATGGGCGAAGGGACGGAGGAGGACTACTGCCGAACCATTTGGTATACCAAACTGCGCACATGGTTCCGTCGTCAAGCGTTCTGACCGATGTCCGTCCCGTTACGGCTCCGTAAAAGCCCCCTCGCATCGGCGAGGATGGGCCCATGACGAAGATCGAACCCCTCGGAGCGGTGCGCGAGCGCGTCCTGGGGTCCCTGCGGCAGGAGATCATCGCCGGCAGGCTGCGTCCCGGTGACCGGCTCGTCGAACGCGAACTGGCCGACCGGTTCGGCGTCTCCAGGGTCCCGGTCCGGGAAGCCATCCGGGCACTCGTCGCCGAGGGCTTCGTCCTGTTCGAGACCCCGCGCCGTACGGTCGTACGACCGCTGAGCCCCACCGACGTGAAGGAACTCTTCGAACTGCGCGAGGCGTTGGAGGTCTACGCTGCCGGACTGGCCGCCGCCCGCGCCACCCCGCAGGACCTCGCGGAACTACGGGATCTCCTGGCCGGCGCGGCGAACGCCACCGACGCCGAGGACGCCGAGGCGATCACCGACATCAACACCCGCTTCCACGACCGGCTCCTCGCCATGGCCGGCAACACCCTGCTGATCTCCGTCATGGAACCCGTCGCCGGCCGCCTGCAATGGCTCACCCGGCGCAACGAGGAATGGCCCCAACTCCTCACCGAACACCAGGACCTCTACGACGCCATCGCCTCAGGCGACCCGGCCCGCGCCCGCGCCCACGCCCTGCACCACGTCCAGGCCAACTACCGCTCCACGGTCCGGCACCTGTTCGGGGAGGCGGACCTCCCGAAGGCGCCCCCGTCCCCCGATCATGCTCCGCCTACAATCCCCTGACCTTCGGAGAGAAACCGAGGGCACACACACGGCCGACGGAACGGGGAGAACGACCATGGTGAGCAGACGCGGACTGCTGAGCGGAGCCGCACTCGTGGGGGCGGGCGCGGTGACCGGCGTGCTCGGCACCGCCGGGAGCGCGGCCGCCGACGGCCCACTGGACACCCCCTTCACACCCGTCGCCACACCCCATCTCGCCCAGGCCGAACAGATGGTCCGGTATCAGCGCCTCCTGGCGGCCGGCCACCTGCCCACCGGGCTCGCCGGACACTGGCCGCTGGACGGCTCCGGCGCCGACCACTCCGGCCGCGACCACCCCGTCGTCCTCGGCACCGGCGCGAGCTGGACCACCCTGCGGGCAGGCGGCGAGCTGACCCTGGACGCGGCCTCCGCAGCCACGGCCTCCGTGCTCGACACCACGACCCCGTTCACGGTCTCCGCCTGGGTACGCCTCGCCGACGACGCCGCCCTGGCCAACATGTACACGGCGGTGAGCCAGGACGGCACCGGCTGCAGCCGCTTCCTGCTCCAGTACGACGACACCGCGGGCACCTGGGCGTTCAAGGTCCGCGCCGAGGACCAGAGCGTCAAGATCTCCGCGCTCGCCACCAGCGCCGCCGTGCCCGGCAAGTGGACCCACCTGACCGGAGTGTGGGACGGCAGCCAAGTCCATCTGTACGTGAACGGCGTGCCGGAAGGCACCGCCGACGCCACCCTGTCCTGGGCCGCCCCCCAGGGCTTCAACATAGGCCGCGCCCGCTGGAACGGCGCCTACGTCAACCACTTCAAAGGCTCCGTCGACGATGTGCGCGCCTACGGCCGCGCCCTCGACGCCGACGAGGTCGCCCTGATCAGCGGCCGCACGGCCCGCCTCAACAACGTCTACCTCGTCGGCTCCCCGTCGGCCGTCACCTGGGGCACACCCGACGACCTGCCGAGCTGGATCGCCCGCGCCCGCTGCTCGTCCTTCATCACCTGGGTGCTCAAACACACCTACGGATGGGCCACCGACGCCTACTTCACCCAGTACTTCCAGGACCGCATCCCCGAGGCCGCCGACTACCGCCGGGCCTTCACCGACGGTACCGCCGGCCCGCGCTTCCAGCAGATCCGCAAGGTCGCCGACCTGCGGCCGGGCGATGTGATCGCGGTCGACTACAACGGTCAGGTCGAGGACAACACCGGTCACATCGTCATGGTCCGCGAGGTCAAGGGCGTCTTCAGCGGCGTCGCCGACTTCACCGGCGAGACCCAGTACGCCGTCGAGGTCGTCGACTGCACGGCCGAGCCGCACGGCGTGTACGCGCTGACCAACTACCCCAGGTATCCCGACACCCGCATGGTGAGCCTCGCCGCGGAGGAGCAGTTCGAGGGCGTCGGCATCGGCCACATGATGTTCTACGCCTCCAGCGCCACCGGAGAGTTCTCCCGCTACCGCTGGAGCGTCAACACCGCCCGGGACAAGGCCTACCCGGTCACGTCACGACCGGTCACCGCGGCCCGCGTCGTCTGACCGGACCTCGGACAGACCCGCCACCCCCGCGGCCGTGCGCAGCACCTCGCGCAGCATCTCGGGGGTGAGTCGGCCGGTGAAGGTGTTGCGCTGACTGACGTGGAAGCAACCGAAGACGTCGAGGCCGTCGACGCCTTCCGAAGCGTCCTGCCGGTCCGGACCATCCGCAAGGCCCGGGTCGCCCGGGCCGTCGGGGCTGGCAGGGCCGACCGGGCCGGCGGGGCCGCCCGCACCGGCAGGGCCGCCCGGACCGGCAGGGCCGGCGAGCGACACCCGGTTCCCGTGCCCGAAGGCGGGCCGCGGCCGGGGCACGGTCCAACCCGCCTCGGCGAACGCGGGCAACGCCGCCTGCCACCCGAAAGCACCGAGTACGACCACCGCGCGCAACGTCGGCCGCAGCAGCCGCAGTTCCTGCACGAGCCAGGGCCGGCAGGTGTCCCGCTCCCCCGGGGTCGGCTTGTTGGCGGGCGGCGCGCAGTGCACGGGCGAGGTGATCCGCACGCCGTACAGCTCCAGCCCGTCGTCGACGGCCACGGCGGTCGGCTGCGACGCCAGCCCCACGTCGTACAACGCCTGGTACAGCACATCGCCGGAACGGTCCCCGGTGAACATCCGCCCCGTACGGTTCCCACCGTGCGCGGCCGGAGCCAGCCCGACGATCAGAAGCCGGGCGTCCGGCGGGCCGAACCCGGGTACGGGCCGACCCCAGTACGTCCAGTCCGCGAAGGCCGCCCGCTTGGTACGGGCGACCTCCTCACGCCAGTCCACCAACCGAGGACACGCCCGACAGCCCCCCACCCGCCGGTCGAGCACGTCCAGGGCGGAAGCGGAGGCTGCGGAGTCGGAGGGGGAGGCCGAGGAGGGAGAGGCGGCGGAGTGGGAGCGGGAGGCCGAGGAAGGGGAGGTCACGGAGGCGGAGGGGGACTTGGAGGCGTCCATGACTCCACCGTAAGACCCCACCGGGTGGGCCCGAGCTCGGCGGGTCGGAGCGGTGTGTCAGAGCTTGGCGGATCGGGGCTCGGTGGGTCGCAGCTCGGTGGGTCGGAGCCGGGTGGGTCGGAGCCGGGTGGGTCCGACCTTGCCGGCACCGGGGGGTCCCCCTCCCCCCTCCCCCCCAACCCCCTCCCGCCCCTCCCTCCCGGCTCGTCAGCCTCGTCAGGCCGCTCGCCGCGCCAGCCGCAGCAGCTCGGCGTTGGACTCCCGTCGCTTCCAGGCGATGAGCGCCAGCGGTACGAGCAGGATGAGCGGTGTCGCAGCGTTCTCGCCGTCGAAGACGACGACCTGGACGACGAACGCGCCCACCATCAGCGCACCCAGCGCCGCCGCGGCCACGGACTGGAGCACCGGAATGAGCAGGGCGATCGCACCGGCCAGTTCCAGGGCGCCGATGGTGTACATGCCCGCGTTGCCCCAGCCCATCTCGTCGAAGACATCGGCGGCCGACGGGTGTGCGATCAGCTTGGGCACCGCGCTGGCGATGCCCAGGAAGAGCGCGAGGAGCACCTGCACGCCCCGCAGGGCGATCCGAGCACGGCGGCCTCGGAGGTTCACGGAAGCGGCCGTGGGCGCGGCGGCGGAAGTGGTGGCGGCGAGGGAAGCCGTGGCCTCGGTCATGGGGGTCTCCTGCGGTGAGCGGTCCGTTGTGCTGTCAGAGGGGTAGACCGCCCTCCGTCAGCGAACTCATCGCACCCCGACCGGTGTTCTCGCACCACTGCTCCTGCCGTCCCCCTGCCGTCCCTGTCGCTCTCCCACCCCCAACGCCCCGCCCCGCCCCTCCCCCTCTACTCCGCCACCGGCACCGCCTTGACCCAGACCCGGTCCTGCGTGAGGTAGCGGTCCACCTTCAGGTCCGCTTCCGCCAGCGCCTCTTCGAACTGGTCCTTGGTCAGCGGACGGGACCGGAAGGTCTGGGTCCACACCGCGTCCGGGAAGTCGTATTCCGCGCGGACGGAGTGGACGCCGTCCCCGACGGGGTCGGTCGAGACGATCCGGATCGTGAAGCCGCTCGGGTCGACGCGCTCGCGGGGCACGTTCGAGTGGTAGTCCTCTCCTTCTCGTTGGATCAGTACGCAGCCGCCTTTCGCCACGTGCCGTGCGCAGGCCCGCAGCATCCTTCGCCGTAAGCCGACGTCCCCGTTGTGCACGAGGAACGACGCGAGCATCACCACGTCGAACGTCTCGTCCAGGGCGAGGTCCTCGATGGGGCCGCATATCGTGCGGGCCCCGCGGACGCGCTCCAGCATCTCTGCGGACTCGTCCACCGCCGTGACCGTGAACCCGCGTTCGAGCAGGGCGTGGGTCACTCGGCCGACCCCGCTGCCCAGCTCGAGGATGTGCGCGCCCGCGGGCACCGCCGCGGCGATGACTTCCGGTTCGTTCCCCACCGGCAGGCGCGAGTAGAGCTCGACCGCGCAGCCGTCCGGGGTGATCGCGCCGGGACCGGTTCCGTTGTATCCGTCTCGCATGTGCAGCCTCATGCCCGTTCAACGGCCGGTGCCGGCAGGGCCGTTCCCCTTCCCTGCTGGTTCACTCGTTCGAGGGAAGGCGCCTCTGTTCGAGCGGTCTCGTAAGCGAGAGCACCGGCTGCACGCCGTGCCCTGGTGGGGTCCTCCGAGGGTCGAGGAGCGGACCGGCCGGCACACCGCTGTCCGGCAGCACGCACGGGAACCCCGTCGTTCGTCGCAGGCCCCGACGTGGCCCCGACGAAGCGTCGGGCCCGCTGGAGAACGTCGGGGCCGGGGAGTACGTTGCAGGGAGGAGCGGTGATCGGGATGCGTACGGGCAGTGAGCCGGTGACAGCGCGCAGTGCGCTGCGGATGCGCCTGTGGCTGACCCTGTGGGGTCTGGCCTGGGCGATCTTCGGGACGGCCGCGTTCGCTCTGGTGGGGCGCCCGGGGTGGGCGGCCGCCTGCGGGGTGCTGTGGCTTGTGATCACGGTCGATCTGGCGATGATCCTCAAGCACCGGCGGCAGGGGCCCCACTATCAGCCGGGCCGCGACATCCCGCCGTACCGGCCCCCCGAGCAGCGACATCCCTGAGGCCCTGTGGCCCAGCGCCCTTGAGCCCGGCGGCCCGGCGGGCCGGTCGTCCAGCCGCTCGGCGCGGCGGCCCGGCAATCAGCGCCCCGGGCCCGGCTGTGCTCAGTCCTCGAAGTGTGCCGCTTCGAGGTACTGCGGGTTCGGGTCCAGTGCGGCGGCCAGCCGGAAGTGGCGCTTGGCCTGGTCGCCCCTGCCCTGCCGCTCATAGGTGCGGCCGAGCGCGAAGTGCGCGAAGGCGTTGTCCGGTTCGCGCTCCAGGACGACGGTGAATTCCAGCTCGGCCGGACGGAGTTGCGCGGCGGCGAAGAAGGCACGCGCGCGCAGCAGCCGGGCGGCGGTGTTCTCGGGGTGGGCGGCGATGACTCCGTCGAGCAACTTCACCGCGCCCCGCGGGTCCCGTGCGGCGAGCAGATGCTCGGCGGCACGGAAGTCGATGACGTGTGTCTCCGGGGTACGTCCGGTCGAACCATTGGTATCGGGCACGGAAAATTCCTTCCCTTGCTCGATGGGTTCAACGCGCGGAGCGAGGGCCGCTATTCCGGAGAGGTGCCGTGCGCCGCCTGTGCTCTGCGCGTGAGGTCGGCCCATACGTCCTTCACGCGCCGGTGGAGTTCCGCGAGCGGTACGTCGTTGTCGATCACGATGTCCGCGATCTCCCGGCGCTTCTCGCGGGTCGCCTGGGCGGCCATGCGCGCGTGTGCGTCCTGCTCCGTCATGCCGCGGAGCCGGACGAGTCGGTCGAGCTGGGTCTCGGGGGCCGCGTCGACGACGACCACGACGTCGTACAGGGGGCCGAGGGCGTTCTCGGTGAGGAGGGGGACGTCGTGGACGACGACGGCGTCCTCGGGGGCGGCCGCTTCGAGTTCGCGGGAGCGGGCGCCGACCAGGGGGTGCACGATCGAGTTGAGGAGCGCCAGTTTCGCGGGGTCGGCGAAGACGACCGAGCCCAGGCGGGGTCGGTCGAGGCTGCCGTCCGGGGCGAGGATGTCCGTGCCGAAGGCGTCCACGACCGCCGCGAGTCCCGGGGTGCCCGGCGCGACGACCTCGCGTGCGATGCGGTCCGCGTCGACGAGTACGGCCCCGCACTCGACCAGCAGCCGTGACACCTCGCTCTTGCCGGCGCCGATCCCGCCGGTCAGGCCCACTTTCAGCATGAGCGGAAGCTTAGGGCCTGCCGGTGACGATGCACCCGACAGGCCCCTGTGTACTGCTTCCGGCCCGGTCTGACCTGGTTTCGGTCTGCCCTGGCCTGGTCAGCCTTCGCCTTCGCGCTCGGCGAGGAACCGCTCGAACTCCTGCCCGATCTCGTCGGCCGACGGGATGTCGACGGGCTCGGCGAGCATGTTGCCGCGGGTCTCGGCGCCGGCGGCGGCGTCGTACTGGTGCTCCAGGCCCTGGACGAGGGAGGTGAGTTCCTCGTCGCCCTCCTGGATCTGGCGGTCGATCTCGGTCTGCGTCCGGTGGGCGTCGGTGCGCAGGGCGTGCGCGATGCCCGGCAGGACCAGGCCGGTGGCCGCCGTGATCGCTTCCAGGACGGTGAGGGCCGCGTCCGGGTACGCCGAGCGGGCGATGTAGTGCGGGACGTGGGCGGCGACGCCCAGGATGTCGTGTCCGGCTTCCATGAGGCGGTACTCGACGAGCGCCTCGGCGCTGCCGGGCACCTGAGCCTCGTCGAAGGGGCTGCGGTGGCCCGGCATGAGGTCCGTGCGGTTGCCGTGCGGAGTGAGGCCCACGGGGCGGGTGTGCGGGACGCCCATGGGGATGCCGTGGAAGTTGACCGCCAGGCGGACGCCGAGTCGCTCCACGATCTGCTTGACGGCGACGGCGAAGCGTTCCCATTCCACGTCGGGTTCGGGGCCGGACAGCAGCAGGAAGGGCGCGCCGGTGGTGTCCTGCACGAGCCGCACCTCGATGGCGGGCTCCTCGTACTCGGTCCACCGGTCGCGCTTGAAGGTCAGCAGCGGGCGGCGGGCGCGGTAGTCGACGAGCCGGTCGTGGTCGAAGCGGGCGACGAGTTGGTGGGGCAGCGAGTCGAGGAGCCGGTCGACGATCTGGTCACCGGTCTCGCCCGCGTCGATGTATCCGTCGAAGTGGTAGAGCATGACAAGTCCGGCCGACTCCTGGGCCAGCGCCATGTCGACGACTGCCAGGCCCTTCGGCTCCCATGCGTACAAACCCTGCGGATCAAGCACTTGGACCGCTCCCCTCGTGTTCATCCTGTCCAACGCCCGCCGGACCGTGGGCATTCCCGGTCCACGCTCCTTGATCAGGTGACTCCGAAATCAGGTGGGGTCGCCGACCAGGTGACCATTCGGCTTCTCGCGGCGGCCGGATTCTCGCGGCGGCCGGGTGACGGGCCGACCGGGTGACGGGCCGACCGGTCGCGGAGGCGTGGGAGCGGTCACGAGGTGACCGGTGGTGCCGTCCGCGGACAGCAGCGAGGGCCCGCACCTCGAAAGGTGCGGGCCCTCCACCAGCTGCTGGATTCAGCGGCAGGTGATCAGCTCTGGCCGCCGGCCAGCTTCTCGCGCAGAGCGGCGAGCGCCTCGTCCGAGGCGAGCGCGCCGGACGTGTCGGCACCCTCGGAGGAGTAGGAGCCACCACCGCTACCACCGGACGCGGCCGGAGCCGCACCCGCGGCGTCGCCGCCTTCGGCAGCGGCCTTCTCGTCCGCCTCGCGGGACTTGATGACCTGAGCCTGGTGCTGCTCGAAGCGCGTCTGCGCCTCGGCGTACTGGTTCTCCCAGACCTCACGCTGCGACTCGAAGCCCTCGAGCCAGTCGTTGGTCTCGGGGTCGAAGCCCTCGGGGTAGATGTAGTTGCCCTGGTCGTCGTAGGACGCGGCCATGCCGTACAGGGTCGGGTCGAACTCGACCGAGGCCGGGTCGGCACCGAAGGACTCGTTGGCCTGCTTCAGCGAGAGGCTGATGCGGCGGCGCTCGAGGTCGATGTCGATGACCTTGACGAAGATCTCGTCGTTGACCTGGACGACCTGCTCCGGGATCTCCACGTGGCGCTCGGCCAGCTCGGAGATGTGGACCAGACCCTCGATGCCCTCGTCGACGCGCACGAACGCACCGAACGGAACGAGCTTCGTGACCTTACCGGGGACGACCTGCCCGATCTGGTGCGTGCGGGCGAACTGCTGCCACGGGTCTTCCTGGGTCGCCTTCAGCGACAGGGAGACACGCTCGCGGTCCATGTCGACGTCGAGGACCTCGACGGTGACTTCCTGGCCGACCTCGACAACCTCGGAGGGGTGGTCGATGTGCTTCCAGGAGAGCTCGGAGACGTGGACGAGACCGTCCACGCCGCCCAGGTCCACGAACGCACCGAAGTTGACGATCGAGGAGACGACGCCGGAGCGAACCTGACCCTTCTGGAGGGTCGTGAGGAACGTCTGGCGGACCTCGGACTGGGTCTGCTCGAGCCAGGCACGGCGGGACAGGACCACGTTGTTGCGGTTCTTGTCCAGCTCGATGATCTTGGCCTCGAGCTCCTTGCCCACGTAAGGCTGGAGGTCGCGGACGCGGCGCATCTCGACGAGGGAGGCCGGCAGGAAGCCACGGAGGCCGATGTCGAGGATGAGACCACCCTTGACGACCTCGATGACGGTGCCGGTGACGATCCCGTCTTCTTCCTTGATCTTCTCGATGGTGCCCCAGGCGCGCTCGTACTGGGCGCGCTTCTTCGAGAGGATCAGGCGGCCTTCCTTGTCCTCCTTCTGGAGAACAAGGGCTTCGATCTCGTCACCGACGGCGACGACCTCGTTGGGGTCGACGTCGTGCTTGATGGAGAGCTCGCGGCTCGGGATGACGCCTTCGGTCTTGTAACCGATGTCGAGCAGGACCTCGTCCCGGTCGACCTTCACGATGACGCCGTCGACGATGTCGCCGTCGTTGAAATACTTGATCGTCTCGTCGATCGCGGCGAGGAAGGCTTCCTCGTTACCGATGTCGTTGACCGCTACCTGCGGCGTGGTAGAGGTGGTCTCGGTGCTGCTCGTCATGTGGGAAAGGGCTCCGGTACGGACAGTGAGTCGTAGGTACTGCTACGCCGGGAGCCCGTGATCGCTCTGAAGAAGCCGGACAGCTGAGGAAGCACCCCCACCGGAACCGGTGAAGGCACCTCGAGAACCGAGGGGACAACAACAGATGCGAGCGCAGCCTGCTACGTCTGAGGTGCGCAGGCCCGCAGCGCAACTTGTAGCATACGGGGGCAGCCGGGCGGGGTCAATGCGCGAAGGCGCACACCCGGGGCGGATCGCCGCATACCCGGCACACAACCTTTCTCCTGAGGTCACGCAGGCCGCAGGAAGCCTCGCTGGTGACACCTCGGGTGACACCGCCGGGCGGGTTGCACGGAAGAGTACGACGAGGGAGCCGATCATCCAAGAGCCTGAATCGTCCGAGCCGGTCTTCGAGCCGGAAGCCACCCGACGTGACGCCGACGTCACCGAGAGCTCCCGGGCCAACCGGGGCTGGTGGGACCGCAACGCGGACGAATACCAGATCGAGCACGGCACCTTCCTCGGCGACGACCGCTTCGTGTGGGGACCCGAGGGCCTGGACGAGGTCGAGGCGGAGCTGCTCGGCCCGCCGGAGGAGCTGAAGGGCAGGTCGGTCCTGGAGATCGGCGCCGGCGCGGCGCAGTGCGCGCGCTGGCTGACCGAGCAGGGCGCGCGTCCGGTGGCCCTGGACATCTCGCACCGCCAGCTCCAGCACGCGATGCGCATCGGTGGCTCGTTCCCGCTGGTGTGCGCCGACGCGGGCGCGCTGCCCTTCGCGGACGCCTCCTTCGACCTGGCCTGCTCGGCGTACGGGGCGCTGCCCTTCGTGGCCGATCCGGTGCTGGTCCTGAAGGAGGTACGGCGGGTGCTGCGGCCCGGTGGGCGTTTCGTGTTCTCGGTGACGCACCCGATCCGCTGGGCGTTCCCGGACGAGCCGGGCCCGGAGGGGCTGACCGTGTCCTCGTCCTACTTCGACCGCACTCCGTATGTCGAGCAGGACGACCAAGGGCGCGCGGTGTACGTGGAGCACCACCGGACGCTGGGCGACCGGGTCCGCGACATCGTGGCAGGGGGTTTCCGGCTGGTGGACCTGGTCGAGCCGCAGTGGCCGGCCTGGAACTCCTCGGAGTGGGGCGGCTGGTCCCCGCTGCGCGGCAACCTGATCCCGGGGACGGCCGTGTTCGTCTGTGAGCGGGACTAGCCCGTCCGGCTCCCGCCCGCTCCGCCCCGACGTCCCCCACGCGCGCGTGGGGGACGTTTTCGCGGGCGTACGACACTAGGGGCGTGATCGCCCGTTACGACGCCCTGGACGCGCTGCCCGTGCGGGCCGCCCTGCCCGCCCTGAACGACGCGCTGGACGGGCACGGCACGGCCGTGCTCGCCGCGCCGCCCGGTACGGGCAAGACGACGCTGGTGCCGCTCGCGCTCGCCGGGCTGCTGGGCGAGGGCCCGGCGCGCCGGGTGCTCGTGGCCGAGCCGCGGCGGATCGCGGCGCGGGCGGCGGCCCGGCGGATGGCGTGGCTGCTGGGTGAGCGGCCCGGGGAGCGTGTGGGCCACACCGTGCGCGGGGAGCGGGTCGTCGGGCGGCACACGCGCGTGGAGGTCGTCACGACCGGTGTGCTGCTCCAGCGTCTTCAGCGCGACCCGGAGCTGACGGGCGTCGATGTGGTGGTGCTGGACGAGTGCCACGAGCGGCATCTCGACGCGGACACCTCGGCCGCTTTCCTGTGGGACGTGCGCGAGACGCTGCGGCCCGAGCTGCGGCTGGTGGCGGCCTCGGCGACCACGGACACGGCGGGCTGGGCCCGGCTGCTGGGCGGGGCGCCGGTGGTGGAGGCCGAGGGTGCCATGTTCGGCGTGGAGGTGGTCTGGGCGCCACCGGCCCGTCCTGTGCGGCCGCCGCACGGGATGCGGGTGGATCCCGCGCTGCTGGCGCATGTGGCGTCGGTGGTGCGGCGGGCGCTGGCCGAGCGGCCGGGGGACGTGCTGTGTTTCCTGCCGGGCGTCGGGGAGATCGCGCGGGTCGCGGGGCTCCTCGGGGAGCCGGCGGGGGTGGACGTGCTCCAAGTGCACGGGCGGGCGCCGGCGGCCGTGCAGGACACGGTGCTGGCCCCAGGGGAGCGGCGCCGGGTGGTCCTGGCGACCTCCGTGGCGGAGTCCTCGTTGACGGTGCCCGGGGTGCGGGTGGTCGTCGATTCGGGGCTTGCGCGGGAGCCGCGGGTGGATCACGCGCGGGGGCTGAGCGCGCTGGCGACCGTACGGGCCTCGCAGGCGGCGGGCCGGCAGCGGGCGGGGCGGGCCGGACGGGAGGCGCCCGGTGCGGTGTACCGGTGCTGGGCGGAGGCGGAGGATGCCCGTCTGCCGTCGTTCCCGGCCCCGGAGATCCGGGTGGCCGACCTGACGTCGTTCGCCCTTCAGGCGGCGTGCTGGGGGGATCCTGACGCTCGTGGGCTGGCGTTGCTGGATCCGCCGCCCGGTGGGGCGATGGCGGCGGCGAGGTCTCTGCTGACGGCGATCGGGGCGGTGGACTCCGCCGGCCGGGCCACCGCGCGCGGTGTGCGGCTGGCCCGGCTGGGGCTGCACCCCCGGTTGGGCCGGGCTCTGCTGGACGGGGCCGCGTCGGTGGGGGTGGAGCGGGCCGTCGAGGTGGTCGCGCTGCTGAGCGAGGAGGCTCCGCGGGAGTACGGCGACGATCTGGCCGCCGCGCTGCGGTCCGCACGGCGCGGGGGTGACGCCTACGGCGCGCGGTGGCGGGCGGAGGTGCGCCGGCTGCGGGCCGTCGTCGAGGACTCGGCGCCCGCCGGGCCCGCCTCGGGAGGGGGCGCGGGCGCCGTTGCCGCCGGTGCGGACGCCCTCGCCGGGCTCGTCGTCGCCCTCGCCTTCCCGGAGCGGCTCGCGAGGGCCGACGGGGCCTCCTACCTGATGGTCTCCGGTACCCGGGCCGAGGTCCGCGAGGGCACCGATCTGCGTGGGGCCCCCTGGCTCGCCGTCGCCGTGGCCGACCGGCCCGTGGGGAAGGGGCACGCGCGGGTGCAGCTCGCGGCGGTCGTGGACGAGGAGGTCGCCCGGCTGGCGGCCGGCACGCTGCTCGACGAGCGGGACGAGGTCCACTGGGCCGACGGGGATGTCGTGGCACGGCGGGTGGAGCGGCTGGGGGCCGTGGAGCTGGCGGTGCGTCCGCTCCGCGACGCCGGGGCCGGGCTCGTGCGCGGTGCGCTGGTCGAGGGGCTGGAGCGGGACGGGCTGCGGTTGCTGAGGTGGTCGCCCGACGCGGACGTCCTGCGGCAGCGGCTGGCGTTCCTGCGGTGCCATCTGGGGCAGCCGTGGCCCGACGTCTCCGATGCGGCGTTGCACGCGCGCGTGGACGAGTGGCTGGAGCCCGAGCTGAGCCGGGCGCGGCGGCGGAGCGATCTCGGGCGCATCGACGCCGGGGCGGCGCTCGGGAGGCTGCTGCCCTGGGCCTCGGGCGAGGCGGCCCGGCTGGAGGAGCTGGCGCCGGAGCGGATCACCGTGCCGAGCGGGTCCAGGATCCGGATCGACTACGCCGATCCGGAGCAACCGGTCCTCGCGGTGAAGTTGCAGGAGATGTTCGGGCTCCAGGAGTCACCGCGGGTCGCGGGGGTGCCGTTGCTGGTGCATCTGCTGTCGCCGGCCGGGCGGCCCGCGGCCGTCACCGCCGACCTCGCCTCCTTCTGGAAGGACGGTTACAAGGGGGTGCGGGCGGAGCTGCGCGGCCGGTATCCGAAGCATCCCTGGCCCGAGGATCCGGCCGGTGCCGAGCCGACCCGGTTCACCAGCGCGCGGCTCAGGCGGTGACGGGCCGAGGGGCGGCGGGTTCGGCCGCGGTGGGTTCGTCGGGGCGGCGGGCGCGGGCCTCCAGGTAGAGGGAGAGGGCCATCAGGAGGGCGCCGAGCAGGAGGAAGCCCCAGGGCAGGTAGGCGGTCAGCAACAGGACCATGGTGCGGTTGGTCTTGATCACGGAGACGGTGTGCTCGATGTAGTCCTCGCGCATCTTCACGTGCCCGGCGAAGGCGGTGACCTTGGCGCGGCCGCCGAGGAGGGTGCCGCCGCGCAGTTCCTCCTGGTGGATCTCCTCGCCGTAGACGGGTGCGCCGGTGACGGGTTCGACCCAGAACCTGCGGACCGTGGTGTACCAGCGGGTGGTGCCGGTGGCGGCGACGGTCTCCGGGGTGATGCCCTCGACGGGCATGGTCCGGGGCATGGCGACCTTGGTCCAGGGGATGGTCTGCTCGAAGTAGTAGACCTCCAGGCCGCGGAAGTCGCGGGTGCCCTCGTAGTGGATGGGGGCCGTGGTGCGGGTCTGCGCGTCGAAGTACTCGTAGTCCCGCTTCTCCGTGAGGAAGGGCCACTTGAACTCGATGCCCTCGCGGCGCACCGGGTCGCCGTCGACCATCTCGCCGGTGGCGTGCACGGGTTCCTGGGTGTGGGCGTCGAAGATGTAGCGCTCGGGGACTTTGGAGACCATCTTGCCGTCGGGCCCCTGGACGTAGGACAGGCCGTCCCAGACGACGACGTCCCGGCCGGCCGTCTTCTCGATCTTCTCGGAGGCTTCCACGTCGCCCTTGAGGGTCTGCACGATGGTGATCTCGGGGACCGTGCGGGCGGTCATGGTGCCGTAGTCGAGGAGGGTGGCGTTCTTCGCCTCCAGGACCATGGTCTGGTACTCGTTCGCCGGGATCTTGGCGAGGCGCGGGAAGGCGTACCAGCGCAGCAGGGGGGACAGTGCCGCGAAGAACACGGCGAGGGCGAGCAGGATCAGGCCTGCCTTGCGTCGCATCTCGGCCTCCTTCGCGGGCGGAATCGGCGGGCGGGCGGCTACGGGTGTGCGGGGACCGTCGTCAGCAGGGGCTTCGGTGAGGTCTTGCCGGCCGGTGCGCCCAGCGCGGTGAGGGTGAGGACCAGGGCGAGCGCGACGGCGAGACCGGTCGCGGCGGCGATCAGGGCACGCATACGGTCCTCCCGGAGCTGACGGGACGTCAGGTCGGGCACGGTAGCAACGGGCGGCCGAGATGAGAACACGTCGCACACGACGGCGGCGCCCCCGTGGAGAAAGGGGCGCCGCCGTCGTCGTCGGAGAGGGGCCCGGAGCAGGGTCCGGGGAGGGTGGGTGGGTGGTGAGGGTTACGAGGCGGGCGTCGTCGACTCCGACTCGCTGGGCGTCGGGCTCGGCGTCGAGGTCGCGGCGGCCGTGACGGTGAGTTCGACCGTCAGGGTCGCTCCGCCCTCGGTGGTGATGCGGAGCAGATAGGTGCCGGCGGTGTCGTCCGCGTACAGCTTGGGCAGCTGCAGCAGACCGTTCGCGTCCGTCTGGAGGTTCAGGGTGCGCACGGCGTTGCCGGCGTCCTTGAAGTAGGGGCCCTTGTCGTTCGTGGTCGCGTCGTCGGCCGACGTGATGAGGGTGGCGGTGGCCGCGACCTTGTCCGCCACGGCGCCCTTGTAGGTGGCCTTCACCTCGACCTGGTCGGCGAACTCGCCGCCGGCGGTGCACGTCAGCGCGGTGCCGCTGGTGCGCGCGAGGGTGTCGGCGGCGCGGGCGGTGACGGCGGCCTTGTAGTCGAGGGCGGCGAGCGTGCGGCCGAGGACCGTGGCGCGGACGGTGAAGCCGCCGGTCTTCTCGCCCGCCTCGAGGGCGGGTGCGAGGGCGACGCCCTTGGCGTCGGTGACGATCGTGGCGACGCTCTCGCCGCCCGCGAAGGTGGCGTCGGTGTCGCCGACGATGGTGAAGCGGATCCTGACCTTGGCGACGGCCTTGCCGGCCGTCGTCTCGGCGCGGGTGCTGATGCGGTCGGTGAACGTGTCGCCCGCCATGGCGGTGAGGCTCGCCGTACCCGCGTCCTCGAGGTGGCCGACCGTCTCGGTCGGCGTCGGCGTCGGGGTCGGGGTGCTGGGCGTCGACGGCTTGGCGGGCGTCGACGGCTTGGCGGGCGTCGACGGTTTGGCGGGCGTCGACGGCGTACTGGGCGTGCCGGGCGTCGACGGGGTGGACGGCGACGTGGGCGTGTAGTCGGTGTCGTCGCTGCGGTTGCCGGGCACGGAGCCGGTGCCGTCGGGGATCTCGTGCGTGCCGTTGCGGTAGTACTCCAGCCACGACAGGACGGTGTTCAGGTAGTCCGTCGAGTTGTTGTAGCTGAGGATCGCGCTGCGCATGCCGGACGTGGCCGACATGTCCCAGTTGTAGCGGCACAGGTAGTGGCCGGCGGCGAGCGCGGCGTCGTAGACGTTGTTGGGGTCCTTCTTGCCGTCGGCGTTGCCGTCGCGGCCCGCCCACGCCCAGGTGGAGGGGATGAACTGCATGGGGCCCACGGCACGGTCGTAGGTGCTGTCGCCGTCGTACGCGCCGTTGTCGGTGTCGCTGATGTTCGCGAAGCCGACGCCGTTGAGGATGGGGCCGAGGATCCGCGAGATGGTGGTGCCGTCGGCGGTCACGTTGCCGCCGCGGGCCTGGCCCGACTCCACCTTGCCGATGGCGGCGAGGAGTTGCCAGGGCAGGTTGCAGCCGGGCTTGGACTGCGCCAGCTCCGCCTCGGCCTTCTTGTAGGCGTCCAGGACGGTCGCCGGTATGCCGGTCTCCGCGGTGCCGGTGGCGGCCGGGGTGGCGGCGGAGCTCTCGCTCGGCGCGGGGTTCGGGCTGTTCAGCGGCGGCAGGTCCGTGTAGTACGGCGAGTTGCCGGTGGCGCTGTCACCGATGCCGCTGTCGGTCTCGGCGGCCGACGGGGTGTCGGCGGCGGTCTGTCTGCCGTGGCCGTCGGCCGTGACGTCCGGTGCCTGGGACGCGGCCAGAGCCGCCACCGCCAGTGCGGCCACGGTCGTGTTGACCGCTCCCTTGCGCAGCCTCGTGCCGAAATGCGCCGACATGAAGTGAAACCCTCCCGTGGACGCGGTACGCCCGTCTCTTCGCCTGCACCCTGCCGTCGCGACTGTTGCCACCGTGGTGACCGTCGCCGCTACCGCCGCCGTCACCGGTGTGACGATCAACCCGCCCCGCGGGTTGCACCCATGCGCGGTTTGCCCTGCTCTGCTCTTGTGTTCGACGCGCCCTCGGGCACACCGACCCAGGCGACCCTACGACAACTTCTTTTGCACCGGCACCCGTTCGGGTGCCGTTTTCACCAGTCGGCCACGTGCCGTCGGCCGGGAACCGTGCCCCGCATACTGGACGTCGTAGATCATCGGGCCGGCCGGTCCGTCAACGTCCGCCCCCGGGAGCCCCGTTGCCGTTCACCCTGAGTCACGCGGCGGCCGTGCTGCCTGCCGTGCGCGCCGACGGCACCGGCCGCGGCTCCCTGGTGCCGGGCGTCCTCGTCGCGGGCTCCTTCGCTCCCGACATGACCTATTACGCGGCGAGTGTCCTGTCCGGGGCCATGCGGTTCGGCGACGTCACACACTCCCTTCCCGGTGTGTTCACGGTGGACGTGCTCATCGCCTGGGCGCTGGTGGGCCTCTGGCTGCTGGTGCGCGAGCCGCTGGTGGCGCTGCTGCCACGGTCCCGGCAGGGCCGGACGGCCGCGCTGACCCGATGCGGGGCGCCCCGCGCGCGGGTACGGCCGTCCACCGCCGTGTGGTGGTACGTCTCCGCGGTGCTCGGCGCGCTGAGCCATGTGGTGTGGGACGCGTTCACGCACCTCGACCGCTGGGGCATGCGGCTGTTCCCCGTCCTCGGCGAGGACGTCGCCGGCTCGCCTCTGTACTGGTACCTCCAGTACGGGGGTTCGGCCGTGGCGGCGGTCGTGCTCGCCGTGTTCGTGACGTACGCGCTGCGCCGGACTCCGGCCGGCGAGCCCGCGGGGGTCCCGGTGCTCTCGGCGCGGGACCGGTGCTGGGCGGGTGCCGTGATCGGCGGCTGCGCGCTGGTCGCGGCGGTACGGAGGGCGACGCGGTGGTGGGACTACTGGGGTGCGCGCGAGGCGAAGCCGTGGGAGCTCGTCCCGACACTGTGCTTCGGGGCGGGCGCGGGGCTGGTGCTGGGAGTGCTGCTGTACGCCGTCGGCGTGCGGCTGTGGCGCCCGGCCCTGCCCGTCCGCCCGGCCGATTCGGCTCATCCCGCCGATCCGGCGCATCCGGCGCAACCGGCGGCCCGGGGTGCCTTCGCCGGGCCACCGGAAGCGGAAGCCGAAGCGGAGGCGGAGGCGGACAGGGTCAGTGTGCGGCGGAGTCGCCCGGGCGTTCGGTGAGGGGGACCGTCGTCGCGACGAAGACGGGGATGCGGCGGGCGCGACGGACGGTACCGGGTCCGCGCAGCCGGCCGAGGACGCCGAGGGCCAGGTCCAGGTGACCGCGTAGCGCCGCGCCCCACAGGTGCCGCCGGCTGTCGCCAGGGCGAACGGACCCGGCGAGGAACCGGGGCAGGAACCGGGGCAGGACCCGCGACCTGACCCGCGACAAGACCCGCGACAGGGCGCCCGGCAGGAGCGTGACCCGAGCCCGATCGAGGAGTCGGGCGGCGGCCGCGCGCAGGGCCGTGCCGGGGGCCCACGGGATGCGGGGTGTGGCGGCGTCGGGTGCGAAGGCGGGGCGCGGCCGCGCCCGGGCAGCCGTGCCGGGCCAGGACCGCGGGTCCGCGGCCGCCGTGGCGTGAACGCGTGCGCGGGCCTTCCGGCGGTGGAGCATGCGTATACCCATGGCGGCATCCTGGCGGTCCGGACCGGGCGGGGGCCTGTTCTCGGGGGCCACGCGGGTGAGGGACCTTTGCCGGAGGCACCGGCGGTGACCGAAGCCCCTCGCGGCGGCACCCGCTCGTACGGCGCCGGATCCCACCGGGCGCGCGAAGGGGCCCTGCCGGTGCCGGCAGGGCCCCTTCGCGCGTTCACGGGAGCGGCGGGCCGCTCTCCCGCCGGCGTGGGCTAGTGGGCCGCCGACTCCCAGTCCACGCCCGCGCCGACCGACACGTCCAGCGGGGCCCTGAGCTGCACGGCGCCGGCCATCTCCCGGCGGACCAGCTCCTCGACCGCCGCCCGCTCACCGGGGGCGATCTCCAGGACGATTTCGTCGTGGACCTGGAGCAGCATGCGGGACCTGAGGTCCGCCGCGCGCAGGGCCGCGTCCACCTTGAGCATGGCGATCTTGACGATGTCCGCCGCCGTGCCCTGGATCGGCGCGTTGAGGGCCATGCGCTCGGCGGCCTCGCGGCGCTGCCGGTTGTCGCTGTTGAGGTCGGGCAGATAGCGGCGGCGGCCGAAGAGCGTCGCCGTGTAGCCGGTGGCCCGTGCCTCGTCGACCGCGCGGCGCAGGTAGTCCCGTACGCCGCCGAAGCGCTCGAAGTAGGCGTCCATCAGGCCACGGGCCTCGCCCGCCTCGATGTTCAGCTGCTGGGACAGGCCGAACGCCGACAGGCCGTACGCCAGGCCGTAGGACATCGCCTTGATCTTGCGCCGCATCTCCGCGTCCACCGCGGTCGCCTCCACGGCGAACACCTGGGAGGCGGCCGTGGTGTGCAGGTCCTCGCCGGAGGTGAACGCCTCGATGAGGCCGGCGTCCTCCGACAGGTGGGCCATCACGCGGAGCTCGATCTGGCTGTAGTCGGCGGTCATCAGGGACTCGAAGCCCTCGCCGACCACGAAGCCGCGGCGGATCGCGCGCCCCTCGTCGGTGCGCACGGGGATGTTCTGGAGGTTCGGGTCCGTGGAGGACAGCCGGCCGGTCGCGGCCACCGTCTGGTTGAACGTGGTGTGGATGCGGCCGTCCGCGGCGATCGTCTTGATCAGACCCTCGACGGTGACCCGCAGCTTCGCCTGTTCGCGGTGGCGGAGCATGATGACCGGCAGCTCGTTGTCCGTCTGGCCGGCGAGCCAGGCCAGGGCGTCGGCGTCGGTGGTGTAGCCGGTCTTGGTCTTCTTCGTCTTCGGCAGGCCCAGCTCGCCGAAGAGGACCTCCTGGAGCTGCTTGGGCGAGCCCAGGTTGAACTCGTGCCCGGCCGCCGCGTGCGCCTCCTTCACGGCCTGCTGGACGGCGCCCGCGAACATCTGCTCCATGGCCTCCAGGTGGGCGCGGTCGGCGGCGATGCCGTGCCGCTCCAGACGGGCCAGGAGGGCGGACGTCGGCAGCTCCATGTCACGCAGCAGGTCGGCCGCGCCGACCTCCGCCAGCCGGCCGCGGAACGCCTCGCCGAGGTCGACGATCGTGCGGGCCTGCACCATCAGGGCCTCGGCCTCGGCGCTGTCGTCCGCTCCGAAGGCGAGCTGGCCGTCGGCCGCCGCGGCGGGGGCCAGCTCACGGCCCAGGTACTCCAGGGACAGCGCGTCCAGGTCGAAGGAGCGGCGGCCCGGCTTGACCAGGTAGGCCGCGAGCGCCGTGTCCATGCCGACGCCGGCTACGGACCAGCCGTGCTCGGCGAAGACACGCATGGCGCCCTTGGCGTTGTGCAGGACCTTGGGGCGGTCCTCGGCGGCGATCCACGCCGCCCACGCGTTCTCGTCGGTCTCGTCCAGCTCCGCCGGGTCGAACCAGGCGGCCGCTCCCCCGGCCGCGGCCAGCGCGATCTCGGCGACCGAGCCGGCGCCCAGCGCCCAGGCGTCCACGGTGGCGACGCCGAGGGTGTCGGTGCCGTGCTCCGCGAGCCAGCCGGCCAGCTCGCCGGTGCCCAGCACCCTGCCGTCCAGCTCCACCCCGGCGGCGATCACCGGCGTGACCTCGGCCTCCTCGCCGCCCGGGTCGACGGCGAACAGCCGCTCCCGCAGGGAGGGGTTCCTGATCTCCAGGGTGTCCAGGATCATCGCGACGCCGGTGCGGTCGTAGGGGGCGCGCTCCAGCTCGCCGACCGTCTTCGGCAGCTCGACGGTGGTGACCATCTCGGTGAGGCGGCGGTTGAGCTTGACGGCCTCCAGGTGGTCGCGCAGGTTCTGCCCGGCCTTGCCCTTGACCTCCTCCACCCGCTCGACGAGCTCCGCGAAGGAACCGAACTGGTTGATCCACTTCGCGGCCGTCTTCTCACCTACCCCGGGGATGCCCGGCAGGTTGTCGGACGGGTCGCCGCGCAGCGCCGCGAAGTCGGGGTACTGGGCGGGCGTCAACCCGTACTTCTCGACGACCTTCTCCGGGGTGAACCGGGTCAGCTCCGAGACGCCCTTCGTCGGATACAGCACCGTGGTGTGCTCGGACACCAGCTGGAAGGAGTCGCGGTCGCCGGTGACGATCAGCACCTCGAAGCCCTCGGCCTCGGCCTGGGTGGCCAGCGTGGCGATGACGTCGTCCGCCTCGAAGCCGTCGACCGCGAACCGCGACACGTGCATCGCGTCGAGCAGCTCGCCGATCAGCTCGACCTGGCCCTTGAACTCGTCCGGCGTCTTGGAGCGGTTCGCCTTGTACTCGGTGAACTCCTCGGAACGCCAGGTCTTGCGGGACACGTCGAACGCGACCGCGAAGTGCGTGGGCGCCTCGTCACGCAGGGTGTTGGCCAGCATCGACGCGAAGCCGTAGATCGCGTTCGTGGGCTGGCCCGTCGCGGTGGTGAAGTTCTCCGCGGGCAGCGCGAAGAACGCGCGGTAGGCCAGCGAGTGCCCGTCCATGAGCATCAGGCGGGGCCGGCTGCCGGCGGGGGTGTCGGTCTTCTTCGCTGCTGTCTCTGCCACGCCCCCGATCCTGCCACGCCCCACTGACACTCGGTCCCGGCCACCACCGCTCGCGGGACTCCCCGGGCCGCCGGCCGTCCGCCGCAAGCTTTGCTCCCGCCCGGCGACCGGGCCGTACGTGAACGCCGTCGGTGCCTCGTGCGAGGATCGTGGAGGTGTGTGGCGCAGGCGAGCGAAGGAGACCGCGCGATGGCAACGAAGCCGCCCAAGGCCGATCCGGTCCAGGACGCTCCTCAGGTCGCCGAGCCGAAGCACGTGGCGGCGGGCCTGCCGGCCGTCGGTCACTCCCTGCGGATCGCCCAGCAGCAGATGGGGGTCAGGCGCACCGCGCTGACCCTGCTGCGTGTCAACCAGAAGGACGGCTTCGACTGTCCGGGCTGCGCCTGGCCCGAACCCGAGCACCGGCACACCGCCGAGTTCTGTGAGAACGGCGCGAAGGCGGTCGCCGAGGAGGCGACCCTGCGTCGGGTGACCCCCGAGTTCTTCGCCGCGCACCCCGTCGCGGACCTCGCCGGCCGCAGCGGCTACTGGCTCGGCCAGCAGGGCCGCCTCACCCACCCCATGTACCTGCCCGAAGGCGGGGACCGCTACGAGCCGGTGACCTGGGAGCGGGCCTTCGACATCATCGCCGAGGAGACCGCCGCCCTCGCCTCGCCCGACGAGGCCGTCTTCTACACCTCGGGCCGCACCAGCAACGAGGCCGCGTTCCTCTACCAGCTCTTCGCCCGCGAGCTCGGCACGAACAACCTCCCGGACTGCTCCAACATGTGCCACGAGTCGTCCGGCTCGGCCCTGTCGGAGACCATCGGCATCGGCAAGGGCAGCGTCCTGCTGGAGGACCTCTACCAGGCCGACCTGATCATCGTCGCCGGGCAGAACCCGGGCACCAACCACCCGCGCATGCTGTCCGCGCTGGAGAAGGCCAAGGCCGGCGGCGCGAAGATCATCAGCGTCAACCCGCTGCCCGAGGCGGGCCTGGAGCGCTTCAAGAACCCGCAGACCCCGCAGGGCATGGTCAAGGGCGCCGCGCTCACCGACCTCTTCCTCCAGATCCGCATCGGCGGCGACCAGGCCCTCTTCCGCCTCCTCAACAAGCTCGTCCTCGACACCGACGGCGCGCTCGACGAGGCGTTCATCGCCGAACACACCCACGGCTTCGCCGAGTTCGCGGACGCGGCCCGTGGCGCCGACTGGGACGAGACGCTCACCGCGACCGGCCTCACGCGCGCGGAGATCGAGGAAACCCTGCGCATGGTGCTCGCCTCCGAGCGCACCATCGTCTGCTGGGCCATGGGCCTCACCCAGCACAAGCACTCCGTGCCGACGATCCGCGAGGTCGTCAACTTCCTGCTGCTGCGCGGCAACATCGGCCGCCCGGGCGCCGGCGTGTGCCCGGTGCGCGGGCACTCCAACGTGCAGGGCGACCGCACCATGGGCATCTTCGAGCGGCCCGCGCCCGCCTTCCTGGACGCCCTGGAGAAGGAGTTCGGCTTCGCGCCCCCGCGCGAGCACGGCTTCGACGTCGTCCGCGCCATCCGCGCCCTGCGCGACGGCGAGGCGAAGCTGTTCTTCGCGATGGGCGGCAACTTCGTCTCCGCCTCTCCGGACACCGAGGTCACCGAGGCGGCCATGCGGCGCGCCCGGTTGACGGTGCACGTGTCGACCAAGCTCAACCGCTCCCACGTGGTGACCGGCGCACGGGCCCTGATCCTGCCGACGCTCGGCCGCACCGAGCGCGACCTGCAGGGCGGCGGCGAGCAGTTCGTGACCGTCGAGGACTCCATGGGCATGGTGCACGCCTCACGCGGCCGGCTCGCCCCCGCGAGCGCCCACCTGCTGTCCGAGCCGGCCATCGTCTGCCGCCTCGCCCGCCGCGTACTCGGCGAGGACAGCAAGGTGCCGTGGGAGGACTTCGAGAAGGACTACGCGACGATCCGCGACCGCATCGCGCGCGTGATCCCCGGCTTCGACGACTTCAACGCGCGCGTGGCACGCCCCGAGGGCTTCACCCTCCCGCACGCCCCGCGCGACGAGCGCCGCTTCCCCACCACGACCGGCAAGGCCAACTTCACCGCGGCCCCCGTCGAGTACCCCCGGCTGCCCGAGGGCCGGCTGCTCCTGCAGACGCTGCGCTCGCACGACCAGTACAACACCACGATCTACGGCCTCGACGACCGCTACCGGGGCATCAGGAACGGCCGCCGGGTCGTCCTGGTCAACGCCGAGGACGCGCGCGCCCTCGATCTCGCCGAGGGCTCCTACGTGGACCTGGTGAGCGAATGGCGGGACGGCGTGGAGCGGCGGGCGCCCGGCTTCCGGGTCGTGCTCTACCCGACCAGCCGGGGCTGCGCCGCCGCGTACTACCCGGAGACCAACGTCCTGGTCCCGCTGGATTCCACCGCCGACACCAGCAACACCCCGGCCAGCAAGTCCGTCGTCGTCCGTCTGGAACAATCGGCGACCGACTGAGCGTTTGCTCAGTCGCGCTGGACTGTGATCCACGCCTGGACTGCGGTCCACGCTGGACTGTGATCGACGAACGGAGCCGGGCCCCATGGGCGAGCAGCAGCACGTGAAGTTCCCGCAAGAGGTCATCGACGAGTACGCGGCCCTCGGCATCGACATCCTGGCCCTGTTCTCCGCCGGCCACCTCGGCACCCGCATGGGCGTGGAGATCGTCGAGGCCTCCGCCGACCGCGTCGTCGGCACCATGCCGGTCGAGGGCAACACCCAGCCCTACGGCCTGCTGCACGGCGGCGCCTCCGCGGTCCTCGCCGAGACCCTCGGCTCGGTCGGTTCCATGCTGCACGGCGGCAGCACCAAGATCGCCGTCGGCGTCGACCTGAACTGCACCCACCACCGCGGGGCCCGCTCCGGCCTCGTCACCGGCGTGGCCACGCCGGTGCACCGGGGGCGCTCCACGGCGACGTACGAGATCGTGATCAGCGACGCGGAGGGGCGGCGCGTGTGCACCGCGCGGCTCACCTGCCTGCTGCGCGACGTACGGGCCGGTGAGGCGGCCGAGGCGCGCACCCGGGACTGACGGCCCCGGCACTGCGGAGAGTCACGCGCGCGTGCCCGTTGCCCACCGCCACCGCGGCGGCCTAGCGTCGGGGCATGACCACGGGAGGAGCCCCACGGGCGGGGGCGGCGGGGCGGCTGTCCAAAACGGCGTCACCGGCCGCCCTGCCGCCCGCCTGGCCGGCGGCCCTGCTGGCGGTCCCCCTGGCTCTCCTGCTCGCGACCGGCTGCGGGCCCTCCGGCAGCGCCGGCGCGAGCGGCACCCCGTCGCCGTCCCCGTCCTCGCCCGCGTCCACCACGGCGCCCGGGGACCTGTGCGCCCGCATCGTCGCCCACTGGGCGCGCGAGGTCCTGGACAGCACCACCTACGGGGACTACCAGTCGATGGGACTGTCCAACGGACAGTACGAGATCCTGCGCGCCGTCGTGGACGCCGCGCGGGCCGCGAAGAAGCGCCAAGGGGCCGACTCGGCGGACGAGTTGATCGACCGCGAGGCGGCCCGGCGCTGCGCGGACCGGTACCGCTCCGGCGCCCCGACCGAGGGGCCCTGGCAGTGAGCGGCGTAGGGCCGGTGGAGCCCGGCGAGGGCACGCACGCGTGGGAGACCCCCGACGCCGGCCGCGGCCTGGAGGCGGACCACAGCCCCCGGCCCGCCGCCGACCTCACCGACACCGCCGGCGCGGGCACCCCCGGCGCGGACGCCCCAACTCCCCTCGCGCGCCTGCTTGGTGGGCTCGCCCGCCGCCACGCGGCGCACCACCGCGCCGTGTCGGCCGCCTTCGCCGCGGCGCTCCTCGTCGCGGGCGGCGGCTACCTCTACGCGACCCGGCCGCACGACGCCGAACCGGCGGCCCCCGCACCGCCGTTCCCGTCCCAGGTGGTGGACGTCAGCTACCTCGGCGAGGTCACACCACCCGGCACTCTCCCCCGCACCTTCGCCTTCGAGGTACTGCTCGGCGTGGACTCCGGCCCGCCGGTCACCGTGACGCGACTGGCCCAGCCGTACACCGGGCTTTCCCTGACCTCGGCTCCCCGGGCCCCCTTCGGGACGAAAGCGGGATCCGCACGCAAGGTCGTCATCACCATGCGGGTGACGGATTGCGGAAAAGTGCCGAAGAACGCCGGGCTCCCTTTCGTGGACGTAACTCTACGTAATGCGCGCGCAATACAAGTCCACAGTTTCATCCTCGGCACGCGCTATGCGCGTGACCTATCCGAGGCCCTACAAGTCGCCTGCAGCAACGAATCGAGTCATCACCAAAACGCTTGAGACGCCTGAACGCACCTGCTGCCATCCTGCACGTTCTCAACATGCGGACAGGGCGAATCGGCCTGAATTCAGCTGTTCCACCCACCAAGTACCGCTCTGCATTACCTCGTGTCATAACAAGAGCGTCACAGCATCGGCCAGACCCTCCTCCCCGTCAGCTTCACCCGCTTAGAGTCACGCCCAGTCACCGCACGGCTGGAATACCCCTCCAGCCCAGCGCTCGACTCGGCCTCTTCCAGGGGGGAGAGCCGCCCAGGGAAAGGACTGGAACGTGCGTCAACGTTCGCTCATCGCCATTACCGCCGCGCTGTCCGCGGGAGCTCTCACCCTCACCGCCTGCGGCTCGCGTGACAGCGACGACAAGGGCTCCGACTCCGGCGACGGCACCGTCGTCACCATCGGCGTCGACGCCCCGCTGACCGGCGACCTGTCCGCGCTGGGCCTCGGCATCAAGAACTCCGTCGACCTCGCCGCCAACACGGCCAACAAGCAGAAGTACGTCGACGGCGTCACCTTCAAGATCGTCGCCAAGGACGACCAGGCGCAGCCCTCCGCGGGCCAGCAGAACGCCACCGCCCTGGTCGCCGACAAGAGCGTCCTCGGCGTGGTCGGCCCGCTGAACTCCTCCGTCGCCGAATCGATGCAGAAGGTCTTCGACGACGCCAACCTGGTCGAGGTCTCCCCGGCCAACACCAACCCCGCGCTCACCCAGGGCACCGACTGGGCCACCACCAAGAAGCGCACCTACAAGTCGTACTTCCGCACCGCGACCACGGACGCCATCCAGGGCCCGTTCGCCGCCCAGTACGTCTTCAACGACGCGAAGAAGAAGAAGGTCTTCGTCATCGACGACAAGAAGACCTACGGCGCGGGCCTGGCCGGCACCTTCACCGCGGAGTTCAAGAAGCTCGGCGGCACCATCGCCGGCACCCAGCACATCAACCCGGACAGCAAGGACTTCTCCGCGGTCGCCACCGAGGTCAAGAACTCCGGCGCCGACGTCGTCTACTACGGCGGCGAATACCCGCAGGCCGGTCCGCTCAGCAAGCAGATCAAGGCCGCCGGAGCCAAGATCCCGGTCGTCGGCGGCGACGGCATCTACGCCGAGGACTTCATCAAGCTCGCCGGCGCCGACGCCACCGGCGACCTCGCCACCTCCGTCGGCGCCCCGGTCGAGGAACTCCCCTCCGCCAAGGAGTTCGTCGCCAACTACAAGGCGGCGAACTACAAGGAGGAGTACGCGGCCTACGGCGGCTACTCCTACGACTCCGCCTGGTCGATCATCGAGGCCGTCAAGAAGGTCGTCGACGACAACGACGGCAAGCTGCCCGACGACGCCCGCGCCAAGGTCACCGCCGCCGTCCAGAACGTCTCCTTCGACGGCGTGACCGGCAAGGTCTCCTTCGACGAATACGGCGACGCCACCAACAAGCAGCTCACCGTCTACGCCGTCGAGAACGGTGCCTGGAAGGCCGTCAAGTCCGGCACCTACACCGGCTGACCCACCCGCACCACAGCTGAGCCGCGCGGGGCGCTGTTCCACAGGCGCCCCGCGCGGACTCGCATCCGGCCCCCCCGTCGAAACATCCGAACCGTCTCGGAGGACATGCGGTGAACGAACTGCCGCAGCAGCTGGTCAACGGCCTGCTACTGGGATCCATGTACGGCCTTGTCGCCATCGGCTACACAATGGTCTATGGCATTGTCCAGCTCATCAACTTCGCCCACGGCGAGATCTTCATGACCGGAGCGTTCGGCGCTCTCACGGTCTACATGTACATACTTCCCGACGGCACCTCCATGGCGATCGCCCTGCCACTGATGCTCGTCGGAGCCGTGATGGTCTCCGTCACCGTCGCCGTGGGAGCGGAACGGTTCGCCTACCGTCCCCTCCGCAACGCACCCCGCCTGGCCCCGCTCATCACCGCCATCGGCCTCTCCCTCGCCCTCCAGCAGGCCGTATGGGCCTGGTACCCCGAGGCCAAGTCCGCCCGCGTCTTCCCCCAGATCGACGGCGGCCCCTTCGAGGTCGGCAACGTCACCATCCAGACCGGTGACGTCTTCCTCCTCATCGCCGCCCCCATCAGCATGGCGATCCTCGGCTACTTCGTCATGAAGACCCGCACCGGACGCGGCATGCAGGCCACCGCCCAGGACCCCGACACCGCGAAGCTCATGGGCGTCAACACGGACCGCATCATCGTGATCGCCTTCGCCCTCGGCGCCACCTTCGCCGCCATCGGAGGCGTCGCCTACGGCCTCAAGTACGGCCAGATCTCCTTCACCATGGGCTTCCTCCTCGGCCTCAAGGCCTTCACCGCCGCCGTCCTCGGCGGCATCGGCAACATCTACGGCGCCATGATCGGCGGCATCGTCCTCGGCATCGCCGAAACCCTCGCCACCGCCTACATCGCCGACATCCCCGGCATGGGCCAGTTCGGCAGCAACGCCTGGGCCGACGTCTGGGCCTTCGTACTCCTCATCCTCGTGCTCCTCCTGCGGCCCCAAGGCCTGCTCGGCGAGCGCGTCGCGGACAGGGCGTGACACCGATGACGACACAGACCACCACCGCCGAAGCGCTCGACAAGCCCGCTTCCGCCCAGTCCGGCCTCATCGGCATCCCGGCGAACACCGCCCGCCTCCTCGTCACCGGCGGCGGCATCCTCACCATCATCTCCACCTTCCTCGCCTGGACCTGGACCTCCGCCTTCCCCGGCGACCTCACCGTCTACGGCTACCCCGGCGGCCTCCAGGTCCTCGTCCTCATCGGCGGCGCCCTCACCACCCTCTTCGCCCTCGCCTCCTACGGCATCAAGGGCCTCGGCTGGCTCATCCCCGCCGGCGCCGACGGCGCCATCAAGTTCGCCGCCCTCGCCACCTTCGCCACCAGCTGGTACACGGTCATCGCGATCAGCGCCGACCTCGGCGGCCTCGTCAACCTCGAAATCGGCGGCTACCTCGTCGCCATAGGCAGCCTCGCCGCCTTCCTCGGCGCCCTCGCGCTCCCCTTCGAGCACCCCGTCGCCGACCCGATCGACCCCGACGACACCCCCTGGGAGCACCGCAAGCACAACGCCTCCCACCAGTGGGACACCGTCAAGGCCGCCTTCGCCTCCGGCAACGCCAAGCCCGTCGGCGCACTCCCCTCGTACGCCGAGATCCTGATCATCGTCGCCGTACTCGCCCTCGGCCTCACCGTCTTCACCTACGGCATCGGCACCGAGTACGACGAACTCTTCGTCGGCTTCCTCATCACCGCCGGCTTCGGCTTCGCCGCCCTCAACAAGTCCGGCCTCGTCGCCCAGGCAAGCCAGATCACCGCCCGGCACCAGAACATCACCACCTGCGGCGCCTTCGTCGCCGCCGCGATGTTCCCCTTCACCCAGACCGACGACCAGTACGCCACCGTCGGCGTCTACATCCTCATCTTCGCCACCGTCGCCCTCGGCCTGAACATCGTCGTCGGCCTCGCCGGACTCCTCGACCTCGGCTACGTCGCCTTCCTCGGCGTCGGCGCCTACGCCGCCTCACTCGTCTCCGGCTCCCCCAGCTCCCCCTTCGGCGTCCACTTCCCGTTCTGGGCCGCCGCCCTCGTCGGCACCGGCGCCTCGCTCGTCTTCGGCGTCCTCATCGGCGCCCCCACCCTGCGACTGCGCGGCGACTACCTCGCCATCGTCACCCTCGGCTTCGGCGAGATCTTCCGCATCACCGCCAACAACCTCGACGGCACCTCCGGCCCCGACATCACCAACGGCTCCAACGGCATCTCCTCCATCCCGAACCTCGACATCCTCGGATTCGACTTCGGAGCCGTCCACGACATCGCCGGCTACTCCATCGGCCGATTCGCCAACTACTTCTTCCTGATGCTCATCATCACCGCCATCGTCGTGACCGTGTTCCGACGCAGCGGCGACTCCCGCATCGGCCGCGCCTGGGTCGCCATCCGCGAGGACGAGACCGCCGCCCTCGCCATGGGCATCAACGGCTTCCGCGTCAAACTCATCGCCTTCGCCGTCGGCGCCTCCCTCGCCGGCCTCGCCGGCACCGTACAAGCCCACGTCACCTACACCGTGACCCCCGAGCAGTACGTCTTCGCCGGCGCCATCCCGCCCAACAGTGCCTTCCTCCTCGCCGCCGTCGTCCTCGGCGGCATGGGCACCATCAGCGGCCCCCTCATCGGCGCCTCCCTGCTCTTCCTCATCCCCAACAAGCTCCAGTTCCTCGGCAACTACCAGCTCTTCGCCTTCGGCCTCGCACTCATCCTGCTGATGCGCTTCCGCCCGGAAGGCATGATTCCGAACCGGCGTCGCCAGCTCGAGTTCCACGAAGACGCGGAAGCGCCCACCGTCCTCACCAAGGCAGGGGCCTGAACCACCATGACCACCGACACCACCACCAAGGACGCCCCTGTCGCCCCTGTCGGCGAAACGGTGCTCGACGCCCGCGGCGTCACCATGCGATTCGGCGGCCTCACCGCCGTCCGCGACGTCAACCTCACCGTCAACAGCGGCGAGATCGTCGGCCTCATCGGCCCCAACGGCGCCGGCAAAACCACCTTCTTCAACTGCCTCACCGGCCTCTACATCCCCACCGAGGGAGAGGTCCGGTTCAAAGGCAACGTCCTCCCGCCCAAATCCTTCAAGGTCACCGCCGCCGGCATCGCCCGCACCTTCCAGAACATCCGTCTCTTCGCCAACATGACGGTCCTGGAAAACGTCCTCGTCGGCCGCCACACCCGCACCAAAGAAGGCTTCTGGTCCGCCATCCTGCGCCTCCCCGGCTTCCACAAAGCCGAAGCCGCCTCCCGCGCACGCGCCATGGAACTCCTCGAGTTCGTCGGACTCGAGAAGAAGGCCGACCACCTCGCCCGCAACCTCCCCTACGGCGAACAGCGCAAGCTCGAAATCGCCCGCGCACTCGCCAGCGAGCCCGGCCTCCTCCTCCTCGACGAGCCCACCGCCGGCATGAACCCCCAGGAAACCCGCGCGACCGAAGAACTCGTCTTCGCCATCCGCGACCAGGGCATCGCCGTCCTCGTCATCGAGCACGACATGCGCTTCATCTTCAACCTCTGCGACCGCGTCGCCGTCCTCGTCCAAGGCGAAAAACTCGTCGAAGGCGACAGCGCGACCGTCCAGGGCGACGAACGAGTGGTCGCCGCCTACCTCGGCGAACCCTTCGAAAACGCCCCCGGCGACGAAGAAATAGCCGAAGTCGAGGCCGCCGAAGCGAACGCCGAAAGCGCCGCCACCCCGACGGACGCCGCGCCCGCCAAGGAGAACGACCGATGACCGCACTGCTCGAAGTCGAGGACCTCCGGGTCGCCTACGGCAAGATCGAAGCCGTCAAGGGCATCTCGTTCAAGGTCGAGGCCGGCGAGGTCGTCACCCTCATCGGCACCAACGGCGCCGGCAAGACCACCACCCTGCGCACCCTCTCCGGACTCCTCAAGCCCGTCGGCGGCCAGATCAAGTTCAACGGCAAATCGCTGAAGAAGATCCCCGCCCACAACATCGTCTCCCAGGGACTCGCCCACTCCCCCGAGGGGCGGCACATCTTCCCCCGCATGACGATCGAGGACAACCTCCGCCTCGGCGCATTCCTCCGCAGCGACAAAGCCGCCATCGAAAAGGACATCCAGCGCGCCTACGACCTCTTCCCCATCCTGGGAGAGCGCCGCAAGCAGGCCGCCGGCACCCTCTCCGGCGGCGAACAGCAGATGCTCGCCATGGGCCGCGCCCTCATGTCCCAGCCCAAACTGCTCATGCTGGACGAGCCCTCCATGGGCCTCTCCCCCATCATGATGCAGAAGATCATGGCCACCATCGCCGAACTCAAGGCCCAGGGCATGACCATCCTGCTCATCGAGCAGAACGCCCAGGCCGCCCTGTCGCTCGCCGACCACGGCCACGTCATGGAGATCGGCAAGATCGTCCTCTCCGGCACCGGCCAGGACCTCCTCCACGACGAGTCCGTCCGCAAGGCGTACCTCGGCGAGGACTGAACCCGCCTACGCACCACCCGCACACGACAAGGCCCGCGCCCCTTCTCCGGGCGCGGGCCTCGTCGTTCGCGTAGGTCCGGGCGGCTCAGCCCTTGGACGACTTCTTCTCGTCCGCGTCCTGGATGACCGCCTCGGCCACCTGCTGCATCGACATCCGCCGATCCATCGACGTCTTCTGGATCCACCGGAACGCCGCCGGCTCCGACAGCCCGTACTCCGTCTGGAGAACCGACTTCGCCCGGTCCACCAGCTTGCGCGTCTCCAGACGCAGCGTCAGGTCCGCGACCTCGTTCTCCAGCTCCCGCAGCTCCGTGAACCGCGAGACGGCCATCTCGATCGCCGGCACGACATCACTCTTGCTGAACGGCTTCACCAGATACGCCATCGCACCGGCGTCCCGCGCCCGCTCGACCAGGTCGCGCTGCGAGAACGCGGTCAGCATCAGCACCGGCGCGATGCGCTCCTCGGCGATCTTCTCGGCCGCCGAGATGCCGTCCATCTTGGGCATCTTCACATCGAGGATGACCAGGTCCGGCTTGTGCTCGCGCGCCAGCTCGATCGCCTGCTCGCCGTCACCGGCCTCGCCGACGACGCTGTAGCCCTCCTCCTCCAGCATCTCTTTGAGGTCGAGACGGATCAGCGCCTCGTCCTCGGCGATGACGACACGGGTCGTCAGCGGAGGCACGTGCGACTTGTCGTCGTCGGGCGCGTCCACGGGCTGGGGCGACTCGGGGGCGGTCACGGGGGCTCCTTGTTGCGGGCCGGGCAGTACTGCTGCACATGCAGCCTACCTAGAGGCGGGCAAGTACGGTGACCCGGTATGCTTCCGACCAGCCAGGCCTGCCGGGTTGGTGGAATGGCATACACGGATGTCTCAAACACATCTGCCCGAGAGGGCTTGCGGGTTCGAGTCCCGCACCCGGCACTGATAAGCGGAGGATCACGTTCGCGTGATCTTCCGCTTTTCGCTGCGTATGGTGACCGCCAGGCACGCAGAGTGTTCGCATGAACTTTCATAGCACCGAGGTTCGACAAGAGGCCGTCACGTTGTTGCGCAACGGCACCCGGAACGCTGATGTGGCTCGCCAGTTCAACGTCCCGCTGGGCACGGTCAGCTACTGGAAGCACATGGACCGCGCGAAACGCGGCGAGTGTCCGGGCTCACATGACCCGAAGTGCCCCCGGTGTGATGGGCGAGAGCTCGACGAGGGGGCATACAGCTACCTGTTGGGGCTCTACCTCGGCGACGGACACGTCAGCCACTACTCAGAGCACCGTGTACCCAACCTCATGATCACATGCGCCGAATCATGGCCCGGCCTCATGGATGAATGCGAGCAGGCGATGCGCGCGGTCTTCCCCGACAACTCCGTCTGCCGGGTCCGCAGGACTGGCTGCCGCAATGTCAAGGTCTACTCGAAGCACCTCCACTGCCTCTTCCCCCAGCACGGCCCCGGCAAGAAACACGAGCGGTTGATCACCCTTGTTCCCTGGCAGGAGGTCATCGTCGATGCGCATCCATGGGAGTTCATCCGCGGCCTCATCCACTCGGACGGCTGCCGCATCACCAACTGGACCAAGAAGACTGTCGGCGGTGAGCGCAAGCGTTACGAGTATCCGCGCTACTTCTTCGCCAACAAGTCGGACGACATCCGGAAGCTCTTCACTAACACCCTCGACAAAGTCGGCGTCGAGTGGACCACTCTCGCTCGCGGCAGCGACCCGTTCAACATCTCCATCGCCCGCAAAGCATCTGTAGCCCTACTCGACACCCACGTAGGCCCCAAGTACTGACAGTCCCCTACTTCGGGCTGTCGTCCTCGCCCACGTGGTGCACCCGTACCAGGTTGGTGGAGCCCGACACCCCGGGAGGCGAGCCGGCGGTGATCACGATCACGTCGCCCTTCCGGCAGCGGCCGTACCGCAGCAGCAGCTCGTCGACCTGGTCGACCATCGCGTCGGTGGAGGCGACGTTCGGGCCGAGGAAGGTCTCGACGCCCCAGGTCAGGCTCAGCTGGGAGCGGGTGGCCGGTTCCGGGGTGAAGGCCATGAGGGGGATCGGGGAGCGGTAGCGGGAGAGGCGGCGGACGGTGTCGCCGCTCTGGGTGAAGGCGACGAGGAACTTGGCGTCGAGGAAGTCGCCGATCTCGGCGGCGGCCCTGGCGACGGCTCCGCCCTGGGTGCGGGGTTTGTTCGAGTCGGTGAGAGGGGGGAGCCCCTTGGCGAGGAGGTCCTCTTCGGCCGCTTCGACGATTTTCGCCATGGTGCGGACGGTCTGGACGGCGTGTTTGCCGACGCTGGTCTCGCCGGAGAGCATCACGGCGTCGGTCCCGTCGATGACGGCGTTGGCGACGTCGGAGGCTTCGGCGCGGGTGGGGCGGGAGTTCTCGATCATGGAGTCGAGCATCTGGGTGGCGACGATGACGGGCTTGGCGTTGCGTTTGGCCAGCTTGATCGCGCGTTTTTGGACCAGGGGGACCTGTTCGAGGGGCATCTCGACGCCGAGGTCGCCGCGGGCGACCATGATGCCGTCGAAGGCGGCGACGATGTCGTCGATGTTGTCGACGGCCTGCGGTTTCTCGATCTTGGCGATGACGGGGAGGCGGCGGCCTTCGTCGTCCATGATGCGGTGGACGTCGAGGATGTCGCGGCCGGTGCGGACGAAGGAGAGGGCGATGACGTCGAAGCCGGTGCGGAGCGCCCAGCGGAGGTCTTCTTCGTCTTTTTTGGAGAGGGCCGGGACGGAGACGGCGACGCCGGGGAGGTTGAGGCCTTTGTGGTCGGAGATCACTCCGCCCTCGATGACGCGGGTGTGGACGCGGGGGCCGTCGACGGCTGTCACTTCGAGGCAGACCTTGCCGTCGTCGACGAGGACGCGTTCGCCGGGTGTGACGTCGTCGGCGAGGCCGGCGTGGGTGGTTCCGCAGCCTTCGCGGTTGCCTTCGACGCCTTCTTCGACGCTGATGGTGAAGGTGTCGCCGCGTTCGAGGAGTACGGGGCCTTCGGTGAAGGTGGCGAGGCGGATCTTCGGGCCTTGAAGGTCGGCGAGGAGGCCGACGCTGCGTCCGGTTTCGTCGGAGGCCTTGCGGACGCGGTGGTAGCGCTCCTCGTGTTCGGCGTGGCCGCCGTGGCTGAGGTTGAGGCGGGCTACGTCCATTCCGGCATCGACCAGGGCTTTGATCTGGTCGTATGTGTCGGTGGCGGGGCCCAGGGTGCAGACGATTTTGGCTCGGCGCATGTTTCGAGCTTATGTCTTACCGGTGGGTAGCGAATTCGTGGGACATGACGTGCCAACCACCTTTGCGTGAAGGGTCGTTGACAACCAATAAATTGTGCGGGCTACCGCTCTGATGAGCGTTTTCTGTTTTCGGGGGTGTTGTTTTCCTTCGTTTCCCCGAAAGGGTGAATTCAGAGGCTGGGCGGATTCATCGTGAACTGTGCGTTCACCTCGGCCCGCACCTGGATGCGCTGTGGTTCCAGGTCGAGGGGTTCGGGGGCCGCCGGTTCGGTGTCGGTGGCGGCCATGGAGAAGCGGACGGCACGGCGGTCGAAGGCGGCGCGGTGGCGTCCGCCGGTGGTTGCTCCGGTGTCGGCGAGTTCGGTCAGGGCGGCGACGGTGGTGCCGAGTGCTTCGGCGTACTCGTGGGCTCGTTGTACGGCTTCGTGTACGGCTTGTTGGCGTGCCTGGCGGTGGACGGGTGAGGTGGGGCGGAGTTGCCAGGTGGGGCCGTCGACTCTGGTGAGGTCGAGGTCGGCGAGGCGGGTGGTGAGTTCGCCGAGGGCGGTGAAGTCGTTGAGTTCGGCGGTGAGGTGGATGGTGCCGTGGTAGGTGCGGATGCGTTCGCCTCGGCCGCGTGGTGCGAGTTCGGGGGTGAGGGAGACGGTGCCGGTGGAGAGGTTTTCGACTGCGTCGCCGTAGGACTTGATCAGGTCGAGGGCGGTGGTGTTGCGGTGGGTGAGGTCGTCGAGGGTGGTGCGGCGGTCGCGGCCGCGGGCGGTGAGGGTGATGCCGATCCGGGCGATCTCGGGGTCGACTTCGAGTTCCGCTTCGCCGCGGACCGCGAGGAGGGGGGCGTGGGGTGTGCCGTACGGGGGGTGCTGCGGGGAGGTCATACGTCCTACCTTGTCATGGCTTTCCCTGGTCGCCGGGGGGAGTTGACCGGGCTGGTCATCAGATCGAAACCTCCTGGACCTGTTGCCGTCGGCCGTGCTCGGGTCAGAATCTACGCGCGTCGTTGGCCTTTCCCCGAGGAGCATGAGACATGCCGTTGAATCGCCGGAAGTTCCTGAAGAAGTCCGCTGTGACCGGGGCGGGGGTGGCGATCGCGGGTGCTGCCGCGGCTCCGGTGCAGGCCGCCGAGGCGAAGAAGCAGGGGAAGCCCGTGAAGCAGCCGAAGCGGTACGCGCTGACCGTGCTGGGGACGACGGACCTGCATGGTCACGTGTTCAACTGGGACTACTTCAAGGACGCGGAGTACAAGGACGCGGCCGGTAACGCGCAGGGGCTGGCGCGTATCTCGACGCTGGTGAACCAGATCCGTAAGGAGAAGGGGCGCGAGAACACGCTGCTGCTGGACGCGGGTGACACGATCCAGGGCACTCCGCTGACGTACTACTACGCGAAGGTGGACCCGATCACCGCCAAGGGTGGTCCGGTGCATCCGATGGCGCAGGCGATGAACGCGATCGGGTATGACGCGGCGGCGCTGGGCAACCACGAGTTCAACTACGGCATCGAGACGCTGCGGAAGTTCGAGTCCCAGTTGCGGTTCCCGTTGCTGGGGGCGAACGCGGTGGACGCGAAGACGCTGAAGCCGGCGTTCGCGCCCTATGTGATCAAGACGTTCTGTGTGAAGGGTGCGCCGCCGGTGAAGGTGGCGGTGCTGGGGCTGACGAACCCGGGTATCGCGATCTGGGACAAGGCGTACGTGCAGGGCAAGCTGGCGTTCCCGGGGCTGGAGGAGCAGGCGGCGAAGTGGGTGCCGAAGCTGAAGTCGCTGGGTGCGGATGTGGTGATCGTGTCGGCGCACTCCGGTTCGTCGGGTACGTCGTCGTACGGCGATCAGCTGCCGTACGTGGAGAACTCGGCGGCGCTGCTGGCGCAGCAGGTGCCGGACATCGACGCGGTGCTGGTGGGTCACGCGCATGTGGAGATCCCGGAGCTGAAGGTCGTCAACGCGAAGACCGGGAAGACGGTCGTGCTGTCGGAGCCGTTGGCGTATGCGGAGCGGCTGTCGGTGTTCGATGTGGAGCTGGTGTTCGAGAAGGGGCGGTGGGTGGTCGAGTCCGTCGCTTCGAAGGTGCTGAACTCCAACACGGTCGCCGACGACCCGAAGATCACGAAGTTGCTGGGTGACGAGCACGCGAAGGTCGTGGCGTACGTCAACCAGGTGGTCGGTTCGGCGACGGCGACGTTGACGACGGTGGAGGCGCGGTACAAGGACGCCCCGATCATCGACCTGATCACGAAGGTGCAGGAGGACGTCGTCAAGGCGGCGCTGGCCGGTACGTCGTATGCGTCGCTGCCGGTGATCGCGCAGGCGTCGCCGTTCTCGCGTACGTCGGAGATCCCGGCGGGCGAGGTGACGATCCGGGATCTGTCGAGCCTGTACGTGTACGACAACACGCTGGTGGCGAAGTTGCTGACGGGTGCGCAGGTGCGCGCGTACCTGGAGTACTCGGCGCAGTACTTCGTGCAGACGGCGGCGGACGCGGTGATCGACACGGAGAAGCTGACGAACGCGGCGGGGCGTCCGGACTACAACTACGACTATGTGTCGGGTCTGGTGTACGAGATCGACATCGCGCAGGCGGCGGGTTCGCGGATCAAGAACCTGACGTTCAACGGGGTGGCGTTGGACGACGCGCAGCAGTTCGTGCTGGCGGTGAACAACTACCGGGCCAATGGTGGTGGCGCGTTCCCGCATGTGGCGTCGGCGCAGGAGCTGTGGGCGGAGTCGACGGAGATCCGTACGCGGATCTCGGAGTGGGTGACGGCGAAGGGTGTGCTGGACCCGAAGGACTTCGCGTCGGTGGACTGGAAGCTGACGCGTGACGGTACGCCGGTCTTCTAGGGGTTGGTGAGTTCTTCTGCTCCGCGGGGCGGTGTTTCACGTGGTGGCCTGGTCGGTCACCGCGTGGGCACCGCCTTTTCGCGTGTGCGGGCCGCGGGTGGTGGCCGGTGCGGGTGGCGTCCGGCCGTGGCGGCGGCCCGTGGTTGCTAGTACCGGTCGACGAGGGGGGTGAGGGTGGGGGCCTGTCGGGCTTGGGGGACTCGGGGTTGTGGTTGTTCGAGTCCGAAGGTGGTGAAGGCGGTGCGGGTGGGGAGGGGGTAGGTCTCTTTGCCGGTGAGGGTGTTGAGGATGGTGGCGGCGCGCCAGGCGGCGAGGCCGAGGTCGGGGGCGCCTACGCCGTGGGTGTGGCGTTCGGCGTTCTGGACGTAGATGTTGCAGCCGGTGGCGGTGACGGAGGGGTCGAGGACGAGGCGGAAGTGTTCGTCGACGCGGGGGCGTTCGCTGTTGTCGCGGCGGATGTAGGGGTCGAGGCCGGCGAGGATGCGGTCGAGGGTGCGTTCGCGGTGGCCGGTGGCGAGGACGACGGCGTCGGTGGTGAGGCGGCTGCGGGTGTTCTGCTGGAGGTGTTCGAGGTGGAGTTCGATCTTGGTGGTGGCGATGCGTCCGGCGGTGCGGACGCGGACGCCGGGGGTGAGGACGGTGTCGGGCCAGCCGCCGCCCAGGGTGCGGTGGTAGAGCTCGTCGTGGATGGCGGCGAGGGTGGTGGCGTCGATGCCTTTGTGGAGTTGCCATTGGGTGGCGGTGAGGCGGTCGCGGGTGCTTTCGGGGAGGGAGTGGAAGTAGCGGGTGTAGTCGGGGGTGAAGTGTTCGAGGCCGAGTTTGGAGTACTCCATGGGGGCGAAGGCGTCGGTGCGGCCGATCCAGTGGAGTTGTTCGTGGCCGGCGGGGCGGTGGCGGAGGAGGTCGAGGAAGACCTCGGCGCCGGATTGGCCTGATCCGACGACGGTGATGTGGCCTGCGGCGAGGAGGGTGTCGCGGTGGGTGAGGTAGTCGGCGGCGTGGACGACGGGTACGCCGGGTGCGTCGACGAGGGGGCGCAGGGCGTCGGGGACGTAGGGCTCGGTGCCGATGCCGAGGACGACGTTGCGGGTGTGGGTGCGGCCGAGGGCTTCGGCTTCGCCGTCGGTGTCGAGTTGGGTGTGGTCGACTTCGAAGACGTCGCGTTCGGGGTTCCAGCGGACGGCGTCGACCTGGTGGCGGAAGTGGAGTCCGGGGAGTTGGTCGGCGACCCAGCGGCAGTAGGTGTCGTATTCGGCGCGTCGGGTGTGGAAGCGCTCGGCGAAGTAGAAGGGGTAGAGGCGTTGGTGGGTTTTGAGGTAGTTGAGGAAGGTCCAGGGGCTGGTGGGGTCGGCGAGGGTGACGAGGTCGGCGAGGAAGGGGACTTGGACGCGGGCGCCGTCGATCAGGAGGCCGGGGTGCCAGTCGAAGCGGGGGCGTTGTTCGTAGAAGACGGCGTCGAGTTCGGCGAGTGGGTGGGTGAGGGCGGCCAGGGAGAGGTTGCAGGGGCCGATGCCGATGCCGACGAGGTCGCGGGGGGTGCCGGGGTGTGGGGGCGTGTTCATCGGGGGGTGTTTCCTTCCACCAGGTCGAGGAGGGTGGTCAGGTCGTGGGGCCGGGTGTGGGGGTTGAGGAGGGTGGCCTTGAGCCAGAGCCGGCCGTCGAGGTGGGCTCGGCCGAGGACGGCGCGGCCGTGGGTGAGGAGGTGGCGGCGTGTCTCGGCCACGGTCTCGTCGGTGGCGCCGGTGGGGCGGAAGAGGACGGTGCTGATGGTGGGTGGGGCGTGGAGTTCGAAGCCGGGGTGTGCGGTGACGAGGTCGGCGAACTCGTGGGCGTGGGCGCAGACTTGGTCGACGAGGGCGCCGAGGCCGATGCGGCCGAGGGTCTTGAGGGTGACGGCGATCTTGAGTGCGTCGGGGCGTCGGGTGGTGCGCAGGGAGCGGCCGAGGAGGTCGGGGAGGCCTGCTTCGGTGTCGTCGTCGGCGTTGAGGTAGTCGGCGTGGTGGTGGAGGGCGGTGAGGTCGTGGGCGTCGCGGGCGGCGAGGAGACCGGCGGCGACGGGTTGCCAGCCGAGTTTGTGCAGGTCGAGGGTGAGGGTGTGGGCGGTGTCGAGGCCGGTGAGCCGGTGGCGGTGGCGGTCGCTGAAGAGGAGGCCGCCTCCGTAGGCGGCGTCGATGTGGAGGCGGGCGCCGTGGGTGGTGGTGAGGGCCGCGATGGCGGGGAGGGGGTCGATGAGTCCGGCGTCGGTGGTGCCGGCGGTGGCGGCGACGAGGAGGGGGCCGGGCACGGTGGTGAGGGTGTGGGCGAGGGCGGTGGGGTCGAGGGTGCCGGTGGGGGTGGGGATGATCACGGGTTCGGGGAGGCCGAGGAGCCAGGCGGCGCGGGGCAGGGAGTGGTGGGCGTTGGCGCCGCAGACGAGTCGGAGGGCGGGTCCGTGGGTTTCGCGGGCGAGGAGGAGGGCGATTTGGTTGGCTTCGGTGCCGCCGGTGGTGACGAGTGCGTCGGCCATGCCGGCCCGGGCGGCGAGGGTGCGGGTGAGGAGTGCCTCCAGTTCGGAGGCGGCGGGTGCCTGGTCCCAGGAGTCGAGGGAGGGGTTGAGGGCGCAGACGGCGAGGTCGGCGGCGGTGGCGACGGCGAGGGGCGGGCAGTGCCGGTGGGCGGCGCAGAGGGGGTGGGCGGGGTCGGCGGCGCCTTCGGCGAGGACGCGGACGAGGGTGGCGAGGGCGTGGGGGTCGCCGTGTTCGGGGAGTACGTCCCCGATCGCGTCCCGTACGCGGGTGGCGACCGCCTGGGGGCCGCCCGCGGGCAGTGGTCCTCCGCGGGCGCGGGTGCCGGTGGCCAGGGCGTCGAGGACGGTCGTGAGCAGGGGCCGGAGGGCGTCGGGGCCTGCGGGGCCTGAGGCGAGGGGCGGCATGCTCACGGGGGCTCCTCCGGGACGCGGGGGCGGGTGCCCGCAGCGGGGAGTGCCAGCTTGTCGGGGATTGCGCGGTCGCGTCCGGAAGATCCGGTGAGCGGAACCCTAAAGGGGGACGCGGCGCCGGGGGGACGCGGCGCCGGGCCCTGTCATGGGAGCGGCGCCGCTCCCTGTCGCGGGAGCGGCGCCGGCCCGGGCGGGGGCGGCGCCGGGGGTGGGGGTTTCGTGACGCCGGGGCTCGGGCGGGCGCCGTGGGGGCCCGCCGTCCCCGGGCCCCGCTTCGGCCCTGGACGGGCCTCGTCCTCGGACGCCGGACGGGCTGGAAGTGTGTCCCTCGGGTCCTCCCGGGCCGCCTACGCCTTCCGTACCCGCAACGCGCGTGCCAGGTCGTCGAGTTGGTCGACCAGCTTGCGGCGCAGGGCCGGGATGGGGTCGGCGTCGGCGAGGCAGGCTTCGCCCAGGCGCAGGATGTCGGGGTCGACGGTGTGCGCGGGGAAGGCCCAGCGGCCCGCGGCTTCGGCGATGGCGGGGCCCCGGCGGGCGGCGACGGCGACGGCGTCCTGGTAGAAGCGTGGGACGTAGTCGGCGACGAGGTCGCTCTGTTCGGGTTGCCAGAAGCCCTGGGCGGTGGCGGTGAAGAGGTAGTTGGAGAGGGTGTCGTCGTCGAACATCGCGGCCCAGGCGGTGCGTTTGGCGTCCGCGTCGGGGAGGGCGGCGCGGCAGCGGGCGGCGCCTTCCCGGCCGGTGGCGGAGGGGTCGCGGGCGAGTTCGGCGGCGATGGTGCTCTCGTCGGTGGCGCCGAGGACGGCGAGCCGGGCGAGGACGCGCCAGCGCAGGTCGGGGTCGAGTTCGGGGCCGCCGGGGACGGTGCCGTCGGCGAGCCAGGCGGCGATGGTGTCGGGGTGGGCGGCGACGTCGATGAGGTGGCGTACGGCGATGAGGCGCAGGCCGGGGTGGTCGCCGTCCTCGGTGCGGCGGATGAGGTCGCGGCAGAGGGAGGAGAGGGTGGCGACGGCGGCGGGGCGCTGCTCGGGGGTGACGTAGCGGTCGGCGACCTGTGCGGAGGCGAAGGCGAGGACGCCCTGGACGAGGGCGAGGTCGGTTTCCCTGGGGAGGTGGGCGCGGGCCGCGTCGAGGTAGGCGGTGGGGTCGAGGTCGCCGTCGCGGACGGCGTCGCGCAGGGCGTTCCAGACGACGGCGCGGGTGAGGGGGTCGGGCAGGCCGGAGAGGCTGGTGCGGACGGTTTCGAAGGAGGCGGGGTCGAAGCGGACCTTGGCGTAGGTGAGGTCGCCGTCGTTGAGGAGCACCAGGGCGGGGCGTTTGCCGATGGGCTGGGGTGCGCTCTGCGGGATGTCGACTTCGAGGCGTTCGCGCAGGGTGAGGCTGCCTTCGTGGGCGGGGTCGAGGTCGTAGAGGCCGGCGGCGACGCGGTGCGGGCGGCTGCCGCGGTGGGCGACGGTGAGGGTGTGGTCGCCGTTGCTGCCGTGGAGGGTGGGGGTGAGGGTGTCGACTCCGGTGGTGCGCAGCCAGGCGTCGGCCCAGGCGTGGACGTCGCGGTCGGTGTGGGCGGCGAGGGAGTCGATGAAGTCGGCGAGGGTGGCGTTGGCGAAGCGGTGGCGGGCGAAGTGGGTGTTGATGCCGGCGAGGAAGTCCTTCTCGCCGAGCCAGGTGACGAGTTGGCGCAGTGCGGAGGCGCCCTTGGCGTAGGAGATGCCGTCGAAGTTGAGGAGGGCGGCGGCGGTGTCGTCGACGTTCTCGGGGGCGACGGGGTGGGTGGAGGGGCGCTGGTCTGCGTCGTAGCCCCAGGCTTTGCGGACGACGCCGAAGTCGGTCCAGGTGTCGGTGAAGCGGGTGGCTTCGGTGAGGGTCTGGTAGCCCATGTACTCGGCGAAGGACTCGTTGAGCCAGATGTCGTCCCACCACTGGAGGGTGACGAGGTCACCGAACCACATGTGGGCCATCTCGTGGGCGATGACCATGGCGCGGGTCTGGCGTTCGGTGTCGGTGACGGCGGAGCGGTAGACGAATTCGTCGCGGAAGGTGACGAGGCCGGGGTTCTCCATGGCGCCGGCGTTGAACTCGGGGACGAACGCCTGGTCGTAGGAGTCGAAGGGGTAGGGCTCCTCGAACTTCTCGTGGTAGCGGTCGTAGCACTGCCGGGTGATCTCGAGGAGTTCGTCGGCGTCGGCGTCGAGGTGGGGGGCGAGGGAGCGGCGGCAGTGCAGGCCGAAGGGGAGTCCGTGGTGTTCGGTGCGTACGGAGTGCCAGGGGCCGGCGGCGACGGCGACGAGGTAGGTGGAGATGAGAGGGGTGGGGGCGGCCTGCCAGCGGCCTTCGCCGAGGTGTTCGGTGACGCTGTTGGCGAGGACGGTCCAGGCTTCGGGTGCCGTGACGGACAGTTCGAAGACGGATTTGAGGTCGGGCTGGTCGAAGGCGGCGAAGACGCGCTGGACGTCTTCCATGAAGAGCTGGGTGTAGAGGTAGGTCTCGCCGTCGGTGGGGTCTGTGAAGCGGTGCATGCCTTCGCCGGTGCGGGAGTAGCTCATGCTCGCCCGGACGCGCAGTTCGTGGTCGCCGGCGGTGAGGTTCTCGAGGGGGAGCCGGTTGTCGTCCAGGGTTGCCGGGTCGAGGGGCTCGCCGTCGAGGGTGACGGAGTGCAGTGCCGCGGGCCTGAGCTCGACGAAGGTGTCCCCGTTGGCGCGCGCGGCGAACCGGATGACGGTGCTGGACTCGAAGGTCTCGTCGCCGGTCGTCAGGTCGAGCTCGATGGTGTAGCGGTGGACGTCGAGGAGCTTGGCACGGCTCTGCGCTTCGTCGCGCGTCAGTACGGACATGAACGACATGCTGCCTGATACCGCTGGCTGGGCACAGGGGCGGATCGGTACGTGCCCTATGTCCCTTCTCGCGCCGGGGCGCCGTTCCGGTCGCGGGGTGCGGTGCGGTGCGGGGCGGGTGTGGTGGGCGTGGCGGGCGGCGTTCACGGGTGGTGTCCGTGTGGTGACCGACGGCAGTGCCCGCCCGATGGTCGGGGCGGCGGGCCGGTTCGTCGGGTCAGTTCGGCGCGGGGGTGGGGCCGTTGACGGTGTCCTCGGCGATGCGCTCGTGGTGGCGGATCACCTCGGCGATGATGAAGTTGAGGAACTTCTCGGCGAACGCGGGGTCGAGCTTGGCGTCCTCGGCGAGGGAGCGCAGGCGGGCGATCTGGCGGGCTTCGCGGGCCTGGTCGGCCGGGGGCAGCTGGTGGCGGGCCTTGAGGTGGCCGACCTGCTGGGTGGCTTTGAAGCGCTCGGCGAGCATGTGGACGACGGCCGCGTCGATGTTGTCGATGCTGTTGCGCAGCCGGTCGAGCTCCTCGCGGACGGCGGGGTCGACGTGTCCGGAAGCGGGGGTGTTGCTGGTGGTCATGGGCGTTCACCCTAGTGCGTCCGTGGGGCCCGCCCCTGGGGTGGCCTGCCCTTACAGTGGAATGGGGTTGTCGGCGTCTTGGGGGTACGGGCGTGGCGAACGGCGGGCCGGTCGAGCACGGGTATCCGCACCTGGAGACGGTGCGGGCGGCTGTCACGGCGCTGTACAGGCGGTTGTCGTACGACACCATCCATCAGTTCACGTCGAGTGTGGTCCCGGCGGACGTGGCGTTCTGTGACACCGACGATCTGCATCTGGGGGTGCAGCGGGTGGCGCGTGAGCTGGTGCGGCACTTCAGGTTGCCGGAGGCGCGGATGATCGTCGCGTTCCGTGCGATGGAGCATGCGGCGAACGTGGAACTGACGGCGGGTCCCGAGTACTTCGTGGAGTTGAACGACCGGTTCCGTTCGCATCGGCGGGACATCGGTGCGGCGCTGGCGCACGAGATCATGCATGTCTATCTGCATCGGGTGGGCCTGTCGTTCCCGGGCACGCGGGACAACGAGATCCTGACGGACACGGCGACGACGTATCTGGGGGCCGGCTGGCTGCTGCTGGACGCGTACCGGGAGGACGCGGCGTCCTCGCAGAAGCTGGGGTATCTGACCCCGGAGGAGTTCGGGTACGTGCTGGCGAAGCGGTCGCTGGTGTTCGGCGAGGATCCGTCGGTGTGGTTCACGAGCGCGCAGGCGTACACGGCGTACGCGCGGGGTCTGGAGCGGGCCCGGCACGACGAGCGGCAGCCGCCGCTGACGGCGGCGGGATGGGCGGGGCGGCGGCGTTACGCGCGTGATCGCCGGCATGCCCAGGACCACCCGTCGGTGGCCGCCCGCGGCGGTGGGTACGGCCCGGACAGCCCGTACAGCTTCGCTCCGGAGTCGAGGTCGCCGGGGGCGTTGCGGGTGACGTTCGCGTGTCCCACCTGTCATCAGCGGATCAGGGTGCCGGTGCGGGGCCGGGTGCGGGCGCGGTGCGCGTTGTGCCGGACGGTGCTGGAGTGCGACACGTAGGCGGTGTCCGGGCGGCCCGCGTCCGTCCGTGGGGGCAAGGAGGGGGTCAGGGGGTCTTCGCCCCGTACACCGGGCCCGGTGCCGTCGCGCGGGTCAGGAGGTCGTGTACGGCCTTCCCGGCGTCGGCGGGGGTCCACCGTGCTCCGTTGTCCGTGGTGGGTCCCGGCCGCCAGCCCTCCATGACGGTGATGCGTCCGCCGTCCGCCTCGAAGACGCGTCCGGTGACGCCCTGGCTCGCGGTGGAGCCGAGCCAGACGACGAGCGGGGAGACGTTCTCGGGGGCCATCGTGTCGAAGCCGTCCTCGGGGGCGGCCATGGTCGCGGCGAAGGTGCGTTCGGTCATGCGGGTGCGGGCGGCGGGTGCGATCGCGTTGACCTGGACGCCGTAGCGGGCGAGTTCGGCGGCGGCGACGAGGGTCAGGGCGACGATCCCGGCTTTCGCGGCGCTGTAGTTGCCCTGTCCGACCGAGCCGAGCAGTCCCGCGCCGCTGCTGGTGTTGATGATCCGGGCGGCGGGTGGGCGGCCCGCCCCGGTCTCGGCGCGCCAGTGTGCGGCGGCGTGCTTCAGGGTGAGGAAGTGGCCTTTGAGGTGGACGCGCAGGACGGCGTCGAAGTCGTCGTCGGCGAGGTTGACGAGCATGCGGTCGCGCAGGAAGCCGGCGTTGTTGACGAGGGTGTCGAGTCGGCCGTACGTGTCCAGGGCGGCGTCGACGAGGGTCGCGGCGCCTTCGGGGGTGGCGATGTCCGCGCCGTGGGCGACCGCTTCGCCGCCGGCCGCGCGGATCTCGTCCACGACCTGTGCGGCGGGGCTGTCGGGGTCGGGTGTGCCGTCGAGGCCGACGCCGAGGTCGTTGACGACGACCCGGGCGCCCTCGGCGGCGAACGCGAGCGCGTGGGCGCGTCCGAGGCCGCGTCCGGCGCCGGTGACGGCGACTACACGCCCGTGGCAGATTCCGCTCATCTCACGTCTCCTTGTTGGCGGTTGCGGCGTCGAGGAAGGCGGGCCGTTCGCCGCCTCCGTGCAGGAGCAGGCTCGCCCCGCTGATGTAGCGGGCGGCGTCGGAGGCGAGGAAGACGGCCGCCGCGCCCACGTCGGCGGGGAGGGCGAGCCGGCCGAGCGGGACGGTCCGGGCCACGGCTGCGACGCCGTCCTCGCCGCCGTAGTGGAGGTGGGCCAGTTCGGTGCGGACCATGCCGACGACGAGGGTGTTCACGCGGACCTCGGGCGCCCATTCGACGGCCATGGAGCGGGCGAGGTTCTCCAGGCCGGCCTTGGCGGCGCCGTAGGCGGCCGAGCCGGGTGAGGGACGGCTGCCGCTGACGCTGCCGATCATCACGACCGAGCCTTTCGCGTGCTTGAGATGGTCGTAGGCGGCGAGGGACACGGTGAGGGGCGCGAGGAGGTTGAGTTCGATCACGCGCGCGTGCCGGGCGGCGTCGGCGTGCGCGAGGGGGCGGTAGGGGGCGCCGCCCGCGTTGTTGACGAGGACGTCGAGCCGGGGCAGCTCGGTGAAGAAGCGCTGTACGGCGTCGGCGTCCCGTACGTCGAGCGGTTTGAACTCGGCTGCGCCGAGGGGGTGTTCCGGTGGGCGGCGGGCGCAGACCACGACGTGGGCGCCCGCGCGTGCGAGGGAGCGTGCGACGCCGGCACCCACTCCGCGCGTGCCGCCGGTGACGACGGCGACCTTCCCGTCCAGCTCCATTCGCTGCTACCTTCCACCTAACAAACGTTTGGTGGAAAGGTAGCTGATGCTTCCATGGGTGTCTCCACCTCGACCCCGGAAACGGGACCGAAAAAAGGACCGGAACCGGGGCCGGAAGCGGGGCTCGACGGCAGGCCGGTGACGGGGATCGCGCTCGTCACGGTCGACTTCCCGCCGGTGAACGCGCTGCCGGTGAGCGGCTGGTTCGAGCTGGCCGACGCCGTGCGCGCGGCGGGCCGCGATCCGGGCACCCGGTGCGTGGTGCTGGCCGCCGAGGGGCGCGGGTTCAACGCGGGCGTGGACATCAAGGAGATCCAGGCGCGCGGACCGAGCGCGCTCGTCGGCGCCAACCGCGGCTGCTTCGAGGCCTTCGCGGCCGTGTACGAGTGCGAGGTCCCGGTGGTGGCGGCGGTTCAGGGTTTCTGCCTGGGCGGCGGCGTCGGGCTGGTGGGGAACGCGGACGTGATCGTGGCGAGCGAGGACGCCGTGTTCGGGCTGCCCGAGCTGGACCGGGGCGCCCTGGGCGCGGCCACGCATCTGGCCCGGCTGGTCCCCCAGCATCTGCTGCGTGCCCTGTACTACACCTCGCGCACGGTCACTGCGGCCGAGCTGCTCGGGCACGGTTCGGTGTGGCGGGTGGTGCCGCCGGACGAACTCCGCACGGCTGCGCTGGAGTTGGCCGGAGAGATCGCAGCGAAGGACGGTGAGCTGCTGCGGCTGGCCAAGGCGGCCATCAACGGTATCGACCCGGTCGACGTGCGCCGCAGTTACCGCTTCGAGCAGGGCTTCACCTACGAGGCGAGCGTCGGCGGGGTGGCCGACCGGGTCCGTGACACCTTCGGAAGGGACGGTGACTGAGTGAGCGCCGACGCCGACAGGCCCACCGGCACGAGCGGGACCGACAAGGCCGGAAGCACCGACAGGAGCGACACGGCCGACACGGCCGACACTGCCGACAGGAGCGGCAGGGCCGGCAAGTTGTTGTCCGCGGACGAGGCGGTGTCCCGGCTGCGCAGCGGGATGACCCTCGGCATCGGCGGCTGGGGCTCGCGCCGTAAGCCGATGACGCTGGTCAGGGCGCTGCTCCGGTCGGAGGTCACCGACCTCACCGTCGTGTCGTACGGCGGCCCGGACGTCGGGATGCTGGCCGCGGCCGGAAGGATCCGCAGGCTGGTCGCCGCGTTCGTCACCCTCGACTCGATCCCGCTGGAGCCGCACTACCGCGCGGCCCGCGAGCGGGGGGCGTTCGAACTGACGGAGGCCGACGAGGCGATGTTCATGTGGGGGCTGCGCGCGGCCGCGAACCGGCTGCCGTTCCTGCCCGTGCGGGCGGGGATCGGTTCGGACGTGATGCGGGTCAATCCCGGTCTGCGGACCGTGACGTCGCCGTACGAGGACCAGGAGACGTTCGTGGCCATGCCGGCGCTGCGGCTGGACGCGGCGCTGGTGCACGTCAACCGGGCCGACCGGCTGGGCAACGGGCAGTATCTGGGCCCGGATCCGTACTTCGACGACCTGTTCTGCGAGGCGGCCGACGCGGCGTACCTGAGTTGCGAACGGGTCGTGGACACCGCTGAGCTGACCAAGGAGGCAGCGCCGCAGTCGCTGCTGATCAAGCGGCACACGGTGACGGGGGTGGTCGAGGCCCCGAACGGGGCGCATTTCACGTCCTGTGCCCCCGACTACGGCCGCGACGAGGCGTTCCAGAAGCGGTACGCGACGACGCCCTGGCCGGAGTTCGCGGCGCGGTTCCTCGCCGGGGACGAGCGGGCGTACCGGTCGGCGGTCGGGGAGGAGTCGTGAGCGGGGTGACGCGCGCCGAGTACTGCGTGATCGCCTGTGCGGAGGCGTGGCGCGGTGCGGGCGAGATCCTGGCGAGCCCCATGGGTCTGATCCCCTCGGTCGGTGCCCGCCTCGCCCGGCACACGTTCGCGCCGGACCTGCTGCTGACCGACGGGGAGGCGCTGCTCGTCGGTGTCGACGGCACGGTCGAGGGCTGGCTGCCGTACCGGCAGCATCTGGCGCTGGTCACCGGGGGGCGGCGGCACGTGATGATGGGCGCGAGCCAGATCGACCGGTACGGCAACCAGAACATCGCGTGCATCGGCGACTGGGCCAGGCCCACCCGGCAGTTGCTCGGGGTGCGGGGCGCGCCGGTCAACACCCTGAACAACCCGACGAGTTACTGGGTGCCGAGGCACTCCCGGCGGGTCTTCGTGGAGCGGGTCGACATGGTGTGCGGGGTCGGGTACGACCGTGCGGCGGGCGCCCGTCACCATCGCATCCCGCGGGTCGTCTCCGACCTCGGGGTGTTCGACTTCGCGACCCCCGACCGGTCGATGCGGCTGGCCTCGCTGCATCCGGGGGTGGCGGTGGAGCAGGTCCGGGAGGCGACGGGCTTCGACCTGGTCATCCCGGACGAGGTGGCGCGCACGCGTGAACCGACGGTGGGCGAGCTGCGTCTGATCCGCGAGGTGATCGACCCGGGGAACACCCGGGCGCGGGAGGTCGCCGTCTGATGGAAACGGCGTTCACCCGGCTGGTCGGGGTCCGTCACCCGATCGTGCAGACCGGGATGGGATGGGTGGCGGGCCCGCGTCTGGTGTCGGCGGCGGCGGACGCGGGGGCGCTGGGTGTCCTGGCCTCCGCGACCATGACCGTCGACGGGTTGCGGGCGGCGGTGCGTGAGGTGCGGTCGAGGACGTCGGCGCCGTTCGGGGTCAATCTGCGGGCCGACGCGGCGGACGCCGGCGACCGGGTGCGGATCATCCTCGACGAGGGCGTGCGGGTCGCGTCCTTCGCGCTCGCGCCCTCCCCCGAGCTGATCGCCGAGCTCAAGGAGGGGGGTGTCGTCGTCGTCCCGTCCGTCGGGGCCCGCCGGCATGCCGAGAAGGTCGCCGCGTGGGGTGCGGACGCGGTGATCGTGCAGGGCGGGGAGGGCGGCGGACACACCGGGGAGGTGGCGACGACGGTACTGCTGCCGCAGGTGGTGGACGCCGTGGACATCCCGGTCGTGGCGGCGGGCGGCTTCTTCGACGGGCGGGGGCTGGTGGCGGCGCTGGCGTACGGGGCTGCCGGGGTCGCGATGGGCACCCGGTTCCTGCTCACCTCGGACTCGCCGGTCCCGGACGCGGTGAAGGCGCGGTATCTGGCGGCGACGGTCCGGGACGTCACCGTCACCCGGGCGGTGGACGGTCTCCCGCACCGCATGCTGCGCACCGCGCTGGTGGACGACCTGGAGAACGCCGGCCGGGCCGGGTCCCTGGTGCGGGCGGTGCGGCACGCGGCCGGTTTCCGGAGGCTGTCCGGGCTCACCTGGCGGGAGATGGTCCGCGACGGGCTGGCGCTGCGCCACGGCAGGGAGCTGGCCTGGAGTCAGGTGCTGCTCGCCGCGAACACGCCGATGATGCTCAGGTCGGCGATGGTAGAGGGGCGCACGGACGCGGGGGTGATGGCCGCCGGGCAGGTCGCCGGGGTGATCGGCGACCTGCCGTCGTGCGCGCAGCTGGTGGCGCGGATCATGGAGGAGGCGGACGGGATCCGGGCCCGGCTCGGGACCTCTGGATGACCGTCGTCCGCCCGCCCTTCACAGCCGCCGGACGACCGTCAGGCCGGCCCGGCTGCCCTCGCACACCGGCGCGGCCTCCCGACGGCCTGCTCGCACCGCGCGGTCCTCACAGCCGCTCGATGATCGTCACGTTGGCCTGGCCGCCGCCCTCGCACATCGTCTGGAGGCCGAAGCGGCCGCCGGTGCGCTCCAGTTCGTGCAGGAGGGTGGTCGCCAGCTTGGCGCCGGTCGCGCCGAGCGGGTGGCCGAGGGCGATCGCGCCGCCGTTGACGTTGACCCGGTCCGGGTCGGCGCCGGTCTCCTTGAGCCAGGCCAGGACGACGGGCGCGAACGCCTCGTTGATCTCGACGAGGTCGATGTCGTGGATCGACAGCCCGGTCTTCTTCAGGGCGTGCGCGGTGGCCGGGATCGGCGCCGTGAGCATGCGGATCGGGTCCTCGCCGCGGACGGAGAGGTGGTGCACGCGCGCGCGTGGCGTCAGGCCGTGCTCGCGCACCGCCCGTTCCGAGGCGAGCAGCAGGGCCGCCGCTCCGTCGGAGACCTGCGAGGAGCAGGCGGCGGTGACGGTCGCGCCGTCGATGACGGGCTTCAGGGCGGCCATCTTCTCCAGGGAGGTGTCCCGGCGCGGCCCCTCGTCGGTGGTGACCTCCCCGAGGGCGACGGTCTCGCGGGCGAAGCGGCCCTCGTCGATCGCGCGCAGCGCCCGCCGGTGCGAGCGCAGGGCGAACTCCTCCTGGTCCCGGCGGCTGATGCCCCACTTCGCGGCGATCATCTCGGCGCCGGCGAACTGGTTCACCGGCCGGTCCCCGTACCGCGCGCGCCAGCCCTCGCTGCCCGCGAAGGGGCCCTGGGTGAAGCCGAGGGGTGCGGCGGCCTGCCGGGTGGCGTAGGCGATCGGGATCTGCGACATGTTCTGCACGCCGCCCGCGACCACCAGGTCCTGGGTTCCGGAGAGCACGCCCTGGGCGGCGAAGTGCACGGCCTGCTGCGAGGAGCCGCACTGGCGGTCCACGGTCACGCCGGGCACCTCCTCGGGCAGCCCGGCGGCCAGCCAGCAGGTCCGCGCGATGTCCCCGGCCTGCGGCCCGACGGTGTCCAGGCAGCCGAAGACGACGTCCTCGACGGCGGCCGGGTCGATGCCGGCCCGCCCGACGAGTTCCTTGAGCACATGTGCGCCCAGGTCGGCCGGATGGACCTTGCTCAGTCCTCCTCCGCGCCGTCCGACGGGCGTACGGACCGCTTCGACGATGTAGGCCTCGGCCATGTCAACTCCCTCTCAGGAAAGGGCTGTGCACGTACGGCGATCCCGTCCAGGACCATCGAGAGGTACTGGCGGGCGATCTCCTCCGGGCTGTGCTGTCCGCCGGGCCGGTACCAGGACGCGGCGACCCACACGGTGTCGCGGACGAAGCGGTAGGCGAGGCGGATGTCGAGGTCGGTGCGGAAGACCCGGTCGGCGACGCCGCGTTCCAGCGTGGCCAGCCACGCCTTCTCGAAGCGGCGCTGCGACTCGGCGAGGAACGCGAACCGTTCCTGTGTCACGAGCTGCTTGCTCTCCTTCTGGTAGATCGCGACGGCGGCGCGGTGCCGGTCGATCTCACGGAAGGACTCGGTGACGAGGGCCGCGAGTGTCTCCCGGGGTCCGAGTTCGGCGCCCAGGACGGTGTCGTAGCCGTCCCAGAGCTCGTCGAGGAAGCTGCGCAGGATCTCCTCCAGCATCGACTCCTTGGAGTCGAAGTGGTAGTAGAGGCTGCCCGCGAGCATGCCCGCGTGGTCGGCGATCTTCCGGACGGTGGTGGCGTTGTAGCCCTGTTCGGCGAAGACCTCGGCGGCGGTGTCGAGGAGTTCACGGCGACGCGCGGGCGCCGCGGTCACCTGGGGCTTCTTCTTGGTCGGCACGTGCTCATTGTGGTCTGCTCCGGCCGTCAGGGGTGCTGGCCGCTGACGGAGACGACCTCGCCCGTCATGTACGAGGAGTAGCCGGACGCCAGGAACACGATGACGTTGGCCACCTCCCAGGGTTCGGCGTGGCGGCCGAAGGCCTCCCGGGCGGTGAGTTCCTCCAGCAGTTCGGCCGAGGTCACCTTGACCAGGTGCGGGTGCATGGCGAGGCTCGGCGAGACGGCGTTGACGCGGACGCCGTACCCGGCCGCCTCGATCGCCGCGCACCGGGTCAGGGCCATGACGCCTGCCTTCGCGGCGGCGTAGTGCGCCTGTCCGGCCTGGGCGCGCCAGCCGACGACGGAGGCGTTGTTGACGACGACTCCCCCGCCGCTCTCCCGCATCAGCCGCAGGGCGGCCCGGGTGCACCGGAAGGTTCCGTTGAGTGTGACGTCCAGGACGCGTGACCACTGCTCGTCGCTCATGTCGACGAGTTCCGCGGTTCCGCCGAGGCCCGCGTTGTTGACGACGACGTCCAGCCGTCCGTGTTCCCGTACGGCGGTGTCGAACAGGGCCCGCACCTGGCTCTCGTCGGTGACGTCGCACGGGAGGGCCGCCACCGACGCCTCGCCGAACTCCGCGGCCAGTTCGGCCTGGTGGGCCTCGAGCCGGCGTGCGTGGGCGTCGCTGATGAGCACGCGCGCGCCCTCCTCCAGGAAGCGGCGCGCGGTCGCTCCGCCGATGCCCGTGCCGGCCGCCGCGGTGATCACGGCGCTGCGGCCGGCGAGCAGCGCGTGTCCGGGAACGTACGGCGGACCCTCGACGTTCTTCATGACGGCACGCTAACCTACCAAACACTTGTTAGGGAAGAACGCACGCGGCGGACGCCCGTCGGGAACGGATCGGGACGACCCGCACCAGACGCACCCGCATCCGTACCCGCAGGCCGCGCACCCGAGGAGGGACCGGTGGACCTCGCACACTCCCCCGCCGACGAGACGTTCCGCGCCGAGGCCCGGGCCTGGCTGCGCGCGCGGGTGCCGGCCGAGCCGCTGCCTTCCCTGGAGAGCGCCGAGGGCTTCGCCGCGCACCGCGCGTGGGAGGCCGAACTGGCCGCGGCCGGCTGGTCGGTGGTGAACTGGCCGACGCGCTACGGCGGGCGGGACTGCGGGCTGATGCGCTGGCTGGTCTTCGAGGAGGAGTACTACGCGGCGGGCGCCCCGGGCCGCGTCAACCAGAACGGGGTGAGCCTCCTCGCCCCCACCCTGCTCGATCACGGCACCGAGGAGCAGCGGGTCCGGGTCCTGCCCGCGATGGCCACCGGCGAGGTCGTCTGGGCGCAGGCCTGGTCGGAGCCCGAGGCCGGCTCGGACCTGGCGGCGCTGCGCGCCAGGGCGGTCCGGGTGACCGGCGGCTGGCGGCTGAGCGGCCAGAAGACCTGGTCCTCGCGTGCGGCCTTCGCCGACAGCGCCTTCGGCCTGTTCCGCACCGACCCCGACACCGCGCAGCCCCATCAGGGGCTCACCTACGTCATGTTCGACCTGCGGGCGCCCGGAGTCACCGTCCGCCCCATAGGCCGCCTCGACGGGAAGCCGGCGTTCGCCGAACTCTTCCTGGACGAGGTGTTCGTGCCGGACGAGGACGTGATCGGGGAGCCGGGCCAGGGCTGGCGGATCGCGATGTCGACTGCGGCCAACGAACGCGGGCTCACCCTGCGCTCCCCCGGCCGCTTCCTGGCCTCGGCCGACCGTCTGCACGCCCTCTGGGTGGACCGGGGCCGGCCACAGGCCACCGCGTCCCGCGTCGCCGACGCCCTGGCCGGGGCCCGCGCGTACCAGCTGTTCACCTACGCGGCAGCCTCCCGCTTCCTCGCCGGGGAGCGGCTCGGCCCGGAGTCGAGCCTGAACAAGATCTTCTGGTCGGAGTACGACATCGCGCTGCACGAGACGGCGCTGGATCTCCTCGGCGCGGACGCGGAGGTGGCCGATACGGAGTGGTCGCAGGGGTATGTCTTCTCCCTGGCGGGTCCGATCTACGCGGGCACGAACGAGATCCAGCGTGACATCGTCGCCGAGCGGCTGCTCGGCCTGCCGAGGGGACGCCGCCGATGACTTCGCCCCGTCCGGCTCCGCCGGCGATGCGTTTCCTTCTGGACACCGAACAGCGGGCGTTCGCCCGGTCGTTGGACGCGATGCTGGGCGCGGCCGGCACTCCGGACGTGATCCGCGACTGGAGCCGGGGCGAGCGGGCGGGCGGCCTCGCCCTGTGGTCGAGGATCGCCGGGGCCGGCGTGTTCGCCCTGGCGGTCCCAGAGGCGTACGAGGGGCTGGGGCCCCGGCCGGTGGATCTGGCCGTCGCCTTCGTGGAGCTCGGGCGGCACGCGGTGCCGGGCCCGCTGGTGGAGACGGTCGCCGCCGCGGCCCTGTTGAGCGGTCCGGGCCTGGCGGAGCGGTTCCTCCCCGCGCTGGCCGCGGGCGGGTCGCCGGCCACCGTGGCGCCCGAGGGCGGGTACGCCGTGGACGGTGACGCGGCGCCGCTACGGCTGGCGCTGGCCGCCGACGGCCTCCGGCTGGCCCCCGGTCACGGCCCCGTGCGTCCGTCCCTTGATCCGGCGCGTCGCCTCACCCGTCTGCTGCCGGGCGGTGAGCTGCTCACCTCCCGCCCGGCCGCGGACCGCGCCTTGTGCTGGGCCCGCCTGGCCACCGCCGCGCAGGCCCTCGGGGTGGGGCTGGCGCTGCTGGAGCGGACCGTGGCGTATGTCGGGCAGCGCGTCCAGTTCGGGGTCCCCGTGGGCTCGTTCCAGGCGGTCAAGCACCGGCTGGCGGACGCGAAGACCGCGTTGGAGTTCGCCCGCCCCCTGGTCCTGGGCGCCGCCGTGACCATGAGCCCGGCGGATGTGGCCGCCGCGAAGGTCGGCGCCTGCGAGGCGGCGTACACGACCGCGCGCACCGCGCTCCAGCTGCACGGCGCGATCGGCTACACGGCGGAGTACGACCTGTCGCTCTGGCTCACCAAGGCCCGCGCCCTGCGCTCGGCCTGGGGCACGCCGGACGACTGCCGGGCGGAGATCCTGCGCGGGCACGCGTAGCCTCAGCCGGTCACCCTGGCGACGAACGCGGCGAGGTTCGCCACGGTCCGCCCGATCTTCTCCTCCAGTGTGATCGTCTCGGGCAGCCGCGCCCCGACGCCCGCGTCCCGCTTGCCCCGCACATAGAGCGAGCAGGCGAGGTCGCTGCAGATGTAGGCCCCCACCGAGTTGCCCTGCTGGCCGGCTCTGCCCGCCTTCGGCGCGACCATCAGCGAGACACCGCCGGAGTGGGTGGTCAGGCACATCGTGCACATGCTGCGCCGTGCCTGCCACGAGCCGGAGGTGGACGAGCGCAGCGCGAGGGCCTTCGGCCGGCCGTCCAGCTCGACGGCGAGGTAGGCCCGGTCGGGTGCCTGGGGATCCCGCCAGCCGAGGTAGTCCAGGTCCTCCCAGGGCCGGTCGGCCAGGTCGCGGGGGACGGCGAGACGCTTGGCCTCGCCCTTGGTGCAGTTGACGAACGCGGCACGGATCTCTTGCTCGGTGAGCGGCTTCATATAACGCAGGCTAATTTGCCTAAAGCTTTTAGGCAAACGCATAATAGCTATCGGCCGAGTGGCCGCCGAGGGCACGGGGCAGACACCGGAGGACGAGCATGGGGCGTGTGGGGCTGAGCACGGATCGCCTGGTCCGGGCGGGCGCGGAGCTGGCCGACGAGGTCGGCTTCGACCGGGTGACCGTCTCGGCGCTCGCCCGGCGCTTCGACGTCAAGGTCGCGAGCCTGTACTCGCACGTGAGGAACTCCGACGACCTGAGAACCCGGATCGCCCTGCTCGCCCTGGAGGAACTCGCCGACCGGGGCGACCTCGCGCTGGCCGGCCGGGCCGGCAAGGACGCCCTGACCGCCCTCGCCGACGTCTACCGCGACTACGCCCGCGAACACCCCGGCCGCTACGCCGCCGCCCAGCTGCGACTGGACCCCGAGGCGGCGGCGGCCGGTGCCGGACCACGGCACGCCCGCATGACCCGGGCGATCCTGCGCGGCTACGACCTCACCGAGCCCGACCAGACCCACGCCGTCCGCCTGCTGGGCAGCGTCTTCCACGGCTACGTCACCCTGGAACTCGGCGGCGGATTCAGCCACAGCGCCCCCGACACCCAGGCGACCTGGACCCGGATCCTGGACGCCCTCGACACCCTGCTGCGCAACTGGCCGCCCGCCGGCTGACCCTACCGGCAGCCGGCGAACAGGTACGCGGGCAAGGGCTCGGGCACGCGGACGGCAGGGAGAACCGGTGTCAGTGCCCGGGCCCGCGGGTCAGTTCGCGATGCTCCTCCGGCGTCGGCTTCGGGATGTGGCTGTCCGCCCCGTACAGGGCACGCGCCAGGCGCGCCCGTACCCGCTGGGACACCCTGACCTGCCGCCGCACGCCGTTGTGGTCGACGAGCGGCCCGATCTCGTACGGCGGGTGCTGCTCGTGCTGGGTGAGGGTGAACAGCCGGGCCTGGTCCAGGGGTTCGTGGACCTCCACGTACTCGCCGTGCGGAAGGCGCTTGATGGTTCCCGTCTCCCGGCCGTGCAGCACCTTGTCCCGGTCCCGCAACTGCAGGCCCAGACAGATCCGCTTGGTGACCATGAAGGCGACGATCGGGGCGAGGAACACGGAGACCCGCACGAACCAGGTGATCGCGTTGATGGACAGATGCAGATGCGTGGCCACGATGTCGTTGCCGCCGCCGATCAGCAGCACCACGTACAGGGCCAGCCAGGCCACCCCTAGGCCGGTGCGCACGGGCGCGTTGCGCGGCCGGTCGAGGATGTGGTGCTCCCGTCGGTCACCGGTGATCCACGCCTCGATGAACGGGTAGACGCCGATGGCGAGCAGGATCAGCGGGAACAGCGTGAAGGGGATGAGGACGCCGGGCACCAGGGTGTGGCCCCAGGCGTTGATCTCCCATCCCGGCATCACCCGGATCAGCCCCTCGGAGAAGCCGAGGTACCAGTCCGGCTGCGCGCCCGTCGTCACCAGGTCCGGACGGTAGGGCCCGAACGCCCACACCGGGTTGATGCTCGCGATCCCGCCCATGACCGTCAGCACGCCGAACACCAGGAAGAAGAACCCGCCCGCCTTCGCCATGTAGACGGGCATGAAGGGCATGCCGACGACCGACTTCCCGTCGCGTCCGGGACCGGGGTACTGCGTGTGCTTGTGGAAGAAGACCAGGATGAGGTGGGCGACGACCAGCCCCAGCATGATCCCGGGCAGCAGCAGCACATGGATCGGGAAGAACCGGGCGATGATGTCGTGCCCCGGGAACTCCCCGCCGAAGAGGAAGAACGACACGTACGTCCCGATGATCGGGATGGACAGGATCGCGCCGTCGGCGAACCGGACGCCGGTGCCCGAGAGCAGGTCGTCGGGGAGCGAGTAGCCGGTCAGTCCGGTGAGGATGCCGAGGAACAACAGGGTCCAGCCGAACAGCCAGTTGACCTCGCGCGGCTTGCGGAACGCCCCGGTGAAGAACACCCGCATCATGTGCACCAGCATGCCGGTGACGAAGACCAGGGCCGACCAGTGGTGGATCTGCCGGATCAGCAGTCCACCGCGCACGTCGAAGCTGATGTCGAGCGTCGACTCGTACGCCCTCGTCATCGTGACCCCGTTGAGCGGGACGTACGAGCCGTCGTAGACGACCTCGGCGCTGCTCGGCTCGAAGAACAGCGTGAGGTAGACGCCGGTGAGGAGCAGGACCAGGAAGCTGTAGAGGCAGATCTCGCCCAGCATGAAGGACCAATGGTCCGGGAACACCTTGCGCAGGTTGGCCTTGGCCAGGGCATACACCCCCAGCCGCTCGTCGGCCCAGTCGGCGAGCCGCTCCCCCTTGCCGGACTCGCCGGGTCTCGAACTCCCGCCGCCCGCCGCGCCGTTCACCGATCGCGCGTCGTCACCCATACGTCGCCTCCCCGCCGGATCAACCCCAGGGTGACACGGCGGCCCGGCTGAGCCAACGGTGCGTACCGGCCGCGCTCGACGCCCGGACGGCCGGGGCCCGCGGGGCGTGCGGGACTTCACGGCGAGCGGCGGCGGCTCGACGGCGGCGCTCCGGGCCGCCGACGGGACACGGGGCCGGGGGCTACGGGGCCACCGTCACGCGCCGAGGCCGACGATCGCCGTCGGGCCGTGCGCGTGCACGAGCGCGTCCTCCCCGGTCAGCAGGAGGGCGTCGTGCCGGGCGAGCCACACCCCGTCGCCGACGGCGGTCCCGTCCTCGTCGAGGGCGACGATCAGGGCGTGGGCCGCCCGCAGGCCGATCCGGCCGCGTACGACCGCGACGGTCGGGGCCGAAGTGCCCCTGCGCCACATCACGTTGAGGTTCACGACGGGACCGTCCAGCAGCCGGCAGTCGGTGGGCTCGTCACCGGGGAGGTCCCGCGGCACGTGCCGTGTGTCGACGAGCCGCCGCCGTCCTCCCACGGTCAGGTCCATGCCCGCGCCCTCGACCAGCGTCAGCGTCCGTTCCACGTAGGGGAAGACGGAGAACGGGCCGCTCGCCGCGACCTCGGCGAGACTGACCCGCCAGGTGAAGGCGGCCATGCCCGCGCCCGCCGGGGAGCAGACGATCTCGCGGGTCACCCCGCCGCCGTTCTTCCAGGCGGTGGCCGTGCGCCCGGCGGCGGGCAGCAGGACGCTCACCGGAGGATCCCCCGCGCCCGGGCCGCCCCGAGCCAGGCCGGGAACTCGCCGACCAGCCGGTCGTACAGCTCCGCGTCGGACACCTTCCGCGGATCCGAACCGGCGTGGAAGAAACCGGCGTTGTCCACCGTCCGCTTCGCCGACACGGGCAGCTCGTCGAGCTTGCGCAGGAAGTCGAACTGCTTGCTGCCCCGGTCGCCGAAGCCGATGAACTGCCAGAACAGGGGCAGCTTCGACGCCTTGCACAGGTAGCGTTCGGCGGCGAGCTTGTTGATCGGGCCGCCGTCCGTCTGGAAGACGACCAGCGCGGGATCCGTCGACCCGCTGTCGAGGTAGTGGTCGATGACGGCGTCCATGGCGAGGTGGTAGCTGGTCTTGCCCATGTGCCCGAGCCCGGCCACGATCCGGTCCACCCGCCCCTGATGGTCGGCGAGGGCGATGTCGGTGACGGCGTCGACGTCGGTGGAGAAGAAGACGACCGGCACCCGGCCGTCGCCGTCGAGGTGCGCGGACAGGCCCAGCACCCGGTCGGCGAGCGCCTGCACACTGCCGTCCTGGTAATACGGCTTCATCGACCCCGAGTAGTCGACGACGAGGTAGACGGCGGCCCGCTGCCCGTCGAGACCGTGCGCGGCGAGGGAAGCCCCGGCGCTCTTGTAGAGGTTGACCAGCGCGGGTGCGGTCTCCTGGACCTTGGTGAGACTGATCGCGACCATGGCGCACAGCCTCCCACGCCCACCGGCCTTCGCCCTTTTGTTCGTTCACCTGCCAATGAGGATGAAATGACAAGGAACACGACATTCCCGCTCTAGGGTGTCCGGCATGAAACGTGCCGCCGCCCTGGTCTGCGCCGCCGTAGCGTCGACGGTGTACCTGTTCACCCCCGCCCCACTCGCGCAAACCGCCCGGCCGGCCATCGCCGTCCGGGCGTCCTTGCCGGGCCTCACCGCCCCGACCCAGAAGGAACTGGCCCAGAAGATCGTGGCCAGCGCGGAGAACGGGACCCTGGACTGGCGCACCGCGTACGGCTATGTCGAGGACATCGGCGACGGACAGGGCTACACGGCGGGCCTGATCGGCTTCTGCACCGGCACCCACGATCTGCTCACCCTCGTCGAGGGCTACACCCGCGACCACCCGTCCAACGCCCTCGCCCGCTACCTGCCCGCCCTGCGCCGGGTCGACGGCACCGCCTCGCACGCCGGTCTGGACCCCGACTTCCCGGCCGCCTGGCGGGCGGAGTCGAGGGTACCCGCCTTCCGGGCCGCGCAGGACGTCGAGCGCGACCGGGTCTACTTCGACCCGGCGGTCCGCCGGGGCCGGGTCGACGGCCTGGGCGCGCTGGGCCAGTTCATCTACTACGACGCCCTGGTCTTCCATGGCCCCGGCACCGGCCCGACCAGCTTCGACGGCATCCGGGCGCGTGCGATGCGGCAGGCCCGCACCCCCGTGCAGGGCGGCGGGGAGGCCGCCTACCTGAACGCCTTCCTGGACGCCCGCCGCCGGGCCATGCTGATCCGGCACCCCGGCGTCGACACCTCCCGCGTCGACACGACCCAGCGCCGGTTCCTGCGCGAAGGCAACCTCGGCCTGCGCCCGCCGCTGCGGTGGCAGGTGTACGGGGAGGCGTACCGGGTGCCGTGAGGGGTTGTGCGGACATGCGACGGCGCCTGCCCGGTCGTCCGGTCGGGGACTGTGGGGCAGGCGCCGTCTGTGTTCCGCACGCCTTTGTACGGGACGTTCTGGGGACCCTCGGGCCGTCAGACCAGCAGGGAGCGGTCCGTCGGGCGGATCGGGGCCGGCAGTTCGCTCGCGCCGGTCAGGAACCGGTCGACGCCGCGGGCGGCCGAGCGGCCCTCCGCGATCGCCCACACGATGAGGGACTGGCCGCGGCCGGCGTCACCGGCGACGTACACGCCCGGGACGTTGGTCTGGAAGTCGGCGTCGCGGGCGATGTTGCCGCGCTCGTCGAGCTCCAGACCGAACTGCTCCACCACGCCGTTCTCACGGTCGGTCCCGGTGAAGCCCATGGCGAGGGTGACCAGCTGGGCGGGGATCTTGCGCTCCGTGCCCGGCTTCGGGGTCAGCCTGCCCTCGACGAACTCGACCTCGCTGAGGTGCAGCCACTGGACGTTGCCGTCCTCGTCGCCCTCGAAGTGGGTGGTGGAGACGGAGTAGACCCGCTCGCCGCCCTCCTCGTGCGCGGACGTGACCTTGTAGAGCATCGGGAAGGTCGGCCACGGCTGGGAGACCGCGTCCCGCTCCTCGCCCGGGCGGGGCATGATCTCCAGCTGGGTGACCGAGGCCGCGCCCTGGCGGTGGGCGGTGCCCACGCAGTCGGCGCCGGTGTCGCCGCCGCCGATGACCACGACGTGCTTGCCCGCGGCCGAGATCGGGGGCGCCACGAAGTCGCCCTCCTGGACCTTGTTGGCCAGCGGCAGGTACTCCATCGCCTGGTAGACGCCCTTGAGCTCACGGCCGGGGACCGGAAGATCCCGGGCGGTCGTGGCGCCGGCGGCGATGACGATGGCGTCGTAGCGCTTCTTCAGGTCGGTCGCCTTGAGGTCGCGGCCGATCTCGATCCCGGTGCGGAAGCGGGTGCCCTCCGCGCGCATCTGCTCGATGCGGCGGTTGATGTGCCGCTTCTCCATCTTGAACTCGGGGATGCCGTACCGCAGGAGGCCGCCGATGCGGTCGGCGCGCTCGTAGACGGCGACGGTGTGGCCGGCCCGGGTGAGCTGCTGGGCGGCGGCCAGGCCCGCCGGGCCCGAGCCGATGACCGCGACGGTCTTGCCCGACAGGCGCTCGGGCGCCTGCGGGGCGACGTCACCGGTCTCCCACGCCTTGTCGATGATCGAGACCTCGACGTTCTTGATGGTGACGGCCGGCTGGTTGATGCCCAGCACACACGCCGACTCGCACGGAGCGGGGCACAGGCGGCCCGTGAACTCCGGGAAGTTGTTCGTGGCGTGCAGGCGCTCGGAGGCCGCCGTCCAGTCCTCGCGGTAGGCGAAGTCGTTCCACTCGGGGATCAGGTTCCCCAGCGGACAGCCGTTGTGGCAGAACGGGATGCCGCAGTCCATGCACCGGCCGGCCTGCTTGCCGATGATCGGCAGCAGCGAACCGGGAACGTAGACCTCGTTCCAGTCCTTCAGACGCACGTCGACGGGACGGGACTTGGCGACCTCACGGCCGTGGTTCAGAAAGCCCTTCGGGTCAGCCATTGGTCGCCGCCTCCATCATCTTCTCGGTGATCTCGGACTCGGAGAGTCCCGCCTGCTCGGCGGCGTCCTTGGCGGCGAGCACTGCCTTGTACGTGCTGGGGATGATCTTGCTGAAGCGCTCCGCGGCGGCGTCCCAGTCGACGAGCAGCTTCGCGGCGACCGTCGAACCGGTCTCCTCGGCGTGGCGGCGCACCACGTCGTGCAGCCACTGCTTGTCGGCCTCGTCCGGCACCTCGACGGCGCCGAGGTTGCCGGAGTTGACGTTGTCGCGGTTCAGGTCGATCACGTAGGCGACGCCGCCCGACATGCCGGCCGCGAAGTTGCGGCCGGTCTCGCCGAGGACCACCGCGTGACCGCCGGTCATGTACTCGCAGCCGTGGTCGCCCACGCCCTCGGAGACGACCGTCGCGCCGGAGTTGCGGACGCAGAACCGCTCACCGGTACGGCCGCGCAGGAACAACTCGCCGCCGGTCGCGCCGTAGGCGATGGTGTTGCCAGCGATCGTCGAGTACTCGGCGAGGTGGTCGGCGCCGCGGTCCGGGCGGACGACGATCCGGCCGCCGGAGAGGCCCTTGCCGACGTAGTCGTTGGCGTCGCCCTCCAGGCGCAGCGTGACACCGCGCGGGAGGAAGGCGCCGAAGGACTGGCCGGCGGAGCCGGTGAAGGTGATGTCGATGGTGTCCTCGGGCAGGCCCGCGCCACCGAACTTCTTCGTCACCTCGTGGCCGAGCATGGTGCCGACCGTGCGGTTGATGTTGCGGATGGCGACCTGGGCGCGCACCGGCTGGGCGTCGGTCGCGGAGTCCGCGGCCAGGGCGTCGGCGGCGAGCTTGATCAGCTCGTTGTCGAGCGCCTTCTCCAGGCCGTGGTCCTGCGAGATGACCTGGTGCAGCGCCGCGCCCTCGGGCAGGGCGGGCACGTGGAACAGCGGGGCCAGGTTCAGGCCCTGGGCCTTCCAGTGGTCGACGGCACGCTCGACGTCGAGGACCTCGGCGTGGCCGACGGCCTCCTCGATGGTGCGGAAGCCCAGCTCGGCGAGGATCTCGCGGACCTCCTCGGCGATGAACTTGAAGAAGTTCACCACGTACTCCGCCTTGCCGGCGAAGCGGTCGCGGAGCACCGGGTTCTGGGTGGCGATGCCGACCGGGCAGGTGTCCAGGTGGCAGACGCGCATCATGACGCAGCCGGAGACGACGAGCGGCGCGGTCGCGAAACCGAACTCCTCGGCGCCGAGCAGCGCGGCGATGACCACGTCACGGCCGGTCTTCAGCTGGCCGTCGGTCTGCACGACGATGCGGTCGCGCAGGCCGTTGAGCAGCAGCGTCTGCTGGGTCTCGGCGAGGCCGAGCTCCCAGGGGCCGCCCGCGTGCTTCAGCGAGGTGAGCGGGGAGGCGCCCGTTCCGCCGTCGTGGCCGGAGATGAGCACGACATCCGCGTGTGCCTTGGACACACCGGCCGCGACCGTGCCGACACCGACCTCGGAGACCAGCTTCACGTGGATCCGCGCCTGCGGGTTCGCGTTCTTCAGGTCGTGGATCAGCTGGGCGAGGTCCTCGATGGAGTAGATGTCGTGGTGCGGCGGCGGGGAGATCAGACCGACACCGGGGGTGCTGTGCCGGGTCTTGGCCACCCACGGGTAGACCTTGTGGCCGGGCAGCTGGCCGCCCTCGCCGGGCTTGGCGCCCTGGGCCATCTTGATCTGGATGTCGTCCGCGTTCACCAGGTACTCGGAGGTGACGCCGAAGCGTCCGGAGGCGACCTGCTTGATCGCCGAGCGGCGCGCCGGGTCGTACAGCCGGTCCGCGTCCTCGCCGCCCTCACCGGTGTTGGACTTGCCGCCCAACTGGTTCATGGCGATGGCGAGGGTCTCGTGCGCCTCCTTGGAGATGGAGCCGTACGACATGGCGCCGGTGGAGAAGCGCTTGACGATCTCGTCGACGGACTCGACCTCGTCGAGGGGGATCGACTCGCGGTCCGACGTGAAGCCGAACAGGCCGCGCAGCGTCATGAGGCGCTCGGACTGCTCGTTCACGCGGTCCGTGTACTTCTTGAAGATGTCGTAGCGGGCCGTGCGCGTCGAGTGCTGGAGGCGGAAGACCGTCTCCGGGTCGAACAGGTGGGGCTCGCCCTCGCGGCGCCACTGGTACTCGCCGCCTATCTCCAGGGCGCGGTGGGCCGGCGCGATGCCGCTGGCCGGGTACGCCTTGGCGTGGCGGGCGGCGACCTCCTTGGCGATGACGTCGATGCCGACGCCGCCGATCTTGGTGGCGGTGCCCTTGAAGTACTTCTCGACGAAGGCGTCGTCGAGACCGACGGCCTCGAAGACCTGGGCGCCGCGGTAGGAGGCGACGGTGGAGATGCCCATCTTGGACATGACCTTCAGGACGCCCTTGCCCAGCGCGTAGATCAGGTTGCGGATCGCCTGCTCGGGCTCGAGGCCGTTGATGAAGGTGCCCGCGCGCAGCAGGTCCTCGACGGACTCCATCGCCAGGTACGGGTTGACGGCGGCGGCGCCGAAGCCGATCAGCAGGGCGACGTGGTGGACCTCGCGGACGTCGCCGGCCTCGACGAGGAGGCCGACCTCGGTGCGCTGCTTGGTGCGGATGAGGTGGTGGTGGACGGCCGCGGTGAGCAGCAGCGACGGGATCGGGGCGTGCTCGGCGTCCGAGTGGCGGTCCGACAGGACGATGAGGCGGGCGCCGTTGTCGATGGCGGCGTCGGCCTCGGCGCAGATCTCCTCGATGCGCGCGGCGAGCGCGTCACCGCCGCCGTGCACCCGGTACAGACCGGAGAGCGTCGCGGCCTTGAAGCCGGGCATGTCGCCGTCGGCGTTGATGTGGATGAGCTTGGCCAGCTCGTCGTTGTCGATGACCGGGAACGGCAGGGTGACCGTCCGGCACGACGCGGCGCTCGGCTCGAGCAGGTTGCCCTGCGGGCCCAGCGAGGAGCGCAGCGAGGTGACGAGCTCCTCGCGGATGGCGTCCAGCGGCGGGTTGGTGACCTGCGCGAACAGCTGGGTGAAGTAGTCGAAGAGCAGCCGCGGGCGCGCGGAGAGCGCGGCGATCGGCGAGTCCGTGCCCATGGAGCCGAGCGGTTCGCCGGCGGTCTTGGCCATCGGCGCGAGGATGACGCGCAGCTCTTCCTCGGTGTAGCCGAAGGTCTGCTGGCGGCGGGTGACCGAGGCGTGGGTGTGCACGATGTGCTCGCGCTCGGGCAGGTCGACCAGCTCGATCTCGCCGGCCTCGAGCCACTCGGCGTAGGGCTTCTCGGCGGCGAGCTGCCCCTTGATCTCGTCGTCCTCGATGATGCGGTGCTCGGCGGTGTCGACGAGGAACATCCGGCCCGGCTGGAGGCGGCCCTTGCGGACGACCTTGGCGGGGTCGATGTCGAGGACGCCGACCTCGGAGCCGAGGACGACGAGGCCGTCGTCGGTGACCCAGTAGCGGCCGGGGCGCAGACCGTTGCGGTCGAGCACGGCGCCGACCTGGGTGCCGTCGGTGAAGGTGACGCAGGCCGGGCCGTCCCAGGGCTCCATCATCGTGGAGTGGAACTCGTAGAAGGCGCGCCGGGCGGGGTCCATGGAGTCGTGGTTCTCCCACGCCTCCGGGATCATCATCAGCACGGAGTGCGGGAGCGAGCGGCCGCCGAGGTGGAGCAGCTCGAGCACCTCGTCGAAGGACGCCGAGTCGGAGGCGTCCGGCGTACACACCGGGAAGATCCGCTCGATGGACTTCTCGTCCTGCCCGAAGAGGTCCGAGACGAGCTGCGACTCGCGGGCGCGCATCCAGTTGCGGTTGCCCTTGACGGTGTTGATCTCACCGTTGTGCGCGACGAAGCGGTACGGGTGCGCGAGCGGCCACGAGGGGAAGGTGTTCGTGGAGAAGCGCGAGTGGACGAGCGACACGGCCGAGGCGAAGCGGCGGTCGGACAGGTCCGGGAAGAAGGGCTCGAGCTGGCCGGTGGTCAGCATGCCCTTGTAGACGATGGTCCGCGCGGACAGCGAGGGGAAGTAGACGCCGGCCTCGCGCTCGGCGCGCTTGCGCAGCACGAACGCCTTGCGGTCGAGGTCGATGCCCGTGCTGGCGTGGTCCGTGACGAAGATCTGGCGGAAGGCCGGCATCGTCGAGCGGGCGGTGGCGCCGAGCAGTCCGGGGGCGACCGGGACCTCGCGCCAGCCGAGGACGGTGAGGCCCTCGTCGGCGGCGATCGTGTCGATCCGTGAGACGGCGTCCTGGGTGCCGTCCTCGGGGAGGAAGGCGATACCGACGGCGTAGCCGCCGGCCTCGGGGAGCCCCAGTCCGGCCACCTCGCGGAAGAAGGCGTCCGGGACCTGGGTCAGGATGCCCGCGCCGTCGCCGGAGTCCGGCTCGGAGCCGGTGGCGCCGCGGTGTTCGAGGTTGCGCAGAACGGTGAGCGCCTGCTCGACCAGCGTGTGGCTCGCCTCGCCGGTGAGGTTGGCCACGAAGCCGACGCCACAGGCGTCGTGCTCGTTGCGGGGGTCGTACATACCCTGCGCAGCAGGGCGAGCATCCATGAAGGACCAGTTCTGGCCATTCCCGGAATGCTGGGACGGCTGGCGCGGCGTACGCATCGGCTCTCCCGTCGTCGTCTCAAGTGGCATATCTGCTGGCGAAGGGACGACGTTGGCCCTCTGCGTAACGCAAAATTTCGTGCAGGTTACATGATGGAGCGGTTCTCGGGAACCGGATACTCCGTTCCAGCATGCGGACGCCACGGAGTCGCGAGGGGGGTGTCGCGTACGTGGCTGGAAGTATGTAAGGGGGGCCGAACGGGACGTGATCGATCAGATCGGCGTCCGCCGGCCCGGAAGGCGAGGGGAGCGGCTTCGTTCACCTCGCGAGTGCGCCGGAGGCGTCATTGCCCACAGCGCTTACGGCTCATGCCCGCTGGTCGAGCACTCGAAACCAGTCGGTAACGGCTACTTATGCGGCCCAACGCATAAGTACCATCCGCTCTATCCTACGGCCGTTCCGAACCAGCTGCCCAGGGCGTACGTCACACCGGCGGCCGCCCCACCGAGGGCGAGCTGCCGCAGTCCGCTGTACCACCAGCTGCGCGCGGTCACCCGGGCCACCACGGCCCCGCAGCCGAACAGCCCGAACAGCGCGAGCAGCACGGCCGGCCAGAGGGTGGCGGCCCCCAGGAGATAAGGGAGTACGGGCAGCAGGGCGCCCAGTGCGAAGGCGCCGAAGCTCGACACGGCGGCGATCAGCGGCGAGGGCAGGTCGGAGGGGTCGATGCCCAGTTCCTCACGGGCGTGGATCTCCAGGGCCTGCTCGGGGTCGCGCGACAGCTGCTCGGCGACCTGCCGTGCCAGCTCGGGCTCGACACCCCGGGCCTCGTACAGCGCGGCGAGCTCGGCCTCCTCGTCCTGCGGGTGCTTCCTCAACTCCCGGCGCTCTACGTCGAGTTCGGCCTCGACGAGCTCGCGCTGCGAGGCGACGGAGGTGTACTCGCCCGCGGCCATGGAGAAGGCGCCCGCGGCGAGACCGGCGAGACCGGTGATGACGACGGTCTGGTGACCCACCGAACCGCCTGCGACACCGGTCATCAGGGCGAGGTTGGAGACCAGGCCGTCCATCGCGCCGAAGACCGCGGGGCGCAGCCAGCCGCCGTTGACATCGCGGTGGGTGTGGTTGTCGCGATGCGCCTCGTGCAGTGCGGCTTCGGTTTCGATGATGGCCACGGAATCCCCCTGGGTGGTGCGATCGACGGGTGGTGCGAACGGCGGGTGTTGCGAATGGCGTTCCGGTGGGCTCCGGCGGGAGCCCGGCAGCGCCCCAGGTAAGCTGAGGCGAAGCTAAGTCTGGACTGGGTCCACTTTTCGACAACACCGAAGATACGCCGGGACATTCCCGCCCGCCAGCAAGGAAAGGCTGCGCTAACCTGCGGTTTTACCCTCGAATGCTCATACGATCGCTGGGCTGCACAGATGTCGACCGGGTGACATGGGAGCCTTCGAGGCTGAGGTCAACCGCCGACGGTGGGACACATCCGCAAAGTGCTCCGCGCCCCGTGCGGAGCCCCTTGAGGAGAGGCCGCGTATGGCATCGACCGCCTGCATCCCCTCGGTCCCGGCGCCGGGGGACGCCGCCGCACTCCGTGAACGCGCCCGCGGCGCCTTGCTCGGCCTGGCCGTGGGTGACGCCCTGGGAGCCCCCGCGGAGAACTTGAAGCCCTCCGAGATCCGCGCCCGCTGGGGCCGTATCACCGGGTACGTCGCCGACCGGCCGGCCGGCACCGACGACACCGAATACGCGATCTTCTCGGGCCTGCTGCTGGCCCGCCACGGCTCCGCGCTCACCCCCGCCCACGTCGAGGCGGCCTGGCACCAGTGGATCGCCGACCTCGACGAGGGCCCCTTCCGCGGCGCGGGCTTCAGCGAACGCGGCACCCTGGAGAACCTCCGCCGAGGCCTGGCGGCACCGATCTCGGCGCAGCACCGGCACGCCTGGAGCGACGGCCTGGCGATGCGCGCGGCCCCCTTCGGCGTGTTCGCCGCGGGCCGCCCCGCGGAAGCGGCCCGCCTGGTCGCCATCGACGGCGCGGTCAGCCACGACGGCGAGGGCATCTACGGCGGCCAGGCCGTCGCGGCGGGAGTGGCGGCGGCGATGGCGGGGGCACCGGCGATCTCGGTGGTCGCCTCCGCCCTGGCCGTGATCCCCGAGGACTCCTGGACGGCACGATCCCTGCGCCGGGCGGTGGCGGTCGCCCACCGGGGCGAACGCGCGGTCCGCTCCGCCGTCGTCATCGGCGGCTACCCCTGGACCGACCTCGCCCCCGAGGCCGTCGCCCTCGCCTTCGGCGCCTACGCGGCCGCCGACGGCGACTTCCGCGAGGCCGTCCTCACGGCCGTGAACATGGGCCGCGACGCGGACACGACGGCCGCGGTGGCGGGCGCCCTGGCCGGCGCGACGCAGGGCGTGTCGGCCATCCCCGCGGAATGGGCGGCGGCGATCGGCCCGGCACGGGGCAGCTGCCTGCCGTCCATGGCGGGCCACCACGTGCTGGACGTGGCCGAGTTGCTGATGCCCGGCGAGGGCGGCAAGTGGGGCGAGGGCATGGTCCTGGACGAACTCGTACCGAACCTGATGCGCCTCGGCCGCTTCACCCCACCGGACCCGGCCGCCTTCACCCTGGCGGCGAACGACGGCACGGAGGCAGCCTCATGAGACCCCCCGCCCCGTGGGACGAGGGACCTGGCGGCTCGGAATCCACGGGCTCCCCCACAACCACCGCACCACCCCCGGCAAAGCCACCCGCACCGGCGCCCGCACCGACCACCACACCGCTCACGGCGAAGCCGCACGGTCCCGCGGCCGCCGGCCGCGAGGACATCCGGCAGGGGCCGCCCGCACCCGACCCCGACGACGAAAGCCGCGCGGGTGGTGCGGGTGGGAACCACAAGGCCGAAGGCGAAGCCGAGGCGCTCGAAGCCGCCCGCGCGCGGGGCGCGCACCGCGTCGAAGGCCTCCTGCTCGGCCTGGCCGCGGGCGACGCCGCCGGCTGGCCCGCCGCCCGTCACCGAGCCGCCCGCATGCCGGAGTGGACCCGCCGCCTGACCCGCGAACTCGACACGTTCGCCGAACACAACGCGACGACCACCCTCCCCGTCCCCATCGCCCTCAACCAACCCCCCGAACCCCTCCGCCTCGGCCCCTCCGACGATGCCGAGTGGGCGGCCTTCGCGGCCGAGGCGGTCCTGCGGGCCGGGGACGACGCCGCCCTCGGCGACCTCGGCCGAGAACGCCGGATGCGGGCCGCCATCGACCTCACCTGGAACGCCGTCGCCTGCGAGGTCGCGGCGGCCGCCGACCGCGCACCCGAGATCGAGTCCGCAGTCCTCCCCCTGCGGGCCCGGATCTCCGTGCGCGCCGGCCTCGGCAACCTCGCAGCGGGGCTGCGGCCGCCCGCCACCGGCCACGACAACCCCCACTACTTCGACGACGCGGCCTGCGTGCGCGCCTGCGTCCTGGCCGTGGCGCACCCCGGCGATCCCCGACTCGCCGCCGAACTCGCCGAGTTCGACGCCCGCTACACACAGGACGGCGACGGCGTGCACGGCGCACGCGCGATGGCCGCGGCCGTCTCGCTGGCCCTGGTCGGCGCGGACCCCGACGCCTGTGTGACGGCGGCGCTCGCCGAACTCCCCGAGCACACCGAGATCGGCCGCAACGCCCGCCACGCCCTGGAACTGGCCCGTGCCGCCGACAGCGCCTTCGCGCTCGTCCCCCTCCTGGAGCACCAGATCGTCGACCACGTCTACAGCTACGGCATCGCGGCGGCGGAAACGGTCCCGGTGGCCCTGGCCCTGGTGACTGCGTCCGGCGGCCGAATCGCCGAAGCGGTACCGGCGGCGGCCTGCCTCTCCCGGGTCGCGGACTCGGCCCCGGCCCTGGCGGGCGCGCTGACCGGCGCGTTGGGCGGCGGCACGGCGATCCCCGTCTCCTGGCGGGACAGCTGCCGCGTCCTCTCCGGCTGCGTACTGCCCCGGCTCACCGGCACCGACCTGGTGGAACTCGCCGGACTCCTGGAAGCCGCACAACCGGCCCCTCCAGGAGGATGATTCGGGGCATGACGCCCAAAGCACAAGAAAGCAGCAGCGGCAGCGACGGCGGAGGCGGCAGCCGCGAAGACGGAGGCGGCGGCGGAGGTGGCGGAACCCTGGAAGACCGGATCACCGCCGCGCTCGTCGGGGCCGCCGTCGGCGACGCGCTCGGCGGCCCCGTCGAGGGCTACTCCCCCGAGCAGATCCTCCAGCGCCACGGCAGCCGGGTGCACGGCGTCGTCGGTCCCTGGAACGGCGACGACTGGCGCACCGCCCGTCCCATCGCCCCGTACCACAAGGGCGACGGCCACGTCACCGACGACACCTTGATGACCCACGCGCTGATCAGGGTCTACGCCACGGTCCGCGATCACCTGGACGCCTACGCGGTCGCCGACCACCTGGTCCCGGACCTGCTGACGACCCCCCGCTGGATCCCGGAGCTGGAGGCGGAGGCACTCCCCCTCCAGCGGATCTTCCTGGCGGAGAAATGGCTGGTGGCGAGGCTCCACTACGGTCATGTGGACCCGCGCGAGGCAGGCGTCGGCAACATCGTCAACTGCGGCGCGGCGATGTACATGGCCCCGGTGGGCCTGGTCAACGCGGCCAACCCGGCGGGCGCGTACGCCGAGGCGCTGGACATCGCCGGCGCCCACCAGTCGTCCTACGGCCGTGAGGCGGCGGGGGTCTTCGCGGCGGCGGTGGCGGCCGCCTGCACGCCGGGCGCGACGGCGGACTCCGTCGTCGCGGCCTGTCTGGCCCTGGCGCAGGACGGGACCCGCACGGCGATCGAGAAGGTCTGCGAAGCGGCGGCCCGGTACGGCGACTTCGAGTCCGCGCTGGTCCCGCTCCGGGAGGCGGTGACGCCGTACGACACCGTCGGCCCCGACTACCGCCGCCCGTCCCTGGCCGCCCGCCGCCCCTCCCGCCTGCACGCCATCGAGGAACTCCCCGTCGCCCTGGGCATGTTGGTGGTGGCCGACGGCGACTACCGGCAGGCGGTGCTGGGCGCGGTCAACTACGGCCGTGACTGCGATTCGATCGCGACGATGGCGGGAGCGGTGGCCGGCGCCCTGGGCTCGCCGGTCCCCGACGAGTGGTCGAAGCAGGTCGCCGAGGCCAGCCGCCTCGACCTCTGGCAGCCGGCGGCGACGCTCACCGAGGTCACCCGGGAGATCTTCGACCGCGACGTCCACCACCGCCGCGCGCACGAGCGGGCGTTCTCCGCGATCGGAGGCCCGCGATGCTCCGACTGACCTGGGTCCAGCCCGAGGACCTACTCGGCCACGAACTGCGCCAGGCGGCGCAGGACGGCCGGGAGCCGCGGGCGATCGCCGCACGCTGGAAAAAGGCCGGAGGCTGCGAGGCCCCGGCCCGGGCGGGCGCCTCTCCCCAGCGCGCCTCGCGGTATCTGCGCCTTCTCGCGGACGACCTCCTGGACGAACTGGCCGACCTGCCCAGCCGGTTGACGGAGCACGAGCCGACCGCACTGGAGAAGATCAGGGCCCTGTGCCCGCAGTGGCCGAGCCGTCGGGCCGACGCGCACGCGCAGACCCCCACCCCGGCGGGGCTGGAAGCGGCCTGGCTGGGCCGGGCCGTCGGCTGTCTCCTGGGCAAACCGGTGGAGAAGCTCCCCCTGGAAGCCGTCCGCGAACTCGCCCGGTCCACCGGCAACTGGCCGCTCTGCGGCTACTTCACCGCCCGAGGGGTGCCCGGTTCCCTCCTCGAAGCGCATCCGTGGAACCGCCGCTCGGCGGCCACCTCCCTCGCCGAGAACATCGACGGCATGCCCGAGGACGACGACCTCAACTACCCGCTCCTCAACCTCCTCCTGCTCCAGCGTCACGGCAGGGACTTCACCACCACGGACGTGGCCCGGCTCTGGCTCGACGAACTCCCCGCGGGCCGCACCTTCACCGCCGAACGCCTCGCCCTGCGCAACCTCCTCTGCGGCATCGAGCCCCCGCTCACCGCCCGCCACCGCAACCCCTTCCGCGAGTGGATCGGCGCCCTCATCCGCGCCGACGTGCACGGCTGGACCAACCCCGGGGACCCGGCCGCGGCGGCCGAGCAGGCCCACCGCGACGCCACCCTCACGCACACCGCCAACGGGGTCTACGCGGCCATGTTCACGGCGGCCACCATCGCCGCGGCCGCGACCGGCACCCATGACGTCCATGCCTGTCTGCGCACCGGCCTGAGCGTCGTCCCGCCCCGCTCACGGCTCGCGCAGGCCGTCACCCACGCCGTCCGGCTCGCCGGGGAGCACCCCGACTTCGACACCGTGGTGGACGAACTCCACGCCGCGCACACGGCGTACCACTGGGTGCACGCCGTCCCCAACACCGCCCTGATCGCCGCCGCCCTCACCCACGCGGACGGCGACTTCACCGGCTCCGTGGGCCGTGCCGTGTCCGGCGGCCTGGACACCGATTCGGCCGGCGCGACGGCCGGCGGGATCGCCGCCCTGCTCACCGGCGACCCGGCCGCGCTGCCCGACCACTGGACGGCGCCGCTCAAGAACCGTCTCGCCACCTCCGTCGCCGACCTCAACGGCGTCGGCTTCGACGCCCTGGCCCACCTCACCTGGTCCCTCATCCCCCGGGAGGCTTCCCAGCCATGACCGACATCCTCGTGCTCGGCAGCACGAACATGGACCTCGTCGCCTACGTCGAGAAGCCCCCGCAGCGCGGGGAGACCGTGACGGGACGGGAGTTCCGTACGATCCCCGGCGGCAAGGGCGCCAACCAGGCGGTCGCTGCCGCCCGCGCGGGCGCCACCGTCTCGATGATCGGCGCCGTGGGCAACGACGCCTTCGGCACCCGGCTGCGCTCCACCCTGGAGCACTCCGGTGTGAACACCGACCACCTGCGCACCGTCGAGGGCCCCTCCGGCACCGCGCACATCGTCGTGGACGACGAGGGCGGCAACGCGATCGTCGTCGTCCCCGGCGCGAACGGCACCGTCGACCACCTCGTCCCGGGCGACGAGGTCCTCGTCTCCTCCGCCGACGCGCTCCTGCTCCAGCTCGAGGTCCCCCTCGCCGCGGTGGTCGCGGGCGCCCGGGCGGCCCGCGCCCACGGCGTCCGGACCGTCCTCACCCCGGCCCCGGCCCAGCCGCTGCCGCCCGAACTCCTCACGGTGACCGACCTGTTGGTCCCCAACGAGCACGAGGCGGCCACGCTCACCGGCCGCACCGACCCGCGCGAGGCGGCCACCGCCCTGCTGGACAGCGTGCCGGAGGTGGTCATCACCCTCGGCGCGTCGGGCAGTCTGTACGCCACCCGGGGAGCACAGCCGGTGACCGTGCCCGCCCCGCGCGTCACCGCCGTGGACTCGACCGGCGCGGGCGACACCTTCGTCGGCGCCCTCGCGGTCGCGCTCGGCGAGGGGCGGCCTGTACGGGAGGCGCTGGCGTGGGCGTCCGCGGCGGCGGCCCTGTCGGTCCAACGGCCGGGCGCCTCCGCCTCGATGCCCTATCGCTCCGAGATCGACGCGCAGTACGCCTCATGACCGAGAAGACCACCCCCCTGCACGGTGTCCGGGTCCTCGACCTGGCCACCCTCTTCGCCGGCCCCCTCGCCGCCACCATGCTCGGCGACTTCGGGGCCGAGGTCATCAAGGTCGAGCACCCCACCCGGCCGGATCCCTCCCGCGGCCACGGCCCGTCGAAGGACGGCGTGGGCCTGTGGTGGAAGATCCTCGGCCGCAACAAGCGCACCATCACCCTCGACCTGTCCAGGCCCGGCGGCCGCGCCACGCTGCTGCGCCTCGCCGCCACCGCCGACGTGATCATCGAGAACTTCCGCCCCGGCACCCTCGAGAAGTGGGACCTCGGCTGGGACGAACTGTCGGCGGCCAACCCCCGCCTGGTCCTCGCCCGGGTCACCGCCTTCGGCCAGTTCGGCCCCTACGCACACCGCCCCGGCTTCGGCACCCTCGCCGAGGCGATGAGCGGGTTCGCGGCGATCACCGGCGAACCGGACGCCTCTCCGACCCTCCCGCCCTTCGGCCTGGCCGACTCGATCGCGGGCCTGGCCACCGCCTACGCCGTGATGACGGCCCTCGCCGCCCGCGACCGCACCGGCGAGGGACAGGTCGTCGACATGGCGATCATCGAACCCATCCTGACCGTCCTCGGCCCCCAGCCGCTCTGGTACGACCAGCTGGGATACGTCCAGGCCCGCACCGGCAACCGGTCCGCCAACAACGCCCCGCGCAACACCTACCGCACGGCCGACGGGAACTGGGTCGCCGTCTCCACGTCGGCCCAGTCGATCGCGGAGCGCGTGATGCGCCTGGTCGGCCGCGCCGACCTGATCGACGAGCCCTGGTTCGCGACCGGCGCCGACCGGGCCGCCCATGCCGACCTGCTCGACGAGGCGGTCGGCAGCTGGATCGCCGCCCGCAGCCGCACCGACGTCCTCGCCGCGTTCGAGAAGGCGGAGGCGGCGATCGCCCCGATCCAGGACGTACGCGACGTGATGGCCGACCCCCAGTACCAGGCGCTCGACACGGTCACCGCGGTCGAGGACCCGGAGCTGGGCCGGATCCGCATGCAGAACGTCCTTTTCCGGCTCTCCTCGACCCCCGGCGCGATCCGCTGGGCCGGCCGCCCGCACGGCGCCGACACGGAGGAGGTCCTGACCGAACTGGGCCTGACCACGGCCGAGCTCGCGTCGCTCCGCGAGGCGGGCGCCCTATGAAAACCCCTCTGACCTGGCTCTACGTCCCCGGCGACCGCCCGCAGACCGTGTCCAAGGCCCTCGCCTGCGGCGCCGACATCGTCATCGTCGACCTGGAGGACGCGGTCGCCCCCGACCGCAAGGAGTACGCCCGTACGGCCACCGCCGAACGTCTCCGCGACCCGCAGCCGGTCCCGGTCCACGTCCGGGTGAACGCCCTGGACAGCCCCTACGCCGCGGCCGACCTCCGCACGATGGCCGCCCTCCCCGGGGTCTCCGCCCTGCGCCTGCCGAAAGTGACGTCCCCCCACCAGATCACCCGAGTCGCCGAGACCGTGGCGCCCGCGGACCGTGGAGCCACCCCCCTCCACGCCATGCTGGAGACAGCCCTCGGCATCGAACACGCCTACGCCATCGCCTGCGCCCACCCCTCGCTGCGCGGCATCGCCATCGGCGAGGCGGACCTGCGAGCCGACCTGGGCGTCCGCCACGACGCGGGCCTCGACTGGTCCCGCGCCCGGGTCGTGGTCGCCGCCCGCGCCGCGGGTCTGGCACCCCCACCCCAGTCGGTGCACCCCGACATCCGCGACCTGGAGGGCCTGGCCACCAGCTGCGCCCACGGCCGCACCCTCGGCTTCCTGGGCCGCGCCGCCATCCATCCCCGCCAGCTCCCGATCATCGAACGGGCCTACCTGCCCACCCAGCACGAGCTGGAGGAAGCCGAGACGATCGTGAAGGCGGCGGCCACCGAACAGGGCGCCCAGGCCCTGCCGGACGGCCGCTTCGTCGACGCGGCCGTGGTGGCGATGGCACAACGCACCCTGTCCCTGGCGGCCCGGGGGGACTGACCCTCCCCGTCGCACGCAGACGGCGAGGGCGCCCGGGAGATCCCGGGCGCCCTCGCCGTCGTACGACCAACCGGCCGTCAGCTCTTCTTGCCGGCCGACTCGGCCCCGTCCTTGACCTCGGCCTCGACCTCGGCGTCGTCCTGAGCCGTCACCGCGGCGGGCTTGTCCGCCTCACCGTTCGCCCCGGCACCGGCCTCGGTGTCCGTGGAGGCGTCGACATCGGCGGAGGCCTCGGCGTCGGCGTCGGGCTTGGCCTTGGTGTCCGCGCCGCTCCGCGCCTCGGCGCCGGGCCCGGCCTTCCCCGCCTTCGCTTCGCCGTCACCCGCGGCGTCGGTCTCGGCGTCGACGCCGGACCCGGCCTTGTCCGTGGCCTTCTCCGCCGTCTTGGTCTTGCCCGCTGCCGTGGCCTTGTCCGCAGTCTTTGTCTTGCCCGCTGCCGTGGCCTTGGCCGCAGTCTTTGTCTTGCCCGCTGCCGTGGCCTTGGCCTCGGCGTCGGCCGCGTCCTTCGACGTGCTCTCGCCGTCGGTTTCCGTCCCACCGCCGGAGGCATCCGCACCCGCGCCCGGCTCGACCACCGCTTCGCGGCCCGGCCGCTTCTTCGCCGAGATCACGATGTAGGTCACCGCGAGCAGGAACACGACCAGCGCGGTCCAGTCGTTCAGCCGCAGGCCCAGGATGTGGTGGGCGTCGTCGACCCGCATGTACTCGATCCACGCGCGGCCCACGCAGTAGGCGGCGACGTACAGCGCGAAAGCCCGCCCATGCCCCAGCTTGAAGCGACGGTCGGCCCAGATGACGAGAAGGGCCACGCCGACGCACCACAGCGACTCGTACAGGAACGTCGGGTGGTAGTAGCCGGGCACCCGGCCGTCCGCCGAGGACGTGATGTGCAGCGCCCAGGGGAGGTCGGTCTGCTTGCCGTACAGCTCCTGGTTGAACCAGTTGCCCCAGCGGCCGATCGCCTGGGCGAGGGCGATGCCCGGCGCGATGGCGTCGGCGTACGCGGGAAGGGCGATGCCCCGGCGGCGGCAGCCGATCCACGCGCCCACCGCGCCGAGCGCGATCGCGCCCCAGATTCCGAGGCCGCCTTCCCAGACCTTGAAGGCGTCCACCCAGTCACGGCCCTCGCTGAAGTACAGCTCGTAGTCCGTGATCACGTGGTAGAGCCGGCCGCCGACCAGGCCGAAGGGCACCGCCCAGACGGAGATGTCGGCCACCGTGCCGGCCTGCCCGCCGCGGGCGACCCAGCGCCTGTTGCCGAGCCAGACCGCGACGAAGACGCCGATGATGATGCAGAACGCGTAGCCGCGCAGGGGAACGGGGCCGAGATACAGCACCCCGTGCGACGGGCTGGGAATGTAGGCAAGTTCCATGGCAGGGTCGACGCTACCGTGCCGGACCGGGCCGACGGCGGGCAGCCCGGCTACGGCTCCATAACGGGCAGGTGTGCAGGGGCCTCACCCCTGGTCACCCTTTGTCGGCCTCCTCCACCATCTGCTTCAGCTTCGCCGGCGTCATCGACTGGTCCGCGTAGATGTTCTTGCCGTTGAACAGCACGGTCGGAGTGCCGCCGAAGTGGCCGTTCTGGAAGGCCTGGTTGGACTTCTCGACCCAGCTGTTGTGCGTGCCGTCCTCGACACAGGTACGGAACGCGGGCATGTCGAGGCCGTCGACCTTGGCCGCGAGCCCGATGAGCTTGCTGTTCTCGGCGAAGGCGTCGTCGGTCTCCTCCGGCTGGTTCTCGTACAGCACGTCGTGGTACGCGGGGAACTTCCCGGCGTCCTGCGCGCACGCCGCCGCGTTGGCCGCGTTACGGGAGCCGCTGCCGCCCATGTTGCCGTCGATGAGCGTGGCCAGGTGGTACTCGACCCTGAGCTTCCCGGCGTCGGTCAGCTCGTGGATGGTGGGGCGGTACGCCGTCTCGAAGGCCTTGCAGGCCGGGCAGCGGAAGTCCTCCCACACGGTGAGCGTGGACTTCGCGCCGTCCTTGCCGACGGGGATCGCCAGCGCGTCCTCGCCCTGCGCGCCCGAGGGCGCCACGACCGGGCCCGCCTTGTCGCTGCTGTCGTCCTTGCCGGAGTTCGCCGCGACGACCCCGATCACCGCCGCCAGCCCCAGGACGCAGACGACGCTCGACGCGACGATCAGCGTCCGCCGTCGCCGCTCCGCGGCCTTCTGCTTCTCTCGCTCGTCCGCCAGCCGCTCCCTGGCAGTGCGCTTTCCCGCACGATTCTTCTCGCTCACACCCCCAGAACGAACCGGGGAGGCGCATTGCGCCTCCCCGACCCCAGGTCCACCCGTTCGAGTGACCTGGAGAAATGTCCCGCTCTGTTGCCTCCGCGCCCGGCTACGCCTGTCGGCGCACGCCCTTGGCCAGCTCGCCCGCGAGCTCGCGGACCGCCTCGACACCGGCCGCGTGGTCCGGCGCGTCCAGCATCCGCTTGACGAAGGCCGAGCCGACGATCACACCGTCGGCGAAGCCGGCCACCTCGGCGGCCTGCGTCGCGTCGGAGACGCCGAGGCCGACGCAGACGGGCAGGCCGGTGCCGGTGGCCCGGGTCCGCTCGACCAGGTCCTGGGCCTGCGCGCCCACGGACGCACGGGTACCCGTGACCCCCATCAGCGAGGCGGCGTAGACGAAGCCGCTGCCCGCCTCGGTGATCTGGGCGAGCCGCGCGTCCTTGCTGCTCGGCGCCACGACGAAGACCGTCGCGAGGCCGTGCTTGTCGGCGTGCTCCCTCCACAGCGCCGACTCCTGGACCGGCAGGTCGGGCAGGATGCAGCCCGCGCCGCCCGCCTCGGCCAGCTCGGCGGTGAAGCGCTCGACACCGTAGCGGTCGATCGGGTTCCAGTACGTCATGACGAGGATCGGCTTCCCGGTGGCCTCGAAGGCCTCCCGGACCGTCCGCATGACGTCCGCGATCCGCACCCCGCCGCGCAGGGCGATGTCGTCGGCGGTCTGGATGACCGGGCCGTCGAGGACGGGGTCGCTGTGCGGCAGACCGACCTCGACGACGTCCGCGCCACCGTCGATGACGGCCTTGATCGCCTCGATGCCGCCGTCCACGGTCGGGAACCCGGCCGGAAGGTAGGCGATCAGCGCGGCGCGGCCCTCGGCCCTCGTGCCGGCGAGGGTGCCCGACAGCAGCCCGCTCTTCCCCCCGGTGAATTCGGCCCCGCTCACTTGACGTCCCCCTCGATCTCGGCGGTGTCTGCCGCGTTGGCGGCGACCTCGGCGTCGGTTTCGTACAGGCCGAAGTAACGGGCGGCCGTGTCCATGTCCTTGTCACCGCGGCCGGACAGGTTGACGACGATCAGCCCGTCCTTGCCGAGCTCCTTGCCGACCTCCAGGGCACCGGCCAGCGCGTGCGCGCTCTCGATCGCCGGGATGATGCCCTCGGTGCGCGACAGCAGACGCAGCGCCTGCATGGCCGCGTCGTCGGTGACCGCGCGGTACTCGCCGCGGCCGCTGTCCTTGAGGTAGGCGTGCTCGGGGCCGATGCCCGGGTAGTCCAGGCCCGCCGAGATGGAGTACGGCTCGGTGATCTGGCCCTCGTCGTCCTGGAGGACGTAGGAGCGCGAGCCGTGCAGGATGCCGGGCTCGCCCGCGGTCAGGGTCGCCGCGTGCTCGCCGGTGTCGATGCCGTGACCGGCCGGCTCACAGCCGACGAGCCGGACGTCGGCGTCCGGGATGAAGGCGTGGAAGAGGCCGATGGCGTTGGAGCCGCCGCCGACGCAGGCGACCGCCGCGTCGGGCAGGCGTCCGGCGCGCTCCAGGATCTGGCGGCGGGCCTCGACGCCGATGACGCGGTGGAAGTCGCGCACCATCGCCGGGAAGGGGTGCGGTCCGGCGACCGTGCCGAACAGGTAGTGGGTGCGGTCGACGTTGGCGACCCAGTCGCGGAAGGCCTCGTTGATGGCGTCCTTCAGCGTGCGGCTGCCGGACTTCACGGCCACGACCTCGGCGCCCAGCATGCGCATGCGCGCCACGTTGAGGGCCTGGCGGCGGGTGTCGATCTCGCCCATGTAGATGGTGCACTCGAGCCCGAAGAGGGCGCAGGCGGTGGCCGTCGCCACGCCGTGCTGGCCGGCGCCGGTCTCGGCGATCACGCGCGTCTTGCCCATGCGCCGGGTGAGCAGCGCCTGGCCGAGCACGTTGTTGATCTTGTGGGAGCCGGTGTGGTTGAGGTCCTCGCGCTTGAGGAACACCCGGGCACCGCCGGCGTGTTCGGCGAACCTCGGCACCTCGGTGAGGGAGCTGGGCCGGCCGGTGTAGTGCACGAGCAGGTCGTCGAGCTCGCGGGCGAACTCGGGGTCGTGCTTCGCCTTGTCGTACTCGACGGCGACCTCGTCCACGGCGGCGACGAGGGCCTCCGGGATGAACTTGCCGCCGAACGCGCCGAAGTAGCCCTCGGCGCTGGGGACTCGACCCTCGGGGTCGGGAATGAAGAACTCGCTGGGCATGCGGAAACCTCACGGTGGAGTCTGTGGAAGGACACATCAGCCGTGGGGGCGGAGCTTGTCGGGCGACCTCAGGCCGTGTACGGCAGGTCGCGCCCACGCGGCGAGGCCGCGTGGGCCGACAGCGTCCCGCGCCCCTGAAGGGCGCGCTGCCATCGCATGCCGTTCACCTGTCCCGGCTCGTCCCCGATGACGTACCGGACCCGGCGGCCGTGCACCCTGCGGGCGGGCGCGCGACAGCCACGGGGACGGCAGCCGCGCGCGAGGCGGGCGTACCGGTCCGTGGTCTTCTCGGCGGTCGTCGGAGTCATCGGGGCAAGCCTAGCGGGGTCTCAGCCCCGGCCGTGGCGCAGTGCGGGGTGTTCGCCCGCCGCGACCAGGTCGGCCACCGCGGTCTTCGGGTCGCGGCCCGTCACCAGGGACTCGCCCACCAGGACCGCGTCGGCGCCGGCGTTGGCGTACGCGATCAGGTCGTGCGGGCCCCGGACGCCGGACTCGGCGACGCTGACGACGTGGGCCGGGATCTCGGGGGCGATGCGCTCGAAGGTGCCCCGGTCGACCTCGAGGGTCTTCAGGTTGCGCGCGTTCACGCCGATCACCTTGGCGCCCGCGTCGACGGCGCGCTCGACCTCGTCCTCGTCGTGGACCTCGACGAGCGGGGTGAGGCCGATGGAGACGGCGCGCTCGATCAGCGATTCGAGGGCAGGCTGCTCGAGCGCGGCCACGATCAGCAGCGCGAGGTCGGCGCCGTACGCGCGGGCCTCCCACAGCTGGTACGAGGTGACGATGAAGTCCTTGCGCAGCACGGGAATGTCGACCCGCGCGCGTACCGCCTCGAGGTCGGCGAGGGAGCCGCCGAAGCGGCGCTGTTCGGTGAGGACGGAGATGACGGCCGCGCCGCCCGCCTCGTAGTCGGCGGCCAGTCCTGCCGGATCGGCGATCGCGGCCAGCGCGCCCTTGGACGGGCTGGAGCGCTTGACCTCGCAGATGACCTTGACGCCGTCGCCCCGGAGCGCGGCCACCCCGTCCTTGGCCGCGGGGGCCTTCGCCGCGCGCTCCTTGAGCTCGTCGAGGCTGACGCGCGCCTGCCGCTCCGCGAGGTCGGCACGGACTCCGTCGATGATCTCGTCGAGCACACTCACGCGAGCGGCCCCCTTCCAGCGGTTGAGGGACGGTGGGCGGTTCCAGCGTCCATGAGAAAAGAGGTGGTCACTGCGATGGTATCCGGAGGAAGGCGAAGGCCTCACATCCGGTTGACGGCGATCCCTCCCCGCTCTCGAACAAGCTTCGCATGCCCGGGCGGGAGGTGCCCCCGTACTGGACGTTCGCCCGTTGATCAAGGATGCAGCCAGCCACCGAACGGCAGGTTCCGGACAACGGTGAAGACCGCCAGGATCGCGCCCAGCGTCCACAGCAGCGCCGGGGTGGGTTCCGCGCGCGTGGGGCGTCCGCGCACCGCGCGGACCACCCAGACGGTCCACAGCACGGCGAAGCCGAGGTAGCCGAGGACGGCCGGCGCGTTGTCGTGCAGGGCGGCGGCGAAGTCCCCGTGCACGAAGGCGTGCGCGCTGCGCAGTCCGCCGCAGCCCGGGCAGTACAGGCCGGTGAGGCGCAGGAGGGGGCAGGCCGGGTAGTGGCCTGGCTCGTTGGGGTCGACGGTCCCGACGTAGGCGAAGGCCCCGGCGACGGCCGCGAGGATCCCGGCGGGCACCGCGAGCCGTCCGAGCACGGTCCCCGGAGGTGTCCGGGGCGTCCGCGGTGTCGGGGGCGGCGCGGGTGGCGGGGACGTCACCCACCGGCTGTCGGCGTTCACGCCTCGCATTGTGCCCCGCCGGGGCGCCACGCGCGCGTGAGGGGCGGCCGGTGTGCACCGGCCGCCCCTCACGAGGGTGCTGCGGAAGTCCTGCCGAGGCCGTGCGGGGCTCAGGCCTCCGCGCCGGCCGGCTCGCGGGTCGCCGTCGCCGTGGTCTGGTGCACCGGGTGGGCGTCCTTCGGCATGCCGAGGCCCATCGCGCGCATGATGCCGCCGACGACACCACCGAGGGCCACGATCGCCATGCCGGCCCAGAAGCCGAGCGGCTCGGCCATCACCATGAACGCGCCCGCGACGGTGAACCCGATGAAGACGATGGTGACGCCGGTCCAGGCGGCCGGGGTGTGTCCGTGGCTGCTGCCCGCCATGACTTGCTCCTCATTGCTGTCTCTGTGTCCGTCCGAGCCGGACGCTCGCCGTCCATTGTCCCGTACCCGCGCCCGTGACGGACGCGGGGGTGGCCTCCGATCGCGTCTGATTCACCACATCGGGAGCCGCGTCACCACGTCGGGGACCGCGGGACCGGACGGGGACCGGGCTCCGCGCGCGAGGGTGTTCCGGCGGGGCCGGTGTTCAGGCGGGGTCCGCGCCCGTCGGGTCCTCGCCCCGGTCCAGGGCCTTCCACATGTCCTCGGGCCGGTCCGGGTCGACGGGCTTGGCCACCCGCCGGGGGCGCGGGGTGCCGTCGCGTTCGTAGCGGCCGGACATCGTGGGCCACAGGCGGCCGTAGCGCAGGGCGAGCAGGCCTGCCAGGAGGATCAGGGCGCCGCCCGCGACCGCGGCGTAGGGCCAGGCGGTGTGGGTGAAGGAGGCGACGGTCGCCGAGGTGTCGCCGGAGACGCGGGCGGCCTGCTCGTCGAGCGCGGAGCCGTCGGTGGCGCCGAACAGGGAGGCGGCCACGATGCCGGCGCCGGAGAGCGCGAGCAGCGCGGAGACCGCGAAGCGGCCGGCCCTGCGGACGGCGAACACGGCGACGAGCGCGGCGAGGCTCGCTATGGCGAGCGCCGCGGGCACGCCCGTGACGTCGCTGCCTCGGGCGGTCAGCGGGAAGGCGCCGCCGGCCACCGTGGCCGTGCCGTCCGACCAGCGCTGCCGGGTGGACAGCAGGGTCACGGCCGAGCCCAGCGCGCCGAACAGCAGGGCGATCGCAAGGCTCCGGCGGCCGGACCCGGCGGGGGCGGCGGCTTCGGATCGGGGGTGCGGAACAGCAGTCACGTACTCCACTATCGCCTGAACCCCGGGCGAACCGTCACCCGGGGCTCACGTGAGACGCGTCCTATCTTCGGAATGTGCCCCCGCTGTGCGCCCGGAAGCGCCCGGTCAGGACAGTCGGTTGGCGGTGTGCACGGCGCGCAGTACCGCCGCCGCCTTGTTGCGGCACTCCTGGTCCTCCGCGACCGGGTCGGAGTCGGCGACGATGCCCGCGCCGGCCTGGACGTAGGCGGTGCCGTCGCGCAGGAGGGCCGTGCGGATGGCGATGGCGGTGTCGGAGTCGCCGGCGAAGTCCAGGTAGCCGACGCAGCCGCCGTACAGACCGCGTCGGGACGGCTCCAGTTCGTCGATGATCTGCATGGCGCGCGGCTTGGGGGCGCCGGACAGGGTGCCGGCGGGGAAGCAGGCGGTGAGGACGTCGAAGGCGCTGAGGCCCGCCGCGACCTTCCCGGTGACCGTCGAGACGATGTGCATCACGTGCGAGTACCGCTCGACGGACATGAAGTCGACGACCTCGACCGAGCCCGGTTCGCAGACCCGGCCCAGGTCGTTGCGGCCGAGGTCGACGAGCATGAGGTGCTCGGCGCGCTCCTTGGGGTCGGCCAGCAGTTCGTCGGCGAGGGCCTGGTCCTCCTGGGGGGTGGCCCCGCGGTGCCGGGTGCCGGCGATGGGGTGGACCATGGCGTGCCCGTCCTCGACCTTGACGAGGGCTTCCGGGGAGGAGCCCACGACGTCGAAACCGTCGAAGCGGAACAGGTACATGTAGGGCGAGGGGTTCGTCGCCCGCAGGACCCGGTAGACGTCCAGCGCGGTCGCGGTGCACGCCGTCTCGAAGCGCTGGGAGGGGACGACCTGGAAGGCCTCGCCCGCGCGGATGCGCTCCTTGATGTCCTCGACGGCTGCCTGGAAGTCGGGGCCGCCCCACAGGGCGCTGTACTCGGGGAGCTCGGAGGGCGGAAGGACCGCCGGGGGCTGGGCGACCGGGCGGGAGAGGTCGGCCTCCATGGCGTCCAGCCGGGCCACCGCGTCCGTGTAGGCCTCGTCGACGCCGGTGTCGAGGTCGTTGTGGTTGATCGCGTTGGCGATCAGCAGGACGGAGCCCTCCCAGTGGTCCATGACGGCGAGGTCGCTGGTCAGGAGCATGGTCAGCTCGGGCAGCCGCAGGTCGTCGCGGTCGCCGGGGCCGATCTTCTCCAGGCGGCGCACGATGTCGTAGCCGAGGTAGCCGACCATGCCGCCGGTGAAGGGCGGCAGGCCCTCCTCGTGGGGGGTGTGGAGGGTCTCGATGGTGGCGCGCAGGGCGGCGAGCGGGTCGCCGTCCACCGGGACGCCGACGGGCGGGGTGCCGAGCCAGTGGGCCCGGCCGTCGAGCGCGGTGAGCGTGGCGGCGCTGCGGACGCCCACGAAGGAGTACCGGGACCAGGAACGGCCGTTCTCCGCGGACTCCAGCAGGAAGGTGCCGGTGCGCTCGGCGGCGAGCTTGCGGTAGAGCGCGACCGGGGTGTCCCCGTCGGCGAGGAGCTTGCGCGTGACCGGAACGACGCGGCGGTCGGTGGCCAGCTTGCGGAACGTCTCGAGGTCCATGGCGGCTGACCTTACTGATCCGTGGCGGGTACGCCGGAATCGGCGTTCTCGGTCAGCACGTCGGCGTCGAAGCAGGTGCGCGCGCCGGTGTGGCAGGCGGCACCCACCTGGTCCACCTTGACGAGCACGGTGTCGGCGTCGCAGTCGAGGGCCACGGACCTGACCCACTGGAAGTGGCCGGAGGTGTCGCCCTTGACCCAGTACTCCCGGCGGCTGCGCGACCAGTAGGTGCAGCGGCCGGTGGTGAGCGTGCGGTGCAGCGCCTCGTCGTCCATCCAGCCGAGCATGAGCACCTCACCGGTGTCGTACTGCTGGGCGATGGCGGGGACGAGCCCGTCGGCGCTGCGCTTGAGGCGCGCGGCGATCGCGGGGTCGAGGTTGCTGGGCTGGGGCGTGCTGGTCATGTCGCCATTGTGCCGCGCGCCACTGACAGTGACGGGCCGCGTCCACTGGGCGGACCTTCCCGGCGGTCGTAGGCTGACGGCATGTCGACTTTCGCCAAGCGTGAACGACTCCTGCTCGCCGATCTCTTGGAAACGGCGGGTCCCGAGGCGCCGACCCTCTGCGAGGGCTGGCAGACCCGGGACCTGGCCGCGCACGTGGTGGTGCGCGAGCGCCGCCCGGACGCCGCCGGAGGCATCCTGATCAAGCAGCTCGCGTCCCGCCTGGACAAGGTGATGGAGGAGTTCGCCGCCAAGCCGTACGAGGAGCTGATCCAGCTGATCCGCACGGGTCCGCCGCGCTTCTCCCCCTTCCAGCTCAAGCAGCTCGACGAGGCGTCCAACACGATCGAGTTCTACGTCCACACCGAGGACGTCCGCCGTGCCCGGCCCGACTGGACGCCGCGCGCGCTCGACCCCGTCTTCCAGGACGCCCTGTGGACCCGTCTGGAGCGCACCGCCCGTCTGATGGGCCGCGGCACCCCGACCGGCCTGGTGCTGCGGCGTCCGGACGGGCGTACGGCGGTCGCCAACCGGGGGACACCGGTCGTGACGGCCACCGGGGAGCCGTCGGAGCTGCTGTTGTTCCTGTACGGCCGGCAGAGCGCCGCGGAGGTGGCGCTGGACGGCGAGAAGGAAGCGATCGCCAGGTTGCACGGTGGAAAGCAGCTCGGAATCTGAGAGGCCGCACATGATCAAGGTCGCCATGACGAGCGTGTACGTCGACGACGTCACGAAGGCCCACGCGTTCTACACCGAGGTTCTGGGGTTCGAGACGCGTCTGCACATGGATCTGGGCGAAGGCACGCTGTTCGTCACCGTGGGCGCGGCGGACGGGGCCCAGCGGGATCTCCAGTTGCTGCTGGAGCCCGGCCAGGGTCCGATCGCGGAGCCGTACCGGGCGGCGCTGCGGGAGGCGGGGCTGCCCTGCATCGTCTTCTCGGTCGACGACCTCGACGCGGAGTACGAGCGGCTGCGGGGGCTGGGTGTGCGCTTCACCCATCCCCCGCAGGACCAGGGTCCGGTCGTCGCGGCCGTCCTGGACGACACGGTGGGCAACCTGGTGCAACTGACCCAGCCGAAGGGCTGAGCGGGGCGGTCAGCGGGGCAGTTCGGCCTGGCGCAGGTGCCTGAAGCACAGGACCACCACGCCGCCGAGCCCGCAGACCGCCGCGCTGACGACGAAGACCGGGCCGGTGCCCCAGGCGCCGATGGCCACGGCGGACAACGGCATGCCGAGGGGTGCGAGTCCGAGACTGACCAGGCTCGCGACGGCGGTGACGCGCCCCAGGTAGGCGGGGTCCGACTGGGTCTGCAGCAGGGCCGCGCACAGGGCGCCGCTGAGTCCGGCGAGCAGCCCGACGAGTACGGCGGTGCCCACGGCCGCGGAGACGCCCGGCGCGTAGGCGAGGGCGCCGATCGCGACGGAGCCGGCGAGGATGGCGTAGGCCGCGACCTGCCCGGCGTGCGGCACGCGGCCGCGCACGGCCAGCAGCAGGGAGGCGGCGCCCGCGCCGGCGCCGAACCCGGCCAGTGTCCAGCCCATCCCGGAGGCGCCCCAGCCGCGTTCGTCGGCGAGCAGGGCCAGTCCCACGTTGAGCGGCCCGACGAAGCCGAGGTCTCCGAGCGCGATGACCAGCATCAGCGGGGCGAGCACACGGTGACCGCGGACGTAGCGCAGGCCGCCCACCAGATCCCGCCAGGCGGTATGGCCGCGGGCTTCCGCCGATTCGCCGGCCGGCTCCCCCGTCCCCGCGTCAACGGCGGTCCCCGTGCTGTCGTCCGTCGGCAGTTCCCGTATGCGTACGGACACCAGCAGCGGTATCGACACGGCGATCAGCAGCGCGGACAGCCCGAAGGCGGTCGCCGCTCCGCCCCAGGCCATCGCGAGACCGCTGAGCGGGCCCCCGACGACACTCGCCAGCCGGACCCCGAGGCCCCGCATGCCCTGCACGCGCGCGAGTTGCCCCCGGCCGGTCACGCGCGCGGGGAGGGCGCCCACGGCCGGCAGGAACACGGCGTCGACCGTGCCGAAGACCACGGCGAGCGCGGCCAGCGGCCAGAGCCCGGGCTCGGTGGCGAAGAACAGGACGGCCACGGTGAGGACGGCCGCGCAGCGCACGGCGTCGCCGCCGATGACCACCCGGCGCGGCCCGAACCGGTCGGCGATCACTCCCCCGCCCAGCATCAGCAGGGCCCGGGGTACGGCACTCACCGTCATCACCAGGCCCGCCTGTGCGGGCGAACCGGCTCGTACGGCGGCCCAGGACAGCGCGAGGTAGTAGATGTTGTCGCCGATCACCGAGGCCGTGTAGGCGGCGAGCCAGCGCAGGACGTTGCCGTCGCGATGGGCGGGGCGCTCGGTGTCGGCCCCTGCGGGTACGACGGGCGTGGTGGCGGTCACGAAGGTGGCCTTCCTCAGGTGCGGAACGGGAATCCGTACACGTGCAGCGCGACGTTCTCCCGCCCCTCGGTGTCGCCCGCGGCGTCGGCTGCCCGGCCCTTCTCGTCGTACTTCCTGGCGAGTGCCAGCAACTCCTCGCCCAGTTCGGCCAGTTCGGCCGGGGTCAGCCGCAGGAGGGACTCGTTGTCCGGGGCGGCGGCGTTCCACTCGGGGCTCCAGGTGGGCCGTTCGTCCAGGTACCGGCGGTACATGTCGGCGCGCTGCTCGTGGAAGAGCCGGGTGGCCGCCAGGTGCGCCGCCGCGCGTTCGGGTGCGTCCCGGAAGTCCTTGTCGCGGATGCTCACGCCGTCCGAGGACGGCTGCCACCAGCGTTCCCGGCCGTCCGCGCTCTGCGTCGCGGCCTCTTCGATGAGGCCGTGCTCGGCGAGTTTGCGCAGGTGGTAGCTGACGAGGGACACGGCCTCGTCCACCTGGTCGGCCAGCTGCGACGCGGTGGCCTTACGGGCGACGCACAGTCCCCGGTACAGCTGCATGCGCAACGGGTGGGCCAGGGCCTTCAGTGTCCCGAGGTCCGTGATGGGCCGGTTCTCTTCGCGAGCCATGACCGCAGCGTAGATACGAAAGATAAGTTGCGCAATAATTTTTGCGCAACTTGTCTTGCGTGAATGCGGAAGGAAGAGCCCCGGCAGCCGACGGGCGACCGGGGCTCACTCCGCGACCGGGAACGTCACCTCACCGGGTGACCCGCCCCGCGCAACGCGTCCTTGACCTGGCCGATCCGCAGATCGCCGAAGTGGAACACCGACGCGGCGAGCACCGCGTCCGCGCCCGCCTCCACGGCAGGCGAGAAGTCGGCGAGCTTGCCGGCGCCGCCCGAGGCGATCACCGGGACCGACACGTGCTTCCGGACGGCGGCGATCATCTCCAGGTCGTAGCCGTCCTTCGTGCCGTCCGCGTCCATCGAGTTGAGCAGGATCTCGCCCGCGCCCAGCTCGGCCGCGCGGTGCGCCCACTCGACGGCGTCGATGCCGGTGCCCTGCCGGCCGCCGTGGGTCGTCACCTCGAAGGTCCCCGCGGGGGTGCGCCGGGCGTCCACCGAGAGCACCAGCACCTGGCTGCCGAACCGCTCGGCGATCTCCTTGATCAGTTCCGGGCGGGCGATGGCGGCCGTGTTGACGCCCACCTTGTCCGCGCCGGCCCGCAGCAGCCTGTCGACGTCCTCGGGGGCCCGCACCCCACCGCCGACGGTGAGCGGGATGAACACCTGCTCGGCGGTGCGGCGCACCACGTCGTAGGTCGTCTCGCGATTGCCCGACGAGGCGGTGATGTCCAGGAACGTCAACTCGTCGGCGCCCTCGGCGTCGTACACCTTGGCCATCTCGACGGGGTCGCCCGCGTCGCGCAGGTTCTGGAAGTTGACGCCCTTGACGACCCGGCCGTTGTCCACGTCCAGGCAGGGGATGACTCGTACGGCAAGGGTCATGCCGAGGACCCTCCTCGATAGGCCTCCACCTCGACCTCGACCACCAGGCTGGGGTCCACGAGGCCGGAGACGATGAGCATGGACGCGGCGGGCCGGACGGTGTCGAACAGCTCCTTGTGGGCGCGTCCGACGTCGTCCACGTCCCGGGCGTGGGTGAGGTACATGCGCGTGCGCACGACGTCGTCGCGCCCGAGGCCCAGCTGGTCCAGCGCCGCGAACGCCACGTTGAATGCGTTGACCGCCTGCTCGTACGGGCCGCCGCCCGCGATCTCGCCGTCCACGATCGAGGTGCACCCGGAGACCAGCACCAGGCCGTTGGGCAGCTCCACCGCGCGGGAGTAGCCGAAGGTGTCCTCCCAGGGCGCGCCGGTCGTGACGCGTCGGATCTCGCTCACCGGGCGACCGCCGCGAGGGCTTCTTCCAGGGTGAACGCCTTGGCGTACAGGGCCTTGCCGACGATGGAGCCCTCGACGCCGTGGGGCACCAGTTCGGCGATGGCCCGCAGGTCGTCGAGGGAGGACACGCCGCCCGACGCCACCACCGGCCGGTCCGTCACGGCGCACACGTTCTTCAGCAGCTCCAGGTTCGGGCCCTGGAGCGTGCCGTCCTTGGCGATGTCGGTGACGACGTAGCGCGCGCAGCCCTCCTTGTCGAGACGCGCCAGCGTCTCGTAGAGGTCGCCGCCGTCGCGGGTCCAGCCGCGTCCGCGCAGGGTCGTGCCGCGGACGTCCAGGCCGACCGCGATCTTGTCGCCGTGCTCGGCGATGACCTTGGCGACCCATTCGGGAGTCTCCAGGGCGGCCGTGCCCAGGTTCACCCGGGTGCAGCCGGTGGCCAGGGCGGCGGCGAGGGTGTCGTCGTCGCGGATGCCGCCGGACAGCTCCACCTTGATGTCCATCGCGCCCGCGACCTCGGCGATCAGCGCGCGGTTGTCGCCGGTGCCGAACGCGGCGTCCAGGTCGACCAGGTGCAGCCACTCGGCGCCCGAGCGCTGCCAGGCGAGGGCGGCCTCGAGGGGGGAGCCGTAGGAGGTCTCGGTGCCCGACTCGCCGTGCACGAGACGGACGGCCTGGCCGTCGCGGACGTCGACGGCGGGGAGGAGTTCGAGCTTGCTCACAGTGTTCCGATCCAGTTGGTGAGGAGCTGGGCTCCGGCGTCGCCGGACTTCTCGGGGTGGAACTGCGTGGCCCACAAGGCGCCGTTCTCCACGGCGGCCACGAACGGCTTGCCGTGCGTCGACCAGGTCACCTTCGGCGCCCGCAGCAGCGGGTTGTGCACGTCGAGGGACCAGTCCTGCACGGCGTAGGAGTGCACGAAGTAGAAGCGCGCGTCCGCGTCCAGTCCGGCGAACAGCTCGGAGCCGGCCGGCGCGTCGACGGTGTTCCAGCCCATGTGGGGCACGATCTCGGCCTGGAGCGGCTCGACCGCGCCGGGCCACTCGTCGAGGCCCTCGGTCTCCACGCCGTGCTCGATGCCCCGCGCGAACAGGATCTGCATGCCGACGCAGATGCCCATCACGGGGCGGCCGCCGGACAGTCTGCGGCCGATGATCCAGTCGCCGCGGGCCTCCTTCAGGCCTCGCATGCAGGCGGCGAAGGCACCGACGCCCGGCACCAGCAGGCCGTCGGCGTTCATGGCCGTGTCGAAGTCACGCGTGATCTCGACGTCGGCCCCGGCGCGGGCGAGGGCACGCTCGGCGGAGCGGACGTTGCCGAAGCCGTAGTCGAAGACGACGACCGTCTTGGGGCTCTTCGCGCTCTTCGGGCTGTTCGCGGCGCTGCTCAATTCCACACCTCCAGCCGTACGACGCCGGCGACGAGGCACATCGCGGCGCCGATCGACAGCAGGACGATCAGGCTCTTCGGCATCTGTTGCTTGACGAAGGAGTAGATGCCGCCGGCCAGGAAGAGGCCGACGACGATCAGGATGGTCGACAGTCCGCTCATGGCTTTACAGGGCGCCCTTCGTGGAGGGGAGGATGCCGGCCGCGCGCGGGTCGCGTTCGGCGGCGTAGCGCAGGGCCCGGGCCAGCGCCTTGAACTGGCACTCCACGATGTGGTGCGCGTTGCGCCCGTAGGGCACGTGCACGTGCAGCGCGATCTGCGCCTGGGCGACGAAGGACTCCAGGATGTGCCGGGTCATCGTGGTGTCGTACTCGCCGATCATCGGCGCCATCTTCTCGGGCTCGGTGTGCACGAGGTAGGGCCGGCCGGAGAGGTCGACGGTGACCTGGGCGAGGGACTCGTCCAGCGGGACCGTGCAGTTGCCGAACCGGTAGATGCCGACCTTGTCGCCGAGCGCCTGCTTGAAGGCGGCGCCGAGCGCGAGGGCGGTGTCCTCGATGGTGTGGTGGGAGTCGATGTGCAGGTCGCCGTCGGTCTTCACGGTCAGGTCGAACAGACCGTGCCGGCCGAGCTGGTCCAGCATGTGGTCGTAGAAGCCGACACCGGTCGACACATCGACCTTGCCGGTGCCGTCGAGGTTGATCTCGACGAGGACCGAGGTCTCCTTCGTCGTGCGCTCCACACGTCCTACGCGGCTCATGCGTCCTTCTCCTTCTTCACTTCACGGACCGCGTCGAGGAACGCGTCGTTCTCTTCGGGGGTTCCGGCGGTGACGCGCAGCCAGCCGGGCACGCCGTTGTCCCGGACCAGGACGCCCCGGTCGAGGATCTGCCGCCAGACCTCGTGGGCGTCCGCGAACCGTCCGAACTGCACGAAGTTGGCGTCGGAGGCCGTGACCTCGTAGCCGATCGCGAGCAGTTCGCTCACCAGCCGGTCCCGTTCCGCCTTGAGCTGCTCGACGTATTTCAGCAGCGTGTCGGTGTGCTCCAGGGCGGCCAGCGCGGTCGCCTGGGTGACGGCCGACAGGTGGTACGGCAGCCGGACGAGCTGGACGGCGTCCACGACCGCCGGGTGCGCGGCGAGGTAGCCGAGGCGCAGGCCGGCCGCGCCGAAGGCCTTCGACATGGTGCGCGAGACGACGAGATTCGGCCGGTCCTGGAGCAGCGGCAGCAGGGAGTCGCCGTGGCTGAACTCGATGTACGCCTCGTCCACGACGACCATCGACGGCTTGGTCCGCTGCGCGGCCTCGTACAGCGCGAGGACCGTCTCGGCCGGGACCGCGGTGCCGGTGGGGTTGTTGGGGGTGGTGATGAAGACGACGTCGGGCCGGTGCGCGGCGATGGCAGCCTCGGCGGCCGGCAGGTCGATGGTGAAGTCCTCGTTGCGGGGGCCCGGGATCCAGCCGGTTCCGGTGCCGCGCGCGATGAGGCCGTGCATCGAGTACGACGGCTCGAAGCCGATCGCGGTGCGGCCCGGTCCGCCGAAGGTCTGGAGCAGCTGCTGGATGACCTCGTTGGAGCCGTTGGCGGCCCACACGTTTGCCGGGCCGACCGCGTACCCGGAGCTGTCCGTCAGGTACTCGGCGAGCCGCGTGCGCAGCTCGACGGCGTCCCGGTCCGGGTAGCGGTTGAGGTCGCGGGCCGCTTCGCGCACCCGCTCCGTGATCCGCTCGACCAGGGCCTCGGGCAGCGGGTAGGGGTTCTCGTTGGTGTTCAGCCGTACGGGGACGTCCAACTGGGGCGCGCCGTAGGGGGACTTGCCGCGCAGCTCGTCCCGTACGGGGAGATCGTCGATTCCGAAGCTCACTTGCTCGTCGGTACCTTCCAGTCGAACCGCGCCTTGATCGCCGCGCCGTGCGCGGGCAGGTCCTCCGCCTCCGCCAGCGTCACCACGTGGTGCGCGACCTCGGCCAGCGCGTCGCGCGTGTAGTCGACGATGTGGATGCCCCGGAGGAACGACTGCACGGACAGCCCGGAGGAGTGGCAGGCGCAGCCGCCCGTCGGGAGCACGTGGTTGGACCCGGCCGCGTAGTCGCCCAGGGACACGGGCGCCCAGGGGCCGACGAAGATCGCGCCCGCGTTCCTGACCCGGTCGGCCACCGCGGCGGCGTCGGCCGTCTGGATCTCCAGGTGCTCGGCGCCGTAGGCGTCGACCACGCGCAGGCCCTCGTCGACGCCGTCGACCAGCACGATCGCCGACTGACGGCCGGCGAGTGCCGGGACGATCCGGTCCTCGACGTGCTTGGTGGCCGCGACCTGTGGCTCCAGTTCCTTCGCGACCGCGTCCGCCAGCTCGACGGAGTCGGTGACCAGGACGGCGGCCGCCAGCGGGTCGTGTTCGGCCTGGCTGATCAGGTCGGCGGCGACGTGCGCCGGGTCGGCGCTGTCGTCGGCGAGGACCGCGATCTCGGTCGGGCCGGCCTCGGCGTCAATGCCGATCTTGCCGGCGAAGTAGCGCTTGGCGGCGGCGACCCAGATGTTGCCGGGGCCGGTCACCATGTTGGCGGGCGGGCAGGACTCGGTGCCGTACGCGAACATCGCGACGGCGGTCGCGCCTCCGGCCGCGTACACCTCGTCGACGCCGAGCAGCGCGCAGGCGGCGAGGATCGTCGGGTGCGGAAGGCCGTCGAACTCGGCCTGCGCCGGGGAGGCGAGGGCGATCGACGCGACCCCGGCCTCCTGGGCGGGCACCACGTTCATGATCACGGAGGACGGGTAGACGGACCGGCCGCCGGGCGCGTACAGCCCGACGCGGTCGACCGGCACCCACTTCTCGGTCACGCTGCCGCCGGGCACGACCTGGGTCGTGTGGGTCGTACGGCGCTGCTCGCGGTGGACGAGACGGGCGCGGCGGATGGACTCCTCCAGGGCCGCGCGGACGGCCGGGTCGAGCCGCTCGAGCGCGTCGGCGATCGCCCGCGCGGGCACGCGTACGGATTCCAGGCGCACCCCGTCGAACTTCTCGGCGAAGTCGATCAGCGCCGCGTCGCCCCGATGATGCACGGCCTCGCAGATCGGACGCACCTTCTCGAGGGCGGCCGAGACGTCGAAGTCGGCTCGGGGCAGCAGGTCGCGCAGGGCGGGGCCCTCGGGGAGGGCGTCGCCGCGCAGATCGATTCGGGAGATCACGCCGTCAATTCTCTCAGACCGGGATCGGGCGTCGTTCGCGCGTATCAATGGCTGATACAGAACCTGGCCGGAATCCGGAGGATCATCTTCGGGTCCGGCGTTCGGGGGGCCGCCCACCGGGCATGAACAGCTGTGCGAACAGTGGGTGACGAAGAGGGTGAATCGTGTGACCGAGGGGGCGGACAGCCGTACGGGAAACGACCCGGGAGATCTGCCGGACGACCTGACCGCCGCCGAGGCCGGCATGTGGCAGGCCTTCCGCAACGGCAGCGTGTACGACCTGAGCAGCGGGGACACGGTCGTCGACGACCCGCACGGCGGGCATCCGTGGGGCGCGTCGCGGACCGTGCGGGCCCGGATCGTCGCCTGGCTGCTGCTGGCCGGACCGCCCGCACTGGCCGGCCGGGTCGCCTCGCTGAAACTGGTGGGCGTGCAGGTCAGCGGCACCCTGGACCTCGCGGGCGGCACGGTGGTGCCCTACCTGGAGATGAAGCGCTGCCGGTTCGAGCGGGAGGTGCTGCTGCCGGAGGCGCGGTTCACGACCCTGCGGATGGTGGACTGCTCGGTGCCGCGCCTGGAGGCGGCCCGGGTGCACACCGAGGGCGATCTGCACCTCCCCCGCTGCCGCTTCCACAACGGCGTCCGGCTCACCGACGCGCACATCGGCACGGACCTGCTGCTCAACCAGGCGATCGTCTACCGCGACCGCAGCGGCCGCTCGATCGCCGCCGACGGCCTCACGGTCGGCCAGGACCTCCAGGCCGAGCTGCTCGAATCGCACGGCGAGCTGAGCCTGCGCAGCGCCAAGATCGGCGTGTCGCTGAGCCTGCGCGGGGCCCGGCTGGCCAACCCGTACACGCGGCTCGCGCTGAACGCGCCCCAGCTGACGGTGGAGCGCTCGCTGTACCTGACCCCGGCCGGTGTCGGCGGCCTGGCGCTGAGCGGCACGACACCCGCGCGAGGGACCCGCATCCAGCGCTTCGAGTGCCGGGGCGGGGTGCGTCTGGACGACGGGCGCTTCGGGGACGCCGTGGACCTGGAGCGGGCCCGGTTCGTGTTCACCGAGGACCAGGAACTGTCGTTGCGCCGGGTGCAGACGCCCGAGCTGCGCTTCCTCGGGGAGCGGCCGCCGCGCGGCAAGGTGGTGCTGTCGGGCGCCCGGGTGATCAACCTGGTGGACCGGGCGAGCGCCTGGCCGGGCCCCGGCAGTGTGCACATGGGTGGCTTCGCGTACGAGAACCTGGTGCCGCAGGGCCCGTTCCCGCTGGCCGAACGGCTGCGCTGGGTGGCCGCGGCGACCGCCGAGTACGCCCCGGAGCCGTACGAACGGCTGGCCACCGTACTGCGGGCCGGCGGGGAGGACGAGGACGCCCGCGAGGTCCTGCTGGCCAAGCAGCGCCGGCGCCGCGAGACCCTGCCGCCGGCCGCGAAGCTCTGGGGCTACGCCCAGGACTGGACGGTCGCCTACGGGTACCGGCCGGGCCGCGCGGCGGTGTGGATGGCGGTGCTGTGGGCGGCGAGTTCGCTGGCCTTCGCGCACGCCGCGCATCCGCCCGTCCACCGGGACGGGCACCCGCCCTGGAATCCCGCGCTCTTCGCCCTCGACCTGCTGCTGCCGGTCATCGATCTCGGACAGGTCGGCGAGTGGCAGCTGCACGGCGGCTGGCAGTGGCTGTCGTCGGTGCTGATCCTGCTGGGCTGGATCCTGGCGACGACGGTGGCGGCGGGGGCCACGCGGCTGCTGCGCCGGGGGTGATCCCCCGGCGAGCTCACCGACAGTGGCCGCACCGTCACCTTTTGCCGCCCCTTGACCATAGGGTGTACAACTTTCGTGAAGGTGCCCGAACCCTCTGGCGCAATCTGAACCCGCGGCTTTTCAATGGTCGGCACCATGGCTCTGCTGCCCCCGTTCATCCGCGCCTCCCGGACTTCCCGGACGGCACGGAACGCCGCCGCCCCCCACAGCGCCGCCGGGCTCCCCGCCGACGACGAGGTGCTCATCGACGTGCCCGACGACCGGCTGGGTCCCGCCCTGGTCGCTGCCGGCCTGGGCGCCTACGCGCCCGCCGCCCGGCTCATGGCCCAGACCCGGGAACGGGCCGAGTGGGAGTACAGAGACCGGTACGCGACCCGGCTGGCGTCCTTCGCCCACTCTCGGTCGGAGTGGTTCGAGGACTGGCGTGCCGCGGCCCCGCGCGACCCGGACGTGCTGCTCGTCGCCGCCCAGCTGGCCGTGGAGCGGGCCTGGCGCTCCCCCGCCCGGGCCGAGCTGCTGCGCGAGGTGAGCCCGCTGATCACGGCCGCCTCCAAGAGCGACGTCCGCGACCCGGTGCCGTGGCGGATCGCCCTGGACCACGCGCGCGGGACGCAGGCGGGACACAAGTACTTCGGCGAGCTGTGGGCGGCCGCGGTCCGCCGCGCCCCGCACCACTACGGCTGCCATGTCGCCGCCAAGCGCTATCTGGCCGAGTCGTGGCACGGATCCCACCGGGAGTGCTTCGACTTCGCCGACCGGGCCGCGCAGGACGCTCCGGCGGGCTCCCTCGTCCAGGCGCTGCCGGCGCGGGCCGCCTTGGCGTACCTGACCGACGGCTGCGGGCCCGAAGTGCCGCGCGAGCGGCTGGACGCGGCGGCCGACCGTGCCATCGCGCTCTCCGCCCGGTTCCCGTCCGTCGACCCGTGGCCGGCCGAGATCCGCAACGTGCTGACGTACGTCCTGGTCCGCCTGGACCGCCGCGAGGACGCCCTCGCACAGCTGCGCCTGATCGGCCCGTACGCCACGTCCTTCCCGTGGGGCCGGCTGTCGGACGACCCGCTCGGCCACTTCCTCGCGGTCCGCGAGGAAGTGCGCTCCGGGCCGTCCGAGCGGCCTCCGTGGCTGCCGGGGAACGGACACGGCGAACGAGCCCACTCCACGGACCACTAGGCTTCTGCGTCGTGACCACCGTCCGTCTGCCGCTCTTCCCCCTGAACTCGGCGTTGTTCCCGGGGCTCGTGCTCCCGCTCAACGTGTTCGAGGAGCGCTATCGCGCCATGATGCGCGAACTGTTGAAGACCCCCGACGACGAATCGCGCCGATTCGCCGTCGTGGCCATCCGGGACGGCCATGAGGCGGCCCCCAGCTCCCACGGCCTGCCCGACCAGACCGCGCTGCCCGAGCGCGGCCCCGCGGCCGGCTTCGGCGACGCCCCGCTCGAGGCGTTCCACGACGTCGGCTGTGTGGCCGACGCGGCGACGATCCGCGAGCGGGCCGACGGCACCTTCGAGGTGCTCGCCACGGGCACGACCCGCGTGAAGCTGCTGTCCGTGGACGCGTCGGGCCCGTTCCTGACCGCCGAGCTCCAGGAGCTGCCCGAGGACCCCGGCGAGGAGGCGGGCGCCCTCGCGGAAGGCGTGCTGCGCGCCTTCCGCCAGTACCAGAAGCGCCTCGCGGGCGCCCGCGAGCGCTCACTGACCACCGGCGCGGATCTCCCGGACGACCCGTCGGTGGTGTCGTACCTGGTGGCGGCGGCGATGATGCTGGACACCCCGACCAAGCAGCGCCTGCTCCAGGCCCCCGACACGGCCTCCCGTCTGCGGGACGAGCTGCGGCTGCTGCGCGCGGAGACGGCGATCATCCGCAACCTGCCCTCGCTGCCCGCGTCGGACCTGACGCGCGGCCCGACGAGTCTCAACTGAGGGCCCGCATGGCGAAGAAGGCGAAGAAGCAGCAGTCCGCGGGCACGCCCGCGACGGTGGCCCTAACGGCGGCGGGCGTGGAGTTCACCGTCCACGCCTACGACCACGACCCGGGCCACCCGTCCTACGGCGAGGAGGCGGCCGAGGCGATGGGCGTCTCCCCCGACCGGGTCTTCAAGACCCTGGTCGCGGACGTGGACGGCACCCTGACGGTGGCCGTGGTCCCGGTGGCCGGCTCCCTGGACCTGAAGGCCCTGGCGTCGGCGGTGGGCGGAAAACGGGCGGCGATGGCCGACCCGACCCTCGCGGAACGCACCACCGGCTACGTCCGGGGCGGCATCTCCCCGCTGGGCCAGCGCAAGAAGCTCCCCACGGTCCTGGACGCCTCGGCCACGGCCCACCCCACGATCTGCGTCTCGGCGGGCCGCAGGGGCCTGGAGGTGGAGCTCTCCCCGGCAGACCTGGCGAAGCTCACCGAAGCGGTGCAGGCGCCGATCGGCCGCGCCTGACAGCCCGTCCGGCGCTTCGAGGACGAAGCCGTCCAGGCCGAAAGCCGGGGCTGGGGGTTCGGGGGCGCGGTCCCCAGGGTCGGGGCGAGACCCCCAAGGTCGGGACGGGACCCCCACGGTCGGGACGGGCCCCAAGGTCGGGACGGGTAGGGCGGCGGGGGCGGGAAAACCCCGCTAGCCCATCGGCGCCCCGTACCCGTCCTTCGGCAGACCGAGCTGTGCCTGATACGGATCGGGGTCCCGAGGCCCGAACAGCGCCGTGAGCCCCAGATGCACCAGCGCCGCGGCGAACGACCAGGCCAGCAACGCCCCCTTCGCGCCGAGCTTCAGCGGGGCCGAGAACGTGACCCCCTTGCCCGCCGACTGCGCGTGCGCGAGCACATCGGAGTCGGGTCCCAGCCAGATCCCCAGCCGCCACGCCAGCAACGACCCGAGGAACCCACCGACGGCCAGAGCGATCACCAGGGGCACTCCGCCACGTCGCCGCCACAGGAACACGGCCGCGGCGCTCACCGCCCCGCACGCCAGGGCCAACAGGGTGAACGTCCCGTCCACACCGATCGCCTGTTCCCCCTCGGTGTCCTTGAAGTAGACGACCCAGTTGCCGTCCACCACGTCACCGACGAGCGGCACCTTCGGCGCCAGCCACACCCACAGCAGCCCGAGCAGCGCCCCGGCGACCGCGACCGCCACCGTGATGACGGCCGCCTCGCGCAGTTCGGTCTTCATGCCGGGGCCGTCCTGTCCGTACGCGACGTCGTGGGGCGCGGCCGCGACCCCCGCGTACCCGCCGGGGTGCGGCGGCCAGGCCGCGTGCGGGGAGGGCTCGTGCGGCGGCGGAGGCGGAGTCAGCGGTGCGGTCACCCTGACATCGTGCCAGGCGCGCCCGTGCCGCGCGTCACCGGACCGCGGCTCGGCGGTACGCCCAGGTGGCGACGGCCAGCGAGACGACGCCGACCCCGGCGCACACGGCGAGGTCGCCGAGCACGAACGCCCAGTCGGGACTGGCCCGGAAGGTCCGGGCGAACGCCTCGACGCCGTACGTCGACGGCAGCAGATCGCGGGTGAAGCGCACCGCCTCCGGCATCCGGTCCGGCGGCAGCACCCCCAGCAGCAGCGCCGCCGACATGCCGAGCTGCCCCAGCAGGGTGGCCAGCTCGGGACGCGGCGCGAGCAGCCCGAAGGCCGCGCCGAGTCCGGACAGCGCGGCCCCGGCCAGGGGGATCACGGCCACGAGCACCCACAGATGGGTGAGCGGCAGTCCGAACAGCACGCATCCGAAGATCGCGGTCACCAGGGTCCCCGGCACGGTGAAGGACGCGTACGCCCCCGCCGCCCCGAGCACCACGGCCGCGGGCGGCACCGGGAGGGTCGCGTAGTGGTCCAGCCCGCCGCTCGCCCGCAGCTGTCCGAAGTACTGCGCGAGCAGGTTCAGCGCGACGAACGCGACGACGAGGACCGCAGAGCCCGCCACCACGGCCTCCGCCTCGTGGCCCCCGTCCACCACGCCCCGCATCATGATCAGGATGCCGACGGACTGGAAGGTCGCCACGAACAGCAGGGGGATGCGCGCCACCCGGGCCCGGGACAGCTGCGCCCGGTACACGGCCACCAGCGACGGCCACAGCCGCGCGCGGGGGGCCAGCTCGGCGGCGGCCGCGCGGGGCACGGTCTGCGTGACGGCCCGGGGGCTTCCCGGCAGAACCTCGGCGGGTACGACACTCACGTGGCGTTGCTCCTCTTCCCTACGGTTCCCCTACCGTGCCATACGGGCCTGGAGTCCCGCTCGCTCACCTCGGCGCCCCTCGTTCTCGCCGGCCTCATGCCCGCACCAGCCCCTGCCGTGCCGCCCCGCCCAGCGCCAGATAGACGTCCTCCAGGCTCGGTGTGGCCAGCGTGAAGTCGTCCAGTGCGGCGAAAGCGGCTCCGCCGGTGACGGTGGCGACGACCGCGCGGGCCTCGTCCGGCGCCAGCCGCAGGGTCCAGCGGCGGCCGGATTCCACGGCCCGTTCGCGCAGCGCGGCGACCTCGGGCACGTCGAGCGGCGCCCGTTCCCGCCACACCAGCTCGACCCGCACCTCGTCGGCGACCTGCTCCTTGAGCCCGGTGGGGGTGTCGCACGCGATGACCCGGCCCTGGTCGATGACGGCGACCCGGTCGAGGACGGTCTCCGCCTCGATGACGTTGTGGGTGACGAGCAGCACGGTCGTCCCTCGCTCGGCCCGCCGCCGGTCCACGGAGGCCCACACGGCCCGCCGGGCCACCGGATCCATCCCGGTGGTCGGTTCGTCCAGCACGAGCAGGGGCCGCTCCCCCACCAGCACGGCGGCGAAGCAGGCCAGCCGCCGCTGTCCGCCGGACAGCTTGCGCAGCGGCCGTCCGGCGATCGGCGTGAGACCCAGCTCGTCGAGGACGGCGTCCCGCTCGCGGCGGGCCGCGCGCACGTCGAGGCCGCGCAGCCGTCCGGTGGTCTCGGCGGCGAGCGAGACGGTGAGGTCGTCGAGGGCGGTGGACTCCTGCCCGAGGTAGGCGAGGATCCGCGCGGCCCGCTCGGGGTGGCGCACGATGTCGTGCCCGAGGATCTCCACGCTGCCGGTGTCGGGCCGCATCAGCCCGGTCATCTGCCGGACGAGGGTGGTCTTCCCGGCGCCGTTGGGCCCGAGCAGTCCGAAGATCTCACCGCGCCGGATGTCCAGGCGTACGTCGTCGGTGGCCCGGACCTCGGGTGTCGCGGGGGTGCCGCGCCGGCCCCGGACCGCCGGGTAGGTCTTGGTCAGCCCGCGCACGGCACACACGACCTCGTCCCTGTGCCGAATGGGCGGTACCGCGCGCGTACTCACAAGGGACGAGACTACGGGGTCACGGACCGCCGTCCGCCGTCGGGGCGTCCCGTACGCCCGGTTCAGTCCGCCGCCGGCACGTGCTCCGCGGCCGTCCGTACGTCGATCTCGCGCCAGAATCCCGCCCGGATGGCGTACCGGTCGTGTTCGTCGATCTGGTCGTCCTTGTGCGCGAGCAGTCCGAAGCGCGCCGCGTACCTCAGCAGCTCGCCGTCGATGCGGTGCGGGATCCGCGGGTACATGCCCGACAGCTTCTGGAGCTGGCCCTGCTCGCCGAGGCGTCCCATCCACCGGCGGGCGAAGACCTGCCCCACCTCGTACGGGTCGCCGCCGACGGTGGTGATGTCCTCCTCGCGGTCGGCCCACCGCTGCTCGGCCGTGGTGAGCTGCGCGAGCGTCGGCATCGCGGCGACCTCGGAGGGCTCGGCGGCGATCCCGGGGCGGTCGACCCAGCCCTTGTCGGAGGACCAGCGCAGGGTCGCGGTGGTGGGGTGCTGGACGGCCTGGGCGCCGGGTGCGCGCAGGGCGGCCAGGTCCTTGGGGGTCGGCACGCCCCCCTTGGGTGCGGGGACGCGCTCCTCGGCGCCGATCTCGGAGGTGCCGGCCGCGGAGGCGTGCTCGGGCTCCTCGACGCCGCGTTCGGCGGCGCGGGCGAGACCGGAGTCGGGCAGCGGCGCGGAGAGGATCGCGGCGATCTCGGGCCGGGGCGCGGGCGGCGGCGCGCAGGCCCCGCCGAACTCCTTGGCGCGTACGGCCTTGGTGATCCAGGTGCGGTCCAGGACACGGCGTTCGTCGGCCTCGGCGACCAAGTCCTCGGACTGGTTGTAGTCGCCGTCGGCGGCCTGGACGGCCCACAGGTGGACGGCGACGCCGTGCTCCTTGGCGGCCATCATGCCCGGCAGCAGATCGCCGTCGCCGGTGACGAGCACGACGTCGGAGCAGGCGCGGTTGCGGGCCAGTTCGGTCAGCTCGGCGTGCATGGCGGCGTCGACGCCCTTCTGGGCCCAGCGGCCGTCGCTGCGGGTCAGTGCGCCCAGCCGGACGGTGACCCGGGGCATCACGCGCAGTCTGCGGTGTTCGGGCTGGGGGACGCGGTCCGGGGCGCCGTCGAACCAGTAGATGCGCAGCAGCGGTCGCTCGGTCTCGGACTCGGCCTGTTCGCGCAGCCCCTGGACGAGGGCGGAGTGGTCGACGGTGATCCGCGATCGCGAGGGCTCTCCGGCGAGGAGGCTGGCGGCGGCCCCCAGCAGATACCCGGCGTCCACCAGGACGATGCAGCGGTCCACACGACTCACCCTCTTTCCGGGAGGTTTGCTTCGGGCTTTCTTCGAGTCTGCCCGACCACGCGGAGGTTAACGGCCGGAACTCGATCTTCGGCGTGGCGTTTCGGGGGCTTGCGCTACGACAACCCCTGTTACAGACGGTAATTATCCGAAATGCGTTGTAAGTCAGCCTATGTGAGTCTGGTCCCGTCGATGGCCCCCAGACCCTCCCAGGAGGCAGATCACCATGGCCAAGAACAAGAAGCAGGAACGTAAACAGCCGCAGTCCGAGCGTGGCCAGCAGGCGGCGCAGCAGTCCTCGATGGAGTCGCAGGCCGAGCAGCGCATCGCACAGGTGACGCCGGCCGACGTCGCCCGCAAGGGCCGGCAGAAGCGCTTCGGCCACAACTGACATCCGGGCGACGGGCCGTTGCGCCCGGACGCACCGAGGGGCGCATCCGGTACCGGATGCGCCCCTCGCAGGTTTTTCTCCCGTTCCTGTCCCGCGCTCAGCCGGCCAGGCAGGACGGGCCGAGCAGCACCTTCAGATCGCCGAACAGCGCGGGATCGGGCTTGACCCGGTGCCGGTCCAGCCGCAGGACGGTCGTCTTGGTCGGGCCCTGGAGCCTGATCCGGACCTCGCTGTCACCCCGGTGGTGCGTGAGGATCTCCCCGAGCCGGTTGATCATCGGCGGAGTGACCCGGGTGGCCGGGATGGTGAGGATCACGGGCGCGTTGGTGCCCGCGTTGGACAGGTCGGGGACCTGGAGCTCCATGGCGACGAGCCGCGGCACGTCCTCCCGCTTGTCGAGGCGGCCCTTGACGAAGACGACGGCGTCCTCGACGAGTTGGGTCGAGACGAGCTGGTAGGTCGCCGGGAAGAACATGCACTCGATGGAGCCCGCGAGGTCCTCGACGGTGGCGATCGCCCAGGCGTTGCCCTGCTTGGTCATCTTGCGCTGGAGACCGGAGATGATGCCGCCGATGGTGACGACCGCGCCGTCCGCGTGCTCGCCGCCGGTGAGCTGGGCGATGCCCGCGTCGGCCTTGTCGGACAGCACGTGCTCCAGGCCGAAGAGCGGATGGTCGGAGACGTACAGACCGAGCATCTCCCGCTCCTGGGCGAGCAGATACGTCTTCTCCCACTCGTCGGTCGTGAACTCGACGTCGAGTCCGAAGCCGGGCTCGCTGGTCTCCTCCTCGCCCATGCCGCCGAAGAGGTCGAACTGGCCCTCGGCCTCCTTGCGCTTGACCGCGACCACGTTGTCGATCATCGGCTCGAAGTGCGCGGTGAGGCCCTTGCGGGTGTGCCCCAGAGTGTCGAACGCGCCCGCCTTGATCAGCGACTCCGTGGTGCGCTTGTTGCACGCGACCGCCTCGACCTTGTCGAGGTAGTCCGGGAAGGAGGCGTACTTGCCCTTGGCCTTGCGGCTCCTGATGATCGACTCCACCACGTTGGTGCCGACGTTGCGCACGGCTTCGAGGCCGAAGAGGATCACGTCGTCGCCCTGCGCGGCGAAGTTGTGCACCGACTCGTTGACGTTGGGCGGGAGCACCTTGATGCCCATGCGCCGGCACTCGTTGAGGTAGACGGCCGACTTGTCCTTGTCGTCCTTGACCGAGGTGAGCAGTCCGGCCATGTACTCGGCGGGGTGGTTCGCCTTCAGGTAGGCGGTCCAGTACGAGACCAGGCCGTACGCGGCGGAGTGCGCCTTGTTGAAGGCGTAGCCGGCGAAGGGGACCAGCACGTCCCACAGCGCCTGGATCGCCTCGTCGCTGTAGCCGTTCTTCTTGGCGCCGGCCTGGAAGATGGTGAAGTTCTTCGCCAGCTCGTCGGGCTTCTTCTTGCCCATCACGCGGCGCAGGATGTCGGCCTCGCCGAGGGAGTACCCGGCGATGATCTGGGCGGCCTTCTGCACCTGCTCCTGGTACACGATCAGGCCGTAGGTGACGGCCAGCACCTCTTCGAGCGGCTCCTCGAGCTCCTTGTGGATCGGGGTGATCTCCTGGAGCTTGTTCTTGCGCAGCGCGTAGTTGGTGTGCGAGTCCATGCCCATCGGGCCGGGACGGTAGAGCGCGGAGACGGCGGAGATGTCCTCGAAGTTGTCGGGCTTCATCAGGCGCAGCAGCGAGCGCATGGGGCCGCCGTCGAACTGGAAGACGCCGAGCGTCTCACCGCGCTGGAGCAGTTCGAAGGTCTTCGGATCGTCCAGCGGCAGGGCCAGCAGGTCGAGGTCGATGCCCTTGTTGGACTTCACCATCTTGACGGCGTCGTCCATGATCGTCAGGTTGCGCAGGCCGAGGAAGTCCATCTTCAGCAGGCCGAGCGACTCGCACTGCGGGTAGTCCCACTGCGTGATGGTCACGCCGTCCGTGTGGCGCACCCAGATGGGGGCGTGGTCGACGATGGGCTCGCTGGACATGATCACGCCGGCCGCGTGCACGCCCATCTGCCGGACCAGGCCCTCGACGCCCTTGGCGGTGTCGATGACCTTCTTGACGTCCGGCTCGTTCTCGTACATCGCGCGGATCTCGCCCGCCTCGCTGTAGCGCGGGTGCGAGGGGTCGGTGATCCCGTTGAGGTCGATGCCCTTGCCCAGGACGTCGGCGGGCATCGCCTTGGTGAGGCGGTCGCCCATGGCGTACGGGTAGCCCAGCACGCGCGCGGAGTCCTTGATCGCGTTCTTCGCCTTGATCTTGCCGTAGGTGCCGATCATGGCGACCTTGTCGGCGCCGTACTTCTCCGTCACGTACCGGATCACCTCGACGCGCCTGCGCTCGTCGAAGTCGATGTCGACATCGGGCATGGAGACGCGCTCGGGGTTGAGGAACCGCTCGAAGATCAGACCGTGCGGGATCGGGTCGAGGTCGGTGATGCCCATCGCGTAGGCGACGATCGAGCCGGCCGCGGAACCACGCCCCGGACCGACCGCGATGCCCTGGTTCTTCGCCCACATGATGAAGTCGGCGACGACGAGGAAGTAGCCCGGGAACCCCATCTGGATGATGACGTCCATCTCGTACTCGACCTGCTTCTGCCGGTCCTCGGGGACGCCGCCCGGGAAACGGCGGTTCATCCCCAGGCGCACCTCCTCCTTGAACCAGGTGATCTCGGTGAAGCCGTCGGGGATGTCGAACTTCGGCATGAGGTTCTTCGCCTCGAACATGCCGGAGGTGTCGATCTGCTCGGCCACCAGGAGCGTGTTGGCGCAGCCCTCCTGCCAGGCGTCCGAGGAGTCGATGGCGTACATCTCGTCCGTGGACTTCAGGTAGTAGCCGGTGCCGTCGAAGCGGAAGCGGTCGGGGTCCGAGAGGTTCTTGCCGGTCTGGATGCACAGCAGCGCGTCGTGCGCCGTCGCCTCGTGCGCGTACGTGTAGTGCGAGTCGTTGGTGACCAGCGGCGGGATGCCGAGCTTCTTGCCGATCTCCAGGAGGCCGGCGCGGACCCGGCTCTCGATCTCGATGCCGTGGTCCATCAGCTCCAGGAAGTAGCGGTCCTTGCCGAAGATGTCCTGGTACTCGGCGGCGGACTTCAGGGCCTCGTCGAACTGGCCGAGGCGCAGCCGGGTCTGGAGCTCGCCGGAGGGGCAGCCGGTGGAGGCGATGAGGCCCTCGGACCACTGGGAGATGGTCTCCTTGTCCATCCGGGGCCACTTCTGGAGCCAGCCCTCGGCGTACGCGTCCGAGGAGAGCCTGAAGAGGTTGTGCAGGCCCGTCGCGTTCGCCGCCCAGATCGTCTTGTGCGTGTAGCCACCGGAACCGGACACGTCGTCGCGCTTCTGGTGCGGCTGACCCCACTGGATCTTGCGCTTGTTGCGCCGCGACTCGGGGGCGACATACGCCTCGATCCCGATGATCGGGGTGACTCCGGCCTTCTTCGCGGTGTGGAAGAAGTCGTACGCCCCGTGCAGGTTGCCGTGGTCCGACATGGCGATGTGGGTCATGCCCATCTCGTTGCACGCGTCGAACATGTCCTTCAGCCGCGCGGCACCGTCCAGCAGCGAGTACTGGGTATGGACGTGCAGGTGCGTGAACGGCGGCTTTGACACGGCTGCGGCCTCCAAGGGAAACATACGTCGACAGGTGTCCCACGGGTTGCGGGCGGTCCGGGGGACAGCGTCGAAGTCTATGCCTCGCGACTGACACCCAGCCTCGTTCCCCACGTACCTTCACAGGGGGTCGTGGGCACTTTCGTCCGGCCCCGCCCGTTGGAGACGACAGAAACGCTGTCGTACATGTCATGCACCAGGAGGCACCAGGCGATGTCGGTTCCGCAGCTCAACGACGAGCACCGCGGCGAGGAGATCCTCGCCGTCTTCGACACCGCGTTCGGCCAGCTCCTGGCCGCCGACCCGGCCGCGTTCCGGGTGAAGTTCCGCAAGATGGCGGCCTCCGCGTTCGCGTTCTACCGGGGTACCGCGGGCCTCTTCTACCACGATGTCGACGCCGAGAAGCGGGGCGGCCCGTTCCTGGACGAGCGCACCTCACGCGTGTGGATCCACGGCGATCTGCACGCGGAGAACTTCGGCACCTACATGGACGCGACAGGCCGGCTGATCTTCAACGTCAACGACTTCGACGAGGCGTACGTCGGCCCGTTCACCTGGGACCTGAAGCGCTTCTCCGCCTCGATCGCCCTCATCGGGTACGCGAAGGCGCTCGGCGACGAGCAGATCAGCGAGCTGGTGGAGGTGTACGCGGGCGCCTACCGGGAGCGGATCCGGGCGCTGGCCACCGGCGCCAAGAGCGACGAGGTGCCGCCCTTCACCCTGGACACCGCGCAGGGCCCGCTCCTCGACGCGCTGCGCGACGCCCGGTCGCTGACCCGCTTCGGGCTGCTGGACTCGATGACGGAGATCCGGGACTTCGAGCGCCGCTTCGCCGACGGCGGCGGCTCCATCGAGCTGGACGCCGCCACCCGCTACAAGGTGCTCGCGGCCTTCGACGGCTATCTGGAGACCCTGCCGGAGACCTCCCTGGCCCGCCCGGACTCCTACCGCGTGAAGGACGTCGTCGGCCGCCGGGGCATCGGCATCGGCTCGGCCGGCCTGCCGTCGTACAACATCCTCCTCGAGGGCCACAGCGACGCCCTGGAGAACGACGTCGTGATCTACATCAAGCAGGCCCAGACGCCGGCCGTCTCCCGGCACATCACCGACCCGGCGATCCGCGACTACTTCCAGCACGAGGGCCACCGCACGGTGATCTCCCAGCGCGCCCTCCAGCAGCACGCCGACCCGTGGCTGGGCTGGACCGAGCTGGGCGGCGCCGGGCAGCTGGTCGCCGAGGTCTCGCCGTACGCGGTCGACCTGGACTGGGGCGACATCGACGACCCGGAGGAGATCGCGGGCGTCGTCGCCGACCTGGGCCGGGCCACGGCCACGATGCACGCGGCGGCGGACGACACCTCCGGCGAGTCCCTGGTGCCCTTCTCCACCGAGCGGGCCATCGACGCGGCGATCGCGGCCGACGAGGAGGGTTTCGCCCCCCTTCTGGTCGACTTCGCGCACACGTACGGCGCCCGCGCGCGTGCCGACCACCAGATCTTCGTCGACCTGTTCCGCAACGGCCGGATTCCAGGTCTCTAACGGTCGCCTGCTCACAGAGACCCTTTAGGGGTCTCCTACAGGAGCACGTGGCACACTCTCCTCCGCTATGGACATATCCGGGACCCGACTCAGAGCCGTACGCGCGGCGCTGTTCACGGCATGCGTCGTGACGCTCAGCACCGCGTCGCACGTGCTGCTGTCCCGGGCCCCGCTGCCGCTCAACACGGTGGCCGCCGTCGCGGCCGCCGTGTTCGCCCTCGCCTATGTCCTCGCCGGCCGCGAGTGCGGCTTCGGGCGGATCGCCGCCCTGCTGATCCCGCTGGAGCTGGCGGCCGACACCGTCTTCACCACCGGCCAGCACGTTTGCTACGGCCGGGCGGGCGGCCCGGTCGCCGGCCCGCTGGCCTCGGTCGGCTGGGACGTGCTCTGCGGCGACGGCACACCCGTCGGCACCCCGCTGGCCCAGGTCACCGGCACCGGCACCGGCACCGACCAGCTGGGCGGCCTCCTCGCCCACCCCGACCCGGCCGCCGCGTGGCTGCTGCTCGGCGCGCACCTGTGCGTCGGCCTGATCGCGGCCGCCTGGCTGCGCCGGGGCGAGCGGGCCCTGGCCCAGCTGCTGCGGGCCGCGACCGCGACCACCTTCCGGCCGCTGCTGCTGGCCGTCGCCGCCGTGAACGTACGACGCGTCCCGGCCACCCGCCGCCTGCCGCGGCCCACCCGCCGGTCGACCACCGTCCGTGAGCGGATTCTCGTGCACTCCCTGGGACGGCGTGGACCGCCGTGCTCGCCCGTCGCGGTCTGACCGGACCCTCCCGTCTGTACAGGCCCGGGCGCCCGAGCATCACCCCGTCCCACAGTCCCCACACGAACTTCCGCGTACGACGTGTGCGCGTCCCTTTTGGAGAACACCATGAGCAAGCGGAACAGCGCGGCATCGAAGACGGCGGCCCGCGAGCGGCTGCGCGTCGAGCGTGAGCGCGAGGCCAAGCGGGCCAAGACCAGGCGGCAGATCATCGTCGCCTGCTCGGTCGTCGCCGTCCTCGCCGCGGCCGGCGGCATAGGTTACGCGGTCGTCCAGGCGAACAAGCCCGGCTACTGGGAGGACGCCGCGAAGGCCAAGCTGGTCAAGCCGGCCAACACCACCGGCACGAAGGGCACGACGGTCGTCATGGGCAAGGCGACCGCCAAGAAGACGCTCGTGATGTACGAGGACCCGCGCTGCCCGATCTGCGCCCAGTTCGAGCAGACGGTCGGCGCGACGGTGAAGAGCGACTACGACGCCGGCAAGTTCAAGATCCAGTACGTCGGCGCCAGCTTCCTCGACAACAGCCTGACCGGCGAGGGCTCCAAGAACGCGCTCAGCGCCCTGGGCGCCGCTCTCAACGTCAGCCCCGAGGCGTTCCTCGAGTACAAGACCGCTCTCTACTCGGCGAAGTACCACCCCGAGGAGACCAGCGACAAGTTCAAGGACGACGCCTACCTGATCAAGGTCGCGGACACGGTCTCCGCCCTGAAGGGCAACAGCAAGTTCCAGACCGCCGTGAAGAACGGCACCTACGACCGGTGGGCGCTGGAGATGTCCAAGACGTTCGACAAGAGCGGCGTCACGGGCACCCCGACCCTGAAGATGGACGGCAAGACGCTGACCGGCTCCGACGGGAAGAACGCCCCGATGACGGTCGCCGACTTCACCGCGGCGGTCGACGCGGCCCTCAAGGGCTGATCGGCCTCCGATCCGACACTCCGAGGAAGAGCGGGCGAACTTTTGACAGTTCGCCCGCTCTTTGCCGTACTGGTCAGTAATCTGATCGTCCGTGACCAGTCGATACAGATCCTCCGAGAGCGCCGACACCTCGTCAGAGCGCCCCAACTCGCTGTCGCCGCGCCGCCGTACGGCGCTCAAGGCCGTGGCCGCCACGGCCGTGCTGGCCGGCCCGCTCGCCGCCGCGCTGCCGGCCAGGGCCGCCGAGGCCCCCGTCTTCCTGCACGGCCTCGCCTCCGGCGACCCGCTGCCCGACGGCGTCCTGCTGTGGACCCGGGTGACGCCCACCGCCGAGGCGATACCCGGCTCCGGGCTCGGTCCGGACACCGAGGTGAGCTGGGTCGTCGCCACGGACAAGGCACTGACGAACGTGGTCGCCAAGGGCTCCACCACCGCCTCCGCCGCGACCGATCACACCGTCAAGGCCGACATCCGCGGTCTCGCGCCCGCCACCGACTACTGGTTCCGCTTCTCGTCCGGCGGCACCGACTCCCCGGTGGCGCGTACCCGCACCGCGCCGGCGGCGGACGCGGCCGTCACCGGCCTGCGCTTCGGCGTGGTCTCCTGCGCCAACTGGGAGGCCGGCTACTTCTCCTCGTACCGTCACCTCGCGGCCCGCGGCGACCTGGACGCCTGGCTGCACCTCGGCGACTACATCTACGAGTACGGCACCGGCGAGTACGGCACGCGCGGGACCGTCGTACGGCAGACGGCGCCCACGCACGAGATCCTCACCCTCGCCGACTACCGCACCCGGCACGGCAAGTACAAGACCGACCCGGACCTCCAGGCCCTGCACGCGAAGGCGCCGGTCGTCGCCATCTGGGACGACCACGAGTTCGCCAACGACACCTGGTCGGGCGGCGCCGAGAACCACACCGAGGGCACCGAGGGCGCCTGGCCGGCCCGTCAGGCGGCCGCCAAGCAGGCCTACTTCGAGTGGATGCCGGTCCGACCGGCCATCGCCGGCACCACCTACCGCCGGCTGCGCTTCGGCAAGCTCGCCGATCTGTCCCTGCTGGACCTGCGGTCCTTCCGCTCGCAGCAGGTCGCCGTCGGCAACGGCACCGTCGACGACCCGGACCGCACGCTCACCGGACGCGCCCAGCTCGACTGGCTGAAGGCCGGGCTGAAGGCGTCCGACACCACCTGGCGGCTGGTCGGCAACTCGGTGATGATCTCGCCGTTCGCGATCGGCTCGCTCTCCGCGGACCTGTTCAAGCCGCTGGCCAAGCTGCTCGGCCTGCCCCAGGAGGGCCTCGGCCTCAACACCGACCAGTGGGACGGCTACACCGACGACCGCCGCGAACTCCTCGCCCACCTGCGCTCCAACGCCATCCGCAACACCGTCTTCCTGACCGGTGACATCCACATGGCGTGGGCCAACGACGTGCCGGTGGACGCCGGGACGTACCCGCTGTCGGCCTCGGCGGCCACGGAGTTCGTGGTCACCTCGGTGACCTCCGACAACCTCGACGACATCGTGAAGGTCCCGGAGGGCACGCTCACCGCGGTCGCCTCCCCGATCATCAGGGCCGCGAACCGGCACGTCCACTTCGTCGACACCGACCGGCACGGTTACGGCGTCCTGGACATCACCGCCGAGCGCGCGCAGATGGACTACTACGTGCTGTCCGACCGCACCAGCACCACCGCGACCTCCGCCTGGTCCCGCTCGTACCGCACGCGCAGCGGCACGCAGAAGATGGAGCGGACCTACGACCCGGTCTAGATCAAGGCCTCGATCCGGGTCCGGATTCGGGTCCGGGTCCGGATTCGGGTCCGGACCCGCCTAGAGCGCGTCGAGGAAGCCGAGTGCCACCCGCCAGGTGGCCTCGGCCGCCTCCTCGTCGTAGTCGGGCAGGCCGGGGTCGGTGTACAGGTGCCCGGCGCCCGCGTACCGGTAGACCTCCACGTCGGCGCCCGCTCTGCCCATCTGGAGATACCAGGCGCTCAGCCAGTCGTCGGTCTCGAACTGGTCCGGCTCCGCGACATGCAGCTGCACGGGGAGGCCGTCCACCGAGACGTTCGGCGCGAGGTCCGAGGTGCCGTGCAGGAGGAGCAGGCCGCGCGCCCTGGCGTCGCCGAGGGCGAGGGTCTGCGCGATCGACGCGCCGAGCGAGAACCCGGCGTACACCAGCCCGCGCTCCGAGTAGGGCGCGGCGGCCAGGACGGCTCTCTTCAGCAGCTCGTCCTTGCCGATCTCCTCGTTGTACGCCATGCCCTCCTCGACCGTGTCGAACGTGCGTCCCTCGAAGAGGTCCGGCGTCCACACCTCGTGCCCGGCGGCGCGCAGCCGGTCCGCCGCGGCGCCCACCGCGGGCCGCGGTCCATAGGTCGAGTGAAAGAGCATGATGTTCATGCGCCCATGGTGCCAGCCTGCACCGACAACGCCGTGCGTGCGCCTCCTCACACAAACCGCATGTTCAGGACCCCTCCGACCCGGTTACGTTCGAAGGCATGGAGAACCTGCTCCGCCCCGTGATCGTGGTCGGCGGTTCGGTCGTGCTGACAGTCCTCATCGGCTGGGCCACCGACCGCCTGCTGTGCAAGGCCGACCAACGGCACCCCGAGACCCCGATGTGGGGTCTGCTGCGCCGTGGCCGCATCCCCTATCAGCTCGTGCTGTGCGCGGCGATGCTGAGAGGGTCGTACGACGCCGCCCGGTTGCTGGAGGAGCATCGGACCGGCATCGGTCAGTTCCTCACCCTGGTGCTGATCGGCTCGGCGGCCTGGCTGGTGATCAGGATCGCGGCGGCGATCGTCGAGACCTCGTACTCGCGCTACGCGCGCATGCACCGCGACGCGGCCCGGGTCCGGCGGGTGCGGACCCAGGTGTCGCTGATCATGCGGGTGGTGTCGGCCGTCGTCGGGGTGGTCGCGGCGGCCTCGATGCTGCTGACGTTCCCGCCCATGCGCGCGGCGGGCGCGTCCCTGCTGGCCTCGGCCGGGATCCTCGGCATCGTCGCCGGTGTGGCCGCCCAGTCGACCCTGAGCAACATGTTCGCCGGCCTTCAGATCGCCTTCGGCGACATGGTGCGCATCGGCGACACGGTCGTGGTGGACGGCGAGTGGGGCACGGTCGAGGAGATCACCCTGACCTTCCTGACCGTGCGGACCTGGGACGAGCGCCGGATCACCATGCCGGTGTCGTACTTCACCTCGAAGCCCTTCGAGAACTGGTCGCGCGGCACCCCGGAGATGACCGGCATCGTCTACTGGCACGTCGACCACGCGGCGCCGGTGGAGGCGATGCGCGAGAAGCTGCGCGACATCCTGCGCGAGTGCCCGGCCTGGGACGGCCGCGCCTGCGGGCTCGACGTCACCGACACCACGCCCAACACCATGCAGGTGCGGGCCCTGGTCACGGCGAAGGACGCCGACGACATCTGGACGGTGCGGGTCAGGGTCCGCGAGGAGATGATCCGCTGGCTGTCGAAGGAGCACGCGTACGCGCTCCCGCGGGTCAACACGGCCGACGCCGCGCTGCCCCCGGGCCGCCTGCCCGCCCAGTCCTCGTCCCCCGACGGCACGGCCCGCCGCGTCTACGAGCCGCCGCGGACGGGCCGCTGACCGGCGGACGCCCCGTTCCGCACCGCCGTCGATCCGGACGGCCTGCGAAGTGAGGTGACCGACGCCCGGGGAAGGCCGGCCAGTACGGCATGGCGGCCATGTCCCCGGGCGTCCCGGCGCGTCCAGTGAAAGTCTCTCCGACAGGCCGCTCACCTCGCGCCGGCTCGACGGCGGCCCCGGAGAACACCGGGGCCGACCGTCGCCGGCGCTCCCGGTCGCCGGTCGCCCTCGCCCAGCCGTCGGCCGACCTCGACACGCCGTCACTGAGCTGAACACCGCCACGACGACCCACTCCGCCGGTCACCTCACTTCAGACTGCGCACGTCCAGATGCCGCAGCACCCGGTCCACGATCTCCGGGTCGGCGCCCGGTTCGCTGCGCGCCCCGACCACCTCGTGCCGGGCCGCGCTCAGCATCTCCGCCTGGATCCGCCGTACCCGCTTCAGCCTGCGCACCCGCTGATCGTGCCCCTCCCGCCGTTCGTCCTCCCCGACGTCCGGGCTGATCCGCAGTCCGATGTCGAAGGCCCGCCGCAGCATCTGCTCGGACAACTCCTCCGACAGATTCTCCTCGGCCTCGATCTCCCGCAGCCGCCGCTTCGCCGCCTTCGCCGCCCGGACCGCGAGCTCCTTCTCGAACTCCTTCTCCCGGTCGGTGTCCGCCTGCACGCCGAGGCGCTTCACCAGCCACGGCAGGGTCAGTCCCTGAAGCACCAGGGTCGCCATGATCACGCCGAACGCGATGAAGATGATCTCGTCCCGGTCGGGAAAGGGCCCGCCGTCGTCGGTCTTCAGCGGCACGGCCAGCGCCAGCGCCACCGAGGCCACCCCGCGCATCCCGGACCACCACATGACGAGGGTCTCCCGCCAGTTCGTCGGAATGTCCTCCAGGTGGTCCTGTCTGGCGTGCAGCCGTTGCGTCAGCCAGGTCGCCGGCAGCAGCCACAGCAGCCGTACGACGACGACCACGACCACGATCACCGCCGCCCAGCCCAGCATCTCCCCCCACCGCCCGGACGCCGTCCGGAGGGCGTTGTGCAGCTCCAGGCCGATCAGCCCGAACGCGACGCCGGTGACGAGGGTGTCGATGATGTCCCAGAAGGTGTGGCCGGCCAGCCGGGTCAGCACGTCGTCGGGATCGGTGGCGTACTCGGCGAGGAAGAGGGCCGTGGTCAGGACGGCCAGCACCCCGGACCCGTGGAACTCCTCCGCCAGCACGTACGAGGCGTACGGCACCAGGAGCGTCAGCCCGATCTGCAGCGTCGTGTCCCCGAGGACGTCCAGCAGCCGGTTCGCGCCCCAGCCGAGCGCCACACCCACCGCCACGGCCACCACCGCGGACAGCACCAGGTCGAGACCGGCCTTCCACGGCGAGAACGAGCCGCTCACGGCCGCGGCGATCGCGACGTGGTAGAGCACGATGGCCGTGACGTCGTTGAACAGCCCTTCGCCCTCCAGGATGGACACCAGCCGGCGGGGCAGCCCGAGTTGTCCGGCCACGGCGGTGGCGGCCACCGGGTCGGGCGGCGCGACCAGCGCGCCCAGCGCCACGGCGGCGGCGAGCGGCAGCCCCGGCACGATCGTGTGGGCCACCGCCGCCACGCACACCGTGGTGACGAAGACCAGCGCCACGGCCAGCAGGAAGATCGGCCGCACGTTCGCCGCGAACTGCCGCCACGAGGTCCGCCGCACCGCCGCGTACAGAAGGGGCGGCAGCAGGAGCGGCAGGATCAGGTCCGGCGGGACGTCCACGTTGGGTACGAACTCGAGCACCGCGAGGACGATCCCGAGCAGCGTCATGAGGACCGGGGCGGGCAACCCGAACCGGTCCCCGACCGGGACGCTCACCACGGCCCCGAGCAACAGGACGAACAACAGGGCCAGCTGGTCCACGGTCAGCGCTCCGGTCTAGACGATCAAGAACATCCAGACCTCCAGCGTCGCACGAGCGCCGTCCGCTACAGAGAACGCCGCATGGACCGGTGCGGAATCCCCGCCTCCATGTCCTCCGGCCCGTACGCCACGTACCCCAGCCGCTCGTAGAACCCCAGCGCCTGCGTCTGTGCGTGCAGATCCACGGCCACGAGCCCCCGCGCCCGTGCCGCCTCCTCGATGCCCCGCACCAGCGCGACCCCGACGCCCAGCCCGCGGGCCTCGCGGTTCACGGCGAGCCGCCCCAGCGAGCCCACCGACAGGTCGCCGCCGGTCCTGCCGGCGGCCGCCTCGCCGTACAGCAGCCGCCCGGTGCCGAGCGGCAGCCCGTCCTCCCGGACCGCCAGCACATGGACGGCGCCGGGGTCGTGCTCGTCGTACTCGATCTCCTCGGGCACGCCCTGCTCGCCGACGAAGACCTCCTTGCGCACCGCGAAGCACGCCTCCAGGTCGGCGGGGTCCTCGGCCACCCGCACCGTGTACCCGTGGGGGCCGCTCATCCGTAGGTCTCCTCGCGGACCCGCTCCAGGGCCTTGGCCAGGTCCTCGGGGTAGTCACTGGCGAACTCGGCCCACTGGCCGTCCCCGGGGTGCTCGAAGCCCAGCCGCACGGCGTGCAGCCACTGCCGGGTCAGGCCCAGCCGCTTGGAGAGCGTGGGGTCGGCGCCGTAGGTCAGGTCGCCGACGCAGGGGTGGCGGTGGGCGGCCATGTGGACGCGGATCTGGTGCGTACGCCCCGTCTCCAGCTTCACGTCCAGCAGGGAGGCCGCGCGGAAGGCCTCGATCAGGTCGTAGTGCGTGACGGACGGCTTGCCCTCGGCCGTGACCGCCCACTTGTAGTCGTGGTGCGGGTGCCGGCCGATGGGCGCGTCGATCGTGCCGCTGGTCGGGTCGGGGTGACCCTGGACGAGCGTGTGGTAGCGCTTGTCGACCGTGCGCTCCTTGAACTGGCGCTTGAGCGACGTGTACGCCCGCTCCGACTTGGCGACCACCATCAGCCCCGAGGTGCCGACGTCGAGGCGGTGCACGATGCCCTGGCGCTCGGCGGCACCGGAGGTGGAGATGCGGTACCCGGCGGCGGCGAGCCCGCCGATGACGGTCGTCCCGCTCCAGCCGGGCGACGGGTGCGCGGCCACGCCGACCGGCTTGACGATCACGACCACGTCGTCGTCGTCGTGCACGATCTCCATGCCCTCGACCGGCTCGGCGACGATCTGCACCGGCGGCGGCGCCGGCGGCATCTCGACCTCCAGCCAGGCACCACCGATCACCCGCTCGGACTTTCCGACCACCGAGCCGTCGACCGTGACCTTCCCCGCCGCGGCCAGCTCGGCGGCCTTCGTACGGGAGAAGCCGAACATGCGGGAGATGGCGGCGTCTACGCGCTCGCCCTCCAGGCCGTCCGGCACGGGCAGGGTGCGGGTCTCGGGAATCGTGCTCACCCGTCGAGTATGCCGGACGGCGCCGGTACCGCCGTACGGCCCTGTGGACAACCGCCGGGCGGTCAGTCCTTGTGGACGGTCCCGTCCGGGTCCAGACCCTTGAAGGACAGCAGCACGATCAGGATGCCGCCGCAGACGATCGCCGAGTCGGCGAGGTTGAACACGGCGAAGTGCTTCGGGGCGATGAAGTCCACGACCGCGCCCTCGAAGACACCCGGCGCGCGGAAGATCCGGTCGGTGAGGTTGCCCAGCGCGCCGCCGAGCAGCAGCCCCAGGGCGATCGCCCAGGGCAGGCTGTAGAGCTTGCGGGCGAGCCGGGCGATCACCACGATCACGGCCGACGCGATCACCGTGAAGATGATGGTGAAGGCCTCGCCGAAGCCGAAGGCCGCGCCCGCGTTGCGGATGGCCTCGAACTTCAGCCAGTCCCCGATGATCTCGATCGGCGCGTGATGCTCGAGCCTGGCGACCACGATCATCTTGCTCACCAGGTCGATCACGTACGCGAACGTGGCGACGGTGAAGAGCACGGCGATCCGACGCTTGCCCCTGGGCCGCGCCTCGGTGCTCTCCTGCCCGTCCGGGCCGGACGACTGCTCCGGCTCGGATCCCGCCTCTGGGGTGTCCGGCGTACCGATGACGCGCTCCGCCTCTGCCACGTGAGTCCCTCAACCTAGGTACCTGACTGAGGACGAGGGTACGGCACACCCCCCGGCAGCCAGGTGATCAGTACCGGCGCTCCTGCTTCTGCTTGCACTCGACGCACAGAGTGGCCCTCGGGAAGGCCTGCATCCGGGCCTTGCCGATGGCCTGGCCGCAGTTCTCGCACAGGCCGTAGGTGCCGGCGTCCAGCCGCTCCAGGGCGTGTTCGGTCTGCACCAGCATCTCGCGCGCGTTGGCGGCCAGCGCCAGCTCGTGTTCCCGCGTGATGTTCTTCGTCCCGGTGTCCGCCTGGTCGTCCCCGGCGCCGTCCCCCGAGTCCCGCATCAGTCCCGTCAGCGCCGCCTCCGAGGCGGCGAGCTCGGCCCGCAGCCGCGCCTGCTCGGACTGGAGCTCCGCGCGGGCCTCCTCGGCCTCCTCCGGCGTCCACGGTTCCTCGCCGGGGCGCACCGCGAGCTCGCCGGGCTCCACCGCCGCGAGGCGCGCCTTGGGGACGGCGGTCTTCGCCGCCGTGGCCGTACCCGGAGTCTTCTTCGCAACCACAGTCGTGGCTCCCGTCTGCTCCGCGGCCGAGGCCGCGCCCACCTTCTTGGCCGTGCTCTTCCTGCCCGCACTCGTCGCGGTCACGCCTTCGGCGCCGGCGATCTTCTCGGCCGGCGCCTTCTCGGCGGTCGCCTTCGTGGCGGCCGCCTTCCTCGCGACGGTCTTCTTCGCGGTCGTCGTGTCCGCCGCGGCGACCTTCTTCTCCGGGGCCTTCCTGGCGGCCGCCTTCCTGGTGACGGCCTTCTTGGCGGCCGCCTCAGTGGCCGCCTTCTTCACCGCGTTCTTCTTGGCGGCGCTCTTCTTCGCGGCGGGCGCCTTCCCGGCCGGTCCCGGCGGTTCCTCCGCCGGGACCGGATGCGGCACCGCAGCCTGCGCCGCTTCCTCCTCCACAGGTCTTCGGCCCGCCGCCTTCTTGGCGGCCGCCTTCTTCCCCACCCCGGCAGCGGCGGACCGTACCGTCTTCACGGCTCCGTCGTGCTCGGCCGCGCCGCCGGAGGCACCGGAAGCACCGGAAGCACCAGGGGAACCGGAGACGCCGGAAGCGCCGGAGGCGCTCGTGGAGCTGCCGGACGCAGACTGCTGTACGGCGGTCTTCTTCGCCACCATGGCCGCGGCCCCTTCACATATTGTGATCTTGCACGCGAATCGTGCTGGGACGATAAATCGACTTGGGGCCCGCGGCAACGGGGCGCACCGCCCGATTCGCCCGCCTCGCGCACGCCACGCGGCAAGCCTGCATCCGTTGTGCCCAGCTCCCCGCCGGGTAATCCGCCGAGCCGGACATCCCGGAATCCGAACGCCCATACCATCACAGAAAGCCACCATTCGGGTCATCACGAGCCGACCCGGCGTCCGGGCCCCACGCCCCCGAAAACCCGTCGGCCGCTGTCGTCGGGGAGCCGTACACTGGGCGGAGCGAAAAGCGTGGATGGGGACGAGTAGCGGCGTACGCAGCCCAGAGCGACCCGGGGACGGTGGAAGCCCGGGGGCCTGCGCGACGTGAAGATCACCCCGGAGCCGCCGGAAGAAAGCCGCAGCCGACAGGCGGCGGCCGGTAGAACCGGCATCGCGACCCCAATGAGGGGGCTCACCGGCGCGTGGAGCGCACCGGAGGGCCAAGGAGGGTGGTACCGCGGGAGCGCGCCGCACATGGCGTAGACAGACAAGTCGGCTCTCGTCCCTCCGACGGAAGGCAGTATGTCCGCCGGAGGAAGCTCGTTGAACACGCAGCCGCAGTACCGCCAGGTGCCCGCCCAGGTCGACCTGCCCGCCCTCGAGCACGCGGTGCTCGACTTCTGGCGCGAGCAGAAGATCTTCGCCAAGAGCCTGGAGCAGTCCGAGGGGCGCCCCGAGTGGGTGTTCTACGAGGGCCCGCCCACCGCCAACGGCATGCCCGGCGCCCACCACATCGAGGCACGCGTCTTCAAGGACGTGTTCCCCCGCTTCCGCACCATGCGCGGCTACCACGTGGCCCGCAAGGCCGGCTGGGACTGCCACGGCCTCCCGGTGGAGCTGGCGGTCGAGAAGGAGCTGGGCTTCTCCGGCAAGCAGGACATCGAGGCGTACGGCATCGCCGCCTTCAACGACAAGTGCCGTGAGTCCGTGCTCCGCCACACCGACGCGTTCTCCGAGCTGACGACCCGCATGGGTTACTGGGTCGACCTCGACGACGCCTACGTCACGATGGACCCCGAGTACATCGAGTCGGTCTGGTGGTCCCTGAAGGAGATCTTCGACAACGGCCTGCTGGTCCAGGACCACCGCGTCGCCCCCTGGTGCCCCCGGTGCGGCACGGGTCTGTCGGACCACGAGCTGGCCCAGGGCTACGAGACGGTCGTCGACCCGTCCGTGTACGTCCGTTTCCCGCTCACCTCCGGTCCGCTCGCCGGCGAAGCCGCCCTCCTGGTCTGGACGACGACGCCCTGGACGCTGGTCTCCAACACGGCCGTGGCCGCGCACCCCGAGGTCCCCTACGTCGTGGCGACCGACGGCCGGGAGAAGCTCGTCGTCGCCGAGCCGCTGGTCGCCAAGGCGCTCGGCGAGGGCTGGGAGACCACCGGCCAGACCTTCACCGGCGCCGAAATGGAGCGCTGGACCTATCAACGTCCGTTCGAGCTCGTGGAGTTCCCGGAGCCCGCGCACTACGTGGTGAACGCCGAGTACGTCACCACCGAGGACGGCACCGGTCTGGTCCACCAGTCCCCCGCCTTCGGTGAGGACGACCTCAAGGTCTGCCGCGCCTACGGCCTGCCCGTCGTCAACCCGGTCCGCCCGGACGGCACCTTCGAGGAGTCCGTCCCGATGGTCGGCGGCGTCTTCTTCAAGAAGGCCGACGAAAAGCTCACCGAGGACCTCCAGCAGCGCGGACTCCTCTTCCAGCACATCCCGTACGAGCACAGCTACCCGCACTGCTGGCGCTGCCACACCGCGCTCCTCTACTACGCGCAGCCGTCCTGGTACATCCGCACCACGGCCGTCAAGGACCGCCTCCTCCAGGAGAACGAGAAGACCAACTGGTTCCCGGACACGGTCAAGAACGGCCGGTACGGCGACTGGCTGAACAACAACATCGACTGGGCGCTCTCCCGCAACCGCTACTGGGGCACCCCGCTGCCGATCTGGCGCTGCGAGGACGACCACCTCACGGTCGCCGGCTCGCGCGCGGAACTCACCGAGCTCACCGGCACCGACCAGTCCGGGCTGGACCCGCACCGCCCGTACATCGACGCGGTCACCTTCGCCTGCCCCCAGGAGGGCTGCGGGCGGACGGCCACGCGCGTGCCGGAGGTCATCGACGCCTGGTACGACTCGGGTTCGATGCCGTTCGCGCAGTGGGGCTACCCGTACAAGAACAAGGAACTCTTCGAGTCCCGCTACCCGGCGCAGTTCATCAGCGAGGCCATCGACCAGACCCGCGGCTGGTTCTACACGCTGATGGCCGTCGGCACGCTGGTCTTCGACAAGTCGTCGTACGAGAACGTCGTCTGCCTGGGCCACATTCTCGCCGAGGACGGCCGCAAGATGTCCAAGCACCTGGGCAACATCCTGCAGCCGATCCCGCTGATGGACCAGCACGGCGCCGACGCGGTCCGCTGGTTCATGGCGGCCGGCGGTTCCCCGTGGGCGGCCCGCCGGGTGGGCCACAACACCATCCAGGAGGTCGTCCGCAAGACGCTCCTGACGTACTGGAACACCGTCGCCTTCCAGGCCCTGTACGCCCGTACGTCCGGCTGGGCGCCCAGCGGGGCCGACCCGGCCCCGGCCGACCGCCCGGTCCTGGACCGCTGGCTGCTCTCCGAACTCCACGCGCTCACCGACCAGGTGACGCAGGCTCTGGAGGCGTACGACACCCAGCGCGCCGGCAAGCTGCTCTCCGCGTTCGTCGACGACCTGTCCAACTGGTACGTGCGCCGCTCCCGTCGCCGCTTCTGGCAGGGCGACAAGGCCGCGCTGCGCACCCTGCACGAGGTCGTCGAGACCGTCACCAAGCTGATGGCCCCGCTGACGCCGTTCATCACCGAGCGGGTCTGGCAGGACCTCGTCGTGCCGGTCACCCCGGACGCGCCGGGCTCGGTCCACCTGGCCGCCTGGCCGGAGGCCGACCTCTCCGCGATCGACCCGGAGCTGTCGAAGCAGATGGTCCTGGTCCGCCGCCTGGTGGAGCTGGGCCGCGCCACGCGCGCGGAGTCGGGCGTCAAGACCCGCCAGCCCCTGAGGCGCGCCCTGATCGCCGCGAGCGGCTTCGACGCCCTCGACCGCGAACTGCACGGTCAGATCACGGAGGAGCTCAACGTCGAGTCGCTGGCGTCCCTCTCCGAGGTCGGCGGCAGCCTGGTCGACACGACCGCCAAGGCCAACTTCCGCGCCCTGGGCAAGCGGTTCGGCAAGCGCGTCCAGGACGTGGCCAAGGCCGTCGCGAACGCCGACGCGGCCGCGCTCTCCCTCGCCCTGCGCGAGGGCACGGCCTCGGTGGAGGTCGACGGCGAGACGATCACTCTGGCCCCCGACGAGGTCATCATCACGGAGACCCCGCGCGAGGGCTGGTCGGTCGCCTCCGACTCCGGCGCGACGGTCGCCCTCGACCTGGAGATCACCGAGGAGCTGCGCCGCGCCGGCCTGGCCCGGGACGCGATCCGGCTGATCCAGGAGGCCCGCAAGAACAGCGGCCTCGACGTCGCCGACCGCATCGCGCTGCGCTGGACGGCGACCGACCCGGCGACCGCCGACGCCCTGTCCGGTCACGCCGGCCTGATCGCCGACGAGGTCCTCGCCACGGACTTCGCCCAGGGTGAGGCGGACGACACATACGGCGCCGCGTTCACGGACGACGGCCTCACGCTGACGTTCCGCCTGCGCAAGGCGTAAGCACGGTCCGCGAAGGGCCCGGCTCCCCTCGGGGGGCCGGGCCCTTCTCGTGTCCGGCCGTCCGGCGCGCGGATCCGGGGCGGACTCGGCGGGCTCGCGACGGGCCCACGAGGGCGAGCCCCGTGATCGCCGTCGACGCGCGCAAAAGGGCGGGACCCCGGATGGTGATCCGGGGTCCCGCCCTTTGAACGCTGCCGACGCCTAAGGCGTACTACAGGCCGTCAGTTGTCATCCTCGTCGATGAGGAAACCACGCATCGGCGAGGGCGCCTGGCCCATCGGCGACGGGCCCTGCGGCCGTACCGGCGCCATCGGCTGGGTCATCGCCGGGGACATCTGCTGCTGCCCGCCGTAGGACGGAGCCGCCGGGCCGGGAGCACCCATGCCCGGGTTGCCGCCGTAGGACTGGGCACCGGCCGGGGCCATGGAAGGCGCCGGGGACGGCGGCAGCGAAGCCGTGGCCGGGGTGCGCGGCGGAGCGAGCGAGTCGTCGGCCTGGGTCTCCAGCTGACGCAGCTGGGACTCGAGGTAGGACTTCAGACGCGTGCGGTACTCGCGCTCGAAGCCACGCAGGTCCTCGACCTTGCGCTCGAGCGTGGCGCGAGCGGACTCCAGGGAGCCCATCGCGACGCGGTGCTTCTCCTGCGCGTCCCGCTCCAGGGCGTCGGCCTTGGCGCGGGCGTCCCGCTCCAGACCCTCGGCACGCGAACGCGCCTCACCCACGATCTTGTTGGCCTCGGAACGGGCCTCGGCGATCGCCTGGTCGGCGGTCTGCTGGGCCAGCGAGAGGACACGGGCGGCGCTGTCGCCACCGGGGCCCTGACCGGGGCCGCCCATCGGACCGCCCATGGGGCCGCCCATCGGACCGCCCATCTGCTGCTGCATGGGGGGCTGACCGCCCATACCCTGGCCCATCGGACCCTGACCCATGGGGCCCTGGCCCATCGGACCCTGGCCCATCGGGCCCTGACCCATGGGGCCTTGACCCATCGGACCCTGGCCCATCGGACCCTGGCCCTGCGGACCACCCTGACCGCCGTTGGGACCGGCGGGCAGCTGCGGGGCACCGCTCGGCAGCTGGGGCGGGCCACCCATGGGGCCACCCATCTGCTGCTGCGGCGGGCCCGATATGCCGGCGGGCACCGGAGCGCCCGGACCTCGCATGCCCTGCGGAGGCATCCCCTGCTGGGGCATGCCCTGCTGCTGCATACCGCCCTGCTGCATGCCGCCTTGCTGCATACCGCCCTGCATGCCGCCTTGCGGGGGCATGCCACCCTGCTGCTGGTCCTGTTCGGGCGGCTTGCGCATGTTCTGCTGGTTCTGGGCAGCAGCGCGCGTGGCCGCGGCCAGTTTGGCCCGCAGGTCCTCGTTCTCACGAAGCAGGCGGGTCAGTTCGGCTTCGACCTCATCGAGGAAGGCATCGACCTCGTCCTCGTCATAGCCTTCTCGGAGGCGGACGGTCGTGAACTGCTTGTTCCGCACGTCCTCGGGGGTCAACGGCATCTCTTCACCTCAACGTAGTCGTCGGCATCGGCAAGACGGTAGTTCACATCGCTCACAGCCGGACCACGATCGAGATCAGGATGTAGACGATGATCATCAGTACGAAGAAGGACAGGTCAAGCGCCACGCCCCCGAGACGCAACGGCGGGATTACCCGCCGCAGAAGCTTGAGCGGTGGATCGGTGACAGTGTAGGTGGCCTCCAGAACGACCACCATCGCCTTGCCGGGCTGCCATGAGCGGGCGAACTGGAAGACGTAGTCCATGACCAACCGGAAGATGAGCACGATGAGGAAGACCATCAGCGCGATGTAGACGACATCCAGGACCACGCTCATGTTCGGTGCTTCCCTCTCCCCTGTTCCGTGCTTCTCTGTACAGCTGTTTCCGGTCTTGCGTCTCAGCTCTGGTTGAAGAACCCGCCCTCTGCGATGCGGGCCTTGTCCTCCGCCGTGACATCGACGTTAGCAGGCGACAACAGGAACACCTTCTGCGTCACCCGCTCGATGCTGCCGTGAAGACCAAACACCAAACCGGCCGCAAAGTCGACAAGTCGCTTCGCGTCTGTGTCATCCATCTCAGTGAGATTCATGATCACCGGGGTGCCCTCACGGAAGTGTTCCCCGATGGTACGGGCCTCGTTGTAGGTCCGGGGGTGAAGCGTGGTGATCCGGTACGGCTCTCGTTCCGACACGACCTTGGGCATGATCACCGGTGCGTTCTTCTCCAGGGACTGACGTTCTTGTGTGATGGATGCCACGGGCGCGATGCGCGCCGGGCGCCCGGATTCCGCGCCTGGCGAAGCGGAACGAGCCACCGGCTCACGCTGCGCCGGTGGCTGCACGATTCGCACCTCTTCGTCCCTTTGGGACTGATGCGCACCATGTGACTGATGGGGCGGCTCGTGTCGCCGGTGGTCCCGCTCGGGTTCCGGGTCGAGCTCGGGTTCGAAGTCGTCGTCGGGGTCGAAGCCCCGGCCGTCGTACCCATCGTCCTCCACGAGGCCGAGGTAGACCGCCATCTTGCGCATCGCGCCGGCCATTCTCTGAGTCCTCCGCTCTGTGGTGGATCGACTTTCAACTGCCAAGTCCCGCGATCCACGTGGCCCTTGTGTCCGCCCTTCGGCGGTAACGACCATATTTTCTGCTGTGGTCCGACTTCCTGGCGACGTTACCCGAGCCTGGGGCGGACTCCGAGTACCGCAGTGCCGACGCGTACATGTGTCGCTCCGGCCGCCACGGCCTCCTCGAGGTCCGCACTCATCCCTGCCGACACCATGTTCGCAGCAGGATGAGCTCTTCGCAGGTCAGTCGACAAATCCATCAACCGCCCGAAGGCCTCCCGTTGGCGCCCGGCGTACTCCCCGGTCAGAGGTGCGACGGTCATCAGTCCGTCAAGTCGCAGCCCCGGCGATCCGGCGACCAGTGCGGCCAACTCCTCGACACCGCCCGGGGCCACACCGCCCCGCTCGCCGCGCTCGCTCGCCCCGGCGTCGAGCGCCACCTGCAGCAGGCAGCCCACCTCACGCCCGGCCCGCACGGCCTCCTTCGACAGGGCCGTCACCAGCCTGGCCCGGTCGACGGACTGCACCACATCCGCGTAACCGACCACGGAGCGGACCTTGTTGGTCTGCAACTGGCCGACGAAATGCCACCGCAGCGGCAACTCGGCACACTCGGCCGCCTTGGGCGCCGCGTCCTGGTCCTTGTTCTCGGCGACATGGCGCACGCCGAGTTCCGACAGGAGCCGGACATCGGCCGCCGGGTAGGTCTTGGTGACCACGATCAGGGTCACCTCGTCCCGCGCGCGGCGCGCGGCCGCGCATGCGGCGGCGATCCGCTCCTCCACCTTCGCCAGGTTTGTGGCGAGTTCGTCCTTACGGTCCGTCATGTCCCATCAGTCCAGCCAGACATATCCCGCGAGTCGCCCCGTGGAGCGGTCGCGGCGATACGAGAAGTGATCCTTCGACTCCCGCGTGCACACGGTCGACCGCTCCCGGTCGAGTACCCCGAGCCGGTCGAGCTGTGCGTGCACCCCGGCGATCACGTCGACGGCGGGAGTCCCCCAGCTCGTCTCGGCGCTCGCCGCCGGCTCGACGGCGGCCACCTCGGCGCGCATCGCCTCCGGCACTTCGTAGCACCGCCCGCACACGGCGGGTCCGGTGCGGGCGACGATGCGGGAGGGTTCGGCGCCGAGCGACGCCATCGCGTCGATCGCGGCGGGCACGATCCCCTTGACCATGCCCGGCCGCCCGGCGTGGGCGGCCGCGACCACCTTGGCGACGGGGTCGGCGAGCAGGACCGGCACGCAATCCGCCGTCAGCACGGCGAGGGCGAGTCCGCGGGTCGCGGTCACCAGAGCGTCGACCGGCGGGATGAGCCCGGTGGTCCACGGTCCGTCGACCTCGGCGACGTCATTGCCGTGGACCTGGTTCATCCAGACGACCAGATCGGGGTCCAGGCCCAGCGACCTGGCGGCCAGTTCACGGTTGGCGCGCACGGCGTCGGGGTCGTCGCCGACCGCTCCGCCGAGATTGAGCTCCTCATACGGAGCGGCGCTCACCCCGCCCCACCGGTCGGTGAAGGCGAAGTGCGCGCCGCTCACGCTCTCGCGCTGTCCTATCACTTCAGGAAGTCCGGCACGTCCAGCTCCTCGGCCGCGCTGTCCGAGTAGGACCGCGACGGCGGCACGGGCGGCGAGGCCGGGAGGTCGGCGACCGGCTCGGGCGCCGGCTGCGGGTCCTCCTTGGGCGTCACGCTGCCGAGCGAGCCGAAGGACGGCCGGCTCTCGGGCTGCCGTACCGGAGTGGGCTCCTCGCGGCGTGCCGACGACGAGGACGACCCCATCACGGTCTCCCGGCGGGCCGGGGGCTGGCCCCCGTCGAAGCCGGCCGCGATGACGGTGACCCGGACCTCGTCGCCGAGGGCGTCGTCGATGACCGCGCCGAAGATGATGTTGGCCTCGGGGTGCGCGGCCTCGCTCACCAGCTGGGCGGCCTCGTTGATCTCGAACAGGCCGAGGTCGGAGCCACCGGAGATGGAGAGCAGGACGCCCCGGGCGCCGTCGATGGAGGCCTCCAGGAGCGGCGAGGAGATCGCCATCTCGGCGGCGGCCACCGCGCGGTCGTCGCCGCGGGCCGAGCCGATCCCCATGAGGGCCGAACCGGCCTCGGACATGACCGACTTGACGTCGGCGAAGTCGAGGTTGATCAGACCGGGGGTGGTGATGAGATCGGTGATGCCCTGGACACCGGAGAGCAGGACCTGGTCGGCCGACTTGAAGGCGTCGAGGACCGAGACCTGACGGTCCGAGATGGACAGCAGCCGGTCGTTGGGGATGACGATGAGGGTGTCGACCTCTTCGCGGAGTTCGGCGATGCCGTCCTCGGCCTGGTTGGCGCGGCGCCGGCCCTCGAAGGTGAAGGGCCGGGTGACCACGCCGATGGTGAGGGCGCCGAGGTTGCGCGCGATGTTGGCCACGACGGGCGCGCCGCCGGTGCCGGTGCCGCCACCCTCGCCGGCCGTCACGAAGACCATGTCGGCCCCCTTGAGGACCTCCTCGATCTCCTCGCGGTGGTCCTCGGCGGCCTTGCGGCCCACGGCCGGGTTGGCGCCGGCGCCGAGTCCGCGCGTGAGTTCACGGCCGACGTCGAGCTTGACGTCGGCGTCGCTCATCAACAGCGCCTGCGCGTCGGTGTTGATGGCGATGAACTCGACGCCCTTGAGACCGACCTCGATCATCCGGTTGATGGCATTGACACCACCGCCGCCGACACCGATGACTTTGATGACTGCGAGGTAGTTCTGCGGTGCTGCCACGTCGAAGGCCTCTCGCCTCGAGTTACGTGTCGTCGCCTCACAGGTGATGCGATCCGACGACTGATGCCGAATGGGACGGTCCGTTTCGCCGACCCGAACCCTAACGTTGAAGTTTAGGGTTACCAGTGTGTCTGTTCCTTGGAGTCTTCTGAACAGGACACTAAGTCGACAAGTGGCGCCCGTTCAACGAACACGCCGAACCTCCCGTTTTTCTTTTCACCCTATGTGATCAGGCGTGTCACTGCCCAACCAGGGTGCTGGCCTGCGCGGATGTGCGTCAACTCCCCGCTGACGCAGGGGCGGTGGGAGTGCTGACATCGAAGTGCCGGGCGGCCGGGGCCGCTTTCATGAGAGCGGTGAGCGTACGGCTCTTCGCCGCGGCCTTCTCGGCACTTCCCCACGCGACCGTGCGTCCGCCGCCCAACTCCAGCGAGATGTCGTCGTAGGAACGGACCTTGACGACCCGGGTGACCCGCGCGACGGAGACGGGCAGGGACCCGGCGACCTTCACCGCCTCCCGCACCAGCCGGGCCTCGCCGAAGCGGCGCAGACTCGCGGCGGCCGAACGCGACGAGGAAACGGCCATTTTCAGCGTCGGCACGCCTTTCGGGGCCTCGGAAACCGTGGCGAAACGGACGCCTTCGTCGTCCACTTCCACGAATTTCGACCCCTTTTGCACCAACAGAACCGGCGTACGCTCTGTCACTTTCAGGCCGATTCCATGGGGCCACGAACGTTCCACGTCGACCGTGTGAATTCGGGGCAATTCCGTACGCAGTCGGGCCTCGATCGCGTCGGTGTCGACCGAGACCAACGGCGATCCGACGGGTACGGCGGCGGCTTCGCGCACCTGCTGCGGTGTCAGCACGTCGGTGCCGGACACCGAGACGCGCTCCACGCGCAGCCACTGCGAGCCGTACAGGACCCAGCCGGTGCCCCCGCCGAGGAGGACGACGACCAGCGCCAAAATGATGATCGTACGAAGTCGGCGGGGCCCCAACCACCGGACGAGGGGCGGGCCGGACGACTCCTGCTGGCGTGCACCGCGCTCGGCGGTGGCGGATCCGGCCACGCTCCCTGCCCTTTCGTCAGACGTGCCTAACGGCGCGCACGGGAGGCGGCGATCGCCTCGTACACCATGCCGACGAGCAGCTCGTCGGCGTCCCGGCGGCCGAACTCGCTGGCGGCGCGGGACATCTCGTACAGCCGGTGCGGGTCGGCGAGGACGGGCAGGACGGTCTCCCGGACCCACTCGGGGGTCAGGTCCGCGTCGTCGACCAGCAGTCCGCCGCCCGCCTTGACCACCGGCTGGGCGTTCAGCCGCTGTTCGCCGTTGCCGATGGGCAGCGGGACATAGGCGGCCGGGAGCCCGACGGCGGAGAGTTCGGCGACGGTCATCGCGCCCGCGCGGCAGAGCATCAGGTCGGCGGCGGCGTACGCGAGGTCCATCCGGTCCACGTACGGTACCGGGATGTAGGGGGGCATCCCCGGCATCTGCTGCACCTGCGGCAGTTCGTTCTTCGGGCCGACCGCGTGCAGGATCTGGATACCGGCCTGCTGGAGCCAGGGCGCGACCTGCTGGACGACCTCGTTGAGACGGCGGGCGCCCTGCGAGCCACCGGAGACCAGCAGGGTGGGCAGGTTGGGGTCCAGGCCGAACATGTGCCGGGCCTCGGGGCGCACGGCGGCGCGGTCCAGGGTGGCGATGGAGCGGCGCAGCGGGATGCCGATGTAGCGGGCGTCCCGCAGCTTGCTGTCGGGCGTGGAGACGGCGACCCGGGCGGCGTAGCGCGAGCCGATCTTGTTGGCCAGTCCGGGGCGGGCGTTCGCCTCGTGGACGACGATCGGGACGCCGAGCCGCTTGGCGGCCAGATAGCCGGGCAGGGCCACGTAACCGCCGAAGCCGACGACGGCGTCCGCCTTGGTGCGCTCCAGGATCTGCTCGGCTGCCTTGATCGTGCCGCGCAGCCGGCCCGGGACGGTGATCAGTTCGGGGGTGGGCTTGCGCGGCAGCGGCACGGCGGGGATCAGCGCGAGGTCGTAGCCCCGCTGCGGAACGAGCGTGGTCTCCAGACCGCGCTCCGTGCCCAGTGCCGTGATCCCCACAGTGGGGTCCTGCCTGCGCAGGGCGTCCGCGAGGGCGAGCGCGGGCTCGATGTGGCCGGCGGTCCCCCCACCAGCGAGTACGACATGCACCGAAATTCACCGCTCTCCGGACGGACGCGCCGCCGAGGCACGCCGTCGCATCGTGTTCCATCTCCGGGGGCTCCGGTCGAAGGCGGAGCCCCCGGCCCCCCGCTTTCTACCAAAGCGGGGGTGCCGCATCGCAAGCGCCGCCCGCGCACCGGGCTCGTCGCGTGCGAAAGCGATCAGCAGCCCGATGGCGAACATGGTCGGCAGCAGGGCGGAACCCCCGTAGGAGAACAGCGGGAGCGGGACGCCGGCGATCGGCAGCAGGCCGAGCACCGCACCGATGTTGATCACCGCCTGAGCGGTGATCCAGGTGGTCACACCTCCCGCGGCATACCTCACGAAGGGGTCCTCCGTGCGTCCGGCCACGCGGATACCCGCATAGCCTAGAGCCGCGAACAGGGCGAGTACCGACAGCGTCCCCGCGAGACCCAGTTCCTCACCGGTGACGGCGAAGATGAAGTCGGTGTGGGCTTCGGGCAGTTGGCCCCATTTCTCCACGCTCGCACCGAGTCCGGAGCCGAAGATTCCGCCGGAGGCCAGGGCGTAGATCCCGTGCACGGCCTGCCAGCAGGCGTCGCCGGGGCCGGGGTCGGTCGCGCCGATGCACTGGAGCCGGGCCATCCGGTTCGGGCTCGTCTTGATGAGGATCACACCGAGGGTGGCGGCGATCGACAGCACCCCGACGAAGAGCCGGGTGGGCGCCCCCGCCAGCCACAACAGCCCGAACAGGATCGCCGTCAGGATGATCGCCGTGCCCATGTCGCCGCCGAGCATGATCAGCCCGAGCAGCATGAACGCGACCGGCACCAGCGGCACCAGCATGTGTTTCCACTGCGCGAGCAGCTTCTTGTCCTGTTTGCGGGCGAGCAGATCGGCGCCCCACAGCACCAGCGCGAGCTTGCCGAACTCGCTGGGCTGGATCTGGAAGGAGCCGCCGAGCGAGATCCAGTTCTGGTTGCCGTTGACCGACATCCCTATCCCCGGCACCTGCACCAACGCCATCATGAACACGGCGCCGGCGAGGATGGGATAGGCGAGCCCCCGGTGCAGTTTCACCGGCATCCGGGAGGCGACCAGCAGCAGCGCGGCCCCGATGGAGGCGGCCAGGAACTGTTTGCGGAAGAAGAACGATCCGGGCAGCGACATCTGCAGCGCGGTGATCTGGGAGGCCGAGTAGACCATCACGAGGCCCAGGACGGTGATCAGCAGGCTGCCGCCGAAGATCAGGTAGTAGGCGGTCAGCGGCCGGTCCCAGGCCTTCTGGACGCGCGTGTGGAGCCGTCGTACGGGATTGTCGCGGGGCGGGCGGGAGGCTGCCGGGGGTCTGCGGACGGCCCGCTGGACAGGCGGGCGCCCGGTACGGCTACCGGGCATCCGATGCTCCCCGGTACGCGGCGCAACCGCTGTACCCGGCTGCCGCGCCGTACATCGGCTGTGACGGTCCCACGCGTCCCTCCCAAGGTCGCCCGGCAGGCGGCCGGGTCAGGTTCCGAGTTCGCCAACCGCCTGGGCGAACATGTCGCCGCGCTGGTTGTAGTTGACGAACATGTCCATGGAGGCGCAGGCCGGGGCGAGGAGCACCGTGTCGCCTTCGACGGCGAGGCGCCGAGCCTCCTGGACAGCCGCGAGCATCGCCCCAGTGTCCGTCCGGTCGAGGTCGACGACGGGTACTTCCGGGGCGTGTCGCGCCAGGGCTTCGCGGATCAGGGCGCGATCGGCGCCGATGAGCACCGCCGCGCGAAGCCGCTTCGCCGACTGCGCGACCAGCTCGTCGAAGGTGGCGCCCTTCGCCAGTCCGCCCGCGATCCAGACGATCGACGGGTAGGCCGCCAACGAGGCCTGCGCCGCGTGCGTGTTGGTCGCCTTGGAGTCGTCGACGTAGGCGACGCCGTCCACGTCGGCCACGTGGGCGATGCGGTGGGCGTCCGGGGTGAAGGCCCGCAGACCGTCCCGTACGGCCTTGGCGGGCACCCCGAAGGCGCGGGCGAGGGCCGCCGCGGCAAGGGCGTTGGCGATGTTGTGCGGGGCCGGAGGGTTGACGTCGGAGACCTCGGCGAGCTCCTGCGCGTTCTGCTGCCGGTTCTCGACGAAGGCGCGGTCGACCAGGATGCCGTCCACGACGCCGAGTTGGGACGGCGCCGGGGCCCCGAGGGTGAAGCCGACGGCCCGGCAGCCCTCCTCGACGTCCGCCTCCCGCACCAGGTCCTCGGTGGCCTTGTCGGCGACGTTGTAGACGCAGGCGACCTGATTGCCCTCGTAGACACGGCCCTTGTCCTTGGCGTACGCCTCCATGGAGCCGTGCCAGTCGAGGTGGTCGGGGGCGAGGTTCAGGACGGTGGCCGAGTGGGCGCGCAGCGAGGGCGCCCAGTGCAGCTGGTAGCTGGAGAGCTCCACGGCGAGGACGTCGTACGGCTCCTCGCCGAGGACGGCGTCCAGCAGGGAGACGCCGATGTTCCCGACGGCCGCCGTGCGCAGTCCGGCCGCCTCGAGGATCGACGCCAGCATCTGGGTGGTGGTCGTCTTGCCGTTGGTGCCGGTGACGCACAGCCAGGGCGCGGCCTCGCGGCCGTCCAGTTCCCTGAGCCGCCAGGCGAGTTCGACGTCGCCCCACACCGGCACCCCTGCCGCGTGGGCCGCGGTGAACAGCGGCTTGTCGGGCTTCCAGCCGGGTGCGGTGACGACGAGTTCGGTTCCCTCGGGCAGGGTCGCCCCGTCACCGAGACGCACGGTGACGCCCAGCGCCTCCAGCTCGGCGGCCTGCTCACGCGCGCGTGCGTCGTCGCCGTCGTTGACGACGGTGACCCTCGCGCCGAGCCCGTGCAGCACCTTGGCCGCCGGGATGCCGGAGACGCCGAGCCCGGCGACGGTGACGTTCTTCCCCTGCCAGTCGGTCACTTGTCCGCTGCCCATCCCGCGTAGAAGATGCCCAGTCCGACGATCACACAGATGCCCTGGATGATCCAGAAACGGACCACCACCAGGACTTCGGACCAGCCCTTGAGTTCGAAGTGGTGCTGAAGTGGAGCCATGCGGAAGACGCGCTTGCCGGTGAGCTTGAAGGAGCCGACCTGGATGACCACCGACATGGTGATCAGCACGAACAGGCCGCCGAGCAGGGCGATCAGCAGCTCGGTGCGGGAGCAGATCGCGAGACCCGCGAGCACGCCGCCGAGCGCCAGCGAACCGGTGTCGCCCATGAAGATCTTGGCCGGCGAGGTGTTCCACCACAGGAAGCCGAGGCAGGCGCCCATCAGCGCGGAGGCGATGACCGCGAGGTCCAGCGGATCGCGCACCTCGTAACAGGCGCTGGGGTTGGTCAGGGTCTCGCCGTTGGCGCAGGACTCCTGGAACTGCCAGACACCGATGAACGTGTAGGCGCCGAAGACGAGGACGGAGGCGCCGGTGGCGAGGCCGTCCAGACCGTCCGTCAGGTTCACGCCGTTGGACATCGCGAGGATCATGAACAGCGCCCAGACGACGAACAGCACCGGGCCGATCGTCCAGCCGAAGTCCGTGATGAACGACAGCTTCGTGGAGGCCGGGGTGTTGCCGCGCGAGTCGGAGAACTGGAGCGAGAGCACCGCGAAGCCGATGCCGACGATCAGCTGGCCGGCCATCTTCGCCTTGGCCCGAAGACCCAGCGAACGCCGCTTGACGATCTTGATGTAGTCGTCGAGGAAGCCGACCAGACCCATACCGCACATCAGGCCCAGCACCAGCAGGCCGGAGTAGGTCGGGGGCTTGCCCGTGATGACCTTGGACAGGAAGTACGCGGCGACCGTCGCGAAGATGAAGGCGATACCGCCCATGGTCGGCGTACCGCGCTTGCTGGCGTGCTCGCGCGGGCCGTCGTCGCGGATGTACTGGCCGTAGCCCTTGCGCGCCAGCAGCTTGATCAGCAGCGGCGTGCCGCCCAGCGTCAGGAAGAGACCGATCACACCCGCGAACAGGATCTGATTCATCATCGGGCGGCGACCTCACCCTCGGTGCCGGTCGCGAGCAACGCCTGCGCGACGCTCTCGAGGCCGACCGAACGGGACGCCTTCACGAGTACGACGTCCCCCGGGCGCAACTCGCTGCGCAACAGGTCGACCGCCGCCTGTGCGTCGGACACGTGCACCGACTCCTCACCCCACGAACCCTCGTTATATGCGCCCAGTTGCAGCCAGGCGGCTTCCCTGCCCCCGACCGCGACGAGCTTGCCGACATTGAGCCGGACGGCGAGCCGTCCGACCGCGTCGTGCTCGGCGAGCGCCTCGTCCCCGAGCTCGGCCATCTTGCCGAGCACCGCCCACGTCCGGCCCCCCTTGCCCATGGCCGCGAGCGCGCGCAGGGCGGCTCGCATGGACTCGGGGTTCGCGTTGTAGGCGTCGTTGACGATCGTCACGCCGTCCGGGCGCTCGGTGACCTCCATCCGCCAGCGGGAGAGGGAGCCCGCCTCGGAGAGCGCGGTGGCGATCTCTTCCGCGGACATGCCCAGCTCATGGGCGACGGCGGCCGCTGCGAGCGCGTTCGACACGTGGTGCTCACCGTACAGGCGCATGGTCACGTCGCTGCACCCGGAGGGTGTGTGAAGGCTGAAGGCGGGCTGTCCGCTGTCCGTGAGTCGCACGTTCTCGGCCCGAACGTCCGCTTCGCCGGACTCTCCGAAAAAGACCACCTTCGCCTTCGTACGGGAGGCCATGGCCCGCACCAGCGGGTCGTCGGCGTTGAGGATCGCGATGCCGCCCTCACCGGCCGGCGGCAGGCTCTCGACGAGCTCGCCCTTTGCCTGTGCGATCTGTTCGCGGCCGCCGAACTCGCCGATGTGGGCGGTGCCGACGTTGAGGACGAGGCCGATCTTCGGGGGCGTCAGATCGGCGAGGTAGCGGATGTGGCCGATCCCGCGGGCGCCCATCTCGAGGACGAGGAACCTCGTCTCCTCGGTCGCGGACAGGGCGGTCAGGGGCAGCCCGATCTCGTTGTTGAGCGAACCCGGTGTGAAGACGGTCGGCGCCTTGCGCCGCAGGACCTGCGCGATGAGGTCCTTGCTGCTGGTCTTGCCGGCCGAGCCGGTGAGCGCGACGAGGGTCGCGCCGAGCTTGTGCACGACGTGCCGGGCGAGGGCGCCCAACGCGGTCTGGACGTCGTCCACGACGATCGCGGGGACACCGACGGGGCGCGAGGCCAGTACGGCCGCCGCGCCCGCCTCGACGACCGCGGCCGCGTAGTCGTGGCCGTCCACGCGTTCGCCGACGAAGGCGACGAAGAGGCTGCCGGGCTCCACTTCACGGGAGTCCCGGACGACCGGTCCGGTGACTTCCGCCGATGGATCCGGTATGTCGTGCGTCTGCCCGCCGACGACTGCTGCGATCTCGGCGAGGGAGAGGGCGATCACAAGTTCATCCCTGGGTCTGCTGGATAGCTTCGCGAAGCACCTGGCGGTCGTCGAACGGACGGACCACCCCGGCGATGTCCTGGCCCTGCTCATGCCCCTTGCCCGCGACCAGCACGGTGTCCCCGTCGTGCGCGCGGGCGACGACCGCGGCGATCGCGGCGGCCCGGTCCTCGAACAGCAGGACGTCACCGCGCTCGTGCGCGGGCACGGACGCCGCGCCCTGGAGCATCGTCGCGAGGATCGCGAGGGGGTCCTCGGAGCGGGGGTTGTCGGAGGTCAGTACGGCGGTGTCGGCGAGCCGCGCCACGGCGGCGCCCATCGGGACGCGCTTGGTGCGGTCCCGGTCGCCGCCGCAGCCGAGGACGACGTGCAGCCGGCCCTTGGTGACCTTGCGCAGCGCCTTCAGGACCGACTCGACGGCGTCCGTCTTGTGGGCGTAGTCGACGACCGCGAGGAAGGACTGCCCGGCGTCCACCCGCTCCAGCCGGCCCGGCACGCCCGGCACCGCGGCGACACCGTCGGCGGCGGTTCGCGGGTCGATGCCCGCGGCGGCCAAGGCGGCGATCGCGGCGAGGGTGTTCGCGACGTTGAAGGAGCCCGGCAGAGGTGCCCTGGCGGCGACCCGCACCCCGTCGGGGCCCACGACGGTGAACGTCGAGTCCATCGGACCGATCTCCACGTCGACCGCGCGCCAGTCGGCGTCCGGGTGGCCTTCGGCGGAGTAGCTGACGACCGGGACCTCGGCCTCGCTGATCAGCCGGCGGCCGTACTCGTCGTCGAAGTTGACCACGCCGAGTTTGCTGCGTTTCCGGGTGAACAGCTGCGCCTTGGCCTGGAAGTAGTCCTCCATGCCGGAGTGGAACTCCATGTGTTCCGGGCTGAGGTTGGTGAAGACGGCGATGTCGAAGACACAGCCGTCGACCCGGCCGAGGACCAGGGCGTGGCTGGAGACCTCCATGGCGACCGCCTCGACACCGCGTTCGCGCATGACCGCGAACAGCGCCTGGAGGTCGGTGGCTTCGGGGGTGGTGCGCTCGGACTTGATCCGCTCGTCGCCGATGCGCGTCTCGACGGTGCCGATCAGTCCGGTGGACCTGACCGGCTTGAGGCCGCCCTCCATGAGGTACGCGGTGGTGGTCTTGCCGGAGGTGCCCGTGATGCCGATCTGGAGCAGGTCGCGGCCCGGGGCTCCGTAGATCGTGACCGCCAGTTCGCCCATCCGTCCACGGGGGTCGTCGGCCACCAGGACCGGCAGTCCGGTCGCGGCGGCGCGTTCCGCGCCGCTGGGGTCGGTCAGGACGGCGACCGCGCCCAGGCCCGCGGCCTGGGTCACGAAGTCGGCGCCGTGCAGGCGGGCGCCCGGCAGGGCGGCGTACAGGTCGCCGGGGCGGACCGCGCGCGAGTCGTGGGTGATGCCCGTGACCTCGACGGCGGTGCTCTCCGGCTGTTCGGCACCCAGCTGACCGGCGAGCTCCGCGAGGGGTGTGGCGGAGACCTGGGCCGGCCGCGGCGGTCCCGGATATGTCACGGAAGCGCCCTTCTGAGTGGTTTGGGACTGATCAGCGTGTGGCACGGCGGTGAGCGTACCGGGCGTACCCGCCTGCGGGCGAAGCGAGGGCGGGGCCGCGGCGGACGACGCGGGCGGTGCGGGGTTCCCGGGGTCGGGAGTGATCATGGTCACGGGCTGGTTCCTGGCTTGCTCGGCGCTGAACAGTGAGAGGACGGGGGTCGGAGCGGGCGGAGCGGGACTGTCAGGGGGTGAAGGTGACCGGAAGGTTCGCGGCCTTGGCGCCGGTCGGTGGGATCTGGAGGGTCTTCAGGGCGAACTCCATGACCTGCTTGAAGACGGGACCGCAGATCTGACCGCCGAAGTAGCTGCCCTGGGTGGCGTTCTGGATGGCGCAGTACACGGTGACCCGGGGGTTGTCGGCGGGCGCGAACCCGGCGAACGAGGAGGTGTAACCCTTGTAGGTGCCGGTGGCCGGGTCGACCCGGTTGGCGGTACCGGTCTTGCCCGCGACGCGGTATCCGGGGATACGCGCCTTGGCGCCCGTACCCTCCTGGTCGTCCACGACCGACTCCAGCATCTGGGCGAGGGTCTTCGCCGTCTTCTGGCTGACGACCCGGCTCTTCGCGGGCGCCTCGGCGGGGGTGAAGCGACCGTCCGGGCCCTTGGTGCCGCGCACCAGGGTGGGCTCGACGCGGACCCCGCCGTTGGCGATCGTCGAGTACACGGAGGCCGCCTGGAGCGCGTTGAGGGACATGCCCTGGCCGAAGGGGATCGTGTACTGCTGCGAGGTGGACCACTTGCCGGGCTGGGCCAGGATGCCCTTCGTCTCGCCGGGGAAGCCGAGTCCGGTGGCACTGCCGATGCCGAACTTGCGCAGGTACGAGTAGAGCACCTGGTTGGCCTCGGCCTGCGTCTTGCCGAGCTGGCCGGTGGCCAGGATGGTGCCGATGTTGCTGGACTTGGCCAGCACGCCGTTGAGCGTGAGGTACCAGGTGGCGTGGTCGATGTCGTCCTGGAAGAGCCGGTCGCCGCGGTGCAGCCGGTTGGGCACGGTGACATGCGTAAGCGGTGTAGCGGCGTTCTCCTCCAGCACGGCGGCCATCGACATGACCTTCGCCGTGGAGCCCGGTTCGTAGGCGTCCTGGACGGAGGCGTTGCCCATGTCCGCGGAGTCGGCCTGCGAGAGGTCGTTGGGATCGAAGCCGGGCGAGTTGGCCATGGCGAGGATCTCGCCGGTGCGGTTGTCCTGGACGATGACGTAACCGCGGTCCGCCTCGGACTCCTCCACCTGCTCGGTGATGGCGTTCTGCGCGGCCCACTGGATGTCGCGGTCGATCGTCAGCTCGACGTCGGAGCCGGGCACCGCGGGGGTCTCGGTGGAGCCCACGGTGGGCACCTGACGGCCGCCGGACTGGGCGTAGCGGATCTTGCCGTCCTTGCCGGTCAGGGTGGCGTTCAGCTGCTGCTCGACCCCGCCGCCGCCCTTGCCGTCGGCGTTGACCCAACCCAGTATCCCGGCGGCGAGGTCTCCGTTGGGGTACACGCGCTTGCTGCTGGGGACGGAGAAGACCCCGGCGAGGACGTTGACGGTGGAGCTGTCCGTCTCCGCCTTGGTGGACAGGGCGGACCTCAGGTCCTTGATCTGCTTCCAGACCTGCGGGGTCTGCCGGCCGGCCAGCTTGACGTAGCGCACACCCGCGGTCTTCGGCCGCAGCTTGCCGACGAGCACGGACTGCTCTTGGCCGAGGATCGGCGCGAGGAGGGCGGCCGCCTGCTCGGGGCCGTCGCCGACCTTCAGCTGCCCGCGCGTGAACATCGTGGGGTCGGCCGTGATGTCGTACGCGTCCACGCTGGTCGCGAAGGCCACGCCGGTGCGGTCGGTGATCTCGCCGCGCTCGGCGGCCAGCACCTGGCCGACGTACCGGTTCTGTTCGGCCTTGGCGGCGTAGGTGCTCGCGTCGACGGCCTGCACCTGGAGCAGCCGGACGACGAAGGCGATCAGCACCAGGGCCAGTGCCAGGCCGACCATCCGCAGGCGGGGACGCGGGCTGCCGAGCCGGAGGGCGGGCGGGGCGGCGGGACGTGGAGCGGCCGCGGCCGGACGGCGGGCGGGACGGCCGCCGGGGCCCGGGCGCCGCTGGGCGGACCCGGGGCGGGAGGGCCGGGCGGGGCCGGGCACGCGCCGGCGCGGCGGTTCCCTGTCGGACACTTCCGTCACCTGCCGGGGGTCTCGGGGATGGCTTGGGTCGGAGCGGCGCTCGGGGCCGGGGACCCGGCCGGCTCGGAAAGGGCGCTCGGCGTGGGGGTCGCGAGGGACGGCGGCGCCTCGATCGTCTGGGAGAGCAGGACGGCCTCCGGCGGCCGTACGGCGGCGGGGGCGTCCTCCAGGGACTGCTGGGCGGCGGGCGAGGGGACACCCTTCACGGTGCCGTCGGGGCTCAGGAAGGCCGGGTCTCCGCCGGGGACCATGCCGAGTTCACGCGCGCGGCGCTGGAGGGCGTCGGGGGCGGAGTAGGAGTCGATGTCCCGCTGGAGGGCCTGCTGCTCGTCGGTGAGGCTCTTGGTGTCCTTCTGCAGGTCGTCCATCCGGAACGAGCCCTCGCTGAGCGCGGAGTTCAGCACGAGCAGTCCGATGAGACCGCCGCCCAGGAGGAGGACGACGAGGAGGACGAACGGGGTACGGGCCGCCTGCCGCGGGCCGGCCGGGAAGAGCCGTGCGAACCGGGCGGCCCTCCCCTTCAGTTCGGGTTTCCTACTCACTCGGCCTCCCCCGGGTCGGAATTCCGAACCCTCGGCTCACGCCCGTCATTCGATGGACTCCCTGATTCGCTCGGCCCCACGCAGGCGCGCCGGGGCGGCGCGCCGGTTCTCGGCGACCTCTTCCTCGGTGGGAAGTTCGGCACCGCGGGTGAGCAGCTTGAGCCGGGGCTGGTAGCGCTCGGGGACGACCGGCAGTCCGGGCGGCGCGGTGTTGGCGGCGCCGGCCGCGAACACGTGCTTCACGAGCCGGTCTTCGAGCGAGTGGTACGACAGGACGGCGATCCGTCCGCCCACGTCGATCGCCTCCACCGCCGCCGGGATCGCCCGCTCCAGGACGGAGAGTTCGCCGTTGACCTCGATGCGCAGCGCCTGGAAGGTGCGCTTGGCCGGGTTGCCGCCGGTGCGCTTCGCGGCCTGGGGAAGGGCGTTGCGGATCAGCTCGACGAGCCGCGCGCTGTTGGTGAACGGCTCCTTGTCGCGCTCGCGCACCACCGCGGAGACGATCCGCTTGGCCTGTTTCTCCTCGCCGTACGCCCGCAGGATCCGCACGAGTTCACCGGGCGGGTACGTGTTGAGGACCTCGGCGGCGCTGACGCCGGTCGTCTGGTCCATCCGCATGTCGAGCGGGGCGTCCTGGGCGTAGGCGAAGCCGCGGTCGGCCTCGTCGAGTTGCATGGAGGAGACACCGAGGTCGAACAGGACGCCCTGCACGCGCGCGATGCCGAGCCGGTCCAGTACGTCGGGCAGTTCGTCGTAGACGGCGTGCACGAGGGTGGCGCGGTCGCCGAACGGGGCGAGGCGCTCGCCGGACAGGCGCAGCGCCTCCTTGTCACGGTCGAGGGCGACGAGCCGGGCCTCGGGGAACCGGGTCAGCAGCGCCTCGCTGTGGCCACCGAGACCGAGCGTGCAGTCGACGACCACCGATCCGGGCCGCTGAAGGGCGGGGGCCAACAGGTCCAGGCACCGCTGGAGCATCACCGGGACGTGTCGACTGTGACTCAAGGGGCCCTCTCAGATCCGGCGGGTGTACGCATCGCCGGGTCCCCGCCCCCTGAGGAAGGGAAGGCCTGCCGGCGCCGCGGGGAGAGCTCCGGCGGCCGGGCCGGGGTCTCACGGGGTTCAGTCCAGCAGGGAGATCGTCGCCTCCCGCTTCGCGTCACTTTAGTCCACGGTGTCGCGCGGTCAATCAACCGGCCTGCGCGGCGCGGCCCGACGGGAGTCCCGCACCGCCACCTCTGTGGCTTACCTCACAAAGAGCACGTGATGACACTCTTTTTCCCTACTCACAGCAGGCCTGGAACGCGCGTGACCAGTACCGTCATACCTATGACGACTTCTGCATCGGTCCCCGCTCGGCCCGAAGGCGCCATAACCGACGACACCGTCACCGACCGCCTCGTCGAGGCGAACGAGCGGTACGCGGCCGCCTTCTCCGACTCCGGCAGGGACGCCCGCCCCGTCCTGCGCGTGGCGGTCGTGGCCTGTATGGACGCCCGCCTCGACCTGCACGCGGCGCTGGGCCTCCGGCTCGGCGACTGCCACACGATCCGTAACGCCGGCGGCGTGGTCACCGACGACGTGATCCGCTCCCTCACCATCAGCCAGCGCAAGCTGGGCACGCGCAGCATCGTCCTCATCCACCACACCGGCTGTGGCCTCGAGGCGATCACCGAGGACTTCCGCACCGAGCTGGAGATGGAGGTCGGCCAGCGTCCGGCCTGGGCGGTGGAGGCCTTCCGGGACGTCGACCAGGACGTGCGCCAGTCGATGCAGCGGGTGCGTACCTCACCGTTCCTGGTGGACACCGACGACGTGCGCGGCTTCGTGTTCGACGTGAAGACGGGCCTGCTGCGCGAGATCGACCCCGCGTAATCGCTTGCCCGACCCTGTGCGACCGTTCACGGACGCCGTCGTTTCGCTGTCGTTTCGCTGTTGATTTCCGCCCCTCGGACGCCCAGATAGTCATAACACCGACATATCGCGGACAGTTGTCCACAGGCGAGTGACACGAATCGGTAACGGCAGCAAGAATGCGGGTGTGACGCCGCGCTGAGCAGTTCGCGCACGGCGTCCGTGATTCGGGGTGGGCCGGTTTGCCGCACAGAGCGTCGGCCCGGAGAAGTTTTGGGCCGAGGAGGGCCGGGTGACGACCTATGACGAGCGAGCGAGCCTCACAGATCTGACCGCCACTGTGGAGCGTGTCCGCAGTTCGGTGGAGGGAGTGATCGAGGGCAAGCCCGAGGTCGTACGGCTTTCGCTGACCGTGCTCCTCGCCGAGGGGCATCTGCTGATCGAGGACGTGCCGGGCGTCGGCAAGACGATGCTCGCCAAGGCGCTGGCGAAGTCCATCGACTGTTCGGTGCGCCGTATCCAGTTCACGCCCGACCTGCTGCCCTCGGACATCACCGGGGTGTCCATCTGGGACCAGCAGCGCCGGGAATTCGAGTTCAAGCCGGGCGCGATCTTCTCGCAGATCGTGATCGGCGACGAGATCAACCGCGCCTCGCCCAAGACGCAGTCGGCGCTCCTGGAATCGCTGGAGGAGCGCCAGGTCACCATCGACGGGACGACGTACGAGCTGCCCAGTCCCTTCATGGTGGTGGCCACCCAGAACCCGGTCGAGATGGAGGGCACCTACCCGCTCCCCGAGGCCCAGCGCGACCGTTTCATGGCCCGCGTCTCCATCGGCTACCCGAGCCCGGAGGCCGAGCTGCAGATGCTCGACGTGCACGGCGGGGTCAGCCCGCTGGACGACCTCCAGCCGGTCGCGCACGCCCACGAGATCGTGAAGCTGATCGACGCCGTCCGCGGTGTCCACGTCGCCGAGTCGGTCCGCCGCTACGCGGTCGACCTGGTCTCCGCCACGCGTACCCATCCGGACCTCAGACTCGGCGCCTCCCCGCGCGCGACGCTGCACCTGGTGCGCGCGGCCAAGGCGACCGCCGCCCTCAGCGGCCGGGACTACGCGCTCCCGGACGACGTGCAGAACCTCGCCGTGGCCGTCCTGGCCCACCGTCTGCTGCCCACCGCGCAGGCACAGCTGAACCGCCGCACGGCGGAGCAGGTCGTCGAGGAGATCATCCAGCGCACCTCGGTGCCCGCGACCCCCCAGCAGCACGGGTACGGACTGGGCCACGGCACACAGGCGTACGGCCAGCAGTCGCGGAGGCTGTGATGTCCGCCGGGGCGACCGGGCAGCCGTCCACGGGCAGCGGGGAGAAGGGCGGCGCCCGCACGGCCCTGGCCGGTCTGACCACCCGCGGCCGCTCCTTCCTCGCCGCCGGCATCGCCGCCGCCATCTGCGCCTACGTGCTCGGACAGCCCGACCTGCTGCGGGTCGGGCTGCTGCTGGCCGCGCTGCCGCTGATCTGCGCGGCCGTCGTCTACCGCACCCGCTACCGGGTCGCCGGCAGCCGCCGGCTCTCTCCCGCGCGGGTGCCCGCCGGCAGCGAGGCCCGGGTCCACCTGCGGATGGACAACGTCTCGCGGCTGCCCACCGGGCTGCTGATGCTCCAGGACCGGGTGCCGTACGTGCTCGGACCGCGCCCCCGCTTCGTCCTGGACCGGGTGGAGGCGGGCGGCCGCCGGGAGGTGTCCTACCGGGTCCGCTCCGACCTGCGCGGCCGCTATCCGCTGGGGCCGCTCCAGCTGCGGCTGAGCGATCCCTTCGGCATGTGCGAACTCACCAGAGCCTTCTCCACCTACGACACGCTGACGGTGATCCCGCGCGTCGAACCGCTGCCTCCGGTCCGCCTGAGCGGCGAGGCCAAGGGATACGGCGACGGACGGCAGCGCACCCTGGCACTGGCCGGCGAGGACGACGTGATCCCGCGCGGCTACCGCTACGGCGACGACCTGCGCCGGGTGCACTGGCGGCTGACCGCCCGCTACGGCGAACTGATGGTGCGCCGCGAGGAGCAGCCGCAGCGCTCACGCTGCACGGTGCTCCTGGACACCCGGGGCCTCGCCTACCAGGGCTCGGGCCCGGACTCCGCCTTCGAATGGGCGGTCTCGGGCGCCGCGTCCGTGCTGGTGCACATGCTGGAGCGGGGCTTCTCGGTGCGCCTGCTGACGGACACGGGCACCTCGGTGCCCGGCGAGGGCTCCGACGGGTTCGCCGGCGCGAGCCAGGAGTCGGCGGACGCGGCCGGGCTGATGATGGACACCTTGGCGGTGGTCGACCACTCCGACGGCACGGGCCTGTCCCGGGCCTACGACGTGCTGCGCGGCGGCAACGAGGGGCTGCTGGTGGCCTTCCTCGGCGATCTCGACGAGGAACAGGCGGCGGTGGCCGCGAAGATGCGCCAGCGCAGCGGAGGCGCGGTCGCCTTCCTGCTGGACGACGACAGCTGGGCGCGTGAACCGAACGGCGCTCCCGATCCGATGAACAGGCAGGAGGAGCGGCTGCGGATGCTGCGCGAGGCGGGCTGGACGGCCCTGAGCGTGCCGCGGGGCGCTTCGCTGAACGAGATGTGGCGCCAGGCGGACCGTGAGCGGGCGGGCGTGATGACGGCGGGCGGGACGAGCGGCGGGGAGGGATGGTCATGAGCGGGCGGGCTCGGCTGACACTGTGTTCGGCGGTGGCGACGCTGATGGCCTCGTGCGCCCTGCTGCCCCTCGTCACCCCGGCGACCTGGTTCCTCCAGGCGGCGTTCCTGCTGGCGATCCAGTCCGGGGTGGGCGTGGCGACCCGGCGGGTGCCGCTGGCCCGGCCGCTGACCGTGGCCGCCCAGACCCTGGTCACCCTGGTCCTGCTGACCCTGCTCTTCGCCCGGGAGCACGCCCTCGGCGGCCTGATCCCCGGCCCGGAGGCCTTCCGCCACTTCGGCGACCTGCTCCAGACGGGCACCGACGACGTGAGCCGGTACGCGATCCCGGCCCCGCTGTCCGACGGCATCCGGCTGATGGTGATCGGCGGGGTGCTCGTGATCGGTCTGGCGGTGGACACCCTCGCGGTGACCTACCGCAACGCGGCCCCGGCCGGCCTGCCGTTGCTGGCGCTGTACTCGGTCGCCGCGGGCCTGTCCGAAGGGGTGACCGACTGGCTGTGGTTCCTGGTCGCCGCGGCCGGCTATCTGATGCTGCTGCTCGCCGAGGGCCGGGAGCGGCTCTCCCAGTGGGGCCGGGTCTTCGGCGGGGCCCCGCGCGGTCCGGGCGGACCACCCGGCCCGATCGCCCCGGTCCGCACCGGCCGCCGCATCGGCATGGCCGCGCTGGGCGTCGCCCTCGTGGTGCCGCTGCTGCCGCTGCCGGCGATACAGGGCGGCCTGCTGGACGGTACGGGCACCGGCGTCGGCGCGGGCAACGGCAGCGGGGGCACGATCTCCGCGGTCAACCCGCTGGTGTCGCTGCGCGACAGCCTGAACGTGGACGAGGACCGCACGGTCCTGACCATGCGTACCACCACGAGCAACATCTCGGACCTGTACCTGCGGATCGTGTCCCTGGACGAGTTCGACGGCACGACGTGGAAGCCGGCGAAGCGTCACATCATCGCCGTGCCGGACGAGTTCCCCTCCCCCACCGGGCTGGGCCAGGACGTGAAGCGCACGGAGGTCACGACCCGGATCGCGGCCGCCACCGGTTACGGCCAGGACTGGCTGCCGATGCCGTACCCGCCCAGCAGCGTGCAGATCAAGGGCAACTGGCGGTACGAGCCGGTCGGCATGACCCTGGTCGGCGACCACGGCCAGAAGACCAGCGGCAAGACGTACCAGGTGACGAGCCTCGACGTACAGCCGACGGCGGAGCAGCTGGCCTCGGCGCCCGAGGCACCCGGCTCCGTGAAGAGCACCTACACCAAGGTCCCGGACTCGCTCCCCAGGGTGGTGGCACAGCAGGCTCGGGAGATCACCAAGGGCGCCACCAGCGACTACCAGAAGGCGGTCGCGCTCCAGGACTACTTCGCGGTGACGGGCGGCTTCGAGTACGACACCGAGGTCGAGGTCGGCAGCGGCCCCAACGCGATCGCCCGCTTCCTGAAGGACAAGCAGGGCTTCTGCGTCCACTTCTCGTTCGCGATGGCCGCGATGGCCCGCACGCTGGGTATACCGGCGCGGGTCGCGGTGGGCTTCGCGCCGGGTTCGCCGCAGGCGGACGGTTCCGTGGCGGTGGGCCTCAAGGACGCGCATGCCTGGCCGGAGCTGTACTTCGAGGGCGTCGGCTGGACCCGTTTCGAGCCGACCCCGACCCGGGGCACGACGCCCACGTACACGCTGCCGGACAGCACGGGCGAGGCCGTGCCGGACCTGCCGCAGGCCTCCCGCTCGGCGGACGCGGCACCCTCGACCCAACCCTCGGCGAGCACCAGCTGCTCGGCCCAGGACAAGAAGCTCGAAGGCTGCGCCGCCGCGCTGCCGCTGGACCCGACGCAGGAGGACGGCGGCGGCACCCCCTGGTACGCGATCGCAGGATGGACGCTGCTGGGGGCGGCGGCGCTCGCCCTGCCCCTGCTGCCCATGCTGTGGCGGCTGAGACGGCGTTCGGTGCGGCTGGCGTCGGCCCAGCACTCCGCGTCCTCGTCCGCCGGGGCACCACCCCCGGGCCCGCGCCAGGACGGTGGCGACGGCCGGCAGCCGGGCGACCCCGGCCCGGCGGTGCTGCTGGACGTGCCGCCGCAGGAGGCCGGCGAGGCGGCCGCCGAGCATGTGCTGGCGGTGTGGCGCGAGCTCACCGACACGGCCTGGGACTACGGCATCGAACCGGACGACGCGCTGACCCCGCGTAGGGCGGCCGCGCGGATCGTCCGGATCGGGGAACTGGACGAGACGGTGGGCCGTTCGGTGCACCGGGTCGCGGGCGCCGTGGAGCAGGTGCTGTTCGCTCCCGAGCCGAGGGCCGAGGCCGGCCTCGCCGACGATGTGCGCAAGGTCCGCGGGGCCCTGCGCGACCGGGTCGGCTGGACCACGCGTGTGCGTGCCGTCGTGGCACCGCGTTCGGCCATCCGCGCGGTCTGGGACCTCAACGACCGCTGGACGGCCCTCAAGGCGTCCTGGGCGGCCCGTCTGGCGACTCTCGTACGCCGCCCGGTCGGACAACCAGGCCAACCGGGCCGGCAACAGGGCGGCTGACCGAGGAACGGCCGGGCCGGCGTCCGGGTAGCGCCGAGCCCGGCCCGACCCCGCCCCCGACGGGAGCAGGAACCGACCCCGGGACGATGAAGCCGGGCCCGAGCGGGGACGGCCCTGTGCAGCACCGTGTCGGGCCGGGGCAGAGGCCGAGTCGGCCTCGGGGCGGGTCTGATCGGGGCGGATCGGCCGCGCGTAGGCCCGTAGAAGCTCCGCTCAGGCCGCGGACACGGCGGCAGGACGGTCGCACGACCGGACGGCAGGGCGACAGGGCGGCTGCCCAGGACAACGTTGAGGGCGACCACCTGCTGGGTGGTCGCCCTCGACGTTTCTTCGCATGGGGGTGCTGCCGCGGTGTCAGTGACCGCCCTGCTCGTCACGGCGGCGCTGCCAGCGCTGCTCGATCCGGTCCATCATGGAGCGCTTCTGCCGACCCTGACCACGGCTGTGCGGGGTACCTGGGGCTCCCGCGGCTGCCGCCGCCGGCTGCTCACCCGGCTTGGGCGCCTTGCGCCAGCCGGTCACGGCGAGAACCGCGCAGCCCAGCATGACGAGGAAGCCCACCACGCTCAGCCAGACCTGCTTGGCGACCATGCCGGCCATGAGGAGCGCGATACCCACGAGGAAGCCTGCGACCGCCTGGTAGACCCGACGCCGGGTGTACGTACGCAGCCCGCTTCCCTCGAGCGCCGACGCGAACTTGGGATCTTCGGCGTACAGCGCTCGCTCCATCTGCTCGAGCATGCGCTGCTCGTGCTCCGAGAGCGGCACGGAGTCCTCCTCATCGTGCAGTCGCCGGGGCGACCCGGGGGGTCCCTTCAGGATAGGCAGGGAATCGCCCCCGTGAAACCCGCCCCTCTACGCCAATTGGCCAACCGGAGCCCGTCATGGACGTCCCGGCCCGCTGAGGATTCCATTCCCCAGGAGCCGACCCGTCATGCCGGGCGGTCTCCCTCGATCATACGGCGCACCGCGCCCGAACGGGGGGCCTGTGGCGTACTCCATGCGCGGCCAAGGCCCTGATCAGCGGTGCGTCACAGGCAGCGCTCAGGTCCCGGTGGCCCCTCGCGTCTCGCCCAGTACGTGCAGCTGCGTCGCCACGGAGTGGAAGGCGGCGAGTTCGGCGGCGGCCTCCTCGAGCTTCAGCAGGGCTTCCAGAGCGCCGGGCTCGGTGTCCACGAGCACCCCGGGGACGAGGTCGGCGAAGACCCGCACGCCGTGGATCGACCCGACCCGCAGGCCGGCGCCCTCGACGAGTGCGGTGAGCTGCTCCGCCGTGAAGCGGCGCGGCACGGGGTCGCCCTCGCCCCAGCGGCCGTCCGCGCCGGTGAGGGCCTGCCGGGCCTCTGTGAAGCGGCCGGCCAGGGCGCGCGCCAGCACGGCTCCGCCGACGCCGGCGGCGAGCAGGCTGAGGACACCCCCGGAGCGCAGCGCGGCCACCACGTTGCGGACGCCCTCGGCCGGGTCGTCCACGTACTCCAGGACGCCGTGGCACAGGACCGCGTCGTAGCCGCCCCGCTCGGCCACGTCGAAGAGCCCGTGGGCGTCGCCCTGGACGCCCTTCACGCGGTCGGCGACGCCGGCCTCGGCGGTGCGGCGCTCCAAGGCGAACAGCGCGTTGGGGCTGGGGTCGACGACGGTGACCCGGTGTCCGAGGAGCGCGACGGGCACCGCGAAGTTGCCGCTGCCGCCGCCGGTGTCGAGGACGTCGAGCGACTCACGCCCGGTCGCCTTGATCCGGCGCTCGAGAGCGTCCTGGAGGACTTCCCAGACCACGGCCGTCCGGAGGGCGGCGCGGGGCCGAGGGGGGTCCGAGCGCGGCGGCGTCGGGGACGGGCTGGGGTGGGAGACGGGCGGGCGCATCGGGTCCGACACGGCAGTTGACTCCTCGGCGCGGCACCGCCTCTTGCGCGGCGGAGCGAACGGGCTGCCCTCCCTGCCCGATCCGACCCGGGCCCGGCTCCGGGAGCGGGCGGGCGGGGTCGGGCGGAGGGAAGGCTTCAGGCGTCCTCCACCCTATTGCCTCCGGCGCCTTGGCCCTCTCATGGTGGTGCGCCGCGGGGGCGACGCATGTCAGCCCGTGTCCGGCAGGTCGCGCCCGGCACCGGAGCGGTCCGGCTCCTCCCCCTCCTGGCGCGGCTGCGGGAGCACCGGCTGGAGCACCAGCATGCGTTCGACGAGGCGGAGGAACATCGCCACGTCGCGTATCAGGTCGTCGGCGTCCCGGCGGGTGGCCGCGCCCTGGATGCCCGCCTCGGCCCGGGCGCGGCGGCGCGCTCCCGACGCGAACAGGGCGCTCCACTCGGTGAGTTCGGGCGCTATCTCGGGGAGCACTTCCCAGGCGCTCCGGATGCGGGCCCGGCGCCGCGGGGCGGGATCAGGGCGGCCGCGGGCGGCGAGCACGGCGGCGGCGGTGCGCAGAGCCGCGAGGTGGGCGGTGGCGTAGCGCTCGTTGGGGGTTTCGAGGACGGCCGCCTCGTCCAGCCCGGCGCGGGCCTGGGCGAGCAGGTCGAGGGCGGCGGGCGGGGCCGTGGTGCGTCGCAGCACGGGGTGCACATCGCTCGCCGGGCCGTTCAGTGAGGGGGCAGGGCCGGTGGCGCGGCGCCGGTTTGCGGCGGCTGCGTGGTAGGTGGCCATGACGAACCTCCTGTCGTCTGTGTGACGGGCACGCCCGATACGGGCTGCCGTATGTGCCCATCGTGGGGTATGGCACTGACAATCCGTTCTGACCTGGGCTTTTGCTTCGGACGAAGGTTCGGGTTAGTTTTTGCACTGACCAGTCAGTTCAAAAAAGTCGCTCAGGGGGATCTGTGGACGGAGTCGGTGTCACCGCCGACGGCTTCGGGCTCCGAGGCCCTCGCGGATGGGCGTTCCGGGGCATCGGCGTCGACGCGGAGCCCGGCTCGCTGATCGCCGTCGAGGGGCCGTCCGGCTCCGGTCGGACCAGCCTGCTGCTGGCCCTCACCGGGCGGATGAAGGCCACCGAGGGAACGGCGACCGTGGGCGGGGCGCGTCTGCCGAAGCAGCTGGCGGCCGTTCGGCGCGTCGCCGCGCTCGCGCACGTCGCCGGCGTGACCGACCTCGACCCCGCCCTGACCGTCGGGGAGCATCTGCGCGAACGGGCGCTGCTGGAGCGGCGGTTCGGCGGCCCCGTACGGGAGTTGCTGCGACCGGGCGCGGAGCGGGCGGCCGAGGTGGGGCTGCGGATCGACACCGCGCTCGCCGCCGCCGGACTCGACCGGGAGGCCCTGCCCAAGGGGCCACGGACCGCCGTCCGTGATCTGGAGCGCCTCGAAGCGCTGCGGCTGTCCGTGGCACTGGCGCTCATCGGACGCCCCCGGCTGCTCGGTGTCGACGACATCGACCTGAAGCTGACGGATCCCGAGCGGGCGGAGGTCTGGACGCTGCTCAGGTCCCTCGCCGAGGCGGGGACGACGGTCGTCGCGGTGTGCGGCGAGGCCCCCGAGGGCACGGTCGCGGTCTCCACCGGCCCGGAGGCCACCCTGATCGCCCCGAGCGACCCGGGCGAACCGATCGCCCCGATCGACCGGGAGGCCGTCGTCGGGTCCCCGGCCCGGCAGGACACCGTCGAGGCCGCGGACGAGCCCGCCGGCGAATCTGCCGAGCAGCCCGACAAGTCCGCCGAGCGGGCCAGGACCACCGGGTCCGAAACGAGCACCGAGCCCACAGGGGCCATCGAACCCGCCACGACCACCGGGCCCATCGGGACCCCAGGGGCCACAGAGGCCACAGAGGCCACAGAGGCCACAGAAGCCACAGAAGCCACAGAAGCTGAGCAGGGAACCGCACAGGAAGAGGAGAAGGCGGATGCGATCGCCGAGACTCGCCGCGCTTGAGCTGCGGCGCTTCGGCCGGGGCAAGCTTCCCCGGGCCGCCCTCGTCGCCCTCCTGCTGCTGCCCCTGTTGTACGGCGCGCTGTACCTGTGGTCCTTCTGGGATCCGTACGGCCGACTGGACCGCATCCCCGTGGCGCTCGTGAACGACGACAAGGGGGCGACCGCCGACGGGAAGAGGATCAGCGCGGGGGACGACATCACCAAGGGGCTGCGTGACAGCGAGGTCTTCGACTGGCACGAGGTGAGTGCCGCCGAGGCACGCGCGGGCGTGGAGGACGGCAGGTACTACCTGTCGCTGACCATGCCGGCCGACTTCAGCGGCCGGATCGCCTCCAGCGCGGGCGACTCGCCCGAGACGAGCGCCCTCCAGGTGCGCACCAACGACGCCAACAACTACATCGTCGGGCAGATCTCGCGAACGGTTTTCAGCGAGGTGCGCACGGCCGCGTCCACGCAGACCTCGCGGTCCTTCCTGGACAAGATCTTCGTCTCCTTCTCCGACATCCACGGAGCGACCGCGAAGGCCGCCGACGGGGCCGACGATCTCACCGGCGGCATCGGTAAGGCCGAGAAGGGCTCCAAGGACCTCGCCGACGGGCTGAGCGACGCCAAGGACGGCAGTGGCAAGCTGGCGAAGGGCCTGAAGAAGCTCGACAAGGGCGCCGACGACCTGGAGGACGGTTCGCAGAAGGTCGCGGACGGCACCCAGACGCTCGCCGACAAGGTCAACGGGGTCGCCGACGCGTTGGGGCCCTTCGTCGAGGACAACGAGAAGACCATCGGGGACACCGCCCAGCTGGTCGCCGACTCGGCCAAGGTGATCCGCGACAACCTCGCGACCATGGTGAAGGTGGCGCCGACCGCCGCCGAGGGCGCCCACACGGCCTCGGACACCCTTGCCGCCGTCCACGAGGCCCGCTGCGAGACGCCGGTCCTGCCCGATCCGGCGTGCGCCGACCTGAAGAAGGCCAAGGACGCGGCCGCCGACGTGGCGAAGGTCGCCGACGACCTCAACACGCTGGTCGCCGACCAGGACGGCGACCTCAAGACGCTCCGCACGAACCTCGCCGCCCTCCAGAAGCAGGCGCAGTCGCTCGCCGACAGCGCCCCGCACCTCTCCGAGGACCTGGACGACGCCGTGACCAAGGTCAACGCGCTCAACACGGGCGCCGCGAAGGTCGCCAAGGGCGCCAAGAAGCTGCACACCGGGCTCGGCACGGCCAAGACGGGGTCGGTCGACCTCGACATGGGCGTCGGCAAGCTGGAGACGGGCGCCCAGGACCTCAACGGCGGCATCTTCAAGCTCTCCGACGGCTCCGGAAAGCTCGCCGACGGCCTGCACGACGGCGCCGGACAGATCCCCGACTACGACGCGCGACAGCGCGACGCGCGTACCGCCGTCATGGCCGACCCCGTGCAGCTCGCCTCCAAGGACCTGCACAAGGCGCCCAACTACGGCACCGGCTTCGCCCCGTACTTCATCCCGCTGTCGCTGTGGGTGGGCGCGATGGTGGCGTACATGCTGGTCGCGCCGATGAACCGGCGCGCGCTCGCGGCGGGTGCCCCGGCCTGGCGGATCGCGCTGGCGGGCTGGCTCCCGGTGGTGGCGATCGGGGTGCTGCAGACGACGGCCCTGATGTCCGTGCTGCACTGGGCGATCGGGCTGGAGATGGCGCGGGCGGCCGGCACGGTGGGCTTCCTGTTCCTGGTGACGGCGTGCTTCGCGGCCCTCGTGCAGTGGCTCAACGCGCGCTTCGGGGCGGCGGGCCGGATCCTCGTCCTCGCGCTGCTCATGCTGCAGTTGACGTCGGCGGGCGGCACCTATCCCGTGCAGACCAGCCCCGGCTTCTTCAACGCGATCCACCCCTATCTGCCGATGAGTCACGTCGTCGACGCCCTCAGGAGGCTGATCACGGGCGGCGGTCTGGGGCCGGTGTGGCACGCGTGCGTGGTGCTCGTCGCCTTCACCGTGGGCGCCCTCGCGCTGACCGCCCTGTCGGCGCGCCGCCGCCAGGTGTGGACCCTGGACCGGCTGCACCCGGAGCTGAGCCTGTGAGGATCCGGCGTCCGGCGGCCCGGGTTCCTGTGACAATCAGGACCATGGAAAGCAGCACCACCCCGGGCGGCCGCACCCGCCGCGAGGCCACCCGGCAGAAGCTCTACGAGGCAGCCGTCACGCTCATAGCCGAGCAGGGCTTCTCCGCGACGACCGTGGACGAGATCGCCGAACGGGCCGGCGTCGCGAAGGGCACGGTCTACTACAACTTCGCGAGCAAGTCGGTCCTCTTCGAGGAGTTGCTGAGGCATGGCGTGGGCCTCCTCACCGCCTCGTTGCGGGAGGCGGCCGAGCGCACCGCGCGGGACGGCGGCACCAAGGTCGACGCCCTGGACGCGATGGTCCGCGCGGGCCTCGTCTTCATCGACCGCTACCCGTCCTTCACCCAGCTCTACGTGGCCGAACTGTGGCGCACCAACCGGGCCTGGCAGTCCACCCTCATGGTGGTCCGGCAGGAGGCGGTGGCCGTCGTCGAGGGGGTGCTGCGCGAAGGCGTCGAGAACGGCGAGTTCAGCTCCGAGATCGATGTCCAGCTGACGGCGGCCGCCCTGGTGGGCATGGTGCTGGTGGCCGCGCTGGACTGGCAGGCCTTCCAGCCGGAGCGGTCCCTGGACGACGTCCACTCGGCGCTGTCCCGGCTGCTCCAGGGGCGAGTGAGCGGTACCCGGTAGCACGCATGCGCGCGTGGGGCGGCCGGCCGGGAGGCCGAACCGCCGCACGCGCGCGTGGGCGCACGAAAGCGCCGGTCCGCGGTGGCCACGTCCCCCGTGGGCCGCCTCGAACCGGCGCTTCCTGGTGCTCCCCCGTTCCCCCGTTCCCCCGTTCCCTCCCCCGTTGTCCCCCGTTCGGTCGTTCCCCCGGGGTGCCCCCCGCGCCTCACTTCCGCCGAGCCTGCCGACGGAAGGAGCGGATCGAGGGCCGCTCCGTTCCGGCGCCCCGTGTCGCCGGTGCCGGAGCCGCGCCTCTTTCCGTGCCACCACTCTCTCGTTCGCGCAGGTCGGCCCCCATCCGCGCGCGTACTCAACTCACCCACTAGGTACGCGTACTCAGCTCTGCGCACTCATCCCCAGGACGCCGCGCGGCCGACTGGTTACGATCGCGTCCGTGTCCGTACTCCCCCTTGTGTTCACCAGCGGCTGGGCCAGCGGCATCAACGCCTACGCGGTGGTGCTGCTGCTCGGCGTGTTCGGCGCCACCGGCCTGAGCGACGACGTCCCCGAGACGCTCCAGCGCCCCGAGGTGCTCGTCGCCGCGGGCGTCCTGTTCCTGTGCGAGGCGGTGGCCGACAAGATCCCGTACGTGGACTCCGCGTGGGACACCGTGCACACGCTTGTGCGGCCGGCGGCGGGAGCCTGGGTCGGGGCGGTGCTCGCCGGGCAGAGCGGTTCGCTCTCCGACGTGGCGGCCGGCGTGCTCGGCGGTTCGACGGCGCTGGCCAGCCACGCCGTCAAGGCGGGCACCAGGATGGCGGTGAACTCCTCGCCGGAGCCGTTCAGCAACGTGGTCGTGAGCCTGGCGGAGGATCTCGGCGTCGCCGGGATCGTGACGTTCGCGATGTTCCACCCGGCGACGGCCGCGGCCATCGCGGGGTTCCTGCTGCTGGCCGGTCTGACGGTCCTCTTCTTCCTCGTCTCGCGGATCCGCCGGTTCCTGCGGCGCAGGGCCCAGCGGCGGGAGGAACGCCGGCTCACCCGGCTCCCGTGGCCGCCGCCACCGGCCTGACGGCGTGACTGTCGGTGGTGGCCGATAAAGTCGCGGGCATGGCAGGGATTGCGGTGATCGGCGCCGGGATGGGCGCGCTGACGGCGGCCGCCCGGCTGGCCGTCGCGGGCCACCGGGTGACGGTGTACGAGCGGACGCGGACGTACGGCGGAGCGGTGGGCGGCTTCGAACGGGACGGCTTCGGTTTCGACACCGGTCCCGGTCTGCTGCCTCTGCCCGCCGTCTACCGCGACCTCTTCGTCAAGACCGGCAAGGAGCCGCTGGAGGCCTGCGTCGAGCTGGTCCAGGTCGATCCGTCCGCACGGCACGTCTTCGCGGACGGCACCGAGGTGGCGCTGCCGAACGCCTCGCGCGCGGGGGTCGTCACGGCGCTGGACGAGGCGCTCGGGACACCGGCCGGGCAGCGCTGGGGCGACTTCCTGGTCCGCGCCCGCGAGGCCTGGGACCGTACCCGCCGACCGCTCCTGGAGGAGCCGCTGTGGGACGACTGGTCGGTGCTGGCGGCCCGCGAGCCCTACCCGGCGGTCCCGCACAAGCGCCTGCTGCGCACCCGCCGGGCGGCCACCCTTGCCGAGGTCGGGGTCTGGGAGCTGCGTGACCCGCGGCTCACCGCGCTGCTGGAGGGCCACGCGCTCGCGTACGGCCTGGACCCGCGGACCACCCCGGCGAGCGCGGCCGTGCTGCCGTACATGGAACACGCCTTCGGGACCTGGTACGTGCGCGGCGGGATGCGCGAACTGGCCCGTGCGGTCCACGAGCGGTGTCTGGCCCGCCGGGTGGAGTTCGTCTTCGGCGCGGAGGTCACCCGGATCCTGGAAAAGGACGGCCGGGCGGTGGGCGTGGAACTCGCCGACGGCGAGGCGCGCGAGGCGGACTTCGTGGTCGCTCCGGGCGGCTTCGGCGGTCTGCCCGTCCGCGTGGACGGCGAGGTCGCCCCCCAGCAGGGGCTGCCGAGCCGGCTGACCGTACTGCTCGCGCTGCGCGGCGCCCGGCCGGAGGGGACCGCGCACCGCACGGTGGTGCACTCGGTGGACCGTGACGGCGAGCTGGAGAGCCTCTTCGGTGTTGCCCCGTCGGTGCCCGGGCGGCCGACGGTGACGGTTCTGCGGCCCGACGACCCGGCCCTGGTCCCGGACGGCGGCCATGAGGCGGTCACGCTCGGTGCGGTGGTCCCCGCGGGTGCGGAGATTCACGACGAGGAGGTGGACGCCTTGGTCGCGGCCGCCGAGCGAGCCGTCCCCGGTCTGCGCGACCGCGTCCTGTGGCGCGAGGTGCGCACCCCGGCCGATATCGCGCGGGAGACCGGCGCGGCGGGCGGGGCGGTCCCGGCGCCGGCCCTGGCGGCGGCCGGAGGGCGGCTGCTGCACCCGGCCAACTCCACTGGCCTGCAAGGCCTGTTCACCGTCGGTGGCTGGTCGCATCCGGGCGGCGGACTTCCGCACGCGGGCATGTCGGGCGCGCTGGTGTCCGGGCTGATCGTGGAGGGCCCGCAGTTCCGGGGCTCGCAGTGAGCGAGTGAGCGAGTGAGCGTCCGAGGCGCCCGGAGCCCCCGGAGTTCCCGAAGCACCCTGAGCCCCCGCCAGGAGGCGTTGCCGGGGAAACGCGGCCGTCAGAACCGATACTGCTCGTCGTAGCCGGTGCCCTGGCCGTGCCCCTGCTGCTGTCCGTCGCCCTGGTAGTACTGCTGCTCGGGCGGGAGTTCGCCGCCCAGCGGGTCGTCGGTGTTGCGCTGCTGCGGGACCCAGACGCCGCCGGCCGGGGTCTCCCCGTAGCCGCCGGTGCCGTACTGCTCCTGCCCGTACTGCTGCTGTCCGTACTGCTGTTGCCCGTAACCGGCGTCGTAGGAGCCGCCGCCGTAGGTCTGGGTGCCGATGTACGGGTCGGAGTAGGCGGCGTACTGCTGCTCGCCGGTGGCGTCGTAGCCGTACTGCTGCTGGTACCCGGAGTACGTGTCGTACCCGTAGTTCTGGTCCGCGCCCTGGGCGGCCGTCGCGTACTGGTCCTGCGGCTGGCCCTGCGACTGGCCCTGGCCGTTCGCGGCCGCGTACGCGGCGTCGCTGTATATGCCGTAGGAGCCGGTGTCGTCGGGCAGGGGCTGCGGCTCGTACACGGACGTGGTCTCGGCGGCCGAGGGGTCGGTGCCGCGGGCCGCGGGGGTGAAGACGTCGTCGCGGTCGTAGTCGTCGTCGCCGAAGGCGCCCTTGTCGCCGAAGGCGTTGCTGTCCTGGCCGAACGCCGCGTCGTCGGTGCCGTACTGCGGGTCGGAGCCGAGCCCGGCCTCGCCCGCCTCCAGGCCGGAGACCTCGAGCGTCGGGTCCCCCCGCTCGGCCTTGCCGCGGCGGCGCTTGGTGACGGGCGCGCCCTCACCGTCCGTGTCCGTGTCCCCGCGCCGGAAGGCCCAGCCCTCCGCGAAGCCGCGCCGGAACGACAGCGTGACGTAGGTCTGGCCGACCGCGAAGGCGGCCGCGCCCAGCGCGATGACGACGACCGACGGGATCAGGACACCGAGGACGACGCCGAGGAAGCCGACGAAGGCCAGCAGACGCCAGCGCAGGCGCGCCTTGTACTGGAGCAGAACCTCTCCGAGTAGCCACAGCGCGACGAAACCAAACGCGATGTAGAGGACCGTCCAGCCCATGTACGCCCCTCTCACAGTGGCCGCTACGCAGTGTGTCGTATGTGAATGCGACCGGTCTAGGCCTGCGGCGGATGGTGCAGGCCCAGCTTCTCGTAGATTTCCAGCGTCGCCGTGGAGTTGTTGAGCGTGATGAAGTGCAGTCCGGGCACTCCCTCGGCCAGCAGCCGTGCGCAGAACTCCGTGGCGAAGTCGATCCCAATGGAGCGTACAGCGGACGGATCGTCTTTGGCTGTGAGGATCCGCTCTTTCAGGGCGGCCGGGAAGCGGGCGTTGCTGAGCCTGGGCAGGCTTTCCAGCATCTTCACACTCGTCACCGGGAGGACCTCGGGGATGACCGGAGTCACACAGCCGGCCGCCTCGACCCGGTCGCGCAGCCGCAGATACGACTCGGGCTCGAAGAACATCTGCGTGATGGCGTAGTCGGCGCCGGCCCGGCACTTGTCGACGAAGTGCGCGACATCCGTGTCCCAGTCGCCGGAGCGCGGGTGCATCTCGGGGAAGGCGGCGACGCCCACACAGAAGTCGCCCGACTCCTTGATGAGTTGGACGAGTTCGGCCGCGTACGTCAGGCCCTGGGGGTGCGGCACCCAGTCACCCATGGGGTCGCCGGGCGGGTCGCCGCGCACGGCGAGCATGTTGCGGATCCCGGCGTCGGCGTACTGGCCGATGATGTTGCGGAGTTCGGCGATGGAGTGGTCCACGGCGGTGAGGTGCGCGACCGGTGTGAGGGTGGTGTCGACGACGATCTGCTCCGTCTCCCTGACCGTGGTCGACCGGGTGGAGCCGCCGGCACCGTAGGTCACCGAGACGAAGTCGGGGGCGGCCGCCTCGACCCTGCGCAGCGCGTTCCACAGGCTTCGCTCGCCCTTGGGCGTCTTCGGCGCGTAGAACTCGAACGAGTACGTCGTCTTGCCGGTCGCCAGGATGTCGCGCACGGTGCGCGCGCGGTCCGTCCTGGTCGATGCGGTTCCTAGGGCCATACCCGCAGGTTAGCCAGGGGTGGGCGGTCCCCCAACCGGATGCGGGAAATTTGTCCGGATTGTCGACTTGTTGTCCATCCCTTGGACGGCCGCACCGGAAGTACCGGCCATACCGCCGGGGGGAGGCGCGGCAGGCCGGGGGCAGGCACGGCGGGCCGGGCGGAGCGGGTCACACCGCGCGCAACCGCTTCGCGAACTCCGCCGCCGCGGCACCCGGGTCGTCGGCGTCCGTGATCGCCCGGACCACGACGACCCGCCGGGCGCCCGCCGCCAGTACCTCGTCCAGGTTGCCGAGGTCGACGCCGCCGATGGCGAACCAGGGGCGGTCGGTACCGAGGGCGGCCGTGTGCCGGACCAGGTCGAGGCCGGGGGCCGGCCGGCCGGGCTTGGTGGGGGTGGGCCAGCACGGACCGGTGCAGAAGTAGTCGACGCCCTCCTGGACGGCGGCGGCCCCGGCCTCCGCCTCCGAGTGCGTGGAGCGGCCGATCAGGACGTCCTCGCCGAGGATCGCGCGGGCCGCGGGGACCGGCAGGTCGCCCTGTCCGAGGTGGAGCACATCGGCGGCGGCCGCGTGCGCGACGTCCGCGCGGTCGTTGACCGCGAGCAGCTTGCCGTGCCGGGCGCAGGCGTCGGCGAACACCTCGAGGTACGCCAGCTCCTCGGCCGCCTCGATGCCCTTGTCACGCAACTGGACGATGTCGACGCCGCCCGCGAGGACCGTGTCCAGGAACTCCGGAAGGTCGCCCTGGCGGGTGCGGGCGTCCGTGCAGAGGTACAGCACGGAGTCGGCCAGGCGGGTGCGGGCGGTGTCGGGCATACGGAGGTCCCCCCAGGGCGGTGGCGTACGGGAGCGGGCGCCCCCGTACGCCGGATGTGTCGGTTCGGTACGCGGATCAGACGGCGAGCGCCTGGGCGCGACGCTTCACCTCCGTGCCGCGATTCTCGCTCAGCGCCTGCGCGGGCGTGCCGGGCAGGCTGGGGTCGGGGGTGAACAGCCACTCGAGCATCTCTTCGTCCTTGAAGCCGTCGTCCCGCAGCAGGGTGAGGGTCCCGACCAGACCCTTCACCACCTTGTCCCCGTCGATGAAGGCGGCGGGAATGTGCAGGGCGCGGTTCTCGCCACGGCGTACGGCGATGAGCTGGCCGTCCTTGATCAGCTGCCGGACGCGGATCACGTCGACATCGAGCATCTCCGCGATGTCCGGCACGGTGAGCCAGGCGGGGACGAGAGCATCGGTCTTTGCGTCAATCTCGGTCACGGGAACAAGCCTGCCATCTGCCGCCGACAGTCGGAAGCCGGGCCGGTCCGACCAGGGGTTCAGGCCGCGGCCGTCGCCGCCTTCATGGGCCTCGCCGGGTCCGCGAGAAGCCGTGGGTCCATGGGGGTGCCCGCGTCGATCAGCCGTTTGCCCTGGGCGAGATCGCGTGCCCGGCCCACGGCCAGCAGGGCGACCAGCCGGTCCTCGCGCAGCCAGCACACCGACCAGGCCGGCCCCGAGGGGTCGCCGCGCCACAGGACCCGGTCGGCGTCGACGTGGTGTCCGGCGTACTGGACGAAGCGGCCGAACTGCTCGGACCAGAAGTACGGGACCGGGTCGTAGACGGCCAGGGGTTCGTCGGTGGCGGCGCCGACGATGTTCGCCGCGACCGTGCGCGGTCCCTGGAGGGCGTTGTCCCAGTGATGGACGAGAAGCCGCTCGCCGTACCGTCCCGAAGGGAACGAGGCGCAGTCGCCGACCGCGTACACATCGGGCACGGAGGTCCGCAGATGGGCGTCGGCCACGACCTCGCGCTGTGCGCCGAGCGCGACGCCGGAGCCGGCCAGCCAGGCGGTGGCCGGGCGGGCGCCGATGCCCACCACCACCGCGCCCGCGGGCAGCCGCGAGCCGTCGTCCAGGACGACCGCGCCGGGCTCGACGCGCTCCACGCGCGCGTGGGTGCGCAGATCGATGCCGCTGTCGGCGTACCAGGCGACCATGGGGGCGGCGACCTCGGCGGGCAGGGCCCCGGCCAGCGGCCGGTCGGCGGCCTCGACGACGGTCACCGCGCAGCCCGCCTCCCGCGCGGCCGTGGCGAACTCGGCGCCGATCCAGCCGGCGCCGACGACCACGACGTCGTGTTGCCGGGCGAGCACCGGCCGCAGCCGTTCGGCGTCGTCCAGGGTGCGCAGCAGGTGCACGCCGGGCACGCCCTCGGCGCCGGGCAGCCGGATCGGTTCGGCGCCGGTGGCGAGGACGAGCACGTCGTACGGGACGGGCCCGGCCTCGGTGTCCAGCTCGTGGTCGGCGGGGCGGAGCCCGTCGACCTCGCGGCCGAGCACCAGCTCGATGCCGAGGCCCTCGAAGTCGACGTCGAAGGCGGACCCCTCGGCGTTGCCCAGCAGGACGGCCTTGGACAGCGGGGGCCGGTCGTAGGGCTGGTGGGGCTCGGCGCCGATCAGCGTCACCGTGCCGTCGAAGCCCTGTTCACGCAGCGCCACGGCGGTCTGCACCCCGGCCATGCCCGCGCCGACGACCACCATGCGCCGCCCGGCCGGGCCGCCTTCTTCCTGCCTCTGCTCGCTCACCTGATCACCTTAGGCGGCTGACGAATCGTCAGTCAGCCGTCGTGCGCCGTGACCTGCTCCACAACGCTGGTGCCGCTGCCCTCCTGCGACTCCCACGCCCAGCTCTCCTCGAGCCGTACCCGTCCGTCCGCGAGCTCCAGGACCGTCGAGACGCAGTGCCCCGAGGACGTCGTCCCGTCGTGCTTGAGCTGTACGTACCGGAAGTCGAGCCGGTCCCCTTCGCGGGTACCCACCAGATGCCCGCGTACGACGTCGCCGCCCGCGTATTCCGCCCAGATCTCGCCACCGCGCTCGTGGTAGGTGAACCGGGTGCGGGTGCCGACCTGACCCGGGGCCTGGTCGGCGACGGGCGCGAGGACGAGGCCGTCCAACGAGCGGGGCATGTCGAAAGGCTCCCTTACAGAGGCGCCGGACCACGGGCTAGGGTGGCCAACCTAGAGCACACGCGGGAGTCCGGACGCACCGGGCTGAGAGGGAGGCTGGCGGCCTCCGACCGTCGAACCTGATCCGGGTCATGCCGGCGAAGGGAGGGGCTGGACGCCCATGTCGTCTCCACGTACGTCAGACGTCCTCGTCATCGGGGGCGGGATCATCGGCCTGGTCACGGCCTGGCGGGCCGCGCAGCGCGGCTTCGCCACGGCGGTGGTCGACCCGGCGCCGGGCGGCGGGGCCGCCCAGGTGGCGGCCGGGATGCTGGCCGCCGTCACGGAACTGCACCACGGCGAGCAGACCCTGCTCGGCCTCAACCTGGCCTCCGCCCGCCGCTATCCGGACTTCGCGGCCGAGCTGTCGGAGCTGACCGGGCACGACCTCGGCTACCGGCGCTGCGGCACGCTCGCGGTCGCGCTGGATTCCGACGACCGTGCCCATCTGCGCGAACTGCACGCCCTTCAGCAGCGGTCGGGGCTGGAGTCGGAGTGGCTGTCCGGGCGCGAGTGCCGGCGTCTGGAGCCGCTGCTGGCGCCCGGTGTGCGGGGCGGGCTGCGGGTGGACGGCGACCACCAGATCGACCCGCGGCGGCTGACCGGGGCGCTGCTGACCGCGTGCGAACGGGCCGGGGTGGTCTTCCACCGGGTGCGCGCCGAGCGGCTGACCGTCGCGGGCGAGCGCGCCACGGGCGTCGTCACCCTGGACGGGACGACGCTGGAGGCGGGGCAGGTGGTGCTCGCCGGTGGCAGCCTGAGCGGACGGCTCGCGGGGGTGCCGCAGGACGTGCTGCCTCCCGTGCGGCCGGTGAAGGGCCAGGTGCTGCGGCTGACCGTGCCGCCGCGCTACGCGCCGTTCCTGAGCCGGACCGTGCGGGCCGTGGTGCGCGGCAGCCAGGTCTACCTGGTCCCCCGGGAGAACGGCGAGCTGGTCGTGGGCGCGACCAGCGAGGAGCTGGGCTGGGACACCACGGTGACGGCGGGGGGTGTGTACGCGTTGCTGCGCGACGCCCATGAGCTGGTCCCGGGGATCACCGAGCTGCCGCTCACCGAGACGCGCGCGGGGCTGCGGCCCGGGTCCCCCGACAACGCGCCGCTGCTCGGTCCGACGGAGCTGGCGGGGTTGCTGCTGGCCACCGGCCACTACCGCAACGGCGTGCTGCTGACGCCGGTGACGGGTGACGCGATGGCGCACGCCCTGGCCACCGGGGAGCTCCCGGACGAGGCCCGTCCCTTCACGCCCCGGCGTTTCGGCGCCGCCGCACTCTCGGAGCAGCCCGCATGAACCCCCAGGAAAACGCCCACGGGAACGCCCACAGGAGCGCCGGCGTGAACATCTCGGTGAACGGGGAGCGCCGGGAGTGCGCTCCCGGTACGGCCCTCGACAGCGTCGTGCGGTCCCTGACGCCGGCGCCCTCCGGGGTGGCCGCCGCGCTCAACGAGACCGTCGTCCCGCGCGCGCAGTGGCCGTCCACGGCTCTGCGCGAGGGTGACCGGGTGGAAGTCCTCACCGCCGTCCAGGGGGGCTGAGCCATGGCCGACGATCCCTTCGTCCTCGCGGGCAGGTCCTTCTCGTCCCGGCTGATCATGGGTACGGGGGGCGCGCCGAGCCTGGAGGTGCTGGAGCGGGCGCTGGTGGCGTCCGGGACCGAGCTGACGACGGTCGCGATGCGCCGGGTGGACCCGTCCGTGCACGGTTCCGTGCTGTCGGTGCTGGAGCGGCTCGGTATCCGGGTGCTGCCGAACACGGCGGGCTGTTTCACCGCCGGGGAGGCCGTGCTGACGGCCCGGCTGGCGCGGGAGGCGCTGGGCACCGATCTGATCAAGCTCGAGGTCATCGCCGACGAGCGCACACTGCTGCCGGACCCGATCGAGCTGCTGGAGGCGGCGGAGACGCTGGTGGACGACGGGTTCACGGTGCTGCCGTACACGAACGACGATCCGGTGCTGGCCAGGAAGCTGGAGGACGTGGGCTGCGCCGCGGTGATGCCGCTGGGCTCTCCGATCGGCTCCGGCCTGGGCATCCGCAACCCGCACAACTTCCAGCTGATCGTCGAGCACGCGCGCGTGCCGGTGATCCTGGACGCGGGGGCGGGCACCGCGTCGGACGTCGCGCTGGCGATGGAGCTGGGGTGTGCGGGGGTGATGCTGGCGTCGGCGGTGACGCGGGCCCGCGAACCCGAGCGGATGGCGTCGGCCATGCGGGCCGGCGTCGAGGCGGGACGGCTGGCCCGGCTGGCCGGACGGATCCCGCCCCGCTACTTCGCCGAGGCGTCGTCGCCCGTGGAGGGCCGGGCGGTGCTGGACCCCGAGCGCCCCGCGTTCTGAGCGCCGCGCCGCTACCGTCCGGTCTCCGGACACGGGGGTCGCGGGACCCGTGGGTTGCGTCACAGGTCGGCTCCAGTCGCGCTGCGATCGCGGTGGAACCGGCGGCGGTGTCAGCGGCGGCTCGTAGACTCACCTGCGTGGACACGACCCTTCAGGACCCGCTGGTCGGGCGACTGCTCGACGGCCGGTATCGCGTAGAGGCGCGGATCGCGGTCGGCGGGATGGCCACGGTCTACCGGGCCGTGGACACCCGCCTGGACCGCGTGCTCGCGCTCAAGGTGATGCATCCGGCGCTCGCCGCCGACGCGGCGTTCGTCGAGCGGTTCATCCGCGAGGCGAAGTCCGTCGCCCGGCTCGCCCACCCGAACGTCGTTCAGGTGTTCGATCAGGGTGCCGACGGGTCGTACGTCTACCTCGCCATGGAGTACATCGCCGGGTGCACGCTGCGGGACGTCCTCCGGGAGCGCGGGGCGCTCCAGCCGCGGGCCGCGCTCGACATCCTGGAGCCCGTGCTGGCCGCGCTCGGCGCCGCGCACCGGGCCGGTTTCGTGCACCGGGACATGAAGCCCGAGAACGTGCTGATAGGGGACGACGGCAGGGTCAAGGTCGCGGACTTCGGTCTGGTCCGCTCCGTCGACACGGTGACCAGCACCACGGGAGCCGTGCTCGGCACCGTCGCCTATCTGGCCCCCGAGCAGATCGAGCAGCCCGGCGCCGCCGACCCCCGCGTCGACGTGTACGCGTGCGGGGTGGTGCTCTACGAGATGCTGACCGGTGAGAAACCTCACGACGGCGACTCCCCCGCGATCGTGCTCTACAAGCACCTCCACGAGGACGTGCCGCCGCCGTCCGCCCTCGTACCCGGGATGCCGTTCGAGCTGGACGAGCTCGTGGCGTCGGCCACCGCCCGTACCCCCGGCGTCCGGCCGTACGACGCCGTCGCGCTGCTCGGCCAGGCGCGGGAGGCGCGCGCCGCGCTCAGCGTGGACCAGCTCGACGCGATGCCGCCGCAGGCCGTCTCCGCCGGACACGACAACGCCGAGGACCGGACGAGCGTGATCCCGCGCTCGCTCACCGTCCCCCGTCCGCTGCCGGTCAACGACGACGACCCCGCGGACGGCGAGGACCCGCTCAACCGCACCTCACGCTTCCAGAGCGGGCCGCCCCTGCCGCCCCGGCGCCGTACCGCACGGCCCCGCCGCGGGGTGCTCGCGCTCGTCGCCGCCGTGCTGCTGGTGTTCGGCGTGGGCGCCGGTGTCTGGTACATCAACTCCGGCCAGTTCACCAAGGTCCCCGCGGTGCTGACGCAGAAGGAGGCGGAGGCCAGGACCCGCCTGGAGGCCGCCGGCCTCGAGGTCGGCAAGGTGCGCCACGAGCACAGCGACACCGTGAAGCGCGGCACCGTCATGGACACCGATCCCGAGCCGGGCGCCCGGATCCGCAAGCACGACTCCGTGACGCTCACCGTCTCCGACGGCCCGGAGATCGTGAAGGTGCCCGATGTGAAGGGCTCCCGCCTGGACAAGGCCGAGGAACTGCTGAAGACGGACGGCCTGGAGCCGGGACTGGTCACCAAGGCGTTCAGCGACGACGTGCTCAAGGGCTTCGTGATCAGCACCGACCCGGAGGCGGGCACGAAGCGCCACGCGGGCACCGCGGTCTCGATCGTGGTCAGCAAGGGCGCCCCGATCGACATCCCGGACGTCACCGGCGACCCCCTGGACGACGCCAAGGCCGAGCTGGAGGAGGCCGGCCTGAAGGTGAAGGTCGCCACCGGGCAGGTCACCTCCGAGTTCGACAAGGGTCTGGTGGCGACGCAGTCCCCGGAGGAGGGCGCCGAGGCGGCCGAGGGCGACACGGTGACGCTGACGGTGTCCAAGGGGCCGGAGATGGTCGAGGTCCCGGACGTGGTCGGCGCGAGCGTCGACGACGCCACGTCGCTCCTGGAGCAGTCCGGGTTCGAGGTCAAGGAGGACCGGGGGCTGCTGGGCCTGTTCGGCGACACCGTGAAGAGCCAGTCCGTGGACGGCGGCGACACGGCGCCCAAGGGATCGACGATCACCATCACCATCCGGTGACCGGCTGGTGCCGGGGCGGTGCGCGGGGCATGACACCCTGATCGGGTGAGTTCCCGAGCCCCCTTCCCCTCCCGTAATCCCGTCGGCGGTCACGTCCCCGTGGCCGGTGGTCTGCACGACGTGGGCATGTCGTACGCGCACGACCTCGGCGCCGAGACGGTCCAGGTCTTCGTCGCCAATCCGCGCGGCTGGGCCACTCCCGTCGGCAACCCGCGGCAGGACGAGGCCTTCCGGGAGGCGTGCGCGGCGCGGTCGGTCCCGGCCTACGTACACGCGCCGTACCTGATCAACTTCGGCTCGCACACCGAGGCGACGGCCGAGAGGTCGGTGGAGTCGCTGCGGCACTCGCTGCGCCGCGGGCGGGAGATCGGCGCGCTGGGCGTGGTCGTGCACACGGGGAGTGCGACGGGCGGGCGGGACCGGTCGGTGGCGCTGAAGCAGGTGCGGGAGTACCTGCTGCCGCTGCTGGACGAACTGACCCACGACGACGACCCGTTCCTGCTGCTCGAGTCCACCGCCGGCCAGGGCGCCTCGCTCTGCTCCCGGACCTGGGACTTCGGGCCGTACTTCGACGCGCTGGACGCCCATCCGAGGCTGGGCGTCTGCCTCGACACCTGCCACATCTTCGCGGCCGGACACGATCTGACCGGCCCGGCCGGTATGCACCAGACCCTGGATCTGCTGGTGGACACGGTCGGCGAGGGCCGGCTGAAGTTGATCCACGCCAATGACTCCAAGGACGTGGTCGGCGCCCACAAGGACCGGCACGAGAACATCGGCGCGGGTCACATCGGCGAGGACCCGTTCCGGGCGCTGATGACCCATCCCGCCACCGCCGGCGTACCGCTGATCATCGAGACACCCGGCGGCAAGGAGGGGCACGCGGCGGACGTGGAGCGGCTGAAGAAGCTCCGGGACGGCTGACGCCCCGCCGCGGCGGGCGGATCAGAGTTCCGGGCCGTCGCCCGGCGCCTCCTGGTACGAGTAACGCTGTTCCTTCCAGGGGTCGCCGAGGTTGTGGTAGCCGCGCTCCTCCCAGAAGCCACGGCGGTCGGCGGTCATGTACTCGACGCCGCGGACCCACTTGGGGCCCTTCCACGCGTAGAGGTGCGGAACGACCAGCCGCAGCGGGAAGCCGTGCTCGGCGGTGAGCAGCTCGCCGTCCTTGTGGGTGGCGAAGATCGTGCGCTCGGCGGCGAAGTCGGACAGCCGCAGGTTCGAGCTGAAGCCGTACTCGGCCCACACCATCACATGGGTGACGTTCGGGGCGGGCGGAGCGCTCTCCAGGATGGTGCGGGCCGGGATGCCGCCCCACTCCGCGCCGAGCATGCTGAATTTCGTCACGCAGTGCAGATCGGCCACGACGGACGTGTACGGAAGGGCCGTGAACTCCTCGTGGTTCCAGCAGCGCTTCTCACCGTCGGCGGTGGCGCCGAAGACCCTGAACTCCCAGCGTTCGGGTCGGAACTTGGGCACCGGGCCGTAGTGCGTGACGGGCCATCCGCGCTGGAGTCGCTGTCCCGGCGGAAGCTCGGACACTGCTTCTTCTCCAGATTCGCGCTCCACCGGCTGACCCATGACTCCATCCTGACAGACCCCGGACGGTGCACATGACCAGCCATGACCGGGCATATCCCGAATCGGGCAACTGCTACTAAGCATGCACTAACTTACTAAGTACGCACTTACTGGACGATCTTCGACACCGGTGCCATGCTTCGGCGGCAGCCTCCCCATCCTCACCCGATTCCCCATGCGGAAGGAGCCTCTGCGATGCAGGGCGACCCCGAGGTCATCGAGTTCCTCAACGAGCAGCTCACCGGCGAGCTCACCGCGATCAACCAGTACTTCCTGCACGCCAAGATGCAGGAGAACTTCGGCTGGACGAAGCTCGCCAAATACACGCGGCACGAGTCGTTCGACGAGATGAAGCACGCCGAGGTGCTCACCGACCGGATCCTGTTCCTGGACGGGCTGCCGAACTACCAGCGGCTCTTCCACGTGCGGGTCGGACAGACGGTCAAGGAGATGTTCGAGGCCGACCGTCAGGTCGAGGTCGAGGCGATCGACCGGCTGCGGCGCGGGATCAAGGTGATGCGCGAAAAGGGTGACATCACGTCCGCGAACATCTTCGAGTCGATCCTCGCGGACGAGGAGCACCACATCGACTACCTCGACACCCAGCTCGAACTGGTGGAGAAGCTCGGTGAGGCGCTGTACCTCGCGCAGCTGATCGAGCAGCCGGAGAGCTGAGACTCCGCCGGCTCCGCCTAGGCGGCCTCGTCGAGGTCTTCGAACTCCTCGTACTTCTCGAGTCCGGCGAGCACCGGCCTGCCCTGGTCGGCCAGGTCCCGGCGCGAACAGGCGCCGCGGCCGAGGATCGCCTGGATACGACGGACGCACGACCCGCAGTCCGTGCCCGCCTTGCAGGCGGAGGCTATCTGGCGGGGGGTGCAGGCTCCGTTGTCCGCGTGCTGCTGGACCTGCGCCTCGGTCACACCGAAGCAGCTGCAGACGAACACGCGGACTCACCTCCTGCCGAGATCAATAAGGCTAACCTAACCTTACCCGGCACGTGGCGAGCACAAAAGTGGAGTGGGGCGCGGATCGTATGTGATCCGCGCCCCATTGCCATGACCGACGGGTTACTGGTCCCGGTACATCTCCGCCACCAGGAACGCCAGGTCCAGGGACTGGCTGCGGTTCAGGCGGGGGTCACAGGCCGTCTCGTAGCGCTGGTGCAGGTCGTCGACGAAGATCTCGTCGCCGCCGCCCACGCACTCGGTGACGTCGTCACCGGTCAGCTCCACGTGGATGCCGCCGGGGTGGGTGCCGAGGCCCTTGTGGACCTCGAAGAAGCCCTTGACCTCGTCGAGCACGTCGTCGAACCGGCGGGTCTTGTGACCCGAGGCCGCCTCGTACGTGTTGCCGTGCATCGGGTCGGTGATCCAGGCCACGGTCGCGCCCGAGGCGCTGACCTTCTCGACCAGCTCGGGCAGCTTGTCGCGGACCTTGTCGGCGCCCATGCGGACGATGAAGGTCAGCCGGCCCGGCTCGCGGTCGGGGTCGAGGCGCTCGATGTACTGCAACGCCTCCTCGGCCGTGGTCGTCGGACCCAGCTTGATGCCGATCGGGTTGCGGATCTTCGAGGCGAACTCGATGTGCGCGTGGTCCAGCTGGCGGGTGCGCTCACCGATCCACACCATGTGCGCCGAGACGTCGTACAGCCGCCCGGTGCGGGAGTCGACCCTGGTCAGGGCGGACTCGTAGTCGAGCAGCAGCGCCTCGTGCGAGGAGAAGAACTCGACCGTCTTGAACTCCTCCGGGTCGACCCCGCAGGCGTGCATGAAGTTCAGCGCCTGGTCGATCTCCCGAGCGAGCTGCTCGTAGCGCTGACCGGACGGGGACTGCTTCACGAAGTCCTGGTTCCAGGCGTGCACCTGGCGCAGGTCGGCGTAGCCGCCGGTGGTGAAGGCACGCACCAGGTTGAGCGTGGAGGCGGACGCGTTGTACATCCGCTTCAGCCGCTCGGGGTCCGGGATGCGGGACGCCTCGTCGAAGTCGAAGCCGTTGACCGAGTCGCCCCGGTAGGTCGGCAGGGTCACGCCGTCGCGGGTCTCGGTGCCCTTGGAGCGCGGCTTGGAGTACTGGCCGGCGATCCGGCCGACCTTGACGACCGGCACCGAGGCCGCGTACGTCAGCACGGCGCCCATCTGGAGCAGCGTCTTCAGCTTGTTGCGGATGTGATCGGCGGACACGCCGTCGAAGGCCTCGGCACAGTCGCCGCCCTGGAGAAGGAACGCCTCTCCCTTGGCGACGGCCGCCATCCGGGCGCGCAGCTGGTCGCACTCGCCCGCGAAGACGAGCGGCGGATACGACTCGAGGTCCGCGATCACTGCGCGCAGAGCCTCGGTGTCGGGGTACTCGGGCTGCTGCGCCGCGGGCAGGTCTCGCCAGGTGTTGCCAGCGCTGGCGCTGGTCTTAGCGTTCACGGTCACGCCCTCCACATTACGGGGTCGTGTCGAGTCGTTTTCTCCCGGCTCGACAGGTGAGACGCCCCTGCGCTCAGGTGCGCGTGGGGTAAGGTGCCTCGCATGTTCGCGCATTCGACCCAGAACTGGTGGTGGACCGCTCATCCGGCGGCCCACTGACTGCGCGTACGCAAGACTTCGCGAAGGCCGCCCGAGGGCGGCCTTCGGCGTGTCCGGGGCCGTTCCTCACCGATACCGACATCGATCGACACCGCGATCGACGGAAGAGGAACCCATGGACCTGGCACAGCTGCTGCACGACGACCGCCCGTTCGCCCTGCTCCGCCGCCGCACCCCCGGCCATGACGCGGACACGGTGGAGGTGCTGCTCGGCCCCGTCGACACGTACGACCGGCTCGCCGACCTGCCCGACGAGGGCCTGGCGCTCGTTCCCTTCCGGCAGATCCGCGAACGCGGTTTCGACGTCCGCGACGACGGCACCCCGCTGGCGGTGCTGGTTCCCGAAGAGCGCCACGTCCTGCCCCTGGCGGAGGTCCTCGACCGGCTCCCGGCCCGGGACGTGCGCGTGGAGGACGGCGGCTTCGACGTGGCCGACGACGAGTACGCGGAGATCGTCGGGCGGGTGCTGCGGGACGAGATCGGCCGGGGCGAGGGGGCCAACTTCGTGATCCGGCGGACGTACCGGGGGCGGATCCCGGGGTTCGGCCGGGCCGAGGCGCTCGCCCTCTTCCGACGGCTCCTCGAGGGCGAGCGGGGTGCCTACTGGACGTTCGTCGTGCACACCGGGGAGCGGACACTGGTGGGCGCCAGCCCCGAGGTGCACGTGCGGATGTCCGGCGGCACGGTCGTGATGAACCCGATCAGCGGGACGTACCGCTATCCCGCGGAGGGTCCGACGCCCGAGCGGCTGCTCGACTTCCTCGCCGACGGCAAGGAGATCGAGGAGCTGTCGATGGTCGTCGACGAGGAGCTCAAGATGATGTGCACCGTCGGTGACATGGGCGGGGTGGTGATCGGGCCCCGGCTGAAGGAGATGGCGCACCTCGCGCACACCGAGTACGAGCTGCGCGGCAAATCCTCGCTGGACGTGCGGGAGGTGCTGAAGGAGACCATGTTCGCGGCGACCGTCACCGGCTCGCCCGTGCAGAACGCCTGCCGGGTCATCGAGCGGCACGAGGTCGGCGGGCGGGGCTACTACGCCGGTGCGCTGGCCCTGCTGGGCAAGGACTCGGGCGGGGCGCAGACCCTCGACTCCCCCATCCTCATCCGCACCGCCGACATCGACGCGGCCGGACGGCTGCGGGTGCCGGTGGGGGCCACGCTCGTCCGCGGGTCGGATCCGGCGGGCGAGGTCGCGGAGACGCACGCGAAGGCGGCGGGGGTGCTGGCCGCGCTCGGCGTCCGGCCGGGCCGGCCCCGCACGGACGGGGTGCGGCCCCGGCTGGCCGACGACCCCCGGGTGCGGGCGGCGCTGGACGGACGGCGGGCCTCGCTCGCGCCGTTCTGGCTGCGGATGCAGGAGCGGACGGACGAGCTGACCGGGCACGCGCTCGTCGTCGACGGGGAGGACACCTTCACCGCGATGCTCGCGCACGTGCTGCGGTCGAGCGGTCTGGAGGTGAGCGTCCGGCGCTACGACGAGCCCGGGCTGACGGAGTCGGTGCTCGCGCACGAGGGGCCGGTCGTGCTGGGCCCCGGCCCCGGCGATCCGTCCGATCTGGGCGACCCGAAGATGCGGTCGCTGCGGGAACTGACCGCGCGGGTGATCCGGGAGCACCGGCACGGCGTCCTCGGGGTCTGCCTCGGGCACGAGCTGATCGCGGCGGAGCTGGGGCTGGACATCGTACGGAAGGAGGTGCCGTACCAGGGGGCCCAGACGACCGTGGACCTGTTCGGGCGGGCGGAGACCGTCGGGTTCTACAACAGCTTCGTGGCGGTGTGCGACGACGAGGCGCTGCGGGAGCTGGCCGCGCACGGGGTGGAGGTGAGCCGGGCCGCGAACGGCGAGGTGCACGCGCTGCGCGGGCCTCGCCGTGCCGAAGGCGCGCCCCTCAACGCGGTCGCCGGGGTCCAGTTCCATCCGGAGTCGGTGCTGACGATCAACGGGGTGTCCGTGGTGCGGGAGTTGCTGACCCGGGTATGCGCGGAGCCGCGGCCGGCCCGTTAGCGGTCCGGCGGCGGCCTGTCAGCGGTCCGGCGGCGGCCTGTCAGCCGAAGAACACGCCGACCTCCGTGTAGAGCGCCGGGTCCACCGTCTTCAGTCTCGCGGTGGCCTCGGCGATCGGGACGCGGACGATGTCCGTGCCGCGCAGGGCGACCATGGTGCCGAAGTCGCCCTCGTGGACGGCGTCGATGGCGTGCAGGCCGAAGCGGGTGGCGAGCCAGCGGTCGAAGGCGCTCGGCGTGCCGCCGCGCTGGACGTGGCCGAGGACGGTCGTACGGGCCTCCTTCCCCGTCCGCCGTTCGATCTCCTTGGCGAGCCACTCGCCGACACCGGACAGCCGGACGTGCCCGAAGGAGTCCAGCGACCCGTCCTTCAGGACGACGTCGCCGTCCCTTGGCATCGCGCCCTCGGCGACGACCACGATCGGGGCGTACGAGGCCCGGAAGCGGGAGGTCACCCAGGCGCACACCTGCTCGATGTCGAAGCGCTGCTCGGGGATGAGGATGACGTTGGCGCCGCCGGCCAGGCCCGAGTGCAGGGCGATCCAGCCGGCATGGCGGCCCATCACCTCGACGACCAGGACCCGCATATGGGACTCGGCGGTGGTGTGCAGCCGGTCGATGGCCTCGGTCGCGATGCCCACGGCGGTGTCGAAGCCGAAGGTGTAGTCGGTGGCGGACAGGTCGTTGTCGATGGTCTTCGGGACGCCGACGCAGGGCACCTGGTACTCGTCGCAGAGCCGGGCGGCGACCCCGAGGGTGTCCTCGCCGCCGATGGTGACGAGGGCCCCGATCCCCTGCCGGGCAAGGGTGTCCTTGATCCGGCGGATGCCGTGCTCCTCCTTGAGGGGGTTGGTCCGCGAGGAGCCGAGGATCGTGCCGCCGCGGGGCAGGATGCCGCGTACGGCGGGGATGTCGAGGCGGATCGACCTCCCTTCGAGGGGGCCCCGCCAGCCGTCGCGGAACCCGACGAACTCATGGCCGTACTCCTGGACGCCCTTGCGGACGACCGCCCGGATGACGGCGTTGAGGCCGGGGCAGTCCCCGCCCCCGGTCAGTATTCCGACGCGCATGGAAGTGTCCCTTCGCCGCGGTTGGCCGACGAAGGTCACGGTAATGGTGATCCAGGTCACACAGATATGCCCCGGCGGGTGCAATTCCGTTGAACCGCCGGGGAATTGACCGCGGCGGCCGTCGCCGCCCGTCAACTGCTCGTCGGCTACTCGTCGTCGAGGCCGCGCTCTATCGCGTACCGGACCAGTTCCACCCGGTTGTGGAGCTGGAGCTTGCCGAGGGTGTTCTGCACGTGGTTCTGGACCGTGCGGTGCGAGATGACGAGGCGTTCGGCGATCTGCTTGTAGCTCAGGCCCTTGGCGACCAGCCGCAGCACCTCGGTCTCCCGGTCGGTCAGCCGGGGCGCGTTCGGTTCGTCACCGCCGCCCGCCGCGGGGCCCGGGTCGGAGGCCAGCCGGCGGTACTCGCCGAGGACCAGGCCGGCCAGGCCCGGGGTGAACACCGGGTCGCCGACGGCCGTGCGGCACACCGCGTCCAGCAGCTCCTCCGTGGAGGCCGACTTCAGCAGGTAGCCGGTCGCGCCGGACTTCACCGCTTCCAGCACGTCGGCGTGCTCACCGCTCGCCGACAGCACCAGGACCCGCAGGGCCGGGTTCGCCGCGACGACCTCCTTGCAGACCTGGACGCCGGGCTTGGCCGGCAGGTTCAGGTCCAGCACCAGCACATCGGGCGTGGTGGCCTTGGCCCGGCGCACGGCCTGCTCGCCGTCGCCCGCGGTGGCGACCACGTCGAGGCCGGCCTCGGCGAGGTCCCGGGCGACGGCGTCGCGCCACATGGGGTGGTCGTCGACCACCATGACCCTGATCGGATCCTGCTGCCTGCTCATCGCTGTCCCGCCTTCCCCCGCCGCACGTTCTTCTCCTTCGGCACCGTCAGTTCGACCTCCGTGCCCTGCCCCGGGGTGGAGATCAGCTCGGCGCTGCCGCCGAGGTCCCGCAGCCGGCCCCGGATCGACTGGGCGACCCCGAGCCGCCCCTCGCCCTCGGCCTGCGCGAGCCGCCCCTCGGGGATCCCGGGCCCGTCGTCGCGCACGGTGATGATCACCTCGTCGGGCTCGTCCTCCACCAGGATCCAGGCCCGGGCGTCCTCCCCGGCGTGTCTGCGTACGTTGTCCAGGGCGGCCCCGACCGCCGCGGCCAGCTCCCTCGCGGCGGGCGCCGGCAGCAGCACCGGGGCGCCCGGCTCGGCGAGGTTGACGCGGGCGGCGGCGAAGCCGGCGAGCAGCGAGCGCAGGTCGACCGGGCCGGACTGCTCCGCCGGCTCCTCGACCGCCCGCACGACGGCACCCTCGGCCGCGTCCCGCGACACCCGCGACACGGGCACGAGGCCACCTGCCACCAGGGTGCGCAGCGCGACCTCCTGCTCGCCGGCCATCCGGCCCAGTTCGGCCGCCTCACCGCCGAGGACCGCGCCGCGCCGCTGCACCATGGCCAGCACCTGGAGCACGCCGTCGTGGATGTCCCGGGCGAGCCGCTCCCGCTCCCGGGTCGCGGCCTCGATCTCCAGCGCGCGGGCGAGGGTGCGCTCGGAGGCGCGGGCCACCTCGACGACGTAGCCGATGGCGATGGAGGCGACCCAGACGAGGATCACGTTGTGGACGGTGTCGCGGGCCGGCGTACCGCGCTCGGCCAGGTTGGCGACCGCGACGGCCGTGGACGCGAACGCCGCCCAGCGCCAGCCGCCCTTGATGGCGAACGCCAGGACGGAGCCGGCGGTCCATATCGACGGCAGCGTCGGACCGCCCGACTGGATGCGCTCGTGGGTGTCGGCGACGGTCGTGAGCAGGATGCCGGTGAGCGCGACGGTGAGGTCGGCGGCGAGGAAGCGCTTGGTGCAGCTCGCCGCGCTCGCGACCTTGGGCAGGGTGGCCACGGTCCAGACGGACAGGACGCAGTAGTAGCCGACGGCCACCCAGGGCCGGGCGAACCCGTCGTACGCGGTGGCGAAGAACCCCACCGCGTACAGCATGGTGAGCACCCGGTAGCCGGCGAGCGCACGCCACAGCGGCACCTCGACCGACATCTTCATGACTCTCTCGCGCCTGGCCATCCGTCCCCCGCCCCCGGGCCCCGACTACCGACTACCGGCTTCCGCCCACCGGCCTACTGCTCTTTGTCCTTCTTCGCCTGGTCCTTCTCGGCCTGCGCGAGCGCCGCCTTCGCGGCCTTCTCGGCCTCCCTTTCGGCCTTCGCCGCCTCCGTGAGCTGCCGCTTGGCGGCGGTCGCGTAGATGTCGACGTACTCCTGGCCGGAGAGCTTCATGATCTCGTACATGACCTCGTCGGTCAGCGCGCGCAGCACGAAGCGGTCGTGGTCCATGCCCTGGTACCGGGCGAACTCCAGCGGCTTGCCGATCCGGATGCCCGGCCGCATGATCTTCGGCAGCACCTTCCCGGGCGGCTGGATCTTCTCGGTGTCGATCATCGCGACCGGGATCACGGGCGCGCCGGTGGCGAGCGCCACGCGCGCGAGGCCGCCCGGCTTGCCGCGGTAGAGCCGGCCGTCCGGCGAGCGCGTGCCCTCCGGGTAGATACCGAACAGCTCGCCCTGCTCGAGCACCTCTATGCCACTGCGGATCGCCGCCTCGCCGGCCCCGCGCCCGCCGGAGCGGTCCACCGGGAGCTGGCCGACGCCCTTGAAGAAGGCCGCCGTCAGCCGGCCCTTCACCCCGGGCGTCGTGAAGTACTCCGCCTTCGCGATGAAGGTCACCTTGCGGTCGAGGACCGCGGGCAGGAAGAACGAGTCCGAGAAGGACAGGTGGTTGCTCGCCAGGATCGCGGGGCCCTCGGCGGGAATGTTCTCGAGGCCTTCCACCCAGGGCCTGAAGGTGACCTTCAGCGGTCCCCCGATAGCGACCTTCATCGCGCCGTACAACAAGCGAGTGCCTCCTGTTTGTGTCGCACAGACCTTAACCCGGAGTGGCCGCAAAGGCTCCGACGACCCTGGTCGGTGTCAGTGCGGTCGCGTACGGTGAAGCAGACGTCCCTCCCACGAAGAACAGACGAAGACAGGAGACCGAAGGTGCCGGTCCTTCCTGGAGCCGAGCCGTACCGCCATGAGGGCGGAGAGGTCGGAGTGCTCCTCTGTCACGGCTTCACCGGTTCCCCGCAGTCGCTGCGCCCCTGGGCGCGGTACCTGGCCGGGCAGGGCCTGACCGTCTCGCTGCCGCTGCTGCCGGGACACGGCACGCGCTGGGAGGACATGGCCCTGACCGGCTGGCCGGACTGGTACGCGGAGGTGGACCGCGAGCTGCGCGCCCTGCGCGACCGGTGCTCCCGGGTGTTCGTGGCCGGCCTGTCCATGGGCGGCGCGCTGGCCCTGCGGCTCGCCGCGAAGCACGGGGAGGGGGTGGACGGCGTCATCGTCGTCAACCCGGCGAACAAGGTGCACGGCCTCTCCGCGTACGCCCTTCCGGTGGCCCGCCATCTCGTCCGGACGACGAAGGGGATCACCAGCGACATCGCGAAGGAGGGCGTGCTGGAGAGCGGGTACGACCGGGTGCCGCTGCACTCGGCGCACTCCCTGCGCGCCTTCCTGCGGATGATCGACGGCGAACTGCCGCAGGTCACCCAGCCGCTGCTGCTCCTGCACAGCGTCCAGGACCATGTCGTACCGGCCGCCGACTCGGCCCGGGTCCTGGGCCGGGTGTCCTCGACGGACGTGACCGAGATCCTGCTGGAACAGAGCTACCACGTGGCAACGTTGGACCACGATGCGGACCGGATCTTCGAGGAGAGCTACGCGTTCATCGCCCGGATCGCGCCCAGTGTCGGCAAGGAAGGGACGGCCGTAGGTGGCTGAGCACGACTCCGACCGTGAGGACCGGGAGAACCGGGACGAGCGGGACGGCCCGGAGGGCCGCGCGCCGGAGGAGCAGAGCGTGCCCTTCGACGAGGCCGCCGCGTGGGCGGCGATCGTCGCGGGTTATGGCGAGGAGCCGGCCGACCCGCCGGGCGCCAAGCCGTTCAAGTCGGTCGAGGACCTGGCGCTGCTCGAGGTCGGGACGAACGACGAGGAGTCCGGGGCGGAATCCGGTCAGGAACCCGCGAAGGAAACGGCGAAGGACCCCGCCAGGGAGCCCGGCGAGGAGAAGGAACCGGCCCAGCCGCTGGGCGGCTCGATCGCCTTCGCGCCCGGGGTCGGCCCGCGCGACCACACGGCGCCCGAACCGTCCGAGGACGACTTCGACGGGGACGACGAGGGCCACTTCGTCCCGCCGGAGCCGCCGCCGCTGCCCGCCGCCGACACCACGGCCAAGTTCGCCTGGCTCGGGGTGATCGGCGGGCCGTTGCTGCTCCTGCTCGCGGTGCTGCTGGGCTGGGAGATGACGTGGTGGCTGTCGACCGTCGGCATCGGCGGTTTCCTCGGCGGCTTCGCCACCCTGGTGATGCGGATGCGCACGGACGACGAGGAGGACGGGGACCCCGGGCGGGGAGCGGTCGTCTAGGTCACGGGAATCCTGAGGGCGGCAAGGACCGGAAGGTGGTCCGTGGCCGCCCTCAAGTCGCTTTCGGTGACCCCGGGAAGCCCGGTCGGCACCCCGCAGCCGAGCACCTCCACACCCTTCGTCACGAAGATCCCGTCGATGCGGCGGTTCGGCCCGGAGGACGGGAAGCTGTGCTCACCGCCCCAGGGCGCCGCGGTGCGGCAGTCCTGGAGGGCGGCGGCCAGCCGGCCGAAGGTGCGGCCGCCCGGGCTCTCGTTGATGTCGCCGCCCGCGACCGCGTGCTCCACGCCCATCCCGGCCAGGCGGTCGAGCAGCATGCCCGCCTGCTCGTAGCGCTCGGCGGCGGTCAGGCCGAGGTGGCAGCCGACCACGCCGAGCCGGACACCCGCGAAGCGGACCACGGCGGTCGCCAGGCCTCGCCGGAACTGGCCGGGGGTGAGCGGCAGCAGGACGTCCTCGGTGCGTTCGACGGTCGCCCGCAGCGAGCACAGGACGGCCGGGCCGGCCGCCGTGCCGCCCCCCGTGAGGATCACCTGCCCGGAGGTGGCCGCGAGCCGGGCGAGTTTCTTGCGCCAGCGGAAGAAGAGGGGCGCCTCCTGGACGAGGGTCAGGTCGGGGGCGCAGGCCGTGATCACCCGCGCGAGGGCGTCGGTGTCGTCCCGCAGGGAGCGGACGTTGTAGCTGAGGACCCGGATGACGGCCGAACCGTCGGGCTCGGTGCGGGAGTTGGGTAGCGGCGAGGTCGTCGGCATAGCGATCAAGATACGCCGCTCCGTCCGCTACGTCCGGAAAAGCGAACGGGGGCCGCGAACGGCCCCCGTGTTGACGCTTGTGCCGCACGACCGGCCGTACGAGAAGCGGTACGACCAGCCGTACGAGGAGTGCGAGCAGAACAAGGCAGAACAAGTAGTACGAGTACGGCAAGTAGGGCGACTACATGATCGGGTCGGGTTCTCTCGCCAGGTCCGCCGCCCCCACCAGGCCCGCCTTGTTGCCGAGCCGGGCCGCGATGACGTCGGCCACCGGGCGCCAGTTGCCGCCGACCAGCCAGCGCTTGTAGGACTTGCGGATCGGGTCGAGGACCAGCTCGCCCTCGTCGGAGAGACCGCCGCCCACGATGAAGGCGGAGGGGTCGAAGAGGGAGGCGAGGTCGGCGAGGCCGGCGCCGGCCCAGCGGGCGAGCTCGCGGTAGGAGTCCACGGCTACCGGGTCGCCCTGACGGGCGGCCATGGAGATGTGCTTGCCCTCGATGCCGTCGGGGTTGCCGTCGCCCAGCGACAGCAGGATCTCGGCGTTCTCGGGAGTCGCGTTGGCACGCTGCTTGGCGTAGCGCACCAGGGCGCGGCCGGAGGCGTACTGCTCCCAGCAGCCCTGCGAGCCGCAGCCGCACAGCAGACCGTCCGGCACCATGCGGATGTGGCCGAACTCCGCGGCGACCCCGAAGTGGCCGCGGCGCAGCTTGTTGCCGATGATGATGCCGCCGCCGAGGCCGGTGCCCAGGGTGATGCAGATGACGTTGCGGTGGCCCTTGCCCGCGCCGAACTTGTACTCACCCCACGCCGCGGCGTTGGCGTCGTTCTCCACCACTACGGGGAGACCCACGCGGGCCTCTACCTCGTCCTTCAGCGGTTCCTGGCGCCAGTCGATGTTGGGCGCGAAGTAGACCGTCGAGCGCTGGCGGTTGACATAGCCGGCGGCGCCGATGCCCACCCCGACGATGTCGTGCCCCGCGCGTGCGCCCTCCACGGCGGAGGCGATGGCGTCCACGATGCCCTCGGGCGTGCCCGGGGTCGGCACCTTGTAGGTCGAGAGGATGTTGCCTTCCTCGTCGACCACGCCGGCCGCGATCTTCGTGCCGCCGATGTCGACGCCGATGGTGAGTCCCATGAATCCCTCAGTTTCGGTCGAGCCCCGCTACGGCCAACCGTACCCGAGGCCCTGCCCCCGGACGGCTTCAGTCCAAGTCGATGCGCTGGCCGGGACCGGTGTCGTCGCCGTCGCGGCCCGGGTCGCGCGGGGCGCTCCCCGGGTCGTTCGCTCCGGTCGTCCAGCGTTGTTCCTGGCTCTGGACGGCGGACCGGTACGCGGCGAGGAGTTCGGTGCCGGCGGCCGCGAGGTGGTCGAAGACGTCCGGGTTGCGTTCGATGACGGGCTCCACGGCGGCCTTGGCCTGCTGGACGACCTGGCGGACCACCTGCTGCGCCGCGGGTCCGGCGACCGCCCCGAGCAGCGGGGACTGCATGGAGGACAGCTTGTCGCCGACGGCGTCGACGAGCTTGCGCAGTTCCTCGGCGGCCGAGCCCGGGGGCCGGTCGTCCTGGCCGCGGCGGCGGGCCTTCTCCGCCGCCAGGTCCTCGGCGGCGGCGGTGGCCCAGGCGTCGGCGTCGGTCGCGCGGTGCTCGTCGAAGCCCGATGTCCCGGTGGGCTCCCCGGCGGCGTCGGGCGTGGGGCGCTCTTCGCTCATGGCGGACTCCTGATGACTCCTGGTCGACGACGCCTGATGACGGCTCGTCCCTACGACGTTACCCGAACGGCGGAACGTCGTTCAGTGGCCGCGCGGCCAGAGCCCCGGATCCGGCGCGAACCGCACGCACAGCTCGCCGTCGCGCAGCGCGGCGCCGTCGACGGTGCAGCGGCGCAGCACGGAGGGCAGCGCGACGATACGCCGGAACGGTCCGGCGGTGACGACCAGTTCGTCGCCGCGCCGGACGAGGTCGAGCTCGTCGCGTATGGCGCCGGGCAGCGGGAGGTGCCAGACGAGCACGCCGTCCTGGGCGAGCCGGTCGGCCACGGGCCACTCGACCGGGGAGGTCGCCGGGTTGACGGTGGGCACGGTGAGCGCGGCGAGGTCGTCGGCGCCGCGGGGGTCGTGCCCCAGGTGGGGGACGGGACGGGCCTCCTGGCCCCACTCCTCCAGGGCCTTGCGCTGCTGGGTGACGAGCCGGCCGAGCAGAGCGTCGTCGCCCGAAGCCTCCGGCAGGACGCGGTTGGCGACGAGCGACTCGACGGGCAGGGCGCGCAGGGCGAGGCCGAGGCGGGCGTCGCGGACGGCGTCGGCTCCGGCCGGTCCCGGCTCGGCGACCAGGCGTACGGCGGTGCCGGGGTCGGCGAGGACGGCCTCGACGGCGGCCAGCTCCATGTCCCAGCGGGCGGTCGTCTCGTACAGCCACTCGGCGGGCATCGGCACCCCGGCGAGACGGCCGAGCATCGGGCGCAGGGCGCGGGCCGCCTGCCGTTCCGGCGGGAGCAGCCGGCGCAGGTAGCGGCGCAGCTCCTCCGGGAGGGCCAGCAGGGCGAGGGCCTGCGAGACCGGCGGCAGGTCGACGACGAGGAGTTCGTGCAGGTCACCGCCGTCGGCGAGGGCGGCGTCGCGCAGCGCGCGCAGCAGGGTCAGCTCCTCGGCGCCGGGGAGGGGCGTGACCTCCTCCGGGTCGAGCCGGGAGGCGCCGAGCAGGTCGAGGACGGTGGAGGCGCGGTCCTGGAAACCGGCGAGATCGTCCCGGAAGCCGGCGCCGGCGTCGGGGCGCCAGGCGGTGAGACGCGGGGCGACCGGGACGGGGCTCGCTCCGGTCCGCACGCCGAGCGCCGCGCCGAGGGTGTCGGTGCGGTCGGCGCTGAGGACGAGGGTGCGGGTGCCTTCCGCTGCCGCGCGCTGTGCGGTGGCTGCCGCCACGGTCGTGCGTCCGCTGCCGCCTGGGCCGGTGATCAGGATGGTGCGCATGAGGGTGAACCGTAACGGAGGTCGAGGCGGCCCCCGACCTCCTCACGCCGCACCCCACCGGCCGACGGACGAACGCCCGGCACCGCCGGCACCGCCGATTCCGGCCACCCGGCCGGTCGTGCGTGGTGGTGCCTGCGGCCGGTCGGCTTCCGGCATGCGACCTGCATGCTTCCAGCCTGCGGGGGGGGCGGCTACTTCTCGGGGGCCTCGACGCCGGCCTCGCCCGACTCCACGCGCTTCTTCAGGCCGGCCAGGGCGCGGTCGATGATGACCTTCTCGGCCTTGCGCTTGATCATGCCCAGCATCGGGATCTTGACGTCCACGGTCAGCTGGTAGGTGACCTCGGTCGCGCCCGCGCCGACCGCCTTGAGGAGGTAGGAGCCGTCGAGCTGGCGCAGCATCTGGGACTTCACCAGCGTCCAGGACACCTCGTGCTCGCCGGTCCAGGTGTAGCCGAGGACCTGGTCGTCCTTGATGGCGCCGGCGTCCATGACCAGGCGGACCTGCTCGGCGCGACCCTGCCCGTCCGTCCCGAGGACCTCCGCCTGCTTCACCTCTCCGGTCCAGTCCGGGTAGCGGGCGAAGTCGGCGATCACCGCCATGACCTCAGCCGGTGCCGCCTCGATCGTGATGCTCGAGCTGGTGTGTTCCGCCATCGCCGTGGCTCCTCCAGATGCGGGCCGGTACAGGTAGACAAGAGGACACCGTGCGCCAGCCGCCGCGCCCGTGTGTGCAGCGTGAAGGCTACCGCGCGCCCGACCCCCCGCCTTCACCCGGAGTCGGGACACCGGCCGGGCGGCGTCGGGTCACCACTCCAGTGCCCACGGCTTCCCGCTGCCCGCGAAGTGCCCCACGTTCACGCACTCGGTGGCGCCGACCCGCATCCGGCGGGCGAGCGGCTGGTGGACGTGCCCGAAGAGCGCGTAGCGGGGCCGGGTGCGGCGGATGGCGTCCAGCAGCGCCCGGCTGCCCCGCTCGAAGCGGCGGGCCACCGTGTCGTAGACGAGTTCCGGCACCTCGGGCGGGATGTGGGTGCACAGCACGTCCACCTCGCCCACGGCCTCGATCTTCGCCGCGTACTCCTCGTCGCTGATCTCGTAGGGCGTGCGCATGGGCGTCTTCAGACCGCCGCCCACGAAGCCGAAGACCCGGCCGCCGATCTCCACCCGCTCGCCGTCCAGGACGGTCGTGCCGGGTCCGGCGAACTCGGGCCACAGCCGCGGCATGTCGACGTTGCCGTAGGTGGCGTACGTCGGGGTCGGGAACGCCGCGAACAGCTCGGCGTACTGCTTGCGGACCCCCTGCTCGATCAGGGCGGCCCGGTCGCCGTCGACTCCGCCCCAGAGCCGGCGGCCGAGCTCGCGGGCCTCCTCGAAGCGGCGGGCGGTGCGCAGTTCGACGAGACGGTGGGCGTTCTCCTCCCCGAAGAGGTCGGGGAAGATCCCGCGGGAGTGGTCGGCGTAGTCCAGGAACAGGACCAGGTCGCCGAGACAGATCAGTGCGTCCGCGCCCTCTCCGGCCCGGGCCAGGTCGCGCGCGTTGCCGTGCACGTCGCTGACCACGTGGACGCGTGTCCGGCGGTTTCCGGGCGGTGTGGATGCCATGGCGATCAAGGGTAGGCGTGTGCGGCATACGTGAACAGTGGCGACCCGGATACCGGTTACTGGCCAGTCAGTAAAGCGGTGGACTACTGTCGGCCGGGAAACACCAATCTGTGTGACGCAGCAAACATCTCGCCGGACCCCCCTGTCGAAGACGCCATACCGACGGGTAACGTCCGGGCAGTCCAGTCGTGCTCAGGATTTCAACCATCGAGATCCGTCGAGGTCCCGAGCACAGTCCCGAGCCTTTGGACCGCATCGTCGCAGCACACAACGTCGTGGCGCCGGCGCCCTATGAGGAGCAGCAGTCTTGCGCGAGTTCAGCCTTCCGGCTTTGTACGAGGTCCCTGCGGACGGCAATCTGACCGACATCGTCCGCAGAAACGCCGCGCAGCATCCCGATGTCGCCGTCATCGCCCGCAAGGTGGCCGGCGCCTGGCAGGACGTGACGGCCACGGCCTTCCTGGCCGAGGTGCACGCCGCCGCCAAGGGCCTCATCGCCTCCGGCGTCCAGCCCGGCGACCGGGTCGGCCTGATGTCGCGCACCCGCTACGAGTGGACGCTGCTCGACTTCGCCATCTGGTGCGCGGGCGCGGTCACCGTGCCGGTGTACGAGACCAGCTCCCCGGAGCAGGTGCGGTGGATCCTCTCCGACTCGGGCGCGACCGCCGTCGTGGTCGAGCTGGACAGTCACACGGCGGCCGTGGAGTCGGTGCGCGAGTCGCTGCCGGCGCTGAAGCACGTGTGGCAGATCGAGGCCGGAGGTGTCGAGGAGCTCGGGCGGCTCGGCAAGGACGTCTCCGACCAGGTCGTCGAGGAGCGCAGCTCGCAGGCCAAGGCCGACGACCCGGCGACCATCGTGTACACGTCCGGCACGACGGGCCGTCCCAAGGGCTGTGTGCTGACCCACCGCAGCTTCTTCGCCGAGTGCGGGAACGTCGTGGAGCGCCTGCGGCCGCTGTTCCGCACGGGCGAGTGCAGCGTGCTGCTCTTCCTCCCGCTCGCGCACGTCTTCGGCCGGCTGGTGCAGATCGCCCCGATGATGGCGCCGATCAAGCTGGGCATGGTCCCGGACATCAAGAACCTCACCGACGAGCTGGCGTCCTTCCGGCCGACGCTGATCCTGGGCGTGCCGCGGGTCTTCGAGAAGGTCTACAACTCGGCGCGCGCCAAGGCGCAGGCCGACGGCAAGGGCGCGATCTTCGACAAGGCGGCGGACACCGCGATCGCCTACAGCAAGGCGCTGGAGCTCCCGGCGGGCCCGTCGCTCGGACTGAAGATCAAGCACAAGGTCTTCGACCGGGTGGTCTACAGCAAGCTGCGCGCGGTCCTCGGCGGCAAGGGCGAGTACGCGATCTCCGGTGGCGCCCCGCTGGGCGAGCGCCTCGGTCACTTCTTCCGCGGCATCGGCTTCACCGTCCTGGAGGGCTACGGCCTGACGGAGTCCTGCGCCGCCACCGCCTTCAACCCCTGGGACCGGCAGAAGATCGGCACGGTCGGTCAGCCGCTGCCCGGCTCGGTCGTGCGGATCGCGGACGACGGGGAGGTGCTGCTGCACGGCGAGCACCTGTTCAAGGAGTACTGGAACAACCCGGGCGCGACCGCCGAGGCGCTGGCCGACGGCTGGTTCCACACCGGTGACATCGGCACCCTCGACGAGGACGGCTACCTCCGGATCACCGGGCGCAAGAAGGAGATCATCGTCACGGCGGGTGGCAAGAACGTCGCGCCGGCCGTGATCGAGGACCGGATCCGCGCGCACGCGCTGGTCGCGGAGTGCATGGTTGTGGGCGACGGGCGGCCGTTCGTGGGCGCGCTGGTCACCATCGACGAGGAGTTCCTGGGCCGCTGGGCTTCCGACCACGGCAAGCCGGCGGGCTCGACCGCGGCGTCGCTGCGCGAGGACACCGACCTTCAGGCGGCCATCCAGTCGGCGATCGACGACGGCAACGCCGCGGTCTCGAAAGCGGAATCGGTGCGGAAGTTCCGCATTCTCCCCTCCCAGTTCACGGAGGACTCGGGCCACCTCACGCCGTCGCTGAAGCTCAAGCGCAATGTGGTGGCGAGGGACTACGCGGGCGAGATCGAGGCGATCTACGCCAAGTAGCGGCTGGTCAAAACCTCCTGACGGTGCGTCATGGCGCGGTGTCCTCCACGAGGACCCGCGCCATCGTGCGTTCGGCGAGCGCGGTGATGGTGACGAACGGGTTCACCCCGATGTTGCCGGGCACCAGCGAGCCGTCGGTGACGTACAGCTTCGAATACCCCTTCACCCGCCCGTAGTCGTCGGTCGCCTTGCCCAGCACGCAGCCACCGAGCGGGTGGTACGTGAAGTCGTCGGCGAACACCTTGTTGGACGAGCCGAAGAGGTCGTAGCGGTAGATGGTGGCGTTCGCCGCGTTGATCCGGTCGAACAGCTTCTTGGCCATGCCCGAGGCGACGGCGCTCTGCGCGGCGCTCCAGCCGAGCTTCACCCCGCCGGAGGAGGCGTCGTAGGTGAACGCGGCCCGCTGCGGGTTCTTGGTGATCGCCAGATAGAGGCTGACCCAGTGCTCCAGTCCCATGGGCAGCGGGGCGATCTCCGCGAAGACGGGGTTGGCGGTGTTCGCCCAGTCGTCGATGCCCATGACCGGCATGGTCGACTGGTCGGCGCCGACGGTGTCCCACAGGTGGTTGGCCCGCCCGAGCATCACGTTGCCGTTGTTCCCCCAGCCCGCCCCGACGGATCCGTCCAGCGCGGGCAGCGTGCCCGTGTCCCTGGCCCGGACGAGGAGTTCGCTGGTCCCGAGGCTGCCGCCGCCGAGGAACAGGTACGTGCAGCCGTACTGTTTGGTCTCGACGACCTTGCCCGTGGCGTCGATGCGGTCGGCGGTCAGGAGATAAGTCCCGTCGTTGGCCCGGCTGATCCCGCGCACCTTCTCCATGGTGTGGATCGTGACGTTCCCGGTGCCCAGCGCCGACGCCAGATACGTCTTGTCGAGGCTGCGCTTCCCGTAGTTGTTGCCGTAGATGACCTCCTGCCCGAGGGCGGACTTCGTCGCCGTGCCGGCCGCCTCGCGCTGCATGTAGGCGAAGTCGTAGACGCTGGGCACGAAGGTGGTCTTCAGGCCCGTGTTCGCCGCGTGCTTGCGGGAGACGCGCGAGAACCGGTACCACTCGGTCGACTCGAACCAGGCGGGGTCGACGGTGTTGACGCCGAGCATGGCGCGGGCGCGCGGGAAGTACGTCGCGTACATCTCCGCCGCGTCGACGGTGGGGAACTGCTCGGCGAAGTAGGACTGGAGCGGGGTGACCGCCATGGAGCCGTTGACCAGGGAACCGCCGCCGACCCCGCGGCCCACGAAGACGGACATGTGGTCGAAGTGCACGCGGTCCAGGACGCCCGGGTAGAGGCTGATGTCCTTGTTGACGACGTCCAGCCACAGGAACGAGGCCAGCGGCGCCTCGGTGCGGGTGCGGAACCACATGGACCGCTGATCGGGGTTGGCGGTGTTGCAGAAGACCTTGCCGTCTGCGCCGGCGGTGTTCCACAGCCGGCCCATCTCGATCACGAGGGTGCGGATGCCGGCCTGGCCGAGACGCAGGGCGGCGACGGCGGCGCCGTAGCCGGAGCCGACGACGACGGCGGGGGCGGATTCGACCGCCGCGGGCTCCGCCGCGCGGGCCGACTGGAGGCCGACGCGGGTGAAGCCGAGCGTGGCCGCCGTCTGGAGGGCGGCCATGCCAAGGATTTGACGTCTGGTCAGCTGACTACCCGTCAGCTGACGCTGTATCAGTTTTGCTGTCATGTGCGCAGCATCGGCGGATTATCCGCCTCCGCCTAGGCCGCGGAGGGAAAAGCTAGAGCAACGTCTTCAACTTCTCCGCCAGCAGGTCCCACCGCCACCTCTCCTCCACCCAGCCACGCCCGCGCTCCCCCATCCGGCGGCGCAGCTCCGCGTCCCCGAGCAGCGCGACGATGCGCTCGGCCGTGTCGGCCGGGGAACCGCCCCGCACCACCCACCCCGTCTCCCCGTCGAGCACCGCGTCGGGGGCCCCGCCCGAGTCCCCGGCGACGACGGGCAGCCCGGTCGCGGACGCCTCCAGATAGACGATCCCCAGCCCCTCGACGTCGAGTCCGCCCCGCCGCGTCCGGCACGGCATCGCGAAGACGTCCCCGGCGCCGTAGTGGGCGGGCAGCTCCGACCAGGGCACCGACCCGGTGAAACGCACCGCGTCCGCCACCCCGCGCTCCCGGGCGAGCCTGCGCAGGTCCTTCTCGTACGGCCCGCCCCCGACGATCAGCAGGACCGCCTCCGGCTCGGCCGCCAGGATCCGCGGCATGGCCAGGATCAGCGTGTCCTGGCCCTTGCGCGGCACGAGCCGGGAGACGCACACCACCACCGGCCGGTCGGTCAGCCCGAGCCGCGCCCGCACCTCCTCGCCGCCCGACCCCGGGTGGAAGGTCTTCTCGTCGACGCCCGGCGGCAACTGCACCATCCGCCCGGCCGCCCCGGCGCTCAGCGCGGTCGCGATCCGCGAGCGGGTGTACTCACCCAGATAGGTGATCGTGTCCGTGCTCTCGCCGATCCGGCCGAGCAGCTGCCGGGCGGCGGGCAGCTGCGCCCACCCGGCCTCGTGCCCGTGGGTGGTGGCCACCAGCCGCTCGGCACCCGCCCTGCGCAGCGCCGGCGCCATCAGCCCGAGCGGCGCGGCCGCCCCGAACCACACCGACGTGCACCCGTGCTCCCGCAACAGCCCGACGGCCCGGCGGGTCGCCCCGGGCGTCGGCAGCAGCATCGTCGTGGAGTCCCGTACGACGGTGAAGGGCTGCTCGGCGTCGAAGGCGGCCGTCGCCTCGACACCCTCGCGGGAACGCTTCCAGGTGGACGCGTAGACGACGAGCCGGTCGGGGTCGAGCCGCAGCGCCATGTTGTGCAGGAACGCCTGGATGCCGCCCGGGCGGGGCGGGAAGTCGTTCGTCACGATCAAGGTCTTGTGCATCGCAGCCGACCCTATCCAAACGCCGTTCACAGCCGCGCCCGACCGCGCCTCACAGCCCTGCGGGAGATCATGGGCGCCATGGAGACGACGGCCGCCGGGCGGCCCCTGACGTGCCTGCTGACGACCTGGGGCGTGACCCGGCTCGCGCTGCTGCTCTTCGTCTTCAAGGTGTTCCTCTTCCCCGGCCCGGACGTCACCAGCGACGTCTCCGTCACCTACCAGGGCTGGTACGACGTCCTGAGCACCGGCACGTTCCCGGCCGCCGACGTGACCTGGCAGTACCCGCCGGCCGCCGCCCTCGCCGTCCTCTCCCCCGGCCTGCTGCCGTTCCTCGACTACGCGTCGGCCTTCTTCGTCCTGGCCTTCCTCGCCGACCTGGCCGTCCTCGTGCTGCTGCTGAACACGGGCCTGCGCCCCGGACGGTCGCTGCGCGGCGCCTGGATGTGGGTGGCGGGCCTGCCGCTGCTCGGCCCCACCGTCTACTCCCGCTACGACGTGATGGTGACGGCGGTCGCGGTCGCCGCGCTGATCGCCGGTGCCCGGCGGCCCCGGGTGATGGGCGCGCTGACGGGCCTCGCCGTGCTGCTGAAGGTGTGGCCCGCGCTGCTGCTGGCGGGCGCCGTGCGCAGACGGGCCTGGGGCGCGGCGGCGGTGACCGTCGGCGCGCTGGCCGCGTTGTTCGCCCTGGTCATGCCCGGCGCCTTCGCCTTCCTCACCTTCCAGCGCGACCGGGGCACCGAGGTGGAGTCGCTGGGCGCGCTCGCCCTTCACGTGGCCCGGTGGTTCGGCTGGCGGGGCCAGGTGCTGCTGCGCTACGGCTCACTGGAGTTCCTCGGCCCGTACGTCGGCGTGGTGAGCGACGTGGCCCTGGGGCTGACGGCGGTCGCGTTCGGCTGGCTGCTGCTGTGGCGGCTGACGGCGAGGCGTTTCGCGCCGCAGACGCTCGCGGAGGCGGCGTTCACGGCGGTGCTGCTGTTCACCGTCACCAGCCGGGTGATCAGCCCGCAGTACCTCGTGTGGCTGATCGGCCTCGCGGCGGTCTGCCTGTGCTTCCGCGCCGGCCGCATGGCCCTGCCCGCGGTGCTGGTCCTGGCCGCGTCCTTCGTGACGGTGCTGGAGTTCCCGGTCTTCTTCGCGGACGTCGTCGCGAGCGGCCCGCTCGGTGTCACCCTCCTGTTCCTGCGCAACGGCCTGTTGGTGGCCGCCGCGCTCACCGCGGCCGTACGGCTGTGGCGTTCGACGGTGCCGCGGCCCGACCCCGCTCCCCCGTCCGCTCAGGCCGCCCGCGCCGGCGAGCCCGCGGTCTCGTCCTGACGGCCGGGCCACGCCCGCCGCAGCACCAGCCCCACCGCCGCGCACTGCACCCCCATGGCCAGCGCCATGGCCCCGCACACCCCCGGCAGCCCGAACCCGGACAGCGCGTACGCGAGCGGCAGCTGGACGGCAGTGCCGAGCACGGTCACCCGCAGCAGCACGGGCGCGCCCCCGCTGCCCTCGAAGACGCCGCCCAGTGCGATGAACCCTGCCATGAGCAGCAGATACGGCCCGACGCAGCGCAGGAACAGCACGCCCTCGCGGGCCACGGCGGGCCCGGCGCCGAAGGCGGCCATGATCCAGGGGGCCGTCGCGCACAGCAGCAGCGCGGCCGCGAGGCCGACGGTCCCGGAGACGAGCACGGCCTGCCGCCCGATCGCCCGGCGCTCCTCCCGGCCCTCGCCTCGGGTGTGCGCGGTGTGGATGGAGGCGGCCTGGCGGACGGCGTAGAAGGCCATGGTCGCCACGTACATGACCTTGTACGCGACCGCGTAGGCGGCCACCGCCGTCACCCCGAGCCGTGCCACCACGGCGATCAGGGCCAGTGCGCCGCCCTGGCGCAGGGTGAAGTCGGCGGACATCGGCAGCCCGGTCGCCAGGGTGCGCCGCAGCGAGGCGCCGGTGGACAGTGTCGGCGCCACCCGGGCGGCCGCCCGCAGCACGGCGTCCCGCCGTAGGGCCGCCAGCCCGGCCCCGAGCGCCACGCACCGGCACAGCACCGTGGAGAGGGCGGCGCCCCGGACGCCGTAGCGCTGGATGAACAGCGGGTCGCACACCAGGATCAGACCGTTGGCGAGGAGGGCGAGACGCATCGGGGTCCTGGTGTCGCCGGCCCCCTTGAGGAGGCCGTCGACGAGCTGCTGGCCGAAGAAGACGGCGGTGCCCGGCATCGAGATCGCGAAGTAGGAGACGGCGAGGGGCAGGGCGGAGCCACCGTGTCCGCCGAGGACCAGCCGGGCCAGCGGCTCGCGCACCAGGAAGCCCCCGGCAGCGACGACCGGCGTGACCACCGCGCACAGCGCCCAGCCGCCCCGCACGGCCGCCCGCAGGTCTCCGGGGTCCTGTGCGCCTCTGGCGTGCGCGACCAGCACGGTCGTGCCGGAGGCGAAGACCAGCGCGACCCCGAGCAGCACGTTCTCGGCGTTGGTGGCGACCGCGACCGCGGCCGTCGCGGGCCCGCCGAGCCGGGACACCCAGACGGTGTTGATGATCCCGGCGGCGACGGAGGCGAGCAGCGAGAAGTAGACGGGACGGGCGAGCGATACGAGTGGTGTGCGATGACCTGCCATGACGGATCCCCCTGGAACGAGCCGTCGCCGCACGTGGTGCCGCGGACCGAGCCGCCTCGCACAGCAGTATCTCTTATCGAGTTACCTCGAAACGAGGTAACTCGATAAGAGGTAGCATGAGCGCATCACGTCCGCAAGGGAGGGCCATGCTCGAGCTGTCGATCCTCGGTTTCCTGGCCGAGGAACCGCTGCACGGCTATGAGCTGAAGGAGCGGATCAAGGCCCTGACCGGCCATGTCCGCCCGGTCAGCGACGGCGCGCTCTATCCGGCGATCACCCGTCTCGTCACCGCGGGCAAGCTCGACCAGCACCAGGAGGACGGCGCGGGCGCGGCCCCCCGCCGGGTGCTCTCCCTCACCGACGAGGGCCGGGCGGACCTGCTGGAACGCCTGCGCCACCCGCGGCAGCCGGAGATCACCGACCACGTCCGCTTCAACACGGTCCTCGCGTTCCTGCGGCACCTGCCCGACCGCGCGGAACAGGCCGCCGTCCTGCGCCGCCGTCTGGACTTCCTCGAGACGCCCACGAGCTTCTTCTACGCCGGGGGAAAGCCGGTACGGGCCGAGGAGGCCGAGGACCTGTTCCGGCAGGGCATGCTGCGGGTCGCCCGCGCGACGGGCGAGGCGGAGCGAACCTGGCTGCGCGAGGCGATCGAGCGGCTGGCTCAGCCGAGCTGAGCCTTCAGATAGCCCTGCCAGTCCGCCGTGAACTCCGCCAGGGAGACACCCAGCACGCTCTTCAGCGCGCCCTCCACCGCCCCTGCCCGCTTCTCGTGCTCCCCCACCGCACGGTAGAACGCGTCCAGCTTCACCTCGCCCCACCGCTCGGCGATCATCCGGCAGGCCAGCCAGCCGCCCTCGTACGCCTGGGCCAGCCGGTCGGCGTCGCCGGAGAAGCCGAAGGCGCCGTCGACGGGCAGCGCCGCCGGGACCGCGCCCTGTGTGACGGCGTGCTGGAGCTCCGGGGCGACCTCGGCGGGGGTACGGCCGGTGCCGCGGTAGCCCACCCAGTCGGCGTAGCCCTCGGACAGCCACAGCGGAGTGGCCGCGTCGGTGTGGGCGCGCGTGGCCACATGGGTGGCCTCATGGGTGAGCACCACCTGCCGGCCGACCCGGCCGAGCATGGCGTACGAGTCCGGGTTGACGATGATCCGGTCCGCGGGCGTCCTGGCCCCGCCGCCCGTCTCGCCCGTGGTGACCGCGGCGATGCCCCGGTAGGAGGAGGCGGGCGAGCCGAGCAGTGCCGCCATGCCCTCCAGTGACTTCGGGACGAGGACGACGAGGCGCCCCGCCCAGTCGGTGCCCCAGGCCGCCGACACCTCCGGGACGGCGTCGTCGGCCAGCTCGGCGAAGGACCGCAGCCGCGCGGCGGTCTGCCCGACCCCGAGCACGAGACTGTGCGCGCCCCGTACGACGCTCACCGTGCCCTGGTCCCACAGCTGCTCGCCGGCCTTCGTCGCGGGCCTGTCCGAGGCCACCGACCACCGGCCGGCCCCGTCACGGGTCATTCGCAGGACGCGGGCCGTGGTCACCGGGGCCTTGTCGTAGCCGTCGACGCGGTAGCTCAGTTCGGCGTCGGCGGTGGCGGTGTCCCCGCTGCGGTGGAGCCCCGTCACGCGGTACGACCAGGCCGCCAGCGGAACGGCCCGCACCGCGGCGTACCCGCTCACGGCGCCGGTGGCCGCGTAACCGCTCCGGTCATGGCCGAGGACCGCGGCGGCCCGCCGGTCCAGGACCCGCTGCACATCGGCCTTCGCGTGGTCCGCGGCCGCCCGCCCGCCGCAGCCGACCAGGCAGCCGAGCAGCGCGACGAGCAGCAGACAGAGCCCCAGGACCCCGGGTCCGCGCGCCCGCCCTCGACCAGCCATCCTCCCGATCGTACGGCGGCCACCGCGCGCGGGCCCCGCTCAGGGCCTGGTGACGGAGGAGACCGGCATCATCCCGACCGGGTCGTAACGCACCGGCGCGCCCGGATAGGGGGCGTGGATGACCTGCCCGTTGCCGACGTACATGCCGACATGGCTGGCGTCGGACCGGTAGGTGACGATGTCACCGGGCTGGGCCTGGGAGAGCGGCACCCGTCGGCCCGCGTGCGCCTGGGCCTGCGAGGTGCGCGGCAGCGACACCCCGGCCTGCGCGTACGACCACTGCATGAGACCCGAACAGTCGAAGCCGGTGGGCCCGTTGGCGCCCCAGACGTACGGCTTGCCGAGCGCGGAGCGCACGGCGGCCAGGGCGGCACCCGCGCGGCCGGAGGCCGGGACGGCGCCCGAGAGGCCGGACATGGTGTCGCGGCCGGAGCGGGAGGCCCGGTCGAAGGCCGCGCGTTCGGCGGACGGCAGCGAGTTGAGCAGTTGCCGGGCCTTGGCGAGCTTCTGCTCCACGGTCCGCTTGTGCCGCACCACGGCCTTGCGGCTCTTCTCCAGCTCGGCGAGCTCGGCCGCCGCCTCCGCGCGCTCCTGGGTGAGTTCGCGCAGGGCGCCCTGGAGTTCCCTCAGCTCGCCGGCCTGGTGGACGGTGATCCGGTCGAGGACGGACGCCTTGGAGAGGTAGTCCTCCGGGTCGTCGGAGAACAGCAGCGCCAGGGAGGGGTCGAGGCCACCGGAGCGGTACTGGGCGCCGGCCAGCGAACCGAGCTGCTCGCGCAGTCCGTTGACGCGCTCCTGCTGCCGGGCGATGTGGTCCTGGGCCACGCCGACCTGCCCCCGCAGGGTGTCGGCGCGCTCGTCGGCCGTGTTGTAGGCCTCGGTGGCCTTCTCGGCCTCCTCGTAGAGACGGTCCACCTCGGCGCGGGTGTCGTCGTGCGGAGCGGCCGTGGCCGGTACGGCGGACACGGCACCGAATGCGGCGGCCGCGACGGACAGCACGCTCAGGGCGCTGGTGGCGCCCCGGTCGAACCCGGACTGTGCAAGGCGGCGATGGGACCCCACGGGAAGCCGCGCTCCTTCCACCGGTGGACAGGGAAACGCGGCAGACAGTAGCCCCGCGGTGGGGGGTCGGCCAAAGACCTCGACGGCAACGCACAGTGACGCCCCGCCGCTGACGCAGGTCACCGGCGGGGCGTGGGGTCACTTCTCGTTGTCGTAATTCGCCCGTTCGGGCGGCGTGGTGTCCCGATTCCGGGAGGGATCAGATCCGGACGCCGAACTGGAACGGCATGTTGTTGATCGACTCGTAGCGCACGACGGTGCCGGTGCGCGGGGCGTGCAGCACCTGGCCGTTGCCCGCGTAGAAACCGACGTGGTGCTGGTCGCCGTAGAAGATGACCAGGTCGCCGACCTTGAGGGCGCTCTGCGAGTAGATCCGCGTACCGGCGTTGGCCTGGGCCTGCGAGGTGCGCGGGATGGAGACGCCGGCCTGGGCGTAGGCCCAGGAGGTCAGGCCCGAGCAGTCGTACGTGGCGGTGCCCGTGGCGCCGTACTGGTACGGCTTGCCGAGCTGGCTCTGGGCGGCCTGGAAGGCGGCCATGGCCCGGCCGGAGCCGGCCGGCGCGTCCCCGAGGTCGACGCGGTCGCCCGCGTCGCGGCTGGCGCGGGCGTCGGCGGCCGCCAGGGACGCCTGCTCCTTGGCCGTCAGCGTGTTGAGGAGCTTGCGCGCCTCGGTGAGCTTGGCCTGGACTTCCTTCTTCTTCTTGCCCAGTTCGGTGCGGGTGGTGGCGAGGTCCTTGAGCTTGGTCGAGGCCTCGCTCCGCTCCTGGGCGAGCTCGCGCTGCTTCTCCTGGATCTTCTTCAGCGCCTCGACCTGCTGGGCGCTGAGCTGGTCGGCGGCGGACGCCTTGTCCAGGTAGTCGTCCGGGTTCGAGGAGAGGAGCAGCTGCAGGGAGGGGTCTATGGACCCGGTGCGGTACTGGGCCGCGGCCGCCAGACCCATGGAGTCGCGCAGCTCGTTGAGCTCCGACTGCCCCCGGGCCACGTTGTCCTGGATGGTGGAGATCTCCTTCTGGAGCTTCTCCTGCTTCTCCTTGGCCCCGTTGTACTTCTCGGTGGCCTCTTCGGCGTCTTCGTAGAGCTTGTCGACCTTGGTCTTGACCTCGTCCTTGGTGAGCTTCTCGCTGGGCGCCGCGTTGGCGGCCTGCGAGCTCAGTACGACGGCAGCGGCGGCTGCGGTGGTCAGCACGGTCACGCGTGCGCGACTCGGCTGCTTCGGTCGACGGTGGGACGCCACGGAGACGGGCTCCTTCTTTTGAGTGATCACCCGTTTGGAGATGCGAGCCCTGACCTTAGTGACCTCGCCGTGATCAGTTCAAATCCTCAGGAGAAAAAAACCCATCACGCAACGCAGTTTTTTCAATCAACTCACGTGTAGTCATGCTCGATTGACGCTACGTTGCGTGACGATCCCACCAATTCGGTCAATAAACCTGGAACTTCGACGTTTAGGACAGCCGCTTCAGAAGCACCGCGGAAGCCACCGGTCGGGCACCCGCCTTGGCGATCCCGTCGGCCACCTCACGGTCGGTCGAGGCGACGATGACCGGCCGGCCCGGCGGCTCCGCCCGCACCAGCTGACGGATCAGCTCGTCGGCCGTGACACCGGGCTTGGAGAACAGCACCCGCACCCCTCGCGGCGGCGCGAGCAGCACCGGAGCGGCCAGTTCGGCCCCGTCGAAGACACAGGTGACCTCGGCGCCGGTCTGCGCGGCGAGCTGCGAGAGCTGCCCGAGGAGCCTGAGCCGCTGCTTCTCCAACGGCATCTGCGGATAACCGGTCTTGGTGACGTTGTAGCCGTCGACGACGAGATGGGCCTGGGGCAGCGCGAGCAACTGGTCGAGAATGGCCGGATCGTTCTCCGACAGCGCGCGCGTGGCGATGTCCTTCGGGGTCATTCGTCCCGGTTCGACCGCGTCGACGGTCTCCGCCGGGCGCACCGACACCGGCGGCAGCGCCAACTCCCGCCGCAGCCCCTGGGCCGCGTCGAGCACCGTGTCCAGCAGCAGACGCACCCGCATGTCCTCGACGCTGCGGCCCTCACGCGCCGCCCGCCGGGTGGCCTCCAGCGCCGCCTCCACCTCGCCGAGCCGCGCCTTCAGCCGCCGTGCCTCGCTCTCCGCGGCCGACACCTGGGTCTGCCCCTCGGCGCGCACGGTCTCCAGCTCACCGCGCACCTTGCGCAGCGCGGCCTCGCCCCGCTTGACGTCGCTGAGGGCCGAACGCAGCTTGCGATGAAGCGACTCGGCTTCCTTCTTCGCCGCGTCCAGTTCGGCGCGCAGCCCCTCGGTGCCCGTCCGGGTCTGCTCACGGGCCCGGTCGAGCTCCTCGCGCAGCCGCTCCAGTTCGGCCCGGCTCTCCTCGTCGGCCCGCTCGGCGTCCGCCCGCTGGGCCTCCTCGCCCGCCGCGGTGACCAGCTTCACCCAGCCGACGGGCCGCAGCACGTAGGCCGCGGCCGCCACTTCGTGCGGGTCCGCGGCCGGGGTCGGCGAGCCGGAGTCGAGAGCGCCGGAGAGTTCCGGCTGGGCCTCTCTGAACTTCTCGGCGATGCGCTGCCGGAAGAGCGGATCGGTCTCCAGGGCGGCCGCCATGGCGTTGCCCGCGAACTTCGCCCGCCGGTTCGGCGCGAACCGGGCGTACTGCCGCAACTGGACGGGCAGTTCGCCGACGGTCAGCCCGCCGAAGCCGTCGGAGACGATCTGTACGACCCTGCGCCGCACGCCGTCCGGCAGCGGACGGTCGAGCATCTCGGCGGCGCCGTCGCCCGGCCCCCCGCCTGCGCTCTCCACCATCCGTCACACCCCAATACTGTGCGGGGCCTCCCTCGCTCTCGCCTTCGCTCGAGCGGGGGGACTCCCGTCGTCAGGAACCGGCGCCCGGCCGATCCACGAGTTCCACCTGGTCCACGGCGTTGCACCAGCGGCACCGCACCGACTCGATGGTCTCACTGACCACCTCGCGCTCCTCGACCTTCGGCTCACCGGCGAGGTCGAGGTGCACGTACTCGACGACCTTCGACGAGCGCGTCACGTCGAACCGCGTGAGGTTGCCGCAGAGTGTGCAGCGCCACCGCGTCGCGGCGGTCGGCAGGGGAACCGTCATCGTGGCTTTCCGCTTCCTTCTGGTGTCGTGCTCGTGGTTGTGGGGGTCGGGCCGAAGGCTCCCCCGCGCGTATGGCTCGTAACCCTACGGCCTGGCGGGTACTCGCCGCCCATCCGTCCACGGCGGCGAGGCGGTCCGGGCGTGTGCGTCCGGTTACGCCATGCTTTGTTCTCATGTTCGGCAACATGACCGGCGACCGGAACGGGCCGGTCGCCAGAGCGGTCCGCGCCCGCCCGGCACAGGTGACCTACGCACTGATCGCCCTGTGCTGCCTGATCTTCCTGATCGGACCCGCCTCGGGCTTCAATCCGGTCTACGGCTCCGGCGACGAACTGCCGGCTCTGCAGCGCGCCTACTTCCGGCGCTGGGGCGTGGTGCCCCGCGAACTCTTCGAGGGCGCGCCACGGGCCGTCCTGACCCCGGCCACGGCCCTGTTCGTCCACGGCAGCTGGGTGCACCTGCTGGGCAACATGCTCTTCCTCTACGTCTTCGGGACGATGACCGAGGACCGGATGGGCCGCGTCGAGTTCACGTTCTTCTACCTCGGCTGCGGCTACCTGGCCCTGCTGGGCTACGCCGCCGCCAACGCCGGGTCGGAGCAGTCCCTGGTCGGCGCCTCCGGGGCGATCTCCGCGGTCCTCGGCGCGTTTCTGTACCTGTTCCCCCGGGCGCGGGTGACCAGTCTCCTGCCGTTCCTGTTCTTTCTGCCGCTGCGCTTCCCGGCGTGGGTCGTGCTGCCGTTCTGGGCGGCCCTGCAATGGGTGGCGGCGGGACGGGCCGCCCAGGGGCCGGGGGTGGCCTATCTGGCGCACCTGGTGGGCTTCGGCCTGGGGTTCCTCTACGCGTGGGCCCGTTTCAGAGGCGCGAAGGGCCCCGGGAACGGCCTCGGGACGGCGGTGGTGGGAGACGGGCGGGCGCGTAGAGTGAGGCCCGCCCCAGCTCCGGCCCCCGAGGGAGAGAATCAGCCGTGATCACCGCGATCGTCCTCATCAAGACCAGTGTGGACCGGATCCCCGAGATCGCGGAGCGGATCGCTTCGCTGGACTCCGTCAGCGAGGTCTTCTCCGTGACGGGGACGTACGACCTGATCGCCATGGTGCGGGTGAAGGAGCACGAGGACCTGGCGGAGGTCATCCCGGGCAGCATCAGCAAGATCCCCGGGGTCGAGGGCACGGACACGCACGTCGCCTTCCGCACCTACTCGCAGCACGACCTGGAGGCGGCGTTCGCGATCGGGCTGGACTCCTGACCTGCTGAACACCGCCTCCGGCGGACCGTCGCTCACACGGCGGGCACGCAGCGGCCGTCCTGCGTCCGGTACTGCCACCGCGCACCCTCGGTCACCAGTTCACGCACCGCGTTCACGAAGCGCTCCACGTGCTCGTCCGGGGTTCCCGCGCCGAAGCTCACCCGGATCGCGTTGAGGGACTTCTCGCCGGGCGCCGCCTCCGGCGCGCCGCACTCGCCCTGGCTCCGGGCGTCGCCGCCCAGCAGGGTGCGGACCAGCGGGTGGGCGCAGAAGAGGCCGTCGCGGACCCCGATGCCGTACTCGGCGGAGAGGGCGGCTGCGAAGTGCGAGCTGTTCCAGCCCTCGACGACGAAGGAGATCACGCCGACCCGCGGGGCGTCGTCGCCGAACAGGGACAGCACCCTCACCTGCGGAACCTCGGCCAGACCGGCCCGCACCTTCGCGATCAGGTACTCCTCCCGGACTACGAGACCGTCGAAGCCCGCCTCGGTGAGGGCCTTGCACGCCGAGGCGACGGCGTAGGCGCCGATCACGTTCGGGGAGCCGGCCTCGTGGCGGGCGGCGCTCTCGTGCCACTCCACGTCCACTCCCCCGTCCTCGCGCCGCGAGACCTTGCGGCTGGCGCCACCGCCCGCGAGATACGGGTCGGCCGCCACCAGCCAGTCGGCGCGGCCGGCCAGCACGCCGGAGCCGAAGGGCGCGTACAGCTTGTGCCCGGAGAAGGCGACCCAGTCGACGTCCAGCTCCCGCACGGAGACCGGGTGGTGCGGGGCCAGCTGGGCCGCGTCCAGGACGATCCGGGCACCGTGCGCGTGCGCCGCGGCCGCCAGCTCGCGTACCGGCCACAGCTCGCCGGTGACGTTCGAGGCGCCGGTGACGCAGACCAGGGCAGGCCCGTGCGGGTCCCGGTCGGCGAGGGCCCGCTCCAGCGTCTCGACGGCCTGCCGCGGGGTGCGCGGGGCGTCGAGGCAGGTGACCCGGGCGTCCTTCCAGGGCAGCAGCGCGGCGTGGTGCTCGGTCTCGAAGACGAAGACCTGGCAGCCGGCGGGGAGGGCCCGCGCCAGCAGGTTGAGAGAGTCCGTCGTCGAGCGGGTGAAGACCAGCTGGTCGTCGGGGCGGCAGTCCAGGAACTCGGCGACCGTCCCGCGGGCGTTCTCGAAGAGGTCCGTGGACAGCTGCGAGAGGTAGCCGGCGCCGCGGTGGACGCTGCCGTAGTACGGGGCGTAGGCCGCCACGTCGTCCCAGACGCGCTGGAGGGCGGGGGCGCTGGCCGCGTAGTCGAGCGCCGCGTAGGTGACCTCGCCGCCCGTCACGAGCGGGACCGTGACATCACGACCGAGAACGGGCAGCGGGGCACAAACGGTACGGGCGGCGACAGCGGTGGGGACGGACATGGCGAACTCCCGTGAGAGGCAAGGGGGAACCACCGTGCGAGCGGACACGGCTCGAGCACGGAGGAAGGTGAAAGGGGTGTGCGGAGGCGGGGCTCTACGCCCTATCGCATTCGCTTGCTCACGGGAGACTCCCTCGAACGACCAGGACCCCTGGCGGTACTCACTCGAAAGAGTGCGAGGGGTCCGCGCTTGCCGTAGACCTCGCTGCCTACGACCTGGTCTTCACCCGGGGCACCCCGCCACGGACGGAGGGTTGCCGGACAGTCGGCCGGGGCCTCATGACTGTCACTCATGACCTGACACAGGAACGTACGTGAAGTGATCGCCGTCCCGCAACCGGTGTCCGGATCGCGGGACGGCCATCGGTGGGGCGTCAGGCGTTGCTGGCGGCCACCCAGCGCTCCAGGGCGCGCTTGGCCGCGCCCGAGTCGATCGACTCCGCCGCCCTGGCCATCCCGGCCCGCAGCTGCTCCGCCAGCGTCCCGGTGCCCGGCTCCAGCGCCACGAGCGCCGCCGCCGAGTTGAGCAGCACGGCTTCCCGCACCGGGCCCGTCTCGCCCTCCAGAAGGCGTCGGGCGACCTCCGCGTTGTACGACGGGTCGGCGCCCCGCAGGGCCTCGACCGGGACCAGCTCGAGCCCGACGTCACGCGGGTCGAAGGTCTCCTCGGTGACCTTGCCGTCGCGGACGACCCACACCCGGGACGTGGCCGTCGTGGTCAGCTCGTCGAGTCCGTCGTCGCCCCGGAAGACCAGGGACGAGTTGCCGCGCTCGGCGAAGACGCCCGCGACGACCGGCGCCATCCGCGGGTCCGCGACCCCGACCGCCTGGGCCCGCACCTTGGCGGGGTTGGTCAGCGGGCCGAGCACGTTGAACACCGTGCGGATGCCCAACTGGCCGCGTGCGGCGCCCACATGACGCAGCGCCGGGTGGAACTTGATCGCGAAGCAGAAGGTGATGCCGGCTTCCCGGGCCACCTCGGCCACCCGCCGCGGGGTCAGCTCCAGATTGACGCCGAGCTTCTCCAGGACGTCCGAGGCGCCGGACGCGGAGGACGCGGCCCGGTTGCCGTGCTTGACGACCGTGGCACCCGAGCCGGCCACGACGATCGCCGACATCGTGGAGATGTTGACCGTCTTCGCGCCGTCGCCGCCCGTGCCGACGATGTCGACGGTCGGACCGGGCACCTCGATCAGGTTGGCGTGCTCGTACATCGCCCGGACGAGCCCGTTGATCTCCGCGACGGTCTCGCCCTTGGCCCGCAGCGCCACCACGAACCCGGCGATCTGCGCGTCGGTCGCCTCACCGCGCATGATCCGGTCCAGCGCCCAGAACGTGGCGTCGGCGTCCTGGTCGCGGCCGTACAGCAGGCCGTTCAGCACCTCGGGCCAGGAACGGCCCGCCGCGGTGTCGCCTCCAGCGGGGGTCACAGCGCTCATAGCCGCTCCTGCGTGTGTCGTCGTGTGCCGTCGTGTGCCGACCCGCGCCTCGAAACAAGGCGCACCCCACCCTATCCAGCCCGTGGGCACGGCAAAGGGCCCCGTCCGAAGACCGGACGGGGCCCTTTGCCGTGGCGTGGCGACGCCTCAGCGATCAGTGGTGGCCGTGGCCGCTCGTGATCTCCTTGTACTCCTCCGCGGTGGGCTTCGGAATCTGCTGGTCCTCACCGAAGTACGCGCCGCTGATCTTGGCGCGGAGCTTCTCCTTGCCCGTCACCTTGCGCTCGACACCGTTCTCGTCGACGGCCGCGCCGATCGCCGCCGGCTCGTACTGCTCGTGCGCCGTGAGGGTGTGCAGCTGCTCCTGGCTCAGCGGCTCGTGGATCTCGATGAACTCACCGTGCGGCAGGCGCTTGATGGTGCCGGTCTCGCGACCGTGCAGCACCTTGTCCCGGTCCCGGCGCTGGAGGCCGAGGCAGATCCGCTTGGTGGCGATGTACGCGATGACCGGTCCGGCGATGAAGAAGATCCGGACGAACCAGGTGATCGAGTTGATCGACAGGTGGAGGTGGGTGGCCCACAGGTCGTTGCCACCACCGACCAGCATGATCATGTACATCGTGACCCAGGCGACGCCCAGGGCGGTGCGCGTCGGGGCGTTGCGCGGCCGGTCCAGGATGTGGTGCTCGCGCTTGTCGCCCGTGACCCACGACTCGATGAAGGGGTAGAGCGCCAGGATCGCGAGGAGAACCCCGAACAGGAGCAGCGGGATGAACACGCCCAGGACCAGCGTGTGGCCCCAGAAGTTGACCTCCCAGCCCGGCATGAAGCGGATCAGACCCTCGGCGAAGCCCATGTACCAGTCGGGCTGGGCGCCGGTGGACACCTGGTCCGGACGGTAGGGGCCCATGGCCCAGATCGGGTTGATCTGCGCGATGGCCGCGATGGCCGCGATGACACCGAAGACCAGGAAGAAGAAGCCTCCGGCCTTGGCCATGTACACCGGCAGCAGCGGCATGCCGACGACGTTCTTGTTGCTCTTGCCGGGGCCCGCGAACTGCGTGTGCTTGTGGTAGAAGACCAGGATCAGGTGGCCGACCACCAGGCCGAGCATGATGCCCGGCAGCAGCAGGATGTGGATCGAGTAGAACCGCGCCACGAAGTCGTGGCCCGGGAACTCGCCGCCGAACAGGAACATCGAGATGTAGGTGCCGACGATCGGCGTCGACAGGATCGCGCCCTGGGTGAAGCGGACACCGGTGCCGGAGAGCAGGTCGTCCGGGAGCGAGTAACCGGTGAAACCGGTGAACATGCCCAGGACGAAGAGCAGGAAGCCGAACAGCCAGTTGACCTCACGCGGCTTGCGGAACGCGCCCGTGAAGAACACTCGCATCATGTGCACGAACATGCCGGCGAGGAAGATCAGCGCCGCCCAGTGGTGGATCTGCCGGATGAGCAGACCGCCGCGCACGTCGAAGGAGATGTGCAGGGTCGAGCTGAACGCCTCGGACATCAGCTGTCCCTGCAACGGGACGTAGCTGCCGTGGTACTCCACCTCGTTCATCGACGGGTGGAAGAACAGCGTCAGGTACACACCCGTGAGGATGATGATGATGAAGCTGTACAGGCAGATCTCACCCAGCATGAACGACCAGTGGTCGGGGAAGATCTTGCGCATGTTGGCCTTGGCGAGGGAGTAGATCCCCAGCCGGCCGTCGGCCCAGTCGGCGATCCGCTCGCCGGCCGGAGCCTTCCCGCGTTCGCGGGACTCGTTGCTCTCGGTGTTCTCGTTCGTGCTCATCCGCGCTCCCAGAAAGCAGGACCGACGGGCTCTTCGAAGTCGCCGAGCGCCTCGAGATAGCCCTCGTCGTTCACACCGATGCGCAGCTGCGGCAGGGCGTGGCCGGCGGGGCCGAAGATCACTCGGGCACCGTCGGAGAGGTCGAAGGTGGACTGGTGGCAGGGGCACAACACGTGGTGCGTCTGCTGCTCGTACAGCGAGATCGGGCAACCGACGTGGGTGCAGATCTTCGAGTACGCCACGATGCCCTGGTAGGACCAGTCGAGTTCCTGCTTGTCCTTGATGTTGTCCGGCTGGAGCCGGACGATCATCAGGGCCGCCTTGGCGATCTCGTTCTGGAACTCCTCGTCGTGCTCCTCCAGGCCCTCGGGCTTGGCGAAGGTGAGCGAACCGACGGCGACGTCCGAGGGACGCAGCGGCTCGTTCGTGTTCATGTTGACGAGCAGCTTGCCCTTGGCCCACAGCGTGTGACGCAGCTTGTCCTCGGGCAGCGGGCCGAGGTCGCGCAGCAGCACGACACCGGACAGCGGCACCAGGGTGAGCGCGCCGAACATCGTGTTGCGGATCAGCTTGCGACGGCCGAGCGCGGACTCCTTGGCACCCTGCTTGAAGTCCGCGTGGACCTTCGCACGGACCTCGGGGGGCGCGGCGATCGCGTGCCGCTCGTCGGCGACCTCGACGTCGGACATCAGGGTGCGGGCCCAGTGGACCGCGCCGGCGCCGATGGTGAACAGCGCCGTGCCCAGCGTCAGACCCAGCGCGAAGTTCAGCGCGCTGAGGTGGCCGATCGGGAACACGAAGATCGACTTGTCGGCGGGGATCGCCACGTACGAGGCGATGAACCCGATCGTGGCGAGCATCGACAACGTGAACAGGAAGGCGACCGCACGCTCGGACCGCTTGGCGGCCCGCTCGTCGATGTCCTGGACACGGTGCTCGTGGGGCGGCAGCCCCGGGTCGGCGAACGGGTTCTGCTCGTCCGCGATCCCTACGGCGGTGCCGTGCGCGTGGCCCTGCTCAGCGGGCAGGTTCTCTTCTGGAATGTCTTGGCTACTCATGACTTCTTGGCCTTTGCGGTCCGAGCGGCGACCCAGACGGCTACCGCGATCAGGGCACCGAGACCGAAGATCCAGGCGAACAGTCCCTCACTGACCGGCCCGAGGCCGCCCAGCTCCAGACCACCGGGGTTGTTGGTCTCGTCGCTGTTGACCGCGTGCAGGTACGCGATGATGTCCTTCTTGTTCTGCTCCGACAGGGTGGTGTCGGGGAAGGAAGGCATGTTCTGCGGGCCGGTCTGCATGGCCTCGTAGATGTGCTTCGGGTCCACGTCCTCGAGGGTCGGGGCGTACTTGCCCTTGGTGAGGGCACCGCCCTTGCCGGTGAAGTTGTGGCACTGCGCGCAGTTGGTGCGGAACAGCTCGCCACCCTTGGCGATGTCCGCGCCTTCCGGGCCGTACTCGGCGTCGGTGGGGACGGACGGGCCGGCGCCCAGGGAGGAGATGAACGCGGCGAGCTGGTCGATCTCGGCCTGCGAGTAGATGACCTTCTTCGCGGGCACCTGGGCGCCCTGCGAAGTGGCCGCGGGCATGCGCCCGGTGCCGACCTGGAAGTCGACGGCCGCGGCGCCCACGCCGACCAGGCTCGGACCGTCGGAGGTCCCCTGACCGCCGGTGCCGTGGCAGCTTGCGCAGCCAACGGCGTAGAGCTTCTTGCCCTCGTCGATGGCGAGGGACTGGGCGGTGTCGTCTGCCTGCGCCTTGCTCGCGGGCGCGAACGCGGCGTACAGCCCCCCGGTAGCCGCCAGCGCGAGGAGTAGGACGACGAGCGCCGCCAGCGGATGGCGTCGTCGTGCGGAGAGCTTTTTCACGGATTACCCCGGTGTCAGGATCTTCTGCGTCGATGCTTGGGATGTGCGGGAGCGAGCGTGCCCAGCTACTTGATCATGTAGATCGTGGCGAAGAGGCCGATCCAGACGACGTCGACGAAGTGCCAGTAATAGGACACGACGATGGCCGCGGTCGCCTGCTCGTGGGTGAACCTCTTGGCCGCGTAGGTGCGCCCGAGGACGAACAGGAAGGCGATGAGGCCGCCCGTCACGTGCATCCCGTGGAAGCCGGTGGTCAGGTAGAACACCGAGCCGTACGGGTCGGAGGAGAGCGAGAGCCCGTCCTTCTTCACCAGCTCCGTGTACTCGAAGATCTGACCGCCGATGAAGATCGCACCCATGATGAAGGTGACGATGAACCACATCCTGAGCTTCTTCACGTCACCGCGCTCGGCGGCGAAGACGCCGAGCTGGCAGGTGAGGGAGGAGAGCACCAGGATCGTGGTGTTGGTGGCCGAGAACGGGAAGTTCAGGGCCTCGGCCATTTCCTTCCAGTGATCAGGACCCGTCACCGATCGCAGGGTGAAGTACATCGCGAAGAGGGCCGCGAAGAACATCAGCTCGGAGCTCAGCCAGATGATGGTTCCGACGCTGGTGAGGTTCGGCCGATTGACCGACGGGTGCGCGTGCCCGGTATCTACTGTCGTTGCTGTCGCCACGACCGACATTATGTCGGTCCCTTATCCCGCCCTCACTCCGGGGGGTGCCGTTCGGAGTGTTCGCCCCCTGTGTAGTGCCCGTATGGCCCATCGAAGTGGTGTTCCAAGCGGTGTTGACCACGTGGTCGAGGGAGTAGCATCCGCGGCATCGGTTCTGTCCGTACGACGCTGATGTCACGGAGGAAGCATGCAGGCGACGGCCACGGTGCTGGTCTACAGCGACGACTCCCACACCCGCGAGCAGGTCCGGCTCGCGACCGGGCGCAGGCCCGCGCCGGACGTTCCCGTGGTGGAGTTCGTGGAGTGCGCGACGCCTGCGGCGGTGCTGCGGGAGCTGGACAGGGGCGGCGTCGACGTCGTCGTCCTGGACGGCGAGGCCGCGCCCATGGGCGGCATGGGGCTGTGCCGGCAGATCAAGGACGAGGTCTTCCGGTGCCCGCCGGTGCTGCTGCTCATCGGGCGCCCCCAGGACGCCTGGCTCGCCACCTGGAGCCGCGCCGACGCGGCCGTGACGCTGCCTGTGGAGCCCGTGGAGTTCGCGGAGGCGCTCGCCGCCCTGATGCGGACGAAGAGGCTGCAGCAGAGCGCCTGAGGGGCGGGGCGCAGGGTTTCCCGGCGTCGGCGGGCCCGTCGTGGCCTGTCGCGCGGTTCCCCGCGCCCCTGAAGGCTCCTACACCGCGGCAGGACTGAGTCTCGAAGTGTCCTGCTCCGGCTTCTGCTTGCCCCCCGTCAGCGCGCTGCCCTTGGTCCACTGCTTCCAGTCCAGGTTCCAGTCGCCGAAGCCGTTGCCGAAGGTCTCCATCGTGTCGCCGTCGCTGTTGACGACCTGGACGACGTCACCCTGACGGATGTTGTCGAAGAACCACTCGGCGTTCGACGTGCTCATGCCGGTGCAGCCGTGGCTGACGTTCGCGTACCCCTGGGATCCCACGGACCAGGGCGCGGCGTGGACGTACTCGCCGCTCCACGTGACGCGGGTGGCGTAGTAGACGGGCAGGTCGTAGGAGTCGGAGGAGCCTTCGGCGATGCCGACGGTCGTACCGCGCATCCGTACGTAGTACTCCTTGCCCAGGACGACCTTGACGCCGTTGCGGGTCTCGAAGCCGGGCTTTCCGGTGGTGACGGGGATCTGGTTGATCTCCTCGTTGTTCTTGAAGACCGTCATGGAGTGCGACGACGCGTCCGTGACGGCGATGACCCGGTCGCCGATGGTGAGCTTGAGCTCCTTCGTGGGGCCGCCCCACAGCCGGTCGCCGATCTTGATGCCGTCCAGGTTGCTGTGCACCCGGAGGGTGGCGTGGGCGGGCCAGTAGTCCTTGGGCCGGTAGTGGAGTTCCTTGTCGTCCACCCAGTGCCACGCGCCCTGGGCGGACGGCGTCGATTCGACCTTCAGGGCGCGTTCGACGACGGCCCGCTGGGCAGGGTCCTTGATGGGCTGGTCCAGCTTGGCGGTGACGGGCTGGCCGACGCCGTACTCGCCCTTGTCGGGGCCGAACTCGACGCCCAGGCGCTTCTTCGAGGTGGGCTTGCCGGTGTCGAAGGTGAGCACCCGGCGGCCGGGGGCGCCGTCGTCGTCCTCGGTGCTCACGCGGACCGTGTAGTGGGCGTTCGCGGCCAGCGGCTCGGTGCTGTGCCAGCGGCTGCCGTCGGCGGCGAGTTCTCCCGCGAGGTACCGGCCGGTGCCGTCCACGGCGGTGACGTCCGTGATGCGGTCGTCGTCCTCCGCGGTGACCTCCAGGGGCTTGTCCGGGTCGGACTTCTTCCCTTCGCCGCCGAGGTTGTGGAACGAGATCTGGTCCGTCGCGTCGTAGGGGCGCGCGGAGAGCGGGTTGCCGTCCGAGCCGCAGGCGCTTGCGACCGCGCCCAGGGCGATCACCAGCAGGGTGCAGCCGACGACGGTGCGAGGGCGGGGTTCGTGGCTCATGGCTTCACGCTAGGGAGCCGCGTCAACAGCGGCGCGCTGAGTGACACGGACGGAGGAGCCTCGTTGCGGCAAAAGCGTGAGCCCGGACCCTCCTGACGGAGTGTCCGGGCTCAGCCCGCGTCCGGTGCGTGCTACTGGGTGCGGTTCTCACCGCGGTAGTACTCGAAGACCCAGCCCCACAGACCGATGAGGATCAGGGGCAGGGAGAAGTACAGCAGCCACCAGCCGACAGCGACCCCCAGGAAGGCCAGGGCGCCGCCGATGCCCAGGGACAGCGGCTGCCAGCTGTGCGGGCTGAAGAAGCCCAGCTCGCCGGCGTCGTCCGCGACGTCCGCCTCCTTGTTGTCCTGCGCGCCCGCGTCGACCCGCCGGGCGGTGAAGCCCAGGTAGAAGCCGATCATGATGCACAGGCCGAAGGCCAGGAAGAGGGCCGTGGTACCGGCCGGCTCCTTCGACCACACGCCATAGACGATCGCCATGACGAGGACGAAGACGCTCAGCCAGACGAACATCTTGCCCTGGATCTTCACTTGCCGGCCTCCTTGCTGCCCGAGATGGCGCTGGCACCGTGGCCGGCGTGCTCCAGCTGCTCGAGCGCGGCGATCTCGGGGTGGTGCAGGTCGAACGCCGGGGATTCGCTGCGGATCCGCGGCAGGGTGAGGAAGTTGTGGCGCGGCGGCGGGCAGGAGGTGGCCCACTCCAGGGAGCGGCCGTAGCCCCACGGGTCGTCGACGCCGACCGGCTTGCCGTACTTGGCCGTCTTCCACACGTTGTAGAGGAACGGCAGGACGGACAGGCCGAGGACGAACGAGCTGATCGTCGAGATCGTGTTCAGGGCGGTGAAGCCGTCGGCGTTCAGGTAGTCCGCGTAACGACGCGGCATGCCCTCGGCGCCCAGCCAGTGCTGGACCAGGAAGGTGCCGTGGAAGCCGACGAACAGCGTCCAGAAGGTGATCTTGCCGAGGCGCTCGTCGAGCATCTTGCCGGTGAACTTCGGCCACCAGAAGTGGAAGCCGGAGAACATCGCGAAGACGACGGTGCCGAAGACGACGTAGTGGAAGTGCGCCACCACGAAGTACGAGTCGGACACGTGGAAGTCCATCGGCGGCGAGGCCAGGATGACGCCGGTCAGGCCACCGAAGGTGAAGGTGATCAGGAAGCCCGTCGCCCACAGCATCGGTGTCTCGAAGGACAGTGAGCCCTTCCACATCGTTCCGATCCAGTTGAAGAACTTCACGCCCGTCGGTACGGCGATGAGGAACGTCATGAAGGAGAAGAACGGCAGCAGCACGCCGCCCGTGACGTACATGTGGTGCGCCCACACGGTCACGGAGAGACCGGCGATCGAGATGGTCGCCGCGATCAGGCCCATGTAGCCGAACATCGGCTTGCGGGAGAACACCGGGATCACTTCGGAGATGATCCCGAAGAACGGCAAGGCGATGATGTACACCTCTGGATGGCCGAAGAACCAGAAGAGGTGTTGCCACAGCAACGCGCCGCCGTTGGCGGCGTCGAAGACATGCGCGCCGAACTTGCGGTCCGCCTCCAGGGCGAACAGCGCGGCCGCGAGGACCGGGAAGGCCAGCAGGACCAGGACACCGGTCAGCAGGACGTTCCAGGTGAAGATCGGCATCCGGAACATCGTCATGCCGGGCGCGCGCATGCAGATGATCGTGGTGATGAAGTTGACCGAGCCGAGGATCGTGCCGAAGCCGGAGAAGGCCAGACCCATGATCCACATGTCGGCGCCGATGCCCGGGCTGCGGACCGCGTCCGACAGCGGGGCGTAGGCGAACCAGCCGAAGTCGGCCGCACCCTGCGGGGTGAGGAAGCCGGCGACCGCGATGAGCGAGCCGAACAGGTAGAGCCAGTAGGCGAACATGTTCAGCCGCGGGAACGCGACGTCCGGCGCGCCGATCTGGAGCGGCATGATCCAGTTCGTGAAGCCGGCGAACAGCGGCGTCGCGAACATCAGCAGCATGATCGTGCCGTGCATCGTGAACGCCTGGTTGAACTGCTCGTTCGACATGATCTGCAGGCCCGGGCGGGCGAGCTCGGCGCGCATGAGGAGCGCCATCACGCCACCGATGCAGAAGAACGCGAACGACGTGACCAGGTACAACGTACCGATGGTCTTGTGGTCGGTGGTCGTCAGCCACTTGACCACGACGTTGCCGGGTTGCTTGCGCCTGACCGGCAGCTCGTTCTCGTACGAGTCCTCAGCTGCGGCGGCACCCTGGGGTTCGTTGAGGATGCTCACAGGTTGTTCGTCTCCCGGTTCTTCTCGTGGCTCGTCTGCTCGATGCCCGCGGGAACGTAACCGGTCTGCCCCTTCTTCACGAGGTCCTTGAGGTGCTGCTCGTAGCGCTCCGGAGAGACGACCTTCACGTTGAAGAGCATCCGGGAGTGGTCGACGCCGCAGAGCTCGGCGCACTTGCCCAGGAAGGTGCCCTCCTTGTTGGGAGTCACCTGGAAGGAGTTGGTGTGGCCCGGGATGACGTCCTGCTTCATCAGGAACGGCACCACCCAGAAGGAGTGGATGACGTCCCGCGAGGTGAGGACGAAGCGGACCGTCTTGCCCTCGGGGAGCCAGAGGGTCGGGCCGGGGTTGTTGGTCTGCGGGTTCCGCTCACCGGGAGTACCGCAGGTGTAGACGCCGCCGGCGTTGTCGGGGAAGTCCGTCTTGAACCGGTCCGGGATCGCGGCCAGGTTCTTGTCGGTCTTCGCGTCCCCGTCGGAACCGTCGACGCTCTCGATGTAGTTGAAGCACCAGCTCCACTGGAAGCCGACCACGTTCACCGTGACATCGGGCTTCTTGTCGAGGCTCAGAAGCTTCGACTCGTCACGGGCCGTGAAATAGAACAGCACCGAGACGATGATGATCGGAACCACCGTGTACAGCGCCTCGATGGGCATGTTGTACCGGGTCTGCGGAGGAACTTCGACCTTGGTGCGACTGCGCCGGTGGAAGAAAGCACTCCACAGGATCAGGCCCCACACCAGCACGCCGGTGGCCAGCGCGGCTGCCCAGGAGCCCTGCCACAGGGAGAGGATCCGCGGAGCCTCTTCTGTGACCGGGGTGGGCATACCAAGGCGGGGGAAGTCCTTGTATGTGCAACCGGTGGCGGTCGCCAGGACCAGGCCCGCGGTCATTGCCTGGAGCAGCTTCCGCCGCATCGGGCGCCGCGGCGAGCGGTCGGAGCCGTTGGGACTCACGTAGCGCCTTCCCGAGAGTCTCGCCCGCGCGGTTGGCTGCGGCCTGCCTTCTCGGTGGTCGGTCGCCGCCCTGCGTCGGGCAGGGGTTTGGATGTTTATGCGGACCAAACCCTAGCCGACGCCCTCCGGGGGTTCGCGGGGAGGGTGGCATACGCGCCGCGGGTCACCCCGAAGGGGTGGGGACGGGCGCCTAATAGGTCGTCAATGCGGGTTGTGTGGCGACTCCGGGCCGGTGGGAGCCGTTCGCGCCCCGCGCCGGAGCCGCATTCCGGCACGGGCCCGCGCCGCCGGACAGCCGGCCCGCGTTCTACGGTTGAGGTGTGTCCTACTTCGACGCCGCTTCCGCCGCTCCCCTGCATCCCGTCGCCCGCCAGGCGCTGTTGGCCTCCCTCGACGAGGGGTGGGCCGATCCCGGTCGGCTGTACCGGGAGGGCCGGCGGGCGCGGATCCTGCTGGACGCCGCCCGGGAGGCGGCCGCCGAGGCCGTGGGCTGCCGGCCGGACGAGCTGGTCTTCACCTCTTCGGGAACGCGGGCCGTGCACGGCGGGATCGCGGGCGCGCTGGCCGGGCGCCGACGGGTGGGACGTCACCTGATCGTGTCAGCGGTAGAACACTCCTCGGTACTCCATTCGGCCGAGGCGTTCGAGGCGGACGGCGGGACGGTGACCCGGGTGCCGGTTGCCCGGACCGGTGCGGTCGCCGTGGAGTCGTACGCCGAAGCCCTGCGTCCGGACACCGCGCTCGCCTGTCTCCAGTCGGCCAACCACGAGGTGGGGACCGAGCAGCCGGTGGCCGCCGTGGCCGAGTTGTGCCGGGACGCGGGGGTACCGCTGCTGGTGGACGCGGCGCAGTCGCTCGGCTGGGGGCCGGTGGACGGGCCCTGGTCGGTACTGGCGGCCAGTGCGCACAAGTGGGGCGGCCCGGCCGGGGTGGGGCTGCTCGCGGTGCGCAAGGGAGCGCGGTTCGCCGTCCAAGGGCCGGTGGACGAGCGGGAGTCCGGGCGCGCGGCCGGCTTCGAGAACATTCCGGCGATCGTGGCCGCGGCGGCCTCGCTGCGAGCGGTGCGGGCGGAGGCGGCGGCCGAGGCGGTACGGCTGCGCGAGCTGACGGCGCGGATCCGGGCGCGGGTGGCGGCCGTCGTACCCGATGTGGAGGTCGTCGGGGAGCCGCTGCGGCGGCTGCCGGGGATCGTCACCTTCTCCTGTCTGTACGTCGACGGGGAGGCGCTGCTGCACGAGTTGGACCGGGAGGGCTTCTCCGTCTCCTCCGGGTCGTCCTGCACCAGCAGCACGCTGACGCCCAGCCATGTGCTGAGGGCGATGGGGGTGCTGAGTGAGGGAAACGTGCGGGTTTCGTTGCCGAGGGGGGCCGCCGAGGAGGACGTCGAGCGGTTCCTCGCCGTCCTGCCGAGGGCGGTGGCGGAGGTGAGGGAGAAGCTCGGGGCGCCCGTCCGGGCGGCCGGGACCGAGGTGCGCGGCGCCGAGCTCGTCGTGGACGCGCTGGGCAAACGGTGCCCGATTCCCGTCATCGAGCTGGCGAAGGTCATCGGGGAGGTGCCGGTCGGGGGCACGGTGCGGGTGCTGTCCGACGACGAGGCGGCCCGCCTGGACATCCCCGCGTGGTGCGAGATGCGGGAGCAGGAGTACGTCGGGGAGGAGCCGGCGGACCGGGGCTCGGCCTATGTGGTCCGCCGGCTCTCCTGAGTCACGCCAGGTGCTTGCGGACCTCGGTGGCGGCCTCGTCGCCGTAGGCCTTGGTGAAACGGTCCATGAAGTGGGCGCGGCGCAGCTGGTACTCCTGGGTGCCGACCGTCTCGATCACCAGGGTGGCGAGCATGCAGCCGATCTGCGCGGCGCGCTCGTGGGAGACGCCCCAGGCCAGACCGGAGAGGAAACCGGCGCGGAAGGCGTCGCCGACGCCCGTGGGCTCGACCTTGGCCTCCTCCTCCGGGCAGCCGACCTCGATCGGGTCCTCACCGGCGCGCTCGATACGGACGCCGCGCGAGCCGAGGGTGGTGACGCGGTGGCCGACCTTGGAGAGGATCTCGGCGTCCGTCCAGCCCGTCTTGGACTCGATGAGGCCCTTCTCGTACTCGTTGGAGAACAGGTACGTCGCGCCCTCCAGCAGTATCCGGATCTCGTCGCCGTTCATCCGGGCGATCTGCTGGGAGAAGTCGGCCGCGAAGGCGATCGACCGGGACCGGCACTCCTCCGTGTGGCGGAGCATCGCCTCCGGGTCGTCGGCGCCGATCAGGACCAGGTCCAGGCCGCCCACGCGGTCGGCGACGGTCTTCAGCTCGATGAGACGGGCCTCGCTCATCGCGCCGGTGTAGAAGGAGCCGATCTGGTTGTGGTCGGCGTCGGTGGTGCACACGAAGCGGGCCGTGTGCAGGGTCTCGGAGATGCGGACCGACCCGGTGTCGACGCCGTGCCGGTCCAGCCAGGCCCGGTACTCGTCGAAGTCCGCGCCCGCGGCGCCGACCAGGATCGGGTCCGTCCCCAGCTGTCCCATGCCGAAGGCGATGTTCGCGCCCACACCGCCCCGGCGCACGTCCAGGTTGTCCACCAGGAAGGAGAGCGAGACCGTGTGCAACTGGTCGGCGACGAGCTGGTCGGCGAAGCGGCCGGGGAACGTCATGAGGTGGTCGGTGGCGATGGAGCCGGTGACTGCGATGCGCACGGCGTGGACTCTCCTGAGGGGAGGGGGATTGACAGTTCACGCTACCCGGTCGATCCGCGCCACTGAAGCAGCCGAAACTACCCGATAGTAGATCTTTCTTCGCGGGCTCCGCCATGCATACGGTTCGGCTATGACGAACCTCAAGGTCCACGCCCCCGCTCCGGCCGACTTCGACGGCGGCCTGGCGTCGCTGCGCGGTGACTGCGCCCGGATGGCCCCGCACTGGGCGGCCCCGGAAAAGATCACTTCCCGTCCGGTCTCCCCGTCACTCATCCTGGGCGTGAGCGTTCCGGCCGCGTCGGCGCGGCTCCTGGAGGCGATGCCGGACTACGGCAACTAGGACGACCCCCGAGGGTAATCCCTCGATTTTCCTTCGGTACGGCGCTCGGGAGGGAACCGTGCGCTCCCCCGTCGCGTCCCATCGCCGTCCCCCGTAAAGGGGATGTGGGGTACGACAGCAGGGCAGCCGAAGGAGCGATGCGGTGAACACCGAGCGACCCGAGAACGACGACGCCGCGCGCGAGCCGGAGAAGACGGGTGCGGAGCCGGCCGAGGCCGCGGCCGAGAAGGCCGAGGTCCGGGACGCGCCAGCCGAGGACACTCCGGGCGAGGACGCGCGGGCCGACGACGCACGGGCCGAGGACGCGCCGGACGTCGAGGCCGGCGTCACCGAGGAGGAGGCTGGCACTCCCGCCGCATCCGGGGCCGAGGCTTCCGATGTTCCCGAGGCCGGGGCCACCGCCGACGCCCCCGTTGATGACGACGCCGGTCGACAGGCCGCCGCCGAGGCCCAGGCCACCGCCGGGGAGGCGCCCGCCGATCCCGAATCCGGCACAGGCTCCGGCTCCGGCTCCGACGTACATGTCGTCGGGCCGGTGACCGACGACGCGCGCCCGGCCGCTCCGCGGCGCCGCTCTCCCGTTCTCATCGCCTCCGTCGCGGCCGCCGTGCTGCTGGTGGGCGGGGGCGGGGCCTATCTGACCTCCACCGCCGGCGGCTCCGGAGGGAGCGCCGGCTCGGGGTCGCCGTCCGGGGACGGCACACCCGGCGCGCTGCTCCTGGACGACTACTCCGTGCGTACGGGTACCCCCGAGAGCGGTACGAGCGGCATCGCGCCCGGTGAGCCGAACCCCTACGGGGTGACCTACACCGCCGACGGGACGCTCCCCGACGGTCCCGGCTCCGCGCCCGTGTACTGGGCGAAGGGCGAGGTCACGAAGGACGAGGTGGCCCGGCTGGCGAAGGCGCTGGGGGCCGAGGGGACGCCGGTCGTCGACGGGGAGGCCTGGAAGGTCGGGGCCGGCAACGACGGCTCGGGTCCGGTGCTGCGGGTGAACCGGCAGGCGCCGGGGATGTGGACGTTCACGCGCTTCGCGCCCGGCACCGACAACTGCACGGGCGGCACCGACAAGTGTGCCGGGACGTCCGTGACCCCGACCGGCGCCCCGGTGAGCGAGGCGGCCGCGAAGAAGGCGGCGGCGCCGGTCCTGAAGGCGGTCGGACAGGACGGCGCCGAGGTGGACGCGAGCCAGGTCATGGGGACCCAGCGGGTGGTGAACGCCGAGCCGGTCTTCGGTGATCTGCCCAGTCACGGCTGGACGACCGGGATCAGCGTCGGCGCCCAGGGCGAGGTGGTCGGCGGCAACGGGCAGCTGGAACCGCCGGTGAAGGGCGACACGTACCCGCTGCTGAGCGCGCGGGAGGCGCTGGACGCGTTGAACGCGGCGCCGGGGACGGACCACCGGATGGGCATCGGCGGCTGTGCCAGCCCGGTACCGCTGAAGGACCGGCTGGAGAGCCCGTGCGGTTCGTCCACCACCGCTCCCCAGGGCCGGACGGCGACGGTCCGGGACGCGGTGCTCGGGCTCGCCCCGCACACCTCGGGCGGACGGCAGGTGCTCGTACCGTCCTGGCTGTTCGACGTGCGGGCCGCAGGGGTCGAGGGCGGCTACACGGTGACGCAGCCGGCCGTCGAGCCGGAGTATCTGCGGTCCGCCACGACGCCCACGCCGACGCCGAGCGCCTCCTCCGGCACGCGTGACGTGAAGGTGAACGGCTACACCGTCGAGGGCAAGGCACTGACCGTGAGCTTCACCGGCGGGGTGTGCGGCGACTACGCGGCCACGGCGTCGGAGAGCGGCGACGAGGTGAAGGTCACCGTGACCGAGACGCCCTGGACGGGCCGGGTCTGCATCCTGATCGCCAAGGAGTACCACCGGACGGTTCAGCTGGACGCGTCGCTGGGCAGCCGGAAGGTGGTCGGGTCGGACGGCGGCGCGATCCCGCTGGAGAAGCCGGGGGCGCGGCTGCCGCAGGCCCGGTAGCACCCGGCGGCAGCGGTTCGCCCGGCGCGAACACGAAGGCGGCGGCCCCCTCCGAGGAGGGGGCCGCCGCCTTCGTGTCGTTCAGCGGTGCGAACGGGCGACTAGCTGAAGGAGTCGCCGCAGGCGCAGGAGCCCGTCGCGTTCGGGTTGTCGATCGTGAAGCCCTGCTTCTCGATGGTGTCGACGAAGTCGATGGAGGCGCCGCCCAGGTACGGGGCGCTCATGCGGTCGGTGACGACCTTGACGCCGTCGAAGTCCTTCACCACGTCACCGTCGAGCGAACGCTCGTCGAAGAAGAGCTGGTAGCGCAGGCCGGAGCAGCCGCCGGGCTGAACGGCGACGCGCAGCGCCAGGTCGTCGCGGCCTTCCTGGTCGAGCAGGGCCTTGACCTTCGCCGCGGCGGCGTCGGACAGGAGGATGCCGTCGCTGACAGTGGTCTTCTCGTCCGATACGGACATCTACATCTCTCCCGGGTTGTACGGAGACTGCTTGCCGACTTTTCCAACCGTCGGGGCCGCGGATTCATTCCGGGCCGAGGAGTCGTGTTTCCACTTCTTTCCTCTTCTTGCCCTTCATGCTCGCACACGTGCGAGGCGGCGGACAGCGGCCTCGGGAGCGGCGCCGGCCGGGTCGCGGGATTCACGTCACATCGACGCGATGACCATCGTCAAAGTGACGTGAAGCGGGTTATGATAGATAACGTCAGATCGACGAAAAGTAGAAAAGGTGCGTGCCGTGACCACCGCCCAGACCACGGAGCTCGACGTACAGCCGACTCCGCTCGCCCTGTTGCTGCTCGGCCGCGAGGCCGACCCGAAGAGCGAGCGGGGCGTGGAGTGCCCCGGCGACCTGCCCTCGCCCTCGGACCCCGACCTGGTCGCGCGGGCCCGCGCCGCCAAGGAGAAGCTCGGTGACAAGGTCTTCGTGCTCGGCCACCACTACCAGCGCGACGAGGTCATCCAGTTCGCCGATGTCACGGGCGACTCCTTCAAGCTGGCCAAGGACGCGGCCGCCCGCCCGGAGGCCGAGTACATCGTGTTCTGCGGTGTGCACTTCATGGCCGAGTCCGCGGACATCCTGACGTCCGACGACCAGAAGGTGGTCCTCCCCGACCTCGCCGCCGGCTGCTCGATGGCCGACATGGCCACCGCCGAGCAGGTCGCCGAGTGCTGGGACGTGCTGACCGAGGCCGGCATAGCCGATCAGGTCGTGCCCGTCTCGTACATGAACTCGTCCGCGGACATCAAGGCGTTCACGGGCAAGCACGGCGGCACGATCTGTACCTCCTCCAACGCCCGGCGGGCCCTGGAGTGGGCCTTCGAACAGGGCGAGAAGATCCTGTTCCTGCCCGACCAGCACCTCGGCCGCAACACCGCCGTACGGGACATGGGCCTGTCCCTGGAGGACTGCGTCCTCTACAACCCGCACAAGCCGAACGGCGGCCTGACCGCCGAGCAGCTGCGCGACGCGAAGATGATCCTGTGGCGGGGCCACTGCTCCGTGCACGGCCGCTTCAGCCTGGAGTCGGTCGAGGACGTCCGCGCCCGCATCCCCGGCGTGAACGTGCTCGTGCACCCCGAGTGCCGGCACGAGGTCGTGGCCGCGGCGGACTACGTCGGCTCGACCGAGTACATCATCAAGGCGCTGGAGGCGGCCCCGGCCGGCTCGAAGTGGGCCATCGGCACCGAGCTGAACCTGGTGCGCCGGCTCGCGAACCGTTTCGCCCCCGAGGGCAAGGAGATCGTCTTCCTCGACAAGACGGTCTGCTTCTGCTCGACGATGAACCGGATCGACCTGCCCCACCTGGTCTGGACCCTGGAGTCCCTCGCCGAGGGCAAGCTGATCAACCGGATCCAGGTCGACCAGGAGACCGAGGCGTTCGCGAAGCTGGCTCTGGAGCGGATGCTGGCGCTGCCGTAACCGGACGCGGATCCCGGGTCACCCCGACAGCGGTTCCAGGTCGGGGTGGGCCGGGTCCAGCGTGAAGACCGTCCCGTCGGGGCTGAGCACCACCAGGGCGCCTTCGTCGAGGAACACCTGTGCCGTGGCGTAACCGGCCGCCACGACCTGACCGGCCCGCGCGGTGGACTCCCACAGCAGGCCGCCGGTGGCGATGTCGAGGGCGGCGACCCGTCCCGAGGCGCTCGCCGCGAACACCGCCTGCCCCCGCCCGTCGGCGACGGGTGTGCCGGGCTGCTGAAGGGTCGTCGAGGTCTGCCACAGCTGCTCGCCGGTCTCGGGCGAGTGGGCGGTCAACAGGCCCGCGGAGGAGGCGAAGCAGAGCACGCCGCCCACCAGGGCCGCCTCGCCGCGCGGGTCGCCCGGCAGCGTCCTCTTCCGTACGGTGCCGGTGTCCGGGTCGATGAGCAGCACTTCGCCGGACGCCGACTCCGCGGTGCTCTGCGGATCCCGCGGGACGTGCGTCACGAAGGCCAGGTCGCCGCCGACGGCCCCGACGTACACGGTGTCGCCGTCCGGCACGCTCACCTTCCGGGTCGAGCCGTCGGCCGGGTCCACGGCGTAGAACACGTGGCGCGACGGTGTACCGGCGTCGGTGCAGCCGGCGTACGGAAGGCTGTCGACGTCGTGGAACACACAGGAGTAGGTGGGCCCGACGGGCACGGTGGCCGTCCACCGCTCGGCACCGTCGCCCACCTCACGGGCGGTCACGCGGTAGCCGTCCGAGGTCATCAGCAGATCGCCCACGACCGCGGAGGCGACGGAGCCCGTCCCCTCCGACGTGCGCGACCAGAGCCGCTTGCCGGTGGCGGAGTCGAGGGCCACCACGGTGACGGTCTGTTCGTCGCCCGCGCTGTTGAGGACCGACTGGGAGACCAGCAGCACACCGTCGTGCACGCCGAGGACCATGCTGTCGTAGCGATCCCGTGCGAGGCCCGAGGGCCGGGAGTCCGCCCGCCAGGCGAGCCGGCCCGTCGTCCCGTCGACGCGGACCGGAAGGACGCCGTCACCGCCGCAGTAGAGGGCGTCGTCGCCCATCGCGCAGGACAGAGAGGTGCCGAAGGAGATCCCTGAACCCTCCAGCGGCTTCTTCACCCCGCTCGCGGCGGTTCCGAACACCGAGGTCCGCCAGGGCTTCCAGCCGTCGGGGAGGGGATCCCAGCGGGGTGCCTCGGGGCCGGCGACGTCCGAGTCCGCCGCCTTGTTCCCCGTGAGGGGGTCGAACAGGAGATAGCCGGTGAGCGCCACGGCCAGCAGGCCCGCCACGCCGGCGAGGACCGGCCACCGGCGCAGCCGGGAGCGGCGGCCGGCGCGGGGCGGGGCGGCGGCCGGTCCCGGCTCCTCGCCCCTCTCGGGCGCGGGTGCGGGCGGCAGACGCAGGGTCACGGTCTGCATGTCGTCCGCCGCGGGTTCGGGCAGTGCCTGCGCGAGGTCCCCGGCCAGTTCGTCGAGTCCTGGCCGGTCGGTGGCGTCCTTGGCCAGGCAGCGGGTCAGGATCGCGCGCAGCGGCTCGGCGACCGCCTCCACCGCCGGTTCCTCGTGCATCACCCGCCACGCCGTCAGATAGGGGCTGTCGGCGTCGAAGGGGCCGCGCCCGGTCGCGGCGAACACCAGCAGCGTGGCGAGGGAGAAGACGTCCGAGGCGGGGCCGACCGACCGGGCGTCCCTGAACTGCTCCGGGGACATGAACGGCGGGGTCCCGATCGCGTGGCCGGTCTCGGTGAGGGTCTGGTTCTCGGTGGCCCGGGAGATGCCGAAGTCGATGACCCGGGGACCGTCCTCGGCCATCAGGACGTTGGCGGGCTTGAGGTCGCGGTGCACGACCTCCGCCCGGTGGATGTCCCGCAGCGCCTCCACCAGGCCCAGAGCCAGTCGGCGCAGCTCCGCCCCCTTCAGCGGGCCGGCGCCCCGGATCCGGGCGGAGAGGGTCGGTCCCGGCACGTACGTGGTGGCCATCCAGGGCCGTACGGCCTCCGGGTCGGCGTCCACGACCGGGGCGGTGAAGGCGCCGCTCACCTTGCGGACGGCCTCGATCTCCTGCCGGAAGCGGGCCCGGAAGACCTTGTCCTCCGCGTACTGCGCGTGCACCACCTTGACGGCGACCTCACGCCCCGAACGGGACCGGCCCAGGTAGACGACGCCCATACCCCCGGAGCCGATCCGGTCGACGATCCGGTAACCGCCGAGCGCCTTCGGGTCGTCCTTGTGCAGCGGCAACGCCCCGGTCCCCTTCCCCCGTCGAGTACATCGAGTTCACAGGATATGGAACCCGTACGGGGGAAGGGCACCGGCGCGTCGGGGTCAGACTCCGGCCGGTTCCGGGGTCTTCTCGGGCTGCGCCGGCTCCCGCTTCGCGGCACGCTTCTTCGCGCGGCGCTCCTTGCGGAGCTCGAGCATCGCGTACAGCGTCGGGACGAGCAGCAGGGTGAGCAGGGTCGAGGTGATCAGACCGCCGATCACGACCACCGCCAGCGGCTGGGCGATGAAGCCGCCCTCGCCGGTGACGCCCAGGGCCATCGGGAGCAGGGCGAAGATGGTCGCCAGCGCCGTCATGAGGATGGGGCGCAGCCGGTGCCGCCCGCCCTCGACCACGGCCTCGACCACGCCGTACCCCTGCTTGCGGTACTGGTTGATGAGGTCGATCAGGACGATCGCGTTGGTCACCACGATGCCGATGAGCATCAGCATGCCGATCATCGCCGGGACGCCCATCGGGGTGCCGGTGACGAGCAGCAGGCCGATCGCGCCGGTGGCCGCGAAGGGGATGGAGACCAGCAGGATCAGCGGCTGGGCCAGCGACCGGAAGGTCGCCACCAGCAGCATGAAGACGATCGCGATCGCCGCGAGCATCGCCAGGGCGAGGTTCTTGAAGGCGTCGTCCTGGTCCTGCGAGACCCCGCCGATCTCCGCCGTGGCGCCCGCCGGGAGCTTCAGCGCGTCGAGCTTCGAGGTGAGGTCGGCGCTCACCGCGCCGGTGTTGTCGCCGGTCGGCTTCGCGGTGACGGTGGCCGCCCGCCGGCCGTCGATGCGGGTCATCGAGACCGGACCGTCGACCAGCTCCACGGTGGCGATGTCACCGAGCTTCACCGCGCCCAGGGACAGGGCCTTGAGCTGGGCGAGCGTCGTGGCGGGCTTCGCCGAGGTGATGACGACATCGCGCTCGGTGTCGTCCAGGACCGCCTTCGCGGCCGTCGTCCCGCGGATCGCCTGGGCGACCGCCGCGCCGAGCGTCTGGTCGTCGAAGCCGGCCGCGGCGGCCTTGGCGTTCGCCCTGACCGAGATGCGCGGCACGCTCTGCGAGAGGTCGCTGGTCACGTCGGTGACGTCGTCGAGGCCGGCCACGGCCTTCCGGACCTGCTCGGCGGCCGTGCGCAGCACATCCGCGTCGGCCGCCTTGACGACGACGCTCAGGTCCTGGCTGCCGAAGCCGTCACCGGCGGCGACCGTGGTCGTGCCGATGCCGTCGAGCTTCTTCAGCCCGTCCTCGACCCGCTGCTGGACGTCCTCGTACGAGGCGGAGTCCTCGATCATCACCTGGTAGGAGGCCTGGTTGGTGTCGGTGCCCCCGCCGAAGGCCGCCATGAAGCCGGACGAGCCGATGGTGACCTGGTAGTCCTTGACGCCCTCGGTGCCGGCGAGCAGTCGCTCGACCTTCTTCGCCTGGGCGTCGGTCGCGGCGAGGCTGGTGCCCGGCTTCAGCTCCTGCTTGACCGTCAGGACCTGCTGCTCGCCCTGGTCGAAGAAGTTGGTCTTCAGCAGGGGCGCCATGGCGAAGGTGGCGATCAGTACGACGACCGCGATCGCCACGCTGGTCAGGCGGCGCCGGGTGGCGAAGCGCAGGACGGGGACGTAGAAGCGCTGGAGACGGCTCTTCGCCTCCTTCTCCTCGGCCGCGCGGCGGGCTTCCTCGGCGTCCTCGGGGGTGCCCTTGGGCGCGCGCAGGAACCAGTACGACAGGACGGGGACGACCGTCAGCGAGACCAGCAGGGAGGCCAGCAGGGCCGCCGTCACGGTGAGCGAGAACGCGCCGAAGAGGGCGCCGACCATGCCGCCGACCAGGCCGATCGGCAGGAACACCGCGACCGTGGTGAGGGTGGAGGAGGTGACCGCCCCGGCCACCTCGCGGACGGCCGTGATGATCGCGGACTGCCGCTCCTCGCCGTAGCCGAGGTGGCGCTTGATGTTCTCCAGGACGACGATCGAGTCGTCGACGACCCGGCCGATCGCGATGGTCAGCGCGCCCAGCGTCAGCATGTTCAGCGAGAGGTCCCGCGTCCACAGGACGATCAGCGCCAGCACCACGGAGAGCGGGATGCTGACCGCGGTCACCAGCGTCGAGCGGATCGACGCCAGGAAGACCAGGATGACGAGGACGGCGAAGAGCAGGCCGAGGGCGCCTTCGGTGGTCAGGCCCTCGATGGCCTTCGCGACGGCCGGACCGCTGTCGCTGACGACGGTGATCGTCGCGCCCGCGCCGAGGTCCTGGCGCAGGTCGGCCAGCTTGCCGTCGACGGCGTCGGAGATGGCGACCGCGCTGCCGTCGTGGTCCATGGTGACCATGACGGCGAGGCTGGGTTTGCCGTCGGTACGGGTGAGGGAGTCGGCCGGGGCCTCCTCCTGCCGCACCGCGGCCACGTCACCGAGCCGGACCGGCTTCCCGCCGGCGAGCCCCGGGATCCGCAGGTCCGCGATCTGGGCGACGGAGGTGTAGCCGCCGCCGACCCGGACCGTGCGGTTGCTGCCCGCCTCGTCGAAGGAGCCGGCCGGGACGGTCGCGCCGCCCGCCTGGAGCGCCTGGGCGAGGGACTGCGTGGTCAGTCCGGCCCTCGCCAGCTTCGCGTCGTCCGGCGTGACGGAGACCTGGAGGTCCCGGACGCCGGTGACGGTGACCTGGCCGACGCCGTCGATGTCCCGCAGCGCCGGGACGACGCTGCGGTCGAGCTGGTCGGCGAGGGCCTGCTGGTCCTTGTCGGAGGTGACCGCGAGGACGACGGTCGGCATGTCGTCGGTGGAACCGGCGACGACCTGCGGGTCCACGGCGTCGGGGAGCTGGACGCGGGCCCGGTTGACGGCCTGCTGGACGTCGGCGACGAGCTGTTTGGTGTCGTTGCCGTAGTCGAAGGACGCCACGATCACCGCGTTGCCCTCGCTCGCCGTGGAGGTGACGCCGGTGATGCCGTCGACACCCTCGAGGTTGTCCTCGATCGGCTCGATGACCTGCTTCTCGACGACGTCCGGGGAGGCTCCCTGGTAGGGCGCGAGGACGGAGACCATCGGAAGTTCGATGGTGGGCAGGAGCTGCTGTTTCAGTTGCGGGATCGCTATCGCGCCGAAGGCGATGGCGATGAGCGACATGAGGCCTATCAGGGCCCGTTGCGCGAGGCTGAAGCGGGACAGCCAGGACATGGGTACGGGTCTCGTCTCTGTGAGCGGCAGAAGCGGTGCCAGGTGCGGCGGTGAGGCGGTCTTGACAGGCGTGTCGGGTGTGACACGCGTGGCCTCTTCACCCTGGGCCATGCCGTCGCGCGATCCGTACGCTCCAGGTCTATTTACTTATCCCGCGCATACTCCGGGCGCAGTACGCGGGAGCCGGACTCACTCCACCCTCGGACGTACCAGCCCCGATTCGTACGCGATCACCACGAGCTGGGCCCGGTCGCGTGCGCCCAGCTTGGCCATGGCCCGGTTGACGTGCGTCTTCACGGTGAGCGGGCTGACCTCCAGGCGCTCGGCGATCTCGTCGTTGGAGTGACCGCCGGCGACCAGGACCAGGACCTCGCGCTCCCGCACGGTGAGCGCGTCCAGCCGGGCGGAGCGGGCCGGGTCGTGTTCGTCGTCCGCCGCGCCGCCCTGGGCCAGGAAGCGGGCGATCAGGCCCTTGGTGGCGGTCGGCGAGAGGAGGGCCTCCCCGCCGGCGGCGACCCGGATGGCGCTCAGCAGCTCCTCCGGCTCGCTGCCCTTGCCGAGGAAGCCGGAGGCGCCGGCCCGCAGCGACTGCACCACGTAGTCGTCGACCTCGAACGTCGTCAGGATGACCACCCTGACGTGGGCGAGGGAGGGATCGGCACTGATCAGCCGGGTCGCGGCGAGCCCGTCCGTGCCGGGCATGCGGATGTCCATCAGGACGACGTCGGCGCGCTGCTCCCCGGCCAGCCGGACCGCCTCGGCGCCGTCGGACGCCTCGCCGACCACCTCCATGTCGGGCTCCGAGTCGACGAGCACCCGGAACGCGCTGCGCAGCAGTGCCTGGTCGTCGGCGAGCAGGACACGGATGGTCATGCGTTCTCCCCCGAGGTGGCCGTGCGGGTCTTGACCGGCAGGATCGCATGGACGCGGAAGCCGCCTCCGTAGCGGGGACCGGTGGTGAGGGTGCCGCGCAGGGCGGTGACGCGCTCGCGCATGCCGAGCAGGCCGTGACCGCCGCCGGCCGCCGGGGGCCCGTCGTCCGAACGCCCGTCGTCGAGGACCGTGACCTCGATGTTCGGTCCTACGCGCACGACGCTGACCTCGGCCTTCGCCTCGGACCCGGCGTGTTTCTGCACGTTGGTGAGGGCTTCCTGGATGACCCGGTAGGCGGCCAGGTCGACGGCGGCCGGGAGCTTGGTCCCGTGGTCGGTGCGGGCCACCTCGACCTGGAGACCGGCGCTGCGGAAGGTGCCGGCCAGGTCGTCGAGCCGGTCCAGGCCGGGCGCGGGTTCGGTGGGGGCCTCGGGGTCGCCGGACTGGCGCAGCAGGCCCACGGTGGCCCGCAGTTCGTTGAGCGCGGAGCGGCTGGCCTCGCGGACGTGGGCGAGGGCCTCCTTGGCCTGGTCCGGCCGCTTGTCCATCACGTGCGCGGCGACCCCGGCCTGGACGTTGACCAGGGCGATGTGGTGGGCGACGACGTCGTGCAGGTCGCGGGCGATGCGCAGGCGCTCCTCGGCGACCCGGCGGCGGGCCTCCTCCTCCCGGGTGCGCTCCGCGCGCTCGGCGCGGTCCCGGATGGCCTGGACGACGGCCCGGCGGCTGCGGACCGCGTCGCCGGCGGTGGCACCGATGCCGGTCCAGGCGAGGATCCCCAGGTTCTCCTGGGCGTACCAGGGCAGCGGTCCGGCGAGCATGGCCGCGCCGGTGAGGACCGTCATGGTGAGCAGGCCGGCGCGCACGGTGGTGTGGCGGTCGGTGCTGGCGGCGACGGTGAAGAGGGCGATCACGGCGGACATCGCGACGGGGGCCCGGGGGTCGCCGGTGACGGACTCGGCCACGGAGGCGGCGCCGGTGAGGGCGAGGACCGTCATGGGGGCGCTGCGGCGGAAGACGAGGGCGACGGCCGAGAGGGTCATCAGCAGCAGGCTGAGCGGGTCCGGGCTGCGGACGCTCCAGCTGACGCCGTGCGCTCCGTGCGGGTCGACGAAGGACCCGGCCAGCATGCAGAGCAGGACGCCCGCGGCGAGGCCCGCGTCCAGGGCCAGGGGATGCGCGCGGAGCCGGCACTCGGCCCGGGAAAGCAGGGTCACTTTTGAGTTACCGTCGCTTTCCTTGCCGTAGCCGGAGGCTGCTGCCGCCAGGCCCCGCCGTCGACTTCGTGATCGGGCCTCGTCCCGGCCGGACTCCCCCGCGGCTTGCCGGGGGGATCCCCGGACGGGCCGGGTCGGCCGTCACCCGCGCCGAAGGTCAGCCCGGGATCAAACCGTCGTCGCTCAGCATCTCCCGGACGTCCTCCAGGCTCGCGTCCGGGGACGGAAGAATCAGTTCCGAGGGTTCCAGGGCGTCGTCCGGCAGGGGCTCGCCGAGACGGCGGACGGCGTCCAGGAGGGCGCCGAGGGTGCGGTGGAAGCCGTCCTCGTCGCCGCTCTCCATCTCCGCGAGCAGTTCGTCGTCCAGCCTGTTCAGTTCGACGAGATGGGAGTCGGCCAGTTGCCACTGGCCCTCCCCCATGATCCGTACGATCATGTCGCCCTCCTCGGCTCCGGTCCCCGGCGCCGGGCTACTGCTTGTCGAAGCGCGGGGTGTCCTGCGGCTGCTGCTGGGACTGCGACTGGTTGGTGCCGCCTTCGATGGCCTGCTGGCCGGCCGAGCTTCCGCCGGCGAGCTCGGCCTTCATGCGCTGCAGTTCCAGCTCTACATCCGTACCACCGGAGAGCCGGTCCAGCTCGGCCTGGAGGTCGTCCTTCGCGATGCCCGTCGGGTCGTCGAGGGCGCCGGACGCCATGAGCTCGTCGAGGGCGCCCGCGCGGGCCTGGAGCTGGGCGGTCTTGTCCTCGGCGCGCTGGATGGCCAGGCCGACGTCGCCCATCTCCTCGGAGATACCGGAGAAGGCCTCGCCGATCCGGGTCTGGGCCTGGGCGGCGGTGTAGGTGGCCTTGATGGTCTCCTTCTTCGTACGGAAGGCGTCCACCTTGGCCTGCAGGCGCTGGGCCGCGAGGGTGAGCTTCTCCTCCTCGCCCTGGAGCGTGGAGTGCTGCGTCTCGAGGTCGGTCACCTGCTGCTGGAGGGCCGCGCGGCGGGAGAGCGCCTCGCGGGCGAGATCCTCACGGCCGAGCGCCAGCGCCTTGCGGCCCTGGTCCTCCAGCTTGGACGACTGCGACTGCAACTGGTTCAGCTGAAGTTCCAGGCGCTTGCGCGAGGTCGCGACATCGGCGACACCGCGGCGGACCTTCTGCAGGAGCTCCAGCTGCTTCTGGTACGAGTAGTCGAGGGTTTCGCGCGGGTCCTCGGCCCGGTCAAGGGCCTTGTTCGCCTTCGCGCGGAAGATCATCCCCATACGCTTCATGACACCGCTCATGGGCTTCGCGCGCCCCCTTCTGACGTCCAGCTCCAGCTCTGCGACAGAACCCACAGTACGGGCCCTGCATCCATTGACGCACTGTTCGGGGACGGATGCGCTCATCCCCAAGGACGACTGACCAAGACCTTGCTCCGGCGTAGGGAGTAGGTGACCTTCAGGGTGAGCACCGAGTCACCCTGCGCCCCCTCTTTCCCGCTCCTGTCCTGGTCTGTCCCTTCTACAGACGACTGGTGTTGCCGGATCGTTCCCCTCCGGGCTGGGGTCCATGCCCTGGAGCGCTTACCCTTGGGTTTTGTGTTCCGAAGCCGTGCCAAGGAAGAGAAGGCCCCCGCCGACAAGGCCGTGGTGACCGACTCCATGCAGCCCCGCGACCCGCAGGCCAAGAAGGGCAGGCCCACGCCCAAGCGCAGTGAGGCCCAGTCCCAGCGCCGTAGCGTCGCCACCACGCCCACGTCCCGCAAGGACGCCTCCAAGCGCCAGCGCGACGAGCGCCGTGCCCAGCTGGACAGGCAGCGCCAGGCGCTGGCCGGCGGGGACGAGCGTTATCTGCCGGTCCGCGACAAGGGCCCCGTCCGCAAGTTCGCGCGCGAGTTCATCGACTCCCGGTTCAACGTGGCGGAGTTCTTCCTGCCGATGGCCGTGGTCATCCTCGTGCTGAGCATGGTGCGGGTGGGCTCCCTCCAGACCATCGCGCTGCTGCTGTGGCTGGTCGTGATCGTGCTGATCGTGCTGGACTCGTTCGTCACGAGCTTCCGGCTGCGCAAGCAGCTCGCCGAGCGCTTCCCCGACCAGAACCGGCGGGGCGCGGTGGCGTACGCGCTGATGCGTTCCCTCCAGATGCGTCGGCTCCGGCTGCCCAAGCCGCAGATCAAGCGCGGAGCGCGGCCCTGAGCACTGCGGCTTTCTCCGGGGGGGCGGCCGAGGCCTGGCTGAACAGGCTGGGCGGGCTGCGTGACGTCGTCCGACAGGAGCTGGTGGCCCGGCAGCTCGACGAGCAGATAACGGGGCGCTACCCGGTCGGGCAGCGGCTGCGGGTGCTCGACGTCGGGATGGGCCAGGGCACGCAGGCGCTGCGGCTGGCCCGGCTCGGGCATCAGGTCACCGGGCTGGAGCGGGACGCGACGATGATCGCCGCGGCCCGTGAGGCCCTGGGCGGCGAGCCCGAGGGCATCCGGGAGCGGATGCGGATCATCGAGGGCGACGGCCGGGACACCGGGGTGCACTTCCTGCCCGGCAGTTTCGACGTGGTGCTGTGCCATGGCGTGCTCATGTACGTGGAGGAGCCGGACGCGCTGCTCGCGGGGCTGGCGCGGATGCTGGCCCCGGGCGGGCTGCTGTCGCTGCTGGTGCGCAACGCGGACGCGCTGGCCATGCGGCCGGGGCTGTCCGGCGACTGGGCGGGCGCGCTCGGCGCCTTCGACACCGTCTCCTACCGCAACCGGCTGGGGCTCGACGTACGGGCGGACCGGCTGGCGACGCTGACCGGGGCGCTGGCCGGGATCGGGGCCCCGCTCCAGGCCTGGTACGGCGTGCGGGTCTTCACGGACACCGCGCCGGACGGGACGGAGATCCCGCAGGACCCGCGGGAGTGGGAGAGCCTGCTGTCCGCCGAGGAGCGGGCCGGGCGGACCGACCCCTACCGGCAGGTGGCGGCGCTGCTGCATCTGTGCGGGGTCCGCGGCTGAACCGGACCGGCGTTCTTCACTCGTCCGGGTGAGCGGTGGCCGGGGTGGCCGTACGGCGACCACCCCGGCAAACGGCTATGCCTCGTTCGCCTGCAGGCTCATGGGGCCGTAGATCTGCGTGGAGTCCTCGAAGAGCCGCACCTGGTCCGCGCCGCCTTCGAGGAGGTCCTTCCACACTTCGCCGATCCAGGACTCGGCGTCCCCCTGCGTGGTGAACTCCTCGGGCTCCACCGCCGGTTGGACCTCCGTCCCGTCGGCCTTCTCGAACCGCCACGTCCATGCCGCCATGTACGCCTCCCAGCTGTGACCACGTGCAGAGCAGAAGCCGGATCTTGGTCCGGCTTCTGCTGTGCAGCCTAGTCGGATGCGCAAGAGCCGGTCGGACGCGCGAAAATCAGCTCCGTGGAAGTCACTCTGCTCGGTACCGGTGCCCCCGCGGGACTACCCCGCCCCGACTGCTCCTGCGCCGTGTGCGCGACCTCGCTCGGGGCCGATGCGCGGGCGGCGACCGCGCTGCTCGTCGACGGGGTCCTGCTGCTCGATCTGACGCCGGGCGCGGCGTTCGCGGCCGCGCGGGCCGGCCATTCGCTGGGCGGGGTGCGGCAGGTGCTGCTGACGCATCCGCACGACGGCCCCCCGGTGGAGGTGCCGGCCGGGCTGCCGCAGCCCGGCCGGGTGCCGGACGGACGGGAGTCGACGCTGCTGACGGGGCATCGGGTGCGGGCGGTGGCGATGGACGCGCCCGGCACCGGGTACGCGGTGACCGGCCCGGACGGACAGCGGCTGCTGTACCTGCCGCCCGGGGGCGCGCCGGCCGGTCTGGAGGAGGGATCGGGTGCCGCCGAGCGGTACGACATGGTCCTGGCGGACCTGGTGGGTCGCCCGGACGCGCTGGCGAAACTGCGGGCGGTGGGCGCGGTGGGGCCGACGACCGACGTGGTGGCCGTCCACCTGGACCATGACGTGCCACCGGGCGCGGAGTCGCGGCGACGGCTCGCGGCGGCCGGGGCGCGGGCGGTGCCGGACGGCTCGACCCTGGTCGTGGGGGTGTACGAGGACGTGCCGGACGTGTCGCGGCGCACGCTGGTGCTGGGCGGGGCCCGCTCGGGGAAGTCGGTGGAGGCGGAGCGGCGGCTGGAGTCCTTCCCGGACGTGCTGTACGTCGCCACCGGCGGGACCCGGGGCGGCGACACCGAGTGGGCGTCCCGGGTCGCCACGCACCGCGACCGGCGGCCGGGGTCGTGGCGGACCGTGGAGACCTGCGACCTCGTGCCGCTGCTGGCGCAGGACGGCGCCCCGCTGCTGATCGACTGTCTGTCGCTGTGGCTGACGGACGTCATGGACGCGGTCGGGGCGTGGGACGACGCGCAGTGGGCGGACGGCGGCGAACGGGCGCTGCGCTCGCGGGTGGTGGAACTGGCTCAGGCGGTGCGGTCGGCCCGGCGGACCGTCGTCCTGGTCTCCAACGAGGTGGGTTCGGGGATCGTGCCCGCCACGGCGTCGGGTCGCCGGTACCGGGACGAGCTGGGGCGCCTGAACGCGGCCGTGGCCGCCGAGTGCGAGGAGGTGGTCCTGGTGGTGGCGGGTCAGGCACTGGTGTTGCGGGGACCGGCGGCCGGCGCCTGACGGTCAGTTCCTGCGCGCGATGACCTGGTAGGCGTTCGAGAAGCGGGTGCGGCGCAGCGCCGGGGCCAGCAGGTGGTCGAGTACGGCGGCCACGGCGGTCAGGGGCCCGGCCGTCCGGCGCAGCCGGCTCCTGTTCAGGCAGAGCGAGGCGGCCGTCGCCAGGTCGTGCGGGGTGTGCGGCGTCCGGCGGTCCGTCACGACGATCTCGCAGCCCTGGGCCTCGAGTTCGGCCCGGAGGTTGGCCAGCGGGATCAGGTGCAGGTGGCGGGGCTGGTCGTAGGAGGGCCACCACCTGCCGAGGACGGCGGCGGACGCGCTGGCCGGGTCAGGGAGCTGCACGAGCAGGTGGCCGCCCGGCCGCAGGGCCGTGAGCGCCGCCGCGAGTTCCCGCTTCGGGTCCCGGGTGTGTTCCAGGTGGTGGAGCATGCTGACCACGTCGTAGCGGCCGCGCAGACGGGACAGGACCTCCGGCGTCGTCAGCCGGCCCAGGTGGGCCTCGTCGAGCCGGCCCGCCGCTCTCGCCCGCTCCACCCTCGGGGTCGGGTCCACCCCGTCGAACGCCGTGTAGGTGAACAGTTCCCTCGCCGCCGCCGGGAACGACGCGTCGCCGGTGCCCACGTCCAGCCAGCTCTCCGGCTCGGGGAAGGGGAGCATCGCCCGGGCCGTCGCCCTGAGGTGCCCGGGGTCGGCCCGTTCCTCGCCCTCGGCGCCGTACAGCGCGAGGCCCTCGGCGGTCAGGCGGGGGTTCTGGAAGGCGTGCGCGCAGTCCCGGCACTCGTCCACCACGAAGGTGCCCGGCCTGCGGTGGCGCAGGTCCGGCGCGCGCAGCCGGGTGCGCAGGCGTTTCGAGCCGCACCAGGGGCAGTCGTCTCGGCGCGGCTCGTGGACGGGCCTGGGGGGCATGAGCGGCTCCGGGGACGACATCGACAGCGGGGACAATCAACGGCAAAACGGAACGTATGGGATACCGATCTTGGGTGCAATGACGTCACGTGGGTGTGGTGGCGATGTGGCGCGGATCCGTTCGATCGGTGCCGGTACTGTTCGGCGAATGAGCTCGCTTAATCTCGACGACTTCACCGATCTGATCGAGCGCCCCGACGGCGGGGTACGCCGCGACGCGGAGGCGCGCCGGGGACGTCAGATCGTGCCGCCCGGATCGCTGGGGCGTCTGGACGACCTGGGCGAGTGGCTGGCGGCGGCACAGGGCTCGTCGCCCGTGCGGCCGGTAGAGCGGCCGCGCGTGGTGCTCTTCGCCGGCGACCACGGCATCGCCGAGCTCGGTGTCTCCGCCCGACCGGCGGGCAGCGCCTCGGAGTTGGTGCGGGAGGTCATCGAGGGCGGCCGTCCGGTCTCGGTGCTCGCCCGCCGACTCGGCGTGCCCGTGCGCGTGGTGGACATGGCGCTGGACTGCGATCCGGACCTGTTCCCCGCGGACGTCGTGCGGCACCGGGTGCGGCGCGGCAGCGGCCGTATCGACATCGAGGACGCGCTGACGCCGGAGGAGGCCGAGGCGGCCTTCCGGGCGGGCGTGGCCGTCGCGGACGAGGAGGCCGACTCCGGCACGGATCTGGTCGTGCTCGGCGACATCAGCGTCGGCGGGACGACGGCCGCGGGCGCGCTCATCGCCGCGCTGTGCGGGACCGACGCGTCCGTGGTGACCGGGCGGGGCGGCGAGGCGATCGACGACCTGATGTGGATGCGCAAGTGCGCGGCGATCCGGGACGCGCTCAGGCGGGCGCGGCCGGTGCTCGGGGAGCAGCTGCAACTGCTGGCGACGGTGGGCGGCGCCGACCTCGCCGCCATGACGGGCTTTCTGCTCCAGTGCGCGGTACGGAAGTTGCCCGTGGTGCTGGACGGTGTGGTGGCGGCCGCCTGCGCGCTCGTCGCGCAGCGGGTCGCGTTCCGGGCGCCGGACTGGTGGCTGGCCGCGCACAAGAGCGGTGAACCGGGACAGGCGAAGGCGCTCGACCGGATGGCCCTGGAACCGCTGCTGGACCAGGGCGTGAAGGTCGGAGAGGGCGCCGGCGCCCTGCTCGCGCTTCCCTTGGTGCAGGCCGCGGCCGCGCTGGCGGCGGAACTCCCCGAGAAGCCGGAGACGGTGGAGAAGCCGGACGAGCCGGAAGCCGCCGAGTTCTCGGCCGTCTCGGAGACGACCGAACCCGCCGAGGCGGCCGCGGCCTCCGACACGGCCGGACCCGGAGAGGCCCCCGGGCCCGCCGAAGCGTCCGAAACCTTTGGCGGGCAGCAGCAGGAGAAGCGGGAAACGGAGTAGCGAAGCGACCTAAAGGGACAGGCGGCGCCAAAACAGCGGATTCTCCGAAGTGCACCCATATGATCACCCGTCATGGGCAATACCCGGGGCGCCGCCGCCTTCGCCGTCTGGTACCTGCGTGCCGTCGCGTTCGTCAATTTCCTCAGTGCGGTGTGGGTCTCCCTGGGGCAGGACGTCCGGCGGCACAATCAGGAGAACCTCTTCACGCCGTATCTGCTGACGGCCGGCTTCGCCTCCGGGGTCTTCACCGCGTTCCTGGCCGTCACCATGCGGCGGCGCAAACGGGCCGCGTGGATCCTGAACCTCGGCCTGAGCGGGGCGTTCCTGGGGCTGTTCACACTGGCCATGGCGTTCCCGGAGGTCCGGCGGTACCCGCAGAACTGGGTGTCGCTCGCGCTCACCGCCGTCTTCGTCGCCGCGTTGCTCGCCGGGCGGCGGGAGTTCTATGCGAAGGGCGACCGGTCCAATCCGAGGCTCGCCGCGGCCGTCGGCGCCGGCGGGCTGCTGGGCGCCTCGCTGCTGGCGGCGCTGCTGGTGACGGTCACCAACCGGGCGTCCGCCCCGTCCACGTTCCCCGAACGCTGGCGCTACGGCGCGCTGCGACTGGTCTCGGTGGCCGCCGACGAGTACCGCGTCCCCGGGATCGCCCCGCCCACCTGGGTCGACGTCGCCGTCAACGTGCTGAGCACGGCGCTCGTCCTCGCCGTCCTGTACGCCGCCTTCCGCTCCCGGCGGGCTGTCGACCCGCTCACCGACGACGACGAGAAGCGGCTGCGGGAGCTCCTCGACCGGCACGGTGAGCGGGACTCGCTCGGCTACTTCGCGCTGCGGCGGGAGAAGAGCGTGTGCTGGTCGCCGACCGGGAAGGCGGCCGTCGCCTACCGCGTCGTCGGCGGGGTGTCGCTGGCCTCCGGGGACCCGCTCGGCGATCCCGAGGCCTGGCCGGGGGCGATCGGGCCGTGGCTCGCCGAGGCGCGTGCGCACGGCTGGATCCCGGCGGTGATGGGGGCGAGCGAGGAGGCCGGGACCGTGTACGCCCGGCACGGGCTGGACGCGCTGGAACTCGGGGACGAGGCGCTGGTCGAGGTCGCCGAGTTCACCCTGGAGGGGCGGGCCATGCGCACCGTCCGGCAGGCGTACAACCGGGTCCGGCGGGCCGGGTACACCGTGCGGGTACGGCGGCACGAGGACATCCCCGCCGACGAGATGGCATCCCTGGTCCGGCGCGCCGACGACTGGCGCGACGGGGCCACGGAGCGCGGCTTCAGCATGGCGCTGGGGCGGCTCGGGGACCCGCGGGACGGGCGCTGCGTGATGCTGGAGTGCGCCGACGCCCGTGGCGAGTTGCGCGCCCTGCTCTCCTTCGTGCCCTGGGGACCGCACGGCCTGTCCCTGGACCTGATGCGACGGGACCGCGACTGCGACAACGGGCTGATGGAGTTCATGGTCATCGAGCTGCTCCGGCGCGCCCGGGAAGAGCGCGCGGACCCGGCGACCCGGATCACGCAGGTCTCGCTGAACTTCGCCGTGTTCCGCTCGGTCTTCGAAAGGGGCGCGCGCCTCGGCGCCGGACCGGTGCTGAGGCTGTGGCGGTCGCTGCTCTGCTTCTTCTCCCGCTGGTGGCAGATCGAGTCGCTGTACCGCGCCAACGCCAAGTACCGGCCCATCTGGGAACCCCGGTTCCTGCTGTTCGAGAAGAGCGCGGACCTGCCCCGCATCGGTGTCGCGTCGGCGCGGGCGGAGGGGTTCCTGGAAGCGCCGGGGCTGCCGGGGTGGCTGCGCCGGGGACGACTGGACACCCGCCGGTGAAGGCGGTCGCCCGCTGGGCCCGCGCCGAATGGGGGCCGCTGTACGAGGCCGTCCGCGCCCCCGTGGCGCACCGCCGGTGGCGGGCGGTGCCGATGACCCTGGGGGCGGTGTGTCTGACCTCGCTGACCCAGGTCGTACAGAACCGGCCGTGGGGCTACGGGCCCGTCCAGGCCGTCGGCGCGGTACGGGCCGAGGACCCGCTTCGGCTCGCCCTCCTGCGCACGCCGCTGTCCCTGTTCGTGCCCGCGCTGGACCTGCCTGTCTGGGGCGCCCTCGCCCAGATCCTGCTGGTGTTCGGCGTCGCGGAGCTCTGTCTCGGCTGGTGGCGGACCCTGGTCATCGCCTACGCCGCCACGCTGGCCGGCACCCTGTACGCGCGCGTGGGCATCGCCCTCGGCCCCGCCGGCCCGTTCGGCCTGCCCGCCGCCGACGCCGCCATCGTGGACACCGGCCCGTCGGCGGCCGTGGTCGGTCTCGCGGTGTTCCTGGGCTGGCGCTACCGCGCCTATGTGACGGCGGGGGCGGTGATCGTCGCGATGGTGGTGGAGGTCCTGCTGAAGGACAACCTGGCGGGCAAGGAGCATCTGGCGGCGATCGCGGCCGTGCTGGTGCTGTGCGCGGTGGCCGAGACGCGCGGGCGCGCCCGGGGGCCGGGGCGGCCGGCCCGTGGGGCGCGTGGCGCGGCGGGTGCGCGGCGACGCCGGGGGACGCGGGGCGGTACCGGCTCACGGCTGCGCCACGGGGGCCGACCGGCCACGAAGCCACGCGGCCGCCGTACGGCCCACGCACCCGCCACGGACCGGGTCCCCGGGTTCCGCCCCTCGGACCGGGCATGACCGGGCGCAACCGGGCGTGACCGGGTTCCTCAGCGCCGCTCCTGGGCCTGGGCGAGCTCCGCGGTGGTCTTCCCGCCCAGCCAGTCCCCCACCACCCGGCGCGGCCCCGCCCAGCGGCGGTCGTGCCGGTAGGCCCGCAGGACCGCCTTGGCGCGGGCGCGGGGCCGCCGCCGGTAGAACCGGCGGGCCCACGGCGAGCCCGGCCGGGCCACCCGTAGCAGGCCCACCAGACCCAGGAACGGGATGAAGACGCTGAACACGGCCATCTTGGCCCTGCCCTTGCTCAGCACGGCCAGGGAGAAGAGGAAGTTGAGCGCCACGGTGGAGATGGCACCGCCCCGGTCCTGGAGCTCGTCCTGGCTCATGTCGTCGACCCCGAAGGGCGAGAAACCCACCAGCAGCAGTCCGCCCAGCGCCGCCGTCAGGACCACGGCCTCCACGCTCTTGCGGCCCGCCTCCGTCCAGTAGACGTCGTCGAGATGCAGGATCAGCGCGAACTCGTCGAGGACCAGGCCCGTACCGATGCCGAAGACCACCGCGAAGGCGCCCGCCCCGAAGCCGTGCCGGCCGCTCGCCACCGCGCCGAAGCCGCCCGCGACGGTCAGGACGATGCCGGGGACCACGTGGTGGATGTGCACCCCGCCGGAACTGATGTTGCCGAAGGGGCCCTTACCCGCACGGATCAGGCGCGTGATGACCCGGGTGATCAGGAAGGTGAGGACGAACGCGGTCAGGGCGATGAGCAGGGGGACCTTGCCCGGTTCGACGATGTTGCGCTGCACCCACTGGCCCATGGCACCAGTCTCCCGGGACCGGGGGTGGGCTGCCTCACGGGCGGGGCGTCCGGGCTACTCTGCCGCGGTGTCCACGACCTCGCCCTTCGACGGCCTCCGCTTCGCCTTCGGCACCCTCACCGTGCTCCCGGTCAGGGTGACCCGCTGGGACCGGGAGGCCGCGCGCGGGGGCATGCTCGGCGCCCCCCTGGTCGGGCTGGCCGTCGGCGGCTGCGCGGCCGGGCTCGGCCTGCTGCTGCTGTACCTGGGCGCGAGCCCGCTGCTCGCCGCCGTCGCCTCCGCCGCCGTGCCCGCCGTCCTCACCCGCGGTCTGCACCTCGACGGGCTGGCCGACACCGCGGACGGGCTGGGCAGCGGCAAACCCGCCGAGGACGCGCTGCGGATCATGAAGCAGTCCGACATCGGCCCGTTCGGCGTGCTCACGCTCGTCCTCGTGCTGCTCGCCCAGGTGGCCGCGCTGACGCAGCTCTACGACACCTCGTGGGCGCTGGGCGCGGTGGCCGCCGTCGTCTCGGCGGTCACCGCGCGGCTGGCGCTGACCCTGGCGGCCCGCGCCGGGGTGCCGGCCGCCCGGCCGGAGGGGCTGGGGGCGGCGGTCGCCGGTGTGGTCCCGGTGCGGGGCGCGGTGCTCGCCGCAGTCGCCGTCACGCTGGCGGCGTCGGTCGCGGGAGCGTGGTGCGGACCGTACGAGGGCGGCGTCGTCGTCCTGATCGGGCACGTCGAGCCGGGCGCCCTGTTCGAGCCGTACGACGCGGTCGGGCCGGCGCTCGCGGTCCTCGCCGCCCTCGCCGCGGCCGAACTGTTGCTGCGGCACTGCGCGCGACGCTTCGGCGGGGTCACCGGGGACGTGTTCGGCGGCCTGGCGGAGACGGCGGCGACCACCGCGCTCGTGGTGTTCTGCCTGGGGCGTTAGACGGACCGGCAGGTCTCCCGCCACACCCCGAGCTCGTACTTCTTCAGCAGTGAACTCAGGCGCAGCCGACGGGAGTCGGCGCAGAACTCGCTCGTGGGGAGTTCGTACTCGACGTGCAGGACGGCCTTGCCCGCCTCGATGAAGGGGGTCAGGTCCGCGCACTCGTCGTACTGGGCGCACTGTTCGTTGACCGCGAAGTCGAAGTCGTCGACGAGTTCGGGGATCTGGTCGAGGTCGTTCTTCAGTCCGACCGACATGCCCCGGTCGTGGGCGAGTTCGGCGACGAGGCGGTTGTAGCGGAGCTGGTCGGCGGCCTCGAGGGGGAAGCCCGTGGTGTTCTTGTAGCCGTCCATGTTGTCCGGTTCGACGGCGTCGAAGCCCTTCTCGTGGCACATGTCGAGGCGGGCCGCCATCAGGGGCTCCAGGACGTCCAACGCGCGGATGTCGAGCCAGCGTTCGCCCTTCCAGCCGTTGCCCTCGCCGATCACGGACGCGGGGAAATCCGCGGCGTCGGGGCGCCAGTCCTCCCAGGCGCCGGTGGAGAGGTAGCAGATGACCTTGCGGCCGTTGTCGTGCAGGCCGGCGACGGTGGCCGCCGTGGGGTCGAAGCCGTCGATGTCGTAGACCGGCGCGTCGACGGAAGTGTCCAGCCGGCCGCTCAACTGCCACTGCCAGTCGGTGCCGGGGGCCGGCCGCCAGAGCTCGCCGTCCGTCGCCTCGACGCCCCCCTCCGCGTCCGGCCGGTCGTCCCGTGCGCCATCGGGCGCGGCGGCGCAGCCCGCCATCAGCAGGGCGAGCAGGGGCAGCAGCAAGGTCGGGCGTCTCACCGGGCGGGCTCCAGGGTGTGCGGCGGCGTACCCGCCGATGATCGCCCAGTTCTCCCGCGCGCGGTCGCCTCATGCCGACCCGACGGGTGTGACCCGGCTCATGCAATGCGAGGATCGAGAAGTGGCTACGACGCCACCGCCAGGTGAACACGCGCGTGCGTGGGCGACCGCACACGCACGCGTACGCTCATTCCGGGATTCGCCACGCCGGTTCGCCGCGCCGGTGGGGCGCGCCCCGGATGCACCCCCCGGATACGACCGCACCCACGACCCGGATCTAGGGTCGCTGTCGGGCCCGGTCGACCCACACATTCCGGCCACCGCAACTCCACATCGGAAGCGAGATTTCACCACCGTGACTGCTCTCACTCTCAGCACCGCCGCGGCGCCCGGCCTCCGGGCCGACGCGATCGTGATCGGTGTCGCCAAGGGCGCGAAAGGCCCGATCGTTGCCCCAGGCGCCGAAGCCGTCGACAAGGCCTACGACGGCAGGCTCGCCGGCATCCTGGAAACCCTCGGTGCCTCGGGCGCCGAGGGCGAGCTGACCAAGCTGCCGGCCCCGGCCGGTTTCAAGGCACCGCTCGTGCTCGCGGTGGGGCTCGGCCAGGAGCCCGAGAAGGACGCCGGCTTCGACCCCGAGGCACTGCGCAAGGCGGCCGGCGCGGCCGCCCGCACCCTCACCGGCGCCAAGAAGGCCGCCTTCGCTTTGCCGGTGGCCGACGCCGCCGACATCGGCGCGGTCGGCGAGGGCGTCGTGCTCGGCGCGTACTCCTTCGACACGTACAAGCACGTCGGCAACGATGCCAAGGCCAGGAACGGCAAGGCGCCGCTCGCCGAGGCCACCCTGCTCGGCGGGAAGCCGCGCGACGCCGCCCACAAGGCCGCGCTGCTGCGTGCCGCCGCCGTCGGCGAGGAGCTCAACCGCGCCCGCGACCTGATCAACATGCCCCCGAACGACCTCGACCCCGAGGCGTTCGCCGCTCTGGCCCAGACGGCGGCCAAGGAGCACGGCATCAAGGTCCAGGTGCTCGACGAGAAGGCCCTCACCAAGGGCGGCTACGGCGGCATCCTCGGCGTCGGCTCCGGCTCGGCCGCGGCCCCGCGCCTGGTGAAGCTGTCCTACACCTCCTCCAAGGCCAAGAAGACCCTCGCCTTCGTCGGCAAGGGCATCACCTACGACTCGGGCGGCATCTCGCTGAAGCCGGCCGGGCACAACGAGACGATGAAGTGCGACATGAGCGGTGCGGCGGCGGTCTTCGCCGCGGTCGTCGCCGCCGCGCGGCTCGGGCTCGAGGTGAACGTCACCGGATGGCTGGCGCTGGCCGAGAACATGCCCTCCGGTTCCGCCACCCGCCCGGGTGACGTGCTGCGCATGTACAGCGGCAAGACCGTCGAGGTCCTCAACACGGACGCCGAGGGCCGGCTGGTCCTCGCGGACGCGCTGTGGGCGGCCTCCGCGGAGAAGCCGGACGCGATCGTCGACGTCGCGACCCTGACCGGCGCGATGATGCTGGCGCTGGGCAGCCGGACCTTCGGCATCATGGCGAACGACGACGCCTTCCGCTCCGCGCTGCACGAGGCCGCCGAGGAGGTCGGTGAGCCGGCGTGGCCGATGCCGCTGCCGGAGCACCTGCGCAAGGGCATGGACTCCAGCGTCGCGGACATCGCCAACATGGGTGAGCGGATGGGCGGCGGGCTGGTGGCCGGTCTCTTCCTGCGCGAGTTCGTGGGCGAGGGGATCACCTGGGCGCACCTGGACATCGCCGGGCCCGCGTTCAACGAGGGCGGCCCGTTCGGGTACACGCCGAAGGGCGGTACCGGGACCGCGGTGCGGACGCTGGTGCGGCTGGCCGAGCTGACCGCCTCCGGCGACCTCGGCTAGATCCTCCGGGAGAGGGGGACTGTGCGCCTGGTCACTCGGGCCCGTCCGTCGGATGACGGCCGCGGGCCGGATGTGGCCGGTCGCGCGGTTCCCCGCGCCCCGGGACGGGTCGTTCCGCCCGGTCTCATGTGAGCGTGGGGTGTCTCACACCCCGGCCCCGCGTCTCGTTCGTCTCCCGCAAGTGCGAAGATGGGCCTCGGCAGGACAGGGCCCCCACCACAGGGCCGAGAAAGAGCGGCCGGACACCAGCCGCCGGCGGTCAGCGACGACCGGCGCACGGCGCACATGCATGGAGGACGTGACGTGGCGAACGACGCCAGCACCGTTTTCGACCTAGTGATCCTCGGCGGTGGTAGTGGCGGTTACGCCGCGGCCCTGCGCGGGGCGCAGCTGGGCCTGGACGTCGCCCTGATCGAGAAGGACAAGGTCGGCGGCACCTGCCTGCACCGGGGTTGCATCCCCACCAAGGCTCTGCTGCACGCGGGCGAGATCGCCGACCAGGCCCGCGAGAGCGAGCAGTTCGGCGTCAAGGCCACCTTCGAGGGCATCGACGTCCCCGCCGTCCACAAGTACAAGGACGGTGTCGTCTCGGGCCTGTACAAGGGCCTGCAGGGGCTGATCGCCTCCCGCAAGGTGACGTACATCGAGGGTGAGGGCCGGCTGTCCTCCCCGACCTCCGTCGACGTGGGCGGACAGCGCGTCCAGGGCCGCCACGTGCTGCTCGCGACCGGCTCCGTGCCGAAGTCGCTGCCTGGCCTGGAGATCGACGGCAACCGGATCATCTCCTCGGACCACGCCCTCGTCCTGGACCGTGTGCCGAAGTCCGCGATCATCCTCGGCGGTGGTGTCATCGGCGTCGAGTTCGCCTCGGCGTGGAAGTCCTTCGGCGCGGACGTCACGATCATCGAGGGCCTCAAGCACCTGGCCCCGCTCGAGGACGAGAACTCCTCCAAGCTTCTTGAGCGCGCGTTCCGCAAGCGCGGCATCAAGTTCAACCTGGGCACCTTCTTCTCCAAGGCCGAGTACACGGCCGACGGCGTCAAGGTCACGCTGGCCGACGGCAAGGAGTTCGAGGCCGAGGTCCTGCTGGTCGCGGTGGGCCGCGGGCCCGTCTCCGCCGGTCTCGGCTACGAGGAGCAGGGCGTCGCCATGGACCGCGGCTACGTCCTGGTCGACGAGTACATGCGCACCAACGTGCCGACCGTCTCCGCCGTCGGCGACCTGGTCCCGACCCTCCAGCTCGCGCACGTCGGCTTCGCCGAGGGCATGCTGGTCGCGGAGCGGCTGGCCGGTCAGAAGGTCGTCCCGATCGACTACGACGGTGTCCCCCGGGTGACGTACTGCCACCCCGAGGTCGCTTCCGTGGGCATCACCGAGGCCAAGGCCAAGGAGCTCTACGGCGCGGACAAGGTCGTCGCTCTGAAGTACAACCTCGCGGGCAACGGCAAGAGCAAGATCCTCAACACCTCGGGCGAGATCAAGCTCGTCCAGGTGAAGGACGGTGCCGTGGTCGGCGTCCACATGGTCGGCGACCGCATGGGCGAGCAGGTCGGCGAAGCCCAGCTGATCTACAACTGGGAGGCGCTGCCCTCCGAGGTCGCGCAGCTCATCCACGCCCACCCGACGCAGAACGAGGCGCTCGGCGAGGCCCACCTGGCCCTGGCGGGCAAGCCGCTGCACTCGCACGACTGACCCTCGGTCGACCAAGCGACTCCGCGACGACACAGACTTCCGCAATTCGTAAGGAGCAACCGAAACCATGGCGGTTTCCGTAACCCTTCCGGCGCTCGGCGAGAGCGTCACCGAGGGCACTGTCACCCGCTGGCTGAAGGCCGAGGGTGAGCGCGTCGAGGCCGACGAGCCCCTGCTCGAGGTCTCGACCGACAAGGTCGACACCGAGATCCCCTCCCCCGCCGCCGGCATTCTGGCCTCCATCAAGGTCGCCGAGGACGAGACGGTCGAGGTCGGCGCCGAGCTCGCCGTCATCGACGACGGCACCGGCGCCCCGGCCGCCGCCCCGGCTCCGGCCGCCGAGGAGGTCGCTCCGCCGGCCCCCGAGCCGGCCCCGGCCGCCCAGCCGTCCACCGAGCAGGCGGCCCCGGCCCCGGCTCCCACCGCCGAGGCCGCCGCCGGCGGCGGTTCCGCCGAGGGCACGGACGTCGTCCTGCCCGCGCTCGGCGAGTCCGTCACCGAGGGCACCGTCACCCGCTGGCTGAAGCAGGTCGGCGAGGAGGTCACGGAGGACGAGCCGCTGCTCGAGGTCTCGACCGACAAGGTCGACACCGAGATCCCGGCGCCCACCTCCGGTGTGCTGCTCGAGATCACGGTCGGCGAGGACGAGACCGCCGAGGTCGGCGCCAAGCTCGCCGTCATCGGCGCCCCGGGCGCGGCTCCGGCCGCCGCCCCGGCCCCCGCCGCTCCGGCTCCGGCGCCCGCCGCTGCCCCGGCTCCGGCGCCCGCCGCCGCTCCGGCTCCGGCTCCCGCCGCTGCCCCGGCTCCGGCCCCGGCCGCTCCGGCGCCCGCCCCGGTCGCCGCCGCTCCGGCCGCCCCGGCCCCCGCGCCGGCCGCCCCGGCTCCGGTCGCCCCGGCCGCCCCCGCGCCCGCCGCTCCGGCTGGCGACGACGGCGCCTACGTGACCCCGCTGGTGCGCAAGCTCGCCGCCGAGAACGGCGTCGACCTGGCCGCCGTCAAGGGCACCGGTGTCGGTGGTCGCGTCCGCAAGCAGGACGTCCTCGCCGCCGCCGAGGCCGCGAAGGCCGCCGCCGCTCCGGCTCCGGCCGCCGCGGCCCCTGCCGCCGCGAAGAAGGCCCCGTCGCTCGAGGCCTCCCCGCTGCGTGGCCAGACCGTGAAGATGCCCCGCATCCGCAAGGTCATCGGCGACAACATGGTCAAGGCGCTGCACGAGCAGGCGCAGCTGTCCTCGGTCGTCGAGGTCGACATCACCCGGCTGATGAAGCTCCGCGCGCAGGCGAAGGACTCCTTCGCGGCCCGCGAGGGCGTCAAGCTCTCCCCGATGCCGTTCTTCGTGAAGGCGGCGGCCCAGGCGCTGAAGGCCCACCCGGCCGTCAACGCCCGGATCAACGTGGACGAGGGCACGATCACCTACTTCGACACCGAGAGCATCGGTATCGCGGTGGACTCCGAGAAGGGCCTGATGACCCCGGTCATCAAGCACGCGGGCGACCTGAACATCGCCGGCATCGCCAAGGCCACGGCCGAGCTTGCGGGCAAGGTCCGCGCGAACAAGATCACCCCGGACGAGCTGTCCGGCGCGACCTTCACCGTCAGCAACACCGGCTCGCGCGGCGCGCTGTTCGACACGATCATCGTGCCGCCGAACCAGGTCGCGATCCTCGGCATCGGTGCCACGGTCAAGCGTCCGGCCGTCATCGAGACGGAGGAGGGCACGGTCATCGGCGTCCGCGACATGACGTACCTGACCCTGTCCTACGACCACCGTCTGGTCGACGGCGCCGACGCGGCCCGTTACCTGACCGCGGTCAAGGCGATCCTGGAAGCCGGCGAGTTCGAGGTCGAACTCGGCCTCTGACCTCCCAGGCCCGACAGCCGAAGGCCCCCGTCCGGAACCCTCCGGGCGGGGGCCTTCGGGCTGCCGCGGGCGGGCCCTCGTCGACGGCGCACCGCCTGCGGTTCCCGGACTCCGGACTCCGGTGCGTTCTTTACGGTGTCTTTACGGCGGCACGCAGCCGTGGGCGTGTAAGTCTCGTCTCACCTGCGTGAAAGCGCCTCTGTGCGCCTCTCCCCCGGACGCCCCCGGCCGTATTGTCTAAACGTCAAACGCCCCCGGGGGCCCGTGCGGCCCCTCCTCAAAGGAGCCCTCATGACCGCGCCCGTCGTCCACTCGCTGCGCGAACAGATCCGCGAGCACATCGTGGAGGGGATCGTGAGCGGCCGCTGGAAGCCGGGCGAGCGGATCGTGGAGCGCCGGATCGCGACCGAGCTGGAGGTCAGCCAGACGCCGGTGCGGGAGGCGCTGCGCGAGCTGGAGTCGCTGCGGTTGATCGAGTCCGCGCCGAACAAGGGCGTGCGGGTGCGCAACCTCACGGCGGCGGACCTGGAGGAGAGTTACCCCGTCCGGGCCGGCCTGGAGGCGATCGCGGCGGAGCTGGCCGCGCAGCGCCTGGCGGAGGACTGCTCGGCCCTCGAACCGCACGTCGCGGCGCTGTACGAGGCGGACCGCGACGCCGACGGCACGGCCCAGGTGCGGCACACCGTCGGTTTCCACCGGGAGCTGGTCCGGGCGGCCGGCAACTCGGTGCTGCTGCACACCTGGGAGGGCCTCGGCATCGAGGTGTTCACGGCGCTGTCGATCCGCTGGCTGGGGACGGTCCAGCAGTCGTACGCGGAAGAGCACGAGGAGCTCGTGCAGGCCTTCCGGCGGCGGGATCCGAGGATCGCCGAGCTGGTGAAGGCGCATGTCCTCGGGTGCGCTCCCCGGGCGTAGTCCAGTGGAGCGTACACGCGCTCATCCGTGTGCTCCGACCTGCGAAAACCCCGCATCGACGCGGCACGGGGTGCCTGCCCGAAAGGCACGCCGTGCCTACTTTCTCGCAATCGAGAGGTTTTGCCCTTCAACCCTTTGATCGATCATCGATCAGGGGGTTACAGTCGCCGACGGGCCGCGGACGGTGCCACCCATGGCATCGCACCGAGCCCCACGCCCTGTCCTGCCAAAGACCAAGGGCACCCCCGGAAACAACCTCACAGGGAACCCCCTTCGACTGAGGAAGGCGGCGACATGACCGACCCCCAGGCCATCCAGCCGAGCGCGCTCGACCAGCTCCCCGACCGGGACCCGGAGGAGACCGCCGAATGGCAGGCCTCCCTGGACGCGGTCGCCAAGGCGGCCGGGCCGCACCGTGCCGCATATCTGATGCGCCGCACGCTGGAGCGTGCCGAGGGCAACGGCATCGCGCTGCCCAAGCTGCTCGAGACGGACTACGTCAACACCATCCCCACCGCCGCCGAGCCGTCCGCGCCCGGTGACGAGGAGATGGAGCGGAAGATCACCGCGTGGAACCGCTGGAACGCGGCCGCGATGGTGACCCGGGGCAGCAAATACGGCGTCGGCGGCCACATCGCCACCTTCGCCTCCGCCGCCTGGCTCTACGAGACCGGCTTCAACCACTTCTTCAAGGGCAAGGAGGCCGACGGCTCGGGCGACCAGCTCTACATCCAGGGCCACGCCTCCCCCGGCATCTACGCCCGCGCCTTCCTCGACGGCCGGCTGACCGAGCAGCACCTCGACCGCTTCCGCCAGGAGGCGGGCGGCGACGGCCTCCCGTCGTACCCGCACCCGCGTCGCCTGCCCTGGCTGTGGGAGTTCCCGACGGTGTCGATGGGCCTCGGCCCGCTCTCCGCCATCTACCAGGCGCGCTTCAACCGGTACCTCACCAACCGCGGCATCAAGGACGTCTCCGCGTCGCACGTGTGGGCGTTCCTCGGCGACGGCGAGATGGACGAGCCCGAGTCGACCGCGGCACTCGCACTCGCCTCCCGCGAGGGTCTGGACAACCTGACCTTCGTCATCAACTGCAACCTCCAGCGCCTCGACGGCCCGGTCCGCGCGAACTTCAAGATCGTGCAGGAGCTGGAGGCCCAGTTCCGCGGCGCGGGCTGGAACGTGATCAAGTCGCTGTGGGGCTCCGCCTGGGACGAGCTGTTCCAGCTCGACACCACGGGCGCGCTCGTCCGACGGCTGCGCGAGGTGCCCGACGCCCAGGTGCAGACGTACCAGACGCGGGGCGCCGCCTACATCCGCGAGGACTTCTTCGGCAAGGACCCGGCCCTCGCCGAGCTGGCGAAGCTGCTGAGCGACGACAAGATCCTCGAGTGTTTCCACCTCTCCCGCGGTGGTCACGAGGCGCGCAAGGTGTTCGCGGCCTACAAGGCGGCCGTGGAGTTCAAGGGCGCCCCGACGGTCATCCTGGCCCAGACGGTCAAGGGCCACACCCTCGGCGAGGGCTTCGCGTCGAAGAACGCCAACCACCAGATGAAGAAGCTCTCGGTGGACGAGTTCAAGACGATGCGCGACCTGCTGGAGCTGCCGATCTCGGACGCGCAGTTCGTCGACGGCGTGGTCCCCTACGGCCACCCGGGCGCCGACTCCCCCGAGGTCCGCTACCTCCAGGAGCGCCGCGCTGCCCTCGGCGGCCCGGCCCCGGCCCGCCGTACGCACGCCCTCGCACCGCTGCCGGCTGCCGCCGACAAGGCGTTCGCCGCGTTCGACAAGGGCTCCGGCTCCCAGAACGTGGCCACGACCATGGCCTTCGTCCGGCTGGTCAAGGACCTGGTCCGCGACAAGGAGACCGGCAAGCGCTGGGTGCCGATCGTCCCCGACGAGGCGCGCACCTTCGGTATGGAGAGCCTGTTCCCGTCGCTCGGGATCTACTCCCCCAAGGGCCAGACGTACGAGCCGGTCGACCGCGACCAGCTGATGTACTACAAGGAGGCCAAGAACGGCCAGATCCTCAACGAGGGGATCACCGAGGCCGGTTCGATGGCCGACTTCATCGCCGCGTCCACCGCGTACTCCACGCACGGTGAGGCGATGATCCCGTTCTACATCTTCTACTCGATGTTCGGCTGGCAGCGCACGGCCGACCAGATGTGGCAGCTCGGCGACCAGCTGGGCCGCGGCTTCCTCGTCGGCGCGACGGCCGGCCGTACGACCCTGACGGGCGAGGGCCTCCAGCACGCCGACGGCCACTCCCCGGTCATCGCCGCGACCAACCCGGCCGCCCTCAGCTACGACCCGGCGTTCGCGTACGAGATCGCGACGATCGTCAAGGACGGTCTGCGCCGGATGTACGGCGCGGCGGCCCCGGGCGAGGACCCGAACGTCTTCTACTACCTCACGGTCTACAACGAGCCGATGCCGCAGCCGGCCAAGCCGGCCGGCGTCGACGAGGGCATCCTCAAGGGCCTGTACCGCTTCAACACGGCGGAGTCGGCGGGCGTGCAGGTGGCGGCGGCCAACGCCCCGCGCATCCAGCTCCTGGCCTCCGGCACGGCGATCCACTGGACCCTGAAGGCACAGAAGCTGCTCGCCGAGGAGTGGGGTGTGGCCTCCGACGTGTGGTCCGCGACCTCCTGGACGGAGCTGCGCCGTGACGCGCTGGAGGCCGACGCGGCCCTGCTGCGCGGCGAGGAGCGCCTGCCGTACGTCCGTCAGGCGCTCCAGGGCGCCGAGGGCCCGGTCCTCGCGGTCTCCGACTACATGCGCCAGGTGCCGGACCAGATCGCGCAGTGGGTCGAGCAGGACTGGTCCTCGCTGGGCGCGGACGGCTTCGGCCTCTCCGACACCCGTGAGGCGGCCCGCCGCCACTTCGGCGTCGACGCCGAGTCGATCGTCGTCGCGGCCCTGGCCCAGCTCGCCCGCCGCGGTGAGGTCAAGGTGACCGCGGTGAAGGAAGCGCGCGAGCGGTACGGGCTGTAAGCCCTGGGTTCGTAAGTGGGTGAGGGGCCCGGCGGCCGAAGCTGCCGGGCCCCTCACCCGTTTTCCCGTTTCCCCGTCTTCCGGTCGTGTGTCGGCCGTCGGGCGTTGGCCGGTGGGGGGCCGGTCGCGCAGTTTCCCGCGCCCCTCGATGGCCGGCCGGGACACCGCGTGACCGATCGCAGCCGGAGCGCGGTCGACGACCCGGCAAGATGAGCGCATGCGCGCTGCCCGCCTCATCAAGATGGTGCTTCTCCTCCAGTCGCGGCCCACCATGACCGCCTCCGAGCTGGCCCGGGAGCTGGAGGTGTCGGAGCGGACCGTCACGCGGGACGCCCAGGCACTCTCCGAGGCGGGCGTGCCGGTCTACGCGGAGCGGGGGCGGGCGGGGGGCTACCGGCTCGTCGGGGGCTATCGGACGCGGCTGACGGGGCTGGGGCGCGGCGAGGCCGAGGCACTGTTCCTGAGCGGCGTGCCGGGGGCGTTGCGGGAGATGGGACTCGAGGACCTCGCCTCCGCCGCGCGGCTGAAGGTGTCGGCGGCTCTGCTGCCCTCCCTGCGGGATGCGCCGCGTACGGCGGCGCAGCGGTTCCACCTGGACGCGCCCGCCTGGTTCCGGGAGCCGGCGGCGCCGGCCCTGCTGCCGGTGATCGCGGACGCGGTGTGGGACGACCGGTGCGTGCGGGCCCGCTACCGGCGCGGGGAGAGCGAGGTGGTGCGGGAACTGGAGCCGTACGGGCTCGTGCTCAAGGCGGGGGTCTGGTACCTGTGCGCCCGGGTCGGCCGGGCGGGCACGGGCACGGCGACGGGGGCCGCCGGGCCACAGGCGGGACCGGGGGCCGGGACGGAAGCAGCGGCGGGGACGGGTGCGGGGGCGGGGCCGGGGACCGATTCGGGAACGGGTGCGGGGACGGGGGCGGGGGCGTTCCGGACCTATCGGATCGACCGGTTCGTCGGCGCGGATGTCCTGGAGGATCGATTCAGCAGGGACGAGGACTTCGACCTGCCCGGGTTCTGGGGTGCGCAGGCCGAGCGGTTCGCGCGGTCGATCCTGCGGGCCGAGGTGGTGCTGCGGCTCTCCGGGGCGGGCATGCGCGACCTGCCGTACGCGGTGGATCCGGTGGCCGCCCGCGACGCGCTGGCGGGGGTCGCGGAGCCGGACGACGCGGGCTGGGTGACGGTCACCCTGCGGGTCGAGTCGGAGGAGGTGGCGCACACGCAGCTCGCGGCGCTGGGGCCGGAGGCCGAGGTGCTCTCCCCGGCCACGCTGCGGGAGCGGTTCGCGGCGGACGCGATACGGCTGACGGAGCTCTACGGGGGTCGGGAAGAGTGAGGATCTTGCCGGAATCCCCGGCACTCCGGGTGCGTGGCGCACTGCGAGGCACGATGCTGGACGCGTGATGGACGAGACGGAGTTCTGGGAGCTGGTCGACGCCTCCCGCGAGGCCGCCGGGGGCGACCCGGAGGAGCAGGCGGATCTGCTCGTGGAACGGCTGCTCCGGCTGGACCCGGACTCCGTGCTCGACTTCGCCCGGCACTTCGAGTCCCGCTACAACCGCGCCTACCGCTGGGACCTGTGGGGCGCTGCCTGGCTGCTGCTGGACGGGGCCAGCGACGACGCCTTCGACTTCTTCCGGTGCTGGCTGATCGGACAGGGCCGCGAGGTCTTCGAGGGCGCCCTGCACGGCGACCCGGACTCGCTCGCCGATCTGCTGGACGACTTCGACGGGGAGATCGACGGAGACGGCGAGGAACTCGGCTACGCGGCCGACGAGGCCTACGAGGAGCTCACCGGGACCGTCGCCCCGGACCTGGGCATTCCGCCCGCGCCCGCCGAACCCGAGGGCACGCCGGTCTCCTTCGAGAACGAGGGGGCGCTGGCCGAGCGGTATCCCCGGCTGTGGCAGCGCTTCAAGGAGTGACCCGCGCCGGCGGTCACACCGCGAGCTTGCGGCGGGTGCTGTCCGTCGGGATGTACGCCTGCGACTGATCGATCCGGACCGCGTGGTGCATCGGCGCCCTGTTGGCCTGCTCCAGCGCGGAGGCGGTGGTCGCGGCCGGGCCCAGGACGACCGCCGCGACGGCGCAGAGCACGGTCCAGGGGCTGCGGGCCGCCTTGGTCCAGGCCGGGTTGCGTTCGTCGGCCGCCACGGCGCCCGTGCCCCCCGTGCCCGCGGTGTTTCCCGTGTTTCCCGTGCTTCCCGTGTGACGACTGCTGTTCATGATCCCCGCCTCCGGTCGTTTGTGTTGTGCATGACCGTAGGACGCGGGAATGGGAGAACCCTGAACGCCGCCTAAGGCGTTCCTGTGAGAGTCCGGACGGCCCGGCCGGCCGTTCTGCCCTGCAGCCGGGCCGCCGTTCGCCGGATCTCCGGCAACCGTGCGGTGAGGGCGGCGCCGGGACAGCTGGTCATGTACCCGTCCTTGTGGCCGGCCAGCGCGGGGAGCGTGGCGGGGGTGCCGGCGGCGTACCGGCTGCGGCTGTTGCTGGAGACGAGCCGGACGTCCGCGCGCGGGTCGACGCCGGACAGTCCGAGCTTCCAGGCGGTCAGGGCGGCGATCGCGTCGACCATCGCCTGGGGCACCGGTACCCCGGCGGTGAAGGTGCCGAGTGCGGCGATACCGGCCGTGCGGTGGTTGAAGCCCTGGGTGTGGGCACCGGTGACGGGCCGGTCGACGCCGCCGGCGCGGCCCTCGTAGATGGTGCCGCAGCGGTCGACGAGGAAGTTGTAGCCGATGTCGTCCCAGTCCCGGGCGCCGGTCTGGCCCGCGTACAGGTAACGGATGATGCGGGGCGCGTCGGCGCAGGCGTAGCCGTTGGGCGAGTCGGTGTGGTGCACGAAGACGGCGACGACCTTGTCGTCGTAGCGCGGGGGCGGCTGCGCGTGCCGGGCGAGGTCGTCCAGCCAGACGGCGCGGGGCACGATGGGCGGCCGGACCGCCGGGTGGGCGACGGCGGGCCGGGCGGCGGGCGGGCGGGGGCCCGAGGCGGCGGTGGCGGCGTGGTCGACGCCGCCCGCGCACAGCCCCAGGGCGGCCACGGCGGCGAGCCCGGGCAGGCAGCCCAGGAGCACGAGGAGGGGGCCCGGTATCCGCGCCGGGCGCCGTCCTCGCGTTCCCGGCGCGCCGCGGGCGGCCGGTCTGAGGGCACACATGAGACCACTGTCGGCCGGTTCCGGTCCGTCCGCGATGTGTGCTGTGCCACCTGGTGGAACCAACCTCCCGGTCCGTGACGTTTTCCGGGTACACGCACGCGTGGCCGGTTCGGACGGTCACGCGCGCGTGATCGACGGGCCGCTGATCACTGGGCCCTTCCGGCACGTACTCACCGACCAGGGGTTCCAAGAGAAAGGCGGCCGTGTGGACCTGCTCGACATCCTGCTGGTGCTGGTGATGCTGGCCTACGCCGGCTCCGGCTACCGGCGTGGACTGGTGGCCGGCTGTGTCTCGCTCGCCGGTTTCGTGGGCGGCGCGGTGATCGGCGTATGGGTCCTGCCGTGGCTGATGAACCTGGTCACCCCGGGGACCACGGCGGCGACGGTGACGGCGGTGTTCACGGTCCTCCTTCCCGCGGTCGCCGGGCACGAGCTGGCGGGGCGGCTCGCGCTGCGGCTGCGGCGGGAGCTGGATCGCGGGCCGCTCAGGGTGGCCGACGGGGTCGGCGGGGCGGCGGCGAACGCGGTGGCGGTGCTGATCGTGGCGTGGGTGGCGGCGAGCGTGCTGGGCGCGTCCTCGTCCCCGGTGGTCACCTCGTCCATACGGGACTCCCGGCTGCTGGGGGCCGTGCAGGACGCCATGCCGGACACCACGCCCACCTGGTTCTCACGGGCCACCTCGGCGCTGACCCAGGCGGGCTTCCCGCAGGTCTTCAACCCGTTCGAGAACGAGTCGACGGCCGAGGTCGCCGAGCCCACCGGCGACAGCGTCACCCCGAGCGCGACCGAGGCGGCCAAGCTGAGCACGGTGAAGATCGAGGGAGTCTCGGGCGACCAGGGCCGCGAGGGCAGCGGTTTCGTGTACGCGAGCGAGCATGTGATGACCAACGCGCACGTGGTGGCGGGCATCGACGACCCGACCGTACGGATCGGCGGCGTGGGCCGGTCGTACGACGCGCGCGTGGTGCTCTTCGACCCGGACAAGGACGTGGCCGTGCTGTACGTGCCCGGCCTGCGGGCGCCGGTGCTGGGCTTCGACGACGACGCCTCGCGCGGCGACTCGGCGGTCGTCGCCGGCTATCCGCAGGACGGCGACCTGAACCTCCAGGCGGCGACGGTCGCGAACCGGGTGAAGGCGACCGGCCGGAACATCTACAACGACGAGATCGTCACCCGGGAGATCTACTCGATCCGCTCCACCGTCCGGCCCGGCAACTCGGGCGGCCCGCTGCTGACCACCGCGGGCCGGGTGTACGGCGTCGTCTTCGCCCGCTCCACCTCCGACGACGAGACGGGGTACGTGCTCACGGCGGCCGAGGTGGCCGGCGACGCCGAGCGGGCGGCGAAGGCGACGGAGCCGGTGGACACGGGGAAGCCGGCGACCTCCTGAGCCCCGCGCGGCGCTCTACAGCGGACGCCCCATGAACACGTCGTCCACGTACTTCCCGTCCAGCAGGAACTCCTCCGGCAGCACGCCCTCCACCACGAACCCCTCGGACTCGTAGAGCCCCCGGGCCGGGGCGTTGGGGCCGAGGACGCGCAGGGTCATCCGGCGGGCGCCCTGCCGGCGGGCCTCGTCGAGCGCGGCGCGGATCAGCGCCCGTCCGACGCCCCGGCCGCGCCCCTCGTCCAGGACGGCGAGGCCCTGTATCTGCCGGACGTGCGCGTTGCAGGCGAGCGGGGTGGGCGGGGCGAGACGGATGTAGCCGATGACACGGTCGTCCAGTTCGGCGACCAGATAGTCCTCGGGGACGTGGCGCGCGTCGAAGAAGGGGGCGTACGGCGGCTCCGGCTCGGGCATGACCGCGTGCAGCGGGGACCAGGTCAGCCGGTCGACGAGGGCCAGCGTCTCGGCGTCGGCGGGCCGCGCGGTGCGGATGAGGGGTGCGGAAGGTTCGGGCATGGCCGTCACCCTATGGCGGGCAGCCCGCGACCTGACCGGGGTTTTGTGCGGCCCCGGGGGCAGGATGGCCGCATGGACAGTGAGCGAATCGCGGTGGCCGGTGCCTCCGGCCTGATCGGCAGCGCCCTGGTGCGGTCCCTGACCGCGGACGGGCACCGGGTGGTACGCCTCGTGCGCCACGCGCCCCGGGACGCGGACGAGGTGCGCTGGGATCCCGAGCGGGGGCAGGTGGACACGGCCGGACTCGCCGGGTGTTCCGCCGTGGTGAATCTGGCCGGGGCGGGCGTCGGCGACCGGCGCTGGAGCGAGGCGTACAAGAAGCGGATCCACGACAGCCGGGTGCACGGTACGACGGCGCTGGCGAAGGCCGTGGCCTCGCTCGACGAACGGCCGCGGGTGTTCGTGAACGGCAGCGCGATGGGCCTGTACGGCGAGACGGGCGAGCGGATCGTGGACGAGGGCTCGCCCGCCGGGAGCGGCTTCCTGCCGGAGCTGTGCGTGGAGTGGGAGGCGGCAGCGGGCCCGGCCCTGGAGGCGGGCGTCCGTACGGTGTTCACCCGGACCGGGCTGGTCGTGGCGCGTGGCGGCGGGGCCTGGGGCAAGTTGTTCCCCCTCTTCACGGCCGGGCTCGGGGGGCGGATGGGCGACGGCCGACAGTACTGGTCGTACATCGCGCTGCACGACGAGGTGGCGGCGATCCGGCATCTGCTCGACCGGGACGACCTGTCGGGACCGTTCAACCTGACCGCGCCCGAGCCGCTGACGAACCGGCAGATCACCGAGGCGATGGGGCGGGTGCTGCACCGGCCGACGCTGTTCGCGGTGCCGGCGCCGGTCCTGCGCTCGGTGCTGGGCGAGATGGCCGGGGACGTGCTGGGGAGCGCGCGGGTGGTGCCGAAGCGGCTGCTGGAGTCCGGGTTCACCTTCGCGTTCCCCGGGATCGAGGACGCCATCCGGGCAGCCTGATCCTTCGCGTGACCGTATGCGACCGCCGTGCGACCGTGCCCTGTCCATGCGCGACTGTTCCTGACCGATCACGGCCCTAACCTCGACCCGAACTCGGGTATCCGGGACGGCTGTTGGGGGCATGACGTCTCCACCGGCCGCGCAACCTCGAGGAGGGGCACGTGCTTGAGCCCGCGTACCAGGCAGATGTCGTCGTGGTGGGAGCCGGTGTCGCCGGACTCTCCGCCGCGCACCGGCTGGCCAGCGCAGGAGTAACGACCGCAGTCCTGGAGGCCGCTCCTTACGTGGGCGGCCGCATGTCGACGGAGAAGGTCGACGGGTTCCGGCTCGACCGCATCGGACAGCTGCTGTCCACGGCGTATCCGGAACTGGCCCTGACACCGGGGCTGGACGATCTCGTTCTGCGCCCGTTCGCGCCGGGGGTGCTGCTGCACAGCGACGGGCGCCATCACCGCGCGGGCGCGCAGGCGGGCGCGGGGAGCGCAAGGGGCGCATTGCACGCCGTACGCGCCCTGGCGAGCGTTCCCCGGCCGGGCGCACTGCCCCGGCCGCGCGCCGGAGGCTCCCCCGCCGCGCAGGTGCGGCCGGCGCCGCCGCCCAGGGTCCGGGCGGGGGCACCGCTGGGCACCGCCGTGGACCAGGCCCGGCTGGGCGCCGCGCTCACCCGGCTCGCGGCCACCCCCGCCGAACGCCTGATGCGCCGCCCGGAGTCGCCGGCCGCCGAGGCCCTCGCGGCCCGCGGGCTGCCCGCCCGCACGGTCGACGGCTTCCTGCGTCCGCTGCTCGCCGCGCTGCTCTGCGACCCGGACCTCACCACCTCCAGCCGGTGCGCGGACCTCGCGCTGCGCGCCTTCGCGGCGGGCCGGCTGTCACTTCCGGAGGGCGGGGCCGAGGTGCTGCCCGAGCTGCTCGCGCGGACGCTGCCGCCGGGCACCGTGCACACCGGGGTGCGGGTCACCTCGGTCTCCACGACCTCGGTGACCACCGCCGAGCACGGTGAGTTCCGCTGCCGCGCCGTGCTGGTCGCCACCGACGCTCGCACCGCGGCGGAGCTGCTGCCCGGCCTGCGGGTGCCCGACTTCCATCCGGTGACGGTCGTCCACCACACGACGGACGACCCGCCCGGTACCGGTGCGTCGCTGCTCCTCGACGCCGACCGGGGCGGGCCGGTCGCGCACACGGCCGTGGTCAGCCGGGTCGACCCCGGCCGCGCGCCCGCCGGACGCGCGCTGATCTCGTCCACGGTCCTCGGCACCCCGCCGCCGGGCGTCGACACCGCCGTACGCATGCATCTGGCCCGGCTGTACGGCGTCTCGACCGCGCGCTGGGAGACGCTGGCGGTGCATCACACCGCCGAGGCCGTGCCGACGATGCGGGCGCCGCACGATCTGCGACGGGCGGTGCGCCTGCTGGCGGGCCTGTACGTGTGCGGCGACCACCGGGACACCAGCACCGTGCAGGGCGCGCTGCACTCGGCGCACCGGGCCGCGTCGGCCATCGTGTCCGATCTGCGCGCCGCCGGTTCACTGCACGCCGCCGAACCGTCGCCGACGGCCCAGCGGGAGCAGACAGCGGCCTGAGCCGTGGCCGGGGCACCCCTGGGGGCCCCGGCCCCCGGCCTCTGCCCACCCACCACCCGTCTCGGTCAGTGGCGAGGCCACGGCCGGGCATTCCAGCCCGTCCGGCGTTCGAGGACGAGGCCCGTTCAGGGCCGATACGGGGGTCCGGGGGCGGGAGCCCCCAGGGGTGGTCAGCCCAGGGCCGACACCTTGTCGCGGTAGGTGCGGGCCGGGGCCGCGTCCTTGTACGGCTCCAGCCGGCGCTCGAAGTCCCGCACGTACTCCAGCGCGCGGACGGACCGCATCTCCGCCGCCTGCCCGGCCGCCTCCGCGGCCAGCTGACAGGCCTGGTCGAGTTCGCCGAGGCCGAGCCGGGCGGAGGCGAGGACGACCCGGCAGAACAGCCGGCTGCGGGCGTGCGCGGCGGGACGCAGCTGGAGGGAGCGCTCGGCGTGCTGGGCGGCCGCCCGGAACTGCTGGAGGTCCCGGTGGCAGTGCCCGAACTCGTCGGCGAGCTGCGCCTCGTCGAAGAAGCGCGCCCAGTGCGGCACCTCGTCGCCGGACTTCGCCGCCTCCAGCGCGCGTTCGGCGCGGACGAGGGCGGCGGTCGAGGCCCGCACCTCGCCGAGCACCCCGTGCCCGCGCGCCTCCGCCGAGTGCAGCAGCGCCTGCACGACGGCCGGGGCGCCGGTGCCGACCCCCTGCTGCGCCACCCGCGCGAGCTGCACGGCCTCGCGCCCGTGGCCGAGATAGACGGCCTGGCGGCTCATGGTGACGAGGACGAAGGAGCCGTACGCCCGGTCCCCGGCCGCCTGGGACAGCCGCAGGGCCTGGACGAAGTAGCGCTGGGCGAGTCCGTGCGCGGCGATGTCGAAGGAGGTCCAGCCCGCGAGGCGGGTCAGGTCGGCGGCCGCGCCGAACAGACGGCGGCCGGTCTGCTCGCCGTAGACGCCCCGCAGCATCGGCTCGCACTCGTGCTCCAGGTAGCGCACGAGCGCCTGGCGGGCATGACCGCCGCCGTACCGGTCGTCGAGGGTGCGGAAGAGCTCGCCGACCGAGCGGAGCGCGGAGATGTCGCCGCCGGTGACCCGCTGGCCGAGGCCCCGCTCGCCGCCCTGGCCGCGCTGCCGGGGGACGGCCGTCTGCCCCGGCAGCACCAGGGCCGGCGCCACCACGGGCGGCCCGGAGGAGGGCTGCTGGGACGGGGCGGGCCGGGGCGCCGGACGGCCCTGGACGGGCACCCTGGCGGACGTGTCGCTGCGGGCGACCTTCTCGTCGGCCCGGCCGATCAGCCAGTCCCGGCTGGGCACGACGAGCCCCGCCGGGGTGAAGGCGATCTTGCGGAGCTCGGCGTGACTGCCGGAGTCCTTGCGCCAGAGCCCGCCGACGATGTCGATGGCCTCCTCGGGGGTGCCGGCGAACTCCAGACCCGCGTAGACGGGGGCGCAGGCGTCCAGGCCGAGGTCCTGGGCGGTGAGGCGACGGCCCAGACGCCGGGTGAAGACCTCGGCGATGAGCGCGGGGGTGGTGCCCCGGGGCTGCTGCCCCCGCAGCCACCGGGTGACGGACGTCTTGTCGTATCTGAGATCCAGCCCGTGTTCGAGGCCTAGCTGATCGACGCGACGGGCCAGTCCCGCGTTGGAGAAGCCCGCTTCTGCGATGAGCGCGGCGAGCTGGCGGTTGGGAGTGCGCTGCGCGGGTCGTTCCGTCATCTGCGGTGCGGTCTCCTGCCTGCCGGGCCTTTGACGTGCCCGGATGAAGTGCCTGCTGCGGTGAGCAGCCCATTTGGCCTCGTGAACGGCGCGAATGTAGCGGAGCGTAAGCAGCCGGTCGCACATATCGACGTTCATTCATCCGATCGTGTGAGGATTGACCCCAGGGCTGACGCGGGGCGCGCGGACGTACAGTGGCGTGGGCGCGTGACGTGCCTGACGACTTTCCAGGGAGGCGCTTGCCGTGAGCGAGTTGCGGTTCGTCCGGATGGGGTTCGGCGGGGACGCCGTCGACTACCAGGAGGCGTGGGACGAGCAACGCCGTGTGCACGCGGCACGGTTCACCGACGAGGTCCCGGACACCGTGCTGCTCCTGGAGCACCCCCCGGTGTACACCGCCGGCCGGCGCACCGCCGATGACGAGCGCCCCCTGGACGGCACCCCGGTCGTGGACGTGGACCGCGGCGGCAAGATCACCTGGCACGGGCCGGGACAGCTGGTGGGTTACCCCATCCTGAAGCTGCCGCGGCCGGTGGACGTCGTCGCCCATGTGCGGCGGCTGGAGGACGCCCTGATCGGCGTGTGCGCGGAGTTCGGCCTGGAGACGTCCCGGGTCGAGGGCCGCAGCGGGGTGTGGGTGCTCGGCGACCCGGTGGAGCGGCGCCCCTCGCTCGGCGGTCTGTCGCTGGACTTCGACCCGCGGCTGACCGACGAGGAGTTCGACCCGCGGCTGAACGGCCCGGAGTACGCCCCCTCGAACGCGGGCCAGCGGCGCGAGGACCGCAAGATCGCGGCGATCGGCATCAGGGTCGCCAAGGGCGTCACGATGCACGGCTTCGCGCTCAACGTGAACCCGGACAACAAGTGGTTCGACCGGATCATCCCGTGCGGGATCCGGGACGCGGGCGTCGCCTCGCTGGCGCACGAGCTGGGCCGGGACGTCACGATCGACGAGGTGCTCCCCGTGGTGGAGCGCCACCTGAGGGACGTCCTCGAGAACGCGGAGCCGAAGCCGCGGGAGATCGAGAAGGCGACCGCCTGACCGGGAATGGGCCCCACCGCTCTGAGGTTGGCCTCACAGCAGAGCCCCGTAAACACGGGCGGCGTACCCTGGTGTACGCCGAAGAATCGAAAGTCTAAGCAGACAGGCAGGGAGCCGACGTGTCCGCAGTCGCACCCGACGGACGCAAGATGCTGCGCCTGGAGGTCCGCAACAGCCAGACCCCCATCGAGCGCAAGCCCGAGTGGATCAAGACCCGGGCGAAAATGGGTCCCGAGTACACCAAGATGCAGAACCTCGTGAAGAGCGAGGGGCTGCACACCGTGTGCCAGGAAGCCGGCTGTCCCAACATCTACGAGTGCTGGGAAGACCGTGAGGCCACCTTCCTGATCGGCGGCGACCAGTGCACCCGGCGCTGCGACTTCTGCCAGATCGACACCGGCAAGCCCGAGGCGCTGGACCGCGACGAGCCGCGGCGCGTCGGTGAGTCCGTCGTCACCATGGACCTGAACTACGCCACGATCACCGGTGTTGCACGGGACGACCTCGCGGACGGCGGGGCCTGGCTCTACGCCGAGACCGTCCGGGAGATCCACCGGCAGACCGCCGGACGGGAGGCCGGGCGCACCAAGGTGGAGCTGCTCGCCCCCGACTTCAACGCCGTTCCGGAGCAGCTGGCCGAGGTCTTCTCCGCACGGCCCGAGGTCTTCGCGCACAACGTCGAGACCGTTCCGCGGATCTTCAAGCGGATCCGTCCCGGCTTCCGCTACGAGCGCTCGCTGGACGTCATCACGGCGGCCCGCGACTACGGGCTGGTCACCAAGTCGAACCTGATCCTCGGGATGGGCGAGACCCGTGAGGAGGTCGGCGAGGCGCTGCGGCAGCTGCACGACGCCGGCTGCGAGCTGATCACCATCACGCAGTACCTGCGGCCCTCGGTGCGTCACCACCCGGTGGAGCGCTGGGTCAAGCCGCACGAGTTCGTGGAGCTGAAGGAGGAGGCCGAGCAGATCGGCTTCTCCGGCGTGATGTCCGGCCCGCTGGTACGGTCCAGCTACCGTGCCGGGCGGCTGTACCAGATGGCCGTCGAGAAGCGTGGGGCGTACATCGCCTCGCAGGCGGTCTGACGCCACATCAGCTCCCTTGCGCCGTACGGACGCAGGCCGAGTGTGTGAATTCCCGCACAAGATGCTACTCACCAGTAGTGACCGATATGACGCGGCTCCGGCCGTCCTCGCAGATGAGGGCGTACGCCGGGGTCGCGTCAGCGTTTCGGCCCCGCGCACCAAGGTTTCATTCGTGTTTGACCGGTCGGTCACGCCCTGGTAACACCAATCAGTGACGCTGGTGTCACATCACGTGCACCGGACAACCCCGTACCCGAACCCGTCCGAGGGGGACACCCACCATGCAGGCCGCGCCCGTTCGCGCCACCGCGATCCCGACCTTCAGCACCGCACTGCGCGCCGTCGAGTCGCTGCTCATGAGCAGCGGCCAGCGCACCGCCCGCCGCAACGCCTGGACCTCCGTCCTCGAGGACCGCCGTCGCGCCAAGGACCGGGTCGAGGCGCAGCGCGTCCTCGAGGCGGTCACCTCCGCCCGTCCCTGACCCACCCCCCTCCCCACTCCCCACACCTCCCCTCCTGCCGTCGTAGGCGCTTCCGGGGGCACGTAGACTTCGTGCCATGGCGAGAAGTGACAGCGCGGCGGACGCCGCTAATCCCGGGCGACTGAAGCAGATCGCCCTGACGTTCAAGATGACCCACAAGGCCGACAAGACGATCGGTTTTGTCCTCGCGGGTGTCTTCCTCATCACCTTCGGCGTCTTTCTCGCGATCGGTTTCCTGATCGGCCACCCGGTCTACCTGGGCATCCTGGGCTTCCTGCTCGCCTTCCTCGCGACGGCGATCGTGTTCGGACGCCGGGCCGAGCGGGCCGCCTTCGGTCAGATGGAGGGCCAGCCGGGCGCTGCCGCGGCCGTCCTCGACAACATCGGCCGGGGCTGGACGACGACCCCCGCGGTCGCGATGAACCGCAGCCAGGACGTGGTGCACCGGGCCGTCGGCAAGGCCGGCATCGTCCTGGTCGCCGAGGGCAACCCGAACCGGGTGAAGAGCCTGCTGGCCGCCGAGAAGAAGAAGATGAACCGCATCGTCGCGGACGTGCCGGTGCACGATGTGATCGTCGGCACGGGCGAGGGCCAGGTCGAGCTGAAGAAGCTCCGCACCACCCTGCTGAAGTACCCGCGGGTCCTGGCCGGCCCGCAGGTGACCGCCACCAACGACCGGCTGCGCGCCATGGGCGACCTGATGAGCAACATGCCGCTGCCGAAGGGCCCGATGCCGAAGGGCATGCGCCTGCCGAAGGGCGGCGGCGGCAAGGCCCGCTGAGCCGCGCCCGCACACGTCACGAAGGGGGCGCCCGGATCACTCCGGGCGCCCCCTTCGCCGTGCCTGCCCACCCACCGCCGGGAAGCCTTTCGGCCGTACCGGCGGGCCCTCGTGGAGAAGCCTTTCGGCCGTACCCGGCGGGCCCTCGTGGAGAAGCCCTTCGGCCGTATCGGCGGGCCCTTCGCCGTACCGCCGCCTGCACATCGCCGTTCGCCGGCCCATCCCCGTACCGCCGAACCCCCACCGGGAAGCCTTTCGGCCGTACCGCCGGTCCTCGCCGGGAAGCCCCTCGGCCGTACCGGCGGTACTCGCCGGGAAGCCCTTCGGCCGTACCGGCGGTGCTCGTCGGGAAGCCGCTCGGTCGGGCCGGACGCTCAGATCCGGACTTCCACCGTGCCGGCGAGGCGGTCGTGCAGGCCGCGGCCGTCGCGGTCCCAGATCAGGGCCGGGAGGGCCAGGCAGAGCAGGATCGTGCGCGCCACGGCGCGCAGGGGGCTGACCGTGCCGGTCTCGACGGAGACCACCCGCAGGCCGAACAGGCGCTTGCCCGGGGTGGAGCCGACCGTGCCGACCGTCAGGACGCTCAGCACGAAGAAGACGACCAGAGCCCAGTTGCTCGTCGCCGGGTGGTAGCCGTCCGTGATCAAGCTGTATGCGATCAAGACGCCGAAGCCCCAGTCCACGGCCAGCGCCGCGAGCCGCCGGCCGGGACGGGCGATCGAGCCCGGCCCGTCCTCCGGCAGACCGAGCTGCTCGCCCCTGTATCCGAAGTCGACACCGGCTTCCTCGGCGGCCGCGCGGGGGCCCGAGAGCCACGAGCCGATTGCATCCCTGTTGTCCACCCGACCACGGTACTGCGCCCGTTTCGCGATACGGACAGGTGGGGTACACCGGGCAGGGTCCGGTTAACTTGTGCGAAACAAATGGGTCACGCCCGAGAAATCACCCGTCCCTAGGGTCGATGTCAGCGTGTGCCACCGCACTGGCCGCACGAACGAACTACCACCCCGGCTCGACGGCCGGGAGTAGGAGGAGCTGGATGTTCCAGAACGCCGACGAGGCCAAGAAGTTCATCGCGGACGAGGACGTCAAGTTCGTCGACGTCCGCTTCTGCGACCTGCCGGGCGTGATGCAGCACTTCACGCTGCCCGTCGAGGCGTTCGACCCGGACGAGGAGCTGGCCTTCGACGGCTCGTCGATCCGCGGTTTCCAGGCCATCCACGAGTCGGACATGGCGCTGCGCGCCGACCTGTCGACCTCGCGCGTGGACCCCTTCCGCCGCGACAAGACGCTGAACATCAACTTCTTCATCCACGACCCGATCACGGGCGAGCAGTACTCCCGTGACCCGCGCAACGTGGCGAAGAAGGCGGAGGCGTACCTGGCGTCGACCGGTATCGCCGACACCGCGTACTTCGGCCCCGAGGCCGAGTTCTACGTGTTCGACAGCGTTCGCTTCCAGACCTCCGCGAACGAGTCCTTCTACCACATCGACTCCGAGGCCGGCGCCTGGAACACCGGTGCGATCGAGAACAACCGCGGTTACAAGGTCCGCTACAAGGGCGGCTACTTCCCGACCCCGCCGGTCGACCACTTCGCCGACCTGCGTGCGGAGATCTCCCTGGAGCTGGCCGCGTCCGGCCTCCAGGTCGAGCGCCAGCACCACGAGGTGGGCACCGCCGGCCAGGCCGAGATCAACTACAAGTTCAACACGCTGCTCGCCGCGGCCGACGACCTCCAGCTCTTCAAGTACATCGTGAAGAACGTCGCCTGGCGCAACGGCAAGACCGCGACCTTCATGCCGAAGCCGATCTTCGGCGACAACGGCTCGGGCATGCACGTCCACCAGTCGCTGTGGACCGGCGGTTCCCCGCTGTTCTACGACGAGGCCGGTTACGCGGGCCTGTCGGACATGGCCCGCTACTACATCGGCGGCATCCTGAAGCACGCCCCGTCGCTGCTGGCCTTCACCAACCCGACGGTGAACTCCTACCACCGTCTGGTCCCGGGCTTCGAGGCCCCGGTCAACCTCGTGTACTCGCAGCGCAACCGCTCCGCGGCCATGCGCATCCCGATCACGGGCTCCAACCCGAAGGCCAAGCGCGTCGAGTTCCGCGCGCCCGACTCCTCCGGCAACCCGTACCTGGCGTTCTCCGCGCTGCTGCTCGCGGGCCTGGACGGCATCAAGAACAAGATCGAGCCGGCCGAGCCGATCGACAAGGACCTCTACGAGCTGGCTCCCGAGGAGCACGCGGGCGTCGCCCAGGTCCCGACCTCGCTCCCGGCCGTCCTCGACCGCCTCGAGGCGGACCACGAGTTCCTGCTCGCCGGTGACGTCTTCACGTCCGACCTGATCGAGACGTGGATCGACTACAAGCGCACCAACGAGATCGCCCCGCTCCAGCTGCGCCCGCACCCGCACGAGTTCGAGCTCTACTTCGACGTGTGACCGGTCCCGGGCCGACCGGCCCGTGAGTGTGCGGTCTTCGGGCTGTGCCGACGCCCCCGTTTCCTGTTTTCCAGGGACGGGGGCGTCGTCGTATGGTTTCTGGCACTGCTGTTCGACGGAAGACCTCGACAGAGGTGACGGGGGAGATACGGGCATGCCCGAAAAGGACGACGCGGAGCGGGAGTTCGACCTCAAGTGGGCGGACGGCGCGGCGCACAAGGAACCTTCCGCGCGGGCCAGGATGCTGGCCGCCCGCTGGAAGGAGAACCCACCCGAGCCGGTCCCGTTCCGCGGCGACCCCGACCGGGTGGCGTCTCCCCGGTCGTCGTGGCTGTCGACGGCACTCGTACTGGGCTGCGTGGCCGCGGTGATCCTCCTGCTGGGGTACGCGCGGTTCCAGGCTCCGTACTAGAGGGGGCGACGGTGCCGGAGAACAGACCGGACGCGGATGCGGCGGCGATGCGGCTCGCCGGAGGCACGCCCCTGACGGCAGCGGTCGTCGTCGCCGATCCACGGGCGTGGCTCGCGTTGGACGAGGTGGCGCGGGTGGTCCCGTACCACCTGGACGGCATGGCGCGATGGGAACAGGCCGCCCAGCTGCCGGCCGATCTGTCGCTGCTCGACGAGCCCCGGCTGGCGCTCGCCCTCTGCCATCGCGACGGCCGGACGCGTGAGGCGGCGCTGACAACCGCGGCTCGGTACCCCGACCTGCTGCCGCTGGTCGTCGTGCGGTGTGCCGACTGGGTGGCACCGGTGCGCGAGCGCGCCCGGACAGTGCTCCGCGAGGTTCTCGATCCTGGTGCCGCCCTCACGCTCGCGCCGCTGATCCTGCTCCTCGGGCGCCGGGACCAGGGTGCCTTCGCGACGGAGTTGCTGGCCGAGGTACTCCGCGGAGCGCCCGGCGAACGGCTCACCTGTCTGTTCGGGCACGCCGATCGGACCGTACGCCGGTTCGCGTACCGGCTCGCGGTCGAGCAGCGACTCCTCTCCCCCGGCCGGCTCGCCCGGACCGCCGCCCACGACGACGACGTCGTCGTCCAGAACCTGTGCGCGGACGGCGCTCTGGCCGCGCTGGCCGCCGACGCGGACGCGGACGCCGACGACGTGCTGCGGGCGTTGCTCACCGCGCGCAATCCAGGGGTCCGTTCGGCCGGGGTGACGGCACTGCGGCGGACCGGGCGGGCGGAGCGGGCCGTGGAGTTCCTGGCCGACCGGGCGGGGACCGTGCGGGCCTGCGCACGGTACGTCGTACGGCAGGGCGGGGGCGATCCGCTGTCCTGGTACCGCGAGTGGTGCGCGGATCCCGGCGATCCCACCCTGCCGCCGGGGGCCGCCGTCGGGCTCGCGGAGTGCGGGGAGCGCGGTGACGCCGAGATGCTGTGGCCGCTGCTCGGGCATCCGGTCGCGGGCGTGCGGGCGCGGGCCGTGGCCGGGCTGCGCGTGCTGGACGCGGCCGACGTGCGGCGGCTGGTGCCATTGCTCGACGATCCCGCGCCGGCCGTGGTGCGGGAGGTGACCGCGGTGGTACTGCCCTCGGCCGCGCTGGTGCCCGAGGAGTGGCTTGTCGAGCGGCTCGGTGCCGGGTGGCCCCGGCACGTGCGGATCGCCGCGTTCCGGCTGCTCGCGGAGCGGGGCGGGGCCGCGGGGCACCGTGCGCTGAGCGCGCTGCTGGGCGATCCCGACGAGGAGCTGCGGCAGCGGGCGGCACGGGCCGCGCGACGCTGAGATCGGCGTCCTCGTCCACGTCGGTGCCGTGCCGCTCGTGCACAGGGAACCTTTGCTCCGCCCGGGTTCGTTCGGGGACCGTTCATGGGGGTGGTGCGGTGCACACTGGCAGTGGGACGAGTGCCTGACTGCGGGGTGATGCAGATGCAGAGCCGTTTCCGGAGCGACCGGCGGCTGACCGTGCGGATGACGGTCACGTTGTTCCTGCTCGGGCTGTTGTACGTGGCGTTCGTCGCCGCGTTGATCGTGTTGCTGAAGTCGTGGGTACTGGTCGCGGTCGTCGCGGTGGCGATGCTGGGCGCGCAGTACTGGTTCTCCGACCGGGTCGCGCTGTTCGCGATGCGCGGGCGGGTCGTGGAGCGTGCGGAGTATCCCGAGCTGCACGCCGTGATCGACCGGCTGTGCGCGCTCGCGGACATGCCGAAGCCGGTGGTCGCCGTCTCGCGGATGGGCATGCCGAACGCGTTCGCGACGGGACGGAATCCGGACCACGCGGTGGTCTGCGTGACGACGGGGCTGCTGGGGCGGCTGGACCCCGCCGAGCTGGAGGGAGTGCTCGCGCACGAGCTGTCGCACGTGGCGCACAAGGACGTCGCGGTGATCACGGTCGCGTCGTTCCTGGGCGTGATCGCGGGGCTGATCGTGCGCTTCGCGTTCTACTCGCAGGTGTTCGGCGGCGCGCGCCGGGACCAGAACGCCGCGGTCGTCTTCGCCGCCGTGATGGGTGTCTCGGCGGCCGTGTACGCGATCAGTTTCCTGCTCATCCGGGCGCTGTCCCGGTATCGGGAGCTGGCGGCGGACCGGGCGGCGGCACAGCTGACCGGGCGGCCCTCGGCGCTGGCCTCCGCTCTGACGAAGGTCTCCGGCGACCTGGCCCGGATCCCCACGAAGGACCTGCGGACGGTCCAGGCCTTCAACGCCTTCTACTTCACTCCGGCACTGGGCGCCGAACCCGGTGTGGCGGGGCTGTTCTCGACCCACCCGAGCCTGGAGCAGCGTCTCGAGCAGCTGGGGCGGATCTCCACCGAGCTGGGCGAGGCGGCCGCTCCGGGCGGGGCGGGCTGATCATGGGGCTGCTGGACATCCTGCTCGGCCGGACCAAGCCGGTCGTGCCCGATCTGGACCGGCTGTTCGCGCTGCCTTCGGCGGCCGTGACGCTGGAGGCGGCGGCCGGGTTCACCCCGACCGGACAGGGTGCCGTGTGTTTCGCGACCGTCGAGGGTTCGGCCTTCGAGCAGACGCACCGCGAGGTCCAGGCGCTGCTCGACGCGGACACCGAGCGCACCGGTCCCCCGGTGCGGCTCGTGCGGGACGACTACGGCTACTCCTGGCTGGTCTCGCGGCGCACCCCCGACGAGCTGCCGCTCCTGGTCAACGATCTGCACGCGGTGAACAGCGCGATGGAGGTCAACGGCTTCGGACCGCAGCTGCTGTGCTCCCTCGCCGGGTTCGAGGACCGGCGGGGCGGGACGGACGAGGCGGGCGGCCGCCGGCTGGCGCTCGTGTACCTGTACAAGCGGGGGTCCTTCTATCCGTTCGCGCCGCTGCCCGGTACGGGGCAGCGGCGCGACGGCGCACTGGAATTGCAGGTGCAGGCCGCCCTCACGGGCGACCTGCGGATCGAGCAGGACCTGGGCCGGTGGTTCCCGGTGTGGGGAGCCCCCGGCCTCTAGTCGGATCGACCGGCCGCCCAGTCAGCCGACCGGCCAGTCGGCGCATCAGCGGGTCGACGGGTCGACCGGCTGATCGGATCAGGCCTACTTGCTGCGCTCGCGCTCCTGGCGGCGCGACTCCAGGGGGCGCTCGCGCCGGTAGCGGCGCTCCCACTTGGCCTGGTTGTCACGGCGGTCGCGGTACGCCTTGTACGACGTCGGAGCGGGTGCCGGGCCGGGCGCGGACGGTGCCGACGGCGCGGACGAGTCGAGCCCGTACCGCACGTACAGGAACAGCACGCCGACCGCGGCGAGCCAGTAGAGCGGGTTTCCGAATCCCAGGACCACCAGGACGACGGCTCCGGAGAGTACGACGGTGCCCATGGTGTACCTCCTTCCTGGGCAGGGACGGTGACTGAGCGTGGCGAGAAGGGTGGGTTGGTGCCTCCAGCGTACGGAGTCCGTCACTCAACGTGCATCTCCTTTTCGCGGGGCCGTCCGGAGAACCAGGCCCGTGAGTGAATGGGGCCCATGAGCGAACTGTCCCCTTTCACGCACGAGTACGACGGTGAACGGCTCAGCGGGGTGCACGGCGGTGGTCCGGGAACGGTGACCGCCGTTGTGCTGCACGGCGCCGGCAACGGCGGCAAGGAGCGACTGCTGCCGCTGGTCCGCGAGTTCACCGCCCACGGGTGCCGCGCCCTCGCCCTCGACTTCTCCGGGCACGGCGAAAGCAGCGGCCTGCTCGCCGAGTTGAGCCTGCGCCGGCGTTTCGAGCAGGCGGTCTCCGTGATCGACGCGTACGTCCCGGCGGACGGGGCGCTGGTGCTCGTCGGGTTCAGCATGAGCGGACAGACGGTGGCCGACCTGGCCGCGTTCTACCGGGACCGGGTGACGGCCCTCGGCCTGTGCGCCCCCGCGGTGTACGCGGCCCCGGCGTGGGACCTTCCGTTCGGCTCCGGGGACGGGGAGTTCAGCGCGATCATCCGCAGGCCCGGAAGCTGGCGGGAGGCGCCCGCGCTGGACGTGCTGCGCGCGTACGAGGGCCGGGCGGTGCTCGCCGTGCCGGGCACGGACACGGTGATCCCGCCGGAGGTGACCGAGGCCGTCCAGGACGCGCTCGCCACCCGCGCCCGGTACACGCGCTTCGAACTGCCCGCCGCGGGGCACCGGTTGGGCCTGTGGTTCCAGGACCACGCGGACGACCGACGCGAGTTCGTGACCGCCCTGCTGGCCGGCCGGAGCGAGCACGAGCGGACGGCCGCACTCTCCTGACCGGGCGGGCGGCGACGCCCGGACGCCGGCGGCGCCGTGCGACACCCGGCCCACCGGCGACACCAGGACGCCTGACGGTGGTCAGACGCCCTGCGTCGCGCTCACCACGCCCGCCGCGATCGCCGCGCCCAGGATCGCGTGGTCGGCGGCGGTCCGGTCGGCGTAGGTGAGGGCGAAGTCGGCGACGGCGCGTTCGAAGGTGTCGGCGCCGCCGAGGTAGCCGGCGATGGCGATCCGGTCGCCGGAGCGGGCGTGGGCGCGGGCCAGGGCGGTGCCGCACAGCCCGGCGTAGGCCGCGAGGTCGGCCGGCGACATCCCGGCGACGCCGGCCGCGCCCTTCGGGTCGCGCAGCTGACGCCAGTAGAAGGCGCGGCTCTGCGGCCCCGTCATCCAGCCCAGGAAGACGTCCCCGGCGGCCTGGATCAGCCGCTGCCCGGCGACGACCCGGTGGCCGGGGTGGAGGTAGGGGCCGCTCGGCAGGTGATCCTCCAGGACGGACGCGCGGGCCTCCTTGATCTGGAGGAACAGCGGGTCGTCGGTGTCCCGCCCGGCGAGCAGCACGATGAAGCAGCGGGTGCCGACACTGCCGACGCCGACGACCTTGCGGGCGGCGTCGACGAAGCGGTAGCGGTCCAGCAGCAGGCGGCGCTCCTCGGTGAGGGTGGAGCGGTAGTCGCTGAATATCTTGCGCAGGGCGGCGCTGTCGGAGGCGCCGGCGGGTTCGATCAGCGGTGGGTCGTGGATGATGCGGCGGCGTCCGTCGACGACTTCGGTGAGTTTGCCGAGGGCCTGGAGGCTGGTGCGGCGCCGGGCGCGGGTGAGACTGCCCCCGGCCCGTCCGCGGCGCCGGGCGGAGCGCAGCAGGGGCAGCAGCCGTTCGGCGTCGATGCGCTCGTACCAGACGGCGAGTTCGTCGAGCCGGGAGAGCCGTCGTACGGCGGTGCGGTAGGCGGCCGCGGCCTCCAGGGCGGCGCGGTGCACCTTCGGTTCGGGGTGGCCGTTCTCGCGGGCGGCCACCGCGACGGAGGCGGCGAGCCGTTTGACGTCCCACTCGAAGGGCCCGGGGAACGTCTCGTCGAAGTCGTTGAGGTCGAAGAGCAGCCCCCGCTCCGGGGAGGCGTACAGCCCGAAGTTGAGCAGGTGGGCGTCACCGCACAGCTGGACCGTCAGTCCGGTGTGCGGCTGCGACGCCAGGTCGGCGGCCATGAGGGCGGCCGAGCCGCGCAGGAAGGCGAAGGGCGAGGCGACCATCCGCCCGTACCGGATCGGCAGCAGCTCGGGCAGCCGGTCGCGGCCCTGCCGCTCCAGCATGGCGACGGGGTCGGGCCGGTCGACGGACGGGAGCCAGAGGGCGTGGGCGGACCGGGAGACGCGCTTACGGGCGTCCCGGCCGCGTCCGGCACGGTCGGTGGGGGTGCTCATCCGCGTCGCCTTCGCACCACATCCGCCTCCCGGTCACGCCACTTGCCGGTTCACGACACCCCTCCCGGTCCCCGACACTTCCCGGCCTCCTGTTCGCAGTGAAGGACGGGAGGGGAGCGCCCGCATGTCGGGTACGCCGAACGGGTGACCCGGTGGTCGGGACCCGATTGTCGGTGGTGTCGGCGAGGATGGCTGATGGCGGACGGGTACGAGGTCCGGACGGCGACAGGGCGACGGGGCGACGACGGGTGGAGGCCGGACATGGGTGACGCGCTGCGGTACATCGGGGTGGCGGAGCGGCGGGCGCGGCTGGCGCTGCGGCACCGGCTGGCCCCGCGGGCGCGGGTCACGACACCCGAGGCGGTGGCCGACGCGCTCCTCGCCCTGCACGGCTCGGACCCGGCGACGGTGTACCTGGCGGTCGGCGCCCGCCTCGCCGACCCGGCGGCGACGGTGGCGGAGACCGACCGGGCGCTGTACGCCGACCGGACCCTCGTCCGGATGCACGGCATGCGGCACACCGTGTTCGTGTTCCCGACGGAGTCGACCGCGGTCGTGCACGCCTCGACCGGGCTCGCGGTCGCCGCGCGGGAGCGGGCAGGCCTGGTGAAGGACATGGCGAAGGCCGGCGCACCGGACGCGGCCTGGCTGAAGGAGGTCGAGGAGTCGGCGCTGGCCGCCCTGGCCCGGCTCGGCCAGGCGACCGCGGCCGAGCTGGCCCGCGAGGAGCCGCGGCTGCGGGAGCGGTTCGTGTACGCGGCGGGCAAGCCCTACGAGGGCGTTCACACCGTCGTGACGCGGCTGCTGAGGGTGCTGGGAGTGGAGGGCAAGGTGGTCAGGGGGCGGCCCCTGGGCTCGTGGACGTCGAGCCAGTTCCGCTGGGCCCTGGCCCCCCGGCACGCCGAACTGCCTGTGGCGCAGGCCCAGTCGGAGCTGCTGCGGCACTGGCTGACGGCGTGCGGTCCGGCCACGGAGGCCGATCTGAAGTGGTGGACGGGCTGGAAGGTGACGGACGTCCGCCGGGCGTTGACGGCGATCGGCGCGCGGGCGGTGACGCTGGACGGGGGGACGGGGTACGTGGTCGAGGACGACGTGGATGCCGTGCCCGTCCCCGGCGAGCCGTGGGCGGCCCTGCTGCCCGGCCTGGACCCGACGGCCATGGGCTGGCAGGCCCGGGACTGGTATCTGGCGCCGGAGCTGCGCCCCGGCCTGTTCGACTACAGCGGGAACGTGGGCCCGACGGTGTGGTGGAACGGTCGGGTGGTGGGGGGTTGGGCCCAGCGGGCCGACGGCGAGATCGTCTGGCGGATCCTGGCCGACGAGGGCAGTGGCGCGGGCGAGGACGGCGTGGGCGGCGAGGCTAAGGCGGCCATCGAGGCGGAGGCGGCGCGGTTGGCGGCGTGGCTGGGCCCGGCCCGGGTGACACCGAGGTTCCGCACACCGGTCGAGAAGGAACTGGTGAGCTGACCTCCCGTCGCCGCCCCTGCCCTGGCCTCCGGCCTCTGGCCCCGGCCCCGTTCCGCGACTTCGGTCCCGGCCCCTGTCCCCGGTCCTGGTGCCGACGCCGAGTCCCGACGCCGGGTGCCGTCACCAGGGACGGCACCCGGCGCCCGGTTCACCGCGAGTACCGCAGCAGGGCCCGCACCATGTGGCACGTGGTGTCCGACGGCGCGTGAACGCCGATCAGCTCCGCCGTGCTGCGGATCCTCTCGTTGCGGGCCTGGTTCGGCATATACACGCCCAGGTCGAGCAGGGCGATGGCGAGGCGCATCGCCTTGAGGCGACGGTTGTGCGTGGCGTACCACTCGCGCGGTCGTCCGGGCGGCAACGGCCGCTTCTCGACGGGCACATAGGGCAGATCGAGCTGCACGGAACGCTTGGCGGTGGACTGGGTCGGCAACGGCTTCGGCTTCACTGCGGCAGCGGTCACAGGCATCCTCCTGTCGCGGTCAGGGCCCGGTCCGGAACCTCCGGCGAACCCTCGAACACTGCTTCTATTCTACTGCCCACCACTGACAATCGCCCCTGATCACAGGGGCTTTCGCGGCTTCGGGACCGCTACCGTGTGCCGCATGGAGATCTGGATCAACCCCGCCTGTTCCAAGTGCCGCAGCGCCCTCACGCTCCTCGACGCCGAGGGCGCCGACTACACCGTCCGCCGCTATCTGGAGGAGGTGCCGAGCGAGGACGAGATCGCGGCCGTGCTCGACCGGCTCGGCCTGGAACCCTGGGACATCACCCGCACCCAGGAGGCCGAGGCCGCGGACCTCGGCCTGAAGGACTGGGCGCGGGACGCGAGTACGCGAGGACGCTGGATCGGCGCGCTCGCCGCGCACCCCCGGCTCATCCAGCGCCCCATCATCACGGCGGACGACGGCACCGCGCTGGTGGCCCGCACCGACGAGGCCGTACGGGACGCGTTGTCCCGTTAGAACCCGTCCTGGCGGGAGAGCCGACGGTTAGTCCGGCGGCGGGAGTCGACGCGCCGCGCACTGCTACCCTCCGCCGCCATGACCTTCGGTGATCAAGGACGCGGATCCCTGCCCGAGCGGGAGCGCATACGACGGCGACGGCGGACCCGGCGCACGGCGGTCGGCGGGTCCTGCGCGGCCCTGGTCGCCGCCGTCGCCGTCGGCACCGTGCTGATCGCGGGCGAGGGCGAGGGCGAACGGACCACGTCCGCTCCCCCGGCGACGGCGCCGGCGACCACGACGCCCTCGGGTCTCGCGGCCGTGCCGCCCGGGGGCGCGGGCCTCCTCTCCGGCGCCCCGAGCGTGCCCGCCTCCCTGCTCGCCCGCCCGGTCGTCCGGCCGGAGCAGGCGTTCCCCTCGACGAGCGTCCGGCTCGCGGACGGTTCCCGGTACGCCCGCGTCGACCTGTCCACCACCGTCGACTGCGCGCGGGGCGTGTCGCCCGCGCTCGCCCGGCTGACCGAACAGGGCAAGGGGTGCGCCCGGTCGACGGCGGCCCTGTTCACGGACACCGGACGACGCTCACAGGTGACGGTCACCGTGCTGAGTTTCGAGCGGGTGGAGGACGCCTCGCGGGTGTCCACGACGGCCTCGGCGGACCCGGTGACGTATCGGGTCGTCCCGCTGGATCCGCCTGCGGGGGCCGGTCTGGCGACGGTCCCGCCGGGTTCGGCCGCGGTCTTCCGGCAGGCGACGACCCTGCGTTCGGTGGTGTTCGCGAACGGGCGCCGGGGCGACGGCGGCAAGACCGCGAAGGCCGAACTCACCGCACAGACCGAGGGATTGGTCCGGCGGGTCGCCGACACGGTGGCGGCGCACGAGGAGGGGAAGAGCTGACCGGGCCCGGCCGGCCACGCTTGGGCGACCGCCTCCCTTCGACCCCGACTCCCGTGTGACGCACGCCACTTCGATTGACTCCCGTGACCGCTGAGTAACCTCGTTCGGTATCTCGTACATAGCGACGTACGCTCCCCTACCCCTCAGGAGGCGCGCATGTCGCGCAGGAGAACTCTCGGCACGAAGAACAAGATCGCGCTGCTCGTCAGCGCGGCGGCGGTGGCGGGCGCCGGGGCCTTCGCCATGGCGGCCACCTCGAACGCCTCACAGGACACGCAGAACGCCGACACCCTGTCCGCCGGGGACTCGACCGTCTGCACGGGACTGGCCACGGCTCTCGGCAACAACGAGAAGTTCATCGAGGGCCAGAGGACGAACCCGGACGCGCAGTCCTCGGCCCGGATCGCCAACCGCGAGGCGGTCATCGCGCAGATCAAGGTCCAGCAGCAGGCGTCGGGCTGCGTCGTTGGGGAGTCGGCTCAGGACTCCCAGGCGACGCAGCCCTCGCAGGCGGCTTCCGCTCCGGCGGCCTCGGCTCCGGCGGCTTCCGCACCGGCCGGGAACACGGGCAATGCCGGAAACACGGGTAACGCGGGAAACGGCGGCGGTGCCGCCTCCGGCCAGCAGGTCTGCAACGGTTCCACGGTGACGCTCTCCGGCGAGGGCGGTGCCCCGGCCGCGTCGAGTAACCAGTTCCCGGCGGGGACCAAGCTGAAGGTCACCAACCTGGACAACAACAAGTCCACGACCGTCGAGGTGACCTCGGTCTCCGGCAGCTGTGCCCTGCTCAACAACGCGGCCTTCGAACAGGTCCGCGAGCCCGGCAAGTTCCTGATCCGCCGGGCACTGATCGAGAAGGTGGGGTGAGGCCCCGCCGCCGGACACCCGGGTGAACCGGCGGCGGCACCCTGCGGGGCATCCCGTAAGGGCGGAGGTGTCATCGGTCCTGCCGCTCACGGCCACGAGCGGCGGGACCGACGCGTTCGCGCTCCGCGCACCCTGGCCGGGGTCGTGCCCGGTCCGGGTCGGGGTCCGGATTCGCGTCCGGGCCCGCGTCCGGCGCACCGCATCGCATACGAACCCCCGAACCCGCCGCTCACACCGTGAGCCGCGCCACAGAACCACCAGGTAACACGGGGTTCACATTCGAGCAACGACCGGGAAATCGCCTGTTGACAGTCTGCCCGGCAGACAAGGCGGCGCCCCAGTGCCGCAGCGCCGCAGCACCCGCACGTGCGTCAGACACACCCGAAGGAAGTGGCCCCGTGACCTTCAAGGCTGAGTACATCTGGATCGACGGCACCCAGCCGACGGCGAAGCTCCGTTCCAAGACGAAGATCATCGCGGGTGAGCCCGCCGGTCTCGACGCGCTGGGAATCTGGGGCTTCGACGGGTCGTCCACGAACCAGGCCGAGGGGCACTCCTCGGACCGTGTCCTCAAGCCGGTCTTCACCTGCCCCGACCCGATCCGCGGCGGCGACGACATCCTCGTCCTGTGCGAGGTCCTCAACATCGACATGACGCCGCACGAGTCCAACACCCGTGCCGCGCTCGCCGAGGTCGCCGAGAAGTTCGCGAGCCAGGAGCCGATCTTCGGCATCGAGCAGGAGTACACGTTCTTCCAGGACGGCTACCCGCTCGGCTTCCCCAAGGGCGGCTTCCCGGCCCCGCAGGGCGGCTACTACTGCGGTGTCGGCGCCGACGAGATCTTCGGCCGCGACGTCGTCGAGGCGCACCTGGAGAACTGCCTGGCCGCCGGTCTCGCGATCTCCGGCATCAACGCCGAGGTCATGCCCGGCCAGTGGGAGTTCCAGGTCGGCCCGGTCTCCCCGCTGGAGGTCTCCGACCACCTGTGGGTGGCCCGCTGGCTGCTCTACCGCACCGCCGAGGACTTCGGCATCGCCGCCACCCTGGACCCCAAGCCGGTCAAGGGCGACTGGAACGGCGCCGGCGCGCACACCAACTTCTCCACGAAGGCGATGCGCGAGGGCTACGAGGCGATCATCACCGCGTGCGAGTCGCTCGGTGAGGGCTCGAAGCCACTCGACCACGTCAAGCACTACGGCGCCGGCATCGACGACCGTCTGACGGGTCTGCACGAGACCGCCCCGTGGAACGAGTACTCCTACGGTGTCTCCAACCGCGGCGCCTCGGTCCGTATCCCGTGGCAGGTCGAGAAGGACGGCAAGGGCTACATCGAGGACCGCCGTCCGAACGCGAACGTCGACCCGTACCTGGTGACGCGTCTGATCGTCGACACCTGCTGCTCGGCCCTGGAGAAGGCCGGCCAGGTCTGATCCGGTCCGAACCCCGGTTGTCCCCGGTTCTTCCCGGAAGGGGGCGCCCGCCGATTCGGCGGGCGCCCCCTTCTGCGTATCCTGCGCTCCCATGGGGACGGAGAGAGACCGGGCGGCCCTCGAACGCGCCTACGGCCCGACGAGCGACGTGCCCGCCCTGCTGAGGGCGTTGGAGTCCGCGGACGAGTCCGCTCGCGACCCGGCGATGGACCGGCTGTTCTCCTCGCTGTGTTTCCGGGACGACGTCCCCACGGCACCCGCCGTACCGCAGCTGATCCGGCTCGCCCTGCACGGGCCCGGTCCCCGGGCCGAACTCCTCAGGCTGCTGGCGAACCTCGCGAACTGGGCCGGGCACCGGCACGAGCGGCGGCGCATCCGGCGGGCCCTGGCCGAGGCGATGCCGTCCCTGATCCCCTTCGCACACGACGCCGACCCGGGCGTACGCGAGGCGACGGTGACACTGATCGCCGCGTGCGGCCGGGCGTGCGGCCCGGCGCCGACGCGCCTGCTGCGGGACCGGCTCGCCGAGGAGAGCGACCCGCTGGTGCGATCCCGGGTCGTGACGGCCCTCGGGCTGCTGGACCCGGGCGACGGCGCCTGGCGGCACGACCTGCTGACCGACCCCGAGCCCCGGGTCGTGCTCGCCGCCGCCGAGGACCTGCTGCGCACCACCGAACCGCCCCTGCCGCACCCGCTGGTGGACGTCGGCGCGCGGGCGTACACCGCCGCGCCGGAGCAGCCCGAGGAACCGGAGATCTCGCTGTGGCCCGGGCACTACCGGCCGCTCACCGCACGGCTGCTGGAGGACCCCGGGGCCGCGCTGCGGGCTCTCGCCCAGGGGATGCCGCTCGCTTTCGAGATCACCGAGCACTGGCGGGACCGTGAGGCGCAGGTGCTCCCGTGGGCGCTGCGCGAGACGGAGGGCGAGGCCTGGCAGCTGTACCGGCTGGCGCAGCTGACCTGCGCGCTCCCGCCGGAGCTGCACGCGCGCGTGCGGGAGCGGGTGTCGCCGTACCTCGCCGACGACAGCCCCGCGGTGCGGGCCGGGGCGGTCACCGCGCTGGCCCGGGCGCGCGTGCCGGCGGAGGTGGCGGTCGAGGAGGTGCTGCGGCTGCTCGGGGAGGCGCCCGGTGCGTACGACACCGTCCGCGCCGTCAAGGCGGTGACCGACGAGTTCGGGGCGGCGGCGGAGCCCGTGGCGCGGGCGGTGGCGCGGCGGTTGGGGCACGGACACTCGGAGCTGGCCAACGTGCTCACGCGGTACCCCGCGGCGGCGTCGGACGCCGTCGGGGAGATCGCCGGACTGCTGACCCGCCACGGCACGGGCCACCCGTCCGTCGCGGTCGCGGTGCTGGCCGGGCTGGGGCGCGCCGCGGGCGAGGTGGGCGAGCGGGCGCTGCGGCTCTGTGTGCGGGAGGGCGTGCACTCCTCGGTCTCGGCGGAGGCCGCGGTGGCGCTCTGGCCGGTCGCCGCCGACCCCGAGCCCGCGCTGTCCGTCCTCCGCCGGGAGCTGAGCGCCTCGGCCTCCTCCTGGGCCACGAGCCTCGCGGGCCGGCTCGGTGCCGCCGCCGCGCCGCTGTTGCCGCTCGTCGAGCCGCTTCTGGCACCCCGTATCCCGTCCGGCAGCCGGGCCACGGCCGCACTGGCCGTCTGGCGCATCACCGGCAGGACCGAGGACACGACGGACCCGCTGGCAAGGCAGGCGCTGGAGTGGCAACGATTCTCCCCGGTTCAGCCCCACCCGGTGGTGACACTCACGGAGATGGGTCTCCTCCCCCGCTTCGCCGTGGAGCCGCTGCGGCGCGGGGCGCAGTCGCCGCGGCGGACCGTGAAGGACCTCATGTACGGCGACGCCGCGCATCCGGACGACGTGCTCCGGGCCGCCGTCCGCACGCTCCTGGCGACGGCGCGCGTGGTCGGCTGACGGCGGCTTCGCGCCAGGGATCGTCCAAGCTGTGAGAGGAGGCTCCTGTAACGGGCGGGTGTCTGCTTCAATGGAGCCATGGCCAGCCACCGGAAGTGCATCGCGACGGGTCGTCACGACCTCGAGCCCTTCTGGCCTTCCCGCCAGCACCACGACTTCGACCGGGTGTGTTGCCGCGCGATGAACGCGCCGGCCCTCTAAAGCCGTACCTCCCGGCCTTCGGCCAGCGCGCACGACGTACGTCCTCGACGAGCCCGCCCACGCATGGTGGGCCGTCGTCCTCCCCGACGAACTCCTCGCGCGAAAGAGCTGACCTCTCATGGCGAACACCCGTTCCCTCTCCGCCGCTCCCCGCGTCACCACCGCCCTCCCGAACGGCACGGCCCGCCACCGACTGCGGGCCGTCGACCGGGACGAGGTGGTCGACGTCGCCGACTTCCTGCCGCCGGGCGCGACCTGGCTGCCCGCTCCCGCGCACACCCTGCCCAGCCTGCCGGGCCGGCCGCCGATGGTCGGCTACCTGGTACTCGTCCCGGCCGACCAGCAGTCGCCGTTCCTGCCGGTGGCGGTGCCGGACCGGCCGGCCGCCGAGGAGGCCCCGGCCGCCGAGGGCGCCGGGCGTCCGCTCGTACGGATCGACACCGTGCAGCGCACGGCCGCCGTGGACGGACGCGAACTCGACCTCACCTACCTGGAGTTCGAGCTGCTCGCGCACCTGGTCGCGTACCCGAACCGGGTGCACACCCGTGACCAGCTCGTCACCACGGTGTGGGGCTACGGGCACGTGGGCGACGGCCGCACGGTCGACGTGCACATCGCCCGGCTGCGCCGCAAGCTGGGCGCACCGTACCGCCAGTCGATCCAGACGGTGCGCCGGGTCGGCTACAAGTACACCCCGCCGACCGCTCGCTGACCCGATTCGTCTGCCGACGGCAGAGCACGGTTCCCCGTCGCGTCCGGGCCGGGCACAGTCACCGGTATGAGACTTCTGGTGCTGGGTGGTACGGAGTTCGCGGGACGGCCCGTCGTCGAGGCGGCGCTCGGGCGCGGCTGGGACGTGACGGTCTTCAACCGGGGGCGGCACGGCGTAGTCCCCGGTACCCGGCCGCTGACCGGTGACCGCACCGCGCCCGGCGGCCTCGACGCCCTGGCCGAGGGCGAGTGGGACGCCGTCGTCGACACCTGGTCGGCGGCGCCCCGCGCGGTGCACGAGGCGGCGCGGCTGCTGCGGGGCCGCGTTCGCCGCTATGTGTACGTGTCGAGCCGCTCGGTGTACGCGTGGGCCCCGCCGCCCGGGTACGCGGAGGACGCGCCCGTCGTCGAGGGTGCCGAGCCCGACGCCGGACAGAGCGACTACGCCCGGGACAAGCGCGGCGGTGAGCTGGCGGTCGTCGACGCGTTCGGCGCGGAGGCTTCCGTCCTGGTGCGGGCCGGGCTGATCCTCGGCCCGTACGAGAACGTCGGGCGGCTGCCCTGGTGGCTGACCCGGATCGCCCGGGGCGGCCCGGTCCTCGCGCCCGGCCCGCGCGAGCTGCCCCTGCAGTACGTGGACGTCCGCGATCTCGCCGAGTGGATCCTCGGCGCGGTCGAGCGGGAGCTGAGCGGGCCGTACAACCTGACCAGCCCGCAGGGGCACACGACGATGGGCGGGCTGCTGGAGGCGTGTGTGCGGGCCACCGGCTCGGACGCCGCACTGCGGTGGACGGCGCCGGAGATCATCCTCGACGCGGGTATCGAGCCGTGGACCGAGCTGCCCGTGTGGGTGCCTCCGGGCACCGACCTGCACGACGCCCTGCACGCGGCCGACGTCTCACGGGCGATGGCGACGGGGCTGTCCTGCCGTCCCGTCGAGGCGACGGTCGCCGACACCTGGGACTGGCTGAGGTCGATCGGCGGTACGGCGCCCCGGCGTCCGGACCGCTCCCAGAAGGGCCTGGACCCGGAGGTGGAGGCGAAGGTGCTCGCGGCGGGCACCGGTGGACCGGAGGCCGCAGGTGTACCTGGCACCACCCCCTGACCGGGGGCGTCGGGCCAGTGACCGCCCGCCCGCGGCTCGGCCAGACTGACGCCATGAACACCAACACGAAGAGCGACGAAGGCGGTTCGAGGGCACGGGGGATGGTGCTCGCCGCCGGGCGGGGGCTCGCGCTGGCCGTCGGATCGCTGCCGTCGGCCATCCTGGGCTTCGTCCTCTCCCTCGTGTCCATGGCCCTGATACCCATCGGGGTCGGGGCCTTCACGACGCCCTATGTGGTGAAGGGGGTGCGCGCCTACGCGGACCGGCGGCGGGCGCTCGCCGAGCGGTGGGGCGGGGTGCGCATCCCGTCGGCGTACCGGCCGGTCCCCGAGACCGCCAACCCGTGGAAGCTCAGCTACGCGCTGCTGCGCGATCCGGCGACCTGGCGGGACCTGCGCTGGCTCGTGGTGGACATGACGGCCGGGTTCGTCACCGCTCTGCTGCCGGCCGTCCTGGTCCTCTATCCGCTGGAGGGGATCGCGCTGCCCGCCGGGCTGTGGCGGGTCGAGGGCTACCCGGACGACCCCTACTGGTACGGCTTCGTGCCGGTCAGCGGCCAGGCGACCGCGTTCGCCGCCGGCGCCCTGGGGGCCGTCCTCCTCGTGGTCGCCCACCGGTACACCGTCAGCGCGCTCCAGGTCCACTTCCGTCTCACCGAGGCCATGCTCGTCCCGAGTCAGGCGGCTCTGGCCGAGCGGGTGCGGGTGCTGACGGAGACCCGGCGGGACGCCGTGGACACCTCGGCCGCCGAACTGCGGCGCATCGAGCGGGATCTGCACGACGGCGCGCAGGCCCGGCTGGTGGCGATGGGCATGGACCTCGGCACCGTCGAGATGCTCGTCGACAAGGATCCGGAGAAGGCCAAGGCGCTTCTGGCGCAGACCCGCCGGTCGTCCGCCGAGGCGCTCTCCGAACTGCGCGACCTGGTGCGCGGCATCCACCCGCCGGTGCTGGCCGAGCGCGGACTCGGCGACGCCGTACGGGCGTTGGCACTGCGGCTGCCGGTTCCCACCGAGGTGAACGTCGAGCTCGACGGCGGCCGGCCGGACGCGCCGGTGGAGTCGGCGGCCTACTTCGCGGTGAGCGAGCTGCTCACCAACGCGATCAAGCACTCCGGCGCCGACCGGATCTGGGTCGACCTCCATCACGGGGCGGGCCGGCTGCGGATCTCCGTCACGGACAACGGCGTCGGCGGCGCGGCGATCGGGGCCGGCTCGGGCCTGTCCGGAGTCGAGCGGCGACTGGGTACATTCGACGGCGTCCTGGCCGTCAGCTCTCCCGCGGGCGGTCCCACCATGGTGACCATGGAGATCCCTTGCGTGTTGTCCTAGCCGAGGACCTCTTCCTGCTGCGGGACGGTCTCGTCCGGCTGCTGGAGGCCTACGACTTCGAGATCGCCGCCGCCGTCGAGAGCGGGCCCGAACTGGAGCGGGCGCTCGCCGAACTGGAGCCGGACGTCGCCGTGGTCGACGTCCGGCTCCCGCCCACGCACACGGACGAAGGCCTCCAGTGCGCGCTCCGGGCCCGCCGCAGGAGACCCGGACTGCCGGTGCTCGTCCTGTCCCAGCACGTCGAGCAGCTGTACGCGCGCGAGCTGCTCGCCGACGGCACCGGCGGGATCGGCTATCTGCTGAAGGACCGGGTGTTCGACGCGGAGCAGTTCGTGGACGCCGTACGGCGGGTCGCGGCCGGTGGTACGGCGATGGACCCGCAGGTGATCCAGCAGCTGCTGGCCCGGCGCTCGGGTGACGGACAGGGGCCGGTGGACCGGCTCACCCCGCGCGAGCGGGAGGTGATGGAGCTGATGGCGCAGGGCCGGTCGAACGCGGCGATCGCGGGCGCTCTGGTGGTCACCGAGCGGGCCGTCGCCAAACACACCGCCAACATCTTCGTGAAGCTGGGTTTGGAGGTCTCGGACGACGACAACCGCAGGGTGCTGGCGGTGCTGGCCTATCTGGACCGTGACCGCTGACCCGCCAACTGCTGTGTCGTGTGAGGGCGTTGGGGTTGTTTTGTCGTACGGGGCTCTCATCAATTTCCGAGTGGGCTGAACACCGCAGGGGCGCCATGCGTAAAGGAGGAAGCAGCTTCAGCTTCACTCCTGTCGGGCGCCTCGATGCTGCCCCGCAAGGAAGTCAGAGGAGTTCCATGGGACGCAACATACGTAAACGCCGTTCGTCGATGGCCACGAAGGCCGTGGCAGCATCGGCGGCCCTAGCGCTCGGCGGGGGCGGGCTGATCTGGGCGAACTTCTACGCTTCGGCGCACGAGTCGAACTCGGGCCAGAACTCGACCAAGGCCGCCACGGCGGCCGCTCAGGTCGCCACCATCTCCTGCCCGGACGTGGGGCAGAAGCTGACGAACGTACCCAACGGGGCGAAACAGGGCGTCGCGACCGAGCTGGCCAACCTCGACAAGCAGATCACCGAGGCCTACACCCGGCTCGCTTCGACCCGTCAGGCCCAGGCCGGCGACGCCGGCTTCGTGCAGAACGCGATCACCGGCCCCCTCAAGGAGAAGCGCGCGGCCACGATCGACCGGATCCGCATCAACATCCAGCGCTCCGGTGGCCAGTTCAACAGCTCGCTGAGCCAGTTGGCGGCCTGCACCACGCAGGCGGCGAACACCAACGCGGGCCAGGCGGGCAACGGCCAGCAGAACAACAACAACGGCCAGAACAACACCGGCAACCAGAACAACGGTGGCCAGAACAACAACAACGGCGGCCAGCAGAACGGCGGCAACGCCGGCCAGGCGCAGAACGGCCAGGGCGGCAACGGACCGGTCGCCGCGGACTTCGTGGACATCACGAAGGTCCAGGCCAACGCGCAGCTGGGCGTCGGCGCGAACGGTGCCAAGGCCAACGGCAACAGCGGTTCCCGGGGCACCTTCACCTCGAGCTGCGGCACCAACGGGAACGACAACCACAACACGGACAACGTGATCGTCGCCCCCGGTGTCACCAACGGCGCGCACCACCTGCACGACTACGTCGGCAACCAGAACAACGACGCCTTCGCGAGCGACCAGGAGCTGGCGGGAGCCGGCACCAGCTGCCAGAACCAGGGCGACAAGTCCTCGTACTTCTGGCCGGTACTGCGAGTCCAGGACGGCTCGCAGGACTTCGACCAGAACAACGACGGCGGTGGCAAGGAAGGCAACGTCGGCAAGATCCTCCAGCCCGCCCAGGCGCAGATCAAGTTCGTCGGCAACAAGAAGGGCAAGGTCGTCGCGATGCCGACGGCCCTGCGCATCATCACCGGTGACGCGAAGGCCTTCGTCAACGGCAACGCCAACGCGAACGTGAACTGGAGCTGCACCGGCTTCGAGAACAAGGTGCAGCTGGAGACCCAGTACCCGATCTGCCCGCAGGGCAGCCAGGTGGTGCGCACGACCAACTTCCAGAGCTGCTGGGACGGTCAGAACATCGACAGCGCCAACCACCGCACGCACGTGGCCTTCGTCCAGGCGGACGGCACCTGCGCGAACGGCTTCAAGGCGATCCCCCAGCTCCAGGTCCGCCTGGTCTACAACGTCGCCGCCCCGAAGCTCCAGAACGGCACCGTCGTGAACCCGTACGCGGTGGACACGTTCCCGGAGAACCTGCACAAGCCGATCACCGACCACAACGACTTCATCAACTTCTTCTCCACGAACCTGATGAACAAGATGGTCAACTGCATCAACACCGGCAAGAAGTGCAAGTGACCCGCTGAGCGGGCCACCCGGTAGAGCCGGACGGCAGCCCCGGACGGCAGAGCCGAACGAGAAGGCCGGCGGTGAGGATTCCTCACCGCCGGCCTTCTCGTGTCCGCCGCGTGCGCGGACGCGCCGGGAGCGCGAGACGCGCGGAGCCGGTCAGTGACCGGAGTGCGAAGCACCGGCGGAGGGATCGCCCGACACGTGCGCGGAGTGGTCCGTGCCCTCCTCGATGTCGCCACCGAGCGTCTTGCGCAGCGCCGTCACCGTGCCGGTCTCCTCGCCCACGGCCACCCACTTGCGGCCGACCAGGTAGTGACCGCCGTAGTCCTTGGCCCCGTTGATCCACTCGCGCTGACCGCGGTCGGTGGCGAAGGTCAGCAGGATGAACTTGCCGTCGTCGTTCTTGCAGAGCGCCTGGCGCAGTTCGTCGGCGTCGGTCTGCATGTCGGGCGTGCACTTCACCTCCGCCGCCAAGTGCTCCAGGCTGCCGGTCGCCGTCACCGGGACGGCGGTCTCCGCGGTCCCGTCGGCACCACAGCCCGTCAGCACCAGCGCCGCCGCGGCGGCGGCCACCGCGAGCATCGGTCGCGTCATCTTCATCCGTTCCTCCCTGCAAGAGCCTCGCTCTGGATACGGCTCTCACGCACGGTGCGCTCAAAATACCCCCGCCCGGTGGGGACACCCGTGCGAAAGTGTGCCGGTGAACCAAGACTGGGAAGACCGCGTGACCGCCGCCTGGTCCGGCTTCGACGACTATCCGCAGGCGCGGGCGGCGGAGTTCCGGGCCGTGATCGACAAGCTCGTCGCCGAGCTGCCCGAAGGCAGTCCGCTGGGCCCGTTCGAGCGGGCCTGTGCCTGGGACTCGACCGGCCACTCGGACCAGGCCGCCCCGCTGTACCGGGAGGCGCTCGCGCGCGGGCTGAGCGAGGAGAGCGGCTACAAGGGCAGGCGGGCGAAGATCCAACTCGCCAGTTCCCTCCGCAACATCGGGCAGGCTCAGCAGGGCGTCGACCTGCTGACCCCCGAACTGGACGGCCCGTCGGACGAGTTGGACGACGCCGTACGCGCCTGTCTGGCCCTGTGTCTGTCGAGCCTCGGCCGCGACCGCGAGGGCCTGTCCCTCGTGCTCGGCGCCCTGGCCCCTCATCTGCCGCGCTACCAGCGGTCGATGGCCAACTACGCGAGGGCGCTCCGGGAGGACTGACCCGCCCGGGGTGACCATCCACCGTCTCGCTCGTTCTGCTGGACGTGCAGTCACAGGATGTCGCCCCGCGCCCCGCACCCGGATCCTCCGCCGACCGGACCGTCGACGTCGAGCAGGCCGAGGCCGCGCTCGTCGAGCACTACCCGCGGCTCGTCCGGCTCGCCTATCTGGTGCTGCCCCCCGGTCTCGGCCGCAGCCGGCGCGTCCTGACCGCCCATGCGCTCGCCCAGCGCGCGCTGCCCCGGGGCAGCGCCTCGACCCCCGTCATCCCGGCCCAGAACGGGGGCGCGGGGGACGGTCGTGACGGCGACCCCGGGTACGCCTACATCCGCCTCCAGGTGGTCCGTACGGCGCTGGAGGCGGGGCTGCCGCTGCGACTGCTGGCCCGCCCCAAGCGTGCGCAGCTCCCGCCGCTGCTCCCCCAGGTGTGGGGTCTGCGGCTCTTCCCCCGCTCCGGCGGCGCCGACGAGCTCGCCCTGGACCAGCGCCTGGCCGCCCTGTCGGGCCCGGCCCGGGCCGCCTACGTGCTGCGCGGCCTGGAGCGACTCCCCGACGGCGATGTCCGCGAGGTGCTGACCGGGTCCGGCCTGACGGACGCCAAGGCGACCGCGGCCCTGCGTGAGGCCGCCAAGGTCCCCGCCGCGCACTACGCCCTGCTCGACTCCCCCGAGTTCGACGCCTGCTCGCTCCAGGCCCGGCCCACGGATCTGATGCGTCGCCGCCGGTACACCAGGGCCGCGCTGGCCGCCGCGGCCGCGCTCGCCGTGTGCGGCGCTCTGGTCGCGCTGCCCGGCGGCGGCTGGGGACGCGACGGCGCGGCGGCCCCGCCGTACGCGCAGAACCCCGCCGCCGAGGCGGCCCTCGACCCCGGGCGGCTGGTGAAGGTGTCCCCCGCCGCCTGGAAGACCTCCGCGCGCACCGACTTCTCCGTCTGGCCGGCGCGCGGCCCCCTCACCCGGGACACTGCGCTGCTGCGCCGCGCCCTCGCCGTCTGGGCCCGCCCCGGGAAGGCCGTGCACGTCTCCGCCACCCCGGACACCCCGTCCGGCGGCCCGGCCGGACCGCCCCGGCTCCTGTACGCGGGCGAGGTCGACAGCGCGCGCGTGGTGATCCTCTACGACGGTCTGCGCATCGCCCGCTACGCCGAGCCGAAGGACGGGACCGCCGGGGCGGCCCTCGACTTCGCGCGGGTGGACGGCGCGACCGGCCCCGAGGCGGGCGCGCTGGTGCTGGGCCGGGCGGACGGCAACGTGCGCTATCTGACGGCGCCCTGGGTGACGAAGGCCGGCGAGCGGGACCTGTCGAAGCCGGGCGCCGGGGTGATGGACCTGACGCTGACCGACGGCATCACCTCGCCGCTGGCCAGCCCGGCCACCCACACCGGCACGTGTGCGACGTGGAACGTGCTCCAGCTGACGGACGCCTCCGGCACCCATCTGCTCAGCGACCTCGGGGAGCTCGTCCCCGCCCGCCTCACGGCGGGGCGTCCGGCGGCGCCCAAGGAGGCGAGCGGCGCGACGGCGCTGCGGACCTGGGCGCCGTTCGCCTGCTCGCTGGCCGACGCCCGCGGTCAGGGCGTGCGTACGGTCAACGCCTGGGGTTACACCCGGCAGCAGCTGCCCGACGCCAACGGCGCCGCGACCTGGGTGTGCACCCGGGCCGAGACCTGGCGGGGCGACGGCAGCAGGGTGCTGGCCCAGTTCCACACTCCGGGCGGGCTGTTCGGGGCGGCCGTGGCGAAGGCCGGGGACGTACCGGCGTGCGGGCCGCGCGATCCGCATGTGCTGGCCGGGGTGCTGTGGAAGTCGAAGGGCGGCGACTGGTACCTGCTGGCCGCCGGCGACAAGGCGACGGCATCCATTCGGGCGACGGGCGGGGTGACCGGCTCCGGGCAGGGCAACCTGCTGGCGGTGCCGACGAAGCAGGGGGCGCAGGCCGGCCTGGAGGGCAGGCTGAACGACGGTCGGTCGATCAGCGGGCTGCGCTGACCCGGCGGCGGGTCCGTCGGGTGGGAGGGTGGTGCGGGCGAGTTGTCGCACGGGGGTTCACCTCCGCCCTACTCGTCAGTACATTGACACCATGTCCAACAAGCCCGACAGGCGGCCGGACGAGCGTGTCACGCTCAAGGCACGCAAGGTGTCCTTCTCCTGGGAGGGCACCCCGCTGCACTGGGTGCCTGGCGACCCGTTCGCCACCCACACCATCAACGTCCTGCACCTGCTGCTGCCGGCCGGTGAGCGCTGGTTCGTACACGTCTACCGGCAGGTGCTGCCGTACATCCGGGACGAGCGGCTGCGCGAGGACGTCATCGGGTTCATCGGGCAGGAGGCGATGCACTCCCAGGCCCACGACGAGGTGCTGCCGCATCTGCGGGAGCAGGGGCTCGACCCGACCCCGTACACCGCGCAGGTCGACTGGTTCTTCGAGAAGCTCCTCGGTGACCGGACCCTGCCGCCGGGCCGGGCCCGGCGCTGGTGGCTGATGGAGCGGGTGGCGCTGATCGCGGCCATCGAGCACTACACCGCGTTCCTCGGCGACTGGGTGCTGAACGCCGAGGAGCTCGACCGGCGGGGCGCCGACCCGACCATGCTGGACCTGCTGCGCTGGCACGGCGCCGAGGAGGTCGAGCACCGGTCCGTCGCCTTCGACCTCTTCACACACGTCGACGGCGGCTACCGGCGGCGGGTGCGGACCTGGGCGACGGCGTTCGCGGCGATGGTGTTCCTGTGGCAGCGCGGGGCCCGTTTCTTCATGGAGAACGACCCGACCCTGGTCGACGGCCGTGCCTCCTTCAAGGACTTCTACGTCCGGGGCAGACGGGGCACGCTGCCCGCGACCGGTGATCTGCTGAGGTCGGTCCCGCGCTATCTGAGCCGCGCGTACCATCCCTCGCGGGAGTGCTCCACCGAGCAGGCGGTCGCCTATCTCGCCTCCTCCCCCGCCGCGCTGGCCGCGCTCGCCGCACAGGAGAGGGCGTCGTGACGCCGAAGCCGCTGACCGCCGCGGTCGTCGCGGGCGCCGCGCTGCTCGTCCGGCGGGCGCTGCGCCGCCGGATCCGGGTCTCGCCGTTGTGGCCGATGCCCGCACTGGCGGAACCGGTCTCCGGCCGGCCCCGGACCCGGGCACTGCGGCTGCTGGTCACCGTACGGCGGGAGATCGCCGAGGGCGTCGTCCAACTACGTCTCGAAGGAGGCGGGTTGCCGCGCTGGGAGGCGGGGGCGCACCTCGATCTGGTGCTGCCGTCGGGCCTGGTACGGCAGTACTCGCTGTGCGGGGACCCGCGGGACACCTCCTCGTACACCGTCGCCGCGCGGCTCGTCGGGGACGGGCGGGGCGGCTCACGCGAGGTGCACGAGCAGCTGCGGGAGGGGACGGAGGTCGAGGTGCGGGGACCCCGTAACCGTTTCCCGCTCGTCGAGGCGCCCTCGTACGTCTTCGTCGCCGGGGGCATCGGCATCACACCGGTCCTGCCCATGCTGCGGGCGCTCGCCGAAGGCGCCGAGTGGCGGCTGCTCTACGCCGGCCGGACGCGGGCTTCGATGCCGTTCCTGGACGAGATCGAGAAGCTCGGCGGGGAGGGCCGGGTGACGGTGGTGGAGGGACGGCCCGATCTCGACGCGCTGCTCACGGACCTGCCCGAGGGGACGGCCGTCTACTGCTGCGGCCCGCAGGGGCTCATGGCGGCGGTCCAGCAGCGGGTGCCGCACGTCCGCCTCGAGCGGTTCACGGCCGGTGCCGTCCGGGACGGCGACCCCTTCGAGGTCGAACTCGGGCGCACCGGGCGGGTGGTGGCGGTCGCGGCCGGCTCGACCGTGCTGGCCGCCGTCCGCGCCGAACTGCCGGACACCCTCTACTCGTGCGAGCAGGGCTTCTGCGGGACCTGCCGACAGCGGGTGCTGGCGGGCGAGGTGGATCACCGGGACGAGTTGCTCACCGACGCGGAGCGCGCCGACTCGATGCTCATCTGTGTCTCGCGGGCGCGCGGCGGACGACTGGTGCTGGACATGTGATCCGGCCGGCGACCCGGCACACAGCCCGGCCCGGCACCCGACTCGGGGCGTGACGCGAGGGCCGGGGCGAAAAATGACCGACAGGTGACCGGACAAGCAGCCGGTTACGTGATGAATCGGGTGAACGTCTGCGCCGATCCCGTCCGTTCTGGGCCGGATCCGATCGGTAAGGTGTTTGCATGACTACCGGGGTTCGTCGCAGAATGGGAGTCGAGGAGCGTCGGCAGCAGTTGATCGGCGTCGCCCTCGAACTGTTCGCCCAGCGCTCGCCCGACGAGGTCTCCATCGACGAGATAGCCGCGGCCGCGGGCATCTCGCGCCCCCTCGTCTACCACTACTTCCCCGGCAAACTCAGCCTGTACGAGGCCGCGTTGAAGCGGGCCTCGGAGGACCTGGCGGGCCGGTTCGCCGAGCCGCACGAAGGGCCCCTCGGCTCCCGGCTGCTCCGCGTGATGCGCCGCTACTTCGACTTCGTCGACGCGCACGGCCCGGGTTTCTCCGCCCTCATGCGCGGCGGCCCGGCGGTCGGCTCCTCCACCACGAACGCCCTCGTCGACTCCGTACGCCAGAACGCCTACGAGCAGATCCTGTCGCATCTGGGCATCGCCGACGCGCCCCCGCGCCTGGAGCTGATCGTCCGCTCCTGGATCTCGCTCGCCGAGTCGACCGCGCTGATCTGGCTGGACGGGCGGCGCATCCCCCGCGAGGAGCTGGAGGTCCAGCTCGTCCAGGACTTCGCCGCGCTGACGGCCGTCGGCGCGGCCCACGACGACGAGCTGCGCACACTGCTGCGCCCCGTGCTCGGCGGCGAGCCGGCCGACGGGCCGTTCGGCGACCTGGTCACCCGGCTGATCGCCCTGGCCTCCTGAGCCGCCGGACCGGCAGCCCTCAGCCCTCGTACTTGCGGTACGACGGGTCGAGGTCGCGCACCTCGGCGGAGGCGTGCAGCACGAAACCGTCCTGGGCCACGTGCTCGCGCAGCAGCTCCAGTACGGCCTCGGTCAGCCTGGTCTTCGTCTCGTCGGTGCGGCCGGCCAGGAGCCCCAGCGTGACGTGGACGACCGCGTGCCCCCGCTCCTCGGGGTCGTCGTAGCCGAACGCGGTGAACTCGGCGGGCCTGAACAGGGTCTTGCAGGCTTCCGGCTTGGCGGCGGCGATCTCCACGACCGAGGTGTGCAGGGCCCGCGCGAACCCCGTCCGGTCGAAGGCGGACGCCATCGTGGTCGAGTAGTCGACGGTGATCTGCGGCATGGGAACTCCTGTTTGGGGGCGGCAACAACGCCCACCCTAATTCGTCAGCCGCAGCGCCAGCATCGCGATGTCGTCCTCCCGGTCGTGACCGAAGCTGGTGAGGAGGGTGTCGCACAGCGCGTCCAGGCCCGGCATGGCGCCGATGGCCGCCGCGCGAAGCTGCTCCATCGACACCGCGAGGTCGGTGCCCCGGGTCTCGATCAGACCGTCGGTGACCATGAGGAGCCGGTCGGTGGGCTCGAGGAACAGCTCGGTGGGCGCCGGGTGGGGCACCCCGAGGCCGAGCAGCGGGCCGGCCGCCTTGACGTAGTCGGCGCCACCGGTGTCCCGGACGATCAGCGGCGGGATGTGCCCCGCGTTGGCGATGCGGGTCCGTCCGGTGCCGGGATCGATCAGGACCAGACAGACGGTCGCCGTGACCTCGGGGTGGTAGAGCTGGAGCATCCGGTCCAGGCGCCCGGCGAGCACGGCCGGGTCGCTCTCGTCGACGCAGTAGGCGCGCAGCGCGTGCCGGATCTCGACCATGACGGTGGCCGCCTCGAGCGAGTGGCCGACGACGTCACCGACGGCGGCCAGCACCCCCTCCCCGGTGCGCAGGGCGGCGTAGAAGTCGCCGCCGATCTCCGCCTGCCGGGACGCGGGCACATACCGGACGGCGACGTCGACGCCCGGCAGCTCGGGCAGCTTCTGCGGCCGGGGCAGGAAGCTGTGCTGGAGGGTGAGCGCGACGTGCCGCTCGACCTGGTACATGAGCAGGGGCTCGGCGGCGAGCGCGGTGGCCTGGGCGAGCCGGGCCAGCCGTGACTCGGTCTCGGGGTCCACCCGGCGGACCTCTCGGGTGGGCATGGCCAGACATACCGAGGACGCGCCGTCCTGGGTGGGGAGGAGCACGAGCCGGGCGTCGTGCGGCACCCCGGGCCGGAAGAAGCCGGCGGGCCACAGCGGCGCGGGCACCGTGGTGATCCGTACCCCCGCCTGGCCGTGGGTGAGCCGCCGCAGCAGGGCGACGACGGCCTGGTGGGCGTCCTGGTCCGGCAGGGCGAGCGAGGTGCGGTTCTTTGAGGTGCCGCGGTGCAGCGCGTCGTCCGGGCCGAGGACGAAGACGGCGGCGGGGGCGCCGGTGAGGCGGGCGGTGCCCTCGGCGGCGGCGTCGGCGAGTTCCTGCGGGGAGCGCGCCGCCTGGATGCCGACGATCGCGTCCGACAGCAGCGACAGCCGCCGTGCCGCCGCCTGGTCGTCGGCCCGCAGCCGCGCGGCCCGGACGGCCGCCCGGACCACCGCGTCGATCTCCTCGGGCTCGGCGGGCATCGCCAGGTGGGCCTCACCGCCCGCGTCCAGTCCCTCCCCCCGGTCGCCGGGGGCCACGTCACCGGCCGAGAAGTGCACGACGGGCAGCCCGGCCATGTGCGGCCGGGCCTTGAGCCGGCGGCACAGTTCGAAGCCGCTCATGTCCGGCAGTTCCACGTCGACGAGCGCCACGTCCGGCAGGGCGCCCTTGCGCCGCCGTACGTCCAGTTCGACGAGTGCCTCGTGGCCGGTGCCGACCGCGACGACCTGGTGACCGGCGCGGCGCAGCACCACCCCGAGGGCGAACCGGCCGGCCGCCGTGCGGTCCACGACCAGCACGGTCGTGCCTGCCCGTCTGTCGTTGACGTCCATCTGCCGACCCTCGGACCCTCACACTTACCGGTGGAGCAGACCGGCTCGAGGTCTGCTCCACCAAGGTAGTGCCCCTGTCCAGGGCGTGTCCGCAAAGTAGCGCCGGCTGCCCGGAGGGCAGGGCGGGACTTTGCGGACACGCCCTAGGGGGTCGTGCGGGAGAACACCGCGACGGTCCTCCCCGGCACGGCGAACGTGCCGGAGTCCGTCACGTACGACGCGGTCTTGACGGTGGGGTCCGTCCCCGCCGCCTGCACCGGGTGCAGCCGGTATCCCGTCCCGGCGAGCGCGTCGACGGTCTGTTTCGTCGCGGTCGGCGTCGCGTTGAACACGACGACCAGGTCACCGAGTTCCATGGTGATCACCCCGGGCGTCTCGTCCGTCCCGGACAGCGGGAAGGAGAGCTCCGACTGCACCCGCCCGGCCGTGCCGAGGGAGAACGCCTTCTCGGTGGTGCGGATCTTCAGCAGATCCCGGTAGGCGGCGGAGGCGGTGGTGATCTGCGGGCAGCCCACGCCGACGGTGGTCAACAGGGGCTTGGCGTAAGGCCACTTGGAGGCGTTGTCGACGGCGGGCGGCAGTCCCCGCCCGAAGCCGTTGCCGGCGGCGCAGTTCCAGTGGATGGCGTTGAACCAGTCCCCGCTGTCGTAGGAGTTGCGGTCCAGGGATTTGGAGCGCAGCAGGTCGGTGCCCGCCTGGGACAGGGCCGGGCCCTGGGAGAGCGCGGCCGTGGCCATGGCGAGGACCTGCATGCGGGAGCGGTCCGCCGCCGGGGTGTCCTGGGGCAGCTTGAACGCCAGCGCGTCGAACAGCGACTCGTTGTCGTGCGCGTCGACGTAGGCGAGGGCGTCGCCGGGCGCGTCCGCGTAGCCGGCCGGGGCGCCGTTGTAGTCGACCTCGGCGCCGGTGACCTCCTTGCCGCCGGTGCCGGTGAAGCGGTACGCGGCGAGGTTCCCGGACAGACCGACCTTGATGAGGTCCTGGTAGTGCAGCAGCCGGGCCTTCTGTTCGGCCGGGGTTCCGTTGGCGGTCGACGCGTTGGGGTCGGTGTAGAGCCCGGAAGCGAAGCCCTGGACACCCGGGTCCTCGTCGAAGGGGCCGCCGCCGCGCACGGCGTCACGCGCCCGGTCGGAGAAGGTCGCGACACCGGTGCCCGCCATGTTCTTCTGCGTGGCCTGGACGAAGCGGGCGTCGTCGGCGACCTCGCCGAAGTTCCAGCCCTCGCCGTAGAGGATGATCTTCTTGCCGTCGACGCCGTCCTTGGCGGGGGTCAGCGCGTCCAGCGCCTTGCGCACCGCGAGGATGTTGGCCTTGGGGTGGTGTCCCATGAGGTCGAAACGGAAGCCGTCGACCTTGTACTCCCGGGCCCAGGTGACGATCGAGTCGACGACCAGCTTGCCCATCATCGCGTTCTCGGTGGCGGTGTTGGCACAGCAGGTGCTGTTCGCCACCGAGCCGTCGGCGAGCAGCCGCTGGTAGTAGCCGGGGACGATCCGGTCGAGGACGCTGGTCGCCGCCTGGCCGCTCGCCGCCGTGTGGTTGTAGACCACGTCCATGACGACCCTGAGGCCCTCCTGGTTCAGCGACTCCACCATCCGGCGGAACTCGACGGTACGGGCGGTCCCGTCCGGGTCACCGGCGTAGGAGCCCTCGGGGACCGTGTAGTGGTACGGGTCGTACCCCCAGTTGTAGGCGTCCTTCGCGGCGGTCGCGGTCACGCACTCCTGCTGCTTCTCGGAGTCGGCCGGAGAGGAGGCCAGATCGCAGTCCGGGACCGACTGCGCGGCCTTGTCCTCGGCGATGGTGGCGATGTCGAAGACGGGCAGCAGGTGGACGTAGGACGTGCCCGCCGCCGCCAGCTCCCGCAGATGCTTCGAGCCGTCGCTGCCCTGGTCCGCGAAGGCCCGGTAGGTGCCCCGGTCCTGGGCGGGGACGGTCGTGTCCGCGACGGAGAAGTCCCGGACGTGCAGTTCCTGGATCTGGGCGTCCTTCAGCGGGACGGCCTTCGGCTTGGTCAGCGTGGACCAGCCGCCGGGGGCGAGGGCCTTGTCGTCGAGGTCGACGACGAGACTGCGCGCGGAGTCCGTGGTGAGGGCGACCGAGTAGGGGTCGGTGACCTTGTTGCTGACGACCTTGCCGACCGTGGGCGCCCACACCGTCACGGCGTACCGGTAGGGCTTGTTCTTCCAGGACCTGGGGCCGGTGACGGACCAGACGCCGGTGGCGTCGTCGCGCTTCATCCGCACGGTGGAGCCGTCGAGCTCCAGGGAGACCTGCTGTGCGGTCGGCGCCCAGACGGCCAGGGTGGGCCGGCCGTCGTGGAAGGTCGGCCCGAGCCGGGCCTTGGTCGCGCCGGGGTACAGGTCGTCCAGCGCGCCCGCGATCTGTACGCCGGTCGCCGCCAGTACGGCGCCGTTCACGGCCCGTTGGGTGGCGACGACCTGACCGCCGAGGGCTTCCCGCACCCGGTCCCGGTCGCGCGGGTCGACGGACCAGGCGGTGTAGGCCTCGAGGTGCGGATAGGCGGCCTTCTGGGCGTCGGTGAGGGCCGTCCTCGTCAGCCGGAGCCACTTGGCGGACCCGGTGAGCGTGCCCTTCGCGACCGCGATCGAGCCGTCCCGGCTGTACAGCAGCTGGGTCGAGGCGGCGGCCTCGGAGCCGTTCCAGGCGACGGTGTTCCGGTCGATCCAGACCGCCTTGGACGTGGTCAGGTCGAGGGCTGCCGCGGAGCCGGCCGGCTGCGGGAGCAGGTACTTCTCCTGGCCGTTCAGCAGCCACACCTCGTGGCCGTTCGCGGCGAGGTCCAACGACCGGTCGGACGGGAGGTCCTTCTCGTCGCCCTTGTGGAGGATGTAACTCAGGCTGGTGGCACCGGCGGTGAGCGGCACCTCGAAGACCGCGCCGTACGCGTCGGTCGTGGTGGGCTTCAGCGGGTTCGACCACTCGGTGGGGTTCGCGGCGCCGGTCCAGGTGTGCAGACCCCAGCCGGTGTAGTCGCCGTCGGCGCGGTGGTAGTGCAGGACGGCCTTGGCGGTGTCCTGGGCGGGCAGGTCGGGCTTCTCAGTGAGGGCGCCCTCCTTGCCCTGCTCGATCCAGACCTCGCCGGTCTTCGTGACGTCGATCGTCCGGTCGGCGGAGACGTCCTTGTCGCCCTGTTTGTCGATGACCAGGTAGCCGACGGACGAGGCGCCCGGCTTCAGCTTGACGTAGGCGAAGGCCCCGTACGCGTCCCGGCCGACGAAGGGGTGGCTGTCCGGCCAGGTGGTCGACTCGCCGTCGGCGAGGTCGCCCCAGGCGTACAGGCCCCAGTCGGCGTAGTCGCCGTCGGTGCGCTTGTAGTGGACGATCGCGTAGTCCCGGGAGGAGGCGGTGGGGACCTCCTCGGCGGGCGGGGTGCCGGTGACGGAGGCCGCGGTGGCGCTCGCCGTGTGTCCGGCCGAGTCGACGACGACCGCCTTGTAGCGCAGGGCGGTGCCCGCGGGTACGTCCGCGTCGACGGTCTGGGTGACCCGGTAGGGGGCGTGGTCGGCGGAGCCGAGGGTCTGCCACGTGCCGTTGCCGGTCTGGGCGGCGAAGACGACCCGGTTGAGCCGACCGCCCGTCACGTCGGCGTTCAGCTCGACGGTGCCGGTCGCGCCGGCGGCGGGGGCGTGCAGGGTGACGGTCGGCCCGGTGGCCGGGGCGGGCAGCCTGCGGGCGGCCTTGAGGACGACGGCCGAGCCCGCGGGAACGGTTACCGTGATTTTCCGGTCGGCGCCGGCGGCGACCGTTTCCCCGGTGCCGTAGATCCCGCGGAACGCGGTGTTCGCGGAACCGGTTTCGAAGGTCGCTTCCTGCGCCGTGCCCGCGTTGTTGAAGGCGACGACGTACTCGGTCTTGTCCTTGCCGGTGCCGTTGCGGGAGAAGGCGTAGACGCCGGCGCCGTCGGCGGCGTAGCGCTCGGTCTGCACGCCGTCGGTGAGGGCGGGGTTCGCCGCGCGCAGCCGGGAGAGCTCGCTGATCTGCCGGTACAGCGGGGCCTTGGTGTCGTAGGCGTCGCTCGCGTGGGTGCGGTCGGTGCCGATCTCGTCGTCGTCGAGGTAGTCGGCCGTCTTCGAGGCGAACATCGTCTGGCGGGCGTCCTTGTCGCCGCCGGCGCCGGTGAAGCCCTGCTCGTCGCCGTAGTAGACGACCGGGTTGCCGCGGCTGAGGAACATCAGCTCGTTGGCGAGCTCGTCCTTGGCGAGGAGTTCGGCGTCGGTGGCCTCGGGGTTGTCCTGGTTCAGGAAGTAACCGATGCGGCCCATGTCGTGGTTGCCGAGGAAGGTGACCTGCTCGTAGGCATTGGCCTTGTCGGTCGTGTACTTGTAGTCGTCGGCGAAGACCGAGGCGAGCTTTCGCGCGCTGCCGCCCTGGGAGGCGTACTGGCGGGCCGCCTCCTGGAAGGGGAAGTCGAGCGTGGCGTCCAGGCGGCCCTGGGTGACGTAGGGGGACGTGATCGACGTGTCGGCGGAGTAGACCTCGCCGAACATGAAGAAGTCGTCCCGGCCCTGCTTGGCCGCGTAGGCGTCGAGGGCGGTCGCCCACTGGGTCCAGAACTCCATGTTCACGTGCTTCACGGTGTCGATCCGGAAGCCGTCGATCCGGAAGTCCCGCACCCAGCGCTGGTAGATCTTCTCCATCCCGCTGACGACCTCGGGACGCTCGGTCCACAGGTCGTCGAGGCCGGAGAAGTCCCCGTACGTCGTCGACTCGCCGGCATAGGTCGAGTCGCCGCGGTTGTGGTACATCGTCGGGTCGTCGAGCCAGGAGGGGACCTTGGCGGTCTTCTGCGCGGGGGTGACCGACGGGGTGCGCGGGAAGGAGCCGGCGTCGACGGCCGGGAACTTCGTGCCGCCGTCCGCGTAGTCGGCGTCGTCGAAGGGCTCGCCGTCCTTGGTCAGGTACGGGAAGGCGCCTTTGGACAGGTAGTCGTAGGACTTCTCCTCGTAGTCGACGACGTCGGCGGTGTGGTTGGTGATGACGTCGAAGAAGACCTTCATGCCCTTGGCGTGCGCCTTGGAGATGAGCGTCTCCAGGTCCTTGTTGGTGCCGAAGTGCGGGTCGACCTGGGTGAAGTCGGTGATCCAGTAGCCGTGGTAACCGGCGGAGGCGTTGCTCCCGGTGCCCTGGACGGGCCGGTTCTTGAAGATCGGCGCCATCCAGATGGAGGTGGTGCCGAGGCCCTTGATGTAGTCGAGCCGCCGGGTCAGGCCCTTGAGGTCGCCGCCCTGGTAGAAGCCCTTGTCGGTGGGGTCGTAGCCGGTGGTGAGGCGTGAGCCGGTCAGTCCGCCCTTGTCGTTGGCGGTGCTGCCGTTGGCGAAGCGGTCCGGCATGACGAAGTAGAACTGCTCACGGGTGTCGTCGTGCCGGGCCGGGGCGGCGGCCAGCTTCGCGTCGGACGGCGGTGGGGGCGGACTGGCCGCGTGCGCCGCGAGGGGCTGCACGAGGGCGGCGGCCAGCGCGGCCACGGCGACGGCCGCGACCCGTCGGGCTGGTGGCGCGGTGCGGCGCGTCGGGGGCGCCGGCCATCTCGGTATCACAGGCGGGAACTCCTTGCGATTACGGCTCTTTTGGGTCCGACCCCGACGCCGCGGGACGGCTTCGTCGCCGGGCGCCCGCGTGACCGTATCGCTGACGAAAGGTTTACAGCAAGAGGCTTGCAACTCACGGCAAGAACTTTCACCGAGACCTTGAGGCGCCCTTCCCGACCGTCCTTCGGTACGCCGAGAATGACGGCTCCGGGAACGTGACCCGGGAGTCCGGGGCGAACCGCTCGTGCACGGCAGGCAGTTCGTCCGGATACTCCACGAGCGACACCTGGAAGTGAGCGGACTCAGCAGTTCGAGTTGGTCTGCGTGAGCAGTCCCAGCCGCCACGGCAGTGTGTTGTACGGGCCCGTGGCGGCCGGGTTCATGCCCTGGTAGAGGTACTGGAGCCGGCACGGGTCAACGGTCAGGGTCTGGTCGGCGCCGGCGCGGATCATCTCGCCGTGACTGATGTCCTGGGTCCAGGCCGCGCCGTCGAAGGTGACGTTCGTCGAGCGGGCGAAGGGGTTGGTCTCCGAGTCGGCCAGGGCGGTCCACGTCCCCGTCAGGCTGGTCGCCGTCCAGGACCGGAAGTACCTCTTGCCGTTGCCTCCGATCGCCTCGACGAGCAGCAGATAGGTGTTGGAGGTGCTCAGCTTGTAGACGTTGGCGGCCTCCCAGAGGCGGTACCTGTTGGAGTCCTGCATCACCATGACCGTGTTGGTGAAGCCGTTCGGGAAGTTCGCCAGGGTGGTCTGCGAGCGGTAGAGATGGCCGTTGTCGTCGGAGGAGAACAGGTAGCAGTTCACGGTGCCGCAGATGGTCCAGAAGTCGACCCAGTAGCCGGTTCCGATGTTGTCCTTGACGATCTGCGGCATGCCGTCGGCGTAGAACTTCTTCGGCGCGGTCCACGACGCCGGATTCGCGATGTCCGTGGTCGTCGAGTACGCCGCGTTGTCACCGGTCTGGTAGACGAGGTACCACAGTTTCTGCGGCGCGAACCAGAACACCTGCGGGGCCGCTTTGTACCCGGCGCCGATCGCGCTCTGGTCCAGGTGGTACTGCGGGGCGGAAGCCGCCTGCGACCAGTCCGTGAAGTTCAGGTACACCATGCTGTACGCGCCGGTGCTGCTCGCGGTGCTGGCGAACACGTGCCACTTGCCGCCCGCGTACACGACCGACGGATCCTTGATCGCGCTGATGTTGTGGCCGGCGTCCGACTTCGGGGCGATCAGCGCCCCGCTCGACTTCCACTGGAAGCTGCCCGGCAGGGCGGTGGCCGCCGCCGAGGACGGTGCCGTCGATATCCCGAACAGCAGGGCGAGGCCTGCGAGCAGGGCCCCCAGGTGCCGTGTCACGCGCATCGCGACTCCTATCGTCTGGTGGTGCGGCTGACCAGGGAGCGGGCCGGCGCAGCATGATCCATCCCATTATGGGAGCGCTCCCATAGCAGTGCGGAACGTAGAGCCGTGTCATGAGGCCGTCAACCCTGCGCGCACCACTACCGCGTACCGCGCACCGCCTGTGGCGACGGCGCGCGGTCGCGTGGGGGCGGCTCAGCAGCTCGACTTGCCCGCGTAGATCGCCAGCGCCGTGTTGGCGCCCAGGGTCGCCGTGAACTGGCCCGATCCGTTCACGGTCACGGTCGTGTTGCTCTGCACGTTGCAGTAGGTGCCGGCGGCGAGGGACGTCTGGTACGTGCGGGTCAGCGAGCCCGACTCGTGGTTGATCGCGACGTAGCCCTTGCTCCCCCGCCCGAAGGCGATCGCGTCGCCCCCGTCGTCCCACCAGTCGGTCATCGCCGCGCCCCGCGTGGCGTTGCGGAAGGCCACCATGCGCATGATCTCCGGCCAGGCGTGCTGGCACTTCCAGCCGTTCTGCCAGCAGGCGCTCACGGCACCGCCGTCGGGCGGACCGGCGTCCGCGTCCGACCACTCGTACCCGGAGTCGATGTCCGGGGACCCGTAGGGATACGCGAGCATGAAGACATTGGCGAGCGTGTAGTTCGCGCCGTCCTTGTAGGTGAGGGTCGACCCGTTGCGCTCGGTGTCGTGGTTGTCGACGAACACGCCGGCGACCGAGCTGCTCAGATACCCCCAGCCCTCGCCGTAGTTCTTCAGGTAGGCCAGGTTCTCGCTGTTGAAGACCCGCTTCAGGTCGTAGGCGTAGCGGAACTCCTGGACGTCGCCGTTGCCCGTGTACTCGGTCGGCTGGACGGCCTCTCCGCTGCCGTAGATGACCTCCTGCTTCCAGTACACGCCCGGATTCGTCAGCCGCGACTTGATGGCGGCGAGGTCGGCGGTGTCGATGTGCTTGGCCGCGTCGATGCGGAAGCCGTCGACCCCGAGGGTGAGCAGGTCGTTCATGTACCCCGCGACGGTCTTGCGGACGTACTCCTCGCCGGTGTCCAGGTCGGCGAGGCCGACCAGCTCGCAGTGCTGGACGTTCCAGCGGTCGGCGTAGTCGGTGATCTGGGACGTGCAGTCGTCGAAGTCGTACGAGGAGTACAGGCCCGGGTAGGCGTACTTCGTGTACGACGAGCCGCCGGTGCCGGTGCCGCTGCCCGCGGCCATGTGGTTGACGACCGTGTCGACCACGACCTTCACCCCGGCCGCGTGACAGGTGTTCACCATGCTCTGGAACGCCGCGCGGTCGCCGAGCCGGCCCGCGATCTTGTAGCTGACGGGCTGGTACGACGTCCACCACTGCGAGCCCTGTATGTGCTCGGCGGGCGGGGAGACCTGCACGTAGCCGTACCCGGCGGGGCCGAGGGTGTTGGTGCACTCCCTGGCGACCGAGGCGAAGTTCCACTCGAAGAGGACGGCGGTGACGTCCTTGGTGCCGGGAGGGGCGGCGGACACGGTGGTGGGGGCCATGACGACGGCCGCGGCGGCCAGGGCGAGGGCGCCCGAAAGGGGTCTGCTGCTTGCCATGTGGGGGTTCCTTCTCCGTTGAAGGCTTTTGCTGCAATCTTTCAGAAACCTTGCAGTGGCGCGATGTTAATGGCTCGTTGGCCGAAAGAACAGAGTCGGAGAAGGCGTTGTGGAACGCGAAAGGTCCGCCGCTCCCCCAAGAGCGGCGGACCTCGTAGGAGGGGTGTCAGGCCGTCGCGAACCAGACCGTGGTGTCCGCCGGCAGCTTCGCCTCGCCGTCGTTCGTCTCGGTGACCTCATCGCTCGCGAGCAGCACCTGTCCGTACGCCGGCGTCGTCACCGACTCGCCCGTCGTGTTCGCCACGCACACGAACTCCCCGCGCCGGAAGGCCAGTACGCCCGCCGGTGCCTTCAGCCACTCCACCGCATCGCCCGCGCCCAGATCGGGCCGCGAGCGGCGGATGCCGAAGGCCGAGCGGTACAGCTCCAGCGTCGAACCGGGCACGCCCTGCTGTGCCTCGACGCTCAACTCGCCCCAGCCGGACGGCTGGGGCAGCCAGCTGCCGCCCTCGCCGAAGCCGTACGACGAGCCCTCGCGCGTCCAGGGGATCGGCACGCGGCAGCCGTCACGGAAGCCGTCCTGGCCCGCGCCGCGGAAGTACGCCGGGTCCTGCCGCACCTCGTCGGGCAGGTCCACGACGTCCGGAAGGCCGAGTTCCTCGCCCTGGTAGACGTACGCCGAGCCGGGGAGCGCCAGCATGAGCAGCGTGGCCGCCCGCGCCCGCCGCAGACCGACCTCGCGGTCGCCCGCCGTGCGGATCTGGGTGCCGAGGCCGGGTGGGTTGGCGAAGCGGGTGGCGTGCCGCGTCACGTCGTGGTTGGACAGCACCCAGGTGGCGGGGGCGCCGACCGGGCGCATCGCCTCCAGGGTGCGGTCGACGACCTCGCGCAGCTGCTCCGCGTCCCACTCGGTGGACAGGTACTGGAAGTTGAAGGCCTGGTGGAGTTCGTCGGGGCGGACGTAGTTCGCGGTGCGCTCGACGGTCGGCGTCCAGGCCTCGGCGACAAAGATCCGCTCCCCCGAGTACTCGTCGAGGATGAGCCGCCACTGACGGTAGATCTCGTGCACGCCGTCCTGGTCGAAGAACGGCATGACATCGTTGCCCAGCAGCTTGAGCTGCTCGTGCGAGCCGAGGTCGGGGAGGCCCTGCGCCTTGACCAGGCCGTGGGCCACGTCGATACGGAACCCGTCGACGCCCATGTCCAGCCAGAACCGCAGCACGGAGCGGAACTCGTCGCCCACCGCGGGGTGTTCCCAGTTGAAGTCGGGCTGCTCCGGGGCGAAGAGGTGCAGGTACCACTCGCCGGGGGTGCCGTCCGGCTCCGTGACCCGGGTCCAGGCGGGGCCGCCGAAGATGGACTCCCAGTCGTTGGGCGGGAGTTCGCCGTCCGCGCCCTTGCCGGGACGGAAGTGGTAGCGGTCCCGGAGGGAGGAGCCGGGGCCTTCCCGCAGCGCCCGCTTGAACCACTCGTGCTGGTCGGAGGAGTGGTTGGGGACCAGGTCGACGATGATCCTCAGGCCCAACTGCCGGGCGTCCCGGATGAGCGCGTCGGCGTCCAGGAGGTTGCCGAACATGGGGTCGACCGCGCGGTAGTCGGCGACGTCGTAGCCGGCGTCGGCCTGCGGGGAGGCGTAGAAGGGGCTGAGCCACACGGCGTCCACGCCGAGGTCGCGCAGGTACGGCAGGCGGGAGCGTACGCCTTCCAGGTCGCCCATGCCGTCGCCGTTGCTGTCGGCGAAACTGCGCGGGTACACCTGGTAGATCACCGCGTCCCGCCACCAGTCACGGCGCTTGGCGACGGTGGCGACAGCCGAGGTGGGGGTGGGGGCCGGGGCTGCGGGCTGCTGGCTCATGGCTTCCTTGTACGTAACGGTGTCGTGGTCATGGGGCTTGGGGCTCGACTTCGTTTTTTCGAGGCGAGGGATTTCAGGGCCGAGTGGTGTCGGAGGGCGCTCGGTCTTCGGGCCGTGTGGTCTCAGGAGGCGATGATGAGGCGGCCGCGGTGCCGGCGGGGTCGGATGGACACCGCGGCCGCCACCCGCGCGCCCGAGGGCACGCGGGAGTCTCGTGAGGGGCTCAGCCCTTGGTGCCGCCCGCCGTCAGGCCGGTCACCAGGTTCTTCTGCACGAGGTAGAAGAACACGGCGGCGGGTATCGCGATCAGCACGGCCGTGGCGGCCATGAGGTTGCGCTGGGCGTCGTGCTCGCTGACGAAGGACTGGAGACCGACGGCGAGGGTGTACTTGTCGTCGCTCAGCATGAACGTCGAGGCGAAGGCGACCTCGCTGAAGGCGGTGAGGAAGTTGTAGAACGCGGCCACCGCGAGACCGGGCTTGGCGAGCGGCAGGATCAGCCGGAAGAAGGTGCCGAACGGGGTGAGCCCGTCCACGCGTCCCGCCTCGTCGATCTCGAAGGGGATGGTGTCGAAGTACCCCTTGAGCAGCCAGGCGCTGTACGGGATGACCGTCGTGCAGTAGACGAGGATCAGGCCGAAGTAGTTGTCGATGAGCTGGAGGTCCGAGAGGATCTGGTACATCGGCACCATCAGCACGGCGACCGGGAACATCTGGGTGACGAGCAGCACCCACATGAACTTCTTGTATCCGGGGAAGCGCATCCGGGAGACGGCGTAGCCGGTGGTGGCGGCGATGAGCACGCCGATGGCCGTGGTCCCCAGCGTGACGATGAGCGAGCTCTTCAACCAGTCGAAGAACTGGGTGTGCTGGAGGACGAACGAGTAGTTGTCGAACGTCATCTTGTCCCAGATGCCGCCCGGGTGCAGATAGTCGTCCGTGTCCGGGCCGAGGGACAGATAGACCAGCCACGCGATCGGGAAGAGCGCGATGACGCTCGCGACGATCAGGATGCCGTGGGAGGCGAGGGAGCCGGCGAGGGTGTTCTCGCCGCGGCGCCGGGCCCGGCGCGGGGTCTTCGAGCGCTGCTCGCTCAGGGGGGCGGAGGTCTCGGCGGTGGTGCTGGTCATGGGAACTCCTGCCTCAGATCGCGAGCTGCTGCTCGTTGCGGTTCAGCCAGCGGCGGTAGAACGAGGTGAAGACGATCAGGATGGCCAGCAGCAGGATGCCGTAGGCGGCCGACTGGGCGAAGTCACGCGGCTGCTGTCCGAAGCCGAGGTAGTACGCCCAGGTGACGAGGATCTGCGCGTCGGGGGCCGTGTTGCCGAACAACAGGAAGATCACGGCGAACTGGTTGAAGGTCCAGATGATGCCCAGCAGGACGACGGTGGAGCTGACGGACCGCAGGCCGGGCAGGGTGACGAACCGGAAGCGCTGCCAGGCGCTGGCGCCGTCCATCTCGGCCGCCTCGTAGAGGGAGGCGTCGATGGCCTGGAGGCCGCCGAGCAGCGAGATCATCATGAACGGCACACCGCACCAGGTGTTGACCATGATCGCGGCGAACCGCTGCCAGAAGGTGTCCTCGAGCCACATCGGCGAGGGTAGGTGCAGGGCGTCGAGCATGGAGTTGATGATGCCGCCGTCGGCGAGCATGAACCGCCAGCCGAAGACGGTGACGAAGGTGGGCACCGCCCACGGCAGCACCAGGATCAGCCGGTACAGGGTCCGCCCGCGCAGCTTCTGGTTGAGCAGGAGCGCGAGGCCGAGTCCGATGCCGTAGTGCAGGGCGACACAGGCCGCCGTCCAGACGATCGTCCAGATGAAGTGCGACCAGAAGCGGTCGTAGGCCGTCGGGCCCCAGAGGATGTCGGCGTAGTTGTCGAGGCCGATGAACTTGTAGGTGGCGTCGATGTGGTTGACGCCGATCGTGCGCGCGGTGTTCAGGCTGTTGGCATCGGTCAGCGTCAGGTACAGGCCGTACACCAGGGGGTACAGCACGAGCACGCCGAGGACGACCGCCACCGGGGCGATCATGGCGTACGCGTACCAGTGCTTCTGGTAGCCGCGCCTCAGGCGCCCGGCCGGCCCGGGCTTCGGCTCACGGTCACCGCGGCGCTTCTTGCCGGTCGCGCGGTCGATGGCGACTGTCATGGTTCGACACCTTCTGGATCTTCACGCTGGATCGTCGAGGGGGGTACGGCTCACAGGTCGGTGGCCGCCGGATCTCTCCCCCGATGTGTGAGAGATCCGGCGGCCACACGGACTCACTTGCTGAAGTCCGGCACCAGCTTGGCGATGGCGAGTTCAGCGGCGCTCAGGCCCTTGTCGAGGGTCTCCTTGCCACCCGCGATCTTGGGCAGTTCGGTGTCGAGCGGACCCCAGAGGGAGCTGTACTCCGGCAGCGCCGGGCGCGGCTGGGCGGCGGACAGGACCGTCTGGTAGCCGGCGATGCCCGGGTCGGCCTTGACAGCGGCGGTGTAGGCGTCGTCGCGCGTCGGCAGCGTGGAGTTCTTCTGGGCGATGGCGGCCTGGCTCGTCGCGGAGGTCATGAAGTTGACGAACTTCAGCGCGGCGGCCTGGTGGGCCTTGTCCGAGCCGGCGTAGACCGAGAGGTTGTGGCCGCCGGTCGGGGCGCCCGCCGTACCGGCGGAGCCGGCCGGGACGGTGGCGATGCCGAGGTTGTTCTTGTCCGTGAAGGCGCTGCCCTTGTAGAAGTTCGTGATCTCCCACGGGCCCTGGACGATCGCGGCGACCTTGCCGTTGACGAACGCGTCCTGGATGTGGGCGTACGCGTCGGCGGTGGTGTCGGCCTTGTGCAGGCCCTTGCCGTCGAACAGGCCCAGCCAGGTGCCGTACGCCTTCTTCGCCTCCGCCGAGTTGACGGTGATCTTCTTGGCGTCGGCGTCGACGGTGTCGGTGCCCTCGCCGTAGAGGAAGGACTGGGCGTAGTAGGCCTGGGTGGAGCCCCAGTAGCCGTCGACGCCGGTCTTGGCCTTGATGGTGGCGGCGGCGGTCTTGAGGTCGTCCCAGGTCTTGGGGGCCTCGGTGATGCCGGCCTTCGTGAAGAGCGCCTTGTTGTAGACCAGCGCGAGCGTGTCCGTGACGATCGGCACGCCGTACGTCTTGCCCTCGTACTTGGCCTGCTCGATCAGGTTCGACTTGAACTTGGCCTGGTCCTTGAGGGCCTCGGTGCCGTCCAGCGGCAGGAAGAAGCCCTTCTTGGCGAAGGCGGGGGTCCAGCCGACCTCGGAGCGCAGCACGTCCGGGGCACCGGAGGCGCCGGCGGCCGTGTCGAACTTGTTCTGCGCCTGGTCGAAGGGCACGTTGACGTACTTGACCTTGACGTCCTTGTTGGCGGCCTCGAACTGCTTGACCAGAGCCTGGTACGTCGGCGCCTCATTGGTGGCGTTGGAGGTGTCCCACCAGGTGATGGTGACCGGCCCGGACGATTTGTCGCTGCCGCTGTCGTCCCCGCCGCAGGCCGTCGCCGCGAGGGCGAAGGACGCCACCAGCGCGGTGGCCGCTATGCCACGCCGCATGAGTTTCTCCTTGAGGGTGAGAGCCCGTTTAGCTACAGGAAGCGGTCCCGTCCGCTGTCCTGCCGACTCCGACCGCGCCGTTGCTGCCGTCGGGCGACGTGAACGTAACAGCCATGTAAGCGGCACGAAAGACCTTGCAGAAAAAAAGTGCAAGAGAACTCCGAAGTTATCCGCACGTGACCCCTGCGTGACCTCCCCTCGACCGCTGTGAGACCGTAGTTGTCGCGGTTGAGGGGCCTCCCGGCGGGGCACGGGCCGCTGTGCAAGACTCTGCAAGCTCTTGCCATCACTTTCATGAGGGAGCGCGATGACGCAGCAGCCCGCGGGCCGTTCAACAGGTCGCCCACGGCGTCCGATTGGTGTGCAAGTCAGCACCCGACCGGTACAGTCCACCCCTGTGACCACACGGCTTGCCGACATCGCTGCGCAGGCGGGGGTGAGCGAAGCGACCGTCAGCCGCGTTCTCAACGGCAAGCCCGGTGTCGCCGCCACCACCCGCCAGTCCGTGCTCGCCGCTCTGGACGTCCTGGGCTACGAGCGCCCCGTCCGCCTGCGCCAGCGCAGCGCGGGTCTGGTGGGCCTCATCACGCCGGAGCTGGAGAACCCGATATTCCCGGCCCTGGCCCAGGTCATCGGACAGGCGCTGACCCGCCAGGGCTACACCCCGGTCCTCGCCACCCAGACCCCCGGCGGCTCCACCGAGGACGAGCTCACCGAGATGCTGGTCGACCGCGGGGTCGCCGGCATCATCTACGTCTCGGGCCTGCACGCCGACACCACGGCCGACATGCAGCGCTACGAGCAGCTGCGGGCGCAGGGCGTCCCCTTCGTGCTGGTGGACGGTTTCTCGCCGAAGGTCCAGGCGCCGTTCATCTCCCCCGACGACCGCGCGGCGATGACCCTGGCGGTCACCCACCTCGTCTCGCTCGGCCACACCCGGGTGGGGCTGGCGCTCGGCCCCAAGCGGTTCGTGCCGGTCCAGCGCAAGATCGAGGGCTTCGTCAGGGCCGTCCAGGAGCAGCTGGGCCTGCACCCCGAGACGATCGAGACCGACCTGGTCCAGCACTCCCTCTACACCCTCGAGGGCGGCCAGGCGGCGACCACGGCACTGATCGACCGGGGCTGTACGGCGATCGTCTGTGCCAGCGACATGATGGCGCTGGGCGCGATACGGGCGGCCAGGCAGCGCGGCCTCGCGGTGCCCCAGGACATCTCGGTGGTCGGCTTCGACGACTCCCCGCTGATCGCCTTCACGGACCCGCCCCTCACGACCGTCCGCAAGCCGGTCCCCGCGATGGGCCAGGCCGCCGTCCGCACGCTCCTCGAGGAGATCGGCGGGACTCCTGCGCCGCACAGCGAGTTCGTGTTCATGCCGGAGCTGGTGGTGCGCGGTTCGACCGCTTCGGCGCCCGGGGACCGCAATCGTCCGTAGGGCGGACACATCCGGGGTTCGTCCGGTACGCCGGCAGTAGACGCGGGGGTCCGCTCGCCGTAGAAAGTGCGGGCCGAACCCGACCGGGGGATGATCGGGCGAAGAGGTCTTTTCTGGCAGACTTTGTGTCCATGGGTGAATCGACTGTGACGCCATTGGAAGGCCGTGACCAGGCCCTTCCAGACCCCGTCACGGCCCCGCCCCGGCAGCGCCGCCTCGACCGGCTGCGCAGCCCCCGCCGCCCCCGGCTCTGGTTCGAGATCCTGCTCATCGCGGTGAGTTACTGGACGTACTCCCTGGTGCGCAACGCGGTCCCGGAGCAGCGCTCCGAGGCGCTGCGCAACACGGACTGGATCTGGCGCGCGGAGCACGGCCTGGGCATCGCCGTGGAGGAGTCGGTCAACCACGCGGTGAACTCGGTGACCTGGCTCATCGTGGGCATGAACTACTACTACGCGACCCTGCACTTCATCGTCACGCTGGCCGTCCTGGTCTGGCTCTACCGCTGTCATCCCGGGCGCTACGCGGCGACGCGCCTGGTGCTGTTCGCGACCACGGCGGTGGCCCTGGTGGGCTACTACCTGTATCCGCTGGCGCCCCCGAGGCTGATGCCGGGCGGCGACTTCCTCGACACGGTGATGATCCACCAGACCTGGGGTTCGATGGCCTCCGGCGACCTCAAGCACATGTCGAACCAGTACGCGGCGATGCCGTCCATGCACATCGGCTGGTCCCTGTGGTGCGGTCTGACGGTGTGCGCGCTGGCCCGGCTGCCCTGGGTACGCGTCCTCGGTCTGCTGTACCCGGCGGCGACCCTCGTGGTGATCGTCGCGACGGCCAACCACTTCTGGCTGGACGCCGTGGGCGGCCTGCTGTGCCTGGCGTTCGGCTTCGCGGTGGCCCGCGTCTGGTACGGCGCCTGGCCGTACGCCCTGCCGAGGCGGGTGCCGTCCGGGAGACAGGGCAGGCCCCTGCTCCCCACGAGGACCTGACGCGCCGGGCGGACCTCCGGACCGGGTGCCCGGGGTTCGGGGCCGGTCGGCACGGCGGGCACCTCACGGGGCTTCGGCGGCCCCTCTCAGCGCGTCGATGAACGCGTCCAGCGCGGGCTGCGGTGGGGCCGTCTCGCGGACCACCGCCTGGATGGCCCGCACCGGCGCCGGGTCACGCACCTCCCGCACGACGACCCCCGGATGCCTGCTGCCGAGCCCCAGCCGGGGCACCAGGCCGACGCCGAGCCCGGCGGCGACGAACCCCTGGGCGGTCACGTAGTCCTCGCTCTGCACGACGAACCGGGGCCGGAACCCGACGGCCGCACACGCGTCCAGCTGTGCGTCGAGACAGGGCCCCGGCCACTCGCTCCCCACGAACGCCTCCTCGGCCAGCTCCGCCAGCCGCACACTCCGCCGCCCCGCGAGCCGGTGCCCGCGCGGCAGGACGGCGAGATAGGGATCGTCGAGCAGATGCAGCAGCCGCACGCCAGCGTCCTGCCGTCCCTCCCTGCTCACCCGCAACGCCAGATCGGCCCGCCCCTCGCGCACCTCGGCCAGCGGGTCCGCGGGATCTGCCGTCAGTTTCAGCTCGATCCGGACGTCGGGATGCGCCTCCCGCAGCCGTGCCACGGCCGGCGCCACCAGCCCGGCCCCCGCGGTCGCGAAGTACCGCACCACCAGCCGCCCCGTCCGCCCGGCGAGCAGGTCGGCGAGCGCCGTCTCGGCCTCGGCGACCTGCCGCCCGATGGCGTCCGCGTACTCGGTGAGCAGCAGTCCGGCAGCGGTGGGCCGTACGCCCCGGCCGACCCGCTCCAGCAGCGCGGCCCCCGCCTCCTTCTCCAGGGCGGCGATCTGCTGGCTGACGGCGGACGGCGTGTACCCCAGCGCGGCCGCCGCCCCCGTCACCGACCCGTTCCCGACGACCGCCCGCAACACCTGCATCCGCCGCACATCAAGCATGCAGTACAGCTTAACGAATCATCCAGAACATTTCACTTGTCCTCAAAGGTCGGGCGGGCGACGGTAGAGCCATGCCCCTCGCCTCGACGCTCCGCATGGCCGCGCTCGCCCTCTTCTGGGGCTCCGGTTTCCTCTGGATCAAGCTGGCCCTGACCCACGGCCTGACACCCGCCCAGATCACCATCGTCCGGTGCGCCCTCGGCACGGCCGTCCTGCTGCTCCTCGCCCGCAGGGCGGGTCAGCGCCTCCCCCGGTCCCGGTCCACCTGGGGCCACCTCGCCGTGGCCGCCCTGTTCTGCAACGCGCTGCCCTTCGCTCTCTTCGCCCTGGGCGAGCAGCACCTCGACTCGGGCATCGCGGGCGTCCTCAACGCCACGACCCCCCTGTGGTCGCTCCTCATCGGCATCGGTCTGGGCACGGACCGGGCCCTGCGCCCCGTACGCCTGACCGGTCTCCTCCTGGGTTTCGCCGGCACGGTCCTGATCTTCGCTCCCTGGCACCACGAGGGCCTGTGGAGCCTGCCCGCCCTGTACCTGCTGGGCGCGGCCGCGAGCTACGCCGTGGCCTTCGCCTACATGGCCCGGCACCTGACGGCCTCCGAGTCCCCGATGGCCATGTCGGCGGCCCAGCTCCTCGCCGCCACGACCTGGAGCACCCTGGCCCTCCCCGCGGCCGGCGCCTTCCGTCCGGACGCCACCGCCCTGCTCGCCGTCGCCGCCCTGGGCGTCCTCGGCACGGGCGTGACCTTCTACCTCAACTACCGGCTGATAGCCGACGAGGGCCCCACCACGGCGGCGACGGTCGGCTATCTGCTCCCGGTCGTGTCGGTGGCGCTGGGCGCGGCGGTCCTGGGCGAACAGACCGGCCCGCGCGTGCTCACGGGCATGGCGGTGGTGCTGGTGGGCGTGGGGCTGACCCGGCGGAACACGGCGTCGCGTACGCGCGGGTCGGCGGGAGCGCGGGACGCGGGTGCGACCGGGGTTCCGCCCAGGACCGCGACGGCGGGTGCGATCGCGACCGCGGACGCGGCGGAGGGCAGCACCGCGGGTGCGACCCAGGACGCCTCGCAGGGCAGGACGGAAGGGGCGACCCAGGGCGCGGACGGCACGGCAGTGGAGGCGACCCGGGACGCGGCGGTCGTCATGGCACAGGGCGCGGCACCGGCCGTCGCCCGGCTCCGCCGGTAGCCGCGCCCAGCGGTTCAGCCGCCGTAGAACAACTCGTCCACCACGGCCCGGGCCCGGCGCGCGGTCCGGCGGTAGTCGTCGAGCATGTCGCCCACCCGCCCGGGGCCGTACCCCAGGTACCGCCCCACCGCGACCAGTTCCCGGGGGTCGGACGGGAAGGTGTCCCCGGCCCGCCCGCGCACCAGCATCACCGCGTTGCGCACCCGGGTCGCCAGCACCCACGCCTCGTCCAGCGTCGCCGTGTCCTCGCCCGGGATGAGCCCGGCCTCGTGCGCGGCGGCGAGGGCCTCACGGGTACGGGTGGTCCGCAGCCCCGGATGTGTCGAGCCGTGCCGCATCTGCACCAGCTGCACGGTCCACTCGACGTCGGACAGACCGCCCGGCCCGAGCTTGGTGTGCAGCTTCGGATCGGCGCCCCGGGGCATCCGCTCGGATTCCATGCGGGCCTTCAGCCGCCGGATCTCCCGCACGGCGTCCTCGCCGAGTCCGTCCGACGGATAGCGCAGGGGGTCGATCAGCTCGATGAACCGATTTCCCAACTCCTCGTCCCCGGCGACCACTTCGGCACGCAGCAGCGCCTGCGACTCCCAACCGAGCGACCAGCGCCGGTAGTAGGCCTCGTAGGACTTCAACGTACGGACGAGCGGCCCGGACTTGCCCTCCGGACGCAGGTCGGCGTCGATGAGCAGCGGCGGATCGGCACTGGAAATCTGGAGCAGCCGGCGCATCTCGGAGACGACCTTGTTCGCCGCCTGTGCGGCCTCGCGCTCGTCGACGCCGTCCCGGGGCTCGTGCACGAACAGGACGTCGGCGTCCGAGCCGTAGCCCAGTTCGTGACCGCCGAAGCGACCCATGCCGATGACGGCGAAGGACGTCGGAAGGGTGTCGCCCCAGCCTTCCCGCACGACGGCGCGCAGCGTGCCGGCCAGCGTGGCGGCCGTGATGTCGGAGACGGCTCCGCCCACCAGGTCCACGAGAGCGCCCTGATCCGCCTCGACCGGCTGCGCCTCCGTGCCGTAGGAGGCGACGATGTCGGCGGCCGACGTCCGGAACAGCTCACGCCGACGGACCCCGCGCGCCGCGGTGACGGCCTGCACCACCCCGTCGGCCCGTCGCACCGCGGCGAGTATCTCCTGCTCCAACTGCGCCCGACCGCGCGGCTCGAGCCCGCCGGCGTCCCCGTCGCCGAGCAGCGCCACCGCCTCCGGCGCCCGCATCAGCAGATCGGGGGCCAGCCGTCCGGCGGACAGCACCCGGGCGAGGTTCTCCGCGGCGGCGCCCTCGTCCCGCAGCAGCCGCAGGTACCAGGGGGTCTTGCCGAGCGCGTCCGACACCTTGCGGAAGTTGAGCAGGCCCGCGTCCGGGTCGGCGGAGTCCGCGAACCAGCCGAGCAGTACGGGCAGCAGGGTGCGTTGGATGGCCGCCTTGCGGGTGACGCCGGAGGCCAGCGCCTCCAGGTGGCGCAGCGCGGACGCGGGGTCGGCGTACCCGAGGGCGACCAGCCGTTCCCGGGCCGCCTTCGGGCTCAACCGGGTCTCGCCGGGCGCGAGTTGGGCGACGGCGTCGAGCAGCGGACGGTAGAACAGCTTCTCGTGGAGCCGGCGCACCACGGCGGCGTGCCGCTTCCACTCCTGGCCGAGCTCGGCGACCGGGTCGGTGCGCAGTCCGAGTGAGCGGCCCAGTCGTCGCAGGTCGGTCTCGGCCTCGGGGACCAGATGGGTCCGCCGCAGCCGGTAGAGCTGGATCCGGTGCTCCATGGACCGCAGGAAGCGGTACGCGGCGTCCAGCTGCTCGGCGTCGGCACGCCCGACGTATCCCCCCGCGGCGAGCGCCTGGAGGGCGTCGAGGGTGGTGCCGCTCCGCAACGACGCGTCGGCCCGCCCGTGCACCAGCTGCAGCAGCTGTACGGCGAACTCGACGTCCCGCAGCCCCCCGGGCCCGAGCTTCAGTTCCCGCTCGACCTCGGCGACCGGGATGTTCTCGACGACCCGCCGCCGCATCTTCTGCACGTCGACGACGAAGTTCTCCCGCTCGGCGGCCTGCCACACCAGGGGCCCGACGGCGGCGACGTACTCGGCCCCGAGGGCCAGGTCGCCGGCCACCGGGCGCGCCTTCAACAGGGCCTGGAACTCCCAGGTCTTGGCCCACCGCTGGTAGTAGGCCAGGTGGCTGGACAGCGTCCGCACCAGCGGCCCGTTACGCCCCTCGGGCCGCAGATTGGCGTCGACGGGCCAGATGGACCCCTCGACGGTGGTCTCGGAACAGATCCGCATCAGGTGCGAGGCCAGTTTGGCGGCGGCCCGCAGCGCCTTGCCCTCGTCGGCCCCGTCGACGGCCTCCCCGACGAAGATCACGTCGACGTCGGACACGTAGTTCAGCTCGTGCCCGCCGCACTTGCCCATCGCGATGACGGCGAGCCGGCACAGCGCGGCGTCGTCGGGCGCGGCGGCCCGGGCGAGGCCCAGGGCGGCCCGCAGCGTGGCGGTGGCGAGGTCGGCGAGCTCGGCGGCGGTCTCGGCCAGCTCGGTCGTCCCGCACACGTCACGCGCCGCGATGGACAGCAGGCAGCGCCGGTACGCGACGCGCAGCGACACGGGGTCCGTGGCCTCGGCCAGGCCCCGCTCGAACTCCTCCACGCCGGGGTGCAGGTCCCGGGGCTCGTACGTGACCAGCACCTCCCAGTCCCGCGGATGCCGGGCGAGATGGTCGGCGAGGGCGGCGGACGCCCCCAGCACGCCCAGCAGCCGGTCACGCAGCGGCTTGGCGGCTATCAGCGTGTCGAGCAGCTCCCGGCGGGCGGTGGGCCCGGGCTGGGCCTCCAGCAGCCGGACGAGACCGTGCAGGGCGAGATCGGGATCGGCGGTGACGCCGAGGGCCTCCAGCAGAAAGGGGTCGTCGCGCACCGGCGACAGCTCGGGCCCGTCCAGGAGCCGCTCGGCGGCGGACGGGTCGGTGAAGCCGTGCCGCAGCAGCCGTGTGAAGGTGCTGCTCCTGCGCCCCGGCGCCATCATCCCCGGCCCTCCCTCGGATCAAGGTCGTACGCACCTGAGCGTAACCCGCGCCTTTCGGTGGCGCCCCGGCCCGGTTTCCGCTTCTGTGGTACTTCGGGTTTCGCGAGGCCTCGGGTTCCGCGGGACTCCGATCCTGTGCACAGCGACGGCCGCGACAAGGGAGTCAAGCCATGGACATGACCCTGGAGGTCATCCTGCTGCCGGTGTCCGACGTGGACCGGGCCAAGGAGTTCTACCGCGACAAGGTCGGCTTCCACGTCGACCTCGACGGCGAGGTCATGGAGGGCGTACGCATCGTCCAGCTCACCCCGCCCGGCTCCGGCTGTTCGATCGCCCTGGTCGACGGCCTCCAGGTCCCGACGGGCACCCCCCAGCCGGGCACGTATCACGGCATGCAGCTCTGCGTGACGGACGCGAAGGCCGCGTACGAGGAGCTGACGGCCCGCGGCCTGGACGTCAGCGAGCCCCAGCAGTTCGCGCCTCAGGACGGGGCGACCTTCATGTACTTCAAGGACCCCGACGGCAATGGCTGGGCGATCCAGGAGTACCGCCGCCGGGAGACGGAACCGCTCCACCAGGTCCTGGCGAAGCTGCGGAACCCGGCCGCCTCCTAGCGGGTGGGGCCGTGCGGGGGCAGTGCGCGGCGGAGGCTGTGCGGGGAGGACCGTGCGGGGAGCCGCGCGGCGGAGGGTGTGCGGGGGTCACTGATATGAGCCGAGACGATGCCGGCCCTTTCCCGGCGTCGTCCCGTCGGGCGTCGTCAGGTCGGCGGTCGTGGTCAGGTCGGCAGTCGTGCCGGCGGGAGTCCTCTGCTCGGGCGTCGTCCGGAGCTGCTGGGATGCCTCGGGGGCAACCGCTTCGCGCCCTGTGGACAGGCGACGGCCACGGTCCAGCAGCCGGCGGGCGAGCCGCTGCCCCGGCAGCTCCACCAGGTGGTAGGTGAGTGCGCTCAGCAGGAGCAGCGCCGTGAGGAAGGCGGCCACCCAGATCAGTTGCCTTGCCGTGCCGTGGGGGTGCCCCACCTTCTCCATGGACCAGGACATGGTGGCGATCAGTGGACGGTGCAGCAGGTACACGGAGAAGCTGACGAGGCCCAGCCAGGTCAGCGGCGCCGGCATGCGGCGGCGGCGCAGCCGCATGGCCACGCCGAACAGCGCCCAGCCCGCGAGGAACGCGCTGACCCAGGCGATCGGGGAAGCGGTCCAGGTGCGGATCTGGGCCTGCTTGTCGTCGTAGAGCAGTCCGGCCGCCGTCCCCGCCACGATGACCAGACCGCAGTACGCCCACGCCGCCCCCCGGCGGATCTGCCCCCGCTCGGCGCGGTAGATCACCGTCCCGCTGAACATCGTGGCCAGGATCAGCAGGCTCTCCCAGGGAGTCGACCGCCCGTTCGCGACCATGAGCACCAGGCCGAGCCCCGCCAGCAGCGCCGCCCCGGTGAGTTGCGCCGCCCGGCGCCCGGTGAGCAGGAACAGCAGCCCCGTCGCCACGATCAGCGCGGTGCCTGCGGTCAGCTGCCGGACGGTGAACTCGGGCCGCAGGCTCCACGCCGCCGCCCACGGCCCCAGCAGCAGCGCCGCCCCGGCGAACGCGACCGCCACGGGCCCGCTGCGGCGGTGCGCGCCGGTCATGAACAGCAGCGTGACCAGGTAGTAGAAGACCATCTCGTAGGTCAGCGTCCACATCACCGGCAGACCGCTGCGCAGGCCCAGCAGATCCTGGAGCATGGTGGCGTTGGCGACCGCGGCGAGCAGCGGATGCTCGTGGACCGAGACGTCCACCGCGGAGAAACGTTGCGGCACCAGCACGGCCGCGGCGACGAAGACCACCGCGCACAGGGGGTAGAGCCGGTACAGCCGCCCGACCCAGAACGCCTTCACGTCTCCGCGGCGCTCCAGCGAGGCGGGCACGATGTATCCGCTCACGAGGAAGAACGCCATCACCCCGAAGATCCCCGGGTCGAACACCTCACGCACAGCCGTGCCGAAGCCCACGAACAGCTCGGCGCTCAGGTGATGCAGGGCCACGGTCAGCGCCGCGATCCCCCGTACGGCGTCCAACCACCCGAAACGGGCCGCGGTCGAGGGCACAGCTGTCGGCGATCTCACCGGCGAGACATTAACAACCCCTTGCCGACGCACAGGAAGCAGGGCGTCCATCACGACAGCGAGACCCGCGGTCCTCGACCGCGGGTCTCGTCTGTCGTCTGTCGTCCGTTGTCTCTCGTCTGTCGTGTGGCGGGGCTGCCGCCCCGACCCGCCCCTACAGCACCGGCAGGTTCTTCCGCAGCTCGAAGGCGGTGACCTCGGAGCGGTACTCCTCCCACTCCGCCTTCTTGTTGCGCAGGAAGAAGTCGAAGACGTGCTCGCCGAGGGTCTCGGCGACGAGGTCGCTGCGCTCCATCAGGCTCAGGGCCTCGCCGAGGTTCTGCGGGAGGGGCTCGATGCCCATCGCGCGGCGCTCGGCGTCGGAGAGGGCCCAGACGTCGTCCTCGGCGCCCGGCGGGAGCTCGTAGCCCTCCTCGACGCCCTTGAGGCCGGCGGCGAGGAGCATGGCGTAGGACAGGTACGGGTTGGTGCCGGAGTCGAGGGAGCGGACCTCGATGCGCGCGGAGCCCGTCTTGCCGGGCTTGTACATCGGCACGCGGACCAGTGCGGAGCGGTTGTTGTGGCCCCAGCAGATGTACGACGGCGCCTCGCCGCCCGCGCCGGCCGTGCGCTCGGAGCCGCCCCAGATGCGCTTGTAGGAGTTGACCCACTGGTTGGTGACGGCGGCGATCTCGGCGGCGTGCTTCAGCAGGCCGGCGATGAAGGACCGGCCGACCTTGGAGAGCTGGTACTCCGCGCCCGACTCGTAGAACGCGTTGCGGTCGCCCTCGAAGAGGGAGAGGTGCGTGTGCATGCCGCTGCCGGGGTGCTCGGAGAACGGCTTGGGCATGAAGGTCGCCTGGACCCCCTGCTCCAGGGCGACCTGCTTCATGACCAGGCGGAACGTCATGATGTTGTCGGCCGTGGAGAGCGCGTCGGCGTAGCGCAGGTCGATCTCCTGCTGGCCGGGGGCGCCCTCGTGGTGGGAGAACTCGACCGAGATGCCCATCGACTCGAGCATGGTGATCGCCTGGCGGCGGAAGTCCATGCCGACGTTCTGCGGGGTGTGGTCGAAGTAGCCGGAGTTGTCGGCCGGGGTCGGGCGGGAGCCGTCGGTCGGCTTGTTCTTCAGCAGGAAGAACTCGATCTCGGGGTGGGTGTAGAAGGTGAAGCCCAGGTCGGAGGCGCGCGCCAGGGCGCGCTTGAGCACGTACCTCGGGTCGGCGAAGGACGGGGAGCCGTCCGGCATGAGGATGTCGCAGAACATGCGGGCCGTTCCGGGGGCCTCCGCGCGCCAGGGCAGGACCTGGAAGGTGGACGGATCCGGCTTGGCGATCATGTCGGACTCGTAGACCCGGGCGAAGCCCTCGATCGCGGAGCCGTCGAATCCGATGCCCTCGTCGAAGGCCTGTTCGAGCTCGGCCGGGGCCACGGCGACGGACTTGAGGAAGCCCAGCACGTCCGTGAACCACAGCCGTACGAACCGGATGTCGCGCTCCTCCAACGTCCGGAGCACGAACTCCTGCTGCTTGTCCATCTTCCGCTTCCCCATCCTTGCTGGTCAGGCCGCCTGATTCCCGTCCCGGAGAGGCGGTCGGGCACCCGAGCATCACACCACAACACCATTTCGTGCGCGTTGCCGACCATGATCGCCTCGGCGACCCGGGCCTGAACGCCGCACGTCCGGAACATGTACTGCCGCTGGGGCAGGTGTACTGCTCTGCCGCCCATCTTGCCTGCTCGCGCCGACATCCGTAATGCCCCACCCCCTCCGTCCCCCCTCGCTCATTAATTTGCATCTCAGATGCAACTTTAACTGGCGTGCCGGACAGCAGAACACCGAGTGAGCTTCGAGGAGCCCCGATGCTGTCCGACCAGTCCGCCGCCACCGTCCGCGCCACCCTCCCCGCCGTGGGTGCGGCCATCGGTGAGATCACCGAGCGCTTCTACGCCGGCCTCTTCGCGGCGCATCCGCACCTCCTGCGCGACCTGTTCAACCGCGGCAACCAGGCGGCGGGCACCCAGCGCCAGGCGCTGGCCGGGTCCATAGCCGCCTTCGCCACGCGCCTCGTCGAGGCGCCGGACGACCCCCGGGGCGACGCCGGGAGCCGTCCGCAGGACCGCCCCGACGCGATGCTCACCCGTATCGCCCACAAGCACGCCTCCCTCGGTATCGCGCCCGAGCAGTACGAGGTCGTCCACGAGCACCTCTTCGCCGCCATCGTCGACGTCCTGGGCGAGGCGGTCACCCCCGAGGTCGCGGCGGCCTGGGACGAGGTCTACTGGCTGATGGCCAACGCGCTGATCGCGATCGAGCGACGCCTCTACCAGGAGAGCGGGGGCGACGCGTGGCGCGCGTGGGAGGTCGTGGAACGCGTCCGGGAGACCGAGGACGTCGTCACCTTCGGCCTGCGCCCGGTCGACGGCGCGCCGGTACGGGACTTCCGCGCCGGTCAGTACGTGTCCGTCCGAGCGCAACTGCCCGACGGCGCCCGCCAGATACGGCAGTACAGCCTCTCCGGCGCACCGGGGGCCGACGTACGCCGGTTCAGCGTCAAGCGGGTCTCCGGCGGGCCGGCGACACCGGAGGGCGAGGTCTCCAACCACCTCCACGCGCGCGTGCGGGAGGGCGACGTACTGGAGCTCTCCGAGCCGTACGGCGATCTGGTCCTCGACGACGCCGTGGGCACCCCGCTGCTCCTCGCCTCGGCCGGCATCGGCGTCACCCCGATCGTGGCGATGCTCGCCCACCTCGCCGCCACCGGCCACGACGCGCCGGTCACGGTCGTGCACGCCGACCGCTCCCCCGCGGACCACGCCCTGCGCGCGGACCACGAGGCGTACGCGGCGAAGCTGCCGGACGCCTCCGTACACCTCTGGTACGAGCGGGAGGCCCCGGCGCACGCCCGGACGGGCCTGGCCGACCTCACGGACGTCCCGGTCGCCCCGGGCACGCGCGCGTACCTGTGCGGTCCGCTGCCGTTCATGCGGGCGGTGCGGGCCCAGCTGATCGAGAAGGGCGTCGCCCCGGCGGACGTGCACTACGAGGTGTTCGGCCCGGACCTGTGGCTGGCGCGCGCCTGAGGCAGGGGCGGCGACCGCCGGTGACGGCCGACGCCGCGTGGCCCGTGGTCCGGGATGCCCGACGGGGCCGTCCGGGTCCGGGATGCGCGGCGGGGCCGTCCTCGGCAGGTCACTGCGGCGCACCGGCGCGCACGGACCCCGTCGCGGACCCGCTCAGTACGGCAGCGGGATCTCGTGCTCGTCCAGCGCGGCGCCGTAGCGCTCCAGCAGGGCGTCGAGGCCGGCCAGGAGAAGCCCCGCGGTGTCGCGGGCGTCGCCCAGATCACCGCGTTCGCACGCCTCGACCAGCTCGGCCATGTCGGTGCGCAGGATGTGCAGGGAGTCGCCCTGCACCAGAACCCCGGGGAAGCGTCGGCCGGGCAGGCGGACTACGGCGTTGTTGCCGCCGGCGGTGAACAGCTCTGCTTCGATGCGTTCCATCGGGCCATCCAATCCGGCCCGGCGACGCGGCGACAAGCGCATTGCCAGGGGGGAAGCGTGAAGGACGGGGCGGCGAGACCGGCGAGCCGTGGCCGACCTGGCGCTCCCCGCGTCGCCCCGGAGCCGTCGGCGTCGGCGGCGGCGTCGGCTCAGGCGAACCTCGGGATCCCCAGCAGCAGCGGCCCCGTGGGTTCCGCCACGATGTCCGCGACCGTGATCGGGTCGAGGGACGCGAAGAACGCCTCCTGGGCCAGGCGCAGGGCGCCGCGCAGCCGGCAGGCCGACGCCAGCGGGCAGGGGGTTGCGCCCTCGCAGTCGACGACGTCGCCGTCGCCCTCGAAGGCGCGGGCCACCGTACCGACAGACGCGGCGCGGCCCCGCTCGGTGAGGGCCAGGCCACCGCCCCTGCCTCGCCGGGCCTCCAGCAGACCCATGTGCTGAAGTTCGGCCACGACCTTCGCCGCGTGGGTGTAGGGGACCTCCATGGCGGCCGCCACGTCACGGGTCGTGGGGGTGGCCTCCGGGGTGTCGCCGGCCACCGCGAGCCGCATGAGGACGCGCAGTGCCAGGTCGGTGGATCGCAACAGCCGCATGGGAGGAAGCGTAGATAATACGCATCTCCGGTTCAAATTATTCGGTACCTCGTTCGTGATTCGTGATTCGTCATGCGTGACCCCTCATGCGTGATCCGTCATTCGTCATTCGTCACCTCGCCGTGCGTCGCCGGACCGGCCCCGCCCGGCGCCCCCGACCGATTGGCTGTGACCGCACCCCGGTCTTGGCTGTGACCTCACCCCTCTCTTGGCTGTGACCTGTCTACGACTTTCCCCCTCTCCCCCCTTACGATCAGCGGACTCGCACCACCCGACCGTCCCGCCCCTTTCCCCAGAAGGACAGGCCACATGGGTTCCGCCGACAAGACCGGTACTGCGGCGCGCAAGGCGCGTATAGAGGAGATGCGGCGGACCGAGCAGGCCCGGGAGCGGCGCAACCGGTTCCTCGTGATCGGTGGCAGCGTCGTCGCCGTGATCGCGCTGGTCGCCGGTGGCGTGTTCGTGGTCAAGTCGCAGTCCGGGGACGACAAGGACACCGCCGCCGACGGCAAGGCGGCTTCCGGTCACTTCGTCACCGGTGCGGACGGCGTCAAGACGTGGAAGGGCACGCTCGGGCGTACCCATGTCACCAAGACGGTGAAGTACCCGACCGAGCCGCCCGTCGGCGGGGACCACAACCAGGTCTGGATGAACTGCGACGGCGAGGTCTACACCAAGGCCCTGAACAACATGAACGCCGTGCACTCGCTGGAGCACGGCGCGGTCTGGGTGACGTACAACAGCAAGGCGCCCAAGGCGGACGTCGACGCCCTCGCCGCCAAGGTCGCGAAGACGCCGTACACGCTCATGAGCCCGGACGACGCCCAGCCCGACCCGATCATGCTCACCGCGTGGGGCCACCAGCGCACGGTGACGGGCGCGAGCGACGCGAACGTGGACGCGTTCTTCGAGAAGTTCGTGCAGGGCGACCAGACGCCCGAGCCGGGCGCCGCGTGCACCGGTGGTATGTCGCAGTGAGGTACGCGGGAGTGGCGGTCGCCGTGGCCGGAGTGCTCGTCGCCGCCGGGGCCATCACCTACTCCGTCGCGGAGGACGGCGCGTCGGACACGGCGCCGCCCGCCGCCGACTCCGCTGACGCCGGGTTCGCCCGGGACATGGCGGTGCACCACCAGCAGGCCGTCGAGATGTCGTACATCGTGCGGGACCGGACGGCCGACGAGGACGTCCGGCGGCTCGCCTACGACATCGCGCAGACGCAGGCCAACCAGCGCGGCATGCTGCTCGGGTGGCTGGACCTCTGGGGTCTGCCGAAGGTGTCGTCCGACGGGCCCATGGCGTGGATGGGCATGGGCGGGATGACCGACGGCGAGGACGGTGCGCTCATGCCCGGCATGGCCACCGACACCGAGCTGAAGAGGCTCGGCACGCTCGACGGCAAGCAGGCGGAGATCCTCTTTCTCCAGCTCATGACCGACCACCACAAGGGCGGCATCCACATGGCCGAGGCGTGTGTCGCCAAGTGCGCCGTGCCGGTGGAGCAGCGGCTCGCGCAGGGCATGGTCGAGGCGCAGCAGTCGGAGATCGACCTGATGGCGGACATGCTGAATTCCCGCGGGGCCAAGCCGTAGTCGGCGCCTTCCGACCCAACCCATAGGGTTTTCCCTCGATTTCACGGACGTTTCCGTCAAATCGGCCCAGAAAGCGGTCACTTGGGCGCTTCTTGGTTTTCGCATTCCCCTGGCATGAACGGTTCATCGCAAGAGTGGCCCGCACGTCGAGTGATCCACTCGCGTCGAACCACATACAGGGGGTCCTATGAGATCCAACCGCGCCGCGCTGCGCGCCGGAGCGAGCATGGCAGCGACACTGCCCATGATCGCCGGCGCGCTGGCGCTCGGTATACCCGCCGCACACGCCGCGGACGTCCCGACCCGTGACACGCTGGCCGGGACCAAGCCGGCGTGGGCCACGACCAAGGCCGACAAGGGCTCGACCTCGGACAGCGCCCAGGTCTCCGCCCGCGTCTACCTCGCGGGACGTGACGCCACCGGTCTCGCCGCGTACGCGAAGGCCGTGTCCGACCCCGCCTCGCCCGGCTACGGCAAGTACCTCTCCGCGCAGCAGGCCCAGGCCCGCTTCGGCGCGACGGCGGCGCAGGTGGCCGCGGTGAGGTCATGGCTGACGGCGGCCGGCCTGAAGGTCACCGGCACGACCGAGCACTATGTGTCGGTCAGCGGCGAAGTGGCCGCCGTCGAGAAGGCGTTCGGCACCCAGCTGCACAACTACACCAAGGGCAGCCGGACGTACCGCGCGCCGTCGAAGTCGGCCTCGGCTCCCGCGAGCCTGGACGGCGCCGTCCTGACCGTCACCGGCCTGGACAACGCGCCGCACAAGGCCGCGTCCAAGGAGCAACTCCCGCCGCCGGACGCGGTGTTCAAGAACGCCGGGCCGTTCTCCTCGTACTACGGCTCCCGCACCGCGAGCACCCTCCCCTCGGCGTACGGCAAGAAGATCCCGTACGCCGTGCAGGGGTACACCGGCAAGCAGCTGCGGGCCGCGTACGGCGCGGGCGGCTACACCGGCAAGGGGGTGCGCATCGCGATCACCGACGCGTACGCCTCGCCGACCATCGCCTTCGACGCGGCCACCTATGCGAAGGCGCACGGCGACGCGCGCTGGAAGACCGGGCAGCTGAGCCAGGTCCTGCCGTCGGACTACACCCGGACCGAGGAGTGCGGGGCAGCCGGCTGGTACGGCGAGGAGACCCTCGACGTCGAGGCGGTGCACGCGGTCGCACCGGCCGCGAACGTCACGTACGTGGGCGCCGCTTCCTGCTACGACGACGATCTGCTCGACTCGCTCAGCAAGATCGTCGACAACCACCTGGCCGACATCGTCTCCAACTCGTGGGGCGACATCGAGGCCAACCAGACGCCGGACCTGGCGGCCGCCTACGACCAGGTCTTCCAGTTCGGCGCGGTCGAGGGAATCGGTTTCTACTTCTCCTCCGGCGACAACGGCGACGAGGTCGCCAACACCGGCACGAAGCAGGTCGACACCCCGGCCAACTCCGCGTGGGTGACGGCGGTCGGCGGTACCTCGCTGGCGGTCGGCAAGAACGACAAGTACCTGTGGGAGACCGGCTGGGGCACCGACAAGGCCTCGCTGTCGGCCGACGGCAAGAGCTGGACGGACTTCCCGGGCGCCTACACCTCGGGTGCGGGCGGCGGCACGAGCAAGACGGTCGCCGAGCCGTACTACCAGAAGGGTGTCGTCCCGAAGGCGCTCGCCACGGCCAACAGCGCCGCCGGCAACCGCGTCGTCCCGGACATCTCGGCGATCGCCGACCCGAACACCGGCTTCAGGGTCGGCCAGACCCAGACCTTCCCGGACGGGACCGAGCAGTACAGCGAGTACCGCATCGGCGGCACCTCGCTGGCCGCGCCGGTCATCGCGGCCGTGCAGGCGCTGGGCCAGGAGGCGCGCGGCGGCAGGGCGATCGGTTTCGCCAACCCGTCGATCTACTCCAAGTTCGGCTCGCGGGTCTACCACGACGTCACGGACAACCCGACCGGGTCCGGGCTCGCGGTCGCGCGCGTCGACTTCGCCAACGGTTACGACGCGACGGGCGGGCTGCTGACCTCCGTCCGCAGCCTCGGCAAGGACAGCTCGCTGTCCGCCGTGAAGGGCTACGACGACGTCACCGGCGTGGGTACGCCCGCAAGCGGTTACGTGGAGTCGTACCGCCGGCGCTGAGCAGGCCGTCCGCGTGCCGTGTGCCCCGGGCACATCCAGGACACACGGCGGGGGCACGCGGAGGGGGCGTGGGGTATTCGACACTCCACGCCCCCCATCGCGTCGCATTGACGATTACACTGATGCGCGTGCCTCAACTTCGTCTCGCTCTGAACCAGATCGACTCGCGCGTCGGCGACCTCGTCGGCAACACCGAAACGATCCTCCGCTGGACCCGGCACTCCGCCGAGCAGGGAGCGCATCTCGTGGCGTTCCCGGAGATGGCGCTGACCGGATACCCCGTCGAGGACCTCGCCCTGCGCTCCTCCTTCGTCGACGCCTCCCGTACGGCCCTGCGCGAGCTCGCCGTCCGCCTCGCCGACGAGGGTCTCGGCGAACTGCCGGTGGTCGTCGGCTACCTCGACCGCTCCGAGAGCGGCCGGCCGAGGTTCGGCCGGCCGGCCGGCTCGCCGCGCAACGCGGCCGCGGTCCTGCACGGCGGCGAGGTGATCCTCTCCTTCGCCAAGCACCACCTGCCCAACTACGGCGTCTTCGACGAGTTCCGCTACTTCGTGCCGGGCGACACCATGCCGGTGCTGCGGGTGCGGGGCGTCGACGTGGCCCTCGCGATCTGCGAGGACCTCTGGCAGGACGGCGGCCGGGTGCCCGCGGCGCGCTCCGCCGAGGCCGGTCTGCTGCTGTCCGTCAACGCCTCCCCCTACGAGCGGGACAAGGACGACACCCGCCTGGAGCTGGTCCGCAAGCGCGCCCAGGAGGCCGGCTGCACCACCGCCTACCTCGCGATGACCGGCGGGCAGGACGAGCTGGTCTTCGACGGCGACTCGATCGTCGTCGACCGCGACGGCGAGGTCGTGGCGCGGGCGCCGCAGTTCTCCGAGGGATGCGTGGTCCTGGATCTCGACCTGCCCGCCGCCTCCGCCGACGCGCCGACCGGTGTCGTGGACGACGGTCTGCGCATCGACCGCGTCGTGGTCTCGCAGGATCCCGTCCCGGCGTACGTGCCCCGGTCGAGCGGCGGGTACGCGGAGCGGCTGGACGACGCCGAGGAGATCTACTCGGCGCTGGTCGTGGGCCTGCGCGCGTACGTCACGAAGAACGGCTTCCGGTCGGTGCTCATCGGCCTGTCGGGCGGTATCGACTCGGCGCTCGTCGCGGCGATCGCGTGCGACGCGGTGGGCGCGCAGAACGTGTACGGCGTGTCGATGCCGTCGAAGTACTCCTCCGAGCACTCCAAGGGCGACGCGGCCGAGCTGGCGCGCCGGACGGGGCTGAACTTCCGCACGGTCCCGATCGAGCCGATGTTCGACGCGTACATGGGCTCGCTCGGTCTGACGGGCCTCGCCGAGGAGAACCTCCAGTCGCGGCTGCGCGGAACCCTGCTGATGGCCGTCTCCAACCAGGAGGGCCACATCGTCCTCGCCCCCGGCAACAAGTCGGAGCTGGCGGTCGGTTACTCGACGCTGTACGGCGACTCGGTCGGCGCGTACGGCCCCATCAAGGACGTCTACAAGACGTGGGTCTTCCGGCTCGCGGAGTGGCGCAACCGCGCCGCGGCGGAGCGGGGCGAGACCCCGCCGATCCCCGAGAACTCGATCACCAAGCCGCCGAGCGCGGAGCTGCGCCCCGGCCAGGTCGACACCGACTCGCTCCCGGACTACCCCGTCCTGGACGCGATCCTCGAGCTGTACGTCGACCGGGACCAGGGCGCGGACGCGATCGTCGCGGCGGGCTACGACCGTGAGCTGGTCGTCAAGACCCTCCGCATGGTGGACACCGCCGAGTACAAGCGGCGCCAGTACCCGCCGGGCACGAAGATCTCGGCGAAGGGCTTCGGCAAGGACCGCCGCCTGCCGATCACGAACGGCTGGCGCGAGTCGGTGTGACGGCCGCCCCCGGGGCGCGAAAACGCGTTGCGGCCCGGGGGCGCGATGCCCCTACCGTGGCGCGGTGACAACTCAGGTGATCGTGCTGAACGGCGGCTCCAGCTCGGGCAAGTCCGGCATCGTCCGGTGTCTCCAGGCGGTCCTGCCGGATCCCTGGCTCGCCGTCGGGGTCGACTCGCTGGTCGAGGCCATGCCCGCGTCGATGCGGGAATCGGACGCGGGGATCGGGTTCGCCGCGGACGGCGCGGTGAGCGTCGGGCCGCAGTTCCGGACGCTCCAGGCGGCATGGCGGGAGGGGGTCGCCGCGACGGCCCGCGCAGGCGCCCGGATCATCGTCGACGACGTCTTCCTCGGCGGTGCGGCGTCCCAGCGGGAGTGGCGGACGGTCCTCGCGGGACTGGACGTGCTCTGGGTGGGCGTCAGATGCGCGAGCGCGGTCGCCGCGGGCCGAGAGCTCGCCCGCGGGGACCGGATCCCGGGCATGGCCGCGTCCCAGGCGGAACAGGTCCACCGGGGCGTCCACTACGACCTGGACGTGGACACCACCCACACCGAGTCTCTGGACTGTGCCCGGGCCATCGCCGCCCGGACCGGCTGACCGACGGCGCCGGAGCCACTCTTTGACGGCTGACCGAAGCCTCCTGAGCCTCTCTTGGACGGCGGCCCGAAGGCGCCCGATCCGCCCTCGGACGGCGGTTCGTCGGCGCCAAAAACGCCGTCGCGCGAGGGCGACGGACCGTCGGCGTCCGGTCCCGGGCCGCAGGCCGATCGGCGTGGGTCAGCGCAGGGCGGCCTCGCCCTCGCGTACGGCACGCAGAGCGCGTTCGACCGTTTCGCGGTTCTCGCCGACCGGAGCCACGTAGTCGAGGACATCGCGCGCGGCGTCCTCGCCGAGTGTCCGGGTGATCACCCAGGTGGCGAGGTACTGCGACGCCAGGCAGCCGCCCGCCGTGGCGATGTTCCCCTCGGCGTGGAAGGGCGCGTCCAGCACGGTGACACCGCGGGCCTCGACGAAGGGCCGGCTCTTGGTGTCCGTGCAGACCGGCATGTCACCCAGCAGACCGAGCCGGGCGAGCACCAGCGCGCCGGAGCACTGCGCACCGATCAGCTGCCGCGAGGGGGCGAGCGGGAGCCGGGACACGAGCCGGTCGTCGGCGATCACGTCCCGTGTCCTCACCCCGCTGCCGATCAGCACCACGTCGGCCTCGGCCACGAACTCCAGCGGGCGTTGCCCGGTCACCTCGACGCCGTTCATCGACGTGACCACCGGGGTCGGCGTCGTGACGTAGGCCGCCAGGCCGTCCGCGCGGCACCGGTTGATCAGCGCCGAGGCGATGAAGCTGTCGAGCTCGTTGAATCCGTCGAAGGTGACCACGGCTACCTGCATCGCAACTCCTCCACGCCCGGCAACGGACCCCCAGTCTCGCGGGCGCGCCCGGTCCGGTCGAGAGCCGATCAGGGGTGGGTGGCACGCCCGCCGCGGGTCAGTGGCGTACGCCCGCTTCCACCGGCCGCGGCAGATGGGTCGCGACGACGCGCTCGTGGCCGGTGGTCCGCGGGGCCCGGCGGGCGTCGACCAGGGCCGCGACGCCGGCCACGACCAGGCCGAGGGCCGCCAGTACCGCGCCCGCCGTGGCGGGTGAGGTCACCCCGAGGCCGGCCGTGAGGGCCAGGCCGCCGAGCCAGGCGCCGCCCGCGTTGGCCATGTTGAACGCGGCCTGGTTGGCGGAGGACGCCAACGACGGGCCCGCGGCCGCCTTCTCCATCACCATCAGGTTGAGCGGCGAGCCCGTCACGAACGCCGCCACGCCGAGCAGGACCACGGCCAGCGCACCGCCCCACGCCGTCGTCATCAGCAGCGGGAACAGGGCCAGGACGATCACCAGGGAGGTCAGGCCGCCGAACAGGGTGGGGCGCATCGCGTGGTCGGCGAGGCGGCCGCCCACCAGGTTGCCGATCGTCGCGCCGACGCCGAACAGCGCGAGCAGCAGCGTCACGCTGGAGTCGGCGTAGCCTGCGGAGTCCGTCAGCATCGGCGTGATGTAGCTGTAGGCGGAGAACAGGGCTCCGAAGCCGGCCACCGTCGTGCCGAGGGCCAGCCACACCGGCAGCGAGCGCAGGGCCGCCAGCTCGCGGCGCAGTCCGACGGCGGGCGCGTGGGTGTGGTCGCGCGGGATCAGCAGGGCCAGGGACACGATGGCCGCCAGGCCGATCACGCTGACGCCGAGGAAGGTCGCGCGCCAGCCGAGGTGCTGGCCCATGAGGGTGGCGACGGGGACGCCCGCGATGTTGGCGACGGTCAGGCCGAGGAACATCAGCGACACCGAGCGGGCCTTGCGTTCCGGGGCGACCAGATTGGTGGCGACCACCGCGCCGACGCCGAAGAACGCGCCGTGCGGGAGACCGCTGAGGAAGCGGGCGGCCAGCAGGGAGTCGTAGCCGGGGGCGAGGGCCGACAGGGCGTTGCCGACGACGAACAGGCACATCAGGGAGATCAGGACGGTCCGGCGGGACATCCGTGCCGTCACCGCGGCCAGCAGCGGCGCGCCGATGACGACGCCGAGCGCGTACGCCGAGACGAGATGCCCGGCCGTCGGGATCGAGACATGCAGGTCGTCCGCGACGTCGGGCAGCAGGCCCATCATCACGAACTCCGTGGTGCCGATTCCGAAGGCACCCACGGCCAGGGCGAGCAGGGCCAGGGGCATGGAGAACTTGCCTTTCAGGGAGAGCGGGTTCCGTTCATCATACGTTTCGTATGTTCAAGTTCGGAACAAAGTCTCCCGGGCCCACTATTCCGGCAGGTGAACTCCCGGTCAGGATGTGGTGACCTTCACACGCGCCGCGACCGGCAGATGGTCGCTGCTCGTCTTCGGCAGCGTCCACGAGGTGACCGGCTCCACGCCCTTCACCATGATCTGGTCGATCCGCGCCATCGGGAACGACGCGGGCCAGCTGAAGCCGAAGCCGCTGCCCGCCGCGCCCTGCGTGGAGCGCATCTGGGACGTCACGGCGTTGAGCGAACGGTCGTTCATGGTGCCGTTGAGGTCGCCGAGCAGGACCACCCGGGTCAGCTTCTCGTCGGCGATCGCCTCGCCCAGCGCGTCCGCGCTCTTGTCGCGCTGCCGGGCGGTGAACCCGGCCTGGAGCTTCACCCGCACCGACGGGAGGTGGGCGACGTAGACGGCGACCTGCCCCTGCGGCGTCGCGACCGTCGCCCGCATCGCGCGCGTCCAGCCCAGCTTGATGTCGACGGGCTTCACCCCGCTCAGCGGATACCTGCTCCACAGGCCCACCGTGCCCTGCACCGAGTGGTACTTGTACGTCGCCGCCAGCGCCTTCTCGTACACCGGCACCGCCGTGTCGGTCAGCTCCTCCAGGGCCAGCACATCGGCCTCGGACGCGGCCACGTCACGGGCGGTGCCGCCGGGGTCCGGGTTCTCGGCGTTGACGTTGTGGGTGGCGACGGTGAGGTCGCCGCCGCTGCCGGTCCGGTCGACGAGCAGCCCGCCGAAGAGGTTCAGCCAGACCACCGCCGGGAGGACGACGGCGATCAGCGCGGTCGCCGACCTGCGCACCAACGCCAGCACCAGCAGCACCGGCACGAACAGGCCGATCCAGGGCAGGAACGTCTCCGTGAGACTGCCGAGGTTGCCGTAGCGGTTGGGGATACGCGAATGCACCCCCATCACCAGGGCGAACACCAGCGCGAAACCGGCCAGGAACAGGCCCCGCCGCCAGATGCGCGGATCGCCGCGCCAGCCCGCGCGGATCCGGCCGAGCAGAGTGCCGATCAGGCGTCGGAGCCGAACTCCCCGCGGCTCGGGACCCGAGCCTCCGTTGTCGTTCGTCTCCGTCATGTACGCCTGCTGCGCCATACCGTCGCCTCACTGCCTGCCGTGCACACCGTCCGTTCCCCCGGGTACCAACCTAGGGGATGATCGGCTTCGATCTCGCCGTCCCGTGACGGCCGTACGGAGACCAGGACGACCGGGGCGGTCCCGCGGGTTCCGGTACCCGGACACAGAGCCCGGTCTGTGACGAAACGCGCACATTCGGGTTATCCGGGCGGGGAACTGACGGGGCGTAGCCCGGCGAGCAGCGCGTCGACGATGCGCGCGGGAAGTTCTTCGGGGAGGTCGCCGTCGGGGCGCATGATCGCGCGCACCAGCATGGGGCCCACGAAGATGTCGTTCATCAGTTCCACATCCAGGTCGGCGCGCAGTTCGCCGTTCTCCTGACCCCGGCGCAGGACCTCGATGGCCATCCTGCGCCGGGGTTCTATCGCCGTGGTGTGGTAAGCCGCCCAGATCTTCGGGCTGCTCTTCATCTGGGCGTGGACGTTGTGCAGGATCGCCGAGGACCGGCTGGCGAGGCCCCGCTGCCGCAGCGCCTCGAGGAGCACGATCAGGTCGTCGCGCAGGGACGTGCCGGGGAGTTCGGGGTCCTGCGGTTCGGCGACGCGCAGCACGTCGACGAAGAGTTCCTCCTTGCCGCTCCACCGGCGGTAGATGGCTGCCTTGCCGACGCCGGCGGTGCGGGCGATGCGTTCGATGGAGATCTCGGCGAGCGACACGCCGTCCTCCAGCAGCTTCATCGTGCCCTCGATGATGGCCCGTTCCACGGCCTCGCTCCGGGGCCGGCCGCGCACGGTCTGCTCCCCGCTCACGCCGGTGTCCCTGACGGTGGTCCCCCTGTCGGCGAGGCTCACGTGTTCGATCCTTTCGTCGCAGTGGGGGAATTGTCACCCAGGAGACGGGTGGGGCGACCGTTCCCGGCCGCCCCGGCCACCGCCCCTACGGCTTCGTCCGCACCAACTCCCCCTCGTCCGCCGCGTCCTTCGGCGTGCGCTGCGGCCTGCCCGGCAGGTACACGGCCACCACGACCGCGCCGACGGCCGCGACCCCGGCCCCGCACAGGGCGGTGACGTGCATGGCGTGCAGGAAGGCGTCGTTGGCCGGGGCGATCAGCGCTTTGCCCTGGTCGCCGAGTTTCGCGGCGACTCCGAGCGTCGCCTCGATGGACTCGCCCGCCGTGTCGCGCAGACTCGCCGGCAGGGTGCCGAGGTGCCCCTCGATGCCGCTGCGGTACGACGCCGACAGCACCGAGCCGAGTACGGCGATGCCGAGCGCGCCGCCGAGCTGGCGGAAGGTGTTGCTGAGCGCGGAGGCGGAGCCCGCCTTCTCCCGGGGCAGAGCCTGCATGATGACCACGCTGGTGGGGGTCATGACGTGCGCCATCCCGGTGCCCATGCAGAAGAAGACGATCTCCAGGAGCCAGATCGGGGTGTCGGCGTCCAGCGTGGCGAAGGCGACCAGGGTCGCCGCGAGGACGACCATCGCCGCGGTGGTCGTGGCCCGGACCCCGAAGCGGTCGACGACCAGCCGGGCGCGCGGCGCGAAGATCAGCTGGGCGGCGGCCAGCGGCAGCAGGAGCAGACCGGACTGCAGCGGGGAGTAGCCGCGCACACTCTGCGTGTAGAACACGGAGAAGAACGTGACGCCCATCAGCGCGAAGAAGACCAGCGTGATGACGGCCATCGCGGCCGAGAACACCTTGTTCTTGAAGTAGTCCATGTCGACGGACGGATGGTCGCTGCGCTTCTCGACCACCACGAACGCGACGAGGACGACCAGACCGGCCGCCATGGTCGCCAGCACGGCCGGGTCCGTGAAGTCGGCCAGTTCGCCGCCCTTGATGATGCCGTAGACGAGCAGGACCAGGCCGACGACCGACAGGACCACACCGACGAGGTCGACGCGGCCGGGGTTCGGGTCGCGGGACTCGGGCACCAGCCACAGCATCAGCCCGAACGCGAGCAGCACGATCGGCACGTTGATGAGGAAGACCGAACCCCACCAGAAGTGGTCGAGCAGGAGACCGCCGGTGATGGGTCCGATGGCGATGGCCAGTCCGACACCGCCCGCCCAGATGCCGATCGCCTTGGGCTGCTCCTCGCGCTCGAAGACGTTCATCAGGACGGCGAGGGTCGCGGGCATCACGAACGCGGCGCCGACGGCCATCAGCGCGCGGAAGGCGATGAGCTGGGCCGACGAGCCGGATTCCGCGGCCAGCGCGGAGCCGATGCCGAAGACGGCGAGTCCGCCGAGCAGCACCTTCTTGCGGCCCAGCCGGTCACCGAGGAGACCGGCGGTGAACAGCAGTCCCGCGAAGACGAGCGTGTAGGAGTTGATCGCCCACTCGAGCTCGCTCTGGGTCGCGCCGAGGCCGGTGGGGGCGGGTGTCGAGATCGTCTTGATCGCGACGTTCAGGATCGAGTTGTCGAGCACCACGATCAGCAGGCTCAGCATCAAAACACCGAGGATCGCCCAACGACGCCGGTGCACCGCTTCCGGTATCCGCGGAGCGGTGGGGACGGCAGGAGTAGTCATGAGGTCGAGACTAGGGCACTTCCGATACGGGACCGTCTCGTATCGATTCCGTCCGGCGTTTTCTTACTGAGGCTTTACCCACAGGGGGCGCTCTGGCTCTCCCTGGCACGAGGTGCCACCATGGGTGGTGGTCCGGGGACGCCGTGAGGGCGCCTCGAGATGACGTAAGGAGCCGTTGCAATGACGCAGCTTTCGGCTGTCCACACGAACGCCCCCGACGGCAGCAAGGCGCTGTACGGAGGCAAGGGCACACGCCGTATCACCGTCCGCGACATCGCCCTCGCCAAGGAGCGCGGCGAGAAGTGGCCCATGCTCACCGCCTACGACGCGATGACCGCCTCCGTCTTCGACGAGGCCGGCATCCCGGTGATGCTGGTGGGCGACTCGGCGGGCAACTGCCACCTCGGGTACGAGACGACCGTGCCCGTCACCCTGGACGAGATGACCATGCTGTCGGCGGCGGTCGTACGGGGCACCAGCCGTGCGCTGATCGTCGGCGACCTGCCCTTCGGTTCCTACCAGGAGGGACCGGTGCAGGCACTGCGCTCGGCGACCCGGCTGGTCAAGGAGGCGGGTGTCGGTGCCGTCAAGCTGGAGGGCGGTGAGCGCTCGCACCGCCAGATCGAGCTCCTCGTCGAGTCCGGCATCCCGGTCATGGCGCACATCGGCCTGACCCCGCAGTCCGTGAACGCGATGGGCTACCGCGTCCAGGGGCGCGGCGAGGAGGCGGCCCAGCAGCTCCTGCGGGACGCGAAGGCCGTGCAGGACGCGGGCGCGTTCGCCGTGGTGCTGGAGCTGGTGCCGGCCGAGCTGGCCGCCGAGGTGACCCGGGTGCTGCACATCCCGACCGTCGGCATCGGCGCCGGGGCGGAGACGGACGCCCAGGTCCTGGTGTGGACCGACATGCTCGGGCTGACCGGCGGACGGGTGCCGAAGTTCGTCAAGCAGTACGCCGACCTGCGCCAGGTCATGGGCGACGCGGCGAAGGCGTTCGCCGAGGACGTCGTCGGCGGAACGTTCCCGCTGGACGAGCACTCCGTCCACTAGGACGTCCACGCCGGCCGTCCGCCCCGCCGGGGGCGCGCCCGGCACAGAGCCACCACCGCACCACGGCAGCCCGCCGATCTTCCCCCGTCGGCGGGCTGCCGCGTGTCCGGGCCGCCGACCGCCCCGAGCCGCCGCGTCGGCGCGTTGTCGGTGCTGTCGGCGGCCTGTCGGTCGTTTGTCGGTCGGGGTTGCGACTGTTTGCGGCATGACGCGAATCGACAAGGACCCCAGTGGCGCGGACAGCGCCGTGACCGTTCGGGGGCTGGTCAAGCACTACGGCGAGACCAAGGCGCTGGACGGGGTCGACCTGGATGTACGGGCGGGAACCGTCATGGGGGTGCTCGGGCCGAACGGCGCCGGGAAGACCACCCTCGTGCGGATCCTGTCCACCCTGCTGGCCGCCGACAGCGGGCAGGCGACCGTCGCCGGCTACGACGTCGCCCGCCAGCCCCGGCAGCTGCGCCGGGTGATCGGGCTCACCGGGCAGTACGCCTCGGTGGACGAGAAGCTCCCCGGGTGGGAGAACCTGTACCTCATCGGGCGGCTGCTCGACCTGCCCCGCAAGGAGGCCCGGACCCGCGCCGACGAGCTGCTGGAGCGGTTCTCGCTCACCGAGGCCGCCAAGCGGCCCGTGAGCACGTACTCCGGCGGCATGCGGCGGCGGCTCGACCTCGCCGCCTCGATGATCGGCCGGCCGCAGGTGCTGTTCCTGGACGAGCCGACGACCGGGCTCGACCCGCGCACCCGCAACGAGGTGTGGACCGAGGTCAAGGCGATGGTCGGGGACGGGGTCACCGTGCTGCTGACCACCCAGTACATGGAGGAGGCCGAGCAGCTCGCCTCCGAGCTGACGGTCGTCGACCGGGGCAAGGTCATCGCCGGCGGCGGCATCGAGGAGCTGAAGGCCCGCGTCGGCGGCCGGACGCTGCGGGTGCGGCCCGCCGACCCGCTTCAGCTGCGGCCGCTGGCGGGCTGGCTCGACGAGCTCGGCATCACCGGGCTCGCCAGTACCGTCGTGGACGCCGAACGCGGTTCCGTGCTCGTGCCGGTGCTCAGCGACGAGCAGCTCACCGCCGTGATCGGCGCGGTCAGCGCGCGCGGCATCACGCTCACCTCGCTCACCACCGAACTGCCCAGCCTGGACGAGGTCTTCCTGTCCCTCACCGGCCACCGCGCGAGTGCCCCGCAGGACGCCCGGCCCACCGAGACCCGCGAGGAGGTCGCCGTATGAGCGCCGCCACGATCGACATCGGCACCACCGCCGACACGCGCATCCCGTTGCGCAGCCACCTGCGGCACACCGGCGCCCTGATCCGCCGCAACCTGCTGTGGATCCGGCAGGACCCGGAGTCCATGTTCGACGCGGTCCTCTTCCCGGTGATCTTCACCCTGCTGTTCGTGTACGTCTTCGGCGGCTCGATCGGGCAGTCGCTGGGCGGCGGGCAGGAGGCCTACGTGCAGTACGTCATCCCCGGGCTGCTGGCCATGATGGGGATGAACATGGCGCAGGGCGTGGGCACCGGCTTCAACACGGACTTCAACTCCGGGGTCATGGACCGCTTCCGGTCACTGCCCATCGGACGCGGCTCGGTGCTCTTCGCCAAGATCGTCGTCGAGCTGATGCGCATGCTGGTCGCCTGCGTGATCCTCGTGGTGGTGGCCGTGCTGGTGGGCTTCGACATCACCCACTGGCCCGGCCTGTTCGCCGCCGTGGGGCTGGCCACCGTGTTCGGCTCGGCGCTGATGTGGGTGTTCCTCACCCTCGGCGTGATGATGAAGAGCGCGCAGTCCGTGCAGGCGATGGGCTTCCTGGTGCTGATGCCGCTCCAGTTCGGCTCGTCGATCTTCGCCCCGACCCAGTCGATGCCCGGCTGGCTCCAGAACTTCACCGAGTACAACCCGCTGTCCTCGCTGGCCGACGCGGCGCGCGGGCTGATGGTGGGCGGGCCGGTGGCGCACGGACTGTGGGTGACGCTGGCCTGGTCGATAGGGCTCACCGCGGTGATGGCGCCGGTCGCGATCCACAAGTTCCGCACGAAGACCTGAGCCGGGACACCGGACGGGTCATGACGGGACCCCTCGGGAATCCTCACACCAGGGCGGTGGCCTCCTCGTAGGAGAGGCCGCCGCCCTCGGCGTACGCGCTCTCGAACTCCGCGTCGCCGAGCGCGCCGCGCGTGCGGGCCATGGCCAGGTCGCGCGCCTCGCGCTCCACCCGCGGCGGTATGTGGCGCGGCGGCAGCAGGGCGTCCGCGGCGCCCAGACAGCGGGCGGCGTCGGTGGCGCGGCTGCCGCCGTCGACCCCGCAGAGCGCGGTCGCGGCGATGAAGAGATAGAAGGAGCGCATCTGCGGGGCGATGGCCACGGACAGCGGATCCGTGGCCCGTTCCAGGGCGGACCGGACGCCGGTCAGGGCCTGCGCGTAGTGGCCGTCGAACGCGTCCAGCAGAGCCTCCGCGCCCAGGATGAAGGAGGCGAAGACCGCGAAGTGCCCGAACTCGAACTGCTCGCGCAGCAACAGCAGTTGCTCGCGGGCCTCGGTGCGGCGCCCGGTGGCGCAGAACCAGCCGGCGAGGAAGAGGCGGGCGATGTGCATGGCCTCGTTGACCGCGCGCTCCTCGCCGGCGATCACCTCGCGCAGCACGCGCTCGCCCCGTTCCTCGTCGCCTCCCTCCAGCAGCACGCTGCCGAGCCGGGCCGCGAGGACGGCCGACTGGGAGCGGGCGCCGAGCCGTTCGGCCTGCTCGATGGCGTCCTCGTAGTCGGCGGCGGCCTTCTCGTACGCGCCCAGGCGTTCATGGGTCTCGGCGCGGGCCGAGAGGGCTTCGGCGGCGCCCCAGGCGTCGCCGAGGCGCTGGAAGATCTCCAGCGCCTCGGCGGCGTCGCGAAAGGCGCTCCCGGCCCAGTCGGCGCGGTTGGCGAGGATGTTGGCGCGCATCTGGAGGCAGGAGGCGAGCTCCCATTCGTAACCGGGCGTCCGGCGGCAGGTGTCGACGTTGGCGTCGATGATGGTGCGGACACGGCCCGGGTCACCGCTCGTCATCATCACGGCGAAGAACCAGAGCAGGCCCGGGGCACGGCAGGTCTGCGGCCGCCCGGGCTCGTAGGCCGCCGCGATCTGGCGCAGCTTGGCCTGTGACGTCGTGGTCTGCCAGGACTCCATCTCGGTGTCCATGCAGGCCAGATGGGCCAGGTGCACACCGCGCCGGGCCTCCAGGAGGATCTCGCCGGTCATCGGCGGCGGGGCGTCGATGCAGGACTTCCACACCGGCGCGGCCGGGCGCAGGGGTTCGGCGAACGGGTCGGGACCCATGGCCATGACCTCGACACACCAGGTGCGGGCCTCGATGCGCAGGTCGCGCATCTGCCAGTACCAGACGAGGGAGAGGGCCAGGCAGAGCGCCTCCTGCTCGTCACGTGCCGCGACGGCGCGGCCCAGCGCGGTGCGCAGGTTCTCGTACTCCAACTGGAAGCGGTCGACGGCGTCCCGCTGCCCGGGGCCGCGCAGCAACGGCTCGGTGGTGCGGGCGAGTTCGCGGTAGTACGTCAGATGCGCCCGCTCGGCCGCCTCCCGCCGCCCCGACTCGTCCAGCCGCTCGCCCGCGTACTCGGCGACGGTCTCCAGCAGCCGGTAGCGCATGTCGCCCCGCGGGTCCGGAGCGGCGACGACGAGGGACTTGTCGACGAGCGAGGCGAGCAGGTCGAGCGAGGAACGGGCCCCGGGAGCCCCGCTCACGTCACGGAAACCGGCAGAGCCCCCGGGGGCAGGCGAACCGTCCCCCCGGCGGACGCCGTTCCCCTCGCGAAAGCCATTCCCGTCCCGGGAGGCGTCCCCCGCGCGGAGGCCGTGCTCCTCGCGGAAGCCGAGGGAGGGGCCGGGGGCGGGGAGATCGCGGGGGGTGTGTTCCTCGGCGGAGGCGCGGTCCGGGTGGGGGGCAGGGGTGGCCGGGCCGCACACCGCCTCGACGGCGGCGAGGTCGCAGCCGCGGGCGAAGACCGACAGGCGGGCCAGGACGTCGCGTTCGTCCTCGTCGAGGAGGTCCCAGGACCAGTCGACGACGGCCCGCAGGGTCTGCTGGCGGGGCAGGACCGTCCGGCTGCCGGAGGTGAGGAGGCGGAAGCGGTCGTCGAGCCGGTCGGCGATCTGGCGGGGGGTGAGCATCCGCAGCCGGGCGGCGGCGAGCTCGATGGCGAGCGGCAGACCGTCGAGCCGGCGGCAGATCTCCGCGCAGGCCGCCGCGGTCTCGTCGTCGGCGTCGGGCCGGAATCCGGGATGCGCGGCCGCGCCCCGGTCGGCGAGCAGCCGCAGCGCCACCTGCTCCGGCAGCGGAGCCAGCGGGCGCAGCACCTCCCCGGGCACACCGAGCGGCTCACGGCTGGTGGCCAGCACCGTCACCTCGGGACAGCGCGCGAGCAGTTCCTCGACGAGTCGGGCGGCCGCCTCGACCACGTGCTCGCAGTTGTCGAGGACGATCAGCATGCGGCGTCGGGCGCAGTGCTCGACCAGACGCTCCAGGGGATCGTCATGGCGCTCGGCGGCGACCCGCATCTCCTCGGCGCCGGCGCCGTACAGCACGGTCTCGCGGGCTCCCAGGGCGGTGAGGACCGCCTGCGGCACGGCGTCCGGGTGCGCGACGGGCGCGAGTTCGGCCAGCCAGACGCCGTCGCGCACGGTGTCCCGTACGGTCTCGGCGGCCTCCTGCGACAGCCGGGTCTTGCCGGCCCCGCCGGGCCCGAGCAGGGTGACGAGCCGCGCGCTCGCGAGGTCCCCCCGGATCGCCGCGATGTCGTCCTCCCGGCCGACGAAGGAGGTGAGACGGGCACGAAGGTTGCCGAGGGGCAGCGGCGGCGGGGCGGGGGAAGGCGGTGCGGGGGCCCGGACCGGGCCCCCGGACCCGACGCGGCGGGACGGCCCCTCAGGGCTGCCCGCGTCTCCGGGGCCGAGCAACTCCGAGTGCAGGGAGCGCAGTTCGGGGCCGGGGTCGGTGCCGAGGCGCTCCGCGAGCAGCCGTCGGACCTCGTCGTAGGCGACCAGCGCCTGGGCGGTGCGGCCCGCCTCGCGCAGGGCGCGCAGCCGCAGGGCCTGGAGGGGCTCGTCCAGCGGGTGGGCGTCGCACAGGGCGGTGAGTTCGGGCAGCGACCGCTCGCCCTGGCCGAGGGCGATCGCGGCGGTGTGCCGGGCGCGCACCGCGTCGAGACGGCGGGCCTCCCAGCGGGCCGCCTCGGCGGCGCGGTCGGGGAGGTCGGCGAGGACCGGGCCCTGCCACAGGGCGAGAGCGTCGTCGAGAACGACGGCCGCCTTGGCGGGGTCGTCGTCGGCGAGCGCGCGGACGCCGTCGGCGGTCAGCCGCTCGAAGCGGTGCAGGTCGACGTCGTCGGGGGCGGCGGCCAGCCGGTAGCCGCCCTCGGCGGAGTCGATCGCGTCCGCCCCGAGGGCCCTGCGCAGCCGGCCGACCAGCGCCTGGAGGGCGCCCGGCGCGTCGGCGGGCGGGTCACCGGCCCACACCTCCTCCACCAGCAGCCCGGCGGGAACACTCCGGCCGGCCCGCAACGCCAGCACGGCCAGCAGGGCACGCAGCCGCGCTCCGCCGACGGTGACGGGGACGCCGTCCGGACGGAGTGCCTGGGTGGTGCCGAGGATGCGGTAGCGCACGGGGTCCATTCTCTCCGGGGGATCGAGGTCGGTCACGGGGTTCCGGCGGGGTGGCGCGCACCCGACGCGCGCACTTTCCCGGCCCAGGAACCGACGGCCGGCCACGAGACGTTCTCCCGGTATGCCCGGGGCGGGTACGGTCGGGCCGTTCCACACACGCGTACGAGCTCAGGGGGCCCCATGACCACCGCCACCACCCGCAGCGCCGAGCGGAGGGTCAGTCCCGTCTTCCTCGGGATCCTCGCCGTGACGGCGGTCACCGGCTGGGCGACCTGGACGGGGTTCGCCGAGCAGCCTGGCGTGGCGGTGTTCCTGTTCGTGACGGCCGCCTGGATCGTGTCCCTGTGCCTGCACGAGTACGCGCACGCGCGTACCGCCCTGCACAGCGGTGACATCTCCGTCGGCGCGAAGGGGTATCTCACGCTCAACCCGCTGAAGTACACGCACGCCCTGCTCAGCGTGGTACTGCCGGTGGTGTTCGTGATCATGGGCGGGATCGGTCTGCCGGGCGGCGCGGTGTTCATCGAGCGCGCGCGGATCCGGGGGCGGTGGCGGCACAGTCTGATCTCGGCGGCCGGGCCGCTGACCAACGTGCTGTTCGCGGTGGTGTGCACGGCGCCGTTCTGGCTGGACGCGCTGGACGGCGTACCGGCCGACTTCCGGTTCGCGCTCGCCTTCCTCGCCCTGCTCCAGGTCACGGCGGCGATCCTGAACTTCCTTCCGGTGCCCGGCCTTGACGGCTACGGGATCGTCGAGCCCTGGCTGTCGTACGACGTCAAGCGGCAGGTGGAGCCGTTCGCGCCGTTCGGACTGCTGTTCGTGTTCGCACTGCTGTGGGTGCCGGCGGTCAACGACGTCTTCTTCGACATGATCGACGCGGTGCTGCGCGGTCTCGGGATCGGCGACCTCGAGACCTACTGCGGCCAGTCGCTGTACCGCTTCTGGGAGGGCACGAACGAGTTCTGCTCGGTCAGCCGCTGACGTCGGCCCCCGCGGCCCTGCGCACCTTCTCGCGCTTCACGTAGTACCAGGTCATGTTGGAGGACAGACCCGCGAGCAGCACCCACACGACGCCCAGGAAGCTGCCCTGGGCGAAGGAGACGACCGCCGCGGCCACGGCGAGTACGCAGACGGCGAGGGTGTAGAGCGCGAGGCGGGGCATGGGTCCGGTTCTCCTGTCGGGGGGACACTGCTGGGCTTGCTCCGACCAGTGTCCCCCATGCGCTCATACGTCCGTGACGCGCAGCCCGGCGTGGGCCTTGTAGCGGCGGTTGACGCTGATCAGGTTGGCGACGAGGGACTCCACCTGGTGGGCGTTGCGCAGCCGCCCGGCGAAGACACCGCGCATGCCGGGGATGCGGCCGGCCAGCGCCTGCACGAGCTCGACGTCGGCCCGCTCCTCGCCCAGCACCATCACGTCGGTGTCGATCTCGTCGATCTCCGGGTCCTGGAGGAGGACCGCCGAGAGGTGGTGGAAGGCGGCGGCGACCCGCGAGTCCGGCAGCAGGGCGGCGGCCTGCTCGGCGGCACTGCCCTCCTCCGGCTTCAGCGCGTAGGCGCCCTTCTTGTCGAAGCCGAGCGGGTTGACGCAGTCGACGACCAGCTTGCCGGCCAGCTCCTCGCGCAGGGACTCCAGGGTCTTGCCGTGGCCGTCCCACGGTACGGCGACGATCACGATGTCGCTGCGGCGCGCGGTCTCGGCGTTGTCGGCACCCTCGACCCCGTGTCCGAGCTCGTCGGCGGCGGCCTGCGCACGCTCGGCGGCCCGCGAACCGATGATCACCTTCTGGCCGGCCTTGGCGAGCCGGTAGGCGAGACCCTTGCCCTGCGGGCCGGTCCCACCGAGCACGCCGACGACCAGTCCGGAAACGTCGGGAAGGTCCCACGGGTCCTTGGCGGGGGCCTTCGCCGGGGCGGCCGTGGAGGCGTTCTGTGCACTGTCGGTAGAGGTCATGGGCCGACTTTACGTGGGCGTGCGCGGCGGCCCTTCGTCATGTCGGGTGAACGAGGGGAGAACCCCGGACGGGCGGCGGCGGCTTACGGCACGATGCGGCCGCATGGACGCCGTACGGGTGGCACTGCTGCGTGAGGTACTCGCCGGGACCGAGTGGCTGGGGGCCACCCGGAGGTTCGCCGGGGTGCTGCGCGGGTCGGTCGTGTCGCACGGGGGCGGGCTGCTGCTGGTGGGCACGGCGGCGTACGAGCCCTGGCATCTCGCGGCGCATCTGGTGGACGAGGCCGCGTGGTCGGGTACGCCGGAGCTGGCGCCGACCCTCGTACGGCATGCAGCGCGACCTGGTGACCCGGCGCATCTCGCGGTCGGCCTGGGCCGGATCGAGGCGGCCCGGCGGGGCGAGACACTGCTGGTGGCGTCGCCGTCGGGGGACGCGCCGCTCCTGGAGCGGGTCTCGGACGCCCGGCGGGCCGGCGTCATGATCCTCACCCTGGGTCCGGGCGAGGGGGAGCTGACGACCCTGGCCCACGAGACGCTGGCCGTGCCGGACGGCTCCGAGCTGGACCTGGACACCGTGCAGCACCTGGTGAGCGCCGCCGCCGGCGAGACGCTGCCCCCGGCGAGAGGGCGCCGCCGTTTCGCCGACCGGCTCTCCCACCTGGCCGAACGGCTGACGGCACCGCCCCCTCCCCCTTGGTGACCGGCTCGGACCCGCCCGCCCACCGGCCCCGCCGAAAAGCGGTTGCCCCCGCTCCGCTCCCGTCCGAGCATGGCCCCTCGTGACCGACAACGCTGTCCCCGCCGCCACACCTCCCCCTCCCTCCGGTCTGCGGGCCCTGCTTCCCGACCTCGCCCCGTGGCGGGCCTCGCGGGACTTCCGGCGGCTCTGGATCTCGGGCACGGTGTCGAACTTCGGGAGCTTCCTCACCTTCGTGGCGCTGCCGGTGCAGGTGAAGGAGCTGACCGGGTCGGCGGCGGCGGTGGGGGCGATCGGCGCCGTGGAGCTGGTGCCGCTGGTGGTGTTCGGCCTGTACGGCGGAGCCCTCGCCGACGCCTGGGACAAGCGCAAGCTCATCGTCCGGACGGAGGCCGGGCAGGGACTGCTCAGCGCGGTGCTGCTGGTCAACGCGCTGCTGCCGGGGCCGGCGCTCTGGCCGCTGTACCTCGTCGCCGCGCTCTCCTCCGCGCTCGTCTCCGTCCAGCGGCCCGCGCTGGACTCGCTGTGGCCGCGGATCGTCGCCCATGAGCATCTGACGGCGGCGACCGCCCTCAACTCGCTGCGGTGGACCGTGGGCGGGGTCGCGGGACCGGCCCTCGCCGGTGTCGTCGTGGCGTACGCGGGCCTCGGCTGGGCCTACGCCGCCGACCTCCTCACCTTCGTCGCGTCGGTCGCCCTCGTCGTCCGCATCGCCGCCTCCCCCGCCGCGCACGAGGCGGCGAAGCCCTCCCTCAGGGCCATCGCCGAGGGTGCCCGGTACGCCTGGGGCCGCAAGGAGCTCCTCGGCACGTACGCCGTCGACCTCGCGGCGATGTTCCTCGCCATGCCGCTCGCCGTACTGCCGTTCCTCGCCGACGAACTCGACGCCGAGTGGTCGCTGGGGCTGATGTACGCCTCGGTGCCCGCGGGGGCGCTGCTGGTGAGCCTGACCAGCGGCTGGACCTCACGGGTGCACCGGCACGGACGGATGGTGGTGCTGTCGGCCGCGCTGTGGGGCGGGGCGATCGCCGCCGCGGGGCTCGCCGGGAACGTCTGGCTGGTGCTGCTCTGCCTCGTCCTCGCCGGCGCGTTCGACATGGTCAGCGGCATCTTCCGCGGCGCCATGTGGAACCAGACGATCCCGGACGAGCTGCGCGGACGGCTCGCCGGGATCGAGTTGCTGTCCTACTCCGTGGGACCGACGGTCGGCCAGGTGCGCAGCGGCGGAACGGCGGCCTGGCTGGGGGTGCGGACGTCCGTCTGGTCGGGCGGGGTGCTGTGCGTGGGCGCGGTGGGGCTGCTGGCGCTGTGTCTGCCGGGACTGATGACGTACGACGTGCGCACGAACGAACACGCGGCGCGGCTGCGCGCCGAGCGGTCGGCAGCCGCACCGGTCGTGGACGTGTGAGCGGCCCGGGGTCGACCGCGTGCCCGGTCGGGTGATCGACCGCGTCACCGGCCGGGTGATCGACCATGTGACCGGACGGGTGACCGGGTCGGCGGTCGATCAGTCGTCGTCGGGGGTGCCGGCCGCCGTGGCGTCGTGCCACTTGGGGTCGTTCTCCCATTGGACGTTGCGCTCGCGGGCGGTCTGCATCGCGTGATCGGCTTCCGCACGGGTGGGGTACGGGCCGAAACGGTCCTTGGCCGGACACTCCGGCCCCTCCTCCACCTTCTTGTGCTCCAGGCAGTAGTACCACTCGCCCGGTTTGCCGGCGGTCCGCTTCTTGAACAGGGGCATGGACGGCTCCTCTCGCCATCGACATGTTCCCCCATGGCCGCTCGTTAGACTCACCGGCATGTCTGGCCAGTCGCTGCTCGTCCCCGGGGAACTGTCCCCCATCCGTTCGGTGCCCGGAAACATCCGCCGCCCCGAGTACGTCGGCAAGCCCGCGCCGACGCCCTACACCGGGCCGGAGGTGCAGACGCCCGAGACGATCGAGGCGATGCGCCGGGCCGGCCGGATCGCCGCGCAGGCGATGGCGGAGGCCGCGAAGCTGATCTCGCCGGGGGTCACCACCGACGAACTGGACCGGGTGGCGCACGAGTACATGTGCGACCACGGCGCCTATCCGTCGACGCTGGGCTACCGGGGCTTCCCCAAGTCGCTGTGCACGAGCGTCAACGAGGTCATCTGCCACGGCATCCCGGACTCGACGGTCCTGCGCGACGGCGACATCGTCAACCTCGACGTGACGGCGTACATCGGCGGGGTGCACGGCGACAACAACGCCACGTACCTGGTCGGGGACGTCGACGAGGAGTCGCGACTGCTGGTGGAGCGGACCCGGGAGTCCCTGGAGCGGGCGATCAAGGCGGTCCGCCCCGGTCGCCAGATCAACATCATCGGCCGGGTCATCGAGTCGTACGCCAAGCGGTTCGGGTACGGCGTGGTGCGGGACTTCACGGGGCACGGGATCAACTCGTCGTTCCACTCGGGGCTGATCATCCCGCACTACGACAGCCCGCACGCGACGACCGTCATCCAGCCGGGGATGACGTTCACGATCGAGCCGATGCTGACGCTCGGCACGCACGAGTACGACATGTGGGACGACGGCTGGACGGTGTTGACCAAGGACCGCAGGCGGACGGCCCAGTTCGAGCACACGCTGGTGGTGACCGACACCGGGGCGGAGATCCTCACCCTGCCCTGACGGCACCGAAGGCCCGTCCCTGCCGGGGCGGGCCTTTTCTTGTACGCTTTTACCGACACCCCGTCGGCAAACCCATTGACTTAGGTAAGCCTTACCTTAGAGGATGTGGGCATGGACTCGTTCTCGACACTCATCCGCACGGCGTCCCACGAGCAGCACATGGAAGCCGAGACCTCGACGTTCATGAGTGACCTCCTCGGCGGCCGGCTCGGCGTCGAGGCGTACGCGCGCTACACCGAACAGCTCTGGTTCGTCTACGAGGCGCTGGAGACCGGCGCCGAGCGGCTGGTCTCCGACCCGGTGGCCGGGCCCTTCGTCCAGCCCGAGCTGTTCCGGCTGCCGGCACTGGAACGCGACCTCGCGCATCTGCGGGGCGCCGGGTGGCGGTCGGAGGTCACGGCCCTGCCGGCGACCGCGGCGTACGCGGCGCGGGTGCGGGAGTGCGCCGAGCGCTGGCCGGCGGGATACATCGCCCACCACTACACCCGGTACCTGGGCGATCTCTCCGGCGGGCAGATCATCCGCGACAGGGCGGAGCGGACCTGGGGCTTCGAGCGCAAGGGCGACGGCGTCCGCTTCTACGTCTTCGAGGAGATCGGCAACCCGGCGGCGTTCAAGCGGGGTTACCGCGAACTGCTGGACGGGGTGCGCGCGGACGACCTGGAGAAGCAGCGGATCGTGAGCGAGTGCAAGCGCGCCTTCGCGCTGAACACCGACGTGTTCCGGGGCCTGGGCGAGGAGTTCCCGCTCTCGGCGTGAGCCGGACGCGCGGGCGGCGGACGTCGTGCGGACGGACGGACACGGAACGGGCCCCCTCGCTCACGGCGAGGGGGCCCGGAACCGGATCAGAAGCGGTGGCAGTGCTTGCCGGCCCAGAAGATGTCGGCCGAGACCGTGTCGATCGCACCGATGTACGGGCTGCACACACCCTCGTCCTCGCCGAAGTGGTGGTGCTCGCGAGGCTCCTCGTGCTGCTGACGGGGACCCTCGTCGGCGGTGGCGGTCGTCGCACCGGTGGCGGCGAGGGCGATGCCGAGGACGGTGGCGGCGAGGACTGAACGGATACGCATGGCGTTCCTTTCACGGGGGCTCAGTGTTCACGCCCAGAGGTCCCCGTTCATCTCCTCCCGCACACGCCACACCACCCGTACGGCCGCGCAGAAGTTCGCGGACTCCCACGACCGGCCCTATGGTTCAGCGCTCCAGGAACACCCGGCCGCCGATCTCCACCCATCCGTACGGCTGTGGGGCCGTCAGGATCTGGGAGCCCGCGCCCTGGGTGATGTTCAGGGCACGGCCGAGCCGCTCGGTGAGCAGCAGGGCCGGCGCGCCCGTCGCCTCGATCTCGTCGATGCCGTCGCCGCGGCCGGGGAAGGCGCGGGCGCGGATCCGGCCGGCCGGCTCGTCCTCCCAGGCCCAGGCGTAGATCGAGTCGCCGGCCGGCGGCACGGGCAGGTCGTCGACCTCGGCGGCGGTGGCGTACCGGTGGAACACGCAGGGCGGGGCCCACTCCGCGCGTGCCTCGATCCAGGTGAACTCCCCGTCCAGGCGGGTGCCCACGGCACCGGCAGGCGTGACGAGTTCGGGCACGTCGAGCAGCCAGGCCACGCCCACGCACGAGTGGTCCGCGAAGGACAGGCGCCGGGTGGGTGTGTAGACGTCGATGAACCCGCGCTCGGGGTCGTCGACGAACACCGTCTCGCCGAAGCCGAGTTTCGCCGCGAGGTCCTGCCGGTCCTCGCGGTCCGGCAGCACCGAACCCTCGCGGACCACGCCCAGTTCATTGCCGTAGCCAGCGTTCGGCGCGCAGAAGACGCGGAGCACGTCGTAATCAGTCACCGGGGAATTGAAGCACCGCGGGCGACCTGGCCATGGCGGGCAAAGGCAGCAGCCCGGCGGTCGGGCTCTCGGAGGTCTACGACCAGCCGGTCGAGGTGCTCGCACACCCCCGGACGGGAGCGGTGCCGGTGACCCCGAAGCGGAATCTTTGAATCTCCTTTGACCATTTCATGGGGTCCGGTTTGAGTCACCGTGATCGCCTCGTGCTCATACGGCGTCTATGAGAGGTGAATCACTGCACGGGCGGGTATTACGCAGGTAAGCCTTGGATAAGTTAGGCGAGGCTCACCAACCCTGTGAGCCGGGTCACGCCCTTATTCAGCCATCGCTGGGAGCCCGAATGCGAGCCGCCAGACTGTCCGTCGTCACCGCCATCACCGCCGTGACCGCACTGACCGCCGTCACCGGCTGCACCTCGAAGAGCGACGCGAAAGACGGCGACCGCGTCATCAGCGTGACCGCCACCGACGCCAAGTGCGTGACCTCCAAGAAGGAGATCTCCGCCGGACACGTCGAGCTCGCCATCGAGAACAAGGGCTCCAAGGTCACCGAGGTCTACATCCTCTTCCCGGACGACCGGATCGTCAGCGAGCGGGAGAACATCGGCCCCGGCACCAAGCAGCGGGTCACCGCCGAGGTGAAGGCCGGCGACTACCAGATCGCCTGCAAGCCCGGCATGAAGGGCACCGGCATCCGCCAGGACCTCAAGGTCACCGGCGGCTCGGTCGCCAAGCGCGACCCGCGCCTGGACAAGGCGGTCGCCGCCTACCGCGAGTACGCGCAGGAGCAGGCCGACGCCACGCTGCCGCTCGTCGCGACCTTCGTGGCGGCCGTCAAGGCCGGCGACGTCGAGGCCGCCAAGGCCGCCTACGCGCCCTCCCGCATCGGCTGGGAGCGCACCGAGCCGGTGGCGGAGTCCTTCGGCGACATCGACCCCAAGGTCGACGTGCGCGCGGACGGCCTGGAGGCCGGCCAGACCTGGACCGGCTGGCACCGGCTGGAGAAGGCCCTCTGGCAGGACAAGAAGATCACCGCCGCCGAGAAGACCCTCGCCGACCAGCTCACCACCGACCTGACGGACTGGCAGAAGCGGGTCGGCAAGGCCGAGATCACCCCGACCTCCATGGCCAACGGCGCCAAGGAACTCCTCGACGAGGTCGCCACCGGCAAGGTCACCGGCGAGGAGGAGCGCTACTCGCACACCGACCTCGTCGACTTCAAGGCCAACGTCGAGGGCGCCCAGAAGTCCTACGAGCTGCTCAAGCCGGTCGCCGAGGAGAACGACGCCGCCCTGGTCACCGAGCTGGACAAGCAGTTCGCCGCGCTGAACGCGCTGCTGGAGAAGTACCGCCCGAACACGACGTCGTACGTGTTCACCTCCTACGAGAAGGTCGGCGCCGCCCAGCGCAAGGAACTGTCCGACGCGGTCAACGCGCTCGCCGAGCCGCTGTCCAAGCTCGCCGCCGCCGTCGCGAAGTAACCGAGAGGCCAGGACATGACGGAGACCCAGGGCAGCGCGCCGACCCGGCGCTCACTGATCGGCTGGGGCGGTGCCGGGCTCGCGCTCGGCGCCGCGGCGGCCGGCGGGGCGGTCGCGATGACCCGCACCGGCGAAGACGTCGACCCGACGGCCGCCGAGACGGGCGCCGCGGTCGGCTTCCACGGCACGAACCAGGCGGGCATCGCCACCCCCGTGCAGGACCGGCTGCACTTCGCCGCGTTCGACGTGACGACCACGGACCGCGCCGAGTTCGTCCAGCTCCTGAAGGACTGGACCGAGGCGGCCCGCCGCATGACGGCCGGAAAGGCGGTCGGCGAGGGCGCGTACGGCGGTCTCGCCGAGGCGCCGCCGGACGACACCGGCGAGGCCCTGGGGCTCAAGCCGTCCCGGCTGACCCTGACGGTCGGCTTCGGACCGTCGCTGTTCACCAGGTTCGACCTCTCCGGCCGGCGGCCCGACGCGCTGATCGAGCTGCCCACGTTCGCCGGGGACGCGCTCGACGCGGCCCGCAGCAACGGCGACCTGTGCATCCAGGCCTGCGCGGACGATCCCCAGGTCGCCGTGCACGCCATCCGCAACCTGGCCCGGATCGGCATGGGCAAGGTCGTCATCCGCTGGTCGCAGCTCGGCTTCGGCAAGACCTCGTCCACGACGCCCGACGCGCAGACCCCGCGCAACCTGATGGGCTTCAAGGACGGCACCCGCAACATCGCGGGCACCGAGACCGACCGGCTGAAGAAGTTCGTGTGGGTCGGCGAGAAGGACGTCGACGAGAAGTCGTCCTGGATGGTGGGCGGTTCCTATCTCGTCGCCCGCCGGATCCGGATGCACATCGAGACCTGGGACCGCACCTCGCTCCAGGAGCAGGAGGACATCTTCGGCCGCGACAAGGGCGAGGGCGCTCCGGTCGGCAAGGCGAAGGAGCGCGACGAGCCGTTCCTGAAGGCGATGAAGCCCGACGCGCACGTACGGCTCGCGCACCCGGACTCCAACCACGGGGCGACGATCCTGCGCCGCGGCTACTCCTTCACCGACGGCACCGACGGCCTGGGGCGGCTGGAGGCCGGCCTGTTCTTCCTCGCCTACCAGCGCGATGTGCGCGAGGGGTTCGTCCGCGTGCAGCGCAACCTCGCGTCCGACGCGCTCAACGAGTACATCCAGCACGTGGGTTCGGCCGTCTTCGCCGTCCCGCCGGGCGTCCGCGACAAGGACGACTGGTGGGGCCGGACGCTGTTCTCCAAGGAGGCGTAGCCCGTGTTCTCCAACTACCTCATCGGACTGCGCGAGGGCCTGGAGGCCAGCCTCGTCGTCTGCATCCTCATCGCCTACCTGGTGAAGACGGGCCGCAGGGACGCGCTGAAGCCGGTGTGGGCCGGTATCGCCATCGCGGTGCTCATCGCGATGGGTTTCGGCTGCGTCCTCGAATTCGGCTCCCAGGAACTGACGTTCCAGGCGCAGGAGGCGCTCGGCGGCTCGCTGTCGATCGTCGCCGTCTGCCTGGTGACGTGGATGGTGTTCTGGATGCGGCGCACCGCCCGGCATCTGAAGTCGGAGCTGCACGGCAAGCTGGACGCCGCCCTCGCGATGGGCACCGGCGCCCTGGTCGCCACCGCCTTCCTCGCGGTCGGCCGGGAGGGCCTGGAGACGGCCCTGTTCGTGTGGGCGTCGGTGCACGCGGCCGGCGACGGCACCCCGCGGCCGCTGATCGGCGTCGCCCTGGGCCTGGCGACGGCCGTCGCGCTGGGCTGGCTGTTCTACCGCGGCGCGCTCAGGATCAACCTCGCGAAGTTCTTCACCTGGACGGGCGGCATGCTCGTCGTGGTGGCCGCGGGCGTGCTGGCGTACGGCGTCCACGACCTCCAGGAGGCCGACCTGGTCCCGGGCCTGAACAGCCTGGCCTTCGACATCAGCGGCACGCTGCCGCCGGACAGTTGGTACGGCACGCTGCTCAAGGGCGTGTTCAACTTCCAGCCCGATCCGACGGTCCTCCAGGTCACGGTGTGGCTGCTGTACCTGGTCCCGACGCTCGCGCTGTTCCTCGCCCCGGTAGGGTTCGCCTCCGGGAAGGGGAAGGTGAAGTCGCCTGATGAGCAGGGAACGCAGCCTGACGACCGGGACTCCGCGCAGTCGAAGGCTCCGCGCACGTGACCGGTACGCACTCGTAGCGGCGTCGCTGACCGCCGTCTCGCTCACGGCGAGCGGCTGTGTGGTGGTCCACGGGGAACTCGAGATGCTTCCCGCGGCCACGAAGTCGGAGGCCGTGAAGGCGGTCGAGCGGTTCACCGCCGCGTACAACAAGGCCGACGCCGCCTACGACAGTTCCCTGGACGCCGACTACACCACCGGTGCCCTCGGGATCATCGACGAGGCGCGGCTGAAGGCGGGCCGCGTCAACAACCCGGACGGCAACCCGCAGCACACCCCACTGGTGTTGTCGGACGTGAAGTACACGATCGTCGAGAAGGCGGGCTGGCCGCGCTGGTTCGTCGCCGACGCGAAGGGCAACAAGGGCGGCGACTCACGCTGGTTGATGGTCTTCAGCCGCGGCGAGCGGTCCGAGCCCTGGCAGGCGACGTATCTGACGCTGGTGGCGCCGGGCTCGGTACCGGCGTTCCAGAAGTCGGGCAAGGACGGCCATGTCGAGGCCGTGCCGGCCGACTCCGCCGAACTCGCCGTCGCGCCCGAGGATCTGAGCAAGGACTACACGGCGTACCTGAAGAGCGGCAAGGGCGCCTTCGCGAACGGCGCGTACACCGACGCGCTGCGCGCGACCCGGGCGAAGAACGCCACCAAGCCGGGTCTGGCGACGCAGTACATCGACGAGCCGCTGACCGGCGGCGACTACGCGCCGCTGGCGCTGCGCACCGCGGACGGTGGGGCGCTGGTCTTCTTCACCACGCACCACTACATGAAGCAGACCGCCGCGGCCGGCGCCGCCGTGCCCACCCCGAACAGGAACGTGGCCGCGCTGACGACGGGTGAGATCAAGCAGTCCCTGACGATGGAGTTCGTCGCCAACGAGGTCGCTCTGGCCCCGGCGAAGGGGGCGGGGGGCGGCAAGGTGTCGATGCTGAGCCGTCTCGAGGGGCTGACGGGGGCGAAGGGCGCGTAGCGCTCCGCGGGTTCTGCGGTTTCTTGACGTGCCGTTCTTGTGCGGTTGGCTGACCGCCGGTGGGGGCTGGTCGCGCAGTTCCCCGCGCCCCTGGAGGGCGGGCCCCTGGGCGGCGGGTTGTGGGGGACCGTCTTGCGGGTGCCCGCGGCGCTGGGAGGCAGAACCCTGGCTGACCGCCGGTGGGGGCTGGTCGCGCAGTTCCCCGCGCCCCTGGAGGGCGGCCCCTGGGCGTCAGTGGCGGGAGGGCCAGGCGGTGTTCGGCTGGTCGGTGTTTTGGCCGGCGTGGCGGGCGCAGACGTCCGTGAGGGTTTCGAGGAGGTTCAGCGGGTCGGGGAGCGCGTGCTCGGGTCCGCGCAGCCAGTGCACGGAACGGCCGTCGTCGCCGGGGAGCCGGGCGGGCGGTACCAGGACGTAGGAGCCACGGCAGTGCCAGCGCAGACCGGGGTGCTCGTCCATGGTCTCGGGGTGGCAGTCCAGCTCGCACGGCCACCACTCGTCCTCGTCCTCGGGGGTGCCGCGGGTGAGGGTGAAGAACAGCATGCGGCCCTCGTCGCTCTCGGCGACCGGGCCCACCTCGATGCCGGCTTCGAGCAGCCGCTCCAGAGCCTGCCGGCCCGCCTCCAGCGGCACGTCGAGGACGTCGTGCGTCATGCCGGTGGCGGTGATGAAGTTGGCGTGGGGCTGGTTGCGGGCCCAGTGCTCGATCTGCGCGGGGTCGGTGGTGGACTCCGTCTGCCAGGCGAAGGACACCGGGTGGCGGGCGGGCGTCGGGCAGCCGACCCGGTCGCAGGAACAGCCGTAGCCGGGGGCCGGGTGCGCGGCGGGCGCGAGCGGGAGGCCCGCTCCGGCGGCGGCCAGCAGCAGGGCCTCACGGTCGCCGTCGTCGGGGGCCTGTGTCGGGCCGCTCACCCGCAGCCACTCCGAGATCCTGCCCCACAGACCGGTCCGGCCGCCGAACTCCGCGCTCATCTGTCCCCTCGCCTCGCTGTGGTGCGGACAGCATGCCTCATGGTCCCACCATCCTGCGCATCGGGGGGCCGTAGCCGTGAATCGGGGCAGGTGGGACGGGGGGTGCCAGAGTGGCTCATGTGGTGCACGGTCAGCGCGGGGCGAGGCCGTGCAGGGCGTAGTCGACGAGGGTGTCCGTGTACTCGTAGGAGATCGGACCCGTGTGCTGGAGCCAGCGCTGGGCGAGCGGCGAGATGAAGAACTCCAGGGCGATGCGCGGGTCGAGGTCGGCGCGGACCTGGCCTGCCTCCTGCGCGACGCGCAGCCGGTCGACGTACAGCTGGATGGACGGTTCCATCAGCTTGGCCGTGAACTCGCGGCCGACCTGCTCGTCGACCACGCCCTCGGCGGCCAGGGCCCGGGAGGGCGCCTCGAACCTGGGGTCCGTGAGCTGGTCGACGGTGGCCCGCAGGACGGCCTTGATGTCGGCGGCCAGGTCGCCGGTGTCGGGGATGACGTACGGCTCCTCGTCCGAGGTCCCCGCCTCCCGGGCCGCCTGTTCGCTGAGGTCGAGGAAGGCCTCCAGCAGGACGTCGGCCTTCGACCCCCACCACCGGTAGATGGTCTGCTTGCCGACGCCCGCGCGGGCGGCGATGCCCTCGATGGTGGTCTTCGCGTAGCCGGTCTCCGCGACGAGGGCGAGCGCGGCGTCGTAGATGGCGCGCCGGGACCGCTCGCTGCGGCGGGTGGTGTCGGGGGCCGGCTTTCCGGACTGGGTGACCATGCACCGACGGTACCAAGCGGATGAGACGGGACGTCTCGTGAGCTGTTACGCGTCCTCGCCGGGGTAGCGCACCCCGATCCGCTCGCGGACCGTGTCGAGGGTCCGCATGACGGCGAGGCTGCCGTCGAGCGGGACCAGCGGGGACTCGGTCTCGCCGGCCCGCAGCGCGCGCATGACCTCACGGGCCTCGTGCCGGAACGTCGTACGGGGTCCGTCGGCCGGGTCGGCGGCGAACTCCTCGGGGTCCCGCCCGTCGCGGTGCAGGACGAGGCGGTCGGGGTGGAAGAAGCCGGCCGGGATGTCGATGCGGCCGCGTGAGCCGGTGACGGAGGCGGTGGTGCCCGTGCCGCCGGCGAGGGAGCAGTGCAGGGCGGCGAGCGCGCCGGAGTCCCAGGACAGGGCCAGAGCCGTCTGGAGGTCGACGCCCTCGGCCGACAGGACGGCCTGGGCGGCGATGCCCGAGGGCTCGCCGAGTAGGAGGTGGGCGAACGACACCGGGTAGACGCCGAGGTCGAGGAGGGCGCCGCCGCCCTGGGCCGGGTCGCGCAGCCGATGCGAGGGCGGGAAGGGGCCTTCGAGGCCGAAGTCGGCCTGCACGGTACGGACTTCGCCGATCGCGCCGTCGTCGACGAGCGCCTTGAGACGGCGGATGACCGGGTTGCAGTACATCCACATGGCTTCCATCAGGAAGCGGTCCTGCCGCCGGGCCAGCGCGACCAGTTCCTCGGCCTCGCGCAGGTTCAGCGTGAACGCCTTCTCGCACAGCACGTTGCGCCCGGCCTCCAGGCAGAGCCCGGCGGCGGTGCGGTGGGCGGCGTGCGGGGTGGCGACGTAGACGACATCGATGTCCTCGTCGGCGGCGAGCGCGGCCCAGTCGCCGTAGGCCCGGGGTATGCCGAAGCGGTCGGCGAACGCCTTCGCGGAGACCTCGGTGCGCGAGGCGACCGCGACGACCTCCGCGTCCGGCAGGTCGATCAGGTCCGCCGTGAACGCGGCGGCGATCCCGCCGGTCGCCAGAATGCCCCACCGCACCGTGTCCGTCGTCATACCCTGCCCCGCCCTCGTGCCGTCCCAGCAGTGTGTTCGAGCTGAGAGCATAGGTGGCACAGATGTCGGAGAGGGAGGGGCGGCCGGATGCCGGAGGGTGGGGCCATACCTGACGCGGCGCCGAAGGCCGTGGCGGACCGGGACACGCACACAGGTGAGGGGGCGGGGCCGGCGCTTGCCGCCCGGCGCCGGACGGGGCTGCTCGTCACCCTCGTCCTGGGCGGTCTGACCGCCACTCCCCCGCTCTCGATGGACATGTACCTCCCGGCGCTGCCGGAGGTGACCCGCTCCCTGCACGCGCCGGCCGCCACCGTGCAGCTCACGCTGACCGCGTGCCTGGCCGGTATGGCGCTGGGCCAGCTGGTGGTCGGTCCGATGAGCGACCGGTGGGGGCGTCGGCGCCCGCTGCTGGCCGGGCTCCTCGTGTACGTCGTGGCGACCGCCCTGTGCGCCCTCGCGCCGACCGTCGAGCTGCTCGTCGCCTGCCGGCTGGTGCAGGGGCTCGCGGGCGCGGCCGGGATCGTGATCGCCCGGGCGGTGGTCCGCGATCTGTACGACGGCGTGGCGATGGCCCGGTTCTTCTCCACCCTGATGCTGATCTCCGGGGTGGCCCCGGTCGTGGCGCCGCTGATCGGCGCGCAGATCCTGCGGGCGACGGACTGGCGGGGCGTGTTCGTGCTCCTCACCGGGGTCGGGCTGCTGCTGGCCGTGGTGGTGTGGACCCGGCTGCCGGAGACGCTGCCCGCCGCCGACCGCCACGCGGGCGGGGTCGGCGAGGCCCTGCGCGCGATGCGCCGGCTGCTCGGCGACCTGCCCTTCACCGGTTACATGCTGACGGGCGGCTTCGCCTTCGCCGCGCTGTTCGCGTACATCAGCGCCTCGCCGTTCGTGGTCCAGGAGATCTACGGCGCCTCCCCGCAGACGTTCGGCCTGCTGTTCGGCGCGAACTCGGTCGGGCTGGTGCTGATCGGCCAGGTCAACGGCAGGGTGCTGGTGGGCCGCGTCCGACTGGACCGGGTGCTGGCCGTCGGTCTGGCGGTGGTCGTGCTGGCCGCGGCCGCGCTGCTGCTCATGACGTCGGGGGTGTTCGGCGAGGTGGGGCTGGCGCCGGTGGCCGCCGCGCTGTTCGTCCTGATGTCCGCGATGGGCGTCACGCTGCCCAACGCGCAGACGCTCGCCCTGACGCGGGTCCGGCACTCGGCCGGTTCCGCCTCGGCGCTCCTCGGTACGACCTCCTTCCTCATCGGCGCGATCGCCTCGCCGCTCGTCGGGATCGCCGGCGAGCACACGGCCGTCCCGATGGCCGTCGTCCAGTTGGCCGCCGCACTGGTGGCGGCGGCCTGCTTCGTGGGAATGTGCCGTCCCTGGAGCAAGGCGGGCGCGGAGGGAGCAGGGAACTGAGCGCACCCAGACTGCGCGTCGACACACCGGAACGGGCGGGGCTCGACCCGGAGGAGACGCGGCTCCTCGTCCGTGACGTCGTGGACCTCACCACCGGCGACCGGCCCTGGGCGGCGGGCGCCGTCGTGGTGGCCGGGCGCGGCCCGGTGATCGCCGTGCGCGAGGCGGTGGGCTGGGCGGTGCGGTACTCGGCGTACGACCCGGCGACCGACGCGGGGGTGGAGCTGCCGGCCGGGGCGCGGATCCCGATGACCGTCGACACGCCATTCGACCTGGCGTCGCTCACCAAGCTGTTCACCTCGGTGGCGGCGGTGCAGCAGATCGAGCGCGGCACCCTCGGCATCGACGCGCGGGTGGGCGCCTATCTGCCCGACTTCGACGCGGCGGCCGCCCACGGCATCACCGTCCGCCAGCTCCTCACCCACACCTCCGGGCTGCGCCCCGAGCTGCCCCTGTACGAGTGCGCGGACGACGCCCGACGCTGGGCGCTGCTACGCGCGGAGACGCCGGTCCACGCACCGGGCACGTACGGGTACTCGGACCTGAACATGCTGCTGCTCCAGCAGCTCCTGGAGCGGTCGACCGGCCGCGCCCTCGACGTCCTCGTGCGGGAGGGGATCACCCGTCCGCTGGGCATGACCTCGACCGACTTCGGCCCGTGCCCCGGCGCGGCGGCGACCGAGGACCAGCGGCGGCCGTGGGCGAAGGTGGACCGCGGGATGCTGCGGGGCGTGGTGCACGACGAGAACGCCTGGGCGCTGGGCGGGGTGGCCGGTCACGCGGGCCTGTTCTCCACGGCCCACGACCTCGCGGTGTTCTGCCGCACCCTGCTGGCGGGCGGTTCGTACGGTCCCGCCCGCATCCTCGGCCCCGACTTCGTGGAACTCCTGCTGACCCCGCCGGGGCTGGGCTTCGCGGTGGACCAGCCGTGGTTCATGGGCGAGCTGGCGGGCGAGGGCGCGGCGGGGCACACGGGGTTCACGGGGACCTCGCTGGTGCTGGATCCGGCGACGGACACGTTCGTGGTGCTGCTGGCGAACACGGTGCATCCGAGGAGACGGGCGCCGGACAGCGGGCCGCGGGCCCTGGTGGGGACGCGGTTGGCGATGGCGGTGCGGTGAGTCCCCGCCGCGAGGGCGGTCGTTGAGGGCGGTCGGTGAGGGCGGTGCGGTGAGGGCAGTGGCCCGGACCTGAGAAAATCCGGGGGTGAACGTCTCCGTATCCGTGTCCGAGACCCTCCGCGGCGCCCTGACGGACCTGCTGGACGGGCTGCCGCCCAAGCAGGCCGGGCAGGCCGTCGAGCGGCTGATCGCCAGCTACCGGGGCGCCACGCCCACCGACGCCCCCATCCTGCGCGACCGGGCGGACGTGGTCGCGTACGCCGCGTACCGGATGCCGGCGACCTTCGAGGCGGTGCGGTCGGCGCTGGAGGCCTTCGCGGACGCCGTGCCGCGGTGGTCGCCGGGCAGTCATGTGGACGTCGGCGGCGGTACGGGGGCCGCGACCTGGGCGGTGAGTTCCACCTGGGACGGGACGCGCCCGGTGACCGTGCTCGACTGGGCGGAGCCCGCGCTCGCCCTCGGCCGCGAGGTCGCCGCCGCGAACCCGGCGCTGCGCGACGCCCGCTGGCAGCGGGCCCGCATCGGTACGGCCCTCGCCCTGGAGCCCACGGACCTGGTCACCGTCTCCTACGTCCTCAACGAGCTGGCCGCCCCCGACCGGGCGGTTCTGGTGGACGCCGCCGCGTCGGCCGCGCAGGCCGTGGTGATCGTCGAGCCGGGCACCCCGGACGGCTACGCCCGGGTGATCGAGGCCCGTGACCGGCTGATCGCCGCCGGATTCCGGGTCGCCGCGCCCTGCCCGCACAGCGGGGCCTGCCCGATCGTGCCCGGCACGGACTGGTGTCACTTCTCGGCGCGGGTCAGCCGCTCCTCCCTGCACCGGCAGGTCAAGGGCGGCTCGCTGGCCTACGAGGACGAGAAGTTCAGTTATGTCGCGGCCGCCCGCTTCCCCGTCTCGCCGGTCTCCTCCCGGGTGGTCCGGCGGCCGCAGATCCGCAAGGGCCAGGTGCTCCTCGACCTGTGCGAGACCGACGAGCGGCTGAGCCGGACGACGGTGACGAAGAAGCACGGCGACCTGTACCGGGCGGCCCGGGACGCCGACTGGGGCGACGCCTGGCCGCCGGCTCCCTGAGGCCGGCCCGTTCTCCGTACGGCGGCCGGCTCAGGCGGGCTTGAGCCCCTGGTCGCCGACCTCCGTCACGAAGGACGCGGCCGTGGTGAGGGGGGCGCCCTGCGTGGTGACGTACGGGACGGTCTTGAAGTCGGCGCGGGCGAGGTCGCGGCCGAGCGAGACGGTCGCGTAGCCGCGCAGGCCGTTGTAGAACCTCAGGTGCGGGTTGGCGGCCATGAAGGTGGCCCAGTTGGCGGGCTTCGCCGAGCCGTTGCCGCCGCTGGAGATCGACGAGGTGACGATCTCCGTGCCGAGCGTCTTCGACGCCGGGTCGGCGAAGTCCCGCTTGATGTCGAAGCCGTAGTGCACGTGGACGTCGCCGGTGAGGACCATCAGATTCTCGACTCCGGCGGCCTGCGCCCCGGCCAGGACGCGCTCGCGGGAGGCCGGGTAGCCGTCCCAGGAGTCCATGGAGACCTGGGAGGGCGCGGTGGTGGAGTTGTGTCGCCGGGCGAAGGTGACCTGCTGCGGGACCACGTTCCACAGGGCGCGTGAGCGGTGCCAGCCGTCGATCAGCCACCGCTCCTGGGCGCCGCCTGTGAGGGTGCGGGCCGGGTCCTGCGACTCGGGCCCGGGGACCTGCCAGCCGTCGCCGTACGCCTGGTCGGAGCGGTACTGGCGGGTGTCGAGGACGTCGAACTGGGCGAGCCGGCCCCAGTGCAGGCGCCGGTAGAGCCGGAGGTCGGCGCCGTCGGGGAGCTGCGGGCGGCGCAGCGGCTGGTTCTCCCAGTAGGCGCGGTAGGCGGCGGCCCGGCGGACGAGGAACTCCTCGGCGGGGTCGTCGTTCTCCGAGACCGCGCCCGCGTAGTTGTTCTCGGTCTCGTGGTCGTCCCAGGTGACGACGAACGGGTGGGCGGCGTGCGCGGCCAGCAGGTCGGGGTCGGACTTGTACAGCGCGTACTTGAGGCGGTAGTCGTCCAGCGTCACCATCTCGTGGCCGTAGACGGCGGGCACGGTCCCGGCCGGATAGGCGCGGGCGCCGCCGACGCCGCTGACGGCGTACTCGTAGAGGTAGTCGCCGAGGTGCAGGACGAGGTCCACGTCGTCCTCGGCGAGGTGCTTGTACGCGGTGAAGTAGCCCTGGTCGTAGCGCTGGCAGGAGACGACGCCGACGGTGAGGGCGGCCGTCCCGGCGCCGGGGGCCGGGGCGGTGCGGGTGCGGCCGGTGCGGCTGATCCAGGTGCCCGCCTTGAAGCGGTAGTAGTACACGCGGTCGTTCTCGAGGCCGTCGACCTGGACGTGCACGCTGTGGCCGAACTCCGGGTGCGCGAGCGCGGTGCCGCGTCGGACGGGCCGGCGGAAGGTCTCGTCGCGGGCCAGTTCCCAGTGCACGGTGATCCGCTCGGCGGGCAGTCCGCCGTCCGCCTGGTACGGGGCGGGCGCGAGGCGGGTCCAGAGGAGGACGGAGCCGGGCAGCGGGTCGCCGGACGCGACGCCGAGGGTGAAGGGGTCGTCGGTGAGCCGGGCCGGGTCGAGTTCGGCGGCGGCCGCGGTGCCGGCGGCGGGCAGGTTCACCGCGAAGGCGAGCGTGGCGGCGGCCGCGGTGCCGGTGAGGAAACGGCGGCGTCCCAAGTGGCGTGCGCCGGAGCGGAGTTCGGGGGCGTGCTGGGACTGGTGGGCTGCGGGTGTCATTCCGGTCCTCCCCTGAGAAGTGGTGACAGAACGCATTGGAGTGGCCGGAGACGGCTCGGGGGCGTCGTCGGGTTGGCGCGTACACACCAGTCGGATGTCGGACGCGCGCGTTCCGCATGCCGGATCGAGGGGGAGGGGGCTCACGTACGCTGCGTGGCCATGGATGCGAACCTCACTGCCGGACGAACGAAGATCGCGATCGTCACCGGGGCCGGTTCCGGGATCGGGCGCGCGGTGTCCGTGGAACTGCTGCGCGCGGGCTGGTCGGTAGCGCTGGCGGGGCGGCACGCCGAGACCCTGGAGGCGACGGCCGCACTGGTGCCCGAGGGCACGGGTCTCACCGTGCGGACCGACGTCTCACGCCCGGAGGAGGTGACGGCCCTGTTCGACGCCGTGCGCGACCGCTTCGGGCGCCTGGACCTGCTGTTCAACAACGCCGGCACCTTCGGGCCGGGAGGCGTGCCGTTCGAGGAACTCCCCTACGAAGCATGGCGGCACGTGGTGGACACCAACCTCGACGGGGCGTTCCTGTGCGCGCAGGGGGCGTACCGGCAGATGAAGGAGCAGGACCCCCGGGGCGGCCGGATCATCAACAACGGCTCGATCTCGGCACACACGCCCCGCCCGATGTCGGCGCCCTACACGGCGACCAAGCACGCCCTCACCGGCCTGACGAAGTCCCTGTCGCTGGACGGCCGGGCGTACGGCATCGCGGTCGGCCAGATCGACATCGGCAACGCGGCCACCGACATGACGGCACGGATGCAGACGGGCGCGTTGCAGGCGAGCGGGGAGACCGCGCCGGAGCCGGTGATGGACGTCGCCGACGTGGCGCGCACCGTGCGGCACATGGCGGAGCTGCCGCTGGAGGCGAACGTGCAGTTCGCGACGGTGCTGGCGACGGCGATGCCGTACGTGGGACGAGGCTGAGGACGGGCGCCGGGGGCGACCCGCGGTCGGCGTTCCGGTCCCCCACAGGTCGTCAACTCCTCAACCTGCACAAGCGGAGTTTCTCCGTCCGCACCATTGCGGCCGGTGGCGGACTTATGCTCAACTCTTCTCCACGAGAACTTCACACTTGGGGCACGACAGTCCACACCGGACGACCGCAAGCCACACCGAGGGGGGAGGGGCAGCCGTCCCATGGCACCGGGTGGGGGTGGACCTCGCCGGGACCGCGAGGTACGCACCGGCGCCGTGGGACGGCTGCCGCACCATCAACTCGCGGGCGGCGCCTCGCCGGAACGGCGCGCCGCCCGACGGCGCCGACGCAGCGCGTAGGCCCCGCCCGCCAGCAGCGCCACCGCGCTCGCGGACCCGCCGAGCACACCCCAGCCTTCCCGACCGCCGCCGGCCGACGACGCGGCCTGCGCCCCGGCGTGCGGCGCCTCCCCCGCGGGCGACCCGCTCGCCTTCGCCCCGCCCTCGCTCAACGCCTCGACCAGCGTTCCCACCGCCCGCGCCGAACCCCCCTGCGCGAAGCCCCAGTCGAGCAGCGCGGCGGTCTCCTCGTAGACGGCGTTGTGGCCGCTCTTCGGGTGCAGCACGGTGACGACGAGCGTGCGCCCCGCGCGGGTCGCGGCGCCGGTGAAGGTGTTGCCCGCGTTGCTGGTGAAGCCGTTCTTCACGCCGATCATGCCCGGGTACGGCGTCACCCCGTACGTCCCCGACAGCAGCCGGTCGGTGTTCTCGATCCGGAACGTCTTCCCGCCCCCGGCCGGGAACCGGGCCGCCCTGGTGCCGCAGTAGGCGCGGAAGTCGGCGTCACGCAGACCGTGCCGGGCGAAGAGGGCGAGGTCGTAGGCGGAGGACAGCTGGCCGTCGTGGTCGTAGCCGTCGGGGCTGACGACCCGGGTGTCCAGCGCCTGGAGGTCGACCGCCCTCGCCTGCATCTCGGCGACCGTCTTCGCGACCCCGCCGTTCATCCGCGCGAGCACCTGCACGGCGTCGTTGCCCGAGCGCAGGAACACGCCCTGCCACAACTGCTCGACGGTGTAGGTGACCCCGGCCTTGACGCCGACGAGGCTGGAGCCGGACGGGATCCCGGCCAGGTCCGCGTCGGTCACCAGATGGCGCTCGGTGCGCTCGAACCTGTCCAGCAGGGTGTCCGCGAACAGCATCTTCAGCGTGGAGGCGGGCGCCACCCGCAGATGCGCACGGTAGGAGGCGAGCACCTCGCCGCTGTCCTGGTCGGCGAGCAGCCAGGCCCGCGCGGTGAGCTTCGCCGGCAGGGCGCCGCCCCCGTTCACCTGGACGCCGTCGGCGACGAGCCGCGCGCCGCCGACCACCACGTCGGACGCGGCCTCGGCGGGTGCCGCGGCGAGCGCCGCGGCGGTCGGTGGCGTGGCGGCCGCGAAGGCCAGCAGGGAGCGTCGCGACAGACGCGGGGACGGGCGCGGGGACGGGCGCGAGAATGCGTGCACTGCGGGACCGTACAAGGGGATTCGGGGAAAAAGGAAATCCCCACTGAACCCCTGCCACCTGGGAAAAGCCCCTCCACAGCCTAGGAATCAGCTGTCTCAAGGAATTCTGATCCGACCCCCCGCATTCTCAGTCCTTACACATCTTTTACTCAGGATGACTCAAAGGTTTCTTCCTAAGTTGTGGCCGCGCCCACAGCGGGCGCCAAGAACCTTAGGGAACGGGATGTTTGGCATCTATCTCAAGCGTGAACTGGGCCGGCGCAAGAAGGCCGCCCTGGTCATCGCACTGGGTCTGGCGCTCGGAATCGCGCTGGTCATCACCGTCAACTCGGTGTCGGCCGGCATGACACAGGCTCAGGACAAGGTCCTTCAGTCGCTGTACGGCCTCGGTACCGACATGACGGTCACCAAGGCCCGCACGGCACCCACGGCCAACAGTTCGGGTGGCCCCAGATTCGAGTTCGACGCCTCGGCCGATGACGACGACGACTCGCAGCAGAGTTCGGACCGGGTGACGACGCAGGGCGGCCAGGCCCTCAAGGCCGCGCTCGTCACGCAGGTCGCCGACCAGAAGGGTGTGGAGGCCGCGGTCGGCGCCCTCACCCTGAACGTCACCAAGGTCGACGGCTCCTTCACCCAGGGCAAGGCGGAGAGCTCCAGCGGAAGCAGCGGCAACAGCGGCCAGGGCGGCCCCGGCGGCAACGGCGGCGGCTCCACGGCGGCCCCGAAGGTACAGGGCGGCGGCGCCTCCTTCGACGTCAACTCGTACTCCGTGGCCGGTGTCGACGTCACCAACCAGGACCTCGGACCGCTGGCCGGCTCCAAGATCACCTCGGGTGTCACGTTCACCTCGGCGCAGACCGACGCCAAGGTCGCCGTCGTCAGCAAGTCGTACGCCAAGGAGAACTCGTACAAGGTCGGCTCGACGCTGACGATCTCCAGCACCAAGTACAAGATCATCGGTATCGCCACCCCCGACAGCAGCGACTCCACCACGGACGTCTACCTGCCGCTGAAGCAGGCGCAGACCCTCGGCGACGCGGCGGCCCAGGTCACCACGATCTACGTCAAGGCGACCGACTCCCAGCAGATCGACACCGTCAAGGCGACGATCACGAAGAACATCTCCGGTACGACGGTCACCACCTCCGCCGACCTGGCCGAGACGGTCTCCGGCTCCCTCTCCACCGCCTCCAACCTGGCGACCAGCGTCGGCAAGTGGCTCTCGATCGCCGTCCTCGTCGCCGCGTTCCTGGTGGCCGCGCTGCTCACCTCCTCGGCCGTGTCCCGCCGGGTGCGCGAGTTCGGCACCCTGAAGGCACTCGGCTGGCCGAGCCGCCGGGTGACCCGGCAGGTCGTCGGCGAGTCCATGGTCAACGGTCTCCTCGGCGGCGCCCTCGGCATCGGCCTGGGCCTGGCGGCCGCGTACACCGTGACCGCGATCAGCCCGAAGCTGACCGCCGAGCTCGGCAACACCGGCGGCGGCGCGGGCGGCGGCCCGGGTGGCGGCGGTCCCGGCCGGCAGTCGGCCTCGAACACGATGGAGATCGCCCTCTCGGCTCCCGTCTCCGTCACCACCATCGCGCTCGCGGTGGGCCTGGCGATCGCCGGCGGCCTGATCGCCGGCGCGATGGGCGGCTGGCGCGCCTCCCGGATGCGTCCCGCGGACGCCCTGCGCAGCGTCTCCTAGACACGCCCCGACCAGTCGTCACATCCCGTCACGTTCCGTCGCCCCCGTCACCTCCGTCACGGAGAGCCCGGAGAGCACGGAGAACCCGGAGACCCCATGTACAACCTCACCGGCGTCACCAAGCGCTACACGCGCGGCAAGGAGACGATCGAGGCGCTGCGCGGCATCGACCTCACGATCGCGCAAGGCGACCAGCTCGTCATCCAGGGCCCCACGGGCGGCGGCAAGTCGACGCTGCTCCAGATGATCGGCGGCCTCGACCGGCCGACCGAGGGCAGCGTCGAGCTGGACGGCGTCGACCTCGCGCGCATCAGCGAGGCGAAGCTGACCCGGCTGCGCGCCGAGAAGATCGGCATCATCTTCCAGTCGTTCAACCTGATCCCGACGCTGACCGCACAGGAGAACGTCGAGACGGCCCTCGTCCCGCTCGGGGTGAAGCCCGCGGAGCGGCGCGAGCGCGCGGCGGAGGCCCTGCGCTCGGTCGGCCTGGGCGAGCGTCTCACGCACGCCCCGGCCGAGCTGTCCGGCGGCCAGCAGCAGCGCGTGGCGATCGCCCGCGCGCTGGTCAAGAAGCCGAAGGTGCTGCTCGCCGACGAGCCCACCGGCAACCTCGACGAGGGCATGCGCGACGAGATCATGGAGGTGCTCGAAGGGCTGTGGCACGAGTACGGGCTGACCTTCATCATGGTCACCCACGACTCGTCCATCGCCCGCCGGGCCCCGCGCCTCGCCACCATCAAGGCGGGCCGGCTCACCCTGACGGAACAGGCGGCCGCCCACTCCTGAAGGACTCCCGAGGAACTCCCTCAGGACTCACCGAAGAGCTCACCGAGGAACCCACTGCGGAAACCACTGCGGAACTTCCGTACTACGAGGGGCCGTTGACCGCCTGCCCGGCGATGAACGGCCCCTCGGCCGTGCCCCCGCTACGCCTGACCGGTCTCGAAGCGGGAGATCCGGCCGTCGTCCTCGACCACGAAGCTCCACCTGGTGCGCATCTCGCCCCAGGTGTCGTTGCGGTAGTCGGCGATCAGGGCGCGCCCGCCGGCCGATTCCTTGGTGACGTCCATGTGGCCGTGGGAGGAGAAGATCTCCCGGTCGGTCCACTGGGCGAGATCACGGTCGGAGCCGTCGTCCGCCATGGTCGCGTCGGGGGTGAGCAGGCTGCGGAACGCCTCCTCGTCGTGGGCGTTGACGGCGGCGACGAAGGCCCGCACGGCCGGGTCGCTGAGTCTGTCGATCTGGATCGCCATACGGGCCACCCTCACACCGAGGTCCGGGCCCCGCCACCCGAACGGCGTTCAGGACGGGCCGGACGGGTGTGAGTGATGCGACGGTGGAAACGCGGAGGGGACCGTTCCCGACCTTTTCTGCCCGCTCACGTCCGCAGTTCTCTGCTCAGGGAGTCACCGTGACCTGTTACGACCGTCGTGATCTGGGACTGCTGCTGCTCCGCCTCGGCACCGGCGGAGTGCTGGCGGCCCACGGCGCACAGAAGCTGTTCGGCTGGTTCGGCGGACACGGCCTGGAGGGCACCGGCCAGTTCATGGAGTCCGTCGGCTACGCGCCCGGCAAGGCCAGTGCGACGGCGGCGGGCCTGGCGGAGGCCGGCGGCGGCACGCTGCTGGCCCTGGGCCTGGCCACCCCGGCGGCGGGCGCGGCGGCGGCCGGCGCGATGGCGGGCGCGTCCGCGGTGCACGTCCCCAACGGCTTCTTCGCCCAGAGCGGCGGCTACGAGCACGCGGCCTCCCTGGGCCTGGCCGCCGCGGGCCTCGCCGTCACCGGCCCGGGCCGCCTCTCCCTCGACCACGTCCTCGGCCACACGGTCGACCGGCGCTGGATGGTCCCGGTGGCGCTCGGAGCGACGGCGGCGGTCACGGCGGTGGTCGTCGGCATGCGGACCAAGCGGCTGCGCCGGCAGGAAGAGGGGGAGCAGGAGGCGCTGTTCGAGGAGTGAGCCCGGGGGGGTACGGGAAGCGGCCCGTGAGCTGGAGGTGGGCCGCCGGTGAGCTGCTGGTGCGCCGCCCGTGAGCTGTCGGGGGCCGGGTCCGACCTGACACGCTTCTTCCATGAGCACCCGCCCCCGGCCCTCCAGGTCCGCACCCCCCGAACCCGAGGTCGCCGACCCCACCTCAACCGAGTCCGCCGACCCCGCTGAAACCCAGGTCGCCGACCCCACCGCACCCGAGGTCACCGGCCCCACCGATCTCTGGGCCACCGTCGATGCCCTGTGGACCTGGCTGGACGCCAACTCGGCGCACCGCGGCCGCGAGGGTCTGCTGCTGCGCGTGCTGAAGCTGTCGGAAGAGGTCGGCGAGGTCGCGCAGGCGGTCATCGGCGCGACCGGCCAGAACCCCCGCAAGGGCGTCAGCCACACGTGGGAGGACGTGCAGGGCGAACTGTGCGACGTGGCCATCACGGCGTTGGTGGCGCTGCGCACGCTGACTCCGGAGGCGGAGGCGGTGTTCGCGGGGCAGCTGGCGCGGGTGGCGGAACGGTCGGTGGGGCCGACGGCCGGACGTGTGGCGGATCGGTCGGCGCAGCGGTAATCGGCGCAGCGGTGATCGGCGTAGTCGGCGGGGCCTGCCGGTGAGGCCGCGGCCGACGTCCGCTGATTCCGGTCGCCCCCTCTTCGACGAACCGTCCGCCCGCTCCGCGCGTCCCTCTGTACGATCACCGCACGCGAGGCGGGGGCCGTAGGCGGAGGGGGCGTGGATGGACGACAACGCTGGTAGACGCAGGGCGGCTTGGCCGTGGCAGGTCGGTGCGTCGGTGGCCGCGGCGGCCGTGGTGCTGGGCGGTTGCGGTGCCGGAGACGACGACAAGGGCGCCGGGCCGAGCCCCTCGGCATCCACGCGTTCCGCGACCCCCGCGGCGTCCGGGGCCGCCGCCTCGTCCTCCCCCGCCGCGTCGGGGGGAGGTGACACCTCGTCACTGACGCCGTTCCAGGCGGATGCCGCCAAGGTGCCCACGACGAAGCGTCAGGCCGAGGCACTGGCGGCGGCGGTCGCGCTTCAACCGGGGGCGTGGGGTGCGGACTTCAGGGCCCAGCAGCCGGCCGAGAGTACCCCGGGCACCGTGGCCGTACTGGACGATCAGTGCCGGTGGGAGCGCAAGAGCCCGCCCCGCGGTGTCCTCGCCTCACTGTCCCGCTACAGCGAACTGCCGGGCGCCGCGGGCAAGGGAGAGGTCAAGGTGACCGCGGCGGTCACCGTGCACGCCACGGTGCTCGATGCCGACGACCAGCTGTCCACCACGCTGGAGGAGCCGTTGCGCTGCCGGGAGCAGCAGGTCCGTAGCGACGAGCGGATATCCGGGCTCATGTCGACCGGCACTCCCTACGGCCAGGGAAACAACACCTACGCCGACGACCAGGTCGTGGAAATAGGTTCCTATCTCGCCGGGAGCAGCGAGCAGTCGTACTTCTGGTTCGTCACCCGGCTCGGCACCGTGACCCTGGCGGTGTCGGTGAAGGGTGCGAAGGGCTACACGGACACCGAGTTGAACACGTTCGCGTCGCAGGCGACCGCCACGATGCTCAGCCGGGTGGAGTTCGAGCTCGGAGGGAAGAGCTGATGGAGTCACTGCGTTCGTCGGATCCCGCGCACATCGCGGAGCACCGCCTGCTCGGGCGGCTCGGTGCCGGAGGCATGGGCGTGGTGTACCTGGCCCGCACGCCGGGCGGCGCCCTGGTGGCGCTGAAGGTGCTGCTCGCCGAGTACGCCGAGGAGCCGGATTTCAAGGAGCGGTTCCGCCGCGAGGTGGAGGTCGCCCGGCGGGTCGACAGTCCCTGGGTGGTGCCGCTGGTGGACGCCGACGCGGACGCCGAATCGCCGTGGCTGGCCACGGCGTTCGTCCCCGGCCCGTCGCTGGGCGAGGCGGTCACCGCGTACGGGCCGCTGACGGAGCGCGGGCTGCGGCTGCTCGGCGCCCGGCTGGCCGAGGCGCTGGGCGAGGTGCACCGGGCGGGGCTGGTGCACCGGGATCTGAAGCCGGGCAATGTGCTGATCGCCCATGACGGGCCGCGGCTCATCGACTTCGGCATCGCCCGGGCCCCGGAGGACAGGACGCTCACGGCGACCGGGATGGTGGTCGGCACGCCCGGCTATCTGTCGCCCGAGCAGGCCGCGGGTCGCGGGGACGGCATCGGCCCGCCGAGCGATGTGTTCTCCCTCGGGTGTGTCCTGGCCTTCGCGGCGACCGGCCGGGCGCCGTTCGGCAGCGGAGCGGTCGACGCCCTGCTCTTCCGGGCCGTGCACGATCCGGCGGACCTCGACGGGGTGCCGGTGGGGCTGCGGGAGGTACTGGAGCGCTGCCTGGAGAAGGATCCTTCCCGACGGCCCGATGCCGGCGAGCTGGCCCGGGAACTGACGGCCGAGGGCGATCGCCCGGCTATCGGCGAGGGCGCGCCCCGGGACGGGCGGCGGGACAACCGAGCGTCCGACTGGCTGCCCGAGCCGGTCACCCGGCTGATAGCCGAGCGATCGGCCGCCGCGCTCGCGCTGCCGGACATCGAGCACACCCAGGTCACTTCCGGCGCGCAACTCGCTTCCGGCACACAGGCCCCTACGGACGGACAGCTCTCCTCGGGCGAACAGGCCTCCTCGGACGAACGGGCCTCCTCGGACGGACAGGTCCCTTCGGACGCGCGGGTGGCGTCCGACGCGGAGGCGCCGGCCGACGCCGTGGCCGGCGCCGGGGCGGCCACCGACCCGGCGGAGCCCGGTCCGCAGGACGCCCGCCCGGCCGACCGGCGCCGTTTCCTCCTGCTCGCGGGTGGGGCCGTGGCGCTGGCCGCGGCCGGGGGCGGAGTCTGGTGGGCGGTCTCCCGGGACGGCGGTCCCGGAGACGACAGCCCCGCCGCCGCGTCCTCGCGCCGCCCGGTGCACACCGTCGCACTGCACGGCGACCTCAGCGGACCGCAACGGGAGACGGGCAGGGCCCAGGAACGCGGACTGCGCCTGGCCGTCGCCGAGTTCAACGCGCGCGACGACGCCCCCTTCACCGTGAAGGTCAGGGCCGTCGACGACGGGGGCGATCCGGCGGCCTCGGCCCGGCTCGCCGAGGAACTCGCGGACGACCCGGCGGTCCTCGCCGTGGTCGGCCCGACCACCGACGCGACCGCACAGGCGGCGCTGGCCAAGTACGACGCCGGGCTCGTGCCGGTCGTCGCCGTGTCCCCCGGGAGTATCAGCCTCGTCATCCAGGGATTCCGCTCGTTCCTGCTCGGGCGGCTGCCCGACTCGGTGCTCGCCCTCTACATGAGCAACTACCTGCGCGGAACCGCCCGTTCGCAGAAGGTCGGGCTGGTCGTCGACCGTCCGGCAGGCAACTACGGCACAGATCTCGGTACTTCCCTCAGTACTCAGCTCAGCAACGCACAGCAGCCGGCGGTGCCGGAAGTGGTCAGCGCGATGCGCCACGACTTCGGCACCGCGGTGGACGCGGTGCTCTCCGCGGGCGCGGACTCCGTGTTCTTCGCCGGGCTGCCCGACCGGGGCGCGCTGATCGCCGCGACGCTGCGGCAACGCGCCTTCCGGGGCGCGCGCGTGTCCGGCCCGGCCCTGCTGGACGGACGGTTCCTGACCGGAGCTCAGGAGGCCGCCGACGGCTGGGTGATGGTGGCCCCGGTCGTCGACCCGGCCCGCAAGCCCGAGGGCGCGAAGTTCGCCGCCGCCTACCGCACGCGCTTCAAGGAGGCACCACCCCGGTACGCGGCTGAGGCGTACGACGTGACCGGGATGCTGCTGAAGGCGCTGTCCGGGCTGCCGGCGAAGAAGCGCACCCGGGCGAACCTGCTCGAGACCGTGCGGACGGGGAAGTACGAGGGCATCACGAAGGCGTTCGCCTTCGAGCAGACCGGCAAGATGGCCCGCACCGGGCTGATGGTCATCGACGGCACCGGCGGTTTCCTCTGGCGGGTCGAGCAGGGCGACTTCGTGTACGACGGCCCCGCTCCGCTCACCGTCTGATGGAGCCGCTGCGCACCGGCGACCCGTCCCGGATCGGCCGCTACCGTCTGCTGCGGCGGCTGGGCGCCGGTGGCATGGGCGTGGTCTTCCTGGCCCGCGCGCCGGGCGGAGCGATCGCCGCGGTGAAGGCGGTCCGGTCCTCGTACGCCGACGAGAGCGGTTTCCGGGCTCGTTTCCGCCGCGAGGTCGAGGCCGCCCGGCAGGTTCGCAGCCCCTGGGTGGTCCCGTTGCTGGACGCGGACGCCGACGCGGAGACACCGTGGCTGGCGACCTCGTACGTGCCGGGGCCCTCGCTCGGCGAGGCGGTGGACACCTTCGGGCCGCTGTCGCTCGCCTCCGCGCGGGTGCTGGGCCTGCGGCTCGCCGAGGCACTCGACGCGGTGCACGGAGCCGGCCTCGTGCATCGCGACGTGAAGCCGGGGAACATCCTGCTGGCCCCGGACGGGCCACGGCTCATCGACTTCGGCATCGCCCGCGCGCCGGAGGCCACCGCGCTCACCTCCAGCGGCGTGATCGTCGGCTCGCCCGGTTTCCTGTCGCCCGAGCAGGCGCGGGCGCGGGGCGGCGAGATCGGCCCGCCCAGCGATGTGTTCTCGCTGGGGTGCGTGCTGGCGTTCGCCGCGACGGGGGTCCGCCCGTTCGGCGGCGGCGGGGCCGCGGGCATGCTGCTGCGCACGGTCTACGAGGATCCGGATCCGGCCGCGATCCCGGACGGCCTGGCGTCCCTGCTGCGAGCCTGTCTGGGCAAGGATCCGGCCGACCGGCCCACCCTCGCCCACCTGCGCGAGGCCCTCGGGGAGGAGGCGGCGACCGACTCCGCCGAACGGTCGGGCTGGCTGCCCGCGCAGGTCGTCCGGCTCATCAACGACCGTTCCGCCGCCGTCCTCACCCTCGGCGCGATCGAGCCGACCCAGGTGCCCGCGCCCGCGGCGGCGAGCACGGTGTCCCCGGAAGCCGCGACACTGACGGCCGTCTCCGCCCCCCGGCCTCCCACCCCCACCGTCAACCGCCGCGGCTTCCTGCGCCTCGGTTCGACGGCCGGCGTCCTGGCGGCCGGCGGTGGCGGGGCCTGGTGGTGGAGCACCCGCCCGGAGAGGGGGGCTGGTGCCTCTCCGCCCGACGCGACTGCGCGTCCCGACCTGGTCGTGGCGTTCCACGGCGACCTGACCGGAGCCCGCAAGGAGCTCGGGAACGCCCAACTCGACGGGACCCGGCTGGCCGTCGAGCAGATCAACGCCAAGGGCCGCCACCCCTTCCGGCTGAAGCTGCTCCCCTACGACGACGGCGGCGACCCGAAACGGGCCGATCAGCTGGCCGGCCGCCTGGCGAAGGACGCCGCCGTCCGCGCCGTCCTCGGCCCCACCACCGACGCCTGCTTCCTGGCGAGCGAGGTCACCTACACCGAGGCGGCGATGCCCGTCGTCTCCGTGTCGGTGGGCGTCGACACACGGAGCAGGACGATCGACGAGAACCAGTTCCACCACTCCCACGCGGCCCTGCGCGTCACGGACCCGCTGCTCGCCGCCCCCTGTACGAGCTACCTCACCCACCACGTCGACGCGCGCAAGGTGTTCCTCGTGGACGACCGGGTCCAGGGCGACTTCTCCTGGGCGCTGTGCAAACAGACCGAACAGGCCCTGAAGCAGGGCGGCCGGGGCGCCACGGTGACCACCGTCGCCGCCGGGAAGGCCGACTACACGTCGCTCGCCGCCGCGGTGATGTCCGCCCGCGCGGACGCTGTCCTCTTCACCGGCGACGCGGCCCGGGCCGCCGGCATCGCGTCGGCGCTGAGCACCGCCGGGTTCACCGGAACCCGCATGGCGACGGAACGCGCCTTCGCCCCACGGTTCCTCACCTCGGCAGGCGCCGCCGCGACCGGCTGGGTCTTCGCGACCTCCTTCACCGACCCGACGGCCCGCACCTCGGCCCGCGCCTTCACCAAGGCCTACCGCGCCCGCTACGGCACCGGCCCCGGCTGGTACGCGGCGGAGGCCTTCGACGCCGTGATGTTCCTGGCGGACGCCTGCACCAAGGACGGCGCGGCGGTGACGGAACGGGGAGCGATCGCCCGCCGGCTGCCCGAGACCACGTATTCCGGCATCACCCGGACCGTCGAGTACGAGCAGGGCTACGGCTACAACCACGACGCGATGTTCCTGTTCCGGGCCACGGACGGGGCGTTCCGGTATCTGGGGCAGTATCAGGAGGCGGGGGTGTCGTGAGGCGGGAAGGCCTCACCCACCATGCCCGCGGTGAGCGTGCTGCCGTCCTCGGGATCGATGAGGATGAAGGAGCCGGTGAGGCGGGACTCGGCGTAGGTGTCGAGCGGGAGGGGCTCGGCGGTGCGGAGCACGACGGCGCCGATGTCGTTGACGTCGAGTGCCGCGGGGTCGGGTTCCCGGGCCAGGCCTTCGCTGAGGTCGACGCGGTGCGGCAGCTGCCGGACGACCGCCCGCACGGTGCGCGAACCGTGCTTGAGCAGGACCCGGTCGCCCTCGCGCAGGGGCCGTTCGTGGAGGTGGCAGACGGTGGCCCGGATGTCGTGGGTGATCGCGGGCGCCCCGGCGGTCGGCGCGATGAGGTCGCCGCGGGAGATGTCGAGGTCGTCGGCGAGCAGCACGGTGACCGACTGCGGCGCCGAGGCCTGCTCGACGCTCGTCCCGAGGGCGTCGATGCCGCTGACGGTGCTGGTCGCGCCGGAGGGCAGCACCGTGACCGGGTCGCCCACGCGCAGCACACCGGAGGCGATCCGTCCGGCGTAACCGCGGTAGTCGGGGTGCCGCGCGGTGCCCGGGCGGATGACGTACTGCACGGGGAAACGGGCCGGGGCTTCGGTGGGTGCGGGGCCGGCCGGCACGCGCTCCAGATGTTGGAGCACGGTGGGGCCGTCGTACCAGTCCATCGCGGCGGACCGGTCGACCACGTTCTCCCCGGTCAGCGCGGACACCGGGATGGCGGTGACGTCACGGACGCCGAGCGACGCGGCGTAGGCGGCGAACTCCTCGGTGATCGCCCGGAAGACGGCTTCGGCGTGGTCGACCAGGTCCATCTTGTTGACGGCCAGCACGCAGTGCGGGACGCGCAGCAGGGCGGCGACCGCGGCATGGCGGCGGGTCTGCTCGACCACGCCGTTGCGGGCGTCGACGAGGATCACGGTCAGGTCGGCGGTCGAGGCGCCGGTGACCATGTTGCGGGTGTACTGCACGTGCCCGGGGGTGTCGGCCAGGATGAACCGCCGCGCCGGTGTGGCGAAGTAGCGGTGGGCGACGTCGATGGTGATGCCCTGTTCGCGTTCGGCTCGCAGCCCGTCGGTCAGCAGCGCCAGGTCCGGATCCGCCAGGCCGCGCCGCCGGGAGGCGTGCTCGACCGCCTCCAACTGGTCGGCGAGTACCGACTTGGAGTCGTGCAGCAGCCGCCCGACCAGCGTGGACTTGCCGTCGTCCACGGACCCGGCGGTGGCGAAGCGCAGCAGCGTGGCCGCCGGGATCTCGACGGTTGCGGTCATCAGAAGTACCCCTCGCGTTTACGGTCTTCCATCGCGGCCTCGGACAGCCGGTCGTCGGCGCGCGAGGCCCCTCGTTCGGTGACCCGGCTGCCGCCGATCTCCGCGATGACCTGGGCGATCGTGCCCGCGCCGGAGTCCACGGCTCCGGTGCACGACATGTCGCCCACGGTGCGGTAACGGACCAGTCGGCGCTCGACGCTCTCGCCGGCCCCGGGTCCGCCCCACTCGCCCGCGGTCAGCCACATGCCGTCGCGGGCGAAGACGTCGCGTTCGTGGGCGTAGTACAGGACGGGGAGGTCGACGTGCTCCCGGGCGATGTACTGCCACACGTCCAGTTCGGTCCAGTTGGACAGCGGGAACACCCGGACGTGCTCGCCAGGGGTGTGCCGGCCGTTGTAGAGCTGCCACAGCTCCGGGCGCTGGCGGCGGGGATCCCAGGCTCCGAACTCGTCGCGCAGGCTGAAGACCCGCTCCTTGGCGCGGGCCTTCTCCTCGTCGCGCCGCCCGCCGCCGAAGACCACGTCGTGGCGCCCCGCGCCGATCGCGTCGAGCAGCGGCACGGTCTGGAGCGGGTTGCGGGTGCCGTCCGCGCGCTCGCGCAGCCGCCCGTCGTCGAGGTAGTCCTGTACACGTGCCACGCGCAGCCGCAGTCCGTGCGCGGCCACCGTGCGGTCGCGGTACTCCAGGACCTCGGGGAAGTTGTGCCCGGTGTCGATGTGCAGCAGGCCGAAGGGGACCGCGGCGGGGGCGAACGCCTTCCGTGCCAGGTGCAGCATGACGGCGGAGTCCTTGCCGCCGGAGAACAGCATCACCGGCCGCTCGAACTCCCCCACCGCCTCCCGGAGGATGTGCACCGCCTCGGACTCCAGCGTGTCCAGGTGCGACAGCGCGCCGGGCGGGCGGACCGCTTCGGCCCGCTCGGGAGCGATCGTCATGCCAGTCCCCTTTCGCCGAGCAGCGCGTGCAGCGCCGCGGCGCAGTCCTCGACGCCTCGGTCGTGTGTCCGGATCCGCAGGTCGGGCGTCTCGGGCGGCTGGTACGGGTCGTCCACTCCGGTCAGTCCGGTCAGCTCACCGGCGGCCTGCCGGGCGTAGAGGCCTTTGACGTCCCGGGTCGAGCAGACCTCCACCGGGGTGGCGACGTGGACCTCCAGATAGGGGGTGCCGTGCCGCTCGTGGCGCTCACGGACCGCCTGGCGGCTGTCGGCGTAGGGCGCGATGACGGGGACGACGGCCTTGACGCCGTGGGACGCGAGGAGTTCGGCGACGAAGCCGACGCGCCGGACGTGGCGGTCCCGGTCCGCGCGGGTGAACCCCAGGTCCGCGGAGAGGAACGCGCGGAGTTCGTCGCCGTCGAGCACCTCCACCCGGTGGCCCGTGCCGCGCAGCCGTTCGGCCAGCGCACGGGCGAGGGTGGTCTTGCCCGCGCTCGGCAGGCCGGTGAGCCACACCGTGGCGCCGCGACGCGCCGCGTCGGTCTCCCCGGGTGTCACCGGCTCGGCGTTCCTGCCGTCCGTCACTCGCCCATCACGGCCTCGGACGGGGCCGGGCGGTCGCCGACGAGCGTGGCGGCGCCGGCCGCGGAGCGGTAGTACAGGGCGTACCGGTGGAGGACGGCGGCGCCGACGGGCGGCCAGTCGAGTCCGGCGCGGGCCGCCAGCGCGGTGGCGTGCGTGCTGGAGAAGGCCGCGGGGTCGTCCCGGAAGAGCCCGGCCAGGGTCTCCTTGACCAGCACCTCGCCCGCGTCGCTGTCGGCGGGTTCAGGGATCAGCGCGAGGACACTCGCGAGTCCGTGGTTGTCGGGCTCCTCGACCGCCGTGCGGCGCACCGTCTCCCAGAAGGTCCGGTACGGCACCTCGGCGAGCCGGAACTCCTCCCGGAAGACCGCCATCAGCTCGTCGAGGCTCACGGCGCGCGGCTGGACGGTGTGGAACCAGCCGCGCTCGCCGCCCGCGACGGCCGCCACCACCAGACCGCTCACGTAGTCCACCGGTGTGTAGTCGGTGACGATCGGGCTGGGGAACCACATTCCGGTGCGCAGACAGGCCCTCACCAGCAGGTCGGGCAGGCCGTAGCGGCTCGGAACGCCGTGCCGCGAGTGGGGCATCACCTCGCCGAACCGGTGGACCACCGTGGGCACGCCCCGTTCGGCGGCCTGGGCGACCAGCCGCTCGGCGACCCACTTGGACCGGGTGTAGCCGTCGGACGGCGGGCGCTCGCTTCCCACCGGGCCCTCGAGGCACCGGCCGGCGCCGGGGGCGGCCGCGGGGAACACCCCGAGCGTCGAGATGAAGTGCACGGCCTTGAGCCGGCGGGTGGTGGCCAGCCGGAGGATCTCGACGGTGCCCAGCACATTGGTGGTCCGGTGCGCCCGGTAGCTGCGGGCGAGGTTGACCATGGCCCCGTTGTGGACGACGGTGTCGATCTCCCCGGCCAGCCGCCGGTAGGCCGTCTCCTCCAGGCCCAGCCGGGGCCGACCGAGGTCGCCCGGGACGGCGCTGATCCGGTCGGCGAACCGCTCGTCCCACAGCTGGTAGTGCGTCAGGTTGGCGACGACGCGCTGCCGGGCGGTGCGCTCGTCGGCGGCCCGGACCAGGCAGTGCACCGTCAGCGATGTTCCGGTCAGCAGATCGTGCAGCAGATGACCGCCGATGAAGCCGGTCGCTCCGGTGAGCAGAACGCTGCGCGGGGCCTGCCCGGCGAGTACCTCGACCGCCGCGCTCACCCGGATGTCCTCGGGCAGCTCGCCGTCCGTGTCGTACTGCTCGTGGGGCGGTTGGGGCGGGCCGGCCGGGCCGGGGTCGCCGGGACCGGCCTCGAAGGCGCCTTCGAGGTGGGCGGCCTGTCCGGCGAGCGTCGGCCGTTCGAACACGTCCCGCACCGAGACCCGGCGCCGGAACCGTTCGGTCAGCATGACGGCGAGCCGCTGCGCGGAGAGCGAGTCGCCGCCGAGGTCGAAGAAGTCGTCGTCCGGTCCGACCGTGCCGACCGGCAGCAGATCGAGCCACGCGGCCAGCACCGCGGCCTCCGTCCCGCCCGGAGCGACGCCGCCCTCGCCGGCCGTGGCCGGCTCACGGACCGCCGTCGCTCCGGCCATCCGGGCGAGTTCCCTGCGGTCCGCCTTGCCGTTGGGGGTGAGCGGCAGCTTGTCCAGGACGAGGAAACGGCGCGGTACCAGGGGCGCCGGCAGCACCTCGCGGGCGTGCGCCCGCAGGGCCTGGGCATCGGCTTCGGCGTGCGGCGCGCCGCCGTCGGGTTCGGCGGGGCGCACGGTCACGAAGGCGACCAGGGACCGGTTCTCCTGGCTCTCGTGCACGACGACCTTGGCCTCACGCACCCGAGGGTGGCTCAGCAGCCCGGCCTCGACCTCGGTCAGCTCGATGCGTACGCCGCCGATCTTGACCTGCTGGTCCCGGCGCCCGACGAACTGGAGCAGCCCGTCCGGCCGCCGGTGTCCCAGGTCGCCGGTGCGGTACAGGCGCGTGCCGGGGATCTCCGGAAAGGGGTTGCCGACGAACGCGGCCGCGGTCTTCCTCGCGTCCTTCAGATAGCCCAGGCCCAGACACTCGCCACCGATGCAGATCTCACCGGTCTCACCGGGCGCGACGGGTTCCATCCGCTCGTCGACGATCACCGCGTAGGTGTTGTCGATGGGGAGGCCGATGGGCATCGGGTCGTGGTCGGCGTCGGTCACCACGTGGAAGACCGAGCCGATGGACGCCTCCGTCGGCCCGTACGTGTTGACGATCGCGACGCCGGGCAGCAGGGACCGGAAGGTCTGCACGCTGTCCGCCGTCATCTCCTCCCCGCCGATCAGCAGCCGGCGCAGCGAGCGCAGCCGGTCGGCCGACTCGGGCTGGACCCGCAGCAGTTCCACGAGCGTGTTGAAGATCGACGGCACGAAGTCGGTGGTGGTCACGGCATGGCGGTCGATCACGTCGAGGGTGGCGGCCAGGTCCAGGATCCCGGAGCGTTCGGGGATGACGACCTGGCTTCCGGTGGTGAGCGGCCACAGCAGCTGCCACAGAGAGGAGTCGAACTGGTGCCGGCTGTTCTGGAGCACCACCTCGTCCGGGCGGTCGCTGAGGTGGCGGCTCATGTAGGTGAAGCGGTTGAGCAGCCCGCGGTGGATGTTGAGGGTGCACTTCGGCACGCCGGTCGAACCGGAGGTGTAGAACCCGTACACGAGGTCGTCGAGGCCGGCCGGTGCCGTCACCGGCGGCGTCGGCCGGTCCCGCAGTGCGGTGACGTCGACGTGCACCGAGGGTACGTCCAGCGGCAGGGGGCGGCCGGTGCGCGAGCGCACCACCACCTTGGCGTCCAGGGTCTCGATCATCCGCGTGACCCGGTCGGCCGGCGCGGTGTCGTCGATGGGCACGAAGGGCGCCGCGAGCTTCATGGCCGCGATCATGGCGAGGGGCAGCTCCAGTCCGCCGTCCACCGCCAGCGGCACGAAGTCGCCCCGCCGGACGCCGAGTCGGCCGAGGCGCTCCGCCAGATCGTTGGCCCGTTGGTCGAGTTCGCGGTACGAGAGCGTGCGGCCGCCGAAGGTGACGGCCGGCGCGTCGGGGACGGCCCGGGCCCGGTCCTGGAACAGCTGGAGCACGGTCCGGTCCACGGGATAGGCGACCGAGCGCCCCGCATTTCCCTGCACTTGAGCCCGCGACGCGCTATTCAAAGTCCAACGCCCCTTCGTTGAGCGAATCCCCGGCATGGCCACTCACGCTAATCGCATGCCCGCGCTCCGGGTACCGTCCAGCGATTACGGAACATGTAACCCTGGCGCTTACTCGATTACTTGTACATACGGAATGCTTGACTGAGCTGATTGATTGGCAGCGCATTTCCACAGGGGGTTGAACTGCATTATGGAACTGAATGACCTGAAAAATCAGCGGGTGGGTCTCCTGGTGTCGGGTGGGCTCTCGTCCACCGCCGTGGCGGCCTGGCTCACGGAAAAGGGTGTCGACACCGTCTGCTACGTGGCGGACATCGGCCAGGAGACACCGATGCCCGCCGGCGAACTGACCTCGGTTCTCGCCCGCATGGGGCTGAAGGCGCACACCGTCGACCTGCGCACGGACATGGCGGAGATGGCGCTCGACCTGGTCACGTACCAGGCGAGCTACGAGGGCGGGTACTGGAACACCACCGGCGCCTCCCGTGCGGTCCTCGTCGCCGGCCTGGCCGAGGCCCTGCGCGCCGACGAGCGCACCGTCCTCGCCCACGGCTGTGTCGGCGGCGGCAACGACCAGGCGCGCTTCGCCCGGTACGGCGCCGCCCTGGTGCCCGACCTGCCGGTGTTCACGCCGTGGACCACGCCGTGGATGCTGGAACGCTTCCCCGACCGCGGCTCCATGTCCGCCTACCTCGCCGAGGTGGGCTTCCCCGAACGGCTCACCGACTGGGCCACGTACTCGGTGGACGGCAGCATGGCGGGCTTCTCGCACGAGAGCGACGCCCTCGAATCGCTGAGCACGCCGCCGACCGGCCTGCGCCCTCTGCTGACACGCTGGCCGCACGAGGCGCCCGATACGGCCGAGACGTTCACGGTGCGCTTCGAACAGGGCCGTCCCGTGGAGATCGACGGCCGTCCGGTGTCCCCGCTCGACGCGGTGCTGAGCGCCAACGCCGCCGGCGGACGCCACGGTCTGTCGATGCGGACCGTCGTCGAGAACCGGGTCAACGGCACCAAATGCCGTGGCGTGTACGAGGCGCCGGGGCTCGACCTGCTCAGCCACTGCCTCACCGCGCTGTACCAGGTCGGACTCGACAAGCCCGCGACGGGACTGCTGAAGAGCCTGTCCGCGGCGCTCGGCGTGGCCGTGTACGAGGGCCGCTTCCACGACCCGTACGGCAGGGCGGCGGCCGCGGCGGCCGACACTCTCGCGGCGGGTGTCGGCGGCACCGTCGAAGTGGAGCTGTACAAGGGGAACGTCACCGTCCAGCGGCTCACCGGGCTGCCCGCCGCACCCGGCACGGCACGCCAGACCCGCTTCTCGGGCGGCGGCCACCACTGGCAGCTGGAGCCGGTGACGGCCGCCAGGCCCTGACCCGGACGACCCGGACGCGAAGAGGGCCGGCCCGCTGTGGGCCGGCCCTCTTCCGCGTCTACTGGGACCAGGCCGTCGGCGTACGGTCCCAGCGGTGCCGCCGCAGCTCCGCGACGAGATCGTCCGGCAACGGCTGCGCGCCGCTGACCCCGAGGTTGGCCCGGACGTGCGCGACGCTACGCATCCCGGGGATCACCGTCGCGACCGCCGGATGGCGCAGGATGAACCGCAGGGCCAGTTCGGGCAGGGTCATACCGTCCGGCACCACCCGCTTCAGCCGCTCCGCCCGCTCCACGCTGGCGTGCAGGTTCTCCGGTACGAAGTACGAGTTGCGCCAGTCGCCCTCGGGCCAGGTCGACTCGTGCGTGAGTGTCCCGGTGAGTGTGCCCTCGTCGAACGGCACCCGGCAGATCACGGCCACGTCCAGATCCTGGCAGGCGGAGAACAGCTCGTCCTCGGGCGCCTGGTCGAAGATGTTGTGGATGACCTGGACGGCGTCGATCAGGCCGGTGTCGAGCGTCTTCAGGACGTTCTCGGGCTCCCAGCGGTTGACGCTGATGCCGACGCCCTGCACGAGCCCCTCGTCCTTGAGCCGCCGGATCGGCTCCTGCCACCGCTCGTCGTCGGCCCAGGAGTCCTCCCAGACATGGAACTGGAGCAGGTCGATCGTCTCCACGCCGAGGTTCGCCAGGCTCTTGTGGGCGTACTCGATTATGTGGTCCCCGGGAAAGACGTCGACGAGTCTCGACTCCCGGGTCGACGGCCAGTTCCGGTCCTTCGGAGGAATCTTCGTGGCGACGTAGCACCGATTCCCGGGATTTCCCGAGTTCTCCTTCAGCAGCTTCCCGAGCAATTCCTCACTGTGCCCGCGCCCGTAGATCCACGCCGTGTCGAAGAAATTGCAGCCGAGCCGGACGCTCTCCCGCAGGGATTCACTTCCCGCGTCGTCGTCCGCCCCCGTCCAGCCGCCCTCCCCACCGGCGATGCCCCACATTCCGTAGCCGACCTCGCCGACCTGCCAACCGAGCCGGCCAAAACGTCGATACTGCACAGCCGATCACCTTTCACTTCACTCAGGACCCGAGAACGGATTTCACCCCGATGATGCCCTCGAACGCCATCTGCTTCTGGACCAGTTGAGGAGAGGCGAAGCCCGCCTCCGACAGCAGACGCATGTTCTCCTCGGTGGTGAACGGCTCCAGCACCGACCTGAGGCTGCGTGACTTGCCCAGGATCTCGTCCGCCGTGAAGCCCTTGGTCTGCTTGTACTCCTCGTAGCACTGGTTGAACATGTCCTGCATCCGCGCCTCGGGCGAGCGGGTCTTCTCGAAGAGGATCAGCGCACCCCCCGGCAGCATCTCCGAGCAGATCCGCTTGATCAGCGCCGGACGCTTCCAGATCGGTACGAACTGAAGCGTGTAGTACATGATCACCAAGCTGCAGTCGCTGTAGTCCACCCGGAGGGCGTCGCCGAGCTCGATGTTGACGTTGGGCAGCTCCACACAGCGCTGACGCGCCTGCGCCACCATCTCCGGCACGATGTCGATGCCGAAGAACTTCACATCCGCTTCCCGGTGGCGCACGGCCAGCTTGGCGGTGAGCGCCGCCGTGGAGCAGCCGATCTCGGCCACCCGACTGCCCGGGGTGACGAAGAAGTCGGACAGCTGCGCGATGATCTCGTGCCCCGCCTCGTACCCCGGGATGCTCCGGGACACGTGTTCGTCGAAGTGATCGGCCGTGTTCCCCGAGAAACTCCACCTCGGGGACTGCAACTCGATGTTGTCCCCGACCGTGGGAACACCGGACGCGTCCGTGATCAGGTCGATGTCCGCCAGCTCCTCTACCGCTTTGCTCTCAGCCATGACCAAGGCCTTTGCCTTCCCTCGTACGGTTGTGTTGACTGCTGTGCCGGTGAGAGGCGGTGTGTCCCGCCGTGCTCTTCAACTCGGCTTCGGCACCGGGCGCTTGACGTCGCCCGTCAGCGCGGTGAGTGCCTCGACGAACAGCTCCGCCACCCGGGCCCCGCCGGCCGGGGACGTCTCGTGCGGGTCCACCCGCACGCTCAGCTCGACGCCCTCCCCGTCCTGGAGCCGGTTCACCTCGACCAGGACGGGGAAGTTGGTGCGGTCCTCGTACCGCCAGCCGTCCACGGTGACGTGACGCAGCCCGTGCAGCGCGTCGGAGGCGTGGAAGTCGGTGTAGTTGAACATCACGGCGAACGGGGGCCGTCCGAAGTCACGCTGGATGCGCGCCAACGGGTAGGCGCGGAACGGCAGATGCTGCCGCTCGGCGTCGAACACGGCACGTACCAGGTCGGCCCAGGTGCCGTCGGCGATCCCGATCCGCACGGGCAGCACGTTCAGGAAGAGGCCGAGCAGCAGATCGGCGCCCTCCGTCTCCGGCCGGCCGTTGCCGCACAGTCCGCTCACCACGTCGGTCACGCCCCGCCAGGTGCCCAACGCCCACAAGTGCGCCGCCAGATAGACGCTTTTGACCGGCACCCCCAGTTCGTCCGCCACCCGACGGGCCCCGGCGGTGAGCTCCGCCGGGAGCAGCAGCAGGGTCGCCGGGTCCTGCCCACGGTCGTCCCCGTCGTCCCCGTCACCCCGGTCGGCCTCCGGGACGGACAACGGCTCGGCGCCGGCGAGCAGGTCCCGCCAGAACGCCCGGGCCTCCCGGGACTCCCTGAGGCGCTGCTCGGCGGCCACGAAATCCCGGTACCGGATCTGCGGCATCCGTTCGAGGGCACCGCCGCCGGAGCCGAGCCTGCTGTCGTACTCCACCAGCAGTTCGGTGGCGAACCGCGCGAAACTCCACCCGTCGAGCAGTACGTGGTGCACCGACAGCGACAGCTGGAACGTGTCCGCCGACCACCGCACCACGTGGGCCCGCAGCAGCGGCGGGGCGTCGAGGTCGAAGGCCGTGGCCGACTCACGGTCCCACCAGGCGCGCAGCCGAACCTCCTGCTCGCGCTCGTCCAGCACCCCGAACGCCTCCTCCACCTCCAGCGGGACGGTGGCGACGCGGTGCACCAGCTGCATCGGCTCGTCGAACTCGGCCAGATCGAACGAGGTCCGCAGGATCTCGTGCCGCCCGCACAGCGCGTCCAGCGCCCCCCGCAGCGCGGCCTCGTCCCAATCCGAGGTGACCCGCACGCTGGTGAGGTCGCGGTAGAGCCGCGAGTCGTCGCTCAACTCGACGTGGTAGAGGATGCCCAGCTGGAGATCCGCGAGCGGGTAGGCCGCCTCGACACCCTCTGGCACCAAGGCCGGGTCGAGTTCGGCGAACACGCCGGTCGACGCGGCGCCCGTCGCCGACGCACCCTCGGCCGGCACCGCGGCCCGAGGGTCCTCGATGTCGGCCATCGCCGCCGCCAGTTCGCCGATCGTCGGATGCAGGAAGAGCTGCTCCAGGCTGAGCGGCACCCCGGCCGTCCGCGCCTCCGCGATCAGCCGCAGCGCGGTGATGGAGTCGCCGCCGAGAGCGAAGTAGTTGTCGTCCGGCCCGATCCGGTGCTCCGGCACACCGAGCACGGCGGCCCACACGGCCCGCAGCGCCCGCTCCCCCGACGAGTCCCCCAGTGCCGCCAAGTCGCTCTTGTGCGCGGGGTGTTGGGTTGTGGTGGTGGGTGGGGGGAGTCGGGTGGGGTCGAGTTTGCCGTTGGGGGTGGTGGGGAGGGCGGGGAGGGGGTGAGGGTGGTGGGGATCATGTGGGTGGGGAGGTGGTGGGTGAGGTGGGTGCGTAGGTCGGTGAGGGTGGTGTCGGTGTGGTGGTGGGGGGTGGTGAGGACGGTGTAGGCGGCGAGTTGGGGGTGGTGGGGGGTGTGGGGGTTGAGGATGACGGTGGCGGCGTGGACGGCGGGGTGGGTGAGCAGGACGCGTTCGATCTCGGCGGGTTCGATGCGGAAGCCGCGGAGTTTGATCTGGTGGTCGGTGCGTCCGAGGTAGTGCAGTTCAGTGTCGTGACCGGCGGTGATCACCGTGCTGGTGCCGCCGGTGGTGTTGTCGCCGGTGCTGCCGGTGTTGTGGGCGGTGTTGTGGGTGGTGGTGCTGGTGGCGGCGAGGTCGCCGGTGCGGTAGCGGCGGCTGCCGGGCGGGCCGTCGGGGTCGGGCAGGAAGCGTTGTGCGGTCAGTGCGGGCCGGCCGAGGTATCCGGCGGCGACCTGCGGCCCGCTGACGAACATCTCCGCACCTTCCACCCCACCACCGGCGCCGTCGTCGGTGGTGGTGCCTGAGGTGCCGGTGGTGGGGTGGAGGGTGATGGTGAGGCCGGGCAGGGGGGTTCCGATCGGGCTGACCGCCTGGTCCTGGTCGGCGGCGGTCAGGGGCCGGTAGGTGACGTGGACGGTCGTCTCGGTGATCCCGTACATGTTCACCAGCCGCGGCCCGCGCCACCCGTACGCCGCACTCCACGCCTTCAAACTGCCCGGCCGCAGGGCCTCCCCGCCGAAGACGACCGTGCGCAGCGCCGTGGCCGGGAACCCCTGCGCCGCGGCCGCCGCCACCAACTGCGTGAACGCCGTCGGCGTCTGACTCAGCACCGTCACCCCCTCCCGGCACACCAACTCCCACATCGCCGCCGGATCCCGCGTCACCGCATACGGCACCACCCGCAACCGGCCCCCCCGCAACAGCGCCCCGAACACCTCCCACACCGAGAAATCGAACGCCGCCGAATGGAACATCGACCACACCTCGTCCCCGCCCCACCCCCCGAACGCCTCACCACACGCGGCGAACAACGCCAGCACATTGCCGTGCGTCACCACCACACCCTTCGCCCGCCCCGTCGAACCCGACGTATAGATCACATACGCCGTGTCCCCCTCCACCACCGGCGCCCCCACCCACCGCGCACCCGCCTCCGCCTCCACCGCACCCACCGGATCATCCAGCCCCACGAACACCGGCCCACCCACACCCCCCACAACACCCTCACCGTCCAGCACCCCCGCCCACGCCCGCTTGCCCAGCACCACCCGACAACCCGCATCCACCACCGTCTCGCGCAACCGCTCCACCGGAAAACCCGGATCCAACGGCACATACCCCGCACCCGACTTCAACACCGCCACCATCCCCACCACCAGATCCACATCCCGCTCCCCCACCAAAGCCACCAACACCCCCCGCCCCGCACCCGCCGCCACCAACCGCGCCGCCACCACCGACGACAACCGGTCCAACTCCCCATACGACAACTCCCGCACCCCGTCCCCCACCGCCACCCGACCCCCACACCGAGCCACCACCCCACCCAACACCCCATGCACACCTGTGCGGTGAGGGGTGTTCCGGTCCGCCGCGGGGGCGTCGAGTGCCGGCAGGACCGCGTCGGGGGCGGCCACCGCGGCCGTCAGACAGGCCGTGACGCGGTCCAGGATGCGTTCGACCGTGGCGGGCTCGAACAGGTCGGAGCTGTACTCGGCGGTGAGGACAAGCTGGCCGTGGACCTCCTCGACCTCCAGCGTGAGGTCGAACTTGGCGGTGCCGTTGTCCAGCGGCACCGGGGTGGCGTCCAGGCCCGCCAGACGTGCCTGCGGCCGACGTTCGCCCTGGTAGGCGAGGGCACACTGGACCAGCGGGGGTCGGGACAGGTCCCGGCTCGGGGCGAACTCGGCGGTGAGGCGGTCGAACGCCACGTATTCGTGCTCGAAGGCGTCCAGGGCCGTCTCGCGCACCTCGCCGAGCCAGCCGCGGAACGTCGTGCCGGCGGTGCGGCGCAGGCGCAGGATCACGGTGTTGACGAAGAAGCCGACCACGTCGTCGAGCTCGGGGTGCGGCCGGCCGGCCGTCGGCGAGGCGACGAGGAGTTCGGGCTGCCCGCACTCCTCGCTCAGGACGGCCCCCACGGCGGTGAGCACGACGCAGTACGGTGTGGTGTCCTCGGCGCGGGCCAGGGTGCGGACGCCGTGGAGCAGGCCGGTCGGGGCGGCCCGGGTGATCCGCCGTCCCCGGTAGCTCATCACGGCCGGCCGGGGGTGGTCCGTCGGCAGGTCGAGGACGAAGGGGGCGCCGCTCAGCCCGGTGCGCCAGTAGGCCAGGGCGGCGTCGGCGGCGGGTGAGTCGGCGACGTCCCGCTGCCACCGGGCGAAGTGGTCGTAACCGAGGGAGCCGGTCGGCGGCCGCGGGTCGGCTCCGGTTCGGCGGGCCGCGTAGGCGGCGGCCAGATCGCGGTCGAAGAGGTCCACGCTCAGGCCGTCCGCGACCAGGTGGTGGAAGACCACGGTGAGGAGGTGGTCGTCCACCGCCACGCGGGTCAGCTCCGCGCGCACGAGCGGCCCGCGTCCAAGGTCGATGTGCTCCCCGGCCAGGCGTTCGGCACGGGCGAGGGCCGCCGCTTCGGCGTCCGGCCTGTGCGACAGATCGACCAACGGCAGGTCCGCCGGCGCCGACTCCGAGGCCTCGGCGGTGATCCGTCCGTCGAGGGAGACGAAGGAGGTGCGCAGGCGGGGGTGCCGGTCGACGGTCTCCTGGTACGCCGTCCGCAGCGCGGAAAGATCCAGTTCACCGCGCAGCCGCAGGGCGACGGGGACGTTGTAGGCGATGCCCGCGCCACGGTGCAACTGGTCGAGGAACCACAGGCGTTGCTCGTGGGTCGAGACGATGCCGGGTGCCACCGGGGTCGTGGAGACGGTGGGCAGCGGCGCGACGGACGCCTCGGCACCGCCGTCCCGCAGGAGTGCCGCGAGTCCGGCGACGGTGGCGGCCCGCAGGAACTCCCTCGTGGTCAGCGGGACGCCGAAGGTGTGGCGCAGCCGTCCGAGGATCCGGACCACGTCGAGCGAGTTGCCGCCGAGCGTGCGGAAGTCGTCGTTCCTGCCGATGGCCGGGCCGTCCAGCACCTCGCTCCACAGCGCGGCGACGCGTTCCTCGATCGGCCCTCGCGGCGGTTCCGAGGGCCCGGACCCCTCGCGTGATCCGGCGTCCGGGGCGGGCAGGGCACGGCGGTCCACCTTGCCCTGGGCGGTGACGGGCAGGGCGTCGAGCAGGACGAAGTCCGCCGGGACCTGGTACACGGGCAGGATCCGGCCGGCCCGCTCGCGCAGGGCGGCCCGGTCCGTGTCGCCGACGACGTAGGCGATGAGCGCGGTCTCGGGGCCCGTTCCGGAGGGGACGACGACGCATCGACGTACGCCGTCGAGTTCCGCGAGCACGGCCTCGACCTCGGCGGGTTCGACCCGGTGTCCGCGGATCTTCACCTGCTGGTCGCCGCGGCCGAGGAACTCCAGTGAGCCGTCGTCGAGTTGCCGTACGAGGTCACCGGTGCGGTAGAGCCTCGCGCCGGGGCGGTCGGTGAACGGGTCCGGTACGAAACGCCGGGCGGTGAGGCCGGAGAGGCCGTGGTAACCGCGGGCCGGCGAAGCGCCGCCCACGTACAGTTCGCCTGCCTCGCCCGTCGGGCACGGGCGCATCGCGGCGTCGAGGACACGTACCTCGGTGCCGCCCAGCGGGGTGCCGATGGGCAGGGTGGCCGTGTCCGGGAGGCCTGCCTCGGCCGGGTACCGCCCGGTGGTGGCGGTGATGGTGGTCTCCGTGAGCCCGTAGGCGTTGATCACCGGGATCCGGCTGTGCCGGCGCCAGGCGGCCAGCGAGCGGGTGTGGGTGGTGTCGCTGCCGACCACCAGCAGCCGCAGGGTGGGGGGCAGGTCGCGGGGGCCGAGGTCCAGGTCGGCGCCCCACTGGTCCCAGTAGGGCGTGGGCAGGTTGGCGACCGTGACGCCGTTCTCGCGGATGAACTGTTCCAGTTCGAGGGGCGACACCGAGGTGTCGGGCAGCACCACGACGCTGCCGCCCGCGGCCAGGGTCGGGAAGACCTCCTCGGCGAGCACGTCGAAGCCGGGGTTGGTGAACTGGAGGACCCGGTCGTCCGCGGTGAGCCCGAACCTGTCCCGCGCGGCGAGGGCGTGGTGGGCCAGCGAGTGGTGTTCCACGGCGACGGGCTTGGGGCGGCCGGTGGACCCCGAGGTGTGGATCAGATAGGCGAGGGCGTGGGGCGACACGGTCGGCGAGGCGTGGCGGGCGCCGTCGGCGGGCCGGGCCGTGCGGGCGTCGGCCAGGTCGAGCACGGGGACGGCACCGGACTCCGGATCCCCTAGGGGCGGGCCGGGGAGGAGCCGGCTGTCGGTCACCAGCAGCCGGGCGCCGGCCGACTCCAGCAGGCGACGGGTGCGCTCCGCGGGCAGCCCGGGGTCCAGCGGGAGGTAGGCAGCGCCGGACTTCAGCGTGGCGAGGAGCGCCGTCACCAGCGCCGCACTCCGCGGCAGCCGGACGGCGATCACGACTTCGACCGTACCGGCCGAGTCGGACGGGGGCGCGGTGCGGCGGGCAGGTGTCAGGAGACGGGCGACGGCTTCCGCGCGTTCGTCCAGTTCGCGGTAGGTCAACCGGGTCGGACCGTCGACGACGGCGACGGCCTCGGGAGTCTCGGCCGCGTGCGCCGCGAAGAGCTGATGGACCGACTGTTCGGCGCTGTCCCCGTGTCCCACGTGTCTTCCCTCGCTCCTGGACCGGGCCCATCGCCCCGCCCGACCTTGCCCATGGCCCGCCGCCCGAAGGCGCGCGGCGGCTCCTACTGTTCGTCGATCACGTCGAGCACCCGCCGTACGACGGCGTCGGCGCTCTCCTCGTGCAGATAGAAATGGCCGCCGGGCAGGGCGAAACGTTGTGTCCGCCCGCTGGTGTGCTCGGCCCAGGCGTCCAGTTCCGCGACATCCACCAGGGCGTCCTCCGTGCCGTGCAGGACCGTCACCGGGCAGCTCAACGGAGCTCCCCGGTACGGGCGGAAGGTGTCGCCGACCGCCAGGTCCGCGCGCAGGACGGGCAGCAGCATCCCCAGCAGCTCGTCGTCGGCCAGGACCGACGGGTCGCTACCGCCCATCTCCCGCAGCCACGCGATCAGTTCGCCGTCGGGCAGGGTCGCGTTGACCGATGCCCGGGACGGCAGGTGCGGGGCAGGGGCACCGGACACGATCAGGTGGGCGGGCTTGACGCCGTGCTCGTGCTCCAGCCGCGCCGCGACGGCGAACGCCACGAGCGCGCCCATGCTGTGCCCGAACAGCGTGACCGGCAGGTCGGTCTCCGGCAGGACCGCCTCGGTGGCGGCTTCGGCCAGCGGTCCGCAGCGGGTGATCAGGGGCTCGCCGAAGCGGCCCATGTGGCCGGGGTACTGGACCGGGCGTACGTGTACCCGGGGGCTCATCCGGCCCTGCCAGGAGCGATAGACGCCGCCCGCGCCACCCGCGTGCGGGAAGGCGAACAGCCGCGCCGTGGCGTCCGGCTCCGTCCCGCCGAGGAACCAGCGGCCGACGCTCATCGGGTGCCGTGCGGTGTCTCGCCGAGGCTGCGGCGCAGACTCAGCGGGCGCATGTCGGTCCACACGGCCTCGATGTGCTCCAGGCAGACCGATTCCGGACCCGTCACCCCGTCGGCGCGCCAGCCCGCGGGCGGCTCCCGGTCGGCGGGCCAGATGGAGTACTGCTCCTCGTGGTTGATCACGACCTGATACGTGATCCCGGCCTCGGGGGCGGATTCTGCCGCTGCGGTCACTGGGGGCCTCCTGTCCACTTCGGGTTTCTGTCTTCGGGCGGGCGCCCGCCGGTCTCCGCGAGCGTCGGCCGGGTCAGCATCTCCAGGTCGTCGCGTCCTGCCAGCCGGATCAGGGCGGCCTCCCGCCACAGCCGGCCGGGCGTGCCCAGCCGTACGGCCTCGGTGCGGGCCAGCCGGTAGTACCGCTGTACGGGCAGCTGCGCCGTCAGGCCCCTGGTGCCGCAGACGTGCACGGCGACCGAGGTGGTGCGCGTGACGGCTTCGGCGGCGAGGGCCAGCGCGTCCACGGCGGCCCGTTCCACGGGACGGCCCTCGTCCGCCAGCCACGCGGCGCGGTGGACCGCGAGGCGTACCGGTTCCAGCTGGGCGGCGGCCTCGGCGAGCCGGAAGGCGATGGACTGGAAGTCATGGAGGGGGACACCGAACTGGTGCCGTTCGGCGGTGTGGGCACGGGCGGCCGTGAGCGCTCCGCGGGCCAGTCCCAGGAGGTATCCGGCCTGCCGGACGCGATGTCGTGCGGTCAGGGAGCGAAGGTCCGGGCCGGACGGCCGGCAGACGATGTCCCGCGGTGCGATCCGGACGCCTTCGAGCGTCACCACGGTGTCCTGGCCGATCCGCTCGGTGCGCCGGGCGGAGCGGTCGGCGGGCACCAGCGCCAGTGCGGTCGTGCCGTCGACGTGGACCGGCAGCAGCAGGTGGTGGGCGTTCGGGCCGTCCAGCGTGACGGGCCCTTCGACAAGCACGCCGTCGGCGGCGGCCCGCGTCCGCAAGGGCCGTTCGAGGTCGAAGTCGCCGCAGTCCACCGTGAGTTCACCGGCGGCGAGCAGGGACAGCGTCTCCCGGCCCGCGCCGTCCGCCCCCGGTCCGTCCTGCCCCGCGGTGCGCAGTACGTCGGCGGTGAGCGCGACGCCTCGGTAGGGTCCGCTCAGTCCCGCGCGGCCCAGTTCCTCGCAGACGGCGAGCGAGCCGGCGAGCCCCAGGTCCAGGCCGCCCGCCTCGGCCGGCACCTCGAATCCGGGCGCCCCCAGTTCCACCAGGGCGGGCCAGGCGGGGCACCGGTCGTCGTGCGCGGCGGGAGGTCCGTGCACCGCGGTGACCGGGTCACGGTCCCGGCCCTCGGTCGCCTGCCGCAGGCGTCGGCGCACCTCACCGCGCACCTGCCGCAGCAGCGGCTCCTCGTCGTCGTGCTTGACGCCGTCGGTGTCGTCGACGGCGATGATCTGGAGCATGACCTCTGAGGTCCCCGCCGACAGCGTCAGCCCGGGTGCCTCGCGGTAGGCGGCCTCCAGCATCCCGGCGGCCCGGCGGCGCGCGGCGCCGACGGGTGCGGGAAGGGTCGCGGCCCAGCCCGCCACGGACCCGGCCAGCTCGCTGGTGAGCAGTTTCGCGGTCGCGGCGAGGGTGTCGTCGACCGCGTCCAGTCCCGTGGCCAGTTGTCCGATCACCCGCCACGACAGCAGCCTGGCCGCCTCCACCGCGGCGCCGTACCGGCCCGCCTCGACGAGGTCCTCGGGCTCCAGGCCTCCGTCGAGGGCGGCGGCATACCAGCGTTCCGCCTTCAACGCGTAGTCCAGGCCGGTGCGTTCGATGGCGAGGGCGCTGGTGAGAAGGGGCCAGCCGGCGCCCTCCGCCCCCACCCGGTCGGCGGCCGGGACCCGGACCCCGTCCAGGACGACCCGGTGGAACTGTTCGTCGGCGATGCCGGGGATCGTCTCCCGGCGCACGCCGGGCGCGTGCAGGTCCACCAGGAAGAGGCTGATGCCCTGGTAGCGGTCCTCGGTGTCGCCGGTGCGCGCGGCGCACAGGGCGAGGTCGGTGATGTCGCTCTTGAGGCTGTACGCCTTCACCCCGTGCAGCAGATAGCCGTCCCCGTCGGCCTCGCGCACCGCCGTGGTCCGCAGCCCGGCCAGGTCGGAGCCGGCCTCGGGCTCGGTGTAGAGCACGCTGGCGAAACGCCGGCCGGCCGCCAGGTCCGGCAGGCAGCGGGATGTGAGGTCGGGGCTGCCGGCGAGGAGCACGAACAGTCCGACGATCTGGATGGTGTTGACGTGCAGGGTGTCCGGGACGCCGGCCCGTACCAGTTCCTCCGCGACGATCGACGCCTCGGCCAGTCCGGTGTCCCGGCCGCCGTACGCCGAGGGCCAGTTGACGGCGAGCAGGCCGCTCTGTCCGAGGGCCCGGTACAACGGCCTGACGTCCGGCTCACGGTCGTCGCTGAGCGCGAGCCGGTCCAGTTCCTCCCGGATGTGGGGGGCGGCGAGTTCGGCGCGGATCTCCTTGCGGAAGGCGTCCTGGGCCGCGGTGAAGCCGAAGTCCATGCTCAGGCCTCGCCCTCGAAGGTGGCGAGCCGTTCGGCCTCTTCGTCGGAGAGTCCTTCGATGAGTGCCAGCAGGTCGACCTCCGGCGCCGCCTCCAGGCGCAACCGGTCGACGATCGCGGCGAGGTGGGCGACGGTGGGCGAGCGGAAGAACTCCGCGAGCCCGACACGGACCTGGAAGCGCTCACCGATCCGGGACATCAGCTGGGCGGCCTGGAGGCTGTTGCCGCCGAGCTCGAAGAAGTGGTCGTGCACGCCGACGGTCTCGCGACGCAGCACCTCGGCGAAGACCTCGGTGGCCAGGACGCGTTCGGTGTCCGTCCGCGGCCGGGAGTCCGCGCCGCTGCCGGAGGTGTCGGCGGATGTCTCGGGGGCGGGCAGGCGGCGGTGGTCGACCTTGCCGCTGACCGTCAGCGGCAGCGCGTCGAGCGTCACGTGGAAGGGCGGGACCATGTAGGCCGGAAGCCGCTCCGCGAGATGGGCGCGGATCGCCCCCGCCTCCGGCGCGGGGTCTCCCCCGAAGGTCGTGTACGCGACCAGGTGCCGTTCGCCGTGCGGATCGGTCCACGGTACGACGGCCAGCTGACCGATCCCGGGGAAGGTTGCCAACGCGGCTTCCACGTCGCCGAGTTCGATGCGCAGGCCGCGGATCTTGACCTGCTGGTCGATCCGGCCCACGAACACGAGGCTGCCGTCCCGCCGCCTGCGGACCAGGTCTCCGGTCCGGTACAGGCGCCCGTCCGGTGTGCTGCCGAAGGGGTCGGGGACGATCTTCTCCCGGGTCAGCCCGGGCGCGCCGAGATAGCCGCGGGTCAGACCCGCGCCACCGATGACGAGCTCGCCCGCCACGCCGTACGGCACGGGTTCGAAGTGCTCGTCGAGGACGTGCCCCACATGGTTGGCGATGGGCAGGCCGATCGGCGGGGACGAGCTCCAGTGCCCCGGGCACTCGTGGACGATCATGGTGACGGTGCACTCGGTGGGGCCGTAGCCGTTGAAGAAGCGGCGCCCGGGGTTCCAGGCGTTCACCAGCTCGCCCGGGAACGCCTCGCCGCCGACGAAGACGATGCGCAGCGCGGTCAGCCGCTCCGGGTCGAGCAGCGCCATGACCGTGGGCGGCAGGTCGGTAACGGTGATGCCGCCCGTCTCCAGCAGTTCCTGGAGGCGCGCCATGTCGAGTCGCTCGTCGTCGCGGACCAGGTGCAACCGCGCGCCGGTGAGCAGCGCGTTGAACATCTCCCCGACGGAGACGTCGAAGTTGGCCGAGGCGTAGCCGAGGACGCGATCCGTCTCGGTGAGTCCGAACAGTTCCTGCGCGGCCCTGACGAAGGCGATCACCGAGTGGTGTTCGATGAGGACGCCCTTGGGGCGGCCGGTGGTCCCGGAGGTGTAGAGGACGTAGGCGACATCGTCGGGGGCGATCTCCACCGCGGGCGCGGTGTCGGGCTGGGCGGCGAGCGTCTCCGTCAGCCCGTCCAGGACGAGCAGCGGCGCGTCCGCGTCGGCCAGTTTCCCGGCCGGCCCGGCGTGGGCGACGACGGCGACCGGCGTCGCGTCGTCGAGGATGGCCGCGATCCGCGCGGGCGGGTAGCCGGGGTCGACCGGGACGTAGGCGGCCCCGGTGAAGAGGACCGCGAGGACGGCCACGACGAGGTCGGGGGTGCGGTCCAGACACAGCGCGACCCGCTCTCCGGGGGCGGCTCCGTGCCGGCGCAGCAGGTGGGCGAGGCGGTTGGCCCGGCGCTCCAGTTCGGCGTAGCCGAGTTGTTCGTCGCCGACCACCAGGGCCACGGCGTCGGGTGCCGTCCTGGCCCGGGAACGGAACATCTCCGGTACGGACACCTCGGGCAGCGCGAGCCGGGGGCCGTTCCAGCGGGTCAGCAGCTCGGTTCTCTCGTCGGCCGTGAGCAACGCCGCCCGGGAGACGGCGACGTCCGGATCGGCGGTGACCGAGGACAGCACCTGTCCGTAGTGGCCGAGGAGCTGGTCGATGCTCTCCGGGTCGAACAGGTCGGAGTTGAACTCCGCCTCGACGACCATGCCTTCGGGGCGGGAGGAGATGTTCCAGCTCAGGTCGAAGCGTGAGGTTCCGGGGTCGAGCGACTCCTGCTCGACGGTGAGGCCGGGCAGGCTCAGTTTCGCGTCGACCCCGTCCTGGAAGGCGAAGACGACCTGGAACAGGGGTGAGCGCGAGGGATCACGCGGGGGACGGACCGCGTCCACCACCCGCTCGAACGGCAACTCGCCGTGCTCGAAGGCCTCCTGGACGGTCCGGTCGACCCGGCCGAGCAGTTCACGGAAGGACGGGGCACCCGAGAGGTCGGTGCGCAACACGAGCATGTTGACGAAGAAGCCGATGAGCCGCTCCACCTCGACGGTGTCGCGGTTGGCCATGGGGGTGCCGATCACCAAATCTTCCTGGCCGGTGTAGCGGTGCAGCAGCACGAGGAACGCGGCGAGGTGGACGACGTACGGCCGGACGCCGGCCGAGTCCGCCAGCCTCCGCACGGCGTCCGCCGTCCCCGGCGCGAGTACGCCTCGGCGGTACGTACCGTCGTAGGTCGTCTCCGCCGGCCGCGGCCGGTCGGTGGGCAGGTCCAGGGTCGGTGCGCCGGCGAGCCGTTCCCGCCAGTGGGCGGCCAGCTTCTCGTAGGTGGCGCCGGAGAGCCGTTCGCGCTGCCAGTGCGCGTAGTCGCCGTACTGGACGGGCAGTGACGGGGGCGGGGCTCCGGTCCCGGTCTCCGCGGCGTAGAAGGCGGCGAGGTCGTCGGTGAACACCTCCCCGGACCAGCCGTCGAAGACGACGTGGTGCACGACGAAGACGAGCAGGTGGTCGCGGTCCGCCAGACGCAGCAGTTCGGCGCGCCACAGCGGTCCGCGCGTCAGGTCGAAGGGGAACCTGCCCAGTTCCGTGGCGTGGCGCCGGGCGGCCTCGTACCCGGCCGCCGCCGGTCCGCCGGCCACGTCGCGCACCTCGGACAGCAGGCCGGCCGTGGCCTCCCGCACCGTCAGGAGGTCCTGGACCATGCCGTCCGGGCCGCGTCGGAACGCCGTGCGAAGCGTCTCGTGACGGGCCACCGTGGCCCCCAGGGCCCGGCGCAGGGCCGCGACGTCGAGCGCTCCCGCGATCCGGTAGGAGGTGCCCACGTTGTACGTGGCCCGGCCCGGGGAGAGTTGGTCGAGGAACCAGAGCGTCTCCTGGGCGAAGGAGAGCGGTGCCGGACGACCGGCGGGGGTGGGGGCCGCGGCCTGTCGCGGACCCGCCTGGCTGCCGCCCGCGCGGAGCTGAGCGATGAACGCGGCCCTTCGGTCCTCGGGCAACCGCGCCAGCCTCTTGATCATCTCGCTCATGACGGGAAATCTCCTCACGCCGCACGGCCGTGGCCGTCGTCGCGGCGGGTGTGCACCACGCCGGCTTCGGCCACGAGTTCTGACATTAGGAGCGGCGGCCGAAGCCGTCTTCCATAGCGGCGTTGATTCCTCGGTGCTCGCGACGTGCACCCGCGTGTATGCGGCCGTCACAAAAGTCCGCACCGCGTTTCACGAGGGGTAAGCATGGTAATTACTTCGCCTTCCACGGCCCGTCCCCGCTGTCTGGCGGGTGTTCCCCAACCGCCCCCTCATGGCTAATGTGGCCGGGACACACGGGTGCGATGGGTAACGTCGGCGGACAGTCGGCGAGTCACCCGGGGAGGAGTATCAAACGTGCGCGATCAGGATTCGGCCGATCGACCCAAGCCCTCGATTATCGCTTTGTGGAGTGCCCCCCGGTCGCGCTCCACGGCTTTTCTGAAAATGATGATGGAGCGCGACGACGTCGTCTCCCTGCACGAGCCGTTCTGCCGGCTGGCCGACTTCGGCGAGGCCGAGGTCGGGTCCCGGACGGTGCGCACTGAGGCCGATCTCATCGCCGCGATCCGTGAACTCGCCCGGGACACGACGGTCTTCTTCAAGGACACGACCGACTTCAGGTACCCGGGAGTGCTGGCCGACCAGGCGTTCCTGCGGGAGGTGGCACACACGTTCATCATCCGGGATCCCCGGGAGGTGATCGCCTCGCACTATGCGCTCAACCCCGAGCTGAAGCGCGACGACGTCGGTTTCTCCCGGCTCCACGAGCTGTATCTCGCGGTGGCCGAGGCTCAGGGTACGGATCCTCTGGTGGTCGACTCGGACGATCTTCTCGACCACACCGAGGAAATCGTCAGGACCTACTGCCTGCACACCGGCCTCGGCTTCCGTCCGGACACTCTGCAATGGAATCCAGGAATTCCGAAGGACTGGCAGCTCACGGAACGCTGGCACGTCGATGCCGGAAACAGTTCCGGCTTCACCAGAAAGCCGAAGGAATACGCCGACACCGTCGACAACCACGCCGTACTCGCCGATTACTACCAGAATCAACTGCCTTTTTACCAATACCTGTACGACCATCGGGTCACGGTCTGACCGACACATTTCGGCGGAGGGGGACGCATATGGCGGAGCAAGGTGCCGAAAAGGTGCCGGCCGCCCGTATCGAGGCTCTGTCACCGGCCAAGAGGGCACTGCTGGACTCGCTGGCCCGGCGGCGGAACAGCGCCGCCTCCGGTGACCCGACGGCGTCGGCGGGCGGGCCGGTACGGCTCAGGAGCGGCGCGGCGGACGGTGGTGAACCGATCGTTCTCGTCCATCCGATCGGGGGCGGCGTCTTCTGCTACGCCGAGCTCGGCGGGTTGATCCCCGGCGACCGGGAGGTGATCGGTCTCGCGGCGGATCGGTTCCTGCGGCAGGCCGCACCGCCGTCGGTGGAGGAACTCGCCGACCACTACCTGGGCCTGCTGCGGGAACGGGGTGTCGAGCGGCCCGCGGTCCTGGCCGGCTGGTCGTTCGGCGGTGTGGTCGCCTACGAGATGGCGCGCCGCCACACCCCACCCGCGGGTGCCCCCGCCCAGGACGGGGGCGTCCCCGTCGTGCTCATCGACTCCGCTCCGTGGCCGCGGCAGACCGGCGCGTGGAGCCGGGCCACGATGCTGGAGATGTTCGTCGAGGACCTGCTCGGCTCCGGCGGCGTGACGGTCGACCGCGTTCCCGTCGAGCCCGCGGTGTGGCAGCTGCCGGTACCCGACGCGCTGGCCGCCGCCGCACGGCAGCTGAACGCCCACGGCCTCGACCCCGGTCTGCCGCACGCGGACATGATGGACCGTTACACGGTGTTCACCCATGCGACCGCCGCCATGCAGCGCCATCGCCCCCGCCCCCGCTCCGGCCCCCTCACCCTGCTGCACGCCGAGCACTCGCAGGCGTACCCGGACACCTGGACCGCCCTGGCCCGCGACATCGCGCCGACCGTGCTGCGCGTGCCGGGCGACCACTTCTCCGTGCTCCGGCCACCGACGGTGCACCGGGTCGCGGAGGCACTCGGGCAGGCCGCCGGCGTGCCGGCCTCTCCTGCCCCACGCTCCCCGGCCCCGGTATCGGGGCCCGCCACCACACCGCCTCAGCACAGGAGCACACGATGAGTGACACCGAGACCACCACCGCGTCGACGACGGACGAGACGGCGGGCCCGCGCACCACCCGGATCGACGGCTCCGCCGACGACTACCTCTTCGAGGCCGAGCTGTACGACCTGCTGTGGGCCGATCTCAACACCCTCGACCTGCCGTTCATCCTGGCCAAGACCGAGGAGTTCGGCGGTCCCCTGCTGGAGCTGGCCTGCGGTACGGGGCGGGTTCTGCTGCCCTGCGCGGAACGCGTGGAGCGGGCTGTCGGGGTGGACCGCTCGCCGTCGATGCTGGCCCAGGCCCGCGCCACCGCCGACGCCGCCGGGGTGCCCGAGGACAAGGTCCGTCTCGTCGAGGGCGACCTGCGCGACTTCGACCTGGGTGAGCGCTTCCCGTTGATCATCGCGGGCGGACAGCCGTTGTTCCACATGCCGACCGACGAGGACTGGGCGCGGACGCTGGACTCCGTGCGCCGCCATCTGGCCCCCGGGGGCCGGTTCGTCGCGGGCGTACCGGTGTTCCAGCAGGAGGACTTCGACAAGTACGACCAGCGCTATCTGTTCGTCGACGAGGTCCGCCATCCGTCGACCGGCCAGCGCGTGGCGATCTGGGACTACAGCGCCTTCGACTTCGACGTGCAGTCGATCACCCGGCGGCGCGTCACGGAACTCCTCGACGAGCAGGGACTCGTGGTGCAGCGACGGCACGACCTGCGCACCAACTACTACCGCTTCCCCGACCAGATCCGGGGACTCTTCGAGAAGGCCGGCCTGCGCATCGAGCGCGAGTACGGCGGTTACGACGAGAGCCCGTTCGACGCCGACTCCGAGTACTACATCTGGGTGGCCACCCCCGCCGACTGACCGCCCCGGTCCGGCACCGCCCGTCCCCCGCCGACAGGTCCTCCGCCCGCCCCGCTTCCACGAAGGTGAACGCTGTGCTGAACACACCCGAGAACGCCACGGTCTCCTCCTACACAGGTGTGCATGGGGTGTTGGGTGGGGTGGTGGCTCGGTGTGGGGGTCGGGTGGCGGTGGGGGACGGGGTGCGGGAGTTGTCGTATGGGGAGTTGGACCGGTTGTCGTCGGTGGTGGCGGCGCGGTTGGTGGCGGCGGGTGCGGGGCGGGGGGTGTTGGTGGCTTTGGTGGGGGAGCGGGATGTGGATCTGGTGGTGGGGATGGTGGCGGTGTTGAAGTCGGGTGCGGGGTATGTGCCGTTGGATCCGGGTTTTCCGGTGGAGCGGTTGCGCGAGACGGTGGTGGATGCGGGTTGTCGGGTGGTGCTGGGCAAGCGGGCGTGGGCGGGGGTGCTGGACGGTGAGGGTGTTGTGGGGGGTGTGGGTGGGCCGGTGTTCGTGGGGCTGGATGATCCGGTGGGTGCGGTGGAGGCGGAGGCGGGTGCGCGGTGGGTGGGGGCGCCGGTGGTGGAGGGGGACACGGCGTATGTGATCTATACGTCGGGTTCGACGGGGCGGGCGAAGGGTGTGGTGGTGACGCACGGCAATGTGCTGGCGTTGTTCGCCGCGTGTGGTGAGGCGTTCGGGGGGTGGGGCGGGGACGAGGTGTGGTCGATGTTCCATTCGGCGGCGTTCGATTTCTCGGTGTGGGAGGTGTTCGGGGCGCTGTTGCGGGGGGGCCGGTTGCGGGTGGTGCCGTATGCGGTGACGCGGGATCCGGCGGCGATGTGGGAGTTGGTGTGCCGGGAGGGGGTGACGGTGCTGAGTCAGACGCCGACGGCGTTCACGCAGTTGGTGGCGGCGGCCGCGGCGCAGGGGTTCCCGGCCACGGCGCTGCGCACGGTCGTCTTCGGCGGGGAGGCCCTGCGGCCGGGCAGTTTGAAGGCGTGGAGTGCGGCGTACGGGTGGCGCGGGCCGCGGCTGGTGAACATGTACGGGATCACCGAGACGACCGTCCACGTCACCTACCGGCCCCTGACCGCCGCCGACCAGGACCAGGCGGTCAGCCCGATCGGAACCCCCCTGCCCGGCCTCACCATCACCCTCCACCCCACCACCACCGGCACCTCAGGCACCACCACCACCGACGACACCGGCCACGACACCGGCATTACCGGCGACGGCGCCGGTGGGGTGGAGGGTGCGGAGATGTTCGTCAGCGGGCCGCAGGTCGCGGCCGGATACCTCGGCCGGCCCGCACTGACCGCACAACGCTTCCTGCCCGACCCCGACGGCCCGCCCGGCAGCCGCCGCTACCGCACCGGCGACCTCGCCACCACCAGCACCAGCACCACCCACAACACCGGCAGCACCACCCACAGCACCGGCGACAACACCACCCACGGCACCGACACGGTGATCACCGCCGGTCACGACACTGAACTGCACTACCTCGGACGCACCGACCACCAGATCAAACTCCGCGGCTTCCGCATCGAACCCGCCGAGATCGAACGCGTCCTGCTCACCCACCCCGCCGTCCACGCCGCCACCGTCATCCTCAACCCCCACACCCCCCACCACCCCCAACTCGCCGCCTACACCGTCCTCACCACCCCCCACCACCACACCGACACCACCCTCACCGACCTACGCACCCACCTCACCCACCACCTCCCCACCCACATGATCCCCACCACCCTCACCCCCCTCCCCGCCCTCCCCACCACCCCCAACGGCAAACTCGACCCCACCCGACTCCCCCCACCCACCACCACAACCCAACACCCCGCCACCACCCGCAAGGAGCCGCGGGACGCTGTCGAGACGACGCTCGTGGAACTCTTCTCCGAAGTTCTTCCCGAGCAGTCCGTGGGAATAGAGGACAGCTTCTTCGACCTCGGCGGGGACTCGTTGCTGGCGATGCGCGTGATGGCCCGGGTCCGACGCGCCTTCGGGGTCGATCTGCGCGTGGGGGCGCTGCTCGAGGCTCCGAGCGTCGAGGGGTTGGCGGTCACGGTGGTGGAAGCGTTGCTGAGCGAGGCCGATCCGGCCCAGCTGGAGTCGCTGCTCACGGGGCAGGAAGACCAGTCCCGCACGCCGGCCGAAGGCGGGCCGGACCAGGAAAGGACCGCATGAACATCCGCAGCAAGCGGCGCACGGCCCACCGGGAAGGAATCACGGGGCTGCTACGGCAGCGCGAGTTCCGGTTGTTGTACATAGGCCAGACGTTCTCGGTGGTGGGTGACGCGATCGTCCCCATCGCCCTCGCCTTCGCCGTGCTCGAAGTGACCGACTCCGCGTCGGCGTTGGGGCTCGTGCTGGCCGCCAGGATCCTCCCCACGGTGGTCCTGCTGCTGCTGGGCGGGGTGATAGCCGACCGCATGGCGCGCCGTCGGCTGATGCTCGTGTGCGACGCGGCCCGTTTCGTCTCCCAACTCCTGTTGGGCGTCCTGCTCGTGACCGGGCACGCCTCCCTGGCGTGGATGATCGCCTTGCAGCTGGTCGCCGGTACCGCCGCGGCCTTCTTCCAGCCCGCCGCCTCCGGCCTGCTGCCGGAGGTCGTCAAGGCGGGGGCGTTGCAACGTGCGAACGGACTCGTCGGGCTGAGCGAGAACGTCGCGTACACGGTCGGCCCCGCCTTCGGCGGTGTCCTGGTCGCGCTCGTCTCCCCCGGGTCCGCGCTGATCTTCGACGGTGTGACGTACGCGGTCAGCGCGGTGGCGCTGTACATGCTGCGGCTCGGGCCGAAGAAGGCGGCCGACGGTGAGGAGGCCTCCAGCATCCTCAACGACCTCAAGCTGGGCTGGCAGGAGTTCCGCTCCCGCACCTGGCTGTGGACCATGGTGGCCTGGGCCGCCAGTTTCCACCTGCTGGTGCTTCCCGCCTGGCAGGTCTTCGGTCCGACCGAGGCGCTCGCCCACCTGGGCGGGGCACCCGCGTGGGCCCTCATCACCACGTGCAGCGGGATCGGTTCGGTCCTCGGCGGTGTGATCGCCCTTCGTATGCGTCCCCGCTACATCATGCGCGCGTCGTTCCTTCCGCTCGGGCTCTACGGGTTGCAGCTGCTCATGCTGGCGCTGCTCGCCCCCGTCCCCGTGATCGCGGCCGCCGCCCTGGTCAGCAATATCGGGCTGTCCATGTTCAACGTCTTCTCGCTGACCGCCATGCAGCAGAACGTGCCGCTCGGTTCGATGGGCCGGGTGAGTTCGTACGAGTGGCTGGGCAGCATCGGTCTGCTGCCGGTCGGTCAGGCTCTCGCGGGGCCGGCCGGCGGGCTCACCTCTCCTGCCACGATGCTGACGATCGGCGCGGTGTGGATGTTCCTCACGCCCGCGCTGCTCTTCGTGGTGCGCTCGGCACGCATGTTGGAGGCGGTGCACGAGGACCCCGAGCCGACGGACGACCCCACCGACGAGACCGCACCGGAACCCGACGGCAGCGAACGCGCCACGGCTTGATACCGACCCGGGCGACCATGGCGAATGCCGAAAGGAGACTGAAAGAAAACAGTGCAAATGCTCTGCCCGTCGGCATGCGCACGGGGGGCGTCGTCACGTTTGCGCGCGAAGGCCATCATTTCCTGCGCGGCACATGACGGCGCCCTTAACCATGACAGCGATGAGATTTAGCCAACCCTTGCTTTGCGTCAGCCAATCTGACAGCCTGTGCAACGAACGCGCTGTAGCAAAGCTTGACCAGCGGCGACGGGGATAAGAACAGCGGGGCAGGACCAAAACGCACCATCCGGAACTTTCCCTTTCGCCTACATGGACTGGAAGGGGGCCCGCCATACCCGCGGCGTGTCCTCAAGGGGGATTTTCACGGATGACCATCAACGTGCTGATCTGCGACGAGTTGCCTGTGGTGCGCGACGGTCTACGCGCGCTGCTCTCCAGCGAGAGCGACATCAACGTCGTCGACACGACCGACAGCGGAATACACGCAATCATGCTGGTCCGCAAACACCGCCCGGATGTTGTTCTTACCGGACTCTCACTCAAGGGTCTGTCGGGAATAGAAATGATCCGGAGACTCAATCAGGAAATTGTCGAGCCTTCTCCGCGAGTGGTCGTCTACACGATGAACGACGGCTCCGACATCGTGGCGGACGTGATTCATGCCGGCGCGTGTGGACTTCTGGTGAAGGAAGTCAGTCGTGAGGAACTCCGCAGTGCAGTGCACGCCGCCGCTCGCGGTCAGGTGATGCTCGCGCCCCGGGTGGCCCAGCGGCTCGTGCACTGGTTCCGGCGTCAGGACAGCCAGCCCGAGGAACTTCTACAGCCGGTCCTGACGGCACTGACCCCGCGTGAACGCGAGATCCTGGTCCTCATCGCCAAGGGCATGTCGACCGAGGAGATCGCGGACGAGCTGACGATCGGCAACGCGACCGTACGGACGCATGTCTACCGGCTGCGCAACAAACTGGAGCTGAGGGACCGGGCTCAACTCGTCTCCTTCGCCTTCCGTGCCGGCCTCATGCAGATGTCGATGTCCTAGCGGCACGCCGCCCGCCGTCCCCGGCTGTGTCCGCGTCACCCGTTCCGCGTTCCGCGGCGAAGTGGCAGGCACTCGGGTGAGCGGTGGGCCCGGCCGCGGTGCCGAACCGGTCCGGCACCGCGAGCAACGGCACCTCGGCCGCACAGCGGTCCTCGGCCTTCCAGCATCGCGTCCGGAAGTGGCAGCCGGAGGGCGGATCCGCCGGTGAGGGGACGTCGCCGGTGAGGATGATCCGCTCGCGCCGCCGCCCGGCCTCCGGATCCGGTACGGGGACCGCGGACAGCAGCGCCTGGGTGTAGGGATGGGTGGGGTGCTCGTAGATCTGGGTCACATCACCCGTCTCCACCATCCGCCCCAGGTACATCACCCCGACGTGGTCGGAGATGTGCCGGACCACGGACAGGTCGTGGGCGATGAACACGTACGACAGTCCGAACTCCGCCTGGAGCCTGCCCATCAGGTTCACCACCTGGGCCTGCACCGACACGTCGAGCGCCGAGACGGGCTCGTCACAGATGATGATCTCGGGGTTGAGGGCGAGGCCGCGGGCGATGCCGATGCGCTGCCGCTGACCGCCGGAGAACTGGTGCGGGTAGCGGTTGACGTACTCGGGGTTGAGACCGACCACGTCGAGGAGTTCCCGCACCTTGCGCCGCCGGTCGCCCTTGGGGGCCACCTCGGGGTGGATCTCGTACGGCTCCCCGACGATGTCGCCGACCGTCATGCGTGGGTCGAGCGAGGTGTACGGGTCCTGGAAGACCATCTGGATGTTGCGGCGCACCGCCTTGAGGGCCTTGCCGGACAGCCGGGCGATGTCCTCGCCCTTGTACAGCACCTGCCCGGCGGTGGGCTGTTCGAGGCGCATCAGCAACTTGGCGACGGTGGACTTGCCGCACCCCGACTCGCCGACGATGCCGAGGGTCTCGCCCCGGCGCAGGTCGAAGGAGACCCCGTCGACCGCTCTCACCGCCCCGATCCGCTTCCTGAGCAGGCCGCCGCGGGTCAGGGGGTAGTACTTGACCAGGTCCCGTACCTGGAGCAGCTCACTCACCGAAGGTCTCCTTCCAGAAGTGGCAGGCGCTCGTCCGCTCCGCGTCCACCCGGGCCGGGGCCGGCACCTCGGTGCGGCACAGATCGCTCGCCCGGTGGCAGCGCGGGTGGAAGGCGCACCCGGGAGGCATCCGCAGCAGACTGGGCGGCAGACCGTCGATCGATCGGAGCCGGTCGCCCTTGCGGTCCAGCCGGGGGATCGACTCCAGCAGGGCCTCGGTGTACGGGTGGGCGGGCCGCCGGTAGATGTCGTGGGCGGGGGCGCTCTCCACGATCCGTCCGCCGTACATCACCGCGATCCGGTCCGCGACATCCGCGACCAGCCCCAAGTCGTGCGTGATCAGGATCAGCCCCATGTCGGACTCCCGACGCAACTCGGCGAGCAGATCCATCACCTGGGCCTGCACGGTGACGTCCAGGGCCGTCGTCGGCTCGTCGGCGATGACGAGATCCGGTTCGAGGGCCACGGCCATCGCGATCATGATCCGCTGGCGCATTCCGCCGGAGAACTGGTGCGGGTAGTCCCCGACCCGCGCGGCGGCCGCCGGGATCCGCACCCGGTCCATCAGCTCGACCGCCCTGGCCCGGGCGTCCTTCTTCGACAGTCCCTGGTGCACCCGGAACATCTCACCGAGCTGGTGACCCACGCTGAGCACCGGGTTGAGCGCGGAGAGCGCGTCCTGGAAGATCATGGCGATCCTCCGGCCGCGGAGCCTGCGGCGCTCCTCACCCGTCATGGTCAGCAGGTCCCGGCCGCGGAAGAGGATCTGGCCCTGGGTGATACGGCCGGGCGGCGCATCGAGGATGCCCATCACGGCCTGCGCGGTGACCGACTTGCCGGAGCCCGACTCGCCGAGCACCGCCAGCGTCTCGCCGCTGTGCACGCGGTAGTCGACGCCGTTGACCGCCTTGGCCACGCCGTCGCGGGTGCGGAACTCGACGTGCAGATCGCGGATCTCCAGCAGGGGCGCCGTCTCCCGCGCCTCCCCGGCCGAGGCCGGGCTCTCCAGGATGGTCATGACCGGAGTTCTCCTCTCCTCAGCGCAGCTTGGGGTCGAGGGCGTCGCGCAGTCCGTCTCCGACGAAGACGAAACCCAGCACGGTCAGCACGATGGCGAAGCCCGGGCAGAGCCAGAGGTAGTCCTTGACCCCGACGAACCCGCGTCCGGACGCCAGCATGTTGCCCCACTCCGGAACTCCCGGCGCGACCCCGATGCCGAGGAACGACAGCGATGCCACGCCGACGATCGCCGTCCCGACGTTGAACGTGGCGTACACGAGCACAGCGGTCAGGGAATTGGGCAGGATGTGCCGCCGGATGATCCGCGCCCGGCTCGCGCCCAGCGCCCTGGCGGCGTGCACGTAGTCCATCTCGCGGGTGACGAGGAGGGAACTGCGCAGCAGCCGGGCGATGGTGGCCCACGAGAACAGGGCGAGCGAGATGATCACGGGCGTGATGCCCTGGCCCACCACCAGCATGATCGCGATGGCTCCGATGAGCAGCGGGAAGGCGAAGAAGATGTCCGCGGTCCGCATGATCAGGGTGTCCGCCCATCTGCCGAAGCAGCCGGCGAGCACGCCCATCGCGATGCCCAGGAAACAGCTGAGGGTCATGGCGGCGAACCCGACGAGCATCGCGATCCGGGTCCCCGAGACCAACCGGGAGAACAGGTCGCGGCCGAGCGCGTCGGTGCCCATCCAGTGCCGGGCCGACGGGCCCGCCAGGGTGTTCATCAGGTCCTGGGCGGACGGGTCCTGCGGGGCCAGCCACGGGCCGAACACGGCGACGAGCACCAGCAGGGTGACGATCGCCAGCCCCACCACGGCGAGTCTGTTCTGGAGGAACCGGTAGCGCACGTCCCCCCACTGCGTGGTGGCGGGGATCAGGGCTTCGGGCGGCGTGGGTGTCTCGACGCCCCCGGCTCCCCGCCGCTTGGTCAGATCGGTCAGATCGGTCATGAGCTCGTTTCCGTCACTACGAGGGCCGGCTACTCGAATCGGATGCGCGGATCGAGGGCCGCGCAGACCAGGTCGACGACGAGGTTGAGCACGACGAACACGGCGACGCCGTACGTGACCACGCCGAGGACGACCGGGTTGTTCTGCTCCTGGACCCCGGAGACCAGCGCGAGTCCTACGCCGTCCCAGTTGAAGATGGCCTCGGTGATCAGCGCGCCGCCCAGCATCAGCCCGAAGGAGATGCCCAGGTAGGTGATGACCGGGATCGCCGAGTTGCGCAGCACGTGCTGGGTGATCACCGTGCGCCGCGGCAGCCCCTTGGCGATGGCGGTCTTGACGTAGTCCGCCCTGAGCACCTCCAGCATGGTGCCCCGCATCAGGCGGGCGACCAGGGCGGCGTCGAGGATCGCCAGGCTGAACGCCGGCAGCACCAGCGACTGCAGATCCCCCTGGCTGAGGAGCGGGAACCAGCCGAGTTGCACCACGAAGAACTTCTGCAGGAGAAAGCCCGTGACGAACGTGGGGAAGCCGACGGCCAGCGTGGTCGAGAAGGTCGTCAGGATGTCCCAGACACTGAATCTGAACAGCGCGCCGACCATTCCGACGGAAATTCCCAGCACGACGTCGATGATGATCGCCGCCAACGCCAGTTCCGCGGTGTTGACCAGTTTCGGCTCGAGGATCTCGGTCACCGGGCGACGCTGGACGAAGTCCTCGCCCAGGTCGCCTGTGGCCAGATTGCGTACGTAGATGGCGTACTGCTCGTACACCGGCTTGTCCAGGTGGTAGTGCTCCCTCAACTGGGAGGCCACCACCGGGTCGCTCGCCTTCGCGTCACCCGCCAGTGGTCCGACGGGATTTCCCGGAACCAGGAAGAGGCAGGTGAACATGATGACCGTGGCGCCGAGCAGAACCACGACCAACTGCCCGAGCCTACGGACCACATACCTTCCCACGAAGGACCTCTCTGTCGCGCCGCCCGGATCCGGTCACTTCTTGAGCGAGATGTTCTCCAGGTTCGGGGTCTCCCCGAAGTTGATGTCGTCCAGGCCGTCGAACCTGTCGGTCCGCACCACCCGGTACTCGGTCCTGGTGAAGGTCGGGATGAGCGCCATGTCGTCCATCGCGACCTTCTCGGCCTGCTTGTAGATCGCGATGCGCTGCTTCTCGTCGGTGGTGGCCCGGGCTTTGCCGATCAGCGCGTCGAAGGCGGGGTTGTCGTAGCGGGCCCGGTTGTCACCGACCACCGAACCGTCCGCTCCCCGGTTGATCGAGGCGGAGTCCAGCAGGGGGTAGAGGTAGGAGTCGGGCGTCGGGTAGTCCGCGCCCCAGGAGTAGCGGAAGAGGCCCGTGGCGTCCGGACTCTGTTCGCCCTCGAAGACCTGCTTCGACGGCAGGCCCTCGATCTTGACGTCCAGGCCGAGGACCTCCTCGATCTGCTTGCCCGCCGCCTGGATCCAGTCCTCGTGGCCCGCGCCGGCGTTGAAGGTCAGCTTCAGCGGGTCGCCGGGCTTCAGCCCCGCCGCCTTGGCGTGCGCCTTGGCCTTCGCCGGGTCCTGCTTGAGGCAGGATCCGCAGATCCCCGGCTGGTAGGAGGTGGGGAGTGCCGCCGGGACGAGGGAACTCGACGGCTTCTGGAAGCCTTGGTAGACGCTCTTGGCGATGAGGGAACGGTCGATGGCGTACGAGATCGCCAGCCGGGCGTCCTTGCTCTTCAGGGGGCCCTGATCGGTGATCGGCAGCAGGTAGTTCATGCCGTTGGTCTCCTTGCGGATCCACTCACCCCGCGGCTTGTACTTCGCCTCGGCCGACTTCAGTTGCGGAGTCGGCACGTGCGCGTAGTCGAACTGGCCCGTCTGGTAACCCTGGTACTCCAGGTCGAACATGCTGGTGGGGTTGAGCAGATAGATCTCGACCTTGCCCAGCTTGGCCTTCTCCAGGCCGTAGTCGTCGTTGCGCACCAGCGTGATCAGCTTGTTGTGCTGCCACTTGCCCTGCATCTTGAACGGGCCGTTGCCGATCGGGGCCTCTTGGAACTTCTTGTTCGGGCCGGTCCCGGCCGCCTTGGGCATGGGGCTGAACACGGTGTGGCTGGTCTTCTTGTCGAACTCGCAGTCACCTGCGGTGAGATCGACCTGGAGTGTGGTCGCGTCGACCGCCTTGAGCCCGCTGAAGGCGGTGGCCTTCCCGTCCTGGAGTTCCTGGAATCCCTTGATGCCGCCGAGGTGATAGGCGACGTCGGAGGCCATGGCCTTGCCGGCCGCCCGGGACCACCCGCGGACGAAGGCCGCGGCGTCCACGGGCTCGCCGTTCGTGAACTTCGTGCCGCCCTTGATCTTGAAGGTCCACTGGGTGCAACCGGCGTTCGGCGTTGCGGATTCGGCCAGCTTGGGCACCATCTGCCCCTCCGGGCCCACCCGGTACATCCCGGTGAAGAGCACCTCCGCGGAGACCAGGCCCGGGGTCTCGGCGGCCAGCGCCGGGTCGATGGTGGCGGGCTCGATGAGACCGAACCGGAAGGTGCCGCCGGCCGGGCCGTCACCCCCGTCACCGCTCTTGTCGGCTCCGCACCCGCTCGCGGCGAGTCCGACGGCCAACATTCCGGCACACCACTTCACCTTCACACGGCTCGAACCCCGCATGGAATTCCCCCTCCGCCACTGTCACTTCCTCCGTGGACACGCATCAGCACCCCCGCGAGGACGAATCCCGGATCCACCGGCACACGGCGCCCCACTGTCGGCCATCCCCTGTCGGCAGACCCCGTTTCCTTTGTCTCCGTTCGATCACAACCACCGCACATGCCGTCCCAAAACAGTGCAAAGAACACAGGGGGTAGCCGAAGTGACATGGAGCCGTCTCCATGAATGAAGGACGCTCTCGCATCGCCGCGTGCAGCACCGGAACACGAATTCAACGCAGCGTTTATGCGGGTACGCAGCTCTGGGATGACATGTCGTCAACAGCCCTGCCACCGGGGCGGAAAAGACAGGGTGTATCGCCGGCCGCCGGTTAGTCTCGGGAGGCAGGCGCCGGACAGCGGTGCGGCCGAGGCAAGGCGAAACCGCTCAGGACGACGCCTCAACCGCCTGCCGGACGGCACTTCGAAGGGGTCGCTCTGATGACTGGTCACCCGGACGCACACCCGCTGAGCCGCTACGGCTGGGCGGCGGACGTGGCCGAGGGCTTCACACCCCATCTCGCCGACGGGCTGGTCCCCGCGCGGGTGGTACGCGTCGACCGGGGGCGCTGCTCGGTCGTCGTCCCCACCCCGGCAGGGGGCACACGAACCGTCCAGGCCGTCACCGGCCCACTGGCCTCGCGTGACTCCGACCCGTATGTGCCGACGGCGCTCTTCGCGAAGCCCTCGGACGGCAGACTGCGCGCCGTCTGCACCGGCGACTGGGCGGCGGTGGACCCCGAGGCCGACCCTCCCGCCGTACTGGCCCTGCTCCCCCGCCGCACCGCCTTCGTCCGCTCCACCTCCTCCAAACGGTCCGACGGGCAGGTTCTCGCAGCCAACATCGACCTCGTCGTCATCGCCGTCTCCCTGGCCGTCGAACTCGACCTGGCCCGCATGGAGCGTTTTCTGGCGCTGGCGTGGGAGTGCGGGGCACAGCCGCTCCTGGCGCTGACCAAGGCGGATCTCGTCGAGGACCCCGTCTCGCTCGGATACCTGGTCGCCGACTGCGAAGCGGCCGCGCCCGGTGTCCGCGTCCTGGCCGTCAGCGCCGAGAACGGCACCGGCGTCGAGGAGCTGGCCGCGGCCGTCGCCGGCGGCACGGCGGTCCTGCTCGGCCAGTCCGGAGCCGGCAAGTCGACCCTGGCCAACGCGCTGCTCGGCGAGGACGCCCAGCAGGTCCAGGCCGCACGGGACTCGGACGGCAAGGGCCGCCACACGACCACCACCAGGGATCTGATGCCGCTGCCCGGCGGCGGCGTCCTCATCGACACCCCCGGACTGCGCGGGGTCGGCCTGTGGGACGCGGAGAGCGGCATCGCCCAGGTGTTCTCGGAGATCGAGGAACTCGCCCGCTCCTGCCGCTTCCACAACTGCGCACACGACGCGGAGCCCGGCTGCGCGGTGCTCTCCGCGATGGCCGACGGCGAACTCTCCGAACGCAGGCTCCACAGCTACCGCAAGCTTCTCCGCGAGAACGAGTACATCGCGTCCCGCACCGACTCACGACTGGAAGCGGAGATCCGCCGCGAGTGGAAACGAAGGCAGGTCATCGGCCGCGACCGCTCCCAACGAGCGGGCGAGGCCTTGGACGACCTGTAGGGACGCCGCGGGCAGCGGCAGACGAGTCGGGCTGTACGCCGGGTTTTGTGCCGAGGGGTCTCGCGACGTCCTCGGTGACGGCCATCCATCTAGGACCGGCGTTGCCGCCGGCCTCGTGCGGTCTACCCGCGGACTCGGGCGGGCAGCCCTCGAACGTCCGCGCAGAGCCGCCTGTTACAGCGGCTCCTTTTGACCTTGCTCCAGGTGGGGTTTACCTAGCTGCCCAGGTCACCCTGGGCACTGGTGGTCTCTTACACCACCGTTTCACCCTTACCCGGTGCCGAAGCGCCGGGCGGTCTGTTTTCTGTGGCACTGTCCCGCGGGTCACCCCGGGTGGCCGTTAGCCACCACCTTGCCCTGTGGAGCCCGGACGTTCCTCGGGAAGTCCCGTGAGGGACTCCACGCGGCCGCCCGCCCGGCTCGTCTGCCGTAGCGACCATGTTACCGGGCGCGGACGGCGTGCCTTTCCAGCGACCGGTCCCCCGGCGGCCGGTCCCGCGGCCGTCGCCAGCACCGAGCCCGCGAGGATCAGGGTGAAGGCGGCGAGGACGCCGGCGGTGAGGGGCTCGTCCAGGAACAGCGCGCCCGCCGCCACCGCGACCGCCGGGTTGACGTAGGTGATGACCGTCGAGCGGGTCGGGCCGATTTCCTTGATCAGCTCCAGGAACGCCACGAAGGCGACGGCCGTGCAGACGACGCCCAGGGCCGCCAGCGCCGCCAGGACGGAGGCGCCGGGCATCTCCGAAGGCCAGGTCGCGGCCGCCGCCGGTGCGTAGACGAGTGCCGCCAGGGTCAGGCAGGGGACGATGAGATGGAGGGTGGGGACGTCCTTGAGGCGGCGGGCCGCGATCAGCGGGGCCGTCGCGTAGCCGATGACCGTCAGCAGCACCTCGCCCAGGGATTTCGCGTCGCCTCCCGTCAGGTGCGGGACCGTCAGGACCGCCACCCCGGCGAGGCCCACGGCCAGCCCCGTCAGCCGCCGTATGCCCAGCCCCTCCGTGTCGCCGAGGAAACGGGCCGCCAGTACGCCGACGATCGGGACGCCCGCGACCAGCAGGCCTGCGGTGGAGCTGGAGAGGTGCCGCTCGGCATCCGTGAGGGTGAACCACGGGCCGATGATCTCGATGGCCGCGAAGGCCAGCATGGGCTTCCAGTGCGCCCGTACCGTCCGGGTCAGGCCGCGTTGCCGTAGCGCGAAGGGAAGCAGGAGGGCCGCGCCCAGCGCGCACCGGGTGAAGACGACCATGGACGGGGAGAGGTCCTCCACCGCGACCTTGATCAGCAGATAGGGGATGCCCCAGATCACTCCCATCAGGGAGAACAGCAACCAGCCGCGTGCAGTCATACGGAGAGTGTCGGCCCGGCCCCGGTCAGGTGTCTTGAACGCTGTTGCGGTACGCCGCCGGGGTCACGCCCAGCACGCGGCGGAACCAGCGGGTGAGGTGGGCCTGGTCCGCGAAGCCGACGAGGCCGGCCACTTCCGCGGGACGCAGCCCTGACTCCAGCAGACCGCGGGCCCGGGTCACCCGGTACTGGGCCAGCCAGGCGTACGGCGGCATGCCGGTCGTCGTACGGAAGGCGCGCAGCAGTTGGTAGCGGGACAGTCCCAGGTCGGCCGCGAGGTCGGCCAGCGAGGGCGGGGCGAGGAGTTCGTCGGCGAGACGGGTGCGGACGGCATGGGTGAGGTGTTCGGCGCCGGGGATCGTGTCGCACACGGGACGGGCCGTGGAGTGGCGTCGGGCGAGAGCCGTCAGCAGCCACGGGAAGCGGGACTCGGCCTCCAGGGGGTCGGGGCAGGCGACCAGTTCCGTGTGCGTCCGGCGCAGGGCGGCGGCCAGTTCCGGGTCGTCGAGGACGGGTTCAAGGAAGTGCGGCACCCCGCCGACGGTGCCCTCGGTGAGGAGGGCGGGGCTCGCGTACAGGGCGCGGTAGGCGTAGCCGTCGGTGTCGTTGCCCGGGCCGCCGGTGTGCGTCTCGCCGGGGGCCAGGACGACGATGGAGCCGGGACCGGTACGGATGTGGCCGCCGCGGTACGCGATGATCTCGGAGCCGTCGACGCAGACCCCTACGGTGAACTCCTCGTGGGCGTGCGGGGCGTAGACGTGCCGGTCGAAGCGCGCGGTGAGCAGGTCCAGCGGCGGACCGCAGCGCCCCAGCCGCGCTCTGGTCCACAATGCCTGTTCCCGACTCACTCGCCACCCCCGTGCGACCCCGCCATGTGACCCCGTCCGTGCCTCTGCGGCTGTAACGCCTTCTGGCCCCGGTTCATGCCGCCGGGCGGATGCCGGGAGAGCGGACGGGCAGGCGGACGAGCGAGCGGACGGACCGCTGCCGGGCAGGGGGCGGGCCGGTGCCGGGCGGGGACCGACCTCGACCGGGCCCTCCCGTGGCACGTCGTACGCTGTCGCAGCAGAGCTCTATTGAAGGAGATTTCCCGTGCTTGTCCTGCTGCCGCCCTCCGAAGGCAAGGCGTCCTTTGGGCGTGGCGCCCCGCTCAAGCCGGAGTCCCTCTCCCTGCCGGGGCTCGGCGCCGCCCGCGAGGCCGTCCTCGACGAGCTGGTCGAGCTGTGCGCGGCCGACGAGGACAAGGCGCGCGAGGTGCTCGGGCTGAGCGAGGGACTGCGCGGCGAGATCGCGAAGAACACGGAGCTGCGCACGGCTGCCGCCCGGCCCGCCGGGGAGATCTACACGGGCGTCCTGTACGACGCTCTCGGCCTGGCCTCGCTCGACGCGGCGGCCAAGAGGCGCGCGGCCCGGTCGCTTCTCGTCTTCTCGGGCCTGTGGGGCGCCGTCCGGGTGACGGACCGGATCCCGTCGTACCGGTGCTCGATGGGCGTCAAGCTGCCCGGGCTGGGGGCGCTGGGCGCGTACTGGCGTGCGCCGATGGCGGCCGCGCTGCCCGAGGTGGCCGGAAAGGGACTGGTGCTGGACCTGCGGTCGGCGGCGTACGCGGCACCCTGGAAGCCGACGGGTGAGGCGGCGGGACGGACGGCGAGCGTGCGGGTGCTGCACGCGCCGACCCGCAAGGTCGTCAGCCACTTCAACAAGGCGACCAAGGGGCGGATCGTACGGAGTCTGCTGACGGCGGGGATCGCCCCCGCGGGTCCCGCCGAGCTGGTGGAGGCGCTGCGAGACCTCGGCTACGTGGTGGAGGAGCAGGCGCCGGCGAAGGCCAAGGCCGGGGCGGCCGCCTGGACCCTGGACGTGCTGGTGGACGAGGTGCACTGACCCACCACCGAGGTGCACTGACCCACCACCCTGGCCGGCCGACCGACCGCCTGACCGACTGGCCAACTGGCCGACGTCCGTCTTGTTGCAGCATGTGCAATGCCCTTTGCGGAGGTTGCACACCGGGGGCAGGATGAGGCGCATGACCTCACCCCTGCCCTCCCCTTCGGCTGCCTCGGTACTGGATCTGGCGCCGGTCGTGCCCGTGGTGGTCGTCGAGGACGCCGCGGACGCCGTACCGCTGGCGCGGGCGCTGGTGGCGGGAGGGCTGCCCGCGATCGAGGTGACACTGCGGACGCCGGCCGCGCTCGACGCGATCCGGGAGATCTCCGGGTCGGTCCCGGAGGCGGTCGTCGGGGCCGGGACGGTGATCACGCCGGAGCAGGTGACGGCGTGCGGGGAGGCCGGCGCGCGGTTCCTGGTGAGCCCCGGCTGGACGGACGCCCTGCTGACGGCCATGCGGGCGTCCGGGCTGCCCTTCCTGCCCGGGGTGTCGACCACGTCGGAGGTCGTGGCGCTGCTGGAACGCGGGGTGCGGGAGATGAAGTTCTTCCCTGCGCAGGCCGCGGGCGGCACGGCCTACCTCCGGTCGCTGGCCGGACCGCTCCCCCAGGCCCGGTTCTGTCCGACCGGCGGGATCGGCCCCGACAACGCGCCGGAGTATCTGTCCCTGCCCAATGTCGGATGCGTGGGCGGGAGTTGGATGGTCCCGGCGGACGCGGTCGCGGCGCGGGACTGGCGGCGGGTCGAGGAACTCGCGCGGACCGCCGCGCTGCTCAGGACCGCAGGTGGGACGTGTCGTTGAGCAGGCGGACACTGGCGTTGCCGTCCGCGTAGTAGGCCACCGCCGACAGCGAGGCCGCCGACAGTTCCATGCGGAACAGCGACTCGGGCGGGGCGCCCAGGGCGAGCCGGACGAACGTCTTGATCGGGGTCACGTGGGTGACCAGCAGGACCGTGCGACCCGCGTACTCCTCGACCAGCCTCTCCCGGGTCGCCGCGATCCGGACGGCGGTCGCCGCGAAGCTCTCGCCACCACCGGTCGGCTCGGCCTCCGGGTCGGCGAGCCATGCGTTCAGATCGTCGGGGTGACGCTCGCGCACCTCGCCGAAGGTCAGCCCCTCCCAGGCCCCGAAGTCGGTCTCGATCAGCCCGTCCTCGACGGTGACCTCCAGGCCGAGGCGGGCGGCCACGGCGGCGGCCGTCTCGCGGGTGCGGGCGAGCGGGGAGGCGAGGATGTGCTGCACGGTCCCGCGCCGGGCGAGGGCGGCGGCGACCCGCTCGGCCTGCTCCCGGCCGACGTCGGAGAGGGAGGGATCGGTGCCTCCGCTGCCGGAGAACCTCTTCTGCGGCGTGAGCGGCGTCTCGCCGTGCCGCAACAGTACGAAGGTCGCCGGCGCCCCCAGATCGGGAGCCGACCCCCACCCGACGGAGGGGGTGGCCGCGGGCCCGACGGCGGCGGGTCCGACGGCCGCGCGCCCGACACTGCCGGAGCCGACGGAAGAGGCCGACGCCGACGCCTGTGTCGGAGCCGGCGCCTGCGTCGAGGCCTGCGCCGGGGTGGCGACCGTGCGGGCGGCGCGGAGGTCCGCGTCCGTTCCGGTCGACGTCTCCTGGGCGGTGTCCGCGGTCGGGCTCGCGGTCGGGCGGGACCGGGCCAGGGCCTCGCGGGCCTTTGCCGCGCCTGCCGTGGCGTCGCCGGGCGGGCCTGCGGGCCCGGGTGCGGCCGGGGTCACGGGGACACGGGCGTCGAGCTCGGCCCGCGACGCCCCCGCGTCCCACTGCTCGCCCCGCTTGCCCGCGTCCATCGCCTCGTTCGCCAGGCGGTCGGCGTGCTTGTTCCGCTCGCGCGGCATCCACTCGTAGGTGACCTGCCCGGGCGGGAGGATCCGGGCCGCCTCGGCGGCCAGCGGCTTCATGTCGGGGTGCTTGATCTTCCAGCGGCCCGACATCTGCTCGACGACCAGCTTGGAGTCCATGCGCACCCGCACCGTGGCCGACGGGTCGAGCTCGCGCGCGGCACGCAGGCCGGCCACCAGGCCCCGGTACTCGGCCACGTTGTTGGTCGCGACGCCGATGTACTCGGCCCGCTCGACGAGCGTCTCCCCCGTCGCCGCGTCGATCACCACGCTGCCGTAGCCCGCGGGCCCCGGGTTGCCCCGCGACCCGCCGTCGGCCTCGACGATGAACTCCCGCACGACGTAAGCCCCTTACTGTCGTTGACCGACCCGCGGACCCGGACGGACCCACCAGAGACCGGCTACAGACCGGAAAGACCGACTACAGGCCGGACTCGGACGTGCGCACGAGGATGCGACGACAGTTCTCACACCGTAGGACCGTGTCGGACGGAGCCTTGCGGATCTCGGCCAGCTCCGTGATGGCGAGTTCCTGGCGGCATCCCTGGCAGGTCCGCTGGAGGAGCTTGGCCGCGCCGACGCCGCCCTGCTGCTCGCGCAGCTTCTCGTACAGCTTGAGCAGATCGGCGGGAACGGAGGCCGCGACGACCTCGCGCTCCTTGGCGACGGAGGCGGCCTCGCTGTCGAAGCCCTCCAGGGCCGCGTCCCGGCGCGCGACGGCGTCGTCGATCCTGCCCTGGACGGAGCCGACCCGCTCGGTCAGCTCCGCGGCCCGCTCCTGCGCGCTCTCACGGCGCTCCATGACCTCCAGGACGATGTCCTCGAGGTCGCCCTGGCGCTTGGCGAGGGAGACGATCTCCCTCTGGAGGTTCTCCAGGTCCTTGGAGGAGGTGACGGCCCCGGAGTCGAGACGCTGCTGGTCGCGGGCGGAGCGCTGACGGACCTGGTCGACGTCCTGCTCGGCCTTGGTCTGCTCGCGGGCGGTGTCGCTCTCCTCGGTCTGTGCCGCGACAAGGAGGTCACGCAGCTGCGTGAGGTCCTTGTTCAGCGACTCGATCTCGGCGTGCTCGGGCAGCGACCTCCGCTTGTGCGCGAGCTGCTGGAGACGGGCGTCGAGGCCTTGGACGTCGAGGAGTCGGATCTGGTCGGCGGGCGCGGCGTTCAGTTGGGGGCTCCCATTGAGCTAGAGGTGGTGTTGGACGCCGCGTGGGCCGTCCAGGGGTCGGTGACCGTACGGGAGACATGGACCCGCAGGTCCCACCCCCGCCGGTCGGAGATCTCGTCGAGCTGGCCGGCGGCCAGCTCGCACCAGGGCCACTCGGTGGCCCAGTGCGCCGCGTCGAGCAGCGCGAGAGGTGAGTGGGCGCCGTGGGCGCGGTCCGCGATGAACTCCGACGCCGGGTGATGGCGCAGGTCCGCGGTGAGGAAGGCGTCGACGCCGGCCGCCCGGACGTGATCGAACAGGCTGTCGCCGGAGCCGCCGCTGACGGCGACGGTCCGCACCAGCGCCTCCGGGTCCCCCGCCGCCCGGATGCCCTGCGCGGTGGCGGGCAGCCGCTCGGCGGCGCGGGCGGCGAACTCGCGGACGGTGAGCGGGTGGTCGAGTTCGCAGACGCGCCCGAGGCCGCGCCGCCCGGCGGGGTCGCTCGGATCCGGCACGAGAGGCCGTACGACCCGCAGGTCGAGCGCGCCGGCGAGGGCGTCGCTCACGCCGGGATCGGCGGTGTCGGCGTTGGTGTGGGCGACGTGCAGGGCGATGTCGTTCTTGATCAGGGTGTGCACGACACGGCCCTTGAAGGTGGCGGCCGCGACGGTCGTCGTCCCGCGCAGATACAGCGGATGATGGGTGACGAGCAGATCGGCGCCGAGCTTCACGGCTTCCTCGACGATCTCCTGGACGGGATCGACGGCGAACAGAACCCGGGAGACCTCCTGCTCGGGGTCGCCCACGACGGTGCCGACCGCGTCCCAGGACTCGGCCCGCTCGGCGGGCCACAGGTTCTCCAGCGCGGTGATGACTTCAGACAGACGGGGCACGGGGAAAGGCTACCTGGCCGTCTCACCGGCCCGTACCCGTGCCGCCGACGCCGCCACGACCACCGCGGTCGCCGACCGGCGGTGAGCGGGGAGCCGATGCACACGCCTCCCGCCACCCTCAGGCGAATCGCTTCTGCGCCACTCTTATGAGGGAAGTAGACCGCCCGGCGGTCCCACGCCCGTGCGTACGAAAACTAGCTTCGTCGCCGGAGGTGACCGAACGATGACGATGCCGGCCTGTGCGATCGAGCCCACCGCCGCGGACGGGGAGGACCCCGAGGACGGCGCCACCGAGCCCACGCCACCCGCGGAACCGCACCCGGAGGAGCACACGAGCCACGCGATCACGGCCGCTCCCGCGCTCATGGCCGCTCCCGTGAGCACGGCGGATCCGGTGAGCATGTCCGACCCCGTGAGCGCAGCCGATCCCGTGAGCATGCTTGATTCCGTGAGCGCGGCGAATCCCGCGAGCGCGGACGATTTCGTGAGCGCGGCGGAACACGCGATCGCGGCGGATCAGCTGATCATGGCCGATCTCATGACCGTGGCCGACCGTGGGAGCGGGGCGGACCAGGCTCTCATGACCGACCGTGGAAGCGCGGCGGGCAGCGCGATGACGGCCGGCCACGGGAGTGGCGCGCACAGCGCGATGGCGGCCGTCGCCGGAAGTGGGGCGGACGGCGCGATGGCGGCCGGCCGGGAGAGCTACGCCGACCACGGCATCACGCTCACGGCCGACCGCATGATCACTACCGGCCGTGTGATCACTACCGGCCATGGGAGCGAGACGGACTGTGTGATCACGGCCGGTGGTGCCTACGCGGCGCGGCTCGCCCGGGCCGGTGACTCCTGGTTCCCCGAGCGGTGGACCCTGGACGGCCCCGAGCCGTACGCCGTACCGCTGCCCGGGAACCAGCCGGAGGAGCCCGGCACCGAGGTGCAGCCGATGGCCGACGGCCGGGTCCTGATCCGGCGGCCCATCGAGGGGCGGCACGCCTTCTCGCTGCTGTATCCGACCGGTCCCGGTACGGGTGAGCTGCCGCTGGGCGCCGTCGAGTGCCCGGACGAGGGCACCCGGCTGCACCTGCTCCCGCCGGCCCCCTGCGGCGAGCGCGCGTACGCCCTCGCCGTCGGTCACGGCACGACGACCGTGTGGCTCGTGGCGGGCGGCACCTTCGGGCCCGAGTACCTCGCCGAGATCCCCGGCCGCTGCTCGGGCGGCGTCTGGCTGGACCGTACGGGCCGCATGCTCGCGCTGGACCGGGAGGCGGGCGGTCGCACCAAGACGATCGTCGTGGATCTGGAGCGCGGCGGCGAGGTGTCACCCCTGTTGCAGATCGCCGCCGACAGCGACGACCGCCTGCTGCTCGCCGACCCCGACAGCGGGCTGCTGCTCATCCGCTCGGACGCGCCCTCGCCGGGCGAGGCACGCCTGGGCTGGGGCGTCCTCGGCAGCACGCTGCCGATCCGCTTCCCGGAGTCGTTGCACCCGCCGGACCTCGCCCTCACCCCCTTCGCGAGCCAGCCGGGTCAGGCACTCCTGCCCGAGGCCTGCGCGGTGGCGCTCCGCATCGACAGCCCCTTCGGCACCTGGGTGGGCGTATGGCGTCCGGTCGAGCGCCGACTGCACCAATTCCCGGCGCCCGACGGGTGGTTGGCGGGCAGTGGACTGTGGACCCCGGAGGGTGTGCTCCGGCTGCCGTACGCCACGGAGGCGGAACCGTGCGGGGTGGCGCCGCTGACGGCGCCGATCATCGCACCGCCGTCGTCGCCCTCACCGTCTCCCTCGTCGATGTCCTCCGAAGAGGCCTCGCCACGCGTCGAACCGCCGCGGTCCACGCCCGCCGTCGCCCGTCCGGTCCCCCTTCAACAAGCCCCGCTCGGCCGACTTGTAACGAAGTCGCAGCGGTTGGCGTGGCCGCCTGGATCACCCCCTCGGTGTGCCGGATAAAATCGCCCGGCTGTAAAGAAAGATCATGTTGACGGGGTGAATTCTTCCGATGAGCGACACAAGCACCAGGCATCCGCTGTCCGCCGCCTCCCAGGAGACGGCCGGACACGGCCGGCACCGGGGTCCGGTCTCGTCCCAGGACGGTGACTCGGCCCCGCACGGCCGACACCGCAAGCCCGCCGAGAACAGGCCCGACAACCGGGCCGACAGTCGGGCCGAGAACAGGGCCGAGGCGACTGTCTGACGGTACGCCGTACACCGAGGGGCTCCGGTCGTCCATGGACGACCGGAGCCCCTTCGCGTATGTCTCACCTGGCCCGCGCACCACGCCCTGGACGGTAAGTCCCGCCCTACTCCTGCCCTCGCCGTAGTCCCAGCACCTCCGCCGCGGCGAACGTCTCCCCGCGGGGCCGGTCCGCGAAGTGTGCGCCGAGCACGGCGTCCAGCTCCTCGTAGCCGAACACGTCCTCCTTGCTGTCGAACTTCGCCCGTACACGCGGCCGTTCGACGACGGCGACCATGCCACCGTGGGCGACGAGCAGCTGTCCGTTGATCCGGGCGGCGGCCGGCGAGGCCAAGTAGCCGACCAGCGGCGCCACATGCTCGGGCGCGAGGGGGTCGAGTACGCCCTCGTCCGGCTGCGCGATCCCGGCGAAGACGTCCTCCGTCATCCGGGTGCGGGCGCGCGGGCAGATGGCGTTGGCCGTCACGCCGTACTTGGCCAGCGCGAGCGCCGTGGACGTCGTCAGCCCGACGACTCCGCCTTTGGCCGCCGCGTAGTTGGGCTGCCCGGCCGAGCCCGCCAGGAACGCCTCCGAGGAGGTGTTCACGATCCGCCCGTACACCGGTCCGCCCGCCGCCTTGGACCGGTCGCGCCAGTGGGCGGCGGCGAAGCGGGTCGTGTTGAAGTGCCCTTTGAGGTGGACCCGGACGACCGCGTCCCACTCGTCCTCGGCCATCGAGAAGACCATGCGGTCCCGCAGGATGCCCGCGTTGTTGACCAGAACGTCCAGCTTGCCGAACTCGCCGATCGCCAACTCGACCAGTGCACAAGCCTGTTCGAAGTCGGCGACGTCCCCGGTGTGGACGAGCGCGGTGCCGCCGGCCGACCGGATCTCCCGCACCACCTCCTCGGCGGGGCCGGCCGACGCCTCGCCCGAACCGTCCCGGCCGGGCCGGCCGTAGTCGTTGACGACGACGGCCGCGCCCAGCCGCGCCAGCTCCAGTGCCTCGGCCCGGCCGAGCCCGCGACCGGCGCCGGTGACGATCGCGCTCAGCCCCTCAAGTGGCAGTGCCATCCGGACGGTCACCCCTCAGATCTCGATGCAGGTACGGAGCGCCGCCCCGGTGCGCATCTGGTCCAGTGCCTCGTTGATCTCGGTGAGCGCCACGCGGTGGGTGATCAGGCCCGACAGGTCGATCCGGCCGGCCCGCCACAGGCCGATCGTCCGCTCGTAGGAGCGCAGGACGTCCCCGCCGCCGTACATCGAGGGCAGGATGCGCTTCTCGTCGAAGAACAGCTCGAACATGTTGAGCTGGAGGAAGTCGTCCATGGCGCCCGCGCCGACGACGACGAGGGTGCCGCCGCGCCGCGTGTTGTCGTATGCGGTGCGGGCGGTGGCGGAGCGGCCGACGACCTCGAAGACGTAGTCGAACCCCTCGCCGCCGGTGACCAGTTGCTTCGCTCCGGGCAGCTCCTCCGGCGAGACGGCCTGCGTCGCGCCGAACGCGAGGGCGGCCTCCCGGCGGGAGGCGACCGGGTCGACGGCGACGATCTCGGCGGCGCCCTTGAGCCGCGCGCCCTGGATCGCGGAGATGCCGACGCCTCCGCAGCCGATGACGGCGACCGACGAACCGGCTTCCACGTCCGCCGTGTTGAGGGCGGCGCCCAGGCCCGTGGTCACGCCGCAGCCGATGAGCGCGGCGATGTCGAAGGGCACGTCGTCGGGGATCGGGACGGCGCAGCCCGCGTCGACCACGACCTCCTCGGCGAAGGTTCCGGTGCCGGCGAAGCCGAAGATGTCGCCGCCCGGGCGGCGGAAGTTGGGGGTGCCCGCGTTCATGAACCCGGCCAGGCACAGTTCGGTCTGGCCGCGCCGGCACGCGGGACACGCCCCGCAGGCCGGCAGCCAGCAGACAACGACCCGGTCGCCGGGCTTCACCCGGGTGACACCCTCCCCCACCTCCAGCACCTCGCCCGCCCCCTCGTGACCCGGCACGAAGGGCGCGGGCTGCGGCAGTACGCCGCTCATCGCGGACAGGTCCGAGTGGCACAGGCCCGTGGCCCGCACCCGGATCCTGACCCGTCCGGGGCCGAAGCCCACCGCCTCGACGTCGTCGAGGACCTCCAGCTTGTCCTGGCCGATCTCGTGCAGTACGGCTGCGCGCATGGTGCGGCTCCCCTCGGGTCCCCTCGGATGCTGGGCGGTTCTGGAGGTGAATCAGCTGCTGCCGGAGGTGAATTCGGCTACTGCCGACGCTGCTTCAGGTGATTCGGGTGGTTGGTCAAGGCTGTTCAGGTGATGCGAATGGTCGGTCCGGGCCGGTCAGGCGGTTCAGGAGTGGTCGACGAGGGTGTCGGCGAGGACGGGCGCGTCGGCCCGTTCCACGGCGCTCACGGCCACCCGGAATGTCCCCTCACCGCGCCACATGCGGATGCGCAGCGTCTCTCCCGGGAACACCACCCCGGCGAAGCGCGTGGCGTAGCCGCGCACCCGGGTGACATCGCCGTCGAGCAGCGTGTCGACGACCGCCTTGAGCGTGATGCCGTAGGTGCACAGGCCGTGCAGGATGGGCCGGTCGAATCCGGCGAGTTCCGCGAACTCGGGGTCGGCGTGCAGGGGGTTGTAGTCCCCGGAGAGGCGGTAGAGCAGGGCCTGGTCCTCGCGGACGGTCCGCTCGACCAGCTTGTCGGGCTCGCCGGCGGGCGGGTCGAGCCGGGTGGAGGGGCCCCGGTCGCCGCCCCAGCCGCCTTCTCCCTTGACGAAGATCTGGGCGTCGTTGGTCCACAGCGGTCCGTCCGGGTCGGCGACCTCCGTGCGCATGACGAGAACGGCGGCCTTGCCCTTGTCGTACACGGCGGCGATGCGTCCGGTGGCGGTCGCCCGGCCTGTCACCGGGATGGGACGGTGGATCTCCAGACGCTGGCCGCCGTGCAGGACGCGGGCGAGGTCGACCTCGACGCCGGGCATGGACAGTCCGCTGATCACGCCGGGCGAGCCGGACCCTGCGACGGTGGCGAAGCTCGGCAGGACGTGGAGCCGGGACTCCAGCGTGTAGCGGAGTTCGTCGGGGTCGGTGGCCGGGACGCCCGCGCCGATGCCGAGGTGGTACAGCTGGACGTCCCGGCGGTCCCAGGTGATCTCGCCGGTCCGGGGTTCGGCGGCGAGCGCCTTGGCTGCGTCGATGGGCATGGAGCTCCTGATCGCTCGGATCGATCGGATCGATCGCATCGTTCAGAGACCTCGGCACGGCCGTCCGCACCGATCGGCCGCACCGAGGCCGTCACGGGGCCGCGGAACCCGCCCTGCCCAGAACGGATCTAGAACGCGTTCCAGTGCGGCGACCCCCTGTATAGCCCAGGCCCCGGCAGTTGTGAAGACACCTGACGGCATGTCAGATAAGGGTGCCGATGACATTTGTCCTGCCCGACCGCGTACATCCGGCACTGCCGCGAGCCGACGCCGGGACGTAGCGTCGAAGACAGGCACACCGCCCGGCGCGGAAGGTGCGCACGCAGAGACGGGGGACGGACATATGACCAGGTCATTCGAGGACCGGCGCCGCGCGGCGGCCTGCCGACGGGACTCCTGGCGCTCGGCGTTCCGTGCGGCGCGGGAGCACCGGCGGAACTGGAGGGCGGACAAGGAGCGCTGCAAGGCCGAGCTCCGGAGCGCCCGCCGGTCCGGGCACGTTCCCGAGGACCCGGGTCCACCGGCCAACGGCTTCACCCTGCTGCCGTGGCTGCTGATGGGGATGGGCGCGTTCTCCAACCTCTTCCAGGGCGAGGCGAACCCGTGGATCGGCGGCCTGGGCCTGCTGACGTTCAACTCGCTCTACATCTACGTCTCTTTCCGTGCCTTCGTGAAGCAGACCCGCGAGGCGCCCTCCACGCGGGTGGCGCTGGTCCTGCTGGGCCTCGTGACCTGCGGGCTCGCCCTCGGCTACGGCGGCAGCTGGCTGCTCTTCCTCCCGCTGTTCGGCCTCGCGACGGGCGCCGTACTGCGCGGCCCCCAGCTGCGGACCATCGGCACCGCCGTCGCCGTCCTGGCGGGCGCGGTCGCCTGCGCCCGGGACGGCTGGGACGGCCTCACCATCGCCTACGCGACCTGGATATCGACGATGGTGACGGCCGCGATCCTCTCCCTCTCCGAGGCCGTACGGGAGCTGCGCGCCGCCCGTGAGGAACTCGCCCGCCGGGCCGTGGAGGAGGAGCGGCTGCGCTTCTCGCGCGATCTGCACGACCTGCTCGGCCACACCCTGTCGGTGATCGTGGTGAAGTCGGAGGCGGCCCGGCGGCTGGCACCGCGCGACATGGGCGCGGCCCTCTCCCAGGTCACCGACATCGAGGCGGTGGGCCGCCAGGCGCTGACCGAGATCCGCGAGGCGGTCACCGGCTACCGCGAGGGCAGCCTGGCCGGCGAGTTGGACCGGGCCCGCTCGGCCCTGACGGCGGCGGGCGTCGAACCGTCGGTGAGCCGGTCGGGGCCACCGCCGGACCCGAGGACCTCGGCCCTGCTGGGCTGGGTGGTGCGCGAGGCGGTCACCAACGTCGTCCGGCACAGCGAGGCGAGCCACTGCGGGATCACCGTGTCGGGCACATCGGAGCGGGTCCGACTGACGGTGACGGACGACGGCGGTACCCACGGCACCGGCAGCCACAGCCCCGGCACCGGCAGCCCCGGCATCGACCGCGACTGTGGCGACTCGGGCGGCGACAGCTGCTGCGCGCCGGGCGGCGGCACCGGACTCACCGGCCTGCGCGAGCGCCTCGCGGCGGCGGGCGGCACCCTGACGGCGGGCCCGGGACCGCGCGGCGGCTTCACGGTCACGGCGGAACTGCCGGTGGAACTCCCGACCTCCCACACGGTCACCGACACCGACGCCGACACCGGCCATGGCGCCGGCTGCCCTGGTACCGGCGGCGGTGCCGCATCCGAGGGGATACGGTCCCCCGCGGTGGCTCGGCCCTCCGCGGTGCGACCCGCGAAGACCGTGCCGTCCGTGGCCGGCGGATCTAACCTGGGCCCGTGACCGAGATGCCGGGTTGGCCCGTGGACGAGATGCCCGACGACCACCGCCCCACCAAGTCGATCAGGGTGCTGCTCGCGGAGGACCAGGGCATGATGCGCGGGGCCCTGGCCCTGCTGCTGGGCCTGGAGGCGGACATCGAGGTCGTCGCGCAGGTGGGCACCGGGGACGCGATCGTGGACGCGGCCCTTCTCCACCGGCCGGACGTCGCGCTCCTCGACATCGAACTCCCCGGCATCAGCGGGCTGGACGCGGCCGTCGAGCTGCGCGACCAGGCACCCGGCTGCCGGGTGCTGATCCTGACCACGTTCGGCCGGCCCGGCTATCTGCGCCGGGCCATGGAGGCCGGGGCCTCGGGGTTCCTGGTCAAGGACGGGCCGGTGGAGGAGCTGGCGGCGGCGATCCGCCGGGTGCTGGCCGGCGAGACGGTCGTGGACCCGGCACTGGCCACGGCCGCGCTGAGCGCCGGCCCGAACCCGCTCACCGCCCGCGAGTGCGACGTCCTGAAGGCCTCGGTGGACGGCGCGACCGTCGCCGACATCGCCGCCAGGCTGCACCTCTCGGAGTCCACGGTCCGCAACTACCTGTCGTCCGCGATCGGCAAGACGGGCACCCGCAACCGGATGGAGGCGATGCGCGAGGCCCGGCAGCAGGGCTGGCTGTAGAGGTCTGGACCGCCGCTGGCATAGTGCCCGCATGCCCTCACCGATACGGGCCCTCCGGGTCCTCAGGCTTCTCCGGGGCCGAAGGCTCCTCAGGCGTCCGGCCGCGCTGGCGGCGAGTGTCGCGGCGCTGTGCGCGACGGCGGTGGCGCCTGCCACGGCCGACGGCTCCGAGCAGGTCGTGATGCGGTTCGAGACCCCGGCGACCTACGTCATGTACAACGCCGATCAGGGATCGCGTGCCTCGAACGGCGACTTCCCCGTCCCCGTCTTCGTCGAGGCGAGCAAGGGCGGCGAACCGGCCCGCAACGTCCGGGTCGTGGTGGACGCGTCGGGTCTGGGGAGCGTCGCCCGGCTCGGCGACGGGGGAATGTGTAAGGCCGAGGGCCCGGTCTACACCTGCGAGTACGGCGACCTTCAGAACGGCGACGGCGAGAGTTACAACCCCCTCCCCCTCCTCGGCGTGGACGGCATGGAGCCGGGCGACAGCGGGACGGTGACGTACACCGCGACCGCCGACAACGCGCCCACCATCACCGGCACCACCCGGATGACCGTCGGCGGTCCGACGCTGACCGCGCCCGGCCAGGAGAAGGGCGTGAGCGGGCTGGCGCCGGGGAAGTCCGCGAACGTGACCGCGCGGCTGGCCGACAACACCCGCTTCCCCACGGAACAGGGCGTCGCCCTCCAGGTCGACGTGTCGGAGGGGCTGACACTCACCGCCCTGCACGGCAACTGCTTCTACGCGGGCCCCGCGCCCACCTCCGCCTGGTGCACCTTCCCCACGAAGGCCGCGGCGGGCGCCGCCTACCGCACCAGTGCGCCGCTGGTGTACACGGTCACCGGGGCCGGGACGCTGGCCGGCGAGGTGACCTACACCTGGTCGTCGCCCCCGGTCCGCCCCGCCGACCACACCGTGCGCGGCACCGGCGCCCCGCTCACCCTGGTCCGCACGGCGCCGCAGGGCTTCGCCGACAGTCACGGCAGGATCGGGATCACCACCACCGTGCAGGTCGACTACCGTCCGGTCACCGCCACCGTGCGGGGCCGGGTCGGCGACACGGTGAAGGTGCGGCTCGGGCTGGAGGACCTCGGCCCCGGCCGGATACGGGACGCCGAGGATCAGGGCCGTTTCGAGGTGGTCCCGCCGGAGGGCACCACGGTCACCTCGATCCCGTTCAGCTTCGAAGGAGACCCCGGGAAGTGGGCTTGCCGGCGGCCGGAGAAGCCGGGCGGGGCGTTCGTCTGCGAGATCGGCTACGACGGGCTCTACGAGGCGCGGCGCGAAGGGGGCACGACCGCGATCGACTTCCACATCCGCATCGACCGGCAGGTCCCCGGTGCGAAGGGCAGCATCCGCACGTACAACCCGTTCGACCGCACCCCTGCCGACGACGTCGCCGTCATCGCGCTCGACGCCTCGCCCGCCTCGCCCTTCCGCGTCTCCAGCCACCCCTGGGCGTGGACCGCGGGCGCCCTGACCGTCGTACTCCTGGCGGTGGCCTACCGCCGTCACCGCCGCAACGCGAAAGCGTCGTGAGCACGACCCACCCGGAGCGCTTCCGCCGGGGTGTCCCGCCCCGGAGGTGTCCCGCCCCGGAGGCGTCCTAGATGCCCGCGCCCGTCCGGCGCAGGACCCGCAGGGAGCCGGTGTCCGAGACCTCGGTGAAGGCGCCGGATGCCAGGGCGCGCAGGTAGACGCGGTAGGGGGCCTGGCCGGTGAACTCGTCGACCGGGTCGGGGAACACGTCGTGGATGACGAGGAGCCCGCCCTGGGCGACGTGCGGCGCCCAGCCCTCGTAGTCGGAGGTGGCGTGCTCGTCGGTGTGGCCGCCGTCGACGAAGACAAGGCCGAGGGGCGAGTTCCAGAAGGCGGCGATGCGCGGCGAACGCCCGACCAGCGCGACCACGTGCTCCTCCAGGCCCGCGCGGTGCAGGGTCCGGCGGAACGTGGGCAGGGTGTCCATGAGGCCGACCTCGGGGTCGACGGTCTCCGGGTCGTGGTACTCCCAGCCCGGCTGCTGCTCCTCGCTGCCCCGGTGATGGTCGAGCGTGAGCGCGCTGACCCCGGTCCGGCGGGCCGCGTCAGCGAGCAGGATCGTGGATCGCCCGCAGTAGGTGCCGACTTCGAGCAGCGGCAGCCCGAGCGCACCCGCCTCGACGGCGGCCGCGTACAGCGCGAGTCCCTCGTCGGCCGGCATGAACCCCTTGGCCGCCTCGAACGCGGCCAGGATCTCGGGCTTGGGTGCCGCGGGCATGGGGTCCTCCGGTGGTACGAGCGTGCGGGTGCGCGAGGGTGCGGGTGCTCCGTGCGTGAGGGCGCCCATGCTGCCGCACCCCCGGCCGCCGAGGCGACAGGGGGTGCGGAAACGGCTAGCCGGGGCGCGCGGAGGGGGCGGGGCGGCGGGGTCAGGCGTCGACCGTCTCGCCCGGCAGGGCGAGGTCCAGGTCGACCGTACGCTCGTCGCCCGCGTGGCTCGCGGAGCTGGCCAGCGGGCCGTGACCGGCGGCCTTGGCGGCGAGGACGTAGGCACCCTGAGTGGGGACGGCGAGGGCGTAGCTGCCGTCCTCCTGGGACAGGGTGGCCCCGGCCTGCCGGCCGCGACGGTCGATGAGCGTGACCTTGGCGCGGGCGACCGGGACGCCGCCGGCGTCCAGGACCCGGCCGCGGAAGCCGCGCAGGACCTCCTCGGCGCGCTCCAGGTTGGCGTCCTCCTCGCTGCTGGCGCGCAGCTGCGACACCGTCGAGGCGCGCTGCTGCCGGGGCAGGAAGAGGGCGAGGACCAGGCCGACCGCGACGGCGGCCGTGGCGATCAGGAAGGAGACGCGGAAGCCGTGCATGGTCGGTACGGCGACTCCGCCGACGTCGTTCGCGGTGTTCGCCAGCACCATGCCGATGACGGCGCTGGACACCGAGGTGCCGATGGACCGCATCAGGGTGTTGAGGCCGTTGGCCGCGCCGGTCTCCGAGGCCGGGACCGCGCCGACGATCAGCGCGGGCAGGGACGAGTACGCGAGGCCGATCCCGGCGCCGAGGACGACGGCGATCACGAGGCTCTGCCAGGCGGCGCTCATCAGGCCGAGGCCGGCGCCGTAGCCGATCGCGATGATCAGCATGCCGAGGATCAGGGTGAACTTGGGGCCGTACTTCGCGGACAGCTTGGCGTAGACGGGCGCGGTGAACATCATCGTCAGGCCGAGCGGCGCGACGAGCAGACCGGCGGTGACCATCGACTGGCCGAGGCCGTAACCGGTGGCCTTCGGCAGCTGGAGCAGCTGCGGCAGCACCAGGGAGACGACGTAGAACGAGACGCCGACCATGATCGAGGCGAGGTTGGTGAAGAGGACCGCGGGACGGGCCGTGGTGCGCAGGTCGACGAGCGGGGCCTTCAGCCGCAGCTCCATCACGCCCCACAGGACGAGGACGACGGCCGCGGCGGCGAAGAGGCCGAGGGTGGTGCCGGAGGTCCAGCCCCAGTCACTGCCCTTGGTGATCGGCAGCAGGAAGAGCACCAGTCCGGTGGAGAGGCCGAGCGCACCCGCGACGTCGAAGGTGCCCTCGGCGCGCGACGGGGACTCGGGGACGACGAGGAGGGTGAGGGCGATGGCGAGGGCACCGAGGGCGGCGGCGCCGTAGAACAGGGCGTGCCAGTCGGCGTGCTGGGCGATCAGGGCCGCGAGGGGCAGGGCGAGGCCGCCGCCGACGCCGATCGAGGAGCTCATCAGGGCCATGGCCGAGCCGAGCTTCTCGCGCGGCAGCATGTCCCGCATCAGGCCGATGCCGAGCGGGATCGCGCCCATCGCGAAGCCCTGGAGGGTGCGGCCGACGATCATCGTGATCAGGTCGCTGGTCAGGGCACTGACCAGAGCGCCGACGACCATCACCGCGAGGCTGGCTATCAGCAGCCGCCGCTTGCCGTACAGGTCGCCGAGGCGGCCCATGATCGGGGTGGCCACGGCGCCCGACAGCAGTGTCGAGGTCAGGACCCAGGTGGCGTTGCTGGGCTCGGTGCCCAGCAACTGGGGCAGGTCCTTGATGACCGGGACGAGCAGGGTCTGCATCACCGCGACCACGATGCCCGCGAAGGCGAGCACCGGGACGACGGCTCCGCTCGCTTCGCGGGTGGGCCGGTCGGTCGTCGTGTGCGTCATGAGGTGGGGCCTCCGGGACAGGTCGTTCGGGGATTACATGCGAACTGAACCTGTATGCATGGGCAACTATTCCGATGCTTTGGCGTACTAACGATTTCTTTATCGTCTCTTGAACAAAGCACCCGGCAGACGACCGCGGCCCCAGCGGTCGCGGTCGCGCTGGGGGCTGGCGGTCGGCAGACGGCGGTCGGCAGACGGCAGGCGGACCGCGAGCACTTCAGGGGGCAGGTCGGCAGGTCAGCGGGCCGGTCAGCGGGCCGGCGTCTGGAGGATGCCGCTGAGCAGGACGTCCAGGGCCCACGTGTCGCGGTCGCCGGGCGCGAACAGGGCCGGGCGCAGCGCGGTGATCATGGGGTAGCGGTCGGCGGGCAGGGCCGCGTAGTGGCGGTCGGCGTCCGCGACGGCGACCTCCTCCTTGCCCCCCTTGGTGTTGTAGGCGCTCTGTTCGGCGGCGGCCGCCGCGCTGTACATGTGCAGCAGATCGACGGCCCAGGCGGCGGTGACGTCGTCCAGGCCGCCCTCCTTGAGCAGCGCGAGCATGCGGTCGATGACGAGCAGGGCGTTGGCGCCGGTGGGGATCGCGCCGAGCGCGACGGCGGCCAGCCCTTCGTGCCGGCTCATGGCCTCGACCGTCGCCGCCACCAGGGTGTGCAGCCGCTCCCGCCAGGTGCCCTCCGAGGTGAGCGGGACCCGGGCGAGCGCCTCGTCCAGCATCGCGGCCATCAGGTCGTCGCGGTTGGCGACATAGACGTAGAGCGAGGCCGGTCCGGTGTCGAGCTCCTTGGCGACACGGCGCATGGTCAGCGCGTCGAGCCCGTCGCGGTCGAGGATGGCCAGCCCGGCGCGCACGATCGCCTCGCGGCTGAGGGGGGCCTTGGCGGGCCGCGCGCGGCGGCTGATCGGCTCGGGGGTCACGGAGGTCACGGGGAGAGGGTATCCGGCACGAACGTCGATCGCCACGAACGACGATTGCCACGAACGCCGATCGCGACGAACGCTAAACGTGACGAACGCTGTTTGACACGAACAGTGTTCGTTCCCTAGTGTCTGGCCATGGAAGCTTCACGAACGCCGTTCGCCACGAACCTCGTTCGCGCATCGAGACTCGCCACTCGCCGTTCGCACCGTCCAGCAGAGGACCCGTCATGATCCTGATCACCGGAGGCCGCGGCGCGGTCGCCACCCGGCTGCTCGCCCTCCTCCACGCCGACGGCGTACCCGTCCGGATCGGCTCCGCCGCCCCCGCCGACCTCGCCCCGCCTCCCGGCGTCGAGGCGGTCACCCTCGACCTCGGCGACCCCGCGACCTTCCCCGCGGCCCTGGCCGGCGTCACCTCCGTCTTCCTCTACGCGAACCCCGCCCACGTCACCGCCTTCGCCGACCACGCGCATCGGGCCGGCGTCACCCATGTCGTGGTGCTGTCCAGTTCGAGCGTCCTGGGCGTGCTCGGGTCCGAGCCGAAGGACGACCCGCTGGCCGGCTCCCATCTGGCCGTGGAGCGTGCGCTGCTCGCCTCTCCCATCGCCACCACCCTCCTGCGGCCCGGCTCCTTCGCCTCCAACGCCGCGTCCTGGGCCTGGCCGGTCAGGGCGGGACTGCCCGTCAGCCTGCCCTTCCCCGGCGCCCACACCGACCCGCTCCACGAGACGGACCTGGCCGAGGCCGCCCACGCCGTCCTCACCGACCCCCGCCACCGCGGCGGCCGGTACACCCTCACCGGACCCGAGTCGCTGACCTTCGCCGAGCAGATCGACCGGCTCGCCACCGTCACCGGGCGGGACATCGCGGTCAAGCACGTCACCGCCGAGGAGTGGAAGGCGGAGACCGACGGCCACATCCCCGCGGTCTACGCCGACGCCCTCCTCGCCTGGTGGGCGTCCACGGACGGCAGGCCCGTCGCCCTCACCCGCACCGTCGAGGAACTCACCGGCCACCCCGCCCGCCCCTTCACGGTCTGGGCCGCCGACCACATCACCGACTTCACCGCCTCCTGAGCCGCCCGCCGACCCGGGACGACCTCATCCCCGCACTCGGATCCATCTCCGGACGCGAGGGACGCCCTTCCACCCGGTGCGGGCCGCCCGACCAGCCGCCCGCCCGGCCGACCGACCGCCCGATCGAGCAACTGGTCGCCCCCGGTCGACCGTCCGGCGAGCCGCCCGTCATCCGTCCGGCCTCGTCCCGCTGAGAGCTCGTCGGGGTGGCCGTTAGGGTGGCAGACGTGTCGTACGCAGGCTCGAACCCCGGTCCCTTCGATCCCTCCGATCCCTCTGGCTCCTCCGACCCCTTCGGCCCCTCGCGGCCGCGCCGCTCGCCGCTGCGCCGCCCGCTGACCGTGGCGGTCGCCGCGCTCGTGCCGGTGGCGCTGCTGGGCTGGCTGGCGTACGACGCGCTGGGCGGGCCCGGGAGCGGCGGGGGGAACGGGACCTCCGGGTCGGGCGCGGCGCCGAGCGTCCTCAGCTCCCCCGCGGGCGACGCGGACAGCGCGGGTGGCGCGAACGGTGACGGGAAGACGGGGGCCGGTTCGGGCGCCGCGTCCGCCCCGGCCGGTTCCGGCGCGGACTCGCTCCAGGGCAAGGTCGTCGTCATCGACCCCGGTCACAACCCCACCAACTACCAGCACACCGCCGACATCAACAGCAAGGTGGACATCGGCACCAACCGGAAGGAGTGCGACACGACGGGCACGTCCACGAACTCCGGTTACAGCGAGGCGCAGTTCACGCTGGACGTGGCCCACCGGCTGCGCGCCCTGCTCCAGCAGCAGGGCGCCACGGTGCGGCTGACGCAGGACGCGGACCGGCCGTACGGCCCGTGTGTCGACGAGCGCGCCCGGATCGGGAACGCGGCGCACGCCGACGCGGTCGTCTCGATCCACGCCGACGGCGCCGGAGCGGGGCAGCGCGGCTTCCACGTGATCCTGCCGGGCGCGGTGCACGCGGGCGGCGCCGACACCCGTCCCATCGTCGCCCCGTCGAAGGACCTCGGGAAGCGGATCGCGGGCGACTTCGCCCGGGCGACGGGTACTTCACCGTCCAACTACCTCGGCGACGGCACCGGTCTCGTCACGCGTGAGGACCTGGGCGGTCTCAATCTGTCAACGGTTCCCAAGGTGTTCATCGAGTGCGGCAACATGCGCGATACGAAGGACGCGGCGCTGCTGACCAGTAGCGCCTGGCGGCAGAGCGCGGCGCAGGGGATCTCTGAGGGAATCGTGAGTTTCCTGCACGGGTCGTGATCAGGGCACACATCTCTGCGGACAGCGCGATCGTGGTGACGATAGTGTCGTCCCTACGATGAGGGGCCACCCCCGCGCTTCACACAGGGGCCTGACGGCGACATGGTGACAGCGACGCCTCTACCGATATGTGTATGCGTGTACCGATGACGAGACGACTGACGAAGGACCTGAAGTGAATATCCGCTCCCTCACTCGAGGCGACGGCGTGGTGATCGGAGCAGCGGTATTGCTGTTCATCGCGTCGTTCCTGGACACGTTCGACGGCTCCGGCAGTGACGTCCCGAACGCCTGGGACAACCTCGGCCTCGTAATGAGCATGTATCTCGGCGGAATCATCGGTGCCGCCCTGATCGTCGTCGCCCGCGCGCTCCCGCAGCCGCGCAAGGTGGCCGGCATCGACCTGGGACAGTTCGGTGTCGCCCTCACGGTCTTCGCCGCGTGGACGGCGTTCTGGACGATCATCGACCCGCTCGGCGCGTTCAGCGACACCTTCGGCAGCTCGGACGTCGACACCGGCTCCGGGCTCATCCTGGGTCTGATCGCCGCGCTGCTGCTGGCCGCCGGTGCGATCGCCACCCCGCTGGTGCCCGCCCTCCAGGCCGCTCTCGTCCCGGCGCCCAGGCCGGCGGCCCCGCAGCCCTACGGCGCGCAGCCGCCCGCAGGTTATGGCTACCCGGGCGCGCCGCAGCAGCCGTCGGCGTTCGGCGGTCCGCCGCAGCAGGGCCAGCCGGGTCAGCCGTCGTTCGGCGCCCAGCCGGGTCCGGCGCAGCCGTCGGGCGGGGACTTCTCCCCGTTCTGGTTCGCCGTGCCGGTGCCGCGTCCGCTGTTCGGGGAGGACGGCGCGCCGACGCCGATCGCCGAACTGGCGCCGGGTACCTGGTACCTCGCGGTCGAGCAGGGCGCCCAGGGTCTGGTCGCCCAGACCCAGGACGGCCGCCGCGGTGTCCTGCGGGACGCCTCCGGCATCCAGCGCGGCTGAGTCCGCCCGGCCGGGTCCGCCCGGCCGAGCCTTCGCTCCGCCTGCTTCACGCACGGCCCCTCGCCCTTCCGGGCGGGGGGCCGTTGTCGTACAGTCGCAGCCTTCCCTTGTCTGACACACCGTCAGGAGGCAGGCATGCGGCTCGGTCTGGCGCTCGGCTACTGGGGCCGCGGTCCCTCCCCCGACCACCTGGAACTGGCGTGTGAGGCGGAACGGCTCGGCTACGCGTCCGTGTGGACGGCGGAGTCCTGGGGCTCGGACGCCTTCACCCCCCTCACCTGGATCGCCGCCCGGACGTCGACGATCGGACTGGGCACGGCGGTCGCGCAGATGGCGGCCCGGTCCCCCACCACGACCGCGATGCACGCCCTGACCCTGGACCACCTCTCCGGCGGCCGGATGATGGTCGGGCTCGGCCTGTCGGGCCCTCAGGTGGTGGAGGGCTGGTACGGCCGGCCGTTCCCCGAGTCCCCGCTGACCGCGACCCGGGAGTACGTGGACGTGGTGCGCCAGGTGCTGCGCCGCCGGGCGCCGGTGGAACTGGACGGCCGCTTCCACTCCCACCCCTACCGCGGCCCGGACGGGACGGGTCTCGGCAGGCCGCTCAGATCCATCACCCACCCCCTGCGCGACGACCTGCCGGTGCTGCTGGGCGCGGAGGGTCCGCGCAACGTCGCCCAGACGATCCGGATCGCCGACGGCTGGCTGCCGCTGTACTGGTCGCCGAACCGTCCGGACGCGTACGGCCCGGCCGTGGCGGAACTGCCCGAGGGCTTCCGGGTCGCGCCCCTCGCCCAGGTGCGGATCTGTGACGACGTCACCGAGGGCCTGCTCCCCGTGAAGACCATGCTCGGCTTCTACATCGGCGGTATGGGCCACGCCACCCGCAACTTCCACGCCGACCTGATGGCCCGCATGGGATACGAGGAGGAGGCCCGGCACATCCAGGAGCTGTTCCTGGCCGGGCGGCGCGAGGAGGCGGTGCTGGCCGTCCCGGACGCCTTCGCGGACGAGATCTCCCTGGTCGGCCCCCGTGAACGCGTCGCCGAGCGGCTGGAGTCCTGGCGCAAGGGGCCGGTGACGGACCTGCTGGTCGTCGCCCCGGACCGGACGACCCTGCGGGTGCTGGCGGAGCTCAACTCATAGCCACGGGCGGACGGAGAGCGAACACTCCGTGTTTCAACCGGGATTCCGGGGCCAGACGGAAGTCATGTCTCGATATCGCAGTGGTTCCAACTCCGCCGGAACGGTCATAGCGGTCGTCGCGGACGTCATGGCCGTCATCCTCGGGCTGTGGATCCTCATGTACCTGCTGGACGCCAACCGGGGTAACGACCTGGTCCAGTTCGTGCATCACGCGGCCAACTGGCTGGCCGGCTGGTCACGTGACCTGTTCACGTTCGACGAGGCGTGGGCGCGCGTGGTGGCCGGGTACGGCCTGGCAGCGGTCGTCTACCTGTTCATCGGTCACGCCATCGCCAACCGGGTCCACCGCCACTGAGGCGGGTTCCCGCCGAGTCCCGGGACGCGTCTGCGACCCGCTCCCGGGGCGAGTCCGACCCCTTCCCGGGCGGGTCCTGAAACCCGCTCCGGGACCGGGTCAGGCGCAGCAGTCCGCCTCGAGTCCGGTCAGCCCGTACGGCAGCTGCTCCCCGCCGAACACGGCGCAGGTGGCCTCGTGACCACCGAGGGCCGCGACGGCCAGCAGCAGTGACCCCGCGGTCCAGGTGGTCAGCTCCCGGGGCCAGATCGCCTCGTCCTCGAACACGAACCCCGTCCAGTACAGGCCCGACTCCTCGTCGCGCAGATGCTGGATCGCCTGAAGAATCTCCAGTGCCCGGTCGGACTCGCCCATCGCCCACAGGGCCAGGGCGAGTTCGGCCGATTCGCCGCCCGTGACCCACGGGTTGGGGACGACGCAGCGCACGCCCAGTCCCGGGACCACGAAACGGTCCCACTCGGCCTCGATCCGGGACTTGGCCTCCGCGCCGGTCAACGCGCCGCCCAGCACCGGGTAGTACCAGTCCATCGAGTAGCGGTCCTTGTCGAGGAACCGCTCCGGATGCCGGCGGATGGCGTGCCGCAGCGCACCCACCGCCAACTCCCAGTCGGGCTGCGGCTCTTCGCGCTGCTCGGCGATCGCCAGCGCGCAGCGCAGCGCCTGATGGATGGAGGAGGACCCGGTGAGCAGCGCGTCGGCGGTCGGGGTTCCGTCGTCGTCGCGGCGCCAGCCGATCTGCCCGCCGGGCTGCTGGAGCCGCAGCACGTACTCGACCGCCGCGTAGACGGCCGGCCACATGCGGTCCAGGAAGGTGTCGTCGCCGGTGGACAGGTAGTGGTGCCAGACGCCCACGGCGATGTAGGCGACGAAGTTCGTCTCGCGCCCCCGGTCGGTGACGTCGTCGAAGGCGCCGTCCGCGTAGGCCGCGAACCAGGAGCCGTCCTCGTTCTGGTGCCGGGCCAGCCAGATGTACGCCCGCTCGGCGGCCTCGTGTTCGCCCGCCGCGTCCAGCGCCATCGCCGCCTCGGTGTGGTCCCACGGGTCCAGGTGGTGGCCCCGGAACCACGGGATGGCGCCGTCCTCACGCTGTGCGGCGAGAATGCCGGCGACGGTCACGGCGGCCTGCTCGGCGGTGAGGACCCCGGGCAGGACGAGGTGTTCTGTCCGGGGGGTGGTCACTTGACGCCCGCCCCGGTCTTCTCGCCCTGGCCGCTCTTCCTGCTCTTCCCGGGCTGTTCGGCCGGTTCGGCCTGTTCGGCGAGTCGCGGCAGGTGCGGCTTGGTCGCGTACGCCACGAAGCTCTTGCCGATGAGCGGGTTCAGCGCCTGCTCGGCGACCCGGGTCGCGAGGGGCTTCTTCATGATGTCCCAGACCAGCAGCTTGTGGTACGCCCGCACGGGCAGCGCCTTGTCGTTGTCGACGCCGAACGCGCACTTCAGCCACCAGTACGGCGAGTGCAGCGCGTGGGCGTGATGGGTGCCGTACGGCTTCAGGCCCGCCTCGCGGATCTTCGTGAGCAGTTCGTCCGCCCGGTAGATGCGGATGTGGCCGCCCTCGACCTCGTGGTAGGCGTCGGAGAGGGTCCAGCAGACCTTCTCGGGGCCGTAGCGCGGGACGGTGATGGCGATCCGGCCGCCCGGCTTGAGCACCCGCACCATCTCCGCGAGGACACCCTTGTCGTCCGGGATGTGCTCCATGACCTCGGAGATGATCACGACGTCGAAGGACTCGTCGGGGAAGGGCAGGGCGAGGGCGTCGCCCTCCATGGCCGTCGCGGTGGCACCCTCGGGGGCCTCGCCGGCCTCCTTCATCGCCGCGAACCACTTGGCGACCTCGCGGATCTCCTCCGCGTTCTGGTCGAGGGCCACGACCTGCGCGCCACGCCGGTAACACTCGAAGGCGTGCCGGCCGGCACCGCAGCCCAGGTCCAGGACTCGGTCGCCCGGGGCGAGCGGGAACCGGGAGAAGTCGACGGTCAGCACGTGGCCCTGCTTTCGCGATCGCGATCGGATGCTTCGGATACGGCGTCGATGCCGGCGCCGATGCCGGCGCCGGTCCCGGCACCGACGGACTCGACGGCTTCGGGGGCGGCGGCAGCCGCTGAAACCTCGGCGACCCGTGGGCGACCGCGCTCGGCTATCGCCTCGCGGTAGCGGGCCACGGTCCCCTCGGCGGCTCGCGCCCAGGTGAACCGCGCGAGCACCCGCTGGCGTCCGGCCGCGCCGAGCCGGGCCCGCAACTCCGGGTCGCCCAGCAGCCGTCCGAGACCCGAGGCCAGCGCCCCGGAGTCGCCCGGCGGCACGGCCAGGCAGGTCTCGCCGTCCCGCCCGGCGACCTCGGGGATCGCCCCGCCGGTCGTGGCGAGCAGCGGGGTGCCCGTGGCCATGGCCTCGGCGGCCGGCAGGGAGAAGCCCTCGTACAGCGACGGCACGCAGGCGACCTCCGCCGAGCGGACCAGGTCGACCAGTTCGGCGTCGGAGATGCCCTTGACGAACTCGACGGCGCCTTCGAGGCCGTACCGCTCCATCGCCTGGGCGACCGGCCCCTCCTGGGGGCGCTTGCCGACGACGACGAGGTGGGCGTGCGGGTGCTCGGTGCGCACCTTGGCCAGCGCCTCGACGAGGAACACCAGTCCCTTGAGCGGGACGTCCGCACTGGACGTCGTCACGATCCGGCCCGGCACGACGGCCACGGCGGGGTTCGGCGAGAACAGGTCGGTGTCGGCGCCGATGTGGACGACGTGGATGCGGTCGTCGCGGACCCCGAGGTGGTCGACTATCTCCTGGCGGGAGGTGCCGGAGACGGTGAGCACGGACGGCAGCCGGCGCGCGACCCGCTTCTGCATCCGGGTGAACGCGTACCAGCGGCGGACGGAGAACCGCCGTCGCCGTCCCTCGGCGGCGTCCAGTTCCAACTGCCGGTCGACGGTGATGGGATGGTGGATGGTGGTGACCAGGGGCGCGCCGATGTCCCCCAGCAGCCCGTATCCCAGGGTCTGGTTGTCGTGCACGATGTCGAACTCGCCGCTGCGCGCGCGGAGATGACGGCGGGCCCGCAGCGAGAACGTCAGCGGCTCGGGGAAGCCGCCGGTCCACATCGTGGCGACCTCGAGGGCGTCGACCCAGTCGCGGTACTCGTCGCGCTTCGGGGTGCGGAAAGGATCCGGCTGGCGGTAGAGGTCGAGGCTGGGCAGCTCGGTGAGGGACAGGCGGTCGTCGTGGCCCGGGTCCAGCACCGGATAGGGCTGGGAACCGATCACCTCGACGCGGTGCCCGAGACGGACGAGCTCGCGCGAGAGATGCCGGACGTAGACGCCCTGGCCCCCGCAGAACGGGTTCCCCTTATACGTGAGGAGCGCGATGGTGAGCGGTGGCCCGCCGTCGGCGGCGAGGTCGTGCCGGGGCCCTGCCTGACTGGCCTCAGCGGTCACTCCGGGCCCCCTTCTGCCTGCATTGTCCCGCGAGACTACGACGGGACGCTAATCTAGAACAAGTTTCAGACTTGATCGTTCGGGAGGCTCTGAATCTACCGGCAGGTAGGAGAGCTGTGAGCAGTGGATCAGGTGATTCACGCCACGGCCTACCGCCCCGTCGAGCTGTGTGCCCACTGAGCCTCACCGACTGTCACGGAACGGGACCCATGTCTGCGGAAGCCAGCTCTCAGCGCCCTGCGCACTCCCCGCTCACCGAGCGGCAGGAGGCGCGCCGCCGCCGCATCCTGCACGCGAGCGCGCAGTTGGCCAGCCGGGGCGGTTTCGACGCGGTACAGATGCGCGAGGTCGCGGAATCCTCACAGGTCGCCCTCGGCACGCTGTACCGCTACTTCCCGTCCAAGGTGCACCTGCTGGTCGCCACGATGCAGGACCAGCTGGACCACATGCACGGCACGCTGAGGAAGAAGCCCCCGACGGGCGAACGGGCGGCGGACCGCGTCGCGGAGACCCTGATGCGCGCCTTCCGCGCCCTCCAGCGCGAGCCGCACCTGGCGGACGCGATGGTCCGCGCGCTGACCTTCGCCGACCGCAGCGTCTCACCGGAGGTCGACCAGGTCTCCCGCCAGACGACGGCGATCATCCTCGACGCGATGGGGCTGACCGATCCCACCCCCGAGCAGCTCTCGGCGGTCCGCGTCATCGAGCACACCTGGCACTCGGCGCTCATCACCTGGCTGTCGGGCCGCGCCTCCATCGCCCAGGTCCGGATAGACATCGAGACGGTGTGCCGGCTGATCGACGTGACGGACCCGGGACACACGAGCGAGGCACACGGCTAGGACACGCGAGCGGTGCAAGGGGGACGGAGCGGGAGCGGAGCCCACACGATTGCCGCACGCGATTGCCGCACGCAAGCGTTGGCGCACGCAAGCGTTGGCGCACGCAAAGGACCCACGAGACGACGAGGGTTTCCCTCAGATCCTGTCCCGCGATCTTCAGGTCCCTCGGTCCGTCCGTCGACGTCGGCCTCGGCGGATGCCTTCGCGTCACGCAGAAGTCGGCTACTCCGGTCGGACCCCCTCATTCGCCTCGTAGGCCACTACCAGGATAAAACGTCTTAAACGTGACGCAATACCCTGCCGGGAGATTTCTTTACTCCTCCGGCGGGAACACCGCCTCCCCGCTGCCCACCAGCGTGATCATGATCGCCTCCACCGGACAGCTCTCCGCCGCCGCGAGCACCCGCTCGTTGGCGTCCATGTCCGGGTGGCCCGGATGGGACTGGCGCGCGGTGTCGAGCCGGAAGCCCTCGGGCGCGTGGTGGATGCACTGGGCGGAACCGATGCACAGGGACCGGTCCACCTCGACGTGCCACCGATCCCCCATGGCCCGTCAGCCCTCCCATCCCGCCGGCAGGTGGATCATCTTGTGCTCGAGGTACTCGCCGAAGCCCTCGGGCCCGAACTCCCGCCCCAGGCCGGAGTTCTTGTAGCCGCCGAACGGGCCGAGCATGTCGAGGCTGAACGTGTTCACCGAGTACGTCCCGGTACGGACCTGCCGGGCGACCTCGACGCCGTGGCCGACGTCGGCCGTCCACACGCTGCCGCTGAGTCCGTAGTCGGAGTCGTTCGCGATCCGCAGCGCCTCGGACTCGTCGCCGTAGGGCAGGAGGCAGATCACCGGCCCGAAGATCTCCTCGCGGGCGATCCGCATGGAGTTGTCGACGTCCCCGAACAGGGTCGGCTCGACGTACCAGCCGCGGTCCAGGCCCGCCGGACGTCCGCCGCCCGTGAGGATCTTCGCGCCCTCCTCCTGCCCGATCCGGATGTAGTCGAGGTTGCGGCGCTGCTGCCGCCGCGCCACCAGCGGGCCGACCTGCGTCGCCGGGTCCAGCGGGTCGCCGACGACCAGCGCGGCCGCCGCGGCGGCGAAGGCGTCCGCGAACTCGTCGTAGCGCGAGCGCGGCAGAAGGATGCGGGTCTGGGCCACACAGGCCTGCCCGTTGTTCATCCAGGCGGCCGAGACGATCCCGGGGACGGCCGTGGCGATGTCCGCGTCCGGCAGCACGATCGCCGCCGACTTGCCGCCCAGCTCCAGGGTCACCCGCGTCAGGTTCCGCGACGCCACCTCCATGACCCGCTTGCCGGCCGCGACCGAGCCGGTGAACGACACCTTGTCGACGCCCGGATGCCCGACCAGGTACTCGCTCACCTCACGGTCGGCCGGCAGGATCGACAGCACCCCCTCCGGCAGCCCGGCGTCCCGCGCGATCTCGGCCAGCAGATACGCGTCCAGGGGCGACTCCGGCGACGGCTTCAGCACCACCGTGCAGCCGGTGAGCAGCGCGGGCGCGAGCTTGGCGGCGGCGACGAACTGCGGGACGTTCCACGGGACGACGGCCGCGACCACGCCGACGGGCTCGCGCCGCACGAGGATCTTCCCGAGCACGCCGTCGCGCCGCTCCTCGAAGGTGAAGCCGCGCGCGACGGTGATCGCCGCGTCCCACACCATCATCGCGCCGAGGGCCTGCGCGAGGACGCTCCATGAGTACGGGGAGCCGTTCTCCGAGGAGATCACCCGGGCGATCTCCTCGTGGCGCATCGCGATGCCGTCCTTGATGCGGGTGACGACGGCGATCCGCTCGTCGAGCGACAACCGGGGCCAGGGCCCCTCGTCGAAGGCCCGCCGCGCCACTGCGACCGCCCGGTCCACGTCGCCACCCGACGCGTGCGGCACCCGCCCGATGACCTCCTCGGTGTGCGGCGAGACCACCTCGATGACGTCCTTGCCAAGGGGGTCGGTCAGTTCCCCACCGATGAACAGCTGTCCGTGTTCCACGAGCTCGGCCATAACCACTGCCTTCGTCTACGTTTCTGACGGTGTTTCAGGAACTGATACCAGTTCTAGTTATAGTGGGCAATGGCCGTGTGACGGAGGGCAGATGAAGAGTAGTCCGGGTGGAGTCGGAGCCATCACGTACGACCATGGCGGTGGCGTCCGCTCGTTGCGGGTGCCGATCCCGGACAATCCGTTGGGCCACACCCTGGTGTACGTCGTCGACACCGACCGCGGGCCGGTGCTGATCGACACGGGTTGGGACGATCCGACGTCCTGGGAGGCGCTGGACGCCGGGCTGACCGCGTGCGGTACCTCCGTCACGGAACTGTGCGGGGTCGTGATCACCCACCATCACCCCGACCACCACGGCCTCTCCGGCCAGGTGCGGGAGGCTTCCGGGGCCTGGGTGGCGATGCACGCGGCGGACACCTCCATCGTGCGGCGGACCCGCGAGACGCGGCCCGAGCGCTGGTACACGTACATGGCGGCGAAACTCACCGCCGCCGGCGCCCCGGAAGAGCACATCGCCCCGCTCCGCACGCCCCCCGCCCGCCGTCGCCCCCTCCCCGGTCTGGCGCCCGCCCTCCCCGACCGCGAGATCGTCCCCGGCGAGTTCCTCGACCTCCCCGGTCGCCGGTTGCGTGCGATCTGGACGCCGGGCCACACCCCCGGACACGTCTGCCTCCACCTGGAGGAGGAGCATCCCGCTCGACTACCGGGCCATGGACGCCTGTTCTCCGGTGACCACCTGCTGCCGGAGATCACCCCGCACATCGGCCTGTACGAGGACCCCGACGACGCCACCGTCACCGACCCCCTCGGCGACTACCTCGACTCGCTCGAACGCGTCGGCCGGCTCGCCCCCGCGGAGATCCTCCCCGCCCACCAGTACGCCTTCACCGACGCCCCCGCCCGGGTAGGGGAATTGCTCACCCACCACGAGGACCGTCTCACCGGCCTGCTCGACCTCCTCGCCATTCCCCTCACGCCCTGGCAGCTCGCGGAGCGTATGGAGTGGAACCGTCCCTGGGCGGACATCCCCTACGGCTCACGGACCATCGCGGTCTCGGAGGCCGAGGCGCATCTTCGGCGGCTGGTGAAGCAGGGGCGCGCGGAGGCCGTCACCGGGAGCGATCCGGTGACGTATGTGGCGGTGTAGGGCGTCCGTGGTGGTGTGAGGCGGCACTTGGCGGGTTGATTCGCTCGCGGCGGGCGGGGGCCCTTGATGGCAACACCCTCATGGACCCCTTGCAGCGGCTGCTCGCCGAACGCGCCTGTGAGCGTCTCGTCGTCGACTTCGTCCACCGGCTGGATCTCCTCGAACCCGCCTCGGTGGCCGAGCTGTTCATCGAGCACGGCACCTGGGAATGGCCGGAGGGCGGGCGGCTGATCGAGGGGCGGGCGGCGCTGCGGGAGTACTTCGGTTCACGTCCCGCCGACCGGCTCTCCCGTCGGCTCATGTCAACATCCTGGTCACCGTGGCCACGCCGGACACGGCCCTGGCCACCTCGTACTTCTCGGCATACCGGGTCGACGGCTACGAGGGCGGCGCCGTCCCCGCCGGGCCGTCCGTCCAAGTCGGGCATTATCAGGACGCGTTCCGCCAGGTCGACGGGGTGTGGCTGCTGGAGAGCCGGAAGCTGTTCCCGCCCTTCGGCGGACCGACACCCCGCGTAGGCTGCCGAGTCGATCAGGTCGTCGGATCATGGGGTCGGGGATCACGGGGATCATGGGGACGAGGGGGGACCAGGGCCGATGAATCATGCGACCGAGGTGTTCCAGCCGCTACAGGCGGACGATCCGCCCCTGGTGGCCGGTTACCGTCTCGCCGCCCGGCTCGGTGCGGGCGGGATGGGACGGGTCTACCTGTCGCACACGCAGGGCGGCCGGCCGCTCGCGATCAAGGTGGTACGCCCGGAGCTCGCCGACGACCCGGCCTTCCGACGGCGGTTCCGCAGGGAGATCAAAGCCGCCCGACGGGTCCGCGGCGCGTACACCGCCGAGCTGATCGACGCCGACGCCGACGGCGTACCCCCCTGGCTGGCCACGCTGTACGTGCCCGGGCCCTCACTGGCGGAGGCGGTCGCCCGGCGCGGACCGCTGCCGGTGCCCGCGGTGCTGTGGCTGATGGCGGGGGTGGCGGAGGCACTCCAGGCCATCCACGGTGAGGGCATCGTGCACCGGGACCTGAAGCCGTCGAACGTGCTGCTGGCCGCCGACGGACCGCGCGTGATCGACTTCGGCATCTCGCTGGCGTCCGACACCACCTCGAACACCGCCACCGGCCTCGCCGTCGGCACCCCGCAGTTCATGGCTCCCGAGCAGGCGACCGCGGGTGAGGTCACCGCGGCGACCGACGTGTTCGCGCTCGGGCAGACGGCGGCGTTCGCGGTCCTGGGCGAGCCGTTGTACGGGGACGGTCCCTCGGTCGGCGTGCTGTACCGGATCGTGCACTCGGAACCCGACCTGTCCCGGCTGCCCGAACCACTCCGTCCGCTGATCGCCCGGTGCCTCGCCGCCGACCCGGAGGAGCGGGTCACCCCGGCGGAGGTCGTCGAGTGGTGCCGGCGTCGTCTGGACGGAGACGCGGACGACGGCGCCGGGCCGGCCGTCTGGCGGGAGGTCACCGGGCCGGAGGTGGCGGTGCCGTCCCCGGTACCCGATCCCACCCCGGTGCACACGCTGCCCTTGATCCCGCGGCCCTCGCACAAGACACCCCGGCACCCGGCAGACTCCGACCCCACGAGCTCGGACCCGGCAGCCTCGTACCCCTCGCCCTCGCCCGCGGCGCCCTCGCACCCGATGTCCCAGCCCGCGATGCCGTTGATCGCGCCGGTGCGGTCGCAGCTCACGAGGCCGGACGCGCGGCCGGTACGCCGTCGGCGTGCCGCGTCGGTCGCGGCCGCCGCCGTGACCGCGGGCGCGCTGGTGCTGACCGGTCTGGTGTGGACGGTCGTCGAGGCGGCGGACCGGCTCGGCCACCGGGACACCGCCGGGACGTCCTCGACGCCCGGCCCCTCCGAGTCCGCACGGTCGTCGGCGTCCTCGGCCGCGTCCTCGTCGACGGGCGGGTCCGACTCCGTCGCCGGTGACCGGACATCGGAGGAGTCGAGCGCCGCCTCGACGGTGCCCAAGACGCCGCAGGCCACGGCGTATCCCCTCCAGTGGCTGGACGCGAAGACCTCGGTGGACATCAAGGAGCCGGTCCGGCGCGAGGACGCCAAGGGGGACATCCGCTTCTCCTGCGAGACGACCGGCTGCGCGCTGGAGAGCGAGACCAGCGTGTTCAGCATGATCTACGGCGACCCCGGCGGCTCGATCGACTCGTGCCGCATCGTCCTGACCGGCGCCAAGAGTCGTCGCCTCCCCCTCGCCGCGGCGGCGGCAGGCAGCGAGATCTGCGTGAAGCACCCCTCCGGGGACATCGCGCTGCTCGTCATCCAGGTGAAGTCGACGGCGCTGCCGGACATCGCCTTCGTCACCGCGGACATGACGGTCTGGCGGGCGTCCTAGTCAGCGACCCGCCGTCGACCTGATCAACTCGGCTGCCGGTACGAGGAGTTCGGTCTCCTCATGGCTCATCGTCGGGTTGGCCGCCCGCCTCCGCAGGGCCTGCGCGAGGCCCTCCTCGGTGAGGCCGGAAGGGTCGGCGAGCAGCGCGGTCAGCATGGCCCGGGCCGGGTCGGCGATCGGCTGGGCGGAGGCGGCGACCTGGGCGAGGATCACCGCGGACATGCCCCAGTCGAGCCCGGGGTCGCCCTCCTCCGCGTTGGCCCAGTCGATGACCCGGGGGCCGTCGGGCGTGAGGATCACGTTGTCCGGGTGGAGGTCCAGGTGCAGGATGCGGGCGTCGGCCGAGATCCGTCCCGGCAGGCGGTGCAGCTCGCGCAGCAGCCGGGCGAGGACGGTCCCCGCCTCCTCGGCGCCCAGGGTGCCCGCGCCGAACGCGTGGAGCATCGTCGGGCCGTCCAGCCGCTCCATGACGAGGTCGGCCCGTGCGCCGGAGGGCGATGGCCGTACGGCGGGCGCGGGATAGCCGTGCCGGCGCACGTGTGTCATCACCGCCGCGAGGACGGCCGGGTCCTCCCGGCCCTCCCGGTCGCGGCGCAGCACCCACGCGTCGTCGATCTCGTACACGTCGGCCGTTCGGCCCGAGCCGATCAGTCTGCCCGGCAGCCCGCCCGGCGGCTCACCTGGCAGCCCACGCGGCGGCCCTCCCGGCAGCCCACGCGGCGGTCCTCCCGGCAGCTCGTCCGGCAGTCTCTCCGGCGCCCTCCCCGTATGGGTCATGGCCAGAACATATCGGGGGTTCCCGCCCCGGGCGGGGCGCTTTCACAGGCGCCCCTCAGGCGCCCGGCTACCTGCCGGTAGAGTGGCCGCGTCGTCATCACGCCCGTACGGGGGGAAGCCGGTGCAATTCCGGCGCTGACCCGCAACCGTGAGCCGCCGAGCCGTCCCACCGGGCGCCGTGGCAAGCCGGATCGCCCGGTACGGGACCGTGACCGGCTCACGTGCGTCGGCAGCCCCGCCGTCGCACGGCACCGTCGAGGTCTACGGAGCCGAGCCGCCGGGATGTCCCGTGCTGCCCGGCCGCGTGACCTCACCGACCGGGAGAGGCACCCGCCGATCATGAACATCCGCCGCAGCGCCACTGCTCTGGCAGCCGCCACCGTCGTGCTGGGTGCCGCCGTCCCCGCCGTCGCCGCCACCCCTTCCCCCACCCCGTCGGTGGCGATACCCGACGGGCTGTACGGCACCGCCGACCCGACCTACGACGGCGTCTGGCGCCAGTCGCTGGCCCTGCTCGCGCAGCGGACGACCGGCGTCACCCCCGCCGACCGGGCCGTGACCTGGCTGACCGGGCAGCAGTGCGCGAACGGCGCCTTCGCCGCGTTCCGCGCGGACACCGCCAAGGCGTGCGACGCCAAGCTGTTGGTCGACACCAACAGCACGGCGGCGGCCGTCCAGGCGCTGGCCACGCTGGGTGGCCACCAGGCCGCGACCGAGAAGGCCGTCACCTGGCTGAAGTCCGTCCAGAACGCCGACGGCGGCTGGGGCTACGCTCCCGGCGGCGCGAGCGACGCGAACTCGACCTCCGTCGTGGCGGGCGCGATGGCGGCGGCCGGACAGCAGCCGACCGAGGTGAAGAAGGCCGGGAAGTCGCCGTACGACGCCCTCCTCAAGCTTTCCATCCCGTGCGACGACGACGTCGAGGGCGGCGCGTTCGCGTACCAGCCGGACAAGAAGGGCGCCCTCGCGGCCAACGCGGACGCGACGGCGGCAGGAGTGCTCGGCGTCCTCGGCAAGGGGTTCGTGACGACGGCCGGGAAGACGTCGGCTGCCCCCGCGTGCGACTCCGCCACCGCGGACACCCCGAGCGGACTCGCCCGCAACGGCGCGGCCTACCTCGCCGGAGCGGTCCTCGCCGACGGCTTCCTGAAGTCCGCCCTCCCCGGCGCAGAGGACCAGCCCGACTACGGCAACACCGCCGACACCGTCGTCGCCCTCGCCGCGCAGGGTGCGACCGCGCAGGCCGAGAAGCCCCTCGCCTGGCTCGAGTGGAACTCCGCGGCCTGGGCGAAGCAGAGCGGTCCCGCCGCCTACGCCCAGCTGATCTTCGCGGCCCACGCCATGGGCGCCGACCCCCGCCACTTCGGCGGCGCCGACCTCGTCGCGCAGCTCGACGCGACGGGCCCGGCCCCGCAGTCCACGAAGGCCACCGGGGCCGACACCGAGGCCGACGAGAAGGACGACTCGGATTCCGGTTACGGCGTCTGGTGGACCGTCGGCGTCTTCCTCGTCGCCGGTATCGGCATCGGATTCCTGATCAGCGGCCGGGGCAGGAAGCAGCAGCCGTGACGCGCCGGTGCGCCGCCCTCGTCCTCGCCGCGCTGGTGTTGTCCCTGACCGGCGCGGTCCAGTCGGCGCAGGCCGCCGGCTACCGCTACTGGTCCTTCTGGGACCGCTCCGGCGACGGTTGGACGTACGCCACCCAGGGCCCGTCCACCGCCCGGCCCTCCGACGGCGACGTCCAGGGATTCCGGTTCGCGGTGAGCGCGGACTCCCAGGACGCGTCGCAGCCGCGCGGTGCGGCCTCGTTCGCGGCGATCTGCGCGAAGACGCCCGCGCGGGACGGCGCGAAGCGGGTGGCTCTCGTCATCGACTTCGGTACGGCCGCCGACGCGCCGGGCGGCGAGACCCCGCCGTCGCCGCGCACGGCATGTGCCCGGGTCTCCCCCGACGCGACGACGGCCGAGGCCCTCGCGTCGGTCGCCAAGCCCCTGCGCTACGACACGAACGCCCTGCTGTGCGCGATCGCGGGGTATCCGCGGACGGGCTGCGGCGAGCAGGTGTCCGGGCAGGCGCCGGGAACGGACGGCTCCGCGTCCGCCGCGCAGCCGGAGCGGGAACCGGCGAAGGACGAACCGGAAGACGACGGCGGGCCGTCCGTCGGCCTGTACGCGGGCGCGGCGGCGGTGGCCGTACTGGGCGCGGCGGCGGTCCGGCAGGCCCGGCGGCGAGGGTCCCGCAGGGATGGCTGAGGGCCGTCCCCGCGCAGGGAAGACCGCCGGCCGCCGACACACTGGGCCGGCCGAGAGCCCTCCCCACGCGGGGAGGGCCGACGGCCGCCGACACACAGAACAGGCCGAGAGCCACCCCCGCGCAGGCAGGACCGACGGCCGCCCACCCACAGAGCCGGCCGACGGCAGCCCCCGCACCACGTTCGCGCAGCACACCCAGCACGGCCGGCCGGCGCAGCGCACCCCACGTGCCCCGCTGCACCCCGCAGCCTGGTGGCTGTGGGCCCTCGGCCTCGGCACCGCCGCCACCCGCACCACCAATCCGCTCCTCCTCGGTCTGCTGTTGGGCGTCTCCGCCTACGTCGTCACCACGTGCCGCCCGGAGACGCCCTGGTCCCGTTCCTACTCCGCGTTCCTCAAGCTCGCCCTCGCCGTCCTCGTCATCCGTCTCGTCTTCGTCGTCGCCCTGGGCTCACCGATCCCGGGCACGCATGTACTCGTGACCCTCCCCGAAGTCCCGCTCCCCCACTGGGCGCAGGGCATCCGGCTCGGCGGCGCGGTCACGGCCGAGGGCCTGCTCTTCGCGTTCTACGACGGCCTGAAACTGGCGGCGCTGCTCGTCTGCGTGGGGGCCGCCAACGCGCTGGCCAGCCCGTCCCGCCTCCTCAAGACGCTGCCCGGCGCCCTGTACGAGACGGGGGTGGCGGTGGTCGTGGCCCTCACCTTCGCCCCGAATCTGATCGCGGACGTCCACCGGCTGCGAGCCGCCCGCCGGTTGCGGGGCCGCCCCGACTCGGGTCTGCGCGGCCTGCTCCAGGTGGGCCTGCCGGTCCTGGAAGGCGCCCTGGAACGGTCGGTCGCCCTCGCCGCCGCGATGGACGCCCGCGGCTACGGCCGTACCGCCGACGTCCCCGCCCCCGTCCGCCGGACGACTGCGGCCCTCACGCTCGGCGGTCTGCTCGGCGTCTGCGCGGGAACGTACGGCCTGCTCACCGCGGCGGGCGGCACGTACGGCTTCCCGGTGCTGGGCGCCGGAGCCGTCGCGGCCCTCGCCGGACTGCGGCTGGGCGGGCGCCGCTCCCCGCGCACCCGCTACCGTCCGGACCGCTGGACCCCACGAGCGTGTCTCACCGCCGCCTCCGGGGTCGCCGTCGCGGCCCTGCTCACCGTCGCCGCGTCCGCCGACCCGGTCGCCCTGCACCCGGGGGTGGTCCCGCTGACCGCCCCCGTCCTCCCGCTCTGGCCGGCGGCGGCCGTACTCCTCGGCCTGCTGCCCGCGTTCCTCTCCAAGGAGCCGTCGTGATCCGCTTCGAGAACGTCTCCGTGACGTACGACGGGGCCGCCGAACCCACCGTCCAGGACGTCGACTTCACCGTCCCCGAGGGTGAACTCGTGCTCCTGGCGGGTCCGTCGGGCGTCGGCAAGTCGACGCTCCTCGGCACGGTGTCCGGTCTGGTCCCGCACTTCACCGGCGGCACCCTGCGCGGCCGCGTCACGGTCGCCGACCGCGACACCCGCACCCACAAGCCGCGCGAACTCGCCGACGTCGTGGGAACGGTAGGGCAGGACCCGCTCTCGCACTTCGTGACGGACACGGTCGAGGAGGAACTCGCCTACGGCATGGAGTCGTTGGGCCTGCCCCCGGAGGTGATGCGCCGCCGGGTGGAGGAGACCCTCGACCTGCTCGGTCTCGCCGCCCTGCGCGACCGCCCCATCGCCACCCTCTCCGGCGGCCAGCAGCAGCGGGTCGCGATCGGCTCGGTCCTCACCCCGCATCCGCGCGTCCTCGTCCTGGACGAGCCGACCTCCGCGCTCGACCCGGCGGCCGCCGAGGAGGTCCTCGCCGTCCTCCTCCGACTCGTTCACGACCTCGGTACGACGGTGCTGCTGGCGGAGCACCGCCTGGAACGCGTCCTGCAGTACGCCGACCGGGTCGCGCTGCTGCCCGCCCGGGGCGCGGCCCCGCTGCTCGGCACCCCGGCGGACATGATGGCGGTGTCCCCGGTGTTCCCGCCGGTGGTGAGCCTGGGCCGGCTGGCGGGCTGGTCCCCGCTGCCACTGACCGTGCGGGACGCCCGCCGCCGCGCCGGTGACCTGCGGGAACGCCTGGAAGGGCGAGCGGCCCCCCGGGAGCCGGCCGCCCCCGCAGCACTCCCCTCCGGACTCCCTTCCGGGTCCTCGGCCGGGCTCCCCGTCGCGCCCTCGGCCGGACCCCCCTCCGGACTCCCCTCCGGGTCCCCGGCCGGGCTCCCCGTCGCGCCCCCGGCGATCCCACCCGTCCGCCGCCGCCTCTTCCGCCGCCCTCCCCCCGCGCCGTCCGTCGCGGCGGCCCCCGCCGAGGTCCGCTCGCTCTCGGTGCGTCGGGCCCGCGTCCAGGCGCTGCGCGAGGTGGACCTCACCGTCACGCCCGGCGAGACCGTCGCGCTCATGGGCCGCAACGGCGCCGGGAAGTCGACGCTGCTCGGCACCCTCGTAGGCCTCGTCGAGCCGTCGGCGGGAACGGTCCACGTGGGCGGCCTGGTGCCGCACCGCACCGCGCCCCGGGACCTGGTCCGCCGCGCCGGTCTGGTCCCGCAGGAGCCGCGCGACCTGCTGTACGCCGACACGGTCGCCGCCGAGTGCGCGGCCGCCGACGGGGACGCGGGGGCCGCCCCCGGCAGCTGCCGGGCCCTGGTCTCCGACCTTCTCCCCGGCATCACGGACGGCACCCACCCCCGCGACCTCTCCGAGGGGCAGCGCCTCACCCTCGCGCTGGCGGTCGTCCTCACCGCCCGGCCGCCCCTCCTCCTCCTGGACGAGCCGACCCGGGGCCTGGACTACGCGGCGAAGGCCCGCCTGTCCGCCGTCCTGCGCGGGCTCGCCGCCGCCGGGCACGCGATAGTGCTGGCCACCCACGATGTGGAGCTGGCCGCGGAGCTCGCCGACCGGGTGGTGCTGCTCGCGGAGGGCGAGGTGATCGCCGACGGCCCGACGGCGGAGGTGGTGGTCTCCTCCCCCTCCTTCGCCCCCCAGGTGACGAAGATCCTGGCCCCGCAGAAGTGGCTCACGGTCACGCAGGTGCGCGAGGCACTGCGGGAAGAACCGCAGGACGAACTGCGAGGAGAACTACAGAGAGAACGACGGGGAGAACTGCCGGAAGAACTGCGAGAAGAACTGCGCGAGGACCCGCGATGACGATGTCCAGGCGGCGTCCCGTCCCCCTCGGCCCCCGTTCGCTCGCCGCGTTGGCGCTGGTCAGCGCCGTGGGCGTGGCCGCGTTCGGCTGGCCTTTCCTCGCTCCGCCCACCTCCGCGCTGAACGCGCACGCCCAGGACGCGCCCTGGTTGTTCGCGGGCCTGCTGGTGCTGCTGGTCGCGGTCGTGACGGCGACGATCTCGGAGTCGGGGCTCGGCGCGAAGGCGGTGGCGATGCTGGGCGTGCTGGCGGCGACGGGCGCGGCCCTGCGTCCGATCGGCGCGGGGACGGCGGGTATCGAGCCGATGTTCTTCCTGATGGTGTTGAGCGGCCGGGTCCTCGGCCCGGGCTTCGGGTTCGTGCTCGGCTCGGTCACGATGTTCGCGTCCGCGCTGCTGACGGGCGGGGTGGGCCCGTGGATGCCGTTCCAGATGCTGGCGATGGGCTGGTTCACGATGGGCGCGGGCCTGCTGCCCGGGGCGGACCGGCTCCGTGGCCGTGCCGAGTCGGCGCTGCTCGCGGCCTACGGCTTCCTGGCCGCGTTCGCCTACGGCACGGCGATGAACATGGCCGGGTGGCCCTTCATGGGCGCGCTGGCATCCGGCGTCTCCTTCGATCCGGACGGGACGGTGCCCGCGAACCTGGCCCGCTTCGCCGCGTACTGCGTGGCGACCTCGCTGGGCTGGGACCTGGGCAGGGCGGTGGTCACGGTCCTGCTGACCCTCACGCTCGGCCCGGCGGTGCTCAGGGCGCTACGCAGAGCCACCCGCCGCGCGGCGTTCGAGACCGCGGTCACATTCGAGGCCTCGCGGAAGGCCCCAGAGGGCCGTTGACCGGTGAACCACCCCACATGACTCACATCACCTACTACCTGACCTAGTCGGACAAACCGGACGCCATGCCCACGCCATAAGGGCCTCTGACCTGGTCATTGAGAGCCAGCTCACACGAAGCGCCAACCTCCCGAATACGACCACAACTAGCAAAAGGGGTCTTTGCGGACGGCGCTCGATCCTGTTTCTCTGGATGACGTCGCAGGGTGCCGACGAGCCCACGGGTTCCGGCACCACGGCATGCAGCCACCCACCGCAACCACACGGTGCGGCCACGTACCGCGTGACTCCGGCATGCAAGCGACCACAAACGTCCCCGAGGAAAAAGGTTCTCCGTGTCCGTCTCCGTCATCCGTCGCATCGCTTCCCCCAAGAAGGCCCTCACCGGCATCGCCGTGGCCGCCGCCACCGCGGGGATGGCGCTGTCCGCCGCCCCCGCCCACGCCGCGACCACGTCCTCCGCCGCCCAGGCCCAGGCGATCGCGCACAAGATGATCCCGAACGCGGCGCAGTACAAGGCCTTCTCCAACATCGTGAAGCACGAGAGCGGCTGGAACGTCAGCGCCACCAACTCCTCCTCCGGCGCCTACGGCCTCGTCCAGGCCCTGCCCGGCTCCAAGATGGCCTCGGCCGGTTCCGACTGGAAGAGCAACGCCAAGACCCAGATCAAGTGGGGTCTGGACTACATGAACTCCCGCTACGGCAGCCCGGTCGCCGCCTGGAACTTCTGGCAGGCCAACGGCTGGTACTGAGCCACCCCACCGCGCTGAACAAGCGCCCCCGTACCGTCGAAGGCGGCGGCCCCCGATCCCCGGGGCCGCCGCCTTCGGCGTTTCTCACCTTGCCGTGCTCCACTGAGCGGATGACCGGCACCGATCACCCGACCGAGCCCCCGGAGCCCGCGAAACCCTCGGAGCCCGCGGAGCCGTCCCGGGACCCGGAGGCACGCGGCGTCCGCCTGGTCCCCGTCCTCCTCCTGCTGACCGCCATCAGCGGCCTGATCGACGCGGTCACCTATCTCGGCCTGGGACACGTCTTCACCGCCAACATGACCGGCAACGTCGTCGTGCTCGGATTCGCCGCCGCCGGCGCCCCGGGCTTCTCGGTCCCCCACACGACGACCTCGCTCGTCTGCTTCCTGGTGGGCGCGGTCGTCGGCGGACGGACGTCCCGCCGTCCGGAAGCCGGCTCCCGCCGCAGCTGGACCAGGATGACGCTGGCGGCGGAGGCGGTACTGGTGGGGATCTCGGCCGCCGTGGCCTTCGCCGCCCCGGACCACGCCCCCGTCACCGTCTACTCGGTCATCGCCCTGACCGCGTTCGCGATGGGTCTGCGCAACGCGACCGTACGCAAACTCGGCGTGGCCGACCTCACGACCACCGTCCTGACGATGACCCTCACCGGCCTGGCCTCCGACTCCCGGGCGGGCGGCGGCGCAGGCACCCACTCCCCGCGGCGTACGGCATCGGTGATCGCCATGGTCGTCGGCGCGACGCTCGGCGCGTGGCTGGTACTCCGCCACGGAATCGCCGTCCCGCTGCTGGTCGGGGCGGTGGTCGTGGCGGTACTGGCGCTGACGGCGTCCGGCCGGGAGTAGGCCGGGAGCAGGCCGGGAGCGAGAAGGCTCCCGGCCGCACGTCACCCGGCGCTGACCCGGAGCTCCTTGACCCCGTTGATCCAGGCGGACCGCAGCCGCCGGGGATCGCTCACGAGCCGCAGGTCGGGCAGGGCATCGGCGATGGCGTTGAAGATGAGGTTGATCTCGAGCACGGCGAGCGACTTGCCGAGACAGAAGTGGGGCCCGCCGCCGCCGAAGCCGAGGTGCGGATTCGGATCCCGGGTGACGTCGAACTCGTCGGGCCGCTCGAACACCTCGGGATCACGGTTGGCGGAGGAGTAGAAGAGCCCGACCCGGTCCCCCTTCCTGATCTGCTTCCCGCCGAGTTCGGTGTCCTGGGTGGCGGTCCGCTGGAAGGCGATGACGGGCGTGGCCCAGCGCACGATCTCCTCGGCGGCGGTGCCGGGCCGCTCGCGCTTGTACAGCTCCCACTGCTCGGGATGGGTGAGGAGGGCGTGCATGCCGTGGGTCGTGGCGTTCCGGGTCGTCTCGTTCCCGGCCACGGCCAGCATCAGCACGAAGAACCCGAACTCGTCGGAGTTGAGATTGCCCTCGTTCTCGGCGGCCACGAGCGTCGAGACGATGTCGTGAGCGGGGCACTGCTTCCGCTCGGCGGCCATGTTCATGGCGTACGCGAGGATCTCGGCGGCGGACTGCTGCCCCACCTCCGCCGTGATGGCGAACTCGGGATCGTCGTACCCGATCATCTTGTTGGACCAGTCGAAGATCTTCGACCGGTCGTCCTGGGGCACGCCGATCAGCTCGGCGATGGCCTGGAGGGGCAGCTCCGAGGCGATGGACGTCACGAAGTCGAAGGAGCCGTCCTGCGCGCCGGCCCGTTCGACGATCGCCGTGGCCCGGTCGCGCAGCCGTTCCTCCAGCGCCCGGATGGCCCGTGGCGTGAATCCGCGCTGGACGATCTGCCGTACGCGCGTGTGCTCGGGCGGATCCATGTTCAGCAGGATGAGCCGCTGGGCGTCGATCGAATCCCGTTCGATGTGCTCGTTGAACCGGATGATCGCGGTGTTGAGGTGGGAGGAGAAGATCTCGGGGTGGGTGGAAACGTATTTCACATCCGCATGGCGGGTCACCGCCCAGTACCCGTCGTCCTGGAAGCCGGCGACATTGCCCGTCTGAGGGATCCAGCGGACCGGTTCGGCGACGCGCAACTCGGCGAACTCCGTTAGCGGCACTTGGTGTTGCAGCAGGTCGGGATCGGTGAAGTCGAACCCCTCGGGAAGCGCTGGACAGGGCATCGGCGGCTCCAGCCATCTGACGATGCGATCTGACGGTTCATCAGAAATAGATGCGGTGAAGGTAGTTCAGGACCCTCGAGGCTGCAAGACCCTTGCGGTGACGCACATCACGTAAGCAGACTGCACACAGCGAAGAACTAGAACACGTACTAGTTCCGAAGGGATCCGCACCCATGGCCGCCGAACCCGTGATCGTGGAAGCAGTCCGCACCCCCATCGGCAAGCGCGGCGGCGCGCTCGCCAACCTGCACCCCGCCTACCTACTGGGCGAGACCTACCGCGAACTACTCGGCCGCACCGGCATCCCCGCCGACGCGGTCGAGCAAATCGTCGGCGGCACGGTGACCCACGCCGGCGAACAGTCCATGAACCCCGCCCGCACCGCCTGGCTGACCGTGGGCCTCCCGTACGAGACGGCCGCGACGACGGTCGACTGCCAGTGCGGCTCCTCGCAGCAGGCCTCGCACATGACGGCGAACATGATCGCGGCCGGCGCCATCGACGTGGGCATCAGCTGCGGGGTCGAGGCGATGTCCCGCGTCCCCCTCGGCTCGGGCTCGAAGCACGGCCCCGGCAAACCGTTCCCGGACGAGTGGAACGTGGACCTCCCGAACCAGTTCGAGGCGGCGGAACGCATCGCCCGCCACCGCGGCCTGACGCGGCAGGAGGTCGACGGACTCGGCCTCCTCTCCCAGGAACGGGCGGCGGCGGCCTGGTCCGAGGAACGCTTCAAACGCGAGACCTTCGCCGTCCAGGTCCCGACGACGGAGGACGAACAGGCGGCGGGCCAGGGCATGTGGCGCCTGGTCGACCGCGACGAAGGCCTACGGGACACCTCACCGGAAGCCTTGTCCCGCCTCAAGCCGGTCATGCCGACGGCGATCCACACGGCCGGCAACTCGTCGCAGATCTCGGACGGCGCGGCGGCCATCATGTGGGCGTCGAAACGGATGGCCAAGGCCCTGAAACTGAAGCCGAGGGCGAGGATCGTCGCCCAGGCCCTGGTCGGCGCGAACCCGCACTTCCACCTGGACGGCCCCATCGACGCGACCCATGCCGTCCTCGGCAAGGCCGGCATGTCCCTGAAGGACATCGACCTCGTCGAGATCAACGAGGCTTTCGCGTCGGTGGTGTTGAGCTGGGCGAAGGTCTTCGACCAGGACCTGTCGAAAGTCAACGTCAACGGCGGCGCGATCGCCCTGGGCCACCCCGTCGGCGCGACGGGCGCCCGCCTCATCACGACGGCCCTGCACGAACTGGAGCGCACGGACAAGGAGTTCGCCCTGATCACCATGTGCGCGGGCGGCGCACTGGCGACGGGCACGATCATTCAGCGCCTGTAACGCCACCACCGGTCCAGGCGACGAACGTCGAGAAGGCGGCGGGCTCGATGGTGAGGATCGGGCCCGCCGGGGTCTTGGAGTCGCGGACGGCGACGGTGGCGAGGGTCTCGGCGATCTCGACGCATTGACCACCCTGGTCGCCGCTGTAGCTGGACTTACGCCAGTTGATCTCCATAACGTTCCTCCATTACGCGCCGGATCAGCTCCGCCGAGTCCCTGAGGGAGAGGGCAGCGGCCCGAAGATGATCGTAACGGAGCGAGCAGTCCTTGACCGTGTCCGGGTTGGCGGTGGGATGCCCGCTGCCGTACCCCTCGGTGTAGACAATGGTCGGGTCGCCGACGAAGCGGTAGACGTCGAACGAGCCTTGAAGTCCCACGTGCACCCCGGCCGTGAACGGCAGGATCTGGATATTGACTCGGGGGTCGTCCTCGAAGGTCAACAGGTGCGCCAGTTGGCCGCGCATGACATCCCGGCCGCCAATCTCCTGATGAAGGGCGGCCTCGCTGAGGACCGCCCAGAAGACAGGTGAGTCCTTCTTCTCGAAGATGCGCTGGCGGGCCATACGAACCGCCGTGCGGTCGTCGAGGTTGCTCCGGTCCAGCGCGCCGAGCACCGCGCGGGCATAGGCGCCGGTCTGAAGGAGGCCGAGGACCATGTGGGACTGGAATGAACAGATCTCGACGGCACGCGCCTCCAACTCCCCCACCTGTTGGAACCAGGAGGGAAGTTGAGAACGGAGCACCAGCTCCACCAGCCGCGAGAAGACGCCACCGGTACCGAGAGCCGCGTCGACCCGCTCGCTGAACTCGGGGGTGGGCACCTTCCTGGCGGTCTCCACCTGCCCAACCAGCGAGCCGGTGTAGTTGAGGATGTCCCCGAGCTGCCGCTGCGTAAGCCCAGCCGCCTCCCGCAGGCGCCGAAGCTCGAAGCCGTAGTAGTCGAGCGGTGAAGCTCCGGGATCAAGGACGTTGATATGGGTCACGCAGGCCCTCCCACAACACCACGACACAACGGGTTGTATTCAATGCGTAGCCCAGAGTAGCCACCGCGCCTCACGCTCGTACCGTGAACGGATACTTCCCCTCGATCTACGCCTCCCCCATCGCCACGCAGTACCGCATGACCCTGACGGTGGGAGCCCACTCGGCTCATCACATCCGCAGGATCGCCCGCATGCACCTGGAGAACTGGAAGCTGCAACACCTGACGGAAACGGTGGAGTTGGCCCTGACGGAACTGATCGCCAACGTGTTCCGCCACGTCCCGGACAGCCGCTGCACGGTACTCCTGCTGAAGCGGCAGAAGGGCGTGAGAGCCGAGGTGACAGACGCCTACGGCGGGTTGCTCCCGGCCCCGGCGGCGAGGCCACACCCGGAGTCGGAGGCCGGCCGAGGCCTGCTCCTCCTGGAAGCACTGAGCGTTTTCAGTGTGGCCACTGATCGGGTGACGGGGGCGGTGCGAGGTCGGGGTGCGCAACGGACAGGGCTCCCGTGCCGTTGAGGGAGGTGTTCGACGTCTCAACTCAGCAGCACAGGAGCCCTGTTGGTTCCCTATCCTGCCGCACTCGACCTGCCCCACGCCTTGGTCGAGTGGGTCACGATGCTCATCGTCACCCGTGAGGGTGACCGGCGGTGCAAACTCCCGCCGCACCGCCGTGCGCTGGTCGCACTCGTGTACCTGCGCCGCCATGACACCCTCGCCCGTATCGCCAGAGCCTTCGGGATATCCGTCGGCACCGCACACGCCTATGTCACCGCGGTCACTGGTCTGCTCGCCGAGCAGGCCCCCGGCCTGCTGAAGACGCTGCGCGTGCACGACCCGGACTTCGTCCTCCTGGACGGCACGCTCGCCGAGTGCGACCGCGTCGGCGACGGCAGGGCCGACTACTCCTCGAAACACAAGCGGCACGGGGTGAACGTGCAGGTCGTCACTGACCCGGCCGGTGAGATTCTGTGGCTGTCGCCGGCACTGCCGGGCCGGACCCACGATCTGACGGCCGCCCGCACCCACAAGATCCTCCGGATCTGTGCGCGCCAGGGCGTCCCGATCCTCGCCGACATGGCCTACACCGGTGCAGGCGACTGGGTCACCACCGCCAAGCGCCGCCCGCCAGGCGGTGAACTCACCCTCACCGAGCGGACCGAGAACCGGGCCCTGTCCGTGGCCCGGGCACCTGTCGAACGAGGCATGGCACGGCTGAAGTCCTGGCAGATCTTCCGCAGATCCCGCATCAGCCCCAACCGCATGAGCGTCATCACCAAGGCCGTCCTCACCCTGGAGAAGCAACGCTGAAAACGCTCACTGGTCGACAGATGGGGAGTGTCACCGACCACCGGGGGCGGAAAGACGGTGTGGTTCGAGTGCACCGACCACCCCAGCGTGCGGGGCAGCAGTACCCCATGACCGCAATGAGGCCGAGCGAATGCAGCCGTGACTCATTCGTATATTCGTGCCGCCATGACCATGCCGGCCAGGAGACGCCAGTCAGGCTGCTCCGGGACCGCCTCACCGCGGTTTGCGCACCATCCGGGCATAGAGCCCACCCAGGCCCCCCATGCCTCAAGAAAGTTCTCGAGCGTGCGGTTCTCCCACTCCTCAGGCCGATCCTGAAGGTCAGCCAGAGCGGCAGCGAGGAAGGCGACGAAGTCCTCACGCGTGACGACTCGATCCACTTGATCATACAAACTCATAGCCACGCCCGAAGAGTACCGTCGACGAGAACGTTTCTGCTTCAGCCAGGCAGCAGCGCAGACGAACGCCAGGAGTCCGGCACCGAAAGCGGGAGACCACAGCCAACCCCTTGGAAGGTCCTTATGGGGAGCTATCAGCCAGAACATCCCTGATGTGACCGCCCACGCGCCGAACATCCGCAGAATCACCACGCGCCGCGAGAGAGGCTTTGCCCGTAACGCATTCTGCCGCACCTCCTCGTATCTGCCCGTCCTCGTGTAGTAGTCGTGCAGCCATCGAGTATTGCGGCACGCCGCCCAGGCAATCAGCCCAAACCCCGCACCTATCAGGGTCACCTCAAACAGGATCACGGGATCATCGAAGCCGGACAAGGCCGCAGCGATCACCACTGCCATCACAGTTCCGCTCGTTACCCCGACACGCACGGGATGACGAGCCGCAGCCAGCTCCACCCGGGAAGGCGGCTCCCCCGTCCCCAAGACCCGGTCAACCGCCAGCAACACCTTTTCCCAACGACGCACGCCCACCCCCCTCGACGTCTGCGCTCCAACCAGAAGGACGGACTGCTCGGAGCCCGAGAACCTCAGCCTTCGTTGATACAGAGCGCAGATTAGCCTACCGGACCCTGCGCTCCCTCAGGGATCCCCACAAACTCGCCGTATCGGCGGCGGTCGAGGGCGTACGAGACCAAAAGCTCACGATATTGAGAGCCGGAACGGCCGATTCGTTCGTATTGGAGAGTTATACCTCCGGCCTATTTCACCCTGGGCACCGCACTACCCATCCCGCCGCTCGAGATAATCGCTCCCCGACCCGATGAAACCGTTGTCATCGTCCACTACACAGGGCCATCTTCCGCAGACCGCAGCCACGACTAGGTCTGCGACGCCAAGCGTCCGATAGTCGATAACGAAGCCGGCCCATTCTCCGATTAGCTTTTTGATGATCGCAAGCTCATCCGGCTCATATTCCCGATCCAATTCACCTCCCGCGTCACCTTCCACCCAGACCACGGACCCCCCATGAGAGACGATTATCCGACCATCTCGAAACTCCACAACCATGCCACATTCGGCCAATCTGGCATGGATATCTTCGATAGTTACGAATCTTGGAACACATACGATAAGTGCGTTCATGGCGCAATCAGCCCCAACAGATCTTGCATGGAATCGACACCGATTGCGCCTCGCCCGTTCACTTCTTTGATGACGCTCGGACGCAGTTTCGGACCGTATACAATCACAGGCTTGTCCGTACCCTCCTGAGTTCGCGTGACCTGAGCTCCGGACCCTTTCCCCGGGCCCGATTTAACTTGAATAACCGCATTCTTCAACTCAATATCGAAATCGGTCAACGTTGATCCGTCCGCACGACTTACGTGAACATTTACATCCTCTACGAGGCCAGGATACTTCGCCTCAATAGAGTTTGCGAGATCACCCACGAGCGGATCGTCTGAGTTGAAGACCCTCGACCCTGTCGATGACCCGGAGGATTCGCCGCTGGTTTCACTGAGCGCTTTACCAAGCCCCTCATTGATGTGGCCGATACCATCAGCCGTCCCAGCCGCACCTATGCCGACCAAGGCTGTGCCGCCCGCTGCGGCAGGTACCCCGACAGTGCAGCCAACGAGCGTCAAAAGACAGGCAGCACCGCCGCCTATGACCATATCGCCACCTAGGCCCATGAGGGCCATGCTCCCGCCGACCTCGGCAGCACCCCACCAGACTTCCGGCTTCGAGAAGATGGCATAGCCGTAATCAACAACGACATGAGTAGCGCTCTTCACCCATCCCATGAGGTCGCCGCTGTCCCCGTTTCCGGAGGTGGAGTTACCGCCGCAGTTGTAGCACTCGTCATTCTCCTTATAGATCGTGTTGGCAGATTTCTTCTTCGTAGGAGCTTTACCTGGCGTGGTGTTCTCGTATCCCGCCCCCGGCCGAGTGGGGCAATCGAAGTCCGCGCAAAGTCCCGATGGATCGCTGACGGTGACGGGGTTGTTGTTGGCGTAGCTGTAGCCGTGGACCTGCTGGGGGTTCGTCAGGACCAAGACAGGGTCGACACTGATGAAACGGCCGGTCACGGGGTCGTATTCGCGTGCCCCTAGATGAGTCAGGCCTGTGTCAGTGTCCTTCGTGCCGCCGACGAAGCCCTTGTCCCCCGCCCAAGGGGAGGACTGTGTGCCACGAGCAGTTCCGAAGATTCCTGTCTTGCGGCGGGTGATGGCCTGGGGGGCGTCGGCGGTGACCTGCGTGGTGGTCGTGCCGTGATGGTCTGTGAGCAGGAAAGTCAGCTTGCCGCCGGTACGCATGGCCACGGTCTGACTACCTGTGCCGTAGTAGCGGGTGCCGGTGGCCTTGCCGGCCTTGTCGACGTTGAGCTCATTGCCACCGGGGAGGTAGAGCGTCGTGCCCGTGGAGTCGGTGCGGGTCAGGCGCTGGCCGTCGGTGTCGTACGTGTAGCTGGTGGTCTGGCCGTTGCTGGTGACGGTCTTGAGGTGGTCTTCCTCGTCCCAGACCAGGTCCTGGCTGAGCGTGGTCGTAACGCCCTGCTTGTAGGTACGGGTCTTGGTGCCGCCGGTCTCGGTGTAGGTGTAGGACTCGGTGCGCGGATCGGTGCCGGTCTGGGTGACGCCGGGCAGGTTGTGCTTGCCCGTATCGGGTGCGGCGTAGGTACGGACCGTGTCGGCGGTGGGACCCCCGGCGGTCTGGTGCTGGGTCTCGGTCTTGCGATTGCCCACCGCGTCGTACGAGTAGCTGGTCCAGTACGGGTCCTGGCCACCGACCACGTCACCGGAAGGAGTAGCGGCGCACGTACTACCCGTGTTCGTCCAGGCTTCGGTGATGCGCGTGAGCGCGTCGAGGGTGAAGCACTGGGTATCGGTGGTACGAGCCGCGTCCTGACCGTAGTTGGTGGTGATCTGCGCGATGTTACCGGCCGGGTCGTACGTGTAGTGGGAGTCCTCGATCCTCTGCGGTGCGGTGTCACGGTCGGTGTAGGCGTCGGTCAGCGCGCCGGTGTGGTCGTCGTAGACGCTGGTGGTCTTCAGGTGCTGGGCGAACTTGCCGTATTCGAGGACGGTGTTACGCCCGTAGTGGTCGTAGGTCGTGTTCGAGATCAGCGGGTCGCTCTGCGCGCTGAGAGTCCGCAGCAGGCCGGCGCTGTCGTAGTTGATGTGGACCGATTCCTCGGGCAGGCCACCGAGTGCTGGATGCTCGGTCTCCATGAGCTGGCCTGTGTTGTCGTTGTAGTAGCTCCACCACTCGTAGCTGCCGGCGGGCACGCCCAAGCCGGCAGGGACGGTGACCTTGGTTCCGGCCGGTTGGTCGAAGGCGCTGTAGTCGGTGATCTCGGTGACGTAGGCCTTGCCGTCGATATAGCGGGTCGTGGTGGCGAGCTGGCCCTTGGCGACATCGTCGTAGGTCCAGGCCGACAAGGTAGTGGTGCCGTTCTTGACCGAGGTGCGGCGGCCCAGATCGTCGTAGTCGGTGTGCAGGGTGATGTTGCGGGCGTCGGTGGTATCGGTGACGCGATCACCTGCGTCGTACTTGGTGTGGGACTCTCCCTTGTCCGGGTCGACGACGACGGTCTGGCGACCACGAATGTCGAAGCCGTAGGTCCACTTGGCCCCCGACGGGTCGGTGACCTCGTCGAGGCGGCCGAGTTTGTCGTAGTGGTAGCCCATGGACTGTGAGGTCGTGCGTTCGGCGTTCGTGTACTCCTTGAGCTGCACCGTGCGGCCCAGGGCGTCCACCACTGTCGTGGTCGCGGTGCCGCCCTTGGGCGGGATGACGGTGGTGCTGTCGCCCGTATAGGTGGTCGTGATGCGCTTCGTCTCGTCGCCGAACTTCTTGGCGATCACCGCCGTCGGCCGGCCCGCACCGTCGAAAACGGTCTCGGTGGACGACGGGTACTGCGTGTCCTGTCCGGTCACCAGCACAGGCTCGGCGGCACCGGTGCTGTAGAACGTGCCTGAAGAGCGCCATGCCTCGCCACGGGTGTTGTAGAACGCCTCCGTCACCAGGCGCCCAGCCAGGTCCGGGGACTTGGCCTGAGTCTGGCGCTCGCGCAGCAAACCGTCGTAGAAGGCATAGCTGGTCTGGTACTCGGAGAAGTGGTCGAGGAACTTGGTGGTGACGACGACGGGACCGTCAGTGCGGACCTGATACGTGTAGGAGTAGTTAGGCGCGTCGGGGAATTCGGTGGCCGAGCGGGTCGGAAGCCAGACCTTGGCAGCTCGGCCAAGGCCGTCGTAGGTCGTTGAGGTGACCCGACCGTTGGCATCGGTCACCTCGAGCGCCTGGCCTCGCAGCGGGTCAAGTCTGGTCGTGATGGTGTGGCCGAGCGTGTTGGTCACCGTTGCGGTGGTCGGGTTCTCGCCCACGGGAGGGACGTACGACGAGACGGTGACCTTGCCGAAGGCGTCCGCTGTCGCCAGCGGGCGACCGTACTGGTCGTAGCAGAGTTGGTTCTTGGTCGCGCCGCAGGCGTTGGGGATAGAACTGGTTGTGTCGTATCCGGTGCCGCTGCCGTTGATCCGCTCGGTTCTGGTGATCAGACCCTTGGTGGGCGCGATACCGAACGCTGCGCCGTCGTAGGAGACGCGGGAGTCATCGATGATGTCGTCGGGGCGCTCGACAGTGGCGTTGCACAGCGCGGCTACCGTCTCTGTGCGAGAGATCGTGCTGAGGATCCAGGCCGATGTATTGCGCAGGTAGGTGGTGGTCGTGCAACTTTCGTCACCGACGGTGGTGCCGTCCCCGGTCTTGGCGGTGTCGCCATGTTGGGAGACCTGGGTGACCATGCCGTAGGCGTCGAAGCCGCGGCTGGTCTTGGTTGTACGGATACCGCCAGTGACGGTTGTGCGGGTCTCTTCCGTCGCCGTGCCCGTGTGATACGCCTTCAGGTCGGGCAGTTCGGCTTCACTGCGTGCCCGTGTCGCGGTCTCTGCCGAACGCCACGGGGTGTAGGAGGTGGCGGAGACGAGCGCGCCTCCGTCCCCGTTGTAGGTCGCGCTTTCTCGCACCGCGCCGGCGAACTGCTCCCGGTCGACGACCGCGACGCCTGCGGAGTCCTTCACTTCGGCACCGTCGATGCCTCGGAAGTAGCGAGTCTCGGTCAGAGTCCGAGCGTCCGCGCCGGCGCCCTTGCGGGTCTGCACGCGCTCATAGCCGCGCGAGACGGAGTAAGTGCGATCCTTGGGCTTGGTGAACTCCTCCGTGCTCTTCGCCCACTTGGCGCCGCCGACATACGTGTACTGAGTGACAGTGTCGGGAGACTCGACGAGGTTGTCACCTTCGATGACCCGCTGGACCGGGTAAATGTTGAACCAGTCCTGCTTGGCGTCTTCCCCCTCGAAGGGCCACTTGACCGGGTAGCAGCGGGTGGTATTGGTGCCGTCGGCCGGAGGAAGGGTGGTGGCAGTGCAGTCCGGCGTGTAGTAGTCGACACCGATGGTTCCGCCGGTCTCGGTCTTGATCTGCGACATACGCAGCCGGATGAACGGGGCCAGGCTGTCGTAGAGCTTGTCGACACGATTGGGCTTCTGTACGCCTTCGAAGGTGACCGCAGGCAAGGTGACGGCGGAACCAGCCTTGCCAGTGTGCTGGATGGAGGCAAGCCACATCGGGGTGGAGATGCCGTCCCCCGAGGAAGGGAAGGTCTGCGCGAGAGTCCAGCTGTCGACGTCCTTGTACGCGCCGCCCGTGAGGACCTTGGTGGTGATGGACGCCAAGCGCTTCTGGGACCAGAACGTCGGGGAGTACTGGTCTTTGCACTCGGTGGAGCCGTCCTTGCAGTACTGGTCGTAGGGGACGTCCGGCCAGTTGGCGGCGTTGACCTCGTCGAAGGTGCAAGACGTGAGGCAGCGGGAGGTCACGCCGAAGTGGACCTGGCCCATGGCCTTGGCCGAGTAAGCCGTGTCGAAACGCAGGCCGTAGTCGACGCGCTCGAGCCAACCGCCACGCACATAGGGAGTGACGGTGGCCTTGCCGGTCGTCTCGGAGACGTTCCGGCCGTAGTTGTTGGACTCCTTGGACCAGTAGTAGGCCATCGCGTTGCCGCGTGGGTCTACGACGTAGTCCAGTTGCCAACGCCAGGCCTGCTGGCACCAGCCGGAGGCAAACGAGGAGTTGTAGCAGGGCTCGCCCGAGTGATTGCCGAAGACCGGAGCTGTCCACGCCGAATTGGTCACCGGGTCGTCGGCGGCGGTGCCGTTGTCGCTCCAGCCCGGAAGCTTGTTGCGGCCGAAGAAGTACTGGATGCCGTCGGCCGTGGTGACCTTCCAGTACTCACCCTTGCCGTCGATGCCTTCCGTTCCGTCGTCGCCGTTGGCGGCACCTGTGAGCTTCTCGACCTTCTCGTTCGCGTCGGAGACCGGGTGCCATCCGCCGTCCGCACCGTGGACGAGTTCGACCGTCTTGCCACCCAGCGACAGAGTGGCGTTGTCGCTGTACCAGCACTGATCGCCGACCTTGGTGGTGTTGGTGGCGCCGTCCTTGTCCTTGTCGACCTCGCAGGACTTGTAGCGGCGCTCGATGTACCCGGGTTCCCAGTCCCAGCCGTCACCGATCCACGAGGGCTGATTATTGGAGGCCGAGGTGCGGCCGTCCACAACCTGCGAGTTGTAGCCGAGCGACACGGAGGGTTTGAGCCCGCCCGGAACCGCAGGCGTGTCGATCGGGTACGACCAGGAGAATCCGCCGGTCGAGCCTCCTGCGCTCCAGGCGCCCGACGCCTGCAAAGAGGTCGCCTTGTAGTCACCGCTCGCACCCGAGGCCGCAGCGGTGGCTGCCAGCACTGTCGCTCCGGACATTGCCGCCGCCTTGGCGCCAGAGGGCGACGTGGCGGTGGCTGCGGACAGGGTGGCCGTCGCGGTGAGCGTGCTCGTCTTGGTGTCGTTGGTGGTGGGTAGTGGTTCACCGATGCGGCAAGCGGGCTTGTCCGGTGTGGTCAGCGCGCAAGCCGGCAGCTGCACCAGATGCAAGCGGGTTGCCCAGTCACCGCCGTAGGCGCCCTTGAAGGAGTTGTAGTCGACCTGTACTGAGGTGGCGCCTGCGGCAGAGCTGCCGTCAGCCCGAGCGACGGAGAACAACAGGCCCTCGACGCCTGCTTTGCGGGCGGTCTTCTGGTCGGCGAGCGTGACGGTCGCCTTGCCGGGCGGCTGGGCACCGGACCGTTGGTCAGCCGGCGGGATTGTCAAGGCAAGAGGGAGCGAACCAGCCCTCCTGGCGCCTGACTTGGCGGTCGCCGAGTTCAACTGCACGGTGGCAGTACCGGGCTCCGGCCAGGTGACCTTGGGAGCCTTCCAGGGGCGCGCCTGATCGGGCCGATCGTCCGTGGTACCGACAGCCATCCGCTTCACTGCCACGGTAGGCGGCTGCTTCGGCTCGGGAAGACTGACTCCCTTACCGGATGATGCAACCGCCACGCTGTTCGCAGGAAGCATTCCCAGTATGAGGGCAGCAGAAATAAGGCCGCCCCATCTACGCGCGCCGTACCGGCTCACGCCCCACCCCTCGTTAAGGCAAACAAAGCCCACAAAAGGTAACAGGAAGATCAGCCGCGGGAAATAGATTCCCCACTCGATGCACGCCGAAACAACCCGAAACCTGAACCTGCCGACGCGGCATTTGAGAGGGATGTGAGATTTCTATGGATCGGTAAAGTTCCAGTTCAGGCCATGTTTACTGGATCTGGTCACGTCGCCCAATTGTCCACCTTCACGCCCAATGAACATATTCTCCATACTTTTCCGTTGCCTCTCAGCGGCACAACTAGCGAGATGCCCGACCGCGTCACTTATAGAGTTGCGTGAAATCAGGACACAGGGATAGGGGATTGAATCGTGTCCAGAGAACATGAGGGCGGGGCGCTTTTCCGAAGGCGCAGATTCCGGTTGCTGACAGGTCTCGTCGCCGTTGCCATCCTGGCTCCTATATCACCTGCCGAAGCAGCCGAGGCCACACCTGCACAGACAGCAAAGACGCTCACCGCAGCCTCCGATCCAGTCGCCGACGGTTCGATGACCGAGAAGGACAGGGCCGTTGCTGATGCCGAGGCTTCCGGTCAGCCCATCGAGGTGATCTCCGCTCGCACGGAGTCGAGCGACACCTGGGCCCAGCCGGACGGCTCGTTCTCGGTCAAGCGGTACGGCAGCGCCGTGCGGGTATGGCGGAGCGGGGCGTGGGTGGGGGCCGACCCCACCCTCGCGTTCGCCACCGACGGCGCCGTGGTTCCCAAGGCAGCAGCGGTGTCGGTGCGCTTCTCCGGCGGTGGCACCGGCCCCATGCTCACCGGAAACCGCGACGGACGCACGCTCTCGCTGACCTGGCCCAAGGCGTTGCCCACTCCCACACTGGTCGGCAATGTGGCCACCTACGCCGAGGTGCTACCCGGCGTGGACCTTCAGCTGAAAGCCGAGGTGGAGGGCTTCTCTCAGCTGCTCGTGGTCAAGAACGCCGAAGCCGCCAAGAACCCGGAGCTGACCCAACTCCAGTTCGGCATCAACACGGTCGGTCTCGATGTCTCCAAGGACAGTGAGACCGGGTCCCTGGAGGCAATCGACCCGGCCGGGCAGACCGTGTTCACCAGCCCGACCCCGATGATGTGGGACTCGAGCCAACCCACCAGTGCCCAAGCGCGGCAGTTGATGTCCGCCTTCACCACGACCGCGTCGACCACGGAGGACGTCTTCGACCCCGGGGCCGGGGCCAAGGACGCGGCCATGGAGACGTCCGTCAGCAGCGACACGCTGACCATCACGCCGGAGCAGGACCTTCTGACGGGGGCTGGGACGACCTACCCCGTCTATATCGACCCGACCTGGTCCAGCAACGTCCGCACCCACTGGACGAGGGTCTACCAGGCCTACCCCAACACATCGTTCTGGGACGCCAAGGAAGTGGTGCGCGTCGGGTACGAAGCCGAGACCGGCGGCCTGAACCGCATCTCGCGCTCCTTCTTCGAGCTCGACACCAGCGCCGCGCAGGGGGCGCAGGTCAAGTCTGCCACCTTCCGGATCCACAACACCTGGTCCTGGTCCTGCCAGGCCCGCGAGGTCGAGTTGTTCGAGGTCGGTGACATCTCCGACAAGACCACCTGGAAGAACCAGCCCGCCCGGATCGGGTCCGTACTGGATACCGTGAATGACGCAAAGGGCTGGAGCAGCGACTGCCCGGCCGGCAACCTGGAGTTCAATGCCACGAACGTCGTCCGCAAGGCGGCTGCCAATGGCGACGTGAGCGTCAACCTGGGCATGTACGCATCCAGCGAGACAGACACCTTCAGCTGGAAGAAGTTCGACCCCAAGACGGCCGTCCTGGAGATCGTCTACAACCACCCTCCCAAGGTCCCAACCGGCCTGGGCACCTATCCGAGCAGCAGTTGCACTGCGGGCAGCACCATCGGCAACACCTCGGTCAGTCTCTACGCGAAGGTCGACGATCCCGACGCGGGCAACCTGACCGCCGAATTTCAACTCTTCGCCTCCGGCTCCACCACACCGTACGGAATCAGCGTGCCAGCGTTGCGCGGGCGCGTCGCCACCGTCGCACTGCCGACGGACAAGACGCCCAGCGGGACCTACACCTGGAAGGTGCGGGCAAAGGACTCGGACGGTGCCTATTCGGCGTACAGCAAGACCTGCACCTTCAGTATCGACCGCGCTCGGCCGAGCAAGCCCCCCGTCATCACTTCCGATGGCAACAAGTACCCCAATGGGGACAACGGCTGGCCCTCTCAGACGGGGCCGGCTCGTACCACCGCTCGTTTCCTGCTCGCCCCCAACGGTGTGACCGACGTCAAAGCCTATTACTGGTGGACGGACACCGACCCCAACCTCAACGAAGCCTCTACGGAGGCTGCCTGGGCAGACTTCCCCGTCCCCTCATACGGCCCGCATCTGGTGTACGCATATAGCGTCGATGCAGCCGGCAACCGTTCCGACACAGCCACCTACCTCTACTACGCCACCCGATCCGCGGACAAGGATCAGCCCGGCGACCTGAACGGCGACACCTTCAAGGACATCTGGAGCACTGACTCCAACGGCACCCTCCTCGCCCACGCCGGCCAGGGGGAAAGCCAGTTCTACGCCGCAGCCAACGCAGGCGGGACCTTCCCGGGCCAGCAGGTTGGGCTGTCCGGTGACTGGACGGAAGACGGCTACAACGACCTCGTCTCCCTCGAGTACAACGCCAACACCAAGAAGAACAACCTCCGCGTCTACGACAACAACGGCAAGGGCAGTATCGATCGCGATCAGTACGTAGAGCTGCAGGTCAGTTGCCCGGTCCCCAGGAACGGAAAATGCAAGGCCAGGCCTGGCTGGGAGGGTGACGACCACTGGTACAACGCCGAACAGGTCACCACAGGAGGCGACCTCAACGGCGATTCCTTCCCTGACGTCCTTGTCAAGCAGGGCACCAAGCTCTGGGCCTATTACGGCGATACCGCCGGCGTTCTCGACGGCGTCGCACCCCCCTCCCTCGTGGGCACCATCGACTGGGGCAAGTTCACCGTGGTCGCCCCCGGCGATCTCAACGGCGACGCCGTCCCCGACCTGCTGCTCCGTGACGGCGCGACCGGCGAACTCTTCCGCTCCTACGGAACGAAGATCGCGGACGACGGCAAGCTCAACCTCGCCACCTGGGGAACCGACCGCACCAAGATCGCCACCGGCTTCAAGAAGGCCGACTACCCCACCCTGGGTACCTCAGGTGACCTCACCGGTGACGGCGTCCTCGACCTCTGGACGCGCAAGGCCGACAACACGATGGCCGGCTGGCCCGGCAAGGTCACCAATGGTCAGATCGCCGGTTTCGGGAGCGCCTTCACCATCGACGGCATCACCGGCGGCATCCGCATCGCGCCCGGCACGCAGCTCACCTCCGGCCAGTCCATCACGTCCAACTCCGCCACCCTGACCATGAAGGGTGACGGCAACCTCACCGTCACGTCCAAGGCCGGCGTGGTCGTCTGGCAGTCCAAGACCTCGGGGAACCCGGACGCCACAGCCCGGGTGGGGTCCAACGGCAACCTCACCGTCTACAGCGCGGACGGCCTGACCAAGCTGTGGACCACCGGATTGACCGCCGACACCAACCCCAACCTGACCGGCGAGGGCTACGTCCTGCTCCAGGACAAGGGCAATCTGGTCGTCTACAACGCCAAGAGCCAGGCCCTGTGGTCCAACGGCTCCGGTATGCGCCACGACTACAACGGCGACGGACGCAGCGACCTGGCCTGGTGGAACGACTTCGCCGCCGGAACGGATGCCACCTACAGCCTCCTGACCAACTCCGACGGCACCTTCAAGGAACCGCTGAAGTCGTACGCCGCCGCGGTCGGCGTGTACGAAGCCAAGTACATGAAGTTCGTCACCGGCGACTTCAACGGTGACGGGCGCGGCGACATCGCGGCGCTCCACCCCAAGCCGGACACCAGCCTGGAAATGCTGACCTTCCTGGGACAGGCCAACGGAGGCTTCGCCGCGCCGCTGACCTCCTGGACCGTCAAGGCCAACGTCATGCACGCCACCTACATGACCCCGGAGGCCGGCGACTTCAACGGTGACGGACGTGACGACGTCGCCATCTGGTACGCGTACCCCGACGGCACGACCAAGCTGTTCACCCTCACCGCCAACGTGCGCGGCGGCTTCGACAACCCCTTCGAGTCCTTCTCGGCACCCGCGGGCACCTGGCTGCGCAGCCGATGCAAGTTCACCACAGGTGACTTCAACGGTGACGGGCGCGACGACCTCTCCGTCTTCTACGGCCAGGGCGACGACACCATCCGCACCCACACGTTCCTCGCCGGCGTCACCGGCGGTTTCCAGAACCCGACGTCCTGGTGGTACACCGGCTCCCTCGACTGGGATCAGGCCACCCCGCACGCAGGAGACTTCAGCGGCGACGGACGCGATGACATCATGATCTGGTACGCCTACAACGACGGCAGCGACAAGGTCTCCACCATGCTCGCCGAGTCTCTCTCCGGCCAGGACCAGTTCGGTTCGGCCAAGGTCACCCTCGACGGCAAGCTCAGCTGGAACATCGCCCAGACCCAGCTCGCCACCGGTGACTTCAACGGCGACGGATACGACGACCTGGCAGCCCTGCGCAAGCAGGACACCAACATCCAGACCTGGACCTGGACCTGGTCCGGCGCGGACGCGACCTTCAAGGGCGGCGTCGCGGGCTGGTCCGCACCCACCAGCACCTATCCCTACGAGCCCATGAAACTGGTCACCCCCTACAACTGAACCTCGCCTTACCTGTACGGGGCACGCGGCACCACCGCGTGCCCCGTACGCTTTTCCCGGCATCGCCCTGACCATGAAGGACGCCCATTGCCCGCCGTACCAGCACCCACACCCGCCCCCGGTCGCGACCGGCTGCCGTCGCTCACCGGGCTTCGGTTCTGGGCCGCGTTGCTTGTCGTGCTGTATCACCTGTCCCGGCAGGTCGGGAGCGTGCCGGGGGTCAGTGATGCGGTGTGGTACGGGCGGAGCGGGGTGACGTTCTTCTTCGTGCTGTCCGGTGTCGTGCTCGCCTATACCTACGAGGGGGCCGGCGTCGCCGTACGGGTGTTTCTGTGGCGGCGGTTCGCTCGGATCTGGCCGTTGCTCGCCGTCAGTGTCGGGGCGTCCGTCGGGGTGTGGTGGGCGGTCATGGGCCGGGCCGTGTCGGTCAAGGCGGTGGGGGCGACCCTGCTGCTCGTGCACGCGTGGTTTCCGCAGCCGGTCATCTTCACCGGGGGGAATCCGGCCGCCTGGTCGCTGAGTGACGAGGCCTGGTTCTATCTGACGTTCCCCGTGTTGCTGGCCGTGCTCGCCCGGCGACGCGTCCGGGTGTGGGGATGGACGGCCCTCGGGGTCAGCCTCGTCGCGCCGCTGCTGTGGGTCGCGCTGTCCGGGCTGTCGGCCACCACCCGCACCTGGGCGCTCGACTATCTGCCGCTCACCCGTTCCCTTCAGTTCGTGCTCGGCGTGGTGGCCGGGCTGGCGCTCAAGCGCGGTTGGCGGTCGCCCGTGTCGCTGCCGGTGGCCGTCGGGCTCGTCGTCGGCTGGCATCTGGTGCTGATCCCGTGGTCGGGCGCGGTACCGGATGCCGTCTGGTACAGCCCTTACTCCGCCTCCCAGTTGTTCTCCGCGCCCCTCTTCGCCGCTCTGATCTGCGCCGCTGCCCGTGCCGACCTCGATGGGCGGCGGACCGGGCTGGGCGGGGCCTGGATGATCCGGTTGGGGCACTGGTCGTTCGCCTGGTACTTGCTCCACGAGATCGTGATCCGGGTGGCCGTGTTCGAGTGGGGCAAGCCCGCGCCCGGCGGTGAGACGCTCGTGTTCTGGGCGGGGGTGCTGGTCGTCAGTCTCGCTCTCGCGGCGCCTGCCTATCACTGCGTCGAGCAGCCCGCGGAGCGCCGGCTGCGAGGCCTCGTGGGGCGACCCTCCGCAGTCGCCCGCCCCTCCGTCGAGGTGACCGCCAGGTGAGGGTGAGCCGACGCAATACGGCCGCCGTCCGCCGTCGGCGGCTCAGAGCGCCGAGGTCGGCCGCCGTCGCTGCCAGAGCCGCCGCAGCCGGACGAGTGTCGCCCAGACCGCCGCGATCAGGCCGCCCACGGCGAGGAACGCCAGCAGGACCAGCATCGGGTTGACCCAGAACGGCACGAGGTCGTACGCGGCGTTGCACTTGTCGTGCAGTGGGAAGACCTGCGACGGCTCGCGCCAGTGCTCCGCCCGGTAGGCGTCGTCATAGGGCTCGCCTTCGATGAGCGTGCAGGTCTCCTCCACGTCCAGGCCGCCCGAGAACGCCCCCCAGATCCAGACGAAGAACATCACGGCGCACGACAGCGCCGAGAGCAGCAGCCAGAAGAGCGGGCTTCGCCGCATGAACCACACCCTCGCGGTCGCGAAACTCGCCTTGGCCGCACTCGCCTTGGCCGCACTCGCCTTCGCGACCCTTGCCTTCGCGACCCTTGCCTTCGCGACCCTCGTGTTTCCGCCCATCCCGTGATTCTCCCCGCCCGGTGATCAGAAGGCTCCGTCACCTCCAACTGCCGTCTGTACCATGCGTTTTGTCCCGCGTGCGGACAGCGGGTCAGGCGACCACGGGGAGGGGACCGGACATGCTGAGCGAGGCGTTGACCGCGGCTGCGGCCGGTGGGGGGATGGCCGTCGTGCAGTCGGCGGGGGCGGACGGCTGGGCCTGGTTCCGGGTGCGGTGTGCCCGGCTCGTCGGGCGGGGGGACGCCGACGCCGAGCGGGAGGCGATCGAACGGCTCGACCGGACGGCGGCGGTGCTCGCCACCGTCGACGAAGGGGAGCGGGAGCGGCTGCGGGCCGTGCACGCGGTGTTGTGGCAAGGGGAGTTCGCCTCGCTGCTCGAGGCCCTCGCGGACGACGAGCGGGAGCGACTCGTCGAGCAACTCGTGCAGCTGAGGAGGGAGTTCGGCGCCGAGGACGGACCGGCCCGTGGCGCCGTCGGCGGCAACACCTTTCACGGGCCCACGGCCGTCCAGACCGGCGATCACAACCGGCAGGAGAACCACTTCGGGTCCGGCGGATGACCGACGCCGGCAGCGCCGAGGCGGACCCCGGCGACAGAGACTCGGGGGGCAAAGACTCGGGGGGCAGAGACACCGGCGACGGAGAGACCGGCCTCGGTGGCTCCGGCGGCGGTGACTCCTTCCCCCGTCGACCCGTGTCCGATCACCCCGTCTCCGGCAACTCCGTTTCCGGCAACTCCGTTTCCGGTAACGCGTTTCACGGGTCCGCCGCCTTCCAGGTCGGTGACCACAACACCCAGAACATCCATCACCACATCACCCACTCGCCGCCCACCCACACCTCGTCCACCACCGTGGACCCCCTCGACATCACCGCCGACGAACTCGCCCGTGTCGTCGGTGCCCAGTGGCAGGAGGAGGCCGGGCTGCGGCGGTTGCTGGAGCCCGCGCCGCTGCCCGTGCGGTGGCGGGTGAGCGATCGGAAGGTGGCGGGGCGGGTCGTCGGGGCGACGGGGGAAGGTGCGGGGCGGGCGCGGTTCGGGCCGTTGCCGGGGGTGGGGGCGATCACCCGGGAGCGGCTCCGCGACGGCGGCGGTCTGCGTGAACTGCACGCCGTCTACGGCGGGTTGGCCTCCGGGCGGCTGTTGCTCGTCGGGGCGCCGGCCGCCGGGAAGACCGCCGCCGCCGTGCTGCTGCTTCTCGACGCGCTCGTCCATCGGGCCGCGCAGGTCGCGCCCGCCGACCGGGCTCGCGTGCCCGTGCCCGTGCTGCTGTCGCTCGACGGGTGGAACCCCGGTGAGGAGACCGCCGTCGAGTGGGCCGCCGACCGGCTCGGCCGCGAGTACACGCTCTTCCATGGGAAGGGCGGACGCGCCCGCGCCCGGCAACTGCTCGAACAGGGGCGTATCTCGCTCTTCCTCGACGGCCTCGACGAGGTCACCGGCAGGCTGCGCGGGGCCATGGTCGGCGCGCTGGAGACGGCGCCCTTCCGGCTGGTGCTCGTCTCGCGGGCCAGGGAGGCCGTGCTCACCGCGAAGAAGGCCCGGCTGGGCGGTGCTCTCGCGCTGGAGATCCAGCCGGTCCGGGCCGCCGACGCCGCCGGGTATCTGCTGAACCGGCTGCCCGCCGAACCGTCGACGGCCTGGCGGGCGCTCACCGGGCGGCTGCTCACGGAGGCCGGACCGCTCGCCCCCGACCCGCTCGCCGCCGCCCTCGCCGGACCGCTCGCCATCGCCCTGCTCCGCGACGTCTACGGCGACGACGACCCCGTCGACGAACTGCTCGACGCCGCCCGGTTTCCCAGCGCCGCAGCCATCGAGAACCATCTCCTCGATCACGCGGTCGTGGCCGCCTACACCCGGCGCCCGGGACACCCCCGCCCGCGCTACTCCGCGACGACGGCCGAACGCACGCTCCGGTACATGGCCACACGGCTCACCCAGGAGGACACGCGCGATCTGCGCTGGTGGCACATTCCCGGCTGGACGGGCCGACGGCCCCGGCTGGTCGCCGTGTGGATCGTCTCCGCGGTGGTGTGCGGGCCACCAGGCGTGATCATGGCCTGGAGCCTGAGCCCGTCTCTCCCGATAGCGGTGATCAGTACTCTGTCGGCGATCGCGGGCGGCTACGGGATCGCCCTCCAGTTCGCGGCACGCAGCGTCCCGCAGCCGCTGTCGAGCGCGGGCTGGCGCGACATCTTCACCCGGCGGACGGTCGGGGCGGGCATCGCGCAGTGGCTGTTCGTGGGCACCGCGCTCGTCCTGCTGATACCGCTGCTGGTCGACCACTCCCCGCCGTACTGGTTCTGGTACCTGGTCACGTTGCCGCTCGGTTTCGGCGAGGTGCTGGCCACGGGGCGGGGCTACGAGATCCTCTCCCGCGCTCCCTTCCTCTCGGTGGGCGTGGGGCGCTACGACATGGTACGTGAGGATTTCGCCCGGCCGTCGGTCGCCGACACCCGGTCGGTGAGCCCGCGTGACGTGTGGCGGCACCACATCGGGCTGCGTCTCTTCCTGGGGCTGCTCACGGGCTTCGCCCTCGCGCTGTACATCGGCCCCATGGTGGCCTGGTCGACATCCTGGCCGCGCGGAGCGGAGTTCGCGCTGACGGCCTTCCTGTGGACCGGCGCCACCTCGGGCCTGGTCGGCAACCTGGCCGTCGCCACCGCCCTCACCGCCCTACAGCTCCACCACGAGGAGGGCACCCCCGTACGGCTCGTGCATTTCCTGGAGGACGCCCGCCGCCGCAATCTGCTGCGGGCGACGGGCCCCGTCTACCAGTTCCGGCACGCGCGGCTCCAGGAGCGGCTGGCCGCGGAAAAGCCCACCTGAGCGATCGGCTCGGCGGCCCACCTGAGCATTCGGCTCGGCGGCCCACCTGAGCGATCAGCTCGGTGACGGCTCCTTCTCGGCCCGTGCCGGTTCGGCCGCCGCCTTCACCGCCGTCGCCGTCGCGAACCGCGCCCTCGGCCCCATGAACAGGTAGGACAGGCCGAAGCCGCCGACCACCACGAGTGCGCCGCCGGCCGCGTCCAGTACCCAGTGGTTGCCGGTCGCCACGATCGCCGACACCGTGAACAGCGGGTGCAGCAGGCCCAGCGCCTTCATCCACCACTTCGGGGCGACGATCGCGATGACCAGCCCGCACCACAGGGACCAGCCGAAGTGCAGGGACGGCATCGCCGCGTACTGGTTCGTCAGTGCCGTCAGCGTGCCGTAGTCGGGCTTGGAGAAGTCCTGGACGCCGTGCACGGTGTCTATGACGCCCAGGTCCGGCATCAGGCGGGGCGGGGCCAGCGGGTAGAGCCAGAAGCCGACGAGGGCCAGCAGGGTCGCGAAACCGAGGGAGGAGCGGGCCCAGCGGTAGTCGACGGGGCGGCGCCAGTACAGGATGGCGAGGACCGTCAGCGGGACCACGAAGTGGAAGGACTCGTAATAGAAGTCGAAGAAGTCCCGCAGCCACCCGACCTTGACCACCGCGTGGTTGGCCCAGTGCTCGATGTCGATGTGCAGGAACCGCTCGATGTCGAGGACCTGCTGCCCGTGGCTTTCCGCCCGGACCCGGCCCGCGGAGTTCGAGCCGCCGGTCGCCGCCAGCCGGACCTGCTGGTACGCCGCGTACGTCACGCGGATCAGCAGGAGTTCGAGGAGGAGGTTCGGGCGGGTCAGGACCCGCTTCAGGAAGGGGAGCAGCGGGACGCGCCCGAAGCGCGTGGGGACCGGCTCCGCGTACCGCGTGGCGATGGGCGTGCGGTAGTACGGGGAGGTGCGCGGCAGGAACGGCACGATCGTGGCCGCCGCCAGCGCGGCCAGCAGAACCGCGTTGTCGCGCAGCGGGTACAGGACCGCCATGTTCGGCAGCATCATCTTCGCCGGGAGGGTCATCACCAGCAGGACGGCCACCGGCCACACATAGCGGTCGGAGGCCCGCTTGCCGACCCGGCCCACGACGGCGAGCAGCACCCACAGCAGCTGGTGCTGCCAGGTCGTGGGCGAGACGACGATCGCCGCGCAGCCCGTGAGGGCCACCGCGAGCAGCAGCTGGCCGTCGCGGGCGTAGCGGACGGCACGGCGGACGCCCAGGGCGGCGACGGCCGCGCCGAGCGACAGGAACAAGCCGATCTCCAGCGGGCCGGAGAGGCCGAGGCGGAGCAGGGCGCCGTGCAGGGACTGGTTGGCGAGCGCGTCGGCCTCGCCGCCGAGTCCGACGCCCGCCATGTGGTGCACCCAGTAGGTGTACGAGTCGTGCGGCATCGCCGCCCAGGCGAGCGCGGTGCCCGCGGCGAACGTGGCGCCGGTGGCGGCCGCGGCGCGGCGGCGTCCGGTGAACCACAGCAGCGCGGCGAAGAGCAGGACGGTGGGCTGGAGGGCCGCCGCCAGGCCGATCAGGGCGCCGGCCGCCCGCCAGTCCCGTACGACGAAGCCGCCGAGCAGGACCAGCAGCACCGGCATGACGCTGGTCTGGCCGAGCCAGAGGGCGTTGCGCACCGGCAGCGACAGCATCAGCAGGCTGATCGCGACGGGTGCGGCGAGCAGTGCCGTGCGTCTGCCGACCGGATGCGGCAGGGCCCGCGCGACGACCAGGCCGAGGGCGGCGACCAGCAGCAGGGTGCCGAAGGTCCAGCCCCAGCCCAGGGCCTGTTCGGCCGCCCGGGTGAGGGGTTTGAGGACGAGCCCGGTGAAGGGCGTGCCCGTGAAGCGCGTGGAGTCGTAGAGCGAGCCGTTGACGTGCAGCACGCCGTCCGGGCCGACCCAGGTCTCCAGATCCGTCAGTCGTTCCCCGCGCGGGGTGCCGACGACGACGGCCACCTGGCGTACGGCGAGGACCACCGCCAGCAGCCAGAGGCCGAGGCGGGCCGCGCGCAGCCGCGCTCTCACCCTGTCGGCCGCCGTCGGCCCGAAGGGCTCCGCCGGTCGCCCGCTGTGCTCCGCATTCGCCACGCCTCGTCGGCCTCCCGCCGCGTTCGTCCCACGCGTCCCGTGCACGAAGTCTCCTACCGCACCCTATGAGGCTCGCACCGCCCCGGGGGGAGAGACGCAGGCCATCCCCACTTCACCTGACGTCCGCTCTCCTTTTGTCCGGAAGACGATAGTGCTCCCGGGGGTCGGACGTTCCCGCGGCCGGGATGCGAGACAGGGCGCGGGACGAGGTTCGGGGGGACACGGGGGACGGTCAGGGGATCGTCAGGAAGCCGTCAGGGAACGGGATTTGGATCAGGCCTCGAACGGAACGGGGGCTTCAGCCGTACCGTCGTTGCCACCACAATGCGCGCTGGCGGGTACGGAGAGTGCTGGAGAGGATACGAGGCATGGTCGGTTTCCTGCGGGGACGGCGGGCGCGCGGAAAGCGGTTGCGCGGACGGATCACGGCCGTGCTGCTGGCGCTGCTGGCGATCCAGCTCGGTTCGCTCGTCGCGCCCGCCTACGCCTGCGGCTGCGGTGCGCTGCTCCCGGGCGACCAGCGGCAGGTCGTGGTCGGCCGTGAGGTCTCCGCGGTGCGCTGGGACGGCGCGCAGGAACAGATCGTGATGCGGCTGACGGTCGGCGGGGACGCCGAGCGGGCCGCCTGGATCATGCCCGTGCCGCACCGGGCGACGGTCGGGCTCGGCGATCCCGAGCTGTTCGACCAACTGGCGGCGGCCACGGCCCCCGCGCACCGCACCCGCCACCACTTCTGGCCGCAGGACGGCGACTGGCCGCTGACCGCGGGCGGCGACACCACGGGCCCGCCGCCGCCCGGGGCGGGGCCCGCCTCGGGCGTCGGCGTGATCGGACGGGAGCGGCTCGGCCCGTTCGACGTGGCCCGGCTGACCGCCACCGACCCGGCCGACCTCGACGACTGGCTGCGCGCCAACGACTTCACCCTCCCGGGGAGCCTGGAGACCGCGCTCCAGCCGTACGTCGACCGGCGCTGGGAGTACGTGGCGATCCGGCTGACCCCCGAGAGCACGGGGACAGCGCTGCGCGGCGAGCTGGAGCCGCTGCACCTCACCTTCGCCGCCGACACCCTCGTCTACCCGATGCGGCTGTCCCGGCTGGCGGCCACCCCGCAGTCGCTCGGCCTGTACGTCCTCGCCGCCCACCGCATGGAACCGGCCTCGCGGATCGGCGGCGAGCGGCCCCGGGTGACGTTCGCCGGGCCGCTCGGCAGGACGACGGGGCCGCTGGCCGCGCTGGCCAAGAGCACACCGTTCCTGACGGCGGTCGCCCAGGACTTCCCGCACCCCTCGGAGATCTCCGGGGACCACGAGCTGCGCCGGACGGCGACGGACGCCGCGTACCGGCAGGTGATCTACGAGGACCGGCTGCTCGCCCTGGCCGGCATCCCGGTGTGGCTGCTGACGGTCGTCGGCGGACTGGCCGTCGCGAACACGGTCGCCGTGGTGCTGGGCATCCGCTGGGGCCGCGCCCGCCGGGTGACCCTGCCCCGCCCCCGACACGCCTCACGCTTCCGGCCGGCGCCCGCCACCGCAGAGGGGCCGGAGAGCGGGCCGGGGGCCACGGCGCCCCCCGCACCCCCCGTGCCCCCGCGGCCGCCGTCCCTTCGCCGTACTCCCCCTCGGCCCGCGCGGCCGCCCGTCCCCGCTCCTCCCGTTCCTCCGTCGCCGGGCACCCGCCCCGTCGCCGCCCCCGCCCCCGTGCCGCCGAAGCCGCCCGTGCCGCCGCGGACACCCCCCATGCCGTCCGCTCGCCCCACTCCCGCCACTCCCGCCACTGCGCCCACTCCCCCCGCGCCGCGCGGCGCGCCTTCCGTGTCCTTCGCGCCTCCCGCCGCACCCCCTGCGCCGAACGGCTGAAAGGCCCGGCCGGGGATCCGTGGGGCTCGACTTAGCATTCCTGACGAGACATACCGCCGGATATGTCAGGTACACGAGAGGCAGAGCGCATGAGCGAGTCGCAGGCCTGGGACGCCGTCGACGCCTACTTCACCGACCATCTCGCCCCGGACGACGAGGTGATGACGGCCGCGCTGCGTGACAGCGAGGCCGCCGGGCTGCCACCTGTCAACGTCACGGCGAACCAGGGCAAGCTGCTCCAGCTGCTCGCCGAGATCCAGGGGGCCCGCAACGTCCTGGAGATCGGCACGCTCGGCGGCTACAGCACGATCTGGCTGGCCCGCGCGCTCCCGGCCGACGGCCGGCTGATCTCCCTGGAGTACGACCCCCGGCACGCGGAGGTCGCCACCCGCAACATCGCGCGCGCGGGTCTCGACAAGCTGGTCGAGGTACGGGTCGGGCCGGCCCTGGAGTCGCTGCCGCTGCTGGCCGACGAGAACCCGCCGCCCTTCGACCTCGTCTTCATCGACGCCGACAAGGTCAACAACGCCCCCTACCTGGAGTGGGCGCTGAAGCTCACGAGCGTGGGCAGCCTCATCGTCGTCGACAACGTCGTACGGGAGGGCCGGGTCGCGGACGTGCACAGCGACGCGGAGGACGTGGTCGGCACCCGCGCCGCGATCGAACTGATCGGCTCGCACCCGCGGCTGAGCGGCACGGCCGTCCAGACGGTGGGGGCGAAGGGCTACGACGGCTTCGCCCTGGCACGTGTCCTGGCCTAGCCTCGGAGCCCTTTCCCCCCGCGAACTTCACGCCTCGTGACACCCGCGAATTTCACGCCTCGTGATAGAAGCCCACGTTGACGCTGCGCGGCCCGGTGCGGTCGAGGACGATGATCTCGCCGGAGCCGCCGCGCGCCAGCGGCATGGTCCCGCCGTAGGCGAGCGGCTGCGCGTACTGGCCGCTCACCAGCCGCACCTCGGACGACGGCTCGTCCTGCGAGCCGCGCAGCCACGACACCTGCCAGGTGCCGTCGGGGCCGCACAGGAACTCCAGGTGCACCCGGGAGACGAACAGCCAGTCGTCGGGGGTCGCGAGACGGCACAGGGACTTGTCCCGGCCCACCCGGAGCACGGCACCCGGGTCACTGGGCGAGTCGGCCATCAGCATGCCGGCCGTGGCGCCCTCTTCCGTCCCGGAGACGGTGGCCATGGTGAGTTCGAGCACGTGCGCTCCCCTTGCGGTGTCTTTGACATGCCTGTCGGCGTCCTGGGTCCCAGGACCTGTCGTTCGGATCATGCGGCGGGACGCGGAGCAGGCCACGCACACCTGCGGCGTTGTCGTCGGTCGCCGACTCCTCCATCGCGTCGACTCCCTCCTCCGCCTCGCAGTTGCACGCGTCCTGCTCCGCTCGACCCAGCCGACAAGGCACCGTGTCCCGGCGCCACCCGACCCGGACGACAGGTCCTAAGTGTGCTTGTACAGCGGCCGCATGATAAATCGCCCGGGCCCACCGCGTCCGGCACAATGGACGCATGACCGAGCGAAAGCCACCGGGTCTCCCGTTCGAGTCCTGGGTCGACAGGCAGATCCGTGAGGCGGAGCTGCGCGGCGAGTTCGCCCGACTGGCGGGAGCGGGCAAGCCGTTGCCCGAGGGTGCGGACACCACGTACGACGAACTCTGGTGGATCAAGCGCAAGATGGCCCGGGAGGGTCTCTCCGTGCTGCCGCCGACGCTCGCCCTGCGCAAGGAGGCCGAGGACGCGCTCGCGGCGGCGTACGCGGCGCCTTCGGAACGCCTGGTCCGGAAGATCATCACGGACGTCAACGTCAGACTGCGCGACATGATGTTCAAGCCGCCGCCCGGCCCCCCGCTGGGTATGAAGCCGTACGACGTCGAAGCGGTCGTACGCGAGTGGCGGGAGCGCCGGGCGGCGGCAGGTGGGTCGGCCGCAGGGGCCGAGGGCTCAGAGGTGTAGCAGCCGTTCGGTCAGTTCGCGGTAGTCCCGCAGGGCCAGGCGGAGCTGCTCGGTGTCGGCGGCCGTCGCGGCCTGCGCGGAGCGGTCCTTGCCGCCCTCTCCCGACTGCCAGGACCCGCGCAGGGTACGGCGTCGGCGGTCCACGGCGTCCGTGAAGCGCGCGGCGAGTTCCTCCAGCACCTGGTCGGCCTCCGCGACGGCGTCGCGCGGGCCGTCGACGAACCCGACGACCGCCTGCCGCATGCGGGAGGAGATCCGGTCGCACTCGTCGTCCGGCAGCAGGGACTCGCCGTGACCGCCGTGCTCGGCTGCGGCCGTGGTCGGTTCGCGGCCCGTGACGGTGTCCACCGCGCCCGCGTCCCGGTGCCGGGGCGCCGCCCCTTCGCCGGAGGCGCTGAGCGGACCCGCGTCCCGGCCGGCGCCGGCCGCGCGGCCACGCGCCGCACCGCCCGCGCTGCCCGCGCCGAAGTCGGAGCCGAGCGGTGTCGGCTCGCCCACGGCTGTCGTTCCGCGCGGCTCCGCCGACGTCCGTCCCCTCTCCCCCGGCAGGACGGTCTCCCCCGGCAGGGCCGTGTCGGTCTGCGGGACAGCCTCGCGGGTGCGCGCCGCCTCGTCGGCGTGGACGGCCTCTCCGGTCCGTGCGGCCTCGGCGGCCCGTGCCGTTTCGGCGGCACGTGCGGCGTCGGCGACGCGCGCGGTGTCCGCGGACTTCGCCACGCGCGGCCGGTCGCCCGCCGGTCGGCGGTTCTCCGGGCTCACGCCCGGTACGGCATCCGGGTTCGTAGCCGTGTCACGGGTCGTGTCCCGCGGGTCGGGCGTCGTGTTCGGTGTCGTGTTCGGTGTCAGGTCGGGCATGGCGGTCAGCCCTCCTTCGCCTGGTGACGGTGGAAGCCCCTCGGCAGCTGGTGGCCGGAGCGGGAACCGTCCTGGCTCACGCGCTGTCGCGTGCGCTGACGGTCGGCGCCGTGGGAGGCGTCGCCGACCAGGTCGTCGAAGAGGGCGCGGGCCTCGACCATGGCGGCCCGCATCTCCTCCGTGCCCGGTGCGCCGGACGTGCCGTTCGCGCTCGCGTCGCGCGTTGCGGCGCCGTTGACGCCCGCACGGGCGACGTGGTGGACGTGTCGGTAGCCGTGGATGTGATGCGCGTGGTGGACGGAGAGGGCGGCGAGCTGCTCCTCGTACTGGTCGCCGTCCGGGTAACCCCGGGCGCCGGCCACTTCGGCGAGCAGACGGTCGGCCTCGGTGACCGCTTCCTGGGGCGAGTCGACGAACCGCTCCTGCGCGGTCGTCCAGCGAGCCTCGAACATCTCGCGCTCGGCGGGCTCCAACGGGCGCTCGCGCAGCCCGCCGTGCCGCTCCACCAGGGCGTCGAGCTCGCGCTCGGCGGCCTTGACGTCCCCGTCGTGCCGGGCCACGGCACGGTCGTACTCGGGCCCGAAGCGACGCTTCAGACCGTGTCCGCCGTGCGAGCCGCGGGCCCGCACGGCCAGAACGGCCGCGACGGCGACGATGGCCGCCACGATCACGATCAGAGCGATGATCACTCCTGTGGACATGCCTTGCCTTCCGGTGTGTCGGCCCCACGGGCCGGTTCTCGGATCGGGTTGCCCGGACCGCCCCTCATAAACGGCCCGCGCGGCCGGGGGCGGGATCGCCGGGGCATATCCGGTTGCGGGACCGCCGGACCGCCCTCGGACAATGTGCGGATGACGACACCGCCGACCTGGACCATCACCACCGAACCCTTCGACGCCCCGGTCGCCCACGCCCTCTGGCGGGCGTACTACACCGAGGTCAGCGACCGCTACTACCTGCTGCACGAGGGGCGCAGGACCGACCCGGCCGAGCTGGAGCGGGAGATCGCCGCCCACACCGGAGCCGAACTCGCGCCGCCCGGCGGCCGGTTGCTCGTCGGGTGGTACGGCGGTGAACCGGCCGGCACCGCGGGTGTACGGCTGCGGGACGCCGGCACCGCCGAGCTCACCCGGGTGTTCGTCCGGGCCGGGCTGCGCGGCCGGGGCGGCGCGGCGCTCCTCGTCCGTGGCGCCGAGGACGCTGCCCGCGCGCTCGGCGCCACGCGGATGATCCTCGACACCCGCGGCGATCTCGTCGAGGCCCGTGCCCTGTACGCCCGACTGGGATACGCGGAGACCGAGCCGCACAACTCCGCCCCGTACGCGGACCACTGGTTCGGCAAGCCGCTCGGCCAGGAGGCACCTCGGGTGACGGCCACGGCCTCGGGTGACGGCTCGAATCCCGAGTGACGGCGAACGCCTCAGGTGAAGGCTCGGCCGGGACGTCAGGCGAGGCGGTGGTCGGGCAGCACCCGCCCGCCGTGCGGCTGTTCGCGGTCCGAGCCGCACAGCTCGCTGTTCAGTTCCCTGACGAGCTGGACCAGGTCGGTGGGCCGGTCGGGGCCCCACCAGTCGCCCAGCAGCGCGCCCAGGGATTCCTCGCGGACCTCGGCGAGCCGGTCGGCGACCTCGCGGCCCTCGTCGGTCAGCACCACGTCGAGGCCCTCGCGCACGACTAGGCCGCTCCCCTCGACCTGACGGACTGCGTCGATGATCACCGGCAGCGGGACGGTCGTGCGTTCGGCCAGCGTCGCCGGCTCGACACTGCCGCAGCGTTTGATCCGCAGCAGCAGCCAGCTCGACGCCGGGAGCAGGTCCTGGCCGGCCCGGGCGGTGATGTCCCGGTAGATCTCCCGGCGGCCCTCACGGGTGCCGAGGACGGACAGCGCCCGGCACACCTCGTCGTACGAGGACCGCTCCACCGGGTTGCTGGCGAGGGTCTCCGTCACGTCGGGCGCGGTGACCGAGCCGCGCAGCGGGTCCTCCCTGAGGAACCACGCGAGGACGAAGCCGACCAGGGCGACGGGGGCGGCGTACAGGAAGACGTCGGTGATGGCGGACGCGTACGCGTGCAGGGCCTGTGGTCGCAGGGTCGACGGCAGTTCGGAGATGCCGCGCGGGTCGGACTCGAGCCCGTCCACCGAGACCCCGGCCGGGAGGCGCACACCGCGGAAGGCGTCCGCGAGCTTGTCGCCCAGGCGGCTCGAGAAGATCGTGCCGAAGATCGCGACGCCGAAGGACGCGCCGATCGAGCGGAAGAAGGTCGCTCCGGAGGTGGCGACGCCGAGGTCCTCGTACGCGACGGCGTTCTGCACGATCAGCACCAGCACCTGCATGACCAGGCCGAGGCCGACACCGAACACGAAGAAGCAGGCGCTCATCGCGCCCGTGGAGCTGTGCTCGTCGAGCCGGTGCAGGAGGAGCAGGCCGAGGGTGGTGACGGCGGTGCCGGCGACCGGGAACACCTTCCAGCGGCCGGTGCGGCTGACGATCTGCCCGGAGGCGGTGGACGCCAGCAGCAGACCCGCCACCATCGGCAGCATGTGCACGCCGGACAGGGTCGGGGAGACGCCCTGCACCACCTGGAGGAAGGTCGGCAGGTACGTCATCGCGCCGAACATCGCGAAGCCGACGATGAAGCTGATCACCGCGGAGAGGGTGAAGGTGCGGATGCGGAACAGTTTCAGGGGGAGCACCGGTTCGGCGGCCCGCCGTTCCACGGCCACGAAGGCCACGATCAGCAGCACGCCCAGCACCGCCAGGCCGACGATCTGCGGCGAGGCCCAGTCCCAGGTGGTGCCGCCGAGGGACGCCACCAGGACCAGGCAGGTGGCGACCGCGGCGATGAGGAAGGTGCCGAGGTAGTCGATGACGTGCTTGGTCGACCTGCGCGGGATGTGCAGGACGGCCGCGATGACGGCGAGGGCGACGACGCCGACGGGCAGGTTGACGTAGAACACCCAGCGCCAGCTCAGATGCTCGGTGAACAGGCCGCCCAGCAGCGGGCCGAGGACACTGGTCGCGCCGAACACCGCGCCGAACAGGCCCTGGTAGCGGCCGCGGTCGCGCGGCGGGACGAGGTCGCCGACGATCGCCATCGACAGCACCATCAGGCCGCCGCCGCCCAGGCCCTGGAGGGCGCGGAAGGCGATCAGCTGCGGCATGTTTTGCGCCATTCCGCAGAGCGCCGAGCCGATCAGGAAGATGACGATGGCGGCCTGGAACAGCCTCTTCCGCCCGTACTGGTCACCGAGCTTGCCCCACAGCGGGGTCGCGGCCGTCGACGCCAGCAGGTACGCGGTGACCACCCACGACAGGTGCTCCATACCACCGAGTTCGCTGACGATCGTGGGCAGGGCGGTCGACACGATCGTCTGGTCCAGGGCGGCGAGCAGCATGCCGAGCAGGAGGGCGCCGATGGACACGAGAACGTTTCCGGACACGTGTTCGTCGCGCGGATCCGCCGGCTTGCTGCGCGCGTCCAAGACCATGGATGCCTCCTGAGGCTCTGGTGACCCTCTCCATCGTGATCGGTGTGACCCGTTATGGCCTCTCGAGTCCTCTTGCGCCCTGACGGAATACGACATTCCGGGGGTCGCGGGCAGCGCGGCGTGTGGAGGATCTGCATAATCTCTGGAGTTTGCATGGGGAGGGACGAACACGTGATCGATCCGACGGGGCACCAGGGGCACTCGGGGCAGCAGGGGCTGCCGTGCCCGGAGTGCGGGGCGCTCCGCGCGCTCGACAACACCCCGTCGTGCGCCTGCGCCCGGCGCGCCGCCGATGCCCAGCGCGACACGCGCACGACGGAGGCGGCCGCCGCGGAGGACTTCGATCCGCTGCGCATACGGCCCTACGTCGAGCTGGGCACCGAGGCCGGGGGCGAGCCCGTGGGCGGGCCGGCGGGGACCGCCGGTGCGGCCGACGTGACCATGCCGCTGCCGACCGTGGCGACCGCCCCCGCGACTCCCGTCCTTCCGGCCGACGCGACGATGCCGCTGCGCACCGCGCACCCGGCCGGTCAGGGGCCGGACATGACGGCGGCGCTGTCCACCCCTCTGGCGGCGTCCGGCGCCGAGCCGAGCACGACCGACCTGAGCCTGTTCGAGGCGGCGGACGTCGCCGCCCCGCACCCCGACGACGAGGAACCGCACCGTCCGCGCCGTCGCCGCACGCTGCTGATCGCGACGACCGCGGCCGTCGTGGCCGTGGTGGCGGCGGCCGGGTTCGCCTCCGGGCTGTTCAGCTACGAGAAGCCGACGCGGGACGGGGCCGCTCCCGAGGACGTGCGGGCGGCCGTGCCGGACGCCTCGACCAGCGCGGCCTCGCCGTCCGCCTCGCCGAGTCGTTCCGCGTCGCCGTCGGCCTCCGAGGCCTCGCCGTCGGCGTCCGAGAGCGAGCGTCCGTCGCCCTCCGCCTCGGAGTCGAGCGCCTCGCCCTCGACGTCCCCGTCCAGCGCGGTGGGACAGACCACGCCGACCGCCCGCGCGACCGGCTCCCTGGCGCCCGGGAACGGGGCCGACAACGAGGACGACCCCGCCGAAGCGGTCGTCCTGCGGCGGGGCGACAGGGGCGCCGAGGTGACGGAACTCCAGTTGCGGCTGCGGCAGCTGTTCCTCTACAACGGCGAGGCCGACGGCACGTTCAGCGGCGAGGTCGAGGACGCCCTGCGCAACTACCAGTGGTCGCGGGGGACCACGGAGGACGGCCTGGGCGTCTACGGAGCAGCGACCCGGAACCGCCTGGAGTCGGAGACGACGGAGCCGTAGCCAAGCGCGGCGCCGAGGCGTTTCACGCCGCGCCGCCGAGGCGTTTCACGCCACGTGGATCCGTACCCCGGATCCGTCCGCCGCCACCCGCACCCCGCGCAGGTCGCGCACCACCACGTCGGGTCCGTGCGCGGCGGCCCGCGGTCCCACTCCGACGACCCGCATCCCGGCGGCCCGGCCGGCCGCGATGCCCGCCCCTGAGTCCTCGAACACCACGCAGTCGGCCGGGGCGATCCCCAGCTCGGCCGCGCCCTTCAGGAAGCCCTCGGGGTCCGGCTTGCTCGCGCCGACCGACTCGGCGGTGACGCGGACGTCCGGGAGCGGCAGCCCGGCGGCGGTCATGCGGGCGGTCGACAGCGGGACGTCCGCCGAGGTGACCAGCGCGTGCGGGACGCCCCGCAGGGAGGCGAGGAACTCGGGCGCGCCGGGCACCGGCACGACGCCGTCCAGGTCGGCGGTCTCCTCCGCGAGCATGCGCGCGTTGTCCGCGTGGTTGAGGTGCACCGGCCGGTCGGGCAGCAGCACGGCCATCGAGGCGTACCCCTGGCGGCCGTGGACGACCTTCATGACCTCGTCGCCGTCGAGCCCGTGCGCGCCGGCCCAGCGGCGCCAGATCCGCTCCACGACGACGTCGGAGTTCACGAGGGTGCCGTCCATGTCGAGCAGGAGGGCGCGGGCGGTGAGGACCGGCATCAGCAACTCCAGGGAGGAAGAGACAAGGCGGCCCCGCCCGCCGGTCAGGGAAAACGGACGGGAGCCACTTTGTTTCTCCACGGTACAAAACAATCGGGGTCCACCGCCACCCCGGCCGCGAGATGCCGGACGGCGTTCATCCGCCGTTCGGCTCGGCCCGCCCCTCAGCCGGCGATCGCCTCCCACAGGCTCCACACCCCGAGCGCCAGCATCAGCAGCGCCGCGATCTGCGTGATCAGCTTCAGCGGCACCCGCCTCATCAGCGCCTTTCCGCCGACGATGCCGAGTCCGGCCACCGCCCACAGCGCCAGCACCGCGCCCAGTCCGACGGAGAGCGGATCGTCGTAGCGGGCCGCGAGGTTCGCCGTCATGATCTGGGTGAGATCGCCGAACTCGGCGACCAGGATCAGCATGAAGCCCGCGCCCGCGACCTTCCAGAAGGACTGGTTCTCGGGCCGCCGGACCTCCTCCTCGCCCTCGTCCTTCTTCATCAGCAGCACCGCCGCGCCGCCCAGGAAGAGGACACCGGTCAGCGCGTGCACGAGCTGCTGCGGGAGCAGGGTCAGCACGCTGCCCGCCGCGACGGCCAGCGCGACATGCAGCGCGAAGGCGGCGGCGACCCCGGCGAAGACGTACGAGGCGCGGTAGCGGGTGCCGAGGACGAGACCGGCGAGCGCGGTCTTGTCCGGCAGTTCGGCCAGGAAGACGACGCCGAAGACGACCGCCGTCACGGTGATGCTGAGCAAGGTTCCTCAATCGGTCGGGGCCGCCCCACCGAGAGTCCTGAACGCTTCAGGAGAGACACCTCGGCACGGCAGCACACATGTCACCCCTGCCGTCGGGCAGGGATGTGCACTGCTTGCCGAAGGTCTCGCTGGCCGACCCCTGACGGGTCCGCCTCCGGGCGCCGGCTCAGACGAGCTGAGCAGTATGTCGACGGTCCGGCGAAGAGCTACTCCCCTTCTGCGTTCCCCAGTGTACGAGATCGTTCTGCCATAAACCTTGTCGTGTCATGTACGTGTCACTAGTTTCTCACCGGACGCACATCTCCCCGCAACGTGCGACCGCGAGCATTCCCACGCTCGCGCTCCAACACCCCGCCTCCCCCATGGAGTTCGCATGTCGAAGTTCTACGCGCGTGGACGGTTGAGCATACTCGCCGCCCTCACCGGCCTCATAGCCTCGGTCGGGCTGCTCAACCCCCCGGCCGCCTCCGCCGCGCTCCCCACCCCGGTGAGCGCCGCCACCGCCCGCACCTACCTCGCCTCGCTCACCGTGAAGACCGAGAGCCGCACCGGCTACGACCGCGACCTCTTCCCCACCTGGATCACCATCAGCGGCACGTGCAACACACGTGAGTACATCCTCAAGCGGGACGGTACGAACGTCGTCACCAACTCCGCCTGCACCGCCACCAGCGGCAGCTGGTACTCCCCCTACGACGGCGCCACCTGGACCGCCGCCTCCGACCTGGACATCGACCACATGGTCCCGCTCGCCGAGGCCTGGGACTCGGGGGCCAGCGGCTGGACCACCGCCCAGCGCCAGGCCTTCGCCAACGACGTCACCCGCCCCCAGCTGATCGCCGTCACGGACAACGTGAACCAGTCCAAGAGCGACCAGGACCCGGCGGAGTGGATGCCGTCCGTCACCTCGTACCGGTGCACCTACGTCCGCGCCTGGGTCCAGGTGAAGTACTACTACAACCTCGCGGTCGACTCCGCCGAGAAGAGCGCGCTCACGAGCTACCTCGCGAGCTGCTGATCGACTCGTGACCGCAGGGATCTCGCCACTCTCCTCCGTCGTTCCGTACCGTACGGGGCGACGGAGGAGGGCGATCGCGTGGCCGGACTGCGGCTGGGACCAGTACTGAGGTACGCCGACGGCTCGACGGCGACCGTGTGGATCGAGTCGAGCCGCCCGTGTGCCGCCGAGGTGCGCTGCGCGGACGGCGCGAGCGGCACCGCCGACACCTTCCAGGTGGCGGGCCACCACTACGCGCTCGTCCAGGTGACGGGCCTGACGGCGGGCACGGCCACGGCGTACGAGGTGTTCCTCGACGGCGCCCGGGTGTGGCCGGCGCCCGACTCCCGTTTCCCGCCCTCGGAGATCCGCACCCCCGCCGCGGTCGGCGCCGACGGTGACGGCGCCGAGGTCCGGGTGGCGTTCGGCTCCTGCCGCTGGGCGGCGCCCCCAGCCGGCGGCCACGACCCCGTGGGCCCCGACGCCCTGGACAGCCTGGCGGCGCGCCTCGCCGCCGATCCGGCGGCCGAACGGCCCGACGTCCTGCTGCTCCTCGGCGATCAGGTCTACGCCGACGAGGTCTCCGACGCCACCCGGGAACGGATCGCCGCCCGCCGCGGGCTCACCGATCCGCCGGGCGCCGAGGTCGCGGACTTCGAGGAGTACACCTGGCTCTACTACGAGTCGTGGCTCGACCCCGAGGTGCGCTGGCTGCTGTCCACCGTGCCCAGTTGCATGGTCTTCGACGACCATGACGTCATCGACGACTGGAACACCTCCGCCTCCTGGCTGGCCGACATGCGGGCCACCCCCTGGTGGCGCGAACGGCTGCAGAGCGGCCTGATGTCGTACTGGGTGCACCAGCACCTCGGGAACCTCTCCCCGGCCGAGCTGGCCACCGACCCGCTCTACGCCGCCGTACGCGAGGCCCCCGACGGCACCGACGCGCTGCGTGCCTTCGCCTGCCGTGCCGACGCGGACCCGGCGTCCGTGCGGTGGAGCTACCGGCGCGACTTCGGACGCGTGCGGCTGCTGATGGTCGACAGCAGGGCCGCCCGGGTCCTCGACGAGGACGAGCGCTCGATGCTCGGCGCGGGAGAGAGCTCCTGGCTGCGCGAGCAGGCCCTGGACGGTCCCGGCTCCTTCGACCACCTCCTGATCGGCACCTCGCTGCCCTGGCTGCTGCCGCATCTGGTGCACGACGCCGAGGAGTGGGACGCGGCGCTGTGCCGGGGCGAGCGCGGGGCGCGCTGGGCGCGCATCGGGGAGAAGGTGCGGCGCGGGGCGGATCTGGAGCACTGGGCGGCCTTCCCGCGGTCCTTCGCCGCGCTGGCCGAGCTGATCGCCGAGACGGGGACCGGGACGAGCGCGCCGGCGAGCGTGCTCGTGCTCTCCGGGGACGTGCACCACGCCTACGTGGCCGAGCCGTACTGGCACGAGGGCGGCGGCCCCGACGCGCGGGTGCTCCAGCTCACCTGCTCCCCCGTGCACAACTCCGTCCCGCTGTCGATCCGGGTGGGTTTCCGCTTCGGCTGGAGTGCCGTGGCCCGGGCGCTCGGCCGCCGGCTGCGGCGGCACGGCCGCTGTCCCCGGCCGCCCGTCGGCTGGCGCAAGAAGGGCGGGCCGTGGTTCGGCAACCAGCTCATGTTCCTCACCCTGCGCGGGCGTTCGGCGCGGCTTCGGCTGGAACAGGCGCAGGACGACGGGTCGCTGACGGCGGTGCGGGAGGCCGACCTGACGTCCTGATCCGGCACGGCCCGACACCGCGGTGCGGCACGAGGCCCGGACACGCGGTGAACATGCCGCACCGAACACATGAGCCCCCCGTGAAACTGCTGTCACACTCCGGGCGTACGCTGTATGGCTGTCATTGGCCGCACCTGCCGCTCCCCCGCGACACAGCGGCACGGTCGGCCGTCACGGGGGAGACACGGGGAGTCAGTGGTGTTCGAAAGTGTGGGGGTTTTGCTCGGCAGCCCATGGATCTACGCGGTGGTGGGCCTGTCGGTCCTCCTCGACGTGTTCCTGCCGGTGCTGCCCAGCGGCGTGCTCGTCATCACGGCCGCGACGGCCGCGGCGGCGGGTTCGGGGGCGGCGACCGGTCAGGTGCCGCACGACGTACCGGACATCATGGTCCTGATCCTCTCCGCGACGACCGCCTCGGTGCTCGGCGACCTGGTGGCCTACCGGCTGGCCTGGCGCGGCGGTGAGCGCCTGGACCGGGCGATCTCCCGCTCCCGCCGGCTGACCACCGCGCAGGAACGTCTCGGCGAGGCACTGGCCCGGGGCGGGGGCGCCCTGGTCGTGCTGGCCCGCTTCGCCCCCGCGGGCCGTTCCGTCGTCTCCCTCATCGCCGGGGCCGCCCATCGCCGCCCCCGCGACTTCCTCCCCTGGTCCGCCCTGGCCGGTCTCTCCTGGGCGGGCTACAGCGCCGCCCTCGGCTACTTCGGCGCGCACTGGCTGGGCACGACGTGGCTCGCCACGGGCGTGTCGCTGCTCGCGCTGTTCGGCGCGGGCGCCGGCGCGGCGTACGTCATGCGACGGCAGCCGGCGGCCTAGCACTCGACCCGAGGGCCGCCCTGCCCCACGCCCCGCCGCGTGACGCCGTACGGGCCGCGTGAGCCGAACCGCAGGGCCTACGGGTGCGCCGCCGCGCCCCGGCCGGCGCCGCGCACCTCCAGGCCGTCCAGCAACTCCGCCGTGGCCGCGGCGACGACCTCGACCGCCCGCTCGAACACCTCCCGGTTGTGCTCGGCCGGTGCCCGGAAGCCGGACACCTTACGGACGTACTGAAGGGCTGCGGCGCGCACATCGTCCTCCGTCGCCTTCTCGGGCAGGGCGGGGGGACGCAGCGTCTTGATACTCCGGCACATGTCTCCCAGTCTGCCCCGGCGCCCCGCCCTCGTGCCATGATCACCTCCGAGGCGGCCACCGCACCCGCGGGGCCGACCGACGAGAGGGACAACAGAACATGACGAAGAACAGCCTCAGCGTCGCCGTACTCGGCCCGGGCGGGGTGGGCGGCCTGCTCGCGGCCCTGCTGTCCCGCGCCGGCCACCAGGTGACCTGCCTGGCCGGCGAGGAGACCGCCGCGGCCCTGCGCGCCGACGGCATCCGCGTCGGCAGCACCCCGTTCGGCGACTTCACGGCCCCCGTCGCGGCGGACACCGCACTGCGCGCGCCCGTCGACGCGGTACTGATCACCGTCAAGCACACCGCCCTCGACGCGGCCCTGACCCGTGTCCCCGCCTCGGCTCTCGGCACGGACACCCTCCTGGTGCCGTTCCTGAACGGTGTCGAGCACCCGGCGGCCCTGCGCGCCCGGTACCGGCCGGACCGGATCGCCCCGGCCGTCGTCCGGGTCGAGTCCACCCGGGTCGCGCCGGGAGTGATCGAGCACGGGAGCGGCTTCGCCGAGATCGACCTGACCGGCGACGCCGTGCCGCGCCCGCGCCTGGACGCGCTCGCCCGGGCGCTGGAGGAGGCCGGTCCGACCGTCCGCGTACTGCCGGACGAGACGGCCGTCCTGTGGGCCAAGATGGCCTTCCTCGCGCCGCTCGCCCTGCTCACCACCCGGCACGGTCTGCCGCTGGGCGAGATCCGCACCCGGCACCGCGAGGAACTGACCGCCCTGGTCGAGGAGACCGCCGCCGTCAGCCGCGCCTGCGGCGCCCCCGCCGACCCGGCCGGGGCGATGGCCCGCTACGACTCCTTCGCCCCCGGCACGAAGTCGTCCATGCAGCGTGACGCCGAGGCGGGGCGGCCCCTCGAACTCGACGCGATCGGCGGGGCGTTGCTGCGCGCGGCCGAGCGGCACGGGGTTGCGGTGCCGGTGGCCACGCGCCTGGTGCGGGAAGTGGCGGCCGCTACCCGGTAGCGGCGGCGGCCGGCCCGGTGCGCAGGTCGACGTACCAGTCGTTGGACATGATCGGGTTGCCCTTCGGGTATTCGAAGGGGACCTGACCGAGCAGGGTGAACCCGGCCTTGCGGCACACCCCGTTGGACGCGGCGTGGTCCACCACGGGGAACGCGTGCAGGGCCGGGTGGCCACCGTGTCCGACCTGCCGCCGTACGACGTCGACGAGCGCCCGGGCCGCCGTCGCGGCGAGCCCCCTGCCCTGGAACTCGGGCAGGATCCCCCAGCCCGTCTCCCACACCGGCTCGCCCCGCCACTCTCGCTCCCAGTACCCGATCGAGCCGACGCTCTCCCCGGTCTCCGCGAGCGTGACCCGGTACATGAGCCCGGCGAACGGCTCCACATAGCGCCGGTGCCGGTCGGCGAGTTTCTCCTCGCTCTCCGGCCCGCCCAGATGTTCCGTCATCGCGGGGCTGTTGGCCCTCCGCAGCAGCCAGAAGTCACCCTCCGACCAGGGCAGCAACCGCACCTGCTCCACATCCCGTTCATCCATGCGGATCACCCTAGGGGCCGGGTCCGACACCGGCGGCGACCGCCGCCGTGCGACGCTGCGGGGAGGAAACAGTCAGCGCCCCCACCCCGTGTGGGGGGTGGAGGGAATCCCGTGACCAGCCCCGCTCCGCACGGACCGCGCTCCGCGGCCCCGGTCCTCGCCTACGACGGGGACTGCGGCTTCTGCCAGGCGTCCGTCGACCGCATCCGTGACCTCGCCGCACCGACGCTGGAAGCGGTTCCGTGGCAGTTTCTGCCCGCGGAGTCGACCGCGTCCCATCTCGGACGGCTGGACCGGGAGGTGTTGTTGCTGCGGGGCGGCAGGGTTCTCGCGGGCGGGGCCGACGCGCTGGCCCGCTGGCTGGGGACCTCGCCGTCGGCCGGTTACCGCACGCTCTCCGCCGTCGTCCGGCTGCCCGGCGTCCGGGTCTGCGCCCGCGTGGTCTACCGCTGGGTGTCGCGCAACCGTCACCGCCTGCCCGGCGCCACCCCGGCGTGCGCGGTACCGCCGCGCGGCGAGTGAAGCGCCTCACGCGTCGCCGGCCGCCTCGCCCACGCGAAGCCGATTCGGCTGCGCCGCCCGGCCGCCGAAGGCTAGTGTTCGAGTCCGTCGAGTGACTCACGAGGAGCCAGGAGATGCCCGGTCGTCCGAGCGCGCGTTGACGTCGTAGGCCGTGATCGGCCCGTCATCGCGTGCTGCCCTTGATGTTGCGGCACAGCGAGCCCTTCTCCCTGCCCGATCCGCCGCCGCTGTGATGCGCGGCGGGGGCGGGTCTCGTTGCCGGCCATCCGAGGGATCCCCGTGTCGTCCGCCTCCTCCGCCCCGTCCGGCCCCGCCGGTCCTTCCGCTTCCTCCGCCGCCTCGGGTTCCCATCGGCCTGCCCCCTCGGGTCTGTGGCGGGATCGCGACTTCCGTCGGCTGTGGGTGGGCCAGACGGCATCCCAACTCGGGGAACATTCCAGCCTGTTGGTGTTGCCGCTCATCGCCGTCCTGACCCTCGACGCCGATGCCGGCCGGTTGGGCGTCCTCCGCGCGGTGGGGCAGGCGCCCCTCCTGCTGCTCTCCCTGTTCGTCGGCGCGTGGGTGGACGACTGGCGGACCCGCACGGTGATGGTGCTGACAGACGTCGGCCGGGCCCTGGCACTGGGCGTCGCCGCCGTGGCCGCCCTCTTCGGCCGGCTCGGCCTGCCCGCGCTGCTCGTGGTCGCCTTCGCCGTCGGGGTCCTGTCGGTCTTCTTCGACGTGGCCTACCAGACGTCGCTCGTACGGCTGGTGCGGCGCGATCAGCTGGTGCGGGGCAACAGCGCCCTCGAAGGCAGCCGGTCCGCGGCGCAGATCGGCGGCCCCGCGCTGGGCGGCGCCCTGGTCTCCCTGCTGTCGGCGCCGGTCGCCGCCGCCTCCGGCGCGCTGTTCTTCACGCTGTCGTCCCTGTCGATCCGACGGATCCGCCGGACCGAGTCGGTCCCGGAGCGCCCGGAACGCCCCGCTCGCCTGTGGCGGCGGATCCACGAGGGGCTCCGGTTCGTGGTCGGCGACACCGCGCTGCGGACCGTGTGCCTGGCCTCGGCCGCCTTCCAGTTCTCCTTCGCGGCCATGATGACCGTCTATCTGCTCTTCCTGCCACGGGAGTTGCACCTGTCGGGCACCGCCGTCGGGCTGGCGCTCGCGGCGACGGGGCCGGGCGCGCTGCTGGGCTCGGCGCTGGCCGCCCGCCTGCCGAGCCGGTTCGGTCATGGTGTGGTGCTGGTCTGCGCGGCGGCGCTCGGCGACGGCGCGTTCCTGTGCGTGCCCGCGCTGCACGGCTCCCCCGCCGTGACGGTGCCCGTGCTCCTCGCGGTCGGCTTCGTGTTCGGGACCGGCGGCCAGCTGGTGAACGTCACGGTCATGGCCGTCCGGCAGGCGCTGACGCCGGACGGCATGCAGGGCCGTGCGGCCGCCACGATCACGTTCGTCGGCATGGGACTGACCCCGCTCGGTTCCCTGCTCGGCGGAGTCCTCGCGCAGCAGTGGGGGTTGCGAACCGGCCTCCTGGTGACGGCGGCGGGCATGACCCTGTCCCCGGCACTGATGGCCCTGTCCCCCCTCGCCCACCTGGGCCGAACCCTCCCGGACCGCACGGGCCGAGCCGACAGGAGAAGACGGGCTTCTGGCCCACGGGCGCCGTGATGATCGTCGTCACCGGGGGGGATCGGCATCCGGCGGAGCCGCAGGGCCGAGAAGGGGACGGACGGGCCGGGCAAGCAGCAGGAGCGGGAGCGGACGGTCGCGGCGCGCGCGGATCGGGGCAGGGCATCGGGCTCAGGGCATGCTGGTGAGCGGCCAAGGGTTGGGGGCGTTGCGTCGGACCGCCGCGCGTATGTGGACCATGGCCAGGATGGCGCTCATGTCGGTCTTGCCCTCGGTGAACCGGACGTGGTCCTTGCAGAACCACAGGGCGTTCTCGGGATGTCCCTCGTGATCGAGCGGTGGCCCTATCGCACGGAAGTACACGAGCGTGAACGTCGCGCAGTCGCGGTCGCCGAGGGACGCGTTGCAGATCGCGCACCGCGGGGGCATCACGGTCGGTCAACTCCACTTCGCCGAACGCATCATGATCGCAAGCCTACGTTCGTCCCGGTCACCGGCGCGCCCGTCCCGTGCCGTCTGGAAGTGCCGCGGCTCCCGCACGCGCAACAAACCGAACGTGGGTTCACACGAACACCCCAAAGGAGCTCGCCACTCAAAATCGAACAGGCGTACCATTGCCGGGTGGCTACGACCTATGACTTTCCCAGCGACCTGCGCGCCGGTCAGGAGGAGCTGCATCAGGTCAGGGCCGAGCTGTCGGCCCTGCTGAAGCGGCTTCCCTGGTCGGTCGAGCCCCTGGACGGCTGGAGTGACGAGGCGGGCTGGCGCAAGACCGAACGCCCCGCGTCCCCCGGCTGGACGGCCGACGAGCAGGCCGAGGTGGAGAAGCTCCGGCGGCGGGAGCACGAGCTCGCGGTGTTCGTGTCCTGCCACCGCTTCTGGGCGGAGGTCGCGGCCCCGGACCGGGTGGCGGCCCGGATGAGCCTCAAGCACACCCACGAGACCCCGCCGGGGGACGACGCCTAGGCTCCACGCGGGACCACCCGCCCCCGAGAGCCCCCGGCGCCCAAGACATGCGAAAGGGCCCCCGGAGAATCTCCGGGGGCCCTCCCGCTCACCTGGTGGGCGCGGACGGTTTCGAACCGCCGACATCCTGCTTGTAAGGCAGGCGCTCTACCCCTGAGCTACGCACCCGGGACGAGTCGACAGCCTACATTGCCCGGGGCCGTGCCCCGCAAACCCCTGTCCGGGGGTTAGCCCCACCCCGGTTCCGGGAGTGTGCCGGATCCTCAGGCGGCCGGCGGCTCCCTAGTGTCGTCAGGGCAACGCCAAGTCGCCCAGGGGGAGATCACCATGGCACGTACGTCACTTTCGGCCCGCTCGGTCCTCGTCACCGGGGCCGTCGTGGCCCTGGCCGCGGGCCTGACCGCCTGCGGCGCCTCCGCCGCCGACGACGAGCATCCCGATCACCGGTCCTTCGCCCTCCAGGGCCACACGCTCACCATCGACTCCGACGACTCGGCGCTGGAGATCGTGGCGTCGGACACCGCCGAGGCGGGCAAGGTCGACGTCACCCGCTGGTTCCAGGGGTCGGTCACCATCGGCGAGGAGCCGAAGGTGACCTGGTCGATGAAGGACGACCGGCTGACGTTGCGGCTGCACTGCTCCGGCCTGGTCGCCGACTGTGCCGCCAAGCACCGTATCGAGGTGCCCCGAGGCGTCGCCGTGCGCGCCGAGAGCGACGACGGCGGGGTCCGGGCGCGGGGCTTCGAGGACGCGCTGAGCGTACGCACCCAGGACGGCTCCGTGCGGGTCACCGACTCCAGCGGGCCCCTGGAGCTGCGCAGCGACGACGGTTCCGTCCACGCCGAGGTCTCCTCGCGCACGGTGAACGCGCACACCGAGGACGGCTCGGTCCACCTCACCCTGGCCGCCGTCCCGGACCGGGTGGAGTCGGTCAGCGACGACGGCTCCGTGACGATCACGCTGCCGGAGGCGACCTACAAGGTGACCGCGAAGACCGACGACGGCGGGGTGGACGTGTCCGTGCCGCGCGACGAGTCCAGCGCCCATGTCGTCGACGCGCGCACCGCCGACGGCAAAGTCACCGTCAGGAACGCGAACTAACCGACCCGTGTGTTCGTCTTAAACCGGTGGGAGAATGACACCGGGCAGGGCGGATCACAGCACGGGAGAGGGATGTGACGGCGACACCAGCGCAGCCGTATTCGCCGTTGGTGCCGCGCGTACAGCGCCGCCGTGCACGCCGGGGACCGCATGCCCTGCGCGACACCCTCACCCTCGTCGTCCTCCCCCTCGTGGCCGCCCTCGCGCTGCCCGCCGCCTTCGCCGGCGGCGGCACACGGCGCTGGTTCGGCGGGCGGGCGGAAGGGCAGCGGGCCGAGGCCCAGGCCGCCAAGGACGCGGCGGCGGCCGCCTTCTACGAGCTGGACAGCGCCCAGCGCGACCTGCGGATCTCGATCGAGACGATCAGGGCCGTGGACGACTCGCCGGCCGCCCGGCGCGCCGTCTCGGACTTCGATGCCGTCGGCGGGCGGATCGACGAGGCCAGCCGCCAGTACATCGACGCCGTCGACGCCCATGACCTCGACCGGGACGACCTGGAGGCCTCGGCGGCCTCCCAGGCGCGCACCGAGCTGACCCGCGCCAAGGACGAGCTGGGCCGCGTCAAGCAGGAGCTGGACCGGTTCGCCGACGGGCTCGGCCCGCTGCTCGGCAAGGCCGAGACGCAGCTGGCCCGCCTCGCGCCCGCCGTGGAGCGGGCCCGGCAGGCGCTGCTGGCCGCCTCGAACGCGCTGGACGCCGTACGGGAGAGCGGGTTGCGGGCGGACGACCTCGCGACGCGGCTGGCGGCGCTGGCGCCCGAGCTGACGAAGCTGAACCAGGGCGCCGGGCAGCACGGTGTGCCGCACACCCTGGAGCGGGCGGAACGGGTGGCCCGGGAGGCCGAAGCCGTCCGGGTGGAGGCGCAGCGGCTCCCGGAGCGGGCCGCCGAGATCGATCACCGGCTCGTCTCGCTGCGTACCCGCGCCCAGGCGCTGACGACCCGGTCGGGGCAGGTCGAGCCGATCCTGAGCGAGCTGCGGCGACGGTTCTCGGCCGCCTGCTGGCAGGACCTCCAGCACGTCCCCGACCAGGCCGGGGAGAACGTGCGGCAGGCCGAGGCGAAGCTCGACGAGGCGCGCGCCGCGCGGGACGCGCAGCGCTGGCCGGACGCCACCGCGCTGCTGTCGACGGTGCGTGCCCTGCTGAACGGCACCGACGAGGCGGTCTCGGCCGCCGGTGACCGGCTGACCAGGCTGAACGCCGTGCAGAAGGATCCGCAGGCGGAGATCGACCGGACCCGGTTCGCGATCCGGGACGCCCAGCGGCTGGCGATGGCGGGGCGCAACACGCCCGATCCCCGGCACGCGCGTCCGCTGGACGAGTCGGTGGCCCGGCTGGAGCGGGCGATCGTCACGCTGAAGGGCCGCCATCCCGACTACTGGCACTTCCTGACCGAGACGGAGGCCGTGCGGCAGGCGGTGGCGAACGTGGTGGCCGGTATCCGTGAGGAGCGCGGCACGGGGCACTGACGCCGCCGCTCCACCGCCCCGACGGCCCTGACATTGCCGCAGCCGCCGCGCGGGCGGATATTGAAGGTACGTACGGCCTCCATCGGCGCATCCACCCTCAGGGAGCGGAGATGGCCACACAAGCACTGCACGGCCGGTCCAGGCGGCGGATCAGGTTCGACGAGCACCTGCCGGTCGACCACCGGCTGAACCTGGTCTACCGGATCGGCGCCGGGCTGATGGGCCTGGGTCTGATCGTCTTCGGGATCTTCGGCATCCTCGACAACATCGGCTTCTTCGACACCGGCGGGGACGAGGTGTGGAGCCTCAACACCAACGGGGCGCTCAGCTGGCTGTCGATCGGCGTCGGGCTGCTGCTGCTGGTGGGCATGGTGATCGGCGGGAACTTCGCGTCCACGCTGAACATGACCCTGGGCGCCCTGTTCGTCATCAGCGGCTTCGTGAACATGGGCCTGCTGGAGACGGACTACAACTTCCTGGCCTTCAAGATCCAGAACTGCATGCTCAGCTTCGTGATCGGGATCCTGCTGCTCGTCTTCGGGATGTACGGCAGGGTGGGGTCCGCCCTGCCGCACGACAACCCGTACTGGCGGGCCCGCCATCCCGAGGAGTGACGGGCCGTCCCGATCAGGTGCGGTAGGCGTAGAAGTACGCGGTCGGGTACGACGAGACGAGGCTCGACACCGACCGGCGCAGGGTGTTGTTCGAGTGGTAGGTCACGTACGGCACGCCGCCGCTCTTGGCGGTGACGATCATCGTGTGGTCCTTGGACCCGTCGCGGTCGAAGTCCATCTGGAGGACGTCGCCGACCTCGAGCTGGTAGACGTTGGCGAGCGCGGTCGTCCGCTTGGAGTTCTGGGCGAACCAGGACCACTCGTTGACGCCGACGAACGAGTCGGACTGGATGTCGGCGTTGCCGAACCACTTGGTGTAGTCGTACACGTACCCGGGCACGTGCTTCCAGCCGCCGGCCTTCAGGGACTGGCTGACGAAGTTGGTGCAGTCGCCGCCGGCGCCGTGGCCGTTGTAGTCCGGATAGTCCTTGTTGTAGACGTTCCAGTACTTCTCGGCGTACGTCGCCATCGCCTTGTAGTCGAAGGCGGTGCCGGTCTTCGGCACGGCGACCGGGTTACGGGTGGTCGCCGCGCGGGCGGCGTTCGGCATGGTGTCGTCCGCCGTCGTGGCCGTCTTGACGGACACCGGCTTGGTCAGCGCGTTGACCGCGAGACCGCCCTGGTCGGTGTCGCGGATGTCCGTCAGCTGCCAGTTGCCCTGCCGGTCGGCCTTGAACGTCAGCTCGTGGTGGGCCTCGAAGCCGGTGCTCTTCGGCTCGTTGCCACGGACCTTCTCGTAGGTCAGCGTCGTGCTCTCGGTGACCGCGGCCTTGGCGGTGCGGCCGTTCACCCGGGTGGCGTTCAGGGTGACGGTGGTGCTGGCCTTGCTGTACTTCTCGCCGGCCTTCGCCAGCTTGTCCTTGCGGTCGCCCAGCGTGGACAGGGCGGCGTCCTCGGTGCGGGCCGTGCCGGAGGACAGCTTGACGTCACCGGAGAAACCGTCGGTCAGCGGCTTCGTCCGGTCGCCCTGGCCGCCCGCGACCAGGGCGTCGGTGCGGTCGGTGAAGACCGCGTCCGCGAGCCGCTGGAACGTGGCCTTGGTCCGGGCGTCGACCTTGGGGTCGTCGACGACCGCGGCGCCGGCGGACCAGTTGGGCAGCAGAGCCACTCCGGCGACGACCGAGGTGGCGGCTGCCCCGAGTATCGCGACGCGGCGGCGAGTCGCGCTCAATTTCCTTGACTTCACTGATGTTTCCCCTCTTGCCCCGGCGGAGGGATGCCGGGAAGGGCATCTTTGCATGGCGTGTGCGCCTGTTGTGAAGAGGGGCGCGGTTGAGGTTTGGTTACGTCACGCCCCGCCTCACAGGCCACTTCAGGGCACTTCGGGTCACTTCACGACGGTCGACCAGTCCGGGTTCTGCGCCGGGTCCAGCGAGCGCAGCTGTTCGAGGGTGGCCGGCGTCTGCACGTCCATCCAGTCGGCCAACTCCTGGAAGGACACGCACTTGACGTCCTTCTTGGTGCACACGTTCTCGATGACCTGGTCGACGGACTTCATGTAGATGCCGCCGTTCCACTCCTCGAAGTGGTTGCCGATGAACAGGGGGGCCCGGCTGCCGTAGTACACGCGGTTGAAGCCGGCCATGTAGGCGTCGACGGTCTCCTGCTCCCACGTCGGGTACTGGGCCGCGTCGCCGTCGACCTCGCCGTCGGACTGGTTGTAGAGGAAGTTGAAGTCCATGGACAGGCCCTGGTACTTGCCGCCGTCGTAGGGCAGCAGCTGGAGCGGGAAGTCCCACAGGCCGTTCTTCTTCGTCGGCCAGATCTGGAAGTCACCGGTGGAGCTGGCGTCGTAGCGCCAGCCGTAGCTCTTGGCGGCCTTCAGCAGGTTCGCCTGGCCCTCCAGGCAGGGTGCGCGGCCGCCGACGACCGCCTTCTTGAAGTCGAAGGGCAGCGGGGCGATGTCCTTGTAGCCGGTGTTGGTCTTCCAGTTCTCCACGAAGGAGTAGAACTGGTCGATCTCGCTCTTCCACTCGTCGACGCTCCAGTCGCCGCCGCCCTTGGCGCCGCAGAAGTGGCCGTTGAAGTGGGTGCCGATCTCGTTCCCCTCCTTCCACGCCTCGCCGAGCTGCTCCAGCGTGGTGCGGATGTGTTCGTCGGTGGGGAAGCTGATGGCCGCCGAGCCCTTGGTGTGCTGGGGCGGGGAGTACAGGTCCTTCTTGCTCTTGGGCAGCAGGTAGATGCCGGTGAGGAAGAAGGTCATGTGGGCGTTGTACTCCTCGGCCATCTTCCGGTAGTGCTCGAAGAGGCCGTCGTCGCCCATGAGCGCGCCGTCCCAGGAGAAGACCACGAACTGGGGCGGCTTCTCCCCCGGCTTGAGGGGAACCGCTTTCAGCTGACCCGTCTGCGGCCCGGTGTTCGAGGTGGAGCCGTCCCCCAGGACATGCGTCTTGCCGTCCCACGCCGGTTCCTTGATGGCCCCCGACGACGCCTTCTTGTTATCCCCCGAGGACGCGGTCGGCTCGGTGTTCGTCGTGCTGTTGAGCACCAGGTAGCCGGCCACCAGGGACGCGACGACGAGGAGCGCCGCAAGCGTCAGGAACCCCGGATGCGTGGTGGCGGGGTGGCGCGTTGCGCGCGTTGCCGGAGCCTTGCGGCGGCGGCCCGACGGTGACTTCATGTGCGGATCATTCTCCGGATTTCGGGGGCGCGGGTGCCCGTGTCGGTGGTCAGCCGAGCGGGCTCATGGCACCTGACCAGATGCCGTAGGGAACGCTGTCGTCGGTCGTGCCGGCGATGCCCTTCAGTGGAAGCGGCTGGAGACTCTTGCCGAGGTCGATGCGGTAGACGACGACCGCCGTGGACACGGTCTTGGCGGTGCCGACGTACCAGGCGGCGGTGTCGTCCTGGGTGGTGCCCGCCTTCCCGGCCACCTGACCGAGCGAGCCGGACCGGGCGGCCGACTGCTGCGAGGAGGGCACGTCGTCCGGGTGGGCGGTGCGGAAGGAGTCCGCGAGCGCGGAGTTGACCTCCTCGGCCACGTCCGCGCCGAACGCGCGGTCGACGGCCGGGGTGTCCATGACGAGCTTGGTGCCGTTCTTGGTGATCAGGCGCACCGAGTACGGCTCGGTGTGCTTGCCGCCGGCGGCGAAGGTGGAGTAGCCGCTCGCCATCCGGATCGCGCTGGGCGTGGAGCTGCCCATGGACAGGGCGGGCACCTGCGCCCCGATGCTGGAGGAGAGCAGCCCGGACTTCTCGGCGGTGGTGCGCACCACGTCGAGGCCGGTGTCCATGCCGAGCTGCATGAACGGCGTGTTCACCGACAGTTCCATCGCCCGGTGCAGGGAGATCTGCCCGTACGACTCGCCGTCGTCGTTCTTCGCGGCCACGACCTTGCCGCTGCGGTCCCAGTAGGGCCCCTCGGGTGTCGTCACCGGCACCTTGTCGTCGCCGTCGTACAGCGTCTCGCCGGTGACCGGTGTGGTGTCCCCGTCCCGGGTCTTGTGGATCCCGTTCTCCAGGCCGGCCGCGTAGACGAACGGCAGGAAGGCGCTGCCGGCCGAGACGGTGGTGGCGTTGGACTCGTTGTAGCCCTGCGTACGGTGGTCGGGGCCGCCGTAGACGGCGAGGATGCGCCCGTCGGAGGCCACCGAGGAGGCCCCGTAGTGAGCGGTCTTCGCGGCCTCGGGGTCGTCCTTCAGGGCATCCTTGCGGGCCTTGGCGACGGCGTCGGTGAGCTGGGTCTCGCGCTTCTTGTCGAAGGTCGTGTAGATCTGGTAGCCGCCCAGGTCGAAGTCCTTGTCGGAGATCTTCCCGGCCTTCTTGGCGTACTGGGAGGCGAGTTCCACCAGGTAGTCGCTCTGCTCACCGGTGTCGTACAGCGGGTTGGACTTGAGCGGCTCGGGGAACTTCGTGTACTTGGCGCGCTCGGCCTTCGACAGCTTGCCGATGTCGACCATCCGGTCCAGGGTCCACGACCAGCGCTCCACGGCCCGGGCGCGGTTGGCCGGGTTAAGGGTCGGGTCGTACAGGCCCGCGCCCTTGAGCAGGGAGGCGAGGAAGGCGGCCTCGCTGGCGTTGAGCTCGCCGACGTCCTTGCCGTAGTAGGCCTGGGCGGCGCGCTGGATGCCGTAGGTGCCACGGCCGAACCAGCTGGTGTTGAGGTAGCCCTCGAGGATGTCGTCCTTGCTCATCTGGTTGTCGAGCTTGAGGGCGATCATGGCCTCGGTGAACTTGCGGCTGACCGTCTGGTTCTGGTTCAGGTAGACGTTCTTGACGTACTGCTGGGTGATCGTGGAACCACCCTGGGTGTCGCCCTGGCCGATGGTGCGGAACAGGGCGCGGCTGATGCCCTTGAAGGAGATGCCGGGGTCGCTGTAGAAGCTGGCGTTCTCGGCGGCGAGCACCGCCCAGCGGACGTCCTCCGGGATGTCCTTCAGCGGCATCGCCTGCCGCTGCACCCAGCCGGTGCGGGCCATCGGCGTGCCGTCGGCCCAGAAGTACACGTTGTCCTGCTGGGTGGCGTACGAGTTGATGTTGTCCGGGACGTCGGTGGCGGCGTAGGCGACGACCAGGAGCATGCCGCTCAGGCCTATGGAGGTCAGGAAGCCGCCGAGACACTGCCGCCAGGAGGGTATCCAGCGCCGCCAGTCGGTACGGCCCGGACGGGGGTACTGCGGGCGCAGCTTGCGGGCGTAGGGCGTGACACGAGCCACATAGGGCGCCAGGACGGCCAGGAGCGGGGCGAGCCGGGGACCCAGAACCGAAGATATTCGGGCAAATACAGAAGGACGGGGCGCTTTTCGTCGATTCTTCGACGAACGCTGCTTCTCCCCGTCCTCGTCCTCACCTTCGGACATATCCGGCATGGTCGGTATATCCGATACTCGCAGTTGCATGGTCTCGTCCGCCCGGAAGGACGCAGGCACCTTCAACTGCATGGTCTCGTCCGGTTTTTGGGGCTTCTCCCCCTCCCCCGCCTCGCTCACCACGCGTCTCCCTCCGCACTCCGTATTACTCGCAGGCAGACGTACAGACTGACGAGGGCCTGACATGGTTGCCGTTGACGCGGCCGCACCTTGAACCCTCCCGACCTTGGAGTTCAATGCGGCGCTCTCAAATTACCAGCGCTCTTCGCAAAGTCTCCACAATAGAAATCGACAGAAGTGAACAGAGCCGAAACTGCTGACACCTCGTCCGAGCATAGGGGCTTAGTCTGACGCCATGCCTCGCTACGAGTACCGCTGCCGGACCTGCGGCGACACCTTCGAACTGAGCCGCCCGATGGCACAGTCCGCCGACCCCGCCGACTGCCCCGCCGGCCACGACGACACCGTCAAACTGCTCTCCACGGTGGCCGTGGGCGGGACGCAGTCCGCCCCCGCGCCCGGAACGGGCGGCGGGGGCGGCGGATGCTGCGGCGGCGGTTGCTGCGGCTGACCGCCGCCCGGCGATTTCTCAGGAATTCTTCAGGAACTCCCGCAAAATACGCTCACCGGCCAGCACGCCCCGCTCCGGCAGGGCGGTGATCGCCGGGGCCGTCCAGGCGGCGTCGGCCAGCTCGCCGTGCCCGGGACGCCAGCCCCGGTCGGCCACCATCAGCAGGTCGGCGTCGAGCAGCGAGTCGCCCGCCGCCAGGGTCAGTTCGGCGCCGGTGCGGCGGGCCACCTCGCGCACGGCCGCGCTCTTGGTCAGCGGCTTCGGCACCGCGTAGATCTTGCGGCCCTGGAGGGACACGGTCCAGCCGCGGTTCTCCGCCCAGGCCGCGAGCTCCTTCACCCACTCCTCGGGCAGCAGCTCGCGCTCCACGACGAGATAGGCGAACAGGTCCTCGGCGACCCGCTGCTTGCGCAGCCAGAACGGGTCCGCCGTCTTCGCCAGGTACTCCTCCACCTCCGCGAGCGGCGCGCACTCGTCGGCCAGCCTGGCCTGCACGCTCGCGTGCCAGTCCTGGTCGGTCGCGCCGTCGACCAGCAGATGGCCGCCGTTCGCGCAGATCGCGTACTTCGGCGCCGGGCCCGGCAGGTTGATCCGCTGGTACTGCTTGCGCGTCCGGGTGGTCGTCGGCACGAACACCGCCCGGTCGCCGAGGTCGGTCAGCAGCCGCGCCGCCGTCTCCGTCATGAACGACAGCGGCCTCGCCTCGTGCACCTCCACGCACAGCAGCCGCGGCGCCCGCGCGTCCGGCATGGTCAGCGCCAGGGCCGCCGCCGAGTAGATGAGCGTGCGGTCGAGATCACTCGCCACCAGAACCGGCATCAGACCGTCACCGCCTTGCCGTCGGCACCGGTCGCGCCCCGGGTGAACTGCGGGTGGATCAGCCCCACGCAGGTGTACGGCAGATCGCCGACCTCCTCGACGGGCACCCCTCGCTGTCCGGCGAGCAGCCGTACGTGGTCCAGGTCGGCGCCCGCCCCGGCCCGCGCCAGGATCTTCCACGGCACCCGGCGCAGCAGCACCCGGGTGGTCTCGCCCACCCCGGGCTTGACCAGGTTCACGTCGTGGATGCCGTACTCCTCGCTGATCCGCTCGACGGCCGCCCAGCCCTCCCAGCTCGGCGTGCGGTCACTGGCGAGCAGCTCCTTCACCGCGCCGCCGACCGCGTCCGCGACCTCGGGGAAGCGGGCGGCGACGGCGTCCAGGAAAGCCACCGAGACGTCCGTGCCGGCGAGTTCGCGGTAGAACTTCGCCCCGTGGAAGTCGTCCGGCCCGACCAGGTCGGCCCGCAGCACGGTCCGCGAGATGAGCCCCGAGACGGTCGAGTTGAGGCAGGCGGACGGGATGAGGAAGTCGTCACGGGTGCCGTACGTCCGCACGCACGAGCCCGGGTCGGCCAGCACCGCGATCTCCGCGTCGAAGCCGGCCGCACCGCCGCCCGCCTCGAACTCCTCGATCGCCGCGGCCAGCTCCCGGGTGATCGCGCCCTTGCCGGTCCAGCCGTCGACGAAGACCACGTCACGCGGGTCGTGGTGGGCGGCCAGCCAGCGCAGAGCGTTGGCGTCGATGCCCCGGCCGCGCACGATCGACACGGCGTAGTGCGGCAGGTCGAGGCCGTGCCGGAACTGCGCCCAGCGGCGCATCAGCACGCCGACCGGGGTTCCGGCCCGGGCGAGCGAGACGAGCACGGGCCGGGGGGACCGCTCGGCGATCACCGTCTCGGTGACCACGCCCACGGCCTGCGCGATCCGCGCCGCCGAGGTATCCAGCGCCGCGTGGAACAGCTCCTGGTACTGCTCGCTGGGCTGGTACTCGACGGGCAGCGACTCGGCGTAGTGCGCGCCGCCGCTCTGGATGGCCTCCTCCCGCTCCTCGGTCGGCGCCTCCAGCGTCACGTCCGAGAGGTCCTGGAGCAGCCAGCCGACCTCCTCGGGCGGGTACGAGGAGAAGGCGGGGCCGCGGAGGGGCTCGGGCAGCATGGCGGGTCTCTCTTCCGACAAGGCGGCTGCGTACAGCGGCTCGGGGATGTACGACGGCACGACCGCGAGGACGACGTGCGGGGTGTGCGCGGCGAGCCGGGACAGCAGGCCGTCGGGGGCGTGCAGCTCCCGGGTGTCGGCCGCGGAGTCCACGACCGCGACGACGGCGTCGAAGCCACCGCCCGCGACGTTGTAGGCATAGCGCTCGCCCGGGCCGTCGGCCGGGTCGTCGTGCGCGGGAAAGACGATGCGGCTGCGTATCGCGTAGCCGGGGTCGTCGACCGCGAGGACGGGCGAGCGGGTGGTGGTCGAGTAGCGCACCTCGGCGGCCACCACCTGCTCCAGCTCACGGGCCAGTCTGAGCGGCGCGTACATCAGCTCCTCGAAGCCGAGCACGAGGACGCGCGAGGCGCCCTCGGGTATCGCCTCGGCGAGGCGGGCCGTCATGGCGGGCAGGGCGGTCTCGAGCCGCGCCCGGTGCTGGGGTGTGAACCCGTGCCGACCGCCGTCGGGGAGGCCGCGGGGCCAGTGCAGATCGACGCGGGTGACGTGGCCGGGCCGCGTCCGACGGGTGCGGTCGTCCGCCGGGTGCGGGTCCGTCGGGGCCTGTCGCGCGGTTTCCCGCGCACCCGCGGCCGACCGGTCACCGCTCGCGGCACCCGTGCCCTCGTAGCGGGCGACGAGTTCCTGGCCCTTCTCCAGCACCCCCGCGGGGAGCCGCACCGTCCCCGAGGCGGCCGCGACCAGATCGACGCGGGCGCCGATCTCGCGGGCGAAGTCGTCCAGGCGGCCCGCGTCGGCCGCCGAACGCATGTCGACGAGGGCGACGACGACGTACCGCCGCCTCGGATAGCGCTCGTGCAGGGCCCGGATGGTGTTCAGGACCGTGTTGCCGGTCGAGAACTCGTCGTCGACCAGGACCAGCGGCCCGTCCCCGACCAGCAGCGCCGGGTCCTCGGGCAGCAGCAGGTGCGAGGTCGCGTGCGAGTGGGACTCCTCGAAGCCGCCCGCCTGCGCGACCCCGGCGACCGGGCGGCGGGTGGAGTGCAGGTAGGGGGCGGTGCCGAGGCCGTCGGCGACCGAGTGGCCGAGGCCGGTGGCGGTCTCCGCGTAGCCCAGGACGACCGCCTCGGCCGCCTCCTCGGCGCCGAGCAGGTCACGCACCCGGCGGCCGAGGGCGAAGCCGTGGCCGTGCACCACGGACGGCGCCTGCGGGACGTGCTTGCCCAGGACGTTGGAGACCAGCAGATGCGCCCGCTTGGGGTTGCGGCGCAGGGCCAGCCCCAGCAGACCCGTCAGCGCGTCGTCTCCCACGAGCTCGACACCGAGCCGCTCGGCGACCCACGTCCCGGACCAGATCCCGTCGTCCCCGTTGTTCACTGCGTTGTTCATGCGTCCCTTGTGAGTGAGGTGGTTCTTCAGCCGGGAATACCGGCGGCGAGCAGGTCGACGAAGCTGACGTCCTCGTGCGCGACACCGAAGACCTCGGCGCGGAGCATGGTGCGCTCGGCCCAGGCGCGGTGCGGCTTCACCTCGTTCATCTTGTTCGTGTACTGCGACCGCAGCACACCCCCGCCGCCACGTTCCGGCCGCAGGATGTCCGCCGCGTCGCTGTACTCCTCGTGACTGACGACGGACAGCGCGTGCACGGCCGGCACGTGCGAGGGGTGGATGCAGGTCTTGCCCAGCAGACCGTTGGCGTGATCCAGGGAGATCTCGCGCAGCAGCCCGTCCATCGCGTGCTCGATCAGTTTCTCGCGCAGCTCGACGGCCTGCCCCTCCAGGAAGGGGCTGTGCCGCAACATCGGCTTGAACATGCGCTCGGGAACCCGGAAGTACTCCCACACCGGCCCGGTCACCGTGAACCCGGTGCCGTCGGCCCGGCCCAGCATGTTCACCACGTCGGCGATCACGGAGGCGACGATCTGGACGTCGTAGGCGGTCATGTCGGGCGCTCTGCGCAGCCCGTACGCGGAGCAGAAGTCGGTCACGCCGAGGCGCAGCGCGAGGACCCGGCTGCGGTACTTGTCGACGGCGCGGGCGATGCCCTCCAGGGCGTCCACGCGCGATTCGCGGTACATCAGCTCGGGCGTCTCCAGGACGGGCATGCCGAACAGCCGCCGGCCGCTCGACGTCTCCGCGCCGGCCAGCGCCTCCAGGAAGGGGATGCCCCGCTCCTCGGTGAACTTCGGGAACACGAACCCGCTGAGCAGCTCCACGGTGGCCCCGAGCCGGCGGACCAGGTCGGGGATCTGCTCGGGCGTCCGTACCCGGATGAAAAGCAGCGGCAGCTCCGCTCCCCGCGCGTCCCTGCGCGCCGCCAGGTCGGCGAACTGCCGGACCAGATTCTCCTCGCCCGCCTCGACGTCCTCGTCGCCGATGGAGTCCTCCAGGCACAGCACCATCGACACCACGCCACGCCCGGTCTGCTTGACGATGTCGTCCGCCAGCCGGGGCCGGGTGGCCGGGCTGTACAGCGTGGCGCCCAGGGCCGCGGAGAGCAGCCTGGCCGGGGAGTCCGTGTCGAAGACGACGGGCTCCCGGTAGAAGAGTCGCTGTCGCACCTCAGGGGCGAGGTGACCGAAATGACGCATATATCTCCCCCGTGGCGCAAAGTAAGTCTGTGGATTCGGTATGAGGTGGCCGGTAATAGTACGTAGGGATCCGTGTCAGAGGTTCCCACCCGGCATGAATTTCAGGTAACTCGCGGATGAGACTTGCCGAGTACCCCGCGTTGTCGTGAGCAGGCCCGAGAAGGCAGGATGACCGCATGACGCACGCGATGCTGAAGGGGTCGAACGTCCCGCTGAAAGCCACCACGGTACGCGCCGTGCTGCGCTGGACCCCCGGGCAGGGGGTCCCGGACGTCGACGCCTCCGCGCTGCTCCTCGGCCTCGACGGGCGCGTACGTTCCGACGAGGACTTCGTTTTCTACAACCAGCCCCGGCACCCTTCCGGGAAGGTGTGGCGGCTCGGCAAGAAACGTGTCGCCGAGGGCCTCACGGACACCATCCAGACAGATCTGTCCGGTGTCGAGCCCGGCGTCGGTCAGATTCTGCTGGTCGCTTCGGCGGACGGCGTGACGTTCGACCGCGTACGTTCCCTCACCATCGTGCTGTACGACGCGGCAGCCGACGGCGAGCCGCTGGCCACGTTCGACATCCGCCCCGAGACGGGCGAGGAGACGGCGCTGATCTGCGGCGAGCTGTACCGGCGCGGCGAGGGCTGGAAGTTCCGCGCCCTGGGCGAGGGCTACTCCAACGGCCTCAAGGGCCTGGCCACCGACTTCGGCATCTCGGTGGACGAGTCGGAGGAGGCGTCCACCGCCGCCCCCGAGCCGGCCCCCCGGACCCCGAGCCTCTCGCAGCCCCTGCCGCCCGAGCAGCCGGCCTCGGCCGTCCCGCAGCAGCAGCCGGCGTACGGCTACCCGGCCAGTCTGCCGACGTACGGCTACGGCTATCCGGACGGCTCCTTCCGGCTTCCCCCGCAGGGCCCCCAGTTCGTCGGACGGTGAGCCGTCGCGGGCCGGCGGCGCGGGCCGGACGCTACTTCTCGGCCTTCGTCTTGTAGCCCCGGCCCCACTGCAGGCCCCAGCCGTACAGGCGGTCCAGCTCCGCCTGGAACCCGTACACGAACCGCACCTCACGGCGCACCATGAGCTCGTCCTTCACGTTCTCGATCATCACCACCGCGCAGGACCGGGCCTGCGGGTGCCGCTCGTCGAGGCCTATCTCGATCCGCGGCCCGTTGCTCGGGTAGAGCGTGACGATCGCGTGCGTGCGGTCGAAGGCCGGCGTCTGGTCGTAGATGTAGACGAAGACGAGCAGCCGCTTGATCTGTTCCCGGTGGTCGAGGTTGACGTACATCGTCTCGCCGGACGCGGAGCCGAACCGGTCGTCCCCGCTCAGCTTCACGTAGGGCGCCGCGTTCACGTCCCCCAGCAGACCGCCCAGCGGCTGCACGACCCCCTTCGTCCCGTCGGCCAGCTCGTACAGGCAGCCGAGGTCGAGGTCGACGTTCACCATGCTCTGGCTGTGTCCGACGACCTCCGGCGGCCGCAGCGCCTTGAAGGGGTGCCGCAGCAGGCTCTCCCGCTGTGGTCCGCCGATGTCGGACGTCCGCATCCGCCAGGTCAGGTTGACGCGCAGGTTGCCGGTCGCGGCGCCCTGCCTGGTCAGGGAGACCTGGTGGTGCCGCTTGGTCAGTTCGATCGCGTTGGTGGCCGCGTTGCCCGAGTCGAAGTCGGCGGCCCGGCTGCCCAGGAGCCCGTCGAAGATGCCCATTCCCGCCCCCACGTCCACTGATGAAAACCGGCGGGGCGGCCGGTGGAGGACTCGTCCCTCACCGGCCGCCCCGCTCAGAGCGTTCCTCGCTCGAAAGGTGATCACACCCCGGACGAGACCTCAGTCTTCTCGTCCGAGCCCTGGGCTTTTCCCTCAGCCGCCGCCAATGCCTTGTTGCGGCGGACGGAGGACCAGAAGGACCACGCGATCAGGACGACACCGACGAGGCCGGTGATGACCTCGTTGATCTGGTACTGGATGGTGACCATGAGGATCACCGCGAGGGCGCCGATCGCGTAGTGGGCGCCGTGCTCCAAGTAGACGTAGTCGTCGAGGGTGCCCTGGCGGACCAGGTACACCGTCAGGGAACGGACGTACATCGCGCCGATGCCCAGGCCCAGCGCCATCAGCACGATGTCGTTGGTGATGGCGAAGGCGCCGATCACACCGTCGAAGGAGAAGGACGCGTCCAGGACCTCGAGGTAGAGGAACATGAAGAACGCGGCCTGGCCGGCCAGGACGACGGGCGAGCGCTGCTTGCCCGTGCGCGCCGCCTCTTCCTCCTCCTCGTGCTCGCGCTCCTCCTCTTCCTCGAGTTTGTCCTCGAAGTAGCCGGAGAGCCCGCCGACGACCATGTACGTGATCAGACCGGCGATGCCGGAGATCAGCACCGTCTGTGCCTTGTCCACGTGGGCGCCGCCGTGCTGGTGGGCGTGGGCCGCGAAGGTGAAGGAGGTGATCAGCAGGACGATCAGCGCGATGCAGACCGACAGCATGTCGACCTTGCCGAGCTTGGCCAGGGGCCGCTCGATCCAGCGCAGCCACTGGATGTCACGGTCCTCGAAGATGAAGTCCAGGAAGATCATCAGCAGGAACATGCCACCGAAGGCGGCGATCGACGGGTGGGCGTCGGTGACCAGCTGCTGGTACTGGTCCTTGTCGTTGAGCGCGAGGTCGACGGCGTCGATCGGGCCGATCTTGGCGCTGATGGCGACGATCACGACGGGGAAGACCAGCCGCATGCCGAAGACGGCGATGAGCACGCCGATGGTGAGGAAGATCTTCTGCCAGAAGGCACTCATCTTCTTCAGGATCCCGGCGTTGACCACCGCGTTGTCGAACGACAGCGAGATCTCGAGGATGGAGAGGATCGCGACGATACCGAGGGCCTCCCACCCCCCGTAGAAGACCGCTGCGACCAAGCCGAGCGCGGTGACCGCGAACGACCAGCCGAAGGTTTTCAGAAGCACTGGCTACCCAATCGTGTCTGGGGGTCCCCCCAAGCGAAGCTTGGGGGCGGTTCTCCCCCACGCCGTACTCGGTTTTACGAAACGTTGACTCCGAAGTCTAGAGCGATGCCCCGCAGCCCCGACGCGTACCCCTGACCCACGGCCCTGAACTTCCATTCGCCCTGGTAGCGATAGAGCTCGCCGAAGATCATCGCGGTCTCCGTACCGGCGTCCTCGCTCAGGTCGTAGCGGGCGAGTTCCTGGCCGTCGGCCTGGTTGGCGACGCGGATGAACGCGTTGGAGACCTGACCGAAGGTCTGACCGCGCTCGTCGGCCATGTGGATGGAGACCGGGAAGACGATCTTGTCGCACTGGGGCGGCACCTTCGAGAGGTCCACCAGCAGCGACTCGTCGTCGCCCTCGCCCTCACCGGTGAGGTTGTCACCGGTGTGCTCGACCGAGCCGTCCGGGCTCGTGAGCTGGTTGTAGAAGACGAACCACTCGTCCCCCATCACCCGGCCGCCGGTGCACAGCAGCGCGCTGGCGTCGAGGTCGAAGGGGGCTCCGGTGGTGGAGCGCGCGTCCCAGCCGAGTCCGATCATCACCTGGGTGAGGTTCGGCGCGGCCTTGGAGAGGGAGACATTGCCTCCCTTGGCGAGCGTGACGCCCATGTTTGCTGGTCCTCCCCTAGGTGGTGCTCAGGTGCTTCCTCTTCGGTTGTCCTGCACGTCCGGCGCCGCCCCTAAACGGTGCGGCGCCGGACGGTCGGACCCACCGGCCCTGCGGTGACTCAGACGTTGACGCCGAAGTCCTGCGCGATCCCGCGCAGGCCCGAGGCGTAGCCCTGGCCGATGGCGCGGAACTTCCACTCCGCGCCGTGCCGGTACAGCTCGCCGAAGACCATCGCGGTCTCGGTCGAGGCGTCCTCGCTGAGGTCGTAGCGGGCGATCTCGGCGCCGCCGGCCTGGTTCACGACGCGGATGAACGCGTTGCGGACCTGACCGAAGGACTGCTGCCGGTTCTCGGCGTCGTAGATCGACACCGGGAAGACGATCTTGTCGACATCGGCGGGGACCCCGGCGAGGTTGACCTTGATCGCCTCGTCGTCGCCCTCGCCCTCACCGGTGGTGTTGTCACCGGTGTGCTCGACCGAGCCGTCGGGGCTCTTGAGGTTGTTGAAGAAGACGAAGTTGGCGTCACTCGCGACCTTGCCGGCGTTGTTCACCAGCAGCGCGCTGGCGTCCAGGTCGAAGTCGGTGCCGGTCGTGGTGCGGACGTCCCACCCCAGACCGACGATGACCGCGGTCAGGCCCGGGGCCTCCTTGGTCAGCGATACGTTGCCGCCCTTGCTGAGGCTGACTCCCACAAGTCCTCCATTGGTGTCCTGGGGCGGGGAGCCCCTGGTGCGTCGGATATCGGATCAACGAGTCGATCCTAGTGACGGGTTCCCGCCCCACGCAGGCCCTGACGCCGAAGAATCACAGGGTGTCGAGAGCGGCGACGTACTCACCGAGGTCGCGGGCGTCCGGCAGGGCGTTGACGACGGTCCAGCGCACCAGGCCCTCCTTGTCGATGACGAAGGTGCCGCGCACCGCGCAGCCCTTGTCCTCGGCGAAGACGCCGTAGGCGCGACTGACCTCGCCGTGCGGCCAGAAGTCGCTGAGCAGCGGGTACTCGAGGCCCTCCTGCTCGGCGAAGACGCGCAGGGTGTGGATCGAGTCGTTGGAGACGGCGAGCACCTGGGTGTCGCGGTCGGCGAACTTCGGCAGGTTGTCGCGCACCTCGCACAGCTCGCCGGTGCACACGCCGGTGAAGGCGAAGGGGTAGAAGAGCAGGACGACGTTCTTGGGGTTCTCGCCCTCACGGAAGTCGGAGAGCTTCACGGTCCGGCCGTGGTTGTCCTTGAGCTCGAAGTCGGGGGCCTTGTCGCCGACCTGGATCGCCATCGCCTGGAGGTTCCCTTCGGTGGGGCTGTCTGGGTGAGTCCACCCTACGCAGCGGCCGCCGAAGGCCGCCGGACGGGCCGAGCACGAGGGCCCGGACCGTCCGGCGTCACTTCACAGCACTTTGGACGTCACTCCCTGGACGTCACTTCTTGGACTTCGCGGCCTTGGGCGTCACCAGCCGGCTGCCACTCCAGTCCTTGCCCACGCTGACGCTCTTGCTGGCCGACAGACCCGCAGTCGTCGAGGCTTCGGAGATGTCGCTGGGCTCCACGTATCCCGTACGGCCGGTCTTCGGCGTCAGGAGGAGGATCGACCCGCCTTCTTCGATGTACGTGGTGGCGTCCACCAGCGCATCCGTCAGGTCTCCGTCATCGTCGCGGAACCAGAGCACCACGGCGTCGGCGACGTCGTCGTAGTCCTCGTCCACCAGATCGCCGCCGATGACTTCCTCAATGGACTCGCGGAGCTCCTGGTCGACGTCGTCGTCGTAGCCGATCTCCTGGACCACCTGCTCGGGCTGGAAACCCAGCCTGACGGCAGGGCTGGTCCGCTCCTCCGCGTGGTCCGCGGTCGCGCTCACGGGTTGCCTCCTGATCATGATTCGGGAATAACTCAGCCACGCGCGTGCGCGAGGCATTGGCCGTAGTCCACACGGGCGGGGCGGATCGCGCAAGTACCCGGCGGTTCGGACCGCCGAAACGGTGACGATCCTGGCCGTGTCGACGCAACTCCAGGCACGCGATTCGGACGGATGGTGACGTACACCACACCTATCTGCCCTGTTTGCGTATTTGAGAACCATCCAAGGGTACGAGATTCGAACGAGTGCGGTTACCTCGGGGTAGAGATGACGTTTGCGGGCGCCTAGGTACACGATGGGGGCGGTGCAGGCACTGGAGAGTGAGCGAGACACCCCGCCGGGCGCCCGCGTCGCGCGAACGAGAAACACCGTCCCACACAGCCCTCTGACAGGTAAGGAACAGCGTGGCTTCCGGATCCGATCGCAACCCGATCATCATTGGCGGCCTTCCGAGTCAGGTTCCTGACTTCGATCCCGAGGAAACCCAGGAGTGGCTCGACTCCCTCGACGCCGCGATCGACGAGCGCGGCCGTGAGCGGGCCCGCTACCTGATGCTCCGGCTGATCGAACGGGCCCGCGAGAAGCGGGTGGCCGTGCCCGAGATGCGCAGCACGGACTACGTGAACACCATCCCCACCATGGCCGAGCCCTTCTTCCCGGGCAACGAGGAGATCGAGCGCCGGATCCTCAACGCGACCCGCTGGAACGCGGCCGTGATGGTGTCCAGGGCCCAGCGGCCGGGCATCGGGGTGGGCGGCCACATCGCCACCTTCGCCTCCTCCGCGTCGCTCTACGACGTCGGCTTCAACCACTTCTTCCGCGGCAAGGACGAGGGCGACGGCGGCGACCAGGTCTTCTTCCAGGGCCACGCCTCCCCGGGCATCTACGCGCGCGCGTTCCTGCTCGACCGGTTGAGCGAGCAGAACCTGGACGGGTTCCGCCAGGAGAAGTCGAAGGCGCCGCACGGGCTGTCCTCGTACCCGCACCCGCGTCTGATGCCGGACTTCTGGGAGTTCCCGACCGTGTCCATGGGCCTCGGCCCGATCGGCGCGATCTACCAGGCGCGGATGAACCGGTACATGCACGCGCGCGGGATCGCGGACACGTCGAAGTCGCAGGTGTGGGCGTTCCTCGGCGACGGCGAGATGGACGAGCCGGAGTCGCTCGGCCAGCTGACCATCGCCGCGCGCGAGGGCCTGGACAATCTGACCTTCGTGGTCAACTGCAACCTCCAGCGCCTCGACGGCCCGGTACGCGGCAACGGCAAGGTCATCCAGGAGCTGGAGTCGGTCTTCCGCGGCGCCGGCTGGAACGTGATCAAGCTGATCTGGGACCGCTCCTGGGACCCGCTGCTCGCCCAGGACCGCGACGGCACCCTCGTCAACCGGATGAACACCACGCCGGACGGCCAGTTCCAGACGTACGCCACCGAGTCCGGCTCCTACATCCGCGACCACTTCTTCGGCGACGACCAGCGGCTGCGCGCCATGGTCGAGGGCATGACCGACGACCAGATCCTGCACCTGGGCCGCGGCGGTCACGACCACCGGAAGATCTACGCGGCGTTCAAGGCGGCCGTGGAGCACACCGGCCAGCCGACGGTCATCCTCGCCAAGACGGTCAAGGGCTGGACGCTGGGGCCGAACTTCGAGGGCCGCAACGCCACCCACCAGATGAAGAAGCTGACGGTCTCCGACCTCAAGGGCTTCCGCGACCGGCTGCACCTGCCGATCTCCGACAAGGAGCTGGAGGGCGGCGTCCCGCCGTACTTCCACCCCGGACGGAACTCGGAGGAGATCCAGTACATGCACGACCGCCGCAAGGGCCTCGGCGGCTATGTGCCGACCCGTGTGGTGCGCTCGAAGCCGCTCGCCCTGCCGGACGACAAGACGTACGCGAGTGTGAAGAAGGGCTCGGGTCAGCAGTCCATCGCGACGACCATGGCCTTTGTGCGGATCCTCAAGGACCTCATGCGGGACAAGGAGATCGGAAAGCGTTTCGTACTGATCGCGCCGGACGAGTACCGCACCTTCGGCATGGACTCGTTCTTCCCGAGTGCGAAGATCTACAACCCGCTCGGCCAGCAGTACGAGTCGGTCGACCGCGAGCTGCTGCTGGCCTACAAGGAGTCGCCGACGGGGCAGATGCTGCACGACGGCATCTCGGAGGCCGGCTGCACGGCGTCCCTGATCGCGGCGGGCTCCGCGTACGCCACCCACGGCGAGCCCCTGATCCCGGTCTACGTCTTCTACTCGATGTTCGGTTTCCAGCGCACCGGCGACCAGTTCTGGCAGATGTCGGACCAGCTGGCGCGTGGTTTCGTACTCGGCGCGACCGCCGGTCGTACGACCCTGACCGGTGAGGGGCTCCAGCACGCGGACGGGCACTCGCAGCTGCTCGCCTCGACGAACCCGGGCTGTGTCGCCTACGACCCGGCGTTCGGTTTCGAGATCGCGCACATCGTGCGGGACGGTCTGCGCAGGATGTACGGCAGTTCCACCGAGCACCCGCACGGTGAGGACGTCTTCTACTACCTGACCGTCTACAACGAGCCGATCCAGCACCCGGCCGAGCCGGAGGACGTGGACGTCGAGGGCATCCTCAAGGGCGTCCACCGCTTCAGCGCGGGTACCTCGGGGGCGATCCCGGCACAGATCCTGGCGTCCGGCGTGGCCGTCCCCTGGGCGGTCGAGGCGCAGAAGATCCTCGCCGAGGAGTGGAACGTCAAGGCCGACGTCTGGTCCGCGACCTCCTGGAACGAGCTGCGGCGCGAGGCCGTCGAGGTTGAGCGGCACAACCTGCTGCACCCGGAGGAGGAGCAGCGGGTGCCGTACGTGACGCGGAAGCTGTCCGGGGCCGAGGGGCCGTTCGTGGCCGTCTCGGACTGGATGCGGTCCGTGCCGGACCAGATCGCGCGCTGGGTGCCGGGCACGTACCAGTCGCTGGGCGCGGACGGCTTCGGCTTCGCCGACACCCGGGGAGCGGCTCGCCGCTTCTTCCACATCGACGCCCAGTCGATCGTCGTGGGGGTGCTGACCGAGCTGGCGAGGGAGGGCAAGGTCGACCGGTCGCTGCTGAAGCAGGCCATCGACCGGTACCAGCTGCTGGACGTGTCGGCGGCGGACCCGGGGGCCGCGGGCGGCGACGCGTAGCCGCTCCACTGGGAGGCCGGTGAGTATCTGCTGGTCGTCGGGGGCTGGTCGCGCAGTTCCCCGCGCCCCTGACGGGGCTCACCGGCCCCTCGTTTTCATACGATGCGGGCATGCAAGAACAATCGGCGCAGGGCCGCTGGGAGCTCTGGACCCAGCGGCCGCTGCTGGCACTCGCCGTGGTCTTCGCCGTCGCCTACGCCGTGCCGATCGTGGACACCTCGGCCGACCACAGGCTGACCACCGCCTGCACCGCGATCGAGTGGGTGGTGTGGGCGGCGTTCGCCGCGGACTACGTGGTCCGGCTGGCGCTCGCGCCCGACCGGCGCCGCTTCGTGCGGACCCACTGGCTGGACCTGTGCGCGGTGGTGCTGCCGATGCTGCAGCAGCTCAAACTGCTGCGGCTGGTGTCGACGCTGCTGCTGGTGGGGCGGCGGGCGCGGATGGCCTCGCAGATCCGGATGACGACGTACGTCGTGGGGGCGGTCGTCGGGCTGCTGATGTTCGGCTCGCTCGCCGTGCTGTCGGTCGAGCGCGAGTCGCCGGACGGGAACATCCGCACGTTGGGTGACGCGCTGTGGTGGTCGTTCACCACGATGACGACCGTCGGGTACGGCGACCACGCGCCGACCACCGGACTGGGGCGGATCATCGCCGTCGGGCTGATGCTCTCCGGGATCGCGCTGCTCGGTGTGGTGACCGCGAACATCGCCGCGTGGTTCATCGCCCGGTTCGACAAGGACGACGTCGAGGAACGCGCCCGGACGGAGGCGATCCTGGCCCTGACGGACGAAGTGCGGGCGCTGCGGGCGGAGGTGGCGGCGCTGCGGGACGGGCCCCGGGGGACGCTGCCCCCCGGGCCCGCACCCATGCCCGCCCCTCACTCGTCCCGGTAGCGGGACGGGAGGGCGTCGGTCCGCGTTACAGCAGGCCGTTGCCCGTCCCTGCGGCTCCCGCCAGCCAGATGATCGCCAGCAGGGTGTCGATCGCGCCGAGGGCGACGGCGACCAGGGCCGGCACCGAACGGGAGCCCGTCCAGCTGCGGCCCATGGCCAGCCAGCCGCAGACGATCGCCGCAGGGCCGAGGATGATCCCCAGCGCGAAGAATCCGGCGACCGCGCAGACGAGGCCGACGATGCCGAGCGTCGCGCGATCCGGCCCGGTCCGTGACCCCATGCGGCCACGTGAGCGGGGGTACCTGCGCGTGCCGTTTCCGAAGCCGGCCATCGAACAACTCCCTGGATTCCGGGGATGTGTTGTTCTTCGGGTACCCGCGACACGCGGAACATTCCCCGCAGTTGCCGGGCAGTCGGCGCGCTGTCCCCCTCCGGCAGCGCGCCGCGGCCCTGGCCGCCCTCCCATCCGGAGGACTTGACCCACTGTGACCTGTGGCGCGCCCCGGAGGCGAGGAACCTTTAGCGTTGTCACCCTGATAGGGGAATCTTGTTGAAGTTCCGTCAGATATGACCCACGCCGGCGCCCGCGTCCGCGTTCTCGCCCCGCTTGGTGAGCAGCGCGACGAAGACGGCGACGACCGCCACCCCGGCGGCGACGAGCGAGGCGAGGCTCATGCCGGAGATGAAGGTGTCGTGGGCGACGTCGGTGATCTTCGCGGCGATCTCCGCGGGAGTGCCCTTCGCCACCGGCGCCACGCCGACCTGAACCGCCTCGGAGGCCTGGTCCAGCTGGGCGGGGGTGAGTTCGGGCAGGCCCGCGCCCTTCCAGTTGCCGGGCAGGTCACCGTCGACCTTGGAGGCCATCACGGCACCCAGTACGGCCGTACCTAGGCTGCCGCCGATCTGCATGGCCGCCTGCTGGAGTCCGCCCGCGACACCGGACAGCTCCATGGGGGCGTTGCCGACGATGACCTCCGTCGCGCCGACCATGACGGGAGCGAGGCCGAAGCCCAGGAGGGCGAACCAGATCGACATGAGACCGCTGCCGGTGTCCGTCTCCAGCGTGGACATGCCGTACATGGCGATCGCGGTGGCGGCCATACCGCCCGCCAGCGGGATGCGCGGGCCCAGCTTGGTGATCGCCGCGCCCGCGAGCGGGGAACCGACGATCATCATGCCGGTGAGCGGCAGAAGGTGCAGGCCGGCGTCGATCGGGCTCATGCCGTGCACGTTCTGGAGGTAGAACGTCACGAAGAACAGGCCGCCCATGAAGGCGATCGCCATCAGGACCATGAGGACCACACCCGCCGACAGCGGGACCGAACGGAACAGCCCCAGCGGGATGAGCGGCTCCTCGACCTTCGTCTCCCAGAAGGCGAAGGCCGCGAAGAGCACCGCGGAGCCGACCAGGAACGCCCAGGTCGTACCGTCGGCCCAGCCCCAGGTCGGTGCCTTGATCAGGGCCCAGACCAGGCAGAACATCGCGCCCGAGAGCAGGGCGATGCCGGGCAGGTCGAAGGAGCGCGGGGCGTTCTCGGCACGGTGGTCGAGCAGGATCACCGCGCCCAGGACGAGGGCGAGGGCGCCGACCGGCACGTTGATGAAGAACACCGACTGCCAGTTGACGTGCTCGACGAGGACGCCGCCGAGGATCGGGCCGCCGGCGGTGGACGCGCCGATGACCATGCCCCACAGGCCGATGGCCATGTTGAGCTTCTCGGCCGGGAAGGTCGCGCGCAGCAGGCCCAGCGCGGCCGGCATCAGCAGGGCGCCGAACAGGCCCTGGAGCGCCCGGAAGGCGACGACCGCGCCGATGCTGGAGGACAGGCCGATCGCGCCGGAGGCGGCGGCGAAGCCGACGACGCCTATCAGGAACGTCTGGCGGTGGCCGAAGCGGTCACCGAGCTTGCCCGCGGTGATCAGGGAGACCGCGAGGGCGAGGAAGTAGGCGTTGGTGATCCACTGGACCTCGGCGAAGGTGGCGCCCAGGTCGCTGGCGATGGCCGGGTTGGCGATGGCCACGATGGTGCCGTCGAGGGCCACCATCATGACGCCGACGGCGACGGTGATGAGGGTGAACCACGGGTGGCCGCGCAGCCCCTTGGCGGGCCGCCCGTCCGACGGGTCCTCCGGTGTCCTGCCGCCGGATCCCGTCGCGTCGATGGTGGTCTGACTGGTCATGCGTTCGAGGTTAGTGACAGCCGCTGACAATTGACAAACGAGTTCATAAGTCGGTAACTGACACATCATGGAAACTCTGCGTGAGCGCAAGAAGCAGCGCACCCGGGACGCGCTGCTGCGCGCCGCGGTGGAGCTGTTCACCTCGCAGGGATACGAGCGGACCACCGTCGACGAGATCGCCGCCGCCGTCGACGTCTCGCAGCGCACCTTCTTCCGCTACTTCGACGGCAAGGACGAGGCCGCGCTCGCCCTGGTGGAGATGACGGTGGCGCGGTTCGTCGAAGGAGTACGCGAACGCCCGCCGCACGAGCCGCCGATGGAGGCGCTGCGCCAGGCGGTGCTGGACGGCTGGCAGTCGATCAACGAGGTCGTGGAGTCCGTCGTACCCGTGGAGCGGTATCTGCGCATGTACCGGGTGATCGAGTCGACGCCGGTGCTGCTCGCCGCGCATCTGCGGCGTTCGGTTGAGGTGGAGGAGGATCTCGCGCGGGTGATCGCCGAGCGGGAGGGGCTCGACGTGGACACCGACCCGCGGCCGCGGCTGGCCGTGGCCGTCTTCAGCGGGGTGATGCGGGTGACGGAACGGCAGTGGTCCACGGGCGCCGACTTCAGCCTGGACGGGATCCGCGCGCTGACGTCCCGGTATCTCGACGGGGTGGGGCCCGCCCTGTTGGGAGACTGGCGCGGCGCCTGACGGACATGAGACGTAAAGGCCTTTATGACCCTTGCCACTCCTGTTGAAACGTGATCCCCGTCACTTGGGTCACCCGAGACCCTCCCGTTCTCCTAGTGTGTCCTTTCAGTGACTTCCTTCGACACCTCCCCGCAGCTCAACGTCTGGCGCGCACTGGCCGCCCTGGCCGTCGTGTTCCTGATGCTGACGACCACCGGCTGGACGGCTCTGCGCCAGCACCGGGAGACCACCGCGCTCCAGACCTCGCGCTCGGAGTGGGAGCACGGCCGGCTCGCCGGCCACCGGCTGCCGGACACCGGCTCCACCCCCGCCCGGCTGGCCCGGTTCTTCGCCTCGCTGACGGCCCCGCAGCGCACCGCGCTCGTGCACGACTACCCGCTCGCGGTGGGCAACATGAACGGCGCCCCCGCCGAGCTGCGCTACCGCGCCAACCAGGTGGCGCTGCTCCAGCAGGTGCGGCTCGAGCGCACCCGCATGCACGACAGCCGGCTCACGCCCTCGGGGCAGCAGCTGGCCGGCCGGCGCATGCACCGCTACGAGTCGATGAGCACCGCCGGCCGGCAGATCCTCGCCTTCGACCCGGGCGGCTCCGGCCGGGTCGCCGAGGTGTTCGGCAGCCTGGACGAGGCCGAGCGGATCTCCGTGGTCGTCCCCGGCGTCGACACCGACCTGCTCACCTTCCAGCGCACGAACCGCAAGTACTCGGCGCCGGTCGGCATGGCCCAGGCCCTCTACTCGGCCGAGCGCGAGGCGAGCCCCTCGACGCGTACGGCCGTGATCGCCTGGGCCGACTACACCTCCCCCGACGGCCTCGGCATCGACTCGGCCACCGCGATGCGCGCCGAGAACGGCGCCGTCCGGCTGAACGCCCTGCTGAGGGCGCTGCCGGGCAGCGCGCCCGTCTCCCTGTTCTGCCACAGCTACGGCTCGGTGGTGTGCGGGGTCGCCGCGCACACCGTGCCGGACCGGGTCGCCGACATCGCGGTGGCCGGCAGCCCCGGGATGCGGGTGGAGAACGCGGCCCAGCTGGACACCGACGCCCGGGTGTGGGCGATGCGGGACGCCGACGACTGGATACAGGACGTGCCGCACCTGGAGGTCGGCGGTCTCGGGCACGGCGAGGACCCGATGGCGCGGGACTTCGGCGCGCGGGTGCTGTCGGCGCGGCAGGCCAAGGGCCACGGCGGCTACTTCGAACCGGGTACGGACAGCCTGCGCAACTTCGCCGAGATCGGCACCGGCTCGTACCACTCGGTTGAGTGCGCCCACGATGATGCCGCCTGCACGGCGGGTTTGTCCGATACGACAGAGGCCGGACGCGCGTAGAGACGCAGGAATTGCGGCGCGCGCGGGGAGGGGACGAAGAATGGGTGTCCCGCATACGATGAGCCGCATGGGTGACGTACTGGCCGGATTTCATGCCGCCTGGGAGTTCGAGTCCGACTCCGTCCTCATCCGCTACGAACGGGGGCTGCGCACGCCCAAGCTGCTGTCGGCACTGGGCGAGCGCCGGATTCCGCTGGCGGCCATCGGTGGCGTGACGCTGACCGCCGGCAAGCGCGGGACGGTCGTGCTCCGGGCGGAACCGAGGCCGGGAGCCGATCCGTTGGTGGAGGCGGCCGCGGGGCAGCTCAAGGAGGGGTGCGACCCCTACCGGCTGGTGCTGCCCGCCGAACGGGAGACACTCGCCGAGTACTACGCCGACGAGCTGCGGGCGCGGCTGACCCGCTCCGGGCCCGCGGATCGCTTCCTGGTGGACGCCCCCGAGGCGCCGCTGTCGTTCAAGGCGTACGACGGCAAGGCCTCGTTCGACGGGCGCACCGTGCGGTTCCGCTGGTTCTGGACGGGGGCGTCGTCGGCGAAGTGGAAGGCCGGCGACCAGAGTTTCGCCGTGTCCGGGCTGAGCGGGGTGGAGTGGCGCTCGCCCGAGGTGTTCGAGGGGCATCTGCGGCTGCTGCGCGGCGAGGCCGCTCCGGCCCAGGCCGACCAGGATCCGGGGACTGTCGTCTTCGGGCTGGGGTACGGGCCCGTGCACGAATCACTACCGTTCGCGGCGGCGGTCCTCGCGGCGGTCCGCGGACGCGGATCCGCGTCCGCGGTCCAGGCGGCGGCCGTCCCGGCGGCGACGGCGACCGCGCCGCGCCGGGACCCCGCCGACATCGCCGAGCGGATCCGGCACCTCGGGGAGCTGCACCTGGCCGGGCTGGTCACCGACGAGGAGTTCTCCGCGAAGAAGGCCGAGTTGCTGGCCGAGCTCTAGTCCCTGTGAGGGGGAGCGCGGGCTCCCGCGCCCTCACTCGCGTCCGGCGGAGGTGAACCTCATGTCCGGGTAGCGGTCGCCTGCCACCTTGCCGGCGATGGGCTCCAGCAACGCCGTTTCCTCCGCCGTCAGTTCGATGGCCGTCGCCGCCGCGTTCTCCTCGACCCGGGTGGCCTTGCGGGTGCCCGGTATCGGGACCACGGACAGGCCGTGGACCCGGGACCGCTGCTGGACCCAGGCCAGGGCGATCTGGCCGGGCGTCGCCCCGTGGGCCTCGGCGATCGCGCGGACCGGGTCCAGGAGGGCCCCGTTGGCGGCGGCGTTGTCGCCGGTGAAACGGGGCTGCTGACGACGGAAGTCGTCGGCGGTGAGGTCCTGGTCGGCGTTGGCGAAGGAGCCGGTGAGGAAGCCCCGGCCGAGCGGGGAGTACGCGACCAGGGTCACGCCCAGCTCGCGGGCGGCCGGGACCACCCGGTCCTCGATGTCGCGGCTGAACAGCGACCACTCCGACTGCACCGCGGCGATGGGATGGACGTCCTGGGCCGCGCGCAGTTCGGCGGCCGTGACCTCGCTCAGGCCCAGTTGCTTGACCTTGCCCTCGCGCACCAGTTCGGCCATGACGCCGACGGTGTCCTCGATCGGCACGTTCACGTCGCGCCGGTGCATGTAGTAGAGGTCGATGACGTCGACGTCCAGCCGCCGCAGGCTCGCCTCGACGGCTTCGCGGATGTACGGCGCGTCGTTGCGGATGATGCGCCGGGTCGGGTCGTCCGGCGGGATCGCCAGGGCGAACTTGGTCGCGATGACGACCTCGTCGCGGTGGGCCTTGAAGAACGGGGAGAGGAACTTCTCGTTCTCGCCCGCGCCGTACGCGTCCGCCGTGTCGTACAGGGTGACGCCCAGTTCCAGGGCGCGTTCCAGGGTGGCCCGGGACTCCTTCTCGTCCGTGGGGCCGTAGGCGAAGCTCATGCCCATGCAGCCGAGGCCCTGGGCGCCGATCTCGGGGCCCTGCCCGCCGAGTCGCGCCGTCGGGATCCTGTGGTCGGTCATCGGGCGGTCCTTTCCGCTTCGTACTGCCGGCCGCCGGTGGCGTCCGCGTAGAACGTGATCTTCCGGTCGAGCACGGCGAGGGTGTCCTGGAGTTCGGCGATCCGGGACCGTACGTCCCGCCGGGTCGCCTCCAGCAGCTCGTACCGCTCGCGGAACGTGCTCTCGCCCTCCCGCACCAGCTCGGCGTACCGCACCATGTCGGCGACCGGCATACCGGTCAGCCGCAGCTTCCCGACGAGGTCGAGCCAGTCCAGGTCACGGTTGCTGTAGCGGCGCTGGCCGGTGTGCGAGCGGTCGATGTGGGACATCAGCCCGATCCGCTCGTACCAGCGCAGGGTGTGGGCGGTGAGGCCGGTGAAGGCGACGACCTCGCTGATCGTGTAGCTGTCCTGCCCGTCCGGACGGGGGTGCCGCGGGGGCGGCGCGGAGCAGACGTCCGGAGGGTTCGGAGTGTGTTCGATGGTCACGGGCGTGGTCTGCAACACCGTCATGACCTCCACGCTATGGCCTTGGAGTGCGCTCGAAGCAAGCGGAAACGGTAAGAAAACCTGAGGACGCGGCTTGATCACGCGGTTAGCGTGCGGGGCATGAGTCCTGTGCGCCGTGCCCTGCCCGAGGACGCCGCCGAAGTGCTGCGGCTGCGTCAAGTGATGATCGACTCGATGCTTGCGGTGGATTCCTCCACCGGCTGGCATGCCGAGTCGCTGCCCACGCTGCGGGAGCGGCTGTCCGAGCCGGACGGGGACTTCGGGGCCTTCGTCGTGGATCACCCGGACCGGCCGGGTCTGGCCGCGCTGGTCGTCGGGACGATCGAGTACCGGATCGGGCGGGCCGGCAATCCGCGCGGGACCATCGGTTTCGTCTTCAGCGTCGCCACCGACCCGGACGCGCGCCGACGCGGGTACGCGCGCGCCTGCATGGACGCGCTGCTGGAGTGGTTCCGGGCGCGGGGCGCCGTACAGATCCAGCTCACCGCGTCCGCCGACGCGGCGCCGCTCTACGCCTCCCTCGGCTTCAAGCCCAAGCCGGACCCCTTGATGGAGCTGCTGCTCCCGGGCGCATAGGCTCGGCGGCATGTCGCTCACGAGCCTCGCGTCGATCGAGAACTGGCCGGTTTCCTCCGCCTCGGCGGGTGTCGTACGGGCCGACGGTACGGTCCTGGGGACCCACGGTCCGGTCGGCCGGCGCTTCCCGCTGGCCTCGGTCACCAAGCCCCTCGCCGCGTACGCCGCCCTCGTCGCCTACGAGGAGGGGGCGGTCGAGCTGGACGAACCGGCCGGGCCGCCCGGAGCGACGGTCCGCCATCTCCTCGCCCACACGTCCGGGCTGGCCTTCGACGAGCACCGGGTGATGGCGCCCCCCGGGGAGCGGCGGCTGTACTCCAACGCCGGGTTCGAGCAGCTCGGCGACCATCTGGCGAAGGCCACGGAGATCCCGTTCGCGGAGTATCTGCGTCAGGCGGTGCTGGAGCCGCTGGGGATGACCGGCACCTCCCTGGAGGGCTCCCCGGCGAAGGACGGCGTGTCGACGGTCGAGGACCTGCTGCGGTTCGCGGCGGAGGTGCAGGCGCCCCGGCTGCTGGATCCGCGGACGGTGGCGGCGGCGATGACCGTGCAGTACCCGGGGACGAAGGGCGTACTGCCGGGGTACGGGCACCAGAACCCCAACGACTGGGGGCTCGGCTTCGAGATCCGCGACTCCAAGTCGCCGCACTGGACGGGGAGTTCCTCCTCGCCTCGCACCTTCGGGCACTTCGGGCAGTCGGGTACGTTCCTGTGGGTCGATCCCGCGGCGGGCGTGGCCGGGGTCGTCCTGACGGACCGGGCGTTCGGACCGTGGGCGGTCGAGGCCTGGCCCGCGTTCACGGACGCGGTGCTGGCCGAGGTCCGGGGCTGAACTCCGGCTCTCCCGGGCTGAAGACCCACATCAGCAGCTCCGCGTCGGTCACGCCCACCGCCTCCACGTCCTTGGCGTCCGTGACGCGTGCCGCGTCCCCCGGCGCCAGCTCCTCGCCCTCCAGGCGGGCCACGCCGCGCACCACGTGCACGTAGACGTGCGGCGCGTCCGGCACCGCAGTCCGCTCCCCCGCGCCCAGGCGCCGTACGTACAGCATCGCGCCGGCCTCCGGGACGGCGTACGGCGTGGAGTCGGCGATGCCGCGGACCGTCTCGTAGGACGGGTCGCCGCCGGGGTCGAGGGGGGCCAGCCACATCTGGACGAAGGTCAGGGGCACCTCGCCGTCGTTGCGTTCGACGTGCCGTACGCCGCCCGCTGAGCTGAGCCGCTGCACGTCTCCGGGGCGGACCACGCTCTCGTGGCCGGCCGAGTCCCGGTGCGTGAGCTCGCCCTCGACCACCCAGGTCACGATCTCGGTGTGGCTGTGGGGGTGTTCGTCGAAGCCGGCGCCGGGCGCGAGACGCTCCTCGTTGCAGGCGATCAGCGGGCCGAAGCGGAGGTTGCCGGGGTCGTAGTGGGGGCCGAAGGAGAAGGCGTGCCGGGTGTCGATCCCGGCGGCCGGGTCCCCGCCTCGGTAGCGCTCGTCGGCGCGCCGTACGTCCATCACCCGTCCACGGTAGACCCGCCGCGGGCCGTGCGATGACCTTGGGCGGGCCGCGCGCCGCCGCCTCCCGCGACCCGGCGGCGCACGCCCCCGTCCCGATAAGGCAGTCTTGTCCCGTGCCCGAACCCGAAACCAGTCACCCCGATCCCGCGGCGCACGCCGTCCACCCCCACCCCGCGACCCTGAAGCGGCTGGAGAAGTCCGCCGGAAGTCTCGCCGCCCAGGCCATCGCGCGGATGGACGAGACACTGTCGTGGTACCGGGCGATGCCCCCGGAGAACCGTTCCTGGATCGGGCTGGTCGCCCAGGCGGGCATCGCCGCCTTCACCGAGTGGTTCCGGCATCCGGACGCCCCGCAGGCCATCTCCACGGATGTGTTCGGGACCGCGCCGCGTGAGCTGACCCGGGCCATCACGCTGCGGCAGACCGTCGAGATGGTGCGCACCACGATCGAGGTCATGGAGTCCGCGATCGACGAGGTCGCGGCCCCGGGGGACGAGAACGTCCTGCGTGAGGCGCTGCTCGTGTACGCCCGCGAGATCGCCTTCGCCACCGCCCAGGTCTACGCCCAGGCCGCCGAGGCACGCGGCGCCTGGGACGCCCGGCTGGAGTCGCTCGTCGTGAACGCCGTGCTGAGCGGTGAGGCCGACGAGGGGGCGGTGAGCCGGGCCGCCGCCCTGGGGTGGAACGCGCCGGAGCATGTGTGCGTGGTCCTCGGGACCGCGCCCGACGGCGACTCCGAGCTGACCGTGGAGGCGATCCGGCGGGCGGCGCGACACGCCAAGCTCCAGGTCCTCACCGGGGTGCTCGGCTCCCGGCTGGTAGTGATCGCCGGTGGCAGCGACAACCCGCTCGCCGTCGCCAGGTCGCTGATCGGGCCGTTCGCCGCGGGACCCGTGGTGGCCGGACCCGTCGTACCCGACCTGCTCGCCGCGACCCGGTCCGCACAGGCCGCCGCGGCCGGACTCAAGGCCGGTTCCGCCTGGCAGGACGCACCCCGTCCGGTACTGGCGGACGATCTGCTGCCGGAGCGCGCGATCGCCGGTGATCCCGGTGCGCGTGAGCAGTTGGTGGAGGAGATCTACAGACCGCTCGAAGAGGCGGGGTCCGCGCTCCTGGAGACCCTCGCCGTCTATCTCGAACAGGCGTCCAGCCTCGAAGGGGCCGCGCGGATGCTCTTCGTTCATCCGAACACCGTGCGCTACCGGCTTCGACGTGTGACTGACGTCACCGGTTGGTCGCCTTCGGATGTACGCTCCGCGTTCACGCTCCGGATCGCGCTGATCCTGGGGCGCCTGGTCGACGGCGATCCCCAGACCTAGGCTTTTGTCGGGGCTCCACAAAACCCCCTGCCGTTCTTCGTCCCTGTCCCCACGGGCGGCTTCGGCCGTCCACAAGAGAGAGTGTGAGAGTGCTCGTACTCGTCGCTCCCGGCCAGGGCGCCCAGACGCCCGGCTTCCTGACCCCCTGGCTCGAACTCCCCGGTGCCGCCGCCCGCGTCGCCGCGTGGTCGGACGCCATCGGCCTGGACCTCGCCCACTACGGCACCCAGGCCGACGCGGACGAGATCCGTGACACCTCGGTGGCCCAGCCGCTGCTGGTGGCCGCCGGAATCCTGTCCGCGACCGCACTCGGCCAGGTGACCCCCGGCGCCGTCGCCGGCCACAGCGTCGGCGAGATCACCGCCGCCACCTTCGCCGGTGTACTGGACGACAGCGCCGCGCTGACCCTCGTACGCAAGCGCGGCCTGGCCATGGCCGACGCCGCCGCGATCACCGAGACCGGCATGTCCGCGCTGCTCGGCGGCGACCCCGAGGTCTCCGTCGCGCACCTGGAGAAGCTGGGGCTGACCCCGGCGAACATCAACGGCGCGGGCCAGATCGTCGCCGCGGGCACGCTGGAACAGCTCGCCGCGCTGAACGAGGACAAGCCCGAGGGCGTCCGCAAGGTCGTTCCGCTGAAGGTCGCCGGCGCCTTCCACACGCACCACATGGCCCCCGCCGTCGAGGCGCTCGCCAAGGCCGCCGTGGAGCTCACGCCGGCCGACCCGAAGATCCGTTACGTCTCCAACCGCGACGGGCTGACCGTCGCCACCGGCGCCGAGATCCTGGAGCGGCTGGTCGGCCAGGTCGCCAACCCGGTCCGCTGGGACCTGTGCATGGAGACCTTCAAGGAGCTCGGCGCGACCGCGCTGATCGAGGTCTCCCCCGGCGGCACGCTGGTCGGCCTCGCCAAGCGCGCCCTGCCCGGTGTGAAGACGCTGGCGCTGAAGACCCCCGACGACCTCGACGCCGCTCGCGAGCTCATCGCCGAGCACGGCGTCGCCTGAGGAGCCCTGATGGCGAAGATCAAGCCCGGCAAGGGCTCCCCGTACGCACGGATCCTCGGTGTGGGCGGCTACCGGCCCGTCCGGGTCGTCCCCAACGAGGTGATCCTCGAGACGATCGACTCGTCCGACGAGTGGATCCGTTCGCGCTCCGGCATCGAGACCCGGCACTGGGCGAACGACGAGGAGACCGTCGCCGCGATGTCCGTCGAGGCGTCGGGCAAGGCCATCGCCAACGCCGGGATCACCGCCGAGCAGATCGGCGCGGTCGTCGTCTCGACCGTCTCGCACTTCAAGCAGACGCCGGCCGTCGCCACCGAGATCGCCGACAAGCTCGGCACGAACAAGGCCGCCGCCTTCGACATCTCGGCCGGCTGCGCGGGCTTCGGCTACGGCCTGACGCTCGCCAAGGGCATGGTGGTGGAAGGTTCCGCCGAGTACGTGCTCGTCATCGGCGTCGAGCGGCTGTCCGACCTGACCGACCTGGAGGACCGCGCGACGGCCTTCCTGTTCGGCGACGGCGCGGGCGCGGTCGTGGTGGGCCCGTCCGACGAGCCGCACATCGGCCCGACCGTGTGGGGCTCCGAGGGCGACAAGTCGGAGACGATCAAGCAGACGGTGCCGTGGAACGAGTTCCAGGTCGGCGACGTCTCCCGGCTCCCGCTCGACAGCAAGGGCAACGTCAAGTTCCCCGCGATCACGCAGGAGGGCCAGGCGGTCTTCCGCTGGGCCGTCTTCGAGATGGCGAAGGTCGCCAAGGAGGCGCTCGACGTCGCCGGCATCACCGCCGACGAACTCGACGTCTTCATCCCGCACCAGGCCAACGAGCGGATCATCGACTCGATGGTGAAGACTCTCAAGCTGCCGGAGTCCGTCATGGTCGCCCGTGACGTGCGCACCACCGGCAACACCTCGGCCGCCTCGATCCCGCTCGCGATGGAGCGGCTTCTGGCGACCGGCGAGGCGAAGAGCGGCGACACCGCGCTCGTCATCGGATTCGGGGCGGGTCTCGTCTACGCCGCCACTGTCGTTACCCTCCCCTAGGCACTCCGTGCCGGATCATCCGGTCCGGCACGGGAGACACCCCATGCCACACCCTCTGGAATATCAAAGAAGGAGCGCCACATGGCCGCCACTCAGGAAGAGATCGTCGCCGGTCTCGCCGACATCGTGAACGAGATCGCCGGCATCCCGGTTGAGGACGTCCAGCTGGACAAGTCCTTCACCGACGACCTGGACGTCGACTCGCTGTCCATGGTCGAGGTCGTCGTCGCCGCCGAGGAGCGCTTCGAGGTCAAGATCCCGGACGAGGACGTCAAGAACCTCAAGACCGTCGGTGACGCGACGAACTACATCCTCAAGAACCAGCAGGCCTGATCCATCGGGCCCCTGGGCTGAACTGCCCCGCCACCCGGCGGTGGCGCCGCTGAATCCTCGCAACGTTGGAGAAAGAATCCGTGAGCCCGACCAATCGCACCGTGGTCGTCACCGGTATCGGCGCAACCACACCGCTGGGTGGCGACGCAGCCTCTACCTGGGAGGGCCTGGTCGCCGGCAAGTCCGGTGTCAAGGTCCTGGAGCATGAGTGGGCGGCCGAGCAGGCCGTCCGTATCGCGGCCCGCGTCGCGGTGGAGCCTCTCGAGGTCCTTCCGCGGCCGCAGGCCCGCAAGCTGGACCGCTCGGCGCAGTTCGCGCTGATCGCGGCCCAGGAAGCGTGGAAGGACGCCGGTTTCTCCGGCAAGGCCGGGGAGGCCGGCAGCGAGGGTGACGTCGATCCCGACCGGCTCGGCGCGGTCATCGCCTCCGGCATCGGCGGCGTGACCACCCTGCTCGACCAGTACGACGTGCTGAAGGAGAAGGGCGTCCGCCGCGTCTCCCCGCACACCGTGCCCATGCTGATGCCGAACAGCCCGTCCGCCAACGTGGGCCTGCTCGTGGGCGCCCGCGCGGGCGTGCACACGCCGGTCTCGGCGTGCGCGTCGGGCGCGGAGGCCATCGGCTACGCCATCGAGATGATCCGTACGGGCCGCGCCGACATCGTCGTCGCCGGCGGTACGGAGGCGGCGATCCACCCGCTGCCCATCGCCGCGTTCGGCAACATGATGGCGATGTCCAAGAACAACGACGACCCGCAGGGCGCCTCGCGTCCCTACGACGTCGCCCGCGACGGTTTCGTCATGGGCGAGGGGGCCGGCGTGATCGTCCTGGAGTCCGCCGAGCACGCCGCGCAGCGCGGGGCGCGGGTGTACGCCGAGGCGGTCGGCCAGGGCATCTCCTCCGACGCCCACGACATCGTGCAGCCGGAGCCCGAGGGCCGCGGTATCGCGCAGGCCCTGAAGAACCTGCTGGACAGCACCGGCCTGGACCCGGCGGAGATCGTGCACGTCAACGCGCACGCCACCTCGACGCCGGCCGGTGACGTGGCCGAACTGAAGGCACTGCGCAAGGTGTTCGGTGACGACGCCGACCACATGGCGGTCTCCGCGACCAAGTCGATGACGGGTCATCTGCTGGGTGGCGCGGGCGGCGTGGAGTCCGTCGCGACGGTCCTCGCGCTGTACCACCGCATCGCTCCGCCGACCATCAACGTCGAGAACCTCGACCCCGAGGCCGAGGCCAACGCGGACATCGTGCGGGGCGAGGCGCGCAAGCTGCCCGTCGAGGGCCGTATCGCCGCCCTGAACGACTCGTTCGGGTTCGGCGGGCACAACGTGGTGCTGGCGTTCCGCACGGTCTGAGAAGCGCGTACGCGACGCGGAAGGGCCCCACCTCTCGGAGGTGGGGCCCTTCCGCGTCGTCCCGTTCTCAGACCACCTGGTGCAACCAGCGCACCGGAGCGCCCTCGCCCGCGTATCTGAACGGTTCCAGTTCGTCGTCCCACGGCTTGCCGAGGAGTTTGGAGAGTTCGGCCTCGAGGTCCGTCTCGCCTCGCTGACTGCGCAGCAGAGCGGCACGCAGCCGGTCCTCGGGGATCAGGATGTCGCCGTGGATGCCGGTGACGGCGTGGAAGATGCCCAGGTCGGGCGTGCAGCTGTAGCGCTCGCCCTCGGCGGTGGCGCAGGGCTCGGCCGTGACCTCGAAGCGCAGCAGGTGCCAGCCGCGCAGCGCGGAGGCCAGTTTGGACGCGGTGCCGGCCTCGCCCTTCCAGGAGAACTCCGAGCGCCAGGTGCCGGGGGCGGCGGGCTGCCGGATCCAGTCGAGGTTGACGCGCGTGCCGAGCACCCCGGCGACGGCCCACTCGACGTGTGGGCACAGCGCGCGCGGCGCGGAGTGCACGTACAGAACTCCACGTGTCGTCACCGGGACCTCCGGGCAGAGCGGGACAGTCTTGCAGGCCGGCATGGCTGCGGTGGCAGGCAGCCGCGTTGATGGCGAGGCTACCGTGCGGCGGCGCAAGGAGTGTGACGTACCGTCGGTCCCAGTGCCGTGAAACCTCCGCCATTCACTCGGCAGGACGCCTGTACGGGCGTGGGACGTTCCATCGTGTGGGTGTGATTCGCCGGGAACTCCCGTGCGTTGTCATGAGGGGGCGTTGTTCGAGGAGCGAGGGGAACACCAGCGGATGCGGAAACGGAACCGGCACGCGCGGGCCGTGCTCGCGGGCACGACGGCGGCCGTCCTGGGCCTGGCCGGCTGTGACGCACTGGGGGGCGGGGACGCCGAGGGGTCCTCGGGGACCCGGCAGGCGAGGCCCTCGCCGTCGCCGACCCCGTTGTGGGACTCCAGCCCGTCCTCCGTGGCGGCGGTGGGCGACTCCATCACGCGCGGCTTCGACGCGTGTACGGTGCTCGCGGACTGCCCCGAGGTGTCCTGGGCGACCGGCGGCAGCGCCGAGGTGAACAGTCTCGCCGTCCGGCTGCTGGGCGCGGCGAAGGCGGCCACGCACAGCTGGAACTACGCGACGACCGGGGCGCGGATGGCGGACCTGCCGGCCCAGATGACACAGGCGGCGGCCGAGAAACCCCAGTTGGTGACGGTGATGGCGGGGGCGAACGACGCGTGCCGGGAGTCGACGGCGGCGATGACGTCGGTGGCCGACTTCCGCACGGAGTTCCAGGACGCGCTGAGCACGCTGCGCCGGGCGCTGCCGAAGACGCAGGTGTACGTGACGAGCGTGCCGAACCTGAAGCGGCTGTGGTCGCAGGGGCGGACGAACGTGCTGGGCAAGCAGGTGTGGAAGCTGGGCCTGTGCCCGTCGATGCTGGGCGACGCGGACGCGCTGGACGCGGCGGCGACCGCCCGGCGGGACACCGTGCAGAAGCGGGTGGAGGACTACAACTCGGTGCTGGCGGAGGTCTGCGCGAAGGACCTGCGGTGCCGGTTCGACGGCGGGGCGGTGTACGACTTCAGGTTCGGCACCGACCAGTTGAGCCACTGGGACTGGTTCCACCCGAGCAAGGACGGGCAGGCGCGGCTCGCTGAGCTGGCCTATCGGGGGGTCACCGCGAAGGCCGGGTGATTTAGGGTTTCGCTCATGAGCGAACACTTCGGGACACTTTCCGACGGCACTGAGGTACACCGCTGGACTCTGGAGCGGGCCGGCACGCGCGTACGGGTCCTTTCGTACGGCGGGATCGTGCAGTCCGTCGAGGTCCCCGACCGGGACGGGCGGGCGGCGAACGTGGTGCTGGGGTTCGCTGACCTGGAGGGCTATCTCGCGCATCCGGAGCCCTTCCTCGGCGCGCTGATCGGGCGGTACGCCAACCGGATCGCGCACGCCCGCTTCCCGCTGGACGGCGTGACGTACGCGCTGGAGCCGAACAACGCGCCGAACTCCCTGCACGGCGGCCCGCACGGCTTCGACAAGCGGGTGTGGGACGTCGTGCCGGTCGAGCACGGGGTGCGGCTCAGCCGGGTCGCGCCGCACGGCGAGGAGGGCTTCCCGGGCCGCCTCGAGGTGACGGCGACGTACACGCTCGACGCGTCGGGGGCGCTGCGGTTCGTGTACGAGGCGGTCACGGACGCGCCGACGGTGGTGAACCTGACCAATCACAGCTACTTCAACCTGGGCGGTCCGGGGAGCGGCGGCGCGGGCGGCCACGAGCTGCGGATGACCGCCTCCCGGTACACGCCGGTGGACGCGGATTTGATCCCGACGGGTGAGCTCGCGCCGGTGGCGGACGGCCGCTTCGACTTCCGTGCGGCCCGCAAGGTCGGCGCCGGCTACGACCACAACTTCGTGCTCGACAAGGGCGTCACGGACGCCCCGGTCGAGGTGGCCGAGCTGCACGATCCGGCGTCCGGGCGGGTCCTGACGGTGGCGACCACCGAGCCGGGGCTCCAGCTGTACACCGCCGACCACCTGGGTGAGCCCTTCGAGCCCGGCGAGGGCGTCGCGCTGGAGACCCAGCACTTCCCCGACTCGCCGAACCGGCCGGAGTTCCCGAGCACCGTGCTGCGGCCGGGCGACGTGTACCGGTCGGAGACGGTGTACGGCTTCGCGGTCCGGTAGGGGCGGCGGGCGGACGGCGAGGGGCGCGGCCGGAAGGATGTTGCCCCGGTCCAGGGGTCAGGTCCCGGACCGGGGCTGTCGGTGGGGCGACGGGCGCCGCTTCACACGTTAATCGCCGCGGTGAGCCTGCGGTCGGCGATCGAGCGGCCGACCTGAATTTCGTACGAACCTTTCACAAAGGACCACCGGTGGTCCGCCTCGTCCCACACCTCGAAGGCGCGGCCCGGGATCTCCACGGTGACCTCGGCCCTCTCCCCCGGGCCCGCCTCGACGCCGGCGAAGCCCGCCAGCCAGCGGGCCGGGCGCTCGGGCGCAGCGCCTTCGGGCGCCGGGCCTTCGGGCGCCGGGCCCTCGGGCGCCGGGGTCGTCCCGGTCGGGGCCAGGTAGACCTGTACGACCTCGCGTCCCGGCCGCGTGCCGCTGTTGCGGATCCGCACGGTGACCGTGGAGCCGGTGACGTCGACCGACTCGTAGGTCCAGTCCGTGTAGCCGAGGCCGTGGCCGAAGGGGTGGGCCGGGGTGCGGTGCGCCTTCTCCCAGGCGCGGTAGCCGATGAAGACGCCCTCGCGGTAGGCGAGTTCACCGTCGGTGGGGGTGACCTCGGTGACGGGGGCGTCGTCGAGGGAGCCCCAGGTGGTGGGGAGCCGGCCGCCGGGTTCGTGGGTGCCCGTCAGGACGTCCGCCAGGGCCGCTCCGCCCTCCTGGCCGGGGAACCAGGTGAGCAGGACGGCCGCGACGTCCTCGCGCCACGGCAGCTCCACCGGGGAGCCCGCGTTGACGACCACCACGGTGTTCGGGTTGGCGGCGGCGACGGCACGGACCAGATCGTCCTGCCGGCCGGGGAGGCGGAGGTCCCTGCGGTCGAAGCCCTCGGACTCGACGCGTTCGGTGGTGGCGACCACGACGACCGCCGTGTCGGCGGCCCGCGCCGTCTCCGCCGCCTCGGCGATCAGCTCGTCGGGGTCGCGCTGCGGCTCCTGGTGGCAGAGGGTGAAGGTGACGGCCTTCAGCGGCCCGTCCTGCGGAAGGGCCACGAGGTGGGTCAGGCACACCTCGACCGGTTCGCCGGCCGTCAGGGCGACGCGGGCGCGGGCCACCGGTCCGCCGAAGAAGGACGCGAACGGGTCCTTCCTCGCCGGGCGTTCGACGCCCTCGAAGACGGTCGCGCCGTCGACGTCCAGCCGGTAGGCGCCCAGGCCCCGGGTGCCGAAGGTGTGCTCCCCGGTCTCGCGCGGCACGAAGGTCCCGGTCAGTTCGACGGTGTGCAGCCGGTCGTGGGTGACGCCCTCGGGGAGATCCGAGCCCATCCACTGGAGGTGGCCGTTGGGGGTGGGGTCGGCGCCCAGCACCGTGCCGTCGGCGTCGCGGCAGACGGCGCGCAGCGTGAACCCACGGGCGGCGACGGCGAGTTCCTCGTTGGGGTCGGCGCCGACCGCGTAGCGCAGGGTTCCCTCGGGGAGGGCGGCGGTGAGGCCGTCGAGCGGGGAGACCGTGCGGGCCGGGAAGACCGTGGCGGAGCCGCCGCCGAGGACGCGGGCGTCGCGGGCGGCGGCGCCGAGGAGGGCGACCGTGCCGGGCCTCAGCGGGAGGGCGGCGTTCTCGTTGCGCACCAGGACGAAGGAGCGGCGGGCGACCTCCCGGGCCAGGGACACGCCGTCGACCTCGGCCGGCCACGCGGTCACGGCGGGTTCGGCGCCGTCCAGGGCGCCCACGCGGGCTGCCAGACGCAGGACGCGGCGCACGGCCTCGTCGACCTCGGACTCGGCGAGTCGGCCGTCGCGTACCGCCCGCGCGAGGGCCTCGCCGTAGACGGTCCGCGGTCCGGGCATGGCGATGTCGAGGCCGCCCCTGAGCGCGCCGACGGTGTCGCGGGCGGCGGTCCAGTCGGAGACGTTGCAGCCGTCGAAGCCCCACGCGTCGCGCAGGACCTCGTTCACGAGGTGGTGGTGCTCGGTCATCGTCGTGCCGTTGACCGAGTTGTAGGCGGTCATGACGCCCCAGGGGCGGGCGTTCTCGACGATGGCCTCGAAGGGGGCCAGGTACAGCTCGTGCAGGGCGCGTTCGCCGACCAGGTTGTCCACGGTGAAGCGGTCGGTCTCGGCGTCGTTGGCGACGAAGTGCTTGACGGTGGTGCCGACACCGCCGGACTGGACGCCGTTCACATAGCCCGCGCCGATCACCCCCGTCAGGTAGGGGTCCTCGCTGTAGGCCTCGAAGTGACGGCCGCCGAGCGGGGAGCGGTGCAGGTTGACCGTGGGCGCGAGGAGGACGTGGACGCCCTTGCGGCGGGCCTCCTGGGCGAGGAGGACACCGGCGCGGTGGGCCAGCTCCGGGTCCCAGGTGGCCGCGAGGGCGGTCGGGGAGGGCAGCGCGACGGACGGGTCGTCGGCGGTCCAGCGCCTTCCCCGGACCCCGATCGGGCCGTCCGACATGACGAGGGACCTCAGTCCGATCTCCGGCAGCCCGGGCAGCGACCACGTGTCCTGGCCGGCCAGCAGCCGGGTCTTGGCATCCAGGTCGAGTACAGCGAGGGCCGTTGCGACGGCCGTCTCCACTTCCGCCATCGCGGCGCCTCCTCGTTGCGTTGCGCGGACGCCTGCATCCTGCCCTCGGCGGCGGCCGGGCACGCGAACGCGCCACCATCACCTGAACCGCCGGGCCCCCGGCAGGACGTGACGGGTCAGTGCGAGGACGCCAGCGCCAGGCTGACGCCCAGGCCCGCCAGGACCGAGCCGATGACCTTGTTGAGGACCTTCTGGCCGCGCAGCATCAGCGTGCGCATGCGGTCGTGGGAGAAGAAGACGGCGACCACGCCGAACCACAGCAGATGCGCCAGCGCCATGAACAGGCCGTAGCCGACCTGCCGGCGGACCGGGGTGCCGGGGCTGACGACCTGGGAGAACGTGGAGACGACGAAGAGGGTCGTCTTCGGGTTGAGGACGTTGGTCAGGAACCCCGTGCGCAGGGCCGCGAGCGGGGTGAGTTCCGTTGTGCCGGTGAGGTCGACCTCGACCTCGCCCCGGGTGCGGAAGGTGCGGACGCCGACGTAGACCAGGTACGCGGCGCCGACCAGCTTGATGACCGTGAAGAGGAACGTGGACGACGCGATCAGCAGGCCCACGCCGAGCATCGTGTACGTCACGTGGACGAGGACGCCGGCGGCGACTCCGGCCGCCGCGAGCAGTCCCGTACGGCGGCCGTGGAGGTAGCTGTTGCGCACGATCATCGCGAAGTCGGCGCCGGGGGCGATGACGGCCAGCACCGTGATGAGGGCGACGGCGAGCAACTCGGTCACGGGGTGGCGTTCTCCTCTTTCGCGGTGCCGGCCGCGTCGCCCTCGTCGATCTCCTCGCCGAGCAGCTCACGGGCCAGCAGGGTGGCGCCGGCGACCGCGCCCGGCATCAGGAACACCGCGACGACCGGCACCAGGAAGGCCAGCCCCAGAGGGGTGCCGAATCCCCAGATCAGGGTCTTGCGGGAGCGGAGCAGGGCGAGCCGGGCCCGCAAATCCACGCCCCGGCGCTGGAGGGCGACGGAGGCGAGTTCCTCGGTGAGGAAGAAGCCGGTGACGAAGAAGCCGATCACCGGGACCACCGTCTGCCCGACCACCGGAACGAATCCGAGGGCGAACAGCAGCACGGCCCACAGCAGCGCGCGGCACAGGATGCGCAGGCTGTCCCGGGCGGAGATCCACACTTCGCGCCAGAGCGGCAGCCCGGACTCCGGGGCCGTGCCGTCGGGCGAGACGTCCCGGTCGACCTTCTCGGAGAGGCTCTCGTAGAACGGCTGCCCGATGAGCAGGGTGACCGCGGTGAAGGTGAGGACGGCGAGCAGCAGGCCGAGGGCGAAGAGCACGACGACGAGGAAGCCGCGGAACAGTCCGCGCCAGGGGCTCGTCCAGTCGTCGGCGAACGGCGTCGACCACCCGACGAAGTCCTCGCCCCACACCCCGAGCGCCACCAGGGTCGCCGCGTACAGGACAAGCGTGATCAGGCCGGGAACGAGCCCGAACCCGTACTGCTTGCCGTGCCGGGCCACCCACCGCTGGCCCTTCAGGAGGTACGTGAACCCCACCCCAAGATCGCGCATGGCCGCACTCTATCGGTCGTGCACATTTCACGGACCGGGGCCGTGCGCGGCCCGCCCGCGGCGGCCCTCGTGGGCCATCCGGGGCATCGGTGACACCAACACCGGCCCGACGCGGTTGAGTCGAACGGGTACACCTCGCCGTACCGATCCACAGAGGCAACGGTCTCGGCAGGTCCGGAGAGGTTCTTCGGTGCGACGGCGCGGTACGGGGCGAAGCCGTTCTCGATGGACCTGTCGGCACACGCGAGCAGTGGGCTGGTTGAGGAGAGCGGATGACTCGATTGACTGGGACGACGAGGGAGATCCACGGCACGGTCGCCGACGGATTCGAAGCGGTTCGGGAGGCGTTCGCCGCGTTCGTGGCGCGGGAGCGGCCCGACTACGAGGGCCAGTTGTGCGCCCATGTGCACGGCCGGCGGGTGGTCGATCTGTGGGTGCCCGGCGACGGCGCCGGCCCCGACTCGCTCTACGGCGTCCACTCGTCGACCCAGGGCGCCGCCCACCTGGTGGTCGCCCTCCTCGTCCAGGAGGGCACCCTGGAGCTGGACCGCAAAGTCACCTACTACTGGCCGGAGTTCGCGGCCGAGGGCAAGGGCGCGCTGACCCTGCGCGATCTGCTCGCGCACCGGGCCGGGGTGATCGGCACGGACACCGGGTTCTCCCCGCAGGAGCTGGCCGACGACCGGCAGATCGCCGAACGCCTGGCCGACCAGCGGCCGTTCTGGCGGCCCGGCACCGCCTTCGGCTACCACGCGCTGGTGATCGGGGCGCTCACCGGCGAGGTCGTACGGCGGGCCACCGGCCGTACGCTCCAGGAGGTCTACGAGGAGCGGGTGCGCGTCCCGTACGCGCTGGACTTCTTCCTGGGGCTGCCCGCGGCGCACGAGCCGCGGTTCCGCACCGCGCGGCCGATGGCGCCGACGGCCGAGCAGCGGGGGCTGCCGGACTCCCCGCCGGACGGGCCGCACACGCTCGCCGCCGTCGCCTTCAACCGGCACGCCGCCGAACCGACCGATGGGGAACTCCTGCCGAACGATCCCCTGATCCGGGCCCGGGGCCCGGCCTCGGTGGGCGGGGTGGCCTCGGCGCGCGGGCTGGCCGGGCTGTACGCGGCGGCGATCAGCGAGGTCGGCGGGAAGGCGCCGCTGCTGAAGGAGGACACGGCGGCGGAGTTCGGGCAGCTGCACTCGGTGGGCTACGACGTGGTGGCGCGCTCGCACCGGTCGTACGGGCTGGGCTTCCAGGCGACCGCCGACACCTGGCACCCGTTCCTCGGTGCGGGGGCGTTCGGGCACAGCGGGGCGGGCGGCTGCCAGGCCTTCGCGGATCCGCGCAGCGGGCTCGCGTACGGCTGCACGCGGCGCCGGTCCGCCTTCCCGGGCGGGTCCGCGCCGGAGAACGACCGGCTGGCTGCGGCGGTGCACAAAGCGGCGCTCGCCGCCGGCTGACGGCCCGGCCGGCGCGAGGGCGGGACGCGCGTACCGGCACGGGCGAGGGCCGCACCCCACGTCCAGGGGTGCGGCCCTCGCCTTGCGTGACGGCCGGTGCCGGGGTGTCCCGGACCGGGAGTCAGAGCTTGACGATCATCTTTCCGGTGTTGTCGCCGCGCAGCACCCCGAGGAACGCCTCCAGGTTGTTCTCGATGCCCTCGACGACCGTCTCGCGGTACTTCAGCTCGCCGGAGCGGACCCAGCCGCCGACCTCCCGGACGAACTCCGGCTGGAGGTCGTAGTGGTCGCCGACCAGGAAGCCCTCGATCCGGCCGCGGGTCGCGATGAGGCGGGCGAGGTTCTTCGGGCCGGGCGCGGCCTCGGTGTTGTTGTAGACCGAGATCATGCCGCAGACGACGATGCGGCCCTTCTCGTTGAGTGAGCCGATGGCCGCCTCGAGGTGGTCGCCGCCGACGTTGTCGAAGTAGACGTCGACACCGTCGGGAGCGGCATCGCGCAGCTGCGCGGCCACGGAGCCGTTCTTGTAGTTGAAGGCGGCGTCGAAGCCGTACTCCTCGACGAGCAGCTTGACCTTCTCGTCGGAGCCCGCCGAGCCGATGACCCGCGAGGCGCCCTTGAGCCTGGCGATCTGGCCGACCTGGCTGCCGACGGCGCCCGCCGCGCCCGACACGAAGACGGTGTCGCCCTCCTTGAGGGAGCCGGTGCGCAGCAGGCCCGCGTAGGCGGTGAGACCGGTCATCCCGAGGACGCCGAGGTAGGTGGACAGGGGTGCGGCCTCGGGGTCGACCTTGACGGCCTGCTTGGCGTCGAAGGTGGCGTACTCGCGCCAGCCGCCGAAGTGCAGGACGTGGTCGCCGACGGAGACGCCCTCGGCGGCGGAGGCGACGACCTCGCCGACCGCCCCGCCCTGCATGGCCTTGCCCAGCTCGAAGGGGGCGACGTACGACTTGGCCGCGCTCATTCGGCCGCGCATGTAGGGGTCGACGGAGACGTACGCGTTGCGGACCAGGACCTCGCCCGGGCCGGGCTGCCGGATCTCCGCCTCGGCCAGCTCGAAGTCCTCGGGCTTCGGCCAGCCGACGGGACGGCTGAGCAGACGCCATTCGCGGCTGGTGGTGGGGAGGGCCGACTCGGTCATGGGGGGCTGCCTTTCCTGCGTCGAAATGCTTCACTACCTGAAACAACCATGCTCCTGAATATTTCAGGATGTCAAGTAAAGGGGTACCCTGGAGCCATGCCCACCCCACATCCGGCCCCGCTCCCCGACGCCCTGACCATGGAGGTCGTCGGTCTGATCGGCGAGGTCGTGGCCCGCTACTACGAGGACTACGAGGAAGCGGCCGCGGGTCACGCCCTCACCGGCGCGCAGGCCCGGCTGCTCAGCCTGCTCTCGCTGGAGCCGCTGCCGATGCGGAAGCTGGCACAGAAGCTGAAGTGCGAACCGTCCAACGTGACCGGCATCGTCGACCGGCTGGAGTCCCGCGGGCTGGTCGAACGGCGCCCCGATCCGGCCGACCGCCGGGTGAAGCTGGCGGCGGCCACGGCCGAGGGCCGGAAGATCGCCAAGGGGCTGCGCGAGTCGCTGCGGTTCGCGCGGGAGCCGCTGGCGGGGCTGGCGGAGGAGGAGCGGGTGGCGCTGCGGGGGCTGCTGCGGCGGATGCTGGACACGCAGGACGACGGATCCTGACGGCGCACCCGGCCCGGCCCGACGACGGGTGACCGCAGCCGCTCGGCCGCGCCCGTGACGGCCGGGACCGGCCCGGTCGCCGGCTCAGTCGTCCTGGCCCGTGCTCCCGCCCGAGCGGGTCGTGCGGATCGCCGCACGGGTCGGTTCGCCTGCCGCGAGGGTCACCACCGCCACGGCACGGACCCGGCACGGGCCGCCCCGCGCCGCCCGTCACACGCAGGCACAGCCGCCGAGGACGAGCACCAGGACCCCCGTCAGCAGGAGCGCGATCATGCCTGCCCCGGACCTTCCGCCGTGAACTCGTACTGCAGTTCGTAGAGATGGCCCGCCTTCACCATCACGGTGACCTCGACGGGACGGTCGCCGTCACTGTGGACCATGCGCAGGGTACGCAGGACCGGCATGCCGCTGGTCAGCCGGAGGGCGTGGTACTGGGCCTGCGTGGGGACCCGGGCGGAGACCCGGTCCGTGCTGCGCCGCGGCGGGTGGCCGAGTTCGGTCAGCAGGGCGGGGGTGCCGCCCCTGATCCTGCGGCGCTCGGCCAGCGGCGTACCCCGGGCGATGTCCAGCGGGTAGTAGGACTCGACGAGTTCGGCGGGCTCGTCGTCGACGAGGAGTATCTGACCGCGGAGCAGCGCGAGGCCGTCCGCCGCGAGATCGAGGGCGGCGCGGACGTCGGCGGGCGGGTGGCCCTCGGCCACGTCGAGAAGCTGTATGCGGGCGTGCGTGCCGTGCTTGGCCGCCTCGGCGAGCCAGCGGTAGGGCGCTCCGGGGCTGCCCGGCCGCATCAGGGCGGCGGGCCGGACGGTGCGCTGGCGGTGCTCGCGGACGGTGACGGCGGCGCCCGCCCTGCCGACCACCAGGCGCTCCTCCTTGAGCAGCTGGAGGGCCTTCTGGACCGTGGCGCTCGACGCCTCGAAGCGTTCCTTGAGCCGGGCGGTGGTGGGCAGGTTGGCGCCGGGGGCGAGCTCACCGCTCATGATGTCGTCGCGCAGATCGGCCGCGATCCGCTCGTGCAGGGAGCGGCGGTCGACGGCTTCCGGGTCTGCCTTGGGCACGGTCATCCGATCCTGATCTGGTAGCGCAGCCTCTGCCGTAGGGCAGGCATCACCATACGGTCGACCTGGATCGGCCGGTCGGCGTGGTCCAGCGTGAGCCGGACGAGCCGCAGGACCGGTTCCTCGGGGGCGGTCCGCAGGGCCAGGCGCTCCTCCTCGTCCGGCATCCCGGCCGTCACGTCCTCCCGCACGAGGACGCCGACGTGACCGAGCTCGGCGAGCAGGGTGAGGGCGCCGCCGGGGATCTTGGCGGTGCCGGCGAGACGGGTGCCCGCGGCTATGGCCGTCGGGTAGTAGGTGTCGGTCAGCTCGCTGGGTTCCTCGTCGAGGAGGATCAGCCGCCGGCGTACGACGACCGGCTCCCCCTCGGGGACGCCGAGCAGCGCCGCCACGCCGGCGGGGGCGGGCACCTCACCGGCGTGCAGGATGCGCTGGGTACCGCGCCGCCCCTGTGCCGCGGCCTCGGCCGCCCAGGCGTCGCCCTGCCCGGTGCCCCGTGGCGTCAGATACGGCAACGACGTGCTGACCCATCCGCTCGCACCCACGACTCCTCCTACGGCCGACCGTTCTTTCGACCCTGCCGCCCTACACGGTAGGCGACTTGACTCATCGGCCAACCGCCACCCTCAGCCACCCTCAGCCACCCTCAGCCACCCTTCACTGCCTTGTTACCTTTCGCGAATAACAGTAAGGTTTCGCCGCAGGACGCCCCAGAACCACCGGAGGTGCCCCCGTGCCCCTGTCACGGCAACGTCGTTTCCCCCGCTCGCGCGCCTCCGTGCGGGCCGCCCGGATCTTCGTCCACCAGGTGCTGAGCGCCTGGGACTGCGTCGACCGGCTGGACGACATAGAGCTGTGCGTGTCGGAACTCGCCACGAACGCCCTGCTGCACGGGGTGCCCCCCGGCAGGCAGTACTGCGTGACCCTCACCCTCGACGGCCCCCTGGTCCGCCTCGCCGTACGCGACACCGGCGACCACCCCGTGCCCGCGCAGCCGCCGGGCCCCGACGCCTGCTCGGGCCGGGGCCTCTTCCTGGCCCGGGAACTGGCGGACGACCTGGGCATCACCGAACATCGCGTCGGCAAGACGGTGTGGGTGACCTTCAAGACGGAGAGGCGGCCCGCGGCCCCCTGACGACGGCGCCCGGCCCCGGGGCCGGGTCCGTCCCCTCGGCTCAGGCCTTCTTACGCGTCGTCATGAAGCGCTGGACCAGGATGAACGCGCACAGCAGCACCCCGGTGGCGATCTTCGTCCACCAGGAGCTGAGCGTGCCCTCGAACTGGATGATGCTCTTGATCAGGCCCAGCACCAGCACGCCGAACACGGTGCCGAGCACGTATCCGGAGCCACCCGTGAGCAGGGTGCCGCCGATGACGACCGCGGCGATCGCGTCGAGTTCCATACCGGTGGCGTGCAGCGGGTCACCGGACTGGATGTACAGGGTGAAGAGCAGTCCGGCCAGCGCCGAGCAGAACCCGCTCACGGTGTACACGGCGATCTTCGTGCCGCCCTGCGGGAGACCCATCAGCATGGCCGACTGCTCGTTGCCGCCGATGGCGTACACCCGGCGTCCGAAGCGGGTGTAGTGCAGGACGTAGAACGCCACGGCGAGGACGACCAGCGAGACGATCGCGCCGATCGACAGGAAGCCCATCCCCAGCGACACCTGTGCCTGGGCCATGCTGCTCACCTGGGAGTCGCCGATGGAGATCGACTCCTTGCTGATGACCAGGCACAGGCCGCGGAAGAGGAACAGGCCGGCGAGCGTCACGATGAACGGCTGGATCTCGAAGTTGTGGATCACGTAGCCCATCAGGAAACCGCCGAGCGCGCCCACGCCCAGCGCCATGGGGATCACCAGCAGCAGGGGCAGCCCCTGGCGCTCCACCAGCCAGGCCGTGAACATCGTCGTGAAGCCGATCATCGAGCCGACGGACAGGTCGATGCCGCCGGACAGGATGACGAAGGTGACACCGACCGCGGCGACCAGCAGATAGCCGTTGTCGATGAACAGGTTCAGGAAGACCTGCGGCTCGCCGAACCCGTAGTTCTGGTAGCGGCTCAGGCCCACGCCGTACATCAGCAGGAAGAGCAGGGCCGTCACGGCGACGGGCAGGCGCCGGTCGCCGAGCAGCCGCGCGGCCGTGGACGGGGTACGGATGTCGGAGGCCGTGGGGCTCTGGGTGGTCGCGCTCATCACGACACCTCCATCTTGGGGGCGGCCTCGGACGCCGCGGCGGGGTCCGCCGGGGCCGCGGCCTGCTTGCCGCTTCCCTTCGCGCCGGATCCGGCGCCGAACCTGGCGCCGAACACCTTGGCGCGGAACTTCGGGGACTGGAGCAGGCAGACGACGATGACGACGGCGGCCTTGAAGACCAGGTTGGTCTGGGTGGGCACGCCGATGGTGTAGATCGTGGTGGTCAGGGTCTGGATGACGAGGGCGCCGACCACCGTGCCGCCGACGGAGAACCGGCCGCCCAGCAGCGAGGTGCCGCCGATCACCACGGCGAGGATCGCGTCGAGTTCGATCCACAGACCGGCGTTGTTGCCGTCCGCGGCCGAGGTGTTGGAGCTGATCATCAGGCCCGCGATGCCCGCGCAGAGCGCGCAGAACGCGTACACCATGATCTTGATGCGGCGGGACCTGATGCCCACCAGACGGCTGGCCTCGGCGTTGCCGCCGACCGCCTCGACCAGCAGGCCGAGGGCCGTGCGACGGGTCAGCACGACGGTGACGGCCACGACCACGGCCACCACGAAGATGGAGAACGGCAGGGTCAGCCAGTAGCCGCCGCCGATCAGCTTGTACGGCTCGCTGTTGATGGTGATGATCTGGCCGTCGGTGATCAGCTGGGCGACGCCGCGCCCGGCGACCATGATGATCAGGGTGGCGATGATCGGCTGGATGCCCATCCTGGCGACCAGGAAGCCGTTCCACAGACCGCAGACCACCGCGGCCAGCAGGCCCAGGCCCATGGCCAGCAGCACCCCGGACAGGGCGCCCTGGTCGTGCTGGTCGCTGATGTACGAGCAGGCCAGTGCTCCGGTGATGGCGACGACGGCGCCGACGGAGAGGTCGATGCCGCCGGTGGCGATGACCAGCGTCATGCCGACCGCGACCAGGATGAGGGGCGATCCGAACAGCACGATCGAGACGAGACTGCCGTAGAGGTGGCCGTCCGCCATCTTGATCGAGAAGAAGTCGGGGGTGAAGGGAACGTTGACGAGCAGCAGGAGGACCAGGACCGCTACCGGCCAGAACAGGTTGTGGTGGGTCAGCGCCCGCCATCGGGAAGAGGTGGTCACTGGTGCTCTCCGCTCGCGATGGTCTCGAGGATCCGGCTCGTGGTGATCTCGGGCCCGTTGGCGATCTGCGCCACCAGCCGGCGGTCGCGCAGCACTCCGATGGTGTGGCTGAGCCGGAGTACCTCCTCCAGCTCTGCCGCGATGTACAGCACCGACATGCCGTCCTCGGACAGGGAGACGACGAGCTTCTGGATCTCCGCCTTGGCTCCGATGTCGATACCGCGGGTCGGCTCGTCCAGGATCAGCAGCTTCGGCTGGGTGATGAGCCAGCGGGCCAGCAGCACCTTCTGCTGGTTGCCGCCGCTGAGCTGACCCACCCTGGCCTCGGGGTTGGCGGGGCGGATGTCCAGCGCCTTGATGTACTTGGCGACGAGTTCGTCGCGCTGGGCGACCGGGATGGGGCGGGTCCAGCCGCGCGCGGCCTGGAGGGCCAGGATGATGTTCTCCCGCACCGTCAGGTCGGGCACCAGGCCCTCGCTCTTGCGGTTCTCGGAGCAGAAGGCGACACCGGCGCCGATCGCGTCGTTCGGGGCGCTCATCGAGACCTGCTTGCCTTCGATGGTCACCTTGCCGGCGTCCGGCTGGTCGGCGCCGAAGAGCAGCCGGGCGAGTTCGGTACGGCCCGATCCGAGCAGTCCGGCGAGCCCGATCACCTCGCCCTTCTTGATCTCCATGTCGAACGGGGCGATGCCGCCGGTCCTGCCGAGGCCGTCCGCCACGAGCAGGGTCTCGCCCGCGTCGGAGTGCAGCTGGTGTTCGTGGAGCTCGTCGAGCTGGCCCATGGCCTTGCCGAGCATCAGCTGGACGAGCCCGACCTGGTCGAGGTCGCGCACCATGTGCTCACCGACGAGGGTGCCGTTGCGCAGGACGGTCATCCGGTCGCAGACCTCGTAGATCTGGTCCAGGAAGTGCGAGACGAACAGGATCGCGACGCCCTCGTCCTTCAATCGCCGCATCAGCGCGAAGAGTTGGAGGACCTCGTCGCGGTCGAGGCTGGAGGTCGGCTCGTCGAGGATCAGCACCTTGGTGCCCGGTCCCTCGCCGCCGGCGTCGCCCGTGCCCAACGACCGGACGATCGCGACCAGTTGCTGCACGGCCAGCGGGTACGAGGACAGCGGGGCGGTGACGTCGATGTCGAGTCCGAGCCGGTCCACCAGCTCCGCCGCCTGCCGGCGCAGCTGCTTCCACTGGATGCGGCCCATCCGGGTCGGTTCCCGGCCGATGAAGATGTTCTCCGCCACCGACAGGTTGGGGCAGAGGTTGACCTCCTGGTAGACGGTGCTGATGCCGGCCTGCTGGGCCTCCAGCGGGCTGGCGATCCGCACCGCCGTGCCGTCCAGCGTGATCGTGCCGCCGTCGAGGGAGTGGACCCCCGTGAGCACCTTGATCAGGGTGGACTTGCCCGCGCCGTTCTCACCCATCAGGGCGTGGATCTCGCCGGGGAAGAGCCGGAAGTCGACGTCCGACAGAGCCCGTACCCCCGGGAACTCCTTGACTATGCCCGTCATTTCCAGGACGGGCCGTGGCTCTGCCATGGCAGCGCTCCTCTTGAGATTCGTTCAGGCCCGCAGGGAGCCCCGGGACCGACGGCTCGGCCGTCCGGGGGCTCCCTGCCGGTGGGTGCGTCGGTCAGTACTTGCGGCTCGGGAGCGCGGCCGCGGCCTGGTCCTGCATGAAGTCGCCCTCCTTGGTCTTGATCCAGCGCTCGACCGTCTCGCCGTTCTTGACCTTCTTGACGACGTCCATCAGCTGCGGGCCGAGCAGCGGGTTGCACTCGACGATGGCGTTGATCTTGCCCTCGGACATGGCCACGAAGCCGTCCTTCACGCCGTCGATCGAGACGATCAGGATGTCCTTGCCGGGCTTCTTGCCGGCCGCCTCGATGGACTGGATGGCGCCGATGGCCATGTCGTCGTTGTGCGCGAAGAGGACGTTGATGTCCGGGTTGGACTGGAGGAAGGCGGCCATGACCTGCTTGCCGCCGGCGCGGGTGAAGTCACCGGTCTGGCTGACGACGACCTTCCAGTCGTCCTTGTGCTCCGCGTCCATGATCTCCTTGAAGCCCTTGGCACGCTCGATCGCCGGGGCGGCGCCGGTGGTGCCCTCCAACTGGGCTATCTTCACGGCGCCCTTGAGGCCGGCCTTGGCGATGACCTTCTCGAGGATCTTGGCGGCGCGGCGGCCCTCGTCGGTGAAGTCGGAGCCGACCAGGGTGACGTACAGGGACTCGTCGGAGGTCTCGACGGAGCGGTCGGTGAGGACCACCGGGATCTTCTTGGCCTTGGCCTCCTTCAGCACCGCGTCCCAGCCGGTGACGACCACCGGGGAGAAGGCGATGACGTCCACGCCCTGGGTGATGTAGCTGCGGATCGCGGAGATCTGGTTCTCCTGCTTCTGCTGCGCGTCGGAGAACTTGAGGGTGTATCCGGCCTCCTTGGCCGCGGCCTTCACCGAGTCGGTGTTGGCGCTGCGCCAGCCGCTCTCCGAGCCGACCTGGGAGAAGCCGAGGGTGATCGCCTTGCCGCCGTCCCCGGAGGAGCTGCTGGACGCGCTGTCGTCCTCCTTGGCGCAGGCCGCCAGGCCACCCGCCGCCGCCACGCCGACCGCCGCGGTGAGGAAGTTCCTTCTGCTGAGCATGTTCTTCTCCTTTGAAGAAGCCGGTCCGGGGATGGACCTGCTGGTACTCGACGGACCGGCCGCACTGCGTCCAGCCTGTCGATCATTGTTCGGTATTTCGGCCACACTGCTGGTCAGGAGGGTCCGACGGAGTCGTCAGAGGGGAACGCCCTCCGGCTGAGCGGCGCTCGGGAAAGTACTTGCGCGTACCACGAGTTGGGGTTCGATCGCGATCCGGGGCGAGCCGACGGCCGGCCGGCCCTCGATCTCTTCCAGGAGCAGCGCGATGCCCCGCTGTCCCACCGCCGCGAAGTCCTGCCGGACGGTGGTGAGCGGCGGAGCGAAGAACTCCGCCTCCGGGATGTCGTCGAAGCCGACCACCGCGACGTCCTGCGGAGTCCGGACCCCCGCCTCCCGCAGGGCCCGCAACACCCCCAGCGCCATCTGGTCGTTGGCGACGAAGACGGCGGTCAGTCCTCGGCCCACCCAGCCGGCCAGTTCCTGGCCCGCCTGGTAGCCCGACAGCGGACTCCAGTCCCCCCGCAGCAGCATGGGCGGCTCGACGCCCGCCGCTTCGAGGGTCGCCCGCCAGCCGGCGGCCCGGTCGGCCGCCTCCTGCCAGTCCTCGGGTCCGGCGAGGTGCCAGACCGTGCGGTGGCCGGCGGCCAGCAGGTGGCCGGTCGCCAGCCGCGCCCCCAGGTGCTGATCCACCCCGACGCGGGGGATGTCCATGCCCGGCTCGCCGCCCACGACCACCACCGGGAAGGGGTGGCGCAGTTCGGCCAGCGCGTCCACCGCCGACCGCTGCGGGGCGATCGCGACCACTCCCTCCACCCCGCCCTCACTGAGGTGGTCCAGGGCTTCGGAGAGCTTGTCCATGGTCAGTTCGCGCAGGCTGACCGTGGAGACGAGGTATCCCTCGGCCCGCGCCGCCTCCTCGAGCGCGAACAGTGTGCTGGCCGGCCCGTAGAGGGTGGTGTCGGAGGCGACCACGCCGAGCGTCCGGGTGCGCCGGGTGGCCAGGGCCCGGGCGGAGAAGTTACGGCGGTAGCCCATCTCCTCGATCGCCCGCAGCACCCTGGCCCGTGTCTCGTCCCGCACGTTGGGGTGCTCCCCCAGCACGCGGGAGACGGTCTGGTGGGACACGCCGGCCTGGCGTGCCACGTCGGCCATGGTGGGCGGTCGGAGCCGGGTGTGGGTCACGGCCGCACCTCCTTGGCGTTCGTCTGCCGATAAGTCCTGTGGTGTGGGCGGATGGTTCCGCGCCACCGGCTTCACTGCGGGATCCCGGCAGGCCCGACGACACCGGTGGGAACCGCGAGTTGGGACGCTGCGGGCACGACCCTCGTACCTCCCCGTGCTGACGTCGTCGCCGACGAGTGAATGCGGAGGTCATTGTGAGCGCTAACAATTCACGGTGGTCAAGGGGAGTTGCACAGGTAGCTCGTCACGGTTCCATAACGCGCCACTCGGGGAAGACGCATAAGCCCTGGTCACAGGCCGGAAAGGTGACCGGGGCCGCGCAGCGGGCAGCGGCCCGGCGACGGGGCCCGTGGCCGGAACACGCCCACCCCGCGTCACCGCACACCGATTTCGGCCCCGCCCGGGCGTCCGGCTCGTCGCCCTGGACGGCCCACATGCCGGTCACCGGCCTCGGCCGGCCGGGCGGCGGCCCTTCGGTCGAAGCTCTAGGAGCACCACCACAGGAAGCGCGTGCACGACCCCGAGGGCGACGGGTCCGGGGAGGCGTCCGGCGCCGACGGGTCGGCGGTCGGGGTGGAGCCCGAGCCCTGGTCCGCGTCCGACGGGGTCGATCCGGAGGTCGACCCGGGGGAACCGGGGAGGGGGGCCGACTGGGCTTCCTTGCCCGGGCTCGGCGTGGCGCTCGCGTCCTCGGCGGACTCCGACGCCGACGGCGAGGCGGAGGGGCTCGGGGAGGCCGATGCCCGGTCCCCGCCGGTGCCGGTCCGGTCGTCCAGGGGCTGCGCGGACGCGCTCGGCTCCGACGACGAGCCGTCGACCTCGGATGCTTCCCCGCCGGCCGCCGCCGGGTTGCCCGGCGAGTTGAACCCCGGTGCGTCCACGCCGAGTTCGGCCAGGCTCAGGCCGCCGGCCGCGAGGGCGAAGCCTACGGTGATCAGGACGATGCGCTTGCGGCGCCGGCGGTGGGCCGAGGCCTTGCGGTCGCGGCGGCTCGCGTCCGGCGCGGCGCCCGCGCCCTGGGGGCCGCGCCGATCGCCCCGGCCCTGCTCACGGCGGCGCGCGGCCCGGCCCTGCGGCTCGCCGCCCTCGCCCTCGCGACCTTCGTGACCTTCGTGGCCTTCCTGGTCTCCATGGGCGTCCGGGTCGCCGTCGGCGCCGCTGCCGCCTCGGTCGTCGTGCGTGCCGTGCTCGCCCCGGTCGCCGTACCCGCCGCGGCCCCCGTCGGCGCCGTGACCGTCCCGGTCGTCGTGCGCGCCGGGACCGTCGGGGAAACCGGGCGGCCGGTGCGCCGACGCGTCCTGCGGATACGGCTCCGACCCGGGCGGGGCGGGCGGATACGCGCGTAGCTGTGGAGCAGGTGCGCCGCACCCCGGGCAGGCGAGGGCGCCGTTGAGGTGCCGTCGGCACGGGTGGCAGTAGTCCATGACGCGGGAAGACTAAGTTCCCGGACAGGCGCGATCCCGGGTTCGCCTGTGAAAGTTGTGTGGGAACCGGCCATACCGGCGCGACCCTTCGAGTGACCTGGGCCACATCGCTACGGACCAAGTTTCGAAAGGAGTACCGAAACTATCGATACCGTTAGCTGTTCGACCCATTGACACTCGGCGCGCACCATCCTTACTGTCTGCCCAGCATTTCGAACGAGTGACGAAATCTCGAACAGCCGAAGGGTAACTTCCGTGCGCATCACCGGAATCAGCACGCACGTGGTCGGGACGCCGTGGCGCAACCTGACCTACGTCCTGGTGCACACCGACGACGGCATCACGGGTGTCGGAGAGACTCGCATGCTGGGTCACACCGACGCGCTGATCGGGTATCTGAAGGAGGCCGAGGCCAACCACATTCTCGGTTCCGACCCATTCGCTGTCGAGGACCTCGTACGCCGCATGAAGTTCGGCGACTACGGACGCGCCGGCGAGATCGTGATGTCGGGCATCGCCGTCATCGAGATGGCCTGCTGGGACATCAAGGGCAAGGCCCTGGGCGTGCCCGTCTGGCAGCTTCTCGGCGGCAAGGTCACCGACAAGGTCAAGGCCTACGCGAACGGCTGGTACACCACCGAGCGGACCCCGGAGGCCTACCACAAGGCCGCCCAGGGGGTCATGGAACGCGGCTACAAGGCGCTCAAGATCGACCCCTTCGGCACCGGGCACTTCGAGCTGGACCACCAGCAGACCCTGTACGCGGTCTCCCTCATCGAAGCCGTGCGCGACGCCATCGGGCCGGACGCCGAGCTGATGCTGGAGATGCACGGCCGCTTCTCCCCCTCCACCGCCGTCCGGCTCGCGAACGAGCTCGCGCCCTTCAAGCCCGCGTGGCTGGAGGAGCCGTGCCCGCCCGAGAACTTGAAGGCCCTCGAGAAGGTCGCGGCGAAGGTCGACATCCCCGTCGCCACCGGTGAGCGCATCCACGACCGGATCGAGTTCCGTGAGCTCTTCGAGAGCCAGGCCGTGGACATCATCCAGCCGGACGTCGGCCACATCGGCGGTATCTGGGAGACCAGGAAGCTGGCCGCCACCGCCGAGACGCACTACATGCTCGTGGCCCCGCACAACGTCGGCGGCCCGGTCCTCACCGCGGCTTCCCTCCAGGTCGGGTTCACCGCCCCGAACTTCAAGATCCTCGAGCACTTCAACGACTTCGCCGACTCGGAGATCAAGAAGGTCGTCAAGGGGGCTCCCCAGGTCGTCGACGGCTACTTCCACCTCTCGGACGCGCCCGGTCTCGGTGTCGAGCTGGACGTGGACGCCGCCGCCGAGTTCCCTCAGCAGCAGGCCCGTTTCGATCTCTGGGCCGAGGGCTGGGAGCAGCGTAAGCCGAAGGGCAGCACCAAGTGAGCAAAGCCGTCATCGTCGACGCGCCGGGCGAGCACCGGCTCGTCCCGCACGAGCCGCGGCGGCCGGAACCCGGCGAGGCGCTCGTCCGCGTCCACGCCACCGGCATCTGCGGCAGCGACCGCGAGGTGTACCAGGGCAACCGGCCCGAGGGGTACGTCCGCTACCCGCTGACCCCGGGCCACGAGTGGTCCGGGACGGTGGAGACGGTCGGCGCCGGGGTTCCCGCGTCGCTCGTCGGCCGCAAAGTCGTCGGTGAGGGCTTCCGCAACTGCCAGGTCTGCGACCGCTGTCACGCGGGCGAGACGACGCTGTGCACGGACGGGTACGAGGAGACCGGCTTCACCCAGCCGGGGGCCATGGCCGCCACCCTCACCCTTCCGGCCCGGCTGCTGCACGTCCTGCCGGACGACGCCGACCTCACCGCCGCCGCCCTGCTGGAGCCGGCCGCCTGCATCGCGGCCGCCGCGATCAAGGCGCAGGCGCTGCCGGGCGAGAGGGTGGCCGTGGTCGGCACCGGGACGCTGGGCATGTTCGCCGTGCAGTTCCTGAAGGCGGGCTCACCCTCGGAGCTGTTGGTCGTGGGCACCCGCAACGACCGGGAGGCTCTCTCCCGGCAGTTCGGGGCCACCGACTTCCGCACGAAGGACGAGGAGCTCCCGGACGACTTCGACGTCGTCATCGAGACCGCCGGGTCCGCGTCCGCCGCGCGGACCGCCGCCTCGCTGCTGCGGCGCGGTGGCCGGCTGGTCCTCACCGGTATCCCCGCGGCGGGCGCCGACGGGCTCGACCCGACGGACCTGGTCGTACGGCAGCTGGAGGTGCACACCGTCTTCGGGGCACCGCCGGACGCCTGGTCGCACACCGTGCGGGTGTTCGGTGCCGGGCTGCTGGACCCGCTGCCGCTGGTCACGCACGAACTGCCGCTCGCCGAGTTCTCCGCGGCCATCGACCTGGTGGGATCGGGCGATCCGAAGGTGGGCAAGGTGCTGCTCAAGCCGTAGTCCCCCTGAGACGTACGCCGGTGCGGAGGCTACCTGACCGCCCCCGCACCGGCGTACACCCACACTCCGCACGACCTGAGCCGCGAACCTTGACCGAAATATCGAACACGAAGGACGGCATGTGACCACCGACGCTTCCGCCACGGCAGCCCGTCGACCCGGTGAGCAGGCGCTCGCCGCGCTCGGACTGGGCGCGCCCGCCCTCGACCCCGCCGACGCTTCCGCGCACTCCTTCCCGGGCGGCGGTCGCTGGCGCACCGAGGTCCCTTCCTGCGAGGGTCCCGAAGCGCTGGCCGTCATCCTCAAGGAGGCCTCGCGCCTCGACGTGCCGATCCACCGGATCAGCCAGGGCAGCGGCGTGTGGATGCTGACCGACGCCGAGATCACCGAGATGGTCGACGCCACCGGCGAGCGTGACATCGAGCTCTGCCTTTTCACCGGCCCGCGCGGCACCTGGGACATCGGCGGCTCGACCCGGACCGACTCCCGGGGCGGCGGGCTGCGCGCCCGCGGTCACGACGCCGTCGCCGGATGCGTCGAGGACGCCGTCCGGGCGACGGAACTGGGCGTCAAGTGCCTGCTCGTCGCCGACGAGGGCGTGCTGTGGACGCTCCACCGCGCCCGTACGGCCGGCATCATCCCGGCCGACACCACGCTGAAGGTGTCGGCGCTCATCGGCCCCGTCAACCCGGCGGCGTACGCGGTGTACGAGCAGCTCGGCGGCGACTCGATCAACGTGCCCAGCGACCTCACGCTGGACCACCTCACCGAGATCCGCCGGGTGTCCGGCGCCCCCATGGACATGTACATCGAGGCCCCCGACGATCTCGGCGGTTACATCCGGATGTACGAGGTCGCCGAGCTGATCCGACGCGGCGCACCGCTCTACCTGAAGTTCGGCCTGTCCAAGGCCCCGGGGATCTACCCCTACGGCCATCACCTGCGGGATCTGGCCCTCTCCACCGCCCGGGAACGGGTGCGTCGCGGACGGCTCGCCCTCGACCTCCTCGCCCGTCACGGCGCGGACGGCGACATGGCACCGCTGGGCTCGCGCCTGCCGGGCGAACTGAAGCGGTTTGACATCCAGTCATAACGTTCCGGAAACCCCGCTTCACAGAAGCCGACACAGGCGCGCAGAATCCCACACACCGTTTCTCTACTTCTTCTCCTCTTCCCAGCGTCGCTCCGGGAGCGTCCGCAGCACCGCGACACCGATCCCTGCACACACATCAAGGATGATGATCATGCGCAACCGTAGAGTCTCCCTCGCCGCCATAGCCGGAGCCGCCTCCCTCGCCCTGACCCTGTCCGCCTGCGGCCAGAGCAGCGACGGCGGCAGCAAGGACGAGGGTTCGGACAGCGCCAAGGGCGGGACCATCGGTATCGCGATGCCGACGAAGTCCTCCGAGCGCTGGATCTCCGACGGCGCCAACGTCGTCAAGGACCTCGAGGCCAAGGGCTACAAGACCAAGCTGGTCTACGGCGAGGACGACCCCGACCAGCAGGTCTCGCAGATCGAGAACCTGATCACGCAGGGTGTCAAGGCGCTGATCGTCGCGGCGATCGACAACAAGTCGCTGAACAACGTGCTCCAGCAGGCCGCCGACGCCAAGATCCCGGTCATCTCCTACGACCGCCTGATCCTCGGCACGAAGAACGTCGACTACTACGCGTCCTTCGACAACACCAAGGTCGGCGAGCTCCAGGCGAACTACATCGTCGACAAGCTCGGCCTGAAGAGCGGCAAGGGCCCGTTCAACATCGAGCTCTTCGCCGGCTCCAACGACGACAACAACACCAAGTACTTCTTCAACGGTGCGATGAGCGTGCTCCAGCCGTACATCGACAGCAAGAAGCTCGTCGTCCAGTCCGGCCAGACCGGCCTCACCCAGGTCACCACCCTGCGCTGGGACGGCGCGACCGCGCAGAAGCGCATGGACGACATCCTCACCAAGTCGTACGGCAGCAAGAAGGTCGACGCGGTCCTCTCGCCGTACGACGGCATCTCCATCGGCATCCTGTCGGCGCTGAAGTCGGACGACTACGGCTCCGCGAGCAAGCCGCTGCCGGTCCTCACCGGCCAGGACGCCGAGCTGGCCTCGGTGAAGTCGATCATCGCGGGCGGTCAGACCCAGACCGTCTACAAGGACCTGCGCGAGCTGGCCAAGGTCGCCACGACCATGGTCGACGACGTCCTCAACGACAAGAAGCCCGAGACGAACGACACCAAGACCTACGACAACGGCACCAAGGTCGTTCCCGCCTACCTGCTCCAGCCGGTGAGCGTGGACAAGACCAACTACGAGAAGGTCCTCGTCGAGGGCGGCTACTACACGGCCGACCAGCTCAAGTAAGCGTCGACCCTCAAGGATTGGAAGGCACGACCATGGCGGGACCCGTCCTGGAAATGCGCTCGATCGTCAAGACCTTTCCCGGTGTGAAAGCGCTGTCGGACGTCACCCTGACCGTCCGCCAGGGCGAGGTCCACGCCATCTGCGGTGAGAACGGCGCCGGAAAGTCCACCTTGATGAAGGTGCTCTCCGGCGTCCATCCGCACGGCACGTACGAGGGCGAGATCCTCTTCGAGGGAGAGACCGTCTCCTTCAAGGACATCCGAGCGAGCGAGCAGCGCGGCATCGTGATCATCCACCAGGAGCTCGCGCTGGTGCCCTACCTCTCCCTCGCGGAGAACATCTTCCTCGGCAACGAGCACGCCAAACGCGGGCTGATCAACTGGAACGACACCCTGCGGCACGCTTCCGAGCTGCTGCGCCGGGTCGGTCTGAGCGATCACCCCGAGACCCGCGTCGCCGACATCGGCGTGGGCAAGCAGCAGCTCGTGGAGATCGCGAAGGCGCTGTCGAAGAAGGTGAAACTGCTCATCCTGGATGAGCCGACCGCGGCCCTCAACGACGAGGACAGCGACAAACTCCTGGATCTCATCCTGGAGTTGAAGAAGCAGGGCATCACCTCGATCATCATCTCCCACAAGCTCAACGAGATCCGCAAGGTCGCGGACTCGGTGACGATCATCCGCGACGGACAGTCCATCGAGACGCTCGACGTGAAGTCCGCGGAGACGACCGAGGACCGGATCATCAGCGGCATGGTCGGCCGCGACCTGGACAACCGCTTCCCCGAGCGCACGCCGCACCGGGCGGAGTCGGGCGCGGCACCGGCCCTGGAGATCCGTAACTGGACCGTGTACCACCCGATCGACCAGCAGCGCAAGGTCGTCGACGACGTGTCGATCACCGTGCGGCGCGGGGAGATCGTCGGCATCGCGGGGCTGATGGGCGCCGGCCGCACCGAGCTCGCGATGAGCGTCTTCGGGCGCTCCTACGGCCGGCACGCGGGTGGCACGGTCCTCAAGGACGGCACGGAGATCCGTACGAAGACCGTCGCGGAGGCGGTCGGCCACGGGATCGCCTATGTCACGGAGGACCGCAAGCACTACGGCCTCAACCTCATCGACACGATCAACCGCAACATCTCGCTGACCGCCCTGGACAAGGTGGCCAAGCGGGGGATCGTCGACGAACACGAGGAGCGGCAGGTCTCCGAGGGCTACCGCAAGTCGATGAACATCAAGGCGCCGACCGTCTTCGAGCCGGTGGGCAAGCTGTCCGGCGGCAACCAGCAGAAGGTCGTCCTCAGCAAGTGGATCTTCGCGGGTCCCGATGTGCTGCTCCTGGACGAGCCCACGCGCGGTATCGACGTCGGCGCCAAGTACGAGATCTACACGGTGATCGACCAACTGGCCGCGCAGGGCAAGGCGGTCGTCTTCATCTCCTCCGAGCTGCCCGAACTGCTCGGTATGTGCGACCGCATCTACACCATGGCCGCCGGGCGGCTCACGGGCGAGGTCCCGCGGGCCGAGGCCACGCAGGAAGTGCTGATGCGTCAGATGACGAAGGACAAAGAGGTAACGCGATGAGCACCGACGTGACCAAGAGCCCGGCCGCCGCGCCGCCCGGCAAGAGCGGCGGAACGGCGGCCGACGGCGGCCTGATCCAGCTGGTGCTGGACGGCCTGCGCCGCAACATGCGCCAGTACGGCATGCTGATCGCCCTCGGCCTGATCGTCGCGCTCTTCGCGGTCTGGACCGACGGTGACCTGCTGCTGCCGCGCAACGTCTCCAACCTGGTGCTCCAGAACAGCTATGTGCTGATCCTCGCGATCGGCATGATGCTGGTGATCATCGCGGGCCACATCGACCTGTCGGTCGGATCGCTGACGGCGTTCATCGGCGCGTTCGCCGCCGTACTGACGGTGCAGCACGATGTGGCGTGGCCCGTCGCGGTGGTGCTGTGCCTGGTGGTGGGCGCGGTCGCGGGCTCGGTGCAGGGCTTCTTCATCGCGTACCTCGGCATACCGTCGTTCATCGTCACCCTCGCCGGCATGCTGATCTTCCGCGGCATGACGGAGATCTTCCTGGAGGGCCAGACCCTCGGCCCGTTCCCGGACGGTCTGCAGAAGATGGGCAACGGCTTCCTCCCGGAGGCCGGTCCGACCACGAACTACCACAACATCACGCTGCTGCTGGGCCTCGCCGTGATCGTCATGGTGGTGCTCCAGGAGGTGCGCGACCGCAAGCGCCAGCAGGAGTTCTCGCTGGACGTTGTACCGCGCAACCTGTTCCTGCTCAAGATCGTCGCCATCGTCGCCGCGGTGCTCACCGTCACGATGCTGCTCGCCAGCTACAAGGGCGCGCCGATCATCCTGCTGGTGCTGGGCGCGCTGGTGGTCGGCTACGGCTACGTCATGCGCAACGCCGTCTTCGGCCGTCACATCTACGCGATCGGCGGCAACCTGCCGGCCGCGAAGCTGTCCGGCGTCAAGGACAAGAAGGTCACCTTCCTCGTCTTCCTGAACATGGGCGCGCTCGCCGCCCTGGCGGGTCTCGTGGTCGCGGCCCGGCTGAACGCGGCCGGCCCCAAGGCGGGTCTGAACTTCGAACTCGAGGCGATCGCCTCGGCGTTCATCGGTGGCGCGTCCATGAGCGGAGGCGTCGGTACCGTCCTCGGCGCGATCATCGGTGGTCTCGTCCTCGGCGTGCTGAACAACGGCATGAACCTGCTCGGCGTCGGCAGCGACTGGCAGCAGGTCATCAAGGGCTTGGCGCTTCTCGCGGCGGTCGGCTTCGACGTCTGGAACAAGCGCAAGTCCGGTTCGTGACCCGTCCGCGGCTCGGGACGGATCCGCAGCTCGGGACCCGTCCGTAGCTCCGGACCGGTTCGAAGCCCGGGACACGAAGGGCCCCGCCGGGAACGGCGGGGCCCTTTCGCGTCGATCCCCTGACGCGCGGTCACGGCGGCTTCACAGATACCCCACAAGTTCTTACCGATTCCTCAGCGGTTGAACAGCGCCGCTCAAACCTTCGTATGTAAGGGCGGCCCGCGCTCCCCCGCGCGGGCCACCCAATGACGACGGGCCCGGTCGTCCCCGCCGGGCCCGCCCCATACGGAGGTTCCATGGCCGACAACGTCTCCTCGTTGTTCCGCAACACCGCGGCGCACAGCCCGTCGATGGCGGCGCTGACGCGAGAGGGCGGCGAGGGTGTCGGGCCGGTGGACTTCTGTATCCCCTGCAACCCCTACTTCCCCACCCCGGCCATGATGGACACCATGGCCGCGCGGCTGCGGGACATCATCACGTTCTACCCCAGCGGCGCCGACACGATCACGGCCGAACTGTGCAACCTGCTCCAGCTCCCGCCGCAGGCCGTGGCGATGGGCAACGGCTCGACCGAGCTGATCACCTGGATCGACCACCTGCTGGTCCGTGAGTCCCTCGCCGTCCCCGTCCCCACCTTCGGCCGCTGGACCGACCAGCCCATGGAGACCGGCAAGCGGGTCGACATGTTCCCGCTCCAGGAGTCCAGCGGCTTCGCCCTGGACCTCGCGCAGTACGCCGAGTTCATCCGGACCCGCGGCACCAAGGTCGCCGTCATCTGCAACCCGAACAACCCCGACGGCGGCTTCCTGCACAAGCACGCCCTCGTGCAGTTCATGGACGCGATGGCCGACCTGGACCTGATCGTCATCGACGAGTCGTTCCTGGAGTTCGCGGACGCGGAGCAGGAACCGAGCGTCGTGCAGGAGGCGATGATCCGGCCGAACGTCATCGTGCTGCGCAGCCTGGGCAAGAACTTCGGTCTGCACGGCATCCGGTTCGGCTACATGGTCTCCAACCCGTCGCTCGCCGGCCGGGTCCGCTCGATGCTCCCGAAGTGGAATCTCAACGCCTTCGCCGAGTACGTGGTGTTCATGCTCAAGGAGCACGGCCCCGAGTACGCGCAGAGCCTGATGCAGGTGCGCCGGGACCGGCTCGACATGGCGAGTCAGCTCAGCGCCCTGCCCGGGCTGACCGTCTACCCCTCCCAGGGGAACTTCCTCTTCGTGCGCCTTCCCGTCGGCGCCGAGGGCACCGTGGTCCGCGACCGGCTGCTCGCCGAGCACCGCATCCTGGTCCGCGAGTGCGGCAACAAGATCGGTTCGTCCAGCCGCTTCCTGCGGCTCGTGGTGCGCCCCCAGGTCGACGTCCGTCGCCTGGTGTCCGGCCTGGAACAGGTGCTCTACGGGACCAGGAGGGGAGCCGCCGTGCCCGAGCTGGGCAACGGGACCAGCTACAGCTCGGGCACGCCGGCGGTGGACCGGCTGGTCACCAACGGGGCGGGTATGCCGGGCCTCGCCGCTCAGGCCATGGGTATGGCGATGCCGGGGCTGGTCGCGGCCGCCCCGGCCGCCGCCCCGATGGCGATGCCCGTCCCCGCGATGGCGCCGGCCATGGCGCAGGCCACGCCGTCCGACGGCGCCGGGATGCCGCTGCCGGCCGCAGCGCAGGTCTTCCCCCAGCCGGTGCCCGCGCCGGCCCCGATGCCGGCTCCCACCCCCGCCCCCGCCCCGGCCGCGGCTCCGCCGATGGCACCGGCGGCCGCGATGGCACCGGCCGCCATGAGCCCCGCGGCGATGAGCCCCGCGGCGATGGCGCCCGCCATGGCCCCGACTCCGCCGCCGATGGGTCCGACCCCGCCCGGCGTCCCGGCCCGCGGCGGTCTCACGGCCGCCCAGGTCCGGGGCACGAACGGCCTGTCCCCCGCCGCGGCGACGGGTTGGCCGAACGCCCAGAGCTGGCCGAACGCGGCGGGCATGGGCCAGGCGGGATAGCCCCCGCACCCCACGACGACGCCCCGTCGGGCCGATGGCCTCACGGGGCGTCGCGCGTCCGTAGGGCGCGGCCGGTGGGTCAGTAGGCCACCGGCCAACCGCTGCTCCAGTTCAGGAGGTTGATGCCGAGCTTGGGCGTGCCGTTGTCGTTGCCGTCGTAGTAGTGGTAGACGATCAGGTCGCCGTCGGTGTCGTGCAGGATCGACTGGCCGCCGGGGCCGATGACGCTGCCGTGCGACTCCAGGACGGGCGTTCCGCCGTTGTTCGTCATCGCGACGCCGCTCTTGTCGTAGTACGGCCCGGTGACGGTGGTGGCGCGGCCGACCTTGACCTTGTACGTGGAGGAGGTGCCGGCGCAGCAGGTGTCGTAGGAGGCGAACAGGTAGTAGTAGCCGCCCCGCTTGACGACGTAGGGGGCCTCGACGGCCTTGGTTCCGGTGGGGCGGGAGGCGATCGAGCGCCGGACGGTGTCGGACGCGAGCTGCTTGCCGGTCGACGGATCGAGCCGGATCATCTTGATCCCCGTCCACCAACTCCCGAACGACAGCCACCACTTGCCGTCGTCGTCCACGAAGAGGTTCGGGTCGATGGCGTTGTAGTCGCTTGCCGTGGAGGAGGTGTAGACGGTGCCGTAGTCGGTCCAGGAGCCGGGGAGTCCGGTGCTCGAACCGGCCAACCCGATCGCGGACTTGTTGGATCCGAAGGTGGAGACGGCGTAGTACATCAGGTACTTGCCGCCCTGGTACGAGATGTCGGGCGCCCAGGCCTCGGTGGTGCCGTAGGAGGACCACCAGCTCGGCCGGGTGGAGAAGGCGTCGGCACCCGCGCTGAAGGCCGTGCGGTCGGTGGAGGTGCGGTAGGACAGGCCGCCGCCGGTGGCGTAGAGGAGGTAGCGGCCGGCGGAGGTGCGGATCATCGTCGGGTCGTGCACGACGGTGGAACCGGTGACCGTACCGGGGTTGGGGTACGCGGAGGCGGCGGACGGGGTCAGGGCCAGCAGGACCGCCGCCGGGACGGCGAGCAGTGCGGCCCTTCGGGACCCGCGGGAGGCGCGGGGCGTGCGAGGGAGTCCGGGTGTGCGAGAGGTGCGGAGTGTGCGAGAGGTGCGGCTCATGCGGACGCTCCTTCAGTGGGGGTTTCGTCGTTCGTGATACCGAACAACAGTCGCGTCGTCGGACGGGACCGTAGAATCGAACCCCTTGCGCGTCAATGGTCCGCGCGCGCACCCGAAAGTCTTCGAGAGCCGCCCCTCCCGGTCCGCCCCCGACCGCACCCACGGCCGGATCGGTCCTTGTGTCGACACTTGCCCTGCAAGCAACTTGACGAGAGCTCACTTTGCCGAACTGACAGCGCTCCGACAGAAACCGTTTCTACGGTGTCGTGCCCATGACAGACACTTCAGATGCGCGCCCCTCGGTGGCGCGCCGTACCGTACTCGTCGCCTCGGGCGCGACCGCAGCGGCCCTGGCCGTAGGCGCCGCTGCCACGTCCGAGGCCCCCACCGCCGAAGCGGCCGACACCGCCCCCGTCGCCGCCGCGGCCGTCTGCACCCTCACGAAGGAGATGACCGAAGGCCCCTACTACCTCGACGGACAGTACGTCCGCGCCGACGTCACCGAAGGCAAGGCCGGCGTCCCGCTGAAACTGACCCTCACGGTCGTCGACGACGACACCTGCGTGCCCCTCTCCAACGCCCTCGTGGAGATCTGGCACTGCGACGCCCTCGGCGAGTACTCCGGCTTCGTCGGCAACAACGGCCACACCGAACCGGACGACGGCACCTTCCTGCGCGGCGGCGTGCTCACCAACTCCGCCGGGGTCGCCGCGATCACCACGATCTACCCCGGCTGGTACCGGGGCCGCTGTGTCCACATCCACGTGAAGGTCCACACCGGTGTCACCCTCACCGCGGACGGCTCCTTCACCGGCGGCCAGGAACTGCACACCGGCCAGCTCTTCATCAGCGAGACGATCACGACGGCCGTCGCGAAGGTCTCCCCGTACTCGACCAACACGGTCACCCGCACCACCCTCGCCCAGGACTCCATCTACGACGACGGGGGCGCCGCCTCGGGTCTGCTGACCGTGACGGCCCTGGGCGGCTCGACGTCCTCCGGGTACGCGGGAACGCTGACGCTCGGGGTCGAGAACTGACCTCGGCTCCGCGCCCCACGACCCTGACCGTATGACCCTTCACCAGGCGACCGGGCGTCACCGCAGCGGCGGTGGCGTCCAGTCGGCGTGCCGGAGGGCCACCCGCACCACGGCCCCGGAGGGCGCCAGCCGCAGGGCGCCGTTGCGCAGGGCCACCGCGAGGGGGTGGGTCAGCCCGTGCCCCATCCGGCCGGCCTGACGGGCGGCTCGGGCCACGGAACGGCTGCGCCGCCTGCGGACCGTGTCATAGCGGCGCAGCGCGGCCGCCGTGGTGGGTTCGGTCGCGAGACAGGAGGCGAGGACGGCCGCGTCCTCCAGTGCCTGACTGGCGCCCTGCCCGAGGTTCGGGGTCATGGCGTGGGCGGCGTCACCGAGCAGCGCGACCCGGCCGACGGTGAACGCGGGCAGGGGGGTGACCAGTTCGTGGATGTCGTGGTGCAGGACGTCCTGCGGCCGGGTCGCGTCGAGGAGCGCGGGAACGGGGTCGTGCCAGCCGCGGAAGCGCCGGCGCATCGCGGCCAGCGGATCGGGGTGGCGGACGCCCCGGGGCGCGGTGAGTACCGCATGCCATTCGGCTCGTCCGTCGACGAAGCGGAGGTGCCCGAACTCGGCGCCTGGGCCCCAGGTCAGCTCCAGGTCGGAGGGCAGGTCGGGGAGCGGGTGCGCGGTGACCGCCCGCAGGACCGTCGAACCGCTGTAGACCGCTCCGGGGTGCCCGGGGAACAGCTCGGCACGCACCCTACTGTCGACACCGTCGGCGGCCACGACGAGATCGGCGGCACCGCCCGCGCCGTCGACGCCGGCCACCTCCACCCCGGTCCGCACCCACCCGGCGGGCAGCGCCTCGCGCAGGACGCGGTGCAGGTCGGCGCGCAGGACACCGACGACGGGCGTCCCGAGCCGGCGCTCCAGGGCCTCGCCGTCCATCCGGGACAGCACGCGCCCGTCGGGGGTGAGGGTGCCGCCCGTGTACACCGGCCGTACGACGGCCCGTATCGCCTCGCCGACACCGAGCGCGTCCAGCGCCCGCATCCCGTTGGCGTGCAGGGAGATCCCCGCGCCCACGTCGGCGAAGACGGGGGCGCGTTCGAGGACGGTCGCCTCCCAGCCGATCCGGCGCAGCCCGATCGCGGCGGCCAGCCCGCCGATGCCTCCGCCGACGACCACCGCGCCGCGTCCGCGACCCATCCCCACGCTCCCTCCGTCCGCCGGGCGAGCCTGCTGCTCGCCCGGGGCGGCGCCGCGTGGGCCGCCTTCGTGGCCCACGCGGCGGGTGACCCGGGGGTCGGGAGGGGCTCACTTACCCGGGCACGCCTGCCAGGCCATGTGGTAGATCGTACTGAGGTCGCCGTCGGTGGAGTCCATGGTCATGAAGCTGACCTTGCTCGACGACGACGTGCCCGCGTTCACCCGGAGTTCGGTGTTGATGTTGAAGTTGCGCTGAACTCCGCAGGGGGCCCAGACCAGTTGGGCCCAGTCGGTGCTGTCGGTCGCCTGCCAGCTGTCGTTGTAGGTGCCGCTGAAGTTGTGGTTCTTGAACACCGTCTGCGACGAGCCCTGGAAGTAGTACGAGGCCCGCTGTACGGCGCTCGCCCCGGACTGGAGCGAGGCATAGCCGCGGTAGTCCGCCTTGGCGATGGCGTACGTGAAGCCCGAGGGGACGTGGACGACCAGGTTGAGCTGGCAGTTCTTGCGGAACGCCGTGGGGTTGGAGCCGCCGCCGACCTGGGCGAGGTAGTCGCTGTAGGTCACGGTGAAGGCGGTGTTGTCCTCGGAGACGGCGACGGCCGCCGTACCCGCGGGACAGCCGGAGCCGTTCACCGTGGCGACGTCGATGACGATCTTGTCCGGGGGCGGGTTGTCGAACACGGAGGACGGGTTGTGCGCGGGTACCGCGGCGGTGACGAGAGCGGCGACAGCGCCACTCAGGAGCAGCCCACTTGCCATGGTCTCTCCCCTTCGTTCGGATCGGTGGGGGGTGGACGCGCGTCCGGCTCGGTACGGCAACTCTGTGAAGCACCAATGGAGTTGCTGTGAAGAACCGGGGCGATCGCATCGTAGGGAGAGCACTGGGGCACGCCCAGGTGGAACTCCGGCCATTCACCACGGCCCGTTCACACCCGGTCGCTCCGCGTCAGGGCGCGAGACTGCGACGACCGCGCCGCGGCCCCGCGGGTGTCACGGGTTCTCCCAGGCCGCCGGCTCGGCGGCCAGCGCCTGGACCGGGTCCGGCAGGGCGTCGGCCGCGATGTCGGCGATCGTGACGCCCTCCAGGACCCGCCGCACGTTCGCCCGCAGGGCGATCCAGAGCGGGAGCAGGGGCTGCGCCGAGCCGGTGTACGTCAACTCGGTCGGACGTTCGCCGCGTACGGACACGATCGGGCCGTCCACCGCCCGGACCACGTCCGCGACCGTGATCGCCGCCGGATCGCGGGCCAGCCGGTAGCCGCCGCCCCCGCCGCGCCGGCTGTCGACGATCCCGCCACGCCGCAGGTCGCCGAGGATCCCCTCCAGGAACTTGTGCGGGATGTCCTGCACGGCGGCGATCGACTCGGCCTTCACCGGGTCGCCGCCCTGCCGTACCGCGAGCTCCAGTACCGCCCGCACCGCGTAGTCCGCCCGTGCCGAGATCCTCATGAGCCCATTGTGCCGTCGGCGGACGGCCGGCCACTGTCGGCCTTCCGCCGCGTCACGAGGCCGGACGGCACGGGCCGGGCGTCACGGGTGGCGCGTCACCGTGACACCCGGCGCCGGGCCTTCCCCCGTGCCTCCCTCCGGCCGTGCCCGGCCGTTCGTGGTCGGGCCGGTCCGATCACGCCAGCCGGATCACGTTCCACGACAGCGGCTCCAGCGTCGCCGTCAGCCCGCCGTCCGTCAGCGCCGTGCCCTCGGCCGGGTGCGGTGCGACCCGCTCGGGGTCGGCGAGGGTGTTGCGGGCGTCCGGGTCGGCGTCCGCGAGCACGCTGTGCTCGACGACCGACGTCAGGCCGAGACCGGTCAGCCCGATGTGGAGGGGCAGCGCCTCGGTACGGCTGCGGTTGACGGCGAACACGGTGACCGTGCCGTCGTCGGCGCGGACGGCGGTGGCGTGCAGGAGGTCCGCCTCCCCGTACCTGGCCGTCGTGTACGTCGGCGACTCCACTCGCACGTCGAGGACCGTGCCCCGGCCGTGCCTCGACGCCTGCGCGAACGGGAAGAACGTGGTCTGCCGCCAGGCCGGGCCGCCCGGCTCGGTGAGGATGGGGGCGATGACGTTGACGAGCTGGGCGAGACAGGCGACCGTCACCCGGTCGGCGTGCCGCAGCAGCGCGATGAGGAGCGAGCCGAAGACGACCGCGTCCATCACGCTGTAGTTGTCCTCCAGCAGGCGGGGAGCCTCGGCCCAGTCCCGCGTGGCGGAGTCCTCGATCGCGTGCCACCCCGACATGTACCAGACGTTCCACTCGTCGAAGGAGAGGTTGATCTTCTTCTTCGACTTGAGCTTCGCGCCCACGTGGTCGCAGGTCGCGACGACGTTCTCGATGAACGACTCCATGTCCACCGCCGAGGCGAGGAAGGAGTCGAGGTCGCCGTCCTGCGGCTCGTAGTAGGCGTGCAGGGAGATGTGGTCGACCAGGTCGTACGTCTCCGCCAGGACCGTCGCCTCCCACTCGGCGAAGGTCGGCATGGACTGGCTGGAGGAGCCGCAGGCGACCAGTTCCACGGACGGGTCCATCTGGCGCATGGCGCGAGCGGTCTCGGCGGCGAGGCGGCCGTACTCCGCGGCGGTCTTGTGACCGGTCTGCCAGGGCCCGTCCATCTCGTTGCCCAGACACCAGATCTTGATGCCGAAGGGGTCCTTGTCGCCGTGGGCGGCCCGGAGGTCCGAAAGCGCCGTGCCGGACGGGTGGTTGGCGTACTCCTGGAGCTCCAGGGCCTCGGCCACGCCCCGGGTGCCGAGGTTGACGGCCATCATCGGCTCGGCCTGCGGGCCGATCTTGCGCAGGAAGGCGATGTACTCGGAGAGGCCGAAGCGGTTGCTCTCCGTCGAGCGCCAGGCCAGGTCGAGGCGGCGCGGGCGGTCCTCGGCGGGGCCGACCGAGTCCTCCCACTTGTAGCCGGAGACGAAGTTGCCGCCCGGGTAGCGGATGGCGGTGACGCCGAGTTCGCGGACCAGGTCCAGGACGTCGGTCCGCAGTCCCGCCTCGTCGGCGGACGGGTGGCCGGGCTCGAAGACGCCGGTGTAGACGCAGCGGCCGAGGTGTTCCACGAAGCTGCCGAAGAGACGGGGGTTGACTTCGCCGATGGTGAAGGCGGGGTCGAGGGTGAGACGTGCGGTGTGCATGAACGCCTTTCGGGGAGGGGTGCTGGTCCATTGGCGGCTACGGGCGGGGGTGTGGTGGGGCGCGGTGGCGCCGGGGTGGGGCGGGGTGGGTCCGAGCCTGGCGCGCGGTCCACCCGCCCCCGGGAAACGGTTCTACTGGCCCGCCAGACCCGTGTGGGCGACGCCCCGCACGATCTGGCTCTGGAAGAACACGAACACGACGATCAGCGGGAGGCCGGCCAGCAGCCCGCCGGCCATGAGCTGGGGCCAGACGATGCCGAAGGCGTTCTGCACGGTGGCGATGCCGTTCGGCATGGTCATCAGGTCGGGGTTGTTGGTCACCATGTAGGGCCACAGGAAGTTGTTCCAGGAGGCGATGAAGGTGAAGATGCCGACCGCCGAGAGGGAGGGCTTCGACAGGGGCAGGACGATCGTGAAGAAGATCCGCCAACGGCCCGCGCCGTCGATGAAGGCCGCCTCCTCCAGCTCCTTCGGCAGCGACTGGAAGAACTTGTAGAGGATGTAGACCATCGCCGCCGGCGCGCACTGCGGAAGGATCATGCCCCAGTAGGTGTCCACCATGCCGAGGGACTGGACCGTGGTGAAGAGCGGGACGCCGAGGATCGCCGGGGAGAACATCAGGCCCGCCATCGTCAGCGCCATCAGCGCCGACTTGCCCCGGAACTCCGTACGCGCGAAGCCGTAGCCCGCGAGGGAGGCGACCGCGAGGACGACGAACGTGACGCAGACGGAGACGACGACCGAGTTCACGAACCAGTTGGGGATGTTGCCCGCCTCGATCACCGCCTTCCAGGAGTCCAGGGTGAGGTCCTGCGGGATCCAGTGCGGGGACGTCACCGACTCGGTGGGGGTCTTCAGGGACGTCGACAGCGCCCAGGCGAGCGGGGCCAGCCAGACCAGGGAGAGGGCCGCCGCCACGAGCGTGAGGGCGATCTGCGCCGGGGTCCAGGTGCCGCGCGGTTTGCGGAGCGCGGGGGTGGTGGGTGTCGGGGGCGTGGGAAGCGTGGTCATCGGACGGCGACCTCCTCGCGGTTGCGCAGCAGCCACATCCGCCCGAGGGCGACGGCCGCGACGATGATGAAGAGGATGAAGGAGATCGCGGAGGCGTAGCCCACGCGGTAGCTGGTGAAGCCCTGTTCGAGGGTGTACTGCACGAAGGTGCGGGTCGATTCCTCCGGTCCGGGCCCGAACTGGTACATCACCACGGCCTGGTCGAAGACCTGGAGCGAGGCGAGGATCTGGAGGGCGAGGACCAGGCCGGTGATGTTGCGCAGGTTGGGCACGGTGATGTGCAGCATCCGCTGGAACGCGTTCGCCCCGTCCAGCTCGGCGGCCTCGTAGAGGTGGTGGGGGATGTTCTGGAGCGCGGCCAGGTAGAGGAGGAACGAGAAGCCGACCGTCCACCACAGGGTCGCGACGACGACCGCGAGCATCGCCGTGGACTTCTGGGTGAGCCACGGGGTGTCCCAGCCCAGGACGTGGTTGACCATGCCGTTGGTGGGCTGGAACAGCCACCACCACAGGTTGCCGATGACCGCGGAGGGAAGCAGGAACGGCGCGAAGAAGCAGAGCCGCCACAGCCACTTGAAGTGCGTCGTGTGGTGCGCGATCAGCGCCATCAGCAGGGCCACGACGACGATCACCGGGACCACGTAGAGCGTGAACTGCACGCTGTGCCAGAGGGAGTCCCAGACCAGGTCGTCCTTCAGTGCCTCGCGGTAGTTGTCGAGGCCGACGAAACCGGTGTGGTCGCCGGAGATGTTGGCGTCGGTGAAGCTGAGGTAGAGGCCGCGGACGACGGGCAGCACGACGAACAGGCCGTAGAGGACGAAGAACGGGGCCACGAACCAGCCGCCGTGCTGGAAGCGGCGGCCCCAGCGGGCGCGGGCGGAGTCGGCGGCGACCGCGGTGCGCGGCGGCAGTGTCCGGGCGTGCGCGAGCGTGCTCATGCGCCGGCTCCCCTCAGCTCCTGGGCCGCCGTGCGGCCGTCCATCGGGTTCTTCATCGCCAGCAGCTGCGCCAGTGCGGACTTCATCCGGCGGGCCGCCGTGGCCGGGGACGCGGAGCCGAGGTTGGAGGCGGCCACGATGGGGCCGACGCGCTGGGCGAGGACCCCGGTGGAGCCGGCGAACCAGATGTGGGGTTCGTTGGCCTGGTGGTCCATGGCGGGGCGTGAGTACTCGTCCTGGGGGGCCAGTTTCAGGTAGGCCGGGTCCTTGAAGGTGGGCAGATAGGCGGGGACGTGACCGCCGTTGGCCCAGGTGGTGGCATGGGTGACCATATAGGCGGCGAGCCGGTAGGCGCCCTCGTCGGCGTCGCCGCCGCGGCCGGCCTGGTGGGGCAGGACGAAGGAGTGCGACTCGGCGTGGGTGGCCGCGGTGCCGAAGACCGGGGGCAGCGGCTGGGCGCCGTACTCGACCTTCTCGCCGTTGAAGTAGGGCACCGACCAGTTGCCCTCCCAGGTGAACGGCGAACCGGCCAGGAACGCCTCGCCGTCCGCCTCGCCCACGGTGACGTACCCGTCGGTGACGTGCTTGCGGAGGAACTCCAGGACCTGGGTGGCCCTGTCCGTGTCGAAGGTGACGCTCGTGTGGTCGTCGTCGAAGTAGGTGCCGCCGAGCTGCTGGTAGAAGGCGACGAAGAACCACCAGCAGAAGTTCTGGTCGTTGGCATGCAGGCCGAGCGTCTGCTGCCCCTTCTTCAGCTGCCCCTTGGCCGCCTTCAGGATGTCGAACCACTCGTCGGCGGAGCCGGCGGCGGGGAGGCGGCCGGCGGTGTCGAGGAGGCCCGCCTTCTCGCAGACGTCCTTGCGGTAGAAGTTCAGCTGGACGTGGATGTCCAGCGGCAGTGCGTACAACTTGCCGTCGACGATGCCGCGTTGCCACAGCACCGGGTTGAAGTCGGCCTCGCGTACGCCGTGCTCGGCGAGGAGGTCCACGTCCCAGGGGTCCAGGAGGCGGCCGGGCGCGAAGCCGGGAATGCGGCCCTGGTGCATGACCCCGAGGTCGGGGGCGCGGTTGCCTGCGGCGGCCATGGCGAGCTTGGTGTAGTAGGGACCGCCCCAGGCGAGGGTGGAGTCCTTGACGGCGATGTCCGGGTGCTCGTCGCGGAAGGCGTCCACCATCGCGACCTGATTGGCACCGTCGCCGCCCTGGAAGAGGTTCCAGTAGCGGACCCGGGTGCGGGCCCCCGCGGCGAGCGCGTCGGCTCCCGTACCGAGGGCGGCGAAGCCGAAACTGCCCGCCACGGCCAACCCTCCCGCGGCGGCGAGAAGTTGCCTGCGATTCAGGCCAGGTTGTCCCATACCTTGCCCCTGCCGTTCTCATGGTTCGACATTTCGAATTCCGCTCGTAACTTCGAACGGGACCGTAAAATCGATGCGCCTGCACGTCAATGGTTTTGACGGGATCTATGACAGCGCTTTCTATCGGCGGCGTCCGGTGGACGCCCGAAGGACCCCGGCGCGCCCCGTGCGGACTTCCCGTGACGTGAGCACAACCGGCCGCGTAGGCTCGAACGGTCTGCCGCAGGGCGGTTGAGAAGGGGGAGCGGATGGACATCGCGGGCGCGCGCGGGAGGGCGGCCCGGATCGGCTCGGCGCTGCGGCGCGCGAGGACCGGACCGGCCATGCGCGAGCTGACCGGCGATCTCTCCGCCGCGCTGCGGGCGCGCCCCGACCGGCCGGCCGGGGTACGGGCCGTGTGCCGGGCGCTGTGCGAGGAGATGTCCGCGCGGCGCGGCGGACGCCCCGTCGAGGTGCGGTTCGAGCGGTTCCCCGACGAGATCGAGGTGACCGGACTGTGGGTGGAGTTCCAGGACTTCGACCTGGTCATCGTCGAGGAGCGAGCCGAGGACGTGCAGCAACTGGTCATCCTCGGGCACGAGTTGTGGCATCTGCACGCCGGTCACCGCCACCACCACGGAGTCGGCACGGTGGCGGCGGGCGTCCTGGCCGGGCAGTCGGGCTGGGACTCACTCGCCCTGACCGTCGCCGCCCGCGACGGCTCCCGCGAGGACGACGAGGCCGAGGCCGACGACTTCGGCCACCGCCTCGCGGCCCGCTTCCGGCGCTACCTCGCCGACCCCGGACCCGCCGCCGGACCGGACGCGGAGACGGCAGCGGTCCAGCGGACCCTGGGCTATCGCGGACGCAGGGGCACGGCGCGGTGAGCCACGGGCTGTACGTCTCCTTCTGGCTGCCCACCGTGGTCCTCGGCGCGGCCCTCGCCATCAAACTGCCCAGCATCCTCAAACTCTGGCGGGACCCGCTGCTGCGCGCCGTCGGCGGGCTGCTGGTCTTCGCCTGCGCGGTGTTCGTCTTCGCCGCCCCGAAGACCATCGCCTGGACCAACCGGGTCACCGGCGTGCCGAACATCGCGGCACCCTGGGTCTACTCCCTGCTCACCGCGCTCTCCGCGTCCTGGCTGCTGCTGATCATCGCCTGGCGCAACGGGCGTACCGAACGCTCGGCCCAGACCCGGCGGGCGACCCGCTGGGTGGTCTCCGTCTACGCGGGGGTGGTCGTCGCGCTGTGGGTGCTGTTCGCGCTCGCCGACGTACCCGTGGAACAGATCCGGGACCTGGACACCTACTACGCCAACACGCCCTTCATGCGCGAGGAGATCCTGCTCTACCTGCTCGCGCACACGGTGGCCTGCTCGGTCACCGCCCGGCTCGTCTGGAACTGGAGCCGCACCGAGGGCCTGGACGCCTGGCTGCGCTGGGGACTTCGTTTCCTGGGGGCCGGCTATGTGACCAACCTGCTGTTCAGCGCGGCCAAGCTGACGGCGGTGGGGGCCCGCTGGACCGGGCACGACCTGGACTGGCTGAACACCAGCATCGCCCCGTCGGCCGCCTGTATCGCCGCCACCCTGGTCGCGGTCGGCTTCATCGTCCCGCACGCCGGCCAGTACCTCCAGGAGCGGTGGCGGATCCGCCGCCGGCACCGGAGTCTGAAGCCGCTGTCCCGGCTGATGCGCGGGGTCACCGGCGCCCGCGAGCCCTTCGACCTGCGCGCCACACCGGAACTGCGCCTGATCCGGCGCGAGACGTTCATCCGCGACGCGCTGCTCCAGCTCGCCCGGCACCTCGACGACGACCTGCGCGCGCGGTCCTACGACGCCGGCGTCGCCCTCGGCTTCGAGCGCGGCCGGGCACAGGCCCTCGCCGCCGCCGTGACGCTCCTGGACGCGGTCGAGGCCCGGACTCGGGCGCTGCGGCACCCGGCGCCCCCGGAGCCCCGGGAGGCCGTCACCTCCCCCGCCTCCGCAACCTCCCCCGTCTCCCCCGCCGCCTCCTCCGACCCGTCCGGGTCCTCGCGTCCGGACACCACCTATCTCCTGCGGGAGATCCAGGCCGTGTCCCGCGTCCTTCGCCACCCCGTCGACATCCAGGCGGTCCGCGCTCACGCGGTCGCCCCGGCAGAGAGCATGTCCACGCATGAGTGAACCCTCCCCTCCCGCCAGAACCGCCGTAGTCCTGGGGGGATCCCATGCGGGCATGCTCGCGGCACGCGCCCTGGCCGGCCTCGCCGACCGGGTCGTCGTCGTCGAGCGGGACGTACTGCCCGACGGCCCCGCCCCGCGCAGGGGCCTGCCCCAGGCCCGCCACGCCCACATGCTGTGGTCGGGCGGGGTGCGGGCGGTGGAGGAACTGCTGCCCGGCGTCACCGAGACGTTCCTGGCCGCCGGGGCGCGCCGGACGCCGGTCACCACGGACATGGTCGTCATGGGCGCGCGGGGCTGGTTCCGCCGCTGGCCCGAGTCCCACCACGTGATCCTGGCCGGCCGGGACCTCCTGGACGCGACGATCCGGGCCCAGGTCCTCGCGGACGACCGGATCGAGGTGCTCTCGGGTGTCGAGGTGCTGGGCCTGACGGGCGACGCGGGGGCGGTCACGGGGGTCCGGGTGAGGGCGCGGGAGGGCTCGGCGCGGGCGACCTCCACCGCGCCGGACGCCGGGTCGGCGCCGGACGCGGAATGGATGGTGCCGGGCGGGCTGGTGGTCGACGCGACCGGGCGCGGGTCACGGGCCGGGCGGTGGCTGACCGAGCTGGGGCTGACCGAGGTGGAGCGGCGGGAGGTGGACTCCGGGCTGGCATACGCGAGTCGTCTCTTCCGCGCGCCCGAGCAGGCCCGGTCCGGGTATCCGATCGTCAACGTGCAGCCCGACCCGCGGGCCGGCGGGCCTGGGCGGGCCGGGTTCCTGCTGCCCATCGAGGACGGGCACTGGATCGTCACCCTCAACGGCACCCGGGGCGGCGAACCCTCCGCCGAGAACGACGACTTCGTCCGCTTCGCCCGCGAGGAACTGCGCCACCCCGTCATCGGCGAGCTCCTCGAGCAGGCCGAGCCGGTGTCCGACGTGGCGTACACCAGGGCCACCGTCAACCGTCGCCACTTCTACGAACGGATGCCGGCCTGGCCGGAGAACTTCGCCGTCGTCGGAGACGCCCTGGCCGCGTACAACCCGCTCTACGGCCACGGTCTGGCCGTCGCCGCCCAGAGCGCGGTGCTCCTGCGGGACGTGGTGCGCCGGCAGGGCTGGGGCGCCGCCGGACTGTCCCGGCGGGTGCAGAAGGCCGTGGCCCGGCCCGTGAGCACCGCGTGGGACCTTGCCGTCGGCCAGGACGTGTTCTGTCCGGGTGCCACGGAGGACGGACCCACCCTCCGGGACCGGCTCGTGGCCGCGTATGTCGGGCGCCTGATGCTCACGGCCACCGGCAACGGGCGGATCGCCCGCCGGGTCACGGACGTGACGTCGCTGGAGCGCGGCCCCGAGGTGCTGCTCGCCCCGTCGGTGCTGCTGGCGGCCGCGAGGGGACCGCTGAAACCGGCGTTGACCGGCCCACCCCTGACCGGGGACGAGCTGAAGCGGGCCGGGCTGAGGTAGCCCCGGGCGCGGAGCACCCGACCGGGGTCGAGCGGGCGGGCCGGGGCAGAGCGGGCGGGGTGCCACCGGGCGTCCGCCCGCCCCGGGCCTGGCCGCACCTCGGCCCGCCGTCGAGCCGGACTGCGGACCCGTTCGTCCGCCCCCGCCCCACCCGCGTGCGACGGCGGGACGGCTACGGCGAGACGGCGACGGGGGTGAGACCCCCGCCCCCGTCGCCCGGCGCGCCGGTCCGGCTTCAGCCGGCGAACGCCGGCTGGGCCAGGCCCTTGCCGGCTCCCGGTACCACCAGCAGGGATCCGGCCACCGGGTGCGGTGAGCGCAGGCCCACCCGGGCGGTGGTGATGTACAGGTCGGTCAGGTCGGCGCCGCCGAACGCGCAGGCCGTGACCCTCGGGGTCGGGAGGACGAGCACCCGGTCCAGTTCGCCCGCCGGGGTGTAGCGGCGCACCGCTCCCCCGTCCCACAGGGCCACCCATACACAGCCGTCGGCGTCGACGGTGAGGCCGTCGGGGAAGCCCGCGCCGTCCTCGATCTCGACGAAGGCGCGGCGCTCGCCCACCCGCCCGTCCGCCGCGTACGCGAAGACGTCGACCCGGCGCGTCGGCGAGTCTATGTAGTACATCAGCGTCCCGTCGGGGCTCCAGCCCGTGCCGTTGCTGACCGCCACGTCGTCGAGGACGGGCTCGGCCGAGCCGTCGCCGGTGATCCGGGACAGGGTGCCGCCGCCCGGAGCCTCGTCGTAGCGCATGGTGCCGGCCCAGAGGGAGCCGTCGGGCGCGACGGCGGCGTCGTTGGCGCGGCGGCCGGGGACCGGCTCGTGGTGCAGCCAGCGGAAGCTGTCGTCCGGGTCGAGCAGGCCCACGCCGTCCCGGAGGTTGAGCACCAGGCCGCCCCCGGCGCGGGGCTTGGCGGCGCCCACGTGCTGGTCGGTCGCCCGGACCGTGCGGTGGCCGGTCGAGGGGTCGTAGCCGTGCAGGCGGGAGCCGAGTATGTCGAGCCAGAGCAGCCGGCCGGTGGCCGGGTCCCAGGTCGGACCCTCGCCGAGAGCCGCCTCGGCCCGCACGGCCACCTCGTACGACGTCGTCATGCCACGCTCCGGTAGCCCAGCAGCTCCGACAGGTCGGCGGCGCCCTTCGCGGCGAGCTGTTCCAGTTCGACGCGGCGCTCGTCGCTCCAGCGGATCATCGGCACGGAGATGGACAGGGCGGCGACGACCTGGCCGGTGCGGTCGCGCACCGGCGCCGCCACGCAGCTGACGTCCGGGTTGGACTCGCGGCGCTCCACCGCGACACCCCGCTCCCGGATCTCCGCCAGGGCCTCGCGCAGGGCGCCGGGCTCGGTGATGCTGTTGGGGGTCATCCGGATCAGGTCGGCGTCGTCGGGGATGCGCGCGCTGAGCTCCGGCTCGGGGAGCGAGGCCAGCAGCATCTTGCCGACGGAGGTGCAGTGGGCCGGAAGACGACGGCCGGCGGCCGACACCATCCGGACCGCGTGCGTGGAGTCGACCTTGGCGATGTAGATGACGTCCGCGCCCTCCAGGATCGCCACGTGGACCGTCTCGTCACACGTCTCAGCGACGGTGCGCGCGACCTGCTGACCCTCGGCGGCGAGGTCGAGCTGCTCGGCGTAGCGGCTGCCGAGCTGGTACGGACGTACGCCGAGGCGGTACCGTCCGGGCTGTCCCGGTACGGCCACGATGTACGCCCGCGCCGAGAGTGTGGTCACCAATTCGTGCACGGTGGTGCGCGGAAGCTGGAGCTTGCGCACTATGTCGGGGGCGGAGAGCGAACCGTCCCCGTCGAGGAAGAGCTCGAGAATGTCCAGAGCTCGGGTCACGGCAGGTACGAGGCGTCCCACAACCGGCCCCCTTCCTTGGATAGTCGACTCGGTGCCTGTGTTCGAGATTTCAACAGGCGATCGGCATGACGAACACAGGCTGTCATACGGCGTTGCGCCGGGCAATGGGCGGGAAACGCACAGTGGCCCAGGACGGTACGCCCGGTGGGCCAGGATGGAGGGCATGCCGACCCAGAAACGCCTTACCGGCTCCTTCACGGCGCTCGATTTCCAACAGGTGCTGCTGCGCCGCATGGCCGATCACAACCCGGACCTGGTGGAGGACGCCCGCCATGCGCTCGGCGTCTCCCTCACCCAGATGCGGGAGGCCAACAAGCGTTGGCAGGCCATGCTCCACTCACCGCACGCACGGGGCTCACTGGCCCGCTACCGCTCGGTCCTCGGCGAGCCGGAGTCCCGGCTGCCCCGCCGTGTCGGGGACCTCGACTGCGAGGCCTTGCTCTGGCCGCTGCCCCTCTGGCCCGCACTGCGCTTCGAGGTGCTCCTCGCCCCGAACGGCGGCGTCTGGAACGAGTGGCTGGTCCGCGCCCCGGGAGCCCCGCCCCCGCGCCTGACCAGCCTCGACGACCTCACGCCCTGGTCCTGCACGGTCGACGAGGCGGCCCACGCCTTCGCCCCGGCCCGCTTCCTGGAGGGCACCGCCCCCACCCTCCCCCACAGCCTGAAAGGCGCGGGGGGACCCTCAGGCCTGGCCTTCACGGCCCCGGACGACTGGGGCGTGAGACGGGAGGTCGTCGCCGAGTTCACCTGGGGGCTGCTGCAACGGACCACGGTCCGGGAGTAGGAACCGGACGGTGGTGGCGCGGGAGCGGGGCGGTCGTCAGGGGGTGGCGGCCGCCAGGATCGCCGCCACGACGGCCGGCACCGACTCCGGGTGCAGGAACAGGAACAGGTTCGGCTCGACCAGTTCCAGCTCCATCACCCGCGGCTCCCCGTCGTCCCCGTCCACGAGGTCGACGCGGGCGTAGAGCAGCTCGGGGGCGTCGGGCAAGGCGGCCAGGGCGCGCTCGGCGACGGTGAGCTCGGCCGGGGTCGGGGTCCAGGGCTCCAGACCGGGGTGGGCGACCTTGTCGGCGTCGAAGGCGGTGCCGGGCGCCAGGACGGCCCGCTTGCGGCTGGCGTGCAGCAGGCTCCCGCCGAAGAACTGCAGGGCCCGTTCGCCGCCGGTGTCGATGCTCCGCATGTACGGCTGCACCATCGCCGTCAGCCCCTCGGCGTGCATCCGCGCGAGGTGCCGTACGGCCGCCTCGCGCCGGTCGGGCGTGTAGCGGGCCGCGTAGCGGGCGCCGGCGCCGGAGGTGGGCTTGACGACGTACTCGTGGTCGCCCGGCAGCCCGGCGGCGGCGTCGGCGTCCCCCGGGGCGAGAAAGCGGGTGGGAACCGTGGGCACCCCGGCCGCCGCGAGTTCCCCGAGGTACCGCTTGTCGGTGTTCCAGCGCACGACGGAGGCCGGATTGGCCAGCCGCGTCAGCTTGCCGCACCGCTCCGCCCAGGCCGTGAACTCGGCGGCGCGCCAGCTGTAGTCCCAGGTGGAGCGGATGACGACGAGGTCGTAGGACGCCCAGTCGATGTCGTCGTCCCAGAACACGGCGTCCGCCTCGGCCCCGGCCTCCTCCAGCGCCGCCCGCAGCCCGGGAAGATCCCGGTCCTTGCTCGGCTCCGGCCGGGGGTCGTAGGTGGCGAGGGCGACTCGGGGCACGGCGGGACTCCGTTCTCGTACGTCTGCGCGTCCGCACAGCCGTACGTCCGATGCGTACGTCTGGTCGTACCTCCGCAGGTTAACGGCCGTCCCCGCGACCGGGACCACCCGGTTGACCTTCCCCCTCGGGGAGGCCCCAGGATCGGTGACGGGAACGCGAGGACGACGGGGAGACCGGGATGAACAAGCGGATGCTGACGATCGGCGCCTTCGCGCGGGCCTGCCGCCTGTCGCCGAAGGCCCTGCGCCTCTACGACGAGCTGGACCTGCTGCGGCCCGCCCGGGTCGACCCGGACACCGGGTACCGCCACTACGCGGTGGAGCAGCTGGAGCAGGCCCGGCTCGTGGCGTGGCTGCGGCGGCTCGGCATGCCGCTGGCCCGGATCCGTGAGGTCCGCGTCCTCGGCCCGGCGGCCGCCGCCCGCGAGATCCGCGCGTACTGGGCGCGGGTCGAGGCCGAGACCGCGGCGCGACGGGATCTCGCCGCGTTCCTCGTGGACCACCTCTCGGACACCTCACGAAGGGACACCGCCATGCTGGAACTCCGTTACTCCGCCCACTCCGACCGGGGCCTGGTCCGGCCCGCCAACCAGGACACCGCCTACGCGGGCGCCCGGCTCCTCGCCGTCGCCGACGGGTTCGGGGCGGCCGGCGGGCCCGCGAGCAGTGCCGCCGTCGAGGCACTGAAGTACCTCGACACCGAGGAGGCGCCGGCGGGCGGTGTGCTGAACCTGCTGGAGGACGCGGTACGGAGTGCGAGCGACGCCGTGCGGGACGTGTCCGAGGGCGCCGACGGGACCGGCACCACGCTGACCGCGCTGTTGTGGACGGGCTCGCGCCTGGCCCTCGTCCACATCGGGGACTCGCGCGCCTACCTGCTGCGCGACGGCGGCCTGTTCCGCATCACCCACGACCACACGGTGGTCCAGTCGCTGCTGGACGAGGGCCGGCTGACCCCGGAGGAGGCCCTGAGCCACCCCGAGCCCACCCTGCTCCTGAAGGCCCTGTCGGGCGGCAGTCACGGCTTCCCCGACGTCCGGCTGCACGAGGCCCTGCCCGGCGACCGCTACCTCCTGTGTTCGGACGGCCTCTCGACCGTCGTCCCCGACGAGGACATCCGCGCCCTCCTCGGCGCGACCCCGGCCCCGGACGCCGCCGTGCTCGCGCTGGTGAGGGCCGCGAACGGGGCCGGCGGGCCGGACAACGTCAGTTGCGTCGTCGCGGACGTGGTGGAGGCGGCGGGCTGACAGGTGGGCGCCGGGCGGGTGGGGTAGGACGGGGGTGTCGTGTCCCGCCGTCGCTCAAGGAGCCTGTTCCGTGTCCTCTCTCTTTCCGGCCCTGTCGGAGGATCCGTCCGGGCGCCCCGCCCTGCGGTTCGGTGCGCGTTCCCTGACGTACGCGCAGCTCGCCTCGGCGGCCGGTGCCGTCGGCGCCCGGGTGCGGGGGGCGGAGCGGGTCGCCGTGTGGGCGACTCCGTCGCTGGAGACCGCCGTCGCGGTGGTGGGCGCGCTCCTCGCCGGAGTGGCCGCCGTGCCGCTGAACCCGAAGTCGGGCGACAAGGAGCTCGGGCACATCCTGGGCGACAGCGCGCCGGGGATGGTGCTGGCGGCTCCGGGCGACGAACTGCCCCCCGCGCTGCGGGAACTGGAACGGATCGACGTCGAGGCCGGGGGCCGCGACGCCGGGCACGGTGCCGGGGCGCCGGTCGGCGCGCCCGCGGGTGACGAGGACCCCGCCCTGGTCGTCTACACGTCCGGCACCACCGGGCCGCCCAAGGGCGCGGTCATCCCGCGCCGCGCGATCGCCACGACCCTGGACGCGCTCGCCGACGCCTGGCAGTGGACCGGCGCGGACGTCCTCGTGCACGGGCTGCCGCTGTTCCATGTGCACGGGCTGGTGCTGGGGATCCTCGGGCCGCTGCGGCGCGGCGGGTCCGTACGGCACCTCGGGCGGTTCGACACGGAGGGCGTGACCCGGGAGCTGAGCACCGGGGCGAGCATGCTCTTCGGGGTGCCGACGATGTACCACCGCATCGCCGAGGCGCTGCCCGACGATCCCGCACTGGCCGAGGCGCTCGCCGGGGCACGGCTGCTGGTGTCCGGTTCGGCCGCGCTGCCCGTGCACGACCACGAACGGATCGCGGCCGCGACGGGGCGGCGGGTGATCGAGCGGTACGGGATGACGGAGACGCTGATGAACACCAGCGTCCGGGCGGACGGGGAGGCGCGGGCGGGAACCGTCGGGGTGCCCCTGCCCGGCGTGGAGCTGCGGCTGGTGGACGAGGACGGGTCGGCCGTGGAGGCGTACGACGGGGAGAGCGTCGGGGAGATCCAGGTGCGCGGGCCGAACCTGTTCACCGCCTACCTGAACCGGCCGGACGCGACGGCCGCCGCCTTCACCCCCGACGGCTGGTTCCGGACGGGTGATGTGGCCGTGCGTGATCCCGACGGCTATGTCCGGATCGTCGGACGCAAGGCGACCGATCTCATCAAGAGCGGCGGGTACAAGATCGGGGCCGGCGAGATCGAGAACGCGCTGCTGGAGCATCCGGGGGTGCGCGAGGCCGCCGTCACCGGGGAGCCGGACGAGGACCTCGGGGAGCGGATCGTCGCGTGGGTGGTGCCGACGGATCCCGGATCCCCGCCGGCCGAGGCCGCTTTGGCCGACCACGTGGCCCGTCGGCTCGCGCCGCACAAGCGGCCCCGCGTCGTGCGCTACCTCGACGCGCTGCCCCGCAACGACATGGGGAAGATCATGAAGCGGGCGCTGCCGTCATGACGACGCGGCGGGCGAGCGCGCGGGACATCGTCTCCCTCGTCGCCGACGACTTCCGCATGTTGCCCGACCCGTCCGGCGGGCCCCGGACGCCGGCTCCCGACGGGCCGCTCGGCTGGCCCGGCTACGACGCCTCGCGCGAGCGGGCGGCCCGGCGCACCGGTGAGTCGGAGTCCGTCGTCTGCGGCACGGCGAGCGTCGGGGGCGTCCGGGCCGTGCTGATCGCCTTCGAGTTCGGCTTCCTGGGCGGTTCGCTGGGCGAGCGCACCGGTGACCGGCTGGAGGCGGCGTACACCCACGCCCGCGCACACCGGTTGCCGGTCGTGCCGTTGGTCGCCACGGGCGGCAGCCGGATGCAGGAGGGCATGCTCGCCCTCACCCAACTCCAGCGGGTGGCACGGCAGTCGGCGCTCACCCGGGAGGCCGGGCTGCCGCAGATCGCGGTCCTGCGGGACCCGACGACCGGCGGCGGCTGGGCCACCCTGGGCGCGGGCGCCGACGTGGTGCTCGCGCTGCCGGACGCCCAGGTCGGCTTCGCGGGCTCGCGGGTCCGGCCGCCGGACGCCGACCCGGCCGCCTACACGGCCCGGGCGCAGGTCGCGGCGGGAGCGGCGGACGCGGTGGTGCCGCCGGCCGAGCTGCGGGACGTGCTGGGCCGGTGGCTGCGGCTGCTGACCGACGGACCCCGGGAGACCGACCACCCGGCCGCCGGGCCGCCGGCGGCGGACCCCGGCGCCCCGCCCCGGCCGCGGCCGCTCCGCGAGCCCGCGCCCGTCCCCGACGCGCTCGGCGCCACGGATCTGCCGCGTACCGGCTGGGACGCGGTGCGGCGGGCCCGGGCTCCGGAACGGCCGCGCGCCCGGGCCTACCTGGACGCCTACTTCACCCACCGGCTCGCGATCTCCGGGGACCGGTGCGGCGGCGTCGACCCGGACGGGATGCTGTGCGGGTTCGGTGTCCACCAGGGCCGTACGGTCGCCTATGCCGCCCAGACCGGGGCAGCGACCCGGCCCGCCGGGTACCGCACGGCCGCCCGGCTGATCCGCCTCGCGGACCGGCTCGGCATCCCGGTGCTGACCCTGGTGGACACCCCGGGCGCGGCCAACGACGCCGAGGCGGAACGGCAGGGGGCGGGCGCGGCGATCGCGGAGCTGTTCGGCGTGGTCGCCACCGCCCGCACGCCGATCACCACGCTGGTCATCGGCGAGGGCGGCTCCGGCGGCGCGCTGGCCCTGGCCGCGCCCGGCCGCACCTGGGCCACCCCGGACAGCTACTTCTCGGTCATCGCGCCCGAGTCGGCGGCGGCGATCCTCAAGCGGCCTCCGGCGGAGGCGGAGGCGACGGCCGATCAACTCCGTATCCGGCCGCAGGACTTGGTGGAGCTTGGCGTGATCCGGATCACGCGGGCGCACTGAACGCAGGACAATCTCCAGTACCGTCCGTGACAATGGATGCGCGCAGAGCCGCAGGACCGCGCAGCGCCGCGGGAACACAGGGGTAAGGGGTTACGGGGGCAGCGTGGACGCACTGGTGGAGTTCAGGACCGACGACGGCGCCGTGGTCGCCGTCGAGGCGGTCACGGAGGGGCGGCCCGGTTCCCGGCTGGTGGCCCGCGACGGGACCGTCCAGGCGGCCCGCACCTTCGAGGGCGCCCTGGAGGGCGTGCGCGCGGCCGCCGAGTCCGCGCTGCGGGTGTTCCGCGACGGGACGTTGCGGCCCGACGGGGTGGAGATCGAGTTCGGGGTGAAGCTGTCGGCGGAGACCGGCGCGATCATCGCCAAGGGCACGGCGGAGGGCCACCTCGTCGTGCGGCTGACCTGGTCGCCCTCCTCCACCTCATGAAAAGCGCCGAATGGCACGCCCGGATCGAGAGCGCGGGCCAGGTGGCCGGCGCCGGCTTCCTCGTCACCCCGCGCCGGGTGCTGACCTGCGCGCATGTCGTACGGCAGGCCGACCCGGACGCCCTGACGGTGACCTTCACCGAACGCCCCGGCGCCCCCGCCGTACCGGCCCGGCTGATCGCCGACGGCGGCTGGGGCGGCGGCCCGACCGACCTCGGCGACCTGGCCGTCCTGGAGCTGACGCACGACGTCCCGGTCGCCCCGGCCGCGCTGGCCCCGGTGGACGCCGCCCACGACCGGCGGCCCGACCGGCCCCGCAAGCTCGTCGTCTACGGCTTCCCGGTCGGCTTCGACGAGGGCACTCTCGCCGAATACCGCATCACCGCAACGCAGTTGCTCAACCGTGAGTGGATCCAGCTGGAGGCCTGGCAGCCCGGCGGCCAGCCGCTCGCCCCGGGGTTCAGCGGCGCCGCGGTCACCCTCGCCGACACCGGTGAGGTCGTCGGCATGGTCACGGCGGCCGCCGGTGACCGGGGGGTGCACAACGGGCGGATGATGCCCACCGAGGTCATGGCCCGCTACTGGCCCGACCTGGAGGGCCTGGTCCCCACCTCCGACCACGGCACCGCCGACCGCACCCGGCTGCGCGAACTGGTCGAGCGCGCCGTGCGCGCCGGTCTGGACGGTGATCCGGGGCGACGGGTGCGACTCTACGAGTCCGCCCGGGGCCCGCTGGACCCGGACGCGCCCGAGGAGGGGTTCGACTCGCTGTGGTCGGCGGCCCTGTTCGTGCTGTGCGAGGTCGACGGCGCCGAAGCGGCGGCCACCGTCGCCCGCTTCACCGCCCATGTGGAGAGCCTGTTCCGGGCGCCTGCCGAGACGGCCGCCGCTCCCGACTGGTCGCCCATCCTCGTCGACCTCCAGCACAGCGGGGCGGGTGACGGACATGTCCGCGTCGAGGTGTCCGCGTACAGCGGGGGCCAGCGGCATCCGGTCGGCTCCGGCACCGTCCCGCAGGCCGGGCTGCGCGCCTTCGTGCAGGACCGGATCGAGGCCGCCTTCCGCTATCTGACGCCCGGCTGCGACGAGTTGCTCGCGTTCGCGCTGCCCCGTGACTGGATCGACCTGCCCGTCGACCGCTGGGCGAGCACGCCCGACGACGACACCCCGCTCGGTTGTGTGTACCCGCTCGTCGTCACCGACCAGGCGCGCCGCAGGGCGGGCGTACGGCACCAGCTGACCCGGGTGTGGAACCGGCTCGACGCGGCGCCCGGCGCCCGGGTGCACCGGGTCGAGTGCGGCAGCCCGGAGGAACCCCGCCGGCTGCGGGTGCGGCTGCGCCGGGACGACGCCTGTCTCGCCGGTTTCGCGACCGCCCCGGCCGCGTCCCACACCCGTCCGCACTTCGACACCTCGCTCAACGCGCCCGCCCCGATGGTCATCTGGTCCCGGGAGGGCTGCGCCGGCGGCCCGGACGCGTCCTGCGCCGGCGGGGACGGCTGCGCGGGCAAGACCTTCCTGGACGAACTCGACACCTGCGTGTCCGGTGTGTCGCCCGCCGAACTCCCGCGCAGGGTCCTGGCGTTGCGCGAGGAGGCCGACGCGGAGGACGGCCACTGGGCGCACGACATCCAACTGCTGTGGGACGACCCGCGCCTCTTCGCCGACCCGCACGGCGACGGGCCCGGTCACCCCCGCTCCCCCGTGACCTGAGCCGCGCCCGCCACCGCCCCGCGCCGGCATGACACCACCCCCACGCCCGCCCCCGAGCCGCACGAGCCCTACGAGCCCCACGAGTCACACCAGAGTTTCGGAGAACCATGCCGCACTGGTCCGTCTACACCGGGAACAGCGAGCCGCACGACGGCATCGACCGGCTGCCCGCGCCACCACCGTGGCGGGCGTTCGACGGCGCGCCCGTCGTGCCGCCGCCCCGGGACGCCGACGACGAGGCGGCCGTCTCCCCCGACCGCGTCCACCGCGCCCGCTCGTACGTCGCCACCCCGGAGAGTGTCGAACTCGTCAACGCGGCTCTGGTGCTGCGCCGCCCCCTGCTGGTCACCGGGCCGCCCGGCACCGGCAAGTCCTCCCTGGCGTACGCGGTGGCGCGCGAGCTGGGTCTCGGCCCGGTACTGCGCTGGAACATCACCAGCCGCTCCACCCTGGCCGACGGCCTCTACCAGTACGACCCGCTGTCCCGGCTGTACGCGGCCCGGCAGGCGGCGCGGCGCGAACGGGACGCGGACGGCGGGGGCGGGGTCGAGGACCATCTGCGCCTGGGTCCTCTCGGCACGGCCCTGCTGCCCTACGAACGCCCGCGCGCGCTCCTCGTCGACGAGATCGACAAGAGCGACCTCGACCTGCCCAACGACCTGCTGAACGTCCTGGAGGAGGGCCAGTACGAGATCCCCGAACTCATGCGCGCGGCCCGGCACTCCGCCGAGGACGTCACCGCCGGGGTCCTGGCCGACGGCGCGGACGACCCGGTCGCCGTCACCCGGGGCAGGGTGCGCTGCCGCGCCTTCCCGTTCGTCGTCCTGACCAGCAACGGCGAGCGTGAGTTCCCGCCCGCCTTCCTGCGCCGCTGCGTCCGGCTGAAGCTGCGCCGCCCCGGCCGCGAACAGCTCACCGAGATCGTCCGGGCGCACCTCGACACCCCGCCGGGCGAGGCGGAACACCTCATCGACCGCTTCCTCACCCGCGCCGCCGACGGTGAACTCGCCACCGACCAGCTGCTGAACGCGCTCTACCTCACCGGGGTCGCCGGTCTGGACGCCGACTCCCGCGACGCTCTGGCGGAGCGACTGATGCCGTACCTCGGCGCCACGGCGGACGGCGATGGCTTCTGAGGAGACTCCGGGGGGTGGCATGTCCGCCATGGACCGGCTGACCGCCCTGCTGACGGCGGCGGCGGACACCCCGCCCACCCCTCGCGAGCTGGCCGAACTGCTCTGGCTCGCGGGGCTGTCGGGCGATCCGGAGGAGTCCCCAAGGCCGCCGGAGCCGCGCGTGCCCGACGCGGCGGCCGCAGGGGCCGGGCGGGACACCGGCGGTGCGGTTGACGGCCCGGCCGACGACGCGGCCGGCGGCACGTCCGACAGCGGAGCCGGGCGTAAGGACGGGAGTGCGTCGGCGAAGTCCGCGCCCGACGACCCCGCCGAACGTGTCCCCCTCCGCCTCCCCGCGCCCGGGCCATCCGACGATCCCGGTGACCGGCCCGGAGGCGGCGCCGGGAACCGTCCCGTTCTCGCGCCCGCGCCCGCGATGCTCCCGCACCCCCTCGCGCTCCAGCGGGCCCTGCGCCCGCTGAAGCGCACGGTGCCCTCGGCGCGCGCCCGCCTCCTCGACGAGAGGGCGACGGCCGACCGCATCGCGCGGCTGGGCGCGCACCCGGACGTCTGGCTGCCCGTACTGCGTCCCGCGCGCGACCGCTGGCTGCGCCTCAACCTCGTCCACGACACCGGACCGACGATGCCCGTCTGGCGGCCCCTCGTCCGTGAACTGCACACCGTCCTCGCCCAGTCCGGCGTCTTCCGCACGGTCACCGCGCACCCGGCCACGCCCGACGGCGAGGCCCGGCAGGTTCCCGACCTGGCGGACGGCCGGACGGTCACCCTGATCGTGAGCGACTGCATGGGCCCGCAGTGGCGACCCGGCCCGGCGGGCGAACGCTGGTACCGGACCCTGCGGCACTGGGCGACCCGGATGCCGCTGGCCGTCGTACAGCCGCTCCCGGAGCATCTGTGGTCCACGACGGCCGTCCCGGCCGAGCCGGGTCTGCTCTCCTGCGCGACCCGGTCGGCCCCCCTCTCCGCGCTCACGTTCACCCCGTACGACCCCGAGAGCGCGCCCCGGCCCGACGCGGCCCTCCCGCTCCCCGTCCTGGAGCCGGGCGCGCCCTGGCTGGCCAACTGGGCGGCGCTCGTGGCGAGTCCGGGCGGGGCGCGCGTCCCGGGTGCGGTGGCCTGGCTGCCGCCGTCGCCCGTCCCGCCCGGCACCGGCGGGGCGGAGGCCGCCGACCCGGCCGCCCTGCCCGCCCGGGACCTGGTGCTGCGCTTCCGCGCCACCGCCTCCCGGGAGGCCTTCCGGCTGGCCGGCCATCTCGCGCTGGCCGTCCCCTCCGTTCCGGTGATGCGCCTCGTCCAACGTGCCGTGAACCGCGACCCGCGCCCCCAGCACCTGGCCGAGGTGATCCTCAGCGGCATGCTGACCACCGTCCCGGGTCCGCCCGGCTCGTACGACTTCCGGCCCGGCGTACGCGACCTGCTGCTGCGCACCCTGCCCCGCACGACCCGCGGCCGCACCCGCGAACTCCTGGACCGGATCGGCGGGTTGATCGACGAACGGGCCGGTCTCACGACGGGCGAGTTCCGCGCGGAGGCGGGCGGGGCCGACGGCACGGCCGGCGCGTTCGCGACGGTGAGCGCGGAGACGCTGCGCAGGCTGGGCGGGGACACCGACGCCGGGGAGCCCCCGCCGCCGCGGGCCGCCGGGACGACCACCCTGCTCTTCGAGACCCCCACCGACCTCACCGCACGCCCCGAGACCCGCATCACCCTCGAATACGCCGTCCACGAGGTCCTCGCCCGTGGCGATCTCACGCCCCAGCAGTACGAGGTCCATGTCCGCGGGAACGGCTACGCCGTCCGGATCCGGCCCGAGGCGTATCTCCTGCCGGTGCTCGCCGCCGCCCTGCGCGGGCTTCCCGGCCCGCTCGCCGAGCTCGCCGAACGGCCGCGTCTGCGGGTGACGTTCCAGGACGGGCCCGAGTTCCCCGCACCCCCGCAGGGCGCCGCGCCCGTCCTCCTCACCGTCCCGCCGGCCCTCTACGCGGCCTTCGCCGACAGCTCCGCCGCCTCCGGACCGCACCGCTTCCGGCCGCTGTTCGGCGACGCCCCGGACGCCCCGCCGCCCGCCTGGTACTGCTCGCTGCCGCCGGAGGAGGACGCCGCGGACACGGCGGAGGCGCGCGACGACGTCCGGAACCCGGTGCGCGGCCCCTTCCTCGCCCGCGACCTGCGCCGACTGGGCCTCCCCGCGCCCGGCCGCACCGCGATCGTGCACACGCACGCCGACAGCCCGCTCACCCTCCTCGACCCCGTCCTGCCCTACGACGGCCGTTCGCCGCGCCCGGCGACGTACTACGAGGTCGATCTCGCCCCGCGGCACGCCGTCGACCGGGTCTCCCTGCCGAGCTCCGGGAAGGGCGCCTTCACCGCGGCCGTCGAACTGACCTGGCGGGTCGACGACCCGGTGGCGTTCGTGCGGGCGGAGCCCACGGCCGTGTCCGAGCGGCTGCTGGCCCATCTGCTGGCGGCGGGCTCGCGCATCACCCGCCACCACTCGGTCCGCCGGGCGGCCGGCGCGCAGCGGGCCGTCAACTCCCAGCTCGGCGGGTGGCCGGTGCCGGGCCTGGCGGTGACCTGCGCGGTCACGCTCGCGCCGGACTACGCGCCGCCCCCCGAGGTGCGCCGGCCGGCCGGCCGCTCCGCGCGCCCGCTCCGGGACCTGCTCGCCGACGCGCAGACCGTGCTGTTCGGCTTCGACGGCCCGCTGACCCGGCTGTTCACCGCGACGACCGCCCGGGCGGCCGCACTCGATCTGCTCGGGATCGTCGCCGAACACCGCGACCCCGAGGACGCGCTCGCGGGCCGTCCGCTCGGCGACCCGGGCGCGACGGGCCGGGAGCTGTTCGTGCACCCGCTGGACGTGCTGCGGGCCTTCGCCCAGGACCGGCTGGGCCCCCTGCTGCGGGACCGTCTCGACCGGCTGGAGCTGAGCGCCGTACCGGACGCGCCCACGACACACCACTCCGTGGTCCTCGTCCGCACCCTCCACGAGCGGGGGCGCCGGGTCGGGGTGGCCACGGACGTCTGCGCGGCGGCCGTGCACCGCTATCTGGAGACCTACCGGCTGCCGCTCCTGGCCGGCGTCCACGGCCGCGACGACGACCTGGGCCGGCTCACACCGGACCCGCACCGTCTGCTGCACGCCCTGCGGCCGCTCGACGCGCCCGCCGCCACCGGCGTCCTGATCGGCTCCACGCTCGCCGAACTCGCCGCCGCGCGGGCCGCGGGTCTGCGCTTCCTCGGCCTCGCACGCAATCCCACCGTGGAGCAGGCGCTGCTCGGTGCGGGCTGTGACGCGGTGGTCCCCTCCCTCACCCCGGTACTGGAAGCGGTCCGCACGCTGTAGCACCGCCCGAACCGGGCGACGCCCGCTTGTCCCGGGGGCCCGGGGCCGTCCCGGGGGCCCCGGGGCCGTCATGTCACCCGGACCCGGCCGCGCGCCTCCCCAGCCTGACTGTATTTCATACTTAGTTTGGGCATATGAGACAGAACCCCCATTCGGGCGCGCCTCGCCCGGCCCACCAGAAAGAGCGGCCCCCTCCCCGCCCGCGCACTATGCGAAGGAGGCCGACCGCCCGGCGGCCCCCGCACGAGAGGCCCGCCGGCCCGGCGAGCCCCCACGGTCTGTGCTCTCGGGAGGACCTGCCATGACCGCCAGTCTGGAGCAGCTGCGCCGCTGCCACTTCGCCGTCGACCTGGGAGCGGCGCGGACGCGGGTGTACGTGAAGGGGGCCGGGCTCGTCGTCGACCAGCCGTCCGCCGCCGCCGTGAACACCCGCACCGGCGCCCTGATCGCGGTCGGGGAGTTCGCCGAGAAGATGACCGGGCGCACGCCGCACTACATCCGCGTCGTACGCCCGGTCTCCGGCGGTACGGTCGTCGACATCGAGATGGCCCAGCGCATGCTGCGCCACCTCCTCGGCGACAAGATCCGCCGTCAGCTGCGCCGCAAGCCGTTCCTGCGCGCCGCCGCCTGCACCCCGCACGACGCCGACCCGCTCGCCCAGCGCGCCGCGATCGAGACACTCGTGGGCCTCGGCGCGCGCCGCGTGGAACTCGTCGACACCCTGATCGCCGCCGCCGTCGGCTGCGGGCTGCCCGTCGAACGCCCCGAGGCCACCATGATCATGGTGTGCGGGGCGGCCGCCACCCAGGTCGCCGTCCTCTCCCTCGGCTCGATCGTGACCGCCGAGCGGATCCCCGTCGGCGGTGAGGCCGTGGACCACGCGATCGTCCAGCACCTGCGCCACGAGCACGAGTTGATGCTGCCCAGCCAGTCCGTCCGGCCCTTGCAGGTCGCCCTCTCCGGCAACGGCCTCACCTCGCACGGCCCCGCGTCCACCGAGATCCACGGGCGGGACGTCGCCACCGGCCTGGCCCGGTCCGTGCAGGTCGACACCGCGGCCGTCCGGGACGCCATCGAGACCCCGCTGACCGCCGTACTGGACGGCATCGGCAGGGTGCTCCGCGAGTGCCCGCCCGACCTGGTCGCCGACCTCGCCGACCGCGGGATCATGATGGTCGGCGGCTCCGCGCTGCTGCCGGGCTTCGACCAGATGCTGCGTCAGGCCACGGGGATGCCGGTACACATCGCCGAACGGCCCGACATCTGCGCCGCACAGGGCCTCGGCGCCATGCTGGAGGGCAAGATCGAGCCACTGACCCTGGACCCGCTGGGCGCCTGAACCGCCGACCGTCCCCACTTCGCCCGGCGCCCGCGCCACCCAGGGGCCGGGCATGCCGGAGCCGCCGATCGGCGTGGACGGCGGGCAGATCGGCCGCCTCCACCCGGCCGGCGCGGGAAGAAGGACGGCGGGTCCCGGCCGCCTTCCCACAGAAATCCGCGGAAGTCGGTGGGCGGTTTTCCCGCATTCGAATTCCGGGAGCGCGGTGTGCATCCGGCGACATCCCCATCGCTGATCCCACCGCGTCCCGCATCCCCCTCACGGCGGAGACGCCGATTGCCTCACCCGCCTGAGCAGGCCGTTCCGCAGGTACGTCACCCGTTGCCGAGGCAGGGATTTCGGACGCGCACACCGGCCGGGAATCGCCGGGAACGCTCCGAGAAACGACCCGGCAGAATTGCGGGACCGCACGGCAGGAGCCGACACCAGCACGTCATGAATTCACGCGCCTATTCGACGCGGCGGCACCGGTAGTCCGCTTCAGCCGGGCCTTCCACATTCGCCCAGGACCGGGCCGTCGGGCCGTACGCCCCCCAGGACACGACCGCCCCGGCGCACCGCGCACCGCTACACCGCGCCGCCGGGCCGCACCACAGGATCGCCGGGTCCTCCCCACCCCGACCGCACCGCCACCCACGCCCCGCCCCGCCGCCCCGCACGCACCAAAAGCCGTCCACCCCACCCCACCCGCCATCAGCGGCAACGGACGTTACGTGCCCGAAACCTTGACGATCACATCCTCGGGTGCCACGATTCCGGCGCCGCCATGTTTACGTAAACATCAGCCTCCTCGGGACCTTCATGTTTACGCAAACATCGCGTGGCGGCCGCCGCCCAGCCCGTGCGTCCCCCAGCGCCGAGCCGCCTCTCCTGAAAGGGCACGTCATGCGCAAGACCCCCACCAGAGCCCCTCGCACCCCCCGCCTGCGCGCCGCACTCGTCGCGGTCGCCGTCGCCGCCGTCGCCGGCACGACCCTGGCCGGCAGCCCTGCCGTCGCCTCCTCCGGCGCCGCGCCGGCCACCGACACGACCCAGTTCAAGGGCGTGAACTGGGCCGACCCGCGCGACAACTTCGCCGACGACCTCCTCCAGCTGTCCGGCCTGTCGACCACCGACACCTACCGGCAGACCTACGCGAAGGCGACCCGCATCATCGCGGCGTTCCGTGCGAACCTCGGCGCCAACACCGTGCGACTGCCGATCAACCCGTATACGGTCAACGGCGCCTACTGGAAGTCCTACCGCGGGGTCATCGACGCGGCCTCGGACCAGGGCTTCAAGGTGATCGTGTCCTACTGGGAGGGCACGGGCGCGCAGAAGGACGGCTTCATCGACGACACGGCGACGTACTGGCCGATGTGGGACACCGTCGTCAAGGCGTACAAGAACGACAAGCGTGTCTACTTCGAGCCCATGAACGAGCCGCACGGCTACACCGACACCGAGTGGGCCGACATCGCGGCGAAGTGGCTCTCGACGTACGCGAAGGTCCCGCGCAACCGCGTGTTCGTCAGCGGCGCCGGCTACAACGACCACGTCACCACGGTCTGCGCCGACCCGCGGCTCAAGGGCACGTACCTCTCGCTGCACCACTACGGGTTCTGGAAGGACTACGCGACCTACGACCAGTGGGTGGCCGACCTGAAGGTGCGCATCGGCGACTGCGCGAACCGGACCGTCGCGGACGAGTTCGGCGCTCCGATGACGACCGGCCTGAACTACAACGTGAAGACGCCCGACGACAACTTCGTCAACTACGTCCAGGCCGTCACGGACACCTTCCGCGAGCTGAAGATGGGCTCCGTGTACTGGCCGGGTCTGCGCACCGACGACACCTACTCGATGCAGACCCTCACCGGGACCACGGCCCGCCCCTGGCTGGCCACCACCAACCAGTCCGGCGCCGACCGCCTGGCCTGGGCCTGGGGCCGAGGCAAGCCCGTCAAGGGCTGAGGCGGCCACCGCCACCGGACCGACCGGCCACCGCCACCGGGCCGGCCGACCTGACGGCCGGCCCGGTGGCGGCCTCCCCGCCTACACCGACGGCTCCGCGCCGGTGCCCGCGTCCACGTAGTCGGCGACGAGAGCGGCGAACTCGTCGGGCGCGGCCAGCCGGACCCCGAGGGTCTCGGCCTTGGTCCGCTTGGATCCGGCGCCCTCGCCGGCGACGACCAGGCTGGTCTTCTTGGAGACGCTGGAGGAGGAGCGGCCCCCGGCCCGCTCGATGAGCTCGTTCATCTGGTTGCGGCTGAGCTTCTCCAGCGCTCCGGTCATCGCGCCGGTCACGACCACGGTCATCCCGGCCAGCGGCCCGGTGTCGGCGACGGCCCGCGCGCCGCCGCCGTCGCCGTCGGCCGCGTCGGTCCCCTCGGCCGTGGCCGGGGCAGGCGGGGTGGCTCCGGGTTCGGTCATGTTCACCCCGGCGGCGACGAGTCTGTCGATGAGCGGGGCGAGCTCCGCGAGTTCGGCGACGATGGACGGGGCCTTCTCGGTGCCGATGCCGTCGACCTGCTGGATCGCCTCGGCGTCGGCGGCGCGCAGCAGGTCCATGGTGGCGAAGTGGCGTGCGATACGGCGGGACATGGAGCGGCCGGTGCCGCGGACTCCGAGGGCGCACAGCACGCGGGACAGCGGTTGGTTCCTGGCGGCGGCGAGCGCGGCGAGGAGGTTGTCGGTGCTGGTCTCCCCCATCCGTTCCAGGCCGAGGAGCTGGTCGCGGGTGAGGGCGAACAGACCGGCGAGGTCGGTGACCAGTCCGGCTTCGACGAGCTGGACGACCCGGGTGTGGCCGAGGCCCTCGATGTCGAGCTGGTCGCGTCCGGCGGCGTAGGAGAGGGAGGCGACGAGGTGGCAGTCCCGGCCGTTGACGCAGCGCCAGCGCTGCTCGCCCGTGTCGATGCCCGATCCGCAGCGCGGGCACACCTCGGGGAAGACGATGGGCTGTTCGTCGCCGGTGCGCAGGTGGGCGACGGGCGCCTCGATGCGGGGGATGACGTCTCCGGCCCGGTGCACCATGACGTGGTCGCCCAGGCGCAGGTCACGGCGGGTGATGTCGGCCGCGTTGTGCAGGGTCGCGTAGGTGATGGTGGAGCCGTCGATCCGTACCGGTTCCAGGACCGCCCGGGGGGCGATGATGCCGGTGCGGCCCACGTTCCACTCCACCGCCAGCAGCCGAGTGATCTTCTCGACGGCGGGCAGTTTGTAGGCGGTCGCCCAGCGCGGGGCGCGCGAGCCCGATCCGGCGGCCCGCTGGTCGGCGGCGAGGTCGGCCTTGACGACGATCCCGTCGATCCCGAACGGCAGCGAGGCGCGCAGCGCGGCGATCTCGGCCACCCGGGCCAGGACCTCCTCGCCGGTGCTCGCGGTGATGCCGGGCACGGCCGTGGTCGCGGTGGTGTTCACGCCGTACGCGCCGGCCCGGAGCATCAGGTCGCTGTGCGCGCTCTCCTCCAGCTCGGCGGCCAGAGCCGGATCGGTGTCGTCCAGGGGCAGCAGGCCGTAGCCGAAGAAGGTCATCGGCACGGTGTAGGCGCGTTCCCTGGCGCGCAGGGTGCCCGCCGCGGCGTTGCGCGGGTTGGCGAAGGGCGCGCCGCCGTGCGCGGTGCGTACCTCGTTGGCGTGTTCGAACTGGGCGGTCGTCATCAGGACTTCGCCGCGCACCTCGACGGTGACCGGTTCCGCCAGCTCGTCCGGCAGTCCCTCGACGGTGCCGATCGCGTGCGAGACGTCCTCCCCGGCCGTCCCGTCGCCCCGGGTGATCAGCCGCGTGAGACGGCCGCGGCTGTAGCGGGCCGCGATCGCCAGGCCGTCCAGCTTCGGCTCGACACTGAACGGGGTGACGTCATGGCCGACGCGCCGGGCGAGCGAGGCGGTCCACGCGGTGAACTCCTCCGCGGAGAACACGTTGTCCAGGCTCAGCATCGCCCTCGTGTGCGGGACATCGCCCTCGACCGCTCCGCCGGCGACCTTGCCGGTGGGCGAGTCGGGCAGCACCTGCTCCGGGTGCTGCTCCTCCCACGCCGTGATGGCGCGCACCAGCCGGTCGTAGGCGTCGTCGTCCAGCACCGAGGTGCCACCCGCGTAGTAGGCGGCCGACGCCTTCACCGCGTCCTCGATCGCCTGCGCGTAGGCGACGGCGTCCACAATCACTGCACCGGGTGTTGTCATGCCTCACATCCTGCCCGCCACCACTGACAACGCCCCCGGACGGGAGGGACGGCCAGGTCTTCCGGACGTGCCTCCCCGGACCGGATACACCGTTGATCCATCCGCCGCCCACCCCATAGGTTCCGGAGTATGACGAACGTGACGAACGTACGGGTCGGTGTCATGTACGACCGCGACTGGGCTCCCGAGGAGTTGCCCGGGTTCGCGCGACGGGCCGAGGCGCTCGGGGTGGACGACCTGTGGGTGGTCGAGGACCTCGGCTGGAACGGCGGGGTGTCGGCGGCGGCCGTCGCGTTGGGGGCGACCGAGCGGCTGCGGGTGGGCATCGGGATCGCGCCGGCGCCGTTGCGCAGTCCGGCGTTGCTGGCGATGGAACTGGCCACGCTGGCCCGGGTGTTCCCCGGGCGGCTGGTGGCGGGCATCGGTCACGGGGTGCGGGAGTGGATGGAGTCGGCCGGCGTCGCTCCCCGGTCGCCGCTGGCCCTCCTGGAGGAGACGATCACCTCCGTGCGCGCGCTGCTGCGCGGTGAGCGGGTCGAACTGGAGGGCCGCGAAGTGCGGCTGGACGGGGTGAAGTTGGTGCATCCGCCGGTCCAGGTGCCGCCGGTGGTGGCGGGCGTGGTCCGGCCCCGCTCCCTCGAACTGTCCGGGAGGGTCGCGGACGGCACCCTGATCGCCGAGGGGCACGGCCCGCGGGACCTGGAGAACACCCGCGCCCTCACCGCCAAGGGCGGAGCCGGCCCCGACCACACCCTGACCGTGCTGTCCTTCGCCTGTGTGGGCGAGGACGCCGAGCAGGTCGCCCGGACCCTGCATCCGCACACCGAGGGTCACGGCGCCTGGCTGGGCCGCCCGCAGGAGGAGGTGTTCACCGTCTCGGGCACGCCCGCGCAGGCCGTCGCCGGCATCCACGCCCTGAAGGACGCCGGCGCCGACACCGTCGTCCTGCGCGTCGTCGGACCGGAGCCGCTGCGCCAGCTCGAAGCCGTGCTGACGGCTTTCGGCCGCTGAACGGGTGAACGGGGGGCCCGGACCGGCCGTACGGCGCCGGGCCGGAACTCCGCCCCACCGCCCGGGCGTTCCCCCGTGGGTGGCGTACGACGACGGGGTCGGGCGTCCGCGAGGGAACAGCGGGGTGGGGCATGGCGCGCGTACTGGTCATCGGCGGCGGGATCGCCGGCACGGCGGCGGCTCTGGCACTGGACAAGGCGGGGCAGGAGGTCGCCGTGTACGAGGCGCATCCCGACTCCGCCGAGGACATCGGCGCGTTCCTCACCCTGGCGAGCAACGGCCTGCGGGCCCTCGCGCAGCTCGACGCGACCCCCGCGGTCACCGCGGTCGGTTTTCCGCTCACCACGATGCGGCTGCTGGACGCCGGGGGCGGCGAGGTGGCCCGCGCCCCGCTCGGCGAGGCCGACGATCCCGCACTGCGCTACCGGTGCCTGCGCCGCGGCGAACTCAACGCGGCCCTCCAGACCGAGGCCGCCCGCCGCGGTATCGACGTCGTCCACGGCGCCCGGCTGGCCTCCGTCGACAGCGGTCCGGACGGCGTCACCGCCCGCTTCACCGACGGCGCCACGGCGACGGGCGACCTGCTGCTCGGCGCCGACGGCCTGAACTCCACGGTCCGCCGGCTCACCGCCCCCGCCGTGCTGCCCCGGTACGCGGGCCAGCGGGTCTTCTACGGCTACACCACCCTCGCGCCGGCCGGCGGCGAGGACGAAGCCGCCTGCATCACGATGATCCGCGGCAGCGAGGCCGCCTTCGGCCACACCACGTCACCGGACGGGGAGACGTACTGGTTCGCCCGGGTCTCCGCCGACGCCCCGCTGACCGCCGACGAGATCGCGCACGCGACCCCCGGCCAATGGCGTGACCTGCTCGTTCCCCTGCTGCGCAAGGACGCCACGCCCGCCGCGGACATCGTCGCCGCCACCACGGCCCCCGTCCTGGTCACCAACGCGACCGAGATGCCGGGCGGCACACCATGGCGCTCCGGCCGGACCCTGCTCATCGGCGACGCGGCCCACGCGGCGTCCCCCGCGACCGGGCAGGGCGCCTCGATGGCCCTGGAGGACGCGGTGATCCTCGCCAAGTGCCTGCGCGACACCGCGGACACCGCGTCCGCCCTCACCCACTACGAAGCGCTGCGCCGCCCCCGCGTGGAACACAACACGACCGTCAGCGGCAACATCTCCCGCGGGGTCCACACCCCACAGCCCCGCACCCCCGGCAGGCAGCCCCCGGCCCGCCCCGACGAGGAACTCACCCGCCAACTGGAATGGGCCACCGCCCTGCGCTGACCGGTTGCGGAAGTCTCGGAAGCCGTCGCAGCCGTCGAAGCCGCGGAAGCCCGGGCTCGGACCGGGGCCGGCGGCCGCCTCGCTCAGCTGTCGCGCAGGCGGGTCGCCAGGGCGGCCAGGGTCTGGGCGGTGTCGGTCAGGGACCGGACCGCCGCCTCCAGGTCAGCGACCAGGAGGGGTGCGGGGACGGCGAGGGACTCGGGTGCGGATCCGGGGGTGGGGACCTGCGTACCGCGATAGCCGATGGGGCCCTCGTTGTGACGCTGGTAGTAACCGGTGAACGCCCGGCGGGCGGGGCCTTCGACGAAGCGGACCCGGGCGAGCTGGGTCTGGGTCGCGCCGGAGTTGCGGGTGATGTCGAGACGGTAGTGGCGGTAGGCCGCGGGAAGCGCGCGAAGGCGGAACTCCCTGGTCTCGAAGCGGTCGGCGAAGCTCTCCCCGGCGCGGGAGTCCAGACGGGTCCAGGTGCGGCCGTCGGAGGAGCCGTGCAGGGTCCAGTCGCTCGGGTCGCGATCGGGGCAGTCGTTCGCGGACGTCAGGGCGTACGAGGTGACGGCGGTGGGGCGGGCGAGAGTGAAGAGGAGCCGGGCGGTGTCGTCGTTCGCGAGCCACTTGGACCGGGAGCCGTGCAGCAGGTTGTCCGCCGTCTCCCCCACCTCCTCGAACTCGTCGCTCGCCTCGACGTCGATCACCCGGACATCGGTCGCCCCCTCTTCGCCGGGCGCCGTCTGGAGCACGGCCACCCCGGAGTTGCCTCGCCGGTCACGCCAGGTCACCCGCTCCACGGGGGTCCCGCCGTCGTCCACCAGCAGCCGCAGCTCATGGGAGCCGTGCCAGCCACCGCCGTACCCCTCCTCCGTGCGGAAGCGGTACAGGGCGCCCGCCGGCGCGTCCTCGAGCCCCTCCGGAAACGTCCATTCGCCGGTGAGACGGCCGCGGTACTCGTAGGCCGTGCCGTCGGCGGCGCGGTGGCAGCCGTGGAAGTCGGACATATTCGACTGGAAGCTGACGGCCGACTCCGCCCCGTCCTCCCCCCGCCAGCCGAGCTGCGCGGGCAGCGAGTGCTCGTCCCGGTCGACGTGGAACAGCAGTCGCGGGGCCTCCTCCCAGGGCGCGGACGAGGCGGCGTGGGCGGCGCGCAGTTCCGTCCGGTAGGCGAAGACCGAGTTCCGCGCGGCCGACTTCGCCAGCGCGCGCTCCGAGCGGCCCCGCTCGTCGACGGAGTCCAGGGTGATCCGGTAGAGCCGGAGCATGCTGCGCGCCTCGGCCGAGACCCGTATCTCCAGGGTGTTGGTCCCCGGCTTCAGCAGGCGGGCCGGCACCGCGAACGCGTTGTCCTGCGGAAGGTCGCCGCCGCCGGGCACGGTGAGGTTCTCGGCCAGCACCTCGCCCTGGAGCAGTACGTCGATCGGGGCGTGGCCGGGAGCGGAGCCGAGCCTGGAGACGAGGGCCGTGACGGTGAGCGTCGCCTCGGGGATGTCCTGCGGGTCCGCCACCTCGAAGTCCAGCGTCACCGTCGCGCCCGCGTCCAGCGTCAGGTGGGATCCGCCGAACCCGGCCCGGTCGTGCCCGACCACGGCGTTGGACAGCCGGGCCGGGTCGACGGAGAAGTCGGCGAAGGTGGCCTGCATGCTCATGGCGCTCAGCTCCTGATTGACAGTCAACAACGTTGTCACCAAAGGCGGGTGACGAGATCAGGGGGGACCCTAGCGTCCCGGTCCGACAACGCCGGGGCATGCGTTCTCGCGCGGATGCCGCCCGCGTATCGCGCCGGGCCACTCCCCGATCCCTGTTGACGGTCGACGTTGTGACCGCTCACAATCGCGCCATGGACGCGACCGGTCAGCCCAGCCCCGGCAGCCCCGCGGCTCTCGGGCGGTCACCGCGCAGGGCCGCCAGCATCCGGGACGTCGCTCAGGCCGCCGGCGTCTCGTACCAGACCGTTTCGAGGGTCATCAACAGCCACCCGAGTGTCCGCGAGGAGACCCGCAGGCGGGTCGAGGCGGCCATCGGGGCGCTGGGATTCCGGCGCAACGCCACCGCCTTCGCACTGGCCGGCGGTGTCAACCGGTCGGTCACCGTCCTGACGTCGAACACCGTCCTGCACGGCTACGCGGCCACCCTCCAGGGCCTGGAGGAAGCGGCCCGCACGGCGGGCTACTCGCTGGGCGTGAAGGTGCTGACGCCCGAGGACGACCTGGACCGCACCCTCCACTCGGCCGCGGCCGACGGGGGCGGGCTGATGGTCATCGGCTTCGACCGGCTCGCCGCCTCGGCACTGGACCGGGTGCCGGAGAACGTGCCCTGTGCCGCGGTCGTCGAGGCCCCGCCGCACGGCCGGACCCCTCCCCGTCCGGCCGTGTGGGCCGACGACCGTGCGGCGGCCCGGGCCGCGACCGCGCACCTGCTGGAGCTCGGGCACCGGACCGTCCACTACGTGGCGATCCCGACGTCCGCGGGCACCCGGCGCTCGGAAGGACCGCGTACCCGGGGCTGGCGAAGTGCCCTGAAGGCGGCCGGCGTCACCGCGCCCGCACCCCGCGGCGGCAGGGGATGGAACGCGCGGGCGGGTTACGACGAGGGGCTCGAACTCGCCCGCGACCCGGACGTCACGGCGATCCTGTGCGGCAACGACGACCTGGCGCTGGGCGTTCTGCGCGCCCTGCACGACGCCGGGCGGTCGGTGCCGGGGGACGTCAGCGTCATCGGCTTCGACGACGCCCCCCACGCGGAGTTCGTCACCCCCTCCCTCACCACCGTCCGGATGGACTTCCAGGGGCTGGGCCGCGACGCCTTCGAACTCCTGCGCGGCCGACTGGAGAACGGCTACCGGCCTCCCGCTCCGACCTTCGCCGGCACCGACCTGATCATCCGCGAAAGCTCGGGACCGAGCCCGGGACCGACCGCCGCATGACCCCGGCAGGCGCCGCCGCCGCGATGGCCGCCGTCGTCACGCCGCCGGATCGAGGAACGTCAGCACGGAGGCGTCCTCCTCTATCAGCGGGACGAGGGCGGCGTTGAAAGGGCCGCCGTACGGGGCGTTCAGGTGCGCCTGGAAGGCCTCCTCGTCCCGGTACGTCTCGAAGATCCAGAAGGCGCGTGGCTCGGCCGCCTTGGTGTAGACGTCGAAGGCGATGTTGCCTTCCTCCTCCCGCACCCTCAGGGCGTAGTCGCCGATCAGGCGGACGACCTCGTCCTGCGTTCCCTCACGGGCGGTGAACTCGGCGAGCAGGGTCTTCTTCACGGTCTCGTGTCCTTGTCGGTCGGGTGATGACGGCCGTGCGGTGACGGCCGTGTCGTGGGGTGTCACTCGTGGGCGGAGCCGAGGTGCCGGACGACGGCCTCGTCCAGCCTCACCGCGCCGTTCTCGGCGAAGACCCGCACCCCCTGACTGGCGGGGTCGGGGAAGATCTGGTCGGTGATCGCGACCTCGCCGCTCCCGCCGAAGACCTCGACGGACGACCGGTCGACCAGGATCCGCAGCTTCACCTTGCCGTTCTCGGCCCGCAGCGGTGCGGTCTGGACTCCGGGGAAGGTGCTGTCGAAGTCGACGGCGCCGGAGTGGGTACGGTCGACGTACAGCTCCTGTGCCGTGGTGTCGTAGCCGATGACGGTCTCCTCTCCGTCGGCTCCCGTGCGGACCTTCAAGCCGAACCGGTCGGCGTCCTGGAGGGAGAAGGTCGCCTCGATGTCGAGGGTCGTGCCCTGCGCGGCGGGGCCGATCAGGGGCGTGGACGTGTCCTCGACGGTGACGCCGGACGCGGACACCGGGTGCGGCTGCCACAGGGACCTCACGCTGTTCACGGGCTGGCTGATCAGCCGGACGCGGCCGTCGACGGTACGCAGGCCCATCGTCCGGGGGATGCTCTGCGCGCCGCGCCAGGGGGAGGTGGGGATTGTCCCGCCGTAGTCCCAGTTGTTCATCCAGCCGATCATGTACCGCTTGCCGCCCGGCGCGTCCTCCCAGGACACCGCCGCGTAGTAGTCCTTGCCGTAGTCGGCCCAGTCGGCGCGCTGGACGACGGACTTCGCGGGCGTGTCCGCGGTGGTGAACCGGTCGGCGAGGACGTGGCCCCAGCCGCCGGTGTTCAGGTCGACGAGCTGGATCCGCGCCTGTTCGCCGGCATAGGGGCGCAGGTCGAAGGAGGCCCAGTCCAGGGTCTCGCTGTTCGAACCGGTGGCGCTGCGGACGACCTTGCCGTCGACGATCAGGTTGACGGCCGTCTCCTGGGAGACGGGCCGGGCCCGGGTGTCCGAGAGCACGACGTGGTCGACGTTGAGGTGCCCCCAGCCGCCGCTGTTGTCGTCGACGATCTTGACCTGGGCCTGCTTCCCGGCGAGGTCCTTGACGTCCCAGGAGGCCCAGTCGAGTGCCTCGTCGTCCTGTCCGGTGGTGCTGCGGACCACCTTGCCGTCGACGAGGAGTTCGACGGCGGTGGGGTGGTCGGAGCCGGCGGGGTGGTCGCCGCCGCCGACGAGGAAGTCGACGTAGTCCATGTCGAGGGTGAACTCGGGCGAGGTCAGGGTGCCGGTGCCGGAGTCGCCGTTCGCATAGCTGTTGACCAGGCCGCTCCCCAGGAAGCCGGAGACCTTCTGCTGGTCGGGGAGGGTGCCGGTGGCCGGTGCCGTGCCGAAGGCGTCTCCGGTGGCCGTCCAGCCGCCGTAGGTGCCGCCCTCGAAGTCGCCGAGGACCGTGCCGGCGGGCGGCGGCTCCTGCTCGGTCGCCGTGCCGTCCACGTGCGGGTGCCGGCCGCCACCGACCTTGAAGTTCAGGTACTTGCTGTCGACGGTGAAGGAGGGCGAGGTCAGGGTGCCGGTGGTGCCGTCACCCGAGTGGAAGCTGTTGGCGAGGCCCGTGCCGTCGAAACCGCCGACCGTGCCCTGACCGTCCACCGCCCCGGCCGCCGGCGCCTGGCCGAACGCGGTCCCCGTGGTCGTCCACGAGCCGAAGTCTGTGCCCTCGAAGTCCTGCACCACCGTGCCGGCGGGCGGGGTGTACGTGCCCTTGTCCTCGGCCGTGAACTTCGTGCCGTCGAAGTCGCCGACGAAGTACTGGGCGGCCGAACCGCCCGCGATGCCACCGGGGTTGATGTTGACGACCAGGACCCACTTGATCTTCTTCTTGTCCCCGTCGACGGCGAGGGGGAAGAGGTCGGGGCACTCCCACACGCCGCCCGTCGCGCCGGACGGCCCGAACTCGCTCTGCAGGTTCCAGTCCTTGAGGTTCTTCGACGAGTAGAACCGCACCTTGTGCTCGGCGGACATCGACACCGTCATCAGCCAGCTCCGCGTGGGCGCGTACCACTGGACCTTGGGGTCCCGGAAGTCCTTGGAGCCGATGTCGAGGACGGGATTGCCCTGGTACTTGGTCCAGGTGCGGCCGCGGTCGGTGCTGTAGGCGAGCGACTGGGCCTGTACGCCCGTGTCCTTGCGGTAGCTGGTGTAGACGGCCACCATGGCCGGGTTCGCCTTCGTGCCGAAGCCGGTGGAGTTGTCCCGGTCGATGACCGCGCTGCCGGAGAACACCATCTCCTGGTCGTCGTGCGACAGGGCGAGCGGCAGCTGCTCCCAGTGCACGAGGTCGGTGCTCACCGCGTGGCCCCAGGACATGTCGCCCCAGGAGTTGCCGTTCGGGTTGTACTGGTAGAAGAGGTGGTATTCGCCCTGGTAGTACACGAGGCCGTTGGGATCGTTCATCCAGTTCTTCTCCGGCGTGAAGTGGAACTGGGGCCTGTAGGTCTCGGAGTACGGCGGGGTGTCGGCGGCCACGGCCCGGGGGGCGAGCGGGGCTGCGGACAGGGTGCAGACGGTCGCCACCGCCGCCATCATCCGCACCCGGGCATGCCGGGCTGCATGCCTTGAACTCATGGGGTCTCCTGTCCCTCGGCCTCCGCCAGGCCGAGCCTTACGGCTCCGCCGTGGACCGACCGACGCGTGACGTCCCGGCCGACGTCGTCGTCCACGCCGTCGGCACAGGGTGTCATCGTTGACTTGTGTCATCGATGACATCGAGTGGCCCGATGGTGGGCGAGACACGGCCGCCGCGTCAACGGTTCGCGCGGAAAACGCCCGGCGCGGACCGCCCGTCCGTCAGGCGGCGTCGGTGGTCGCCGGCTGTGCCAGTTGGTCCCGCCACGGCGGGTTGGGGCCGGCGACCGAGCAGGTCAGGGCCGCGACCCGGGCGGCGAACCGGCATGCTTCGGCGACATCTCCGAGACCGAGGCCGGTCAGTCGGCCACCGAGGAGGCCGCGGGCCCCGAGGTGGTGCAGCAGGCCGGCGGTGAAGGAATCCCCCGCGCCGACCGTGTCGACGACCCGCGTGGACACGGCGGGGATCCGCAGCCGTTCGCCGTCGAGCGAGACCAGGGCGCCGTCGCCGCCGAGCGTGATCACGACGAGCCGTACGCCCGCGGCGTGCCAGAGGTCGCACGCCTGCTCGGGCGGGGTGCCCGGCAGCAGCAGTTCCAGGTCGTCCTCGCTCAGCCGCAGGATGTCGGCGAGGGCGCACCACCGCGCCAGCCGGGCGCGGTAGACCTCGGGGGCCACCAGCAGCGGCCGGACGTTGGGATCGATGCTGACGGTGGCCCGCGCGGCAGCCGCCGCCAGGAACTCCTCCACGACCATCCCGCCCGGCTCGCGGACCAGCGCCAGCGACCCCGTGTGCACACAGGCCGTTTCGGACAGATCCGCTCCGGCCAGTTCGCCCGCAGTCCACTGCCAGTCGGCCGTGCTCTGCGCGTGGAACGAGAACGCGGCCTGTCCGGTGGCGTCCAATTCCGCCACGGCCAGCGTGCTGGGCTCGGCGGCGGCAACGGCGTACGACAGGTCCACGCCGGAGGCCTCGAGGTGCGCCCGGAAGAGCCGGCCGAACACATCGCCGGACAGCCGGGCCAGGAAGCGGGCCGGGGTGCCCAGCCGGGCCAGGGCCACCGCCGTGTTCGCGGGCCCGCCGCCCGGCAGCACCCGCAGGACGAGTTCGTTCGAGGCGTTCGCCGGTTCGGTGAAGGCGTCCGCGACGCACTCTCCCAGAACGGTGATCTGACGCGGGCTCATGGGCTGCTCTCCCTCGGAAAGTGCTCGGAAGGACCGGGCGAAGGGCCGCGCGGCGACACAGGCGCCGACCGGCTGCGCGGCGACGGCGATGACGGACGTTGCCGATTCGTGACGGGTGGAAGGCATTGACGTTGCCGGGATGCGGAGTCCATCATCCTCGCCAGGCAGTGTCAACGATGACATAAGTCAACGATGACACTCCCGGGCGGCATGCTCTGATCCCGCCCTCGTGCCGCCCGCTATCCCACAGGAGTCGATCATGTCTCGCACCACTCGCCTGTCCTCCTCCCTCCTCAGAGTCGCCGCGGTCACGGGCGTCACGGCCCTCACCCTGACGGCCTGCGGTTCCGGCTCCGGTTCGGACTCCACGAGCTCCGGCTCGGGCAGCGTCAAGGTCGGCCTGATCACCAAGACCGACACCAACCCGTTCTTCGTGAAGATGAAGGAGGGCGCGGAGAAGGCCGCCAAGGAGAACGGCGCGCAACTGTCCACCGCCGCAGGCAAGTTCGACGGGGACAACGCCGGGCAGGTCACCGCCATCGAGAACATGGTCGCCGCCGGGGTGAAGGGCATCCTGATCACCCCGAGCGACTCCAAGGCGATCGTGCCCGCCATCGAGAAGGCCCGCGCCAAGGGCGTCCTGGTCATCGCCCTGGACACGCCGACCGAACCGGAGAGCGCGGTGGACGCCCTCTTCGCCACCGACAACCTCAAGGCCGGCCAGCTGATCGGCGAGTACGCCAAGGCCGCCATGAAGGGCAAGACGGCGAAGATAGCCGCCCTCGACCTGGCCCCGGGCGTCTCCGTCGGCATCCAGCGGCACAACGGTTTCCTGAAGGGTTTCGGCGCCACCGACAAGGACGTCGTGTGCGCCCAGGACACCGGCGGTGACCAGGCCAAGGGCCAGACCGCGATGGAGAACTGCCTCCAGAAGTCGCCCGACATCAACGTCGTCTACACCATCAACGAACCGGCCGCCCTGGGCGCGTACACCGCGCTGAAGGCCAAGGGCCGGGAGAAGGACGTGCTGATCGTCTCCGTCGACGGCGGCTGCACCGGCACCCAGGCCGTCAAGGACGGCAAGATCGCCGCGACTTCGCAGCAGTACCCGCTGAAGATGGCCGCCGAGGGCGTCAAGGCCGTCGTGACGTACGCCAAGGACGGCAAGAAGGCCTCCGGTTACACCGACACCGGCGTCACCCTGATCACCGACAAGGCGCAGGACGGCGTCACGTCGAAGGACACCGGCTACGGCCTGGAGAACTGCTGGGGCTGAGCCACGCCCCCGGACCGCGCCGAGCCGCCACTCCCCCCGGCGGGGCGGTCGGCCCACCTCCCCGACCGGGGACGACGACCGCCCCCTTGTCCCGGCGGGGCCTGTGCCCTCGTCCTCCGACAAGGACATCTGTCTTCCGACAAGGATTTCGCATGACAGCCACGACCACCCCGTACGCCGAGCTCAAAGCACCGACCACGGCCCGCAGACTGCTCACGGCGCCGACCACGGGCCCGCTGGTCGCCCTCCTCCTGGCCTGCGCCTTCTTCTCCGTCTCGACCGACCAGTTCCTCACCGGCGGGAACTTCTCGCTGATCGTGCAGCAGGTCATGGTCGTCGGCACGCTCGCCATCGGACAGACCCTGATCATCCTCACGGCGGGTATCGACCTGTCCTGCGGGGCCGTGATGGCCTTCGGCAGCATCGTGATCGCCAAGATGGCGGCCGAGGGCTCCGTCCCCCCGCTCGTCGCGATCGCGCTGGGCCTCGGGGTCTGCGGTGGCTTCGGACTGCTCAACGGGCTGCTGGTGCAGAAGATCCCGCTGCCGCCGTTCATCGTGACCCTCGGCATGCTCAACGTGGCGTTCGCGCTGACCCACATCTACTCCGAGGAGCAGACGGTCACCAGCCTGCCCGGCTCGCTGACCGCCCTCGGGGAGACCTTCCCCCTCGGCCACACCGACATCACCTACGGCTCCCTGGTCACCATCGCCCTGTTCCTGCTCCTCGCCTACGCGCTGAGCAGCACCGGCTGGGGCCGGCACGTCTACGCCCTGGGCAACAGCCCGGAAGCGGCACGGCTCAACGGCGTCCGCACCTCGCGCCTGACCATCGGCGTCTACACCGTGGCCGGCCTGCTGTACGGCATCGCCGCGCTGCTGCTCATCTCCCGCACCGGGGTCGGCGACCCGCAGGCCGGGCAGACCGACAACCTCGACAGCATCACCGCCGTGGTCCTCGGCGGTACCAGCCTCTTCGGCGGTCGCGGCTCGGTCCTGGGCACCTTCATCGGCGTCCTCATCGTCGGCGTGTTCCGCAACGGCCTCCAGCTGATGGGCGTCGCCTCCATCTACCAGACCCTGATCACCGGCGTCCTGGTGATCCTCGCGGTGACCGTCGACCAGATCTCCCGAAGGAAGGCACGATGACCGCCACCATCACCGCCCCCACGCCCGTCCTGCAGGCCCGCGGCCTGGTCAAGCGGTACGGCCAGGTCACCGCCATCGACGGCGCCGACTTCGACCTGCTGCCCGGCGAGGTCCTCGCCGTCATCGGCGACAACGGCGCCGGCAAGACCAGCCTGATCAAGGCGCTCACCGGCGCCGTGACGCCCGACGCGGGCGAGATACGCCTCAACGGAGAACCCATCGCCTTCTCCGGTCCGCAGAGCGCACGCGCCCACGGCATCGAGACGGTGTATCAGGATCTGGCCGTGGCCGCCTCCATGGACATCGCCTCCAACATGTTCCTCGGCCGCGAGCTCCGCCGCCCCGGCGTCCTCGGCAGCGTCTTCCGGATGCTGGACAAGAAGCGCATGCGCCAGGAGGCCGCCGAGCACATGGCGGACCTGAAGATCGGGCTGCGTTCGCTGACCCAGTCGGTGGAGACGCTCTCCGGCGGACAGCGGCAGGCCGTCGCGGTCGCCCGTTCCGTCGCCTGGGCCCGCAGCGTCGTCGTCATGGACGAACCCACCGCCGCCCTCGGCGTCAAGGAGTCCGGTCAGGTCCTGGACCTCATCCGCCGGGTCCGCGACAAGGGCATGCCGGTCGTCCTGATCAGCCACAACATGCCACACGTCTTCGAGATCGCCGACCGGATCCACGTCCACCGCCTCGGCCGGCGCGCTGCCGTGATCAAACCCTCCGACTACTCCATGGCCGAGGTCGTCGCCATCATGACCGGTGCCCTCACCGTCGACGCGGCCGGAGATACTGTCGTAGCGGATTCGGAGGCCGCGAAGGCCGCCGGAGTCCAGGCCACCTGACAGCACAACACCCAGCTCTCGTATGTCCGGCCGAGGCCGCGGCCGGGACCGAGAGCCCTCAGGAGACGGTTTCCTCCATGGCAGCGAACCGCCGCCCTACCCTGGCCGACGTCGCCCGCGAAGTCGGCGTCAGCGCCAAGACGGTCTCCCGAGTCCTCAACGAGGACGGGCCCGCCTCCGCGCAGACCAGGGAACAGGTGCTCGCCGCAGTGGCCAAGCTCGGCTTCCAGCCGAACCTCATGGCCCGCAACATCCGCGTCGGCGGCCCGGACACCACGATCGGCCTGGTCATCCCCGACCTGGCCAACCCCTTCTTCGGAGCCGTGGCCCGCGCCATCGAGGACACCGTCCGCGACCGCGGCCTGACCCTGCTCATGGGCTCCTCCGCCGACGACCCCGAGCGTGAACGCGCCCTGACGGACAAGTTCCTCGCCCGCCGCGTCAGCATCCTGATCGTGGTTCCGTCCGTCGGCGCCTGCCACACCCACCTGAAGTCCCACCGTACGGCGGGCCTGCCCGTGATCTTCCTCGACCGACCCGGAGTCGATCTCGCCACGGACAGCATCGTCAGCTCCAACCGCGCCGGAGCCCACGACGGCGTGGCCCATCTCATCGCCCACGGCCACCGGCGTATCGGCCTCGTCGGTGACCTCCCCACCAAGCTCTACACCCGCCGCGAGCGCCTGGCCGGCTACCGGTCCGCGCTCCAGGAGGCCGACATCCCCTACGACCGCGCGCTCGTCGCCAACGCCCACGACCAGCAGGGCGCCCAGACCGCGACCGGCCGGCTTCTCGGCCTGGCCGATCCCCCCACCGCCCTGTTCGCCGGCAACAACATCATGGCGCTGGGCATCGTCGCCGAACTCGCCCGCACCAAGCGCAAGGACGTCGCTTTCGTCGCCTTCGACGAGGTGCCGCTCGCCGAGGCGCTCGAACCGGCCCTGACCGTCGTCGCCCAGGACGCGGAGGAACTCGGCAAGGCCGCCGCGACCACCGCGCTGGCCCGACTCGACGGTGACCGCACCCGCGCCCGCACCATCACCGTCCCCACCCGGCTGATCGTCCGGGGCTCGGGCGAGCTCCCCGTCCCCGCACACCGGCAATCGTGAGCAGCGCCGTACGACCGGCCGAGGCCCGGCCCGTCGTACGGCGCTGTCGGACGTCTGCGCAGGTCGCAGCCGGTGACGCGAGGGAAGCCGCGTCACCGGCGGAGGGGCGGCCCCGCGGGCCCCGGCCGCTACGAGGGCAGGGCCGCCTCCTGCCGGGCCCTCCGTGACAGCCGGTTGCGGATCAGCGCGAAGGCCACCACACCCGCGGCCACCAGGGTGGACAGGACCACCTGGTCCCGGCCGCCGCCGGAGGCGGTGTCGGTGAGCATGTAGCCGAGCACGAACACGATCAGGGCGATGGTGGCCCAGGTCAGGTACGGGAAGAGCCACATGCGCACGACGAGCTTCTCCGGTGCCTCCGCCTGGATGATCCGGCGCATGCGCAGCTGCGAGAAGCAGATCACCAGCCAGACGAACAGGGCGATGGCGCCCGAGGAGTTGAGCAGGAACAGGAAGACGGTGTCGGGCCAGGCGTAGTTGAAGAACACCGCGACGAAGCCGAAGACGACCGAGGCGAGGATCGCGGTCTGCGGCACGCCCTGGCGCTTGGTGCGGCCGAAGGCGGCGGGGGCGTCGCCGCGGCGGCCGAGGGAGAAGGCCATGCGGGAGGCGGTGTAGAGGCCGGAGTTCAGGCAGGACAACACCGAGGTGAGCACGATGAAGTTCATGACCTGACCGGCGTGCGCGATCCCCAGGGAGTCCAGGGCGGCGACGTACGAGCCGTCCTCGGTGATGGCCGCGGAGTTCCAGGGCAGCAGGGTCAGCACGATGAAGATCGAGCCGAGGTAGAACACGCCGATCCGCCAGATGACGCTGTTGGTGGCCTTGGTGACCGCGCGCTGGGGGTCCTCGGACTCCCCCGCCGCCAGCGTGACGATCTCGCTGCCCATGAAGGAGAAGACCACCATCAGCACCCCGGTGAGGATCTTGCCGGGTCCGTTGGGCAGGAAGCCGCCGTGCGCGGTGAGGTTGGACAGCCCCGCGGTGTCGCTGTGCGTGCCCGGAAGTATCCCGAAGACCGCCAGGAGGCCGACCCCGATGAACGCGGCGATCGCGACGACCTTGATCCCGGCGAACCAGAACTCGAACTCGCCGTAGGAGGCGACCGAGGCGAGGTTGGAGACGGTCAGCACGATCATCACGATCAGGGCCCAGGCCCACTGCGGCACGCCCGGCATCCAGCCTTCGAGGATCTTCGCGCCGGCGGTCGCCTCGACGGCGAGCACCACGACCCAGAAGAACCAGTACAGCCAGCCGATGGAGAACCCGGCCCAGCGGCCGAGCGCGCGGTCGGCGTAGGCGGAGAAGGAACCGGAGGTCGGGTTCGCGGCGGCCATCTCCCCCAGCATGCGCATCACGAGCACGACCAGGGCGCCCACCAGGGCGTACGAGACGAGGATGCCGGGCCCCGCGGCGGCGATGCCGGAGCCGGAGCCGACGAACAGGCCCGCGCCGATCACCCCGCCGATGGCGATCATCGACAGGTGACGGTTCTTCAATCCGGCCTGCAAGCCGGATTCTGCCGGGGTGCTTTCGGTGGTGACCGTATCGGGAGCGGTGACAGGGGGACGTGTTGTCATCTCGACATCCAGGGGAGTGGCGGGACAAGGGACGGTTCCGGCGGTATCGGACGGGGAGGCCGCAGGGAGTTCGCCGGGCATGGCATGGGGGGTGCCGGGTCGGGGACGGGGCCGGGGTGGCGATCACGGTCGTGGGGAGGGCATGGTGAACCACGGCCGCCGGACCCGGTATCCGCTGCATCGGTCGCCCGGTGACGCTCAGGAAAATAGTTCACGGCGATCAAAAAAAACAAGGGTCCCGGCCGCCCGCCCGACGGCTTCCGCGCCCCGCCACCCCGGACACCCACGCCCCGCGGACACCCGCCCCCACCCCGGCCGGGCACCCCGCAGACGCGCCGATCGAGGGGCGAATCCGCTGGTCAGGACCATGATGGCCCGACCGTCGGCCCCACCCCCTCCCCCGGCTCCGGGACCGGCCATGGCGAGGTCTTGTTTAACTGTTCACCTTGCTCTAATTTTTCCTGCATCGCGGCCACCCCCGCCCCCTGGAGCCCTCATGCACCACATGCAGCACCCGCACCGCATGCGACCCCCGCACCACACCGCGGCGCTGTCGCGGGAACCACCGTCGGCGCTTCCCTCCCACCCGGGATCCGCGCGCACCCGCCTCCGGCGGTGCGGCCGTCGAAAAGCCGGCGCGGGACACCGACCCGCGTGAGCCCCTCCCCCACGACACGGAACGCGGGCCGGCCGGTCGAGGCCGCGTGCCGGACCCGGCCCGGCGCGCCGGACCGCGGCCGTCGCGGGCCGCGACCGCGTTCAGCAGGCCGTTAGGGTGGCGTCGTGGTGAATGCAGCGGGCAAGTTCGGGCCTTATCACCAGCCGGGCCCGGCTCGGACGACGTCGGTCACCGGCGTGGGATCCGCCCGCGCCCTGCCCGGCGCGGGCCAGAGCGGCTCCGATCTCGTCCGGTCGAGGATCGCCCTGCGGGTACGCCTTCGCTCCGTGCGGCCGGGAGACCGGCTTCCGGATGCCGGGGCCCTCGCCGAGGAACTGGGGATCAGCGAGATCACCGTCCGTCGCGCGCTGGAGGGCATGTGCCAGGACGGCCTGCTCGACCGCCGGCGCGGACGGGCGGGCGGAACCTTCGTCGCGCAGGACTGGGACACCGTCCTCGCCGTGATGCACGACGCCGAGGAGGCGGCCTCACTGGACGCCTTCCATCTGCTGCTCGAATGCGGCCTGGTCGCGCACGGTTCGGGAGAGGTCCCGGCCGAGCGGCTGGAAGGGCTGCGGCCACTGGTCGAGGAGATGGAACGGGCCGACGACCCGGCCCGCCTGGCCGAGTTGGAGGCCCGCTTCCACCTGGACCTCGCGGAGGTGCTCGGCGGCGCCGCGATCCGCGAGGTCGCCGCCGATCTGCTCGGCCGGCTCTGCCTGCTGCTGCCCGCACCCCAGCCCGCGGAGGTACGGGCGCAGAACCACTGCCACGCCGAACTGCTCACCGAACTGGGCCGGGGCGCGACCGATCCGGCCGTGCAGGCGGTGAAGGCACACCAGCGTTCCCGGCACGGCTGACGCCCGGTCGGGCCGGCCCGGCCGTCGAGAACCCGCGCACCCATCAGGCCCCACCGCACAAGGAGTTGCCGCCATGCCCGACCCCGGAGCCGGTCCGCTGTCCCCGCCGGGTCCCCACGGCGACGCGCCGCAGCGGCTGCGTGGCGGCGTCCTCGGCATGGCCGACATCGCCGCCGCCACGATGGCCAACGTCGGCCCGGCCATGAGCTTCTTCTTCGGTTTCGCCTTCCTGGCCACCACCGCGGGCGTGGCGTCACCGCTGACCATCGTCGCCGCGGGCGTCGCGGTCGCGCTGCTCGGCAACACCCTGGCGGAGTTCTCCCGGGCGCACCCCTCGGCGGGCAGCTTCACCACCTTCGTGGGCAAGACCTTCGGACCGGTCAGCGCGGTGACCACCGCACTGCTCGCGGGGCTGGGCTACATCATCGCGATGGCCTCCGTCATCGCCATCTCCGGCGGGTTCGTGCAGATCACCCTGTACCACTACACCGGCGTGGACCTGCCGTGGATCATCTGGACACTGCTGCTCACCGGGCTGGCCGTGGGGCTGATGCTGCGGGGGGTGGTCGTCTCCACCAAGTGGGCCGGCTACTTCTTCGGCGTGGAGATGCTGGTACTGGCCGTGGTCTCGGTCGCGGCGCTCGTGGAACACCGCGGCGCTCTGTCCCTCGACCCGTTCCTGCCCAGCCACATCAGCCACGGCTTCAAGGGGCTGGCGGCGGGATTCCCCCTGGCCGTGTACCTGTTCGTCGGCTGGGAGAACTCGGCCGCGCTCGCCGAGGAGACGGAGAATCCGCGGCGCAACGTCGGCCGCGCCGTGTTCTCCTCCATCGCGATCATGACGGTGAGTTACGTCGTCTTCGCCTACGCCACGGTGACCGGCTTCGGCTACGACGTGAACAGACTCGGGGCCTCCCCGATCCCGTTCGTCGAAGTGGCCCAGCACACCCTCGGCGCGCTGGCCTTCCTCACCTATCTCGGCGGTCTGACCTCCACGCTCGGCGTGCTGATCGCCGGCATCAACTCCCAGGCCCGCCTGGTGTTCAACGCCGGCCGCGAGGGTCTCCTCCCGTCCTTCTTCGGCTACGTGCACCCCACCCGCCGCACACCGAACAACGCGATCGTCACCTTCGCCGCCACCGCTCTGCTGATCATCGGCGGCTGGGGCCTGGGCCACCTGCTGGGGTCCGGCGACGGCTCGATGAACCCGGTGGTCTTCTTCACCGAGTCCTCCACCCTCGGCACCATCCTGATCCTGCTGGTCTACCTCGCCTCCAACCTCGCCCTGCCCCTGTACTACCGCAGGTACCGACCGCAGGAGTTCCGGGTGGTCCGGCACCTGGTGCTGCCCGCGCTCGGCACGCTGGCCATCCTGGTCCCGCTGTACTACCTCGCCAAGCCGGGCCAGCCCGCACCGTACAACTGGTTCCCCTACGCGGCGCTGGCCGCCCTCCTCGCCGCCGTCGGCTACGCGGCCCTGCTGGTCCGCCGCGACCCGACCCTGGCCGACCGCGTCGGCTCCGTCGTCGCCGACGCGGACTGAACCCGGCCCCTGCTCGCCGGCGAGACCAGCCGGCAGAAGGGTGCCCCGGCCTCGGGCCGGCCCTCGCCCGCCGGTGCAGCCGGATGCGTCAGCGGACGTTCTGCCCCACAGTGGAACTACGGGCCCCCTGTAGAGCCTTTCGAACGCCGGCACGCCCGCGGAGGCCATGTCTCTCCGGCCCCGCACAGCCGTCCTGACCGGATCGCTCCCCCGGCATCCCCAGGCATCCCGATGCGGCATCCCCATGCGGCATCCCTGACATCCCTTGCCTGTCCGTCACGCCCAGGAAGGTCGAGTGAGATGAACGCCTTTCCCAAACCCGTGATCGACGCCATGTCGGCTCGTGCCATGCGTCTGCACCACATGCTGTGGCACACCGCTCGCGACTCCTGGACGGCTCTGACACCGGCGCAGCAGGAGGTGTTCCACCACCACGGCTGGGCGCCGCCGCGCCCGTCCCTGACGGCGCCGGACCCTGTCACCGGGAATCGCTCCGTCGACGTCGGCAACGGCTCGGGTGAGGACTTCCTGTTCATGCACCGGCAGATGATCGCCGCAGTCGACGAGATCCTCGCCGAGGCCGGGGACCCGCAGCATCCCCGCGTGGAGGGGTGGCCGACGATTCCCACCCCGCAGGACGCCGAGTACCCGGTACCGCCCGCGTTCGACGTCCCGCACGACATCGAGACCGCCGAGGCCATCCGCGGCGCCAAGACGCAGGAGTCGTTCGACCAGATCCGCGAGTGGGAGGCGAGGTTCACCGACCCGGTGAAACTGCGCGCGATGTCGCTCGGCCAACTGGGCGCCCGGATCGAGTTCGGCATCCACAACAGGCTGCATCTGCGCTGGTCGGCGGAGCTGCCCGAATATCGGCCGGGCGGGGACGCGTTCAGCGTCGACACCCGGTGGGACGACGCGACGTACGACTGGCTCGCCGACACCTACTCCGCCCACGTGAACCCGCTCTTCTGGAAGCTCCACGGCTGGGTGGACGCCCGGATCGACGACTGGATGGCGGCCAACGGGCTGGCCGGGCCGGTCCCGTGGAGTTTCGATCCGCCCTGGAGCGGACCCGAGGGCGGTCACGACCATCACCATCACGCCATCGTCCGCCTCACCCGGCGAGCCCGGCCGGGCAATGCCGAGGCCGACGCCCTGGAGTCGCGTCTCGGCACCATGGAGACCACGGTCGAGCATCTGAGGCAGGCGGGCGTGAGCGAACCCGCTCGCTTCGTCGTCCACGACGACGTCTGACCCCCGGCCACCCCGTACTCCGTTCGCGGTGAGGGATCTCCAGCGTCAGCTCAGGACCGCTGGGCGCCAGGTGCCCGCGTGTCACGGCACCTTGAGGTCGCATCAGGAATCCCCATCCCCGTCCCCACCCTCTTCCTCCTTCCGAATCCCCTTCCGCACTCCTCCCGCTTCACTCCCGCTCGGCTCGATCCGGAGAGCAGCCATGGCCGAATTCACTGTGAACACCACGAAATCCGGTGAGCAGACCCAGCCCGCCGTCACCTCCCTGCTCGGCTCGGAATTCATGGCCTTGTGGGCGGACGAGCACGACTTCACCATCAAGGGCCAGTTCCTGGGACTCCAGGGCAACAAACTCGGTGCCGAGTTCACGGTCGGCTCCCAGCCTGCGGAGGGCGCCGGGAGCCGTCCGCAGTGGCCGTCCGTCCTGGCCGCGGGCTTCAGCACCCAGTTCGCCGTCTGGCTGGAGACGCCCTTCGGCGTCCCGGGCCCCCAGCCGTGCGTGAAACTCCAGCGGTTCCTGGACGGCCACCCGGCCGGCCCCGCGGTGGTGGTCAGCGAGGACGTGGATCCGGAGATCCGGCCGTCCCTCGCGTTCATGATCGACGGGGGTGTGCTCGTCACCTGGGCCGGCCCGCGAGCCGACCGACGCATCCGGGCGAGGAGGTTCGGCCCGGAGGGGAACCCGGCGACGGAGGAGCTCACGATCAACACCACCGAGGGCTTCCACCGCACACCCGCCGCCACGATCCTCATGGACGGGAACTGGGTCGTCGCCTGGTCGACGGACCCCTCCTCGATCGGCGGCGACCGGCTCACGCTGCGGTTCTTCGACTTCGAGGCGAACGCCGTGACCGGGGAGATCCAGCCGAACGTCGGCCACTTCACCGGCGTCAACGGGATCACGCTGCTGGACAGCGGACAGTTCGTCGTCACGAACATCAGCCGCATCGCGGACAGTGACCTGGGCGAACCGCAGACCACCGTGGTGGCGAACATCTTCAAGCCCGACGGCACGAAGACGGTCGACTTCACGGCGGGCAGCCCGAAGCACTTCACCCGGACGTCCCCCGCCCTGTCCCGGCTGCCGGGCGGGCGTTTCCTCATGACGTGGGTCGAGCAGAGCGCGGACACCTTCGAGACCGTCCCCACGGTGATGGCCAAGATCTGCTCCGAGAACGAGGGCTCGCTCAGCGAGAAGGTCCAGGTGAGCTCGGCGGCCCCCGGCAGACGGTTCCAGACGTGCGCCTCCACGGCCTTCGGCAACGGCTCCGAGAGCGCGCTCATCACCTGGGCCGACGACAGCGGACTCGACGGCGACACCGGCAGCGGGGTGCGGGGCCGCACCTTCGACGTCGCGGCCCCCGGAATCCTGGTCTAGCCGACAGCCGACAGCCGATCGTCCGCCGGGTGAGCCGTCCTGAGCCCCGGATCGGTCCGCGGAAGCGGGTCCCGGTCGTCGACGACGTGCGAGCGGGAGGGCGACCGGCCGTCGGCGGCCGAGGGCCCGGGAGGTTCGCGCCTGCGGGAATCTCGCGGGCCCGGGAACGCCGCCTGTCCGGCTCGGCGGGCCGGTCCCGGGTCCCCGGCCTACGCTGGCCGGGGGGCGGCATCCGAGTGACGACGTGTGTCGGAAGGGACGGGCCGATGGCCGAGTACCCGCTGATCGAGAACCACGGCCTGATCGGTGATCTGCAGACCGCGGCGCTGGTCACCACCGACGGAACGGTCGACTGGTTCTGTTGTCCCCGCTTCGACTCACCCAGCGTTTTCGGCGCTCTGCTGGACCAGGACAAGGGCGGACACTGCACGGTCCGGCCGGCCCACGCGACGTACGCGACCAAGCAGTTGTACCTCCCCGACACCGCGATCCTCGTGACCCGGTTCATGACGGAGGCGGGCGCCGGTGAGGTGGTCGACTTCATGCCGGTGACCGGCACGACGGTCACTCCTCGCCACCGGCTGGTCCGCATGATCCGCTGCGTGCGCGGCAACATGACCTTCGAGGTCGACATCGCGCCGCGGTTCGACTACGGGCGCAGGCCGCACGAGGTGCGCCTCAGCGAGCACGGCGCGGTGTTCGCCTCGGAGGGCCTCGAACTGACCGTGCACACGGTCCGTGAACCGGACGACGAGCGCTTGCTGAACTCCCTGACCCGCAGGGACGACGACCTGCACCTCTCGCTGAGTCTGCGGGCGGGTCAGCAGCGCGGAATGATCCTGGAGTCCGCCGCCGACGGGCCGCCCAGGGAGATCCGGCTCGCCGAGTACGAGCAGCTCTTCGGCGACACCATCCGGTTCTGGCGGTCCTGGCTGAGCAAGTCGCGCTACGCGGGACGCTGGCGCGAGGCGGTGGAGCGCTCCGCCGTGACGCTGAAGCTCATGACCTACGCCCCCAGCGGCGCCGTGGTCGCCGCTCCCACCGCGGGGCTGCCCGAACAACCGGGGGGCGAGCGCAACTGGGACTACCGGTTCACGTGGATCCGGGACGCCTCCTTCTCCGTGTACGCCCTGCTGGGCATGGGCTTCACGGAAGAGGCGCAGGCGTTCATCGGATGGCTCGGCGAACGCATCAAGGAACGGGCCGGCGGCGACGGGGGCTCCGGGCCGCTGAACATCATGTACGCGGTCGACGGTTCCTCCGATCTGAAGGAGGAGATCCTGGACCACTGGGAGGGCTACGAACGGTCGGCCCCCGTGCGCATCGGGAACGGTGCCGCCACGCAGCTGCAACTGGACATCTACGGCGAGGCGCTGGACAGCATCTACTTCGCGCACGGGCACGGGATCCATCCGGGGCACCAGGGATGGGCCGAGCTGCTCACCGTCCTCGACTGGCTGGCGGACCACTGGGACCAGGCCGGCGAGGGTCTGTGGGAGACCCGTGGCGGCCGCGAGCACTTCACCTACGGCCGGGTGATGTCCTGGGTCGCGTTCGACCGTGCGCTGCGGCTCGCGGAGGCCAGCGGCCGCCCGGCCACGGCCGGCCGCTGGAACGACGTGCGGGACGCGATCTACGAACAGGTGATGGCACGGGGCTGGAACGAGCCACGCGGGGCCTTCGTCCAGCACTACGGGAGCGACGTGCTCGACTCCTCGCTGCTGCGCATGCCGACGGTCGGCTTCATCACCCCCGACGACCCGATGTGGACCTCCACACTGGACGCGATGGAGCAGGAACTCGTCACCGACAGCCTGGTCTACCGGTACAACCCCGAGGCCTCGCCCGACGGGCTGCGCGGGTCCGAGGGCACCTTTTCGCTGTGCACCTTCATGTACGTCGACGCCCTGGCCCGCGCCGGACGGACCGACCAGGCCAGGCTCGTACTGGAGAAGATGCTCGGATACGCCAACCACCTCGGCCTGTACTCCGAGGAGATCGCCCTGACGGGCCGTCAACTGGGTAACTTCCCGCAGGCGTTCACCCATCTGGCGCTCATCGACGCGGCCATCACCCTGGACGCGGCTCTGAACCGGCGCCCGTAGCCGACCCGGGCCCCGGCCGCTGTGCGCCGGTGAACGCGGAGCCGGGGGCAAGGGAGTCGAAGTCGGGTGACAGCCGGTCGGGGTGGGCGGGCTCCGAGGTCACCCCTGGTCCCCCACACCACGCCGCCGCAGATCGGCGTCGGTGAGGGATTCCAGTTCGCCGTGGGTGTCCATCCAGTACAGGAGCACGACCGCCGGGAAGATCAGCAGCAGGGCCACCAGCGAGACGATGCCGAGCCAGCGCAGGGTGCTGGAGTCGCCCGCTCCCTCCGCGACGGTCAGGGAGGTGGGGATGAGGTACGGGCGCTGGGCCATGCCCCAGGCGAACACGGCCGAGGCGACGACCACGACGGCGGTGACCCGTGACCATGAGCCGGACGGACGCAGCAGCAGGCCGGCGGTGGCCAGCGTGGCCACGACGGCCAGGACGACGAAGACCAGGCCGACGCCGTGGGTGAGGCCGTGCCACACGTGCGGGGCGTCGTCGTGGGTGACGAACAGGGTGATCACCGCGAGTACGGCGACGGCGGCGAGGGCGCCGAGCGCGCGCCTGCGGAAGTAGCCGTCGAGGTCCGGTGCCCCGAAGCGCCGGGCGTCCGCGGCCAGGAACACGGCCCCCAGGACGGCCGTCGCGGCAATGGCGAGCAGACCGAAGAGGAGCGAGGTGGGGTTGGACCAGGCGTCGTCCGCCGCGGGCGTGCCGGGGGCGACCCGGCCGGAGGCGATGCCGCCCACCGCCGCGCCGAAGAAGAACGGGGTCAGCAGCGAGGCGACGGCGAACACGGCCCCGTACAGGCGCCGCCCGGCGAGCCGCCGGCTGGGCTTGCGCAGGGCGAAGCCCGCCCCGCGCAGGACCATGCCCACGGCGGCGAGCGCCAACGGCAGCCACATGGCCGCGAAGACCGTCTGGAACATCACCGGGAAGCCGGTCCACATGATGACCAGGACGAAGATCAGCCAGACGTTGTTGACCTCCCAGACAGGGGCCATCGCGTGGTCGATGAGCCACCTCGGCCGTTCGCCGCGCTTCGCTCCCCCGGCCGTCAGGTCCCAGAACCCGGCGCCGTAGTCGGTGCCGCCGCCGCAGGCGTAGGCGGCGACCGCGAGCAGCAGCACGACGGCGATGACGTCGGCCATCATGATCCGTTCCTCTCGGACGGGCCGTCCGATGCCCGGGAGTCCCCGGCCGGGACCGCGGGGCGCGGCCCGTAGGGGGTGTCCGACTCCGGGCCCTCGGCAGGGCTTCCCGCCGGCTGCGCCTCGTCGGCGAGACGCCAGCGGGTACGCATCTTCAGCAGCACGACAAGGAACGAACCGAAGACGAACACGTACACCACGACCACCAGGCCGAACATGATCCACAACCCGTAGGACCGGGTGGCGGTGACCGCTTCGGCGACCCGCATGTTCTCGTAGACGATCCACGGCTGGCGTCCGACCTCGGTGGTGATCCAGCCGCATTCGACGGCGGCGACGGAGGCGACGCCCGCGCATGCCGCGACGCGGTAGAACCACTTCGATTCGGGCAGCCGGCGGCGTCGCCACCAGATCAGGGCGTACCACAGGGCGAGCAGCACCAGCAGGGAGCCGATCCCGACCATCGTGTCGAAGGCCCAGTGGGCGATCGTGGCCTGGGTGGCGTTCGGCCGGTCGCTCGCGGGGACGGAGGTCAGCCCGGTCACCTTGGTGTCCGTGCTGAACCCGGCCAGGATGGAGTCGAACTGCGGGATTTTGATCCCGCCGGAGATGCTTCCGTCCGGATGGAGACGGCCGTACAGGTATTCCGGCACATGGGTGTCGGTGTTCCAGACGATCTCCATCGCCGCGAACTTGACGGGTTGTTTGTGGAACACCTGCCGGGCGATGGAGTCGCCCAGCATGAACTGGAGGGGCGTGCACACCGCGGCGACGGTGAACGGGACGGTGAACCCGAGGCGGTGGTAGCGGTCGCGGCGTCCGCGCAGCCACCCGGTGGCGTAGACCCCGGCCACCACATAACCGGCGGTCACCAGCATGGCCACCACGAAGTGCCAGTACTCCGGCCCGAACATCGGCGTGAAGATCGATTTCCAGACGTCCACGTCGGTGGGGTTGCCCTCGGCGTCGAGGGAGAAGCCCTGGGGCGTGTTCATCCAGGAGTTGGCGGCCAGGATGCCGAAGGCTCCGAGCAGGGCCGCCGCGGGAAGCGGAAGCCCCAGCAGGAAGTGGGTGCGGGGCTTCAGTCGGCGCCACCCGTACAGATAGATGGCGATGAGCACCGCCTCCAGGAAGAAGGCCCAGCCCTCGACACTGAACCCGAGCCCGAACACGTCGCCCCACCGGCCCATCAGGCCGGGCCACAGCAGGCCGAACTCGAAGGACAGGACCGTGCCGGTGACGACGCCGATCGCGAACTGGACCGCTATCACGGCCGACCAGCGCCGAGCCAGCAGCAGGGCCGTCTCGTCGCCGGTGCGCAGCCCGTATCCGTGCATGATGAGCGTGATCAGCGGCAGCGCCACGCCCAGCGGCACCAGGATGATGTGGGTGGCGAGGGTGAAGGCCATCAGCGATCTGGCCGGCAGCATCTGGGGCGGCGCGTCCGCCAGCAGGTGGATCATGGTGTGCATGAGTGTCTCCCCGGGTTCCGGCGGCGCGCGTGAGCGGAGTCAGCCGCCGGTGGCGAATCCGGGGAAGAGGGTCATCCCGCCGTCCACGTAGAGCGTGGTGCCCACGACGTAGTCCATGAGGTCCGAGGCGAGGCCGACGGCCGCGTGGGCGATGTCCTCGGGCTCGCCGACGCGGTCGTAGGGGATCAGCCTCAGGAGATCCCGCTCGGCGTCCGCCGTCTCCCAGGCACTTCGGTTGATGGGGGTCTTGATGGCCCCGGGGGCGATCGCGTTCACGCGGATCTTCTTCGGGGCGAGTTCCTGGGCGAGGGTCTCCATCATCATCTGCACGCCGCCCTTGGAGCTCGCGTAGTTGACGTGCCCCGCCCACGGAATGAGCTGATGGACCGAGCTCATGCAGATGATCTTGCCCGCCGCGCGTGACACCTCGGGCACGACCCCGCGGCGCACGAACTCCTTGGTCGCCTCCCGTGCGCAGAGGAACTGCCCGGTGAGGTTGACGTCCAGCACCTTCTGCCACTGGGCGAGGGTCATCTCGGTGAACGCGGCGTCGCGTTGGAGGCCGGCGTTGGCGACCAGGATGTCGATCGTCCCGAACTCCTCGACCATCCGCTCCGTCATGGCGACGACCTGGCCCTCGTCGGACACGTCCGCCTCGTAGGCCGCCGCCTTCACCCCGAAGGAGGCGATCTCCTCGACGACCTTCTCCGCCTCTTCCCGGCCGGCCACGTAGTTGACGACCACGTCCGCTCCGGCCCGGCCCAGGCCGATGGCGGTGGCCTTGCCGATGCCGGAATTGGCGCCTGTCACCAGCGCCTTCTGGCCCGCGAGCAAGTGGGCGGGAATGACGTGCTGAGGTGCTCCCTCGGTGGGACTCACGTTCGACTGCCTCCTCCGATGCGCCCCGCCAGGTCGGGTCGTGGACCGCGGGTACGGTCGTCACACAATCACCACGGGCGGGAGGCGGCATCCGGGGTGGGCCCGCGTTGCGCCGCCCGGACGAGGATGTTCCACCGGCCGGTGGCGGGGTCGGCCGTCAACCCAGGCGCTCCAGCAGGTGATCGCCCACGCGCAGGGCGTTCGCGATGGCCGTGAGGGACGGGTTGACCGCGCCGATGCTCGGGAAGAAGCTCGTGTCGACGACGTAGAGGTTGTCCACCTCGTGGGCCTTGCAGTTGACGTCCAGGGCCGACGAGGCCGGGTCGTCGCCGAAGCGGACGGTGCCGGCCTGGTGGGCCGTGGCGCCGATCGGCATGCCCTTGTGCAGATAGATGCTGTGCGGCAGCAGGTGGTGCTCGTGCATGCCCAGACGGCCCAGCATGTGCTGGAGTTTGTGCTGCAGACGCTTCAGCCCCGCGATGTTGTGGGACTCGTCGAGAGCGAGGTGGATGCGGCCGTCGCCGTCCAGGGTGACGCGGTTGCCGGGCAGCGGCAGGTCCTCTCCGCACAGCCAGAAGTCCACGGCGTGATGGGCCAGGACCTCGAAGGGCATGTCGGGAGCCACCGCTCCGGCCCAGCGCGGGGCCTCGCCGTGGATCTGGTCGGCGTCCGACTTGCCGAGCATCTGGATCCCGCCGAGGGGGTAGTCCCAGTCGTCCGCGCCGAGATACCAGTCGTGCAGGGCGAGGGTCTTCTGGAACCTCGTGTCGTTGGGTTCCTTCGAGACGGCCATCAGCGCGAGGTTGTTGTGCCGCATGTAGTGCCGGCCGACCACATCGGAGCCGTTAGCCAGACCCCGGGGATGCTGGTCGTTCGCCGAGGCGAGCAGTAGGGCGGCCGAGTTGACCGCCCCGCAGGCGACGACCACGATGTCCGCCGAGTAGCGGACCTCCTCACCGTCGGCGAGCCGGACGACGACCGTGTCGACACTGCGCCCGGTCGGATCGGTCCCCAGCCGCACCACGTGGGCGTTGGTGACCATCTCGACGCCGGGGTACCGCAGGGCGGGCTCGACGCAGATGACCTGGGCGTCGGACTTGGCGCCCACGAGGCACGGGAAGCCGTCGACCCGGTCGCAGCGGATGCACACGCTCGAGTGGGTGGCCCGGCCGTTGCCGTCCTGGGTCAGATCGACCCCGATGGGCAGGTGGAAGGGATGCAGGCCCAGCTTCTCCAGGTCGTCGCTGAGCTGCTGGATGCGGGGTTCGTGTGCGACCGGCGGGTACGCGTACTGCTTGCTCGCGGGGCCCTCCCAGGGGTCCTCGCCGTGCCGTCCGTGCACCAGGTAGAGGTGTTCCGCCTGGGTGTAGTACGGCTCCAGGTCCTCGTAGCGGATCGGCCAGGCGGGCGAGATCCCGTCGTGGTGGCGCAGGTCGCCGAAGTCCTCGGGCCGCAGCCGGAACAGGGCCGCGCCGTAGAACTTGGTGTTGCCGCCGACGTAGTAGTTGACCTCGGGCGGGAACTCCCGGCCGTGCTTGTCGAACCAGAACTCCGGCGCCCGGTACCTGCCCTTGACGAACACGGCGGTGGAGTCCCAGTTGTCCCGCTCCCGCGGGAGGTAGTCACCGCGTTCGAGGACCAGTATCCGTTTCCCCGAGGGGGCCAGCCGGTGGGCGAGCGTGCCGCCGCCGGCGCCGGTACCGATGACGATGACGTCGTAGTGCGCGGATTCGCCCATGGTGATCACGGTCCTTGCGCTCGCGGACCCGCTCCCCGGGCGGGACCTGCCGGTGCGCGCTGCGGAAACCCAGCGGCCGGTCCGTCTCCTCGAACGTATCCGCCCTTCGGGTGATCGGCACGCGGGGAGCGCTCGACCCGCTCGGAGCACGACGGACTCGGAGCAGGCCGGCTCAGAGCACGGCGATCGGATTCACGGGAGAGCCCGTGGCTCCCGGCAGCCGCAGCGGGGCGACCACGCACAGGAAGGCCCACCGCCCGGCGCTCTCGCACACCGGGACCAGCTCCTCGAACTGGAGGTAGTCCATCAGGTGCGTCCCCATGGCCTGCACCGCCAGGACGTGGACGGGGAAGCCGACCCCTTCCACGGCGCTGGGGGCCGTGTCGTTGTTGCCGTCGCCGCCCAGCACCGCGACCTGCCGCTCGGCCGGGAACCGCATCGCCTCCGGATGAAGACCCGCGCGGCTCTCGGCCGCGTTCCACGCCCCCCGCTCCCGCCGCCTGCGGCGATGCCCGACCCGGACGAACAGCAGGTCGCCCGGACCCACCCGGACCCCTTGGGCCTCCTCGGCCCCCGTCAGGTCCTCCGTGGTCACATGGTCGCCGGGCTCCAGCCAGGGCACACCGCGCAGCCGGGGAATGTCCAGCAGCACGCCGCGCCCGACGATGCCGTCGTGGACGAGGTCCAGGGACAGTTCGCCGGCGCCCTCCGGCGTCAGGCTTGTCGCCGGGACACCGCCGTACAGCTCGCCGTCGAAGATCACGTGACAGAGCGCGTCGAGGTGGCTGTCCGCGTCCCCGTGCATGTTCATCGCCAGCCGGTCACGGGCGAAGTGCAGCCCCGCCGCGTCGATGTCGTCCGGCGCGGGGCCGGTCATCGTGTGGTGCGCGGGTTCTGCGTTGTCACGCCCCGGACGGGTCTCGATGGGGGCGGCGAGCGACACCGTGCGCCCGGTGCGGACCTCGGCCATGGCGGCCACGACGCGTTCGGGCGTCAGATGGCTCAGGGACCCGGGCCGAGGGGCGCCGCCGCTCCGTACGCGGTCACGCAGTTCCTCGTACAGCGCCCGGAACGCCTCACCTGTCATGCCCTGGGCGGAGGGCCGCCGGGACGCGGTCACGACGACTCCCCGACACCGGCAGCCGACCCCACCCGCCGTCTCCGGGATCGGGTGAGAGGCGTTGTCATCTCCTCGGAACGGCTGCGGACGCCGTCCGGCCGCCGCTGTCGCCCTGCCGCATCGGCATGCATGCGCCGCTCCTCACTGTGGAGCCGCCGCGCGGGGTCCCGGAGCCCGGTGCGCGGTCACGGTGGGTCACCACCTCGCGGTCTACGGCGGCGGCTTCGGCCTTGCCTTTCGTCATGATGGGCGTCTCGGGCGTGCTGTACCAGTCGGGGGGGGTGACCGAGGCCGCCGCCCCGATCACCCCGCGCAGCCGTTCATGTCCGGCGGCCGCGACCGGCCCCCCGTTCCGGTCGCGGCCCCGGCGTATCAGCAGCAGCCACCCGCAGCGGCGGACTCGGCGGGGGCCGCACCGGCGGTGTCCGTCGGGCCGCAGCAGACGCTGCCCCGCTGTTTGGCCAGGGAGTCGGCGTCGGCCTTGACGACGTACACCTCCCAGGGTTCCCGGCCGGGACCGTGGACCCAGACCTTGTCCTGGAGGGCGTAGCAGCAGGTGGTGTCGTTCTCCTCCGCCGTGGCCAGGCCCGCCTCGCTCAGGCGGGTGGTGGCGGCCTGCACCTCTTCGGTGGTCTCGACCTCGACGCCGAGATGGTCCATGCGTGTGTCCTCGTCCCCGCCGCCCTCGACGAGGACGAGCTTGAGCGGGGGATCGGCGACGGCGAAGTTGGCGTAGCCGTCACGGAGCTTGGCGGGTCCGACGCCGAAGAGCCTGGTGTAGAACGCGATGGACGCGTCGAGATCCGGGACGCGGAGGGCGAGCTGTACACGGGACATGACGATCCTCCTGAGGGTGAGGGGTGAGCGGTCAGGGGCCGGGTCAGCAACCGCCCGTGGGGACGGGCGCGCCGATCCCGATCTGCAGGGTGCTCGGAGCGGCGCAGCAGCCGCCCCCGTTCTCGTCCCCGCTGGTGTCGGGCTCGTCGAACAGGCCGGCGCCGCCGCAGACTCCGGTCTCGGGGAGGGTCAGCTCGACGCGCTCGGCCGCCTCCCGGTCTCCGGCGAGCGCCGCGCTGACGGAGCGGACCTGCTCGTAGCCGGTCATGGCGAGGAAGGTCGGGGCGCGGCCGTAGGACTTCATACCGACGAGGTAGACGCCCTCTTCCGGGTGGGACAGTTCCCTGACGCCGTGCGGGTAGACGGTGCCGCAGGAATGCACGTTCGGGTCGATCAGCGGGGCCAGTTCGACGGGAGCCTGAAGACGGTCGTCCAGGCCGAGGCGCAGTTCGGAGACGAAGGACAGGTCGGGGCGGAAACCGGTCAGCACGATGACCTCGTCGACCGGGTCCAGGCGGCGGCCGTCCTCTGCGACGAGAACCAGCCGCTGCTCGTCCGTCCTCTCGACGCTCGTGGTGCGGAAGCCGGTGACGGCGTCGGCGTGTCCGTCGTCGACGGCGGCCTTCGCGGCCAGACCCAGGGCGCCGCGGGCGGGGAGCTCGTCGGCCTCCCCGCCGCCGAAGGTGGATCCGCCGATGCCGCGCCGGAGGATCCATACGGCGTGGGTGCCGGGGGCTTTCTCGGCGAGCGCGGCCAGCGAGGCCAGGGCGGTGAAGGCGGAGGCGCCGGAGCCGATGACGGCGGTGCGCCTGCCCGCGTACCGGGCACGTACGTCCGGGTTCTCGAGGTCGGGAACCCGGTAGGAGAGGTGATCGGCGGCCGCCTTCTCGCCGAGGGCGGGCAGGCCGTCGCCGCCGATCGGGCCGGGGGTGGACCAAGTGCCGGAGGCGTCGATGACGGCGCCGGCGGTGAGGCGTTCCTCGCGGCCGTCGGCGTACGCGACGTGGACGGTGAAGGGCTGCCGGTCGCGGTCGGCGTCGACGACGCGGTCGCGGCCGAGGCGGGAGACACCGGTGACCGTCGCACCGAACCGGACCTTGTCGCCGAGCACGTCGGCCAGCGGCCGCAGGTACTTCTCGGCCCAGTCGCCGCCCGTGGGGTAGGTCGCGCCGTCGGGTGCGGTCCACCCGGTGGGGCTCAGCAGCTTCTCGGCGGCCGGGTCGACGACCTCGGCCCAGGGGGAGAACAGCCGTACATGGCTCCACTCGCGTACGGCGCTGCCCGCGGACGCCCCGGCTTCCAGGACGAGGGGTTCGAGACCGCGCTCGACGAGGTGGGCGGCGGCGGCCAGACCGACGGGGCCGGCCCCGATCACCACGGTGGGCAGGACGGCGGTGTGCGCGTTCACGATGACTCCCCTGTTGATTCGACATCCGTCGATGGCTTCCACGGCCAGCATCACACCTGATTCGATGAACGTCAACATAGACGTTCATCGAAATGAACTCGAATCTCCGACGGGAGGTGCCGGCGAGGATCGAGCGGACAAGGATCGGGCGGCCGCCGCCGGGGGCGCTGTTTCGACGTGTGTCAACATAGACGTATGTCGAATACGAAGGTGCTGCCGCTGCTGGAGCCGGAAGACACGGTCCCCTGCTGCCCGCCGCTGAACGAACGCCCGCTGACCGAGGAGGAAGCGGTCCGCACGGCGGCGATGTTCAAGGCCCTCGGCGACCCGGTGCGCCTGCGCCTGTTCTCCTCCGTGGCCTCGCACGAAGGAGGCGAGGCGTGCGTCTGCGACATCTCCGACGTCGGCGTCTCCCAGCCCACCGTCTCCCATCACCTGAAGAAGCTGAAGGAGGCTGGTCTCCTCACCTCCGAGCGGCGCGGCACCTGGGTCTACTACCGCGTCGAGCCGTCGGTGATCGCCGCCATGGGACAGCTGCTCCGCCCGTAGCCGGCAAGGCAAGCCACGGCAGCGCCGATCACCGCTTCCCGGACCCCGCCCCCGGGTCATGCGGCCGACCGCTCCCCAGCCGTCCGTCCGGGCATGAAGACGAGCGCCACCAGCCCCAGCCCGACCACGGCTCCGGCCGCCCGCATGCCGGTGAACGCCGGAACCGAGCCGGGGGCAGGCTGATACCAGTCCGGGGCGATCCCCCCAAAACTCTGGGCCGACCCGAGTCGCCCGCCCTACCGCGTCACACCGCTCGGCCACACATGAAGGAAGAACCGATGCCGTCCAGCCCGCTCGCGTCCGTGCTGTTCGTCTGCGTCCACAACGCGGGCCGGTCCCAGATGGCCGCAGGCTTCCTCGACCACCTCGCCGGCGACCGGGTCGAGGTCCGCTCCGCCGGCTCCATCCCCGGCGACCAGGTCAACCCGGCCGCGGTCGAGGCGATGAGGGAGGTCGGCGTCGACATCGCCGCGGCCGAGCCGAAGCTCCTGACCACCGAGGCGGTCCAGGCGTCCGACTACGTCATCACCATGGGCTGCGGCGACGCGTGTCCGATCTTCCCCGGCAAGAAGTACCTCGACTGGGCCCTGGAGGACCCCGCGGGCAAGGGCGTCGAGACCGTACGTCCGATCCGCGACGACATCAGGACCCGCGTCGAGGCACTCATCGCCGAGATCGACGCAGCCCAGGAGGCGTGAGCCCACTGCTTGTTCGGAAGCTCCCGACGGGAGGCTGGGCAGGCCGTGACGGGTCGCCGCTCCCCCCGGGCGTCGTCGGACTCCCAACTCCCGAGCCGCGAATGGCGCCGGGTCAGGGAAAGTTGACCGGCACAGCTGGACGATCAGCCTCGATTCGTCAGCGGGATTCGGTGGCCGACTCGCTCGACAGTTCGCCCGTGATGTCCTCGGGCCGTTCGAGGTGGGCCGTCGCGTGACGCTGCGGGCGCTCCGGGCTCCACGAGCCCGGAGCGCTGCCGACCTTCTCCTTCCTGACCCTTGTCGGGATGACGCCCGGCCGGTCAGCCGATGGCCCGGCGGCGAGTCGCCGAGATCGCCGACCACGCGGCACTGCCGGCCTGGCTCTGGATCACGCCGTTCAGACCCCCGCCCGGCGCCGGTTCACTCCCCACGGTGCCCCTCGCGGCACCACCGGCACCCGGCTCGATGACCGAGGGACCGAGCCGACCGCCCGGCCGGAGGAGAGGGACGCGAGCTGGAGGCTGTCCGGCGGCCGGCCGCGAGCCGACCCGGGCCCCGGGCCGGAAAGAAGCCGCACACCGCCAACCGGGGCCCGACCGGCCCGTCTTCCAGCTTCCAGTCGAGATAGCCCATGGCCGGGGAAGGTGCTCTCCGGCGGGACCCCTCCCGCTTCGACCGCCGCCCCGAAGAGACCGACGCGACCATGACCGCCCTTGCCCAGCGCGAGCGACAGCAAATACTTGGCTAGCCACATGTTTGCTGTTACGGTAATCATGTGTCCAGCCACCTAAATGGGTGGGGCGCGAGAGGAGTCGTCATGAAAGCCATCCTGTTCGACCGTTTCGGAGGCACGGACGTGCTGCACGAGGCGGACATCGAGGTCCCGCAGCCCGGCCCCGGGCAAGTCCGCGTCCGCGTCAAGGCGGCCGGCCTGAACGCGCTGGACGGCAAGATCCGCTCCGGGATGATGGAGGCCGTCCGCCCGACGACCTTCCCCGCGGTCCCCGGTGCCGAGCTCGCCGGCGTGGTGGACGCCCTGGGTGAGGGCGTGCAGGACGCGAAGGTGGGTGACGAGGTGCTGGGCTGGTCGGACACCGGCTCGTACGCCCAGTACGCGCTGGCCACCACCGTGGCCCCGAAGCCCGCCGGACTCGACTGGCAGCACGCGGCCGCGCTGCCGGTGGCGGGCGAGACGGCCGAGCGGGTCCTGGACCTGCTCCGTGTCGCCGCCGGGGAGACCATTCTGATGCACGGCGCGTCCGGAGCGGTGGGAACCCTCGCGGTCCAGCTCGCCACGGCCCGCGGAGCGCGCGTGATTGCCACCGCAGGCCCCTCCAACCAGGACTACCTCACCTCGCTCGGCGCCACCGCGACCGTGTACGGCGAGGGCCTGGTCGAGCGGGTGCGGGCGCTGGCCCCCGAAGGCGTGGACGCGGTGTTCGACCTGGCCGGGAAGGGCGCCCTGGAGGACTCCATCACCCTACGGGGCGGCACCGAGCGCATCGTCACCATCGCCGACTTCGGTGCACGGCAGCTGGGCATCACCTTCTCCCAGGGGTCCCCGGAACGCTCGGCCGCCCGCCTCGCCGCCCTGGCCCAGGACGCCGCGGCCGGCAAGCTCGTCACCACCGTCACCGCCTACCCGCTCGACCAGGCGGCCGAGGCCCAGCAGGTCAGCGACGCCGGGCACGTGCGGGGCAAGCTCGTCCTGACCGTCGACTGAGCACGACCACCCGCCGCCTTTTCGGTGACCGGCCGGTCACCGCCCTATCGAAGGACCCCTCATGCTGCACTCCCTGTGGACACCGACCACCGTCGGTGACATCTCCCTCCCGCACCGACTGGTCATGGCCCCAATGCCCGTGACCGCTCCACGCCCGAAGGCGTACCGACCGAGCTGAACGCCGAGTACTACGCCCAGAGGGCCTCGCACGCGCTCATCATCACCGAGGGAACCCAGCCCTCCCCCGATGGCCAGGGCTACCTCCTCACTCCCGGCATCCACAATGACGAGCAGATCGCCGGGTGGCGCAAGGTCACCGACGCCGTGCACGCGGCGGACGGCCGGATCGTCATCCAGCTGATGCACACCGGACGCATCGCCCACCCCGAGAACACCCCCCACGGTCGGCAGCCGGTCGCCCCGTCGGCGATCCGGCCGCAGGGCGTGATGTTCACCGCGTCCGGGCCCCAGGAGATGCCGGCACCCCGTGCTCTGTCGACGCAGGAGGTCGCGGCGACCGTCGACGACTTCCGCCGCGCCGCTGCGGCCGCCGTCGCGGCAGGCGCCGACGGCGTGGAGATCCACGGCGCCAACGGCTACCTGGTGCACCAGTTCCTGTCCGACAACACCAACCAGCGCACCGACGGCTACGGCGGCTCGATCGAGGGCCGCATCCGCTTCGCCGTCGAGGTCGCCGCTGCCGTGGCCGACGAGATCGGCGCCGAGCGCACCGGTATCCGTATCTCCCCCGGCAACCCCTACAACGACATCGCCGAGTCCGACACCGCCGAGCTGTATCCGGCGCTCCTGGACGCCCTGCGCCCCCTCGGCCTGGCCTACCTCCACGTGATGCACACGGGCGACGAGGAGCTGCTGGGCACCCTGCGCGCACTGTGGCCGACCACCCTGATCCTCAACCGGGGCGGCGCCGACCTGCCCACCCGCGCCAAGGACATCGACCACGGCACGGCCGACCTCGTCTCCGTCGGCGCCCTCGCGCTCGCCAACCCGGACCTGGTCGAGCGGCTACGCTCTGACGCGCCGCTGAACACCCCCGACCCGGCGACCTTCTACGGCGGCGGAGTGGCCGGCTACACCGACTACCCCACCCACACCGCCTGAGGAACCGCATCATGCCCGCCTCCACACACCGCACCCCCTCCACGGCCGGCGAGGGGCCGATGAGCTACGCGATCTTCCAGCTCGCCCGCGCCCACCGCGCCCGCGCCGGCGTCATGCTCCGTGAGATGGACCTGCATCCCGGACAGGAACTGCTGCTGATGCAACTCCTCGACCGGGACGGCCAGTCCCAGTCCGAGCTGCTGGAGAGCGTCGGCCTGGACCACTCCACCGTGTCCAAGTCCCTGCGCCGTATGCAGGACGCCGGTCTGCTCGTCCGTGAGCCGGCCGAACACGACCGGCGTGTCATGGTCGTGCACCTCACCGACAAGGGCCGTGCCATGCGCGAGCCCATCGCGGCCATGTGGCGGGCCCTGGAGGAGACCTCCGCGCTCAATCTGTCGGCGCAGCAGGCGGAGTCCTTCGTCCGCACCGCCTACGCGATCGCCGACGCGATCAACAACCCCGCTCTTCCGCGGGAAGAGTCCGAGTAACTCCCCTCGCCCCGCACCCCGGTCCGGCCTGAAGTGCGCTTCGTTCCCGGCGTTCTCGCGAAGTGGCGAGCCGGTCCGGCGCCTGTGGCGGAACCCACCCGCTGCCCCCGTGCGTCACGGAGGACGGGGGCGGGCGGGGCCCCCGGCGTCAGGGGCAAGCGCGAGCCGTCCCGGTACAAGCAGGACGGAACTCTTCCGGGGACGGGGCAGCACCCTAGGGCAACACCCCGCGGGCCCGGCGAGCCCTTCCCCGTCGCCGGCCGAACGCCCATCGGGTACGGACGCATCATCCGCGGCGCGGGTCTCCGTCGACCTCCTCAAGCTCCCCCACCGGGCCGCCGGTGACCCGCGCCGCGGCGCCGCCCACCACAGGGCCGCCCCCCTGAGCGCCCCGGGCCGAAGGCGCCCCCGTCCCTGGCCACCCATGTCCCCGACCGTCCCTGCCCCACCCACCCCATCCCCCACCACTGACCTGATGGAAGGCGAGACCCCCATGACCACCACCCTCCCCGTCCTCGTCGTCGGCGCGACCGGCTCCCTCGGCGGCAAGGTCGTCGACGAACTGCTCAAGCGCGGTAAGAACGTCCGCGCCCTGGTCCGGCCGACGACCGACGCGAGCAAGCTCGAAACCCGGGGTGTCGAGATCGCCCGCGGCGACATGCTCGACCTCGACTCGCTCGTTGCCGCCATGAACGGCGCCGATGCCGTCATCACCACCGCTGCCGGCTACACCCGCGGCGGCAAGAACGCGCACGACATCGACACCGTCGGCAACACCAACCTCGCCGAGGCCGCCCACCGCACCGGCATCCGGCGGTTCGTCCTGACCAGCATCCTCACCAGCGACCGGACGCCCCAGATCCCGCACTTCTGGCACAAGAAGCTCGCCGAGGACAAGCTCGAACAACTCGGCGTCCCGTTCGTCGCACTGCGGCCGGGGGCCTTCCTCGACCAGATCGCGACGATGGCGGGCAACCCGATCGACAAGGGCCGCCTGACGTGGATCGGCAAGACCACCGTCCCGCTGACCTTCGTCCACACCTCCGACCTCGCGGCGTACCTGGCGGCCGCCGTCGACGCCGAGGCCGACAACGGTGAGCGCATCGACATCGGCTGGGACCGTCCGGTCAGCATGCGCGAGATGGCCGACCTGATGGGCAACCGGGCCGGAAAGAAGATCAAGGTACGGGCCGTCCCCTCCGTCGTCGCCCGCGCCGCAGGAGCCATCGCCGGCCGCTTCATGCCCCTGGTCAAGGACATGGCCGCGATGTTCAGCTGGTTCGACAGCGGCCGCTACGTCGCCGACCCTCGCCGCCAGCAGCAGCTGTTCGGCCCCGCCCCCGCCGCCGAGGACGTCCTCGGCCGGTACACCGACGGGCTGGGCACGGCGCAGCACCGGTGACGAGCCCGCATGCCGGTCCGGCCGCCCGGGCGGGGCCCAACCGGTGAGTGGGAGGAACCGCTCCGGCAGATCGCCGTACATTCCTGCCGCACCCGGAATGGGACCTGCCGGGCCGACTAGCCGGGCTTCACCTGAACTGGCAAAACCACGGCACCTGCTGCGGTGGCAGCGGTTCCTGACAGCCGGGAGTTCTCCAGACGAGCGACTGTGGCGCGAGGCCAGCCGAGAGGGGCCGTTTCCCCTTCGGGCCGTTTCCTTGCCCCTCGGCCATCGCCGGGACTCCTCCTCAGCAGCGACAGGTTCTCCACGGCACAGACGGCAGCCGATGTCGCCCTACCGCGTCCGCGCACCGTCGCGCCGGTACTCGATCGTCTACTCAGCCGCAGGTCAGAGGGGTTGGAGCTGTACCCAGCAGCGCCCGACTCCAACCCACGAGCGGCGGATTCGGTCCGTTCAGGCAAAGTTGACGCTCCGCCACCCAAAAAATGAACGTTTCCGCAGGTCACAGCCCTGCACAGGTGGCACGGGCTGCCATTCGGTCGCGCCCAGCTCTGAGAGGGCCTCGCACCTGCCCACAGCGGATTCCTCTTCCAACGTGTAGAGGCCCTGCCCACGGGATTGGGCCAGAGCCTCTGTGGCCGCAATCACCGGCCAGATCTATACAGCGGGCGTATCCGGAACTCATGGCAGGTGGCTCAGTTGCTCGCGCCCGGTGGGTCTGACACGAAAATGACTCGTGGTGGAGCCGTCAGGCTGGGATGGGGTCGAAGCGGATGGTCAGGCCGAGGCTGTTGGCTTCCTTGAGCATGCGGCGCATGGCGCGTTCGGGGTCGCGGCGGGTGAAGTGGTCAGCTCCGAGGTCTCGGTAGGGCTCGTGGTCGTGCAGGACGTGCCAGACGGCGATCACGAGTTTGCGCATCACGGCGACGAGTGCGCGTTTGCCGCCGCTTCTGGCTGCGAGACGGCGGAAGAAGACTCCGAGGTAGGAGCCCTTGTTCCTGATCGCGACCATGGCGGCGACGCCGAGCAGGCGCTTGAGGTTGGCGTTGCCGGGTCGGGCGCGTCCCGACTTGCTGACTCCGGCGGACTCGTTCCGGCCGGGGCAGACCCCGATCCAGGAGGCCAGGTGGTGGGCGGAGGCGAACTGGGCCACGTCGCCTCCGGTCTCGGCGATGATGATCTCTGCGCCGAGTCGGCCGATCACCGGGATGGTCTGCAGGACTTCCGAGCACAGATGCCTCTGCGTCCTCGCAGACCACGATTTGGTCCTGCACCGAGGCCAGGGCCTGGAGTCCCGTGAAGCGCCCTCCGAGGAGGTACGTCGCAGCCTGCACGATCCAGTTACTCAGGCGTGTTCGGGCTGAGCATGGTGACGCCCAGGCCAACGCCGCGCCGACTGAGCGCACCCATGTACTGCGAGACCAGGTCCCGCACCTGGGCGTAGGTCAGTCGCCGGTCGCCTGCGACGAACGCCTCCGAGGAGATGTGCCGCGTCAGCGACTGGACGATGAGGTCGCTCAGCGTCGCACCGGCCGAGGCCGCCGAGGCCGGCGAGGAGCTCTGGGTGATGGCGGAGGGAGTCACCCTTCCAGCGTGGGCACCCACACCATTGGGCTGCCACCGATGTTCCGCCAGGAACTACGGCTACCCCGCCAACCTCTCACCCGTGGGAGCTGCGGGAGGACCGAGCCGACGAGCGATAGGCCCCGGGTGTCTGACCGACCAGCTCGGTGAAGGCGTCGATGAAGCTGCTGGGGTTCGACCAGCCCAGCCGCATCGCCGTGTCGGTGACCGAGGCGCCGTCGCTGAGCTCGATCAGCGCCCGTTGAATGCGCAGCAGGGTGCGCCACTGACGGAAGCTCATCGACAGCTCGCTGCCGAACAGTCGGCTCAGGGTGCGTTCGCCGGCGCCCGTGCGGTGGCCCAGCTCGGCCAGGGTCGCCGGGGTTGCCGGGTCCATGTGAAGCAGGTCGGTGACCGCCTTGAGACGCCGGTCGATCGGCTCCGGGAGGCGCAGTGGCTCCTGTGCGGCGCGGGCGACCTCGGCGAGTACGACGTCGATCAGCAGCCGCCCACGGGGGCTCTCCAGCGGCTCGCCCTCGCTCATCAGCGCCAGATAGGCCTCGCGCAGCAACGCGCTCGCCACGAAGACCGACGGCTCGGCCGGCAGCTGTCCGGTCAGCGTCACGGGCAGCGACAGCACCCGTATGTCCGTCTCGCCGTACGCCTTGCTGCTGTGCACCGCGAAGGGCGGCACCCACATGATCCGACTGGCCGGCGCCACCCAGGTGCCCACCTGGGTCGCTGTGACCAGGGCCCCACGCGCGGCGTAGCGGAGCTGGCCGTAGTCGTGGAAGTGCGCGGCCACGTCGGCGCCATGGGCCAGCGGCGCCGACAACGGCGCATCGTCGGTGCAGAAGCTCGGCTCGCCGCTGAGGTCGGACACGCGATCGAGGCTACCCGACACTGGCGGGTTATCGGGAGAACCTGGCGCGATACCGGTGGTGCGCCTGGCGCCGCATACGCATCGTGGAGACATGTCGCAACAGATCAAGCTCGAGGACGCCACGCCCGCGTCGTCCTCCCCCCACCGCCGAGGTCAACACCGGACTCGTGCTCACCTCGCTCACGCCCTGAGTGAAGGGTGGCAGCGATGAGCACACAGACGACCGCCACGATCGCAGTCTTCGGCGCGACGGGGCGACAGGGCGGGGCGGTGGTCGACGCGCTGCTGGACCACAAGGCCACGGTGCGGGCCCTGGTCCGCAACCCGCAATCCGACCGGGCTCAGGCGCTGGCCGCCCGCGGCGTCGAGCTGGCGGCCATCCGGACCGACGACCCGGCGTCGCTGGCCGCCGCGCTGACGGCGGTCGAGGCGTTCTACTTCATGACCCCGGAGGCGAACAACCTCGAAGAGGTCGAGACGGAGATCCGCATCGGCACCGCGCTCGTCGACGCGGCGGTCGCGGCACGCGTCCCGCACGTCGTCTTCAACTCGGTCTTCGGCGCGGACCGGGAGCGGGGTGTGCCGCACCATGACTCGAAGCACTCGATCGAGGAGCACCTGAGGAAGTCCGGCCTCAGGGCCGCGATGGTTCGCCCGACCCCCTTCATGGAGGAGATGGCACCGAGCCTGGAGCACGGAGAGATCGTGCTGAGGCTGCCGCTGCCGGAGGACGTCGCCCTGAAGATGATCTCGGTCAGGGACGTCGGCCGGGTCGCCGCCGCGCTCCTGCTCGACACCGCGGAGGCACCCGGCGGAGCCGTCGAGCTCGTCGGCGACGAGCTGACGGGCCCTCAGATCGCCGCGGCGTTCGGCGCGCGGGCCGGGCTCCCGGCACGTTACGAGGCCCTCCCGTTGAGCGTGCTTCCCAGCGACCTCGAAAGGGCGATGTTCCGCCAGTTCGCGAAGGCGGCGGAACACCCGTCGGATCTTGCGGTAGTGCGGGCGATCGAGTCGGCCACCCTCGACCTGGCCGAGTGGATCCGATCCACCGGCTGGACCGCGCCCACAAACATGGCTGGTTCCTGAGCCTGCGAGCCGGAACTAGTCGAAGTGCCGGTGCGGCCGCCACCGGTCCCGGCCAAGTTGATCTTTCACCTAGAGCGACGAGCACTGGAGCAGGACATGAAGGCGATCACTTACACCGAGTTCGGCGGCCCGGAAGTCCTCCACCTCGAAGAGGTCGACGAGCCGCACGCCGGACCCGGGCAGGTGCGGCTGAAGGTCGTGGCGGCAGGGGTCAACCCGCTCGACTCCAAGATCCGCAACGGGTGGAGGCCGCAAATCGCCCCGCCGTTCCCGGTGATCCCCGGCGTGGAGGCGGCCGGCGTCGTCGACGAGGTCGGCGAAGGCGTGACCGGCGTCGCGGTGGGTGACGAGGTCCTGGGCTGGACCGTCACCGGCGCATACGCCGAGCACGCGCTGGCCGTCGACTTCGGCCCGAAGCCCGCGGACCTCGACTGGGACTTCGCCGCGGCACTGCCCGTCGCCGTCGAGACCTCGGTCCGCGTGCTCGACGCCCTCGGCGTCGGGGAAGGCGACACGCTCCTGCTGCACGGAGCCGCGGGTGTGGCCGGCGCCGTCGGCGTTCAGCTCGCGGTCACCCGCGGCGCCACGGTCATCGGCACAGCCTCCCCCGGCAACCACGAGTACCTGCGCTCGCTGGGCGCGATCCCGGTCGCCTACGGCGCCTGCCTCGCCGACCGGGTCCGCGAGGCCGCACCGCAGGGCATCGACGCGGTGTACGACGCCGCGGGGGCAGGCGACCTGGAGGTGTCGATCGACCTGCGCGGCGGCACCGACCGGATCATCACCATCGCCGATCTGAAGGCCGTCGAGCTGGGCGTCACCTTCTCCGGCCCCGGTGCCCCGTTCGGTTCCCGCCTCGGCGAGCACGCCCGCCTCGCAGCCGACGGCAAGCTCACGGTGCGCATCGCCCAGAGCCTTCTGCTGGAGGACGCCGCGAAGGCGCAGGAGCTGAGCGCGAGCGGTCACGCCGCCGGGAAGCTCGTCCTGCGGCCGTAGCCGGCGCCCGGCCGGCTGGGGGGCACGGCGGCAGCGCACCGGCCAGTGGCCACGGTCCTGGCGAACCCGGCCAGTTCGTCCGCCTCCACCGGTCCTGCCTGCCGCACGGCCTCGAACAGGACACGCCGCCCGCTGTAGTGCTCCTCCACATGCCCGGCCAACGCCGTTAGCAGCGGCGGGCGTTGCCTGAGCCGGTGGGCGGTGCGTTCGTTGATCCGACGCCGCCGCGCCTCGAACCCCCGCAGGCCCGCCGACGGGATCGGACACGGCGCGGCCCAGCGCGCCCACCGCTGGGGTTCCTCCAATGCCCAGCTCTGGATGTCCATGTAGAACGCGCGGACCGGCAGCAGCATGCCGGTACCGCCGTCGACCCGTGGTTTGCCGTGCGCAGCCGGATGGCCTCGCGCCACTGGTCGTAGACTTCCTGCGGCAGGTTCAGGTCCTGCTGGCCGCGGATTACGAGTGGGCGGTTCGTGATTCTTTGAGGGGTTCTGGCGTCGCCTGATGGTGTGAGCTACCAGGGCAATGAGGGGCCGACCAGGACGGCGCCGGGGCCGCGTTCGAGGTCGTGATGATCGGCCTGCGCCACCAGCAGACGTCTTCCACGGCATGGCACCGCTCGCCGGCCTTCAACCTCCGGTTCGTCGCGTCTGCGGCGTCCGGCAAACAGCCGATGATCACGGCCTCCCCCGGGCCCGGCGCCAACATCCGCACCACGGCGCTGAGCGACGGCGGCATGACAGCCGCACGGCTCAGCAGACAGGGCGGGCTGTTTTCTGTTCGGGCAGTTTCCGCCCTGGCGCGCACCAGCTCCTCACGCCCTGCCCGACGCGATCGAGCTCCCCAGAGTTGAGTCCGAACCCGGTCAGCACGGAGCTCCTCGGGCGGCCGGCCGGAGCCCAGAGGGACTGGTCAGCAGACCTCACCGAAACCCTGCGTCCCCAACACGTCCCCAAAATCACGAAAACGAAGCCGCGGAGACGCTGCCAGCTCGTGACGTTGCTGAGGCACAAGTCCTGATCATCAGCATTGCCGCAGGTCAGCGCGATGTCCGCTCAGCGAGGGAGCGAGAGCCTCGCCCCGTTCCGAACTCGCGAGCAGCGGATTCAGTCCGTTGAGCGAAGGTTGACGCTCCGACACCTCACAAGGAACGTTTCCGCAGGTCAGGAGCCTGCGCAGGTGGGGCGGGTGGGACTCGAACCCACGGCCGACGGATTATGAGTCCGCTGCTCTAACCGGCTGAGCTACCGCCCCATAGCGGCGTGTCGCGTACATGTGTGCGCGCCGTCTGCCGCAGCATAGCCGCTCATACGATCTCACGCTTCGGCTGGTCGACCTTGCACGACCATGGGGACAGCCCCCCTGGCCTGCACGGTTCCCGCCGACATGAAAAAGGACCCCCCTGGGGTCCTCGTTCACGATGCTCCCCCGACTGGACTCGAACCAGTAACCTGCCGGTTAACAGCCGGCTGCTCTGCCAATTGAGCTACAGGGGACCGAGCTCCCCCGACTGGACTCGAACCAGTAACCTGCCGGTTAACAGCCGGCTGCTCTGCCAATTGAGCTACAGGGGAATGCCTCGTTCTGCATCGAACGTACTCACCTGGGTATTCGCCAGGGGGCGCTCGCTCGCTGCGACACATACATTAGCGCAAGCAGGGGGGTGCTCCGCCAATCGGTTCCCCCCGGCGCCCACGTCGTGCCAGGGACTACGCAAGGAGAGGATGGCCGTCATGCGCTACAAGCTCACGTTCGTCGTCGGGCTGGCCGCGGGTTACGTACTGGGCACGCGTGCCGGGCGCGAGCGCTACGAGCAGTTGAAGAAGTCCGCGCGACAGGTCGCCCAGAACCCCGCCGTGCGCAACACCGCCGAGACCGCCGCCCATCAGGGCCGCCAGTACGCGGGCAAGGCGTACCACGCGGTCAGCGACAAGGTCGGCGACCGGATGCCCGAAGCGGTGGCCGGCCGGGTGCGGTCCCTGCGCGACCGCAACAGCAACGGCGCGGGCGGGGACGACTGGGGCACCAGCAACACCTAGTGACGCCTTCGCGGCCTCCGGAGGGGCCGTCCGGGGGCCGCGGGGATGTGACATATACGGCTCCGTCTCGGGGGCCCCACCAGCGACAACGTCCCGTGCCGGGCACGAGTGGGGCAGCCCCGTGGTCTCCGCGGCCCAACCCGGGCGGCGCGTGCGGCAGAATTTCGGCATGGGGATAGTCGCCGGGTTGGACAGTTCACCCGATTTCACTCGAATCGTCGTCTGCGACGCGGACACCGGAGCCGTGCTCCGGCAGGGGTATGCGCCGCATCCGATGGAAGGCGTCGAGAGTGCGGGAGGCCGCCCCTCCGACGTCGATCCGCAGGCCTGGCTGCTGTCCCTGGGCGAGGCCGCGGGCGGCGGGCTGCTGGAGGGCGTGCAGGCCATCGGCGTCTCCTCGCAGCAGAACGCCGTCGTGCCGCTGGACGCGCAGGGCAACACGGTGCGGCCGGCGATGGTCGGCGGGGACAAGCGCGCGCAGGTGGCGGCGGCCGATCTGATCGACGCGGTCGGCGGGCGCGAGGCCTGGGCGCAGGCGGTGGGATGCGTCCCGCAGGCCGCCCAGCCGGTGACCAAGCTGCGCTGGCTGGCGAAGAACGAACCGGACGCCGCCGCCCGGACCGCCGTACTGCTCCAGGCCCACGACTGGCTCGTGTGGCAGCTTCTCGGGCGGCCCGTGCGACGGACCACCGATCGGGGCGGGGCCTCCGGGACCGGATACTGGTCCGCCGCCACCGGCGGTTATCGGCCGGATCTCGTCGAGCTGGCGCTCGGCCACCAGGCCATGCTTCCCGAGGTGATCGGACCGTCCGACGCGGCCGGAACGACGCCGGAGGGGCTGCTGATCTCCGCCGGGACCGGCGAGACCATGGCCGCCGCCCTGGGGCTGGGGATCGGACACGGGGACGCGGTCGTCTCGCTCGGCGCCTCCGGGTCCGTGATGGCGGTGCACCACGAGGCGCTCATCGACCAGAGCGGGATGATCACCTCGCTGGCCGACGCGACGGGTATGCACCTGCCGGTCGTCACCACCCTGAACGCCGTACGCACGCTGCGCGGGGCCGCCGAACTGATCGGGGCGCCCGATCTGGAGGCGCTGTCGGACCTGGCGATGAAGTCGACGCCGGGCTCGCACGGGCTGGTCATGCTGCCCTACCTGGAGGGCGAGCGGACGCCCAACCTGCCGCACACGGCCGGGACGCTGGCGGGTCTGCGCCGCGAGTCGATGAAGCCCGAGCACTTCGCGCGGGCCGCCTTCGAGGGCATGCTGTGCGGGCTCGCGGACGCGCTCGACGTGCTGCGCGGCCGGGGTGTCGACGTGCGGCGCATCTTCCTGCTCGGGGCGGCGGCCGAGCTGTCGGCCGTGCAGGCGGCGGCCCCGGCGCTGTTCGGCGCCCAGGTCGTCGTACCGCAGCCGGCGGACTACGCGGCGATCGGAGCGGCCCGGCAGGCCGCGTGGGCGCTCGGAGCGTCGCAGGGCACCCTCGACCCGCGGACCCCGCCGGCCTGGCAGGGGGCGGCCGCGCAGGTCCTCGACCCGGGCGAGGAGCTGGCCGTCGGTCAGGCGGTGCGGCAGCAGTACGTGTCGGTGCGGGAGCAGACGCACCCGGGAGCGTTCCGCGGATAGGGGCGCGTCGGGTGTGTGGGGCGCGTGGGATGTACAGGCGGGCGCCCGGCTCGCACAGTCGGCCGTAAAAGCACTGCTCTCAGCTTAATCAGTTGAGGTAACGCGGGTGGAGTGTTCAACGATAGGGGCCAGGGGCAACCAATGCCCCGCCCCGTCGACTCCGAGAGACGTAGCGTGCTCATACGACTACTGCGGACCTATCTCAGGCCCTACAAGAAACCCATCGCCCTGCTCGTGGCGCTCCAGTTCCTCCAGACCTGCGCCACGCTCTACCTGCCCACGCTGAACGCGCACATCATCGACAAGGGCGTCGTCGAGGGAGACACCGGCTACATCCTGTCGTTCGGCGGCGTGATGATCGGCATCTCGCTGGCGCAGGTCGTGTGCAACATCGGCGCCGTGTACTACGGCGCCAGAACCGCTTCCGCGGTCGGCCGTGACATGCGGGCGGCCGTCTTCGACCGGGTGCAGTCCTTCTCCGCCCGCGAGCTCGGCCAGTTCGGCGCTCCCTCGCTGATCACCCGGACCACGAACGACGTCCAGCAGGTCCAGATGCTGGCCCTGATGACGTTCACGCTGCTGGTGTCGGCGCCCATCATGTGCGTGGGCGGGGTCGTGCTGGCGCTCGGCCTGGACGTGCCGCTGTCCGCGGTGCTCGTCGCCGTGGTGCCGGTGCTGGGCCTCTGCGTGACGCTGATCGTGCGCCGGCTGCGGCCGCTGTTCCGGTCCATGCAGGTGAAGCTGGACACCGTGAACCGGGTGCTGCGGGAGCAGATCACCGGCAACCGGGTGATCCGCGCCTTCGTCCGCGACGAGTACGAGCAGCAGCGGTTCCGCGAGGCCAACACCGACCTCACCGACATCTCGCTGAAGACCGGCAACCTGCTCGCCCTGATGTTCCCGGTGGTCATGACCACGGTGAACCTGTCGTCGATCGCCGTCGTGTGGTTCGGCGCCCACCGGATCGACAGCGGCGGCATGCAGATCGGTGATCTGACGGCCTTCCTCGCCTACCTGATGCAGATCGTCATGTCCGTGATGATGGCCACCTTCATGTTCATGATGGTGCCGCGCGCGGAGGTGTGCGCCGAGCGCATCCAGGAGGTGCTGGACACCGCGTCGTCCGTGGTGCCGCCGGTGAACCCCGTCACCGAGCTGCGGCGGCACGGGCACCTGGAGATCCGGGGGGCCGGATTCCGGTACCCCGGCGCCGAGGAGCCCGTCCTGAAGTCCATCGAGCTCGTGGCGCGGCCGGGTGAGACGACGGCCGTGATCGGCTCGACCGGCAGCGGCAAGTCCACGCTGCTCGGGCTGGTGCCCCGGCTGTTCGACGCCACCGAGGGCGAGGTGCTCGTCGACGGCGTGGCCGTCGCCGAGGTGGACCCCGTGCTGCTGGCGAAGACCGTCGGGCTCGTCCCGCAGAAGCCGTACCTGTTCGCGGGCACGGTCGCCACCAACCTGCGCTACGGCAATCCCGACGCCACCGACGAGGAGCTGTGGCACGCGCTAGAGGTGGCACAGGCCAAGGACTTCGTGAGCAAGCTGGAGAACGGCCTCGACTCCCCCATCGCGCAGGGCGGGACGAACGTCTCCGGTGGTCAGCGGCAGCGGCTCGCGATCGCCCGGGCGCTCGTGCAGCGGCCGGAGATCTACCTCTTCGACGACTCCTTCTCCGCCCTCGACTACGCGACCGACGCGGCGCTGCGGGCGGCGCTCGGGCAGGAGACCGCCGACGCGACCGTGGTGATCGTCGCCCAGCGGGTGGCCACCATCCGCGACGCCGACCGGATCGTCGTCCTCGACGAGGGCCTGGTCGTCGGCACGGGTACCCACCGCGAGCTGATGGCGGACAACGAGACCTACCGGGAGATCGTGCTCTCCCAGCTCACGGAAGCGGAGGCTGCCTGATGGCCGGGCCCATGGGACGCATGATGGCCGGCGCCGGTCCCGACAACCACTCGCTGGACTTCAAGGTGTCCGGCAGGCGGCTGCTCGCCCAGTTCAAGCCGGAGCGGTTCACCCTCTACGCGATGCTGGCCTGTGTGACGCTCAGCGTCGGCCTCAGCGTCGTCGGTCCGAAGATCCTCGGCAAGGCCACCGACCTGGTCTTCGCGGGCATCGTCGGACGGCAGATGCCGGCCGGGGCGAGCAAGGAGCAGGTCCTCGACTCGATGCGGGAACGCGGCGAGGGCAGCGTCGCCGACATGCTCAGGAGCACCGACTTCACCCCCGGCAAGGGCATCGACTTCGGCTCGGTCGGCGAGGTCCTGCTGTTCGCGCTCGGGGTGTTCCTGGTCGCCGGTCTGCTGATGGCGGTGGCGACACGGCTGGTCAACAAGTCCGTCAACCGCACCATGTTCCGGATGCGCGAGGACGTGCAGACGAAGCTGTCCCGGCTGCCGCTGTCGTACTTCGACAAGCGTCAGCGCGGCGAGGTGCTGTCCCGCGCCACCAACGACATCGACAACATCGGGCAGACGCTCCAGCAGTCGATGGGCCAGCTGGTCAACTCGCTGCTGACCATCGTCGGTGTGCTGGTGATGATGTTCTGGGTGTCGTGGATCCTGGCGCTGGTCGCGCTGGTGACCGTGCCGCTGTCGTTCTTCGTCGCCACGCGGGTGGGCAAGCGGTCGCAGCCGCACTTCGTGCAGCAGTGGCGCACCACCGGCAAGCTCAACGCCCACATCGAGGAGATGTACACCGGCCACACGCTGGTGAAGGTGTTCGGCCGCCAGCAGGAGTCGGCGCAGCAGTTCGCGGAGCAGAACGACGCGCTGTACGAGGCCGGGTTCAAGGCGCAGTTCAACAGCGGGGTCATGCAGCCGCTGATGATGTTCGTGTCGAACCTCAACTACGTGCTGGTCGCGGTGGTCGGTGGGCTGCGCGTCGCGTCGGGTTCGCTGTCCATCGGTGACGTGCAGGCGTTCATCCAGTACTCCCGCCAGTTCTCGATGCCGCTGACGCAGGTCGCGTCGATGGCGAACCTGGTGCAGTCCGGCGTGGCCTCGGCCGAGCGGGTCTTCGAACTCCTGGACGCGGAGGAGCAGGAGGCGGACCCGGTGACGTCCGAGCGGCCCGAGGAGCTGCGCGGGCGGGTGGCGCTGGAGGGCGTGTCCTTCCGGTACGACCCGGAGAAGCCGCTGATCGAGGACCTGTCCCTGACGGTGGAGCCCGGTCACACGGTCGCCATCGTCGGCCCGACGGGCGCCGGCAAGACGACGCTGGTGAACCTGCTCATGCGGTTCTACGACGTCTCCGGCGGGCGGATCACCCTCGACGGCGTCGACATCGCGAGGATGTCGCGCGACGAACTGCGCGCCGGCATCGGCATGGTGCTCCAGGACACCTGGCTGTTCGGCGGCACCATCGCGGAGAACATCGCGTACGGGGCGTCGGGTGAGGTCACCCGCGGCGAGATCGAGGAGGCGGCGCGGGCGGCGCACGCCGACCGGTTCGTCCGTACCCTTCCCGACGGCTACGACACGGTGATCGACGACGAGGGCAGCGGGGTCAGCGCCGGTGAGAAGCAGCTGATCACCATCGCGCGGGCTTTCCTGTCCGACCCGACGATCCTGGTGCTCGACGAGGCCACCAGCTCCGTCGACACCCGCACCGAGGTGCTGATCCAGAAGGCGATGGCGAAGCTGGCGCACGGGCGGACGTCGTTCGTCATCGCGCACCGGCTGTCGACCATCCGGGACGCCGACACGATCCTGGTGATGGAGAACGGCTCGATCGTGGAGCAGGGCACGCACACCGACCTGCTGGCGGCGGACGCGGCCTACGCGCGGCTGTACAAGGCACAGTTCGCGCAGGCGCTGGCCGAGGTCGACTGACGGCCGCGTGCCCGCGGGCGTCCCCGGGGACGCCTGCGGGGCGCCCGCGGGACTGCCGGGGGCCGCTCGCACCGGGTGACGGCGAGCGGTCCGGATCAGTCCAGGTAGCCCCGCAGCTGGTCGGCGAAGGCGTGGTCGCGGAGTTTGTTGAGGGTCTTCGACTCGATCTGCCGGATCCGCTCGCGCGTCACGCCGAAGATGCGGCCGATCTCCTCCAGCGTGCGCGGCCGGCCGTCCGCCAGCCCGTAGCGCAGCTGGACGACCTTCCGTTCGCGTTCGCCGAGGGTGGAGAGCACGGCTTCCAGGTGCTCGCGCAGCAGCAGGAAGGCCGCCGACTCGACGGGGCTGGCCGCGTCGCCGTCCTCGATGAGGTCACCGAGGGCCACGTCGTCCTCCTCGCCCACCGGGGCGTGCAGCGAGACCGGCTCCTGGGCCAGCCGCAGGACCTCGCCGACGCGTTCCGGCAGGAGGTCGAGCTGGGCGGCGACCTCTTCCGAGGTCGGCTCGTAGCCGCGCTCCTGGAGCATCCGGCGCTGGACGCGGACGACCCGGTTGATGAGCTCGACGACATGGACCGGGACGCGGATGGTGCGGGCCTGGTCGGCGAGCGCGCGGGACATGGCCTGGCGGATCCACCAGGTGGCGTAGGTGGAGAACTTGTAGCCGCGGGCGTAGTCGAACTTCTCGACCGCCCGGATCAGGCCGAGGTTGCCCTCCTGGACGAGGTCGAGCATGGTGAGGCCGCGGCCGACGTACCGCTTGGCGACGGAGACCACGAGCCGCAGGTTGGCCTCGATCAGCCGGCGCTTGGCCATCCGGCCCATGACGACCAACCGGTCGAGGTCGAGGGCCAGTTGGCTGTCCAGGTCGCTCGCGCCGCTCAGCTTCTCCTCGGCGAACAGGCCGGCCTCCACGCGGCGGGCCAGGTCGACCTCCTCGGCCGCGGTGAGCAGCGGGATGCGGCCGATCTCCCGCAGGTACTGCCGGAACAGGTCCGAGGAGGGGCTGCCGCCGTCGGAGGCGCGGGCGCGGGGCGGCGGGACCGGCTCGGAGGCGTCCTCCGGAGCCTCCTCCAGCACCTCGGCGGGCGGTTCGGCCTCGGGCTCGGGCTCGGCTTCGAGCTCGACCTCGGGAGCCTCCTGCGGAACCCCGGCGGGCGACTCGGGCCCGGCCTGCGGCTCCGGATGCGCTTCCGGGTGCTTCGCGGGGCGGGTCTCCGCGTGCGTCTCGGGGTGGTGCGGGGCACGGTTCTGCGGCGGGACGGCGGCCAGGACGTCGGTCTCGGCGTCCGGTTCGGCGCCGTCGGCCGGGGCCGCGCCGGGGGTACCGGTCGTACTCTCGGCAGTGCTGACGGTCTGGGTCAGGGTCTGGGTCTGCACGGGGGCGACCTCCAGGATGATCGCTGCTGAGGTGAGCAGCAGCGGTACTTCGGGGGCGGAGTCGGCGGCCACGCCGCGTCCGTCCGGGATCGGCCGCGCTCCGAGGACTCAGGCACCGCCCCCAGTGTGGAGTACGACACACAGCCGCCACGAGGGGCGTGCGGAGACTTTTTGAGTCCGGTGCGTGACCGCGTGGTTACCCTGGCGCGGTGGGCGGCTCAGAGAGCGGACGGGCCCTCGTGCTGCAACGCCCTGTCGTACCTGGTCAGGATCATCATCTCGTTCTGGACGGCGGCCGACTGGGCCGGGTCCGTGTGGCCGAGCCGGGTCAGCGTGCTCTGGAGATCGGTGATCCTGCGGGTCACGGCCCTGCGGCGGACCGTCACCAACTGCTCCCCCGCGTAGTTCTCGTCGACCGTACGGCGCATGATCGCCTCGACCGCGAGTTCCGTCACCATCGCGCGGACCGCGTCGTCGGGCGCGGCCTCCCGGACCCGGACGAGGTACTCCTGGCCGTCCTTGACGCCGTACTCGGCGCCGCCCGCGTCCTGGATCGCCTGGCGTACGGCGGCGTAGGGGGCGGCGGTGAACTCGTCGATCCCGTACGCGTCGAAGGCCGGGGAGACCAGCTCGGGGCGCTGGAGGGCGAGCTTCAGCAGCTCGCGTTCGGTGGCGTAGACGGCGTTGCGGAGATTGAGGGCGGGGCCGCCCGCGGCGGGCCGGGAGGCGGACTCGTAGGGCTGGGGTCCACGGCCGGCCGGCGCCGGGCCCTTGCCGCCCCGGTCGCGGGCCCAACGAGCCAGCTGGGCGACCCTCTTGACGACGAACTGGGTGTCCAGGATGCCGAGCATGCCGGCCAGCTGGACGGCGACCTCGTGCTGGGCGCCGCTGTTCTTGATGCGGGCGACGATGGGCGCCGCCTCGTCGAGGGCGGCGGCGCGGCCCGCCGGGGTGTCGAGGTCGTAGCGGACGACGATCTGGCGGAGCGCGAACTCGAAGAGCGGCGTGCGGGGTTCGACCAGGTCGGCGACCGCCTCGTCGCCCTTCGCGAGGCGCAGGTCGCAGGGGTCCATGTTGTCCGGCGCGATCGCGATGTACGTCTCGGCGGCGAACTTCTGGTCGTCCTCGAAGGCGCGCAGGGCCGCCTTCTGGCCGGCCGCGTCGCCGTCGAAGGTGAAGATGACGCGGGCGCTGCCGTTGTCCATCAGGAGCCTGCGGAGGATCTTGATGTGGTCGCTGCCGAAGGCCGTGCCGCAGGTGGCGATGGCGGTGGTGACGCCGGCCAGGTGGCAGGCCATGACGTCGGTGTAGCCCTCGACGACGACCGCGCGGCTGGACTTGGCGATGTCCTTCTTCGCGAGGTCGATGCCGTAGAGGACCTGGGACTTCCGGTAGATCGCCGTGTCGGGCGTGTTGAGGTACTTGGGCCCGTTGTCGGCGTCGTAGAGCTTGCGCGCGCCGAAGCCGACGACCTCTCCGCCGATGTCGCGGATGGGCCACATCAGGCGGCCGCGGAAGCGGTCGATGGGCCCGCGGCGCCCCTCCTGGGACAGCCCGGAGAGGATCAGCTCCTTGTCGGTGAAGCCCTTGCCGCGCAGGTAGCGGGTGAGGTGGTCCCAGCCCTGGGGGCTGTAGCCGACGCCGAAGTGGACGGCGGCTGCCTGGTCGAAGCCACGCTCGGCGAGGAAGATCCGGCCGGTGTCGGCCTCGGCCCCGGTGGCGAGCTGTTCCGCGTACCACTCGGCGGCGATCTTGTGCGCCTCGACCAGCCGGATGCGTTCGCCACGCTGGTGGGCGGGGTTGTAGCCGCCCTCCTCGTAGCGCAGGGTGATGCCGGCCTGGGCGGCGAGCCGTTCGACCACCTCGGAGAAGGTGAGGTGGTCGACCTTCATCACGAACGTGATGGTGTCGCCGCCCTCCTGGCAGCCGAAGCAGTGGAACAGTCCCTTGCTGGGGCTGACCTGGAAGGACGGCGACTTCTCGTCGTGGAACGGGCAGAGCCCCTTGAGGTTGCCGCCGCCCGCGTTGCGCAGCTGGAGGTACTCGGACACCACGGCGTCGATCGGGACCGCGTCCCGTACCGCCTTCACGTCCTCGTCGTTGATCCGTCCTGCCACGAGGTGATTCTACGGGGGCGCGGTGACATCTCCGGCGGGCCGCGGTGCCCTTGGGGTGTGCGGGGCGGTGACCGCACGGTCCGGCCGCGGGGGCGCGACCCGCCACGCGCGGCCCGCGGCCGCCGGACGAGAGGCCCCCGCGGGACCGGGAGCCCGGCTAGACCCCGAGACCGTCCAGCGGTACCCGGGGGTCCGCCAGGGCTTCCGTGTCGATCCGTTCGCGTGAGCGGATCAGCTTCTGGATCGGCTCTGTGACGTCCCACACGTTCACGTTCATCCCGGCGAGGAGGCGGCCCTCCTTCAGCCAGAACGCCACGAACTCCCGCTTGCCCGCGTCGCCGCGGATCACCACCTCGTCGTACGTCCCCGACGGGGCCCAGCCGCTGTACTCCATGCCCAGGTCGTACTGGTCGGAGAAGAAGTAGGGCACGCGGTCGTAGGTGACGTCCTTGCCGAGCATCGCGCGGGCGGCCGCCGGGCCGCCGTTCAGGGCGTTGGCCCAGTGCTCGACGCGCAGCCGGGTGTCGAAGAGACCGTGCGGGAACGACGCGACGTCGCCGGCCGCGTAGATGTCGGGGTCGGAGGTGCGCAGCCGGGCGTCGACCGCGATCCCGCCGCCGTGCGCGCGGTCGGCGAGGGTGAGGCCCGCCACCTCCGCGAGGCCCGTGCGGGGGGCCGCGCCGATCGCCGCGAGGACGTCGTGCGCCGGGTGCTCCTCGCCGTCGTCGGTGCGGACGGCGAGGACCATGCCGTCCTGGCCGACGATCTCGGTGAGGCGGGTGCCGAAGTGGAAGCGGACGCCGTGCTCGCGGTGCAGGTCGGCGAAGACGCTCCCGAGCTCCGGGCCGAGGACGCCGTGCAGCGGGGTGGGCTCCGGTTCGACGACGGTGACCTCGGCGCCGTACTCGCGGGCCGCCGCCGCGATCTCCAGGCCGATCCAGCCGCCGCCGGCGATCACGATGTGGCCGTTGTCCCGGCCGAGGGCGGCCAGCACGCCCTTGAGGCGCTCGGCGTGCGCGAGCCGGCGCAGATGGTGCACGCCCGCGAGGTCGGTGCCGGGGATGTCCAGCCGGCGGGGCTCCGCGCCGGTGACGAGGAGCAGTTTGTCGTAGTGGGCGAGGGTGCCGTCGTCACCGAAGCGGACCGTCTTCGCCGTGCGGTCGATCGCGTCGACGGTCTGGCCGAGGTGCAGCTCGATGTCGTTCTGCGCGTACCAGGCGGGCTCGTGCACGAAGACGCTCTCCCGCGCCTCCTTGCCGAGCAGGAACCCCTTGGAGAGCGGCGGCCGCTCGTAGGGGTGGTCGCGCTCGTCGCAGATCAGTATCACGCGGCCGGTGAAGCCCTCCGCCCTCAGCGTCTCGGCCGCCTTGGCGCCGGCCAGGCCTCCTCCGACGATGACAAATGTCTGATCCGCGTCGACCACGTGATGCCTCCTACCGAGGGTCTGGGGGGTGTCCCCCCAGATGACACTGTGTGTGCCGCCACATCCGAGCGTCCCGCACGCAGCGTGATGGGGGAAGGGGGACGTGCCCGATCAGGGCACGTCGGGTCACGTTCCGGGCCCGTTCGGGCGCACCCGGTCCGCACTTGTCACGATCTCGTCCGCCCCGTCAGACGGCTGTGGAGCGAGCGGGCCGAGGCGTCGGTGAGGGAGGCGATCTGGTCGACGACGACCCGCTTGCGCGCGCGGTCGTCGGACGCCTGGTCGAACAGGGCGCGGAACTGGGGGTCGAGGCCGTCGGGGGCGCGGGCGGTGAGCGCCTCGGCGAGCTCGCTGATGACGACGCGCTGGTCGGCGCGGAGGACCTCCTGTTCGGCGCGCTGCATGACGTACCGGTCGGCGACCGCCTTGAGGACCGCGCACTCGAGGCGCGCCTCCTCGGGCACGACGAGTTCGGCGCCGTAGCGGGTGAGTCTCCCGTTGCCGTGGCGCGTGCGGGTGGCGCCCTCGGCGGCCAGGCAGAAACGGCCGATGAGCTGGCTGGTGGCGTCCTTCAGGCGGGCCTGGGCGGCCGCCGTGCCGTCGTAGCCGTGCGGCCACCACTCCTGGTCCTGGAGGCGGTCGAGGGCGGCGGCGAGTGCGGCCGGATCGGTACCGACGGGGACGTACCGGCCGACGGCGACCCGGAAGATCTCCTGGCGCTCCGGTTCGGCGTGCAGGCAGTTGGGATCGATGTGCCCCGCGTGCAGGCCGTCCTCCACGTCGTGCACCGAGTACGCCACGTCGTCGGCCCAGTCCATGACCTGCGCCTCGAAGCACGTACGCGTACCGGGAGCCGCTTCGCGGACCCAGTCGAAGACGGGCCTGTCGTCCTCGTAGACGCCGAACTTGGGCGATGCCGGGTCGGTGGGGCGGGCGCCCCGGGGCCAGGGGTACTTGGTGGCGGCGTCGAGGGTGGCCCGGGTGAGGTTGAGACCCACGGACCCCTCGGCGGTGAAGCGTTTGGGTTCGATGCGGGTGAGGAGCCGCAGCGACTGGGCGTTGCCCTCGAAGCCGCCGCAGTCCCGCGCGAACTCGTTCAGTGCCTGTTCGCCGTTGTGACCGAACGGGGGGTGCCCGAGATCGTGGGAGAGACAGGCGGCCTCGACCAGATCGGGGTCGCAGCCGAGGGCGGCGCCGAGCTCGCGGCCCACCTGGGCGCACTCCAGGGAGTGGGTGAGGCGGGTGCGGGGGGTGGCGTCCCAGGCGTCGGTGCGGGTGCCCGGTGTCACCACTTGGGTCTTGCCGGACAGCCTTCTCAGGGCCGAGGAGTGCAGGACGCGGGCGCGGTCTCGTTGGAAGGCGGTCCGGCCGGGGCGTTTGTCCGGCTCGGGGGCCCAGCGGGCGACTGACGTCGGGTCATAGGCGGTGTCGGGGTGTGCGGTGCCTTCCATGCCTCGACAGTAAGCGGCGGGGGTGACAATCGGGTGGTACCGGGCGCCTGCCCGGCTGTCGGCTCCGGATCGACGGTCCGGATCGACGGGTCCGGGCCGGACCGGGTCTCAGGCCGACGCCAGTTCGGTGGCCGTGTTCGCCGGGGCCGCCCACGCCTGGTCGTAGCGGTGCAGGAGCAGGCTCGCCATCGCCGGGTGGGTGCCCAGCGGAGCGGACGCGATCCAGGGGGCCGCCCGGGCGCACTCGGTCGCGAAGCGGCCGGGGGCCGTGAAGCAGGAGGCGACCGCCACCCGGTCGCGGCCTCGCGCTGCCAGGGCCCGCAGCGCCGTCGGGACGGTCGGGGTCGCCGTGGACGCGTACGCGGGGACCACCGGGACACCCAGCCGGCGCGCCAGGAGGCGGGACGTACGGCGGGTGTCGACGGCCGAGTCGGGATCGCGGGAGCCGGCCGCCGCGAGGACGACCGCGCTCGTCCGGCGCTCCTCCTGCGTCATGTCCGGACGCCAGCCCGCCTCCACCAGGCGGGCGTACAGGGTCTCCACGAGGAACGGGTGCGGGCCGAGCGGCGCGGCCACGCGCGTGTGCACCCGCGCCTTCGCCGCCATCTCCGGGATGTCCCGCTTGACGTGGTAGCCGCGGGCCAGCAGGAGCGGGACCAGGACGGCGTCCGTCGTGCCGTGCGCGTCGAGGTCGGCGAGGGTGTCCGTGAGCAGCGGCTCGTTGAGCTCGATGTGGCCGAGACGCACCGGCAGGCCGGGACGCTGCTCGCGGACGCGGTCGAGAAGCGTGCGGACGGTGCTCAGGGCGCGCGGGTCGCGGCTGCCGTGGGCGACGACGACCAGCGCGGGCGGGCCGGGACGCCGGCGTCCGTCGAGCTGGACGAGGCTGAGCTGGCTGGCGAGCTGGGAGCTGATCCGGTTCATGATGTGCGCCGTACTGTCGAGGGGGACTGCGGACTCGTCGTACTGAACGGGCGACGCCTTCATGAACAGATCCTGACGGACCGAGATTGCACCCCCGTTGCCTGTCCGTCACGAGTGTTTTCGGGTCGTTCACGCCGCGCCCGGGGGCGGTGTGAGATGTGGCTCGCCGCGCGGGGCGGCGAACCGGATCACCGCCTGCCGCGTCTTCCCGTGCCGAAGGGGCTTTCGACCCGCGCGACCTTGGGGGAACACCGTATGCACATCCGTCGACCGCGGCTGCCGCGCACCCGGGCCGGCCGGCGGCGGCTGGTGCAGGCCGTGATGGCCGGGTGCGTGCTCGCGCTGCTGCCGTCCACCTGGCTGTACGTGTCCACGGCCGACCGGCTCGGCACGACCGCCGACGCACCGCGCACCGAGGTCGCCGTCGTGTTCGGCGCCGGTCTGTGGGACGGCGAGCCCTCGCCGTATCTCGCGCACCGGCTGGACGCGGCGGCGAAGCTGTACCGGGAGGGCCGTATCGAGGTCGTGCTCGTGACGGGTGACAACAGCCGCGAGGACTACGACGAGCCGGACGCCATGCGCACCTACCTCACCGGGCACGGGGTGCCCGACACGCGGATCGTCAGCGACTACGCCGGTTTCGACACCTGGGACTCCTGCGTCCGCGCCAAGAAGATCTTCGGCGTCGACCGGGCCGTGCTGATCAGCCAGGACTTCCACATCCGCCGGGCGGTCGCCCTGTGCGAGGCGGCGGGCGTGGACTCGTACGGGGTCGGGGTCGCCGCCACACACGACGTGACCTGGTACTACGGGGGCGCCCGGGAGGTTCTCGCGGCCGGGAAGGCGGCCCTGGACGCGGTGTTCGAGCCGGACCCCCGGTTCCTCGGGCCGAAGGAACCGGGGGTGACGAGGGCCCTCGCCGGCGACCGGTGAGGGCCCTGCGGCGAGTGGGGCGAGTGGTGGGTGCGGGGCGGAGGCGAGAGCAGTGAAGGGTGCGGGTGACGTGACGGGTGCGGGTGCCGTGACCGATGCGGCGGCGGGTGCGATGGGCCCGGCCCGGTGGGTGCCTCACGGCGGGTCCGGTCCGGCGAGGAGGGCACCACCACACCGCCGTAACAGGAGGCCGCACGGCGCGTAACACGGCCGAAGCACGCTGGGACGTATGCCGACCACTTCGACGCCCACCCACTGCCCGTACTGCGCCCTGCAGTGCGGGATGGCCCTGTCGCCCCTGCCCAGGGGGGGCGTCGAGGTGGTCGAGCGCCCGGACTTCCCGGTGAACCGGGGCGCGCTGTGCGGCAAGGGCCGTACGGCGCCGGAGGTGCTCTCCTCGCGGGTGCGGCTGACCTCTCCGCTGGTGCGGTCCGGCGGTTCGCTCGTGCCGGCCACCTGGGAGGAGGCGCTGGGCCGGATCGCCCGGGAGTTCGGCAGGGTGCGCTCCGAGCACGGGGCCGACGCGCTCGGCGTGTTCGGCGGGGGCGGGCTGACGAACGAGAAGGCGTACACGCTCGGCAAGTTCGCGCGGGTCGTGCTCGGCACCTCGCAGATCGACTACAACGGCCGCTTCTGCATGTCGTCCGCGGCGGCCGCCGGCATCAAGGCGTTCGGCCTCGACCGGGGGCTCCCCTTCCCACTGGAGGACATCCCCAGGACGGGATGCGTGATCCTGGTCGGGTCCAACCTCGCGGAGACCATGCCGCCCGCGCTGCGGTTCTTCAACGAGCTGCGGGAGAACGGCGGCACGCTGATCGTGATCGACCCGCGCCGCACGAAGACCGCCGAGCAGGCCGATCTGCACCTCGCGCCCCGGCCGGGTACGGATCTCGCGCTGGCGCTGGGTCTGCTGCACCTGATCGTCGCCGAGGGGCGGGTCGACGAGGAGTACGTGCGGGAGCGGACCACCGGCTGGGAGGAGGCGCGGGCGGCCGCCATGGCGCACTGGCCGGAGTACGTGGAACGGATCACGGGGGTGTCCGTTCCTCAACTCCGGGAGACCGTGCGGCTGTTCTGCGAGCCCGAGGCCGCGATGGTGCTCACCGCGCGCGGGCCCGAGCAGCAGTCCAAGGGCACCGACACGGTCGGCGCGTGGATCAACCTCTGCCTGGCGACCGGGCGGGCCGGCCGGCCGCTCAGCGGCTACGGCTGTCTGACCGGGCAGGGCAACGGCCAGGGCGGGCGCGAGCACGGCCAGAAGGCCGACCAGCTGCCCGGCTACCGCAAGCTGGACGACCCGGCGGCCAGGCGGCACGTCGCCGAGGTGTGGGGCGTGGACCCGGACTCGCTGCCCGGGCCCGGACGCAGCGCGTACGAACTGCTGGACGCGCTGGGGTCCGACGTACGGTCGCTGCTGCTGATGGGGTCGAACCCGGTGGTGTCGGCGCCGCGCGCCGCGCACATCGAGGAGCGCATCAAGTCCCTCGAGTTCCTCGCCGTCTGCGATGTCGTCCTGTCGGAGACGGCGGCCCTCGCGGACGTCGTCCTGCCGGTCACCCAGTGGGCGGAGGAGACGGGGACGACGACCAGCCTGGAGGGACGGGTCCTGCTGCGTCGCCAGGCGATCACCGCCCCGCAGGGCGTACGGAGCGACCTGGAGGTCCTGCACGAACTGGCGGCCCGGCTGGGCGTCGAGAAGGGCTTCCCGACCGACCCCGAGGAGGTCTTCGAGGAACTCCGCCGAGCCAGCGCGGGCGGCGTCGCGGACTACTCCGGCATCACCTACGCGCGACTCGCGGAGGAGAGCGGGGCCGGGGTCTTCTGGCCCTGCCCGGCGGAGGCCGAAGGAGAGACGCGGACCGCGGGCAGGACCGGGGGCGCGGGCGACGCGGAGGGTGCTCCGCGGGCGTCGGGTACGCCCCGGCTCTTCCTCGACCGGTTCGCCACGGAGGACGGGCGGGCACGCTTCGTGCCGGTCTCACACCGGCCCATCGCCGAGGAACCGGACGACGACTACCCCGTTCTGCTCACCACCGGGCGGGTCGTGGCGCAGTACCAGTCCGGTGCCCAGACCCGCCGCGTGGACGAGCTGAACGCCGCCGCGCCCGGCCCGTTCGTGGAGCTGCACCCCCGCCTGGCGGCGCGGCTCGGTGCGGCCGAGGGCGACCCGCTGGCCGTGGTGTCACGGCGCGGGCGGGCGGTGGCGCCGGCCCGCATCACCACCGGGATCCGGCCCGACACCGTCTTCATGCCGTTCCACTGGCCGGGCGAGGGCCGCGCCAACACGCTCACCAACCCGGCCCTGGACCCGACCTCGCGCATGCCGGAGTTCAAGGTGTGCGCGGTGCGGGTGGAGATCGCCGAGTAGCCGGGGCGCGGAGCAGCCCGTGCCGGCGGGCCCGGCACGCGCCGCGCGAGGCCGTCAGCCGGCCTGCGCCCACCCCGGGATCATCGGCAGCACCTTCTGCGCCACGCTCAGCAGGGCCGCGTCGTCCGGACGCACGGTGTCCTGGCGCCAGATGGCGAGTTCGTAGGAGCCGCCGCCGTCCTTGGTGTCCGGGGCGACCACCAGAACGCGGGCGATGCCGCCGGGGCCCGCTTCGGACTTGCCGCCGCCGAGGTCGAAGTCGAGGGCGATCGTCTGCCCCGAGTAGAGCACCGCGGGATGTCCGAGGATCGTCTTCGACTCCGCCTCGCTCAGCAGGTCCTCCATCCCCGCGACCGGGTACTTGTCGTAGGACCGCGAGAGCTTCACGGTGTACGTGTCCAGCTGGACGGTCCCCTCCGGACTGGGGATCGCGGCGCCGCTCGCCCTCTCGACCGAGCCGTCATTGCCGTAGGCCGTCAGCGCGTGTTCCCGCGGAGTGCCGAGCAGCGCCGGCAGGTCCGGGCGGTTCAGCGCCGTGCACAGCTCCGTCCCGGAGACGCGCTGCGCCGCCTTCGCGTCCTCGGCGGCCTTCTTGTCCTCGTCGTCGGCGGAACAGACCGCCGGTTTGTCGGCTGCCGCGGCATCGTTCTTCTGGATCACGTACAGCCCGCCCCCGAGCGCCCCGACCACCACCAGCGCCGCGATGGCCTGAGCCCACGCGTTCGGGCCCTTCTCGGGCGCGCCGACTTCCTGCGTCATGTCCCCCACTGCCCCATTACCCCCGGTACTCCCTGCTCACGCCGGATGCGCGCTGGGGGAGCGTAACGGTTGGTCTCGGCCACGGGGAAGCGATATGACTCACCAGTAGGTCACGTCCAGGACCCGCGCGCAGTGGGGATCCGTGTCGTCCGGGACCATCTGTTCCCTCTCCCCGCGGACGAGGGTGGGCAGTGCCGCCGTCAGCGCCGTGAGCGCCCCCGTCGTCCGTACGTCGGCGGCGGTCACTCCCGGGAGCCCGTCGGCCCGGAAGTACAGCCGCACCAGGTCCTGTTGCAGGAAGAGGAAGCCGTGCAGGAGGGGATCCGTCGTGTGGTCCTCGTCGAAGCACGAGGCGCGGACCAGGGTCCGCACCAACCGCAGCCCCCGGTCGGCTGCCGTCTCCTCGGCCCGCGCCACCGCCGACGGATCCACGGGGACGACCGGCATCCCCCTCACCGTGCCCGTCCCGGCCGGCCGGCTCCCCTCACCGCACAGGGTGCGCAGCATCCCGATGACGTCGTACGCGGTCGTACAGTCCTCGCCGACGACGAGCGGAAACTCGTAGAGGGTCAGCTCCCCCGTCGACTCGGCGGTCACCGGCCCGACGGCGACCCGCACGGCATCGGCGCCACCGGGGGCGGGCAGCACTCCGCGCACGTACGACGTCCCGGCGAGCGGGGCGTGCAGATGCTGCAACAGGAGGGGGATCAGGTCGGCCTGGTCACGCGCGGTCTCTTCGTGCACGGCGCCATTGTCGGTGTCCGGGAGGCCGTGTGCGAAGGGCCGCCCCCTCAGCGGGCGCCCGTCCACGCGTCCGGGCGGGGCACCAGCACGGCGGAGACCACCGGGCGGGACGAAGCCATGACGTCGGCCACGAACCGGAGGCGCCCGACGCCGAGTCGGCGCAGCGCCGCACCGTGGTCGGCGGCGACGACGAGAGAGATCGCGAGCAGGAGGAGCCGCCACAGGGCCATCACCGGGCGGCGCGCCGCGCGGGGCAGCTCCGCCAGGGAGTCGTGCAGCCGCTCGCAGTGGAACGGCACGTGACGCTCCTCGTCGGACAGGATCCGCCCCGCCACCTCCGTGGTGAGCGTGTCGTCGGTGCCGTCGCGCAGGGCCCGGTAGTAACGCAGCGCCACCACTTCCGCGATCATCAGCACCAGCAGTTCCAGGCGCAGGCCCATGAGACGCCGCAGCCGTACGAAGACCGCGTCGCTCCAGTGCCCGGCCAGCGTCGGCATTCCTCCCGCGGCCAGCAGCCGGGCGAGCAGCCGGGCGTGGTTCTGTTCCTCGGCGACGAAGAGCCGGACAGCCCGCCCGTAGTCGGCGTCGCCGGCCTCGTCCGCCTTGCCGACGAGGTTGGCGCCGTCGCCGTCCTCGCCGACCTGGAAGCGCTGGATGCCGGCCCACACCGCCGGATGCAGCGTGGCGCCCCGCTCCCAGTCCGGATCGCCCTGGGCGTGTCTGCGCTCCCGCTCGTCCTCGAACCGCCTCGTCCACTTGGCGAAGCCGCCCGTAGTCACCCTGGTGGTAGTCACCCTGGTCTCCCCTCCCCGGGACACGGCAACCGTGCCCCGGAGAGGGACGACGCAGACGGAGACCGAACCGTTCCACCGCGGGCGGGTCCCCGCGGTCACCGCCGGGTCAGTTCACGTTGACGGCTGCCCAGGCCGCCGCCACCGCGTTGTACTCCGTGGTGCCCGTGCCGTAGAGGTCGCGGGCCGCGTTCAGGGTGGCCGTCCTCGCCGCCGCGTAGTTCGTCGAGGACGTCATGTAGACGGTGAGGGCGCGGTACCAGATGGCGCCGAGCTTGTCGCGGCCGATGCCGGTGAGCGTCGAGCCGTTGTACGTCGGGGAGTTGTAGGTGACGCCGTTGACGGTCTTGGTGCCGCTGCCTTCCGCGAGGAGGTAGGCGAAGTGGTTGGCGACCCCGGACGAGTAGTGGACGTCGAGGTTGCCGACCGAACTGCTCCAGTAGTCGGCGGAGTTGCCGTCCTTGCTCGGCTTGTCCATGTAACGCAGGGCGTCCCGGCCGAAGCCGGAGCGGACGATCTTCTCGCCGATGAGGTAGTCGCCGGTGTCGGAGGAGTTGCCGGCGTAGAACTCGACCAGCGATCCGAAGATGTCGGACGTCGCCTCGTTCAGGCCGCCGGACTCCCCCGAGTAGGTCAGCTTGGCCGTCTTCGAGGTCACGCCGTGGGACATCTCGTGGCCTGCCACGTCCAGGGCGACCAGCGGGCCCAGCTGGGTGCCGTCACCGTCGCCGTAGGTCATGCAGAAGCAACTGTCGTCCCAGAAGGCGTTGTTGTAGCTGTTGCCGTAGTGGACGCGGTTGTAGGAGCCCTTGCCGTCGTTGCCGATGCCGTTGCGCCCGTGCACGTTCTTGTAGTAGTCCCAGGTCACGTCGGTGCCGTACTGGGCGTCGACGGCGGCGGTGGAGCGGTCCGCCGTGGCGCCGGTGCCCCAGTGGTTGTCGGCGTCCGTGAAGAGGGTCGCGGGGGCGCGGCTGATGCAGATGCCGAAGATGCACAGGTCGGTCTTGTTCGCCGCGTCGCCGGTGTACGTGTTGCCCCGCGTCGGGTCCTTGAGCTGGTACGTCGTTCCCGAGAGGGTCGTCTCCAGCGGGACCGTGCCGCCGTACAGGGACTTGCCGTCGCCGGTGGCCGTCTCGAGGGTGTCCCAGGCGTCGATCCGGGCGCCGGTGCGCGCGTCGGTCAGCACCGCGCGGGCGACCGGGTTGCCGAGCGTGTCGAGGCCGACGACGTCGGTGCGCCAGGCCAGTTTCGGGGCGCCGTGCAGCGCGTCGACGACCAGCTGCGGCTTGGCCTTCACCTGCTTCAGCGTCTCGCCGAGGTGGGCCGCGCGCAGGGCGTTCACGGCGACGTCGGCGGCCTTGGGGGCGGAGACCTCCGGGGTGATGCTCGGCAGCGAGATCGTCGCCCGGGTCGCCCGGTTCGCGCTGCGGTAGGCGCCGTCGGGAGCCAGATGGACGACGAAGTCGCCGCCCAGGACGGGGAGTTGGCGGTAGGTGCGGTCGTAGCGGACGTGCTGGGTGCCGTCCTTGTCGACGACCACGTCACGGACGGAGGTGCCCTGTACGGAGGTGAGGCCGAGGGTCGCCGCGTGATCGGCGAGGACCGCCGCCGCGTTGTCGAGCGCCGTCGCCCGGGTCGGCCTGTCGGCCGCGTCTGCGACCGGCGAGAGCACGGCGGCCAGGAGCGTGGCCGTGGTGACGGCGATACCTGCGGTGGCGAGACGGGAACCTCGGACGTGCTGCCGTATCCGACTCATCAGTGTCTTCGGTCTCCTCGGAAAGGCGCCGTGGGGGCGCGTGTGGGGGTGGCCTGTGGGCGGCCTGTGGAGGTGGCGCTGATGTCGTCCTGGCATTTAAGAGGGCATGACATGTCATGTCCATAGCGCATGCGCGATGGACCGGTGAGGGGGCGGTGAGGGGAGAGAATCGTTTCCGTGAGCGCCCCGGAACTCCCCTTCTTCGTCTACGGCACCCTCCGCCCCGGCGAGGTCAACCACGACCTCGTGCTGCGCGGCCGCACCCTTCGCGAGGAATCGGCCCGGCTGGCGGGAGCGGTGCTCTACCAGGGCCCCGGCTACCCCTACGCGGTGGAGGAGCCGGGCGGGACGGTGGCCGGCGAACTCGTCACACCCCTCCCGCGGGCGTACGCGGGCGTGCTCGCCGAGCTGGACCGGCTGGAGGAGTACGTGCCGGGCGACCCGCGCAACCTGTACGAGCGCGTCGAGCGCGAGGTGCGCGTGGGAGTGGGCGCGCCGGCCGACGCGGCGGGGGCGGTCCACGCGCGCGGGGTCCCTCCCGTACGCGCCTGGGTGTACGTCGCCGCACCCGCCGTCGCCGACCGCCTGCGAGCCCGGGGCCGGCTGATCGAGAGCGGGGACTGGCTCACCCCGCGGTGACCTCGCGCGGGCCGGCGGCGGCCGAGACCCGGCCCGGCGGCAGCCGATGCCGGGCCGGGCGGCGAGTGCCGACCGGCCCGGCCATGACTGTCGACCGGCCCGGCAGCGGTCGTCGCCCTGTGTCGGCGGTGACCGTCGACCGGTCCCGGCGTCGGCCGTCGGTCGGTCCCGGCGGTGGCCCCGCGGCGGCGGTCACCCGTTCACCCGCCCTGGAGGCGCTTTTCCGTGCCGTACCGTCCGCACGTCGGTGACCTGGTGAAACCCGCGCAGGGGCCACTCTCCCGCGCGCATATCTGACACCCATTCATCCCATTCCTGACGCTCCCTCAGGAAGCGCGCTCGCCCCGCTGCGACTTACCTCGGAGGGGCAGGGAGACTCGAAGAGCTCGAAGGAGCACCGATGCGACGCACCGCCCGTCGTACCGCACATGGCGCCACCCGTCGTGCCGGACGTCTGCTGACCGGTACAGCACTCGCCGTCATCGCCGCGGCCGGGTTCGCCGCGCCCGCCGTCGGCGCGGACGCCGCTGTCGGGACCGGCAGCCGCGCCGGAAAGCTGGAGGTGTATCCCTCCACCGCGGTGCCGGGCGGGCGGGTCTCGGTGAGCACGGCGGCGTGCGGCGAGGGCGGAGCGGCGACGGGTGACGCCGGGGCGGTGGGCGCCGGTCGTTTCCCGCTCGCGCCCAGCGCGCACGAGGGCGAGGCGATCGGACAGTTCCGGGTGCCGCCGAGCGCGCAGCCGGGGACGTACGAGATCGTCGCGGAATGCGCCACGGGCGGGCGGCGCGTCACCGGGGACCTGGTGGTCGTGCTGGCCTCCGACCGGCAGCAGCCGGTGCCTCCGCGAGGAAGTGTGAAGACGGGGGTCGGTGGCGCGCTTGGCCCCGACCCCGTTCAGACCGCGGCCGGTGTGGCGGCTCTCGCCGTCGCCGCCGCGGGCGGTACCTGGCTCCTGCATCGCCGGGCGAGAGGCGACGGGATCTGACGGACACCCTCCGCTGTCCGTCCGCCGGTACCGCATGTCCCCTCCCCCTCCGGGTCCGACGCCCCTCGCGGCCCGGAGGGGGAACAGGGTTCCCCCGACCAGGAAACGCACGGAAAGCGTTCGCGCAAGAGCCACGAAGAGCCACGAGCCACGAGCCACGAGCGACGAAGAGCGACGGAGAAGGGGCCCGGGATGCGCAGGATCGGCAACACCGCCATAGCGGCCGTCACGGTGATCGCGCTCGGCAGCGGCGCCTGGCTGCTGTACAGCGGCGCCGAGACACACGCCCCGCCGCAGCCGTCCGCGGCCCAGGCCCACTCGGCGGGCGCGGACGTACGGGCCCGGTCCGCCCCGGCGCTGCCGCCCTCCCCGCCCGACCGCGTCCGCATCCCCGCGATCCACGTGGACGCCCCGCTGACGGGCCTCGCCCTCACCCCGTCGGGCAGCCTCGACGTCCCGCCCGCCGAGAAGGAGAACCTGGCCGGCTGGTACGAGGCCGGCACCACTCCCGGCGAGAAGGGCACCGCGATCGTCGCCGGCCATGTCGACAACGCCGACGGGCCGGCCGTCTTCTACGACCTGGGTGCCCTGCGCAAGGGCAGCGCCATCGAGGTGGACCGACGTGACGGAAGCGTCGCCGTGTTCACCGTGGACGCCGTCGAGGTCTACCAGGCGCGCGACTTCCCCGACCAGAAGGTGTACGGGGCCGCGAGCAGGCCGGAACTGCGGGTGATCACCTGCGGCGGGGGCTACACAAAGTCGACCGGCTACCAGGGGAACGTCGTCGTGTTCGCACACCTCACCTCCTCCCGCGCCTGACCACGCACCGTCACCTCCCGGCCGCACCGCCTGCCACCCGCCCCGGCCCACGCCCGCCCGCTCCCCGCCCGCTCCACCCACCCCGGCCCGCGCCCGCCGATTGCCTCGACCTTGTCGGAAATAGGTCAACTCCCCACCTGGCGACGCGAGATGACCGATGATCGGAGCATGCGTTCACAGGACCAGCAGGACACCGCCGCTCGTCCCGCCCGGACCACGCCCGCCGCCGCGCGCACGACCGACGCCGTCGGCCCGGCCCTGTCCAGCGGCCCGGCAGCGTGGTCGGGACCCGTGGGACCGGTCGGGTCCGGCGGCCTGCCGGCCGAGGGGCAGCTGCTGGCGTTGCAGCGCACGGCCGGCAACGCCGCCGTCGTCCGGTTGCTGGAACAGCGGCGGCAGGACCAGCGCCACGCGCACGGGCCCTCCTGCGGGCACGACGGCGCCGGCGCGGGCGATCCCGCGTCGGTGCAGCGTTCGTCCGTGCCGGACGTGCTGCGGACCGCCGGGCAGCCGCTCGACGGGACGGTCCGCACGGAGATGGAGGCGCGGCTGGGTGCCGACTTCTCCGATGTGCGGCTGCACACCGGGCCGACCGCCCAGCGTTCGGCGGCCGAGGTGGGCGCCCGCGCCTACACCTCCGGCAGCCATGTCGTCATCGGCGCCGGCGGTACGGACCGGCACACGCTGGCCCATGAGCTGACGCACGTCATCCAGCAGCGTCAGGGACCGGTCGCGGGGACGGACAACGGCTCGGGACTCAGCGTCTCGGACCCCTCCGACCGCTTCGAACGGGCGGCGGAGGAGAACGCCCGCCGTGTCCTGGCCGGCCCCGCGCCCGCCGAGGCGACGCCCGCGGGCCCCGCGCCCACCGGTCCCGCGCCCGTGCAGCGCGCGGCGGCCGCCCCCGCGCACGCCGGCGGGGAGATCGCCGTACAGCGCTCCGGCGACGGCGAGGCGCCCTTCGACCACGCCCAGTACTACGCGAAGACGGGCTGGCAGGCGGCGGCCGAGGAATTCGAGAAGCGGCTCGGCGGGTACTCCTTCGGGCATCCGAAGGCGCTCGCCGCGGCCCGTAAGACCGTGGCCAGGCTCAAGAAGCTGCTGATCGACTTCGCCCGCACCGAGCACAAGGACACGGCCCTCGCCAACAACTCGTTCTTCAAGAACGACAGAACGAGCGGCGGCCAGGTGGGCGACGGCATGACCACCGCCCAGATCAACGACTTCTTCGCCCGCGACGGCAACGTCCGGGAGCTGATGACCGCCGTGTACAACGCCGCCTACTACAACTCGGGGGCGGAGCTCTCGCTCAAGCAGATCCTGAACGCGATCATCGGGCCGAAGCCGCAGCTCGCGGCCACGCTCGGGATGAACCAGGAGGAACTGAAGAAACACTCCGCGTTCCTCAACAGCTGGTCCCGGCTGCCCCTGTGGGGCGCGGCGGCCGCCGTGGGCAAGGGCTACAACTACGAGAAGGACCCGTACGCGTTGGGCAACCTGCTGTGGCAGTCGGAGCCGGAGACCTTCGCCGGCGACACCCGCGAAATGATCGACAGCCAGGGGCCGCGGAAGGAGCGGAGCGAGGCCGACAAGCAGGCCCACCGCAAGACCCCCCGTGACTACGCGGACCGTGGCGCCCCGCTCAGCGCGCGCGAGCTGGCGTTCGCCGGCAAGCCCGGAATGGACGACAAGCTGCCCTGGAACGAGGGCGCCGCCTACTGGGAGATCCAGCAGAACGAGTCCTGGCCGAAGACGAACGCCGCGAAGGGCATCCCGGTCGTCGCCGGCATGTCCGGCACCACGACCCGGATGCTCAAGACCTTCCAGTGGATCGGCGTGTCCGGGGTGGACGTCTTCGACTACCGGATGGCCGTGATGGGCTGGATGCTGCCGTCCTGGGACCACTCGCTCTACGAGATCCTGCGCGGCTCCTGGGCGGCCGGGGTCAAGGGTCCGGGCGAGTCCGCGAGCCGGGCGGGCAAGGGCGCGGCGCTGATGTACCAGCACATCGCCCCCTTCACGGAGCAGGAGCTGCGGCAGAACGTCTGCGTCGACGGCCAGTTCCCGCACGAGCTGATGTACCTCGCGGAGGCCGACAAGCCGAGGGCCGTGGATCCCGCGGCGAGCGGCTTCATGGAACCCGGGCAACCGGCGGCCCGGACGGCGCCGGCCAAGTACAACGAATTCGCGCAGGGCGACACCACGCCCACGCCGGGCATCACCAGGTGGAAGGCGGACAACGGGGGCGCCTCGACCGCGGCCGTCGCCGAGACGTTCAAGCCCGCCCACGCGACCGCCCTGATGACCTACACCGGCGGAGCACACGGGATGATCAACTCGGTGGTGCGCAGCCGGCTGCTGCCCGAGGGGTACGCGCCGTACGGCGCCGGCGCCCTCGCCTCGGCCGGCGCCGAGGCGGTCTCCCTGCGGCAGATCAAGAGCCAGCTCCACTGGGCCGCCCAGAACGGCGTCGGCCAGGAGTACGTGCCCACGCTCGAGGAGGACCCGGTCATCGGGCCCCAGCTCGCCCCCGCCCGGGGCCCGGACCCCGCGGCCAAGAAGGCGGCGATGGTCGTCATCGACGCGCGGATCGACGTCATCGCCCCCGCGCTCTTCGAGGAGCTCAAGGCGCACGCCGACATGACCATGGAGGCGCTGAACCGGCTGCCCGGCGTCACCGGCACCGTCTTCCGCGGCGACTGGAACCTCGGCGGCGACGGGGACTCGGTCCTCCGGCACGGCAAGCAGGCCGCGCTGAACTACCGGCCGGGCTCCCTCTTCACCAGCTCCTTCGACAGCACCAGCAGGGACAAGGACGTGGGGCTGGGCTTCATGCGGGGGCAGAAGGCGAGCGGCCGGCAGACGCACCGGATCCTGCTGGAGCTGACGCTCACCGGGAAGTACGGCCGCGACATCGATCCGTTCCATCAGTACCAGGGCACGGAGGACGAGGTCCTGCTCATGCCGGGCGCGCAGTTCAAGGTCACCGACAGCAAATGGGAGACCGACCCGGCCCACCAGCCGACGGACGGCGGCACCGACCAGTACGAGCACGTCTGGGCGACCGAGGTGTAGGCGCGCCGGGAACGCGGTCCGCAACCCTCACACCCCCGCACCCGGCCCGCTGAGGGCAGCGTTCCTCGCGGGAAACAACGGTGATGCGGTCGGGTAACGTCGGCACCGCACGCTCCTGGACATGACCTCGAATTCGCGTGTGGTGGTGATCGGCGCCGGCCTCGCGGGCGTACGACTCGCCCGCCGGCTCGGCGAGCTGGGCACGCCCGCCCTGCTGATCGGCGAGGAGGAGCACCGGCCGTACAACCGGGTCCTGCTCGCCGAGGTGCTGGCCGGCCGGTACGCCCCCGAGGTGATCGCGCTGCCCGCGCCCGCCGGACTGCTGCGGGGCCGGGTCACCGGTATCGACCGCGACGGGCGGACCGTGACCTGCGCGGACGGCTCGGAGATCGCATACGACACCCTCGTCCTGGCCACCGGCTCCAACCCGGTGCTGCCGCCCCTGCGCGGCCTCTTCACCCCCGACCACGTCCTGCCGGAGGGCGTCCACGCCTTCCGCACCATGGACGACTGCCTCGGCCTGTCCAAGGCGGTACGGCCGGGCGTGCGGGCGGTCGTCATCGGCGGCGGGCTCCTCGGGGTCTCCGCGGCCCGCGCGCTCGCCGTGCGCGGCGCCCAGGTCGTCCTCGCCCAGCAGGCCGAGCGGCTGATGGAACGCCAGCTCGACCCGAACGCGTCCAAGCTGGTGCTGCGGCACCTGCGGGACCTGGGCGTCGAGGTCCACACCGAGTGCCGGGTCCGCGACGTGCGCAGCGTCGGCGGCGCCGTCCGCTCGGTCGAGATGGCCGACGGGTACGCCCTCGACGCCGACCTGGTGGTGCTGGCCTGCGGGGTCTCCCCGCGCGCCGGACTCGCCAAGGCGGCGGGACTCGCCGTGCACAAGGGGATCCTGGTCGACGACCGGCTCCGCACGTCGGACCCCCGCATCCGGGCGATCGGCGACTGCGCGCAGCACGACGGGAACGTGTACGGGCTGGCCGCACCCGCGCTGGAACAGGCGGACGTCCTCGCCGAGTCGCTCGCCGGGGACGCGGACTCCCGGTATGCCGGCACCCGCGCCCTCACCCGGCTCACCCTCGCCGGAAACAGCGCCTTCGACCTCGCCGCGTTCGGCGAGACGGAGCCGCTCCCCGGCGACGACGTCGTACAGCTCGCCGACGCCACCCGGGGCACCTACCGCAAGGTCGTCGTCCGCGACGACCGCCTGGTCGGCGGGGTCCTCGTCGGCGAACTCGGCACCGTCGGCGCGCTGGCGCGCGCCTGGGAGGGAGCAGAGCCGCTCCCCTCCGACGGCGGCCCCCTGCTCCACCTGCTCACCAACGACGGAGGCTCCTGATGACCGCCACCCCCGGGGGCACCCCCACGATCGTGCTCGTCGGCCACGGCATGGTCGGCCAGCGCTTCCTCGAGGCGCTCGCCGAGCGCGGCCTGACCGCCACGCACCGCGTGGTCGTGCTCTGCGAGGAGCCGCGTCCCGCGTACGACCGCGTGCAGCTGACCTCGTACTTCTCGGGCCGGACGCCCGAGGAACTGTCCATGACGGACATGGCGTTCATCGCCGACCACGGGATCGAGCTGTACGTCGGCGACCCCGCGGAGACGATCGACCGCGAGGCCCGCAGGGTGACCGCCCGCTCGGGACTGACGGTCGACTACGACATCCTCGTCCTGGCCACCGGCTCCTACCCGTTCGTGCCGCCCGTCCCCAACAAGGACGCCGAGGGCTGCTTCGTCTACCGCACGATCGAGGACCTCCTCGCGATCGAGGCGTACGCGAAGTCGCGTGCCACGACCGGCGCGGTGGTCGGCGGCGGCCTGCTGGGGCTGGAGGCCGCGGGCGCGCTGAAGGGTCTCGGACTCACCTCCCACATCGTCGAGTTCGCGCCGCGCCTGATGCCGGTACAGGTCGACGACGGCGGTGGCGCGGCCCTGCTGCGCACCATCGAGGACATGGGTCTGAGCGTCCACACCGGCGTCGGCACCCAGGAGATCGTCGTCGGCGAGGACGGCGCGGTCACCGGTATGAAGCTCTCCGACGGCTCCGAACTCGCCACCGACCTGGTGGTGTTCAGCGCCGGTGTCCGCCCCCGCGACCAGCTGGCCCGCGAGTCCGGACTGACGGTCGGCGAGCGCGGCGGCATCGCCGTCGACGAGCAGTGCCGCACGGTGAACGACCCGCACGTGTTCGCGATCGGCGAGTGCGCGCTGGCCGCCGACGGCCGGGTGTACGGCCTGGTCGCCCCGGGTTACGAGCAGGCGATCACGGTCGCCGCGACCATCGCGGCCGACGAGTCCGAGCAGCTGTCCTTCACCGGCGCCGACCTCTCCACCAAGCTGAAGCTGCTCGGCGTGGACGTGGCGTCGTTCGGCGACGCGCACGGCACCGCCGAGGACTGCCTCGACGTCGTCTACTCCGACTCCCGCTCGGGCCTGTACAAGAAGCTGGTCATCGGCCGCGACGGCACGCTCCTCGGCGGCATCCTGGTCGGCGACGCGGAGGCGTACGGCACCCTGCGCGCGTTCACGGGCTCCGTGCCGCCCGTCTCCCCCGAGTCGCTGGTGCTGCCGGCCGGCTCCGGGGAGGCCGTCCAGCTCGGCCCGTCCGCGCTGCCGGACGAGGCGATCGTCTGCTCCTGCCACAACGTGTCGAAGGGCACGATCCGCGGGGCGGTGACGGAGCACTCCTGCACGACGGTGCCCGAGGTGAAGAAGTGCACCAAGGCCGGTACCGGCTGCGGCAGTTGCGTCAAGGTGCTCGGCCAGCTGGTCACCGCCGAGCTGGAGGCGAGCGGCGTCGAGGTCGACAAGGGCCTGTGCGGCTGCTTCTCGCAGACCCGCGAGGAGCTGTACGAGATCGTCCTCGCCCTGCGCATCAACACCTACCAGGACCTCCTCGACCGCTACGGCCGGGACGGCGCCCGGGGCGGTGACGGCTGCGAGGTCTGCAAGCCGACCGTCGGCTCGATCATCGCCTCCCTCGCCCCGACGATCGGCGCGAGCGGCTATGTCCTGGACGGCGAGCAGGCGGCCCTCCAGGACAGCAACGACCACTTCCTCGCCAACCTCCAGAAGAACGGCTCCTACTCGGTCGTCCCGCGCATCCCCGGCGGTGAGATCACCCCGGAGGGCCTGATCGTGATCGGGGAGATCGCCCGTGACTTCGGCCTCTACACGAAGATCACCGGCGGTCAGCGGATCGACATGTTCGGCGCCCGCGTCGAGCAGCTCCCGCTGATCTGGACCAGGCTGGTGGACGCCGGCTTCGAGTCCGGCCACGCCTACGGCAAGTCGCTGCGCACGGTGAAGTCCTGTGTCGGCCAGACCTGGTGCCGCTACGGCGTCCAGGACTCCGTCCGCATGGCGATCGACCTGGAGCTGCGCTACCGGGGGCTGCGCTCCCCGCACAAGCTGAAGTCGGCGGTGTCGGGCTGCGCCCGCGAGTGCGCCGAGGCCCAGTCGAAGGACTTCGGCATCATCGCCACCTCCAACGGCTGGAACCTCTACGTCGGCGGCAACGGCGGCGCCACCCCGCGCCACGCCGACCTGCTCGCCCAGGACCTCACCGACACCGAACTGGTGCGCCTCATCGACCGGTTCCTGATGTTCTACATCCGCACCGCCGACCGCCTGGAGCGCACCTCGACCTGGCTGGACCGGATCCCCGGCGGCCTGGACCACGTACGGGACGTGGTGGTGGAGGACTCGCTCGGCATCTGCGAAGAGCTGGAGTCCCTGATGACCGACCACGTCGCGCACTACGCCGACGAGTGGGCGACCACCATCAACGACCCGGAGAAGCTCGCCCGGTTCGTGTCCTTCGTCAACGCCCCCGACACCCCCGACCCGGTCGTCGGCTTCGTCCCGGAGCGCGACCAGATCAAGCCCGACCTGCCGTTGCTGTCCATCGGCCACCGTCCCCTGGAAGGGAGCGCCCAGCGATGACCCTGGCACTCGAGACGACCGACCTGAAGGTCCAACTGCGGCTGGACGACCAGTGGTTCACGGTCTGTGACCTCAGCCAGCTGATCCCCGGCCGAGGTGTGGCCGCCCTGCTGCCCGACGGCCGCCAGGTCGCCCTGTTCCGGGACCGGGCGGGTGAGCTGTACGCCGTCGACAACCGCGATCCGTTCGGCGGCGCGGCCGTCCTCTCACGCGGCCTGACCGGCACCCACGAGGGCCGCTCGTTCGTCGCCTCCCCCCTGCTCAAGCAGCGTTTCGACCTGCTGAGCGGCAAGTGCCTGGACGACGACTCGGTGCACATCGTCACCTACGAGGTGCGCACCGCCTGACGACCGCGGGGCACCCGGGGCTGCTGGTCGGCCCCGGTGCCGTCGGAGCCGTCGGAGCCGTCGGAGCCGATGGTGCCGGCGGGCCGGGCCAGAGTGCTCTCGCCGCCGCCGGCGCTCCCTGGAGCTCCGGCACCCCCCGGCGCCCCGGCACGATGACGCCACGCGGCCGGGCCGCTGTCGCCGGGGCTCAGCCCTTGAGCGCCTCGTAGGACACCCCGGTCAGCTGCTCGGAGGCGGCCCACAGCCGCTCGCCCGCCCGGTCGTCGAGGGTCCAGGGCGCCCGCCGTGACGGTGCGGGCGCCCCGCGCCACATCGCGAGGGACGGCCCGGTGAACGAGTCCGGGCGGACCCCGGGCGCGGTCGCCGCGTACAGGGCGGGCAACGCACCGGCCTCGGCGGGCTGGGCGAAGACCCGGTTGCCCAGCGCCATCAGCCGCTCGGCGACCGGGCGCCCCTCCGCGCGCGGCCCCGCCGTCTGAAGGTTGGTCGCCGCGTACCCCGGATGCGCGGCCGCCGCGACGACCTCCGCCCCGGCCGCCGTGAGCCTGCGTGCCAGCTCGTGCGTGAAGAGCAGGTTGGCGGTCTTGGTCCTACCGTAGGCGATCCAACGGCGGTAGCTGCGCTTGGAGTTCAGGTCGTCCCGGTCGATGTTGCCGAGCAGGTGGGCCATGCTGGAGACGGTCACGATCCGTGCCTCGGGCGACCGGCCCCGCGTGGCGAGCAGCGCGGGCAGCAGCAGCCCGGTGAGGGCGAAGTGCCCCAGGTGATTCACACCGAACTGCGTCTCGAACCCGTCGGCGGTGGTGCCGTACGGCATGGCCATCACGCCCGCGTTGTTGACGAGCAGGTCGAGCCGGTCGTACGGCAGGGCGCCCGCGAACTCCCGTACGGAGGCGAGGTCCCCGAGATCGAGCAGCCGCAACTCCGCTTTCGCGTCCGGCACTTCGTCGTGCAGTCGCCTGACGGCCTCGCGCCCTCGCGATGCGCTCCGGCAGGCGAGTACCACCCGGGCGCCCTTGCGGGCGAGCTCGCGCGCGGTGACGTATCCGAGCCCGCTGTTGGCCCCGGTGACGACAGCGGTACGACCGCCCTGGTCAGGGATGTCGTGCGTGCTCCAGCCGGACATGGCCGTACTCCCTCCGCGGTGTGTGCGGGCAGCCTACGGCGCTCCGGGTCACCCGTCCCGCATCTCCCCGCCCGAAATTGACAGGAACTCGACAGCGGAACCGAGGAACGCCGTCGGGCGGCGGCTCGTTACTCGCCAACGAAGTCGCAGCGGAGTGAGACCACACCCCCGGTGTGGCCACAGCGCCCTGCGGTACGCCGTTCCGGAGTCACGCGGCCCCGAAGTCACGCGGCTCCGGAGCCACACCATTCGAACGTCACGCCGTTCCAGAGTTCGGCAGTTCGTCGAGTTACGCCGTTCGCCGCCCGCACCCCACTCACGGAGGCACGTAACCATGACCCCCGCTCCCCAGCCGGCCCCCACCCCCTCCCGCCGCACCGCACTCGGCGGCGCGGCCCTGGCCGCCCTCGCCCTGACGACCATGGCGGCCCCGGCCGCGAACGCTGCCACCTCCGCTTCCGCACCCACCAAGTCCCGTACCAACGAGTCCGGTTGGCCCACCGAGTACGCCCTCCCCGACGGCTGGCTCCCCGAGGGCATCGCCATCGGCGGCAAGCCGTACGCCTACCAGGGCTCCCGCGCCAACGGCGCGATCCTCCGCACCGACCTGCGCACCGGCGAGGGCACGGTCCTGTACGAGGGCGGCACCGGCCAGGTGTCGGTCGGCCTCAAGCTCGACCACGACGGACTGCTGTACGTGGCGGGCAGCACGGGCGTGGCCCGCGTGATCGACTCACGCACCGGCGAGCTGGCGACCACCCACCAACTCACGTCTGCCACAGGCCATTTCATCAACGACGTGACCCTGCTCGGCGACCGGGCCTGGTTCACCGACTCTCGGCACGCCGTACTGTACGGCGTGCCGCGCGGCCGGTCCGGCGGCGAGATCAGCGCCCTCGCGCTGACCGGCGACTGGGTCCAGCTCCCCGACGTGAACAACGCCAACGGGATCGTCGGCACACCGGACGGCCGGGGACTGATCGTCGTCAAGAGCACACCCGGCGAGCTGTACAACGTGAACGTCGGGACGGGACACGCCACGAGGATCACGCTGGTCGGCGCGGCGGACGTGGTGAACGGCGACGGTCTCTACCGCATCGGCCGCACGCTGTACGTGGTCCAGAACCGCCTGAACCTGATCAGCGTCTGGTCCCTGGACCGCACGGCGACCACCGCCACACTCACCCGCACGATCACCGACCCCCGCTTCGACGTCCCCACCACGGCGGCCCGCTACGGCGACCGCCTCTACCTGGTCAACGCGCGCTTCACCAGCCCGCAGCTCCCGGAGACGACGTTCACGGCGGTGGCGGTGTCGATCTGACGCACCGTCCGGCCACGGAGGAGGGGCGGCACCCGACGAGCGCGGGTGCCGCCACCTCGGGCGATGCGTACAGGAACGTCACAGAACGGCCACACCTCGCACACCGGAGGCAAATCGGCCATACCGTCGTCCCCTCGACACCACACCCGGGGGGACACGCATGAGCAACCCGTACACCACCGCACCCACCCCGCACCGCACCCCCCGGTGGGCCAGGAAGAGATACGTCCTGCCCGCCCTCGCCCTGGCCCTGTTCCTCGGCATGGGCATCGGCGGATCCGCCGGCGACACGACGAACGAGGCGAAGCCGACGTCCGCCGAGCCACAGCCCACGGTGACCGTGACGGCCACGACGACACAGACCGCCGTCCCGGAACCGGCGGGCACGGTGACCGCCACGGCGACCGAGACGGTGAAGGTGACGAAGACGGTCACGGCGAAGGCGGCGGCGAACGAGAACGGCTCCGGAGCCGGCGCCGACGACTCCGCCGCCTCCGAGGACTCGGCCGACTCCAACGGTTCCGGAAGCGTCTACTACGACAACTGCACGGCAGCCCGCGCGGCCGGTGCCGCTCCGGTCCGCGTGGGCGACCCGGGCTACGGACGCCACCTGGACCGCGACGGCGACGGCGTCGCCTGCGAATGAGGACCGAAGGAACGTGCGGGCTCCGCGTGCGCGCGCCCTGACAGCCGTCCGCGTACCTGAGCAGCACGTTCCCGGACGTGAGGCCGCCGTGGTCCGCCGACACCTCGCTCAGACCGCAGAACCACGGCCCGCCCGGTGAGATGGACGGCGTCCTCCAGGGGCCACCGGTGACCGGCCCCGTACAGCGCGCCGGTACGGAATCCAGGCTCGGCGACGCGGGCGCCGGCGCTGCGCACCGCGTCGGCGTGCCTCCGGCACACACCGACACACGGTCGCCGCTTTGCCGAACCGGCAACAAAACGCACGCCTCACGCGTCAGGTCGGCATGCTCGCTCTCGGAAACGATCTCGAGTCATGGAGGGTCGATGTCCCAGCCGACCGTGAACGACGCGAAACACCGCATGGTCCCCTCGCCCGCAGGCCGCGTCCACGTGGTGGAACAGGGCGAGGGCCCGCTGGTCCTGCTCGTCCACGGCTTCCCCGAGTCCTGGTACTCCTGGCGTCACCAGTTGCCGGCGCTGGCCTCGGCCGGGTACCGCGCGGCCGCCATCGACGTCCGCGGCTACGGCCGCTCCTCCAAACCCCCTGCCACGGACGCGTACCGCATGCTGGAGCTGGTGGAGGACAACGTCGCGGTCGTCCACGGCCTGGGCGAGCGATCCGCGGCGATCGTCGGTCACGACTGGGGCGCGACGATCGCCGCCGATTCCGCGCTGCTGCGCCCGGACGTCTTCCACGCGGTGGGCCTGCTGAGCGTTCCCTACACCCCACCGGGCGGACCGAAACCGACGGAGATCTTCGCCCAGCTGGGCGGGACGGACGGGACGGATGCGACGGGCGGGACGGGCCGCGCGGAAGAGTTCTACGTCTCCTACTTCCAGGAGCCAGGCCGCGCCGAAGCGGAGATCGAGCCCGACGTACGAGGCTGGCTCGCGGGCTTCTACGCCGCCCTGTCCGCGGACACGATGCCGGCGACGGGCTCCCCCGATCCCCACTTCGTCACCCGGGGCGGAAAACTGCGCGACCGCTTCCCCACCGAGGGCCTCCCGGCCTGGCTGACCGAGGCGGACCTCGACCTCTGCGCGGCGGAGTTCGAACGAACCGGCATGACCGGCGCCCTGAACCGCTACCGCAACATGGACCGCGACTGGCAGGACCTCACGGACTTCACCGGCGCCCCGATCACCCAGCCGTCCCTGTTCGTCGGCGGCGCCCTCGACTCCTCGACGACCTGGCTGGCCGCCGCGATCGAGGCCTTCCCCACCACCCTCCCCGGCCTCACCGCCTCCCACATCCTCGAGAACTGCGGCCACTGGCTCCAACAGGAACACCCCGAAACAACCAACCGACTCCTCACCACCTGGCTGTCCACCCTGCCGACCTGACCCCCACCGACTGCCAAAGGGCGACACCTCCCCCAGGATGCCGCCCTACGCACGTCCACCAGCCGCCCATCAGTCGCGCCGAATCAACTCCGGATCAATCCGCCGGCCGATCAGCGGCAAGGATCCGACAGCAGCGACGGCCACGACCCCCAGAGCGCAGGCCAACAGCAACGGCACACCAGCACCGTCCCAGAAGACCTCACCACCACCGGTGACCAGGTAACTGGACTCTGCCGCCTTCCCGGCCACCACCGCCAGCACGAGCCCCACCGCCAGCGGCAACACAACTTGAGCCACCTGCACAGCCCGCAACGTACGGGGCCTGGCACCGAGCAGAGACAGCGCGGTCACCTGTGGTCGACGCTCGACCGCCCGGTCGGTAGCAGCAACAAGGTAGGCGGCTACACCGATCACGAGGCCGAGGACCATCCCCATGGCGAGGATGGTCTTAACCACGGTGATCTGTTGAAGAGCGGTGACCACTACACCTGGGGTCATCACTTTAGCCGTTGGATCGACGCCGCCGATGGCGTCGAGGACTGCACGGACAGTCTGAGGCGTCGAGTTGCTGACCAGAATGAGACTTGCCCCATCAGGCCGGAAGCCGTCGGGCAGGAAAGACGGTGGGATTACGACGTCGCCACTACTCAAGGGAGAAAGTCCAGATTCATCACCGAACAGCACCTGCTGCTTTGGCACTTGAACCGTCATCACGCGCTTCGCGCCACTCTCATCTCTGAGATGAAAAGGAAAGCTCGCACCAGGCTTGCTGTCCTCGTCGTAGGTTTCCCGGGGGTTCACTGCGCGAAATGGTCGCCCCTCCGTGCATCGTCCAATTCCAGGTACCATCCCGCGAAGTTGAGCGCAGGTGGCAATCACGGCATGGATCATGGGCGGGAACTCGGTGTCTCGATCTCTCCATGAAGTCGCTTCCATGCCGTACCCCCGGATACCCGTCACCGCCTCGAATGCTCTTTGCCGGACTGGGGTAACTCCGTCGAGAGACAGCGTGTACGACTGCACAGGTGATGTGTTCTTGGAAACTTGGTCCAGCTCGATGAGTACTCCCTGCGCGAGCGACGCAGCGTAAACGAGAAGCACCAGACCGGTCGCAACGCGCAAGGCACCACCTGGTTCCACCTCGTTACGCCTCATAGCCAAGCCGAGAGATAGAGAGCGGCTGGTACGTGCCACCGTCCGGGACAAACCCCGAGAGAGGATCGGAAGCGACAGAACGAGCCCAACACCAACGAGAACGACGGCAAGCGGCATCAGGATCGACGATAGCGAAGTGTCCCTAGGCACGTGTCCCATCGCACCGGCCACGCAGTACCCGGTAACGATGCCCAATCCTGGAAGAAGCGGCAGCAGTCCCCACTTCGCGGGTGGTTTCTCAACCGCGCTGCGCCTGACAGCCAAGGGGTTGGCGGCCGCCTTCCTGGCTCCTACCGACCCTGCGAACCAGGCGAGCGCGGGACAAGCGGTCAAGCAGACCAGGTTGATGGTCAGAGACAGCGATCCGTCAGACGGATACCACCGGAAGCCGGGCAGTCCAACGCGAGAGATGAGTTGGTTGGCCACCGCATAGATGCCCAAACCGACTACAGCGCCGAGCAGTGCCGCAGCAACTGTCTCAGCCGCGTTAACGCGCTGCACACCCTTCTTGCTCAACCCGACCAGCCGCAGTGCGGCGAGCCTTCGTGCCCGCGCGGCGGCCGACAGTCGCGCGCACACAGACAAATAGACGGCCAACGGAAGCAGGACAACCCCGCAAAGCGTGAATCGCACGATCCCCAGCGTGGAAGGCTCCACTGTTTCGTCATTCGTGAAGGACCATCCGTAAAGCGTCACGGGATCCCCGTTTTTCAACTGCTTCCGAGGGACGCCGATATAGGCGAACAGCTCGTCGGGGTGGGCCAACCCTTGAGAGCCGATGATTCCCCGTTCCCGGCCGGGCACGAGCTGCGCGAGGCCCGGCTCCTTCTTCAATTCTTCGTGCAGTTGTGGCGAAACGAACATCTCACCGGGTGAAGGCAGGCTACTCAGACCCGGCGGAGGATCGATAGCGAAAACGCCCGGGGCGTGGAATACGCGGGTCATCGGACGAGAGCCGTATGGGTCCGTCAGGCTGAGTTCGAGGGGCGCTTTTTCAGCAGCTACACTGAATGGACGATGACCAGCGCAACAATCCGCCGAACGTGCCGCCTTGCGCCCGTCCTGCGCTGCCAGAATCCCGGGAATCGCAAGAACCATCGCTAGGCAACAGACACCGACAGCACTGCCTCCAACCATGAGGAGGAATCGCACGCGATTGCCCCGGCCGCTACCCAACAACAACCGCAGGCCCAAGAGAAGTTCCCTCATGTCGCCTCCTCCCGCGTCAAGGCCGACAGGATGCCGTCTCGCATTACATATCGGCTGTCGGCTCGGGAGGCCACCTGAGTGTCGTGCGTGACGAGCACCACGGCGGTCCCCTGGGAACGCGCCAAGGACAGGAATTCATCGAGTACCGCAGCAGCATTGGCGCTATCGAGCGATCCGGTCGGCTCATCGGCGAACACAACAGCAGGCCGATGCACCAACGCCCTTGCCACAGCGATACGTTGACTCTGCCCACCAGACACCTGCGATGGCCGCCGCTGCCGCAACTCAGCAAGACCGAGTCGACCAAGAACCTCACCAGCTGCGGCCAGCGCCTCCGCCTTGCGCTGCCCGGCCAAGCGCAGTGGCAGCGCGGCGTTCTCCTCCACGGTCAACTCCGGCAGGAGTTCGCCGTACTGGAATACAAATCCGAAGCGCTCGCGTCGCAGCGCACTGAGTTCTTCGTCGTCGAGCTCACCGAGGTCGCGGCCCTCGAAACGGACCTCTCCGCACGCCACGGGCAGGACCCCTGCGAGACAGTACAACAGCGAAGATTTGCCGGAGCCACTCTGTCCAGTGATCGCCGCGACTTCGCCACGCCGCAGGAAGAGGTCGACATTCCGGACGGCAGGCGTCTCTCCATAGAAGAGATCGACACCTGTGGCGCAAAGAACTTCTGACGTGTTGATGATGCACCCCTATGACGAGAGAGAGCCCAGATGCAGACATCTGGGCTCTTCTGTTCAAGAACTTCTAGTGACGGGACGAGTACGTCTTGGTAATCGAGCAGTTGTCCGGATGCAGACTTCCTCGGTCACGACAGGCCCGGATCTCCGCATCATCGGTATACCGCTGGGCACCGTCCCAGTTCGAGTGGTGCAGGGACACGGTCTTCCGCTGCTTACCGTTGTAGCGCACCCAGTCGTGACTCTCGACGCGGACCAGCATGTACACGTTGTGGCCGTCTCCAGCACTAGCGTCCTTCAATCCGCCTTTCCACTCGAAGGCACCGTGATTCTGACCTGCCGGATTGAAGAGATACTCGCCATCCAGGAATCGAACGCCCGACGAGCCCAGGTTCGGCATGTCGCGCCAGTCCGCCGCGCCCAGCGCTGTCCCGGCCCCCATCAGAAACGCCGCTGCCGCCATCACGCCGGCCAATGCCTTCTTCATCCCACGCCTTCCTGAAGCCGAAGGCTCGACAGCCTCCGCAGATCACAGAAGGTAACGGATCTTTTACACGCTGAAACCTTTAGTCACCAACCCACCATCCCATCAGGCGATCGACTTCCAGCCACGTCACCGCAAGAAACAAGAAGGGCTCAGCCAGCCCTTCGCGCCAAGGGCGCTGAAGCGCATCGAAGTTGGCAGGGGGCGATCGCGTCGGCATCGGTAACAGCAGTGGCGTCCCGACGGCCATACGTCGCCGTATTCATGGTTCCCCGACCGCGGTACTGGGCCCGTCCGGTGGATCATTCCGGGCTCGGCGCTCCTGGCCCGGCTGCGGCTCTGGGCGGCACCAAGGTTGGCCGGACAGTCACACGAGTGATGGCCAGCGGTCGGTGGCCCACTCCCGCCATCCTGACCACCCAGGAGGCTGGCTTCCTGCCTCACGTCCATCAAGTTCCGTGGCGTCGGGCTCCTCGAACTGTGCCCTCCAGTGCAAGAGGTCCGTATCGCTCATCGCGAAGGTCTGCTCAGGGGTGGTCGACTGGCGATGGGCGATCCGAGCACGTTGGGTCTCATGGCCCACCGGCACGTACACGAGTTGAGGAAGCGCATGCAGACCTGACCGAACAGCGGGAGCATCCACTCATCCGACGTCAGCCGCAGCGCTTCGTGGCCCTCGGCCAACTGTCGAGCTCTCGTAGTCTTTCCGGCCCCGGCAGGCCAACCGTCAGGAACAACGTCGTCACGCCCGGATTTTGTCACGGACGCCAAGTGATCACGGTTTGAGAGAAAGGCGGATCGCAGTCACGGCAACGGTGCCATGGAAGGCATAGGCGCAAGTCGTGGGCTCAGTGTCGACTCTGTACCGCGCAGCCATGACTACAGCGGGGCCTACGAGCCACTGACGGTTCTGACCACGCCGTCCCACGACACCACCGGCGATGACGCCGACTATGGTGGCGGCGATGCCTCCGGCGGTGGATATCAGGAGTCCCCACGGACAGCCATGTTGCGTCTCCCTCCAGTTCGTTCAGCTCCGAATCTCGTACCAGGACTGGCAAGATCAACGAGCAGAGCGGGGAGGACCGGGGATCTCAGGACGAGGCCGTTTTGATCACGGCCGTGACTGGCCTCGATCGCACGCGGAGGGCACGACACGGGCACTACCAGGGGCACTACGGCGTCGCGCAGGTTCGACGGCAACCGCCCTGACAGTGCCGGAAACGGCATTTCGCCTGGTCAGCGCGATAGCTCGACAGTCTCCGCAGATGATGCGCAAGAGGACGGCACCCCCGCACAGGGTGCCGTCCTCCTTGGTGCGCCGGGGCGTCGCCGATCGGTGAGGGTCGGGGACCGGCGGTGGCTCCGGGGTTCAGTTGTCCCGGTGGGGGGTCAGCGGTGGTCGCTGCCCGTCGACTGGGAGGCCGCCCGGCCCGCTTCGAGTCGGGCGACCGGGATGCGGAACGGTGAGCAGGAGACGTAGTCGAGTCCCACCTCGTGGAAGAAGTGGACGGACTCCGGGTCGCCGCCGTGCTCGCCACAGACGCCGAGCTTCAGGTCGGGGCGGGTGGCGCGGCCGGCCTCCACCGCCAGTTTCACGAGGGAGCCGACGCCGTCGCGGTCGATCGTCTCGAACGGGCTGACGCCGAAGATGCCCTTCTCCAGGTAGGCCGTGAAGAACGACGCCTCGACGTCGTCGCGACTGAAGCCCCACACCGTCTGGGTCAGGTCGTTCGTGCCGAAGGAGAAGAACTGCGCGGCTTCGGCGATCTGACCGGCGGTCAGCGCGGCGCGCGGCAGCTCGATCATCGTGCCGATCGACAGCTTCAGCTGGACGCCGGTCGCCGCCTCCACCTCCGCGATGACCGCGTCGGCCTCCTCGCGGACGATCTCCAGTTCCTGGACCGTGCCGACGAGCGGGATCATGATCTCGGCGCGCGGGTCGCCCTTCGCCGTCTTGCGTTCCGCGGCGGCCTCGGCGATCGCCCGTACCTGCATGGTGAACAGGCCGGGGATGACCAGGCCGAGGCGTACGCCGCGCAGGCCCAGCATCGGGTTCTGCTCGTGCAGCCGGTGGACGGCCTGGAGGAGGCGGAGTTCGTTCTCGTGGGGCTCCTGGCGGGACTCCGCCAGCGCCACGCGGACCGAGAGCTCGGTGATGTCGGGCAGGAACTCGTGCAGGGGCGGGTCCAGGAGCCGGACGGTGACCGGGAGGCCGTCCATCGCCGAGAACAGTTCGACGAAGTCCTGCTTCTGGAGGGGCAGGAGTGCCTTGAGCGACTCCTCGCGCTCGGTCTCCGTGTCCGCCAGGATCAGCCGCTCGACCAGTTCGCGACGGTCTCCGAGGAACATGTGCTCCGTACGGCACAGACCGATGCCCTGGGCGCCGAAGCGGCGGGCGCGCAGCGCGTCCTCTGCGTTGTCCGCGTTGGCCCGGACGCGCAGACGACGCTTCCTGTCCGCGAAGGCCATGATCCGGTGCACCGCCTCGACGAGTTCGTCGGCGTCGTTGGCGCCGGCGTGCATCCGGCCCTCGAAGTACTCCACGACGGGGGACGGGACCACCGGGACCTCGCCCAGGTAGACCTTGCCGCTCGAACCGTCGATGGAGATCAGGTCGCCCTCCTCGACGACGTGACCGCCCGGCACCGTCATCCGGCGGCGCTTGGTGTCGACCTCGAGCTCCTCGGCGCCGCACACGCAGGTCTTGCCCATGCCGCGGGCCACCACGGCCGCGTGGGACGTCTTGCCGCCGCGCGAGGTCAGGATGCCCTCGGCCGCGATCATGCCGTCCAGGTCGTCGGGGTTGGTCTCGCGGCGGACCAGGATGACCTTCTCGCCGGAGCGGGACCACTTGACGGCCGTGTACGAGTCGAAGACGGCCTTGCCGACGGCCGCGCCCGGCGACGCCGCGATGCCCCGGCCGACCTTCTCCACCTTCGCCTCGTCGTCGAAGCGCGGGAACATCAGCTGGGCGAGCTGGGCGCCGGTCACCCGCTGGAGCGCCTCGGCCTCGTCGATGAGGCCCTGGTCGACGAGCTGGGTGGCGATACGGAAGGCCGCGCCCGCCGTGCGCTTGCCGACGCGGGTCTGGAGCATCCACAGCTGACCGCGCTCGATGGTGAACTCGATGTCGCAGAGGTCCTTGTAGTGGTTCTCCAGCGTCTCCATGATCTGCATCAGCTGGTCGTAGGACTTCTTGTCGATCGACTCCAGCTCGGCGAGCGGGACGGTGTTGCGGATGCCCGCGACCACGTCCTCGCCCTGGGCGTTCTGGAGGTAGTCGCCGTAGACGCCCTGGTGGCCCGAGGCGGGGTCGCGGGTGAACGCCACGCCCGTGCCCGAGTCGGGGCCCAGGTTGCCGAAGACCATGGAACAGACGTTGACGGCGGTGCCCAGGTCGCCCGGGATGCGCTCCTGACGGCGGTAGAGCTTGGCGCGGTCGGTGTTCCAGGAGTCGAAGACCGCGTGGATGGCGAGGTCCATCTGCTCGCGCGGGTCCTGCGGGAAGTCGCGGCCGGCCTCGGTCTTGACGATCTTCTTGAAGCGGGTGACCAGCTTCTTCAGGTCCGCGGCCTCCAGCTCGGTGTCGACCGTGACCTTCTTGGCCGTCTTCGCGGCCTCCAGGGCGTCCTCGAAGAGCTCGCCCTCGACGCCGAGGACCGTCTTGCCGAACATCTGGATGAGACGGCGGTAGGAGTCCCAGGCGAAGCGGTCGTCGCCGGCCTGCTTGGCGAGGCCCTGGACCGACTTGTCGGAGAGGCCGATGTTGAGGACCGTGTCCATCATTCCGGGCATCGAGAACTTGGCGCCGGAGCGGACCGAGACGAGCAGCGGGTCGTCGGCCTGGCCGAGCTTCTTGCCCATGCGCTGCTCCAGCGCGTCGAGGTGCGCACTCACCTCGTCACGCAGTGCCGCCGGCTCGTCGCCGCTGTCGAGGTAGACCTTGCAGGCCTCGGTGGTGATGGTGAAGCCGGGAGGGACGGGAAGGCCCAGGTTGGTCATCTCGGCGAGGTTCGCGCCCTTGCCGCCGAGAAGGTCCTTGAGGTCCTTGTTGCCTTCGGTGAAGTCATAGACGAACTTCACGCTCTCAACGGTCTCGGCCTGCTCGGCTACCTGGAGATCTTTGTTTTCCGACACGGGTCTCGACTCCTCGAGGACGCGGTGGCTGCCCTGACGGCCAGGAACATACCCAGATCGAAGGCTCCTGGGTACGTCCACTCGCGCGTCATGTGCGCGTAACCAACCGTCCGCCAGCGGATCGAAAGTCAAGGCTTGGCAAGCGGACGGCCGCCGATGTTTTCACTTCTTGAACGCAAGCACCTCCCGAGCGCCTCTCACATGCCCCATATTACGCTCAGATGAGCAGTGTGAGGCACGATTGATTTCGATCGATGAACGATCAAGGGGTGGCACTGAGTGCCACCCCTTGAGGAAGTGCAGTCGGTCTTGAATCGCTCATCTGAGCACTTCCCCCCTCAGGGGTGGCGAGAATCACGCTCTGATCCGCCCCGCACGGGCGCCCCGATTTCACGATGCGGACGTCGCCGAGGACACGTCCAGGGACGGAAACCCGCTCGTCACACGAGGGTCGGGGTCCCGGCGGTTCCGGGATCCCGTCATACGAGCGTCCCTCATACCCCGAGGGCCAGCAACCGCTCCTCGACGCGCTCCGGCGCGTACAGATGCTCCACGACCAGCGCGCCCGCTCCCACCAGGCCCGCGCGTTCGCCCAGTCGCGAGGTCACCACGTCCAGGTGGGCCGTGGAGCGGGGCAGCGCGCGCTGGTAGAGCAGTTCGCGCACGCCCGTCAGGAAGGCGGTTCCGGCGAGGTCTCCGGCGATCATGAGAACCCCGGGGTTGAGCAGTGTCACGACGGTCGCCAGTACGTCCCCGACGCGCCGCCCCGCCTCACGGGCCAGCGCGGCCGCCTCCGGGTGGCCGGCCGCGAGCAGCTCGCGCACGTCCGAGCCGGACGACGCCGCGACACCCGACTCCGCCAGCCGCCGCGCCACGGCGCCACCGCTGGCGACCGCCGCGAGACAGCCGTAGGAACCGCAGCGGCAGAGCGCCTCCGCGCCCACCCGGATATGCCCGATGTCGCCGGCCCCTCCGTCGATGCCGCGGAAGATCGAGCCGTCGACCACGACCCCCGCGCCTATCCCGGTCGACACCTTGACCAGCACGAACGCCGAGCAGTCGGCGTATCCGGTGCGCTGTTCGCCGTACGCCATGAGGTTCGCGTCGTTGTCGACGAGGACGGGGACCGCCACCGCGCCTCCGTAGCCGCCCGCGTTCCCGCCCGCCGTCCGTTCGGTGAAGGCGCGGGACAGGCGGCCCCTTATGTCGTAGCCGTCCCAGCCGGGCATGATCGGCGGCTGGACGACCCGGCCGGTCTCGCTGTCGACCGGGCCGGGCACGGCGAGTCCGATGCCGCACACCTCGTCCGGCCGGTGGCCCGCCTTGTCCAGCAGCTCGGCGAGCCAGCCGCCCAGCTCGCCGAGGACCGCGTCCGGCCCGTCCTCGATGACCAGCGTGCCGCCGTGCTCGGCCAGGATCTCCCCGGTCAGCGTCAGCACGGCCGCTCGCGCGTGCCGCGTGTCCAGGTCCGCCGCCAGGACGACGGCGTGGGCGTCGTCGAACTCCAGGGTGATCGAGGGACGGCCCCCCAGCGGCGAGTCGACCGGGCCGCCGGCGCCTTCGCGCAGCCAGCCGGCGCGGAAGAGGCGGTCCAGTCGCTGGCCGACGGTGGCGCGGGAGAGGCCGGTGGCCTGCTGGAGGGCACCACGCGTCGTCGCCCGTCCCCTGCGCACCAGTTCGAGCAGATCTCCGGAGCTGGCCTGGCCTCGTCCCGTCATGCGCACCCCCTTGTGTTTCCCAAGCCTGCATTACATATTGAGTTTTGCGTGTTAAATAGACGTAACTCTACGGTAGCCACTGCCGAACCGGTCGGCCTTGTCGTCTTCGGGGAGCCCCGAGTGGATCGCACCGCCCAACTCATCGCCCGCCCGGCGGAGTACGCCGTTGCATACGATCCGGCAGCGCCGCCGGGCCCGCCGCACCTCGGGGCCCCGGCGCCCGGGACCCCGCACCTCGCGGCGCTGCGCCGCCGGGCGGCGAACGTGCTGGCGGGCAACTGGACGGGCGCGTCGACGGTCCCCTCCCCCGGCCTGTACCCGCACCAGTGGTCCTGGGACTCGGCCTTCATCGCCATCGGACTGCGGCACGTGTCGCCGCACCGGGCCCAGACGGAGCTGGAGACGCTGCTGGCCGCCCAGTGGGGCGACGGGCGCATCCCGCACATCGTGTTCAACCCCTCCGTGCCGCTCGACGCGTACTTCCCGAGCCCGGACTTCTGGCGCTCCTCGACCGCGGGGCGCGCTGCGGGCGCCCCGCGCACCGTACAGACCTCGGGCATCGTGCAGCCACCGGTGCACGCGCTCGCGGCCTGGCTGGTGCACTCCGCCGACCCGGAACTCTCCCGCTCCCGCGGCTTCCTGACCCGGGTGTACCCCCGGCTGGCCGCCTGGCACCGCTATCTGCTGCACCGGCGCGACCTGGGCGGGGGCGGTCTGGTGTCCGTCGTCCATCCGTGGGAGCAGGGCATGGACAACGCGCCGAGCTGGGACGCGCCGCTCTCCAGGGTCACCCCGGCCCCGGCCCGCTCCTTCCGGCGCGCCGACCTCGACCACGGGGCGCCCGAGGACCGTCCGACGGACCTGGACTACGGACGGTACGTGCGGCTGGCCACGGACTACCGGGACGGCGGCTACCGCGACGGAGGAGTACGGGACCGCGGGACACGGGACGGCGGGGAGCGGGACGGGGGGCATGCGGGCGGGCTCGGTGGTGGTGGCGAGGGAATCGGGGGCCACCGCGCCGGGGGCGGCGCGGAGTTCGCGGTCGAGGATCCCGCGTTCAACGCGCTGCTCATCGCCTCCGAACACGCCCTCGCGCGCATCGCGTTCGAGCTCGGGGCGACCGGCACGGCCCGGCACGCGCGCGCGGAGCGCCTCACGGCCGCCCTCGTCGAGCGGCTGTGGGACCCGGCGGAGGGCATGTTCTTCTGCCGTGATCTGCGCGGCGGCGACCCGGACCGGGGCCCCGATCCGCTCGGCGGTGCTCCCGAACGGGGCCGGCGACCGCTCACCGGCGCCCTGATCCCGGAGCGGGGCGTCTCCGGTCTGGTGCCGCTCCTCCTGCCCGGCCTGCCGCGCGAGGTGGCCGCCGCCCTCGTACGCACCCTGCGCGGCCCGCACTTCGGTCTGGGCACCACCACCCGCCTCGCGCCCAGCTACGACCTGCTCGGCGAGGCCTTCGACCCGAACCGCTACTGGCGCGGCCCGGCCTGGTTCAACACGAACTGGCTGCTCGAACGGGGTCTCAGGCTGCACGGCGACCACGCCGACGCGGACGCGCTGCGCCGGGCCGTGCTGGACATCGCGGACACCTCCGACTTCGCCGAGTACGTCGACCCGTACACCGGCGAGGCCTGCGGCGCGACCGGCTTCGGCTGGACCGCCGCGCTCACGCTCGACCTGCTGCACGACGACACCACGTCGGGCACGGGTGTCATGGCCGGTCCGGACATCACGGCCGGCACGGGTATCAAGGCTCTCGAGGGAGGGGTCCGGGGATGACGGACCGGCATCATCTGCTCGTGTACGGCGGGACGTTCGCTGCCGTGGGCGACCGCGGGGACATCAGCGGCGTAGGGGGTTCCGGGGCGGCCGCCGGGTCCCCCGAGGGGTTGTTCGTGCGCGACGCCCGGCATCTCAGCCGCTGGCAGCTGACGGTCGACGGCGCCGTCCCGGAGGTGCTCTCGCCGGTCGCGGACGGGGACACCACCCGGTGCGTGCTCGTCCCGCGCGGCGGCCGCAACGAGCCGCCCTCGTGCACGCTCTTCCGTGAACAGGCCGTCGGAGACAGCTCGTTCGTGGAATCGCTGCGGGTCGTCAGCAACCGGCCGGTGCCGACGACGGTCCGCCTCGCGGTCACCGCCGACGCCGACTTCACCGACCAGTTCGAGCTGCGCTCCGACCACCGTACGTACGCCAAGACCGGAGTGGTCCGCCGCCGCCAGATCCTCGACGACGGGGTGGAGTTCACCTACCGGCGCGGCGAGTGGAAGTCCTGTACGACGGTGACGGCCGAGCCCGTGCCGGACGGCGTCGAGGAGACCGGTACCGGCGCCCGTCGGCTGGTGTGGAAGCTGGAGCTCGACCCGCACGGCTCGGCCGAGCTGACCCTGCGGGTGATGGCCCGGCCGCACGGAGAGAAACGCACCCTGCGGGTGCCCCGCTCACCGGCGGCGGTCACCGGACAACTCCTCGCGAGGGAAGGCGAGTTCGTGGAGGGCGTGGCCTTCCCGACCGGCTGGCCCGAGCTGGCCGCGGCCTGTGCGCGCGGCCTTGCGGACCTGGCCGCGCTCCAGGTGCAGGCGACCGGCCCGGACGGCGAGGAACTGCGCGTCCCGGCGGCGGGCGCCCCCTGGTTCCTCACCCTGCTGGGCCGGGACGCCCTGCTCACCTCGCTCTTCGCCCTCCCCTACCGCCCCCGCCCGGCCGCCGCCACGCTGCTCGCGCTCGCCGCGGCCCAGGCCACCGAGACCGGACCGCGGACGGTGGCCCAGCCCGGCAAGATCGTGCACGAGATGCGGCACGGCGAACTCGCCCACTTCGGGCAGGTCCCGTACGGCCGTTACTACGGTTCGGTGGACGCGACCCCGCTGTTCCTCGTGCTCCTCGGCTCGTATGTCGAGCAGACCCGTGACCTGGCGCTGGCCCGGCGGCTGGAGCCGCACGCCCGGGCGGCGATCGGCTGGATGCTGGACCACGGCGGGCTCACCTCCCGCGGGTACCTCGTGTACCGGGCCGACCAGGGCGGTCTGGCCAACCAGAACTGGAAGGACTCCCCCGGCGCCATCTGCTCCGCGGACGGCACCCGCGCGACCGGTGCGGTGCTGGCGGCGGGGGCCCAGGGGTACGCCTACGACGCGTTGCGCCGCACGGCGTGGGTGGCGCGCACCGTGTGGGAGGACGAGAAGTACGCGGCACTGCTGGAACAGTCGGCCGCCGACCTGCGGGACCGGTTCCAGCGGGACTTCTGGATGCGGGAGCGTTCCTTCCCGGCGCTCGCCCTGGACGGCGAGGGCCGCCAGGTCGACGCGCTCGCCTCGGACGCCGGGCATCTGCTCTGGTCGGGGCTGCTGGACAAGGAGTACGGGGAGACCGTCGGCCGGCGGCTGCTCGAACCGGACTTCTTCTCCGGCTGGGGCGTACGCACCCTGGCGTCCGGGCAGCCGGCGTACCACCCGCTCTCCTACCACCGCGGTTCGGTCTGGCCGCACGACAACGCGCTGATCACGCTGGGTCTCGCCCGCTACGGCCTGCACGACGAGGCCCGTACGGTCGCCCACGGGCTGGTCGACGCGGCGACCGCGACCGGGCACCGTCTCCCCGAGGTCCTCGCGGGCTACGGCCGCGACACCCACGCGGAGCCGGTACCGTACCCGCACGCGTGTGTACGGGAGTCCCGTTCGGCGGCGGCGCCGTTGGCGCTGCTCACAGCGGTCGGGGGCGCGTAATCCGGCTGCTTGGCGTGACGTTTGCGTGGTGTTTGCCGAGCGCTGGCCGAGGGGGCTGAACGCGAGCCGAGGGCAGCCCGTACGAAACTGTGGCGGATCCGGCTCCCTGCCGGATCCCCCGAACCGCCGGGCTTCGTACGGAAGGACCCTCGGGTGCCTGTCACCACTCACTCGTCCCCACTGCCCTCACCGCAAGGCCCCGAGGACGACACCCCGACGCCCACCACGACGACCCGACCGGAACCGGAGCCTCCGGCGGCGGAGAGCCCGGCGAGGGAGAGCGCGACCACCGAGACCCCGGCCGGCGAAAGCCCGGCAGCGGAGAGCCCGACGGTGGAGAGCGCGACCGTCGATGGCCCAGCGGTCGAGAGCGCGACCGTCGAAAACCCGGCCGCCGAGACCCCGCCCGCCGAGGGCAGGCCCAGCGAGTCGAGCGAGTCCGGCAAGTCCGCGGAGCCCGACAAGGCCGGCGAGACCGCCGAGCCCAGCGACCGCGAAGAGTCCAGCAAGCCCGACGTGCCCGAAGAGTCCGCCGAGCCCGGTGCGTCCGCCGGGGCCGGCCGGGGCGAGCTGCGGGGTCTTCGGGCCCGGGTCGCGTACTGGCGGGGGTGGCGGGGGCGGTATCCGCGGGCCGCTCGGGTGCTGTGGTGGACGGCGACCGTCCTGTCCCTGGTGCTCGTGTTCGGGGCGTTGTCCCTGCCGAATCGTGTCTTCTCGCTGCACGTGAGCCGGTTCGCGCGGCTGCCGGGTGAGGCGATCATCGGCGCGGCCGTGCTGCTGGCGCTGCCGCGCCGGCCCCGGGTGGCGCTGGCGGCGGTGGCCGGCGCGGCCCTGGGCGCGCTGACCATACTGAACGTGCTCGACATGCAGTTCGTGGAGTATCTGGGCCGCGACTTCGACCTCGTCCTGGACTGGACCCTGCTGGACGACGCGCGGTCGTACGTGGCGGACTCTATGGGCGGGACCGTCGCGATGGCCGCGTCGATCGGGCTCGTCCTCCTCGTCGTACTGATCATGGCCGGCATGGCGCTGGCGACGGTCAGACTGAGCGGCATCCTGGTGCGCGACACCCGGCGGGCGACCCGGGGCACGCTGATCGCGGGCACCGTCTGGATCACCTGCTCCGTCCTCGGTGTCCAGTACGCCCAGCTGCCGGTCGCCTCCGACCAGGTCGTGAGGACGCTGGCCTTCGAGGCCGGGCGGGTGCGGGAGACCCTGCGGGACGAGGCGGCGTTCGGGAAGGTGGCCCGCAGCGACACGTTCGGGGCCACCCCGCCCGCCCAGCTCGTGCCGGACCTGCGCGGCAAGGACGTGATCTTCACCTTCATCGAGAGCTACGGCCGCAGCGCCATCGAGGACGATGGCATGGCGCCCGGCGTCGACGAGACCCTGGAAACCCGCACCGCCGCGCTGGCGAAGGCGGGCTTCAGCGCGAAGAGCGGCTGGCTGACGTCGGCGACATACGGCGGCAGCAGCTGGCTCGGCCACTCCACCACCATGTCCGGCCTCTGGGTCGACACCCAGCAGCGGTACCGCACGGTCATGGCCAGCGACCACCTGTCGCTGACCAAGGCGTTCCAGAAGTCCGGCGCCTGGGACACGGTCGGTGTCATGCCGGGTGTGCAGAAGGGCTGGCCGGAGCAGAAGTACTACGGCCTGGACAAGGTCTACAACGCCTTCCAGATGGGTTACCAGGGGCCGAAGTTCAGCTGGTCGACCATGCCCGACCAGTACGCGCTGGAGGCGTTCCAGCGGCTGGAGCACGGCCGCACCGACCGCGACAAGCCGCTGATGTCGGAGATCATCCTGACCTCCAGCCACCAGCCCTGGGCGCCGATCCCGAAGATGGTCGACTGGGACGAGCTCGGCGACGGCTCGGTCTTCGAGGGCATCGAGGAGGCCGGCGAGAAGGCGTCCGACGTCATCTCGGACTCCGCCAAGTCAAAGGAGGAGTACGGCAAGTCCATCCAGTACTCGGTGACCGCGCTGACCGAGTGGCTGGAGCGCTACGGCACCGACGACACCGTCCTGGTGTTCCTCGGCGACCATCAGCCGATCAGCCGGGTCAGCGGCAACAACGCCAGCCGGGACGTGCCGGTCTCGATCGTCGCCAAGGACCCGAAGGTCCTCGACAAGATCGCCGGCTGGAACTGGACGGACGGCCTGAAGCCGGCCCACGACGCCCCGGTGTGGAAGATGAGTTCCTTCCGGGACAGGTTCCTGAAGGCGTACGGCTCGACGCCGCACCCGTCGACGGGCTGAGCGTGCGGCGGGCGTCAGCCGCCGGAGGTGTCCAGTTCCGCGTCCTCGCTGATGCCCGCGCAGTCGTACGGGTCCTTCAGCCAGCCGTCCGGCAGCACGACCCTGTTGTTGCCGGACGTGCGGCCCCGGGGGCCGTCCGCGCCGGTGGGCCAGGCCTGGTCGAGGTCCAGCTCGTCGAGACCGGCCCGGAGTTCGGCGAGCGACGAGGTGATGGCGAGGCGCTTGCGCATCTCGGAGCCGACCGCGAAGCCCTTGAGGTACCAGGCGACGTGCTTGCGGAAGTCGATGACCCCGCGCGGCTCGTCGCCGATCCATTCGCCGAGCAGAGTGGCGTGCCGGACCATCACGTCGGCGACCTCGCGCAGCGACGGGCGCGCACCGTAGCCGGCGGCGTCGTCTCCGGCGCCTTCGTCTCCGGCGGGGGCCTGCGTGCGGCCCTCGAAGGCGGCCACGAGGTCGGCGAACAGCCACGGCCGGCCGAGGCAGCCGCGTCCGACGACCACGCCGTCGCAGCCGGTCTCGCGCACCATGCGCAGCGCGTCGTCGGCCGACCAGATGTCGCCGTTGCCGAGGACGGGGATCTCCGGGACGTGTTCCTTCAGACGGGCGATCGCCTCCCAGTCGGCGGTGCCGCCGTAGTGCTGGGCGGCGGTGCGTCCGTGGAGCGCGATCGCGGTGACGCCCTCCTCGACGGCGATCCGGCCGGCGTCGAGAAAGGTGATGTGGTCGTCGTCGATGCCCTTGCGCATCTTCATCGTCACGGGCAGGTCGCCGGCGCCGCTCACCGCCTCCCGCAGGATGGCCCGCAGCAGGGGGCGCTTGTAGGGGAGCGCGGAGCCGCCGCCCTTGCGGGTCACCTTGGGGACCGGGCAGCCGAAGTTGAGGTCGATGTGGTCGGCGAGGTCCTCCTCCGCGATCATGCGGACGGCCTTGCCGACGGTGGCGGGGTCGACGCCGTACAGCTGGATCGAGCGCGGCTTCTCGGTCGCGTCGAAGTGGATCAGCTGCATGGTCTTCTCGTTGCGCTCGACCAGCGCCCTGGTCGTGATCATCTCGCTCACGAAGAGGCCCTTGCCTCCGCTGAACTCCCGGCACAGGGTGCGGAAGGGAGCGTTGGTGATCCCGGCCATGGGGGCCAGGACGACCGGCGGGGTGACGGTGTGCGGGCCGATCCGGAGGGTCGCGTTCTGCGTGGGCGCGGTCGTGGGCATCCACCCATTGTCACGCATCGGACGGCGTGCCCGGCCGCCCGTTTCCGTCCCCGCCCCCACGCTCGCCCGCGCACAGCCCACGCACCCGGCCGCGCACCCGGCCGAAAGGCCCGCGTACCGCGGCCTCCGCACCCGTCACCGCACCCGCCGCCCACCCGCCTCCGCACCGGCCGACGGATCATGTATCGACCATTAGTTAGGCGCACTATTGATGTCGGCTACGATGGAACGCATGCCCGAGCTCAGCCCTCGCCGACGTCTCCTGGTCCTCGCGATCTGCTGCATGAGCCTGCTGATCGTGAGCCTCGACGTCACCGTGCTCAATGTCGCCCTGCCCGCGATGCAGAGCGACCTGCACGCCTCCACCGCCGGTCTCCAGTGGACGATCGACGCGTACACGCTCGTGCTCGCCGTGCTGCTGATGCTCGCGGGATCGACCGCCGACCGGATCGGCCGCAAGAAGGTCTTCATGGCCGGGCTGGTCGTGTTCACGATCGGCTCGCTGCTGTGCTCGCTCGCCCCGGATCTGGAGCTGTTGGTCGTGGCCCGGCTGGTGCAGGCGGTCGGCGGTTCGATGCTGAACCCGGTCGCCATGTCGATCATCACCAACACCTTCACCGACCCCCGTGAACGGGCCCGGGCTATCGGCGTCTGGGGCGCGGTCGTCGGCATCTCGATGGCCGCGGGCCCGCTGCTGGGCGGACTGCTGGTGGAGTCCGTCGGCTGGCGGTCGATCTTCTGGCTCAACCTGCCGATCGGCCTGGTCGCGCTGCTGGCGACCCTGCGGTACGTCCCGGAGTCCCGCGCGGCCGAGGCCCGCCGCCCCGACCCGGTCGGCCAGCTGCTGGTCATCGCCCTCTTCGGCCCCCTCACCTACGCGATCATCGAGGCGCCGGAGGCCGGCGCCTCGACCAGCCTCCCCTTCGCGGCGGTGGCGCTGGCCGCACTCATCGGCCTGCTCTGGTACGAGCCCCGGCGCGATGAACCCCTCGTCGACCTGCGTTTCTTCCGGTCGGTGCCGTTCAGCGGGGCGACCGTGGTCGCGGTCGCCGCGTTCGCCGCGCTGGGCGGGTTCCTGTTCCTGTCCACGCTGTACCTCCAGAACGTACGGGGGCTCGACGCCCTGCACGCCGGGCTGTGGATGCTGCCCATGGCGGTGCCGATGTTCCTGTGTGCCCCGCTGTCGGGACGGCTGGTCGGCAGCCGGGGACCGCGGCTGCCGCTGCTGATCTCGGGCGCCGCGATCACGACGAGCGGGCTGCTGTTCGCCGTCTTCGAGGCGGAGACGTCCGACGTGACCCTGTTCCTCGGGTACGTGCTGTTCGGGGTGGGCTTCGGGTTCGTGAACGCGCCGATCACGAACACGGCGGTGTCGGGCATGCCGCGCGGTCAGGCGGGGGTCGCGGCGGCGGTCGCCTCCACCAGCCGCCAGCTGGGCCAGACGCTGGGCGTCGCGGTGATCGGCGCGGTCCTGGCGGCGGGCGTGAGCACCTCGGCCTACCGCGACACCTTCGTCTCGGCGGCCGTCCCCGGCTGGTGGATCCTCACCGGCTGCGGTGCCGCCGTCCTCGTGCTGGGCGCCGTGACGACCGGAGCCTGGGCCCGGCTGACGGCGGAGCGGACCGCGCGGCGGCTGGAGTCGCCGGAGGTCCGGGAGGCCGCGAGCCTCAGCGCCTGACCCCGCGCTCGGCGTCGGCGGCGGTCTCGGTGGCCTCGGCGACCTCAGGGCTTTCGACGACGTCGGCGGCTTCGGCGGTGCCGGCGGTCTCGGCGAAAGGCGCCTGCGCGAACGCGTACAGCTTCTCCAGCCGCTCCCGGGTCACCTCGTCCGCCGGTGCGTACGTCACCAGACGCGCCCCGGGTTCCGGGCTCAGCCAGAGGTCGGTGTGGGTGAGGTCGAGGAGGCCGACGTGCGGGTTGCGGAACTGCTTGGTCTTGCTGCGGGTCGCGACGACCTCGTAGCGCTCCCAGTTCTCGCGGAACTCCGGTGACTCCGACTGGAGCCTCTTGACCAGCATCTTCCAGGCGGGCTCGGTGAGGTGGCCGGCCATGGAGGCGCGGAGCTTCGCGGCCATCAGGCGCATGGTCTCGTCGAGGTGGACGACCGACTCGCGCCACCGCGGGTGGGTGTGGACGAGGATCATGCAGTTGCGGTCCTCGGGCGGGATCGCGTCGAGGTCGCAGAGCAGATGGGCGTAGGTGCGGTTGTAGGCCAGGATGTCGTAGCGGCTGTTCTGGACGCAGGCGGGCAGCGGGTCGAGCTGGTCGAGCACCTCGCGTACGGCGTCGGTGACGCCGGTGCACGACGAGGCGGGGGTCGGGTCGGTCGCGGCGGCCAGCTGGAAGAGGTGCGCCCGTTCGCTCGGGTCGAGCAGCAGGGTGCGGGCGAGGGCGTCGAGGACCTGGACCGAGACCTGGATGTCCCTGGACTGTTCGAGCCAGGTGTACCAGGTGACGCCCACCGCAGAGAGGTGGGCGACCTCCTCGCGGCGCAGTCCCGGGGTGCGGCGGCGCGCTCCGCGCGGGAGTCCCACCTGCTCGGGCGTGATCCGCTCGCGGCGGCTGCGCAGGAAGGCGGCCAGCTCGTGGCGCCGGATCTCCCCGCCCGCCGCGCGCGACCCGCGGCCGTCCCCCGCCTCACGGCCCGCTCGGAGGTCGCGGTCTCCCCCGGCTCCGCGGGTTTCCCGGGTCTCGCGCGCGCGTGTTTCCGGGGCCATCGTCGTCATGCCTCCAGCGTGCGCCCGCCCGGACCCTGTTGCCAGGTACTCCTTCTACCAGGATAAGAAGCATCTGGTACCCGTCTGGGCGGCGGCGCAGGCTCGGGAGCGTGACTGAAACCCTCACCACCCCCGCCCCCGCCCGGTCGGTCGCGGCGCCCCGTGCGCTCGGCTCGCTCGGGCTGTTCACCGTGCTGCTCGGCGCGGCACTTCCGCTGATCGACTTCTTCATCGTCAACGTCGCCCTGCCCACCATGGGCCGGGATCTGGCCGCGAGCGAGTCCGTCCTCGAACTCGTCGTCGCCGGATACGGGCTCGCGTACGCCGTCCTGCTCGTGCTGGGCGGCCGGCTCGGCGACCTGTTCGGCCGGCGCCGGCTCTTCCTGGGCGGCATGGCCGCGTTCGGCCTGACCTCGCTGGCCTGCGGGCTCGCGCCCGACGCGTGGTCGCTGGTCGCGGCGCGGGTCGCGCAGGGCGCGTCGGCCGCCGCGATGGTCCCGCAGGTGCTCGCCACCATCCAGTCGTCCACCGAGGGGCCGCGTCGCGCCAAGGCGATGAGTCTGTACGGCGCTACCGCCGGGCTGGCGATGGTCGCGGGCCAGATCCTGGGCGGCGTACTGGTCGCCGCGGACCTGGCCGGCAGCGGCTGGCGGTCGGTGTTCCTCGTGAACGTCCCCGTCGTGGCCGTCGGGCTCGTCCTCGCCGTCCGTGCCGTCCCGGAGACGCGCTCGCCGCGTCCCGACCCGGTGGACGGACCCGGCACCGTGCTCCTCGCCGCCGCCCTGCTGACGCTGCTCGTCCCGCTCACCGAAGGCCGGGCGGCGGGCTGGCCGCTGTGGACGTGGCTGTCGCTGGCCTCGTTCCCGCTGGTGACGGGCGCGTTCCTGGCGGTGGAGCGGCGGGCCGACCGGCAGGGCCGTACCCCGCTGGTGCCGCCGAGCCTGTTCGCGCTCACCCCGCTGCGGCGCGGCCTGACGCTCATGGTGCCGTTCTCGATCGGCTTCAGCGGGTTCATGTTCGTCATCGCCGTGGCGCTCCAGAGCGGGGCGGGACTGGGGCCGGTGTCCGCCGGTCTGGCGCTCGCGCCGATGGCGGTGGCGTTCTTCCTCGTCTCGCTGGCCGGGCCACGGCTCGTGACGCGGTTCGGGGCCCGGGTGGTCACCGCGGGTGCGGTGGTCCACGGCGTGGGTGTCGTCCTCATCCTGCTGGCGGTCCGCGCCGACTGGCCGGACGTGGGCTTCGTCGCGCTGCTGCCGGGCGCGGCGGTCGCCGGTGCGGGGCAGGCGCTCCAACTCCCCGTCGTCATGCGGATCGTGATGTCCGAGGTGCCGCCGGCCCGCGCGGGTGTCGGCAGCGGTGTGATGGTGACCACCCAACAGACCGCGCTGGCACTGGGGGTGGCCACCCTCGGCACCCTGTTCCTCTCCCTGGTCCCGGGGATGGGCGTGCGGGACGCCCTGGTCGCCACGCTGGCCGTGCAGTTGGGCGGGGTCGTCGTGACGGGGCTGCTGAGCCTGCGGCTGCCGCGCACGGTGGGGTGACCGCGGCGCGCCGGACCGGGTCGAGGGGAACGGCTGGGTCAACCCGACCGGCCGGAACCCCTGTTGATGTTCGGAATGCTGCACAATCCTTGCCGGCCGAGACTTTCGGGAGGCGTGGTGCTGGAGATCAACACGAGCAGGGTGAGTCGCTGGGATCAGCACGGGCGGGAGCATGTCGTCAGAGTGCGGCGCGCGGGAGTGCAGCGCACGATCAGATGTGACACGTGCGGCTGGCGCAAGGGAGCGCAGTTCCTGCCGTGGCTGAAGGCCGAGGAACACCTCGCCGAGGCGCATCAGGCGACGGTGGATCCCGCGGAGGGCCGCGAGTCGCGATGACTTCCGACCGCTCCGGGAGTCGTAAGGACGACGAGCAGCAATCGCACCGGAAGGCCGGCCCCCATGAGCGCTCTGCACGAGACCCTGCGACGGTATGTCGACGACGGCACCGCACCAGGGGCGGTGGGCCTCGTGGCCCGCGGTGACTCGGTGGAGGTGGTGACCGCCGGTTCGCTGGATGTCGAGGGCACCGCCCCGATGGACCGGGAGTCCCTGTTCCGGATCGCCTCGATCACCAAGCCGGTCACGGCGGCGGCGCTGCTGATGCTGGTGGAGGAGGGGCGGATCGCCCTGGACACGCCGGTGGCCGAGTGGCTGCCCGAGCTGGCGGACCCGGTCGTGGTGCGTACGCCGTCCGCGCCCGTCGACGACGTGGTCCCGACGGCCCGGCCGATCACGGTCGAGGATCTGCTGAGCTCCCGCCCCGGCTGGGGCTTCCCCGCCGACTTCACGCTCCCGGCGGTGGGGGCCCTGTTCGGCGTGCAGAAGGACGGCCGGGCCCCGCAGGCCTACCCGGACCCGGACACCTGGCTGACGGACCTGGCCCGCGTCCCCCTGCTGTACCAGCCGGGCGAGGCGTGGCTGTACGGCACGGCCTCCGACCTCCAGGGCGTTCTGATCGCCCGGGTGTCCGGCCGCACGCTTCCCGGGTTCCTGGCGGAACGGATCTTCGAACCGCTGGGCATGAAGGACACCGCGTTCGAGGCCCCGAAGGAGAAGCGGGACCGTTTCACCACCGCCTACCGTCCGGACGGCGCCGGCGCCCTGGAGGTGGCGGACACCCCGGACGGCCAGTGGAGCGGCGTCCCGGCCTTCCCGTCGGGCGGCGGCGGGCTGGTGTCCACGGCCGACGACTATCTGGCGTTCGCCCGTCTGCTCCTGAACGGCGGCGAGGCGGGCGGCCGCGCTCTCCTCTCGCCGACGTCGGTGATGCGCATGACGACCGATCACCTGACGCGACAGCAGAGGGAGTCGGGCGCGCTGTTCCTGGAGGGCCAGGGCTGGGGCTACGGCGGCTCGGTCGACGTCTCCCCCGTCGACCCGTGGAACGTGCCCGGCCGCTACGGCTGGGTCGGCGGCACGGGAACGACGGCCCACATCGTCCCGCAGACGGGCACGGTCACGATCCTGCTCACCCAGGTGGCGATGGAGAACCCGACGCCGACGCCGTTGATGCGGGACTTCTGGCGGTGCACGGCCGCTACCTGACCTCCGGGCGACCCCCCGGGCTGCCCGGACGCGGTCCCGGCGATCACCGGCCGCCGGGATTCGGCGTCTGCTCCGGGGTCTGCTCCGGCTCCGGTGCCCGCACCTGCTCCAGGTCCTGCTCCGGCTCGGAGGGCGGTGCTGCCGTGCGGCGGGGCAGCAGCAGCGGGGTCGCCAGCAGGAGCACGCCGGTCAGGCCGATGGCCGTGCGTGGGCCGAGCAGACCGCCCAGGACGCCCCAGACGGCCGTCAGGAGCGCGGTCGACGCCTTGGTCGTCACCGCCCAGGCGGACAGGGTGCGGGCGACCCGCCCGGTCTCGGTGCGCTCGAGGCGGTAGGTGGCGCAGACGGGGTTGAAGACCCCACAGCAGAAGATGAGCCCGAGTTCGACGCCCACCACCAGCAGCAGCCCGCCGGCGCCCGGCCCGAGGAAGGCCAGGCCGACGGGCCAGATCGCGCGCAGCGCCCCCGATCCGACCAGGACCCGCCGTTGCCCGAACCGGGTGACGAGCGGCCGGGCCAGCCGCGATCCGAGCAGCCCGCCGATCGAGGGCGCGGCGAAGGCCAGGCCGTACTGCCAGGGCGCGAACCCGAGCGGGCCGAGCATCAGGACGGCCAGCAGCGGCTGGGCGGCCATCACCAGGCCGTTGAACAGGGCGGTGTTGAAGAACAGCGGACGCAGCGTCGCGTCGGCGAGGATGTACCGCCAGCCGTCGAGCAGGTCCCCGGCCCGCATGCGCGGGGCGTCCCGCCGCTCGGCCGGCGGCTCGTGGCCGCCCATGGCGCGGATGCCGAGCGCCGAGAGCAGGTAGCTGACCGCGTCGGCCACCACCGTCGCCACCGGGCCGAGGAGCCCGATCGCCGCGCCGCCCAGCGGCGGTCCGATGATCGTGGTCGTCCAGGAGGTGGACTCAAAGCGGGCGTTGGCGACGAGCAGGTCCTCGGCCGGCAGCAGTGTCTTCAGGTACGCGCCGGAGGCGGCGCGGAAGGTGATGTCGGCCGCCGCGACGACGACCGACACCAGCAGCAGCTGCAGGAAGGTGAGGACGTCGAGCGCGTACGCGGCGGGGACCGTCAGCAGCGCCGCGAACCGCACCAGGTCCATCGCGATCAGCACCGGCCGCTTGCGGCGGAACTCCACCCACGGGCCGAGCGGCACCGCCACGACGGCGCCCACCGCGGCCCCCGCGGAGGAGAGCGCGGCGACCTCGGCCGGTCCGGCGTGCAGCACCTGGATGGCGATCAGCGGGAACGCGCCGAAGGCGAGCCAGGTGCCGAGCGCGCTGGTCCCGTACGCCCCCCACAGCCACCCGAACGGTCGCCCCAGCCGGTGCCCGCTCCTCATGCCCGCCGCCCCTCGCCGCTCACCACTGAGCTCTCACCACCGGGCACTCGCCCCTCGCCCTGGCCCGCACAACCGATCCGCGATCGGAATCATCCAAGCGGGCACCGCACACGGGGATCAAACAACCGCGGGACCGCCTGAGCACAACCAACGGTTGTTTCTCTAGGGTGTCGGCATGGACCTCGATACCGTCCGGACCTTCGTCGCCGCCGTCGACGCGGGGCAGTTCCAGGAGGCCGCCGCCGAGCTGGGCGTCACCCAGCAGGCCGTCTCCAAACGCATCGCCGCGCTGGAGCGCACCCTCGGGGTGCGGCTGTTCACCCGCACCCCGCGCGGCGCCGAACTCACCATCGACGGGCAGGCGTTCCTGCCCCACGCCCGCGAGCTGCTGCGTGTCACCGAGCGGGCGACAGCGTCCGTACGCACCGGCCACCGGCCGCTGCGCGTCGACGTGATCGCTTCACGGGGCGCGGCGACGGGCCTGATGCGCGACTTCCACGGGGCACACCCCGGGATCGACCTCGACGTGGTGATGCTGTTCGAGATCGAGACGGCGCTCGCCGCCCTCCGGTCCGGCACGATCGACGCGTCCTTCCGCGCCGTCGCGGCGCCCGGCCGGCCGCTGCCCGAGGACATCGAGTCCGTCCGGGTGCTCGACGAGCCGCTCCAGCTCCTCACCGGCCCCGCCCACGCGCTGGCGGGCGCCAGGTCCGTGCCCCTCGCCCGGCTCGCCGGGCACCGGATCTGGATGCCGGGCCTCGCCCCCGGAACCGAGTGGACCGCCTACTACGACGACCTCGTCGCCGAGTTCGGCCTCACCATCGAGGCGACCGGCCCGAACTTCGGCTCCGACGCCCTCCTCGACACCATCGCCGACACCCCCGCCCTGGCCACCTTCATGGGCGGGCGGACCCGCCTCGTCTGGCCCGTCGGCCACGGCCTGCGGCTCATCCCGGTGACCGACCCGACGCCCGTCTATCCGCACTCGCTCCTGTGGCACCGCGACAACCCCCACCCGGCGCTGGCCACCCTCCGCGCCCACCTCGCCGCCACCTCGGCCGGCCACGACGTCGCCGGGGCCTGGACACCGGGCTGGGTGACGCCACGCTGAACGCCGCCGGGTCCGCGCAGGTCAGGCCGCGGCCCGCAGCCCCCGCAGCAGCAGGTCCACCAGCGCGACGAAGTCCTCCTGCGCCCCCGGTCGCTCCCACACCCGGCTGTAGCCGGGGTCGTGGAAGCGGCCGGTGGCGTGGAAGACGGCGACCGCGGAGACCCTCGGGTCCGGGGCGGTGAAGGCGCCGGACGCGATTCCCGCCTCGATGATCCGGGTCAGCTGGCCGGTCAGGTCGGCGAGGTGCTCGCCGACCGCCTCGCCCGTCTCCTGGGTCAGCACCATGTAGGTGGCGAACAGCTCGGGGTCGTCGCCCGCCTTGCGCCGCTTGGCCTCGAAGAGCGCCGCGAGCCAGTCGCGCAGCCGGGTCTCCGGCGCGCGCGTCTCGTCGGCGGTGATGCCGGCGAGGTTCTCGGACGTACGGTCCAGCCACCGTTTGGTGACCGCCTCGCGCAGCGCCGCCTTCGTCCGGAAGTGCCGGTAGACGCTGCCGTGACTGACACCGAGCGCGCGGGCCACGTCGACCACGGTGGCCTTGGCCGGGCCGTGGCGGCGCAGCACCTCCTCGGTGGCTTCGAGGATGCGCTCGGCGGTCAGGGCCTCGGACGTCGGTGACATGGTCAGACCGTACCGCCGGGCCGGTCAGCGCTCGCTGTCGAGGTGGGCCATCGCGGCGGCGGAGTAGCGGTCACCGGCGGCGGCGTCGGCCGGAACGGCGTCCTCGATCGCGGCGAGGTCGGCGGTGTCCAGGACGACCTCCAGGGCGCCCAGCGACTCCGCCAGCCGCTCCCTGCTCCGGGCACCGATCAGCGGCACGATGTCCTCGCCCTGGGCCAGCACCCAGGCGATCGCGATCTGCGCGACGGAGACGCCCTTCTGCTCCGCGATCTTCCGCAGGGCCTCCACCAGGTTCAGGTTGTGCTGGAGGTTGCCGTCCTGGAAGCGGGGCGAGTAGGCCCGGAAGTCGTTCGCGGCGAGCTTGCGGTCGGCGGTGAAGTGCCCGGAGATCAGCCCGCGCGACAGCACGCCGTACGCCGTGATGGAGATCCCCAGCTCACGGGTGACCGGCAGGATCGACCTCTCGATGCCCCGCGAGATCAGCGCGTACTCGATCTGGAGGTCGGCGATCGGAGCGGTGGCGGCGGCCTTGCGGATCGTCTCGGCGCCGACCTCGCTGAGGCCGATGTGCCGGACGTACCCTTTCTCGACCAGCTCGGCGATCGCGCCGACCGTCTCCTCGATCGGTACGTCGGGGTCGAGCCGGGCGATGCGGTAGACGTCGATGTGGTCGACGCCGAGGCGCTGGAGGGAGTACGCGGCGAAGTTCCGCACGGCCGCCGGACGGCCGTCGTAGCCGCTCCAGCCGCCGTCCGGGTCGCGCAGCGCGCCGAACTTCACGCTCACCTGCGCCTGTTCGCGGCGCGCGGCGGGAGCGGTGCGCAGGGCTTCGCCGATCAGCAGCTCGTTGTGGCCCATGCCGTAGAAGTCGCCGGTGTCCAGCAGCGTCACGCCGGCTTCGAGGGCGGCGTGGATCGTCGCGATCCCCTCGGCCCGGTCGGCGTCGCCGTACAGCGCGGACATGCCCATGCAGCCGAGGCCGAGGGCGGAGACCTGGGGACCGGTGGTGCCGAGGGAACGGGTTCGCATCGTCATGCACGCCAGTCTGGCATGACAGCTGACAGATTTCAATATCTGTCAGCTGTCATCTGTTACTCGTCCGGTCGACGGAGCCCGCACACGGAGGACAATGAGAGATGTCGGTGCGCAGTCACCCCGGCGGCGCCTGCCGCCGACCGAGCGGCCCTTCTGCGCCGCCATGGAGGCCTGCCATGAGCATCCGCATCGCCACCTTCAACACGGAGAACCTCTTCCGCCGACCCACGGCCTTCCGTCTCGAGGACGCGGCGGCACGCAAGACCATCCTCGACGACTACGCCAGGCTGGTCGCCCTCCTCGACCTGCCGGTGTACTCAGCCGACGACAAGGCGAAGATCGCCGGGCTCATCGAGAAGCACCGGGCGTACGAGATCGACCCGAAGGACCCGCCCCCGATCTACGTGAACCAGTCCCGTCCGGGCAAGGACTCCGGACTGTTCAAGCCGCCCGGGCCGGGCAAGCACCCCCGCATCGACGTCACCGCCAACGGCCGTTCCGCGTGGGCCGGTTGGGCCGAACTGGGGCAGGACGACCTCGATATGGACGCGGTCCGCAACACCGGCCGGGTGGTCTCGGAGATCGACGCCGACATCCTGCTCACCGTCGAGGTCGAGGACCGGCTCACCCTGGAGCGCTTCAACACGCAGGTGCTCGCCGGAGCGCTCGACCGGCGGCCGTACCCCTACGTCATGCTGATCGACGGCAACGACAGCCGGGGCATCGACATCGGGATCTTCAGCCGGCACCCCATCACGTCGGTCCGGTCCCACCTCTCGGAGACCAACCCGGACCGTCCGAACCAGCGCCTCTTCAGCCGCGACTGCCCGGAGTTCGAGATCCGGCTCAACGGCACGCCCCTGGTGATCCTGGGCAACCACCTGAAGAGCAAGTCCCAGGACGACCCGGAACTGCGGCTGGCCCAGGCGAAGCGGGTGGCGGAGATCTACCGGTCCGCGCTGGAGCGCACCCCGCACGTCATCGTCGCCGGTGACCTCAACGACCATCCGACCAGCGACGCCGCCGCAACGCTGGAGGGCACGGGGCTGCGGGACGTGATGAGTCACCGCTCCTATCGCGGACTGCCCGGCACGTTCGGCGAGTGCAAGAGCGAGCGGGACAAGATCGACTACCTTCTGCTGTCGCCGGAGGTGTGGCAGGAGGTGCAGCAGGTCGGTCTGGAGACCCGTGGCATCTTCGCGGACGGCATCAAGTCCTTCGACACCGTGACCTCGAAGGTCGACGCGGCCTCCGACCACGCCGCGCTCTACATGGACGTCGACCTGTAGGCACCGACGAATCGGCTCCAGGCTTCCGGACCGAACGCCAGCACGCCCCGGCCCGGGTCCTTGCTGTCCCGGACCGGGACGAGGGAGGTCACGCCGTCGGCGACTTCGAGGCAGGCGCCGCCTTCCGAGTTGCTGTAGCTGCTCTTGCGCCAGGCGGCGGCGCTGAGGAGGTCGTCGGAGACCTCGACACAGTTGCCGCCATCCGTGTTGCTGTAGGAACTCTTGCGCCACGTGACACTGCTCAGGTCGATGGCTCGCACGGCACTACCTCCAAGATGCGCAAGATGAACGTCCGCGACTCAGCAGGGCTCAATGGCAGGTCACGAATCCCATCGTATCTGCGCTGCAATCCCTCAACCTTGCCTGTTTCCTCGACCAGTTCACCTCGCACAACGTTCTCTGTATAGGCCACAGTGCGGCCGTCCGACAGCCGCAAGAACGTCACAGGGGCGTCCATCAAGCCGTGCAGTCCGGTGCCATGCGGCAGCACATACAGAGTGACGTTCGGTTGCTCCGACGCCTCCAGCAGGTACTCCAGTTGCCCCCGCCACTCCTGACAACCGCGCAGCGAATTCCGTAGCACCGCCTCGGACAGGATGATGCGGAACGGCGGCGCCTCATCCCCCTCCAGCACCTTCCGTCGCCCGATGCGCGCCTCGATCTGCTGGTCGAGCTCTTCCCCCTTGAGGCCGCCCTCGGCGAGCAACTCGCGTGCATACTCCGGGGTTTGCAGCAACCCATGGATGGTGCCGCCCCCGTAGTGCCACAGGCTGATCGCCTCCGCCTCCAACACCATGTACCGCCGATACTGCTCCTTGAACTGCGAAGGGTCCGCCACCGCCAGCTCCCACAGCGTGAGCAGCATCGGAGTCGTGCCGTAGTGCTGGTCGAGCGCTTCGACGATCTCCGGGCTGCCCAGGCTCTGGCCGCCCTCCATCTTCCCGAACGTCGAGGCGTTCCAGCCCAGCACCACTTCCAGCTGCCGCAGGCTGTCCCCCTTCTCGGTCCGCAGTGAGCGCAGTTCCTCGGCGAACCGTCTCCGAGGTTCCTGGCTGCGTCCCGTGATCACCCGCCTCGACGGCATCTCACCCCTCCGGAATTTGTGGAATATGCGCTGCCCGACGACGCCCAGCCCCACGTCAGCGGCGTGCCGACCCCGGTCGCGGGTCATCCTGACGACGACCCCCACCACGCAGAGTAGCCCAACTGTCACAATTAGTATGTAAGTTGGGTGAAAGGAGCGAAAGACATGTACGACACGCAGCATGAGCCGGGCGCCCTGCTGTACGACCCCGCGACGGACAAGGTCGGCGAGTACCAGGACCGGTCCGGCCCCTACGCGATGCTGCGGCCGGTCGGTGGCGGCCGGGAGTGGCAGGCGGACCCGGCGGCGCTGCGGCCGGCGACCGCCGAGGAGCGGCTGAGCGCGGGCGTGCGGGCGGTGAACCGGCGGGCTCGGACCGACGCGCCGTTCCTGGTGGGCATCGGCACGCCCCGCCCGCCCGTGCCGGAGCCGGACTGCGCCGAGTGCGACGACCTGGCGTCACGGCGCGAGAGCGCCCGGGCCGCGCACGACCGCAGCGCGGAGACGGACGCGAACGTGCTGCTGCGGAGCCACCAGGGGCGCGAACACCCGCGGCGGGAACACCGCGAATGACGAGTGCCGGGCCCCCGAAGGGACCCGGCACTCGTCAGGCGATGCGGAAGGAACGCGAGGTCAGCAGCCGATCAGGCGGCCGGCGAGGTAGCTCTCGATCTGGTCGAGGGACACCCGCTCCTGCTTCATCGAGTCACGCTCGCGGACGGTGACCGCGTTGTCGTCCAGGGTGTCGAAGTCGACGGTCACGCAGTACGGCGTGCCGATCTCGTCCTGACGGCGGTAGCGGCGGCCGATGGCGCCGGCGTCGTCGAACTCGATGTTCCAGTTCTGACGCAGGGCGGCGGCGAGGCCCTTGGCCTTGGGCGACAGCTCCGGGTTGCGGGACAGCGGCAGGACCGCGACCTTCACCGGGGCCAGGCGGTGGTCGAGGCGCAGCACGGTGCGCTTCTCCAGCTTGCCCTTGGCGTTGGGCGCCTCGTCCTCGATGTAGGCGTCGAGGAGGAACGCCAGCATCGCGCGGCCGACACCGGCCGCGGGCTCGATGACGTAGGGGGTCCAGCGCTCCTGGGCCTCCTGGTCGAAGTAGGAGAGGTCCTGGCCGGAGGCCTTGGCGTGGGCGGAGAGGTCATAGTCGGTGCGGTTGGCGACACCCTCCAGCTCACCCCACTCGTTGCCGCCGAACTGGAAGCGGTACTCGATGTCGGCGGTGCGCTTGGAGTAGTGGGAGAGCTTCTCCTTGGGGTGGTCGTACCACCGCATGTTCTCCTCGCGCATGCCCAGGCCGGTGTACCAGTTCCAGCGCTGCTCCATCCAGTACTCCTGCCACTTCTCGTCCTCGCCCGGCTTGACGAAGAACTCCATCTCCATCTGCTCGAACTCGCGGGTGCGGAAGATGAAGTTGCCGGGCGTGATCTCGTTGCGGAAGGACTTGCCCATCTGCGCGATGCCGAACGGGGGCTTCTTGCGCGAAGTGGTCTGCACCTGGGCGAAGTTGGTGAAGATGCCCTGGGCGGTCTCGGGGCGCAGGTAGGCGATGGAGCCGGTGTCCTGCGTGGGGCCGAGGTGGGTGGAGAGGAGACCCGAGAACTGCTTGGGCTCGGTGAACTGGCCCTTGTTGCCACAGTTGGGGCAGTTCACGTCCGCCAGGCCGTTCTCCGGCAGGCGGTTGTGCTTGGCCTCGTACGCCTCTTCCAGGTGGTCCGCGCGGAACCGCTTGTGGCAGGAGGTGCACTCGGTCAGCGGGTCGGAGAAGGTGGCGACGTGGCCGGAGGCCACCCAGACCTCGGGGGCCAGGATGACGGACGAGTCGATGCCGACCACGTCCTCGCGCGACGTCACCATGTAGCGCCACCACTGGCGCTTCAGGTTCTCCTTGAGCTCGACACCCAGCGGTCCGTAGTCCCAGGCGGCCTTCTGGCCGCCGTAGATCTCACTGCACGGGAATACGAAGCCACGGCGCTTGCTCAGGCTGACGATGGTGTCGATCTTGTCGGCGGCCACGGTGCTCTCTTCATAACGACGACGGGCGACGAAGCGAGATGCGCTTCCAGAGAAGACTTCAGGGTACCGGCGGGGACTCCCCCTCGACCAAATCGGATCCCTACCCAGACCCTTACCCAGCCGTTACCAGGCCTTGTTGACAACGGTTTCCATATTTGTTGAAAATGACTGTCATGAACGTACGACGACGACTCATATCCGGCACCGCGGTCGCGGCGGCCACCGCCCTCGGCCTGGCCACCCTCTCCGCCTGCTCCTCCGACAGCGCGGCCGCGGCCAACACGGACAAGTTCGACGTCGTCGCGTCGTTCTACCCGATGGCCTTCCTCGCCGAGCAGATAGGTGGGGACCATGTGAACGTCACGAGTCTCACCGAGCCCGGCCAGGAGCCGCACGACCTGGAGATCAGCGCCCGGCAGACCGCCGCACTCCAGGAGTCCGACGCGGTGCTCTACCTCAAGGACCTCCAGCCCTCCGTCGACGACGCGGTGGCCCAGTCCGAGATCAAGACCAAGATCGACGCCGCCTCGCTCACCACGCTGGAGAAGCACGGCAACGAGGTCGGCGGGCACGCGGCCGAGCACGACGACCACGAGAACGAGGAGCTCTCCGGCCTCGACCCGCACGTCTGGCTCGACCCGGTGCGCTACGCCCAGGTCGCCGAGGGCGTCGGCAAGGCCTTCGAGAAGGCCGACCCGGACCACGCGGCCGACTACAAGACCAACACGGCCGCCCTCGTGAAGAAGCTCGACGCCCTGAACACATCGTTCGAGGACGGGCTGGCGAACACGAAGACCAAGGTCTTCGTCACCACCCACGCCGCCTTCGGCTACCTCGCCGAGCGCTACGGCCTGACCGAGGAGGCCATCAACGGCCTCGACCCCGAGTCGGAGCCCAGCGCCGCCCGCGTGAAGGAGCTTGAGAAGATGGCCAGGGCCGACGGCGTCACGACCGTGTTCTACGAGACGCTCGTCAGCGACAAGACCGCGAAGACCATCGCCTCCGACGCCAACCTCAGGACCGACGTCCTCGACCCGATCGAGGGCATCACGAAGAAGTCCCGCGGCACGGACTACTTCTCGGTCCAGGAGGCGAACCTCGAGGCGCTGAAGACAGCCCTGGGAACGAAGTGAATCTCCAGTGATCTCTACGGAGGGCGTCATGGACGCGAGCGTCACCGGCGCGAAGGCCGAGTCCGTCCCGTCGGAATCCGTCATCTCCCTGCGCGGGGTCCGCGCCGAGCTGGGCTCGCGCCCGGTGCTGCGGGGCGTCGACCTCACCGTGCGGCGCGGTGAGGTCGTCGCCCTGCTCGGCGCGAACGGCTCCGGCAAGTCCACCGCCGTACGCACCGTGATCGGTCAGGTCCCGGTGAGCGCGGGCGAGGTCGGGCTTTTCGGCACCCCCCAGCGCCGGTTCCGGGACTGGGCACGGATCGGATACGTGCCGCAGCGCACGACGGCCGCCGGCGGGGTCCCGGCCACGGTGACGGAGATCGTCTCCTCGGGCCGCCTGTCCCGCACCCGTTTCGGCGTCTTCCGCAAGGCCGACCGGGAAGCCGTACGGAACGCCCTGGACCTCGTGGGCATGGCCGACCGGGCCAGGGACAACGTCGACGCCCTCTCCGGCGGCCAGCACCAGCGCGTGCTCATCGCCCGCGCGCTGGCCGCCGAACCCGAACTGCTGATCATGGACGAGCCCATGGCGGGCGTCGACCTGGCCAGCCAGGAGGTCCTCGCGCACACCCTGAAGGACCAGGTCGCGGCCGGTACGACGGTCCTGCTCGTGCTGCACGAACTGGGCCCCCTGGAGCCCCTGATCGACCGGGCGGTCGTCCTGCGCGACGGCTGCGTCCTGCACGACGGCCCGCCCCCGCGCGCCGTCGGCCAGCACGCCCTGCCCGGCCACGACCACGTACACCCGCACGCACCCGCGGGCGCCGAACCGATCCGCACGGGACTGCTGAGCTGATGGACTTCCTGAACTACGCCTTCATGCAGCGGGCGCTGCTGGCCGCCGTCCTGGTCGGCATCACCGCTCCCGCCGTCGGCATCTACCTCGTCCAGCGCCGCCAGGCCCTCATGGGCGACGGCATCGGCCATGTCGCGATGACCGGTGTCGGGCTGGGCTTCCTGCTGTCCTGGTCCCCGGTGTGGATGGCCACCGCCGTCTCGGTCCTGGGCGCGGTGACCATGGAACTGATCCGCTGGTACGGCAAGACCCGCGGCGACATCGCCCTCGCCATGCTCTTCTACGGCGGCATGGCCGGCGGCGTGATGTTCATCAACCTCGCGCCCGGCGGCTCGAACGCCAACCTGACCTCGTACCTGTTCGGGTCGCTGTCGACCGTCTCCGAGTCGGACGTCACGGCGATCTGTCTGCTCGCGGCCTTCGTGGTCGTCGTCACCGTCGGCCTGCGCCGCCAGCTCTTCGCGGTCAGCCAGGACGAGGAGTTCGCCCGGGTGACGGGCCTGCCGGTCCGCGCGCTGAACCTGCTGACGGCGATCACGGCGGCGGTCACCGTGACGGTGGCGATGCGGGTGGTGGGCCTGCTGCTGGTGTCGGCCCTGATGGTGGTCCCGGTGGCGGCGGCCCAGCAGCTCAGCCGCAGCTTCGCCGCCACGTTCGCCATCGCGGTCGCGATCGGCGTGACGGTGACCATCGGCGGCACGGTCACCTCGTACTACCAGGATGTCCCGCCCGGGGCGACGATCGTCCTGCTGACCATCGCCGCGTTCATCGCGCTGAGCGTGCTGGCCGCTCCGCTGGCCCGCCGCCGCGCCCGCGCGCTGGCGGCGGCGCAGCCCGCCGGCGACCCCGCGGAGTGTGCCATTCCGGCCACCCGGGCGGCGGGGGACGAGGTCGGCGTCTGACCGCGCACAGCCGGGACTGGCACAATGGCCCGGCAAGCCGCAGACGTGAGGAGGCAACGGTGACAACCGCTGGACCGCCCGTGAAGGGCCGTTCCACCCGGCAGCGTGCCGCCGTCGCGGCGGCGCTCGACGAGGTCGACGAGTTCCGCAGCGCCCAGGATCTTCACGACATGCTGAAGCACAAGGGCGACTCGGTGGGCCTGACCACCGTCTACCGCACGCTCCAGTCCCTCGCCGACGCGGGCGAGGTCGACGTCCTGCGCACCTCGGACGGCGAGTCGGTGTACCGCCGGTGCTCCACCGGCGAGCACCACCACCACCTCGTCTGCCGCGTCTGCGGCAAGGCCGTGGAGGTGGAGGGTCCGGCGGTGGAGAAGTGGGCCGAGGCCATCGCCGCGGAACACGGCTACGTCAACGTGGCCCACACGGTCGAGATCTTCGGCACCTGCGCGGACTGCTCCGCGGGTTGACCGGTTGCACGGTACGGACCGGGTGGGGTGACCGGCCCTGGGGGCTACGCCCCCAGACCCCCGCTTCGGCCTGAACGGCCTCGTCCTCGATCGCCGGACGGGCCGGATTCACTCGGCCACGCCCGAAGCAGCTCTCCAGTTCGGTCCAGGACGGACCGGCCTCCGGCAGCGTCGACGGGCCGGGGGAACGCACCGAGGTTACGAGGTGACCTCCTGGTCCGGAGTCTTCCCCTCCATGGCCAGGAGTTCCTCGTTCGTGACCGCGCCGCCGAAACGGCGGTCCCTGGACGCGAACTCGACGCACGCCCGCCACAGGTCGCGGCGGTCGAAGTCGGGCCACAGGACGTCCTGGAAGACCAGCTCCGCGTACGCGCTCTGCCAGAGCAGGTAGTTGGAGGTGCGCTGCTCGCCGCTCGGCCGCAGGAACAGGTCGACGTCCGGCATGTCCGGGTAGTACAGGTACTTCGCGAGGGTCTTCTCGGTCACCTTCGACGGGTCGAGCCGGCCCGCCTTCACATCCTCGGCGAGCGCCTGCGCCGCGTCCGCGATCTCCGCCCGGCCGCCGTAGTTCATGCAGAAGTACAGGGTGAGACGGTCGTTGTCCTTGGTCTGCTCCTGGGCGACCTGGAGCTCCTTGGCGACCGACTTCCACAGCTTGGGCATCCGGCCCGCCCAGCGCACCCGGATGCCGAGCGCGTCGAGCTGGTCGCGGGACTTGCGGATGAAGTCGCGGTTGAAGTTCATCAGGAAGCGGACCTCGTCGGGCGAGCGCTTCCAGTTCTCGGTGGAGAAGGCGTAGAGCGAGATGTTGCGCACGCCCATCTCGACCGCGCCCTGGAGCACGTCGAGGACCTGCTCGGCGCCGACCTTGTGCCCCTCGGTGCGGGGCAGCCCGCGCTCCTTGGCCCAGCGGCCGTTGCCGTCCATGACGATCGCCACATGCTCGGGGACCAGCTCGCCCGGAAGCTTCGGCGGGCGCGCGCCGGACGGGTGCGGCTCCGGCGTCCTGTACTCGCGACGCTGCCGCCCCAGGAACCCGCGTACGACCATGTGCCTCTCGTCTCCTCTGACTTTCGCCTGCTTGTTTCTCGGCGTGCTTATTTCTCTACGTACCTGAGCGAGCGCAGCCCGCGCTCCAGGTGCCAGTGCAGGTAGGCGGACACCAGCCCGCTGCCCTCCCGGACGTACCGCGCCTCGCTCGCGTCCGCCGTCTCCCAGTCTCCCGTGAGCAGCGCGCCCAGCAGGACCAGGGTCTGCGGCGAGGGTACGACGCTGCCGGCCACCCGGCAGTCGACGCAGACGGAGCCGCCGGCCGCGACGGAGAAGAACCGGTTGGGTCCCGGCATGCCGCACTTGGCGCAGTCGCCGAAACTGGGCGCGTATCCGTTGACGGCCAGCGACCGCAGCAGGAACGCGTCGAGGACGAGGTGCGGGGCGTGCTCGCCGCGGGCCAGGGTGCGCAGCGCCCCGACGAGCAGCAGGTACTGCTGGACGGCCGGTTCGCCCTCGTGGTCGGTGAACCGCTCGGCGGTCTCCAGCATGGCCGTCCCGGCGGTGTAGCGGGCGTAGTCGGTCACGATGGCGCCGCCGTAGGGAGCGATGATCTCGCTCTGCGTGCACAGCGGCAGCCCGCGTCCGATCAGTTCGCTGCTGCCCCGCGCGAAGAACTGCACGTCGACGTGGGAGAAGGGTTCGAGGCGGGCGCCGAACTTGGACTTCGTCCGCCGTACCCCCCGGGCCACGGCCCGCACCCGGCCGTGCCCGCGCGTCAGCAGCGTGATGATGCGGTCGGCCTCGCCGAGTTTCTGGGTCCGCAGGACGATGCCGTCGTCCCGGAAGAGACTCATCGGGCACCGCCGGGGGCGGCCTGCCGGGGGTGCGGCAGACCGCGGTCCGCCGCACCCGGCTGCCGGGTGGGGGCCACGTCGCCGTCGTCGCGGAACAGGCTCATGCGCCCATTCTCGCCTACGCGGCGGGGGCGGTGTGCCCGCCCGCCGCGATCCCCCGGACCGGTGCCTCGCGACCAGGGGCGACGCAACCGACGAGGGCGTGGAGACGTCCGTCACGGAGGAGAACATGATCCTCGACGGACGGAGAGAACGATCTCAAGCTCGCACCTTTCCCCCAGTCCCTCCCGCCGCACCCTGCTGACGGCCGGCGCGGCCGGCGCCGCCGTCCTGCTCACCGCGGGCCCCGCCGGCGCGACCACCGGCCCCGCCGACGACCCCGTGACCGCCCGCCTGCGCGACCTGGAGGCGGGACACGGCGCCCGCCTCGGCGTGTTCGCGCACAACGTCCGCACCGGGCGGACCGTCCGCCACCGCGCCGACGAGCGCTTCCCGGTCTGCTCCCTGTTCAAGCCCCTGGCGGTGGCGGCCGTCCTGCGGGACCTGCCCGAGGCGACGCTGGAGCGCCGCGTGTACTGGACGGCGGCGGACGTGGTGGAGAACTCCCCCGTCACCCAGGAGCACGTGGCCGACGGCCTGACCATCGCCGAGTTGTCCGCCGCGGCCATCCAGCGCAGCGACAACACCGCCGGCAACCTGCTCCTGCGCGAGATCGGCGGCCCCGCCGCGCTCACCCGCTTCGCGCGCTCCGTCGGCGACCGCGTCACCCGCCTCGACCGCTGGGAGCCGGACCTCAACTCGGCGGAACCGGACCGGATCACCGACACCACCAGCCCGGCGGCGATCGGCCGCACCTACGCCCGCCTCGTCCTCGGCAAGGCGCTGGCCCCGGCCGACCGCCGGCGCCTGACCGACTGGATGCTCGGCACCGTCACCAGCGCCAACCGCTTCCGCGCCGGGCTCCCGCCGACCTGGACGGTCGCCGACAAGACCGGCGGCGGCTGGTACGGCGCGAACAACGACGCCGGAGTCGCCTGGACCCCGGACGGCGCCCCGGTCGTCCTGGTGGTCCAGCTCACCAAGCCGGCCCGGGACGCGGCCTACGACCACGAACTGATCGTGGACACGGCGAAGGTGCTGGCGGAGACGCTGGGCTAGCGCCCTCGGTCCTCCCCCGGTCCGCCCTCAGTCCGCCCTCAGCCGGACGCTGTCGGGGACGCCGTTCGGGGAGGTGCCCGGGGCGGCGGCCTCCCACAGCTGGTCGAACCGGCGGATCAGGGGCTGGACCTCGTCGGCCCGGGCGTTCACCGTCGTCGAGGTGTTCACGCTCAGCTGGTCCGCGTGGATCTCGTACGACAGCACCCCGTCGAAGACGATGCAGTCGATCATCTTGCCGCGGCGCAGATAGAGCGGGAGCTCCTCCAGCGCCACGACCCGGACCTGGATGCCCATCTCCCGCTGCTCCGCGCAGATGGGTTCCAGGGCGGCCAGTTCCTCGGGCCGCTTCACGATGAACAGGCGCCGGACCGAGATGTGCCGTTCGAGGATCGCCTCGCGCTGGGCGGTCAGATAGCGTCCCGCCGGCTCGGTGTTCCAGAACCCGTCGTCGACGACGGTGGTGCTGATGGCGTCGATGCTCGCCCTCGCGCACTTGGTGAGGGTCAGGAGCCAGTCGTGGTTCTCGCCCGCGCACTCGGCGGTGAGGTTGGTGAAGTCCTCCATCTGCGCGGCGAGCCGGTCGATCTCCGTATGCGCGAACTCGTGCAGGATGTCGGGCCCCATGGACACGACCTTGGTGGCGTGCTCGGCGAGCCTCGGCACCCCGTCGCCGCGCAGTTTCTCCACCTCGGTGAAGAGCTTCGTCGCCTCGCCTATGTCGGCGAACCGCTTGTCCACCGACTCCCTGAGATCGCCCAGCTGGCTCACGAAGGACGCCAGGAACTGCACGATCAGCACGATGCCGCCGCACAGCACGGACAGGACGAGCTGCCACGGGCCGTCCTCCTCGGACGGTCCGACGACGTTGGTGAGCAGGTAGACGCCGCCACCCGCCACCACGGTGATCAGGATCTTCTGCGTCACATGCCGGGCGCCGTCACCGTGTGGGACCCGGTCGCCCCGGAAGTTCGGATTCGTCGGTGCATGCATCTCTCTTTCTCCCCCCGTCGGGATGCTGCGCGAGCAGATGTCGTGTTGCTGTCAGGACAGGGCCGGCACCTCACCCCGGACGGGGTTCCGCAGTGCCAGCTGGTCCCGGATGCGCTGTGCCATGGTGTTCCACTGTCTGCTGAATCCAGGGTGGCGTTCCAGCTCCTCCCAGGGTGTGCTCAGGGCACGGTCCAGGCGTGCCTGCGGCATCCACAGGTGCAGCAGGTGCTCGACCAGCGGACGCAGGACCTTCATCGTGGCCGCCTGGTTCTCGGAGCCGGGCGGCAGGCCGTCGAGCTTGTCCCCGACGGTCGTCAGCAGCCAGTCGTGCAGTGCGAGGTCCTCGCACAGCGCGGCCGCCGCCACGGGTGTGGTCCCGCGCGGCAGCCGCAGCTCGACGATCCGCAGGCCCGCGCCGAGCTCGGTGAAGAGCGCCGAAGCCGGTTCGCCGTCGTCGGCCGGTGACGCCGTCCAGCGCAGGCTGGTGTCGGTCGTGGTGAGCGGGGCGTCGTGGTCCAGGAGGTCGTGCCGGCGGGAGATCCTCGCCAGCAGACTCTCGGCGATGGAGCCGACGTCCAGCTGGTCCTGCTGATGTCCGGTCAGGAAGCCCTCGGTGACGGACTTCACGGGCAGCCTGCCGACCGGGACCAGGTAACCGGGCCGGACCAGGTAGTACCCCCAGGGCCGGCGCCGGTCGGGGCCGCCGGCCGGGGCGGAGAAGTACGCCGTCGACTGCAGGACGCGGCCCTCGACGAGTCCCGCGTGCGCCGCGACGGTGCCGACCGCGCGGACCTTGGCGCCGGTGGCGGTGGGCAGCCGGCAGTCGACGCCGGTGAGGACGTCCGGGGAGAGGGCGTGCCGGTTGGGACGGCGGGAGGTCCGGACCGGTTCGTCGGCGCGCAGCCGCAGCAGCCGCACGGCGGTCCGCTCGTCCACCGCCCTGCGGGTGGGCAGCAGACAGGTCCGCACCTCACCGCAGGTGAGGACGGGACCGGAGGCCGTGCCCAGGCCGCTCATGTCACAGCCCCGGCGGGAACACGTAGGACGTGCGGTCCACGACGCCCGCGGGCACCGGGAAGCCCTCGCCCGCGGACCGCTCGGCGACCTGTGCGAGCGCCTCGGCCTCGACGTGGACCTGGTCGAGGATGACGCGTACGGCGTGCTCGACGGGCAGGAAGCGGCTCGGCAGGACGCTGCACGTGACGTAGGCGGCGAAGGGCGTCGCGGAGGGGTTGAGCTGGAGGACGGGCGGCAGCGCGTCCCACTCGGCCGGGAAGTCCTCGCCCTGCCACCGGGTGGGGGTCAGCACGGCCGCGCCGTTGTCCCGCAGCAGCCCGAGCCGGACCAGTTGCCAGACGGAGGCCAGGAAGGCGCAGGACCAGGTGCGCGCGTCCTCGGGCCCGTTCCACAGTTCGACGTCCAGGAACACGGAGTGGCCGCGCGCCTCGGTCTCGCTCGGCGGCTGCCAGACGCCGGTGGAGTCCAGGGCGGCCGAGGTCCGCTGGGAGGGGGCCCGGCGGCCGTTGGTGAGCCAGCCGGTCCGGCCGACGGGCGGACGGAAGCCGTTGCTGCCGGGCGGCGGTGACTCCACCAGCCGGTGCAGGACGGCCTCGGCGAGTTCGGCCCGGTCGCGGTGGCCGGAGCCGCCGGGGGCGAGGGCGTGGCCGGCGCAGCCCGACTCGCGGGCCAGGTAGTCGATGGTCAGCCCGGCCTCGGCCGCCGCCTCCAGCAGGGGCGGGATCAGCTCGGCGGGGGTGGACAGCCGGGAGAAGTAGTCGTCGATCAGGAAACAGGTGCTGATCCGGGGCCGGCGGCCCGGCGGCAGCGGGCCGAGACCGGCGCGCGCGGCATCCACCCAAGGCCGTACTCCGGCGAAGTGCCGACGCAGCCGGTCGGCCCCCTCGGAGAAGTCCTCCATGTACAAGTGGCCTAATTCCAGGGAGAGATGGGAGAAGGGCACGGATTCGGTGCGCGGGTCGGCGCTGCTCTCGCGGAAAACGGTGCCCGGCCCCGTCACAACTGCCCCCAGAACTTGTCGTCGGTCAGCCGCTGCGCGAGATCCCCGATGGCCTGCCAGGTCTCGTTGTTGGCGATCCTGCGGTCGTGCACGTCCTCGTCGGTGATGAGGCGTTCCTGCCACTGAAGGACGGGTTCCAGCGGAATGGACGCCAGCACCCTGGTTCTGCCGATGCCCCGGCCGGCCGCGAGTTCCTCGAGTTCCTTGTCGCACTGCCTCATCCACGCGTACTGCGCGGGCGAGACCTGGGACCACAACGGCGACTCCAGATCGGGTACGGCGGCGCGGACGAACCTGATGGCGCCGCCCAGCACCTCCGGGTCGTGACCGATGGCCGTACCGGCTTGCACAATGCCCTGTTTCCCGAATACGAGTTCGGCCGCCGCCATGACGTGCTGACGGGTCCACCGGTGATAGACGAGCCAGCGGTTCTTGAGCCGGCCGAGCCCGCCCCGGGGCGAGGTGGCGGCGAGGGCCAGATCCATCGCATAACTGCGTCCGGCGCTCAGGTCGATGATGATGACGTCGAATTCGCGTTTCAGCCGCAGGACGAGATCCACACAGCGGTGCAGGTTCTCCTCGTCGGTGACGAATTCACCGGCCGTGCGGTCGCCGGGCAGCAGCACCAGCCGCCCGGACCCGCCGGGCCTGCCGCGCAGGACGGGGTGTTCGGTGCGCGACCAGACGTCGACCCGCAGCGGTTCGCCCGTCTTGCCCTTCAGATAGGAGTGCAGGCCGCGCCCCTCGGCCTCGGAGAGGACGTCGGGCAGGTCGAACACGGCGGCGGCGGTGGGCGAGCCGAAGTCGAAGTCCAGGTAGCAGACGTCGTCCCCGTCCAGCGCGCGGTGGTACGCGAGGTTGGCGCTGGTCACGGAACGGCCGGTGCCTCCCTTGTCGGAGGCGGCGAAGACGAGCACCCTCACACCCCCCGGGCGTCGGCGCCCCGCGCGCGGGCCAGGGCGTAGAGCCGGGCCAGGACGCCGAGGGCGAGCGAGTGGGCGGTGCCGGGCTGTTTGTCGACGAGCTGACGGGCGCGGCGCAGGTCGGCCTCGATGCCCTTGATCTCTTCTCCCTGGGGGCTCTTGGGAGCGGGGGCGGGCTGCTCCAGCTGCTCCTTGCCGAACAGGTGGGCGGCCTCGCTGAGCGCCGCCTGGGCGAGGAGGGTCATCTCGGAGCTGCGGATCGGGTCCTGCGCGTAGAGGGCGTGCGCGGCGACCATGCACTCGGTGACGCGCTCGGTGATGCTCCACGACAACGGTCCCGTGCGCACCGGTGACTCGGGGTAGACGGCGTGCACGTTGTCCCACAGGCCGACCCCCTCGCCGTCGCTGATGCGACGTGCCCAGAGGTGGTCGAGGATGTTCTCGGCGAGGGTGAGCAAACGGTCCTGCGAGCTGATGTTGCGTGACAGCGAGCAGAGTTGGACGGTCCGCTTGAGCAGCTGCGCGGAGAAGTCGCCCATCGTCCACTTCATGGCCGGACCGATCTCCTCACTGCCCAGCAGCGGGAGGGTGACTCCGGGGTTGTGCAGACCGATCGCCGGGTCCTCCCGGGCCGTGCGGCTGGTGATGCGGCCGCGTTCGGCGAGGCGTTCCATGACGGCGACGGTCCGGGTGAGGTCGTCGTCGGTGGCACGGCGACGCACCAGGTCGTGGACGAGGATCGAGGCCACGGACAGGGAGAAGTACTCCGACTCCAGCTGCTGGAGCGTGGTGCGCCAGGGGATCTCCTCCAGCGGCCAGGTGGCGGCGTCGAAGCGGGCGATGCCCGACCAGTACTGCTGGGTGATCTCCCAGCGCAACCGCAGGGCGTCGGCCAGTTTCTGCTGCTCGGCGGTGAGCAGACCGAGGACGAGGGTGCGCTCGGAGGACAGGTCGGGGATGCCGTCGAGGGCGACGACGGTGAAGTACAGGTAGGGCACGGCGTGGGCGACGCCCTGGGGCTGCTTGCCGATGTCCTGGGCGGTCTGCGCCTCCACCTCGACCTCGGGGGCGCCCTTCACCAGGCTCCAGGCCCAGCCGCACTCGAAGAGCCGGTTCTCGTTGCGCAGTTGGTCGGCGACATCGGTGTCCAGGCCGAGGGTGACGCTCTCGCTGATGAGGGCGCGCAGCGACTTGAACCGGTCCTGGAAGCGTTGCAGGACCTGGCGGTCGGAGAGCCGGCCGCGGCCGAGCAGCCGGGCGAGCGCCTGCCCCTGCTCGGAGGCGATGTCGACGACGTTGACGGTGAAGGAGCGCAGCAGGCTGACCATGGCCGCGGTCAGGCGGGCGCTGGTGGCGTCTCTGAGCTTGTCGATGCGGGCCAGGGTGCTGGCCCGCTGGGTCTTGCCCCGGTACACCTTGAGGAAGCCGAGGGTGGCCAGGCAGAGGGTGATCGACATGGAGTAGGAGTCGACGACTCCCACTTCCGCCTGCTCCTTGGAGAGTTCCTGCTCGGGGTCCTCCGGGGCGAAGTAGTAACCGCCGGCGAAGGTGGGGCTCTCCTCGCCCCGGTGGTTCTCCATGAAGTCGCCGAGGATCTCCACCAGGTTCATGGGGATCTCGCTGGAGTCACCCGCGTTCCGAAGGGCCCTCTCCACGTCCAGTTGTGTGGTGTCGGGGTCGTCCAGGCGGAACGGCTCGATTTCGGTGGCGGGGTACAGAAGGCAGAGCAGACGCTCCGCGTCGGCGACGCTGCTGCGGCCGCCGTATTCGCCCCACTGCCATTCTCCGTTGTCGAAAGAATGGCGGGCGATGGCCTGCCACACCTCGAGCAGGTTCTGTCTCGGCTTGATCTGCATGCCCATTCCCCTCGCACAGGCCCGTCACCTTGTGAAAGAACTCCGACAGCTCATTCGTCGCGCCGCTCTTTCCGTTGCCCGCAGGCCAGGATCATACCGGTATAGCCGTCCCGTACAAGTTGCTTGGGATTGGCTGTTCGGTGAATCTCCACATGGTCCGCGTAACCACCGAGAACCGCCCGCACTTCCGCTTCGTCGATATCGCGTGCGGGGAATTCGTGGGCCCCGACACGGTATCCTTCGGAATGTTCCATGAAGGCGGCGGCGAACGGCGCACCGGAATTCAGAGAGTTCATGAAGCAGCCCACCCCCCGCCGGAATTCGGCGAGCGAGGTGGTGATGGATTCGGCGACGAAGAACATCGTCCCGAGGTCCCAGCGGCGCGTGTCGGCGCAGAGGTCGAAGAGACTGCCCGGCTCGGGCTGCTGGACGGCCTCCTTGAACCGGACCCGGGGCGTCATGTCGAGCGTGGCATATGCCTCGTCCTTGCACAGGACGTTCCAGAACTGATCCCAATGGGGGGCATAGTCGGGGCACTGCTTCCGGAGGTAGTCCAGATTCCGCGCGGACCGCTCGAGGAGCGTGATCCGGTCGCACCAGGGAAGCATGGCCAGGGCCGGATAGAGATTGGGACCCGCGCCGACGTCGATACCGGAAGCCACCCGCCCGCGACCTCGGAAGTGATCACTGAAGTGATCGCGCACATGGGAGAGGATCTCCTCGTCCACGGCCTGCATCTCGAGGTAATTGTGGCTGATGTACAGGCCGGGATCGAAGTCGTCCCAGAGCACATCGCCATTCAGTTTTTGCTCAGCGGCGGGCGGTACCGAGGTCATGATTCAGCGTAGCAGGACGCATGGGTCTTGAAGGAGTGGGTGCACGGAGCAATGATGGAGATCAGGTACGCAAATCGCACTGGCTGCAATTCGATTTGTCGACATTCACAAGGGGACTGCATGACTCCTCTTCCCGGAGATCGTTTTCCGTCGGGCACCGGTTCGATAATGAGCCAGATGTCCGGAGAAAGACCCTTACGGATCAGAGCGGTCACCGAGGCGGATCTACCCCATATCGTGCGCCTCGATGCCGACGCCTTCCCGCACGGCCCCTACCCCTACTTCGTGCTGCGCCAACTCCTCGCCGCCTGCACCGACCTCGTCTACGTCGTGGACGACGGCACGGACCTCTACGGATACGTGCTCGGCACCTCGCCGAACGAAGCGCAGAGCTGGGTTCTCAGCCTCGCCATCACCCCGGGACTGCGCGGAAAGGGACTGGGCCGGCAGCTGATGACGAAACTGCTCGGCCTGCTGCGGACGAAGGGCGCCCATTCCGTCCGGCTCTCCGTGGAGCCGCGCAACGACTCGGCCATCGCGCTGTACCGCTCCCTGGGCTTCGTCCCCGACCCCGGCGGCCCCCGCGTGGACTACTTCGGCCCCGGCGAGGACCGTCTCCTCATGACGCTCACCCTGTGAGTCCCCCGAACCCCCGCACATACCTGCGCTGCCAGGGCGTCTCCACCGCACGCCGGTCGTAGTGGCGGCGGACGTACTCCACCGCCGCGCCCGGCGGTACGCCGTCCAGGACCGCCAGGCACGCCAGGGCCGTGCCGGTGCGTCCCCGGCCGCCGGCGCAGGCGATCTCCACCCGGTGCTCGGCCGCGCGGCGCCACGCCTCGGTGAGCACCGCGTGGGCCTCCGCGCGGTCGCCGGGGAGGCGGAAGTCGGGCCAGCGGAGCCAGCGGGACTCCCAGGGCGGCCGTGGGGGCCGCCCGCCGAGGAGGTAGACGCCGTACGCGGGTGTGGGGGCCGTGGGGTCGAGGGGGCGGCGCAGGCCGCGGCCGCGGACCAGGCGGCCGGACGGCAGCAGGAGCACCCCGGGCTCACCCTCACGCCAGGCCCACGCGTCACTTCTCATCACCCCATTCGAACGCTGTCACGGGGGACGGGCAACCGATTCGGCGCAATCGGTGGTCTGGAGGGCGAGGAGGGTGCTTGATGCAGGCCGAACAAGAGGACCGGTTCCAGGAGTTCGTCAGAGCCCGGTGGTCCCGGCTCGTACGGACCGCCTATCTGCTCACGGGGGACGTCCACCACGCGGAGGACCTGACGCAGACCGCGCTGGCCAAGGCGTACCGGTCGTGGCGGCGGATCTCGCGCAGCGACAACCCGGAGGCGTATGTGCGGCGGATGCTGGTCACTTGCAACAGTGACCGGTTCCGCAAGCGGCGGGTCGCCGAGGCGCTGACCGCGGCGCCGCCCGAGCGGGCGGGGCGCGACGAGGGCGCGGGGCGGGTCGAGGAGCGTGGCTCTCTGCTCGCCGGGCTGGCTCAACTGCCGCCGAAACAAAGGGCGGTGGTGGTCCTGAGGTACTGGGAGGACCTGTCCGAGGCGGAGGTGGCCGACGTGCTCGGCTGCTCGCCCGGCACGGTCAAGAGCCAGGCGTCGAAGGGGCTCGCCAAGTTGCGTACGTATCCGGGGCTGGCCGCCGACCGCACGGTGTCCGGCGGCCGAGGTCAGGAGCAGGGGCATGGGCAGGGCCGAGAGCAGGGGCCGGCGCACGGCCGGATGCGGATCCAGGATCAGGTTCAGGGAGGCAGCAGGTGAACGGGGCGGGAAAGCAGGTGGACCAGGGGGACTTCGGGTTCGAGGAGCGGATGCGTGAACTGCTCGCGGAGGACGCGTACACCATCCACCCCTCGTCGGCGCCGTATCCGGCGATCCGGCGGCGTGGACTGGCCGAGCGGCGGCGGCGCGTCGCGCTGACCGGCGCCGCGCTGATCACGCTGGCCGCGGTGCCGGTGGGGGCGTATGCCGTGGCCGGGGGGAACGGGGGGCGGAGCGCCGACACGGCGGCACCGAAGCCGTCGGTCGGCGCCCCGCACAGCCCGGCCGGGAACACGGCCGGGAGCACCGGTGGAAGCACCGGCGAGAGCCCGGCCGGGACCTCGGCGGGCACGGGGGCCGGGACCTCCGGCGGACCCGCGCGGCCCGCCACGGACGGGCAACTGCTCGACGGGATCACCTTCGCGCAGGCGGCGGACGGGCTGGAGGAGTGTCTGACCGCCGAAGGCGGGGCGCCGGGTGGCGCCGGAGATCTCGGCAAGGCCGACGACTACCGGATCATCCTGGCGCTCAAGAGCACCGGTGACTCCAACGACCCCGGCGACGGCATCTACGTCGTCGCGGTCAAGGAGGGGCCGGCGGGCTTCCGGGTGGTCTGCTCCCTCAAGGACGGCGTGGCCTCGGGCATCAGCACCAGCTCGAGCGACGCCGACGCGCCGGGAGCGGGCCCGGTCGTGGCGGACATCAACGGCGGCAAGCTGTACCAGCAGTCGTTCGCCGACAAGGGCAAGTGGAAACTGCCGTTCCGGTGGGGGGTCATCGGCACCGTCGAGGCGCCGGTGGCCAAGGTGACCGTCTCCTACGGCGACGGCGGCCCGGTGGCCGCGACCCTGGACCACGGCTGGTTCGTCGCCGCCGGGATGCTGGACCAGCAGGTGACGCTGGCCCCGCACATCGAGGGCTACGACGGCTCCGGCAAGCTGGTCTACGACTCCGACGACGACACGACGTACGAGCGCACGCTGCCCTAGGAGGGCGCGCCCGGCCCCGGGGTCACCAGCCCCGACTCGTAGGCCACGATGACCAGTTGGGCACGGTCCCGTGCGCCCAGCTTGCCCATGATCCGGCTGACGTGGGTCTTCGCGGTGAGCGGGCTGAGGCCGAGCTCCTCGGCGATCCCGGTGTTGGTCAGGCCGCGGGCGACCAGGGCCAGTACCTCGCACTCCCGTTCCGAGAGGCACTCCGGGCCGCCCGCCGTGGGCGGCCCGGCGGGACCGCGCAGGAAGTGGGCGATCAGCCGGGCGGTGGGCCCCGGCGACAGCAGCGCCTCGCCCGCGGCGACCGTGCGGATGGCGTCGAGGAGGTCGGCGGGCCGGGTGTCCTTCACCAGGAAGCCGGCCGCTCCCGCGCGCAGCGCCTCGACGATGTTCTCGTCGGTGTCGTACGTGGTCAGGACGAGGACGTGCACCCCGGCCAGTTCGTCGTCGGCGGCGATCAGCCGGGTCGCCTCGATGCCGTCGAGGTCGGGCATGCGGATGTCCATCACCACGAGGTCGGGGCGTTCGCCGCGGGCCAGCGCCACCGCCTCCCGGCCGGTCGCGGCCTGTCCGACCACCCGCATGTCCGGCGCCGATCCGACGAGCATCGCGAACGCCTCCCGTACGAGGGTCTGGTCGTCGGCGAGCAGCACTCTGAGCGGCTTCATCGGTCCTTCCCGTGCGGCAGTACCGCGCTCACCTCGAAGCCCTTCCCGTCGTCACGCGGTCCGGCCTCCAGCGAGCCGCCGACGCTGCGCGCCCGTTCCCGCATCCCGACGATGCCGAAACCGGGCGCCCGGCCGCCTGCGCCCGCGCCGCCTTCGCGCCCCACACCGCCCTCTTTCCCCGTGTGCGTGCTCGCTCCGTCGTCGGTGACCCTGAGCCGCAGGGCGTCCTGCTCCTCGTACACCCGGACCCTGACGCCGACCACCGCCGCCGGGTCGTCGGGGCCGCCGTCCCGGCCGCCGTGCCGCACGGCGTTCGTCAGTGCCTCCTGGACGATCCGGTAGGCGGCCGCGCCGACCGCTGGCGGCACCTCCCCGGACCGTACCGTCAGTTCGACCCGCGCACCGGCGGCGCGGGCCGTCTCCGCGAGGTCGGGCAGTCCGTGCAGGCCGGGGAGCGAGCCCCGGGCGTCCGGGGTGGCGTCGTCCCGCAGCACCTCCAGCGTCGTACGGATCTCGCCGCGGGCGCTGCGGCAGGTCCCGGCGATGTCGTCGAGTGCCTTGGCGACGGCCGCGCGGTCGAGGCGGTCGGGGTCGGCGGCCAGGACGTGCGCGGCGACGGAGGTCTGCACGCCGATCAGGGTGATGGTGTGCGCGAGCAGGTCGTGCAGGTCGCGGGCGATGCGCAGGCGTTCCTCGGCGACGCGTCGGCGGGCCTCCTCCTCCCGGGTGCGTTCGGCGCGCTCGGCGCGCTCGACGATGGCGGCGACATAGCGGCGGTAGTAGCGGACGTCGATGCCGCAGAAGAGGATGGCGATGATCCAGCCGGAGATCCGCAGGAACTCCAGCGCCTTTTCCGGGTTGCTGAGGAAGTTGAGGATCAGTGTCGGGCCGAGGATGGCGCCCCCGGTGATCAGTGTCTGGCGTACCGTGCCGGTCGCCGCGACCGTGTAGAGCGCCACCATGGTCGCGGGGAGGGGCGCGACGTGCTGGTAGTCCAGTGCGTGGTACGGGGCGACGCAGAGCGCCACCGCGATCAGCACCAGCAGCGGACGGCGGCGGCGCCAGGCGAGGGGCACGTTCGCGGTGAGCAGCAGCGTCCAGCCGAGCGCGTCGGGCCGGGGCCCGTCGCCGCCGATCAGGGCGAGGGCCGTGGACAGGGCGGCCGTCGTCAAGGCCAGCAGTACGTCGTTGCGGGTGCCGTGCGGGGCGGTGCGGGGGTCGCGGTTGATCGCCGCCATGATCCGCTCGCCCAGGCCTGGCCGTACCGTGGTCGTGGTCTCCTGCACGGGTTCATCCTGGGGCACGGGGACGCCCCTACGGGAGAGCGCGGGAGCGCCCCTCCGGGAGAGGAGGGGCGCCCCGCCGGTCCGCGTGCGGTTCACACCGGCTCCGTCTGCCGCTCCGGCCGGCCCGGCCGCTCGGGCCGCGGTGGCTCGGCCTCCGGCGCCCGCGACAGCCGCCCCGGCCACCACACCCGGCGTCCCAGCGCCACGCTCGCGCTGGTCACCAGGTAGGTGCGGACGAGGAACGTGTCCAGCAGCACTCCGACCGCGATCACGAAGCCCAGCTCGACGAGTTGGACGAGCCCCATGTTCGTCAGCACGGCGAAGGTCGCGGCGAGGACGAGGCCGGCGGAGGCGATGACCCCGCCGGTCGTGCGCAGCGCGGTCAGCGCCGCGGCGACGGGATCGGCGCCGCTCATCGACTCCTCCCGCATCCGGTGCATGAGGAAGATGCCGTAGTCGACGCCGAGGGCGACCAGGAACACGAAGGACAGCAGCCCCAGCCCCGGATCCGTGCCCTCGAAGCCGAACACCGGCCCGAACACCAGCCCGCCCAGGCCGAGCGCCGCGCCCCACACCGCGACCACCGCGGCGACGAGCATCAGCGGCGCGACGAGCGACCGCAGCAGCGCCATCAGGATGAGCAGCACGGAGACGAGGACGATCGGCACGACGACGAGCCGGTCGCGGGCGTTGGTGTCCACCAGGTCGATCTGCTGGGCGCTCGGCCCGCCGACGTAGGAGCCGGTCAGCCGGTCCCGCAGGGTCTCGATGGTCGCCGTCTCGGCGGCGGACTGCGGTGGTGCGGCGGCGGTCACCGTGATCTCCGTCCAGCCGTCCCCGGTTCGGCCGGGGCGGGCGTCGGCGACGCCGTCCGTGTCCCGGATCGCGGCGAGGGTGGCGTCGGCCCGGCCGGCCGGGGTCATCACCTCGATGGGCTGGGCGGACTGTTCCGGGAAGGCGTCGGCCAGGGTCGTCATGGCGACGACCGACTCGGGCCGGTCGACGAAGGAGTCCTGCTGCTTGACCGCGCCGGGCAGGTTCAGCGCGCCCAGCGCGAGGGCGCCGAGCAGGACGGCGCCGGCCGCCAGGACGGTCCGCGGACGCCGCCCGGCCGAGGTGCCCATCGCGGCGAACAGCGACCGGCGGACCTTGGGCGTGCTGCCGTAGGCGGGCACCAGGGGCCAGAACACCCGGCGGCCCAGCAGCACGAGGAGCGCGGGCAGCAGCGTCAGCATCGTGACGAGCGCGCACAGCACGCCCACCGTGCCCAGCGGTCCCATGCCCCGGTTGGAGTTGAGGTCGGCGGCGAGCAGGCACAGCAGTCCGGCGGCGACGGTCCCGGAGGAGGCCAGCACGGCGGGACCGCAGCCGCGCAGCGCGGCCCGCATGGCGTCGTACGGCCGTTCCACGCGCCGCAGTTCCTCCCGGTAGCGGGAGACGAGCAGCAGGGCGTAGTCGGTGCCCGCGCCGAAGACGAGGATGGTCATGATGCCCGAGCCCTGCCCGGACACCGAGGTGCCGAAGCCCTGGTGGAGGCCGTAGGCGACGCCCATGGACAGGTAGTCGGCGATCCCGGCCACGGCGAGCGGCACCAGCCACAGCACCGGGCTGCGGTAGATGAGGATCAGCAGGACGGCGACGACGCCGACGGTGGTGTAGAGCAGCGGTCCGCCGAGCGACTCGTAGACCTTGGCGGCGTCGGTGGCCAGCGCGCCCGTCCCGCCCACCTCGACGGTCAACCCGTCCTCGCTGTGGACGACTTCACGGACGTCCTCGACGAACGCGTCCCGCTTCTTCTCGTCGGTGCCGGGCTCGTTGGTGGCGACCGGGTACATGAGCGTGGCGCCGTCGGCGGACGGGACGCCCCGCGGGGCCCCGGTCAGCGCGTGGTCCCCGGCGACCCGGGCGACCTGCTCCCGCGCTGTCGTCCGGTCGGCGGCGGTCAGGCCGCCGTCGCGGTGGTAGACCAGCACCAGCTCGGTGCTCTCACCGCCGGGCAGCTGCTCCTGGAGCTTCGCGACCCTGGTCGAGTCGGCGCTCGCCGGCAGGTAGTCGGTGACCCGGTCGTGCTGTACGTCGGCGAGCTTGGCGGCGAACGGCGAGGCGAGGGCGAGTACGCCCACCCACAGCGCGAGCACCACCCAGGGGATGGCACCGCGCCGGCCCTTCGCCTTCCCGGCCCCCATGAAATCTCCGGCCCCCATGAAACGGGCCCTCCCTTCGGCACGGCTGTCTGGTTGCGCTCTCCAGACTTCCGGTCCGCAGGGGGCGGATCGTCGCGCGCGAGGGCGAGTTCGGGCGTACTGCCGGGGGTGACCGGGCGGGGGGACTACTCCCCGGGGAGTATCAGGACGGCGTCCGGGCCGCCACCAGCAGACGGGTCACGTCGTCCGCGCAGATCGTCAGGGCCGCGCCCACCGTCGTGAGGACCTCTCGTTCGGCCGGGGTGTACGGGCCGTCGGCGAGGGCGATGCGGGCGCCCTGGAGCAGGATCGATTCGCGGCCGATCGAGGCGAGGTGCGGGGCGAGCGGGTCGAGGGCCTCGTGGAGCTCTATGGCGAGCCCCGGACCGTACGACTCGCCGTAGTGGCGGCCGGTGTCGGAGGCGAGGGCGGCGACGAGCGCGGCGAGCTGCTCCTCCGTGCAGTCGGCGAAGCCGGCCGCGCGCACCGCGCCCGCCGCCGTCTCCAGGGACGTACGGGCGCAGGTACCGCCCGCGGACAGGACGGCGAGGGCGACGGTGTGGACGGCGTCGCGGAGCATCGCCGAGAAGCGGATGGTGGTGGGGTGGTCGAGGACGTCGGTGCCGAAGTGGCGGCGGCAGGCCGCGCACTCGACGACCGGGCCGGTCTCGCCGCGTGGCACGACCGGCAGGCCGAGGAGGGTGAAGCGGCGCTGGCCGGTCAGCCGCTGGTAGTTGCGGTCGCCTCCGCAGCCGGGGCAGAAGAACTCGCCGTCACCCGCGGGTGTCCACGCGGTGCGGGTGCCCAGGATGCGGGCAAGCCCGGTGACACGGCCGTCTCGTCCCCGTTCTGGCAGCACGTCGCACCTCCGTAACCCCGCGGCAACATCGCCGCACGCCTCCGTGATGTTAGCCACATCCATGAGGTGTAGTCAGCACCCAGGACGAGACCTTCCCGTGACCTCCACGGCGCGATGGCCGATAAGCGACGGGGCCCCGACCGCCGTATACAGCGGTCGGGGCCCCGAAAGTGCCGGTCAGGCCGGTCAGCGGGCCGCGCGGTTGACGGCGGAGACGACCGCCTTCAGCGACGCACGCGTCGTGTTCGCGTCGATGCCGATCCCCCACAGGACCTTGTCGTCGATCGCGCATTCGATGTAGGAGGCGGCCTGCGCGGAGGCTCCCTCGCTCATCGTGTGCTCCTGGTAGTCGAGCAGGCGCACGTCGATGCCGACGGACTGCAGGGCGTCGAAGAAGGCCGAGATCGGACCGTTGCCGGAGCCGGTCAGGACGGTGTCCTCGCCGTCGACGGTGGCCTCGACGGTCAGGGTGTCGACGCCGTCGGTGTCGGTCGTGGACTGGCCGTTGCGGACCTGGATGCGGCCCCAGGGGTTCTCCGGGTTCGGCAGGTACTCGTCCTGGAAGACCGACCAGATGGCACCGCCGGTGACCTCGCCGCCCTCGGCGTCCGTCTTCGCCTGGATGAGCTTGGAGAACTCGATCTGCATCCGGCGGGGCAGGTCCAGCTTGTGGTCGTTCTTCAGGACGTAGGCGATACCGCCCTTGCCGGACTGGGAGTTGACGCGGATGACGGCCTCGTAGGAGCGGCCGACGTCCTTCGGGTCGATCGGCAGGTACGGGACCGCCCACTCGATGTCGTCGACGGTGACGCCCTTGGCGGCCGCGTCGGCCTCCATCGCGTCGAAGCCCTTCTTGATGGCGTCCTGGTGGGAGCCGGAGAAGGACGTGTAGACCAGGTCGCCCACGTACGGGTGGCGCGGGTGGACCTCCATCTGGTTGCAGTACTCCCACGTACGACGGATCTCGTCGATGTCGGAGAAGTCGATCTGCGGGTCGACGCCCTGGGAGAACAGGTTCATGCCCAGGGTGACCAGGTCGACGTTGCCGGTGCGCTCGCCCTGCCCGAACAGACAGCCCTCGACGCGGTCGGCGCCGGCCATCAGCGCCAGCTCGGCCGCGGCGACGGCGGTGCCGCGGTCGTTGTGGGGGTGGACGGAGACGCAGACGTGCTCGCGGCGGGAGAGGTTGCGGCTCATCCACTCGAAGCGGTCGGCGTGCGTGGAGGGCGTGGAGCGCTCGACGGTGGCCGGCAGGTTCAGGATGATCTCGCGGCCCGGGCCGGGCTGCCAGACGTCCATGACCGCCTCGCAGACCTCCAGGGCGAAGTCCAGCTCGGTGTCGGTGAAGATCTCGGGGCTGTACTGGTAGCCGAACTCCGTCTCGGGGCCCAGCAGCTTCTCCGCGTACTCCACGACAAGGCGGGTGCCGTCGACGGCGATCTGCTTGATGTCGTCCTTGGAGCCGCGGAAGACGACCCGGCGGAAGACGGGGGCCGTGGCGTTGTACAGGTGGACGTTCGCCCGCTTGGCGCCCTTCAGGGACTCCACGGTCCGCTCGATCAGGTCCTCGCGGGCCTGGGTCAGTACGGAGATCGTCACGTCGTCCGGGATCGCGCCCTCTTCCTCGATGATCGAGCGCACGAAGTCGAAGTCGGTCTGACCGGAGGCCGGGAAGCCGACCTCGATCTCCTTGTAGCCCATCTTGACCAGCTGGTCGAACATCCGGCGCTTGCGCTCGGGCGACATGGGGTCGATCAGGGCCTGGTTGCCGTCACGCAGGTCGGTGGAGAGCCAGCGGGGGGCGACGGTGATCCGGTTGTCGGGCCAGGTGCGGTCGGGGATGTCGACCTGGTCGTACCGGCCGTACTTGTGGATCGGCATGTGGCTGGGCTGCTGGCGGTTCGCCATGATGCGGTGGCTCCTCAGGAGGACCGGAGAGTGTCCGGACGGAAGGACGGCCGACGCGCAACACCAAGCACCGCGGGGAGGGGGTCGGCCTCGACTACAGGCCCTCGCCGCGGCAGCTAAGGAGAAGCAGCCCGAAACGCATAGTGCTCCGCAGCCTAGCGGAGCCGCTTCCGTCGCGCGGGTTCGTCCAGTATGCGGGACCGGCGGGAGGAACCATAGGAAAAGGGGCAGAACGTGCGCCACGCCACTCGCGGCCCCTCCGCCATACCACCGGCCACCGCAGATCAGGCCCCTTTGTCACCGTATTTCACCAATCATGGTTGCCGGTGGTGACAGCCACGTGACGCAGTGCAAAGGTGCCGGGCATGACGACTCACGGGGGCTTCGAGCCCGTCTTCTGCACCGTCGTACCGCCCCACGTCCTCGACCGGCTGGCGCGCAACGACGACCCCGCTCTCTCCGGTCCCGCCCGGCGCACCATCCTGCGCGACAGCGAGCTGCGCGCCCTGCGCCAGGTGAACACCGAGTACGGCCTGCTGGCCGCCCCGTCCGTGAAGGCGCCGTCGGAGCAGCCGCTGCGCACGCTCTACGACGCCGAGCACGGCACCTCCCTGCCCGGCACCAAGGTCCGCGCCGAGGGTCAGGACCCCGGGCAGGACGCCACCGTCAACCGCGCCTACTCCGGGCTCGGCGCCACCTTCGACCTCTACCTGAAGGCCTACCGGCGCCACTCGATGGACGGCGACGGCCTGCCCCTCGACGCCACCGTGCACTACGGCGAGGACTACAACAACGCCTTCTGGAACGGCGAGCAGATGGTGTTCGGCGACGGCGACGGCGAGATCTTCGTCGACTTCACCAACTCCATCGACGTCATCGGGCACGAGCTCACCCACGGCGTCACGCAGTACACGGCGAACCTGACCTACAACGGCCAGCCGGGCGCCCTGAACGAGTCGATGTCCGACGTCTTCGGCTCGCTCATCAAGCAGTACTCGCTCGGCCAGACCGCCGCCGAGGCCGACTGGCTGATCGGCGCGGGCCTGCTCGCCCCGAACGTCACCGGCACCGCCCTGCGCTCCATGAAGGCGCCCGGCACCGCGTACGACGACGACGTCCTCGGCAAGGACCCGCAGCCCGCGACGATGGACGAGTACGTCCGCACCGGCCGCGACAACGGCGGCGTCCACATCAACTCCGGCATTCCCAACCACGCGTTCTACCTGGCCGCCACCGCCCTCGGCGGCTACGCCTGGGAGAAGGCCGGCCAGATCTGGTACGACGTGCTGACCGGCGGGGAGCTCGGCGAGCGGGCCCTCTTCCCCGACTTCGCCAAGCTGACGGTGAAGGCCGCGCGCGAGCGCTTCGGCAGCGGCGGGGAGGAGCTCCAGGCCGTGGAGAAGGCGTGGGAACAGGTGGGGGTGCGGATTCTCTGAGTCCGTAATAGACAGGGACCCATGCGTATTCAGGTGAGTCGCACGGGCGGGTTCGCGGGCATCGAGCGCCGTGCCGAGGTGGACACCTCGGGACGGCCCGACGCCCACGAATGGCACGCCCTGGCCGAGCGGGCGGTCGCCGCCGGCCGGGGCGGGCCTTCGGCCGGCGTGCCGGACGGCTTCAGCTACGAGATCACCGTGGACGGCCGGACGGTGCACGCGGCCGATCCCCGGCTCACCCAGGACCAGCGCGAGCTGATCTCGCGGGTGCTGAAGGAGGGCGCCTGAGGGGCTCGCCCGGGGGCTGGCGGGAGGCGCGCAACCGGCAGTTCACGCCGGGACGTTGACTTCCTTACCCGGCGGTAAGGATGATCCCGCCCATGGCGAACGATCCGCGCGACGCGGCCAACCCGATGCCCCGGTTCCCGGCAGACTTCCTGTGGGGCGTGTCCACCTCCGCGCATCAGATCGAGGGCGCGGCGGAGCTGCGCGAACCCTCCGTCTGGGACGCCTTCACCGCCGAGCCGGGACGGGTGAAGGACGGCTCCACGGCCGAGGTGGCCTGTGACCACTACCACCGCTACCCCGAGGACGTGGCACTCCTGTCGGGCCTGGGCGTGGACGCCTACCGCTTCTCCCTCTCGTGGCCGAGGGTGAACTCGCCCGGTGGCCTCGACTTCTACGACCGGCTCGTCGACGAGCTGTGCGCGGCCGGTGTCCGCCCGGTCCCCACCCTCTTCCACTGGGACCTGCCGGCCCGGCTCGACTGGCTGGAGCGGGACACGGCGGCCCGCTTCGCCGAGTACGTGGCCGTGGTGGCCGGGCGCCTCGGTGACCGCGTGAAGAAGTGGATCACCATCAACGAGCCCGCCGAGCACACCCTGCTGGGGCACGCCCTCGGCACCCACGCCCCGGGCAGGCAGCTGCTGTTCGACGCGCTCCCCGCCGCCCACCACCAGCTGCTGGGACACGGCCTCGCCGTCCAGGCGCTGCGCGCGGCCGGGGCCACGGACATCGGCATCGCCAACTCGCACGGCCCGACCTGGCCCGCCTCCCCCGACCCGGCCGACGTGGAGGCCGCCGCCTTCTACGACCTCCTGCTGAACCGGCTGTTCGCCGAGCCGGTCCTGCTGGGCGAATACCCGGAAGGCATCGGCGACTTGATGCCGGGCGACGTCCAGGCCGACCTCAAGGTGATCGCGGAACCGCTCGACTGGTACGGGATCAACTACTACGCCCCCACGAGGGTCGGCGCCCCGCAGGGCACCGAGATCAAGTTCGGCGGGATCACCATGCCGGCCGAACTGCCCTTCTCGGTCCGGCAGATAGAGGGCGTGCCGGTCACGGACTTCGGCTGGCCGGTCGTCCCGGAGGGCCTGACGGAACTCCTCACCACCTTCCGCGAGCGTTACGGCGACCGGCTTCCGCCGGTCGTCATCACGGAGAACGGATGCAGTTACCCGGGCGTGGACGACCAGGAGCGCGTCGCCTACCTGGACGGTCACCTCCGGGCCCTGCACCGGGCGGTGGAGGCGGGCGTCGACGTGCGCGGCTACTTCGTGTGGTCGCTGCTGGACAACTTCGAGTGGGCGGAGGGGTACGAGCGCCGCTTCGGCCTGGTCCACGTCGACTTCGACACCCAGGCCCGGACCCCGAAGGCGTCGTACGCCTGGCTGCGGGACGTCCTGCGGGCGCAGAGATGACGACGGCGGACCGGGCCCCGGCGGACAGGGCGGCGTCGGCCGCCCTGTCCGAGCCCGTCGAGCGCGTCGGCCGGGGCTGGACGTCCGCCCTGTCCCTCGCCAACGGCGCGATCTGGGTGGGCTGGTACGGCCCGCTCCAGATCCTGCTGGCCTCGCAGGCCGAGGACTTCGCACCCGGCTCGGGCATGTCGAAGGAGACCATGCTGGCCTGGGTGACGGGCGTGGGCGCCGTGGCGTCCCTGGCCGCGAACCCCCTCTTCGGCGCGCTGTCGGACCGTACGACATCCCGCCGGGGCCGCCGGACGCCGTGGATCGTGGCGGGAACGGCCGGTGGCGCCCTCTCGCTCCTGCTCCTCGCGGGAGCGGACGGCGTCTGGACCATGGCGGCGGGCTGGTGCCTGGTCCAGCTGACGCTGAACGCCGCCTTCGCCGCCGTGACGGCCGCCGTCCCCGACCGGGTCCCCCGGCTCCAACGGGGCTCGGTGGGCGGCTGGCTGGGCGCGGCGCAGATCCTGGGCGTGGTCGGCGGCACCGGGCTCGCGACGGCCGCCGGGGGCGTCGGAGCGGGATACGTGGCATGCGCGGTGTTCACCACGCTGGGCGTGCTGCCGTACGTGCTCCGGTACGAGGATCTGGTGCTCGCCGCGCAGGACAGGCCGGCGTGGTCCTGGCGGGGCTTCGCGGCCGGGTTCTGGCTCAGCCCGCGGAAGTACCCCGACCTGGGCTGGGCGTGGCTGACCCGCTTCCTGATGAACCTCAGCAACGCGCTGGTGCTGCTGTACCTCCTGTACTACCTGCGCGACCGCCTGCACCACTCCGACCCCGAGCAGGGCGTGCTGATCCTGACGGCGGTGAACGGACTGACGCTGCTCGCCACGGTGGTCGTCGGGGGCGCGTGGTCGGACCGGGTCGGCCGGCGCAAGCCGTTCGTGATCTGGTCGGGCGTCCTGATGGCGGTGGCGACGGCGGGACTGGCGGTCTGGCAGACCTGGCCGGGGGCGATCGTCGCGGCGGCGGTGCTGGGCATCGGCTTCGGCGTGTTCACGTCGGTCGACTTCGCGCTGATGACCGACGTGCTGCCGAAGGCCGGGGACCGGGGCAAGGACCTGGGCGTCATCAACGTCGCCAACGCCCTGCCCCAGGTCGCGGCCCCCGCCCTCGCCGCGCCGATCGTCACCCACCTGGGGGGCTACCGGATGCTGTACCTGGTCGCGGCGGTGGTCGGACTGGCGGGGGCGGTCCTGGTGGGGCGGATCCGGGGCGTGGACTGACCTCGCCGAGGTCTACAGCGCGCCGGCGTCCCGGGCCGCGTAGACGCTGGGGTACAGCGGGCGGTAGCCGAGCTCGCGGCGGATGCGTTCGGTGGAGGTCAGCTGGAAGAACGGGTCGGGGTCGGTGCGCTCGTAGAGCTCGGCGGGCACGTCGACCCCGTTGAGCTGGTGCAGTTCGACCGCCGTGACGGGGGCGTCGTCGGCGATGTTGTAGGCCCGGCCGCCGGCTCCCGGCGCGTGAAGGAGGCGCAGCAGCCCCTGGGCGACATCCACGTGGTGGACCATCTGCAGCCGCTGGGCCGCCGCCCAGTTCCCGGCCCACATCAGCGACTGGGCGAGGTGCGGATCGCCCTCCCCGTAGACGAAGGCTAGGCGGCCGACGCGCACGTCCAGGCCGTCCAGCGCGAACAGCTCCCGCTCGGCCACCCCCTTCGCCTCGGGATAGGCGCCCCACATCGCGCCGCCGCCGGGCCGGACCTCGTCGTCCTCGGTCAGCGGCCGGCCCCGCCCCAGGCCGTACACCAGCCCCGTGCTGACCTGCACGAAGCGCCGTACACCGGAGGCCAGCGCGGCGCGGCCCAGTTCCACGGCCGCGTCCCGGTTGACGGCCCACGCCTCCTCGTCCGGCACGCCGCGGAAGGACGCGGCGACGTTCACGACCGCGTCCACCCCGGCCACCGCCTTGCCGAGCGCCTCCGTGTCCCGCAGATCCCCGAGCACGACCTCGGCGCCCAGCTCGGCGAACCGCTCCCCCCGGGCCGCGTCGCGGACCAGGACCCGCACCTTCTCCCCCGCCCCGGCCTGCGCCAGCAGCCTCGGCACGAAGCGCCGGCCGACCTGTCCCGTCGTACCCGTCACCAATGTCAACATCGTCTGCTCCCTCGGTCTGGTGCCACCAGCCTCGGACGCAGCCGGGACGACCGGGAGAGACCTGTCGATCAGGGGATCGGCAGTCCCTGGATAAGCCGGGCGGCTTGGCGCAGCCTGGAGGGGTGAACCGAACCGAACTCGCCGACTTCCTGCGCCGCGGCCGGGACCGCCTGACCCCGTCGGACGTGGGTCTGACGACCGGGGCCCGCCGCCGTACGCCCGGACTGCGCCGCGAGGAGGTGGCGCAGCTCGCGGGCATGTCGGTCGACTACTACACGCGCCTGGAACAGTGCCGCGGCCCGCACCCGTCCCGCCAGATGCTGACGGCGCTGGCCCGCGCCCTGCGCCTCACCGACGACGAGCGCGACCACCTGTTCCACCTGGCCGGCGAGGAGCCGCCACGCCGTGAGACCGCGTCCGCGCACGTCCCGCCCGGTCTGATGCTGATCCTGGACCGCCTGCACGACACCCCGGCGCAGGTCGTGACCGACTGCGGCGAGGTCCTGGCCCAGAACGCGATGGGCAGGGCGCTGACCCGCGACGTCATGTCGCGCCCCCGGCGGGAGCGCAACCTGCTGCGCCGCTACTTCCTGGACCCGGAGGCCCGCACCCTGTTCCCGGAGGAGGACCGGCCCGACCACGCCCGCGCCCAGGTGGCCAACCTGCGCGCGGTCGCCGCCGCCCGCCCGGACGACCCCGAACCCGCCGCCCTGGTCGCCGAACTCCGCGCGGCGAGCGAGGAGTTCGCCCGCCTGTGGGACGAGCACGAGGTGTCCCTGCGGCACAAGGCGACGAAACGCTTCCTGCACCCGCTGGTCGGCCTGCTGGAGCTGGACTGCGAGGTCCTGCTCAGCCACCAGCACCACCAGCTCCTGGTCGTCCACACGGCCCGCCCGGGCACGGAGGCCTACGAACGACTGCGTCTGCTGCGGGTGGTGGGGTTGCAGGACATGTCCCCGCAGGGAACGCCCTCTCGCCGGACCGGCTGAAACCCGAGCACGGACCGGAATCCCAGCACGGCGGCCGGGAACCCCGGCGGACGGCTGGAACCCCAGGACGGGCTAGAACCCCAGCTTGCGGAGCTGCTTGGGGTCGCGCTGCCAGTCCTTCGCGACCTTCACGTGCAGGTCGAGGAAGACGGGCGTGCCCAGCAGTGCCTCGATCTGCTTGCGGGACTTGATGCCCACGTCCTTCAGGCGCTTGCCCTTGGGGCCGATGATGATGCCCTTCTGGCTGGTGCGCTCGATGTAGATGTTGGCGTGGATGTCGAGCAGCGGCTTGTCCGCCGGACGGTCCTCGCGCGGGAGCATCTCCTCGACGACCACCGCGATGGAGTGCGGGAGCTCGTCCCGGACACCCTCCAGCGCCGCCTCGCGGATCAGCTCGGCGACCATCACCTGCTCGGGCTCGTCCGTCAGGTCGCCCTCGGGGTAGAGCGGCGGGCTCTCCGGGAGCATCGGCGCGAGCAGGTCCGCGAGCAGCCCGACCTGCTGGTCGCCGACCGCCGAGACCGGCACGATCTCCGCCCACTCGAACCCCAGCTCCTTGCCGAGCTGGTCGATCGCGATGAGCTGCTCGGCGAGCGCCTTGGAGTCCACGAGGTCGGTCTTCGTGACGACCGCGACCTTCGGGGTCCGCTTGATCCCCGCCAGCTCCTTGGCGATGAACCGGTCGCCGGGGCCCAGCTTCTCGTTGGCCGGCAGGCAGAAGCCGATGACGTCGACCTCGGCCCAGGTGGCGCGCACGACGTCGTTCAGCCGCTCGCCGAGCAGGGTGCGCGGCTTGTGCAGGCCAGGCGTGTCGACCAGGATCAACTGGGCGTCCGGGCGGTGCACGATGCCCCGTACCGTGTGCCGGGTCGTCTGCGGACGGTTCGAGGTGATCGCCACCTTCTTCCCGACCAGAGCGTTCGTGAGGGTGGACTTGCCCGCGTTGGGACGGCCCACGAAGCAGGCGAAGCCGGCGCGGTGGAGGGCCTCGGCCGACTGCTCGGATGACTGGTTACGAACGCTCATGGCCCCCATTCTCCCTGATCCACGAAGCCCCGCCGTACACACGAGCGGCAGTGCCCTCCAGCGTGAGCTCCCGGAAACCTCCACGCAACGAAACGTCGCGGAAACACACCCGTACGCGACCGGAAACCGAAAGCGGTGAACCTCTGACGAGCCCCCGCATCGTTGGAGACCCCCGTGACTCTGGCCGCCGCCCATGCGAACACCGGCGACACCGCCTGGCTGCTCGCCGCCACCGCCCTCGTTCTGCTGATGACCCCGGGTCTGGCCCTCTTCTACGGCGGCATGGTCCGCACGAAGAGCGTGCTCAACATGCTCATGATGAGCTTCGTGTCGATCGCGCTGGTCACGGTGGTGTGGCTGACGGCCGGCTACTCGCTCGCGTTCGGCGACGACATCGGGGGCGGGCTGATCGGCGGGCTGGAGCACGCCGGGATGGCGGGCCTCGGCCCGGACAGCGTGCAGGGCACGGTCCCCACCCTCCTGTTCGCCACCTTCCAGCTGACCTTCGCGATCATCACGGCCGCCCTGATCAGCGGCGCGATCGCGGACCGGGCGAAGTTCGGCGCGTGGCTGGTCTTCGTACCGGTCTGGGCACTCCTCGTATACGTTCCCGTCGCGCACTGGGTGTGGGGCCCCGGTGGCTGGATCCTCGACCGGCTCGGCGCCCTCGACTTCGCCGGCGGTCTCCCCGTCGAAATCACCTCCGGCGCCTCGGGTCTGGCGTTGTGCCTGGTCCTGGGCCCGCGCCTGGGCTTCAAGAAGGACGCGATGCGTCCCCACAACCTCCCCATGGTGATGCTGGGCGCGGGGCTCCTCTGGTTCGGCTGGTTCGGCTTCAACGCGGGCTCGGCCCTGGGCGCGAACGGTCTGGCGGCCGCCGCCTTCCTCAACACCCTGGCCGCCGGCTGCACCGGTCTGCTCGGCTGGCTCTTCGTCGAGCAGCGGCGCGACGGCCACCCGACGACGCTGGGCGCGGCGTCCGGCGCGGTCGCGGGCCTGGTGGCCATCACGCCCTCCTGCGGCTCGGTCTCCCTGCTCGGCGCCCTGGTCGTCGGCCTCGCGGCCGGTGTCGTCTGCTCCTACGCGGTGGGCTGGAAGTTCAAGCTGAACTACGACGACTCCCTCGACGTGGTCGGGGTCCACCTGGTCGGCGGGGTCATCGGCACGCTCCTCATCGGCGTCTTCGCGGTGGACACCATGACCGGCGGGGCGGAGGGCCTCCTCTACGGCGGCGGGCTCGCCCAGCTCGGTAGGCAGCTGGTCGCCGTGGTCGTCGTGGGGGCGTACGCCTTCACCGTCACGTACGGCATCGGCAAGGTGCTCGACAAGACGATCGGCCTGCGCGCCGACGAGGACCACGAGCACACCGGCCTGGACCTTACGGTGCACGCCGAGACGGCATACGATCACGGCGTCCTGGGCCACGGCGCCCCGGTCGGCTCGCACCCCGTCCTCTCCGCCCAGAAGGTCAAACCACAGGAATGAAGCTCATCACCGCGATCGTCAAGCCCTACCGCCTCGACGAGGTCAAGACGGCCCTCCAGGAGCTCGGCGTGCACGGCCTGACCGTGACCGAGGCCAGCGGCTACGGCCGGCAGCGGGGCCACACCGAGGTGTACCGGGGCGCCGAGTACCAGGTCGACCTCGTGCCCAAGGTGCGCATCGAGGTCGTCGTCGAGGACGCGGTGTCCGATGCCGTGATCGACGCGGTGGTGCTGGCCGCACGGACCGGGAAGATCGGGGACGGGAAGGTGTGGGCGCTGCCGGTCGAGACGGTCGTGCGGGTGCGGACGGGTGAGCGGGGACCCGACGCGCTCTAGCGTCGGCCTCCGACGGGCCGGCCGACTTTCGACTGCGGCTGCGCGGGGGCCGGTCGTGCCGTTCCCCGTGCCCCTCGGCGGCTCTGCCCCTCGGGCCCTCGCCGCCGTCTGATCAGGAACCCCGCCCCAGCCGCGATCGCCGCCGCCACGACTCCCACCACGAGCCATGGCACCGCCACGAAGGACGCCGTCGCCGACTCGTTCGTGTTCTTGGCGGTCGCCGTCAGTCTGACGTCCGTCCAGTCGAGTTGCGGGGCGCCCGCCCAGCGTTCGGTGAGGCGGACGCGTTGGCCCGGGAGGAGCTGGGAGGGGAGCTTCGTCAGGTCCCGGGTCAGGAGCGTACGGCCGAAGAGGCCGCTCGCCTTCAGCTCCACCTTCGGTACGAGGGTGACGTTGCCGGTGTTGTGCAGGGTGTAGGAGATCGTCGCCGTGCTGTCGCCGAGGCCGGGAACCAGCGGCTGGTCGTGGCTGATCCTCACGTTTTCGACGGCGAGCGCGGGCAGCGTGGGCCCGCCGACCTGGAGGTAGACGCGGGCACCGACGGCCCGCTGGACGCCGAGGGCGACCCCGCCGTCGCCCTGCGCGACCCGTTCGTCGAGGGCGACGATCGCCCCCGGATGGTCGCCGGGCTCGGCGCCCTCGGGCACCCGGACGGTGAACGGCACGGTGACCGTGGCACGGCCCGGCACGGTGACCCGGTCCTTCGGCAGCTCGGCCCAGGCGCCCACGCCGCGCATCTTCTCGCCGAGCGACTTCACGGCGAACCCGCCGTCGCGGGCGGTGTTGTAGGCGTCGGCCGCGTACAGCCGGAAGGTGAGGGGCTCGTCCGTCTTGTTGGCGACGACGACCTTGTCCTCGATCGACTGGCCGGGATCGGCGGAGACGTAGAAGTAGGGCCGCGCGGCGACGGCCGAGGAGACGGGGTAGACCGACCAGCTGCCGTTGTCGGCGGCGCGGGCGGGGGTCGCGAGCGTCAGGAGGAACAGCAGCGGCAGGAGGAGGACGTACGGCTTGCGCATGGGTGCGGACCCCCCGGCGAACGGGTCCCGGCCGGCGGGCCCCGATGGACGGACTTCGGCGAACGGACTGCGAAGAACGGACGTGGACGGCGAACGGCCGTCGACGGCCGGCTGGACGGGCGGGTGCGGACCTGTGGGGCGGGCGCCCGGCCACCGGTGGACGTGGTGCGTACGCTCAGGTGAGCGTGAGGGTCAGGACGCCGGCGTAGCTGCCCGGAGGCGTGAACGACGGTACGTCGAGGGAGAGTCGGGCGTCGGCGGTGAACTCGCCGCCGGTGGCCGTGCCGTCGGGCGTGGACGCCAGGGTCGCCCCCGAGGCGCCGATGGAGCCCGTCGAACCGGCCTGACAGGTACTCGGACTGCCCGCCTTGGTGGCGCACACGGGCGTCCAGCTCAGCTTGCCGGCGTCGATCTTGGCGCCGGGGCCGCTGAAGTCGGTGACCTTGCCGGTCAGGGACCAGCCCGCGGGTCCGCCGCGGAAGTCCTTGACCGTCACCGTCTGGAGCGCGCCGGTCGAGGCCCCGCCCTGGCCGAACTCGACCGCGGACAGCTGGACGGCGTCCCCGGCCTGGGACATCGACAGCGTGCCCGCCCGGACCGTGGCGGTCACCTTCTGGCTGCCCTCCGGTACGGGCTGGTCGTCGATGACGACGTACGCGACCGGTCCGGCCCCGAGGTCCGAGCTCCACGCGCCGCCCTCGTACGCCACGACACCGGTCGTGGTGAGGTCGCTGACGACGAGCGAGCCCGAGATGCCACCCTGCGCGTTCGCGGTCACGGTCGCCGTGTCCGCGGTCTGGGCGGACGCGGAACGCCCGGCCAGGGTGACGGCCGCGCCCGGGGTGAAGCCGCTGCCGGTGACGGCGACTGCCGCGCCGGGACTCCCGGAGGCCGAACCGAGCGAGATCGCACGGGTGTTGGCCGGCGGGTTGTCGGCGGCGGTGACGGTCTCCGACACCGGGGCGGGCGGGTTGGTCACCGTGCAGGGGGTGTCCAGCTCCAGGATGTAGCTGGTGTGGATGTTGTAGTCACCGGGCGAGAGGGTGATCGCGCCGGGGGTGGTGACCGTGAAGGTGCCGGTCATGGAGAACGACGGGAAGGCCCCCTTGCCGGGCACCGGGTCGTTCTTCTTCGGGCCCGTGACCGTGACGCTGCCGGACTGCGCGCCACCGAGCGTGACCTTGCCCGTCGGCGTCATGATGTCGGCCGGCAGGGCCAGGTCGGTGGGGTTGCTCGCGGCGGGAGTGACCACCGTGTACGTGACGGTGACGGTGTCGCCGACGTCGGGACTGGTGTCGTCCGCCGTGATCTTCGCGGTGGTGGTGCCGTCGATGGGCGGGAGGCCCGCGATCGCCGGCGGGATGCAGTGCGTGTCGAAGTCGACGTTGGACGCGGCGCCGGCCGGGGCCGCCAGCGCCCCGCCGGCGGTGACCGCGAGCGCGGTCACGCCGAGCAGCGACGCCCAGCGGCGTCTTCGGGAACCTCGGGTGCTTCCGGAACTTCGGGGTGAACCCATGTTGCCCCCTCCTCCAGGGTGCGGGCGCAGCGGCTCTTCTGCGCCGACAGGGGGCATTGAGGTGCGGATCGCGTGAGAAGTCAATGGACATCACGCGGTGAACTGATGGGCCGTCAGCTTCCTGGCGGGGCCGGGAAGCCGACGGCCTGTCGGCTCGGTTTCCGACCGCTATCAGCTGAACACGAACGGACCCGGCGCCTGCGCCCCGCTCGCCGTACAGGTGACGGTGATCCCGAAGACGACCATCTTCAGGGATCCGCCGTAGAAGTCCAGGCTGTCACCGGAGGCCACGGTCCCGTTGAGCGGACCGACCGTGATCGAGGAGCCGGCCGGCATGGCGGGGTTCACCGTGCCGGAGAAGACCCTCGCCGCGCCGGTCGAGTTCGCCATCGTGAGCGTGGAATTGATGCTGTTCGCGCCGATCGTGATGGGCGTGCTGATCGCGGTGGACGTCAGCTTGAGGGTGGCGGCCGTGCCCGTCTGGGTGGCCGTGAGGGTGGCTGCGCCGCCTCCGAAGAGACCGCAGTTGGCGGTGACGGTCGCCGTCAGCGGGGTGACGGCGACAGCCGAGGGCGCGAGGGCCAGTCCGGTGACCGCGAGGGCCCCGACCAGCATGGCCGCACCTGATCCGATTCGCTTGCCTCTCATGGGATCCGCTCCCTTCCCGAATACGGGAATCCATGTGGGGGGTGGATGGACGGGAGATGCCGGCGGACCACCGCCCGGGAGGGATGGGTGCGGACACCCTGCCCGAAGCTGAAATCTGACGGTCCGTCGGAACTTGCGTTCCATTGATGCGTGAGCGATCCGAGAACGGCAAGAGGGAAAACCGGCCTACCTCGGACCGGCCTGCGGCCCCGCGCGCGCGACCGGCCGTCAGCCCGCGCAGACCATCAGCCGACGGTCATCCGGCGGTCATCCGTCAGCCCGCGGAGACGGTCAGCCGGACGGTGCCGTCCGGCCCGGCCACCAGCACCGGGGTCTGCGGCCCACCGAGATCGCGTACCGCGGCGAGATCGGCCTCGGCGGCCGCCTCCGAGGCGGTCACCACCGCCGCCGCCTCCAGCGACTCCGCCCCCGAAGCCACCGCCATCGCCACCGCCGTCTGCAGCGCGCTCAACCGCAGCGACGGCAGCTCCACCGTCCCCGCGACATACGTACGTCCCGTCTCGTCCCGTACGGCGGCCCCCTCGGGCACACCGTTGCGGGCCCGCGCGGAACGGGCCAGGGTGACGATCTTGCGGTCCTCGGGGTCGAGCGCGTTGCTGTCGGTCATGCCCCGAGCATACGAAGAACCGGCCAGGACCCGGACCGCGCGTCCGCCGGACGGGCTCAGGGCCGGTCGAGCCGCAGCCGCTCGGCCCGCGGCAGACCGGCGACCACCAGGTCGTAGGAGTCCTCGACGAGCTCCCGGACCAGCCGGTCCGGGAGCTCCCCGTCGACCGTCACCGTGTTCCAGTGCCGCTTGTTCATGTGCCACCCGGGGACGATCAGCCCCTCGTACTCCCCGCGCAGGCGCACCGCGTCGTCCGGGTCACACTTGAGGTTCACCGTCAGGGGCCGCGCTTCCAGGGTCGTCAGCGCGAACAGCTTGCCGCCGACCTTGAAGACCGAGATCTCGGGCCGGAAGGGGAAGTCCTCCACCGCCGCGTTGAAGGACAGACACAGGGCGCGCAGTTCCCGAGGCTTCACTCCGCTCCTCCAGACCTCGTCATGCCGGTTTCGTCTCCTCGTCCGACCGGTCCGCCGCTTCCACCGGCTCCACCAGCACCGTGACGATCTTGTTCCGGCGGCCGGCCGCGGCCTCCGCCGTCAGCCGCAGCGCGCGCCCGTCCGGCAGGTCGACCACACTCGACGCGCCGGCGATGGGCACCCGGCCCAGCGCCTTGGCGAGCAGCCCGCCGACGGTCTCCACGTCCTCGTCGTCGTACTCCTCCAGGCCGTACAGCTCGCCCAGGTCGGTGATGTCGAGGCGGGCGGTGACCCGGTGACGGTCGTCGCCGAGTTCCTCCACCGGCGGGAGCTCGCGGTCGTACTCGTCGGTGATCTCGCCGACGATCTCCTCCAGGATGTCCTCGATCGTGACGATGCCGGCCGTGCCGCCGTACTCGTCGATGACGACGGCGACGTGGTTGCGGTCCTGCTGCATCTCCCGCAGCAGGTCACCGGCGTTCTTGGTGTCGGGCACGAAGGCGGCGGGCCGCATCGCCGTCGACACCAGCTCGCCCTCGGCGTCCCGGTTGATGTGCGTCTTGCGGACCAGGTCCTTCAGATACACGATGCCGACGATGTCGTCCTCGTTCTCCCCGGTCACCGGTATGCGGGAGAAACCGGAGCGCAGCGCGAGGGTCAGCGCCTGGCGGATGGTCTTGTACCGCTCGATGACGACGAGGTCGGTCCTCGGGACCATCACCTCGCGGACGAGGGTGTCGCCGAGCTCGAAGACGGAGTGCACCATACGGCGCTCGTCGTCCTCGATCAGGGATTCCTTCTCGGCGAGGTCGACCAGCGCGCGCAGCTCCGCCTCGGAGGCGAAGGGGCCCCGGCGGAAGCCCTTGCCGGGGGTCAGCGCGTTGCCGATGAGGATCAGGAGCGACGGGATCGGGCCCATGATCCGCGCCAGCGGGAGCAGCACGTACGCGGCCGCCGTCGCCGTGTTCAGCGGGTGCTGGCGGCCGATGGTGCGCGGGGACACGCCGACGGCGACGTACGACACGAGGACCATCACGCCGATCGCCGCGAACAGGGCCGCCGTCGTGCCGTCGATCTGCTGGAGGCACGCGTAGGTGACCAGCGCGGCCGCCGCCATCTCGCAGGCGACGCGGACCAGCAGCGCCACGTTCAGATAGCGGGTCGGGTCGGCGGCGATCTGCGCGAGCTTGGCGCTGCCCCGACGGCCGGAACGTACGGCCTCCTCGGCGCGGAAGCTGGAGACGCGCGCGAGGCCCGCCTCCGCGCAGGCGGCGAGCCAGGCGACGACGACCAGGGCGATCGCGCCGGCGACGAGGGTGGGACTCATGAGACGGTCGGAGCCGGGGACGGGCCGGTCAGGCCCTTCTCCTCACGCCAGCCGTCGACGATGGCGGCCTGCAGACCGAACATCTCGGCCTTCTCGTCGGGCTCCTCGTGGTCGTAGCCCAGCAGGTGCAGCACCCCGTGGACGGTGAGCAGTTGGAGCTCCTCGTCCATGGAGTGCCGCGTCTCCGCGTCCTTGCCCTGCTGCTCGGCGACCTCGGGGCACAGCACGATGTCGCCCAGGAGGCCCTGCGGCGGCTCGTCGTCGTCCTTCGACGGCGGACGCAGCTCGTCCATCGGGAAGGACATGACGTCCGTCGGCCCCGGCAGGTCCATCCACTGGATGTGCAGCTGCTCCATGGCGGCGGCGTCCACCACGATCACCGAGAGCTCGGAGAGCGGGTGGATGCGCATCCGGGCGAGCGCGTAGCGGGCGATGTCGAGGATCGCCTGCTCGTCGACCTCGGTTCCGGACTCGTTGTTGACGTCGATCGACATGGTGCTGGCTTGTCTACTTCCGCTTGTTACGGCCGCCCTTGTGGGTGCCGTTCTCCGTACCGTTCTCACTGTCGTACTGCTCGTACGCGTCGACGATACGGCCGACGAGCTTGTGCCGGACGACGTCCTGGGACGACAGGCGGGAGAAGTGGACGTCGTCGAGCCCCTCCAGGATGTCCTGGACCTGACGCAGACCCGACTTCGTGCCGTTCGGCAGGTCGACCTGGGTCACGTCACCCGTGATCACGATCTTCGAGTCGAAGCCGAGCCGGGTGAGGAACATCTTCATCTGCTCGGGGCTCGTGTTCTGGGCCTCGTCCAGGATGATGAAAGCGTCATTGAGGGTCCGGCCCCGCATGTACGCCAGCGGCGCCACCTCGATCGTGCCCGCCGCCATCAGCTTCGGGATCGAGTCCGGGTCCAGCATGTCGTGCAGGGCGTCGTACAGCGGGCGCAGGTAGGGGTCGATCTTCTCGTAGAGCGTGCCCGGGAGGAAGCCGAGCCGCTCCCCCGCCTCGACCGCCGGGCGGGTCAGGATGATGCGGTTGACCTGCTTGGACTGCAGGGCCTGGACCGCCTTGGCCATGGCCAGGTAGGTCTTGCCGGTACCGGCCGGGCCGATGCCGAAGACGATCGTGTGCTTGTCGATCGCGTCGACGTACCGCTTCTGGTTGAGGGTCTTGGGTCTGATGGTGCGACCGCGCGAGGACAGGATGTTCTGTGTCAGAACCTCGGCCGGGGTCTCCTGGCCGTCACTCGTCCCGTTCTCACTCGCCCGCAGCATGGCGATCGAGCGTTCCACTGCGTCCTCCGTCATCGGCTGCCCGGTGCGGAGCACCAGCATCATCTCGTCGAACAGGCGCTGGACGAGGGCGACTTCCCGTGGGTCGCCGACCGCGCTGATCTCATTGCCCCGGACGTGGATGTCAGCCGCCGGGAAGGCCGTCTCTATCACGCGCAGAAGGGAGTCTCCGGATCCCAGCACGGCCACCATGGGGTGCTGGGCGGGAACCGTGAACTGTGCTCTCGCCTTGCCCTGCGCGGGCGTGTGAGCTGTGGGTGTCTGAGTCATAGGCGGGCCCGAAGGCCTCTACGTCCTCCCGGATACGACTCGCCTGCCACAAGGGCGGCCTGGCGATTTCAAGGGTACGCCAGGGGACTGACAACGCCGTAGGGCTTTTAGGGGTCCGACGGCGGGGCCCGGAGCGGGGTCCGGGGCCGGGATCCGGCGACTATGCCGAACGGCCGAAACCGATCGTCGGCACCGCTCGGCGCAGCGGCCACGGGGTGGCCTCCTCCGCCGCCGGGAGCAGCGTCGGGAGCAGGCTGTCCAGGAACGCGTAGCGCCGCAGCGCCTCGGGGTCCTGGCCCTCGACCGACTGGACCCTGCGCCACCAGGCCGCGATCTCGGACCAGCCGGGGGCGGAGAGCGAGCCGCCGAACTCCTGCACGGAGAGGGCCGCCGTGAGGCCGGCGAAGGCGAGGCGGTCGGCGAGCGGCCAGTCGGCGAGGGTGCCGGCCACGAAGCCGGCCACGAAGACGTCCCCGGCGCCGGTGGGGTCGAGGGCCTCGACGGCGATGGCCGGGACCTCGGCGGACTCGCCGGAACGCCGGTCCACGGCATAGGCCCCCTCGGCGCCGAGCGTCACGACCGCGAGCGGTACGTGCTCGGTGAGGGCGTGGGCGGCGGCGCGGGGGCAGCCGGCGCCGGTGTAGCGCATGGCCTCCTGCGCGTTCGGCAGGAAGGCCTCGCAGTGCGCCAGGTCGGTGAGGCCGGCCAGGTCCCAGGCACCGGTGTCGTCCCAGCCGACGTCGGCGAAGATGCGGGTGCCGCGGGCGGCGGCCTGGGCGATCCAGGGGGCGCTCGTGCCGGGGGTGAGGGAGGCGACGGCGGCGCGGGCGTACGGCGGGCAGGCGGGCGCGGGCTCCTGCGGGGGCGGCTCGTGGCCGTGCGAGACCATCGTTCGCTCCCCCTCGTACGCCATGGAGACGGTGACGGAGGAGTGCCAGCCGGGGACCGCGCGTGAGGCGCTGAGGTCGATGCCCTCGCCCCGTTCGAGGGCGTCCCAGCAGTACTCGCCGTAGTGGTCGTCGCCGAAGGCCGCCGCGAGGGAGGTGCGCAGACCGAGCCGGGCGAGGGCGGTGGCCATGTTGGCGACGCCGCCGGGGCTCGATCCCATCCCGCGCGCCCAGGACTCGGTCCCGCGTACCGGGGCGGAGTCGAGGCCGGTGAAGATGATGTCGAGGAAGACGGGTCCGGTGAGGTAGACGTCCCACGGCGGGTCGTCGGGGGTGCGCCGGGCGGCCAGCGGATCGACCCGGGCGGCCTGGCCGGTCCCGGCGCCGGCCTCGCCGGTGTCGCCGCCGGCCCTGATGCCGGTGTTGCCGGTCTGGTGGTGTCCCTCTCCGGTGGACGCGTTGGACGCGGTCACGGTGCGCTCCCTGACGTGGTGCCGATCTGGCCAGTGTGCACCACGCCACCGACAACCCGCCGGTCGTCACGCCGGGCGCGCCACGCCCCGCAGGCCCCGCGTGCGTCGTCCGCCCGGCGCGGCCGGGTCGGCCGGGTGCGCCGGGTCAGGCGTCCCGCCAGGAGGCCGGGCTCCCGTCACCAGCGGGGCACGGACGGGGTGACCCAGTCGGGGTCGGCGACGCGCATCGCGGCCGCGTCGTCGCGTTCGCGCAGGGCGCCGTCGTCCTCGAGCCAGCGCCGGTGCAGGAACCGGAGCCTGTCCCGGTCGAGTTCGACGCCGAGGCCGGGCGCGTCCGACACGGTGACCTTGCCGCCGTCGAAGGTGAGGCGTTCGGTGAGGACGTCCTCCGACTGCCAGGGGTAGTGCGAGTCGCAGGCATGGTGGAGGTTCGGGACGGTGGACGCCACGTGGGTCATGGCGGCCAGCGAGATGCCGAGGTGGGTGTTGGAGTGCATGGAGATGCCGACGCCGAACGTCCGGCAGATCTCGGCGAGTTGCCGGGTGTTGCGCAGTCCGCCCCAGTAGTGGTGGTCGGAGAGGACGACCTGGACGGCGTCGCGGGTGAACGCCTCCTTGATCTCGGCGAACGTCGTCACGCACATGTTGGTGGCGAGCGGCACGTCGGTCCGCGCGGACACCTCGGCCATGGCCGGGGTGCCGAGGGCGGGGTCCTCCAGGTATTCGAGGATGCCGCCGATCTCGTCGGCCACCTTCAGCGAGGTCTCCACCGACCAGGCGCCGTTGGGGTCGAGCCGCAGCGGGTGGCCGGGGAACGCCTCGGCCAGTGCCCGTACGGCGGCGATCTCCTCGTCCGGTGCGAAGACCCCGCCCTTGAGCTTGAAGGAGGTGAAGCCGTGGCGCTCCTTGAAGCGCCGGGCCTGCTCGACGACCCCGGCCGGGTCGAGGGCCGCGCCCCAGTCGTCCTTCTCGGCGGGGACGCCCCCGGGATGGCCGGCCCACTTGTAGAAGAGGTAGGCGCTGTACTCGACCGCGTCGCGCACCTTGCCGCCGAGCAGCGTGTGCACGGGCAGGCCGAGCGCCTTGCCGAGGGCGTCGAGGCAGGCGACCTCGAAGGCGGAGACGACGGACAGTCGCAGTTTGTCGGCGGTCTGGACGCCGCGCAGCCCGCCGACGTCCACCTGCCCGGAGGTCCGGGAGCTGTCGACGGCCAGTTCGTCGGCGAGGGTGAACAGGCCGTTCAGGTCGCTCACGGAACGGCCGCCGAGCCGTTCGGCGAACGGGCGGGCCAGTTCCAGGTACTTGGTGTCGCCGTACGTCTCGCCGACGCCGGTGACCCCGTCCGCCGTCTCGACCTCGACGATCAGCCGGGGCGTGTACGGCTGGTGCACGCCCTGGGTGTTGAGCAGCGGCGGGTCCGCGACCAGGATCGGGGTCAGGCGGACGTCGGTGATCGTGAGGTTCACAGCGCGGCTCCTACGAGGTCGAGGCCGGTGGCCAACAGGGCCCGCAGCTCGGCGAGGTCGGCGGGCGAGGGGTCGGTGAGCGGTGCGCGGACCGGTCCCACGCGGTGGCCGCGCAGCCAGGCCGCCGCCTTCACCAGGGAGACGGCGTAGCCCGGTACCCGGTCGCGGAGTTCGACGAGCGGGACGTAGAAGTCGCGCAGCAGCCGGTGGAGCGTCTTGTCGTCGCCGTCGCGCAGCGCGGTGAAGCAGGCGTTCGCGATCTCCGGGGCGAAGGCGTGGACGGCGGAGGAGTATGCGGGGACGCCCACCGTGGCGTAGGCGCGGGCCTGGATCTCGGCGGTGGCGGCGCCGTTGAAGAAGAGGAAGCCGTCGGGGGCGGCGAGGGTCAGCCGCTGGAGGCGGTCGAGGTCGCTGTGCCCGTCCTTGAGGCCGATGACGCCCGGGACGGCGGCGACCCGCCGCAGCGAGGCGGCGGTGAAGGCGACCTGGCCGCGCTGGTAGGCGATGAGGGGCAGCCGGGTGCGGGCGGCGAGGTGCTCCAGCTGGGCGACGAGGCCGTCCTGCGGGGCGGCGACGAGGTAGTGCGGCAGGACGAGGAGGGCGTCGGCGCCGGCCTCCTCCGCGATGCGCGCGAACCGGGCGGCCTGGGCCCAGCCGTAGCCGGCTCCGGCGACGACGGGGAGCCGGCCGGCCGCCTCCTCGACGGCGATCGTGACCACCTGCCGGTACTCGTCCTCGTCGAGGGAGAAGAACTCGCCGGTGCCGCAGGCGGGAAAGACGGCGCCCGGTGCGGTCGCGATGCGGGCCGCGACGTGCGCGCGGAAGCCGTCGGGGTCGAGCGAGCCGTCGTCGTGGAAGCTGGTGAGCGGGAACGAGAGCACCCCCTGGGCCATGCCGTCCCGCAGGCGGCGGACCGTCTCCCGTTCGCGGTTCCTGTCGCGTTCCGTGGCGCGGTCCGTGGCGCCTTCTCTGTCGCTTTCCCTGTCGAGGCTCACCCTCGGCCATCTCCCTATGTAAACGTCATCTACGTATGAAGATGGAGGTTATATACGCGAACAGCGACCGTCAATGGGCGTGCGCCCCCTCGACCCGCACACCCTTACGATCGGCACATGTCGGAGACAGGCGGAGTCCGCGAGGTGAAGTCCGCGGCACGCACGGTCGAGCTGCTGGAACTGCTCGCGGCGCGCGGCGACCGGCCGGCGCGGCTCCAGGAACTGGCGGACGAGCTGGGCGTGCCGCGCAGCTCCATGTACGCGCTGCTCCAGACCCTGGTCAGCCGGGGCTGGGTGCGCACCGACGTGACCGGCTCCCTGTACGGCATCGGCATCCACGCGCTGCTGACCGGCACGAGCTATCTCGACTCCGACCCGCGCGTGCGGCTGGTGCGGCCCTACCTCGACGAGGCGTCCGAGGCGCTGGGCGAGACGATCCACCTGGGGCGGCTGGACGGCCGCGGTGTGGCGTATCTGGCGACGCGCGAGTCGCACGAGTACCTGCGCACGATCAGCCGGGTCGGGCGGCGGCTTCCGGCGCACGTCGGCGCGCTCGGCAAGGCGCTGCTGGCGGAGCGGCCGGACAGTGAACTGCCCGAGGGGCCGTACGAGGCGTTCACCCCGCACTCCCGTACGAGCCGTCGGGCGCTGCTGGCCGACCTCGCCGAGGTGCGGGCGCGCGGGTACTCCGTGGACCGCCAGGAAGGCGTCCTCGGCCTCGTCGGGTTCGGGTTCGCGCTGCGCTACGACACCCCCGCGCAGGACGCGGTCAGCTGCTCGGTGCCGGTGGCGCGGCTGACGCCGGAGCACGAGGAGCGGATCGTCGCGGTCATGCGGGAGATCAGGGCGAAGATCGAGGCGACGGCGCCGGGTGCGGGCGGCGCAGCCGACTGGCGGTAGCGCCGGCCCGGTGGCGGCCCGGCGGACCCGTCCGGGACGCGTACGGCACGGCCGGACCCCGGCGGGCATGAGCCGCAGGGTCGTCGACATGGAGGACGGCGTGCTGCTGAGTTTCGGGCCCCGCACGCCCCTCGTCATCGACATCCCGGTGGACCGCGTCGACCGGGCCTGACCGGGACGGATCAGAACGTGTAGGCGTCGACCTCCGCGAGATACCGCGCCCGCCGCTCCTCGTCGTCCTCCAGGAAGGAGGCGACGAAGGAGTTGCGGGCCAGCTCCCGCAGCCGCTCCTCACCCAGGCCCAGGGCGGCGCCCACGGCGTCGAAGTTGTCGCCGGCGTACCCGCCGAAGTAGGCCGGGTCGTCGGAGTTGACCGTGCACAGCAGCCCGGCGTCGAGCATGGCGGGCAGCGGGTGGTCGGCGAGGACGTCGACGGTCCGCAGCCGCACGTTGGACAGCGGGCACAGCGTGAGCGGGATCCGGTCGCGCACCAGCCGCTCGACGAGGGCCGGGTCCTCCATGCACCGCAGCCCGTGGTCGACGCGCTCCACACCGAGCACGTCCAGGGCCTCCGTGATGTACTCCGGCGGCCCCTCCTCACCGGCGTGCGCGACGCGCCGCAGGCCCAGCGCGGCCGCCGCCTCGTACACCTCGCGGAACTTCGCCGGCGGATGCCCGACCTCGGCGGAGTCCAGGCCGACACCGGTGATCCGGTCGAGGTGGGGCCGGGCCGCCTCCAGCGTCTCCAGCGCCGACTCGGCGGACTCGTCGCGCAGGAAGCACAGAATCAGCCGGGTCGAGATGCCGTGCCGGGCCTCGCTGCCGCCCAGCGCACGCCACAGCCCGTCCACCACCGTGCCCATGCCGATCCCGCGGGCGAGGTGGGCCTGCGGGTCGAAGAAGATCTCCGCGTGCCGCACGCCCTGCGCGGCGGCCCGCGCGAGGTAGGCGTTCGCGAGGTCCTCGAAGTCGCGCTCGGTGCGCAGGACCGCCATGAGCTCGTAGTACAGGTTCAGGAAGGACTGGAGATCCTCGAACTCGTACGCCTTGCGGAGCTCGTCCGTGTCGGCGTACGGCAGCGCGATCCCGTTGCGCGCGGCCAGCTCGAAAGCCAGCTCGGGCTCCAGGGTGCCTTCGATGTGCAGGTGCAGTTCGGCTTTGGGGAGGGGCATCAAAGCATCGTACGGCCGCTTTATCGCCGTTTCGGAACCGGTACGCGCAGCAGGTCGTAGGCCACGGTCAGCTCGCCCTCGAACCCCGCCGCCCGCGCCTGCCGCTCGAACTCCTCCGGCTCGGAGTAGCGCTGACTGAAGTGGGTGAGGACCAGATGCCGCACCCCGGCGTCACGCGCCACCCGGGCCGCCTGACCGGCGGTCAGATGACCGTGGTCGACGGCGAGTTGCTCGTCCTCGTCCAGGAAGGTCGACTCGATGACGAGCAGATCGGCGCCGTCGGCGAGCGCGTGCACCCCGTCGCACAGCCGGGTGTCCATCACGAACGCGAACCGCTGCCCGGGCCGCACCTCGCTCACCGCGTCCAGCGACACGCCGTCGATCGAGCCCTCCCGCTGGATCCGGCCGACGTCCGGCCCCTTGATGCCGTGCGCGGCCAGCCGCTCGGGCAGCATGCGGCGGCCGTCGGGCTCGACGATCCGGTAGCCGTAGGACTCGACGGGGTGGGAGAGCCTGGCGGCTTCGAGACGGTAGGACGCGGCGGTGGCGAGGACGCCGTCCGCGTCGACCGGGGCCTCGGTGATGCCGACGGTCTCGCGGTAGGCGGTGGAGTAGCGCAACCGGTCGAAGAAGCGCTGCCCGGAGCGCGGATAGTGCGCGGTGACCGGGTGCGGGACCTTGTCCAGGTTGATGCGCTGGATCACACCGGCGAGGCCGAGGGAGTGGTCGCCGTGGAAGTGCGTGACGCAGATCCGGTCGAGGTCGTGCGCGGCGACCCCGGCCCGCAGCATCTGCCGCTGGGTGCCCTCGCCCGGGTCGAAGAGGATGCCCTCGCCGTCCCAGCGCAGCAGGTAGCCGTTGTGGTTGCGGTGCCGGGTCGGGACCTGGCTGGCGGTGCCGAGGACCACCAGTTCGCGTACGGACACGGCCGGTCTATCCGGGAGGCCAGTGCAGGCCGCGGCCGCCGACCACATGCGCGTGGGCGTGCCAGACGGTCTGGCCGGCGCCGGCGCCGGTGTTGAACACGATGCGGTAGCTCTCCAGCTTGTCCCCGTCCGCGACCGCCTGCGTCTCGCGCAGCACGTCGGCGGCGAGCTCCGGCGCGCCGGCGGCCAGGGCGGCGGCGTCCCGGTAGTGCGCCTTCGGGATCACCAGGACGTGGGTGGGCGCCTGCGGGTTGATGTCCCGGAAGGCGATCGTCGTCTCGGTCTCCCGCACGATCGTCGCCGGGATGTTCCCCGCGACGATCTTGCAGAACAGACAGTCGTCCTGCGGTTCCCCTGCCATGCGGGCTCCTCCTCAGACGGTTGATCGGTACGGGACGCATGGTAGCGGGGGGTTTCGTCACTCCAGCCCGTCTGGGGGTCCCCCCTCCGGGGGAGCTTGAGGAGGAGGCTGTGCAGGCCGAAGCGGGGGTCCGGGGGCGGCAGCCCCCGGAGGCGGCCACACCGACGCCGGGTGAGCTATGACCCGGGCAGCAGCGGAGGCACCTTCGCCGGGGTCTCCTCCAGGGCGGCCAGCGCCAGCGACACCGCTTCGTCCAGCTGGACGTCCCGCCCCGCGGCGTAGTCCTGAGGAGCGCAGATCACCTCGACGTCGGGATCGACACCGTGGTTCTCCACACCCCACTCGTACCCCTCGAGCCAGAACGCGTACTTGGGCTGCGTGACGAGCGTCCCGTCCACCAGCCGGTACCGGCTGTCGATCCCGATCGTCCCGCCCCACGTGCGCGTGCCGACCACCGGCCCGATCCCCAGCGCCTTGATCGCCGCGTTGACGATGTCCCCGTCGGACCCGGAGAACTCGTTGGCGACGGCGACGACGGGCCCCCGGGGCGCGTCCTCGGGGTAGCTGGACGCCCGCATGCCGCGCGGCAGGTCCCATCCGACGATGCGCCGGGCGAGCTTCTCGACCACGAGCTGTGAGGTGTGGCCGCCCCGGTTCTCCCGGACGTCGACGATCAGTCCCTCGCGCGCGACCTCGACCCGCAGGTCACGGTGGATCTGGGCCCAGCCGGGCGCCTGCATGTCGGGGACGTGCAGATACCCGAGCCGTCCCCCGGAGGCCTCGTGCACGTACGCCCGCCGGTCCGTGACCCACGCGTGGTAGCGCAGCGCCTCCTCGTCCGCGACGGGGACGACGACGGCGTGCCTCGGCTCGCCCCCGCCGGACGGCGAGATCGTCAGCTCGACGACCTTGTTCGCGGTGCCCACCAGCAGCGGCCCGGGGCCGGCGACCGGGTCGACCGGCTGCCCGCCGACGGCGAGGATCGCGTCACCGGCCCGCACCGCGACGCCGGGTGCGGCCAGCGGGGAGCGCGCGTCGGGGTCGGAGGTCTCCGAGGGCAGGACCCGGTCGATGCGCCAACCGCCGTCCGCGTGACGGGAGATGTCGGCGCCCAGCAGTCCCTGCCGGGCGCCGCCGCCGTGGCCGCCGCGCGGCATGACGTAGGCGTGCGAGGTGCCGAGTTCGCCGTGCACCTCCCACAGCAGGTCGACGAGGTCGTCGTGGGTGGCGACCCGTTCCAGCACGGGCCGGTAGCGGTCGAGGACGCCGTCCCAGTCGACGCCGCCCAGGTCCGGCCGCCAGAAGTTGTCCCGCATGATCCGGCCGGTCTCGTCGTACATCTGCCGCCACTCGGCGGCCGGGTCGACGGTGCGGCGGACCCGGCCGAGGTCGACGGTGATGTTGCTGTCGCCGTCCTCGTCGCCGGAGGCGCGCCGGTCGCTGGGCACGACCTTGAGCTTGCCGTCGGTCCACAGCAGCAGCCGCTTGCCGTCGCCGCTGACCTCGAAACCGTCGGCGTCGGCCGCGAGGTGCTCGATGCGCTGCTGGGCGAGGTCGTAGCGCTCCAGTTCGGTGTGCGGGTCGGGGTCGTCCGGGGTGGCGCGGGAGGCACCGAGGACACCGCGCACGGGGTGCCGCAGCCACAGCACGCCGTCCTTCGCCGCGGCGAGGCCGGAGTACCGGCCGGCCTCCACCGGGAAGGGGACTATCCGGTCGGCGAGGCCCTCGAGGTCGATGCGGGTGGACGGGGTGCCCTCGCTGTCGGGTGTCTCGTCCTTGTCGGGGGCCTCGAAGGGCCTGCCGTGCCGCTGCGGGCCGAAGGGGGACGGGGTCGTCGCCGCGAGGGTGATGAGGTGCGGGCGGGCGCCGGCCACGAAGGACAGGTCGAAGACGTGCTCGTCGTAGACCGGGTCGAAGGCGCGCGTGGAAAGGAACGCGAGGTGCTTGCCGTCGAGGGTGAAGGCGGGCGCGTAGTCCCGGAAGCGCAGCGGGGTCGCCTCGGTGACCGACAGGTCGGTGACGTTGGCGAGCTTGAGCTGGCTGAGCGGGCGCGGCCCGGGGTGCGACCAGGCCAGCCAGGCCGAGTCGGGTGAGAAGACCAGGTCGGACACCTCGCCGTCGGGGCTGCTGTCGACCTCGCGGACCTCACCGGTCTCCCGCTCGACGAGCAGCAGCCGCCCGTCGTGCGCGGCGACGGCCGCCCGGCTGCCGTCGGGTGCCATGGCGAGCTCCAGGACCCGTCCGAGCCGGCCGGCGGCGAGCCGGCGCGGGGTGGCGCCGGGGGCCGTCCCGGTGGCGGGGGCGAACTCCAGCGCGTCCTCGCCCTCGGCGTCGGTCACCCACACGACCCACTCCTCGCCCTCCGTGCGGAAGGTGCGCGGCAGCCGGGCCCGGACGCCGGGCTCGGCGGCGAGTGCGCGGGCGGGCCCGGAACGGTGGGTCACCCAGTGGACGGCGCCGCGTACCTCCACGGCGCTGCCCCGCGCGGTGTGGTCGGGCGCGGCCCCGCCCAGCCAGCGGGAGGCGGCCACGGGGTAGGGGCGCCGGTCGGTGCGCTGTCCGCCGAGACGGACGTCGAGCCGGCGCGGTTCGGCGCCGTCGAGGTCGTCCAGCAGCCACAGCTCGCCCGCGGACATGTACACGATCCGGGTGCCGTCACCGGCGGCGTGCCGGGCGTAGAAGCCTTCGAGCGGGGTGTGCCGCCTCAGGTCGGATCCGTCGGCGAGGGAGGAGTACAGGGCTCCCGTGCCCTCGTGGTCCGACAGGAAGGCGATGCGCTCCCCCGCCCACACCGGGTGCTCGATGTTCCCGTCGAGCTCCTCGTGCAGCCGGACGAACTCCCCGTCGCCGTCCCGGTCGATCCACAACTTGCCCGCGGTGCCGCCGCGGTAGCGCTTCCAGTGGGCGGCCTCGCGCCCCATCGGCGCGGACAGCACCACGGTGTGCGGCCCGTACGCGACCGTGCCGACCGGCCCGTACGGCAGGGTCGTCGCCGGTCCGCCGTCGACGGGGACGGCGCGGGCCCAACTGCGGCGCAGGGTCGCCTGGTCGTAGGTGCTCACGGCGAGCACCTGTCCGTCCGGGGTCCAGCCCCGCACCCGGGTCTGCCAGCTCCCCCAGTACGTCAGCCGGGTCGACGGGCCGCCGTCGACGGGGGCGATGTGCACCTCGGGGGCGCCGTCGCGGGTGGAGGTCCAGGCCACGGTGGTGCCGTCGGGCGAGATGCGCGGCAGGGTGACCGGCACGTTGTCGGCGCTGACCCGCCAGGCGCGGCCGCCGTCCAGGGGGGCCAGCCACACGTCGTCCTCGGCGGTGAAGGCCACCGACTCGCCGTGCAGATGGGGGTATCGGAGGTATGCGGCAGGCGTCGCGGGCTGTGTCACCGCATCACTGTATGCACCGGCGGGACCGCAGGTCAGGGGTTTCGATCACTTCATTCCACCGCCCCCGGCGCCGTTCCCGTCCCTGCCGACGGTCTCGGTGACGGTGACGGTCACCGTGACCGTCGGCCGTCCGCCGGGCCGGTCGGAACCGGACGGCTGGACGGGTGACGGCGTCGCGGACTTGCAGTCACCGAGCCCGCTCACCCGGAACAACTGCTTCTTGCCGACGACGGCGGTGAGGTCCCCGCGCACACAGGCCCCGTCGACCGCCCGCGTGACCTGCCCCTCGACCGTGATGTCCCGCCCGTCGGCGGTCTCGCCCCGGCAGTCCACGGCGGCGACGGTCCCCGCCTTCTCCTGGTCCTTGTACCGAGCGGTGCAGGTCAGCCAGCGCACGTCCACGTCCCGCCGCTGGATCTCGGCCGTCGCGGCCTCGTCGGTGGTGTACGCCACGGACATGCTGCTCAGTCCGCCCGGCTCGCACGCCGCGGTGCCGACCGCCGCCACGGCGGCCAACGGGAGAAGCCAAATCCGCCTCGATGCCCCCATGGACGGCAGCGTGCCACTCGGGCAGACGGTGCGGTAGCCCGTATGCGGTCACGTTCGGCGCGGGTCCCGCCGTGACGCGTGAACGCCGTTCGCCGCCGGCGCGTGCTCAGCCGCGCAGCAGCAGCCACTCCTGAAGTTCCACCAGATTGCCCTCCGGGTCCTTGAGATGGGCCACGCGCATCCGGTCGGTCATCGGGGCGGGGCCGTGGATCAGGGTGGCGCCTCGGGCGGTGATCCGCGCGCACAGGGCGTCCAGGTCGTCGACGCGCAGGGCCACCAGGGAGCGGTGCCCGTTCGCCGTGTCGCCCAGTTCGCCGAGCACCTGCGCCATCATCGCCCGGTCCTGGATGGCTATCCCCGTCGATCCGGTCGCGGGCGAGAACTTCTCGTAGGGTCCCCGCTCCGCCCCCGACTGCGGTTTCAGGCCGAGGACGTCGGCGTAGAAGCGGTAGCAGGCGGCGAAGTCGGTGACCAGCAGCCTTACCTGGACGAATTCCACGATGTCCTCCCGGAGGGCGGGCGGGGTCAGGACCAGCGACCGGTCCTGCCCAGGATCAGGGACGCGGCCGCCGTGCCGGCGGTCGAGGTGCGCAGGACGCTCTGTCCGAGCCGGTACGCCTTCGCTCCGGCCTCCGCGAAAAGCGCCAACTCGTCCGGCGAGACGCCCCCTTCGGGGCCCACGACGAGCACGATCTCGCCCGTGCCGGGCAGTGCGGCGGTGGCCAGGGGTTCGCTGCCGTAGTCACGGTCCTCGTGCAGGACGGCGGCGAAGTCGGCGCCGGCGAGCAGCTGCGCCACCTGCCGGGACGTCGACGGCTCGGCGATCTCGGGGAAGCGGACCCGGCGGGACTGCTTGCCGGCCTCGCGGGCGGTGGCCCGCCACTTGGCGAGGGCCTTCGCGCCGCGCTCGCCCTTCCACTGGGTGATGCAGCGCGCGGCGGCCCACGGCACGATCGCGTCGACGCCGGTCTCGGTCATCGTCTCGACCGCCAGCTCGCCCCGGTCGCCCTTCGGCAGCGCCTGGACGACGGTGATCCGGGGTGCCTCGGCGGGCTCCTCGATCACCTCTCCGAGGCTCACCACCAGCCGGTCCTTGCCCTCGGCGGCGACGACCTCGCCGTGCGCCCAGCGTCCGGCGCCGTCGGTGAGGACGACCTCCTCACCGGTCCGCAGCCGCTTCACCGAGACGGCGTGCCGGCCCTCGGGGCCGTCCAGCACGAACTCGGAGCGGGAGGCCAGGAGTTCGTCGACGACGAACACGGGCGCCGTCACGCGGCACCGCCCTCACCGGCCGCGAACCCCGACAACGCTGTCCGCGCGTCGGCGAGTTCGGACACCAGGACGTCCACCAGCCGCCCGGCGGGCAGCTCGCGGGCCAGCCGGTGCCCCTGTCCCGCCCACAGCGCCATGCCCTGGGCGTCGCCCGCCCGGGCCGCCGCCTTGCGCAGCGGCGAGGTGAGGTGGTGGACCTCCGGGTAGGCGGCGGGCGCGTACGGGCCGTGCTCGCGCAGGAAGCGGTTGACCAGGCCGCGGGCCGGACGGCCGGAGAAGGCCCGGGTGAGCTCGGTGCGCACGAAGAGGGGGTTGGTCAGCGCCTGCTTGTGCACGGCGTGCGCCCCGGACTCGGGGGTGACGAGGAAAGCGGTGCCCAGCTGGGCCGCGTCCGCGCCGGCCGCGAGGACCGCGGCGATCTGGCCGCCGCGCATGAGCCCGCCGGCGGCGACGACTGGCAGGTTCACCGATTCGCGGACCTGTGCGATCAGCGCGAGCAGTCCGATGCCGGAGCGGTCGTTCTCCGGGTTGTCCCGGTGGGTGCCCTGGTGGCCGCCGGCCTCCACACCCTGCACGATCACGGCGTCCGCGCCGGCCCGCTCCACCGCGCGGGCCTCCTCGGCGGTGGTCGCCGTGACCAGGGTGAACGTTCCCGCGCGCCGCAGGGACTCCAGCGCCTCGCCGCTCGGGACGCCGAAGTGGAACGACACCACCGGCACCGGGTTGTCCAGCAGCACCGCGAGCTTGGCGTCGTAACCGTCGTCGCGGCCGCTCTCCGGGTCGCCCAGCTCGGTCTCGTACCAGGCGGCCTCACCGGCGAGCTGGTGGGCGTAGACCTCGACGGCGCCCGCGGCAGGGAGCGCGGCGACAGCCGCTCCGGTGGATCCGGTGCCCACACCGGGGTACTCCGGCTGCGGCATGAAGAGGTTCACGCCGAAAGGACGGGCGGTGAGGCTCCGCAGCTGCTTGATCTCCTGGTACATGCCGTCGGGCGTCTTGTACCCGGCGGCGAGGAACCCGAGCCCCCCGGCCTCGCACACGGCGGCCGCCAGCCGCGGGACGGAGACACCGCCCGCCATGGGGGCCTGCACGATCGGATACGGGAAGAGATCGGTCAGTGCGGAGGACATGACGGCATGTTGTCACGTCCTCCGAACAAGTCCGAATCGACCCTTCCCGCCGGCACAAGGTGTCACGTGCCCGTACTTTCGGCCCGTCCGGTGTTCCGAGGCGATGCCCGTTCGGGCCGGAAGCGGGGAGTCCGGGGGCACGGCCCCGTGGGCGGGAGGGGAAGGGCCGGCGAGGGCGGAAACCCACCCCGGCCCCCGCCGTCACCGTCCGTTGAACGCGTCCTTCAGCCGGGAGAACAGTCCCTGCTGCCCGGGCTGGAACTGCCCCGTGGGCCGCTCCTCGCCCCGCAGCTTCGCCAGCTCCCGCAACACCCGCTCCTGCTCGGGATCGAGCTTGCTGGGCGTCTGGACCTCGACATGCACGATGAGGTCCCCACGCCCGCCGCCCCGCAGATGCGTGACGCCCCGGCCGTGCAACGGGATCGACTGCCCGGACTGGGTGCCGGGCCGGATGTCGACCTCCTCCAGCCCGTCCAGGGTCTCCAGCGGCACCTTGGTGCCGAGCGCCGCCGCCGTCATCGGCAGGGTCACCGTGCAGTGCAGGTCGTCCCCGCGCCGCTGGAACATGTTGTGCGGCAGCTCGTGGATCTCGACGTACAGGTCACCGGCGGGGCCGCCGCCGGGGCCGACCTCGCCCTCGCCCGCGAGCTGGATGCGGGTGCCGTTGTCGACACCGGCCGGGATCTTCACGGTCAGCGTGCGGCGCGAGCGCACGCGGCCGTCGCCCGCGCACTCCGGGCACGGGGTCGGCACGACGGTGCCGAAGCCCTGGCACTGCGGGCACGGCCGCGAGGTCATGACCTGCCCGAGGAAGGACCGGGTCACCTGCGACACCTCGCCGCGACCGCGGCACATGTCGCACGTCTGGGCCGTGGTGCCGGGGGCCGCGCCCTCGCCACTGCACGTCGTACAGACGATCGCCGTGTCGACCTGGAGGTCCTTGGTCGTGCCGAAGGCCGCCTCTTCGAGGTCGATCTCCAGCCGGATCATCGCGTCCTGGCCGCGCCGGGTCCGCGAGCGCGGCCCGCGCTGCGACGCCGTACCGAAGAACGCGTCCATGATGTCGGAGAAGTTCCCGAAGCCACCGGCGCCGAAGCCGCCCGCGCCCCCGCCGCCCGACTGCGACAGCGGGTCGCCCCCGAGGTCGTAGACCTGCTTCTTCTGCGGGTCCGACAACACCTCGTAGGCGGCGTTGATCTCCTTGAACCGCTCCTGGGTCTTCGGGTCCGGGTTGACGTCCGGGTGCAGCTCGCGCGCGAGCCGCCGGAAGGCCTTCTTGATCTCTTCCTGCGACGCATCACGGCGCACGCCGAGAACGGCGTAGTAGTCCGTGGCCACTTACGACTCCGCCAGGATCTGTCCGACGTACCGTGCCACCGCTCGTACCGCTCCCATCGTTCCCGGGTAATCCATGCGGGTCGGTCCGACCACGCCCAGCTTGGCGACTGCTTCGCCGCCCGAACCGTAGCCGACCGACACCACCGAAGTGGAGTTGAGTCCCTCATAGGCATTCTCGTGACCGATGCGTACGGTCATGCCCGAATCCCCCGCCTCGCCAAGGAGCTTGAGAAGCACGACCTGCTCCTCCAGTGCCTCCAGGACGGGCCGGATGGTGAGGGGAAAGTCATGTCCGAAGCGGGTGAGATTGGCGGTACCGCCGATCATCAGCCGCTCCTCGTTCTCCTCGACGAGTGTCTCCAGCAGGGTGGAGAGCACCGTCGTGACCGTGCCGCGGTCCTCGGCCTCGAAGGCCTCCGGCAGATCCTCCACCAGACGCGGCACGTCCGCGAAGCGGCGCCCCGCGACCCGGCTGTTGAGCCGCGCGCGCAGATCCGCCACCGAGACCTCCCCGAAGGGCGCCGGGCAGTCCACCATCCGCTGCTCGACCCGCCCGGTGTCCGTGATCAGCACGAGCATCAGGCGTGCGGGCGCGAGCGAGAGAAGCTCCACGTGCCGCACGGTCGAGCGGGTCAGCGACGGATACTGCACGACGGCGACCTGCCGGGTGAGCTGCGCGAGCAGCCGTACCGTCCGGGCCACGACGTCGTCGAGGTCGACGGCGCCGTCGAGGAAGTTCTGGATGGCCCGCCGCTCGGGACCGGTCATCGGCTTGACGCCGGCCAGCTTGTCGACGAACAGCCGGTAGCCCTTGTCCGTGGGGATCCGCCCGGCGCTGGTGTGCGGCTGGGCGATGTACCCCTCGTCCTCCAGGGCGGCCATGTCGTTGCGGACCGTCGCCGGGGACACGCCGAGGCTGTGCCGCTCGGTGAGCGCCTTCGACCCCACGGGTTCCTCGGTGCCGACGTAGTCCTGGACGATGGCGCGCAGCACCTGGAGCCTGCGTTCACTCAGCATCGCGCGCACACCTCCAGCAGTAGTCCCCAGTCCCCCGGGGCGCCTGTCTGGCACTCTTCACATCCGAGTGCCAGCGTTCCCCGGCCCAGTGTACGGCTGTGGGGTACACCCGGGGCAAGGTCGGCCCTTGCCCGGCGTCGTAGGGCTAGCGTCGCGGTATGACGGTGACTTGGGAAGAGCTCGGGTGGGAGCGGGTCGCGGCGGGGGTGGGCCGGGTGCGGCTGCCGGGCTGGGACTGCACGGCGGGACTGGTCGTCGGGACGGGCGCGGTGCTGATGATCGACGCGGGTTCGAGCCTGGCCGAGGGGGCGCGGCTGCGGGCCTGGGCCGAGGAACTCACCGGCTCCCGTGTGACCCATCTCGCGCTCACGCACCCCCACTTCGACCATGTGTTCGGGGCGGCGGCCTTCGCCGGGGCGGAGGTCTTCGGGGCGGTGGGGGTGGACACCGTGCCGGCCGAGGAGCTGCGGTCGGACGCGATGCGCCACGGACTCGACGAGACGGCGGCGACGGAGGCCGCGGACACCCTCGTCCGGCCCCGGCACCTCGTCTCCGGGGAGTGGACCCTCGATCTGGGCGGCGGCCGGCAGGTCCTGCTGGCGAACGTCGGTCCCGGTCACACCGCCCACGACCTGGCCGTGCTGGTGCCCGGCAACCCCGAGACGGTGTTCTGCGGCGACCTCGTCGAGGAGTCCGGCGAGCCCGAGGCCGGCCCCGACGCCGTGCCGTCCCACTGGCCCGCCGCCCTCGACCGCCTCCTGGAGCTCGGCGGCGAGGACGCGCTGTACGTGCCCGGTCACGGGGCGGTGGTGGACGCGGCGTTCGTACGGGCGCAACGCGACGCGCTGAGCGCCCGTTTCGGCGTGTCGCCCTGATCGGCCCCGGGCTTCTCCTATCGTCATCAAAATGCGCCCGTACTCCGCCGACCTGACTCCCTCCTGGAAGAAGCCGAAGCCGGTCCCCGAGGTCCCGGCGGAGCCCGGGCTCGTGGTGGAGGAGCCCGGCACCGGGTTCTGCGGGGCGGTGATCCGCTGCGAGGCGGGCACGGTGACCCTGGAGGACCGCTTCGGCAAGCACCGGGTGTTCCCGCTGGAGCCGCGCGGGTTCCTGCTGGAGGGCAAGGTCGTGACCCTGGTGAGGCCCACCTCGTCCGCGCCCGTACGCCCCACCCGTACGGCCTCCGGTTCGGTCGCCGTCCCCGGCGCCCGCGCCCGCGTCGCCCGGGCGGGCCGTATCTACGTCGAGGGCCGACACGACGCCGAACTGGTCGAGAAGGTGTGGGGCGACGACCTGCGCGTCGAGGGCGTGGTCGTGGAGTACCTGGAGGGTGTGGACGACCTGCCGTCGATCGTCGCCGAGTTCGCGCCGGGCCCCGACGCGAGACTGGGCGTCCTGGTGGACCATCTCCTCCCCGGCACGAAGGAGTGGCGCATCGCCCGATCGGTCACGAGCGGACACGCCCTGGTCGTCGGCCACCCGTACATCGACATCTGGGAGGCCGTGAAACCGTCGGCCGTCGGGATCGAGGCCTGGCCCCGGGTGCCGCACGGCCAGGACTGGAAGACGGGCGTGTGCCGGGCCCTGGGCTGGCCGGAGAACACCGGGGCGGTCTGGCAGGCGATCCTCGAGCGGGTGGGTTCCTACAAGGACCTGGAGCCGGAACTGCTGGGACGGGTCGAGGAACTGATCGACTTCGTGACCACCCCCTGAGCCCGGCCCCGGCGGTCCCGCGGCGCGGCGGTCCCGCCGCCGCGGCGGTCCCGCCGACTACCGCTCAGTCCACCAGATCCCGCACCACCGCGTCCGCCAGCAGCCGTCCGCGCAGGGTGAGCACGGCACGCCCCTCGTCGTAGGGGCCGCTGTCGAGCAGCCCGTCCGCCAGGGCCCGCCGCGACGCCGCGAGACCCGCCGGCCGCAGCAGGTCCAGCGGCACGCCCTCGCGCAGCCGCAGCTCCAGCAGGATCCGCTCCACGCGCCGGTCCTCGGCCGGCAGCAGCTCGCGTCCGGCCCCCGGCGACCGTCCGGCCGCGAGCGCCGCCGCGTACGCCCCGGGGTGCTTCACGTTCCACCAGCGGACGCCGCCCACGTGCGAGTGGGCCCCCGGGCCCGCCCCCCACCAGTCGGCGCCGCGCCAGTACAGCTCGTTGTGCAGGCAGCGGGCCGCCTCGGAGGTGGCCCAGTTCGACACCTCGTACCACTCGTAGCCCGCCGCGGCGAAGGTCTCCTCGGCGATCAGGTACCGGTCGGCGTGGACGTCGTCGTCGGTCATCGGGACCTCGCCCCGGCGGATCCTGCGGGCGAGCTGGGTGCCCTCCTCGACGATCAGCGCGTACGCCGACACGTGGTCGGGACCGGCTCCCAGCGCGGCGTCCAGCGAGGCCCGCCAGTCGTCGTCCGACTCGCCCGGGGTGCCGTAGATCAGGTCCAGGTTGACGTGGTCGAAGCCCACCGCCCGGGCCTCGGCCACACATCGCTCGGGCCGGCCGGGGGTGTGCGTGCGGTCGAGCACCTTCAGCACGTGCTGCCGGGCGCTCTGCATGCCGAAGGAGATCCGGTTGAAGCCGCCGTGGCGCAGAGTGGCCAGATAGGCGGGGTCGACGGACTCCGGGTTCGCCTCGGTCGTCACCTCCGCGTCCGCCGCCAGCCCGAACTCGTCACGGATCGCGGCCAGCATCCGTACCAGGTCGGAGGCGGGCAGCAGGGTCGGCGTACCGCCGCCGACGAAGACCGTGCGGACCTCGCGCGGGTCGTCGCCGAGGACCTTGCGGGCCAGCCGGATCTCGTCGATCAGGGTGTCGGCGTAGTTCTCGCGGGAGGCGAGCACCCCACCGGTTCCGCGCAGCTCGGTGGCGGTGTAGGTGTTGAAGTCGCAGTAGCCGCAGCGGGTCGCGCAGTACGGAACGTGCAGATAGAACCCGAGGAGGCGGTCGGCGGCGCCGGCGAGCGCGTGCGCGGGCAGCGCGCCGTCGTCCGGAACCGGCTCACCGTCGGGAAGTGCGGAAGGCATGTCGTCCATTGTCCCGTACGTCCGACCCGACCCGGATGCCCTGCGGTCCGGACCCCCGGACCGCCGACCCCGGATGCCGGCCGTCCGGCCCGGGACGCCGGACGAGGACCGAGTTCCGGGCCGCCCACGCGGGGCAGGGGCCCATAGGGCGGACGCCATGTGACGGGGCGGGCGCCGTGTGACGGGCGGGCGGCAGGCGGCAGGCGGCAGGCGGCGATCAGCCCAGTAGATCCGCGCCCAGGGGCCGTCCCGCGCGCGCACCCGGCAGGATGTACGCCACCGCCGAGCCCCGCGCCTCGGTGAATCCGCTCAGCTCGTCCTGCGCCGCCATCCGGCGCTGTACCCGTGTGAAGAGCGCGGGGTCCCGCATGAACGCGAGGAACAGCAGGCCCTGGTCCATGGGCCCGTCGGCGTAGGAGTAGCCGCGGCGCAGCATCCGGGCCCCCGAGTCGAGGCGGGGGCTCACGGCCCGGACGTGGGAACGCGGCGGGGCGGCGTCCTCGGCACCACCGGACGACGGACCACCGGCCGACGGAACACCGGTCAGCGGGCCACCGGTCGCGCGGTCGCGGCCGATGATCTCCTCCTGGCGGTGCACGGCGAGCCGCGCGAAGTCCTCGACACGCAGGTGGATCCGCCGTACGACGAGGTAGGTGGCGTTGCCCGACCACACCCAGCGTTCGCACTCCTCGGGGGTGGGGTTGGCGGGCCCGTCCTTGAAGCCCAGCAGGCTGCGCGGGGTGGTGCCCCCGTCGGGGGACGGGGGCAGGAAACCGTCCTGCCGCCAGCGCGGGTACAGGGTCTCCCCGGCCAGCCGGGTCAGGGTCGCGGCGATCGCCTCGGTGGCGTCCGTGGTGTCGGCGCAGAGCTGGACCAGCAGGTCGCCGCCGCAACGGTCCGCGTCGAGCCGGTCGCCGGTGAAGGCGGGCAGGTCACGCAGGGCGGCCGGGGCGCGCAGGCCGAGGCGCGCGGGGAGGGCGGGGCCGATACCGAGGGTGGCGGTGAGGCGGGCGGCGCGCGAGCCGTCCGACCCCAGCGTCTCGGCGAGGGCGTGCGTCCACGTCCCGAGCACCGCCCTCAGCGCGCGCACGCCCGCCGCGCCGCGCAGGGCGGGGTCGAGGTCGTACGCCAGGAGCAGCGCGGTGGCCTGCCGCGGGGTGGTCACCCCGGCCTGACGCAGGCCGTGGAAGCCGGGCCCGCGGGCGTCCTCGGGCGGCTCGGCGTCACGGGTACAGGCGGTCACGGTCAGCCCGAGCCCCGCGCCGGTGATCAGGACGCGTCGGCGGGTGGGCGGGTCGGATACGGCATTCGTCGCCTTCGGCACGAACCGGACCATACATCCGCAGACCCGACCCCCCGGTTTCCCCCGCCCCACCCGACACTCCCGACCCCCGCCCGGCCGCCCCCGCCGCGTCCGGCGGACCTGGGCGGGCCGGGCGCCCGTGCCCGTCCCCGGCGGGCGAGCCCGGGCGGCGGCTACTCCGCCTGGAGTACCAACAGCGCCAGGTCGTCCTCGGGCGGCAGCTCGCCGAACTCGTGCACCAGCCGTCGGATGCGCTCCGCGATCAGCTCCGCGTCGAGCCCGACGCAGCCCGCCAGCGCCGTGGCGAGACCGTCCTCGTCGTCGAACTGCCGCAGGCCCGACCGCCGCTCCGTGACGCCGTCGGTGACGCACAGCAGGCTGTCCCCCGGCCGCAGCTCCAGACTGTCGCAGGTGTACGTGACGTCCTCGATGACCCCGAGCAGGGTCTGCGGACGCCCGCCCGTGGCGACCGAGCCGTCCGGCCCGAGCAGCAGCGGCAGCGGGTGCCCGGCGGAGGCGAGGGTGCAGCAGACGCCACCCTCGAACGGGGCCAGTTCGCCGTACAGGAGCGACAGGAAGCGGGTCTGCGGGCCGTCGCCCGGCCCGGCGGGGCCGACGAAGGCGCGGGCGGCGGCGTCGGCGGCCTCGGTCGCGTCGTCGAGGAGGAGCTGGTTGAGCCGGTCCAGGACGTCGGCCACGCCGTAGCCCTCGCGGGCCAGCAGCCGCAGCCAGGGCCGGGCGAGGCCGATGACGACGGCCGCCTCCGGCCCCTTGCCCTGCACGTCGCCCACCGCGAAGCACCAGCGGCCGTCGCCCGCGGGGAAGAGGTCGTAGAAGTCGCCGCTCGGGCCGCCCTGCTCGCGCGGCTCGTAGACGAGGGCGCTGCGCACGCCGGGGATCTCGGCGACCGCGCCGGGCAGCAGCCCCCGCTGCAGGACGGCGCTGATGGTGGCCTGGCGGGCGTACTGGCGGGCCGCGCCGATGGCGAGCGCCACCCGGCGGCCGAGATCCTCGACGAGCCCGGTGACCTCGTCGGCGAAGGCCGACGGCCCGGCCTGGCCGATGACCAGCGTGCCGAGCGGCCGGCCGCCGGCGATCAGCCGGTAGGCGAGAGCCGTGCCCTGCGGGCCGATCGCCGCGCCCGGCCAGGGAAAGTGCTCGGGCCCGGAGCGGGGACCGCCGTCGGGCGGACACGGCGGATCCTTCTCCAGCGCCCGGCGCAGCTCCTCGACGCGGTTCTCACAGCCGTGCCAGACCCGCGCCAGCCGCGGTCCGGGCCCGCCGGCCCACTCACCGCGTCCGCTCACCTCGTCCTCGAGCCACACCGCGCACCAGTCGGCGAGCCGCGGCACGAGCAGCTGGCCGGTCAGCGCGGCCACCAGGTCCTCGTCGAGCTGCCCGGCGAGCAGATCGGACGCCTCGGCGAGAAAGGAGAGGGCGCCGCGGTTGAGCCAGTCCCGGTCGCGCGACCCGGCCGGTGGCGGGGACGGGGCCAGCGCCTCCAGGAGACCCGGGCCGGCCTCGCCGAGGGGGCGGTCCGGGCGGGCGGTGAGGCCGTCGTGGCCGAAGCGACCGAGGTGTCCCGCGCGGCCGGGGCCGTCGTGCTCGTCGCCGGGACACGGCTGGTCACGGCGGTCGGGGAGGTCGGCGTCGGGGGACTCGCCGTCCGTCGGCAGCAGCCGGGCCCAGACCGTCTTCGTCCCCCTGCGGTACGTCACCCCCCAGGCGTCGGCGAGCGCGGCGACCAGGCGCAGGCCACGGCCGTACTCCGCCGTCCCGTACGACGGTTCGGCGGTGCCGTCGCGCGGGGCGCGGGACGGGTGGTGGTCGGAGACCTCGACGACGACCGCGCGGCAGCCGCCGGGACGCCCGGGGTGTTCGGGGTCCAGCTCCAGGCGGCACGCCAGCTCGACGTCGGTGCCGGCGTGCACGACGGCGTTCGTGACGAGCTCGCTGACGACGAGGGTGGTGTCCTCCGCGAGGCGCTCGCCGGGCTCCGCGGCCTCCCCGGCGCCGAGCAGGCCGAGACCGGTCCACTCCGTCAGCGCGGCGCGCACCAGCGCGCGGGCGGCGCCGGGCGCGAGGGGGCTGCCGTTCAGGGTCGCGCGGGTGTGCGGGAGCGCGACCGAGTGGGTACTCGGGTGCGCGGGCGCGCCCTGGGCACGGGACGCGGTCTCCCGTTGCGTCGGAATGGCCCCCATGCGCAGCTCCCCGGGCGGTTCGGATGCCCACAGGGTGACAGACCGATCCCGGCCATGAGCGCTGGGTTACCGAAGTGGGCCGTCCTGAGCGAGAACCGTGCTACGCATCTGTTCGCGTGTGCTCGATGAAGCACGGTTGAGGGGCGGAATCCGAGCATGTGGACTCCGCCCCTGCCGCGCGCCGAGCGCTGCTTCTCGCGCCGTCGCGCCCCGCTCTACGCCTCGCGCGATCCGGCGTACATCTCGTCGATGAGGTGCTTGTACTCCCGCTCCACGACGGGCCGCTTCAGCTTCAGGCTCGGCGTGATCTCGCCGTGCTCGACGTCCAGGTCCCGGGGCAGCAGCCGGAACTTCTTGATGGTCTGCCAGCGCTGGAGACCCTCGTTGAGCTGCTTGACGTAGCCCTCGATGAGCTCCACGGTGACGGGCGCGGCGACGACGTCCGCGTACGACTTTCCGGCCAGCCCGTTGTCCTTCGCCCAGTCGAGGAGCGACGGCTCGTCGAGCGCGATGAGCGCCGTGCAGAAGTTCCGGTCGGCGCCGTGCACGAGGATGTTGGAGACGTACGGGCACACCGCCTTGAACTGTCCCTCGACCTCGGCGGGCGCGATGTACTTGCCGCCGGACGTCTTGATGAGGTCCTTCTTGCGGTCGGTGATGCGCAGGTACCCGTCGGGCGACAGCTCGCCGATGTCGCCGGTGTGGAACCAGCCGTCGGCCTCGAGGACCTCGGCGGTCTTCTCCGGGAGCCCGTGGTAGCCCTCCATGATGCCGGGGCCGCGCAGCAGGATCTCGCCGTCGTCGGCGATCCGCACCTCCGTGCCGGGCAGCGGCTTGCCGACCGTGCCGGTGCGGTAGGCCTCGCCGGGGTTGACGAAGGAGGCCGCGGAGGACTCCGTCAGGCCGTAGCCCTCGAGGATGTGGATGCCGGCGCCGGCGAAGAAGTAGCCGATCTCCGGTGCGAGCGCCGCCGACCCGGAGACACAGGCGCGCAGGTTGCCGCCGAAGGCCTCGCGGATCTTGGCGTAGACGAGCGCGTCGGCGATCTTGTGCTTGGCGCCGAGTCCGAAGGGGACCGCGACGGTGCCGGTGCGCCGGAAGTTGTCCTGGGCGGCCTTGGCGTACTCGCGGGAGACCTCGGCGGCCCACTGGAAGATCTTGAGCTTGGCCCCGCCGCCCGCGCGGGCCTTGGCGGCGACCCCGTTGTAGACCTTCTCGAAGATGCGCGGCACGGCGGCCATGTACGTCGGCTGGACGACCGGCAGGTTCTCGATGATCTTGTCGACGCGGCCGTCGACGGCGGTGACGTGCCCGACCTCGATCTGGCCGGAGGTGAGGACCTTGCCGAAGACGTGCGCCAGCGGCAGCCACAGGTACTGCACGTCGTCGGGACCGACCAGGCCGGTCGCGGCGATCGCCTTCGCCATGTACGACCAGTTGTCGTGCGGCAGACGGACGCCCTTGGGGCGGCCGGTGGTGCCGGACGTGTAGATCAGGGTGGCGAGCTGGTCCTTGGTGATCGCACCGACCCGCTCCTTGATCAGCTCGGCTTCCTTCTCCAGCCGGGCCGTACCGCGCTTCTCCAGCTCGTCGAGGGTGAGGATCCAGTCCGAGGTCTCCACACCGGCCGCGTCGATCACGACCACATGGGTGAGGGCGGGCAGCTCGGCGCGCTTCTCGACGGCCTTGGCGAGCTGGGCCGCGTCCTCGGCGATCAGCACCTTGGACTCGGAGTCCGCGAGGATGAACGCCGACTCGTCGGCGTTGGTCTGCGGGTAGACGGTGGTCGTCGCGGCCCCGGCGCACATGATGCCGAGGTCGGCGAGGATCCACTCGAGACGGGTCGAGGCGGCGAGCGCCACGCGCTGCTCGGCCCGCACGCCCAGCTCGATGAGGCCGGCCGCGATCGCGTAGACCCGTTCGGCGGCCTGCGCCCAGCTCAGCGACTTCCAGTCGTCGGGGCCGGTACCGGACGCGGCCGGTACCGGGTACCGGTATGCCTCGGCGTCGGGCGTGGCCGCCACGCGCTCCAGGAAGAGGCCCGCGACGGACTGCGGACGGTTCTCGATCAGTGTCTGTGTGTCGCTCACGACATCCTCCGGGCCCGCGGCGATGCGGCTGGCTCATTGCGCCGTCGTTCGACGCGGCGGTTGTTGACAGCGGCGTTGTTGACGGCGGCTGTTGTTTAACTCACGAGTAACTACCGGGCAGGGATCAGAGTAGAGGGCGACTGGCCAGCACGTAAGAGGCTCCGGGCAGTCACTTTCTCCTGAATAGAGCCACAGGGCCCGCCGCGCTGTCGCGCGACGGGCCCTGTGAACCGGCGTAAATCGTGGCTACTTCTTGCCCTTGCCCGATCCGGCGTTGTCGTCACTGCTCAGGACGGCGATGAAGGCCTCCTGCGGAACCTCCACGGAACCCACCATCTTCATCCGCTTCTTGCCTTCCTTCTGCTTCTCCAGCAGCTTCCGCTTCCGGGAGATGTCACCGCCATAGCACTTGGCGAGGACGTCCTTGCGGATGGCGCGGATGGTCTCGCGGGCGATGACCCGGGAGCCGATGGCCGCCTGGATGGGCACCTCGAAGGCCTGCCGCGGGATGAGCTCGCGCAGCTTGGCGACGAGCCGCACACCGTACGCGTAGGCCGCGTCCTTGTGCGTGACCGCCGAGAAGGCGTCCACCTTGTCGCCGTGCAGCAGGATGTCCACCTTGACCAGGCTGGAGGCCTGCTCACCGGTGGGCTCGTAGTCCAGGGAGGCATAGCCGCGCGTCTTGGACTTCAGCTGGTCGAAGAAGTCGAAGACGATCTCCGCGAGCGGGAGCGTGTAGCGGATCTCGACCCGGTCCTCGGAGAGGTAGTCCATGCCGAGCAGGGTGCCGCGCCGGGTCTGGCACAGCTCCATGATCGAGCCGATGAACTCGGAGGGCGCGAGGATCGTGGCGCGTACGACGGGCTCGTACACGTCGTCGATCTTCCCCTCGGGGAACTCGCTCGGGTTGGTGACCGTGTGCTCGGAGCCGTCCTCCATGACCACGCGGTAGACCACGTTGGGCGCGGTGGCGATGAGGTCGAGCCCGAACTCGCGCTCCAGCCGCTCGCGGATCACGTCGAGGTGCAGCAGGCCGAGGAAGCCGACGCGGAAACCGAAGCCGAGGGCGGCGGAGGTCTCCGGCTCGTACACCAGCGCCGCGTCGTTGAGCTGGAGCTTGTCGAGGGCGTCGCGCAGCTCGGGGTAGTCGGAGCCGTCCAGCGGATACAGCCCCGAGAAGACCATCGGCCTCGGGTCCTTGTAACCGCCGAGCGCCTCGGTGGCCCCCTTGTGCAGGGTGGTGATCGTGTCACCGACCTTGGACTGGCGGACGTCCTTCACACCGGTGATGAGATAGCCGACCTCACCGACACCGAGGCCGTCGGCCGACTTCATCTCGGGGGACGAGACGCCGATCTCGAGCAGCTCGTGCGTCGCGCCGGTGGACATCATGCGGATCCGCTCACGCTTGTTGAGCTGACCGTCGATGACACGCACGTACGTCACGACGCCGCGGTAGGAGTCGTACACCGAGTCGAAGATCATGGCGCGCGCGGGGGCGTCCTGGACGCCGACCGGGGCGGGGACCTCGGCGACGACCCGGTCCAGCAGTGCCTCGACGCCCAGACCGGTCTTGGCGGAGACCTTGAGCACGTCCGCGGGGTCGCAGCCGATGAGGTTGGCGAGCTCCTCGGAGAACTTCTCGGGCTGGGCGGCCGGAAGGTCGATCTTGTTCAGTACGGGGATGATCTTGAGGTCGTTCTCCATCGCCAGGTAGAGGTTGGCGAGAGTCTGGGCCTCGATGCCCTGGGCGGCGTCGACCAGGAGGACTGTCCCCTCACAGGCGGCCAGCGACCGGGACACCTCGTACGTGAAGTCCACGTGCCCGGGGGTGTCGATCATGTTGAGGATGTGGGTCTTGCCCGGATCCCCGGTCGGGGCCCAGGGCAGCCGGACCGCCTGGGACTTGATCGTGATGCCGCGCTCGCGCTCGATGTCCATGCGGTCGAGGTACTGAGCACGCATCTGCCGCTGATCGACGACTCCGGTCAGCTGGAGCATGCGGTCGGCGAGAGTGGACTTGCCGTGGTCGATGTGCGCGATGATGCAGAAGTTGCGGATCAGAGCCGGGTCGGTACGGCTCGGCTCGGGCGCGTTGTTAGGGGTCGCGGGCACGCAGGGTCCTGTCTCTTGAGGCGCCTTGTGCCTCGGGTCGGATCGATACGTAGGCTCCATGGTCCCACGGGTGGCGACCGGGGACCGGTTTGGGCCACTCGGGGAGCCACTGGTAGTCTGGGCAGCTGTGTCTCCTGCCCTCTCAGCACGAGGCACATCTCCTCGGAGAACTTCTCGGACAACACTTCTCGGGGAACTTCGGGGTATCTCGGAAAATCATCGGTACGGGACCCGTACGGGCCCGTGCCTGAACCTGAAAAGGCTCATTCGTGGCGAACATCAAGTCCCAGATCAAGCGGATCAAGACCAACGAGAAGGCTCGGCTGCGCAACAAGGCCGTCAAGTCCTCCCTGAAGACCGCGATCCGCAAGGCCCGTGAGGCTGCTGCCGCGGGTGACGTCGAGAAGGCCACCGAGTACCAGCGCGCTGCCGCGCGTCAGCTCGACAAGGCCGTCTCGAAGGGCGTCATCCACAAGAACCAGGCCGCCAACAAGAAGTCGGCGCTTGCTTCCAAGGTCGAGACCCTCAAGGGCTGATCCCCTCAGATGTGATCGCCGGAAGGACCAGGGCGGGCCCTCTCTCATCCGCCCCCGACCGGCACCAACGGATCGCGCACGGCCTGCGTTCGCCACGCGGGCGCGATCCAGCAGCTCCAAGCGTGAACCGAAGGCCCCCGAGCCTCGCCCTTCCCCAGGGCGGACGCGGGGGCCTTCGGTCTGCGTCGGGACCTCTGCCTGAGGCGGGCCTTCGGTCCGGGTCGGGCCTTCGGCTGCGTCGGGGCCTTCGGTACTCAGGACCAGAAGTCGTTGCTCACGTCGATGTCCTCGACGCACTCGTCGAGATCGCTGATCTTGTCACCGACGATGCGGAAGACGATGCCCCCGTTGTCGTCCAGGTGCTTGCCGCTGCGGTCGGCGGTGATGCGGTGCAGGGAGACCGCGTGCCCACGGCCGTCGACGAGTACGGTGCGCAGGTCGACGCGCAGCGACCCGCCCGTCTCCGAGAACAGCCTGCCGTACATCTCCACGACCGCGTCCAGGCCCTTGAAGTCCCCGGAGAGCATGTGGGAGCCGGGCACATGGTGCGTACAGTCCCCCGTCATCATCCCGCGCAGGGCGTCCATGTCTCCGCGGGTGAAGGCCTCGTATCCCTTGCGGACCAGTGCCGCGTGCGGGTGTTCAGCCATGTCGATCGCCACCTTTCGCATGCGCCGGCGATGTGCGGCCGATACCCCCGATTCTCCTCCGCGGCGGCCGAACGGCTACTGGATCACCCCGGCGTCACCTGGGGATACGGCCGTCGCGTGCTACCCGCGCGCTACCCGCGACCTCCGGACCGTGCGGCCCTCGCGACCGCCACGACGGCCTTCTCCAGGGCGTACTCGGGGTCGTCACCGCCACCCTTCACTCCCGCGTCCGCCTCGGCGACGGCCCGCAGCGCGACGGCCACTCCGTCCGGCGTCCAGCCCCGCATCTGCTGACGCACCCGGTCGATCTTCCAGGGCGGCATGCCCAGCTCCCGGGCGAGATCGGCGGGCCGGCCGCCGCGCGCCGAGGACAGCTTGCCGATGGCCCGCACTCCCTGGGCCAGCGCACTGGTGATCAGCACAGGGGCGACCCCGGTCGCCAGCGACCAGCGCAGTGCCTCCAACGCCTCGGCGGCCCGCCCCTCCACCGCCCGGTCGGCGACGGTGAAGCTCGACGCCTCGGCCCGTCCGGTGTAGTACCGCCCGACGACGGCCTCGTCGATGGTCCCCTCGACATCGGCGACCAGCTGGGACACCGCCGACGCCAGCTCCCGCAGATCGCTGCCGATGGCGTCGACCAGCGTCTGGCACGCCTCGGGCGTCGCCGACCGCCCCGTGGTCCGGAACTCCTGCCGCACGAAGGCCAGCCGGTCCGCCGGCTTGGTCATCTTCGGACAGGCCACCTCCCGCGCCCCCACCTTGCGCGCGGCGTCAAGCAGCCCCTTGCCCTTGACCCCGCCGGCGTGCAGCAGCACCAGCGTGATCTCCTCGGCGGGCGCCCCCAGGTACGCCTTGACGTCCTTGACCGTGTCGGCGGACAGGTCGTGCGCGTTGCGTACGACGACGACCTTGCGCTCCGCGAAGAGCGAGGGGCTGGTCAGCTCGGCGAGCGTGCCGGGCTGCACCTGGTCCGAGGTCAGGTCCCGGACGTCCGTGTCGGCGTCGGCGGCCCTGGCGGCGGCCACCACCTCCTGCACGGCACGGTCGAGCAGAAGGTCCTCCTGGCCCACGGCAAGCGTCACCGGGGCGAGCGGGTCGTCATTCGCAGTCTTCCTGGCCATCCCCGAAAGCATCCCACGAGCCACTGACAACCCGGCCTCCGCCGACGGGCCACCGACGAAACACCACCGATGAACCACTGACGAACCACTGACGAACCACCGACGAGCGACAGTGGGTCGCCGACAGGTCGCCCGTCGGGTCAGGGTCACGACAGATCACCCGCCAGGTCGCTCATGACAGGCGACCCGTCGGGTCGCGGTCACGGCTCCTCCCGCCAGCCCTCCCACTCCCCCGCGAACTCGTCCAGGGCCGCCGCGTCGAGGCGCTCCTCCTCGTCCCGCAGCAGGACGAGCCACTGCGCGTCCTCCGCGTCGTCCTCCCCCGCCAACGCGTCCCGGACCACCCTCGGCTCCTCGCGCACCCCGAACCGTTCCCCGAGCACCTGCGCCACCTCCTCGGCGGCATCGCGATCGGGCAGCACCAGCACATGTCTCACATCGCTCACCGCACCATCTTCCGACACGCTCAGAAGACACCGCCCAGCCGGTGGCCCCAACCGTCGACTCCACCGTTGCTCCAGCCGTCAGCTGTTGGCTTTAGCCGTCAGCCGTCAGCGGTCAGCGGTCAGCGGTCAGCGGTCAGCGGGGAGTCTCCGCGCCGTCAGCCGGGAGTCTCCGCGCGCTCAGTCCCGCGCCACCCGCAGCTCCCCGCCCGGATCGGCGGAGACCGCCAGCGCCCCGTCCCGGTCCGTCCGCAGCACAGCCGCGCCTTCCGCGCGCAGCGCCGCGACCGTGCTGGGCGCGGGATGCCCGTACGGGTTGTCCGCGCCGCACGAGATCAGAGCCAGCCGTGGCGCCACGGCGCGTATGAGGTCGGGATCCTGGTAGGCCGAGCCGTGATGGGCCACCTTGAGCACATCCACCCCACGCACCAGCAGTGCCGCCGACGATCTCGACAAAGCCTGCTGGGCCGGGGGTTCGAGGTCGCCGAGCAGCAGCATCCGCAGCCCGGCCACCCGCACGAGCAGCGTCACGCTCGCGTCGTTCGGCCCGTCCGGTCGCGACGCCGGACGCGATGGCGGCCACAGCACCTCCCAGTCGAGAGCACCGACCCGCCGCCGCTCCCCGGCCCCGGCCCGCACCACCGGCACATGCCTCGCCGCCGCCTCCCTCCTCACGAACTCCACCTGGTCCACGGGCTCCTCGAACCCCGTCGTCTCGATCGCCCCCACCGCCCGGCCCCGCAGCACCCCCGGCAGCCCGGCCACGTGATCGGCGTGGAAGTGGGTCAGCACGACGAGCGGCACCCGGGTGATCCCGAGCTTGCTCAGACATCGGTCGACCAGTGTGGGATCCGGCCCGGCGTCCACCACCACGCCGGCGCCGTCGCCCGCCGCCAGGACGGTCGCGTCGCCCTGCCCCACGTCGCACATCGCCAGCCGCCAGCCCGGCGGCGGCCAGCCCGTGAGCACCCGGGTCAGCGGCGGCGGTTGCACCACCACGAGCAGAAGCAACGCCCCGCAGACCGCGCACAGCCACGGGTGCCACGACAGTCGCCGACCGAGCAGCACCACCCCGCCCGTGACCAGGGCGAGCAGGAACGCGCCGCCCCAGCTCCCCGGCCAGTCCACTCCCCCGCCCGGCAGTGCCGCACCGCTCCGTGCCACACCCGCGATCCACTCGGCCGGCCAACTCGCGCACCACGCCAGCGTCTCGGCGACCGGCATCGCCACCGGAGCGGTCGCCAGCACCGCGAAGCCCACTACCGTCGCCGGCGCGACCGCGAACTCCACCAGGAGATTGCAGGGCACCGCCACCAGACTCACCCGCGCCGACAGCACGGCCACGACCGGCGCGCACAGCGCCTGCGCCGCCGCCGCTGCCGCCAACGCCTCCGCGAGCCGCGGCGGCACCCGGCGCCGTCGCAGAGCGGCACTCCAGCGTGGCGCCAGGGTCAACAGGGCCCCGGTGGCCAGCACCGACAGCAGGAACCCGTAACTCCGGGCCAGCCACGGGTCGTACAGCACCAGGAGCAGCACCGCCGTCGCCAGCGCCGGGATCAGGGACCGACGGCGGCCGGTCGCCAGCGCGAGCAGCACGACCGCCCCGCAGGCCGCCGCGCGCAGCACACTCGGGTCGGGCCGGCACACCACCACGAAGCCGAGCGTGAGCGCGCCACCGAGCAGCGCGGTCGCCCGGAGCGGGACGCCGAGGCGAGGTGCCAGTCCCCGTCGCTCGACGTGCTGTGCCAGCCCCGGCGGGCCGAGGAGCAGGGCGAGGATGATCGTGAGGTTGCTGCCGGAGACAGCGAGGGTGTGGGTCAGATCCGTCGCCCTGAACGCCTCGTCCAGTTCGGGTGTGATCCGCGAGGTGTCCCCGACGACCAGGCCCGGCAGCAGCGCCCTCGCGTCCGCCGGAAGCCCGTCGGTGGCCTCCCGCAGCCCGGCCCTCAGCCGCCCTGCCAGCCGCTGCGCGCCCGACGGCTCCCGCACGACCGCCGGTACCGCGCGGCCCCGCACCCGCAGCACGGCCGCGAAGCGGTCCCCGCCGGCCAGCGCGGGCACCAGCCGCCCGGTCACCCGCAACCGAGTGGACGGCAACAGCTCCAGCCAGGGCGACCCGGACCGCACCCCGGAGCCCGGAAACTCCCCGGTCCCAGCCCGGCCCGCAGCCCCCTCGGGAGTACCGCCGACCCCTGTACGACCAGTCTCCTGGCGGCCAAACAACTCACGGCCCGGCACCTCACGGCCCCGCAGCTCACGGCCGGGCACCTCACGGCTCTCGGGATGTGCCCGTGCACCACCCGAGCCCCGGCGCGAGCCGACGTCCACCAGCATCAGCACCGGGGCCCGTGTCGCCACGGCCGCCCGGGCCGCCCCCTCGACGCTGCGCACCTCGGCGTCGATCAGGACGGAGTCCGGGGTCACATGGTCCCCTCTGACCCGGGGCCGGGCGAGTCGCGGATCGGAGGTGATCTCGACCTCGGCGGTGACGTTCGCGTACTCCCGCGCCAACTCCGGTACCGGTCCCCGGCGCAGATCGGCCCCGTGCAACCCGGCCGACGCGGCAGCCGCGCCCACACAGAGCAACGAGGCGGCGACCGTGACGCCGGGCCACGCGCGCCGACCGGCGACGGGCCACGCAGCGCGCCCCGCACTGCGCCCCGCACGGCACCTGCCCACACGCCGGCTCACGATCAGCAGGGCGCCGCCGACCAGTAGACAGACGGCCACGATGCCGGACACCACTCCCGAGGACGCGTCCAAGGTCAGCGCCGCCGTCGCCCAGGCGGCGAGTGCCGGTGGTACGAGCCGTAGATCCACCGGCCCTTCCTGACGCGGGTGGGCGTCGCCCAACCGCTTCCCGGAGGCCGCGTGCACGGCCTGACGGGTAGGGGAACCAGGCCCGGCCCGAACGCCCACGACCCCGACGCCCCCGGCCCCGGCGTCCTCGCGCCTCATGGCCGCACGAGATTCCGCAGGTCGGCGAAGCGTCGCTCGCCGATGCCGTTCACCTCACGCAGTTCGTCCACCGACCGGAAACCGCCGTGCTGCGCCCGGTAGTCGATGATGTGCTGCGCCAGCACGGGTCCTACGCCGGGCAGCGTGTCGAACTGGTCCACGGTGGCCGTGTTGAGGGAGACGGGTACCGGTGGCCCCGCGCCCACGCCGGCACCGGTGGAACCCGCCCCCGACGACCCGGCTCCCGTCCCCACCGCCCCGGGCTGCGGGACGGGAACGCCGACGACGACCTGCTCACCGTCCACGAGGAAACGCGCGCGGTTGAGACCGTCGGTGTTGGTGCCCGGTCGCACACCACCGGCCGCGCCCAGCGCGTCGACCACCCGTGAACCGGCCGGAAGCCGGTGGATGCCGGGCTTCCGCACCTTGCCGCTGACGTCCACCACGATCTCGGCCCCTGCCGTGCCGCCGACCCCCGCCGTGCCGCCGACTCCCGACGGGCCCGCTGAAGAGGCGGACCCGGCAGCCGAGTTCGGCTCCCCCGTCTCGTAGGGGGCGGCGGCGCGTACCACCTCAGGTGCCCGGACCGGCTGGGCCCGGCCGACCCAGAAGTGCTGCACGGCGAGGACGGCGGCGACGACGAGCAGCACCGAAAGCGCGAGCACGCTCCTGCGTTCCAGGCCGCAGCGCGCCAGCAGCCACACCGGCATCCGCTCACGCAGAGCGAGCCCCATCCGCTCCTGCCAGGGCCCGGCCACACGAGGAGTACTCCCCCGACGAATCCCGACGCCGAAGCCGTCACCCTCGATGTCGCCACTGGCCCTGGCACTGGCATCGGTGAGCCGCGCGCCCTCGGCGCCGGCCGCATCCACCCGTGACGCACCGAACCTCTTCGGAGCGGCCGGCGCCACCGGCACCCTCGTCCGCACCGGTCCCGTCCCCGCTACCGCCGCACCCGCCGGGCCGTCCGGACCGGCAGCCTCCAGCACACCCGACGCACCCGAAGCACCGGGCCCCCCAACAACGACAGCACCCCCGCCACCCCCTCCACTCCCGCCGTCCCCGCCGCCCTCACCTGGCGGCCCCATCCCCATCTCCCCTTCCTCCCGGGGTCGTTCGGCGAACAACGCCTTCGCCCGGCGGCGGATCTCCTCCGCCGAGGCGTGCCGGGGTCCGGTGCGGGCGCGGGCACCGCCCGGTGGGCGGCGAAGGCGTGGGGAACGGCTGTCGGAGCCGGGGCCCCGGCCGGGGCCGCTGGTCGCGTTCGGGCTGCGTGGACGTGATCGAAGTGCCATGCCACGAGGATCGGACACTTCTCCGCACCGCGATGATCTTGCTCAATTCCCGGGGACGAACGCCCGGTTGTGGATAACTCCACCACTCACACGAGTGAGCGGGGCCTTCAGCGCGGCGAGACCACGAGTCCCAGCAGTCCCGGTCCGGTGTGCGCCCCGATCACCGCGCCGACCTCGCTCACGTGCAGGTCGGCGAGTCCGGGTACGCGGGCCCGCAGGCGGTCGGCGAGGGCGGACGCCCGGTCGGGGGCGGCGAGATGGTGCACGGCGATGTCGACCGGCCCGCTGCCCGCCCGGTCGGCCCCGAGTTCTTCGAGGCGGGCGATCGCCCTCGACGCCGTCCGCACCTTTTCCAGGAGGTCGATGCGCCCCCCGCTCAGCTGGAGCAGCGGCTTCACCGCGAGCGCGGAGCCCAACAGGGCCTGCGCGGCGCCGATGCGGCCGCCGCGGCGCAGATAGTCCAGGGTGTCGACGTAGAAGTAGGCGGAGGTGTTGGCGGCGCGTTTCTCCGCCGCGGTGACCGCCTCGTCGACCGTGCCGTCCGCCTCGGCGACCTCGGCCGCCGCGAGCGCGCAGAAGCCGAGCGCCATCGCGACCATGCCGGTGTCCACCACCCGTACCGGCACCGGCGCTTCACGCGCCGCGACGACGGCGGCGTCGTAGGTGCCGGACAGTTCGGCGGAGAGGTGGAGGGAGACGATGCCGGTGGCACCGGACTCGGCGATCCTGCGATACGTCTCGGCGAAGAGCTGGGGGCTGGGACGCGAGGTGGTGACGGAACGTCGCTTCTGCAAGGCCTGGGCGAGAGAGCGGGTCGAGATCTCGCTGCCCTCTTCGAGAGCCTGGTCGCCGAGGACGACGGTCAGGGGCACGGTGGTGATGCCGTGACGCTCCATCGTCCGCTGCGGCAGGTAGGCCGTGGAATCCGTGACGATCGCGACATGGCGGGACATGATCTGGAGGTTACCTGGCGTAGCCCCCGTGCGGCAGCCCGGCCCCTCGCGGCTGGACAGCCCTTGACCGAATCAAGTACCACTCCGGACGCCGGCTTACGCAGGACCACGTCACCTGGCGGACGGGCGCGCGAAGGACGGGAATCCGGTCCTCGTCTCAGGTGGTGCTCTCGGGGCGCGGCTTCTTCTGCCACGGGTAGGCGGGGCGCGGTGCGGGTGGCGTGATGGACGGCCGGGTCGGCTCCTGGGCGGAGCGCGCGCCCGGTGTCTCCGGCCAGGTCTGTCCTGCCGCCGCGCTGTCGGCGGCCGGGGCCTCGGGCCACGGGGGCGGCGTCTGCGGGGCGGAGTCCGATGTGGTCCAGTGCCGCAGGGCACCGGCTTCGACGTCGATCTGGGTGCTGAGGGAGTCGAGGTCGTCGTCCGCGAAGCGGCGGGCCCGGTCGCGGGCGGCCCAGCGCAGCGAGTCCGCCGATCCCGTGACGCGCTCGGTGCGCTCCCGCAGTGAGGGCAGCCGCGCGGCGAGCGTCGTCCGGTCCGGTTCGGATTCCAGCCGCTTGAGCTCGTTGTCCAGTTCGTGTCCGTGGGCGCTGAGCCGGTGGAACAGGGCGAGGGACTCCTTGAGGGACTCGTCCTCGGTGACGCCGGCGGACAGCGCGTCCTGGGTGGCCCGCATCGACGTACGCAGCTTCAGCCTCAACTGGGCGAGCTCGCCGGCCGGTCCGAACTGGGCGAAGGACTTGGCGCGCAGCGTGTGGTCCTCGACCGTGCGGCGGGCCTGGTCGATGGTGCGGTCGACGCCCCGCTTGGCGGCGCCGATCACCTTCACCGTCGCGTAGGCGCCGAGCGCGAGGAAGAGTACGAAGAGCAGGGCGACGACTGCGATCACTGCTTCCACGAGCTCCTCCTCCGGCCTGCCACGACACGTCCGGCGCCGCACAGGGCACGCCGCACTTCACACGGTAAACGAGACGGGCAGGCTCGGAGTTCCAGAAGAACCCCGAACCTGCCCGTAGGGGACTACCCCGAGCCGCACCCGCCGGCCCGTGAAAGCCGGCCCCACCGGGCGTACAGCCCCGTCACGCGTACCGCCCCGTCACGCTGCGCTCACGCCGTGACGATGTTCACCAGCTTCGGCGCCCGCACGATGACCTTGCGGATTCCGGCCCCGCCCAGCGCCTTCACGACGCCCTCGTCGGCCAGCGCCACCTTCTCCAGCTCCTCGTCGGAGATCGACGGGGACACCTCCAGGCGTGCCTTGACCTTGCCCTTGATCTGCACGACGCAGGTCACGCTCTCGTCCACGACGTACGCCGGGTCGGCGACCGGCAGGTCCCGGTGGACGACCGAGTCGGTGTGGCCCAGCCGGCGCCACAGCTCCTCGGCGATGTGCGGGGCCAGCGGGGCGACCAGCAGCACCAGCGGCTCGGCGACGGAGCGCGGCACCGCGCCGTCCGCCTTGGTCAGGTGGTTGTTCAGCTCGGTGATCTTGGCGATGGCGGTGTTGAAGCGCAGGCCCTCCAGGTCCTGGCGCACTCCGTCGATCGCCTTGTGCAGGGCCCGCAGGGTGTCCTCGTCAGGCTCGGTGTCGACGACGCTCAGCTCACCGGTGCTCTCGTCGACGACGTTGCGCCACAGCCGCTGCAGCAGGCGATACTGGCCCACCACCGCGCGCGTGTCCCAGGGACGCGACACGTCCAGAGGGCCCATCGCCATCTCGTACAGGCGCAGGGTGTCGGCGCCGTACTCGACGCAGATCTCGTCCGGAGTGACCGCGTTCTTCAGGGACTTGCCCATCTTGCCCAGCAGGCGGCTGACCTTCTCGCCCTGGTGGAAGTACGCGCCGTCGCGTTCCTCCACCTCGGTGGCCGGCACCGGGAAGCCGCGGCTGTCGCGGTAGACGTAGGCCTGGATCATGCCCTGGTTGAACAGCTTGTGGAACGGCTCCGCGGAGGAGACGTGCCCCAGGTCGAACAGGACCTTGGACCAGAAGCGCGCGTACAGCAGGTGCAGTACGGCGTGCTCGGCGCCGCCCACGTACAGGTCGACACCGCCGTGGGGCCGGTCCTCGCGGGGGCCCATCCAGTACCGCTCGATCTCCGGGTCGACCAGCTTCTCGCTGTTGTGCGGGTCCAGGTAGCGCAGCTCGTACCAGCAGGAACCGGCCCAGTTGGGCATGGTGTTGGTCTCGCGGCGGTACCTGCGGGGGCCCTTGCCGTCACCCAGGTCCAGGGTGACGTTCACCCAGTCCTCGTTGCGCGACAGCGGCGTCTCCGGGGACGTGTTCGCGTCGTCCGGGTCGAAGGTGCGCGGCGAGTAGTCCTCGACCTCCGGCAGCTCCAGCGGCAGCATCGACTCGGGCAGCGCGTGGGCGACGCCGTCCTCGTCGTAGACGATCGGGAAGGGCTCGCCCCAGTAGCGCTGCCGGCTGAACAGCCAGTCGCGCAGGCGGAAGTTGACGGTGCCCTCGCCGATGCCCTTGCGGGCCAGCCACTCGGTGATGCGGGCCTTGGCGTCGGTGACACCCAGGCCGTCCAGCGAGATCTCCTCGTTGGACGAGGCGATGATCTTGGCGTCGTAGGACCCGAAGGCGTTCTCCCACGTCGAGGTGTCGGTACCGCGGCCGTCGGTCGGCTCGACGACGCAGCGGATCGGCAGCTCGAAGGCGCGCGCGAACTCGAAGTCGCGCTGGTCGCCCGCCGGGACGGCCATGATCGCGCCCGTGCCGTAGCCCATCAGCACGTAGTCGGCGACGAAGACGGGGACCTGCTCGCCGTTGACCGGGTTGGTCGCGTACACGCCGGTGAAGACGCCGGTCTTGTCCTTGGCCTCGGCCTGGCGCTCGACGTCGGACTTCGACGCGGCCTGCGCCCGGTACGCGGCGACGGCCTCGGCCGGGGTCGCGTGGCCGCCGGTCCAGACGTCGTGCGTGCCCTCGGGCCAGGCGTCCGGGGTGAACTTGTCGATCAGCGGGTGCTCGGGCGCCAGGACCATGTACGTCGCGCCGAACAGGGTGTCCGGGCGCGTGGTGAAGACGGTGATGCGCTCGCCGTCCACGGGGAAGTCGACGCGGGCGCCCTCCGAGCGGCCGATCCAGTTGCGCTGCTGCAGCTTGATGGCCTCGGGCCAGTCCAGCGCGTCCAGGTCGTCCAGCAGGCGGTCGGCGTAGGCCGTGATGCGCATGTTCCACTGGCGCAGCTTGGCCTTGAAGACGGGGAAGTTGCCGCGCTCGGAACGGCCGTCGGCGGTGACCTCCTCGTTGGCCAGCACGGTGCCCAGACCGGGGCACCAGTTGACCGGGGCGTCGGAGGCGTAGGCCAGCCGGAACCCGCTCAGGACGTCGGCGCGCTCGGTGGCGCTCAGTTCGTTCCACGCGCGCGTGGTGCCCGGTACGGCGCGCTCACCGGACTCGAACCGGGCGACCAGTTCGGCGATCGGACGGGCCCTGTCCGCCTCGTCGTCGTACCAGGAGTTGAAGATCTGGAGGAAGATCCACTGGGTCCACTTGTAGTAGTCCGGGTCGATCGTGGCGAACGACCGGCGCTTGTCGTGGCCCAAGCCCAGCCGGCGCAGCTGGGACTTCATGTTGCTGATGGCCGCCTCGGTGGTGATCCGAGGGTGCTCGCCCGTCTGCACGGCGTGCTGCTCGGCGGGCAGGCCGAAGGCGTCGAAGCCCAGGGTGTGCAGGACGTTGTGGCCGGTCATGCGCTGGAAGCGCGCGTAGACGTCGGTCGCGATGTAGCCCAGCGGGTGGCCGACGTGGAGGCCCGCACCGGAGGGGTACGGGAACATGTCCATGATGAACTTCTCGGGCCGGGCCGCCAGCTCGGGGTCACCGGCCAGGTCGCCCTTCGGGTTCGGTGCGGCGTACGTACCCTCGGCGTCCCAGAAGTCCTGCCAGCGTGCCTCGATCTCGGCGGCCATGGCAGCCGTGTAGCGGTGCGGCGCGGCCTCCGCCGGTGCAGCGGCGGCAGCGGGGTTCGTCTCGCTCATGGTCCTCAAAGCTCCATCGATCGTCTCTGCCAGCGGGTTGTCGTCCAGGAAACGAAAAATCCCCTCGCACAGGAGGGGACGCCGCGCCGATTCCGAACCGTCCGTTCACCGGCGGTCGGGACTGATCAGCGCGGCCCACTAAGCAGAAGGCGTACAGCACACATGGCGTTAGGGTACCGCAGGCCTTGAGCAAGCCGCGCCGTTCGTACGTATGCATGGTCGCGACAACGTTGGTGCGACCAGAATGGCGAGGACGGAACTGAACCAAGGTCAAGGGTTACTTCGCGTAACAGCAGCTAAGGGACATCACAACAGTCACATTGTCGTTTGATAACAGCGCAATAACTCAAACCTCGTACCCATCGGTATGGAGCCACTTAGAGTTCGGCAGCGGGACCGCTTTCCCGAAACTGCTCGGAGTTGCCCCCATGAACCCTCGTTCTAGTAACAGCTCGCTTCCCAGGTCAGGCCGGTCGGCCTACGGGGTGGCGACGGTTGTCGTCCTGGTCCTCATACCCGTGGTCGTGCTGGTCGGCGGCGACCAGTTCCAGGCATTCCTCAACTTCGGTGCGGGCGTGCTGTCACTGGTATGCCTCACCTGCTCGGTCATCTGGGGTCTCGTGGCCCAGGACCGGCTCATCCTCAACACGCGTCAGCGGATCGTCGCGCAGGCGATCCACCGGGTGACCGCCGTGGGCTCCATCGCGTTCCTCGTCGTGCACATCTCCGTCAAGCTGGTGCTGCAGCACACCGTCCTGATCGCCGCGCTGATCCCGTTCAGCCTCGGCATCAAGGGCAGCGCCGGACTCATCGGCCTCGGCTCCCTGGCCGCCCTGCTCATGATCTTCGTCGGCATCACCGGCGCGCTGCGCAACCGGTTCTCCGCACCCGCCGAGGTCGCCGCCCGCTGGCGCGCGATGCACATGCTGGCCTACCCGGCGCTGTGCGCGGCCCTGATCCACGGCCTCTTCGCGGGGCGCGCCGCCAAGCCGTTCTTCATGATCTCGTACGAGCTGTGCCTGGCCGGGGTCATGGCCGCCCTCGCGCTGCGCTCCGCCCCGCGCCCGTTCAAGCGCAAGGTCGCCGACCAGGTCGCCGCGATCCTGGGCACGCAGGACCGCTCCGCCATGGACGGCCTGGACGCGTCACGCGCGCGCATGGGCGAGACCGGATCGTCCGCGCTGCCCGGTTACGAAGGCCGTTCGGGCCGCTCGCCGCTGACCGACACGATGAGCTCCACCCGGATGTCCCCGCCGTCGTCGCCGCTGTACGACACGCCCGCGCCCGCCCCGGAGCCCGCGAACGGCTTCGCCGCCGCCTACCGCGCCGTCAACACACCGCAGCGCGGCCAGCAGCCCTACGCGGCCGACCAGACCGCGCGGATGAACCTGCCGTTCGACATCCAGGCCACCGAGGCCATCCCCCGGGTCGACAACGTCGGCAGCACCTCGGGCAACTGGCCGATCCCGTCCCCGCCGCCGGTCGGCGAGGCGCCCCCGTCGGCCTACGACCCGCTCCAGGACACGGGATTCAACATCCCGGTCTACGACAATTCGGGCACTCCCGGGTACGGCGGACGTGACGTGTACGACACCGGTGAGACGAATGCCGCCTACGGCACGTACAACCAGAACGACACGTACAACAGCGGTCCCGCCAATGAACCATCGCCCGGGGCGTCGTTCGACGCACCGGGTTCGGGCGAACCTTGGAACACGCCTTCCGGAGGCTATAGGTGAACGAGGCCCTGCCCGACGTCCCAGAAGTCCGCGTGGTCGGACTTCCGCAGCTCACGTCGGGCTTCGACCTTGTCGAAAGACTCGATCTCCCCATGCACCTGAAGGTGCACGGGCCGCTCGAACCCCTCGGCGGAGAAGCCCTCGCGAAGCTCTCCGAGAACATCAACCTGAAGGGCCGCGGCGGCGCGGGCTTCCCCTTCCACAAGAAGCTGCGCTCGGTCGCCGAGGCCGCGATCAAGCGCGGCGTACGGCCGGTCGTCGTCGTCAACGGCAGCGAGGACGAACCGGCCTGCCGCAAGGACACGGTGCTCATCAACCGGGCCCCGCACCTCATCCTGGACGGTGCGCTGCTGGTCGCGGAGGCGCTGGGTGCCCGCACGCTCGTGGTGGGGGTCACCCGCGAATCCACCCAGCGCTCCATGGAGGCCGCGCTCGCCGAGCGCGGCCTCAGCAACGGCCGTAGATCGGCGCTGAAGGCGTTCGTCCAGCGCAACCCGATCCGCATGGTCACCGGCGCCGCCGCGTCACTGATCCGCTCCATCGACGGCGGCCCGCCGATCCCGCCCGGCCGCAAGGTCAGCGCCTCGCAGAACGGCGTCGGCGGCGCGCCCACCCTGCTCTCCAACGCCGAGACGTTCGCCCAGCTGGCCATCGCCGCCCGCATCGGCCCGGAGCGCTACGGCAACACCGGCCTGTACGACGAGCCGGGAACCGTCCTGCTCACGGTCTCCGGCGCGGTCGCCCGCCCGATGGTGATCGAGGTCCCCACGGGCGTGCCGCTGCGCTACGTCCTTCAGCTCGCCGGCGCCCCGCCGGTGCCCCAGGGCGTGCTGACCGGCGGCTACCACGGCAAGTGGATCGACGCGGCCACGGTCAACGAGGCGATCGTCTCCCGCAACTCCCTCGACGCGGTGGGCGGGGCGCTCGGCGCCGGCGCGATCCTGCCGATCAGCCAGGAGACCTGCCCGCTGGGCGAGTCATTGCGGGTGGCCCAGTGGCTGGCCGACGAGAGCGCGGGACAGTGCGGTCCCTGCTACCTCGGCCTGCCGGCCGCCGCGCGCGGCATGGAGGACATCATCAACGGCGGCGGCCCGGCCGCCCTGGAGGCGCTCAAGCAGGTCGCCAAGAACGTCAAGCGGCGCGGTGCGTGCTCGCACCCGGACGGCTCCGCGATGTTCCTGGAGTCGACCATCAAGGCGTTCACCGACGACCTGGCCGCGCATGTCCTCGGCAACGGCTGCGGACGCCCCGTGGAGGGCGTTCTGCCGCTCTTCGAGGCCGGCATGGCCCCGGCGGCCATCACCAGCGGCATCGCGCCGGAGGACAGCGGCTCGAGCCGCCAGAAGATCTTCGTCGACTGGACGCTGTGCCGCGGCCACGGCCTGTGCGCCGACATCCTCCCCGAGGTCTTCCAGCTCGGCGCCGACGGCTTCCCGACGGTGGCGCAGGCGAAGGTGCCGCAGAACGCCGAGGCGAAGGCGCTGCGCGCGGTACGCCGCTGCCCGGCCCTCGCCCTGCGCATCGAGGAGGACACGCGCGCGCAGGCGCCCGCCCGCAATCTTCCGGTCCTCTCCCAGGGCCGCGGCCGCCGCGCCCTCGGCCGCTGAACGTCACGAAGGCAGCCGAGCGCGACGACGGCAGAGCGGGAGAGCGACGAACGACAAGGGGCCGCCCGGTGACAGGCGGCCCCTGACTCGTCGGCTCTGACGGCATGTCCGGCGGGGGAAGGTCCGGCGGGGGAAGGTCCGGAGAGGGCAGGCCCGGAGGAAAGGTCCGGAGAGGGAGGCGGAACGCCATCCGAACGCAAAAGATCCCGCCGGATCGCATCCGATCCGGCGGGATCTGCTGTGGAGCTAAGGAGAATTGAACTCCTGACCTCCTGCATGCCATGCAGGCGCTCTACCAACTGAGCTATAGCCCCTCGTGGCCAGGCGGCGAAGCCGCGTACCGACCGTGTCGCCCGGTTCCCCCGGCGGCGACGCCAACATTACCGGCCCGGGGGGTGGAGCACCAAATCCTTTCCACCCCGTCCGGTTTCACCCGGTTTGCGGGTCAAGCGGTGACGAACGAGTAGAACCGCTTGAGCGTGCAGTGCTCTTCGAGGAGCCGCCCGTAGATCGGCTCCCCCTCCAGCTCACGGTACGTCTCGATCGGGTCGCCTTTTATGATCAGCGCCCGCGCGCATTCCTCGCACCAGTACTGGTAGTCGGGGTTGACCGGCTCCATGTCACGGACGATCGGGGTGCCGCTGCCGCACCAGTCGCACTTTCGCCTGTGTGCACCCATCGATCAGCTCCAGCTGTGGCCGCAGGCCGTGCACACGTAGGAAATCCCGCCATTGTCACCAAGAACCTGGGCCACATGACCGGAACCACAGGAGGGGCAGCTGAGCCGGGTGGCCTTGTCCGGTGTCACCGCCGCTTCGGAGAGGTGACCGCCCTCTCCGAGGATGCTCGCAGGCATCGCTACTCCCTCCCGTCGGGCCGCGCTCCCTTCCGGCCGTTTGATTCTGCCACGGCCGGGCCAATACGGTCAGCGACGCCTCAGTACCAGTCCGGACACGGCACCCAGGGCAGCTGTCGTAGCGAGCGCGAACATGCATGTGAGAAGCGCTTCCGAAGAGGTATACGCCTCTGGGGCCCCAAGTGACTCAAGCCGGTGGAAGAACAGTGTGCCGAACACCGCGACACCGAGCAGCTGCCCCAGCTGGGTCACCGTGGCGAGCAGGCCGCTGGCGTCCGCCGCGTCCTCGGGCCGCACCGCCGCCAGCGCCCCGGTGAGCGTAGGACTGAAGGCGAGGGCGAGCCCGACGCCCACGCCGGCGTACGCCGCGTACAGCCAGACACCGCCGTGATCGCCGCCCCGGAAGGCCAGCCCCACTCCCAGCACGGACAGCGCGGTGAGCGTGAACCCGGCCGGGGCCAGGGACCGTTGCCAGGACGCGGGCCACCTGCGCCAGGTCAGTCCGACCACCCCGAAGACCACCGCGGTCGGCGCGAAGGTGAGTCCGGCGCGCAGCGCGCTGTAGCCGAGGCCGCCCTGGACGTGCAGGGTCAGCACGAAGAGGAAGCCTCCGTTGACCGCCATGACCGCCAGCACCCGCAGGACGGCGAGACCCATCCCGGGGTGACGCAGCACACGGGGCGCGATCAGCGGGACACCGCCCCGCCGGGCCAGCCGGGCCTCATAGCCGCGGAACAGCACCAGCGCGAGCGCGCCGGCGGCCAGCGACACCCAGGACCACAGCGGCCAGTCCTGCTCCTGTCCGAGCACGAGCGGCACGGTGATCAGCGAGACGGAGGCGCCCAGAAGCACGAGACCGGGCCAGTCCATCCCGCGCGCCCCCTCCCGCGCCTGCGCACCCGCCGCTGCCGGTCCCACTCCCCCACCGCGCGGCAGGACGCGCCTGCCGACGACCAGCAGGACCAGCCCCACCGGCACGTTCACGAGGAACACCGGACGCCAGCCGGCGCCCAGCAGGTCGGCGGCGACCAGGACACCGCCCACCACCTGCCCGGCCGCCGCGCCTACGGCGAGGACCGCCGAGTAGGCGCCCAGGGCCCGCACGCGGGCACCCCCGGTGAACGTCCGCTGGATCAGGCTGAGTACCTGCGGGATCATCACCGCCGACCCGGCACCCTGCACCAGCCGGAACACGATCAGTTGGGTGCTGTCGTGGGCCAGCCCGCAGGCCAGCGAGGCGGTCGTGAAGAGAGCGAGCCCGGCCAGGTGGACACGGCCGTGCCCGAACCGATCGCCGAGGCGCGCGCCGGTGATCAGCAGCACCGAGTACGTGATGGCGTATCCGGCGACCACCAGTTGGAGGTCCGCGCCGGAGGCGTTCAGGTCGGAACCGATCGTGGGGGCCGCGACGTTCACGATGAAGACGTCGAGCAGTGCCATGAACTGGGCTGCGAGCAGAACCGCCAGCAGCCGCCGAGGCCCGTTGTCAGTGCCAGGGTCTTTACTGGCAGCAGGACTTGAAGCGGGAGGAACGGGCGCGGGGACCGGGCTCGTCCGGGGTGTCGTCGTCATGCCGTCGAGCGTGACGAGGATCCGGTACGGGTGCCGAGAGCCCGCTGATGCTGGTACTGACGGCACCTGGCAGGGGACGGGCGGGGCATCGACCATGGGGGACGTGACGATGGTGACGCGAGCAGGGACGGAAGCAGGACCGGGGCCGGCACCGCGGCCCGGGACGGGGTCCACGCATCGGCGCCGTCCGGAGCTGGCCGCCTTCCTGCGCAGCAGGCGGGCCCGGGTGACGCCGGGTGACGTGGGGATGCCGCCCGGGCTGCGGCGCCGCACCCCGGGGCTGCGGCGCGAGGAGGTCGCCCAGCTCTCGGGCGTGGGCGTGACCTGGTACACCTGGCTGGAGCAGGGGCGGCCGATCAACGCCTCCGCGCAGGTCCTGGACGCCGTGGCGCGCACGCTGCGGCTCGATCCGCCGGAGCGGGAGCATCTGTACCACCTGGCCGAGGTGCCCTACGCGCACGTGCCGGAAGCCCTGGTGCAGAGCGTGGGACCGGAGATCCAGGGCATCATCGACGCCCTGGCGCCCCGAGCGGCGGTGGTCTACAACTCGCGCTACGACATCCTGGCCGCCAACCCCGTCTATCGCGACCTGTTCATCACACCGGTGGACGCGTGCGTGCCGGGGCCGAACAACGCGCTGTGGCGGCTGTTCACGGTCCGGGAGCAGGACTGCCCGCTGCTGTTCCGGGACAAGGAGCTGCCGGTGATGGTGGCGACGCTACGGGCGTCGTACGGGCTGCACGCCGGTGAGCCGGCCTGGGAGGACTTCATACGCAGGCTCTCGCAGGCGAGCCCGCTCTTCACGCGCCTGTGGGAGTCCGGTGACGTGGCGGAGCCCGGCCGCCGGGTGAAGGTCTTCCGGCACGCGGCGGTGGGCGAGCTGCGGATGACGTCGATGTCCCTGTCGATCAACGGGATGCCGGAGTGCCGGATCGTCGTCTACACGCCGAACGACGAGGAGACGGAGCGCCGCGCGGCCGTGCTGCGGAGCGGAGGGACAAAAAATCCCGCCCCCTGAGGGGACGGGATTTCCGTGAACAGATCTCGACCGGTCGCTACCGATCTTTGACAACTCAACAGAGTGTCGACCGACAGACCAGGTGATCCGTGGAGCTAAGGAGAATTGAACTCCTGACCTCCTGCATGCCATGCAGGCGCTCTACCAACTGAGCTATAGCCCCTAGCGTTCTTCCCGCTCGGCGGGCGAACAAGAAGAACTTTAGCCTGCGACCTGCCGGAAAGTGAAATCCGGGTCCCGGCGGTCGCACGGCCCTCAGTCGTCGTCGCCGAGCACCGGCTCGGGCAGGGTGCCGGCGTTGTGCTCGAGCAGCCGCCAGCCCCGGGCGCCCTCACCGAGGACTGACCAGCAGCAGTTGGAGAGCCCGCCGAGGGCTTCCCAGTGATGCGCTTCCAGACCGAGGAGCCGGCCGATGGTGGTGCGGATGGTGCCGCCGTGACTGACGACGACGAGCGTGCCGTCCTCGGGCAGCTTCTCGGCGTGCCGCAGCACCACGGGAGCGGCACGGTCGGCGACCTCCGTCTCCAGTTCGCCGCCCCCTCGGCGGACCGGCTCGCCGCGCTTCCACGCGGCGTACTCGTCCCCGTGACCGGCGATGATCTCGTCGTGCGTCAGACCCTGCCAGGCACCCGCGTACGTCTCGCGCAGGGCCTCGTCGTGGGTCACCTCGAGGCCGGTGAGGGCCACGAGCTCGGCGGCCGTGTTCGCGGCCCGCGACAGGTCCGAGGAGACGATCGCGTCGGGCTGGAGGGAGGCGAGCAGCCGGGCGGCACGGCGGGCCTGGGCCACGCCGGTCTCGGTCAGCTCCACGTCCGTCGTGCCCTGGAAGCGGCGCTCCACGTTCCAGGCGGTCTGGCCGTGCCGCCACAGGATGACGCGGCGGCCACGGCCCGTCCGGCTGTCGCCGGCCGGCTCCGCGGGGGTGGGGGCGCTCACCGCAGGTCCCCGAATCCGGCGGTGTCGTCCTCCTCGGCCTCGGCCTGCAGCTTCGCGTGCTCCTGGGCCTTGCCGCGGGTCGCCTTGGCGTCGGCGGGCAGCTCCAGCTCGGGGCAGTCCTTCCACAGGCGCTCCAGAGCGTAGAAGACACGCTCCTCGCTGTGCTGGACGTGGACGACGATGTCGACGTAGTCGAGCAGGATCCAGCGGGCGTCGCGGTCACCCTCGCGGCGTACGGGCTTGGCGCCGAGCTCCTTCTGGAGGCGCTCCTCGATCTCGTCGACGATCGACTTGACCTGGCGGTCGTTGGGCGCGGAGGCCAGCAGGAAGGCGTCCGTGATCGACAGCACGTCGCTGACGTCGTAGGCGATGATGTCGTGCGCGAGCTTGTCGGCAGCCGCCTGGGCGGCGGACTGGATGAGCTCGATGGAGCGGTCGGTGGCGGTCACTACGTGGCTTTCCGTCGGCGGACACTTGTCCCCAAGGGTCTCACGGACCGCCGACGGCACCCCACGAACGGAAGGGATCACCGGCGCGGGGGCCGTTTTGCGTCCGGTCCCCGCGCCTGCTCTCAGCCGGCCGACCCGGCCGAGGTGGGCTGGTAGTCCTCGCCCAGGACGACCGCGACGTCGGCGTTCGCGGCGACCGTGCCCTTCTTCACCACGTCGGCGTCCAGGCCCAGGGTCTTGGCGACCTCGGTGGCGTTCTCCTTGCCGGCGGGATCCGCGTAGAGCACCTGGGAGGTGGCCTTCGTGTTCGACGGGGTGGCGGCCGCCAGGAAGGTGAAACCGCCGTTGAGGAGCACCACGCGCGCGTCCTCGGTGTTGGCCTTGGTGCCGCTGGCGTTCTGGACGGAGACGCTGACGGCCGCGTCCTTGTCGGGGCTCTTCGCGGCGCCGCCGAGGACGTCCTTGACGACGCTCGCGCTGGCCTCGGCGTTGAGGGTGCCGTCGGTCTGCACGGGCAGCAGCGCGGTCTTGTAGTCGCCGCCCTTGGCGAGGTCCGCGAGCTTGGCCAGGAAGGTGCCGAGGTCCTTGTCGGTCAGCGACGGGTCGAGGATCTGCGCCAGGGTCTGGACGGTGACGGTGGCGCCCTGCGCGTCGGACGACACCTTGCGCAGCACTCCCTGCATGACCTGGCCGAACCGCTCCAGCTGGGCGTTCTGGGCCTCGCCCGCGGCCCGGTAGGTGGCGTAGGCGACAGCCATCTTGCCGCTGAGGGTCTGCCCCTTGCCCTTGCCGACGAGGGACGCCCCGCCCTTCTTGGCGGCCGGGTCGGGCACGGCGGCATCCGTGTCGACCTCGATGTTGCCGACGAGGTCGACGAGGTTCTGGAGGTAGGGCGTGTCGAGCCGCCAGGTGCCCTGGATGTCGGTGCCGAGGACGGTGTCGAGGGCTTCGCGGGTGCCGGCCGAGCCGTCGTCGTCGACTGACTTGGCGAGGGTGGTCGTGGTGCCGTCCTCGTCGGTGACCACGAGGGAGTTGGGCAGCAGGACCGTGGCGGCCTGCTTGGTGGTGGTGTTGTCGACGAGCAGCACCGTGGAGGTGCCGCCCCCGGTGGTGTTGTGCAGGTGGACGACGATCACGTCGCGCTTCTGCGCCGCGGTGGCGGTCGTGGCGCCGGTGCCGGAGTCCGAGGACGACGACAGGCCGGGCAGCTTCCCGGCGTACCAGAGGTAACCGACTCCGCCGCTCGCGACCAGGGCCAGGACCACGGCGAGGGCGACGAGGCGGCCGCGGGCGCGGCGTTTGGCCTCCTCCCGGCGTTCGGTGCGGTTCTCGGTGAAGTTCAGCCAGTCGATCACGTCCTCGGAGTCGCCGTCGGGCTCCTCCACGAACGCGAACTGCTCGGTCTCGTAGTCCTGTTGGGGCCGGCCGGAAGCTCCGGGCGCACCGCTCCCGTCCGTCGTCGCGCCGGGCCGTGCGTCGGCGTCGATGCCGGTGCCGGTCTCCGCCTGGGCCCCGGTCCCGACCGGGCGGCCCTGCTGCGGGATGTAGGCGGCCTGCTCGGCGACCCGGGCCTGTTCGGCCCGGGGCTGCTGTCCGCCGGCGACGGTCTGCCCGTAGGGGTCGTACGGGACCTGGGTGGCGGTGCCGTAGGGGTCGTGGTCGACGGGAGCCTGCCGACCGGTGTCGTACGGGTCGTACGCGGGCGTGGCCGGCTGCCGACCGGTGTCGTACGGGTCGTACGCGGGCGTCTGCTGCTGCCCGCCCGTGGCGTAGGGGTCGTAGCCGTAGCCCTGCTGCCCCTGGGACTGCTGCCCCTGCTGCCCGTACGGGTCGTAGGGCTGCTGCGGCATCTGCCGCGCCGGGACCTGTCGGTAGACGGGCTGTCCGAACTCGTCGTAGCCGACGAGCTCGTACTGGTCGTCCCCGTACCCCGCGTCGTATCGGTCGTTCACCGGTACCCCTCTCGGCTCACTCGCCGCGGTACAGCTCGCGCTTGTCGATGTAGCGCACGACGCCGTCCGGCACCAGATACCAGACGGGGTCGCCCTTGGCGACTCTCGCGCGGCAGTCGGTGGAGGAGATGGCGAGCGCGGGAACCTCGACGAGCGAGACTCCGCCTTCGGGCAGACCGGGGTCCGCGAGGTTGTGCCCCGGCCGGGTGACGCCGATGAAGTGCGCGAGGGAGATCAGTTCCTCGCTGTCCCGCCAGGTCAGGATCTGGCCCAGGGCGTCGGCGCCGGTGATGAAGAACAGGTCGGTCTCGAGGTTGAGCGACCGCAGGTCGCGCAGCGTGTCCACGGTGTACGTGGGGCCACCGCGGTCGATGTCGATGCGACTCACCGAGAACTGCGGGTTCTCGGCGGTGGCGATGACCGTCATCAGGTAGCGGTCCTCGGCCGGGGAGACACTGCGGTGGGACTTCTGCCACGGCTGGCCGGTCGGGACGAACACGACCTCGTCCAGGTGGAACTGCGCGGCGACCTCACTGGCCGCCACGAGGTGTCCGTGGTGGATCGGATCGAACGTCCCGCCCATGACGCCGAGGCGGCGCTTGCCCGGGTTCGACGGGCCGGTAGGCATGTCCTGCTCTCCCATGCGTGCAGACCCTACCGGCCCGGTTCCGGGGCCCCGGCCGGCGGATGCCCGGAGCGCCCCGCTATGCCGGACTGCCCGTCACTGAACACGTCGTGTCTCAGCGGTCGCGGTTGAAGCGGGTGGTGATCCACAGCAGGAGCAGCAGGATGAGGAAGGCACTGCCGCCGGTGACGAGCGGGCTGAGGCTCTCGTGGTTGCCACCGTGTTCCTCGCCCTCGGCGGCAAGGGTGACCAGCTGGGCAGCGGTGCTGTGAAGGCTCATCTTCGGCAGGACCTATCCGATGGTGGTCCCCCCGCTCGAGCGAAGTCGAGAGTGGGGGAGGGCGGGATAACGACGTCGGCCCAATCGTAAGCGGGCGGCCGGGCGGCGATCACGCCGACTCCGCCATTGGGAACCTTCCCGCCGGCTCAGTCGTCTTTCCGCTTGTAGCCCCGCAGCAGGAACCAGGCGGTGAGCGCACAGCCGAGGATCATCACGACCAGTACGACGCGGAGCAGATTCCCCGTCCCCTGCTGCTGGGCGGCGCCGGCGGCTTCGGTGAGCCAGGCGGCTGCGGGGTGGTGCTCCATGGGAGGGACTCCTTCGGTGTAGTGCCCGTCCACGGTAACTCCGCCTAGGCTGGGCTCTGCTTCGGGGGCGCAAAGGGCCGCACAAGGGTCCGTAAAGGGTCAGGTAAAGGCCACACAGCAGGTAGCGGCCACTCAGACGCACATGGGGGAAGACATGTCCGACGACGGCCACGAGCAGAACGGCACCGGCCACGAGAACGTACCGGGCAGGCAGCGCAGGCGCTTCCCGGGAATCTCCTCCCGTGCGTACGAGCACCCGGCCGACCGCTCCGCCCTGGTGGCGCTGCGCAAGCTGAGCGGTTTCGACACCGTGTTCAAGGCGCTCAGCGCGCTGTTGCCCGAGCGGAGTCTGCGGCTGCTGTTCCTGTCCGACTCGGTGCGGGTCTCCGACCAGCAGTTCGCGCACCTCAACGACATGCTGCGGGACGCCTGTTACATCCTGGACCTGAAGAAGGTCCCGCCGATGTACGTCACCCAGGACCCGCAGCCCAACGCCATGTGCATCGGTCTGGACGAGCCGATCATCGTCGTCACCACCGGCCTCGTCGAGCTGCTCGACGAGGAGGAGATGCGCGCGGTCGTCGGCCACGAGGTGGGCCACGCCCTGTCCGGGCACGCCGTGTACCGCACGATCCTGCTGTTCCTGACGAGTCTGGCGATCCGGGTCGCCTGGATCCCGCTGGGCAACCTCGCGATCATGGCGATCGTCACGGCGCTGCGCGAGTGGTTCCGCAAGTCGGAGCTGTCCGCCGACCGGGCCGGCCTCCTCGTCGGCCAGGACCTGCGGGCCTCGATGCGCGGCCTGATGAAGATCGCCGGCGGCAACCACCTGCACGAGATGAACGTGGACGCGTTCCTCGAGCAGGCCGAGGAGTACGAGGCCGGCGGCGACCTGCGCGACTCCGTGCTGAAGATCCTCAACATGCTGCCCCGCACCCACCCCTTCACCACCGTGCGCGCGGCCGAGCTGAAGAAGTGGGGCGAGTCCCGCGACCACCAGCGGATCATGGACGGCCACTACCCGAAGCGCACCGAGGACAAGGACACCTCGGTGACGGACTCCTTCCGCGAGTCCGCGAGCCACTACGCGACGAGCGTCAAGAGCTCCAAGGACCCGCTGATGAAGCTGGTCAGCGACCTCGCGGGCGGGGCCGGCGACCTGGGAGGCCGGGTGCGACGCGGTTTCGGCGGGTTCACGGGCTCGGCTCCGGCGGAGGACCAGCCGCCGAGGAACGGCTCGGACGGCTCGGACGGCGGCCCCGAGAGGCCCACGGACACCCCTCCGCGCGCCGACAGCTGACCGGGAGCGCCGACGCGGCCCTGAGCGGGGTCACACCCGCGGGGTCACACCCGCGGGTCACACCTTCGGCTGGGCGCTCGTCGCGAGCGATCCGCACAGGGCCGTGGCGCCGCCCGTCGCGTAGGGGTCCGTGCCGGCCGGGCCGCCCGTCTTCGCGGTCTGGCCGGCCAGCAGGGGGTGCAGATGATCGGTGGAGTCCTCGGCACAGGACAGCGGACCGGCCTGGACGTAGGACACGATCAGCTGGACCTGGTGGGTGCGCAGGTCGTCGCGGTCGAAGCGGAAGTGCAGCTCGCGCCGGACGGTGAAGAGGGAGGCCGGGGTGTCGGCGTCCGCACCCGTCGGCCGTAGCGCGTACACGAAGGTGTGGTCCGCGGTGACCTCGAGGGTCGCGGAGTCGGTCTCGGCGGCCTGGAGCGTGCCCTGGACGCGGATGTTGCTGTCGGCCAGCTGGGCCTGGGCGGGGTCGAAGCGGACCAGCCAGCCGGTCGGGGCGTGCCTGCCGTCGGCGGCCGGGTGGGAGAAGCTCTCGTCGAACTGGTCGAGCTGCTCGGCCGCGATCAGGGCCCGCACGGGTCGCACCTGCTGCCGGGTGAGCACCTCCGGGTAGAGGGAGGAGTGCACGATGTACTCCTTGGCCGCGGTCAGCGCGGCGACGACCTGGCTGTCGGAGAAGTGCGCGGTGCGCCGGGAGGCGGGCAGCGGGATGCCCTCGGCGCCGACGCGGAACTGCGCGGCGGGACTGTGCGCGAACAGCGCCTCGGCGTCCACGGCCCCGGGCACGACGCCCTGCGGCGAGAGCGGGATGACGGTCATCCGCAGGGGCTCGACGGACCGACGCGCCAGGGGGCTCTGGTAGGGGTTGCGTACGCCCATGTAGACGGCGGTCCCGAAGGCGACGGCGATCAGCATGACCAGGATCAGCACCTGCCGCGACAGGCCACGCCGCAGGGGCGGACGGCGGCGGACGGCGGGCGCGTGGTCGGCCATGCGCTCCTGCGCGGAGTACTCCTGGATGCGGGCAGCACGGACGAACGATTCGTCGAAGACGACGGATCGGTACTCGTCCTCTCCACCTCCGGGTGTGCCCTCGGGTGTCCCCTCCGGTGGGTCTCCAGGCCCGGCCATACTTTCAGAGTAGGTCGCGCGGACCTCAGGTAAACGCCCCGCCGTACGACAACTTCTGACAGGCGCTCAGGGCGTGCGCGGAACGGCCGAGACGGGTGGCCGGGAGGAGTCGGCGGACGCCGGGGGAGGCGGCACGCTCCCCTGTTCGAGTCCGGTCGTCGCGGGCGACGGGAGCTGGTCCCGGCTGCTCGACGAGGCACCCCGGTAGACCGCGGCGAAGGCCAGCGCGACCATGCCGATGCCCATGACGAGAGCGAGCATCCAGGCGACGGGGCGGTGCCAGCGGACCTGCCTGCCGTACGCCCCGGCGGTGCCGTAGCGGCGTTCCCACGCTTCGGGGAGGTCTGCGTCGTCCAGGTCGTCGAGATCGGGATCATGGCCGAAATCGCCGGGTCCGTCGGAACCGTAGGCGTCGTCGTAGCGGTCGCCCCGGGCGCGTGCCCTGCGGGCCTCGGCCTCGGAGGCCTCGGCTCTCGCCTCCGCGGCGGCCAGGAGGCGTTCGACGGCGGTCGGCTCGTGGACCACGGCCGCCCTGACGAACTCCTCGTCGAAGACCACGGAGGCGAACTCTTCGTCCGACACCCCGCGGTCGTGGTCGTCGTCGGGCTCCCAGCCGTCAGGGAACGGCGGCGTACCCCCCACGTCCTCCGGCACGAATCCAGAGTAGACCTGGGGGGTCAATTTGGGCAGTCGGTAGGGAAATTCGTCGGCCGGATGAGACACCTCTCACGGCGCCCCCCACGCGGCGTTTCAGCGCCGTACGTGTCCGTCGCCCGTGACGATGTACTTGGTGCTGGTCAGCTCCGGGAGGCCCATCGGGCCCCGGGCGTGCAGCTTCTGGGTCGAGATGCCGATCTCCGCGCCGAAGCCGAACTGACCGCCGTCGGTGAAGCGGGTGGAGGCGTTCACGGCCACCGTGGTGGAGTCGACCAACTGGGTGAAACGGCGGGCGGCCTGCTGCGAGGTGGTGACGATGGCCTCGGTGTGACCGGAGGTCCACAGCCGGATGTGCTCGACGGCCCGGTCCAGCGAGTCGACGACGGCGGCGGCGATGTCGTAGGAGAGGTACTCCGTCTCCCAGTCCTCGGGGGTGGCCTCGACCACGGTCGCCTTGGAGCCCTCGGCATAGGCCAGCACGCGCTCGTCGGCGTGCACGGTGACGCCCGCCTCCGCGAGGGCGTCGAGGGCGCGCGGCAGGAACCGGGGAGCGATGTCCTGGTGGACCAGGAGGGTCTCGGCGGCGTTGCAGACGCTGACCCGGTGCGCCTTGGAGTTGATCAGGATGTCGATGGCCATGTCGAGGTCGGCGTGGGCGTCGACGTAGACGTGGCAGTTCCCGGTGCCGGTCTCGATGACCGGGACGGTGGACTCCGTGACCACGGTGCGGATGAGCGAGGCGCCGCCGCGCGGGATCAGGACGTCGACCAGGCCGCGGGCCCGCATCAGCTCGCGAACGCTGTCGCGGCCCTCGCCGGGCACCAGCTGTACGGCGTCGGCGGGCAGGCCGGCCCCGCCGACGGCGTCGCGGATCACCCGGACGAGCGCGGAGTTCGACTCGTAGGCGGAGGACGAGCCGCGCAGCAGGACGGCGTTGCCGGCCTTCAGGCAGAGGGCGGCGGCGTCCACGGTGACGTTCGGGCGGGCCTCGTAGATGATGCCGACGACGCCGAGCGGGACGCGGACCTGGCGCAGGTCGATGCCGTTGGGGAGGGTGGAACCCCGCACGACCTCGCCGACCGGGTCGGGCAGCGCGACGACGTCCCGGACATCCGAGGCGATGGCCCGCACTCGCTCCGGGGTGAGGGTCAGCCGGTCCACGATCGCCTCGCTGGTGCCCGCCTCGCGGGCCTTGGCGATGTCCTTGGCGTTGGCCTCGACGATTTCGCTCGTACGGACCTCCAGCGCGTCCGCGATGGCGAGCAGCGCGTCGTCCTTGGCGGCCCGGGGCAGCGGCGCGAGGTCGGCGGCGGCCGCCTTGGCGCGGTAGGCGGCGCGGGTGACCGGGGACATGGAGTCGTACGGGGAGAGCGTGGTCATAAGGGAAGGGTAGTGCGCCACGCGGGCCGGTCCACCGTTCGTTCCACACCCCGAGATGTGCCTCGGGACGAGCCACCGCGACGCCCTCGGGTCCGCCCAGGAGAGTCTCAGTACGGGTGGACACCGACCGGGGTCGCGGGAGCCGGTCCGTAGCCCTCCGCGATGCGCTGGTGGTAGGTCTGGCGGTCGATGACCTCCAGGCCGACGATCTCCCAGGGCGGCAGGCCCGCGGTCTGGCGGTGCTCCCCCCACAGCCGCAGGGCGACGGCGGCCGCGTCATGCAGGTCGCGGGCCTCCTCCCAGTAGCGGATCTCGGCGTGGTCGCCCGCGTATCTGCTGGTCAGGAGGAAGGGGTGGTCGTGGGCGAGCTGTTCGAGCGCCCGTCGGACCTCCTTCAGCGGGGCTTCCTCACCGGAGACGCTGAGGGTGACGTGCCACAGCCGGGGGACGTCCTCGGGCTGCCCGCCCTTCGACTCGGCGCCCTCCTGGGCCAGGTACCGCTCGCCCGCCGCCACGCTGGTCAGGGCGCGCTCCTCGCCCGGCGCGCGCGTGGGCGCGGGGCCCGCGGCGCGTGACGACGCCGGACCGGCCGTACGCGGCGCCGCCGAACCGGTTTCGCCGGTACTCCCACGGGCCGCTGCCACCCCAGGGCGCACTCGTCTCACGACGGCCTCCTTTAACGCAGCGCTCGTGCGGAATCTGTCCGTGGAACAAAGTTGAGCAGGCCGCACGGCTCCGCGGGGCGGTTTCACGGAACGTCCCCCACCGGTACGGACCGTTCGAGCGGGTTTACGGGTGCGGGATCACGGGTGCAGGATCACCAGGTCGTCCCGGTGGACGATCTCGCGTTCGTACTCGGCGCCCAGCTCCCGCGCCAGTTCCCTGGTCGATCGCCCGATCAGCTGCGGGATCTCCTTGGCGTCGAAGTTCACCAGGCCGCGGGCCACCGCGCGTCCCCGGGTGTCGCGCAGTTCGACGGGGTCGCCCGCGCTGAACTCGCCCTCCACGGCGGCGATGCCGGCCGGGAGCAGCGAGGTGCGCCGCTCGACGACCGCGCGCACGGCCCCGTCGTCCAGTGTCAGCGAGCCCTGCGGGGTGGAGGCGTGCTGGAGCCACAGCAACCGGTCGGCGGAACGCCTGCCGGTGGAGTGGAAGTACGTGCCGGTGTCCCCGCCGGTGAAGGCGTCGGCCGCGTGGACGGCGCTGGTGAGGACCACGGGGATGCCCGCGGCGGCCGCGATCCGGGCGGCCTCGATCTTGGTGACCATGCCGCCCGTGCCGACGCCCGCCTTGCCGCTGCTGCCGATCTCGACGTGCGCGAGGTCCGCGGGGCCCCGCACCTCGGCGATCCGTGAGGTGCCCGGCCTGTCGGGGTCGCCGTCGTACACGCCGTCGACGTCGGACAGCAGGACCAGCAGGTCGGCGTGGACGAGGTGGGCGACGAGGGCGGCGAGCCGGTCGTTGTCGCCGAAGCGGATCTCGTCGGTGGCGACGGTGTCGTTCTCGTTGACGATCGGGAACGCGCCCATCGCGAGCAGCTCGTCGAGGGTGCGGGAGGCGTTGCGGTGATGGGCCCGTCGGCTCATGTCGTCGCTGGTCAGCAGCACCTGGCCGACCCGGACGCCGTAGCGGGCGAAGGAGGCGGTGTAGCGGGCGACGAGCAGCCCCTGGCCCACGCTCGCGGCGGCCTGCTGACGGGCGAGGTCGCGGGGGCGGCGGCGGAGGCCGAGCGGGGCGAGGCCGGCGGCGATGGCGCCCGAGGAGACGAGCACGATCTCCTTCTCGCCCCCGCTGCGGCTCTTGGCGAGGACGTCGACGAGCGCGTCGACCCGGTCGGCGTCGAGCCCGCCGGAGGCGGTGGTCAGCGACGACGAGCCGACCTTGACGACGATCCTGCGGGCCTCGCTCACGGCCTGCCTTGACCCTGCCACCTTGTTCTTCGCCCCTCGCGTAGGTCGACGGCTCCCCGCCTGGCAATCTACGCGAACAGGGGCGGAGGCCGCGCAGGGGTTTCACTGCGCGGACAGCACCCTTGCGTAATCGTTTGCTCACGCTTTGCGTACGGCAAAAAGGTTGTACTGGTTCCCTATCGGATTTGAAGAGAACACAAATTTATTTTGAAGTTTGTGTCACCTACAGTTCGCCCTGTGAAGCGCATACTCCTGAGATCGGGGAAGAGCCCCTTCGACGTCGTCCCCGTCGAGGAAGCCCTCCACCGCGACGTCATCGCCACCAACTCCGGCAACCTGATCTTCAGTGATGCCGCCCACAAGATCCTCACCACGCCGGACTCCGAGGTCTCCTCGAACGGCATGCGGACGGACGTGAGCGCCGCGGCCCGGATCAACGAGGAGTACGACGCCTTCGTCGTACCCCTCGCCAACGCCTTCCGGCCGACCTTCGAGCAGCCGCTCCAGCGGCTGACCAGGCTGATCTCGAAGCTGAAGATCCCGGTCGTGGTGATGGGTGTCGGCGCGCAGACCGGTGTGACCTACGACCCGGCGCGGCTGAAGCCCATGGAGGCCAGCGTGCGGGCCTTCTGCGCGGCGGTCCTGGAGCACAGCGCCTCCATAGGCGTGCGGGGAGAGTTCACCGAGCAGTACCTGAACGACATGGGCTTCCGGGACGTCGAGGTCATCGGCTGCCCGTCGATGTTCATGCACGGCGACCGGCTGCCCGTCGAGAAGAAGACGCCGACCCTGACGGCGGAGTCGCGGATCGGTATCAACGGTTCGCACACCGCGGTGCGCGGCGGCGGTCTGCACAAGGTCATCACCCGCACCCACGAGCGCTACCCGAACCTGCGCTACATAGGCCAGAACCTCACCGACGCCAAGCAGCTGCACTGGCGGGACGTGAACTCCCCGGCCGGCCGGATCACCGAGATGCCGACCCACCCCGACCACCCGATGTACCGCGAGGACAAGGCCCGGGTCTACATAGACCCGATCACCTGGATCGACGACCTGCGGGACTTCGACTACTCGTTCGGCTCACGCATCCACGGCAACATAGCCGCGCTGCTGGCGGGCACGCCCGCGACCGTGCTGGCCTTCGACTCGCGCACGCTGGAGCTGTGCCGCTACTTCGAGATACCGCACCGGCTGCTCAGCGAGGTGCCCGCGGACCTCGACCCGGCCGACCTCTACGAGGAAGCCGACTTCACCGGCCTCAGCGGCAACCACAAGGAGCGCTTCGACCGGTTCACCGCGTTCCTGGACAAGAACGGGCTGCCGAACACCTTCACCCACGGCGACGGTGGCGTGGCCTTCGAGAAGAAGCTGCGCTCGCTGTCCTTCCCGGCGGGTGTGCGTCCCTGGAACGACGCGGACCTCGCCTCGCTGGCCGACAGGTTCGGCTGGCTCCAGCGGCGCATCACCGAACTGGACTTGGACAACGCCCAGTTGAGGCGGGACCTGGCCAAGAACCGGCCCGGCGCGAAGGCCGCGGCCAAGGCCGCCGCGGTCATCCCCGCCCCGTCGATCTACCGTCGCGCGAAGCGCGCGGTGGGCGGTCCGCTGCGCCGCGCGTTGAAGCCGGGCAAGTAGGCCCCGCCGAACCCGACCCGGCCACACCACGGCCGGGCGCACACCACGGCCGTGCGGCACCGCACGCGGGCTCGCACGGGCACACGCGGGCTCAGGCGGCCGCCGTGCCGCCCGGCCGCATCGAGCGGCGGAGTCGGCGAAGCCTGCGGCGGACCTTGCGGGAGAAGCCGCGGAGGAAGGTCTCGGTCGGGTCCTTGCGCCAGCCCGGGAACTCCTTCGCCTCGCGGGGCTCGGCGAGGTAGATCCGGTCGGGCAGGCCGGCCGTGCGGTCGCCGTAGTGCGGATAGGCCAGGTACAGCTGGGTGTTGCGCTTCTTCAGGATCGGGGCCGGCTCGCGCTTTGCCTTGATGAACTCGAGGACGTCCACGAGGAGTTCGGGGCGCTGCCGGGCCACCAGCTCCAGGCGCAGCCGCTCGTGGACCCGGAGCCGCTGGGCGACGCCCTCGTTCCAGTAGGCGTCCATCAGCGGCTTGGCCAGCTCCAGCTTGGTGCGCCGGATCCCCTCGTCGTTCCTGAGGAAGACGGGCCCGAACTGCGGCAGCACGGTGACGAGGAAGGGGCGGACCATGAGCACGTCCCGCTTGGCGCCGGGCGGGATGAGCCGCTCCAGCAGACCCATCAGGGCACGGGCGGAGTCGAAGCGCAGGGTGTAGCTCCCGCTCTTCGTCACATGCTTGCCGTCGGTGCGGCCCACCAGGTAGTAGCAGGTGTAGTCGGCGAGCACGGAGACGCCGTCGGCCCGCAGATAGGCCTCCATCGTGAACAGGGCGTCCTCGCCGGTCCACAGCGACTCGTCGAAGCGCATGCCGTGGCGCTCCAGGAACTCCCGGCGGAACAGCTTCTGCGCGCTGAGGGTGAACTTGATGTTGGAGGAGTAGACGTCCGTCCGGTCGAGGGTCTCGCCCCACATCGACCTCGGCGGCTTGCGGTTGATGCCCTCCACCCGGCCGAGGACCACGTCCGTGCCGTTGCGGTCGCCCATGGCCACCATGCGCTCCAGGGCCTCGGCGCCGAGCCGGTCGTCGGCGTCGAGGAAGAAGACGTAGCGGCCGGTGGCCTTGGCGAGGCCGACGTTGCGCGGGCCGCTGGGACCGCCGGAGTTCTCCTGGTGGATCACGGTGACGGCCATGGGCGCGCGGGCCGCGAACTCCTCCAGGTACGCGCTGGTGCCGTCGCGGGAACCGTCGTCCACGGCGATGACCTCCAGGCGCGCCGCGTCCAGGGTCTGCGCCTCGACCGATGCCAGGCACTCGACCAGGTACGGCATCGCTTCGTACGCCCCGATGACCACCGTGACGTCAGGCTGCGCAGCGGTCACTTTTCCCTCTCATCACACACACCGGCCCCCCGTATGAACACTTTGGATACCCGGTAGACGATGGATGAACGGGGTGGGTTGCCTGGGTTTCGGCACGTGTCCCACATCACAGAACAGAGAAGAGGCCGGGCCCCCGGAGAGTACTCTCCGGGGGCCCGGCCTCAGGAAACACGGATGTCAGCCGGCCGTAACACCCTTGGCGTCCTTGGGCAGTTCCGTCGCGTCGTCCGGCGCGGCGCCGACCGCGTTGTCCGCCGAGACGGCGTGCGACTCCTGACCGACGTTGCGTGCCTCCGCCTTCAGCGCGAGGTCGGTGATCGCGGTGTCGAACTGTTCGAGCGAGGTGGGCTCGTCGGGGCCGAGCAGGTACTCCTTGAGCTCCTTGCGGTCCTTGGCCAGCGGATCGCCGGCCGGGTCGCGCACCCCGTCGAGCAGCTGGTCAAGTTCGGCGGCGCTGTTGCTGAGGATCACCGCCGCGCGCACGGCGGTGTTCTGCCGCCTGAACTCCTCGGCGCCCAGCCCCGCGGAGTCCGCGACCGCGTACGGCTTGCCGCTCGCGATGAAGTCGGAGACCACGCTGGAGATGTCCGAGACCATCGCCTCGGAGGCGTTGAAGCAGTCGTACAGGCGGGGTGCGGCGCCGGTGATCACCCGGTGCTCGAAGGAGGGGAAGGAGCGCCAGTAGGTCTCGTTCCACTCGGCACGCAGCCGGGCGGCCTCCTCGTGCTTGCGGACGTCGACGATGCCGTCGCGGCTCGTCACGGCCTCGTCGGCGCGCTCGTCGAAGGCGAGGGAGAGACCGTCCAGCCGGGCCTTGAGGCGGGTCAGTTCCGCCTTGGCCTTCGCCTCGGCCGCCGGGTCCGCGGTGAAGCGGGGGTCGCTCGCGCGCTGGGCGGCGGCCTTCTTGATCAGGGCGGTGATCCGCCGGTGCGCGGCGCCCGCCTTGGCGCTGCGGGTGCCGGTGAACGGGTGCGGCTTGTACAGGACGCGGACCGGGGGATCGGCCGCGACCAGCTTCTTCACGATGTTCTCGCCGGCCAGCAGGAGCGAGGTGTTGCCCGGGTTGTCGTCCCAGCCCTCCCAGGTGGGCGCGTACAGAACGGTCGGGATGCGCTCGACCGGCACACCGTTGCCGGTTCTGATCGGCGCCAGCTGCGGGCGGCCGACCTCCACGATGTCCTCGTCGCGGATGCCGACGTCGGCGATGGCGTAGCGGTCGCGGCCCGCGCGGCCGGCGGTCCACACCTCGTCGTAGACCTTGCTGAACGGGTTGACGCTGGCGAGCTTGTCGCTGTCGCCGTGGCCGATGAAGACGTGCTTCATGGTCGGCACGCGCAGCAGGTGGATGTTCTTGCCGACGTTCGCGCAGTACAACGCGACCCGCACCATGGACAGGTCCATGTTCATCAGGTGCACCCCCCCGGGCACGCAGACGACAGGGACCGAGGTGGGCGCCATCTTCTCCAGGACGGTGCGCTCACGCAGGATGACCAGCGGCCGGGACTGCATCTGCTCCATGGTCTCCAGCCACATGTTGACCTGGTAGGCGGAGTCGTCGGAGCCGGAGAAGTACAGCACCGTCTGCGGCCGGTACTCGCGCAGCCAGGCGCTGACCGTGCCGAGCACCTTGTCGGCCTTCGGCGGCAGCCGCTTCGCCCGCAGGTGCGGCACCAGCACCAGCACGTAGAGCGTGCCCAGGCCCAGGGTGACGCCGATGCCGGCGAAGCCCGCCGCCTCGGAGTCGGTGAGCGCGCAGACGAGAAGGCCCACGACGGCCGCGAGGTCGAGGTGGAGCATCTTGACGGTGGCGCGGCTCAGCAGCCGGCGCGGCGGGGCGTCCGGGATGCGCAGCCTGGAGGCCAGGTCGACGTTCCTGGTCACGACCGGCATCTGACGGCGCTTGCCGATCAGGGTGATCAGTGCGCCGTGCGGGGCCTGGAGACCGAAGAACACCGTGAAGCACGCGATCGCCGCGTAGAAGACCGGCTCCTGGGAGAGGTCGAGTCTCGCCAGCAGCAGGATCAGCAGCAGCTCGCGGACCAGGAACCGGGTGGACAGCCCGGCCCGTGCCTTGCCCAGGAGGGCGATGAGGCGGCTGCCTTTGCGGTGGAGGTAAAGGTCCGCCAGGTACGTCACGGCGGCCGCGGCGGCGAAGGCAGGGGCACTCGGTACGAGCGCGGCCGCCATGAGGCCGGGGTAGCCCAGCATCATGAGGACCGCCGCGGCCAGTTCGGCCGCGCTGCCCACCCGGGCTACGCGAATAGCGGTGGATATCACGGAGAAACCTGCTCTGGGAGGGGGCCGGTCATAGGTACTAAAAGTCCGGAAAATCCTTTGTGAAGGTTTCGGGAATTTTACGGATTCAGGCCTCTGTGAATTCTCCGTAAACAGGGAGCCACAGAGGCCTGAAAATTCGATGGCTATTTACGATGGATTATGACACGCCATCCTGTCGGTCGAGCACTCCGGCCAGGGCCGCCTCGAAGCCCGACGCCCGTCCGGCGGCCGCCGTCGGGTCCTGCTGGCGCACGTCGATCACATGCCCGGTCAGCTCGGAGAGCAGCACGTCGAGCGAGGTGCGGGCGACCGCCTCGGAGGACAGCAGACTGCCCGACGGCTCCTGCCCGAAGGCCTTGGTCCGCATGGGCGTGGCCGTCCGCTCCGGGTTGACGCAATTCACCCGGATGCCGTCACCGGCCCACTCGTCGGAGAGCGCCTGGGTGAGATTCACCATGGCGGCCTTCGTCGAGGAGTACAGGCTGTATTCGGCGCGTCCCCGGGTGTAACTGCTGGAGGTGTACAGCAGCAGCTGGCCCTTCGTCTCCGCCAGGTACTTGTACGCCGAACGGGCGATCTGCACCGGCGCCAGGTAGTTGACTTTCAGCGCTTCCTCGATGGTCGCGTTGTCGGTCTCGGCCAGCTTGCCGATGCGCAGCACGCCCGCGGTGTTGACGACGTAGTCGATGCGCCCGGTCTCGCTGTACGCCTTGGACAGGGCGTCGTCGACCTCCTCCGGGTTCTCCACGTGGGTGCCGGTGGTGGAACGGCCCAGGGCGTAGACGGTGGCGCCGTAGGACTCGGCGAGCTCGGCGATGTCCTTGCCGATGCCGTAGGAGCCGCCGAAGACGACCACGGTCTTGCCGGTGAGGAGCTCGCGGTAGACCTCCTCGCCGTTCTGCTCCGGGGTGGCGGAGGAGGCCAGCTGGAAGAGCTTGTCGGCGATGAAGACGTCGACGGGCTGGGTCACCTTCATGTTGTACTCGTCACCCGCCACGACGTGGATCGGCACGTCGGGCAGGTAGCGCAGGACGACGGTGCAGTCGTCGGTGGCCTGGAAGTTGGGGTCGCCCGCCGCCACCTCGTAGGCGCGCCGGATGGTGGACAGCTTGAAGGCCTGCGGGGTCTGACCGCGGCGCAGCCGGGAGCGGTCCGGGATCTCGGTGATGAACTCGCCGTCGTCGCCGTGCGTGCGCGTCACGATGATGGTGTCGGCGGACGGGATGGCGACGTCGACCGCCTGGTAGCGCTCCAGCGCCGTGACGCAGTCGTCGATGACCCGCCGCGAGAGCAGGGGACGCACCGCGTCGTGGAACAGGACGTTGAGGTCCTCGCCGTCGGCCAGCCCCTCGCCCAGGGCCGCGATGGCGCGCTCGGTGGTCTCGTTCCGCGTGGAGCCGCCCTCGATGATCTTCCGGACCTTCTTGAATCCGGCCTTGGATACGATCTTCTCGACGTCCGGCACATAGCCCGGCGCCATCAGCACGATGATGTCGTCGACCGAGTCGGCCTTCTCGAAGGTGGTCAGCGTGTGCTCGATGACTGCCTTGCCGGCGATCTTCAGCAGCTGCTTGGGGATCGACAGACCCACCCGCTGGCCGGTGCCACCGGCCAGGATCACTGCGGTGGTACGGGGCTTGGCTATGTGCTGGGACACAGAGGACCTACCTTGGGGCGACAGGGAACGGGGAAATGGTCCCACTTGCGGTTACCGCGATGCAAGGTGAGCGCCGTTCGCTGCAAATGTGCGCGCAACCTGGCATTCACCTTGCGTCGCCGGTGATTGATTGGCCACCGGCGCGGCTGCCCATGGATGGTCCCTGGAAATCCTGTGAGTTACTGCACAGGGAGTATGGCATTGCCGAGAGTGACGGAGTGCCACGGGACGAGGGCGTGCCGCCCGCCGTCGGCCGTCCTCAGTGCCGCCGCAGCCGCTTGAGGCAGCGGTGCCCGAGCACCCGGACGAGTTCCTTGGACGAGGTCTGGTGCACCGCGCGCGCCGAGGCCCCGCCGGGCCCCGCGGCCGCCGCGGCGAGCGCCCCGTACAGGGCCTGAGCGGCCACCTCGGGGGCGATCCGGGCCTCCCCGGGCTCCGGCCCGGCGGGCTCGGGCACAGCGGACAGCAGCGCCGGGTCACCGATGAGGCGCACGCCCGTCGACCGGATCCCGGCGACCATCTCGGCGCCGATCCCGGCGGCCGCCCGGACGGCCCAGTCGGGTGTGGAGATCCTCACGTCCTGTGAGGTGGGACTGCACGTGTTCTTCATATGCATGACCGCGCCGTTGCGAACCAGCAGGGAATAGAGCTCGTCGGGGAGCCCATTACCGCGGAATTCCTTGTTGAGGTTGCGCAGCATTTCGGTCTCGGCGAGGGTGAGAGAGCGATTCGCCGTGTCCGGAACGGGCTGAAGGAGATTCGCGGGCAGTCCGAGGAGTCCCTCGAAGGTGCGCATCAGCCCGCCCCGGTCCCGGTCGTCCACCACGACGACGGTGACCCGGTCGGCCCCGACCGCCCGCACCCACCGCTCGACCAGCCGGTCGTGCCGGTGCCGGCGCCAGAAACTGGGGTTGGGCTTCTCGTAGGGGGCCTTGCGGAGCATGTGCTCCAGCCACTCCTCGTAGCCCATGCGCAGGCCGTTCTGCACGTACTGCTGCCACTGCGAGGGCATGATCCGCACCAGCGGGCGCAGGGTGACCAGCACGTGCACGGACTCCCCGCCGAGCTGCTCGACGATCCGCTCGGCGGTCGCGTCGTCCGGGGCGTCGGCGAAGAACTCGCTGCTGACCACGCAGGTGTGCCGGCCGGTGGCGTGCACCTGCTCCACGAGCCGCGTCCAGTGCCGCTGGGTGGGCGTGGTGTCGCCGATCATCCCGGTCCGGGAGCAGGCCGCCAGCACGGCCTGCATGGGGTGTCTGCTCTGCGCCGGATACGCGACGCCGTAGGCCGGCAGTTTGTCCTTCGCCGCGAAGAGGGCGCCCTGGATCGAGGTGGTCCCGGTCTTGTGCGGCCCGATGTGCAGCAGGCGGGTGCCGGCGGGCAGCGGGGTGGGGTGCGCGGGGGCCGGGGCGCCGTCACTCGTACGGTCCGCGGTGTTCGTACAGTCCGTCTCCATGGTCAGAAGACGGTAAGAGAACTTCCTTAGGGGACGCTGAGAGGAGCCTGGGTCACAGATGAGTCCCCGGCTCCGGTCGGCGATTTTCCCACCCGGCCCTCACACAGGTTTCCCACCCGGCCTTCGCGCAGGCCGGAGGCGGCGACGGCCGGCGGCCCTCCGCGAAACCACTCCCCTGCCTCGCCGTGACGAAGAGGGACCCGCGGCGGACGGCCGACGGCCGACCACCACGGGTCCCGGAGACGAAGGCCGGCGGGCCCGGCGGCTAGAAGGGCTCGAAGCCCTCGAACTCCTGGGTCACCTCGTCGCGTTCGGCCTGCTTGTCCCGGCGGCGCTGGGTCGCGGGACGCGGCTCCTCGAAGCGGTGGTCCTCGCCTCGGCGGCCGAGCATCTCGGCGCCGGCCGTCACCGACGGCTCCCAGTCGAAGACGACGGCGTTGTCCTCGGGGCCGATGGCGACGCCGTCGCCGCCCCGGGCACCCGCCTTCATCAACGCGTCCTCCACACCGAGGCGGTTGAGCCGGTCGGCGAGGTAGCCGACGGCCTCGTCGTTGTTGAAGTCGGTCTGGCGCACCCAGCGTTCGGGCTTCTCGCCCCGGACGCGGAACAGGCCGTCCTCCTCCAGCGTGACGGTGAAGCCGGAGTCGTCGACCGCCTTCGGACGGATGACGATGCGGGTCGCCTCCTCCTTCGGCCTGGCCGCGCGCGCCGCGCCCACCATCTCGGCGAGGGCGAAGGACAGCTCCTTCAGACCCAGGTGGGCGACCGCGGACACCTCGAAGACGCGGTAGCCGCGCGCCTCCAGATCCGGGCGGACCATCTCGGCGAGGTCCTTGCCGTCCGGTACGTCGATCTTGTTCAGCACCACGAGCCGCGGACGGTTGCCGAGGCCGCCGTACTGCTTGAGCTCCTCCTCGATGATGTCGAGGTCGGAGAGCGGGTCACGCTCGGACTCCAGGGTCGCCGTGTCCAGCACATGCACGAGCACGCTGCACCGCTCGACGTGGCGCAGGAACTCCAGGCCCAGGCCCTTGCCCTGGCTGGCCCCCGGGATCAGGCCCGGCACGTCGGCGATCGTGTAGACCGTGGAGCCGGCCGTCACCACGCCGAGGTTCGGGACCAGGGTCGTGAACGGGTAGTCCGCGATCTTCGGCTTGGCGGCGGACAGGACGGAGATCAGCGAGGACTTGCCCGCGCTCGGGTAGCCGACGAGGGCCACGTCGGCGACGGTCTTCAGCTCCAGGACGATGTCCTGGAGGTCGCCGGGCACGCCGAGCAGCGCGAAGCCGGGCGCCTTGCGGCGGGCCGAGGACAGGGCGGCGTTGCCGAGGCCGCCGCGACCGCCCTGGGCGGCGACGTACGAGGTGCCGTGGCCGACCAGGTCCGCCAGCACGTTGCCGGCCTTGTCCTGGATCACGGTGCCGTCCGGGACCGGCAGGATCAGGTCCTGGCCGTCCTTGCCGGAGCGGTTGCCGCCCTCGCCGGGCTTGCCGTTGGTGGCGTTGCGGTGGGGCTTGTGGTGGTAGTCGAGGAGCGTGGTGACCGACTGGTCGACGACCAGGATCACGTCGCCGCCGCGGCCGCCGTTGCCCCCGTCGGGGCCACCGAGCGGTTTGAACTTCTCACGGTGGACGGAGGCACAGCCGTGGCCTCCGTTACCCGCGGCGACATGGAGTTCGACGCGGTCCACGAAGGTGGTCATGTGGGTGCCTCCAGCACTACGAAAACGTCAGGATCTTGCCAACTGCTCTATCTACTGCTCTAACACGCGAAAGGCGGACCCGCCTTCCCACACGGGAAGTGAGGTCCGCCTCGCGAAAGCTTCCGATCAGGCGACCGGAACGATGTTCACGACCTTGCGGCCACGGTGGGTACCGAACTCCACCGCACCGGCGTTCAGCGCGAACAGCGTGTCGTCGCCGCCACGGCCGACGCCCGCACCGGGGTGGAAGTGGGTGCCACGCTGGCGGACCAGGATCTCACCCGCGTTGACGACCTGACCGCCGAAGCGCTTCACGCCGAGCCGCTGGGCATTGGAGTCGCGACCGTTCCGGGTGGACGATGCGCCCTTCTTGTGTGCCATGTCTCCTCAGTCCCTTACTTCGCAGCCGCGGGGATCTCAGTGACCTTGATCGCCGTGTACTGCTGGCGGTGGCCCTGACGACGGCGGTAGCCGGTCTTGTTCTTGTAGCGAAGGATGTCGATCTTGACGCCCTTGTGGTGGTCCACGACCTCGGCCTGGACCTTGATGCCGGCCAGCACCCACGGGTCGCTGGTCACAGCGTCGCCGTCGACAACGAGCAGGGTCGAGAGCTCGACCGTGTCGCCAACCTTGGCAGTGGAAATCTTGTCAACCTCAACGATGTCGCCGACAGCAACCTTGTGCTGGCGACCACCGCTGCGCACGATGGCGTACACGCGGATCTCACTCTCTCGCTCTGGGACGGCACCCCCGAAGTCCAGCCGCCCGGGAACGAACACGGACGGCCTCTCCCGACCACCGAGGTGACCAGTGGCCGGAAGGAAAAGGTTTACGGGGATGTGGCACGTCAATCGACACGCCGAGGGTCAAGGCTACGGGCCGCGGCTTGAGGGGTCAAACCGGGTCGGTCGTCCGGCGGCGACACCTCCGGACGGATCACGGTTCCATCACGGAATCTTTCACCCCCTGGCCGAACATCCCACAACGCACCGGTATGCCCGTCTCCCCCCTCCGCCCCCTCGGCTGAACTTCTCGCGACCCTCACGAAAACCCACAGCTTTCACATACGATCCACACTTATTGTCAAATCAAGATCATCCGTTGATCACCGCTGATCAACGCCCTTGGGGGGGACCAGAGTTATGGCTGGAAAGAGGCGCGCCGAAATCGGCCGGAGACGGTTCATACGGCTGGCCGGGGGCGGCGCCGCGGGGGTTGCGGTCGTGGGTGGCGGGGCCGTCACCGCGATGGCCACCGGCGTGTTCGAGTCACCGACTCCGCCGGACCCGTTCGCCAACATGCCGCGGTCGATCGCGCTGAGCCTGCCGTCCGGCGCCGGCGGGGAGTCCCTGCCCGTGCCGCCGCTGCCGGACCCGCTGGAGGGCGGCAGCGTCAGCGCGCCGAGCCCCGGCACGCACATCCCGTACACGGGCGGCACGCCGACCGAGACGGACGTCCCCACCACCCTGCCGTTCGAGTTCAACAAGGTCGGCTACCAGATCGACCCCGATCTGCCGGAAGCCATGAAGCCGTGGCGCAACCGGGCCACCACCTGGGCCAACGCCAACCTGTCGTCGGGTGACTACCACCTGAACTCCGACGGCGTGTACATGAAGTTCACGGCCGACGGAAAGTCCTACGACCACCCCGTGGGGCAGATCCAGTTCGGCCTCGGCTGCATCACCAGCTACCGGGTCGAGACCGACCCGACCCGCAAGGACGTCTTCCTCAAGCGCGCCAAGGCCCAGGCCGACCGGCTGATCGCCAAGCGCGTCGAGACCCGCGGCGCCTGGTACTTCCCGTACCCGTTCGACTTCACCCACGCCGAGCACAGCGGTGTCGTCTACAAGGCGCCCTGGTACTCCGGCATGGCACAGGGCGAGGCGATCAGCCTCTTCGCCCAGCTCGCCGCCCTGGAGGACGGGCTCAGCGCGGACGAGCGCGCCCTGTACCGGACGGCGGCCGACGGCGCCTTCGCCTCCCTGCTGCGCGCGGACAACACGAACCCGTGGGTCGTGAACAGGGACAAGGCGGGCTACCTCTGGATCCAGGAGTACCCGTTCAAGACGGCCGGTACGGGCGACTACACGTACAACGGCATGATCTTCGCCCTGTTCGGCGTCTGGGACTACTACCGGCTGACCGGCAACGAGCTCGCCGCCCAGCTGTACGACGGCGGCTGCACGACGATCGCCCGGTACTTCACCCTGCTGCGCAACCCGCGCTGGTTCTCGTACTACTGCCAGACGCACCGGATTCCGGCGAACACCTATCACCACCACCACATCACGCTGTGGCAGCAGCTGAACTGGCAGACCAACAGCTCGGTCTTCGCCCACCAGCTGGACATGCTGATCGAGGACGTCCCGCCGGGCGTGAAGTCCGGGTCGGTGATCGCGATCGCCGCCGGCACGCACACCCTGTACAAGCTGGACACCAAGGCCGACGGCAGCTGGACCAAGGGCCAGGCCGACAAGATCCTCGGCACGAAGAAGGTCGTCTTCGCCCGGGCCACCCAGGCTCCGATCGACATGCGGCGACGCATCCAGGGCGCGGGCGTCTGGTACCGGATCAGCGCCGGGGCGTACAAGGGCTACTGGATCGGGGAGGCCTACCCCAAGGTGTTCCTGCGCGGTGAGCACGTCACCGTCGTCTACCGGGCGCCGCGCACGCTCACGATCGCCGCGAACGCCTCCGTCGAGGCGATCAGCTTCGGCACCAACGGCGTGGCCGGCACGCTCAAGACGCTCAAGTACTCCGCGTCGCACACCCTGCAGTTCGACCGCAGGGCGGTCGTGAACGGCCGGTCGATGGTGCGGGTCACCTCGGAGGAACTGGCCGGGTACTGGATTCCGGCCAACCAGGTCACCACCGACGGACACTGAGCGAACGCGCTTGCCCGGGCAGGGGCCGCCCTCGTCGGAGGGGGCGGCCCCTGCCCGTATGCTCGCCAGGCGTAGCCAGACACCGGAAGGCGGAGAAGTGAACTACAGGGTCCAGCCCAGCGCCCAGGTCGACGCGGGTGCCGAGATCGGTGCCGGGAGCAGCGTGTGGGACCTCGCGCAGATCCGGGAAGGCGCGCGGCTCGGTGAGGGCTGCGTGGTCGGCCGTGGGGCGTACGTCGGTTCCGGTGTCCGCATGGGTGACAACTGCAAGCTCCAGAACTACGCGCTCGTCTACGAGCCGGCCGAACTCGGCGACGGTGTCTTCATCGGCCCCGCCGTCGTCCTCACCAACGACCACAACCCGCGCTCCGTGGACCCCGAGGGCAAGCAGAAGCGCGGGGGCGACTGGGAGGCCGTCGGCGTGCGGATCGCCGACGGCGCGTCCATCGGGGCGCGCGCCGTGTGTGTCGCCCCCCTCACCATCGGCCGCTGGGCGATGGTCGCCGCCGGCGCCGTCGTCACCAAGGACGTGCCGGACTTCGCGCTGGTCGTGGGCGTCCCGGCCCGCCGCGTCGGCTGGGTCGGGCGGGCCGGTGTCCGGCTGGTGGAGCGGGACGGCGAGCCGGGCGTGTGGGAGTGCCCGGAGACCGGCGCCCGCTACGACGAGAAGGACGGAACGCTGGTCGAGCGCAGCGCCTAGCGACGCGCCCGCGTTGACCCGTTTTACGTACCTGTAAACGCAAGGTTCACGAAATCGTTATGCGAGCGAGTCGAAGCCCGAAAGCCGTGTTCTGACCACGGCTTGGACGGACATGGACAGGACGCGACAGGACCCGTCAGAACGCGCTCGCCCGGCAGGGCAACCCGCAGCGGATCCGGCGCGTCCAACCCGTTGCCTACCATTTCCTCTGCTCGCACACCCCACATGCCCGCCCCCAGAAGAAGAGTGCTCTGTGAAAGTCATCAGCATCGTCGGCGCCCGTCCCCAGTTGGTGAAGCTCGCCCCCATCGCGGCCGCCTTCGCGGAAACCGAGCACGAGCACGTCATCGTGCACACCGGGCAGCACTACGACGCCGACCTCTCGGACGTCTTCTTCTCCGGACTCGGCATCCCGGACCCCGACGTCCACCTCGGTGTCGGCTCCGGCAGCCACGGAGCGCAGACCGGCGCCGTCCTCTCCGCCCTCGACCCGGTCCTCGACCGTGAGCAGCCCGACTGGGTGCTCGTCTACGGCGACACGAACTCCACCATCGCGGGCGCGCTGTCCGCCGTGAAGATGCACCTGCCCGTGGCGCACCTGGAAGCCGGCCTGCGCTCCTTCAACCGGCGGATGCCGGAGGAGCACAACCGCGTCCTCACCGACCACAGCGCCGACCTGCTCCTCGCCCCGACCGAGGAGGCCATGCGCCACCTCGCGAACGAGGGCCTGGCCGACCGCGCCCGGCTGGCCGGCGACGTGATGGTCGACATCTGTCTGCGCATCCGCGACCAGGTCCGCGCCGGCGAGTTCCCCGCGCCGGAGCTGCCCGAGGGCATCGACCCGGCACAGCCCTTCTTGCTGGCGACCCTGCACCGCCCGGACAACACCGACGACCCCGAGCGGCTCGCCGCGATCGTCGACTCGCTCGCCAAGCTGCCGGTGCCGGTGGCGCTGGCCGCCCACCCGAGGCTCGTCGCCCGCGCCCACGAGCACGGCATCGACCTGGCCCAGGGCAACCTGCACGTCGGCCGCCCGCTGCCGTACGCGAGCCTGGTCGCCGCCGTGCTGGCCTCCGTCGGTGTGGTGACCGACTCCGGCGGTCTGCAGAAGGAGGCGTTCCTGCTGGAGCGCATCTGCACCACGATCCGCCCGGAGACGGAGTGGGTGGAAACCGTCGGCACCGGCTGGAACGTCCTTGTACCCGACCCGCACACGCTGTCGCCCCAGGAGTGGGCCGAGACCGTGACCCGTGCCGTGCCGACCGACGACCCGGGCACCCCGTACGGCGACGGCCGCGCGGCGCACAATGTCGTCCGTCTCATGGAGGAATGGAAGGGGGGCAGCCGGCCCGCCTGACATGAGGAACGGCACCGGGGAGCGCGGCCGTCCGCCTGCGGACGGCCACACGTGACCCACAGTCCGTGCATGTCAGCGTGCTAGCGTCAACCGCTATGTCATCGTCTCCCCCGTCCGGGCCGCCTGCGGAAGGCAAGCGACCGCACGTCATCTATCTCGCCATCGGGTTCCCCCCGGCCGCCAAGAGCTCCACGTACCGGATGCGCGAGACCGCCAACCAGTTCGTGAAGGTCGGCTGGGACGTCACGGTCGTCAACATCGCCCGGGAGTCCTGGGAACTCGACTCGGGCATCGACCTCTCCCTGCTGGACCAGGTCGACCCCCGGGTGAAGATCGTCGAGCTGCCGCTGGCGCGCGAGGATCTCGAGACGGACATCCGCCTCTTCGACGAGGCGCGTGCCCTCGACCCCAACGGCTGGGTCGCCAAGCTCCGCAAGCGCCAGACCGAGAACTTCCCCGAGCCCAACTTCGGTGAGTGGCGCGACGACCTCGAGCAGGCCGTGCTGGACATCCACCGGGAACACCCGGCGGACCTGCTGCTCGCCAGCTGCGTGCCGTACGTGAACCTCGCCGCGGCCTGGAAGCTGTGGGAGGAGGCGAAGGTGCCGTACGCGGTGGACTTCCGCGACGGCTGGTCCATCGACGTCATCGACGGTGTCGAGGCCTTCGCCCGTGACTCCGCCGAGGGTCGCTGGGAGCAGAAGATCCTGGACCACGCGGTGTCGCTGTGGGTCGTCAACGACCCCATCGCCGAGCACTACCGGCGGCGCTACCCCAACTTCGCCGACCGCGTGCACGTCGTCCGCAACGGCTACGACGCGGACAGTTCGCCGGGCCGCGCGCACAACCCCGACGCCGAGGCCGGTCTCGTCTTCGGCTACCTCGGCACGGTCAACTTCACCGTCCCGCACCTGGAGACGGTGCTGAACGCCTGGCGCGCCGCCCGCGCCAAGGAGCCGCTGCTGGCGAACGCGCGCTTCGAGCTGCGCGGCCACCTCGGCAACGGCGCCACCCGCGGCGCGAACCGTCACGCCGAGGTCTTCAAGGAGGCCGAGGCCGACGGCGTCGTCTTCGGCGGTCCCGCCGCCAAGGCCGAGGTCTCCTCGATCTACGCCGGCTGGGACGCCATGGTGCTGATCCTCATCGGCGGCCGGTTCGTCACCTCCGGCAAGGTGTACGAGTACATGGCGACCGGCCTGCCGATCGTGTCGGCGCACGCCGTCGAGCACGACGCCTCGAACGTGCTGAGGGGCCACCCGCTGTGGACCGGCGCCCCGGGCATCGACGAGGCGGGCTTGACCGAGTCCTTCATCAAGGCCGCCCACATGGCGGTGGAGACCACCGACGAGGAGCACGCCGAGGCGATGGCCCACGCCGACCAGTTCACTCGCGAGGCGCTGATGTCCGTCGCGATCAAGAACCTTGTCGAGGAGCTCGCCAAGTGACCGAAGTCCTGCTCGTGGCGTCCGTCCGGCCGAATTTCGGCGTGCTCGCCGACACGGTGCGCAAGTTCAACGCCCAGGGCGCGCGCGTGCACCTGGCGGGCATGTTCCACCTGGACGCCGAGGGCGTCCCCGAGGAACTCGCCCAGGTCGAGCTGGCCGGCGTGCACCAGCTGCCGCGCACGCTCAAGCACCGCAGCCAGGCCGTGCGCCGCCGGCTCGGCAAGGCCCCGCGCGGCCTGCGCAACTGGACGCAGGTGCGCGGCGACTCGTGGCTGCGCTCCCACGGCCGCAAGGCCGATGTCCTTGTCGCCCTCGACGTGGCCGCCGTGTACACGGTGTGGCGGCTCGCCGAGTACAACCGCACCGCCGCGGCCAGGTTCGGGCTCGCGCCCGCGCTGAAGGCCGTCGAGGAGCTGACGGCACAGGGCGGCGCCACGGCCCGGCACTCCACGGTCCTGCCGCCGCTGAGCGCCGTCGCGCGCGACGTGAAGCGCTCGGTCGACCGGCTGCCCGCGCAGCTGGTGCGCACGGTGACCCCGCGGCCCCTGATGCGTTCCGGTGTCGGCGCCCGGCTGTGGCGCTCGGCCGTGACCGCGCCGGGCGTGCCCATAAAGGTGCGCGCCGCGACCTCGCGGTACGTCGCCGAGGGCATGCAGTGGGCGGGCCGCACCAGCGGTGCCGCGCTCACCCTCGCGGACGCCGCCGCGAAGATCCCGGACCTCCAGCTGCGGGCGGACCTCTACAACGAGGGCGTCATGCAGGAGCTGAAGAAGGGCATCAGCCCCCGCTTCCTCGGCAAGGCGGTCGCGGCCCAGCTCGCGAACGCCGACGCGCTCTTCGCCGCGGGCAAGACCGACGAGGCGGCCGAGGCGCTCAACCGCACGCTGTTCCTGCACTTCCACCGGGTGCTGCACATCGACCAGTTGTCGTCGCCGCTGGCGAAGGACGCCGAGGGCTTCGTCGCCCCGCTGCACCGCTCCAAGGCGTTCCAGGCACTGAGCCGCCCCCGCGACCGCAAGGTGCCCGCCGCGCCCGCCCCCACCGACCGCCCGCTGCGGCTGCTGGTGACGACGAGCGCCAACGACAACTTCCTGCACCTGATCAAGGAGCACTTCGCCGACCACCCCGGTGTCGAGCTGCGCTTCCTCGATCTGGCCACGAACAAGCACCTCAAGCGGATCTCCTGGGCGGCCCCGCGCATGCTCAAGGACCGGCTGGCGGGCGACGCGAGCGACTACCAGGAAGAGGTGGAGCGCCTGATGCGCCCGCACCTCGACTGGGCGGACACCGTGTTCCTGGAGTGGGCGGCCGGTCCGGCCGGCATGCTCACCACGATCGACCCGGGCGACACCCGGATCATCGTGCGCCTGCACAGCTACGAGGCCTTCACGCGCTGGCCGCACATGACGGACTTCTCCCGGATCGACGACCTCGTCTTCGTCGCCCCGCACGTGAAGGACCTGACCGCCTCGCTCGTGCCGACGCTGCGCGGCGAGCAGGCCCCGCGGTTCCACCTCATCGACAACGCCATGGACCTGTCGGGCTTCAACCGCGCGAAGCCGGCCGACGCCCGCTTCAACCTCGGTCTGATCGGCATCAGCCAGGTCGCCAAGGACCCGAAGTGGGCCCTGGACGTCCTGGAGCGGGTCCGCAAGCACGACGAGCGCTACCGACTGCTGCTGGTCGGCGGCGACATGGACCCGAAGACCAGCCAGGCCACCAAGGACTACCTGGCCGAGTTCGAGGAGCTGCTGGCCCCGCTGGAGGAGTCCGGCGCGGTGGTCCGGCTCGGCCCGACGGACGACGTCCCGTCGAAGCTCGTCGAGATCGGTACGATCCTCAGCTCCTCGGTGCGCGAGGGCTGCCACGTCGGTGTGATGGAGGGCGCGGCCAGCGGTGCCGTTCCCGTCGTCCGCGACTGGCCGTTCTACGCGGGCAAGCCCAACAGCGCCCGCACCCTCTACCCCGAGGGCTGGGTCGTGGCCTCGCCCGCCGAGGCGGCCGAGCGGATCCTGAAGATCACGGCCACCGAGGAGGCCTGGCGCGGGGCGGGCAAGCTCGCCACCGAGCACGCGCTGACCGTGTGGGACTGGCCCGTGGTGCAGAAGCACTTCGAGAAGCTGGTGCTCGAAGAGGGCTGAGCCGGCCGGATCGGCTCCTTGCCGACGGACGCCACGAGTGAGGGCCCCCGGGATCATCCCGGGGGCCCTCGGTCATCCGCTCACTCGCGTACTCACGGGTGCCGCAGCCGCCACCCCGCCCACGCGGACTCCACCATCTCCCGCACACCGCGCTCCGCGCTCCAGCCGAGCTCCTGGTGGATGAGGTCGGCGGAGGCCACGACCCGCGCCGGGTCGCCCGGACGGCGGCCGGACACGTCGGGCTCGACCTCCGCGCGGCCGGTCACGTCCTGGATGACGCCGATCATCTCGGCGACCGAGACGCCCTCGCCGCGGCCGATGTTGAGGACCAGCCGGGCGCCGGGGTCGGCGGCCAGCCGGCGGGCGGCCGCGACATGCGCGGCGGCGATGTCCTCGACGTGGATGTAGTCGCGGACACAGGTCCCGTCGGGCGTCGGATAGTCGTCACCGAAGATCCGCGGCGCGTCCCCGGTCTCGAGGCGCTCGAAGACCATCGGGACGAGGTTGTAGACGCCGTCGTCGCCCAGCTCCGGCGTGGCCGCGCCCGCCACGTTGAAGTAGCGCAGCGAGGCGGTGGCCATCCCGTGCCGGGCGCCGACCGCCCCGACCAGCCACTCGCCGGCGAGCTTGGTCTCGCCGTAGGGGTTGATCGGCGCGCACGGCGTCTTCTCGGTGACGAGGTCGACGTCGGGCATGCCGTACACGGCGGCGGACGAGGAGAACAGGAACCGGCCGACTCCCGCGGCGACGGCCGCGTCCAGCAGGACCCGCATGCCCTCGACGTTCTCGCGGTAGTAGTACAGCGGGCGCTCCACGGACTCGCCCACCTGCTTCTTGCCCGCGATGTGCACGATGCCGGTGATGCCGTGCTCGCGCAGCACCCGTGCGACGGTGTCGCCGTCGAGCACCGTGCCGACCTCCAGCGGCACGCCGTCCGGCAGCCGCTCGGCCCGGCCCGTGCTCAGGTCGTCGAGGACGACGACCCGCTCACCGGCGTCCGTCATCGCCTTCACGACATGCGAGCCGATGAAACCGGCGCCGCCCGTGATCAGCCAGGACATGGGAAAACCTTCCTGCACCAGGGCCCCGCCCCCGGATCCGGGGCGGGGCCACGAGGTTGTTCGCGTACGAGCGTCAGCCGCCGATGACGACACGCCGGACGCCCTTCCAGGCCTCCGGGTCCGTCGTACGGCGACCGTCGACCAGCACGGTGACGTCCGGCAGGTCGGCCGGGGTCAGCGTGCGGTACTCGGCGTGGTCGGCCTGGAGGATCGCCGCGGTGACCTTCTCGCCCGCGTGCGGGGTGAGACCGTGGGCGGCGAGCTCCTCGTCCGTGTACATCGGGTCCGAGACGAACGGCACCGCGCCCCGCGCCTTGAGGGCCTCGACGGTCGGGAAGACGCCCGAGAAGGCGGTCTCCTTCACGCCACCGCGGTAGGCGGCGCCCAGCACCAGCACGCCCACGCCGGTCAGGTCGCCGTAGGCGGCGGCCAGCAGGTCGACGGCGTACTCGGGCATCGCGGCGTTCGCCTCACGGGCGGAGCGCACGACGGTCGCGGCCGGGTCGTTCCACAGGTACATCCGCGGGTAGATCGGGATGCAGTGCCCGCCGACGGCGATGCCCGGCTGGTGGATGTGGCTGTAGGGCTGCGAGTTGCAGGCCTCGATGACCTTCTTGACGTCGATGCCGTTGCTGTCGGCGAAACGCGCGAACTGGTTCGCCAGACCGATGTTGACGTCCCGGTAGGTCGTCTCGGCGAGCTTGGCCAGCTCGGAGGCCTCGGCGGTGCCCAGGTCCCACACGCCGTTCGCCTGCGGCAGGTCGGCACGCTCGTCGAAGTCCAGGACCTGCTCGTAGAACTCCACGCCACGGGCGCTCGACGCCTCGTCGATGCCGCCGACCAGCTTGGGGTAGCGGCGCAGGTCGGCGAAGACCCGGCCGGTCAGCACGCGCTCGGGGGAGAACACCAGGTGGAAGTCCTCGCCCGCGGTCAGGCCCGAACCCTCGGCCAGCATCGGCGCCCAGCGGGTGCGGGTGGTGCCGACGGGCAGCGTGGTCTCGTAGCTGACGAGCGTGCCGGGCTTGAGGCCCTGGGCGATCGCCTTCGTCGCGGAGTCCATCCAGCCGAAGTCCGGGGTGCCCTCGGCGTCCACGAACAGCGGAACGACCACGACGACGGCCTCGGACTCGGCGACCGCGGACGCGGTGTCCGTGGTCGCGCTCAGCAGCCCGGCGTCGACGGCCTGCTTCAGCTTGACGTCGAGGTCGTGCTCGCCGGGGAACGGCTCGACGCCGGCGTTGACCAGCTCGACGACCTTCTCGTTGACGTCCGCGCCGATGACCCGGTGGCCCTTGGAGGCGAACTGCACGGCCAGCGGCAGGCCGATCTTGCCGAGTGCTACTACACAGATGTTCATGGAGGGTCGCTACTTCCTTTTGGAACCGGTCGGCTTCTTGGAGCCGTTCGGCTTGGACTTCTTGGGCCCGACCGCACGCTTCAGGCGGCCGGCCCCGGACTTCAGTTTCCGCACGAGTCTCGCCAGTCCCCGACGGAGCACGGTGATCTTCGGCGGGTACATCCGGGCCGTGTCGATCACGACACGCCCCTTGTCGTTCACCACGGCCGACGCCCGGTAGGGGTCCCCCTCCCGGCCCCACTGGCGCGCCAGCGGCATGGGCAGGTCCTTGCCCCGTACGGGGATCTCGTACGTCGAACCGGCCACGTCCAGGTATACCCGCACGCCCCGCTTCGCGGTGACGTACTCCAGCGGGACCCGGGCGTGCAGCACGGTGGCCGCGCCGTCCGCGGAGGGCTCGGTCGTGACCTCGCCCACCGGCGCCGGCAGGACGTGGTCCGCCTTCAGCCGGCGCGCGCCGGGCTTGTCCGCCGACTTGGGCATCGCCTTGTCGGCGAGCCGCAGCACCGCGCCGCCGACGTCGCCGAGCACCGGCACCCGCACGGACAGCGTGTACGTGAGCGCCTCGCCCTGCTGGTCCCAGGCGGAGGCCAGCAGCTCGGTGCCCTGGGCGAGACGGCCGGGCACCGACTCCCCGATCAGCTCGTAGACCCGGTCGGCCAGGCCGATGCGCGGGTCGCGGAAGCCCGCGTACCGGGCGTAGGCGCGTTCGCCCTCGAGGACGAACGGCGGCGCCCCGTGCTTCTTCTCCGAGCTGATCGCCTCGGCGAGCTCGTCGATGGCGCCGGCCCGGGCGAGCGCGATGCGCACCCGGCGCTTGACGTCCATCGCGTCGCGGATGCCGTCGGTGAAGTAGACGTCGGCGAGGCGCGCGATGCCCGCGCAGATCTGCCGCTGGAGCTCGCGGTCCAGGCCGGGGAAGTCGTCCTGGACGAGCTTGGCGAGCTCCCAGGTGAAGTGCCGGCGCAGCAGCGCGTCCCGGCCGGGGCCCGCCTCGACGAGACCGGCCGTGAAGTCCATGATCTCGCCGGCCGCCCGCAACCGCGCCAGGTGGTCGGCGCGGTAGGTGATGTTGCTGGCGTCGCCGCGCTTGACCGCGTAGTAGCAGGTGTAGTCGGCCACCACCGAGATCTTCTTCGCGCGGACGCACGCCTCGATGGTGAACGGCTGGTCGCTGCCCACGGGCAGGTGCTCGGGGAAACGCAGCTTGTACTTCTCGACCAGGTCCCGGCGGAACAGCTTGGTGTTGGCCAGCGTGAAGGGCAGCGCGGAGTCGTACAGGGAGACGTCCGGGTCGTTCTCCTTGTACAGCGCCTGGTGCACGTACCGGCCGTTGGTGCCGACCATCTTGCCGACCACGACGTCGGAGCCGTGCGTGTCGGCGCAGGTCACCATCCGCTCCAGCGCTTCCTCGCCGAGGTAGTCGTCGGAGCCGATGAAGTACACGTAACGGCCGGTGGCCACCTCCAGCGCGCGGTTGCTGGGCGCGGCCGGGCCGCCGGAGTTCGGCTGGTGGAGCACCTTGACGGTGTCCGGGTACAGCGCCGCGAACCGGTCCAGCTCGGCGCCGCTGTCGTCGGTGGAGCCGTCGTCGACGGCGACGATCTCCAAGCGCTCACGGCCGATGCTCTGCCCGACGAGAGAGTTCAGGCACTCCGTCAGGTACGGCATCGTGTTGTAGACGGCAACGACGACGCTGACGTCAGGCGCAGCACTCATGCTCCGGCTCCTGGTCTCCGACAGCCGACGGCCGGCTGGGTCCTGCGGGGAAAGTCTCACAGAACATAGGAGTCCTGCCGAGCACGCACCGTTCCCCCGATGTGTGATGCTCAGCTGCCATGTGCGGCCAGATCCTCCGGCTGAAGGGACACGCTGCGGTCGGTGTTCGCCGATTCGAGGACCGCGGCCGCCACCTCGACGGTGCGCATGCCCTGACGCAGGGTGCAGATGTCGGCGGGCTTGCCGAGCACCGCGTCCCGGAACAGCTCGTGCTCGACGAGCAGCGGCTCGCGCTTCGGGATGGCGTACCGGATCATGTCGCCCTCGGACACCCCGCGGAACGCCCGCAGGGCCTCCCACTCGGTGGTCACGGCGGCGTTGGAGTGGAAGGTCAGGTCGGCGGTGAGGGTGTCGGCGATGAAGCAGCCGCGCTCACCGGTGACCGAGGTGAACCGCTCCTTGAGCGGGCTCAGCCAGTTGACCAGGTGGTTGACCATGGTGCCGTCGTCGAGACGCCCCACCGCGGAGACCATGTCCTCGTGCTCACGGCCGCTCTTGGAGACGGTGTGCGCGGCGATGGACACGTAGCTGCGTCCGGTCACCCAGCCGGTGAGGTCGATGTCGTGGGTGGCGAGGTCCTTGACGACGCCGACGTCCGCGATGCGGTGCGGGAAGGGACCCTGGCGGCGGGTGACGACCTGGTAGACGTCACCGAGCTCGCCGGCCTCCAGGCGGGCGCGCAGCGACATCAGCGCCGGGTTGCACCGCTCGATGTGACCCACGCCGGCCACCAGGCCGCGCGACTCGAAGGCCTCGACGAGACGACGGGCGCCCTCGACGGTGTCGGCGACCGGCTTCTCGACCAGCGCGCACACGCCGGCCTCGGCGAGCGCCAGGCCGACCGGCTCGTGCAGGGCGGTGGGGCAGGCCACGACGGCGTAGTCCACACCGAGCGCGATCAGTTCCTCGACGGTGTTCAGGATCGGCGCGCCCTGGGCGGCGCCGAACTTGTCACCCATCGGGTCGACGACGCCGACGAGGTCGACGCCCTCCAGACCCGACAGGACACGGGCGTGGTGACGCCCCATGGAACCGAGGCCGACGAGTCCTGCTCGCAGCGACTTCCCGGTACTCACAGTTGCTCCCCCAGAGCATTGACAGCGGTGACGACGCGCTCCAGATCCTGGGCGGACAGGGCCGGGTGCACGGGCAGTGACACGACCTGGGCGGCCGCGCGGTCCGTCTCGGGCAGGTCCCAGTTACGGCCCGCCTTCTGGTCCGGCTCCCAGTACGGCTTCAGCCGGTGGATGGGAGTCGGGTAGTACACGGCGTTGCCGATGCCGGCCTCGGTCAGCTTGGCCATGGCGGCGTCGCGGTCGCCCAGGACGCGCACCGTGTACTGGTGGTAGATGTGCCGGGCGCCGTCGGCGACCTTCGGCGTGACCACGTTGGGCGCGGTGATGTGCTCGGTCAGGTACGCGGCGTTGGCGATGCGCTGCTCGGTCCAGCCGTTCAGCTTGCCGCGCTGGACGCGGCCGATCGCGGCGGACACGTCCGTCATACGGACGTTGGCGCCGACGATCTCGTTGGCGTAGCGCTTCTCCATGCCCTGGTTGCGCAGCAGGCGCAGGGTGCGGGCGGTCTCCGCGTCCCCGGTGGAGATCATGCCGCCCTCGAGGCTGTGCATGTTCTTCGTCGGGTAGAAGCTGAAGGTGCCCGCGGCACCGAAGGCGCCGACCGGGGTGCCGTGCAGCGCGGCCGCGTGGGCCTGGCAGGCGTCCTCGATCACGGCGAGCCCGTGCTGCTCGGCGATCGCCATGATCTTGTCCATGGCGGCCGGGTGACCGTACAGGTGCACCGGCATGATCGCGGCGGTGCGCGGGGACAGGGCGGCCTCGACGGCGGCCGGGTCCAGGCAGTACGTGTCCGGGTCGATGTCGGCGAAGACCACGTCGGCGCCGACCAGCCGCACCGCGTTGGCGGAGGCGGCGAAGGAGAACGACGGCACGATGACCTCGTCGCCCGGGCCGAGGCCGAGGGCGAGGAGCGACAGGTGCAGTGCGGAGGTTCCGGAGTTGACCGCGACGCAGTGACGTCCGTCGACGAGCTCCGAGAACTCCTCCTCGAAGGCGGCCACCTCGGGCCCCTGGACGACCATGCCGCTGCGCAGCACGCGCACCGCGGCCTCGATCTCCTCCTCGCCGATCACGGGTTTGGCGGCCGGTACGAACTCATGGGCGTCGGTCATCGACATCCCCTCCTCTACGGCGACCTCTAAGCCGCACCACGTCTTGCATGGTCGGGAAGAGACCGTGTCGATGCTCAGCACGGCCGCATCCCTGGTTGTCCGCCGGTGCCTGTGGGCGGGCGGACGGGTTTGTACACAGGACCCCGCCCCCCGAGGGCTCCTTGCGGGAAGTCAGCCGTGTCCGGTTGGAAGACCGGATGTGCTCATCGGCCGGGGTCACGGTGTGCATGCCTTTGGCCACCGGGACCACAGTGCACGTTACCAGCACGCGGACAGCGATTTTCCCCAGGGTTACCACAGTGAAACTCACGGAGAGCGTGCGCTCCATCACAAGCGGGGCACAGAGTAACGCGACGCTGGACGCAGGGCGACGCGGCCACCCGGAGGGTACCGGGTGCCCGCGTCGCATCACTGTCACAGAGCAGCGGACGTCACTCCTCGGTCGAGGCCGACACGGTCGGCTGGCCCTGCTGGGCCGCCGCCGTCGTCGTCTTCGACGCCGCCTTCTTCGCCGTCGTCTTCTTGGCGACGGTCTTCTTCGCGGCCGTCTTCTTCACGGCCGCCGTCTTCTTGGTGGCGGCCTTCTTGGCCGTGGCCTTCTTCGCCGTCTTGCGCGCGGCCGCCTTCTTCGCCGGAGCGGCCTCCGCCTCCTCGGCGGGCGCCTCGCCCTCCTGGACGGCGGTCTCCGCCGCGACCGTCGGCACGACCATGACGGCCGTCTCCTCGGAGGCGGTCGGCGCGGTGGCCTTGCGCACGGCACGGCGCCGCGGACGGGCCGGAGCCGCGCTCTCGACGACGGGCTCGGCGACCTGCTCCGCCGCGGGCTGCTCCACCGGAGCGGCCTCGGCGACCGGGGCCACCGCCACCGACGGCTCGGCGACCGTCAGCACGGCGGCCTCCGCCCCGGCGGGCGAACCGGCCGGCGCGGACACCTTGCGGGTGGCGCGGCGACGGGTACGGCCCTTGGGCGCGGCCTCGTCGACGACCGGAGCCTCGACGGCCGCGGCCTCGACGACCGGGTCCTCGACGGCGACCGGCTCGGTCTGCGCGGTGACCGCCTCGGCCGGCTGCACCGGACGCACGGCCTCCGCCTCGGCGGTGACGTCCTGCGCGGTGGGCACCTCGACGACCGCCTCGACGGACTCCTCCGTGACGCTCGTCTCGGAGCCGCCCGACCTGCGCGACGCGCCACCCCTCGGCGCACCCGCCGGAGCGGACGCCCGCCGGCTCGCCCGACGACGGCCCCGGCCGCGCGTGGCGGACGCCTCGGCCTCGGCGATGCTGCTGTACAGCTCCTCGTCCGGCGCGAACTCGGGGGCCGTGAGCGCGACCGGCTCGGCCACCTCGGCGGCGACCTCGGCCTCGCTCTCCGCCTCCTGCTCGGCACCCACGAACGGTTCGGCGACGTCGGCCGCCACCGTCTCGTGCTCGTGCTCGTGGTCGTGGCCCTGTCCGTCGCCACCGCGGCCGCGCTTCTTGCGCTTGCCGCCGCCACCGGCCGCGGTCGGCTGCTCCATGTGGACGATGACGCCGCGCCCGTTGCAGTGCACGCAGGTCTCGGAGAACGACTCCAGCAGCCCCTGGCCCACCCGCTTACGGGTCATCTGCACGAGCCCCAGCGAGGTCACCTCGGCGACCTGGTGCTTCGTACGGTCCCGGCCCAGGCACTCCAGCAGGCGCCGCATGACCAGGTCCCGGTTGGACTCCAGCACCATGTCGATGAAGTCGATCACGATGATGCCGCCGAGGTCGCGCAGCCGCAGCTGACGCACGATCTCCTCGGCCGCCTCCAGGTTGTTCCTGGTGACCGTCTCCTCGAGGTTGCCGCCCTGACCGGTGAACTTGCCGGTGTTGACGTCGACGACGATCATCGCCTCGGTCCGGTCGATGACCAGCGAACCGCCGCTGGGCAGCCAGACCTTGCGGTCCAGCGCCTTGGCGAGCTGCTCGTCGATCCGGTACGTGGCGAACACGTCGACCTCGGAGGTCCACCGGGACAGGCGGTCGGCCAGGTCGGGCGCGACGTGCGAGACGTACCCGTGGATGGTCGACCAGGCCTCGTCCCCGCTGACGATGACCTTGGAGAAGTCCTCGTTGAAGATGTCGCGCACGACGCGGACGGTCATGTCCGGCTCGCCGTACAGCAGCGTCGGGGCGTTGCCGCCGTTCTTCGCCTTCTTCTGGATGTCCTCCCACTGCCCCTGCAGCCGCTCGACGTCACGGCGCAGCTCGTCCTCGCTCGCGCCCTCGGCGGCGGTGCGCACGATGACGCCCGCGTCCTCGGGGACGATCCTCTTGAGGATCGTCTTCAGGCGGGCCCGCTCGGTGTCGGGCAGCTTGCGGCTGATGCCGGTCATGGAGCCCTCGGGCACGTACACGAGGTAGCGGCCCGGGAGCGAGACCTGGCTGGTCAGCCGGGCGCCCTTGTGGCCGATCGGGTCCTTCGTCACCTGGACGAGGACCGACTGGCCGGACTTGAGGGCGGCCTCGATACGACGCGGCCCGTTGGCCATGCCGAGCGCCTCGAAGTTGACCTCACCGGCGTACAGGACGGCGTTGCGTCCCTTGCCGATGTCGATGAAGGCGGCCTCCATCGACGGCAGCACGTTCTGGACCTTGCCCAGGTACACGTTGCCGACGTACGAGGTGGCCTGCTCCTTGTTGACGTAGTGCTCGACGAGCACGTTGTCTTCCAGGACGCCGATCTGGGTGCGCTCGCCGCTCTGGCGGACGACCATCACCCGCTCGACGGCCTCGCGGCGGGCCAGGAACTCGGCCTCGGTGATGATCGGCACCCGACGGCGGCCCTGCTCACGGCCTTCGCGGCGGCGCTGCTTCTTCGCCTCGAGACGGGTCGAGCCCTTGATGGACTGCACCTCGTCGGACGGCTCGGAGGGCTTGCGCGGCTCACGGACCTTGACGACCGTGCGCTCCGGGTCTCCGTCGACCGTCTCCACCTCGGAGGAGGAGTCACCGGCACGACGACGACGGCGACGACGGCGACGGCTGCCGGCGGTGGAGCCGGCGGCGTCCTCCTCGGCGTCCTCCGCGTCCTCGTCCTCCTGCTCGGCGGTGTCCTCGGCGTCCTGCGCGGCCTGCTCGGCGGCGAACTCGTCGGACTCGGCGTCCGCGGAGTCCCCCTCGCCGTCGGCGGCGTCGCCGCGGCGACGGCGACGGCCACCACGACGGCGACGGCGGCGCGACCCGGTCTCCTCGGTCTCGTCGTCACCGTCGACGACGTCCTCGGCCTCGTCGGCCTCCTCCGGCTCGGTCTCCGGCTCGTCCGCGGCAGCGGCCTCGACGGGCACGGCGGCCGGGGCGGTCCGGCCGGTCTCGGCCTCGTCCCCGAAACCGGCGGCCCGGCGACGACGGCGACGACGCGACCCGGTCGGCTCCTCCGGAGCCTCCTGGGTCACCTCGACCTCCTCGGGCTCCTCGGTCTCCGTCACCTCGGGCTCGGAGGCGGCAGCCTCGGCTGCGGCCCGCTGCGGCGTCTGGAACTGCGGCTCGGCGAACACCGGCGCCTGGAACACGGCCACCGCGGGCCGCGCCGGACGACGCGGCGCGTCGGCCTCACCGCTCTCCTGCGAGGGCGCGGAGAAACCCACGGCGGCCCGACGGACCACACGACGACGCCCACGACGGGAACCGGCGTCCTCTTCGGCCTCGGCGGGCTCGGCGGCGGGCGCGGCCTCGGCGGCAGCGGCAGGCGCCTCGGGAGCCTTCGCCTCCTCGACGGGGGCGGCGGCAGCGGTGACGGCCGGCTCGGGAACCTCGGCCTCGGCGGGCGCGGTCACCCGACGGGTGGCGCGACGGCGGGTCCGGGGGGCGGGCTCGGCGGGCGCCTCCTCGGCCACGGCGGGAGCCTCGGCCTCGGCGGCGACGGCGGGCGTCTCGGCCTCCGGCGCCCCGGCGGGCGCGGTCGCCCGACGGGTGGCCCGGCGCCGCGTGCGGGGCGCGGCCTCGGCGGGCGCCTCGTCGGCGACCGGGGCGGTCTCGGGCTCCGCGGCGGGCTGCTCCACCGCGGCGGGCTCGACGGCCTCGGCCGGAGCCTCGGTCGGCGTGGTCACACGGCGGGTGGCCCGGCGACGGCCACGGCGAGGTGCGGCGTCGTCGGCGGCGGCGGCCTCCTCTGCGGGGGCCTCCTCCACGACGGGCGCGCTCACCTCGGCGGCGACGGGCAGAACGGTCTCGGCGGCCTCGGCGGCGGCCGGAGCACCGGCGGGCGCGGAGGCGCGGCGGGTGGCCCGGCGCCGGGTACGCGGCGCGGCCTCGGCGGCTTCCGCGGCCTTGGTGCCGGCCGTGCCCTCGGCCTGGGCGGCCTGGGCGGTCTCGGTGGCCTCGTCTTCGAGGGCCTCCTCCGCCAACTGCTCGGCGGACTCCACGGCCGGTATGGCCGGCGTGGTGATCTCGGCCGAGGTGTCGGCGGCGGCGACCGGCGGACCCGCCGGCCGGGAAGCGGCACGGCGTCGCCGACGCGGCGGCAGGGTGTCGCTGGGGGTGTTCGCTTCGGAGTCCGTGGCGGACTCTGCGGATTCGGTTGGCTCGAGCATGCGGGCGTTTCTCCCGTCAGGCTCCCGGGCGCCGCGCCTGGTCCGGCGTCGATCACGAGGGATCGATCGCCGTTGACGTCCGCGGCTCGCGCGATGCGCGGTGCCGCCGTCCGGGGCGCGGGCGCCGCACGGGAGCTCTCTGTGTCCTGTCTCGCCGGTTCCGTACGCCGAATGCGTACGGCCTGGCGAAAGTCTTCTGGTCGGTTCGCCGCCCGACCCAGGTGGCTCCCGAGTACGAGGGCGGCGCTACGACGTGCGTTCCTTCGCGGAACCTTCCCTACGCGGGCGCCTTCGCGGTGGCAGCGGGTTCGGCCGTTGTGGGGGCCTGAGCTGCCTCGCGGTCGGGCGCGAGCGGGTCGGTCACCGTGCCGGTCTCTTCATCGAGCAGCCCCTGCGCCAGCCTGGTCACCGCAGCGGGGACCGGCGGCGCCAGGTCGGCCACGGCGCGAAGACCGGACAGGACGTCGTCGGGTCGTACGGCAGGCGTCACGTGCCGAACAACCAGCCGCAGTATCGCACAGGGCTGGTCCGTCGGCCTATCAGCAGGTTCACCGTGCGTCTCGAGGTGCACGACGGCGGCGCGGGCGTCGAAGGTTCGCACGCCGTTCTTGGCCATGCGCTGGACCTCTACGGCGTCGGCCCGGTTGAAGGCCTCCACCGCGCGTTCGGCGTCGGCCGGGTCCACACCGTCCAGCCGCAGCTCCCACACGGAAGCCGTCAGCCGGTCGGCGAGCCCCGAGGTCCGGGCCTCGACCGCGTCGACGATGTCGAGCCCGGTGGGCAGCGACTCGTCGAGGAGGACTCTCAGCTTTTCCGGGTCACGCGCCGCGGAGAGCGCGATCTCCAGATACTCCGCCTCACTGCCCGTGCCGGTGGGTGCGGCATTGGCGTACGACACCTTCGGATGCGGCGTGAACCCCGCCGAGTACGCCATCGGCACCTCGGCACGGCGCAACGCACGCTCGAAGGCGCGCTGGAAGTCACGGTGGCTGGTGAACCGGAGGCGGCCGCGCTTGGTGTAACGCAGTCGGATGCGCTGCACCGCGGGTGCGGGCGGCGGGCCTTCGGGCTGTCGCTTGCCCAGTGTCGTTCAGTCCTTCGTGAGAGCGGTCGTACTCCTACCAAGAGTACGTGTCTCGGCTCCCGATGGTTCCCGCCCGCCGACCGCCTCCCGCTCCCGCGACTCCCCGAAGAGCATCCGCCGCACGTCCTCGCGGGTCTGCCGGGCGGTCTCGCGGGCGGCGGCCAGGGTCTGCCGGGTGGCCCGGCCCACGGCGCGCGCGGCACGGGCGGCGGGCCGCAGCACGGCGTCCCGGACGACATGCCCGACCGGGGTGAGGACGGTCAGGTACACCCAGCGCACGGGCTCCACGAAGATCCACCGCAAGAGGGTGCCGAGGAACCGTCCGACGGCCCGTGAGATCCGTCCGGCGATCCGCCAGGCATGCCCGAGGGCCTCCCCCACCTCACGCGCGACGACCGCCAGGAAGCGGCCGACGGGGACGAGCACCCAGCGCCACAGGGCCGTCGCCGGCAGCACGACCAGGATCCGGGCCGTCCAGTAGAGGACCAGGCCGATCCCGGTGACGAGCAGCGTCAGGAGCCACCACACCCCTCGCGCGCACCGGACGAGCGCCCGCCCGACCGGCGCGAGGATCCACCGGTGGACCCAGCGGGCCGGAACGACGACGAGGTGCCGCACCAGCCATGCCACGACCGTGTACGCGCCGACGCCGACGGCGGCGAGAACGGCCCCGATCCCCTTCAGCAGCCATCGGCCCGCATGCCCGAGCGGCGTCAGCACGCGCGCGTACACCCACGCCAGCAACGCCCCGATCCCGCGCGCCAGCCACACGATGCCGTGCCCCACCGGGGTCAGCACGCACCTGTGGAACCACACCGACGGCACGACGACGAGTACCCGGACGAGTACCTGCACGAGCCGACCGACCGCCCGGCCCACGGGGACGACGACGTACCGCCACGCCCCGATCAACGGCCAGACGAACAGCGCCTTGCCCAGCCAGAGCAGGGCCCGCCCCAGCGGTCGGAGCAGCGTGTCCCGCAGGAGCCGCCCCACGACGACGAGCGCGTCCCACACCATCCGTACGGGCACGACCAGCACGAGCACGACGATCCGCACGGGCAGCCGGATCGCCACGACGAGACATCCCTCGGGCGCCCGCGGGGGCGGCTGCGCGGGCGATCCGGCGGGGGGCCCGGCGAGGGGCGGCTTCTCCAGGTCCATAACGACGTAGACGCTACAACCGCCCCGGTGGATGCACTGCTGAGGGTGGGTCAGGCCCGGGCCACGGACGGGCTACCGCTTCCGCGGCCGCGCCGCCTTCCCCGCCCGGGACGCCTTCGGCCGGCGTTCCGGGCCGGCCGGCCGGGGGACTGCCTGGACATGGGGTGCGGAGAACTCGCGGTTGGTCTCCGTCTGACGGCGGACGGCATCGGGCAGATCCGGCATGGCCAGCAGCGTGTCGCAGGCCCGGACGGCGGCCGGATGGTCGCCGACCCAGTAGGCGCAGATGGAGAACTCGAAGAGCAGACCCCACCGGTAGACCCAGGACCTGGTGAAGAGCAGGTCCCCGGGTTCGTCCCTGCCGACGACCGCGCTCAGCAGGGCGTACGCCGTGTGGTAGCGGCTTTGCAGGCGCAGCCGCGACGCCAGTTCGTAGACGGCTTCGAGGCGCTCCGGGCGGGACTCCCAGGCGCGGGAGAAGGCGTCCATGGCCCCCGGCCAGTCGTCCGTCCGCTCCGCCCGCAGGATCCCCGCCTCCAGGAGGGAGCAGTACACCTCCTCGCCCCAGCCGCCCAGTTCCGCGCGCCGCTCGTACAGCGCGATCGCCTCGTCCGCGTGGCCCAGGTCGCGTTCGGTGTTGGCGAGGTAGAAGACCGTGCGTGCGTTGGCGGGGTCGCGCTCCAACTCGCCCCGCAGCAGGCGCGCGTCGCGCTCGAACTTGTCGCTGCGGCAACCGCCGTCCGCGTGGTCCTCGATGACGAGCGCGTCCAGGTTCTCCTGCCGGTCGGGGCCGTCGGTGCAGGGGTACTCGTGGGTGACGCCCTCGTAGCGCCAGGCACGGTCGCCCCGCATGAGGTGCTTGAAGCGGTGCTGGGTGCCCGGGGTGTCGTAACGCAGCATGTACGAGCCCGCCGTCAGCCGGGGCAGCGGGCCGTCCTGACGCATGACGTGGTCGGCGTCGAGAGTGAGCAGATAGTCGGCCTTGCCGCGGGCGTGCTGGATGTTGAGCGTCCGGTTGTGCCCGAAGTCGACCCAGGGCTCCTCGTGGAGCTCGCCCGGGATGCCGTCGAGCACCTTGCGGATCAGATCCTGCGTGCCGTCCGTCGAGCCGGTGTCGGAGATCACCCAGTAGTCGATGAGGGGCCGCACGGACTCCAGGCAGCGTTCGATGACGCGCGACTCGTCCTTGACGATCATGCACAGGCACAGGGTCTGGTGTGTCACGGGCGCCAAGGTGACACAGGTCCGCTCCCCGGACCGTCCGCTCCGCGCGACGAATACCCCATCAGTACGCATCGATTAGTCCGATACGTCGATAAAAATTATCTTTTGGACCTTGTGCCTCGCATGACCGGGTTGTTCAGGTCAAGCTCGCCCTCAGGTTCGGGGAGCGCCCGGACCGGTCGATACAAGGAGCACGTGAATGCGACCCCAGTTCGGACCGTACTCCCTCCTCGGGCCCGTGGCCCGACTCAGATGCAAGCAGGCCGGCATGGTGGCCTCGCTCGCCGTGATCCTCACGGCCGGCGTGGTCAGCCCTGCCGTGGCGGCGGCCCGCAGCGTCACCGACGGGGTGCAGGCGGAGCTCCCCTCCCCGGGCGGCAAGGGTGGCAAGGGCGGCAAGTGCAAGCCGGGGCACCACAAGCCGGAGCACCACAAGCCGAGGGCGATCGAGGCCGGCGGCAAGGACAAGTGCAAGGGCCCGACGGGTCCCACCGGCCCCAAGGGCCCCAAGGGTCCCAAGGGCGACAAGGGATCCACCGGCGCGACCGGCCCCACGGGACCGACGGGACCGACAGGCTCCACCGGCGCGACCGGTACCCAGGGCCAGCAGGGCGTGACGGGTCCGACCGGACCGACGGGCGCGACCGGAGGCACCGGTGCCACCGGCACGGCAGGCGTCGACGGCGTGACCGGCGCGACCGGGGCGACGGGGGCGACGGGCATCAACGGCGTGACCGGAGCCACGGGCGCCACCGGCACGGCAGGCATCGACGGCGTGACCGGACCCACGGGCGCCACCGGAGCCACCGGCGCGACGGGCGCCTGCTCCGACATCGACGCCGCGCAGGACTCCGACAACTTCGAACTGCGGGTCGCGCTGACCGGCGGATCGACCTTCGCCGGTATCCACGACCTCCGCGGCGTGCTCCCCCGCCCGTTCCTGTGGACCGACCTCAGCACCCACCCCGGCTACCCCGCAGGCGGCGTGGACCCGGACGGACGCGACGTGGGCTTCGTCTGCGGAGCCGCCGTCAACGGGCACGACGCCAACACCGGAAACCCCGTCAAGTTCGACGTCATGACCACCACCGGCCAGGTCTGGGAAACCACCTGCGTCGCGGTCGGCGGCACCAACCCCGCCACCCTGAACTGCAACGACCCCAGCGGCCTCCCCAACCCCTGGACCAAGGTGACCCTCCAGCCCCTCGTGGGCGCCGTCAACGGCGGCTCGTGACGACCCTCGCACCACGCAGGTAGCGATGCCCGGAGGTCCGCCGACAGACCTCCGGGCATGTGTCGCGATACCCCCCACCCCCCGCGACCAACCCTCGACGGCCACCCGCCACGCCTGCACACGGCACCAACACCTCGCCGACCGGGTCGAGCCGAGGAGGGAGTGCCCGGCACACGATCGGGAGCGGGGGCTCGCAGGGCCGAGCACGGCCCTGCCCCGTTCAGCCGGTCGGCAGGTTCAGCCGGTCGGCGCCGTCTTCTTGACCTCCAGCGGGAGCAGCTTCCTGCCGGTCGGGCCGATCTGGATGTGGGTGTCCATCGCCGGGCACACCCCGCAGTCGAAGCAGGGCGTCCAGCGGCAGTCCTCGACCTCCGTCTCGTCGAGGGCGTCCTGCCAGTCCTCCCAGAGCCAGTCCTTGTCGAGGCCCGAGTCCAGGTGGTCCCAGGGCAGGACCTCCTCGTAGGACTTCTCGCGTGTCGTGTACCAGTCGACGTCGACGCCGAAGGCGGGCAGCGTCTTGTCCGCGCAGGCCATCCAGCGGTCGTACGAGAAGTGCTCGCGCCAGCCGTCGAAGCGGCCGCCGTCCTCGTAGACGGCCCGGATGACGGCGCCGATACGGCGGTCGCCGCGCGAGAGGAGGCCCTCGATGATGCCCGGCTTGCCGTCGTGGTAGCGGAAGCCGATCGAGCGGCCGTACTTCTTGTCGCCGCGGATCTTGTCCCGGAGCTTCTGCAGCCGCGCGTCCGTCTCCTCGGCGGAGAGCTGCGGCGCCCACTGGAACGGGGTGTGCGGCTTCGGTACGAACCCGCCGATCGACACCGTGCAACGGATGTCGTTCTGGCCGGAGACCTTGCGGCCCTCGGCGATCACCCTCATCGCCATGTCGGCGATCTGGAGGACGTCCTCGTCCGTCTCCGTCGGCAGACCGCACATGAAGTACAGCTTCACCTGGCGCCAGCCGTTGCCGTACGCGGTGGAGACGGTCCGGATCAGGTCCTCTTCGGAGACCATCTTGTTGATGACCTTGCGCATGCGCTCCGAGCCGCCCTCGGGGGCGAACGTCAGGCCGGAGCGGCGGCCGTTGCGGGTCAGCTCGTTCGCCAGGTCCACGTTGAAGGCGTCCACGCGCGTGGAAGGGAGGGACAGACCGATCTTGTCATCCGTGTAGCGGTCCGCGAGGCCCTTGGCGACCTCGCCGATCTCGCTGTGGTCGGCGCTCGACAGGGAGAGGAGGCCGACCTCCTCGAAGCCGGTCGCCTTCAGGCCCTTCTCGACCATGTCGCCGATCCCGGTGATCGACCGCTCGCGCACGGGGCGGGTGATCATGCCGGCCTGGCAGAAACGGCAGCCGCGGGTGCAGCCTCGGAAGATCTCCACCGACATCCGCTCGTGCACCGTCTCGGCGAGCGGGACCAGCGGCTGCTTCGGGTAGGGCCACTCGTCCAGGTCCATGACCGTGTGCTTCGACACGCGCCAGGGGACACCCGACTTGTTCGGCACCACACGGGCGATCCGGCCGTCCGGGAGGTACTCCACGTCGTAGAACCGCGGGATGTACACCGCGCCCGTCTTCGCGAGGCGGAAGAGGACCTCTTCGCGGCCGCCCGGCCGCCCCTCCGCCTTCCACTCACGGATGATCTTCGTCATGTCCAGCACGGCCTGCTCGCCGTCGCCGATGACCGCCGCGTCGATGAAGTCGGCGATCGGCTCGGGATTGAAGGCCGCGTGGCCGCCCGCGAGCACGATCGGGTCGTCGAGACCGCGGTCCTTGGACTCCAGCGGGATACCGGCGAGGTCCAGCGCCGTCAGCATGTTCGTGTAGCCCAGCTCCGTGGAGAAGGACAGTCCGAACACGTCGAAGGCCTTCACCGGACGGTGGGCGTCCACGGTGAACTGCGGGACCGAGTGCTCCCGCATCAGCGCCTCCAGGTCCGGCCACACGCTGTACGTGCGCTCGGCCAGAACCCCCTGCTGTTCGTTCAGCACCTCGTAGAGGATCATGACGCCCTGGTTGGGCAACCCGACCTCGTACGCGTCCGGGTACATGAGCGCCCAGCGGACGTCGCACGACTCCCAGGGCTTGACGGTGGAGTTGAGCTCGCCGCCCACGTACTGGATCGGCTTCTGCACATGCGGGAGCAAGGCTTCTAGCTGCGGGAAGACCGACTCGACAGACATCGCGGCTTACCTTCGTGAGCTGGCAGGGACAGGGGTGACCATCAAGCGTAACCCGCTCGGAGGACTCCCCCGTCCGCGAAGATCCGGGCGCTAAACCTTCATCGACCCGCTGGTCTTCTTCCACTCCGCCGGCATGGCCTCCTCGACCCGCTCCGCGCGTCGCTCCTCGCGGGCGTACAGCACGCCGTAGGTGAAGGTGTTCTCGCCCGCCGCGTGCGCCACGGCGGACAGCTCCCGCAGGGTGGTGCGGGCCATGACGCTGTCCTGGTGGTCGCCGAGCAGGCTCTGGAGCGACTTCATCGACTTGACCAGGGCCTTGGCCGCGCCGCCGAGGACCGGGCCGGCGGTCTCGGCGGCGTACCGCGTCCGCTTGGCCTTCTTGCGGGCCTCGTGCAGTCCGAGGTCGCGGTCGACGCCCGGTGGCTGCTCCATGGCCTCCTCGACCAGCGCGGACACCTTTCGGAAGTCCTTGCGTACGGCCTTGGCGAGCACCTTGTCCGGCTTCTTGGCGGCCGCCCCGAGGGTCGGCGGGTCGTCGACCACGGCGTCCAGGCTGTCGAGGAGCGTCAGATAGCGCTGGGAGTCGAGTACGCCGAGCAGCCGGCGGCGCGAACCGTGCTCCCCGGCCTTGGCCCAGGTACGCAGCCGGTCGTGGACGGGGCCGGAGACCAGCGTGGAGGGCAGTTCGCCGAGGGCCGCGTCCAGCCGTTCGGCCAGCACCTCGTGGTCGCGGCCCTTACCCAGCTCCCCCGCCAGCCATTTCAGCTCGACGCTGATCGGGTCGGTGACGACCCGGTCGAGGACCTTGTGGAAGGAGCGGAACGTGCTGCGCAGCCGGCGGGTGGCGACCCGCATGTCGTGGATCGACTCCTCGGCGTCCCGGCGCACGGCCGGGTCCAGCTCGACGATCGCGTCCCGCTGGACGCGGATGTACGCCAGGACGTGGTCCCCGGCGGTGACGGGCTCGGCGGGGCCCTTGTCCTTCGGCCGTGGATGCCCGCCCTTGGTCTCGGCCAGCGCCCGCGCCAGCTTCGACACCGACTTCGAGGGCCGTACGCCCGCCTTGCGCAACCGCTTCTCCACCTTGTCGAGGAGGACGGGATCGCCGCCGTCGGCGAGTTCCACCTCGATCTCGGTCCACTGGGCGCTGCCCTCACCGCCGAACCGCCTGTCCGCGCGTACGGCGTCCACGCTCGCCTCGGCGAGCAGCCGGCCCCGGGCGTCGACGAGCTCGCGGAGGTCCCGGCTGGAACGCAGCCGCACCACGGGGACGAGCTGCCCCTCCCGGACGCGGGCGCGGACCAGCCCGGCGAGTTCGTCGGGCACGGCGTCGGAGAGCGGGGCCCGGATCTCGTCCCGGACGCCGGGTCCCACCGGCAGCTTCAGGTGCCAGCCGGCGTCGGCGCCCCCGGTGCGGCGACGCAGGGTGATCGAGGCCGCGGCCAGGCGCAGGTCGGAGGTGTCGTAGTAGGTCGCGTCCAACTCGGTGACGCCCTTGTCGAGGACGGACGCGACCCCGGCGACCCCGGTCAGGTCCGGCAGCCCGCTCTCATCGGATTCGTACTTGCGCTCGATCTCGCGTTTCGTCTCCGTCATGAATCGAACCTAGTCGCAGTCGGGCCCGAACGGCACTGCGCACCGGGCCCGAATCACGACCCCGCCAGGGGAAAACAGAAGGTCCGGCGCTTTGTCGTGGCTCCTACGCCGACATGGGCCGCTGCACCCGGATGGACTGGAGCAGTCCCACCGCCACCCAGACCGCGAACATCGATGTGCCGCCGTAGGAGACGAACGGCAGCGGCAGACCGGTCACCGGCATGATCCCCAGGGTCATCCCGATGTTCTCGAAGGACTGGAAGGCGAACCAGGCCACGATGCCCGCGGCGACGATCGTGCCGTACAGCTCCGTCGTCTCGCGAGCTATGCGGCTGGCACGCCAGAGGACCACACCGAGCAGGATGATGATCAGGCCCGCGCCCATGAAGCCCAGTTCCTCACCGGCGACGGTGAAGACGAAGTCCGTCTGCTGCTCCGGGACGAACTGGCCCGTCGTCTGCGAACCGTGGAACAGTCCTGCGCCGGTGAGGCCGCCGGAGCCGATCGCGATCCGCGCCTGGTTGGTGTTGTAGCCGACACCCGCGGGGTCGAGGCTCGGGTTGGCGAAGGCGGCGAAACGGGCGATCTGGTACTCGTCCAGAATGTGCAGCTGCCAGACGGCGATCGCGCCGGCCGCGCCCGTGCCGAGCAGTCCGAAGACCCAGCGGTTGGACGCGCCGGAGGCCAGCAGCACACCGAGCACGATCATCACCATGACCATGACCGACCCGAGGTCGGGCATCAGCATCACGATCAGCATGGGGATGACCGCGAGCCCGAGAGCCTGGAGCACGGTGCGGTGGTCGGGGTAGAGCTTGTCGCCGGCGTCGACCCGGGCCGCGAGCAGCATCGCCATGCCCAGGATGATCGTGATCTTCACGAACTCCGAGGGCTGGAGCGAGAAGCCGCCGCCGACCACGATCCAGGAGTGCGCGCCGTTGACCGTCGAGCCCAGCGGCGTCAGCACCGCCAGGATCCCCATGAGCGAAAGGCCGTAGAGGACCGGTACCGCGTTGCGCAGGGTGCGGTGGCCGAGCCAGATCGTGCCGATCATCAGGCAGATACCGATGCCGGTGTTCATCAGGTGCCGGACGAGGAAGTAGTACGGGTCGCCCTGGTTGATCTCGGTGCGGTTGCGGGTCGCCGAGTAGACCAGGAGCGAGCCGATCAACGACAGGGCGATCGCCGACATCAGTATCGGCCAGTCCAGCCGCCGGGCCAGCGAGTCACGGGCGAAGACCCGGGTCCAGCCGGCCCGCTCGGGCCCGTATCCGGAGACGGAGAAACCGTTCGCGCCGCTCATGTGCACATCCTCCGGCTTCCCCTCTTCCGCCGTCGCCTGCGGGTGTCGCGGTTGGTGCTGGTGTTCTGCTGCACGGTGGCCCCCGACTGCGACTCGTCCGGCTCCGGCGCGCCCTCCTGGCTGACGCGCTGCTCCTTCGCCGGGTCCTTGGAGACCTTCGGCGCCTTGATCGTGCCGTCCGCCTGGACCTTCGGCAGGCTGGTCTGCGGGGTGGGCAGCAGGGCGTTCTTCTTGTCGATCTTGCCGTCGTCGGCGACGCCGTACATGGCGTTGTAGATGTGCCGCACGGCCTCACCGGAGGCGCCCGAACCGGTACCGGCCTGAGCGATCGTCATGACGACCGTGTAGTCCTTGCTGTACGTGGCGAGCCAGGACGTCGTCTGCTTGCCGTAGACCTCGGCGGTACCGGTCTTGGCGTGCAGCGGGATCTCCTCCTGCGGCCAGCCGCCGAACTTCCAGGCGGCGGTACCGCGCGTGACCACGCCCTCCAGCGCGGCGTCCATGCCCTTGATCGTCGCCTTGTCCACCGGCAGCTTGCCCTTGACCTTGGGCGCGATCTCCTGGACGGTCTTGCCGTCCGCGCTGACGATCGCCTTGCCGATGGTCGGGGTGTACATGGTGCCGCCGTTGGCGAGCGCCCCGTAGATCACGGCCTCCTGGATCGGGGTGACGAGGGTGTCGCCCTGTCCGATGGAGTAGTTGATCGAGTCGCCCTCGCGCATCTTGTTGCCCTCGAGGCAGTTCTCGTACGCGATCTTCTCGACGTAACTGCCGTCCTTCTTGCCGTACTTGCACCAGGAGTCCTTGTTGGCCTTCCAGTAGGACTCCTTCCACTGACGGTCCGGGACGCGGCCGGTGACCTCGTTGGGCAGGTCGATGCCGGTCTCCTTGCCGAGACCGAACTGGTGGGCGGCCTTGTAGAAGTAGTCCTTGGGCTCACCCTTGGCCGGGTTGATGCCGCCGTCCTTCTTCCACTCCCGGTCCGCGAGGCCGTAGAACACGGTGTCGCAGGAGACCTCCAGGGCCCGGCCGAGCGAGATGGGGCCGAAGCTCTCGCCCTCGAAGTTCTTGAAGACCTGGCCGCCGACCGAGTACGAGCTGGTGCACGGGTAGCCGCCGTCCCACTCGTAGCCCGCCTCGACCGCGGCGGCCGTGGAGACCACCTTGAAGGTCGAACCGGGGGCGGACTGACCCTGTATGGCCCGGTTGAGCAGCGGATAGTCGGAGTTCTTGCCGGTGAGCTTCTTGTAGTCCTTGGCCGAGATGCCGCCGACCCAGACGTTGGGGTCGTAGGCCGGGGCGGACGCCATGGCGACGATACGGCCGGTCTTGGCCTCCATCACCACGACCGCTCCGGAGTCGGCCTTGTAGTTCTCGCCGGTGATCTTGTCGAACTGGGTGCGGGCGATCTTCATCGCGTTGTTCAGTTCGTACTCGGCGACCCGCTGGACGCGGGCGTCGATGCTGGTGACGAGGTTGGAGCCGGGCTGGGCCGCGTCCGCCTCGGCCTGGCCGATGACCCGGCCGAGGTTGTCCACCTCGTAGCGGGTGACGCCGGCCTTGCCGCGCAGCTCCTTGTCGTACTGGCGCTCGAGGCCGCTGCGGCCGACCTGGTCGGAGCGCAGATAGGGCGAGTCGCTGTCCTGAGCCTTGGTGATCTCGTCGTCCGTCACCGGGGAGAGGTAACCGAGGACCTGGGCGGTGTTGGCGTTGCCGGGGGCCGCGTAACGCCGGACGGCCTCGGGTTCGGCGGTGATGCCGGGGAAGTCCTCGGCGCGCTCGCGGATCTGGAGGGCCTGCTTGGCGGTGGCCTCGTCGGTGATCGGGATCGGCTGGTAGGGCGAGCCGTTCCAGCAGGGCTGGGGCGTCTTCGCGTCGCACAGCCGGACCTTCTGCTCGACCTCTTCGGCGGTCATGCCGAGGACGGCCGCGAGCTTGGCCAGGACCGCCTTGCCGTCGTCCTTCTGCTTCAGCAGGTCGGTGCGGGAGGCGGAGACCACGAGCCGCGTCTCGTTGTCGGCGAGGGCCACCCCGCGCGCGTCCAGGATCGAGCCCCGCACGGCGGGCTCGACGACCTGCTGGACGTGGTTGCCGGAGGCCTCCTTGGCGTACTCGGCGCCCTCCCGGATCTGGAGGTACCAGAGGCGGCCGCCGAGGGTGCCGAGCAGGGAGAGGACGAGGATCTGGATCACGACGAGCCTGATCTGGACCCGTGGGGTCCGACCGGTCTCGGGAATGTTGGTCACTGCGGTGCCTCCCCCTCTCCGTACGCGGACGTGTGCACGCGGACAGGTGTGCGTACGAATGATGAACGACGGGCCTGTGAGGCCGCGTTCCGCCGGAACCTCCCCGTTCGGGTGAATCCGCGGGTGCGGCTGCGGGTGAGTCCACGGACGGGCCTCGGGGTGGACATTCGGGTGAACCCGCCCGCGCTCACAGCCGCTTGACCCCCTTGATACGACCGGCGCGCGCCCCGCGTGAGCGGGCCGCCTTCAGCTTCAGCCCGTTGCGCTGCCCGTCGATCCTGAGACCCGTCCCGGAGGAGAGCCAGCCGGACGAGATGTCCGGGCTCTTGGCGGCGGAGTTGGTCTCCGCGAGCGGGTCGTTGTCGGCGCGCCGGGCCAGGAACATGACTGCGGGGACGACGAACGGGGCCAGCAGCAGGTCGTACAGGCCGGCCGTGAACAGCAGCCCGGTCAGGCCGACATGGCGGGCGGCGGTGTCGCCGACGAGGGCGCCCACCCCGGCGTACAGCAGGGTGGAGCCGATCGCGGCGCCGACGACCACGACCATCGGGCCGGTGGCCGACTTGATCTGCCCGCTCTCGGGCTTGACGAGCCCGGCGAGGTAGCCGATCACGCACAGCACGAGGGCGTAGCGCCCGGCGGCGTGGTCGGCGGGCGGCGCGAGGTCGGCGAGAAGTCCGGCGCCGAAGCCGATGAGGGCGCCGCCGACATGTCCGTAGACCATGGCGAGGCCCAGCACGGTGAGCAGGAGGAGGTCGGGGACGGCGCCGGGCAGGTGCAGGCGGGCGAGGACGCTCACCTGGATCACCAGGGCCACGACGACCAGCGGGACGGAGAGCAGGATCCGGTTGACGCGCATGGGGGTGTCAGCTCCTACTGCTGCTGGCCGTCGACGGGTGCGTTCGCGTTCGGAGTGACCGTGACGGTCACCGTCGGCGTGGGGACCGGCTTGGGCTTCGAGGGGAGCACGGTGTCGCGCGGGTCCTTCTTCGGGGCCTCGACGACCACACCCACGATGTCGAGCTTGGTGAAGCTGACGTACGGCGTGACGTAGAGGGTGCGGGTGAGGTCGCCGCCGGAGGGGTCGACGCGGGAGACGACGCCGACGGGGACGCCGGGCACGAAGGGCTTGTCGGCCTGCGAGCCGAAGGTGACCAGCCGGTCGCCCTTCTTCACCTCGGCCTTGCCGTTGAGGAGTTCGACGCGCAGCGGCCGGTCGCCCTGCCCGGAGGCGAAGCCGAGTTCGTCGGACGCCTCCATCCGGGTGCCGACGGTGAAGTCGGGGTCGCTGGCCAGCAGCACGGTCGCCGTGTGGGGTCCGACGGTCGTGACCCGCCCGACCAGACCCTCCCCGTTGAGGACCGTCATGTCGCGCTTGACGCCGTCGTTCGCGCCGACGTCGATGGTGATGGTCCAGGAGAAGCCCTGGGCCGCTCCTATCGCGATGACCTCGGCGCCCTTGATGCCGTACTGGCCCGTGCCGGCGATCTTCAGCATCTTGTCGAGCTGTGCCAGCCGGCTGCGGTTGCGGTCGTCGCTGCCGAGTTTCGCCTTGAGAGCCGCGTTCTCCTTCTCCAGATCGGTGAGCCGGTCATGGCGTTCACCGGAGTCCCGGACGGCGGAGACGGCGTTCCCGACGGGATCCACCGCCGACGACACGCCGTTCTCGATCGGGCCGAAGGCCGCGGCCGCGGCCTGCCGGGCACCGTCGACCGGGGAATCCTCCCCACCCCGGATGTCCACCGTGATCAGCGCGAACGCTACGGCGACCAGCAGCACCAGGAGCAGCCGGCTCTCTCGTGTGTCCCTCACGTGCGGCGGCCGTGCCCTTCCTCGAGAGAAAAACCAAGAACAGGAATCAGGAAGCAGAATCTGGAATTGGGGTAGCCCCGGGCCAAGATGACCAAGGGCGCTTTGTGGGAGCTTATGCCTCTATATCAACGATCCGCCGCACGAGAGGAGATCGTCCCGTACGGCGGAATCGAAGCGTTACGTCATCTGCGGGGCGCGGCGTCCAGAACCTGCTGGAGCGCCTCGAACTCCTCCACGCACTTTCCGGAGCCGAGCGCCACGCTGTCGAGCGGGTCCTCGGCGATGTGGATGGGCATGCCGGTCTCCCGGCGCAGCCGCTCGTCCAGACCGCGCAGCAGGGCTCCGCCGCCGGTCAGAACGATTCCTCGGTCCATGATGTCGCCGGAAAGCTCCGGCGGGCACTTGTCGAGGGTGGTCTTCACGGCGTCGACGATCGCGTTGACCGGTTCCTCGATCGCCTTGCGCACCTCGGCGGCCGAGATGACGACGGTCTTGGGCAGCCCGGACACCAGGTCCCGGCCGCGGATTTCGGTGTGCTGGTCGTCGTCGAGGTCGTAGGCCGAACCGATCGTGAGCTTGATCTGTTCGGCGGTCCGCTCACCGAGGAGGAGGCTGTACTCCTTCTTGATGTGCTGGATGATCGCGTTGTCCAGTTCATCGCCCGCGACGCGGATGGACTGGGCGGTGACGATGCCGCCGAGCGAGATGACCGCGACCTCCGTGGTGCCGCCGCCGATGTCCACCACCATGTTGCCCGTCGCCTCGTGGACCGGCAGGCCGGAGCCGATGGCCGCGGCCATGGGCTCCTCGATGATGTGCACCTGACGGGCGCCGGCCTGGGTCGACGCCTCGATGACGGCGCGGCGCTCGACGCCCGTGATGCCCGAGGGCACACAGACGACGACCCGCGGACGAGCCAGATACCGCCGCTTATGGATCTTCAGGATGAAGTAGCGGAGCATCCGCTCGGTGATCTCGAAGTCGGCGATCACGCCGTCCTTCAGCGGACGCACGGCAACGATGTTGCCGGGCGTGCGCCCGATCATCTTCTTCGCTTCGGCGCCGACCGCGAGGATGCCACCGGTGTTGGTGTTGATCGCGACGACGGACGGCTCGTTGAGTACGATCCCGCGACCCCTGACGTACACCAGCGTGTTGGCGGTCCCGAGGTCGACAGCCATGTCACGGCCGATGAACGACATTGAGTTCCCCATCAGGATTCGACTGGCCTTCCATGAGCTTTGAGGGCTTATCAGGTCGGCGAGGTGGGTGCTGTGACGTGAAGGCTTCCATCGTAAACGCGCCTGCACGAACACTGCGGAGCGGTCTCCGCCATTGTTTGCAGATGCTGTGAGGGTTCGCTTCCGGAGACGAGCGTTCGGGGGCTCACGTTCCCTCGATCGCCCGCTTCGGCAGCTCCGTACGCCGTCGGATCAGGCACGACCGGGGAAGAAGATCTTCACCTCGCGCTCGGCGGACTCCTCGGAGTCGGAGGCGTGGATGAGGTTCTCGCGGACGATCACACCGTAGTCCCCGCGGATGGAACCGGGGGCCGCGGCGATCGGGTCGGTCGGACCCGCGAGGGCGCGCACACCCTCGATGACCCGGTCGCCCTCGACGATCAGCGCGACGACCGGACCGGAGGCCATGAACTCCACCAGCGGCTCGTAGAAGGGCTTGCCCTTGTGCTCGCCGTAGTGCTGCTCCAGCGTGTCCTGGTCCAGGGTCCGCAGCTCCAGCGCGGTGATCTGCCAGCCGGCCTTGCGCTCGATACGGCTGAGGATCTCGCCGGTCAGGCCACGACGGACGGCGTCGGGCTTGAGCAGGACGAGGGTGCGCTGGCTCACGAGGTGACTCCTTTTGCGGCCGGTGTGTTTCTACTGCCGGTGTGTGCGGTGGGATGAGGTTACAGGGCGTGTCCTGGCACCTGTCACGCAGCGTCAGCGGTATCCGGAGAGCCTGCGGCCGCCTGGGCGGCGAAGCGCGCCTTGGCCTCGTCGATCTTCTGCCCGTAGTGCACGGACGCCCACCACAGGGCGCCGAAGAGCACCCCCAGGAAGAACATGATCGGGACGAAGAAGCCGGACGCGACCAGGGCGATCTGCAGCGCCCAGCCGAGGGCGACGCCCCCGGGCCGGGTCACCATGCCGCACAGCAGCACGCTGAGGAACATGGCGATGCCGCACACCGTCCACACCGTGGCGGTGGACAGGTCGGCGTCCTTCATGGCGACCAGACCGGCGAAGCCGATGACGAAGAACTCGCCGATCAGGGTCGAGGAGCAGAGCGTACGCATGGTGGGGGACCTCAGCCCTTTCCGAGGAGCAGCCGGGCCTCGCCGACCGTGATGACGGAACCGGTGACCAGTACCGCGCCGCCCGCGAACTCGCCCTCCTCCTCGGCGAGCGTGACCGCCGCCTCCAGGGCGTCGGGCAGTCGCGGCTCGACCTGGACGCGGTCGTCGCCGAACACCTCGACGGCGATCGCCGCCAGCTCGTCGGCGTCCATCGCGCGCTGGGTGGAGTTCTGGGTGACGACGACCTCCGCGAAGATCGGCTCGAAGGCCTCCAGCAGCCCCCGTACGTTCTTGTCGCCGCTGGCGCCGACCACGCCGATCAGCCGGCTGAAGTCGAAGGCCTCGCCGACGGCCTCGGCGGTGGCTCGGGCGCCGGCCGGGTTGTGGGCGGCGTCCAGGACCACGGTCGGGGAGCGCCGTACGACCTCGAGGCGGCCCGGCGAGGAGACGGCCGCGAAGGCCTTGCGGACGGTGTCGATGTCGAGCGGCTCGGGGCGCTGCGAGCCGACGCCGAAGAACGCCTCGACGGCGGCGAGCGCGACAGCCGCGTTGTGTGCCTGGTAGGGGCCGTGCAGGGGCAGGTACACCTCGGGGTACTCGCCGCCCAGGCCACGCAGGGTGACCATCTGTCCGCCGACGGCGACCTGGCGGGCGACGACCCCGAACTCCAGCCCCTCACGGGCCACGGTCGCGTCGACCTCGACGGCCTTCTTCAGCAGCACCTGGGCCGCGTCGACGGGCTGCTGGGCCAGGATGACGGTGGCGTCCTGCTTGATGATCCCGCTCTTCTCGGCGGCGATCTCGGCGGTCGTCTCCCCGAGCCGGTCGGTGTGGTCCAGGTCGATGGGCGTCACGACGGCGACGTCACCGTCGATCACGTTGGTCGCGTCCCACGAGCCGCCCATCCCCACCTCCACGACGGCGACGTCGACGGGCGCGTCCGAGAAGGCGGCGTACGCCATGCCGGTGAGCACCTCGAAGAAGGACAGCCGGTACTCCTGCATGCCGTCGACCATCTCGACGTACGCCTTGATGTCCTCGTACGTCTCGATGAACCGCTCGGCGGAGATCGGCGCGCCGTCCAGGCTGATCCGCTCGGTGATCGACTGCACGTGCGGGGAGGTGTACCGGCCCGTGCGCAGGTCGAAGGCGTTCAGCAGGGCCTCGACCATGCGGGCGGTGGAGGTCTTGCCGTTGGTCCCGGTGATGTGGATCGAGGGGTACGACCGCTGCGGGTCCCCCAGGACGTCCATCAGCGCGGCGATGCGGTCGACCGAGGGCTCCAGCTTGGTCTCGCCCCAGCGGGTGGCCAGCTCCGCCTCGACCTCGCGCAGGGCCTTGTCGACCGCGGGGTCCGCGGGACGCGTGGGCACATCGGCCTGCGGCGCGCCGCCCTGGGTGCGGAGAGTGCGGCTGCCGGCTTCGATGATCGCGAGATCGGGGTCGCGGTCGGTCTCCTCCGCGATGATCTCGTCGAAGGGATCGAGGGGGCCGGGCAGGTCGTCGTGGTTGCCGTTCGGGGGGAGCTCGCTCACGGGGCCAGTCTACGGACGGCCGGTGACAGACGTGGGCGAAGGCCCCCGGAACCGAAGCGGTCCCGGGGGCCTTCGTCGTCATGGCGCCTTGCGGGGCCTACGCCTGCGGCAGGCTTTCGAGCTGGTTCTGGATGCGGGCGATGTCCTCGTCCGCCTTGGCGAGGCGGGTGCGGATCTTGTCGACCACGTTGTCCGGGGCCTTCGCCAGGAACGCCTCGTTGCCGAGCTTGGCGTTGGCCTGGGCCTTCTCCTTCTCGGCGGCCGCCAGATCCTTGGCCAGGCGCTTGCGCTCCGCGACCAGGTCGATCGTGCCCGACAGGTCCAGCGCGACCGTGGCGCCCGCGACCGGCAGCGTCGCCGTCGCCGAGAAGGCGTCGCCCTCCGGCTGGAGTCGGAGGAGCTGCCGGATGGCCGCCTCGTGGGGCGCCAGCGCCGTGCCGTCGAGCGACAGCCGCGCGGGGACCCGCTGGCCGGGCTGGAGACCCTGGTCGGCGCGGAAGCGGCGGACCTCGGTGATCACGGACTGGAGGCTCCGGATCTCCTGCTCGGCCCCGGCGTCCCGGAAGCCGCTGTCCTCGGGCCACTCGGCGACGACGACGGACTCGCCACCCGTGAGCGTGGTCCACAGCGTCTCGGTGACGAAGGGGACCACCGGGTGCAGCAGCTTGAGGGTGACGTCGAGGACCTCGCCGAGGACGCGGCCGGAGACCTTCGCGGGCTCTCCCCCGGCCATGAACGTCGTCTTGGACAGCTCGACGTACCAGTCGAAGACCTCGTCCCAGGCGAAGTGGAACAGCGCGTCGGAGAGCTTCGCGAACTGGAAGTCGTCGTAGAGCGCGTCGACTTCGGCGACCGTCTTGTTCAGGCGGGAGAGGATCCAGCGGTCCGTCGCCCCCATCTCGGACGGACTCGGGAGGGGGCCCTCCACCGTCGCGCCGTTCATCAGGGCGAAGCGCGTGGCGTTCCAGATCTTGTTGGCGAAGTTCCGGGACGCCTGGACCCAGTCCTCGCCGATCGGCACGTCCGTACCGGGGTTGGCGCCGCGGGCCAGGGTGAAGCGGACGGCGTCGGAGCCGTACTTGTCCATCCAGTCCAGCGGGTCGACGACGTTGCCGAAGGACTTCGACATCTTCTTGCCGCGTTCGTCGCGGACCAGGCCGGTGAGGGCGATGGTCTTGAAGGGGACCTCGCCGTCCATGGCGTACAGGCCGAACATCATCATCCGGGCGACCCAGAAGAAGATGATGTCGTGGCCGGTGAGCAGGACGTCGGTCGGGTAGAACTTCCGCAGGTCCGCGGTCTGTTCGGGCCAGCCGAGGGTGGAGAAGGGCCACAGGCCGGAGGAGAACCAGGTGTCGAGGACGTCGGTGTCCTGGCGCCAGCCCTCGCCCGTCGGCGGCTCCTCGTCGGGGCCGACGCAGACGACCTCGCCCCCGGGGCCGTACCAGACCGGGATGCGGTGGCCCCACCACAACTGGCGCGAGATGCACCAGTCGTGCATGTTGTCGACCCAGTCGAAGTACCGCTTCGACATGTCCTCGGGGTGGATCTTGACCCGGCCGTCGCGGACCGCTTCGCCGGCCGCCTGGGCCAGCGGGCCGACCTTGACCCACCACTGGAGGGACAGGCGCGGCTCGACGGTGGTCTTGCAGCGCGAGCAGTGGCCGACACTGTGGGCGTACGGCCGCTTCTCGGCGACGATCCGGCCCTGGGAACGCAGCGCCGCGACGATGGCGGCACGGGCCTCGAAGCGGTCGAGTCCCTGGAACGGACCGTGGACGGTGATGACCGCGCGCTCGTCCATGACCGTGATCGACTCCAGGTCGTGGCGCCGGCCGATCGCGAAGTCGTTCGGGTCGTGGGCCGGGGTGACCTTGACGGCGCCCGTGCCGAACTCGGGGTCGACGTGGGTGTCGGCGACCACCGGGATGGTGCGGTCGGTCAGCGGCAGCTTGATGCGCTTGCCGACCAGGTGCCGGTAGCGCTCGTCGTCGGGGTGGACGGCGACAGCGGTGTCACCGAGCATCGTCTCGGCGCGGGTGGTGGCGACGACCAGCGTCTCCTCGCCCTCGCCGTACTTGATGGAGACGAGCTCGCCGTCGTCCTCCTGGTACTCGACCTCGATGTCCGAGATGGCCGTCAGACACCGCGGGCACCAGTTGATGATGCGCTCGGCGCGGTAGATCAGCTCGTCGTCGTAGAGCTTCTTGAAGATGGTCTGGACGGCCTTGGACAGGCCCTCGTCCATGGTGAAGCGCTCGCGGTCCCAGGCGACTCCGTCGCCGAGCCGGCGCATCTGGCCGAGGATCTTGCCGCCGTACTCCTCCTTCCACTGCCACACCCGCTCGACGAACTCCTCGCGGCCCAGGTCGTGGCGGGACTTGCCCTCCTCGGCGAGCTGCTGCTCGACCTTGTTCTGGGTGGCGATGCCGGCGTGGTCCATGCCGGGCAGCCACAACGCCTCGTAGCCCTGCATGCGCTTGCGGCGGGTCAGGGCGTCCATGAGCGTGTGCTGGAAGGCGTGCCCCAGGTGCAGGCTGCCCGTGACGTTCGGCGGCGGGATGACGATGGTGTACGGAGGCTTCTCGCTCTTCGCGTCGGCCTCGAAGTAGCCCCGCTCCACCCAGCGCTCGTACAGCGGCCCCTCTACGTCGGCCGGCGCGTACTGGGTCGGCAGTTCGGTGTGGGGCGCTGATGGCTGCTGCTGAGCGTTCTCGGTCACGGGCCCAGTTTAGGGGTGTCACGGCGCCGTCCCGAAACGTGTTTCCTCTGTAACGGTGAGGGCCCCGGCGCCATGCCGGTGTGGGCGTTGAGCCAGGATGTGAAAATCACATAAGCACTGGAGGGGAACCCAGAAATGAGTCACAACCAGCCGGGCCCGTACGGCGGACCGCCCCAGCAGCCCGGACCGTACGGCCAGCCAGGTCCGTACGGTCAGCCGCCGCAGGCCCCGCAGCCCGGCTACGGCTACCCCCAGCAGCCCCCCGCCCCGCAGCCCGCGCCGGGCTACGGCTACCCGCAGCAGCCCCCGCAGGGCGTTCCCCCGCAGACCCCGCCCTACGGCCAGCAGCCGCCGTACGGCAGCCAGCAGCCGGCACCTCCGTACGGCCAGCAGCCGCCCTACGGCCAGCCTCCTTACGGCGTCCCGCAGCCCCCGCCGCCGAGCGGCGGCGGCAAGAAGGCCGGCATCATCATCGGCGCGGTCGCGGTCGTCGCCGCGATCGCCGTGGGCGCGTACTTCGTGATCGGCGGAGGCGGGGGCGGTCTGGAGGACGACGGCGCGCACACGTTGAACACCCCGGCGACCGTGATCACCGAGTACAAGCAGGTCGGCAAGGGCGGCGAGAGCAGCGACTCGGACACCACCAAGTACCTGACGGCCAGCGGCGTCAAGGGCGGCAAGGCCGTCGTCGGACAGTGGTCGACGGCGGACTTCGGCGACTACGACCCCCAGAACCCCGACACCTCCGACCTGCCCAGCGAGGCGGAGCTGCTCACCGCCAAGGGCATCACGATGGTGGGCGGATACGGCGAGATCGCGGACCCCGAGGCGGCCCTGGACAAGTACTTCGTCGCCATCCAGAAGGAACTCGAGGACAGCAACTCCTCCAGCTCGTCGAGCAGTACCGAGGGCAAGACCGAGCTGATCGGCCAGCCCGAGGAGGCCGACATCGACGGCGCGCTCATGAAGTGCCAGTCGGCGAAGAGCACCAACTCGCTGACCAAGAAGGAGTCGACCGACTGGTTCTGCGTCTGGTCCGACTACAGCACGATCGCCATGGTGTCCCCGGGCGACAACACGAAGAGCATCACCAAGGACGCGGCGATCGACATCACCACGAAGCTGCGCGACGAGGTCCGCGTCAAGGCCTGACGCTCCGGACCGTCCGGTCAGACGTCGAAGGGGCCCCGGTCGATCGACCGGGGCCCCTTCGACGTACGGGTACGGGTCAGGCCGTCTTCTGCTCGCCCGGACCGCGGCCGCCGCGGGCGTCGCGCGGGATCAGGGTCGGGTTGACGTTGGAGAGGACCACGTCCGCCGTGATGACGACGCGGGCCACGTCCTTGCGGGACGGGACCTCGTACATGACCGCCTGGAGGACTTCCTCCATGATGGCGCGCAGGCCGCGGGCACCGGTCTGACGGAGGATGGCCTGGTCGGCGATGGCCTCCAGGGCCTCCCGCTCGAAGTCCAGCTCCACGCCGTCGAGTTCGAAGAGCCGCTGGTACTGCTTCACCAGCGCGTTGCGCGGCTCGATCAGGATCTGGAGGAGCGCCTCGCGGTCCAGGTTGTGCACCGAGGTGATGACCGGGAGCCGGCCGATGAACTCCGGGATCATGCCGAACTTGACCAGGTCCTCCGGCATGACGGCCTCGAACTGGTCCTTGGACTCCAGCTCGCGCTTGGAGCGGATCGTCGCGCCGAACCCGATGCCCTTGGCGCCGGCCCGGGTCTCGATGATCTTCTCCAGGCCCGAGAACGCACCCCCCACGATGAACAGGACGTTCGTCGTGTCGATCTGGATGAACTCCTGGTGCGGGTGCTTGCGGCCGCCCTGCGGCGGCACCGAGGCGGTGGTGCCCTCGAGGATCTTCAGCAGGGCCTGCTGCACGCCCTCGCCCGACACGTCGCGGGTGATGGAGGGGTTCTCGCTCTTGCGCGCGACCTTGTCGATCTCATCGATGTAGATGATCCCGGTCTCGGCCTTCTTGACGTCGTAGTCCGCGGCCTGGATCAGCTTCAGCAGGATGTTCTCGACGTCCTCGCCGACGTAGCCCGCCTCGGTGAGCGCGGTGGCGTCGGCGATCGCGAACGGGACATTCAGCATGCGCGCCAGGGTCTGCGCCAGGAGCGTCTTGCCCGAGCCCGTGGGGCCGAGCAGGAGGATGTTGGACTTCGCCAACTCGATGGCGTCCTCGCGGCTTTGGGCGCCGCCGTTCTCACCCGCCTGGACGCGCTTGTAGTGGTTGTACACCGCTACCGACAGGGCCTTCTTGGCGGGCTCCTGGCCCACCACGTAGCCCTCGAGGAACTCGTAGATCTCGCGCGGCTTCGGGAGTTCCTCCCAGCGGACCTCGCTCGTCTCCGCGAGTTCTTCCTCGATGATCTCGTTGCAGAGGTCGATGCACTCGTCGCAGATGTACACACCGGGCCCTGCGATGAGCTTCTTGACCTGCTTCTGGCTCTTGCCGCAGAACGAGCACTTGAGCAGATCGCCGCCGTCACCGATGCGTGCCACGGTGTGCTTCCCCTTCGCCTGGGAGCCGACTGGACGCTTTCGAATCCAGCGGCTCCTGGTGCTGCCTTATTCCGACGGTACCTTGCCTGGCCCCCCGTTCGGGCCCCCCTTGGCACGGTTCACTGTGACGTGGACCGAGTCACACCGTGCCGAGAGGGCCCGAATGGGACGACCTCGCGTGTCAACGCACAGAGTCGTTGTTCATCTTGCGGGTGGAGATGATCTGGTCGACCAGGCCGTACGCCAGGGCGTCCTCGGCCGTGAGGATCTTGTCGCGCTCGATGTCCTCGCGGATCTTCTCGATCGGCGTGGTCGAGTGCCTGGCCAGCATGTCCTCCAGCTGCGCGCGCATCCGGAGGATCTCGTTGGCGGCGATCTCCAGGTCGGAGACCTGACCGCGGCCGGTCTCGCTGTAGGGCTGGTGGATCAGCACGCGCGCGTTCGGCAGCGCCATGCGCTTGCCCGGCGTTCCGGCGGCCAGCAGGATCGCCGCGGCGGAGGCCGCCTGACCCATGCAGACCGTCTGGATGTCGGGCTTCACGAACTGCATCGTGTCGTAGATCGCGGTCAGCGCCGTGAAGGAGCCGCCGGGGCTGTTGATGTAGACCGAGATGTCCCGGTCGGGGTCCATCGACTCCAGGCACAGCAGCTGCGCCATGACGTCGTTGGCGGAGGCGTCGTCGATCTGCACGCCGAGGAAGATCACGCGCTCCTCGAAGAGCTTCGCGTACGGGTCGTACTCGCGGACGCCCTGGGAGGTGCGCTCGACGAAGCGCGGGATCACGTAGCGGGATTCGGCGCGAGGGCCGGTGTACTCGGCCTCGGTGCGGGCGTAGATGCCGCTGCCGGGGAAGTCGTTCACGGTGTCTCCTGGAAAGAGGACTGGGGCGGTGGGCTGAAGGGGCTGGATGGGGCTCTGACGGCTTCCGGGGTCTTCGGCGATCCCGGGAGGCCCGGCGGGCCTCGAAGGGCTCCGAGCGGCCCCCAGTGGCTCCTGGAGCTTCGGGGACCTACGAGGGGCTTCCCGAGTCCGGGAGTCGCGGTGGCCTCCGAGCCACTCCGCGGGCCCCGGACTTCCGGGGTCTCCGGGTGCCTCCGGGTGCTCCTCGGCCTCTCGGAGCTCCGGAGGCAGCTGGGCCCTTTCGGAGTTCCGCAGGATTCCAGGGGGCTCCCGGAGACTCCGGAAGGGGCTCGGGGGGTCAGGGGGCTCCGGGGAGCGCCCTGACCGGCCCTGGTGCCGTCAGTGGTCCTCAGGCCGCCCCGGTACCGCCGCCGCCCGGCATGCCGGCGGCCGTCGGGATGACGTCGTCGATGAGGCCGTACTCCTTGGCCTCGAACGCGTCGAACCAGCGGTCGCGGTCCGAGTCGCGGGTGACCTGCTCGACCGTCTGGCCGGTGTGCTGGGAGGTCAGCTCGGCCATGCGCTTCTTGGTGTGCAGCAGCCGCTCGGCGTGGATCTTGATGTCGGAGGCCGAGCCCGCCAGACCCGCGGAGGGCTGGTGGATCAGGATCTCGGCGTTCGGCAGCGCGAAGCGCTTGCCGGGGGTGCCCGCGCTGAGCAGGAACTGCCCCATGGAGGCCGCGAGACCCATGGCGATGGTCACCACGTCGTTCTTGATGAACTGCATCGTGTCGTAGATCGCCATGCCGGCCGTGATCGAGCCGCCGGGGCTGTTGATGTACAGGTAGATGTCCTTGTCCGGATCGGCGGCAAGGAGCAGCAGCTGTGCGGTGATCTTGTTGGCAATGTCGTCATCGACCGGCTGGCCGAGAAAAATGATCCGCTCGCCGAGCAGCCGGTTGTAGACCTGGTCGCCGAGGCCACCACCGATGGAAGGCTCGCCGGCGGCGTAGGGCATCAGATTCGTCACGTATCCACCTGCTCGTCTTACGACGGCGCCGGGCCGTCTCACGTGTACTGCCGGGGGCAACGGAGACTCCCCTGCCCTCGTACTCATGGACCCTAACGCGCGGGTCCCTTCGGGGAATCCCGGAGAGGAGAGTGTTCGCCGGGGGCGTAGACGTGGAGGCCTCGTCCGTGGGCCGTGACGGGCCGTCCACGGACGGTCGTCGCGCCGTCCACGAGCGGTCGCGCGCCGCCCCCGAGGGGTTCCGGCCGCGAGGCGCAGCCGTGCCCGCGCCGCCGCGGCGGCCGCCCCGACCCGCTGAGCGCCGGCGGCCGGCCGCCCATGACAGAGGGGCCCCGGAGCGCATGCCGCTCCGGGGCCCCTCATGTCTGCGTCAGAGGCGACGCGAGGCCTGTCAGGCCTCGGTGTTCTCCTCGGAGGTCGCCGACTCGGCGGCGTCCTCCTCGGTCTCCTCCTCGTCGTCCAGGTCGATGACCTCGCCGTTGGTGTCCTTCACCGTGGCGGACTCGACGACCGTGGCCAGGGCCTTGCCGCGGGCGACCTCGCCGACCAGGAGCGGAACCTGGCCGCCCTCGACGACCGCCTGGGCGAACTGGTCGGGCGACATGCCGGAGGAGGCGGCACGGCGCATGAGGTGCTCGGTGAGCTCCTCCTGGTTGACGTTCAGCTTCTCGCGCTTGACGAGCTCGTCGAGCACGAACTGGGTCTTGATGCCCTTGACCGCGGCCTCACGGGTCTCGGTCTCGAACTCCTCGGCGGTCTTGCCCTGGATCTCCAGGTACTTGTCGAGGTCGAGGCCCATCTGGCCGAGCTGGTGGTGCTCCAGGTTGTGCTTGCGGGTGTTGACCTCTTCCTCGAGCAGCTTCTCGGGGACGGGCACCTCGACGAGCTCCAGCAGCTTCTCCAGGACGCGCTCCTGGGCCTGCGTGGCCTGGTCGTACTGCTTCATGTTCTCGAGGCGCTTGCGGCTGTCCGCCTTGAGCTCCTCGAGGGTGTCGAACTCGGAGGCGAGCTGCGCGAACTCGTCGTCCAGCTCGGGGAGCTCGCGGGCGGCGACCTGGGAGACCTTGACGGTGACCTCGGCCTCCTTGCCGGCCGCCGAGCCGCCCTTGAGCTCGGAGGTGAAGGTGGTCTCGCCACCGGCCTCCAGGCCCTTCACGGCCTCGTCGATGCCTTCCAGCAGCTCGCCCGAGCCGATGGTGTAGGAGACGCCGCTGGCGACGCCGTCCTCGAGGATCTCGCCGTCGACCTTGGCCTCCAGGTCGACGGTGACGACGTCGCCGTCACCGGCGGCACGCTCGACCGGGGAGGTCGAGGCGAAGCGCTCACGGAGCTGCTCGACCGACTTGTCGACGTCCTCCTCCGACACCTCGACGGCGTCGACCTCGACCTCGATGGAGGAGAAGTCCTCGGGGAGCTCGAGGGAGGGACGGATGTCGACCTCGGCGGTGAAGTTCAGCGTCTCGCCGTCCTTCAGCTCCGTGATGTCGACCTCGGGCTGGCCGAGGACGTCGATCTCGGCCTCGTTGACCGCCTCCGTGTAGAACTTCGGCAGCGCGTCGTTGACGGCCTCCTCCAGCACGGCGCCACGGCCGAAGCGCTGGTCGATGACGCGGGCGGGGATCTTGCCCTTGCGGAAGCCCTTCACCGTGACCTGCTGGTTGATCTTCTTGTACGCCGCGTCGAGGCTGTCCTTGAGCTCCTCGAAGGGCACCTCGATGCTGAGCCGAACCCGAGTCGGGTTCAGGGTCTCCACGGCGCTCTTCACGGTTCGGTCTCCTTGGGGGCTGACTTCTTGGTTTCTGCAGGAGCCAGACCGGCTCCCGCGGATTCGCCGCCCGGAGGACTTACCAGAGGATGAGGCATACGGGCGTGCAGCTTGCATAGTAACGGCAGCGACGACACGCCCCAAAGGCGATCAAGCGAGGTGCCCGCGCAAATGGCCGGTGACGGCCGGTGAAGGCTGTTCGGTGGCCACTGATGGTCGAGTCGACAGCCGGTGACGGCCGGGTCGACGACCAGGTCCCCGGTCCGGTGGTGGCCGGTGCCCTGCGGACCCGTGGCCACTGACGGCCGGTCGTTGGTCGGGGTGGCGGGATTTGAACCCACGGCCTTCCGCTCCCAAAGCGGACGCGCTACCAAGCTGCGCCACACCCCGTCTGGTGCGACACGAAGGGTACATGCCCGCAGGCCGCCTGACCGCCGCTTTTACCGAGCCTCGGGGCGCGCCGCGGCGGGCCCCGGAAACGGGGTGTGCGCGGCACGGTGCCGACCCGCTACGATGCCTGCAGTGCCGCGGTCGCTGACCTGCGGCGCGTCATGTGCGGGCGTAGCTCAATGGTAGAGCACTAGTCTTCCAAACTAGCTACGCGGGTTCGATTCCCGTCGCCCGCTCTGTACGACGAAGGCCCGGGTGAGAGGTCGGTTTCCTCTCCCCGGGCCTTCGGTGCGTCCTGGGCTGTTGCAGCCCTCCGCGCCGGAATCCGATGTGCGTCCCCGAGTGGGCCGAGCCGTGGATCACGGCGCAGTCGGAGCAGTCGGGAGCAGTTGGAGCGGTCGGAGCGCGACGTACGGCCCCTCCCCCGCGTGTTCGGTCCGGCGCACGCGGGGGCGGGCCTCAGAAGCTGATCGAGTTGATGGTGTCGGCCAGGGAGTCGAGGAAGCGGTTGATCGACGGGGCCATGCCGGTCGACGCGAGGAAGAAGCCGAACAGGATCGCGACTATCGCCGGCCCCGCCTTGATCGACCCTCCCCGGATGAGCACCACCAGGATGATCGCCAACAGCAGCACCACTGACAGTGAAATGGCCACAACTGATCACACACCCTCGGTCGGTCCGCACTCCCGACACCATCGTGCCACCAACAGGGCCTCCCCATGCGGCCCGTGACACATCATCGCGCGGACCCTCCGGTCCGGGGGTGCGCCGCACAGCAATTCGAGTACATGCCCGCACCGGGAATTGGGGCAGTTCGTTGCCGTGTCCACACAACGCCAGTGCAGGTAATTCGAATTGTGGTCGTAACCACTTCAACTACGGGTGCACAACCGACGTTATGCACCTTTTAGTCGGGATGAATCGTGACATCAAGGTCGCGCCGGAGGCGTGGCCCCTCTCCCTCATGGCCAATGCCGCGATCAAGGCCGAGGGCAATAACAAGGAATGACCTGGGGCGTTTTACGAATACGCGTGCGCGACGCTAGGGTGCCTCGAATGTCCCACGCCGCCTCGTCTCTCGTTCCGAGCTCCAGCTCACCCCAGAACCAGAACGATCAGCACGACCAGAACGATCAAGCCGGCCGGGCCGCCCGGCACGACCGGCCCGGGAACAGATCCGACGGACGGCCGTCGCCGCGGCCCGTCGCGAAGCGTGACGCGTTCTTCGACAACGCGAAGTACCTGGCGATCGTGCTGGTGGCCATGGGGCACGCCTGGGAGTCGCTGAAGGGCGACAGCCGGGTGCTCACGGCGGCGTACGTGCTGTTGTACACGTTCCACATGCCGGCCTTCATCGTCATCTCCGGCTTCTTCTCCCGCAGTTTCGACGGGAGTCCCGCCAAGCTCAAGCGGCTGGTGACGGGCGTCGTCGTGCCGTACATCGTCTTCGAGACCGCCTACCCGCTCCTGAAGACGTACGTCGGCGGCGCTCCCCAGGACATCAGCCTGCTCGACCCGTACTACCTGACCTGGTTCCTGTGCGCACTGTTCATCTGGCGGCTGACCACGCCCCTCTGGAAGCTGGTCCGTCATCCGCTGCCGGTCGCGCTGGGCATCGCCATGCTGGCGTCCGCCACCCCGAACATCGGCGGTGATCTGGACCTCCCGCGTGTCCTTCAGTTCCTGCCGTTCTTCGTGCTGGGACTGAACCTGAAGCCGGAGCACTTCGCGCTGGTGCGCCGGCGCTGGTTCCGGATCGCGGCGGTGCCGGTGTTCGCCTTCGCGCTGGCGTTCTCCTGGTGGGCGGTGCCGCGGATGAACAGCGGATGGCTCTACCACCGCAACTCCGCGCAGGAGTTGGGCGTGCCGTGGTGGGTCGGTCCCGTCATGCAGCTCGCCCTGTTCGGCTGCTCCCTGCTGCTGACCGCCTGCTTCTTCTCCTGGGTGCCGGGCCGCACGATGTGGTTCACCGCGCTCGGCGCGGGCACGCTCTACGGCTATCTGACGCACGGCCTGCTGATCAAGACCGCCGACTACCGCGGCTGGTTCGATCACCCCGCGCTGCACCGCCCGCTCGGGGAGATCGCCGTCACCGTCGTCGTGGCCGTAGCCATCACGCTGTTGTGCACCGGGCCCGTACGGCGGGTGCTGCGGTTCGTGATGGAGCCGAGGATGGACTGGGCCTTCAAGCGGGACGCCGCCGAACTCGCCCGCGAGCGCGGGAAGGCCGAGAGAGGCGAGAAGGGCGAGAAGGGCGGGGCTGCCGGCGAGGGCGCGCAGCGGCAGGAGTCCGGCGCACGGCGACAGCGGGAGCGGTCGGCCGACGTCGCGGGTTAGGCGCTCTCGTCCCGGTGGGTTGTGAGGCCGAGGAGGGCGCGCATCCGTGCGTACTTCTCGGTCAGTCGCGCCCGGGTCGGTGCGTCCAGGACCGCGAGCCGAGCCGGGTCCGCGTTGTGCGCCAGGTCCGCCTCCTTCACCAGCAGCGCGCCGGGGGTGGCCAGGATGCGCCCGGCGTAGGCCTCCGGCGTCTCTCCCGCCCGCTTGGTGACCGCGAGGACGACGGCCTTCGTACGGTCGCCGAGCGCCGCCCCGTCCAGCCAGGCCTCGGACAGGGCGTGGTCCTCGACGGCGTCGTGCAGCCACGCGGCGGCGATCTGCTCGGAGTCGCCGCCCCGCGCGCGTACGCCCTCGGCGACCGCCTGGAGGTGCTCGGCGTAGGGGCGGCCCGCCTTGTCGGTCTGTCCCTGGTGGGCGGCGCGGGCGAGGCTCTCGACCTCGGACAGGGTGAGCATGGCGGGTGGCCTCTCGGGAGAGCTCGGGACGATGCGGGAGAGCTTCGGGAGAGCTCTGACGGTTCGCTGGTCGGTGCGGAAGAGGTCAGGACAGGGGGGTCGACTGGGCCGTCGGGCCCTCGCGGCAGACGAGCAGCAGGGCACGGTCGTCGTTGACGTCCTTCGCCACCGCCTCGATCAGGTGCCAGGCGGCGCCCTGGAAGCCGCCGGCCACGTACCGGTCGGCTTCGCCGGTGAGGCGGTCGATGCCCTCGACGATGTCCCGGTCGGAGGTCTCCACCAGGCCGTCGGTGAAGAGCATCAGCACGTCTCCGGGGCGCAGCGAGCCCTTCACGGGGTCGAACTGGGCGCCGTCGTACACGCCGAGGAGGGGGCCCTCGGCGGCCTTCTCCTCCCAGCGGCCGCTGCCCGCGCTGAGCTGGAGGCCCGGCGGATGGCCGGCCGAGTAGAGCTCGTAGTCGCCGGAGTCGAGGTCGAGGACCAGGTGGATGGAGGTGGCGAAGCCCTCGTCCCAGTCCTGGCGGAGCAGATAGCCGTTGGCGGCCGGGAGGAAGGCGTGCGGCGGCAGCGAGCCGAGCAGGCCGCCGAAGGCGCCCGACAGCAGGAGGGCTCGCGAACCGGCGTCCATGCCCTTGCCGGAGACGTCCGTGAGGACGACCTCCATGGTGCGGCCGCCGTTCGTCCGGGCCGCGACGACGAAGTCACCGGAGAACGACTGGCCACCGGCGGGCCTCAGCGCCATCTCGCGGTGCCAGCCCTGCGGCAGGCTCGGCAGCTTGCTCTGCACCCGGATGCGTTCGCGCAGGTCGAAGAGCATGGTGCCGCCGCGCCGCCAGGGCACACCGACCCTGCTGCGGAACTGGGCGATGAGAAGTCCGAAGAAACCGCATGCTGCGACGACCAGGACGACACCGGGGGTGACCCTGGACGGGCCCTCGGTGTAGGGCCCCAGTTGCACCGACTCCACGATGAGGGCCGTGGCCGCCGCCGCGTACAGGCCGAGCAGGCTCGACGGGCGCAGCAGCAGTCCGCCGGCGACGATCGGCAGGACCAGGGCGGCCGGTGAGCACCACACCGAGTTGGCGAGTGTGGTGACGGCGATCAGCGGGACGGTGAGCAGCAGGAAGGCCAGCGCGATCCAGTCCGAACCGTCGCCGCGGAAGTAGTCCACGGCGCTTCTGCGCAGGCCGGTGCGGACCCGGTGCATCAAGTGCTTCAACCGGGCCGTCAACGTCTCGGCTTCCGCGCGCCGCTGCCGTCCTACTGCCATTAGTTCGGGACCCTATCCATCGAACCCGCCGCTTGGCACGGGAGGTCCCACTTGTCCCCCCTCCGAGGCTCAACTTCACAGTGAACTTCACGGAAAGCGCTCGCGCCCCGAGGAGAGGGAAATTGGCTGGCTCGTCCCGCACCGGACTGCTAGGCATGAATCCATGACGAGTGAGGCGACGGGCCGTGCGACCTCTTCCGCGGCCGGGCGCCGGAAATGCGGAAGGTGCGGGAGATGCGGGAGTCGCGGGAACCACGGGTACTACGTCGGGACGAATGGGACGAGTGGTACGACACCCTGCTCCGCGCCTTCGGCGGAATCGGGGAGTCGACCGAGGAACGGGAGCTCTTCAGGGCGCTCACCTCGTACGAGCGCTCCCTGGGCGTGTGGGACGGCGACCAGTGCGTGGCCACCGCGGGGGCGTACGACTTCCGGCTGACGGTACCGGGCGGGGCCTCGGTGCCGGCGGCGGGCGTGACGATGGTCGGCGTGAGCGCGACCCACCGGCGGCGCGGGGTCCTGACGTCGATGATGCGGCGGCAGCTGGACGATGTGCGGGCGTGGGGCGAGCCGCTCGCGATCCTGACCGCCTCCGAACCGGACATCTACGGACGGTTCGGGTATGCCGCGGCGACGTTCGGGCTGCACGCCGAGATCGACACCAGTCGGGTACGGCTGTCGGTCCCGGCCGGTACGGACGACGTACGGCTGCGGTACGTCGACCCCGGCACGACGCTCGAGGTGTGCGAGTCGGTGTACGCGCGGACCGTGCCCACCCGGGCCGGGATGCTCGCGCGCCGGCCCGGCTGGGAGCGGCTGGGGCTGCTCGATCCGGCGAGTGACCGGGGCGGGGCGTCGCCGCTCCAGTGTGTGCTCGCCGAGCGGGACGGGGAGGTCACCGGGTACGTCCGGTTCCGGGTGCGGTCCGAGTGGCGGGACAGCGGGCACAACGGGCAGGTGCGGCTCCAGGACCTGGTGGGCGTGGATCCGGCGACGGAGGCGGCGCTGTGGCGGTTCCTGTTCGGGATCGACCTCACCACCTCGCTGAAGGTGCGGGGGCGGCCGATGGACGAGGCGTGGCAGCATCTCGTCTCCGACATCCGGCGGTGCGAGCTGCGGGTGCGGGACTCGTTGTTCGTACGGCTGGTGGACGTCGGCGCGGCCCTCGAAGCGCGGACGTATCAGGCGCCGGTGGACGTCGTGTTGGAGGTCGAGGACGCCTTCTGCCCCTGGAACTCGGGGCGTTGGCGGCTCTCGGGGGTCGCCAAGGGCGCGGTGTGCGCGCGCACCTCGGACGCCCCTGACCTCGCCCTGTCCGTACGGGAGTTGGGAGCGGCGTATCTCGGAGGCGTCGGCCTTGCCTCGCTGGCACGGGCCGGGCGGGTACGGGAGCTGCGGCCGGGCGCGCTGGCGGAGGCCGCGGTGGGGTTCGGGGCGATTACCGCCCCGTGGCTGCCGCACGGGTTCTGATGTCACGACGAGGCGCGCGGTCAGTTCTTCTGACAGGTCGGGCACCAGAAGAGGTTGCGGGCGGCGAGGTCGGCGGTGCGGACGGCGTCGCCGCAGAGGTGACAGGGCTGATGGGTGCGGCGGTAGACGTACACCTCGCCGCCGTGGTCGTCGACGCGGGGCGGGCGGCCCATCGCCTCCGGGGTGTGCTGCGGGCGGACCGTGTCGATGCGGTTGCTGCGGACGCCCTCCCGCATCAGGACGACCAGGTCGGCCCAGATCGCGTCCCACTCGGCGGGCGTGATGTCGCGGCCCGCGCGGTACGGGTCGATGCCGTGCCGGAAGAGGACCTCGGCCCGGTAGACGTTGCCGACGCCGGCGATGATCTTCTGGTCCATGAGGAGAGCGGCGATCGTCGTACGGCTGCGGGAGACGCGGGCGTACGCGGCCCGGGGGTCGGCGTCGGCGCGGAGGGGGTCGGCGCCGAGGCGGGCGTGTATCGCACGCTTCTCGTCGCCCGTGATCAGGGCGCAGGTGGTGGGGCCCCGGAGATCCACGTAGGAGGTGGGGTCGGCGAGGCGGAGACGGACCGTGTCCGTGGGCGGCGGCGCGGGCGCCGGACCGAAGGTGACCTTGCCGAAGAGACCCAGGTGGATGTGGATCCACCGGTCGCCGGTGAAGCCGAGGAAGAGGTGTTTGCCGTGGGCCTCGGTGCGGGTGAGAGAGATGTCGGCGAGGAGGGCGGCGGCGTCGGCGAACTTGCCCTGCGGGCTGGTCACTTGGAGGGGGCGACGGGTGAAGCGGGCGTAGTCCTGCGCCAGTCGGTGAATCGTGTGCCCTTCCGGCACCGGCGTCTCCCTTCCTCTCCCACCCGGCCACCGGAGCCGGCGGACCCGCCCATCGGATCGGCCGGATGAAAGGCCGCTTCACCGGGGCTGCTCCGCCCCGGACCTTCGCACCCCTTTCACCCGGCTTCGGTCGGGTGAAAGGGAGAAGTCCGGGGCTTCGCCCCGGACTCCGTGTGTCCTCGCCGCTGGCCTACTGCTGCTGCGGGTGGTGGGCCGGGATCGCCGGCAGGTCGCCGGTGGTCTCGTACGACGAGAGCATGTCGATGCGGCGGATGTGACGCTCGTCCTCGGAGAACGGGGTGGCGAGGAAGGTCTCGACGAACTTCGTCGCCTCGTCCTGGGTGTGCATGCGGGAGCCCACCGCGACGACGTTGGCGTTGTTGTGCTGGCGGCCGAGGGCCGCGGTCTCCTCGCTCCAGGCCAGGGCGGCACGCACGCCCTTCACCTTGTTCGCCGCGATCTGCTCGCCGTTGCCGGAGCCACCGATCACGATGCCGAGGGATCCGGCGTCGGCGGCCGTCCGCTCCGCGGCACGGAGGCAGAAGGGCGGGTAGTCGTCCTGGGCGTCGTAGATGTGGGGCCCGCAGTCGACCGGGTCGTGACCCGCCGCCTTGAGCCATTCCACGAGGTGGTTCTTGAGTTCGAAGCCGGCATGGTCCGAGCCGAGATACACGCGCATGGGATGAGTGTGACACGACTGCCGTGGGGTAGCAGCGCCGGGTGCCGCGTCCGAAAACTGCGAGCAATCCCATGGAAGCTCAGGAAAACCTCAAGTAACAATCCGGAATCAAAGGTTCCCGAATTCATTTACCTCGGATTCACTGGACCGGCTCGTATGCCCCCCACGCACGACGCACCCGATTCCCCTCACGCGGCGCAAAGGAAAACCAAGCTCATGACTTCGCAGCCGACCCTCACCAAGGCCGAGCACGGCCCCGGAGGTTCCGGAGATCCCGGCAACGGATCCGGGTCCGGACTTCAGGCAGGGCTCAAGAACCGGCATCTGTCGATGATCGCCATCGGCGGAGTCATCGGAGCCGGACTGTTCGTCGGTTCCAGTTCCGGCATCGCCACCGCCGGGCCGGGCATTCTGCTGTCCTACGCGCTCGTCGGCACGCTCGTGGTGCTGGTGATGCGGATGCTCGGCGAGATGTCCGCGGCCAATCCGACCTCCGGTTCGTTCTCGGCGCACGCCGACCGGGCGCTCGGCCGCTGGGCGGGCTTCTCCATCGGCTGGTTGTACTGGTTCTTCTGGGTCGTCGTGCTCGCGGTGGAGGCCACCGCCGGGGCCAAGATCCTCGAAGGGTGGATGCCCGGCGTACCGCAGTGGGGATGGGCGCTCATCGTGATGGTGGTGCTGACCGCCACCAACCTCGTCTCCGTCGGGTCCTACGGCGAGTTCGAGTTCTGGTTCGCCGGTATCAAGGTCGTCGCGATCAGCGCCTTCATCATCGTCGGTGGACTCGCCGTCTTCGGCGTGCTGCCCGGTGCCGACAGCGACAAGGCGGGACTCGGCAACCTCACCGACCACGGCGGCTTCCTGCCCCACGGCCCCGGCGCCATCCTCACCGGCGTGCTGCTCGTCGTCTTCTCCTTCATGGGCAGCGAGATCGCGACCCTCGCGGCCGGCGAGTCCGAGAACCCGCAGCGGGCCGTGACGAAGTCCACGAACAGCATCATCTGGCGGATCGGCGTCTTCTACCTCGGGTCGATCTTCGTCGTCGTCACGCTGCTGCCCTGGGACGACGCGTCCATCAAGGAGCAGGGCTCCTATGTGGCCGCCCTCGACTCCCTCGGGATCGCACACGCCGGTCAGATCATGAACTTCATCGTGCTGACGTCGGTGCTGTCCTGTCTCAACTCCGGGCTCTACACGGCGTCCCGTATGGCCTTCTCGCTCGGTGAGCGGGGGGACGCGCCGAAGATGTTCGCCCGGACGACGAGTCGTGGGGTTCCGCTCGCGGCGATCGTCGCCTCGGTGACGTTCGGGTTCGTCGCCGTCTTCTTCAACTACAAGTTCCCGGACTCCGTCTTCCTCTTCCTCGTGAACTCCAGCGGCGCCGTGGCCCTGTTCGTCTGGCTGGTCATCTGCTTCTCGCAGCTGCGGATGCGGAAGATCATCCAGGCCGAGGCGCCGGAGAAGCTGGTCGTGCGGATGTGGCTGTACCCCTACCTGACCTGGGCGACGGCCGCGCTGATCGTCTTCGTGCTCGGCTACATGCTGACCGACACCGAGGGCGAGAGCAGCGGGCGGACGACCGTGCTGCTGTCGCTGCTCGTCGCCGCCCTCGTGGTGGCCGTCGCCTTCCTGAAGGAGGGCCGGGTCAAGGCCAGGGCCAAGGCCGGGACCGAGACGACTGCCTCTGCCCCTGCCCCTGCCCCTGCCCCTGCCCCTGCCCCTGCCCCTGCCCCTGCCCCTGCCCCTGCCCAGAGCGAAGTCGAGTAGCTCTGCTCGGAGACCGATGAGAAGGGGTCCGCTTCGGCGGGCCCCTTTTTTCCCGCCCCGCCGTCACATCACGGTGAAGCTGTCCTTGACCTTCTCGTACGTCTTCAGGGCCGCCGACTCGGCCGCGGGTTGGTACCAGGTGTTGATCTGGTACGACTTCCCGCTCTCGTCGAAGCCCAGGAGGCGGGCGTGCCACGGGGTTCCCTGAAGGGTGAACGTGTACTCCCAGACGACCGCCGGGTGGCCCCGGAACGTCGTCTCCTCCAGACGGATCTTGCTGTAGTCCCGCCCCTGGTGGGCGTTCCGTTCGGAGGTACGCCAGGTGTCCATCAGGTCGCCGCGGGCCAGGGAGGACTTGGCGACGAGTTCCTGGCTGCCGTCGGGCGACGTGTAGTGCACCTCGGCGCCCGTCTTCACATCCCGCCGCCAGCCCTTGGGCGTCGCCCACGCGAAGCCTCCGGCCTCCTGGTGCGCGCCGGGGGGCAGGCTCGGCGGCCTGAACGTCCCCTCGACGGTGGGCGAGGGGGAGGGACTCGAACCGGAGGCCGTTCCGGCACCGGTACCGGCACCCGCGCCGGTACCGGAATGCGAGCCGGTGACAGGCGACGGGGACGGCTTGGGCGAGGCGCCGCCGGCCTGGTCGTCGCCGTCGTGCGAACCGGGGGCCGCCGCCAGGACGATCGCGAGGACCGTGGCCACGACGACGACACCGACGGCGGCGACCGCGGCACCGGTACGGCGAGTCGTCCATCTCTCCCCCGCACGACCCCTACGACCCGCACGACCCCGACGACCCGTAGGACCCGTAGGACCCGTAGGACCCGTAGGACCCGTACGCAGCTCACCGTCCGGCGGTCCGCCCGCTCGACGGGTCGGGACCGGGTCCGGGGTGGGGGCGCGTTCCGTCACCGCGAGGGAACGGGCGAGCGAGATCCCCGAGGGCGGGGCCGGGGTCCCCGGCGGGCCGGGGGACGGAGGTTCGGAGCCCGACTCCGAGCGCATCTCCGAGGCCGCCGCGCCGGAGGCATCGGGGAAGGCACCGGCGGTGGCATCAGGGGTGGCATCCGGTGCGTCGGGCGGGTGGAGCGGGTGGGGCACCTTGGCGGGGTTCAGGAGTACGCGGGTCGGCGATTCCCTCGGCGGCGACTCCCCCACGTCGGCGACCGGTTCCGGCCCTCGATCCCCTGTTGCCCCCTCGACTCCCCCGGCCTTCTCGCCTCCCTCGGCGCCGCCGAGTTCGTCGGCGGACGGCGGTGCGGGCGGCGGGAAGGCCAAGCGTGCGAGAGCGGCTTCCAGGTCGGTGAGGGTGGGGCGGGCGGTGGGCTCCTTCGCCAGGAGTGCGGTGAGAATGCCGTGCAACGGGCCCGCGTTGGAAGGGAGTCGGGGTTCCTCGTAGAGCACCGCGTGCAGGGTCGCCAGGGTGGTGTCCCGGGAGAACGGGGAGTGCCCGGCCAGGGCGGCGCAGAGTGTCGCGCCCAGCGACCACACGTCGGAGGGTGGGCCCTGAGGGTGGCCCGAGATGCGCTCGGGGGCCATGTAGTCCGGGGAGCCGACCAGCATCCCGACCATGGTCAACGCCTTCGTGTCCTGGATCGCGGCGATGCCGAAGTCGGTGAGGACGATCCGTCGGACGCCGGTCACCCTGTCACCCGCGCTCGACCGGTTTCCCGCGTTCCCCGTGTTTTCCCTGTTCGCCGCGTTCCCCCTGCTTCCCGTGCTCTCCCTGTTTCCCGCGTTCCTCCGGTCCCCCGATCCCCCCTCGATACCCGCCCTCCCCTCGTTACCCGCGTTACCCGCGTCGCCCGCGCTTCCTTCACTCCACGGGCTCCCCGCGTCCTCCACCAGGACGTTGCCGGGTTTGATGTCGCGGTGCAGTACCCCCCTCGCGTGTACCTGGCGCAGGGCCGTGACCAGGCCCAGGCCGATCCGGGCGGTTTCGCGCGGGTCCAGTGGGCCCTCCTCGGCCATGATGCGTTCGAGGGAGCGGCCGACGACCAACTCCATGACGATCCACAGGCGTTCGCCCTCGTCCACGACGTCGTAGACGCGCACCACGTTGGGGTGGTCGATCCGGGCGGTGGCTCGGGCCTCGCGCAGGGTGCGTTCGCGACGGGTGCGGGTGTCCTCCGAGTCGAGGCCGTCTATGCGCATCTCCTTGACCGCTACCTGCCGGTCGAGCACCTCGTCGGCGGCTCGCCACACGCGCCCCATTCCCCCCTGGCCGATACTCTCGACCAGCCGATAGCGCCCCGTCACGAGTAACCCGGCGAAACCGCCACTCCCCGAATTCCCTGTGTTCCCCGGATCCTCTGCGTTTCCCGTGTTTCCCGCATTTCCCGGCAATCCGCTGCACCCCCTCCATTGCCCGGCCCCTGGAACACAATAGTCACACTTACTGCCCTATCAGCATAGTGCGGAGAAATCTTGTGGTACCTCTTCCAGTACTGCGAATTCAGGCGCAGCCAAGGGGGGCGAACATGAGTTCTCGTCGCGCGACGACCGTCGCCGGATCGCTGGTCGTGGCTTCATTCTCGGCGGTGTTGATCCTTTCCTTCCCCGCCGGGGCCGATGATCAGGGGCCGGCCAGCGGCAAGGGGGGAAAGCCCGTCGACGAGGCGCCCGCGGGCGTGAAGACGACGACGACACTGCCGGAGCGGATCTCGGTCGACAACAGTTCCAGGAAAACGGAGATCACCGCCACGGTGAAGAACGAGGGAACCAATGACAGCGGACAGATAAGGCTTTTGGTCGTCGGTTTCGACGGCCTGACGGTCAAAAGCGTTCAGGGGTGTGATGCCATCGCGAAGAAAGATCTCCCGGAAGGATCCAACAGCGCTTTCTCCTGCCCCATCGACCATCTCGCGGCCGGGGCGTCGAAGTCGTACGCCGTCGACGCCACGTTCGATCTGAGCAAGACCGGGAAGATCTGTCTGCCCGTCCAGACCGGTGACGGGAAGAAGACGTTCTGGCAGCAGGGCCCGGTGCCGTTCGGCACGACGAACCCGTCCCCGAACGCGCCCGCCACCCCGCTGCTCCTCGGTACCGACAACGCACCCGTGGGCCCCGGCGGCGAGGAACTGCCCAAGACCGGTGTCGGGCGGGACGTGTTGCCGCTCGGCGCTGCCGGGGCCGCACTGCTCGCGGCGGGCACGGCGGGGCTGTGGTGGTCAAGGCGACGCCCGGAGCCACGGGAGAGCTGAGCGGGCCCACGCGAAAGGGGTCCGCCGGGTCGGTCGCGTGCTGCGACCCGACCCGGCGAACCCCTCGACGCGTATCCGCGGGCGGCTACTCCTTGACGAGCTTCCACGCCGTCGGGAGCAGGCCCATCGCCAGGACGGCCTTGACCAGGTCGCCGATCAGGAACGGAGTGAGACCGGCAGCGATCGCGGCGGAGGCGGACATGTCGGCGGCGAAGGCCAGGTACGGGACGCCGACGAGGTAGATGACCGCCTCGCCCAGCAGCATCGTGCCCGCCATGCGCGGCACGGAGCGGTCGGCACCCCGGCGGGCCAGGGCGCCCACGGCGGCGGTCGCGAGGATCATGCCGAGGATGTAGCCGAAGGAGACGGAGACGCCGGAGCCGCCGCCCGCGAACCACGGCACACCGGCGAGACCGGCGAGCGCGTAGACGGCGAGGGAGGAGACCCCGCGGCGGACGCCGAGGGTGGTGCCGACGAGCAGCGCGGCGAAGGTCTGGCCGGTCACCGGGACCGGGGAGCCGGGGACCGGGACCGCGATCTGGGCCGCGAGGCCGGTCAGCGCGGCACCGCCGAGCACGAGCGCGAGGTCCCGGACACGAGAAGCGGGGAGGAGGTCGGCGAGGACCTTGCCGGGACGGGCGGGAGCGAGGGCGGCGGTGCTCATGGGGACTCCGCGGGACGGGGACGGACGGGACACGGCGACGCTATCCCAGGGGGGGCGAGGCGATCACCGTCAGTGGTCGACAAACGGTCGAACACGAGGTTGGTGGGCTCCTGACAAAGAGTGGCGGTTACACGCGGTACGAGGTGACCCTGGTCACTGAGGTGGCGTGGTCCGGGATACGCGGGCGTCCCGGGCGGCCTCTGTGGGATTCCACCAAGCGAACGGCGGCCGTCTCGCCCGTCGGTCGCCATCTGGGCAGGGCCGACCCCCTTTGCTAGCTTCGAGCCATGGTTGCCCAGGCCCAAGCCCTGAACTTCTCGTCGCGTCGCCATGTCGACCTGCGACGCGTGGGCGCGGCCGCCTGTCGCCCTCCGGTGTGAGGCGGGCGGAGCCGATCATCCGGCGCGCCGCGCTCCACAGACGGCGCAGTGTCGGACCGGCTCCCGACTTCCGAGGAAGTTCCCCATGCCCCGTACCGCGGTTCCTCCCGCCCCCGCCTCCCCCGTCGCCCGGGTCGCCGACAGCGACCGGCGCCGTACCAGCGCCAGTGTGATCATGCGGTCCGTGCTGGAGCACGGACCGGTCGCGCGCTCCACCATCGCCCGGCTCACCGGGCTGTCCCCCGCTTCCGTCACCGACCACTGCGCCCGGCTCACCGGGCTCGGGCTGATCCGGGAGGCGGCGGTGCCCCGGCGCAGCAACGGGGTGGGCCGACCGCACGTTCCCGTGGACCTGGACGACTCGCGGTTCGTGGTGGGCGGGATACACGTCGCGGTGCCGTACACGACGGTGTCGCTGCTGGATCTGCGCGGCCGGGTGGTGGCGCGGCGTGAGTTGCGGCACCACGGCCGCCTCGAACCGTCCGAGGTGCTGGCGCGGGCCGCCGCCGGGCTCGGCGCGCTGCTGGCGGAGGCCTCGGGCTGCCGGGCCCTCGGCGTGGGGGTGGCCACCGGCGGCTGGGTGGACCGTGCCTCGGGGACCGTCGTCGACCATCCGCTGCTGGGCTGGCGGGACGTGCCGGTACGGGAGGTGGTGGGCGCGCGTCTCGGGCTGCCGGTCGAGGTGGACGGGCACGCACGCGCGTTGGTCAACGCGGAGCGGCTGTTCGGGCAGGCGCGCGGGTGCCTCAGCGTGCTGCATCTGTTCGTGGGGAACATGGTCGACGCGGCGTTCGCCACGAACGACGAGGTGCACCACGGGCCGCGTTCCCAGGCGGGCGCCATCGCGCATCTGCCGTTGGCCGGCGGTACCGAGCCCTGTGCGTGCGGCCGGGTCGGCTGCCTCCAAGTGGAGTTGAGCGAGGGGACGTTGTGCCGGCGGGCCCGGCGGGCCGGGGTGATCGACGGGGTCAACCCGATGCACGTGGTCGCCGCGGCGGACGCCGGGAACCCGGTGGCCGTACGGCTGTTGCGGGAGCGGGCGCGAATGGTGGGCCGGGCGGCCGGGCTGCTGCTGGACGTGCTCAATCCGGAGCGGGTCGTCGTCACCGAGGTGGGTGTGCTGTTCCGCGAGGACTGCCTCGCCGCGCTGCGGGACGAGGTCGGGGCGGAGCGCGCCGCCGCCGTCTCGCCGAGCGGATTCCCCGACTCCGTGCTGGCCGTGGCGGGCGGGGCGGTGGCCCTGGACGTGCTCTACCGGGATCCGCTGGCCTCGGCCTGGGCCCGTCCCGCGGGCTCCTCGCACGAGTCGAGTTAATTCAGAAACTCCGAATATTGACAGGCCCCCCACGTGGACAGGAACATCTTTTCCATGAGCTGTCGCACCTTCTGTTGCTGACGCCCCGGCGCGCCGGGAGCGCGCCCTTCTCCCGCCTTTAGTCGCGGGTTTCGTTCCGGTTCCGTCGCAGATTCCCCGCGGATTTCTCCGGATTCCGCACGCCCTTGCGGACTCTGCCACGCCCGCTTTCCTCTGCCGGCTTCCGCCTGCCTTGTCTCCGTGTTCCCCTGGGGGTTCTCCCGTGCCTGTTTCCCGTACGTCCGGTGTCGACCGGCGTCTCTTCCTCGCCTCGCTGCTGGGCGCCGCCGCCGGTGTCGCCGGGCTCAGCGGTTGCGCCGAAAGCAGTGCCGCCACCGGTGGCGAGGGCGCCTCCACGGCCCCGCTCGCCGACAAGGTGCCCTCCGGTACGAGCCTGAAGATCGCCTCCTACCAGGGCGCGCAGCAGTTGCAGCTGAAACTGGCGAAGCTGCCCGAACTGCCTTTCGCGGTGTCGAGTTGGCTGAACATCGGGGCCGGTCCCGATGTCATCAACGCCTTCCGTGCGAAGTCCCTGGACGTCGCCAACAACGCCGGAATTCCGCCGATCCAGGCGCATTACCAGGGCTTCGACGCGAAAATCGTCGCGATCAACATCACGCGGAAGCCGAACTACGTCTTCGCCACCAAGCCGGGCAGTGATATCAGGAGCGTCGACGGCTTCCGCGGAAAGAAGCTGGCGTTCTCCCAGGGGCAGGCGCAGGGCGTCGTCCTGCTGCGGGCGCTGAAGAAGGCCGGCCTGAAGTACGACGACGTGAAACTGGTCCCGCTGACCAGCAACCAGTTCCTCACCGCCCTCCAGTCGGGCCAGGTGGACATCGCCCCGCTCGGCAACACCCAGTCGCCCGCCTACCTCAAGCAGTACGGGTCCAAGGGCGCCCGCGTCATCACCACCGACGTCGTCGACCTGCTCAGCCTGCTGTGGGCGCCGGCGTCCGTGCTGAACGACAGGGCGAAGGCCGCCGCCGTCGCCGCGTACATCCCGCAGTGGGCGCGGGGCCTGGTGTGGAGCTACGAGAACCCGGACGTCTGGAACGAGGAGTTCTACGTCAAGACGCAGAACCTGACCCTCGACCAGGCCCGGTCGATCACCGCGCTCGCCAACAAGCCCCTTTTCCCGCCGAGTTGGGACGAGGCCGTCAAGTGGGAGCAGGAGACCGCGGATCTCCTCGCGGAGGGCGGCTTCGTGAAGAAGTTCGACGTCTCCTCGCTGTTCGACCACCGCTTCGAGGGCATCGCCGCCGAGTCCGTGACCGCCGAGTACCGGAGTTGACCGCCATGACCACCAGCGCAAGCACGACCACGACCACCGGCACGACCGCCGCGACGAACGCCGACACGACCGCCGCGACGACCGGCGGCACGACCACGGACACCGGCTCTGCCCGGGCCACGGCCTCCGCTGCCGCCGGTGACGGTCACCGGGTCCGGCGCCGGCCACGACGCCGGGGGCTCGCCCCCGGCAAACCGTGGCCCGCCTCCCGGCTCGTCGGGCCCCTGCTGCTCATCGTCCTGTGGGCGGCCGCCTCGGCCGCCGGGCAACTGGACACCGGGGCCGTCCCCGCGCCCTGGACGGTGCTGCGGACCGGCGTCCACCTGTGGACCGACGGGACACTGAGCACCGACGTCCTCACCTCGCTGGAACGCGCCGCCTACGGTTTCGCGATCGGTCTGACCGCCGGGGTGGTGCTCGCACTGGCCTCGGGGCTGACCCGGACCGGCGAGGCGCTGATCGACGGGACCGTGCAGCTCAACCGGGCGATCCCGACCCTCGGTCTGATCCCGCTGTTCATCCTCTGGCTGGGCATCGGCGAGACCTTCAAGATCGCGATCATCGCCATCGTCGTCTACATCCCGATCTACCTCAACACGCATGCCGCGCTGTCCGGCATCGACCACCGGTTCGTCGAACTCGCCGAGGTGCAGGGCCTGTCGAAGGTCGCGTTCATCCGGCAGATCGTGATCCCCGGCGCCCTGCCCGGATTCTTCGTGGGACTCCGGCTCGGCGTGACCGGCTCCTGGCTGGGACTGGTGGTCCTGGAGCAGATCAACGCCACCAGCGGCCTCGGCTACCTGATGTTCCAGGCCCAGAACTACGGCCAGTCCGACGTCATCCTCGTCGGCCTCCTCATCTACGGCGTCTTCGGTCTCCTCTCCGACGCCGCGGTCCGTCTCATCGAACGGAGGGTGCTGTCGTGGCGCCGCACACTGAGCAACTGACCCGCCCGGCCGCCGTCCGACTGCGGGGCCTGACACGGTCGTTCGCGGATCGCACGGTTCTCGACGGAGTCGATCTGGACATCCCCGCCGGGCAGTTCGTGGCGCTCCTCGGGCACAGCGGATCCGGCAAGAGCACCCTGCTGCGGGCGGTCGCCCGACTCGACCACGAGGTCGTGGGCAGCGGCGGGCTCACCGCCCCCGAGCGGGTGTCGGTGGTCTTCCAGGACTCCCGGCTGCTGCCCTGGCGGCGGGTGCTGGACAACGTCCTGCTGGGGCTCGACGGCGGGGAGGCGGAGCGCGAGGGCCGCGCGGCCCTCGCCGAGGTGGGGCTGAAGGGCCGCGAGCGGGCCTGGCCCAACGAGTTGTCCGGCGGTGAGGCACAGCGCGCCGCCCTGGCCCGCTCGCTCGTCCGTGAACCCGAACTCCTCCTCGCCGACGAGCCGTTCGGGGCGCTGGACGCCCTCACCCGGATCAAGATGCACACCCTGCTGCGCGAGCTGTGGGAGCGCCACCGGCCTTCCGTACTGCTCGTCACCCACGACGTGGACGAGGCGATCGTGCTCGCGGACCGGGTCCTCGTCCTCGACCACGGCCGGATCGGTCTCGACCTGACCATCGACCGCCCGCACCCGCGCTCGTACCGGGACCCGCTGCTCGGCGAGTACCGCGAACGACTGCTCGCCGCGCTGGGCGTGACCGGGGACGTGGCGTGAGCGTCACCGACCGTCCCGCGCGGGCCGTCCCCGCGCTCCCGTTCGGGCCCTGACCGGGCCTCGTCTCCCTCACCGGACGGGCTGAACGCAGCCGACCGGCGCTCGCAAGTCCTCCACCACACCTGGCCGAAGAAGGGCCCCCATGACCCGGCAACTCCACCTCAACGCGTTCCTGATGAACACCGGCCACCACGAGGCGTCCTGGCGGCTCCCGGAGAGCGACCCGTACGCCCACGTGGAGCTGGACCACTACGTCCACCTGGCCCGGATCGCCGAACGCGGCACCTTCGACTCCCTGTTCCTCGCCGACGGCCCGCAGCTCTGGGGCAACATCGCCCAACGCCCGGCCGGCGCACTGGAACCGCTCACCCTGCTCACCGCGCTGGCGACGGCCACCCGGCACATCGGCCTCATCGCCACCGCCTCCACCTCCTACAACTCCCCCTACAACCTGGCCCGCAAGTTCGCCTCTCTCGACATCATCAGCGGCGGCCGGGCGGGCTGGAACATCGTCACCACCGCCGGCGCCGAGGCCGCCCGCAACTTCGGCCTGGAAGCCGAGCCGGCGCACGCCGAGCGCTACGCCCGGGCCGGCGAGTTCCTCGACGTGGCCCTGAAGCTCTGGGACAGCTGGGAGGACGACGCGATCGTCGGCGACAAGGCGGCCGGCGTCTGGGGCGACGACGCGAAGGTCCACCCGCCCCGGCACCGGGGCACGTACTTCAGTGTCGACGGCGCCCTCAACGTCCCGCGTTCGCCGCAGGGTTACCCGCTGCTGGTGCAGGCCGGGTCGAGCGAGGACGGCAAGGCGTTCGCCGCCCGGTACGCGGAGGCGGTGTTCACCGCACAGCAGACGCTCGCCGACGCGCAGGCCTTCTACGCCGACCTCAAGTCCCGTACCCGGCAGGCCGGCCGGGATCCCGAGCACCTCAAGGTGCTGCCCGGGATCGTCCCGGTGATCGGCTCGACGGAGGCCGAGGCCCGGGGGTACGAGCAGGTCCTGGAGGACCACATCGTGCACACGCACGGGGTCCAGCGGCTGGAGCAGCTGCTCCAGCTGGAGCCGGGCGCCCTGGAGCTGGACGCGGAGCTGCCCGCCGACCTGCCGCCGGAGAGCGCGATCGAGGGCGCCAAGAGCCGCTACACCCTCGTGGTGGAGCTGGCCCGGCGCGAGCGCCTCACCGTGCGGCAGCTGATCGGGCGGCTCGGCGGCGGGCGCGGGCACCTCACCTTCGCGGGCACGCCCGAGCAGGTCGCCGACGCGATCGAGAGCTGGTTCACCCAGGGCGCCGCCGACGGCTTCAACATCATGCCCGCGGTGCTGCCCTCCGGCCTGGACGCCTTCGTCGACCACGTCGTGCCGATCCTGCGCGCCCGCGGCCTGCTGCGCACCGAGTACGGGCCGCGCACGACCCTGCGCGAGAGGTACGGCCTCCCGCGCCCCGCCAACCAGTACGTGAGCGCCCCCGCACCCGTCCTCGTCTGACCCGCCCGAAAGGAACCTCCCATGAGCATCGAGATCCGCAAGGTCACCGCGAACATCGGCGCGCAGGTCACCGGCGTCGACATCGCGAAGCCCCTCGACGAGGAGACCGCCACCGCGCTGCGCGAGGCGCTCAACATCCACAAGGCCCTGGTCTTCGACGACGTCCACCTCGACGACGCGGGCCAGCAGGCCTTCGTCCGCCACTTCGGCGACCTCACCACCGCCCACCCGACCGTGCCGGCCGTCGACGGCGCCCCGAACGTGCTGCCGGTCGACAGCGAGCGCGGCCGCGCCGCCAACCACTGGCACACGGACGTCACCTTCGTCCTCAACCCGCCCCAGGCCAGCACCCTGCGCAGCCTGGTCCTCCCGCCGTACGGCGGCGAGACCCTGATCACCAGCTCGGCGGCGGCCTACCGCCAGCTGCCGGAGCCGCTCAGGCAGCTCGCCGACTCCCTGTGGGCCGAGCACACCAACGACTACGACTACGCGGTGCCACAGGAGACGGTCGACGAGGAACAGGCCGCCGCACGCGCCCAGTTCACCTCGATCAAGTACCGCACGGTCCACCCGGTGGTCCGGGTGCATCCGCTGACCGGCGAGCGCGGCCTGTTCATCGGCGGGTTCGCCCAGCGCGTCGTGGGCCTGTCGCCGGCCGAGTCGCGCAAGATCCTCGACCTGCTCCAGTCGTACGTCACCCGGCCGGAGAACATCCTGCGTCACCGCTGGTCGGAGAACCAGCTGGTGCTGTTCGACAACCGCATCACCCAGCACTACGCGGTCGACAACTACGACGGCCGGCCCCGCCGACTGCACCGGGTGACGGTCGCGGGCGACATCCCGGTCGGCGTCGACGGCAAGGAGAGCTACTCGATCGAGGGCGACGCGACGCACTACACCCCCGTGGCGGCCTAGCCCGGGCCCTCACCCGGCGCGGCTGTTCCCCGGCCGCGCCCCGCCCAGATCCGTCGGCCCCCGCGTGGAGACACGTGGGGGCCGTCCTCTTGCCCGCGACCCCCTTCTTGTTGCTAGCCTGCACTTGCAAGTCAGATGCAACAAGAAGTTCGAGGGGACTCCGGCTTGTCCCGTCCGGATGTCCTGCCGGTCGCCCCCGAGGCGGCCGTGACGTCCTGCCTCGTGATCGTCTTCTCACCCTTCGCGGCGGCAGGCGGAGTGAGGGTGCGGCCCCGCGAGGACATGACTCGCGGGGCAAGCACCCGCGTGCGCCGCTCCCGTACGCCCGCGACGGGGGCTTCCCAAGGGACGGCGTTCCGGGCGACAGTGGCCCGCATGGGTCTTCCGAAAAGGCGTTGCCCCAACTGCGGGGACACCGAGCAGCACTTCCGGCGCCTGCACGACAGGGAGCAGGTCTTCGCCCTGAGCCAGGCCACGGTGCGGGTGCACCGGGCGGATCTCCACAAGTTCCGGCGCTGCACCCGCGAGGGCTGTGTGCGGGTGCAGTCCTACTTCAACTGGCGACTGGGCTTCGATCTGCCGGAGGAGTTCCGGGCGCCCGCGCGGCCGCCCGTCTGACCGGGGGCTTCCCCCTCCCGCGGGTCCGGCGATCGGCGGACGGCGGGTTCCACCGACACCTCTGTCCGGCGCCTGTTCACCAAGCTCGACGCCGCAGGCGGAGCCGTGGTGTCCCTACCCCGTCATGGCGTCCGCGGTGCCCCGCGAGCGGCGCTCGCGGGGCATTCCGCCGTCACAGGTTGCTGAAGTCCGGGCCCTTGGTGCGGGAGCGCTTGATCTCGTAGAAGCCGGGCACCGAGGCGACGGCGAGGGTGCCGTCCCAGAGGCGGGCGGCCTCCTCGCCCTTCGGCGCGGGGGTGACCACGGGACCGAAGAAGGCGATCTGCTCACCGTCGGGGCCGGGGACGGCGATGACGGGGGTGCCGACGTCCTGGCCGACCTTCTCGATGCCCTCCTTGTGGGAGGCGCGCAGCTGGGCGTCGAACTCGAAGTCCGACTGCTCGGCGTACTCGATCAGGGACGCGGGCAGACCGACGTCCTCGAGCGCGCCGGCGATGGCCTCCACGGTCGGGCCTTCGCCGTTGTTGTGGATGCGGGTGCCGAGCGCGGTGTAGAGGGGGCCGAGGACGTCGGCGCCGTGCAGCTGCCAGGCGGCGGTGACCACGCGCACCGGCTGCCAGGCCTTGACCGCGAGCATCTCGCGGTACTCCTCGGGCAGCTCGTCGATCTTGGGCTCGTTGAGGACGGCGAGGCTCATGATGTGCCAGCGGACCTCGATGTCACGGACCTTCTCCACTTCCAGCACCCACCGGGAGGTCATCCAGGCCCACGGGCACAGCGGGTCGAACCAGAAGTCGACGGGGGTCTTCTCCGACATGTCTCTCCTCGAGCAATCCTCATGAGATAAGCCTTTCTCCCTCGAACACCGCCGTCCCCGCCGCACATTCCCTGCTGCCCCGCGTCAGGGGCGCGTGGCAGGATCACTCCTGTCCGAAAGCCCGTGCTCAACACACTCAGGGAGTACCGCCGTGCCCGGTGAGAACCTGTCCCGCGACGAGGCCCGGGAGCGGGCCGCCCTGCTGTCCGTCGACGGGTACGACGTGTCCCTCGACATCCGGTCTGCGGTCGGCGACCGGACCGGGGACGAGCCCCGCACCTTCCGGTCGGTCACCACGATCCGCTTCCGTTGCAGCGAGCCCGGTGCGTCGAGCTTCGTGGACCTGATCGCGCCGAGCGTGACGTCCGTCTCCCTGAACGGCCGCGACCTCGACCCCGGCGAGGTCTTCGACGGCACCCGGATCCTGCTGGAGGACCTGGCCGCGGAGAACGAGCTGATCGTCGACGCCCGGTGTGCCTACTCCCGTACCGGCGAGGGCCTGCACCGCTTCGTCGACCCGGAGGACGGCGAGGTGTACCTCTACACCCAGTACGAGCCGGCCGACGCCCGCCGGGTCTTCGCGGGCTTCGAGCAGCCCGACCTCAAGGCCCCGTTCCGCTTCGAGGTGCGGGCGCCCGAGGAGTGGGTGGTGTGGAGCAACGGCGTCGGCGAGCGCGCCGACGGGGTGTGGCGCTTCGCGGAGACGAAGCCGATCTCGACGTACATCACCTGTGTGGTGGCCGGTCCGTACCACTACGTGACGGACACGTACACGCGCGACCTGGGTGACGGTACGACGCTGGAGATCCCCCTCGGCGCGATGTGCCGCAAGGGTCTGGCGCCCCACTTCGACTCCGCGGACGTCTTCCTCGTCACCAAGCAGGGCCTGGACTTCTTCCACGACCACTTCGACTACCCGTACCCGTTCGGCAAGTACGACCAGGCGTTCGTGCCCGAGTACAACCTCGGCGCGATGGAGAACCCGGGTCTGGTGACCTTCCGCGAGGAGTACATCTTCCGGGGCAAGGTGACGCAGGCGTCGTACGAGGCGCGGGCGAACGTCATCCTGCACGAGATGGCGCACATGTGGTTCGGCGACCTGGTCACCATGGTGTGGTGGGACGACCTGTGGCTGAAGGAGTCCTTCGCCGACTTCATGGGCACGTTCGCGAACGTCGGCGCGACCCGCTTCACCGACGCCTGGATCACCTTCGCCAACCGCCGCAAGGCGTGGGCCTACCGGGCGGACCAGCTCCCCTCCACCCACCCGATCACCGCCGACATCCGCGACCTCCAGGACGCGAAGCTGAACTTCGACGGCATCACGTACGCCAAGGGCGCCTCCGTCCTGAAGCAACTGGTGGCCTACGTCGGCCAGGACGCGTTCCTCGAGGGCGCGCGGCGCTACTTCAAGCGGCACGCGTACGGCAACACGCGCCTCGGCGACCTGCTGTCGGTGCTCGCCGAGACCAGCGGCCGTGACATGGCCGGCTGGTCCCGGTCCTGGCTCCAGACGGCGGGCGTGAACTCGCTGACCCCGCAGGTGCTGCTGGACCCGCAGGGCCGGATCGACGAGCTGGCCGTGCTCCAGGAGGCCGACGAGGCGTACCCGGAACTGCGCCCGCACCGGGTGGCCATCGGCCTGTACCGCCGCGAGGACGACCGTCTCGTGCGGTACGCGCGCGCCGAGGCGGACGTCGACGGTCCGCGTACGGTGGTGACGGAGCTGGCCGGCGCCGAGGCCCCGGAGCTGGTGCTGGTCAACGACGACGACCTGACGTACTGCAAGATCCGCTTCGACGAGACCTCGCTGGCCACCCTGCGGGAGCACCTCGGTTCCATGACCGACCCGCTGGCCCGGGCGCTGTGCTGGTCGGCCCTGTGGAACCTGACCCGGGACGCGCTGCTGCCCGCGCCCGACTTCGTGGACCTGGTGACGCGGTTCGGGCACCACGAGTCCGACATCGGCGTCCTGCAGATGCTGCACGCGTGGGCCGACTCGGCGCTGGTCCACTACGCGCCGCGGTCCTGGCGGCGGGCGGGCGAGGAGATGCTGGCCGACACCGCGCTGCGCAATCTGCGGGCCGCCGGGCCGGGCAGCGAGCACCAGCTGGCCTGGGCACGCTTCTTCGCGGCGGTGGCTTCCTCCGACGCCGACTTCGAGCTGCTCCGGGGCCTGCTGGACGGCACGGAGAAGATCGACGGCCTGGAGGTGGACCAGGAGCTGCGCTGGGTGTTCGTCGAGCCGCTGGTCGCGCACGGCTACGCCGACGAGAAGGCGCTGGCGGCCGAACTGGTCCGCGACGACACGGCGTCCGGCAAGCGGCATCAGGTGCGCTGTCTCGCGGCCCGTCCGTCGGCGGCGGTCAAGGCGCAGGCATGGGCCCAGCTGGTGGAGTCGGACTCGCTGTCCAACGCGCTGGTGGAGGCGACGATCGCGGGATTCGCCCAGCCCTCTCAGCGGGAGCTGCTCGTGCCGTACACGGAGAAGTACTTCGCGTCGATCGAGCGGATCTGGGCCGAGCGGTCGATCCAGATCGCGATGACCGTCGTCAAGGGCCTGTTCCCCGCGCTCCAGGACTCCCCTCGGACGCTGGAGGCGACGGACGCGTGGCTCACGGCGCACGAGTCCGCGGCCCCGGCGCTGCGCCGGCTGGTGCTGGAGGCGCGCGACGACCTGGCACGGTCGCTGCGGGCACAGGCGAACGGCGCGGAGGCCCAAACCGCCTAGAGCTTTGGCCATGAATTCCGCTGACGGTCACCGTTACGGAATTCAGGCAATCCGACCCGTAACCCCTGGCTCCCCTATTCGGGACCAGGGGTTTTCGGCGCCCCATCGGCATCCGAACACCCGTCCTTTAGGACGAGCTTGTCCGGATTTGTCGACGGGCGTGTAACAGCGGTTACGACCGGGTCCGGATGCGGAATCCCCGTTGCATGAACCACCACAACACCCCGCTCCCCCAGGTTCCCCCCGCGTCCCCTCGCCCCGTCCGCCACCTGTCGGACGTACAGCGCCGCGTCACCACCGCGGGCCGGCTCCGCTCGCAGGGCGTCGCCCCGGCCGAGGCGAACGAGCAGTGCCGTCCGGGCGGACCCTGGCAGCAGCTCCTCCCCGGCGTGTACCTGCTCCACCCGGGTCCGCCGACCAGCGAGGAGCGGCTGCACGCGGTGCTGATGTACGCGGGCCGCGACACGGCGACGCCGCCGCCCGGGGTGCCTGCCCAGCCGGGCGCCGGGGACCCGCACCGGCCGGTGTACAAGGAGGCGATGATCACCGGGCTGGCGGCCCTGAACCTGCACGGGCTCTCGTCCGCTCCGCCGCTGCCCTCCCTGGAGCACATCGACGTCCTGGTCCCGCGGCTGCGCCGGCTGCGCTCGACGGGCTGCGCCCACGTCGTCCGTACGGGCAGCCTGCCGGCGCCCGAGCAGGCCACCGGGGTGCCGGTGGCGCCCGTGCCCCGCGCGCTCGCCGACGCCGTGGCCCAGCTGACGGACGCGGGGACGGTACAGCGGCTGCTGTCGGAGGCGGTGCGCGGGGGCCACTGCGAACCGGCGGCGGTGGTCAGGGAGTTGAACAACGCCAAGCTGCTGAGCCGCCCGCACGTGGTGGACGCGGTGGACTCGCTGCTCGCGGAGGGACGGGCGTTCGCGGAGGACCGGCTGTACACGATGGTGTGCGAGTACGGCCTTCCCGACCCGGTCTGGAACGTGGACCTGCGTCTGCCGGGCGGCCCCCACCTGGGAGGTCTGGACGCGTACTGGCCGGAGCAGGCGGTCGCGGTCGAACTGGACACCCGGGCGCCGCGGCAGGACGAGGACGCGCTCTGGTCGGAGTACGCCCGCAAGCGCGAGCATCTGGAGCGGCTCGGCATCACGGTCGTGTACGTCACGCCGAAGAAGCTGCGGGACGCGATGGAACAGCAGGCGGCGGTGGTGCGCACGGCGTTGATGGCGTCGGGCGACAGGGACCCGGCCGCGTATGTCGTGGTGCTGCCCCGGTAGTGACGGACCGGGGCGGGAATCGGTGCCGCGGTGCCAGGAGGGGAGAGGAGGGGGCCGACGGGTGCGACCCGACGGCCCCCTCCTCATGCCGTCACGCCGTCACGCCGTCATGCCGTCATGCCGTACGCAGCGGGCAGCCGGTGCCGACACGGTCGGCGAGTTCGGCGCGCAGGGCGGCGAGTTCGGCCATGCGGGCGTCGACGATCCGGATCTTCTGCTCGAAGAGGGCGGAGAGGGCGGCCGCGGAGTCGGGGGCCTCGCGCAGTTCCTCGCCGTGCCGGGCGATCTCCGCGAGGGTGAACCCCAGCGTCTGCGCGGTACGGACGTAGGCCAGCCACTCCACCGTCTCCGGTGCGAAGTCGCGGTACCCGTTGGACAGTCGGCTCCCCTCGACCAGGCCGACCTTCTCGTAGAAGCGGATGGTGTCCCGGGTGGTGCCGGTACGGGCAGCCAGCTCGCCGATGCGCATGCGGGAAGCCTCCGTCAGGTAGCGGTCCGACGCTTGACCTTGGAGCGTAGTCCAGTGTTTAGCGTCGCCCCATGACCTCCGCCGCACCCACACCCGCGTCCTCGTCCGTACCCGCACACACACTCACACCCAGACCCGCATTCGCATCCGCCCGCCCCTGCGCCCAGGGCCCCTCGTATCTCCGTGTCGTGCGCGCGAGCGCCTGGTACGACCTCGTCGTCACGGCCGGTTTCGCGACGCCGTGGACGTACGCGCCGGTCCACGACCTGCTGTCGTCGTGGAGCGGGGCGTGGGGGCTGGGCACGTTCCCGCGGACCGACCCGGTTCAGACCCTGTTCGCGAACCTGATGGGGTCGGTCGTGATCGTCTGGGCCGTTCTGCGCCTGGTCAGGCCGCTGGCGGTGCACGGACTGCTCGACGGTGTCGCCCGCACCCTGTTCACGGCCTGGATGGCGTACGCGCTGGCCCAGGGCGCCCCGGGGGTGCTGTGGCTGTTCCTCGGCGTGGAAGCGGTCTGGGGCGTGGCGCAGGGGGTGCCGTGGCTGCGGAGGACGCCGAAGGGGTGACCCTCAGGGGCCGGTCGTCGGGGGTACCGTCGCCCGGCCGTCGACCGGCCGTTCACGCCACAGCTTCAGCGCGACGTCGACCAGCCGGACCCGGGTGAGGGCGGGGACCGCGTCCAGGTCGTGCCAGGCGGCCAGGTCGGTGGAGCCGTTCACCTCGTTGCGCAGGTCGCCTCCGACGACCCGGCCCTCGTAGACGACCCGTACCCCGTGGTGGTCCACGGGGCCGCGCAGCCCCCCGTGCCGGAAGGTGTGGTGGAAGGAGTCGATGCCGAGCAGACCGGTGACCTCGACGCGGTAGCCGGTCTCCTCGTCCAGTTCGCGCACGACGGTGTCGAGGGGATCCTCGCCGTGTTCCATGCCGCCGCCGGGCAGCACCCACTCGGACCCTAGGCCGTCGGCGGCCGGCGAGCGGGCGAGCAGGAGCTGTCCGTCACGGACGCAGACGGCATAGGCCGCCACCCTCGACTTCTTGCGCATGGAGGGACGTTAACCGTTCCGGTCCGGGTGCGCAGGGGGATATTCCGGCACGGACCGGAGTGGACCGGCGCTGATCGTCGCGGACCGGCGCACACCAGGCACCGGCCGCGTGACCCGGCCCCCTCTCATCGAAGGCAGAGGGCGGGTGCGCGCGCGTTAACCGGTCACGTACTCTTGAACGGTTAGTACGGAAGGAGCCCCGATGTCCGCCACGACCACCGCCCCCGATCCCCGCCCCCTCAGCGGCGAGCCCCTCGCACTCGACCTGCTCAACACGCGGTGGGTGCGGGAGGGCGCCGCGCAGGACCTGCTGCGGGACCCGGCGGGGCTCGCCGTGTGGTTCGCGGCGAACGGGCTGGACGGGCGGTTCACGGCCGACGCGGCGACCCTGCGGCACACCCTCCAGGCGCGTGACGCGCTCCAGGCAGCGGTGGACGGCCCGGCGAACGGCCCGAGGGACACCGTCGGTGTCGACACCGTGCTCGGACACGGCCGGATCCGGCCCACCCTCACCCCCGAAGGGCCCGGCGAGCGGCCCGAGTTCAGGGACGACGCCTGGGGACCCGGCTGGCTGGCCGCCCGGAACTACCTGGAACTGCTCTCGGCCGCCCCCGACCGGATCCGCGGCTGCGCGCACGAGGCCTGCGTCCTGCACTTCTTCGACACCTCGCGCAACGGCACCCGCCGCTGGTGCTCCATGGCGGCCTGCGGCAACCGCGCGAAGGCCTCCCGGCACTACGCCCGCGCCAAGGACGCCTGACCGAAACCCGCACAACCGGCGGACAGGTCGCACACAGGGGGCTCGTAGAGGGTTTTCCCCATACATCCATATCGATTCGGTCAACTCTCCCCAAACAGCTGTCCCTTAGGTAAAGCTTTGCGGTCATCCGGGATCGCATTCCGGACGACCGTGATCAGGCAGGAACGGCCTGGTCACGTGGTGCTCGTTCCTTTACCTACAAGGGATGCCGATGACCCTCACCCCCCAGCGTGAACCGATATCGGGCGCAAGACGTGTGGCCCGGATAGCCGTGGCCGCCGGCCTGGTGGCCGCCCTGTCCGCGGCCGGGCCGATACCCATGGCCTTCTCCGCAGACTCCGGCCAGACCCCCGCCGCGGCCGACCCGGGCGTGAAGTCCGCCCACGACAAGCTCGGCTCCGACGACGCCGACCTCCTCGCCGAGGCCAAGGCCGCCGGCGACAAGAACGTCACGCTGATGGTCGCGACCGCCCCCGGCCAGACCGAGCAGGTCGCCAAGGAGCTGGACGCGGTCAAGGGCGGCTCCGTGGGCCAGTCCTACGACAAGGTCGGCTACGTCCGCGCCACCGTCCCGACGGGCAAGGCCGACTCGGCGATCGCCGCCGCCGCCAAGCTGTCCTCGGTGCACGCCATCGACCTGCGGCAGGACATCGTCCTCGACGACCCGACGCCGAGCGCGGACACCGCGAAGGGCACCAAGTCCGCCGCGACGACGAAGACCTACGCCGCGCCGAACAAGAACACCCCCGCCGAGAACCCGTACAACCCGTCCTTCGAGACGGGCGCCGTCGACTTCGTGAAGAAGAACCCGAAGGCGGACGGCCGCGGTGTCACCATCGGCGTCCTCGACTCCGGCGTGGACCTGTCGCACCCCGCGCTCCAGAAGACCACCACCGGCGAGCGCAAGATCGTCGACTGGGTGACGTCGACCGACCCGATCATCGACGGCGACGCCTCCTGGCGCGCGATGACGACCTCCGTGTCCGGGCCCAGCTTCACCTTCGGCGGCCGGACCTGGACGGCGAAGGCCGGGGCCTACCAGGTCAACCTCTTCCGGGAGTCCGCCACCGCGGGCGGTGACGCCAAGGGCGACGTCAACCGCGACGGCGACACCACCGACGCGTGGGGCGTCCTGTACGACGCGGCCGCCGGCACCGTCACCGTGGACGTGAACAACAACGGCGACTTCACCGACGACACCGCGATGAAGCCGTACAAGGACGGCTACCAGATCGGGTACTTCGGCACCGACAACCCGGCGACCGACGTCGCCGAGCGGCAGCCGTTCGTCGTGCAGATCCGCAAGGACGTGCCGATGGACCCGTACGGCGGCGACTGGGTCGGCAAGACCGCCGACTTCGCCAACATCGGTCTCATCGCCAGCGAGCACGGCACGCACGTCGCCGGCATCACCGCCGCGAACGGCCTGTTCGGCGGCAAGATGAACGGCGCCGCGCCCGGCGCGAAGATCGTCTCCTCCCGCGCCTGCGTCTTCGGCCCGGGCTGCACCAACGTCGCCCTCACCGAGGGCATGATCGACCTGGTCGCCAACCGCGGTGTCGACATCGTCAACATGTCGATCGGCGGTCTGCCGGGTCTGAACGACGGCAACAACGCGCGCGCCGAGCTGTACACGCGCCTCATCGACACCTACGGCGTCCAGCTGGTCATCTCGGCCGGCAACGAGGGCCCCGGCGCCAACACCATCGGCGACCCCGGTCTGGCCGACAAGGTGATCTCGGTCGGCGCGGCCATCTCCAAGGAGACCTGGGCCGCCAACTACGGCTCGCAGGTGACGAAGAAGTACGCGCTGCTGCCCTTCTCCTCGCGCGGACCGCGTGAGGACGGCGGCTTCACGCCGACGCTCGTCGCCCCCGGCGCCGCGATCAACACCACGCAGACCTGGCTGGAGGGCGCCCCGGTCGCCGAGGCGGGCTACCCGCTGCCGGCCGGCTACTCCATGCTCCAGGGCACCTCGATGGCCTCCCCGCAGGCCGCGGGCGCCTCGGCGCTGCTGATCTCGGCCGCCAAGCAGGCCAAGGTCGCGCTCACCCCGGCGATCCTGCGCACGGCCCTGACCTCGACCGCCGACCACATCAAGGGTCTCCAGGCGTACGAGGAGGGCGCGGGCGCCATCAACATCGTGGACGCCTGGAAGTCCATCAAGAAGGGCGCGACCGCCCACGACTACGCCGTCAAGGCGCCGGTCGACACCGCGCTCGACTTCGCGCTCAAGACGCCGGGCTTCGGCACCGGCATCTACGACCGTGAGGGCGGCCTGAAGGCCGGCCAGAAGAAGACGTACGACGTCACCATCACCCGTACGTCCGGCGCCGACAAGGCGATCCGCCACGAGCTGCACCTCGAGAACAACGCGGCCGGCACCTTCAAGATCGTCAGCTCGGACGAGGTCAAGCTGCCGCTGAACAAGCCGGTGACGGTCAGGATCCAGGCCCAGCCGAAGGCCGCGGGCATCGCCAGCGCGATCCTGGAGGTCGACGACCCGAAGACCGAGGGCCTCGACAAGCAGATCCTCAACACGGTCGTCGTCTCGACGCCGGTGAACTACACGTTCCACGCGTCGAACACCGTGCAGCGCAACAGCTCGCAGTCCTACTTCCTGACCGTCCCCGAGGGCGCCAAGGCGTTCGAGGTCGCGATCAGCGGACTCGAGGACAAGAGCCAGACCCGCTTCATCTCGATCCACCCGTACGGTGTCGCGGTCGAGGACAGCTCCACGATCTACTGCTACAACAACTACCTCGACGGCAACGGCTGCAAGCCCGACGCCCGCTCGTACCAGAACCCGCAGCCCGGGGTCTGGGAGATCGAGGTCGAGTCGCGCCGCACCTCTCCGCTGCTCGACAACCCGTACAAGCTGGACGCCACCGTCTACGGCGCGGTCTTCGACCCGGAGACCGTGACCGTGCCCGAGGCGAAGGTCGGCACCCCGGCCCCCGTCTCCTGGAAGGTGACGAACAAGTTCGCCGCCATCGACGGCAAGCTGGCCGGCGGCCCGCTCGGCTCGTCCAAGGCGACCCGCCCGACCATCGCGAACGGCGCGACCGCGACCACCACGGTCGAGGTCCCGGCCGGCGCCAAGTCGCTGGACGTCTCCATCGGCAACGTCTCCGACGCCTCCGCCGACCTGGACCTGACGGTCTTCGACGCGGCCGGCAACCAGGTCGCCCAGCAGGCCGACGGCGACTCCGAGGAGGCGGTCTCCATCCCGTCGCCCGCCGCCGGCACGTACACCATCGAGGTCGCGGGCTACTCGGTCCCGGCCGGCACGACGGCGTACGACTACCTGGACGTGTTCTTCTCGTCCTCGCTCGGCACCGTCACCGTCGACGAGTCGACGCCGGTCAAGCTCGGCACGGGTGCCTCGGCGTCGGTCTCCGCGACCGTCACCGCCGCGGCCGCCGCGCCCGAGGGGCGGGCCTTCTTCGGCCAGGTCCAGCTGGTGAACGCGCGGGGCACCGTCGCGGGCATCGGCAACGTGGCCATCGAGAAGGTCACTCCGTAACCGGTAGCGGTTGAACGGCTCGACCGGAAGCGGTCGACAGGGGCGGGCGTCCACCAGGGCGCCCGCCCTTCGCCGTGTCACCGCGTGGCCCCGACCCGGGCCTGTCGTGCGCCCGCGGCCCGCCGCGTGATCCACCCGGCAGGCCCTATTCGCAGGTGATGCCCTCCGTCTCGGGCAGGGCGCGGTCGAGCGCCTCTCGTTCGGGGGCGATGTCGGCCTCGCCGACCGCCCAGACGTCGGGGGTGGTGGACCCCTTCGACAGGGCCACCAGGACGTGGTCGCCCTCGCGCAGCAGCGGGTCCATGTCCGCCTCCATCAGGAAGTCGACCTCGGGCCCGCTCCCGGCGGGCCGGTAGGCGCGGGTGACGTGCAGGGTGACCCGCTCCCGGGTGCCGCCCGCCACCCGCCCGACCGCGGTGACGTCCCCCTCGACGACGAGCCGGGCGCAGGCCAGGTAGCCGGGGTCGTCGAGAAGGCTCGCGCCACCGCCCGCCGACGCCTCGGCCTTCTCGTCGGACCCGGCGGCGCTGTCGGCGCTCTTGTCCGACTGAATGCCCGCCACCCCCTGGCCGACCTGGAGCACCACCCACCCGCCCCCGAGCACCAGCGCACCGGCCGCGGCCACGCCGGCGAACCGCAGGGCGAGGGGCCGGGCCCGGCGCGACGGGCGCGGCCGCCGTACCGGGGCGGGCGCGGGGGCCGGCGTCCGGTCGGGCACCGGCTCCGCCAGGACGTCCGCGAGGACGCCGAGCTGCTCGCGCAGGAGCGCCACGTCGGCGGTGGCCGAGCGGTGGGCGGCCAGAAAGGCGGGATCGGCGCGGGCGTCCTCGGACAGGCGGGAGAGGGGCACATCGAGGACGGCCGCCATCAACGCGTCCATACCGTCATCCCCCTCCTCCCCGACCGGCCCTTCGTGCCCGTGCCCGTGCTCGTACTCGTGCTCATGCCCGTACTCGTCGAGGCGCTCGTCCCCGCCGTGGCTCTCGTGGTCGTTCCGGCTCCCGTCGTGCGGTCCGTAGCCGGATCCGGGGCCGTGCCCGGGTCCTCGGGCGGTCACGTCACACCACCTCGTCTTCGTGCAGGCGGGCGCGCAGGGCCCGTACCGCCGTGTGCAGGCGGCTCTTGACCGTGCCCTCCGGGACGCCCAGTTCCCGGGCGATCGAGCGCACCGGCAGGTCGGCGTAGAAACGCAGGACGAGGACCTGGCGCTGGGCGTCGGGCAGGTCGTCCAGGCCCTGCGCGACGGCGAGGGAGAGCACCCTGGTGTCCTCGCCCGAGGGATGCTCGTGCTGGCGCAGCGAGGCCAGCCGCTCCCCCAGCCGCTCCTGGCGGCGCTTGGCGCGGTGCCAGTCCATGGCGAGGTTGGAGGCGACGACCGCCGCCCACGCGGAGACGTCGCGCGGCGTCTCGTACCCCTTCGCCGCGCGCTCCAGCAGCCGCAGGCGGACCTGCTGTACCCCGTCCGGCAGGTCCGCCTGCGGTACCCCGCCCAGTGCGAGCACCGCCCGCACCCGGCGTTCCTGCGCCGCGTCCAGCGGGTCGTCGCCCTGTCCGGCCCCGTCCCCCCGGGCGCGCCGGGCTTTTCTGCGCAGCACAGCACCCCTCCCTACCGCGTTTCCTCTACGACGCCGCGGGGCGCCGAAACGTTCGGCTCGACCGCGGAGAATCCTTCCGAGGCGTACGTCACACCTGCGGGCGTCCCAGTCCTCGGGCATGGTGGGCAAAGAATTGGACAGGTGGGCCGGGGTCGGCCGCATGATGGAAAAGTCCACAAAGAGCCGTGAACAGAGCAAGGAGTCGCCGTGAGGGTCGGAATCGTCGGAGCCACCGGTCAGGTCGGCACGGTCATGCGCAGGATCCTCAAGGAGCGCGACTTCCCCGTCACCGAGCTGCGTCTGTTCGCGTCGGCCCGCTCGGCGGGGACGGTCCTGGACGGCGTGACGGTGGAGGACGCGGCGACGGCCGACTACGCGAACCTCGACATCGTCCTGTTCTCCGCCGGTGGCGCGACCTCGCGGGTCTTGGCCGAGAAGGTCGCCGCGCAGGGCCCGGTCGTGATCGACAACTCGTCGGCGTGGCGCAAGGACCCCGAGGTCCCGCTGGTCGTCTCCGAGGTGAACCCGCACGCGATCGTGGACCGCCCCAAGGGCATCATCGCCAACCCGAACTGCACGACGATGGCCGCGATGCCGGTCCTCAAGCCGCTGCACGCCGAGGCGGGTCTGGAGGCGCTGGTCGTCGCCACCTACCAGGCGGTGTCCGGCTCGGGCCTCTCGGGCGTCGCGGAGCTGCACGGACAGGCGCAGAAGGTCGTGGCCGACGCGGACCGGCTGACCCACGACGGCGAGGCGGTCGACTACCCGGAGCCGCAGGTCTACAAGCGCCCCATCGCCTTCAACGTGATCCCGCTCGCGGGCTCGATCGTCGAGGACGGACTGAACGAGACCGACGAGGAGCAGAAGCTCCGCAACGAGTCCCGCAAGATCCTGGAGATCCCCGGGCTGAAGGTCTCCGGCACCTGTGTGCGCGTCCCGGTCTTCTCCGGTCACTCCCTCCAGGTCAACGCCCGTTTCGCGCGCCCGATCAGCGCCGCGCGCGCGACGGAGCTGCTGGGAGGCGCCCCGGGCGTGGCCCTCTCCGACATCCCGACCCCGCTCCAGGCGGCCGGCAAGGACCCGTCGTTCGTGGGCCGCATCCGCGAGGACGAGACCGTGGAGCACGGCCTCGCCCTCTTCATCTCCAACGACAACCTCCGCAAGGGCGCGGCCCTGAACGCGGTACAGATCGCGGAGCTCGTGGCGGCCGAGCTGAAGAGCTGACGCCGACGTCCGGGATTCCCGGGCGTCGGTGAGGTGAGGGGCGGGTGCGAGCTGCACCCGCCCCTCACCCCTGTCCGGACCCCTGTCCGGACCCCGGTCCGGACCCCTGTCCGGACGCGTCCACGGGAGCGTGACTGCGCCCGCGCACGTGACGGGGCCGGGCACGCCGGAGCAGGGCCGGTGGCCGGGCCGGGCCGGGCCATGCCGGATCGGGCCGGGCGGTCAGCCGCGGCGCACCTCGTACAGGAAGCAGCCGTACTCGACGGCCCGGACGTGGAGGAGCGCCACCTCGGGGTCGGCGAACGCCTCGGCGAAGGCCGCGTCGAACCCGTCGGGGTCCTCGACGAGCCGGCCGCCCAGGATGTGCCCGGCGGCGGAGTAGCGACGCACGGTGCGCCGGGCGCCGGGGAACGGCAGGCCGCCCCCGGTCGGACCCTGGCACGCGCGCGCGTGGACGAACACCGGGCCCTGTTCGTCGTACGCCCCCGGGTCGGCGCCGGTCGCGGCCGCCCAGCGGCGCAGGGGGGCGTAGGAGACCAGCGCGATCCGCTCGCCCGGCTCGCTGCGACGCAGACAGCAGCGCAGCGGGGCGCCGCCCTCCTCGTCGGTGAGCGGGACCGCCGGACGACCCGCGTCGTCGGCGACGCGCAGTTCCTCCAGGACGCCCGGCGGGACGGGCCGAGCGGCGTGGGTGACCGGAAGGGTGGTGGCCGGCTCGGTGGCCGGGCGGGTGACGGTGTGGGTGTCTGCCTGGGTCGTCATGTGTCGAGCCTCGCGCGCGGCGGCCGGACCCACCGGCGGATTCCGGACGTCGCGCTCCCGCCGCCGCGCCGGGCAGCGGGACGGACCGCCGCCTGCCCGGAAGGTCGTCGCCTCGGGCACGCGTCCCGTGGAAGGATGGCGCAACCGACACATATCCGAGGAGATGACCGCGTGCCTGGCACAAACCTGACTCGCGAAGAGGCGCAGCAGCGGGCGAAGCTGCTCACCGTTGACTCGTACGAGATCGATCTCGACCTCTCCGGCGCGCAGGAGGGAGGGACCTACCGGTCCGTCACGACGGTGCGTTTCGACGTCGCGGAGAGGGACGCGGAGTCCTTCATCGACCTGGTGGCGCCCACCGTCCACGAGGTCACACTGAACGGGGACACGCTCGACGCCGCGGGGCTCTTCAAGGACTCCAGGATCGCACTGCCGGGCCTGCTGGAGGGACGTAACGTCCTGCGGGTCGTCGCGGACTGCGCGTACACCAACACCGGCGAGGGTCTGCACCGGTTCGTCGACCCGGTCGACGAACAGGCCTACCTGTACACGCAGTTCGAGGTGCCGGACGCCCGCCGCGTCTTCGCGTCCTTCGAGCAGCCGGACCTGAAGGCCACCTTCCAGTTCACCGTGAAGGCCCCGGCCGGCTGGACCGTCGTCTCCAACTCCCCGACGCCCGAGCCCAAGGACGACGTCTGGGTCTTCGAGCCGACCCCGCGGATCTCCAGCTACATCACCGCGCTCATCGTCGGTCCGTACCACAGCGTCCACAGCGTGTACGAGAAGGACGGGCAGTCGGTACCCCTCGGCATCTACTGCCGCCCCTCCCTCGCCGAGTACCTCGACTCGGACGCGATCTTCGAGGTCACCCGGCAGGGCTTCGACTGGTTCCAGGAGAAGTTCGACTACGCGTACCCGTTCAAGAAGTACGACCAGCTGTTCGTGCCGGAGTTCAACGCGGGCGCGATGGAGAACGCGGGCGCGGTCACCATCCGGGACCAGTACGTGTTCCGGTCCAAGGTGACGGACGCGGCGTACGAGCTGCGCGCGGAGACGATTCTGCACGAGCTGGCCCACATGTGGTTCGGCGACCTGGTCACCATGGAGTGGTGGAACGACCTGTGGCTGAACGAGTCGTTCGCCACCTACACCTCCATCGCCTGCCAGGCGTACTACCCGCAGTCGCGCTGGCCGCACTCGTGGACCACGTTCGCCAACTCCATGAAGACCTGGGCGTACCGGCAGGACCAGCTGCCGTCCACCCACCCGATCATGGCCGAGATCCGCGACCTGGACGACGTCCTCGTCAACTTCGACGGCATCACCTACGCCAAGGGCGCGTCCGTCCTGAAGCAGCTCGTGGCGTACGTCGGCATGGACGAGTTCTTCGCGGGCGTGCAGGCCTACTTCAAGCGGCACGCGTTCGGCAACACACGCCTGTCCGACCTGCTCGGCGCGCTGGAGGAGACCTCCGGCCGTGACCTCGGCACCTGGTCGCAGAAGTGGCTCCAGACCGCCGGCATCAACATCCTCCGTCCCGAGATCGAGACGGACGCCGCCGGGGTCATCACGTCGTTCGCGATCCGCCAGGAGGCCCCGGCGCTCCCGGCCGGCGCCAAGGGCGACCCGATCCTGCGCCCGCACCGCATCGCCGTCGGTCTGTACGAACTCGACGACGACAGCGGCAAGCTGGTGCGTGACGAACGCGTGGAGCTGGACATCGACGGCGAGCTGACGGCCGTACCGCAGCTGGTCGGCAAGCGCCGTCCGGACGTCGTCCTGCTCAACGACGACGACCTGTCGTACGCCAAGGTCCGCCTCGACGAGCAGTCGCTCGCCTTCGTCACCGAACACCTCGGCGACTTCGAGTCCTCCCTGCCGCGCGCCCTGTGCTGGGCGTCCGCCTGGGACATGACCCGGGACGGCGAACTGCCCACGCGCGACTACCTGTCCCTGGTGCTGTCCGGCATCGGCAAGGAGTCCGACATCGGCGTGGTCCAGTCGCTGCACCGCCAGGTCAAGCTCGCCATCGACCTGTACGCCGCGCCCGCCACCCGCGAGGCCCTGCTGACCCGCTGGACGGACGCCACGCTGGCGCACCTGCGGTCCTCGGCGGCGGGCAGCGACCACCAGCTGGCCTGGGCGCGCGCCTTCGCGGCCACCGCTCGTACGCCGGAGCAGATCGACCTCCTGGAGTCGCTGCTCGACGGCGGCCAGACCATCGAGGGCCTGGCCGTCGACACCGAGCTGCGCTGGGCGTTCGTGCAGCGGCTGGTGGCCGTGGGGACCTTCGACGAGGCGGACATCGCCGCCGAGTACGAGCGGGACAAGACGGCCGCCGGCGAGCGGCACGCGGCGACCGCGCGGGCCGCCCGGCCGACCCCGGAGGCCAAGGCGGAGGCGTGGGCGTCTGTCGTGGACTCCGACGAGCTGCCGAACGCCGTGCAGGAGGCGGTCATCGGCGGCTTCGTCCAGACCGACCAGCGTGAGCTGCTCGCGCCGTACACCGACCGGTACTTCGAGGTCGTCAAGGGCATCTGGGACTCCCGTTCGCACGAGATCGCCCAGCAGATCGCGGTCGGCCTCTACCCGACGGTCCAGGTCTCGCGGGAGACCCTGGCCAAGACGGACGAGTGGCTGGCCTCGGCCGAGCCGAACGCGGCCCTGCGCCGCCTCGTCTCCGAGTCCCGCGCGGGCGTGGAGCGCGCGCTGAAGGCCCAGGCGGCCGACGCGCAGTAGCCCAGCGGTCCCGCACGCGACAGAGGGCGCCCGATGCCCCATCGGGCGCCCTTCGTCGTGCGGGGTGTGGGCGGGGCGTAGGCGGGTTCGCGGGGCGTGCGGGTTCGCGGGTGTGCGGGGCGCGGGTTCGCGGGTGCGGGTTCGCGGGTTCGGGTGCGCGGACCACGTCACGCTCACCGCCGGAGCGGCGGACACCGGCCCACCTCCGTCGCGTCTGGCGGGGCAGACTCTCTCCCACCTCTCGGCGTTCTCGGCTCACTTGATCCTCTCGGCCACCTCGGCCTTCTCGATCTCCTCGGCCTTCTCGCCTCCTTGAGCTCCTCGATCTGCTCGGGGCTTGCTTCCCGTGGGCCCGAAGGTGCGTACGGCCGTCCCGCCGGTCCTCAGCTGGCCCGCCACCGTCGCGCCGAACGCCAGCGCCATGCCCGCCAGTTGGACCGGCGTCAGCGCCTGACCGAGTGCGGCCCAGCCGACGACGGCCGCCGTCAGCGGGGAGAGCGGGCCCAGGAAGGTGACCTGGGTCGCGGTGAGCCGGCCGATGCCGCGGAACCAGAGCCAGTACGACACCGCCGTGTTCGCCAGGGCGAGGTAGAGGTAGCCGCCGAGCGCACGGCCGTCCAGGGCGGGCGGGGCGCCCTCGACGAGGAAGGCGAGCGGGGCGATGAGCAGGCCGCCCGCCGTGAGCTGCCAGCCGGCGAGAGCGAGCGGACCGACGCCGTCCGGGCGGCCCCACCGCTTCGTGAGCACCGTACCGGCCGACATCGAGGCGGTGGAGGCGAGCGCCGCGAGGACGCCGAGCGGGTCCAGCGCTCCTGCCGCCTTCAGCACCACCAGGCTGACGCCGAACGCGGCCACGATCCCGGCCACCACGGTCCGGGCGGCCGGCCGCTGTCCCAGCAGCAGCGCCGAGAGACCGACGACGAACAGCGGTCCGACCGAGCCGACGACCGCCGCCATGCCGCCGGGCAGCCGGTAGGCGGAGAGGAAGAGGAGCGGGAAGAAGGCGCCGATGTTCAGCGCGCCGAGTATCGCGGCCTTCCCCCACCAGACGCCACGCGGCAGGACCCGGCCGAGGGCGAGCAGCAGCAGCCCGGCGGGCAGAGCCCGCATCAGGCCGGTGAACAGCGGGCGGTCCGCGGGGAGGAACTCGGTGGTGACGGCGTAGGTGGTGCCCCAGGAGACCGGGGCGAGCGCGGTGAGCAGGACGGTGGTGGGCCTCTTCATGTAATTAGCTTAGCGCTAAGCGACTTAGCGTCAAGCTGCTTAGCGTAAGTTGGCTTAGCGGTGATCGGCTTACCGGCCGCCGGCTTGGCCGCGAGCCACTTTCTCGTGGGTGACCGGCATCGGGGGGATACTCGTCCCATGAGCAGCCCGCAGCCCCCGCGCAAGGACCCTGTCGACGCGATCGTCGAGCAGTGGGCGACGGTCCGGCCCGACCTCGACACCGGCGCCATGGAGGTCTTCGGCCGGATCTCCCGGCTCTCGCGCGCGATGGGCGACCGGATGGAGAAGGCGTACGCGGCTCTCGGCATCGGGCGCGGCGAGTTCGACGTGCTGGCCACGCTGCGCCGCTCCGGCGAGCCCTACACCCTCTCGCCCCGCCAGCTGTCGGCGACGCTCATGCTCACCACCGGCGGCATGACCGGCCGCCTCGACAAACTCGAACGGGCCGCGCTGCTGCGCCGCTCCCCCGACCCGCACGACCGCCGGGGCCTCCAGGTGACGCTGACCGAGAAGGGCCTCGAACTGGTCGACCGGGCCGTCGGCGCGGGCCTCGCCGCCCAGACCGAGGCCCTGACCGCCGCCCTGGACACCGAACGGGCCGGTCAACTGGCCGGGCTTCTGCGGGAGTTGCTGCTGACGACCGAGACACCGAGGAGCTGATCCGAGGGCCCTCGACGGGCCGGGGCGGTCGACGGGCCGGTGGCGGTCGACGGGCCGGTGGCGGGCCGAGGGCGGTCGACGAAGGGTCAGTCACCGAAGGGACGGTTGCCCATGGGTCCGTCGCCGGGAGGATCCGTCGCTGAGAGGATCCGTCGCCCGGGAGGATCAGTCGCCGAAAGGCCAGGTGTAGCCGAGCTCTTCGGCACGTGCGCGGGTGCCGCCGCTCACCCGGCTGTAGGTCTTCGGGTCCTCCTCCGCCAGTCGCCGCAGGACGGCGGCGGCCTGCGCCTCCGGCGGGGTGCCGTCGTCCGGGACGGTCCAGCGGAACACGAGCGGATCCCCTTCCGGGTGCCCCGCGCCGAGTCCCGGCTGGTACCAGAAGGTCACCTGGGCGGTGTCCGGGTCGTCGTGGCCGGTGCCGATCCAGCCCCGGCGCGCGTCCCACCGGCTCAGCAGCTCCGGCCGGTCGACCAGCCCCCCCTTGATCAGCCGGGCCACGGTACGGGCGGGCCAGCACCACGTCCGGTCCGCCTCCGCACGGGCGATCTCCGCGTCGTAGGCGGTGGCGTCGAACCGGAGGGCCGGGAGTTCGGACGCCGGCCCCCGGATGCCCGGCAGGGGCGGCCGCTGCCAGTCCTCCCACACGACCCGGTCGCCGTCACGCCGGATGGTGACGTGGAGCGCGCCGCAGCACCCTTCGCCGCACCAGGCCTCCGCCAGCCGCACCCGGCGAGGCTCCGGACCTGCCCGCAGCAGACCCTCGTCGAGAAGCAGCTCCGGGCTGTGCGCCGGGCCGTGCGGGAAGACCGCCGGGACCAGAGGCCGCCCGTCGACGAGGATGCGGGTCTCGACGGTCCCCCCGTCCACCGGGTCCCCGACCACGATCACGAGGCGCAGCCCGCTGTCGGGCCCGGCGGGGGCCGTGAACGGCCGCCGTCCGGTACGCCGGATCCAGCGGGCCCTGAGCCGCCGGGCCGCGTCGGCCTCCGAAGTCACCCCGCCCTCTCCTGAAGTCAGCTCGGTCGATTCGCCCGTGTCGGTCGGGTTCCCCACGGCGAGGTCGACCGGGGCGGTCCGGCAGGGCTCGGCCAGCAGTCGGTCGAGGGAGTCGAGGAGTGTCTCGCGGCAGCCGGAGGGCCAGTCCAGCAGCGCTCCGGGGCCGCTGCCCAGATCGAGGGCGAGCGAGAGGAGGGTGGCGTGCTCGTCGAGGGTCGGCGGCAGAAGAGCCGCCCGGGTGACAACGGTTTCGTACACGGCGCGTGCCTCGCGGTAGGTGGGAAGTTCGGTCGTGTCGCCGCTCGCGCATGCCATCCGGACCAGCAACCGGGCCGCCCGGGCGAGCAGGACCGGGTCGTCGGGATGCCCGGCGAGCAGGTGGGGCAACCGGACGGCTTCCGCGATACGGCGGGCCGTCGTGGCACCGAGGAAACGGGGTTCGGCACGGAAGGCCACCAGTTCCGAGCGGACGGCCCGCTCGTCCCCCGTCCCCAACGCACGGACGAGCGGCCGCAGTTCGCCGCGGCTGACGGAGGTCACGAGACTGAGGACGGCGGCGGACCGGCGGTCGAGGGCGTCGAGGGCCTGGACGGCCGGCCCGGTGAGCGGCCGGAGCAGGCCGAGGGTGGAGAGATACGGGACGTCCTCGGGTTCGCCGAGGCGGGTGAGAAGGGCGAGGCCCGCGATGACGACGGGCACGCTGCCGCCGGTCCGGGTCAGTCGTCTCGCCAGGGCACGGGCCGTGGCGTGCTCGTCGGCCGGCAGCGGCAGGGCGGCGACGGCCGAGTGGATCAGATGCCGGTGACGGCCCCTCACACCGAGTTCGGCGAAGCGGCGGTGCAGGACGGCCGGATCCTCCGGCAGCGGGGTCAACGCCTCCCGGATGACACCGGCCGCCGCCTTGCGGGACAACGGCGTCTGGTTGCCGGACGACGGCGTCTGTTTACCGGACGACGGCATCCGACCGCCGGACGACGGCGTATCCGCGGGTCCCGGCTCCGGGGTGAGATCGGTGCCGAGATCGGCGGGGAGGTCGAAGCCGCGGCAGGGCGGGAGCCCGTCCGGCGACTCCCTCCGCAGACGCAGTACGTGGTCGTACAAGGCGGGCGGCGGCAGCGGCGGCACAGCCGGGGCGCTCACCGAGCGGTGTGGAACTCGATTCGGTAGGTCATGCGCAGGAGCCTGTCAGCCCGGCCCGTGACCTGTCGACGCAATAACCGGCACCGCTGCCCGCGGGCGCCTTCCTGCGCTCCTCAGCCGACGTGCGTCGCGAGGGCGGCCTCGACGGCGGCCGGCTCGGCGGTGTCGGACGCCCAGGCCGCATAGCCGTCGGGACGTACCAGCAGTGCCGTACGGCGGTCGCTCGCCCAGTGCACCACGGCGAGCCGGTCCTGGTGGGCGGCGGTGTCCCGGCCGCCGTAAGCCGCCGGGGCGATCAGGACGAAACGGCCGCCGCGCAGCTTCTCGTAGAGGCGGCCGCCGTCGGCGAGGGCGACGTCCGGCACACGGGCGCCGATGAGCCGGTGGGCGCCACGGGGAGCGGGGTAGCGGTAGCCGATGCCCGTGAGTTGACCCACGGCCCTGCGGCGGGCCGGAGCCACCGCGCCGAGGAACCCGGTCAGCGCGGCGCGCAGCGCCAGGGTCCAGGGGCGCTTGGCCATGGCAAGGCGGACGATGCCACCGCTGCTGCGCAGGACGGACCTGCCGACGGGGTGCCGTTCGGCCTGGTAGGAGTCGAGGAGCCCGGCGGGCGCGTGACCGTTGACCACCTGGGCGAGCTTCCAGCTCAGGTTCGCCGCGTCCTGGAGACCGGTGTTCATGCCCTGCCCGCCGGCCGGGGTGTGCACATGCGCGGCGTCGCCGGCCAGGAACACGCGTCCGACGCGGTAGGCGGGCGCCTGCCGCTCGTCGCTGTGGAAGCGGGACATCCAACGGGCGTCGTACATCCCGAAGTCCCGGCCGAGGGCGAGCCGGGTGACCTCCTTGACCTCGTCGAGGTCGAGCGGCTCGTCGTCGGCGACGTCGCGGGCACGGTTCCAGCCGATCAGCCGGTAGTACCCGTCACCGAAGGGCGCGAGGAAGGCGAATGCGTCGCCGACCGCGTTGACGGTGAGCAGCGATTCGGGCTCCTCGGCCAGCCTGACGTCCGCGAGGACGACGGAACGGATGACCGACCGGCCCGGGAACGGGAGTCCGATCGCGTCCCGCACGACGCTGCGCATGCCGTCCGTACCCACGACATACGCGGCACGCAGTTCCTCACCCGCCGCCTCGCCCCGCGCCCCACCGTTCTCGGCTGTGGCAGCCGCGTCCGCGGCCACGGCGGCGGTCCGGATCCGCACGGTCACGCCGTCCGCGTCCTGGCTCAGACCGGTCACCTCGGTGTCGTACCGGAACTCCACGCCCGCCTTCACCGCGCGCTGCCGCAGCACTTTCTCCACCTCGTACTGCGGGATGACGAGGAGGTGGTTGAAGCGGGACGGGAGGTTGTCGAGGGCGACGGTGAGGCCGCCGAAGAGACGGAGCCGGTCCAGGGGCCGCCCTGCTTCCTCGACCGCGTCGGCGAGGCCGCGGGCATCGAGCTGCTCGAGGGTACGGGCGTGCAGCACGAAGGCGCGGGAGAGGTTGCTGATGTGATCAGCGCGCTTCTCGAGCAGGGTGACCCGGACTCCGGCGGTGGCGAGATCGCCGGCCAGCAGCAGACCGGTGGGCCCGGACCCGACGACGATCACGGGGCGCCGAGCGCTGTTGATCCTGCCGCGCTGACGACCGCTGGGATGGGTGTCCGTGGTGTCAATGGTGTCGGCGGCGTCAGCGATGCCGGTGGTGTCGGTGGTGTCACTGGCGTCGGTGGTGTCACCGATGCCGGTGGTGCCGGTTGCCGGTGGTGTCACCGATGCCGGTGGTGCCGGTGGTGTCACCGATGCCGGTGGTGCCGGTGGTGCCGGTGGTGCCGGTGGTGTCACCGATGCCGAAGGTGTCGGCGCTGTCACTGGCGGCGGTTTCGTTGACGCCAGCGGTTTCGCTGGTGCTAGTGGCGTCGCCGGCGCCGGAGGTCTGGGTGGCGTCGGCGGTTTCGCCGGCGCCCGTGACGTCGCAGGTGCTGAGGGTTTCGCTGGTGCCAGTGGTGCCGGTCATCTTGGCCTCCTGGATGCCAACGCTCATTGACCACCAACAACTGTTGGCCAACGAACGTTCGCCAACAGTTGTTGGTCAACGCTCGTTGGCGACGATAGAACCGTTGCGAGGCGGATGTCAACGCTCGTTGGCCTACAGCTGTTGACCCATGCCTGCTGACCCATGCCTGCTGACCTATGCCTCTTGACCTACGGCTGTTGACCTGTCGGCGCAGGGCTGAGCCAGTTGACCTACGGCTATTGACCTGTCGGCACCGAGTTGAGCCCGTTGGCCGACACCCGTTGACCTACGACTGTCGACAGCCCACCGTTGTTGACCTACCTGCGCGATCGACACTTACTGGCCTCCCGGCGCCGGGCTGAGCCTGTCGACCCACGCTCGTTGGCATACTCCCGTCGACCCACGACTGTTGACCCACCTGCGGCGACCGACACCTACGGGCCTACCGGTGCCGGACCAAGCTTGATGGACCACGCCTGTTGGCCCACCCCCGTTGGCCTACGCTCGTTGACCCGCCCCCGTTGGCCTACGCTTGTTGGCCCACCCCCATTGACCCGGCCCCCATAGGCCCACGCTTGTTGGCCCACCCTCGTTGGCCTACGCTTGTTGGCATGCCAGACAGCAAGCCCGCCGGCTCCCCCCGCCGCTCAGACGCCACCCGTACCGCCATCCTCGACGCCGCGCGCGAACGCTTCGCCGCCGACGGCTACGAGCGGGCCACCATCCGCGCCATCGCGCGGGACGCGAACATCGACCCGTCGATGGTGATGCGCTACTACGGCAGCAAGGAGGGTCTCTTCGCGGCGGCCGTCGCCGTCGACCTGAAGCTGCCCGACCTCACCGCGCTTCCCCGCGAGGAGGTCGGCCGGGCCCTCGTGACCCACTTCCTCGACATGTGGGAGGAGAACGAGGTGCTCACCGCACTGCTGCGGGTCGGTGTGACCAACCAGGCCGGGGCCGAGCGGATGCAGGGCATCTTCCGCGACCAGTTCCTGCCGGTCGCCCGCACGGTCTGCCCCGACCCCGAGCAGGTCCCGGCGCGGGCGGCGCTCTGCTCGACCCAGCTGCTCGGGCTCGCGCTCACCCGTTACGTCCTGCGCTTCCCGCCGGTCGTGACGTTGCCCAGGCAGGAGGTGCTGGCGTGGCTGGCGCCCACGGTGCAGCGGTATCTGACGGCGCCCCACCCGTAGAGCCCGGCCGGGCGGGGCCCCGGAAACGCGGCGAGGGCGTCGGCCTCTTCCCCGTACGGACATGCGCGTACAGGGAGGAGGCCGACGCCCTTGAGCCCGTATCCCGGGCCGGGAGTCAGGGGGCCGGCGAGCTAGGCCTTGGCCTTCGCCTGGCCCTTGACGGTGATGTTGGAGCTGGTGGGGTCTTGCCTGTCCTTCGACTTGTCCAGGACCCACACGAGGCCGGCGATCAGCGCGAACAGCGCGAGCGGGGCCACCACGTAGAGGCCCAGCGTCTCGCCGACGCTCAGACCCGGGCCGGGGTCGTCACCGTCGTCGCGGGTCAGCGCGAGCGCGGGGGACGACATGAGCAGCATCATCAGCGTCGTACCGGCAGCCAGGGCGCCGGCGCGCAGGGCGTTCTTCTTGTCCACGGTGCCCAAGTTAGCGAACGGTGTCCGGGAGCGCGCGCCCGGGGTGCCGTATGAGGCGCGGGGTGCCCGTACGGCCGTCCCGGCAACCGCCGCGCTCGAACCACCTGCGCGGCCCCGACCCGGCTCCGCGAGCTCCGCACACGCCTCCCCCGTGCACTCCCTCCCGCCAGGGCTGCCACTCGGACCGCCGCTCGGGCTGCCGCGCAGGCGCCCGCACGGCTGCCACACAGGCGCCCGCACGGGCGGCCGTTCAGGCTCCCCCGCACGCTTCCTCCGGGCCTGCCGCTCACCTGCCCGCCCGCACACGCTTGCGCCAGGCTTCCGCGCCCGCGCAGACACACGCGTCCGCCAAGCCTCCGCGCCCGCACCCGCTTCCGCTCAGCCTCCGCGCCCGCGCACGCATCCACTTCCGCTTCCGCTCAGCCTCCGCGCCCGCGCACGCATCCACTTCCGCTTCCGCTCAGCCTCCGCGCCCGCGCACGCATCCGCTTCCGCTTCCGCTCAGGGCTCCGTGGAGGGCGTACCGCCCGGGGGGCCGTGTTCCTCGCGCAGTACCTCGATCAGCGCCCGCAACCTCGGCGAGGCCGCCAACTCCTCCAGGGTCACCGGGCGGCCGGACGCGTCCGCGATCGGCAGCCGCCAGTTCGGATACTGGTCCCAGGTGCCGGGGAGGTTCTGCGGACGGCGGTCGCCGACGCCGTCCGGGAGCCAGACGCCGATCATGCGGGCGGGGGTGCGCAGCAGGAAGCGGTGGACGGCCTGGACCTCGGCCTCCTCCGACGAGAGGTCACTGCCGCCGCCGGTGCCGGCCAGCAGTCCGAGCCGGGTGAGCAGGGCCAGCCACTCCGCCGTGTCGTTGGCGGCCTCCGCGCGTTCCTCCTCCACCGGGCGGGTCGACAGGCCCAGCCGGTCCCGGAGTTCGACGTGGTCGCCGGTGAGCCGGGCGGCGGTGGACGGCAGGTCGTGCGTGGTGGCGGTGGCCAGGCAGTCGTCGCGCCAGCGGTCGGGGGACAGGGGGCGCCCGTCGCCTTCCCAGTCCCGTTCGAACCACAGGACGGACGTGCCGAGCACTCCTCGTTCGCGCAGCGTCTCGCGCACACCCGGCTCGACGGTGCCGAGGTCCTCGCCGATCACCACCGAACCTGCCCGGGAGGCCTCCAGCACCAGGACGGCGAGCATGGCCTCGGCGTCGTAGCGGACGTAGGCGCCCTCGGTCGGCGGCTCTCCCTGTGGCACCCACCAGAGGCGGAACAGACCCATGACGTGGTCGATGCGCAGGGCCCCGGCGTACCGGAAGAGGGCTCTGAGGAGCCGTCGGTAGGGGGCGTAGCCGGAGGCGGCCAGCCGGTCCGGGCGCCAGGGCGGCAGGCCCCAGTCCTGGCCACGCGCGTTGAAGGCGTCCGGCGGCGCGCCCACCGACATACCGGCGGCGAAGTACTCCTGCTGCGCCCACGCGTCGGCGCCCTCGGGGTGCACGCCGACCGCCAGGTCGTGCACGATCCCGACCGGCATGCCCGCCTCGCGCGCGGCGCGCTGGGCGGCGGTGAGCTGGGCGTCGGTGAGCCAGGCGAGCCGGGAGTGGAAGTCGACGCGGTCCATCAGCTCGCCGCGGGCGCGGGTGGTCTCGGCGGAGCGCGGGTCCCGGAGGCCGGCCGGCCACTGCCGCCACTGCGGGCCGTGCACCTCGGCGAGCGCGCACCAGGTGGCGTGGTCCTCCAGGGCCTGGCCCTGCTCGGCGAGGAAGTCGCAGTAGGCGGCGCGCCGGCCGGGCCCGAGCGGTACCCGGGCGACCAGCTCCAGCGCCTCGCGCTTGAGTTCCCACACGGCGTCCCGGTCGATCAACTCGCCCTTTTCCAGGACGGCTTCGCGCAGTCGCCCGGCGCGTTCGAGCAGCGCGGAACGCGGATCCTCGTCGTCTTGGACGTACGCGAACTCGGGGACGTCCTCGACCCGCAGATGTACCGGGTCCGGGAAGCGGCGCGACGAGGGCCGGTACGGGGAGGGGTCGGTCGGGTTGCCGGGGACGGCCGCGTGCAACGGGTTGACCTGCACGAACCCCGCGCCGAGCGCGCGTCCCGCCCAGGCGGTCAGCTCGCCGAGGTCACCGAGGTCGCCCATGCCCCAGGAGCGCCGCGAGAGGAGGGAGTACAGCTGGACGAGGAGTCCGTACGAACGTCCCGTGGGCGTGGGCAGGCGGGGCGGGGCCACGACGAGGTGGGCCCGGCCGGTCCGCCCGTCGGGCGCGGTGGCCGTCAGCCGGTGCACCCCGAACGGGAGTTGCTCGACGGAGTCGCGGCACTCGCCCTGCTCGGTGTCCACCCGCAGGGCGGTCCCCTCGGGAAGCGCGGCGAGCGCTTCGCAGGGGCTTCCACGCCAGCAGACCACCGTCGGCGGCAGCAGCCGCTCGCGCAGCTCCCGTTCCCGGGCGGCGAGTGCGGCACGTACGGCCTTCGGGGTGCCCGCGTCGACGCCGAGGGCGGCCAGGGCGCGGGTGACGGCACCGGCCGAGGCGGTCACCGTGCGGTCCGGGGAGGGCTGGTAGGAGGTGGCGACGCCGTGCAGCGTGGCGAGCCGGGCGAGCTCCTCTCCGGGGGGCACGGTCATCTAGGGCCTCGTGGAGTCGGAGTCCGCGACGGCGAGCGGTGGCTCGCTGGTCAGGGGCTCGGCGTCGGGCAGCGGAGGTTCGCTGGTAAGCGGGGTCTCGGCGCGGGTGCCCTCGGCGCTGAAGGCGCGGAGGCAGGGGTCCTCGAACCCGGCGGGGGTGACGGCGGAGTGCTCCGCCAGGCGTTTGGAGCGGGCCGGCGCGATCACGGTGGCCTCCTCATCAGTACGGCATCGGATACCCCAGCCCTACCCAGCGGACGCGGGGACAGACGTCCTCACGTCATTACACGCCGCCCTCCCCACCCGGGTCCCGCCCCGACACGGCGGACCGGCGCGCCGAAACGCCGACACCACCCTGTGCACGACCACGCACCACGACGCGCCCCCGCACACCGGCACGCGCCACCAGGCGCCGCCACGCACCCGCGCGCGCCGCAACGCGCGGCCAGGCTCCACCACCGCACGCCCCGTGCCGACGCGGTCGACCTCCCTCAGGTCACGCCGTCGCCCCTCCCTCGGATCGCGCGGTCGACCTCCCTCAGGTCACGCGGTCGACCTCCCTCAGATCGCGCCTCCGGCGCGCAGAGCGGCGTCCAGGTCGCGCATGAGCTCTCCCACGCGCCCGCCTCCGGGAGGCGCCGCCGGCAGCCGACCGAGCACCGCGACGACCGCCGGCGGCGCGTGCCGGCACGCCCACTCCAAGGTCCCTTCGGTGACGGGGCTGTCCACTGCGGCCGGGGCCCCCGGGGCGACCTGCCGGTTTCCCGAGGTCAGCTCCTCCGCCCGGGCCGCGTGGGCCGCCGCGCCGAGAACGTGCTTCACCTGGTGCGCGTCGGCCAGCGGATGCAGATACGCGGCGGCCGCCGCGTGGCTCGCCGCTCGTGCCGCGTCGGCCACGGCGGGTGAGGCGGTCCCGGCCTCCTGCGCCGCCCGGTACGCCGCCCACGCGCTCTGCCGCAGGGCGCCCGTACGCCGGCCGCCTCCGGCGAAGGCGTCCGCCGCTTCGACGGCGTGGCGAGGGCGGGGGTCCGAGGGAAGGCTCTGTTCGAAGACCGGCAGCGTTCTCCGTGCGCAGGCGGCCGCGTAGCCCGTGATCTCCCGCAGTTCCTGTTCGCTCAGCTCGATCTTGTCCGACTCTGTGGGCACGGCCCCATCCTGCCCTCACGCGTCACGGACGGACGATGGGCTCCGGGGGCGCTGGGGACCCCCGGAGCCGGTCACACCCGGCTCGCAGGCCGTTGTGACGCGGTACGAAGACGCGCCGTGCCCCTTTGCGAGGACGCGGGCGACGCCACAGGAAGACCCGGAGCGTCAGGCGGAGATGCCGTCGATCCGGGCCAGTGCGTCGTCGGCGCCGTAGGGCTGGAGGTACGGCAGCCAGCGCGGGTCCCTGTGCCCGGTGCCGATGATGCGCCAGGCGAGTCCGGAAGGAGGAGCGGGTTTGTGGCGCAGCCGCCAGCCGATCTCGACGAGGTGCCGGTCGGCCTTGACGTGGTTGCAGCGACGGCAGGACGCCACGACGTTGTCCCACACGTGTTTGCCCCCGCGACTGCGCGGGATGACGTGGTCGACGCTGGTTGCGACGCCACCGCAGTACATGCACCGGCCCCCGTCCCGGGCGAAGAGCGCCCGGCGGGTCAGAGGAACGGGCCCCCGGTAGGGAACCCGGACGAATCGCTTGAGCCGGACCACGCTGGGTGCGGGGACTGTGACGGTCGCGCTGTGCAGGAAGGCGCCGGATTCCTCGAGGGAGATCGCCTTGTTCTCCAGGACGAGGACGAGCGCGCGGCGGAGCGGTACGACGCCGAGCGGCTCGTACGACGCGTTGAGGACCAGGACATGCGGCACGGATGCCTCCTTGGGCGTCGGCGGCGCGTGGCTCGCGCCGGGACGATCTGTGGTCAGTCTCCCCTCTTGCCTGGTGGACGCGCCACCATGTCCCGGTAACGGGCCGGGAGTGTTTTCGACCACACCCTGTTGTCTCCCCAGGATCATGACCGGTTCAAGCGCAGGTGAGGACTGTCTCTCCTTCACGAATCACGCAGGACCACTCACAATGCCCCGTTAGTGTGGTGGTTCTGCCCGTCCGGTGACCTTTCCGTGACCTCGCAGCGCGTGTCGTCCTTGACCGCCGCACCGAATGGAGCAGAGCAGCACCTGGAGGTACCTGCCGTGTCCTTGCCCGCCGTCCTACCGGCCGTCGACGCGTCGCCGTCGCCGACTCCCTCGGAGTCGCCGACCGCGGTGACCGTCCCGTCCCTCGAGGACGCCCAGGAGAGCGCGACGAACGCGGCCAGCTGGGTCGAGCAGAACTGGTCGACCTGGCTGGCGATCGGTCTGCGCGTTCTGCTGATCCTGGTGATCGCGGTGGTGCTGAGAGTGGTGGTGCAACGGGCGATCACCAAGCTGATCGACCGGATGAACCGCACCGTCTCCTCGGTCGACGGCACGGCGCTGGGCGGGCTGCTGGTCAACAACGAGCGGCGGCGTCAGCGCTCGCAGGCGATCGGTTCGGTGCTGCGCTCGGTGGCGAGTTTCGTGATCCTCGGCACGGCCGCCCTGATGGTGCTCGGCACCTTCGAGATCAATCTGGCCCCGCTGCTGGCCTCGGCCGGTGTCGCGGGTGTGGCGATCGGTTTCGGGGCGCGCAACCTGGTCACGGACTTCCTCTCCGGGGTGTTCATGATCCTGGAGGACCAGTACGGCGTCGGTGACCAGATCGACGCGGGCGTGGCCACCGGCGAGGTCATAGAGGTGGGGCTGCGCGTGACGAAGCTGCGCGGTGCCAACGGTGAGATCTGGTACGTCCGCAACGGTGAGGTCAAGCGGATCGGCAACCTCTCGCAGGGCTGGGCGACGGCCGGCGTCGACGTGACCGTGAAGGCGTCCGAGGACCTCGACCTGGTCAAGGCCACGCTGGACGAGGTCGCCGAGAAGATGAGCAAGGAAGAGCCCTGGAACGAGCTCCTGTGGAGTCCGATCGAGGTACTCGGCCTGGACAGCGTCCTGCTCGACTCGATGGTCGTCCGCGTCTCCGCGAAGACGATGCCGGGCAAGGCCCTGACCGTCGAGCGGGAGCTGCGCTGGCGCGTCAAGCGTGCCTTCGACGCGGCCGACATCCGCATCGTGGGCGGCGCGACCGCTCCCGTCGCCGAGGACCCGGCCGACCCGACGGCCGGGGTCGCGGCCCCGTCGGTGTTCTCCAACGCGGACTCGCCCCAGGTGGCGGCGGCGACGCCGATCACCCAGCCGCGGTCGGCCACCCCGGCCGGCCCCACCAAGTAGGCCGTAGGCCGGAAGTTCGTACGCCTGAAGGTCGTACACCGGAAGTTCGTACGCCCGAAGGCCGGCTGTCGGAAGGCCGCATCCCGATGTTCCGGGGTGTGGCCTTCCGGCGTTTTCCGGGCCCCGCCGGACACGCCGTCCCCCTGGGCGAACCCGGCGTGAGCCCGGCGTGAGCGCGACCTGCGCCCGGCGTGAGTCCGAAGTAACGACTCGGTTGCCTCGGCGGTGTTTCCCCTTTCACTCCTTGACGTCCCCTTCGTGACGGGTCTACGTTCCTGCCAGCCGATAGGAAACTTTCCTAACAGTGACCGGATGTGGACTTGCGTCCGGCGGACTTGAGAAGCTGGGCAGTTCAGAAAGGCAGGTGTCCACCCCATGGCAGCAACCGCCGGTACGCCGGGCACCCCGCGCGTCCTGCGCGCCATGAACGACCGCGCCGCCCTCGACCTGCTGCTGGCGCACGGCCCCCTGTCCCGGACCCGCATCGGCAAGCTGACCGGCCTGTCGAAGCCGACCGCCTCACAACTGCTGGCCCGGCTGGAGGCGGCGGGACTGGTGCTCGCGACCGGCACCACCGAGGGGCGCCCCGGCCCCAACGCGCAGCTGTACGAGGTCAATCCGGCCGCCGCGTACGCCGCCGGGCTCGACGTCACCCCCGAGCGCGTGCTGGCCGCCGTCGCCGACGCCACCGGCCGGACCGTCGGCACGTTCGAGGTGCCCACACCCGGCCGGAAGACCGCCGACGCCGTCGTACGGCAGGTCACCGACGCCCTCGACGGCGCGGTGAAGACCGCGGGCCTCACCCGGGCCGAGGTCCGGCGGCTGGTCGTCGCCACCCCCGGCGCCTTCGACCCCACCACCGGTCGCCTGCGCTACGCCTCCCACCTGCCCGGCTGGCACTCCCCCGCGCTGCTCGACGATCTCGCCGCGGCCCTGCCCATGCCGGTCGAGTACGAGAACGACGTCAACCTCGCCGCCGTCGCCGAACAGCGCCTGGGCGCGGCGCGCGGCCACGAGGACTTCGTCCTGCTGTGGAACGAGGGCGGTCTCGGCGCCGCCCTCGTCCTCGGCGGCCGGCTGCACCGCGGCTGGACCGGCGGCGCCGGAGAGGTCGGCTTCCTGCCGGTCCCCGGCGCGCCCCTGGTCCGTCAGGTGACCAAGGCCAACAGCGGTGGCTTCCAGGAGCTGGCGGGCTCCCAGGCCGTGCCCCGGCTGGCCCGGGAGCTCGGTATCGGCGACATCCCGTCCGGGCCGTACGCCGACGCCGCCGCCGCGCTCGTCGAGCGGGCCGCCGCCGAGGACACCCCCGCGCACCGGCAACTGCTCCAGACGTACGCGACCCGGCTCGCGACCGGTCTCGCCTCGCTCGTCTCCGTACTCGACCCCGAACTCGTCGTCCTGAGCGGCGCCTCCCTGACCGCCGGCGGCGAGGTGCTGCGCGCCCTCGTCCAGGACGAGCTGGAGGAACTGGCCGCGTCCCGGCCGAAGTTGGTCATGGGCGACGTCACCGAACGGCCCGTGCTGCGCGGCGCGCTGGAGAGCGCGCTGGCGGCCACCCGCGACGAGGTCTTCGACACCTCGCGCTAGCCGACCACCACCCCCCTCCCCCGGCCCCTCACCTCACCCCGCTCCACCCTGCTCCACCGCACCGCACCTCGTCCCACCGCATTCCCCTCACCCTGCCCTGTCCCTGGAAGGCTCCGCCATGCCCACACGCATATCCGAAGTCGTCCGAAAGGCGGCTTTTGCCCTCACCGCCTCCACGGCCCTCCTGCTCGGCACGACCGCCTGTACCGGCCAGTCCGCGACCGGCTCCGACGACGACGCGGCGAAGGAGACGACCCTCACCTTCTGGCACGCCTGGAGCGCGCCGAACGAGGTGAAGGCCGTGAAGTCCCTGATCGCGGGCTTCGAGAAGGCGCACCCCAACATCCACGTGAACGTCGTCGGCAACATGACCGACGACAAGATCAACCAGGCGCTGCGCGCGGGCGGCACCAAGGCGCCCGACGTCATCTCGTCGTTCACCACCAACAACGTCGGCAAGTTCTGCTCGTCGGGCGCCCTCGTCGACCTCGACCCCTTCTTCGAGAAGGCGAAGATCGACCCGTCCACGACCTTCCCCAAGGCCATGAACGAGTACACCCAGTTCGACGGCAACCGCTGCGCCGTCCCGCTGCTCGGCGACGCGTACGGCCTCTACTACAACAAGACGGCGTTCGAGAAGGCGGGCATCACCACGCCCCCCAAGACCTGGTCCGAGTTCGAGGCCGACGCCAAGAAGCTGACGATCCCCCAGGGGAACACGTTCAAGCAGCTCGGCTTCATGCCGAACTACCACGGCTGGGAGACGACCACCGAGCACTACCTCGGCCAGTTCTCCCCGACGTACTTCGACACCGCCGGCAAGTCGACCATCGCCACCGACCCGGCCGTCGCCTCCGCCTTCACCCTCCAGAAGAAGCTCGTCGACGACCTCGGCGGCTTCAGGAAGCTGGAGACCTTCCGCTCCACGCTCGGCGACGAGTGGGGCCCCAAGCACCCCTTCCAGACCGGTCAGGTCGCCATGCAGCTCGACGGTGAATGGCGGCTGGGCATGGCGCTGGAGGCCGAGCCGGACTTCGAGATCGGCGTCGCCCCGCTGCCCGTCGCGGACGACCAGGTGGCCCAGTACGGCAAGGGGTACATCACCGGCACCATCGCCGGTGTCGCCGCCACCAGCAAGAAGCAGAACGCGGCCTGGGAGCTGGTGAAGTACATGACCACCGACACGGACGCGGTCGTCGCCTTCTCCAACGCCATCCACAACGTGCCGTCCACGCTGGCCGCGCTGAAGTCCCCGGACCTGAAGTACGACCCGCGGTTCAAGACGTTCCTGGACATCGCCGCGAACCCGAACTCGACCACCTCCCCCGCGTCGATCAACGGTGGCGTCTACCTCACCACCGTGCAGCAGCTCGGCTACGACTACGAGAGCGGCAAGGTGACCGACCTGAAGGCCGGCCTGAAGAAGGCGGCGGCGCAGATCGACACGGACATCGCGCAGGCGAAGTAGCGATGGCGGCCACCCACACCCTGAGGGCGAAGCACCGGCGCTCGGCACTGCGCACCCTCGCCTTCCTCTCGCCCTGGCTGATCGGTTTCGCGGTCTTCTTCGCGTACCCGATGATCTCGACGGTCTACTTCTCGTTCATGCACTACGACGGCTTCAAGCCGCCGACGTGGAGCGGCACGAAGAACTGGACGTACGTCTTCGAGCACTACCCCTTCTTCTGGCCGGCCCTGCGTAACACGCTCTGGCTCGTCGTGATCATGGTGACCCTGCGGGTCCTGTTCGGACTCGGCATCGGCATGCTCATCACGAAGATCAAGACCGGTACGGGTGTCTTCCGGACCCTCTTCTACCTGCCCTATCTCGCCCCGCCGGTGGCGGCCACCATGGCCTTCGCCTTCCTCCTCAACCCCGGCACCGGGCCGGTCAACTCCCTGCTGGAGAAGCTCGGCATCCCGGCGCCGGGCTGGTTCAACGACCCGAACTGGTCCAAGCCCGCCCTCACCCTGATGTTCCTGTGGGGGGTCGGCGACCTGATGGTCATCTTCATGGCCGCGCTGCTCGACGTTCCGAAGGAGCAGTACGAGGCCGCGGAACTGGACGGCGCCTCGGCGTGGCAGCGGTTCCGGTTCGTCACCCTGCCCAACATCTCGCCGATCATCATGTTCGCGGTCGTGACCGGCGTGATCGCGGCGATGCAGTGCTACACACAGCCGCTGGTGGCCGGAAAGGTCGCCTCGGGCGTGATCCAGGGCGCGGGCACCATGTTCGAGCCCGGCTACCCCGAGCACTCCACGCTCACCCTTCCCCAGCTCGTCTACAACCTCGGCTTCCAGCGCTTCGACTACGGCTCGGCCTGTGTCGTGGCCCTGGTCCTGTTCGCCCTGTCGATGGCGTTCACCGCGCTGTTGATGCGGCGCCGGGGCGGTCTCATCCAGGCAGGTGACTGACCCGATGACCCAAGTACTGGACCGTCCGGCGGAGTTGCGGACCCCCTCCTCTCCCGCCGAGCGCACCGCCCGCCGCCAGGCCCTGCTGGAATGGATCGCGGTCCACTCCCTCGGCCTGGCCGCGGCCCTCTTCTTCACCCTCCCCTTCGTGTTCGTGTTCCTGACGTCCCTGATGAGCGACTCCCAGGCGCTCAGCCGGGACCTGGTCCCGCACACCTGGGAGTGGGCCAACTACAAGAAGGTCTTCGACACCCCGGGCTTCCTCACCTGGTGGCGGAACACGCTGATCTACGCCGGCCTGGGCACGGTCCTCACCGTCGTCTCGTCCGTCCCGGTGGCGTACGCGCTGGCCAAGCTCCGCTTCCGGGGCCGGAATCTGACGCTCATGCTGGTGATCTCGATGATGATGCTGCCCCCGCAGGTGGTCGTCATCCCGATGTACCTGTTCTGGGCGAAGCAGCTGGACCTGTCGGGCACCCTGTGGCCGCTGATCATCCCGCTGGCGTTCGGGGACGCGTTCTCGATCTTCCTGCTGCGCCAGTTCCTGCTGACCATCCCGAACGAGTACCTGGACGCGGCGAAGGTGGACGGCTGCGGCGATCTGCGCACCCTGCTGAAGGTCGTGCTGCCGATGGCGAAGCCCGGCATCGCCGCCGTCGCCCTCTTCCAGTTCTTCGCCGCCTGGAACGACTACTTCGGTCCGCAGATCTACGCCTCCGAAAATCCGGACGCGTGGACCCTCTCCTACGCCCTGGAGTCGTTCAAGGGCGCGCACCACACCGACTGGAACCTCACCATGGCGGCCACCGTGCTGGTCATGGCCCCCGTGATCCTCGTGTTCTTCTTCGCCCAGAAGGCGTTCGTCGAAGGTGTCACCCTCACCGGAGTAAAGGGTTAACAAGCCATGAAACTCACCGTGGTCGGCGGCGGCTCGACCTACACACCCGAACTCGTCGACGGCTTCGCCCGCCTGCGGGACACCCTCCCCGTGGAGGAACTCGTCCTCGTCGACCCGGCGGCCGACCGCCTGGAACTCGTCGGGGGCCTGGCCCGCCGGATCTTCGCCCGGCAGGACCATCCGGGCCGCGTCGTGACGACGTCCGACCTGGACGCGGCCGTCGAGGGCGCCGACGCCGTGCTGCTCCAGCTCCGTGTCGGCGGCCAGGCGGCCCGCGAGCAGGACGAGACATGGCCGCTGGAGTGCGGCTGCGTCGGACAGGAGACGACGGGAGCCGGCGGCCTCGCGAAGGCGCTGCGGACCGTCCCGGTGGTCCTGGACATCGCCGAACGGGTCCGCCGGACCAACCCGCACGCCTGGATCATCGACTTCACCAACCCGGTCGGCATCGTCACCCGCGCCCTCCTCCAGGCCGGTCACAAGGCGGTCGGTCTGTGCAACGTGGCGATCGGCCTCCAGCGGAAGTTCGCCGCCCTGCTCGACGTCGCCCCGGCCGACATCCACCTGGACCACGTGGGCCTCAACCACCTCACCTGGGAGACCGGGGTGCGCCTGGGCGGCCCCGAGGGCGAGGACCTGCTGCCGGGCCTCCTGGCCGCGCACGCCGACACGATCGCCGCCGACCTGCGCCTGCCGCGCGTACTCCTGGACCGGCTGGGCACGGTCCCCTCCTACTACCTGCGGTATTTCTACGCGCACGACGAGGTCGTACGGGAGCTGCGCACGAAGCCGTCGAGGGCGTCCGAAGTGGCAGCCATGGAACGCCGGTTGCTGTCGCTGTACGCCGACCCGGCCCTGGACGAGAAGCCGGAGCTGCTGGCGAAGCGCGGCGGCGCCTACTACTCGGAGGCCGCGGTGGACCTGGCGGCGGCGCTGCTCACCGGCTCGGGCAGCCCCTACCAGGTGGTGAACACCCTCAACAACGGCACGCTGCCCTTCCTCCCGGACGACGCGGTGATCGAGGTCCAGGCGGCGGTGGGCCCCAAGGGTCCGTCCCCGCTCCCGGTGCCGCCCGTCGACCCGCTCTACGCGGGCCTGATGGCGAACGTGACGGCGTACGAGGACCTGGCCCTGCGAGCGGCCCTGCACGGCGGCCGCGACCGGGTCTTCAAGGCCCTGCTGTCGCACCCCCTGATCGCCCAGTACGAGTACGCCGAGCAGCTGACCGACCGACTCGTCGCACACAACCGGGAGCATCTCGCGTGGGCCTGACGGCAAGCGTGCTCGCCATCGACGCGGGCAACAGCAAGACGGACGTCGCGGTCGTGGCGGCCGACGGAGAGGTCCTCGCCACGGCCCGCGGTGACGGGTTCCGCCCGCCGGCCGTGGGCGTGACGGCGGCGGTGGACGCCCTGGCCGACACCGTCACGCGCGCGTACACGGCGGCCGGCGTCGACGCGGCGGTCCATGTCTCGGCCTGTCTGGCCAACGCGGACCTGCCGGTGGAGGAGGAGCAACTGGCGGCAGCTCTGCACGCGCGCGCGTGGGGCGCCTCCGTGGACGTCCGCAACGACACGTTCGCCATCCTGCGGGCGGGCGTCGCCGAGCCCCGCGGGGTGGCCGTCGTCTGCGGCGCCGGCATCAACTGCGTCGGCATGCGTCCCGACGGCCGCACCGCCCGCTTCCCCGCCCTCGGCCGCCTCTCCGGCGACTGGGGCGGCGGCTGGGGCCTGGCCGAGGAGGCGATATGGCATGCGGCGAGGGCAGAGGACGGCAGGGGCGGCCCGACGGTCCTCACCGACGCGCTCCCGTCCCACTTCGGACTGCCGTCCATGTACGCGCTGATCGAGGCCCTCCACCTGGAGCGGATCCCCCCGTCCCGCCGCCACGAACTGACCCCGGTGCTCTTCGGGACGGCACGCGACGGCGACGCGGTCGCGCGCACGATCGTCGACCGGCTGGCGCAGGAGGTGGTGTCGATGGCGACGGTCGCGCTGACCCGTCTGGACCTTCTGGAGGAGGAGACACCGGTACTTCTGGGGGGAGGCGTTCTCACGGCGGGCCACGAGCAGTTGGACGACGGGGTGCGGGAACTCCTGGCCGCACGGGCGCCGAAGGCGGTGCCGCGCGTCGTACGGGAACGCCCGGTCCTGGGGGCGGCGCTGCTGGGCCTGGACCGGCTGGGAGCCGACGCCGACGTGCAGCGAAGGGTGCGCGGACACTTCGACGCGGGGTGAGTGAGCGCAGGCGTCCCCCGGCACAACAGGAGCGCCCACGACGGAACCGAACACCCACCCGACGCGTTCTCATGGACAGGGGTGACTGCGATCTGATCAAGATCCAGTGAAGGCCGGTGCGCATGACCGGTCCCGCCAGCGATACTGGCGGCGGTAGATGACCATGGGGGAGGTCAAACGTGGCAAACCCGGCACCAGGCAGCACCGTGGCGCCACTCGCGCCGGCCGCGGCGCCACCGCCGACGCGCCGCACGGCGTTCGCCGAGGGCGTGGACAAGGCGCGCGCGGCGGCGACCACGGAGCCGGGCAGGCTCCGCGTCATCGGCGCATTCCTCGCCCTGCTCGTCCTCGCCTTCGGCGCCGTGACGGCCTGGCAGACGACCGACCGCGCGGCCGCCGCCGACGACGTCCTGCACAAGAGCCAGCCGCTCAGCGCGGCCGCGGCCGACATCTACCGTTCGCTGGCCGACGCCAACACGGCCGCCTCCAGCGGGTTCCTGGCGGGCGGTCAGGAGACGGCGGAGTCCCGGGAGCGCTACGAGACGGACATCGACGAGGCCGCCTCCAAGCTCGTCACCGCGGCCAACAACGCCGACCCCGATTCGCCCTCCACCGCGGTCATCACCAAGCTGAACACCCTGCTGCCCGAGTACAAGGGCCTGGTCGAGCGCGCGCGGACGTACAACCGGCAGGGCTTCCCCGTCGGCGGCGCCTATCTGCGGTACGCGAACCAGAAGATGCAGGGGGAGATGCTCCCCGCAGCCCAGGATCTCTACACGAAGGAGAACCAGCGCCTCGAGGACGACTACGGCGACGCGACCCCCTACCCATGGGCGGCGATCGCGCTGGGCGTCCTCGCGCTGGCCGGCCTCGCCTGGGCGCAGCACCGCAACTACCGCCGTACGAACCGAGTCCTCAACCACGGCCTGGTCGCGGCGACGGCGACCACCACGATCGTCCTGCTCTGGCTGGTCGTGGGCCACAGCGTGGCCCGCGCGGACCTCGACGACTCCTACGACCACGGCGTCCGCTCGCTGAACGTCCTGCACGACGCCCGCATCGCGTCGCTCAAGGCGCGCGGTAACGAGAACCTGACGCTGGTGGCGCGCGGCGCCGAGACCGTGAAGGTGACGGCCGACGGCGAGGAGGTGACGCTCGACAAGTACGACCACGACTTCAGCACCGAGATCACCACCCTCGGCAAGGGCCTCACCCTCGCGGCGAAGCTCGCCGACGACCAGGCGGGCGAGAAGCCGGTCGCCACGGCCGAGAGCAACATGGTCGAGTGGAAGAAGCGCCACACCGCGGCCCGCGAGCAGGACGACAACGGCAACTACGAGCAGGCGCTCGCCCTGGTGATCGGCGGCAAGGACGCCACCGGCGCCTGTTTCGACGGCGTCGACAAGAACCTCGCGAACGCGCTGGCGCACGAGCAGACCGAGTTCCGCCAGGCGGCGGGGGACGGTCTGGGCGCGATGACCGGGCTGCCGATCGGCGCCGCCGTGCTCGCCGTGCTGGGCGCCGCGGGCGCGGTCGTCGGCATCGGCCGCAGACTGTCGGAGTACAGGTGAACGGGCGCGGCCCGGTGAACGGCCGCGGATCGGTGACCCGGCGCCTGCCGGTGGGCAGGAGCGTCTCGGCGGGCGGGAGCGAACCGGCGGAAGGAGGCGTACCGGTGGAAGGGGGCGTGACGATGCGTGTGCGACGGCTACGGGCCGGTCTGAGGGGCTGGGGCGGAGTGGGCGCGATGGCGGCCCTGTGCGCCCTCGCGCTGGCCTTCGTCCTGCTGCTGCCGGCGACGACCCGGTCGCCCGGCGACGGAAGCACCGGCCGGGCCGGCCAAGGCGTCGCCACGGGCACCCAGGCGGCCGACGCCGACTGCACGGCCCCGGAGAAGCTGACGCCGGCGCCGTCGACCGCGGACGGCCCGACGATCGCCGCGATCAAGGCCCGGCAGGGCGAGAAGCGCAAGCTGATCGTCGGAGTCGACCAGAACAGCTACCGCTGGGGCTACCGCGACCCGAACAACACGGGCGCGGAGCTGGAGGGTTTCGACATCGACCTCGTCCACCGGATCGCCCAGGACATCCTCGGCGACCCGAACGCGGTCCAGTTCAAGGCCATCCCGACCAACCAGCGCATCCCGGCCATCAAGGAGGGCCGGGTCGACATGGTCGTACGCACCATGACGATCTCCTGCGCCCGCCTCGCCGATGTCGCCTTCTCCGCGCCCTACTTCAAGACGGGACAGCAGGTCCTCGCGCCCAAGTCCTCGACCATCAAGGGCTACGACGACACCCTGGCGAAGAAGAAGGTCTGCACGGCGACCGGTTCGACGGCCAACACCCAGCTGGTCGAGGACAAGAAGGCCGGCAAGATCGCCTCCAGTGTCGTGATCGCCACCCCCGTGCCCAACCAGCTCGACTGCCTGGTGCGGTTGCAGCTCGGCGAGGTCGACGCGGTGGTCACCGACGGCGCGCTCGCGGCCAGCCAGGCCGCCCAGGACCCCACGGTCGAACTGAAGGGCGCCCCGTTCACGACCGAGTACTACGGCGTGGCCATGGATAAGAAGGCCACGGATCTGGTACGCCGGGTCAATCAGATCCTGGTGGAGTACCGCGCGAACGGCTGGCAGGCGTCGTACGACACGTGGTTGTCGGCGACACTGGGCACCGACTCGACGAAGTCGAAGCCGCCCACGCCGCAGTACCTGAGCACGAGCTGACCGCCCGGCGGGCGGGACGGCGGGCCGGACGGCGGACAGAGCCGAGTAACCGACACAGCAGCGAGAGGTGATCGATGGGCGTCACGGGACCCCCCGGGCCGGTGATGGACCGGGACGAGGTCGACCGTGCGCTGGCGCGGCTCGGCGCGGAGCACGAGGCGATCGAGACCTCGCTCCTCGCCCTCCAGGACCACGCGGGCCGCAGGCTCCTCGAAGGCGCCGAACTCACCGGCGTCACCAAGGAGCGCTGGGCCTCCGCGGAGGCGTCGATCACGCTGCTGTGGACGTACTTCGACGCGTACACGGACGCGCTGCGCGGCGCCCGCGACATCCGCTCGCGCCGCCGCTGGTCCAGCCGCGAGGACCTGGCGGAGCTGACGGAACTGCTGCGCGGCGAGTCGGTCACGGTGGCGGGCTCCGCCGCCGGTACGGCCGCCACCGCCAACGCGCCGACGCTGCACGGCTCCGGCAGGCTCAGCCACAGCTTCTCCCTCACCACCCTCGTCGAGCGGATGAACGAGCTCTACGCGTCCTCGCTCGACATGGTGGTGACCGCCGACGCGGTGTGGTCGGCGCTGCCCGCCCGGATAGACCTACTGGCCGCGGAGCTCCAGCGCACCCGCCGGCTCGCCCACTCCGTCGGCGTCCGCCCGGGCGAGCACCCGGCGGGCGACGACCTCGAACGCATCACCCGCACCCTGACCGACCTGCGCGAGCAGGTGGTGTCGGACCCGCTCGCCTTCTGGGTACGCGCGCAGGGCAGTTCGGCGCCCGGCGGCGGCCGTCCGGACACCACGGTGTACGACCGTGAGGCACGCGCCCTGGAGGACGTACGCCGGGAGATCGACGCCGTGCTGACGGTCCGCCAGGACGCCGAGCAGCGGCTGCTGAAACTGCGGGACACCCTCAGCCGGGCCGACCGGACGCTCGCCGAGGCGCGCACCGCGCGCGGCGAGGTGCTCGCGAAGATCGCCGCGACGGAGGTGCCGGTGGTCAGCGGCCCGCCGACCGTGCTCCAGGAGCAGCTCGCGACGGCCGCCGAGTACCGCCGGCACGCCCAGTGGCACCGCCTGTCCCCGCTCCTGGAGTCCCTGGAGCAGAAGGCGGAGGACGAACTGCTGCGCGCCCGTGAGTCGTTGACCGCGGTCACCCAGCCGTTGGCGGTCCGCGCTGAACTGCGCGGCCGTCTCGACGCGTACAAGGCGAAGGTCGCCCGGCACGGGCTCGCCGAGGACCCGTTCCTCATCGAGCGTTACGACGCGGCGCGCCGCATGCTGTGGAGCGCACCCTGTGATCTGCGCGTCGCCGGACAAGCCGTCCTGCGCTACCAGCAGGCGGCCGCCGAACTGTTCACGGCACCGCGCGTGCCGGAGCAGGGTGGCCTCGAGGACCGTAGGGGGGAGCAGTAGCCATGAGTCAGGAAGGGCAGGCGTGCCAGCGGCCGGGCTGCGAGGGCGCGTACGAGGACGTGGGTGACGGCGAGCTGTACTGCGACACCTGCGGTCTGGCCCCCGTGGTGTCACCGACCGGCCTGGTCGGCTCACCGCCGACCGGGGTGACCCGGGGCGGCAAGGTCTCGGCGGGCAGCGCCAGTTCACGCGCGAGCGGACGCAGCGCCCGCAGTACGCGTACGTCGTCGCAGTCGTCGAAGTCGCGCCGTTCGGTGTCCGGGCGGCTGTCCCGGTCACTCTCGGGCAAGTCGACGGGCCGTTCGGTGTCGGTGCGCAGCTCCGGCTCGACCGCGAGCTCCTCCGGGCGGGCCAGGCTGGGCGTCGGCCTGGTCGCGGTGCCGCAGGTGCCGAAGCCCGACCCGCGCGCGATGGTGCAGGAAAATCCCGAGGTGCCCGAGCGCAAGCGGTTCTGCTCGCGCTCCGACTGCGGTGCCCCGGTGGGCCGTTCGCGCGGCGAGCGGGAGGGACGCACGGAGGGCTTCTGCACCAAGTGCGGCCACCCGTACTCCTTCGTGCCGAAGCTGAAGGCCGGCGACATCGTGCACGGCCAGTACGAGGTCGTGGGCGCGCTGGCGCACGGCGGGCTCGGCTGGGTCTATCTGGCCATCGACCTCCCGGTGTCCCGCCGGTGGGTCGTGCTGAAGGGCCTCCTGGACACGGGCGACCAGGACGCGATGGCCGCGGCCATCTCCGAGCGTCGCTTCCTCGCCGAGATCGAGCACGCCAACATCGTGCGGATCTACAACTTCGTCGAACACCTCGACCGTCGCACCGGCTCCCTCGACGGCTACATCGTCATGGAGTACGTCGGCGGCAAATCCCTGAAGGAGATCGCCAACGACCGCCGCACACCGCAGGGCAAGCGGGATCCGCTCCCCGTGGAACAGGCCTGCGCGTTCGGCATCGAGGCGCTGGAGGCGCTCGGCCATCTGCACAGCCGCAACCTGCTGTACTGCGACTTCAAGGTCGACAACGCGATCCAGACCGAGGACGAGCTCAAGCTGATCGACATGGGCGCGGTCAGGAGGATGGACGACGACGAGTCGGCCATCTACGGCACCGTCGGCTACCAGGGCCCGGAGGTCGCGGAGGTCGGCCCGTCGATCGCGTCCGACCTGTACACGGTGGGCCGGACGCTCGCCGTCCTGACCTTCGACTTCCAGGGCTACACGACCGTCTTCGTCGACTCGCTGCCCGACCCCGACAACATCGAGGTCTTCCGCCGGTATGAGTCGTTCTACCGGCTGCTGGTGCGCGCCACCGACCCCGACCCGGCCCGCAGGTTCGCCTCCGCGCAGGAGATGGCGGAGCAGCTGACGGGTGTGCTGCGCGAGGTCGTCTCGCTCCAGAGCGGCCGGGCCCGGCCCGCGGTGTCGACCCTGTTCGGGCCGGAGATCAAGGTCACGGACACGGAGCTGTTCCCGAAGCCGGCCGGTGAGGTGTCACGGCTGGGACCGCGGGTCACCGTCAAGTCCTCGCGTCTGCGCGGCGGTTCCGCCACCGCGCCGGCTCTGCCCGGCACGGCCCCCGCCCTCGCCGGCGCGGCGCCCGCGCCCGCCGGCGCCGGTCCCGCCCTCGTCGGTGGCTCCGGTCTGCCGGCTGCCGGCGGGGCGGCGTCGCCGGGCGTCGGGAGCACCGTCGCCGGGAGAGCTGTCGCCCCCGGTCTCGTGAAGACCGTCCCCGCACCCGCCGCCGCGCTCGCGCTGCCGGTTCCGCACGTCGACGCCACCGACCCCAACGCGGGTTTCCTCGCCGGTCTGCTGACGTCCGCGCCGTCCGAGCTGATCACGGCCCTCGCAGCCGCGCCGGCGCCGTCGGTCGAGACCCGGCTGCGGCAGATCCGCGCCTGGCTGGAGAACGGCGACCACCAGGCCGCCCTGATGTCCCTCCAGAAGCTGGAGGACGAACGGCCCGACGACTGGCGGGTGGTCTGGTACCGGGGCGTGGCCTCGCTGGTCACCGGCGACCACGAGGGCGCCGCGCTCGCCTTCGACGCGATCTACGACGCCTTCCCGGGGGAACCCTCGCCCAAGCTGGCGCTCGGCCTGTGCGCGGAGGTGCTGGGCCAGCTGGACAACGCCGCCGAGTACTACCGCCTGGTGTGGTCGACCGACCCGAGCTATGTGAGCTCCGCGTTCGGCCTGGCCCGCGTGCAGCTCGCGGCCGGGGACCGCCGGAGCGCCGTACGCACGCTGGAATCGGTACCGGAGTCCTCCATCCACTACACGGCGGCCCGGGTGGCCGCCGTGCGGGCCCGACTCCGGGAGCGGACCGCCCTCGCCTCCGACGTACCCTTCCTGGAGGACCTCACCGCCGCCGCGGCCCAGGTCGAGGCGCTGGACGCGTACGGTCTGGATCCGACGCGGCGCGAGCAGTTGTCCGCGGAGGTCCTCGGCTGTGCCCTCGACTGGATACTCTCCGGTGGCCAGGGCACGGGCCCGGCCGCCCGGGTGCTGCTCGGCAGCGAACTGGACGAGCGGGGGCTGCGCTTCGGCCTGGAGCGCTCGTACCGCACGCTGGCCCGGCTGGCGACCGGCGGCGAGGAAAGGATCGACCTGGTGGAACGTGCCAATCGTTACCGCCCCCGGACGTGGGTGTAGTTGATGTCCCAGATGCCCCGGCAGGCCGCCCTGCCGACGTGTCCGAGCTGCGCGGAGCCGCTCGAAGCGGGTGACCGTTTCTGCGGCGCGTGCGGATACGACCTGTCCGCCGTACCGTCGCGCCCGGACGACCATCCGACCCTCACGATGAGCGGCTCGGCCCAGCCGGCTCCCGCGCAAGCGTCGGCGGGGCCGACGCTGAGCGGCACGGCCGTGCCGGGTGGCGCCGCGAGCGGCGCAGGTGTGAGCGGTGCCGGTGTGAGCGGAGTCGCCACCGCGGCGCTGCCTCCGCAGGGCGCGCTGCCCACGCCCTCGGGTTCCGGCGTCCCGATGCCGTCGGGTTCCGGCGTGCCGGCGCCGTCGGGCTCCCGTGAGCCGATGCCGTCGGGTGCCGGTGAGCCGGTGCCGCCGGCGGGTTCCGGAGGACCGGTGCCGCCGGCCCCCGGCTCGCCGCATCCGTCGTCTCCCGCCGCACCGCCGGTCCCCGGCACCTCGGGTGACGCCGGAGAGACCGGAGACGCCGGTGTGTCCGGTGTCCGGTTCGACCGGCCGTCGGAGCCCGACGAGTACGCCCTTCAGGCGCCGGACCCCCGGGTGGCCGCCGCGGTGACCGAGACGGCCCAGGTGTGCGTGGCCTGCCGGGCGGGCCGCGTCGACGACGACGGGTACTGCGAGAACTGCGGACACGCGCAGCCGCGCGAACGCGACCACATGGAACTGGAGTCGGGGCCCCAGGCCGCCGTCAGCGACCGCGGTCTGCGCCACCACCGCAACGAGGACGCCTTCGGCCTCGGCCGCACCGCCCTGCCCGACGGCTCGCCCGCGCTCGTGGCGATCGTCTGCGACGGCGTGTCCTCGGCGACCCGTCCCGACGACGCCTCGCTCGCCGCGTCGAAGACGGCACGGGAGTCACTGCTGGCCTCCCTGCCGCAGGGCACCCACCCGCAGCAGGCCATGCACGAGGCGATCGTGGCCGCCTCGTACGCGGTCAACGCGCTGGCCGACGAGCCCGCCACGGCCCGCGAGCACGCCCCGCACCAGAACGCCCCGGCCTGCACCCTCGTCGGGTCGGTCGTCACGCCCGGGCTGCTCGTCGTCGGCTGGGTCGGCGACAGCCGCGCCTACTGGATCCCAACAGACCGCAGTTCACCGCCGGCCAGGCTCACCGAGGACGACTCCTGGGCCGCGCAGATGGTCGCCGCGCGCCTGATGAGCGAGGCGGAGGCCTACGCCGACGAGCGCGCCCACGCGATCACCGGCTGGCTCGGTGCCGACGCCTACGAACTGGAGCCGCACACCGCTTCCTTCAAGCCGGACCGGCCCGGTGTGGTGGTGGTGTGCACGGACGGCCTGTGGAACTACGCGGAGGCGGCCGAGGACATGGCCGAGGTCGTCCCGCCGGACGCCGCCGCCCGCCCGCTGCACAGCGCGCGCGTCCTGGTCGGTCACGCCCTGGACGGCGGGGGCCACGACAACGTAACAGTGGCCGTCGTGCCGTTCCCCGCACCCGCGCAGGGGGCAGGATCGGCCTGAGGGCCGCAACCGGAAACCACCGCAGAACACGGGGAACACCGGAAAAACGGGAAACACGGGGAAACACGGCGCAACACGGAAAGCACGGGGAAGCTCGCGTACGGACCGGTGGGGACCGGTCCGCATTCAGACATCGCCCCGCGAACGTGGGGTTTCCGAGGGGGATTTGAGTAGGCATGGCCAATTTCTCGAAGTCGAACGTGCCACAGTTCTCGGTGGACGTCTATCAGAACGAGTACCTGCCGGAGGGCGGCCGCGAGGTCAACGCGATCGTCACGGTCACCGCCACCGGCGGCGGCACGGTGGGCAGCGCGGCAGCCGCGCCGCACCTGTACTCGCCGAGCCAGGGGCCGTCCGCCGCCGTGGCGATCATGGTGGACTGTTCCGGCTCGATGGACTACCCGCCGACCAAGATGCGCAACGCCCGCGACGCCACCGCCGCCGCCATCGACACCCTGCGCGACGGCGTGCACTTCTCGGTGATCGGCGGCACCCACGTCGCCAAGGAGGTCTACCCGGGCGGCGGCCGGCTCGCGGTCGCCGACGCGACCACGCGCGAACAGGCCAAGCAGGCGCTGCGCCGGCTGAGCGCGGGCGGCGGGACGGCGATCGGCACCTGGCTGCGGCTGGCCGACCGGCTGCTGTCGACGGCCGACGTCGCCATCCGGCACGGCATCCTGCTGACCGACGGCCGCAACGAGCACGAGTCGCCGCAGGACCTCAAGGCCGCCCTCGACGACTGCGCCGGACGTTTCACCTGTGACGCCCGAGGCGTGGGCACCGACTGGGAAGTGAAAGAAGTCACAGGGATCGCCTCCGCCCTGCTCGGCACCGCCGACATCGTCGCCGACCCGGCCGGCCTCGCCGCCGACTTCACGCAGATGATGGAGACGGCGATGGGCAAGGAGGTCGCGGACGTCGCGCTGCGTCTGTGGACCCCGGTCGGCACCGCCATCAAGTTCGTCAAGCAGGTCGCGCCGACGGTCGAGGAGCTGACCGAACGCCGTACGGAGGCGGGCCCGCGCGCGGGCGACTACCCCACCGGTTCCTGGGGCGACGAGTCCCGCGACTACCACGTGTGCGTCGAGGTCCCGGCCGCCGGCGTGGGCCAGGAGATGCTCGCCGCCCGGGTCTCCCTGGTCATCCCGCAGCCTGAGGGCACCTCCCGCTCGAGCGGAGCCGAGAGTGGGGGAGGCACGGTCCGGAACCTCGGCGCGCAGGGTCTCGTACGGGCCGTGTGGACCGACGACATGGCCTCCTCCACGTCGATCAACCCCCAGGTCGCGCACTACACGGGGCAGGCCGAACTGGCACAGGTCATCCAGCAGGGGCTGGACCTTCGCAAAGCGGGCGATATGGATGGAGCAACGGCCAAACTGGGCCGGGCCGTTCAGCTCGCGAGCGTCTCCGGGAACGGTGATACTGCGAAACTGCTTGCGAAGGTGGTGGACGTCGTCGACGCCACGACAGGTACTGTGCGACTGAAGGCGAAGGTCGCGGACGCCGACGAGATGACGCTCGAGACCCGGTCCACAAAGACTGTTCGTGTAAAGAAGTGACCTGAACGCGCTTGAGGACACCGAACGAGAGAGGGGGACGCGCCGACATGCCGACCTGCCCGAACGGACACCAGTCGGGTTCCGACGACTGGTGCGAGGTCTGCGGTCACCGCATGGCCGGTGCCGTACCTCCGCCCCCTCCCCCGCCGCCCCCGACCGCCGGCGGCTACGGCTTCCCGCCGCCCCCGCCCGGCCAGGGCCAGGGCGGCCAGCCCGGTGGACGGCACCTGTCCTCCGTACCGGACCACGACCCCGAGCTCTGCCCGCAGTGCCGTACGCCCCGTGAGGGCGGCGCGCCGTTCTGCGAGGAGTGCCGGTGGAACTTCCTGACCAACACGGCCACCTCGTACACCCCGGCCGCGCCGCGCCCACCGGCGCCGGGCCCCGGCGCGGGTCCGGGCGGTCCGGGTCCGGGCGGCCCGGGTGGTCCTGGGGGTCCTGGGGGTCCTGGCGGGCGTTTCCAGCCGCCGCCCCCCTCCTACGGGGGCAGTGACTCGTTCGAGTACCAGAGCTCCCGCCCGTCCCAGATGAATCGTCCCGCCGAGCCGCTCCCGCCGTTCGGCGGCGACCCGACGGGCCCCGGCGGTCAGGGCAGGCCCGGTGGCCCGGGGGGTCAGGGCAGGCCCGGCGGTCCGGGCGGCACGGCCGGTGGGCCTCCTCCGGGTGCCTTCGGGCGGGACCCCGCCGGCCAGGGTGGCGACCCCTTCGGTCAGGGCGGCGACCCCTACGGGCGCGAGCCGTCCGGCCCCGGCGGCCGTCCTCCGGGCCCGCCCGGCGACCCCTTCGGCCGCGAGCCGTCGGGTCCGCCCTCGGACCCCTACCGACGTGAGCAGACCGGCCAGGCCTCCGATCCCTTCGGTCGTGAGCCCGGCGGCCCCGGCGGCCGTCCCCCGGGCCCGCCCGGACCCGGTCCCGGCGGTCCGTCCGGTTTCGGCGCCGACCCTTCGCGTCCGGTTCCCCCACCGCCCGGGCCCACGCCCGCGGCCGGTCCCGGCATACCCGGCCAGGGCGGCTTCGGCGGCGGCCAAGGCGATCCCAGGAACCAGCACGATCCCAGGAACCAGGGCGGCCCCGGGGCCCCGCAGGCCTTCCAGCCGTCCGGCCCGGGGGCCCAGCCCGGCTTCCCGCAGGAGACGGCCCGCCCCCAGCCCGGCGGCCGCCCCTTCGGCGGCGCCGACGACGACTGGGTGATCCCGCCGCCGTCGAACACCGGCCCCGGCCAGGGTGCGCCCGGCGGCCCCGGCCAGGGTCAGGGCGGCGGCTACGGCTACCCGCAGCCCGGCGCCACCCAGGCACCGCCCGGCCCCGGCTACCAGCAGCAGCCGGCCACCTGGTCGGTGACCATCGGCCCCGACCGCGCGTACTTCATGGCGATGATGCACCGCTCGGGCCCCGAGGCCGCGGGTCTCAACCTGCCCGCCTACTCGCCCGAGCAGCAGCGCACGCTCACCGGCAACCAGTTCACCATCGGCCGCCGCCGCCACTCCACCGGGGAGACCCCCGACCTGGACCTGTCGGTGCCGCCGGAGGACCCGGGCGTCTCGCACCAGCACGCGGTGCTGGTCCAGCAGCCGGACGGCACCTGGGCGGTCGTCGACCAGAACTCGACGAACGGCACCACGGTCAACGGCTCGGAAGAACCGATCCAGCCGTTCGTCCCGGTACCGCTCCAGGACGGCGACCAGGTGCACGTCGGCGCCTGGACGACGCTCACCATCCGCCGCGGTTAGGCCTCGACGAGGCCCGGACCCGACGAACCCGGCAGGGGCCACGCGTACGGCCCCTCCGGTTCGTCGAGCCACGCCCACGCCTGCTCGGCGCCGACCGTGATGCCGTACCGCTCCCGTCCCGGCATGCCCTCGCGCTCCCACAGGGCGGACGCCTCCTGGGGGTCGAGGGTGCCCCGGGTCAAGGCCAGCAGGAAGCGGAACAGCTCGCTCTCCCTGGCGCGGTGCGGCACCCCGGAGAGTGCCACCGGCTCCGGTTCCGGCCGGTCCGACCCGCGCAACGGCACGAAGTAGGCCGGGGTCTCCAGGAAGTGGCCCTCGGCGTGTCCGGCGTCGCGTACCGTCAGCGCGATCAGCCCGGTGGCCAGCGGCGCCAGGATCAGGGCTCCGGGGGCGCACTGGGCGAGCCAGTCACGCGGGATCGACGCCAGCGTGCAGGTGGCGATGATCCGGTCGAAGGGGGCGCGCTCGGGCACCCCGCGCGCCCCGTCCCCGGTGACGACGGTCGGCCGGTACCCGGCGTCGTCTAGGTGCCGACGGGCGGACTCGGTGATCTCCGGATCCAGATCGACGGTGGTGACGTTCGCGTCGCCGAGCCGATACGACAGCAGCGCCGCGTTGTAGCCGGTGCCCGCGCCGATCTCCAGGACCCGGTCGCCGTCCGCGACGCGCAGCTCGGCCAGCATCAGCGCCATCAGCGAGGGCTGGCTGCTGGAGGAGACCAGTACGCCGTCGCGCAGCCTGGTGGCCAGCGGCACGTCCTCGTACGCGCCCCGGACCCAGCGCTCACGGGCACGAGGGTCGGGGCTCCCGCCCCAGCGCCGTTCATAGCCCCCGACGCCGCTGACGTAGTAGTACGGCACGAAGAGGTGGCGCGGGACGGCGGCGAAGGCCTCCGCCCAGCGCGGATCGGCGCCGAAGGCCCCGCTCGCCTCGATCTCGCGCAGCAGCACGGCCCGCGCCGATGCGGCGAGCTCCGTCAGCTCCTGGTCGAGTGCGTCCGCGCTCATGACTCCACTGTGCGGTGCGCGGCCCCGGGAAGCGAGCGGCTGGCATCGGCGGAAAGCGGCGGGAGGCGGCCGCGAGGGCGGTCCTAAGCCTCAAGTCCTCCGTCTCCCGGTCTGAGACCATGGGAGGCGTGAAAGAGATTCGGCGCGGCACGCTTCAGGAGCAGACCTTCTACGAGCAGGTCGGTGGGGAGGAGACCTTCCGCCGGCTGGTCCACCGTTTCTACGAAGGAGTCGCCGAGGACCCGACCCTGCGGCCCATGTACCCGGAGGAGGACCTGGGTCCGGCCGAGGAGCGCTTCGCACTGTTCCTCATGCAGTACTGGGGCGGTCCGACGACCTACAGCGAGCACCGCGGGCACCCGCGTCTGCGCATGCGGCACGCCCCCTTCGTGGTGGACCGGGCCGCGCACGACGCCTGGTTGAAGCACATGCGGGTCGCGGTCGACGAGCTCGGTCTGTCCGAGGAGCACGAGCACACCCTGTGGAACTACCTGACGTACGCGGCGGCATCGATGGTCAACACCCCGGAGTAGGCCGCGACGGGGGCGGGCCGCAGGCCTGACGGGCGGAAACAGGGGGCGTGCAGGGGAGGGACCCGGGGGGCGCGCGGAAGGCCCGGCACCGGGGACGTGCGGCGGCCGGCCCGGCACCGCGGAGGTGCAGTGCGCGGCGCAAGGCCCGGCACCGCAAGCGAGGCGCGTCAGCGCACGCTGACGTCGAGCATCCCCAGTCGCCCCGCCCGCCGTACGGCGATCGACCCGTACGGGGTGCGCAGCCGCAGCCAGGCGCCGAAGGAGAGCAGTTTCAGCTCCCGCGGATCCGTGGCGGGCCGGAGGAACCCGAGCGACTGGGCCGCGTGCACGGCGCGCACGGGAAGTCCGGTGTCCCCGACCGTCCGGGACCAGATCTCCCGCCCGATCCGGTCGAGTTCGGCCCGGGTCCGCAGCTCGGCCGTCAACTCCTCGGTGCGTGACCGGAACTCGGCGACGGCCGCGCCGACCATCGCGCGCAGCACGTCCGGTGCGGGCAGCCCCGCCTCGGGCCGCCACCCACCGCGCGGCGGCAGCACACCGGCCCACGGCGGCCCGGTGACCGCCGCGGGAACGGCGGCCGTCGCGGCGCTCTCGTCGACGGCCTCCAACAACTCACCCGCCGACACCGTCACGTCCAGCGTGACGTCGAGGCCGTTCTCGTACGGCTTGGCCAGCCGGACCGCGCGGATCGCGAGCACCTCGAAGGAGGGCGGCCGGCCGAAGACGGCGAGCGCGGTGCCGGCCGCCTGGAGCCGTACCGCCGCTCCACGGTCGTAGCGGAGCAGCCGGGAGAGGAAGGCCGCGAGGTCCGCCGCCTCCCCCTCGTCGGCGAGGTGGAGCACCGTCATGCGGCGACGGCCTCCTCGTCGTCGTCCCGGTACTCGGCGAGGAACTCACGCTCCTCGGCGGTGAGCCGGCGCGGCCGCTGTGCCTCGAAGTCGAACGGCACGATCACCGTGGAGGCGGTGACGTAGACCTGGTCGCCGTCCTTCACCTCGTAAGTGATGGTGAAGGACGCGGCCCTGATCTGCGTGATCCACAGCTCGATGTCGACCGGGGTGTGCCGGTGGACGAGCTGCCGCTTGTAGTCGATCTCGTGGCGCGCCACCACGGACCCCTGCTTGAAGTCCTTCTCCGGGCGGAACAGGAAGTCGATACGGGCTTCCTCCAGGTAGCGGAGGAAGACCACGTTGTTGACGTGGCCGTACGCGTCCATGTCCGCCCAGCGCAGTGGGCAGCGGTAGAGGTGCCGCAAGATCGATCAGCCCCGGGTCAGCTTCTTGTAGGTGGCACGGTGCGGGCGCGCGGCGTCCGCACCCAGCCGCTCGATCTTGTTCTTCTCGTACGACTCGAAGTTGCCCTCGAACCAGAACCACTTGGACTCGCCCTCGTAGGCGAGGATGTGCGTGGCGACCCGGTCGAGGAACCACCGGTCGTGGGAGACGACCACGGCCGCACCCGGGAACTCCAGCAGCGCGTTCTCCAGGGAGGACAGCGTCTCGACGTCGAGGTCGTTCGTCGGCTCGTCGAGGAGGAGCAGGTTGCCGCCCTGCTTGAGGGTGAGCGCGAGGTTCAGACGGTTGCGCTCACCACCGGAGAGCACACCGGCCGGCTTCTGCTGGTCCGGGCCCTTGAAGCCGAACGCGGAGACATACGCGCGGGACGGCATCTCGACCTGCCCGACGTTGATGTAGTCGAGCTCGTCGGAAACCACGGCCCACAGCGACTTCTTCGGGTCGATGTTCTCGCGGCTCTGGTCGACGTACGAGATCTTGACGGTCTCGCCGACCTTGATGGACCCGGAGTCCGGCTCCTCGAGTCCCTGGATCATCTTGAAGAGGGTGGTCTTGCCGGCGCCGTTCGGGCCGATGATCCCGACGATGCCGTTACGCGGCAGCGTGAAGCTGAGATCGTCGATGAGCACCTTCTCGCCGAAGGCCTTGGAGAGGTTGTTGACCTCGACGACGATGGAGCCCAGGCGCGGGCCCGGCGGGATCTGGATCTCCTCGAAGTCCAACTTCCGCATCTTGTCGGCCTCGGCCGCCATCTCCTCGTACCGGGCCAGACGCGCCTTGGACTTGGCCTGACGCCCCTTGGCGTTGGACCGCACCCACTCCAGCTCCTCCTTCAGACGCTTCGCACGCTTGGCGTCCTTCTGGCCCTCGACCTTGAGGCGGCTCGCCTTGGTGTCGAGGTAGGTGGAGTAGTTGCCCTCGTAGGGGTGGGCGCGACCGCGGTCGAGCTCCAGGATCCACTCGGCGACGTTGTCCAGGAAGTACCGGTCGTGGGTGACGGCGACGACGGTGCCGGGGTACTTCGCGAGGTGCTGCTCCAGCCACTGCACGGACTCGGCGTCCAGGTGGTTGGTGGGCTCGTCGAGCAGCAGCAGGTCGGGGGCCTCGAGCAGCAGCTTGCACAGCGCGACGCGGCGGCGCTCACCACCGGAGAGGTTGGTGACGGGCCAGTCGCCGGGCGGGCAGCCCAGGGCGTCCATGGCCTGCTCCAGCTGGGTGTCCAGGTCCCACGCGTTGGCGTGGTCCAGGTCCTCCTGGAGCTTGCCCATCTCGTCCAGCAGCGCGTCGGAGTAGTCGGTCGCCATCAGCTCGGCGACCTCGTTGAAGCGCTTGAGCTTGCCCATGGTCTCGGCAGCGCCGTCCTGCACGTTCTCCAGAACGGTCTTGGACTCGTCGAGCGGCGGCTCCTGGAGCAGCATCCCGACGCTGTACCCGGGCGACAGGAACGCGTCACCGTTGGAGGGCTGCTCGAGCCCCGCCATGATCTTCAGAACGGTGGACTTACCGGCACCGTTCGGCCCGACCACACCGATCTTCGCGCCGGGCAGGAAGCTCAGCGTTACGTCGTCAAGGATGACCTTGTCGCCGTGTGCCTTGCGTGTCTTGCGCATGGTGTAGATGTACTCAGCCAAGAGAAACCGTCCGGCAGCTTGAAATCTGGCAGTGGGCAGATACACCCCATCTTGCCTGAGGTCCAGCCCTGGGTGTTAACCCGTTTGATCGGGGGCGACTGACCTGGGGGTTCGGGGTTGACGGCTACGGCTGGTCTGTCACTGCCGGTCGGACCGGACGGCGGCCCCACCGAGCCACAGACGACCCAGGCCCGGCTTGGCGTGGCCCGGCCCGGCGTGGCTTGGCCTCGGCCTGACCCGAGGATGCCGCTCCCCTCCGGTGCCGGCGCACTATCGTGCGACTGTGACGAGCGCGGTGAGGCGTCCCCTCCTCTTCCTCGACGTCGACGGTCCGCTCATCCCGTTCGGCGCGTCGGCCGATCACCCGCGGACCGCCCCTGCCGGCGCCTCGACGCCCGTCGCTCAGGGAAACCCGCTGCTGGAGCGGCTTGACCCCGGGGTCGGGGCGCGTCTCATGGCCTTGGGCTGTCGTCTCGTATGGGCCACGACCTGGATGGACAGGGCGAACGAGGTCGTCGCCCCGCGCATCGGACTGCCGAAGCTGCCGGTAGCGCAGTGGCCGGACGCTCATGCCGATACCGGCATCGATACCGATGCCGACACCGGTGCCGAGAAGCTCCCGCACGGCCTGCACTGGAAGACCCGTCACCTGGTGGAATGGGCCGGCGGTCGGCCGTTCATCTGGGTCGACGACGAGATCAGCTCCATGGACCGTCTCTGGGTCGCTGCCCAGCATCCCGGGCCGTCGTTGCTCCACCGCGTGGACCCGGCCCGGGGCCTCGATGACGCGGACTTCGCCGCGATCACCGATTGGCTCCGGACCGTCGCCCCGGAATGAGACGGCAGAGGCCGCCGGATTCCGAGTAGGGAGACGCTGACAGCTCCGATCGCGACGGGGCGCGTAGCGACGGCACGCGCCCTGTCTTCACCACTCGAGCCCGTTTCTGCTCCACAGCTCTCCCCAGCGCTCCCGTGCTCCCCTTCATCACTCTTCCGGGACCGTAACCAGCGCCTCGACAATTGCGCTTCATGCCGCCACTCGTCGCAGAGGCGGCGTCTGCTCCGTGCCGGGAATCGGCGTCGGGCAGCGTAGGCGAGAGGGCTGCCTGAGGGCCCTCGAGGAAAGAAGCGGCAGTCATGCCGCGGGGGGCAGCAATCTCAACATGTCCGACTACATGACCACCGCTGGACACCCGGACGCGGCGGCGCGGGCGTCGTCAGGTCCCTTGTCCACCGAGGAGAAGCGCCATCGCGGCCGATCCGACCGAGGTCACGGCCACGGAGGTCGACGCGCGCACGGCTCCCACCGGCGACGGCTGGTGGCGCAGGGAGCGAGCACGCTGCTGGAGACCGCAGTGATCCTCCCCGCCCGCAACGAGGAGGACGGCGTCCTGCTGGCGCTGGAATCACTGGCAGCGCAGACGACACCGCCCGACCTGATCGTGATAGTGGTCAACAACTCGTCCGACCGGACCGAGGAATTCGCCCGCGAGTTCGCCGATCGCCCCGCCGTGCCGCGCACCGTCGTCTTCAACCTGCCGGACAACCCGCACAAGAAGGCCGGCGCCCTCAACCACGGCATCGGCTGGCTGAGCCGCGTGCCCGGCGGACTCGCGGCCGCCGCGAAGTACCTGCTGGTCATGGACGCCGACACCAGTCTGCATCCGAGGTTTCTGGAGCGAGCGCGGAACGTCATGGTCTCGGACCGGCGCGTGGGCGGACTCAGCGCGACCTGCCTCGGTCGCACCGGTCTGTGGAAGAACCTCTGGCAGCGCTACCTGCTGGGCATGCAGATCATGGAATACGGCCGCTATGCCCGGGGCCGCTACCGCTTCGGCATCCACAGCATGTCGGGAGCCGGCTCCTTCTACCGCACCGAGGCACTGCTGAGCATCCTGCGCTGGCGCGGCGAGGTGTTCTGGGAGGACCACGCCAATCTCGTGGAGGACTACGAGACGACGCTCGCGCTGAAGGAAGCGGGCTGGAAGGTCACGGCCAACCAGCACTGCATCGCCTACACCGACCTCATGCCCACCTTGCGCGAACTGATCGGCCAGCGGGAACGCTGGGGACGCGGCACGGTCGACACCCTGCGCCGTCGCGGCTGGACGAAATACACGTGGTTCTCCATCACCAGCATGGTGCTCGGCTTCGCCGGATTCCTGTACACCCTGGGCTGGTTGGCCGCCTGGACGGGCGTGATCACGAGCGACGGCTTCGTCCTGGATCCGGCCTGGCTGTGCCTGGTCGCCTTCTGGATCGCGTACGCCGCCTTCCGCACCCACCACCTCGGCTGGAAGGGCGTCCTGGTCGACGTCCTGATGCTGCCGGGCCTGGTCTTCTCCACGGTGCGCGCCTACTGGTTCGTCACCTCGGTGGTGAAGTCGTACGCCACCGGGGTCTCTGCCTGGAAGTGAGCGGCTCGAACGGCCCGACCGGACCCACACACCCTCACCCCCGGAATCACCTGCCTCACCCCGCAGATGCGACCGACAGGTCGCCGAGAGGAAGAAGACCATGACCTACCTCAGCGGCACCGGCACCGGAATCGTCGCCGGAGCCGCCTCCCTGGCGGCCACGGGCACCTCGTCGACGACCCATCTGATCATCGCGGCCAGCCTTGCCTTGGTCCTGGGCGGCCTGACGACCTACGCCGCGGCCGCTCGCCGCCGACGCCGCGACGCCAACGCGGCCGGCCACTGAACCGTCGACCGGCAGGGTGCGCGCCGCAGAGTCAGGCGAATCCTCACGAGCCGCCCTCCGGCAGGTGGTCACGAGTCGCTCCTGACTGAACCGGGCCGCCTACCGCATCGAGGATCGCCTGGCCCTGCTGGTCCACAAGCCTGGTGAAGATCTGCTGCGCATAACCGAAGATGATGGCCCATCCAATGATTTGCGCCGACGAGTCGAGAGAGGTGAGACCCGGGACGAATGCTCCCCGCATCAGAAGCAGGCCCAGCACAGCGGTCAGCGCACCGGTAGGCAACTTCAGAAGCGCAAGGGCCACAGGAACGTTGTAGGGGGTCGAAGTTCCCCTGATCCGCCGCAGAGTCACTGCGGAGGCAACTGCGGCGGCCCCCATTCCCGCCAGTTCGACGACGGCATAGTCCCGCGACTTCGCCACGTCGGCATAGGCGTCATCCTTGTCTTCGGGGGCGACTTTTTCAGCTTTGGGAGCAGTCTCCTCAATCGGCTCATCACCGGTCGGGCAGACGATACCGACGTTGTCCATCGGCCCGAAGCAAAGAGGCACCACGGCGGGGAACGCCGCCGCCAGCGCAGCAATCGCGATCACGATGAATGTGAGCACGGCGAACACGCCATATACGATCCTCACGAAGCTGCGGACCCGGACATTCTCGCGGAGAAGCGCCTGCCGGGCGACACCCACCGTGTCGATGAGCAGCTCACGCTGAGCCGCGGTCAGGGTGCCCCCCATCTGCACAGACTGCTCGATCTCCTCGACTTGAGCCCTTCGCAGGTCAGTGGCGGCAAGATGCTCTCGGACGACGGACACCAAGCCGGGCAGCAACTTCTTCACCACTTCCAGCGGAGCCAGTCTCAGCATGAGTGAGTGCGCCGTATCGAGATGCGCCTGGGCCACCGCCAATTTCGCCCCAGGGACCTCCCGATCACGTGGGGCGTGATTGAGTACCCTTTCCGCCTTGTCCAACTCCTTGAGTGCCGTCTCCCTGATCAGCTCCTGCGCTTCGTGATCGCAGTCAGGATCGCGCCAGGTGGTGACGAGAACCCGCATCTCGGCGACTCGGGAGCGAAGCGTTTCACGGAATTCCGGACTTCCCCTCCCTCGCCTGTTTTTAGAGCGGCGCAGCTGGAAGAAGTGGCCGTTTCCCATGGATTCAACTGTAGCCACATTCGAGCGGAAGTCCGTCGGCACCTCCGGCATTACTCCACGTGGGCTCAATTGTTGAGCCAAAAGGAGTGGCCGAACACGGCCAGGTTTGCAAGCGCATCTCAGGTGACGGAACACGCACCTCATGGCAAATACCACGGGTCTATGTTGTATTCCGTCACGAGTGGGATACTTTTGAGCGACTGTGGGTTTCGGTGCGGGCCGGTGCACGCCTTCATGGCCTGGCCCGTCGGCGCAAGGAAGAGAAGACAGCTTCGGCCACCCGCCGAGGGCGGCATACACGGACCCGGCTCCCGAGCTCGGCCCGCATGACAGCTGCCCGTGTGGCCGGGACGCCGGGCCGCCGTCCCGGCTTTCCCCTTCGATGCGTCGTCCGTCGACGGACGCACCACGGGTGAGGTCGGGTCAGTGGCGGGGTGCGTTCTCCTTGCGGCCCACGAGCAGGAGGGCTGCTCCGCCGATGACCACCAGGCCGATGGCGGTGCCGGCGATGAGAGGCGTGGCGCTGGTGCCGCCCGTCGCGGCCAGGTTGGTGTCGGCGGTGGAGGTGCCGCCCACGGTGGCCGGGCTCGGTTCGCTGAGGGTCTGGGTGGTCAGGCCGGCGGCCTCGGCGGCCTGGGTCTCACAGTCCAGGACGCCGGTGAAGCGGCTTCCGACGCCTTGCGGACTGGTGATCGTGAAGGCGTAGGCCTGGTCCTCCTGGAGCGGGATCGTCACCGTCCGGGACTCACCGGCCGCGATGCTGTACCCGGTCTCCATCAGCTCGAAGGTGAAGACCTGGTCGCCCTGGTTGACGGCTGTGATGTCCACCCCGGTCTTCGCGCAGTTCTTCGCCGCGGACAGTGCCGGTACGGCGCCCTGGCTCGCCCAGGTCGCGCTCGTCGTCGCCGACACCGTCGACTCGCTGGAGCCGGCCAGGATCTGGGTCTGGCTGCGGCTCTCGGAGGTGAAGGCGCGACCGACCGGGACGGTGGTCGACGCCTGGACGGTCAGCTCGGCCGAGCCGTCGGCCGAGTCGGCGGGCACGTCGAAGAACAGCTGGCTGCCGTCCGTCGCGGACGTGACCACCTTGCCGTCCTTGCCGACGATCCGTACCCCGCTGGTGGCGGCGTCCAGCGGAGGCGCCACCATCACGCCGCTAGCGTTGGTGTGCACGGTCACCGGGCCCAGCAGTTCGCCGGGCCGACCGGAGACGGCAGGCGTCTCCAGGGTGAGCGACGCCTTGGGCTCCGTCACGGCGCGGGCGGCCTTCTGCAGGTAGTCCGCGAGCCGCTCGGCCTGCGGGTCGACGGCGTCGACGTCCGCGCCGTCCGAGTAGCGCCAGATGGCCACCTGGGTGCCGGTGGCCGCGTCCTGTTCGGTCAGGCCGCCGGCGACGCCGGCCTTGTCCGCGAGCGAGGCCAGGTCGTTCACCTGGGGGTAGGAGTGCTGAAGGATCCAACGGATGCGGCCCGCGTCCTTGTTGGCGCCCAGCGAGGTGCCGCTCCAGGGGGTCTCCTGGTACTTGGCGTCCTTCTGCGTGGGGTTGTAGAGGTCGACGCAGTAGGTCTGCAAGGTGCCGCCGCCCTCGACGGACATCTCGAACAGGCCGGCCGAGACCTCCTGGTCGCCGCCCTCGGCGTGGATCACCGCGTCGCCATAGGTCTTGAGGCCGCCTATCGTCGCGGTGGCACCGCCCTGACTCTGTGTCACCTCGACGGCGCCCGCCGTGCCCGCGCCGGCGAACACACCGACGGCGACGAGCCCGGACACCACCGCCGCCGCGGCGAGGCGGACAGCCCCTCGCCCGCGCATGAACGGCGCGGAGAACGAACAAAGCACGCAATTCCCCTTCGAGCAGGACCCGTTGAAGTGGGGGGTACGGGTCCCACCAGCAGAATCAGAAGCCCCATGAGCCACGTCCGGCATCCTAGAGACGTCGCGCACCGCACTTACGGGTCATCTCATCGGATCGTCGATCCGACTCGGAATCGTTATCCCCAAGATCGTCCCGAGGTCCGGCTTGTCGACAAGTCCACTTGGCTGCCTGGAGCGCATGCGTCGATAAGCCGCAGTTCGGTCGAGCCGGGCGTGGTACGGGTGTTGACACTCCGTCACTGCCCGGTCGCATGACATCGCCACCCGCACCACCCGCACCACACCGCCCCCGCTTCTACCCTCCCCGCCCCGCCCGCCCCTTTCAGCTCACGTCGCCGCCACCGCCACCGGCTCGCGACGCCGACGCTTCGGGGTGTCGGGCTCCGGCTCGGTGGCATCGGCAACCGGTGTCTCCCAGTCCGGCTCGGGCCGCGCCGGTGAGCCGACGGCCGTCGGCTCGGGTCGGCCCGACCGGCGGAAGGCGGAGGTGCCCCGGGAGATGTCGTGCCCGATCGCCACGGCGTCGATGTCCGCCGACGTCCGGTTCTGCTGTCCCTCGCGTGACTCCGTACGGACCCTCAGCCTGCCCTGCACCATCACCGGGTCGCCGACGTTGAGCGAGGCCGCGGCGTTGGCGGCCAGTTGCCGGTTGGCCCACACCGTGAAGAAGTTGGTGTGGCCGTCGGCCCAGGTGCCCTTCTCCCGGTCCCAGTAGCGCGAGGTCACCGCCAGCCGGAACCTCGCCGAAGCGCCCCCCGCAAGGTCCCGGAAGACCGGCTGCGTCGCCACGTTGCCGACCGCGCACACCATCGTCTCGTTCATCGTGAACCCCTCCTCGCCGGACGGTCGCCCCGCCCGGATACACGTACGGGCCCGTCCCGCACGGCTGCGTCCGCCGTGACGGCCGCGGCCCTTTCACCGCGTACCGTCACCGCCCTCACGGCGATCGCGTCCGTCGCGATCACCGCGGAGCCAGACTGCCTCCGTCGGACCGAGCCCGCCGAGCGCTGTGGACCATCCACCGCCTGTGGAAAACTCCGCCACCCGGACGAGTGATCCACCCCCCGACCTCCGTGGATCACCCCTGTGGATCACCTCATGCGCCGCCTCACCTCGCGGCGGTCCCCACCCCCGTGACCCGCCCGTACTGCTCGCGGACCTCCCGGTAACGCAGCAGTTCCGCGGCGACGGGATCCAGTACCCGGGCCCGGCCGCACCCGGCCGCCGCCTCCCGCAATCGGCGCTCCGCGTCCTGCCCGTACCGCCTGGCCGGTCCCCGTGCCGCCAGTCGGCAGCTCCACTCGACGAGCGGGCCGCCGATGATGCCCGTCACCATCAGCAGCACCGGAACCCCGAGGTTCGGCGCCATCACCCCGACGATCTGCCCCAGCAGCCACAGCCCGCCGGCCACCTGGAGCAACGTCATGCACGCCTGTGCCAGCACGGCCACCGGCCACCAGCCCGGCCGCGGCGGACGTCCCATGGGCAGCCCGGCCCGCGCCGTCAGCTGGTCCAGCGCCTCGGGCAACCCGTTGGCACCACGCACGGCCGCCTCCCGCACGGCCTGCGCCCACGGCGTGGGCAGCCCCGCCGAGGCCCGCTCGGACACCGTGCGCACCGCCTGCTCCACGCGCTGCCGGGCCGTGGCCTCCTCGTCGGCCTGGGCACGGGCCGGCAGCCGTCCCGTGGGAGGGTCGCGCCGGTCCTGCTGCCACCGCCACAGCCGCAGCCACGGCGTCCCGCACGCCCGGCCCGCGTTGCGCAGCCAGGCGCGTTCGGCGGCCTCGCCCGCGGCGGTGGCGCCCACGGCGTCCGCGAGGCTGTCCGCGAACTCGTCCCGCGCCTCCTCGCTGAGCCCGGTGCGCCGCCCGGTGGCGTAGACGGGCCGCAGCCTCCACGCGGCGGCATCCACATCGGCGGCAATCCGCCGTGCCGCGGCGCCGCGTTCCGTGACGAACTGACCGAGCACCTCCCGCAGTTCCCCGATGCCGTCACCGGTGAGCGCGGACAGGGCGAGCACGGTGGCACCCGGTTCGCCGTACTCGCCGAGGGCGACACCGTCCTCGTCGAGCAGCCGTCGCAGGTCGTCCAGGACCAGCTCGGCGGCCTCACCGGGCAGCCGGTCGACCTGGTTGAGGACGACGAACATGACCTCCGCGTGGCCTGCCATGGGCCGCAGATAGCGCTCATGCAGGACGGCGTCGGCGTACTTCTCTGGGTCGACGACCCAGATGACGGCGTCCACAAGCGCCAGCACACGGTCGACCTGCTCCCGGTGCTGCACGGCCGCCGAGTCGTGGTCGGGCAGGTCGATCAGGACGAGCCCGCGCAACTGCGCCTCCGCGTCCTGGCTCTGCACGGGACGCCTGCGCAGCCGGCCCGGGATGCCCAGCCGGTCGATGAGGGTCGACGCGCCGTCGCTCCAACTGCACGCGATGGGTGCGGAGGTGGTCGGACGGCGTACGCCCGTCTCCGAGATGTTCACTCCGGCGAGGGCGTTGAACAGCTGCGACTTGCCACTGCCGGTGGCGCCCGCGATGGCGACGACGGTGTGCTGACCGGAGAGCCTGCGCCGGGCCGCCGCCTCGTCGAGCACCCGGCCGGCCTCGGCGAGCGTCCGGCTGTCGAGCCGGGTGCGGGAGAGCCCCACGAGTTCACGCAGCGCCTCGAGCCGGGACCGCAGCGGCCCGTCGTACGTGAGCGGGGTCGACGGCAGGGCGTTCCCGCCACCGCCGATCCGGGTCTCCATGACGGCGGCCTGCTCGGCTGCGGAGGCCTCGCTCACCCGGCGGGCGATGAGCCCGTCGTCCCAGGCCTCGGCGTCCGCCCCCGGTTCGGTACCTGTGTCCATACCCGCATCCGTACCTGGGTCCGTGTCGCGTTCCGAACGGGTTTCCCTGCGGGAGGCCGCGTGTGGGCCGCCGCCGCCCCCGACGCCGCCGGGGGCCGTACGGGGGGAGGCGCCCCCGTCGGCGTCGGGGACGCGCGCGTGGCCAGCCGCGTCCTGGCCCTGACGGTCTCTCGTGGAGCCCTCCGCAGGCACCTTCGCAGGCACCTTCGCGGGCTTCTCCGCCGTTCCGCCGCCCTCCGCGTCCGCGCGGCCCTGCGCCTGCCCCCGCGGCCGCTCACCGGCCCCTGAGGCCTCCCCGGTGCACGGGCCGCCGTTCTCCGCCCGCTCCGGCTCCCTGCTGCCCCTACTGCCTCTGCCGTCCCTGGCGTCCCTGCCGTCCCTGCCGTCCCTGCCGTCCCTGCCACTCCGGCTGTCCCTGCTGTCGGGCGGACCGCTGCCAGGCTGACCGTTGTCGAGCTGGCGGTTGTTCGTGTGGTCGTTGTTCGTGTGGTCGTTGTTCGTGTGGTCGTTGTCCGTGTGGTCCTGGTCAGTGACGGCGGTCACCGGTCACCTCTCCTTCTGAAGTACGGACAGCGCGGCGATGAGTTCGGCCTGGGGCTCGGCGTGGACTTCGAGCCCGTCGAGGGGCGCGAGGCGACGCTCGCGTTCGGTTTGCAACAGGCGGTCGACGTGTTCGGTGAGCAGCCGTCCGGCACGGTCGCGCAGTCGCAGCGCCCCATGGGCGCCGATCCGTTCGGCGAGGCCCTCGCCGGCCGAGCGCGCCCGGCGGCCGCCCAGCAGGGCGGTGGCCACGAGGGCGGCGACCGTCTCCGGGTCGGGTGCGACACCGCGTTCGAGGCCGCGCACCTCGTCCTCGGCGTACTCCTCGAGCTCGCGCCGCCACCGCCGTACGGCAAGGCCGATCCGGTGCTCGGTGCTCTCCGGCGAGTCCTCGCGGTCCGTCAGCTCCGGTGCGTCCGAGGCCGGTTCGCGCCGCCAGGCGTCGTCGACACGCTCGTCGGCGGCGGTGACGGCACACAACAGGAGCGCGGCCAGGCTCTCCACCAAGGCCTCGAGGAGTTCACCGGCGGTGCAGTCCAGCGGGAAGGCTCGCCAGCGTTTGAGCGCGTCGCCGGCGAGCACGGCACCGCTCTGCAGACGGCCCCGCACGCGCGTGTACTCGGTGTCGTAGGCCGCGTCGACGGCCGAAGTGAGGCGCAGCGCGGCGGCGTACTGCGAGGCGGCGGCACCCGCCAGTTCGGGCATCCGGGCCTTGAGGGAATCGAGGACGCCCTGGGCCGTGCGGGCCAGGGCGTGGCGGCGGGAGCCGGGGTCCTGGGCATGGTGGACGAGCCAGTTCCGCAGCGGCGCCACGGCGGTGGCCGGGAGGAGCCCGCCGCCCCAGGCGGACTCGGGCAGCTCGGGCACCGTGAAGCGCGGTACGTCGCCCAGCCCGGCCTTGGTGAGCAGCGCGCCGTACTGCCGGGACACCTCGGAGACGACCTGGTGGGGCACACGGTCGAGGACCGTCACCAGCATGGCGTCGTACTCCTTGGCGGTCCGGAGCAGGTGCCAGGGCACGGCGTCGGCGTAGCGGGCGGCGGTCGTGACCATCACCCAGATGTCGGCGGCGCAGATCAGTTCGGCGGCGAGCACGCGGTTCTCCGCCACGAGGGAGTCGATGTCCGGTGCGTCCAGGAGGGCCAGGCCCGGCGGGAGGGTGTCGGCCGTCTCGATCCGCAGCACGTGTCTGCCGTCCTCGCCGGGCAGCAGCAGGTCTTCCGCGGACTCCCGATGGGGTGCCCACACGCGCGTGAGCCGCGGCAACACCCGCATGCCGCTGAACCAGTGATGGTCCTCCGGGTGGCACACGAGCACCGGAGTCCGTGTCGTCGGCCGCAACACGCCCGCCTCGCTGACACGCTGACCCACCAGGGAGTTGACGAGGGTCGACTTGCCGGCGCCGGTGGAACCGCCCACGACGACCAGCAGCGGCGCGTCGGGCTCCCTGAGCCGGGGCACCAGGTAGTCGTCGAGCTGGGCGAGCAGTTCGTCGCGGTTGGCACGCGCGCGTGGGGCCCCCGCCAGGGGAAGCGGGAAGCGTGCGGCGGCGACACGGTCGCGCAGGGCGGAAAGTGCGTCGAGCAGCTGAGGCCGTACGTCCAAGGTCACCACATGCGAAGAATGCCCAATTTTAGGGGATTTATGAAGCATATAGGCATGTCTGCGCGCCGATAGGACACAACGGACGGAAGGTACGACTGGGACAGAGGCACAGCGCAGGCATAACGAGTGCACAACACCCGTGGCCCGGGACGCCAAAAGCGATGCACGATTCGCACCTGCCTGCGATTATCAGGACCGCTTCACCGAACCTCCACATTGAGCCACGGAGGCGAAGCAACCGGGACAAGGAACCGGGAGCCCTATCCTTGTCCCCGGCAACGTCACGGATCAGCCCACACCCGGGCAGCACGTACGAGGCCACCACACCCGGCCCCCGTAGCTCAGTGGATAGAGCAGGCGCCTTCTAAGCGCTTGGCCGCAGGTTCGAGTCCTGCCGGGGGCGCAAGTCTCCGCCCTCCCATTGGGAGGGCATTTTTGCTGTTCAGAGCACGTTTCACGCAACACGGCGAAGCCGCGACCCCCCTCCCCCGACGATCACGGGGAGGGTCCGGGGCCGTCGGGCTGTCACCGGGTTTTCGCGGGGGGCCCTGTCGAATACGTGTCGAAATTCTCGGCAGGAGGCCTCAGCCTGCGTCGGCCGGCTCGGGGAGATCCCCCGCGGCCTCCCGGCGCTTTTTCAAGTCAGGCAGCTGCCCTTCGACACACCGTGCGTAGGTAGCCAGCGGTCCACAGACTGCCCGACTCGCCGGAAGCTTACGGGGCCATGATCACTCCCCACCAAAGCAGCTCCAGCCCAAAGCCGCTGCGCCGACCGCGCGCTACCGTGCAAGGGGGTGTTCATGAGCGACCGAGATCTGCTCGCATATGAGCCGATGTGGACCACGGAACGCGATCGTTGGGAGCTCCATCAGACGAGCCTGGGCTACCTGCCGATCTTGAAGGGTGATCCGCCAATGGCCGAACTCATCTGTGATGACGGCCTGGCAGACCAAGTGATCGCGAAAATGCTTGCTGCGGGCGTCGCAGTCGTAGCCCTGCCCGACTAGGCAGCGTGCCCCTGGCGTGCCCGATCGGGCGGGGAATCACGGGGAGCAACGGCTACTCACAGACAGCACACAGCACAACGGCCCCTGACCATTTCCCTGGTCAGGGGCCGTTCACCTGCGGTGGGTGTGGGATTTGAACCCACGGTTACATCGCTGCCACGACGGTTTTCAAGACCGTTCGCCGATCAGGAGTGGAACCCCCTGCCGTACTCCTCGGGCCCGACAGCGAAGTCGGCCGGACGATCACGGCGCAGCTCCTCGTACCGGACCGCGAACACCTCGATGGCTTCATGAATCGTGCAGTCCAACGCTTCGCGGATCGTCTTGAGCGCGGAGATGATCCGGTGATCGACGATGTCGCGATCTACGCTTGCAGGCAGTGTGGTCACGGGGCCCCCGAAGTCGCTGTACCGCAGCGGAGTACAGCAACCGCACAGACCACAGTCAACCGGATAAGACCTCTGACACACCAACGGCTGGTTAATCGACCGGCGTCGCACGATCCGGCCGGCGGGGCTTGCCCTGGTCGACGGCATAGGAGCGTGGCTGAGGCCGGTGGGGGTGCAGGAAGGCATACACCCGCCTGTCCGTCGGCGCCCCCGCGAGTTGTCGTCGGCTGGGACCGGGCGCGGCAGGATCTCGAATGTTGCAATCCGCCGGGTACGGCAGGGGTCCCGCCGACGCTGGTCAACGGGGCGCGAGGTGACGTGGGGTCAGCAGGCGTCGTACTTCCAGGCGCCGCCCTCAACCGTCCACGGTTGCCCCTGCTGGTCGAACTTCGGCAGCCCCTTCACCTTGTACGAGACGCGGCCCATGTCCCCTGAGACCGTCGCGTGCACGTCCGTCGCCGGATGGTCGGGGCCGTAGTCCTTCGCCGCCTGCGCCACGGTGGCCGCGTACGTAGTCGGGTCTGCCTTGGCGCGACAGCGCTTGGACAGGAAGGCGTACGCCCCCTCGCCGGCCCCTCCGAAGTAGAGGTTCACGTACGTGTCCGCGACGCGCTCCAGTTCGACGGCGCCGGGCGCCGCCGCGGTGGTGGTCGGCATCTCGGCGGCCGTGGTGGGGCTGCTCTTCGGGGTGTCGGCTTTGTCGTCGCTGGACGAGGTGCAGGCGGCGAGGGTGGCGAGCAGGGCGGTGGTGAGTGCGATGGTGGCGCGGGTGCGCATGTGTCCCCCATGAACGGTGTGCCGGAGGGGGCATGGTGCCACGCCGGGCACGGTTGGGGCCCCGCCGGGGGAATTCGACGGGGCCGTGGATCAGTCTGCGGCCGCTGTTCAGAAGCGGTGCGGTTCGCTCACCCCAGAAGGTGACCGCGGCTGGTTGCGACCCGGAGCACGTCCCGAAGGGTCCCGGTCAGTTCCCCCGTCAACCGGCGTAGGTCCTCCGGGTTCGCGTCCTGGTCGTCGAGCGTTTCCGAGGGGTGATCGGATACGGCCGGTCAGACGGGAATCCAGTCAGGCCACTGCGGGGGGACGTTGCTCGCGGGGCAGAGTCCGGAGTCGCCGGGATAGCCGTCCAGGGTCCCTCGGGTCGCGAAGAACCACCACGCCAGCGACACCGTGGCGACAACCACCAGCAGTGTCGGCAGTGAGACACGGACCGCCGTCGGCGCGCGGAGCACCAGGCGTCGGCTGACGGCCCACGCCACCAGCCCGACGAGAGCTTCGACGCCCACGACGAGAGGGAGCAGAAAGTTGAGTTCGAAGCGTCCGCCGGCGTCGTAACCCGCGTCGCAGTACGCGCGCGCCCAGACGGTCAGCGACCAGGCGACGCAGCCCACGGCAGCTCCGAACAATGCGGAGGCGGCCCAGGAGAGACGGGAGGTGGATCTCGGGTCGACTGTGTGCACGACATGGCACGACATCGAACGCACCACTCACGGTTCCGAGCCGGGGTCTTGAACACCGCTCGACCGCAGGTCAGTACAGCAACTTCCGACAAGAACGCCCGAGCTTCCCAAGCTCATGACCGATCGATGCCATTAGCCTGGTCCTGTGTCGCGGGAACAAGGGTCGGCCGGCGCCCTTCAGCTGAAGTGGGAACTCGTGGGCCATGGTTGGGCACGATGTCACCTGGCCGATGGCTCTCGGACGGCATCGGTGATCGCCAGTTACTGCACCGACGCGTTGGCAGACCTCGTGGCGGGAACGACCAAACTGTACGGCCAGCAGCCCTCGGCCCGGTTTTTCTTCGACACCGAGCCCCAGGAGCATCGTTGGGTGCTCCGCACGGCGGACGACGCGATCGACGCGACTATCTACCAGTTCCCCGATGTCGCCGTCAGCCCTGACCTTCCGGACTCCCACGGCACGGTGATCTGGCGGGCGACCTATCCGCGTCCCGTGTTCGCCCACGCCGTTTTGAACGCGGCCCACACCGTGCTCACGGAGCATGGCGAGGCCGGCTATCGCGCCAGGTGGGCGATGCATCCCTACCCCTCCGGACCGGTCCAGGACCTCCGCAGGCTGCACACGCTGGACGACGTCTGTGACCTGCCCCACGACCCGGCGTCCTTGTAGGCGGCCCGTGCCACCGTCTCGGTTTCCGCCTCATCCCAGCCCGTCCACGGGCGTTCAAGGCATCCTCGTACGGACGAGACTGTCAGAGCAGCGATTCGCCCGGCTCGACCCTCAGAGCAGGTCCGAGTGCCGTTCGGGCGCTGGTAGGCAGGTCAGGTGGCGGTCAGTGTGGTGTGGATGCGGCTGACGGCACGCAGGATCTCGTCTCGGTTCTTCGCTCGCCTGATCCATGCCGGAAGGCGGCCCACCAAGGTCATCTTCTGTCCCGTGTCGTACCAGGGTGCTCGTTCTCGCAGCGATGCCTGGACGAAACGACGGATCAGGTCGAGGTGTTCGAGGTTGTACGCCCACAACCACCCGTGCCGGGTCTCGGTCTGGAGCCACAACGGCATGCCGAAGTACGGATCCGTCGCCGGTTCCGCTGTGCCGCGAGGGAGCGAGACACTACGGCCGCTCCACTGTCGTGACAGTCCACAGCCCCGACAGACCAGACGCCGCGGCCGGAACAGAGTCCGGCTCCCGGGATCGGAGTCGTCGGGCGCGAGGACGACACGGGCGGCCTTCTCGCAGCCGGGGCACCGCACGATGATCAAACTGATGAAGTCGTACTCCGTGCTGCGTGGGTCCCGGAACCGACCGGAGAACAAGGCCATGTGGGGAGTATGCAACTGCCCGGCAGAACAGCGCATCCCCATTCGACCGCTGCCGCTCGGGCCCGCCGGTCACTCCGCCGGCGTCGGCGCCGCACGGAGGTTGCGGAACACGTTCGGAACCTGTTCCCCAACCCGCAGTCCGCAGCTCACGGCCCGCAGCTCACGGCCCGCAGCCCGCAGCCCGCAGTTCACCGGGGACAGGGAACTCCTCAGCCCGGTGGGGCAGGCACCACCGGAGTGGGCGGCCGACGTCGGGCGGGATGGAGGACGTGCGGCGCGGGCAGGGCCGCTGCCAGGCGCTGCTGCACGCCGTCGACCGGCACCCCACCACGGTGGTCCCCGTCAGCGGCGGCCGGCGGTCAGGATGACGAGGAACTGGCCGCCGCCCGGCTCGATGTCGGCGGTCACCGGCAGCCCTGGCACCAGTCGGGAGAACCGGTCCACCAGCCAGTCCGCCGCTTCCCGGGCGTCCTGCCTGGTCGGACAGCGGCCCACCATCTCGCGGCCCCCCTTGCGTTCCAGCCGCGCGGCAACGGTGATCAGCGGCGCGGGTTCGACCACGTAGAGGCGGTCCGGCCAGGCGATGACCACCTTGACCGCGCCCTTGCGGCTGTTGCACCCGCGGTGCGCGAGCCGCTCGGCGACCTTGGCCTTCCGGTCGGCGGTCCGGCTGTCAACGCTCGGCCCCTGCGGGTCGTTCACCGACTTGTCGGGGTCGACCGGTTCGTCGCACACCCAGCACAGCCAGCCGTCGCGCTCAGCCACATCATCAAGGAGACTCACCCGAGCAAACTAGCCTGCCCGGCCGCCACCCCGCCCACCAGGGCGCCTCGGCGCCCTCACGAGCCCTGGTGCGAGAAGCCGAGGGACCGGGAGTGAAGTGACGTGCGCTCATGGGTCGTACGCCGTCAGCATCTCTGAGCCGTCGTGCACGGCGACCCGTAGCGCCCCGTCGCCCCTCACCTCGCCCCTCACCTCGCCCCTCGCCTCGCCCCTCACCTCGCCCCTCCCCGCGGCCCGCCGCTCCCCCGCTGTGGCCCCGGCGACCGGCACCGCGACCGCCACCGCCGCGGGATGCACGCCGTCCACGAGCAGGTCCGCCATGCTCATGTGGGATCGGCCGGCGAGTCGGTCGGGCCAGGCGAGGACGGCGGGTGGGCGCTCGGGCTCGGACACCTCCAGTTCGCGCAGCGGTGCCCCCAGGCCCACGCCGAGCGCCTTGAGTACGGCCTCCTTGCGCGTCCAGGTGCGGAGGAAGGCGCGCCGCCGTTCGGTTGCCGGGCGGGCGTACAGCGCGGCGAGTTCCGCGTCGGACAGAGCGACACGGGCAGCGGAGTCGACGTCGAAGCCACCGTCATCGTCGACCTGGCCGTCACCGTCATCGAGGCACTCCTCGACGTCGAGACCCACTTCCCCGTCCCGGCAGACGGCGACACCGACGAGCGCTCCGCTGTGGGTGACGGAGAAGTCGTAGACCGGGAGGGGACTCGGATGGGGGCCCTGTCGGGTGTCCGGTCGCGTGCCCGGTCGGGTACCTGGAGGGTGTTCCGGCGGTAGGGCCAGGTGGACCTTGCCATGCGGGCCGCCGCAGCGTGGACACACGCGGCGCAGGGGGACGTCCTCCGGGGGCAGCCCGAGCAGGTCGCCGAGGACGAGGCGGCCGAGGGCACAGCCGACGAGGAACCGGCCCCTGCCCGCGGGGTCGACGGTCGACTCGTACCGGCCGCGTTCCACGGGGTCGAGGAGCGCTCGGAGACCCGGCCGGGCGTCCCCCAGACGGGCCCACCACACCTGCACCGGGTGTCCTGTCACAGCGCCTTGTCCTGGTTCGATGATCAGCCCGCGCCCTACACTCCTGCTCACAGCACACCACTACGAGGAAGCAGCCGCATGCGACTGCACACACAGGAGTGGGGAACGGGCGCGCGCGTCGCCGTCCTCGTCCACGGCATCATGTCCGACCACCGCACGTGGCACGAGCTGGTTCCGGTCCTGACCGGAAGGGGCTACCGGGTGCTCGCCGTGGATCTGCGCGGGCACGGCGCGAGCGCTCGCGGGGAGTACGCGCCCCGGCTCTTCGCCGAGGATCTCCTAGAGACGCTGCCGCCCGCCCCGGAAGTGGCACTGGGCCATTCGCTGGGCGCACTGGCCCTGGCCCTCGCGGTGGCGGATCTGCAACCGGCCCGCGCCGTCTACTCGGAACCGGCCTGGCAACTCGCCGGGGCCCACGGATCCCTGGACCCGGCCCTTTTCACGCTCTTCAAGCGCTCTTCCCGCGCTCTCGCCGCCCTCACCCGCCCACAGCACGACGGGGAACCGGACGAGCGACTCGAGAAGCGGGCCGCGGACGAACGACAGGCCCTCGACCTCTGGGACGAGAAGACGGCGCTCGCGCTCTCCTCCCACCGGCACGTCGACCACACGCCGGAGAAGGCTCTCGTGCCGTCCCTCGTCCAGACCTCCGATCCGAGCATGCTCGTCAGCGCGGAGATGCGGGCGGAACTGGTGCGGCGCGGATTCGAGGTGCGTACGGTGCCCGACGCACCGCACGCCATCCACCGGGACCGTTTCGACGCTTTCGTCGAGTCGTTGTCGGGGTGGTTGTGAGTCGACCGGGTCAGTGAACCGCGCGGAGCATGCGCGTCACGTTGATCCGCGTCGGCGAAAGGCCGAGCTCCACGCTCTGCATCATCCGCTCGCCGTTCAGTCGGCCGTAGGCGAGCAGGTCGACATTGGCCAGGCTGAATTCGGGCCAGGTGTGAATGCTCAGGTGCGACGCGGAAAGCAGGAGGATCGCGGTCACGGCGCCGTTCGGGAAAACGTGCGACGCCTCGCCGAGTACCGTGGCGTTTCCCTTTTCGGCGGCCGTGCGCAGCACCTTGAGGAGGCGCTCCTCGTCGGTCAGGATGCTGTGGTCGCTCACCCATACATCGACGGCATAAGAGCACAGATCGTCGACGTTTATACCCTCGGTGGCGAGGTTGGCGGAGTTGGTCATGGGGAACCGGGGGTGACGAAAACGCTGCCCCCGTCTCCTTTCACATAGATCTGCGCTGGTCCGCGCGGCCAAAGGGGAAGGTTGCGAGGCCGGTAAGCGGCGCTCGATGGAACCCAGCGTAGCATCCGGGGCGCTCCGGGGCTCGCGCGTGCACTGCCCCAAGGGGAGTAGCGGGGGCCCGACGCATTCACCCGAAAATCCACCGCACCCATTCTGGGAATCCTTTCCGGAACCTCCTCGGGAACCTCACGCGGACACTGAAAACAGCTGGCCGAGCAGCAGGCCGAGCGGCTGCACAAACACCAGACCGAACAACGGGCCGGACAGCTGACGGAACAGCCGACGGAACAGCGGCCGGAGCGGCTGACAGGACAGCAGGTAGGGCCGCAGGCAGGACGGCAGGCAGAGCAGCAAGGAAAGTCGTAAGGAAAGCAGTAGGCAAAACGGCGTGGAGAACAGTGGCGGAATGGCGGAATTCCAAGCGGGGCATCGCGTGCGACCGTGTATCGCCATGACCAAAGCCCTCGTCGCCCGCTCGAATTCCGCGTCGTTTCCCCGCTTTTCCCCACCCTCCGAGCGGGTCCGGGGGTCTGCGTACCAGCCCGTATACTCGATAGTCCCGGAATCCACCAATCAGCTTGCCTGGAGCAGCATTGTGACGAACGCGCGTCGGAACCCTCGGAGCAGCAGTGCGGATTCCGTGCTCACGGAAGTCGCCGAAGCCGTACGGCTCCAGGAGGGCCCGCCCGGGGTGCGGTCGGTCCTGCGCGCGTTGCGCCGTCTGGCGCCCGCCTCCACGAAGGACCTGAGCCGCGCGACCGGCCTGCCCGTCCCGATCGTGGCCGCACTGGGGAACGAGCTGCGCCGACGGGGATTCGTCACCACACAGCGGCCGTCCCGGCTGACCGAGGCCGGTCTGGACCTCGTCGCCCAGCTCGGCATGGACCTGTCCCTCGACGCCACCTGCACCACCTGTGACGGGCGTGAGCTCGTGATCCCCGATGTTCTGGACGAAGCCGTACGACGGTTGCGTGCCCTCATGGAGTCGGGTCCGGCCGCCGACATGGCCATCGACCAGTCGCACTGCACGGCCGAGACCAAGGTGCGCCGGGTGCTCGCGCTGCTCACGGCGGGCGCGCTGCCGGGCGGCTCCCTGCTGCTGATCGGCGACGACGACCTGGTGTCCCTCGCCGTCGCCGTGGTGGGCGAGGTGCTCGGCGGCCCGATCGTCGAGCGGGTGACCGTCGTGGACATCTCCCCGGAGATCCTCGACTACATCCAGAAGGTGTCGGCCGGCCTCGGCACCCGCGTCGAGACCGTCCGGCACGACCTGCGTCTGCCGCTGCCCGCCGAGCTCCACGAGCAGCACGACGTGGCCATGACGGACCCGCCGTACACGCCCGAAGGCGCCCGTCTCTTCCTGTCCCGTGCCGTGGAGGGGCTGCGGCCGGGCCCCGCGCACAGCGTCTTCTTCTCCTTCGGCGGCAAGAGCCCGGACGAGATGCTGGAGGTGCAGCGGGAGATCATGGGGCTCGGCCTGGTCACGAACGGTTTCGTCCGCAACTTCAACGAGTACGAGGGCAGCGGCATCCTGGGCGGTGTCGGTTTCTTCCAGCACCTGCTCACGACCACCTCGACGGCCCCCTCCCACGAGGGCGAGTTCAGCGGTCCCCTCTACACCGGCGACAAGCGGACCCGGCAGCGCGAGTACACGTGCGTGGCGTGCGACGCCCGGCTCCGCGTCGGGCCCGGCGCCCGCTGGACCGCGGTCGCCGCCCTGCGCGAGGAGGGCTGCCCCCACTGCGGCAAGGGCCCCTTCCGCCCCGGCCGCCTGGTCCCGGCGGAGACTCCGGCGCCCCCGGCCGAGCAGCCCCCTGTCCCGTCCCGGCAGGAAGTCCCGCCCCGGCGAGTCGCCCCGTCCCCGCAGACCGCCGAGAGCCCGGCCACGGTCCGGAGCCCCGCCGCTCCCGCACCGGCGCCGGTCCCGGCCGCTCCCGTCGGACGCACCGTCGGCTGGCGCCCGCCGGCCGACGAGGAACGTGCCGCCCTCGCCGAGCGGGCGCGGCCGTACGTCACCCGCCGGGCCGACGAGCGCGATCTGCCCGCCATCGGACGGTTCGAGGCCGAGATCGCGCGTGTCTCCTTCGGCGAGGACGCCATCGACGATCCCGCGCGGTGGGCGTCCCGCCTCGGCCGTGCCATGGAGAAGTCGAAGGAGGGCATGATCGTCGCCGACGGTCCGGGCGAGGAGCCCGTCGGCTGGTGCTGGGTGAGCATCAACCAGAACGCGATGACCGGCGACCGCTACGCCAACTTCCGCTCCCTGGCGGTGTCCCCGGTGGACAACCGCAGCGACGTCGCCGAACTGCTGCTCACCGCCGGTCTGGAGTTCTGCCTGGCCAACGGCATCACCGAGGTCGTCGGCCGGGTGCACGTGGGCAATGTCCCGATGCGCACGGTGTACCGCAAGTTCGGCTTCGACCCCACCAGCCTGTCGATGAAGCTGTTCCTCCCGGAGGGGGACGCCACCCGATGAGCGACACGCACAGCACAGACGGCACGGACGACACGGACGGCTCGAAGAGCACGAACGGCACGGACGGGTTCGATCCCGACGGCGTCAAGTGCGTCGTGTGGGACCTCGACGGCACACTGTGGGACGAGATCGCCGTCGAGTCGGCCACCGACGACCTGCCCACGCCCCGCCCCGCGGCGCTCGCCGCGATCGACGCCCTGGCGGCGCGCGGGGTGCTCAGCAGCATCGCGAGCCGCAGCGCGCCTTCGGTGCTCGACCGGCTGGACGCCGTGCCGGAGGTGCGGGCGCGTTTCCTGGCCCCGCAGGTGTCCTGGCAGGACAAGAGCGAGTCGCTGCGCCGGATCGCGAAGGACCTCGGCATCGCGGTGGACGCGCTGGTCCTGGTGGACGACTCCCCGTACGAGCGCGCCGAGGTCGAGGCCCTCCTGCCGGACGTACGCACCCTCGCGCCCGAGGACGTGCCCGCGCTGCTGGCCGCGTTCGAGGGCCGGGAGGTCACCGCCGAGTCCCGCGAACGCGTGCGCCGCTACCGCACGGAGGAGACCCGCAGGGCCGAGGGCGAACGCTTCGAGGGCTCACGCGAGGAGTTCCTGCGCCGGTGCGACATGCGCCTCACCGTCGGGGCGGCCACGGCCGACGAGATCCCGCGCGCGCTGGAGCTCGCCGCCCGCACCCACCGGCTGAACTCCTCCGGGCTCACCCCGGACCGCCTGCGCGAGCTGGCCTCCTCGGAGGGACACGAGCTGTTCACCGCCCGCATGACGGACCGTTTCGGCGAGTACGGCATCATCGGCGCCGCCCTCGTCGAGCACACGCACCGCACCGACCGCAATGCCTCCGCCACTTCCGCCGGCCCCGCCGCTTCCCCCACTCCCGCCGTCTGGTCCGTCCCGCTGCTCGCGCTCTCCTGCCGGGTCGCCGGCCGGGGCGCGGCGGCGGCCTTCCTGTTCCGGCTGATGGAGCGGGCCCGCGAGGCCGGCGCCGAGGAGTTCCGGGTGACCCTGCGCCCGACCGACGCCAACCTGGAGATGCGCATCCTGCTCCGCCAGGCGGGCCTGCGCCGTATGGATGACACCGCCACCGCCACCGGGGCTGCCACGGCCGCGGATTCGGCGGTCCTGGGCAGGACGCTCCAGGGCGATCTGCCCGGGTCGCCCGCGTGGCTGCACGTATCCGACCGAGAGGACACCGAAGCGTGACGGACACCCGAGAGCGGGCCGCGGTGGAACGGGAACTCCGTTCGCTGATCGCCGAGGCGGCCCGGCTGGACGAGGCAAGGGTCGCCGAACTCCCCGCCGACACCGACCTGTTCGGCCCGGAGATCGGACTCACCTCGCTGGCCGGCGTGACCCTCCTGGGCACGGTCGACAAGCGGTACGGCGTCGACGTGGCCGCACTGGACCTGAGCCTGGACAGCCTCCAGTCCATCGCCACCCTGACGGACTTCGTCGCGGCCCACCTCCAGTCGCACTAGCCACCCGGCTGTAGGGCCGTCCTGTTCAAAAAGGGTGATCCGTCCGAACGCACCGTGACTCGCTCACGGTGTCGGCGTTGAACGGGAAGTGCGGCGGCGCCCCCTGCCACCGCACGAACCGATTCCCTAAGGAGAACGTGATGTCTCGTCTCGCGAAGGTGGCCGCTGTTGCCCTCGGCACCAGCGCCGTGGTGGTCAGCGGAGCCGGCCTGGCCATGGCGGACGCGGGTGCGCAGGCCGCGGCCGTGGGTTCGCCTGGTGTCCTGTCGGGCAACGTCGTCCAGGTTCCGATCAACATCCCGGTCAACGTCTGCGGCAACAGCATCAGCGTCATCGGCCTGCTGAACCCGGCCTTCGGCAACACCTGCGCCAACGTCAGCGACCACGACAAGGGTGGCGACAAGCACGGTGACAAGCACCACGACGACAAGCACGGCGGCGGCTACGGCGGCTGAGTCTCGTCCGTACACCCCGTAACACCCCGGTCGTACCTGGCGTACGTACCACCAGGAGAGCCCCGGCACCTCGAGCGCCGGGGCTCTCCCCCGTCCAGGACCCGCTCACGCGTAGCGGTAGATGCGGGACGCGTCCTCCAGCTGGTCCGGGGTCACGTCCCACGGGGGCAGCTTCTCCCGCCGGGCGACGACCCGGCGGTACTGGCTGCTGGTGGGACCCGGCGGTTCGGCGGGCAGGTAGCGGTGTTCGCGATGTCTGCCCTGCCAGCGGGTCCACAGCAGGTCGACGAAGGCGTGGTGCAGCCAGAAGACAGGGTCGTTGACCGACGCGCCGCCGAGCATGACCCCGCCGACCCACCGGTGCACCCGGTTGTGGTTGCGCCAGGCGGCGCTGCCCGAGCCGGAGCCCCACCCCTCCAGCTTGTTGCGGAAGCCCCGGGTGACCGTCGAGTCCCAGGGCGCGGTGTCGTAGACGGGGTCCTGGAGCGCCCGGTCCAGGTCGCCGCGGGTGGGCAGGCCGATCGGGGCGGCGGCGCGGCCCAGATCCCGGGTGAGGAACTCCCCGTCGGTCACGTTCTCCCTGATGGTCCAGTCGCCGGTGGCGTAGGCGAACGGCCCGGTCATGACCTGGTGGTCCGAGCGCCGTCCGTTGCCGCCGAGGAGATCCTTGGTCCAGGGCGCGGCGGTCGCGCTGCGGTCGCGCGTCCAGTCCCAGTAGGGCACCGTCACCGAGGAGTCGACCCGGCGCAGGGCCTGCTCCAGGTCCAGCAGGAATTTGCGGTGCCAGGGCAGGAAGGAGGGAGCCATGTGGGCCGTCCGCAGGCCTCCGTCGCCGTCGGACACGTAGTAGTCGATGTGCGTCCGGACGAACTCGTCGTATTCGCCTCTTCGTTTGATCTCCAGCAGCGCCTTCACGAAGCGCCGTCGTTCGGCGCTGGTGAGTGTGCTGACGTCCTTACGGGTGTAGGCCATGGTGTCCCCCCATGTGCGGGTGATGGTGTGCCGGATTCGTCTCGCGCAGTCGCTCCCCCGGGCCGAGTCCGTCCACGGCGGCACGGACCGCCTCCAGGGGAGTGGCGTACGAGCTGTAGTGGTCGACCATGCTCAGCCAGGTGCCGTCGGCGCGGCGCATGAGGTGCAGGGGGCGGCCGTCGACCGTGATGTCCCACCGGACGTCCGCCGCGGCCGCGTGTCCTGTCGCGGCCGCGAGTCCCGGCGAGCCCGCGTGTCCCGTCGCGGCCAGGACGCCGTGGATGTGCCGGCCCCGGTAGGTCTCGTCGAAGGAGTCCGTGGGACCGCCGTCCGCCGGGCGCGAGGGCCGCGAGGCGGTGACGACGGGGACGATCGCGAGGGCCGCGGCGGCGCCGAGCAGCCCGCGCAGCAGGTCCCGGCGCCGCGCGCCGCGCGCCGCGCCGGGTCTGCCCGTGATCACCTGCACTGTGGTCACGGATGTTCCGTCGACGCTGACGACCATGGTGTGCTCCTCGTCCGGCGCACCGGACCGGTTCGCTGATCCGATCCGGTCCGGCTGTCCCTGGCGGGTCTCTGTTGCGGTGCTCGGTCACGGGTTCTGTCGCGGGTCTCCGTCGCGCGGTTCAGTCGCCGTTTCCGTAGCGGTTTTCCGTAGCGGTTTTCCGTAGCGGTTTCCACGGGGGTAACCGCCCGGCGGGCCTCCTGGTCACCGCCCGGCGCCCGATCGTTCTCCGGGGGCCGCGGATCCGGACACGGCGACGGGCCCGGACGACGGCGTCCGGGCCCGTGGTGCGTGGCGGTTCGTCCGCCGGCAGGGCTAGGGCGTGTCCTAGAGCCCCTCGCCCACGCCGAGGTCCGCGGCGGGCACCGCCTGGAGGACCGGGGTGAGTACTCCGGCCTGGGGCATCTGGAGGTCCGGCAGGCCGAAGCGGTCGGGGTTGGGCGCGGTCAGCGGGGCGTCCAGGGTCAGGCCCGGGCTCAGCGTGCGCAGGTCGGAGGCGGGGGCGTCGAGGCCGAGGTGGTTGAAGTCGCTCCCCAGGATCTCCGGCAGGGGCGCGCGCAGCCCCAGGCCGGGCAGGCCCGCGGCGACGGGCAGCTGCGGAACGACCCGCTCCGGGATGAGCCGGCCCTCGACGAAACGCGGGCCCTCGGGCGCGCCCGGCGTCGGCAGGGGGATCTCGCCGCCGATCGTGGGCAGTTCCACGTTGAGGGACTTCTCGACGCCGTCGAGCGGTACGGGAACGGGCACCGTGCCGATCGCGGCGGCGGGGGTCACTGCGGCGGCGGCACCGGCGGCGGCCGCCACACACGTGATGACTGCGGCGAGGGTTCCTCGGGTGGTCGACTTCATCTGGGGTACGGGACCTTTCGGAGGAGTGCAGGGGGGCGTTGCGTCCGTACCGGGTAACGAGCCGGAAATCGGCATCAGTTCACAATTCCCCCGAATAACGCAATCGTGCTGAAGTCATACAGCACGATGGCCACATCGGTACGGCGGACGGATGGTCAGCTCGTCCAGAAGTCCCACCACCGGGTCAGGATCAGCATGCCGATCACCCCGATGTGCAGCAGCGGCAGCACCCAGGTGAACTCGGTGAGGAAGGTGCGCACTCCGGCCGGGGCCGGCAGAAACGCGTGGCGTACGTCGAACGAGACGGCGTACCAGAACATGAGGATCGTGGCGATCCATGCCAGACAGCACCACAGACACAGCGCGTTGATCCGGTACAGGGACTCGAACTGCAACCAGGACACGAACCCGACGCCGAAGAGACAGCCGCCGGTGAAGGTCAGCCAGTACCAGCGGGGGAAGGCGGCCCCCGCCAGCAGGCTCACCCCGACGCACACGACGATCCCGTAGGCGACCAGGCCCAGCATCGGATTGGGGAACCCGAACACCGAGGCCTGGTCGCTCGTCATGACGCTGCCGCAGGAGACGACCGGGTTCAGGCTGCACCCGGGGGTGAAGCCGGGATCCTCCAGCAGCTTGAACTTGTCGAGGGTGATGACCCAGGCGGCCAGCAGCCCGGCCGCACCCGTGAGGACGAGCAGCAGGGCGTACGCGCGGCCGCTCCCCGCGGGCGCCGGGTGCGGCCGCCGCATCAGCCGCGCAGCTTGCGGGCCGGCAGGACGATGTGTCCCGCGGCCGTCAGGGTCTCGGGGGCGCCCGCGAACGCGGCCAGCTCCTCGGGCGTGACGGCCCGGCCGGGCGTGGCCTCCGGCCAGGCGCGGGTGGTGAGGACGAGGTAGGCGTAGCCGCGCTGCTCGACGGCCGCGAGCCACTCCCGCGGCGGCACGCACTGGGCGTTCAGGCTCGGCATGTTGAGGACGGCCGCGCCCGACTCTACGAGCAGGGTGAACGGCAGGCTGGGCCGCTCGGTGCCGTCGACGACGTCGCCGCCGATCGGCATGCCGTTGTCGGTGAGCAGACGCGCGACGGCGAGGGCGGTGCCCTCGGGGCCTTCCTCGGTGTCACCGAGGGAGTAGGCGAGGAGGTAGGGCATGTCGCTGCCGTCGGGGGCCTCACCGCTCCACGGCATCACGACGAGGGTGCCCAGGTCGGCCACACGGAAAGGGCGGGTTGCGCTTGGGGTTGAGGTCACCGCGCGACCCTATCGGCGGATCTGGGGGCGTTCGGGCGTGTTCTCACCCGACCGGGGGACGCCGGTCCGTTGCTCCACACGAACGAGGGACGCGCCGCTCGACCCGGCTCGAACAGCACCGAGGGCCGGTCCCGTCGGTGACGGGACCGGCCCTTCGGGAAAGACGTCTCAGCCTTGCAGCGGCAGCCCGCCGAGGAGAGCGTTGTGGTTGTTGAGGGCACCCGTCGCGCCCTTGACGGTGCTGAGTACGGAGTCCTTGTTCTCGGTGTCGAGCGCGTCCGACTGGTGCTGGACCGGCATCGCGTCCTCCAGGTTGATGGGCCCCCTGGCGAGGGTGTCCACGGCACCGTTGAGGCTGGTGGGCGTGAGGTCGGCGGGGGTCGCGAACGCGGGCGCGGCGGCACCGGCGAGGACGATGGATCCGGCAACGACAGCGGCAGCCTTCAGGGACTTCATCGGATTCCTTTCTTCGGCGACTCGGCGGCCCGGCGACCGCGCTTCTGGGCGCGTCGGCGAATCGAGTCACCAGCGAAATTCTGACGTCGTGCCTAACGAGCCCCGCCGAGTGCGGAAACCGTGTGCGCAAAAATTTCCGCACCCCGGCGGAGTGCCGGGGTGCGGAAATCGGGGAGCGACCGACCGTCAGGCGGTGGGCAGGGCGGGCACGGCGGGGAGTGCCGGAGCCGCCGCCGGGGCCTCGGCGGGCAGGGCGGGCAGGGTCAGACCGGCCCCGGCCAGCGTCGCGCCGAGCAGGTCGAGCAGGCCGGACACCACGCCGGTGACCGCCGGGACGACCTGGCTGACGTCGAGGGACGTGGCGGCCGCGAGGAGAGCGGCGACCGCCTTGTCCAGCGCGGCGACGGCGTCGGACACCGGGTCGGCGGCGGCCTTCGCCTTGGCGTCGTCACCGCCCTTGCTGAGCACGGGCTTGGCGGGCAGCGCGGCGGCCGGGTCGGCGGGCTTGGCCGGGACCACGGCAGCCGGGTCGGCCGGCACCGCGGGCTTCGCCGGCAACACGACGGCCGGGTCGGCGGGGACCGCGGGCTTCTCCGGCAGCACGACGGCCGGGTCGGCCGGCACGGCCGGCTTCTCCGGGACCGCGGCAGCGGGGTCGGCCGGCTTGGCCGGCGTCTCCGCCTCCGGGTCGGCCGGCTTGGCCGGCGTCTCCGCCTCCGGGTCGGCCGGAGTCGCCGGAGTGGCCGGGGTCGCCGGGGTCGCTGCCGTGATCTTGGCGACGGCGGCCTTGACGGCGTCGCCGAGCTCGGTCGCCTGGTCGGCGGTGAGTTGACCGTCTTCGGCCTTGAGGACGGTGTTGAGGAGGTTGGCTACCGGGGTGAGGACAGTGCCGAGCTCGCCGAGGCCCTTGGCCTGGGCGAGCAGCGCGTCGGTGCCGGCTACGGGCGCATGCGGCGCCGCGGCCTTGCGCTCACGGGCAGCGGCACCGTCGGCCGCCATGGCGGCGGGGGCGGCGATGCCGAGGACGAGGGTGGCGCAAAGTGCGGTGGAAGCGATACGCCGTACGGGCAGACCACGCATGGGAAATCCTTTCGATTGCGTCGGGCCTTGTCCCCACCGTGCAAAGCCCCGTCGCTCTCCGCAACAGATCGACTGCGGTGCGTGATCGCCGTTCGCTCTGCGTGCTCGCATCACCCCTGGTGAGAGGCCTGTCAAGGTCCGTCGAGCGTGTCGGGCGCTCGTCCCCCCATTCGGGGCAGCGCCTCCGGCGGCACACACGGCAACGCGAACGGCCGCCCTCCTGGCAGGAGGGCGGCCGTTCGACGAATGACGTGTCGTGACCTCGAAGGGTGAGGAGACGTCAGTCGTTGATGCAGGTGTTGCCGAACGCCGGGTTCAGCAGGCCGATCACGTTGATCGTGTTGCCGCAGACGTTGACCGGGATGTGCACCGGAACCTGGACGACATTGCCGGACAGCACGCCCGGGGAGTGCTCGGCGACGCCGTTCGCGCCACTGTCGGCGGCGGCGAGGCCGGAGGCGCCGACGACGGCCGCGGCGGCAACGGAGGTAAGGGCAAGGCCCTTCGCGATACGCGACATGGAGAGGTGCTCCTTGAGGTTTGGACACAAACACCCGGGCGGGGATGCCCGGCGCTGAAGTCAACGCGCGGGACCCGCAGGGGTTGTGCCGCCAAATGAGTGATGTCACCGAAGCCCGACTTCACCATTCCGACACACTTGTCCCGTTTCTACGGATTAATCCGGACAGCAGTTAGAGTTGCGCCCCATCCGACGCACGCCTATAGCAAGCAAATCGCACGAAAGGGCACCGCCGGTCATGCGCAATTCCCTGGGTCCGCTGCTACGCCGCGCGACCATCGGCGTTCTCACCCTCACCGCTCTCTGGGCACCCGGCGGCGCCCGGGCGGCCGACGCGCCGCCCGCCGCGGAGGCACGGCAACTCGGCTTCACGCAGCGCTACCACGCGACGCAGCACGGAGGAATCGTCCGCGCGGCCAACGCGTCCATCAGCTGCCGCGCCACCACCACGCCCACGGGCAGCGCGTCGCCCGCCTGCCCTGCGGTGCGCCGGGGCGGGGCGGCCGTCAACAACGCCTTCGACATGTTCTACGTCGACGTGGACCGCGACCCGAACACCTACAACTCCTCCCGCGCCGAGGTCCGGCTCCCGCAGGGCGCGCGGGTGTCGTACGCGCGGCTGTACTGGGGCGGCAACCTGCGCGTGGGCGAGCAGAAGCCTCCGAAGGACAACGGGCGGGTGCTGATCGCCGAGCCCGGCGGGGAGTACAAGGCGGTGCTCGCGGACACGATTGTCGGCCACCGGGTGGCCCAGGGCGCCGACGCCTTCCAGGCCTCCGCGGACGTCACGAAGCTGGTGCGCGCGAGCGGTCAGGGGCTGTACACGGTCGCGCAGATCAACGTGGCCATGGGCCGTTCCGCGGCCGGGGCGTGGGGCGGCTGGACGCTGGTCGTGGCGTACGAGAACCCGGCGGAGCCGTTGCGCGACCTGTCCCTCTGGGACGGCTTCGACACCCTCGACTCGCCCGCGGGCAAGGAGATCCGGCTGGGCGGGCTCGCCGTTCCACCGGGGGCGGGCGGCCGGGCCGGGCTCGTCGCGTACGACGGCGACCGCGGCCGAACGGGTGATTCGCTCATGTTCTCGACCGGTGGCCGACCGGCCGTCGCGCTCACGGACCCGGTCAACCCGTCCGACGATGTGTTGAACTCCACGATCAGCGAACCGGGGGAGGCTCCGGCGGCGCGTGTACCGGCGTACGTCAACACCCTCGGCTACGACTCCGATGTGTTCGATCTGAGCGGTGGTTTGCGGCGCGGCGGTGACCAGCTGGCCGTCCGGCTCGTTTCCCACCGGGACGCGGCGTGGGCCGGGGCGCTCTTCGTCGCCGTCGACACACGGAAGAAGCAGTAGGCGCGTTCCCGCCCGTCCCGAGCGCCACCGTGAGCGAGGAAACCGCGCCATGCACCAGCCAGAACCCGACGCCAGACTCCGGGTCCTGCATCTCACCCAGCCCGTGGACGGCGGGGTCGCCCGGGTCGTGACGGATCTGACGCGGGCCCAGCTCGCGGCCGGCCTGCACGTCACCGTGGCCTGTCCGGCCGGCCGGCTCGCCGGGGACCTGCGGTCCCTGGGCGCCGAGGTGCGGCTCTGGGTGGCGAGCCGGTCACCGGGGCCCTCGCTGCCCGGTGAGGTACGACGGCTCGGACGCCTGCTCGACGACGTACGCCCCGACCTGGTGCACGCGCACAGCGCGAAGGCGGGTCTCGCCGGACGGCTCGCGGTGCGCGGGCGGATCCCCACCGTGTTCCAGCCGCACGCCTGGTCCTTCGAGGCGGTCGGCGGGACCACCGCCGCCCTGGCGCTCCTGTGGGAGCGCTTCGGCGCCCGTTGGACGGACCGGCTGGTGTGTGTGAGCGAGGCGGAGCGCGCCACCGGGCTGCGCGCCCGCATCGGCGGGCCGGTCAGCGTCGTCCCCAACGGCATCGACCCGGAACGCTTCCACCCCGCCTCCGTCGACACCGTACGGGCCGCCCTCCTGCCCGGGCTCGATCCGGCCGCGCCGCTCGTGGTGTGCGTGGGTCGGCTGTGCCGGCAGAAGGCGCAGGACGTCCTGCTGACGGCGTGGACGGACATCACGCGGAAGGTGCCCGGCGCCCGGCTGGTCCTGGTCGGCGATGGCCCGGACGGCGAGCGGCTCCGCTCCCTGGCGCCGGAGTCGGTGCTGTTCGCCGGTGCCGTCGCCGATGCCGTGCCCTGGTACCAGGCCGCCGACCTGGTCGTGCTGCCCTCGCGCTGGGAGGGCATGGCGCTGGCCCCGCTGGAGGCGCTGGCCTGCGGGCGGCCCGTGGTGGTGACCGACGTGGACGGCGCCCGGGAGAGCCTGCCGGCCGCGCTCGCGCCCCGCTGTCTCGTGCCCGCCGAGAACCCGGCGGCGCTGGCCGGTGCCGTCTCCGCACTGCTGCTCGACCCGCTGCTGCGCGAGTCGCTCGGCCACCAGGGACGCCGTCACGTCCTGACCACGCACGACGTGCGGCGCACGGCCGAGGCGGTCGCGGGCGTGTACCGCGACCTGCTCACGCCCACCCAAGGGGCGCGCGTCGCGCCCACCGAGCGCAGGGAGTCCATCCACTCGTGACTGCGGAAAGCACCGTCCCCTCTCCCGGCGCGCAGCCCGGGTACTCTCCCGTCTCGGTCATTCCGCGACGGGAGAGCGGAGCGGGATTCCGGTTCCCCACCCGGCGGCCCCCGGCGCGGCCCGCGTCGCCGCTGCCGCTGCTGTTCACCGACGGCCTCGCCACCCTCGTGGGTGCGCTGGCACTGACCGGGGCGCAGCGCCGGCCGCTGCTGGTGGCCCTGCTGGTGGCGGCGACCATATTGCTGCGCCCGCAGCGACCGCGTCCGGTGGTGGGCGTGCTGGACGAACTGCCCACCGTCTGCGGCCGGATCGCGGTGGCCTGGTTGGCGCTGGGCACCTGCGTCGCGGCGTGGAACCCGGCCCACGCGCTGTCGACCCGCACCCTGCTCCTCGGGTTCGCGGCGCAGGCGGCGGCCTGTTGCGCGGGCCGCGCGCTGGTGCACCTGCGGCACCGCCGGGCGCTGCTGCGCCGGCCGCACGCCGCGCTCGTCATCGGCCCCGCCGCGACCGCCCAGCGGGTGGCCGCCGCCGTGCTGCGGCACCCCAGGTCCGGGGTCCAGCCGGTGGGCATCGTGGCCGAGCGGCCGGACGGTGCCGACGGACTGCCCGTGCTCACCACGGGTCAGGAGGTGCAGCGGGCTCTCATCCAGAACGGCGTCCGGGACGTCCTGTGCGTCCACCCCGCCGTGCGCACCGTGCAGGGCCCGTTGCTGCGGGCACTCGCCGAGTCGGGGTGCACGGTGTGGGAGGTCGACGCGGACACCCCGTCGTACGCGAGCCGGGAACAGCTCGCCGGGTTCTCCTGCCGTCGTCTCGACCTGGGCACCCGGCACCGGGGCAGCCTCGGCAAGCGGCTGCTGGACATCGCGGTCTCCGGGGCCCTGCTCCTGCTGCTGAGCCCGCTGCTGCTGGTGTGCGCTGCGGTGCTGCGGCTGACCGACGGGCCGGGGGTCGTCTTCCGGCAGGAGCGCATCGGCAAGGACGGCCGGCCCTTCACGCTGCTGAAGTTCCGCACCCACCGCCCGGTCGACGAGCACGAGGCCGCGACCCGGTGGAGCGTGGCCGGCGAGCGGGAGATGAGCCGCTTCTGCCGCGTCCTGCGCCAGACCTCGCTGGACGAGCTGCTCCAGCTGTGGAACGTGCTGTGCGGTGACATGAGCCTGGTCGGGCCGCGTCCCGAACGCCCGTACTTCGTAGGCCAGTTCAGCCAGACCTATCCCGGTTACGCGGCCCGCCACCGGATGCAGACCGGCATCACCGGCCTCGCCCAGGTGCAGGGACTGCGCGGCGACACCTCGATCGAGGACCGGGCCCGCTTCGACAACGCCTACATCGACAACTGGTCGCTGTGGCAGGACGTCTGCATCCTGCTGCGCACCGCGGCCGCCCTCGTGCGACCGACCGGGAGCTGAACCGCCGATGACCCTCGCCCTGCCCCTGCCCCGCGCCCGGACACTGTCACCGGTCCTGCCCGTGGTCGCCGTGGTCGCCCTGCTCGGCCTGCCGATCGGCCCCGGCGGCGAGGGCGGCGCAGGACCGGCCGACGCGCTGTCCGCGCTGGTCGTGCTGTTCTGCGCGGTCCGGCTGCTGCGGCAGCGGCGGCGCCCGCTGTCCCGTACGGCCGCCCTGGTCCTCGGGCTGCCGGTGGTCGGGCTCGCCCTCGCCGCGATGGGCGCGTCCTCGCCGGGGGCGGGACTCTCCGGCCTGGGCCGCTATCTCCAGATCTTCGTGCTGGTCCCGGCGGCCGTCGTCCTGCTCGTCCGCGACCGGGCCGACTTCCGGGTGCTGGCCTGGTCGTTCGTCGGGCTCGCGGGGTGGCAGGGGGCGGTCGGCGTCCACCAGTTCGTCACCGGGTCGGGCGCCTCCTACCAGGGCGAGAACATCCGGGCGGTCGGCACCTTCGGGCCGCAGGACGTGATGGGCATGGCGACCGTGGTGGCGTTCGGCATGATCTGCGCCGTCGGGTTGGCGCTCGGCCGGACCCCGGTACGGCAGCGGGTGATCGCCGCGTGCTCGGCGCTCGCCCTGCTGGTGCCGCTCGCGCTCTCCTTCAGCCGGGGCGCGTGGATCGCGACCGTGCTGACCTGCGCGGTCCAGCTGGCGCTCGCCGGGCCTCGGCGGGCGCTCAAGGTGGGTGCGGTGGCGGCCGCGGCCGGCGTCGTCCTGGTGGGCGGCTTCGGGGTCGGCTCGGCGATGCTCCAGGAGCGTGTCAACAGCATCACGCAGGTCAGGGACGCTCCCGACCAGTCCGTCACCGACCGGTACACGATGTGGGCGGCCGCGGTCGGGATGTGGCGCGACGAGCCGCTGACCGGCGTCGGGCTGAAGGGCTTCCCCGAACACCGCGACGGCCACGCCTCGCTCGCGCTGTCCTCCGGCAGCGACACCGACGGCGCGGGCTCCGGGTTCGTCAAGCAGCCGCTGCTCTCCCCGCACAACATGTACCTGCTGATCCTCGGCGAGCAGGGTCTGATCGGGCTGCTCGCCCTCGGGGGCTGCTGGCTGGCGATGCTGATGTGCGGGCTGCGCGGATGGTTCCGGGTCCGCCGCTCCGGCCCCGGTCTCGACTGTGCGCTCGTCGCCTGCGGCCTGCTGATCTGGCAGCTCGTGGACTTCACGTACGCCGACATCGGCGGTCCGTCGACCGTGCTGACCGCCGTCGTCTTCGGCGCCGTGGCCTGGTGGGCGCTGGTCGGCGCCGGTGGCCGCGAGGAGGCGCTCACCCGATGACGGTCACCCCTCCCCGGACGCCTCGCACGGATGGTCCGGCCTCCGTGCCGCCGGCGCGGTCCGCCGCCCGGTCCGGGGAGACGGCCGACGGCGCCGCCGGAACGACCGCCGCGAACGAGGTCCACGAGAGCGAGGCCCACGGCACGGAGGGCGGCGGCGAGGAGGGCGGCGGCACGGAGCACGGCGGTCTTCCCCCGGTCTCCCGTCGGTTCCTCGCCAAGGCCACGCTCGTCACCGCCGTCCTCTCCGTCGCCGGGGCCCTGCTCGGGCTGGTCCGGGACCAGGCGCTGGCCCGGCTGTTCGGCGCGGGCAGCGACACCGACGCCTTCCTCGTGGCGTGGACCGTGCCCGAGTTCGCGGCCACGCTGCTCATCGAGGACGGACTGGCGTTCGCCCTGATCCCGGCGTTCAGCATGGCGCTCGCCCGCCGTGCCCAGGGCGCCCCCGGCGACCCGGTCCGCGCCCTGGTCGCCGGCACACTGCCCCGCCTGTCGCTGGCCTTCGTCGCGGTGGGCGCCCTGTTCGCCGGACTGGCACCCCAGTTGGTCGAGGTCCTCGCCCCGGGCCTGCCCGACCCCGCGCTCGCCGTCGACTGCACCCGGCTCACCGCCACCTGCGTGGTGAGCTTCGGGCTCGCCGGGTACTGCAGCGCCGCCCTGCGCGCCCACCGGCGGTACGGAGCTCCGGCGGCGATCTACGTCGCCTACAACGTCGGCATCGTCACCGGGATGCTGGTGCTCGGAGGGCGCTGGGGGGTGCGCTCGGCGGCGGCCGGGGTCGCGGTCGGCGGGCTGCTGATGGTCCTCGTGCAACTGCCCTCCCTGCTCGGCCAGCTGAGGCGGCGGGGGGTGGCCGAGGAGGCCGCCGTGCAGGAGGAGCCCCGTCCCCTCGACACCCTGCTCCTCGCGACCGTGCTCCTGTTCGCGCTGTGCCGGCAGTCCCAGGTCCTCATCGAGCGCTTCCTCGCCTCGCAGCTGCCCGCCGGGGCGATCTCGCATCTGAACTACGCGCAGAAGGTCGCGCAGATGCCGATGATCCTGTCGGTGATGGTGTGCACGGTCACCTTCCCGGTGGTGGCGCGGGCGCTGGCCGAGGGGGACACCGAGCGGGCCCGCACCCGGGTCGAACGGGATCTGGCACTGGCGGCGTGTGTCGTGCTGCTGGGCGCGGCCGCCGTGCTGGCCTGCGCGCCGCAGATCATCGAAGTGCTCTTCCAGCGGGGCGCGTTCACCGCGAAGGACACGGCGGCGACGGCGGGCGTGATGCGGGTGTACGCGCTCGGGCTGCTCGGCCAGACCCTGGTGGGCGTGCTGGTCCGCTCGTACTTCTCGGCGGGGCGCGGCTCCTGGTACCCGGTCGGCGCGATGGCCTCCGGGATCGTCGTGACCTCCTGGATCGGCGCGCTGAGCGTCGGTTCCTGGGGTGTGTACGGGATCGCCGCCGCCAACGCGATCGGCATCACCGTCACCGCCCTCGTCCTGCTGGCCGGAATGGGTCCGCGCAGCGTTCCGGTCGATGTCCGGCGCGTACTGCGCGAACTGGGCCGGCCGGTGCGGGCGGCCCTGGTGGCCACTCTGGCGGGGGCCTTCGCCGCCGGGCGGTTCACCGATCCCCTGTCCGGCCTGGCCGCCGGGGGGCTCACCGTGACCGTCGTCTTCCTGCTGCTGGGCCGTGCCCTGGGATCCCAGGGCATCGCCTCGGCGCTCCGTTCCGTACGTTCCGCGACCCGAAGGTTCTCCCATGTCCGCTCCTGACCACAGCAGACGCACTCCCGTCCCGTGGGTGGCCATGTACCACTCCGTGGGGGACTGCTCCGAGGATCCGTACCGCATCACCGTCACCCCCGAGCGGCTGGAGAAGCAGCTGATGTGGCTGCGCCGGCGCGGGCTGCGCGGCGTCTCCATGGCGAAGCTGCTCGCCGCCCGCGCCCGGGGCGAGGGCCGCAACCTCGTCGGTCTCACCTTCGACGACGGCTACGCCGACTTCCTCACCGAGGCGCTGCCCGTGCTGCGCCGCCACCGCTGCACGGCCACCCTGTTCGTGCTGCCCGGCCGGCTCGGCGGCGACAACGCCTGGGACCCGCTGGGCCCGCGCAAGCCGCTGCTGACCGCCGACGGCATCTGCCGCGCGGCCTACGAGGGCGTCGAGATCGGCTCGCACGGCCTCACGCACGTCGACCTGACCCAGGCCGACGACCTCACCCTGAAGAAGGAGACGGTCGAGAGCCGGGCCGCCCTCACCGCGTTGCTGGGCACCGAGGTCGACGGCTTCTGCTACCCGTACGGGACGATCGACCAGCGCGCCATGGACGCCGTACGCGAGGCCGGTTACACCTACGCCTGCGCGATCGACCCCGGGTCGCTGAACGGGCTCCACGCCCTTCCCCGCGTGCACATCGGCCAGGACGACAACTTCGTCCGGATGCACCTGAAGTACCGCCTGCACCGGCTGCGCCGTCGGCCCGTCGAGGGGCTGCGGTGAAAGCGCTGCACATCATCACGGGGCTCGGCGTCGGCGGTGCCGAGCAGCAACTGCGGTTGCTGCTGCGGCACCTGCCGGTCGAGTGCGAGGTGGTGACGCTGACGAACCCGGGGACGGTGGCCGACGGGCTGGCCGAGGACGGGGTCCGGGTCGTCCACCTCGGCATGGCCGGCAACCGCGACCTGACCGCGCTGCCGCGCCTGGTCCGGATCATCCGCTCGGGCGGCTACGACCTCGTCCACACCCACCTCTACCGGGCCTGCGTCTACGGCCGGCTGGCCGCGCGGCTCGCCGGGGTCCGCGCGGTCGTCGCCACCGAGCACTCCCTGGGCGACTCGCAGATGGAGGGGCGGAAGCTGACCTCCGGGGTCCGCGCGCTCTACCTCGCCAGCGAGCGGCTGGGCCGCACCACCGTCGCCGTCTCCCCCACGGTCGCCGACCGCCTGCGCGGCTGGGGGGTGCCCGCCCCCCGCATCGAGGTCGTCCCCAACGGCATCGACCTGGCCCGCTTCCGCTTCGACCCGGACGCCCGCCGGCACACCCGCCGCCGTCTCGGCCTGCCCGAGGACGCCTATGTCGTCGGCGGCGTCGGACGGCTCACCGCGGGCAAACGCTTCGACGTCCTCATCCACGCCCTCGCCCGGCTTCCGGCCGACCACTGGCTGCTGCTGGTCGGTGGTGGTCCGGAGGAGAACGTGCTGCGCCGCACCGCCCACGAGGCGGGGGTCGCCGACCGTGTCCTGTTCACCGGGGAGCGCCCCTGTGTCCCCGACGGCACCCCCGGCCCCGATCTGCCCTCCCTCACCTCGGCCATGGACCTGTTCGCCTCCCCCTCCCCGGAGGAGACCTTCGGGCTGGCCGTCGTCGAGGCGCTGGCCTGCGGCCTGCCCGTGCTCTACGCCTCCTGCCCCGCGATCGAGCGGCTGCCCGCCGGGGCCACGGACGCCCGCCGGGTGACCGGCGGCACGGAGGCGTTCGTCCGCGCGCTGGCCGAGGCGCGGGCGCGGACCCCCGGACCGCGCACCGCCGCCGAGGCCGCCCACCACTACGACATCACCCGCAGCGCCGCCCAGCTCATGGACGTGTACGCGGCCACCGTTGCCGGACCACCCCTGCTCTCCCCCGCCAACCCGACACCCCAGGGAGTCAGTTCCCCATGACCGAGAACCCCCGCCGCCCCGCCGCCCTGCGCCGCGCCAAGGCGCTCCCGCCCTGGTCCCTGCTCGCGGTCGGCGCCGTCGCCGGCGGACTGCTCGGTGGCGCGTACGGCGTCCTCGAGCCGCCCACGTACACGGCCACCGCGTATGTGGTCGCCGTGCCCACCGAGAAGTCCGACCCGGCGTCCGCGCTCGGCTTCGCGCAGGCCTACGGCCGGGTCGCCACGCAGCTGGCGGTGCTCGGGGACGCGCAGGTGTGGGCCGGCGTGCCGGTGAAGACGCTCCAGCAGAGCGTGCGGACGGCGACCTCGCCGGACGCCCCGATGGTGTCGATCACGGCGACCTCGCCCCGGGCCGACCTGGCCGCCGACATGGCCAACGCGGTCTCCCGCTCGCTGACCCAGCACGCCAAGAGCTCCAAGGCCGCCACCAACGTGGAGCTCCAGCAGTTCGCCCGCGCGGTCCGGCCGACCGGCCCCTCCTCGGTGTCGCCGACGGTGACGGGCCTGGTGGGGGCGAGCGCCGGCGGCCTGCTCGGCGGGCTGCTGCTGCTGGTGCGTCCGAAGCGAGGACGGGAGGACGAGGCCGCGCGCCCCGCCGCCGTCCCCGGCCCGGCCCTCGCCGCCGACGCCCACGGAGCGCTGTGAAGCCGACGTTCACGACCGAACTCGTCACCGACGAGCAGGTCTTCGCCGCCATGGCCCCCGCCTGGGGCCGGCTGTACCAGCGGTGCGCGAGCGCCACCCCGTTCCAGAGCCACGCCTGGCTCCACTCGTGGTGGCTGTCGTACGGCAGACGCGGCCGGCTGCGTCTGCTGCTGGTCCGCGACGGCGGTGAACTCGTCGCCGTGGCCCCGCTGATGGCCGTACGCCGACCGCTGCCGTCGCTCGTGCCGCTCGGCGGGGCGATCTCCGACTACGGGGACGTCCTCGTCGACGACGAACAGGGCGAGCATGCCGTCGCCGCGCTCACGGAGGGGCTCGCGGCGGCCGCCCGCACCGCACTGATCGACTTCCGCGAGGTGCGGCCGGGCGGCGCGGTGGAGCAGGTGTACGAGCGCTGGCGCGGCCCCCGGCGACGGGTGAGCGACTCGGTGTGCCTGGAGCTGCCCGCGGTGCCCATGGACGAGTTGGTGGCCCGGCTGCCGTCGGCGAAGGCCCAGCGGGTGCGCGCCAAGCTGCGCAAGCTGACCGCGCTGGGCGTCGAGCGTCAGGTCGTGTGCGCGGAGGAGGTCGATGCGGCGCTGCGCCGGCTGCTGGAACTGCACCAGTTGCAGTGGCAGGGGCGCAAGGTGACGGGCGAGCACCTGCGCGAGCGGTTCTGCGAGCACCTGGTGCGGTCGGTCGGTCCGATGGTGCGCTCCGGGGACGCGGTGGTCACCGAGTTCCGGCTCGACGACGACGTGGTGGCCGTCGATCTGACCCTGCTGTCGCGACGGCTGGCAGGCGGGTACCTCTACGGCGCCCATCCCCGGCTGCGCGAACGCAAGGCGGACGTGGCGGTGATGCTGCTCGACGCGTGCGCCGAGCACTCCCGCAGCGGGGGCCGGGCCGCGCTCAGCCTGCTGCGCGGCAACGAGCCCTACAAGCACCACTGGCGGCCCGAACCGGTCGTCAACCAGCGGCTGCTGCTGGCCCGCCGGCGTACCGCGCCGCTGCTGTCGGCGGTCGTGTGCGACGTGGCCGCGCGACGGCGGGGCAAGGAGTTGCTGCTCCGGCTGGAGCAGCGGAGGGAGCGTGACGGTGGCGGCAGGTCCTGACGCGGGCCTGCCGCCACCGCACCGCGGATCAGTCGTCGTCCGACAACCAGTCCAACCGGAAGCACAGCTTGCCGCCGATCCAGTACTCGACCCAGTCGCCGAGGTCCATCGGTGTGCAGGGCACCGTGGGTTCGGGGGAGGGCTCGGTCGTGGGATCCGTCGAGGGTGCCGGGGGCGACGGCTCCACGGACGGTTCCACGGAGGGGTCGACGGACGGCGCCGGACTCGTCGGCGGCGTGGTCGGCTCGTCGGTACGGCCGGAGAGCAGCGAACGGTAGACGGCCGACGACTGCGGGTTCTGCCGGCACTGCCACACACCGTGCGGGCAGTAGTCGGTCACCGTGTTGTACAGCGGTTTGTGCTCGTCCATCCAGGCGAGCATGCGCCGCATGTATTCGGCGTTGTCACCGTTGCGGAAGAGTCCCCATTCGGGATAGGAAATGGGCTTGCCATGGCTTTTGGCGAAGTCCACGTGTGCCTGGAGCCCGTAGGGTTCTTTCACCTGCTCGTCGAAGGACAGGCCGGTCGGCTGGTCGTAGGAGTCCATTCCGAGGATGTCGACCGTGTCGTCCCCCGGATAGCACTCGGTCCACGGAACGGCGTCCTTGCCGCGGGTCGGCGTGAAGTCGAACCTGAATTTCTGGCCCGGCACCGAGCGCATGGTGGAGACGATCCTGTTCCAGTACTTCTTCCAGGCCTCCGGGTCCGGTCCGCACCGATGGGTGTACGTGATGCCGTTCATCTCCCAGCCGAGCACGATCACCGTGTCCGGCACCTTCAGTGCGACCAGCCGTTCCGCGAGAGCCCTGAAGTGGTGATCGAACTCCCCGGCCGCACCCTGCCGCAGCAGCCCGCGCACCTCGTCGTCGGACACCCCCTCCTCGTTGCGCTCCATCATGGGCACGTTGAGGACGAGCATGCGGTCGTCCTTCTCCAGCCTCCAGTCCGCCCACACGTCGAGGAAGCCTGGCGGGCCCTCGATGTTGTGCCACCGGTCGCCCGGCAGGTAGGTGTGGCCGACGCGCAGCTCGGCGCCGTCCAGCCACTCGCTGAGCTCGGCGATCCTGGCCACGCCCCGGGCGCCGTAGTCGAGGTAGGCGCCGAAGGCGGGGGTGACCTTCGCGGGCTGGGCGGACGGGACGGGCGGGGCGGACGGCGTGACCGTCTCCGCCGGGGTCACGGGCGCCTCGGGGACCACCGGCGTCTCGGGGGTCACGGGTGCCGCCGGTGTCGCACTCGGGACGGCCACGGCCGGGTCGGGCGGGACGGTCACGGCCGGGTCGGGCGGGAGGGGTGCGGGGAGGGTCGCCGCGGCCGTCGGGACGGTGGGGGTGGGAGCGGGAGGATCGGCTACCCGCACCACCCCCGCGCCCGCGGCGAATCCAGGTCCGGACGCCAGCGCGGCCGATGCCGCGACCGCTGCCGCGACGACGGCCAGCCGGCGGGACCGCGCGCGTCGCTGCTGTGGGGCCATGCCTGCTCCTTTCTCCACTCTCACGTAACACGCAGGGGTCGCGCGTTACTGACACTCAGTCATATGAAAGTCACACGAAAAGGAACTGCGCCACCGTCGTTACGGCTTTCGAGTAAATCGATCGCCCATACCGGTGAACTGAACCGAAGGACCCGGAAAAAAATGCCCGAGTCGCTGCTCGACACCCGCGTCCCCGCCGTTCTGCTGCGGATCGACCGGAATCCCTTTCACCACGGAACGCTGGGTGCCGTGCGCTCGCTCGGCAGAGCCGGAATCGACGTGCACGTGGTCGCCGACTCCACGGGAAGCCCCGTACGCAAGTCCCGATTCGTACGCCAGTTGCATCCCCCGCCGCCGCCCGGCGCCACCCTCGCCGACATCGCCGCCACCCTGCTGCGGGTGGCCGCACGCATCGAACGGCCCGCCGTACTGATCCCGATGGACGACGCCGGCGCGGTCGCGGTGAGCCGCCTGCGCGAGGAACTGGCGCCCGCCTACCTGCTGCCGCAACAGCCGTGCGCGGTGCCCGAACGCGTCGCCGACAAGGCGGAACTGACCCGGCTGTGCGCGGCGGCGGACGTGCCGCACCCGCTCACCGTGATCCCGGACAGCGCGGCGCAGGCGGCCTCCGCCGCCTGGCGGCTCGGTCTGCCCGTGGTCGCCAAGTGGAGCCGGCCCTGGCTGCTGCCCGCCGGTTCGGGGCTGCGCAGCACCCTCGTGGTGCGCTCCACCCAGGAGGCGCGCGACCTGTACCTGCGCACCGAGGAGGCCGGCAGCCAACTGCTGCTCCAGGCCTTCCTGCCGTCGGGCCCGGACCGCGACTGGTTCTTCCACGGGTACGTCGACCGCGCCGGCGCGGTCGGCGGCGGTGGACCGGGCCGCAAGCTGTGTGCCTGGCCACGCGGCGCGGGGCTCACGGCGGTGGGCGAGTGGACCGAGAACCCGCAGGTGCGGACGCTGGCCCAGCGGCTCACCGACGAACTCGGCTACCGGGGCATCTTCGACCTCGACTTCCGCCGCTGCGGCGCGACGGGCGACTACCACCTGCTCGACTTCAACCCGCGCCCCGGCGCCCAGTTCCGGCTCTTCAGCGACGGCGCCGGACTCGACGTCGTCCGCGCCCAGCATCTCGACCTGACACACCGTCCGCTGCCCGCGGGGATGCCGCTGCCGGGCCGGGCGTTCGTGGTGGAGAACTACGCCCCGCTGGCCGCGCTGCGACCGGCGCGCCGTGGCCGTGAGCTGGCCTGGCACGCGGGCGACGACACCGCTCCCGGCCGGGCCATGTGGGGCCTGTGGGGCGCCCACGTCGCCCGTCGGCTGCTCGACCGGCTGCGCCGGGCCGGTGCCTCGGGCGCGGCCGGGGTCCGGCCCCGCGTGGTCCGCCAGGCGACGCCGCCCACGCCGTCCCTGACCGACCTCACCGAACCGCCCCCCGGCGCACCGGCCCCGGCCGCGACCGCCCCGGCCGCACCGACCGACGACGAGAAAGCGAGCAGTTGCTGATGTACGACCTGCTGGTGGTGGGCGCGGGCCCGTACGGCCTGTCCATCGCGGCGCACGCCGCGGCCGCCGGGCTGAACCTGCGTGTCTTCGGCCGGCCGATGGCCTCCTGGCGCGACAACATGCCGGGCGGGATGTTCCTGAAGTCCGAGCCGTGGGCCTCCAACCTCTCCGACCCGTCGGCCCGCTGGCGGCTCGACGCGTACTGCGCGACCCAGGGCGTCACGGCCCGGCACGGGGAGCCGATCCCGGTGGAGATGTTCGCCCGGTACGGGCTGTGGTTCGCCCGCAACGCCGTCCCCGAGGTCGACGAACGCACGGTGACCCGGATCGTGTCCCGCCCGGGCGGCTTCGAGGCGGTCACCGCGGACGGCGAGACCGTGCACACGCGGACGGTGGCCCTGGCTGTCGGCGTCATGCCCTTCGTCGAGATCCCGGCCGCCCTGCGCGGGCTCTCCCCCGACCTGGTCTCGCACAGCAGCCACCACGGCGACCTCGACCGCTTCCGGGGCCGGGACGTCACGGTGATCGGCGGCGGCCAGGCCGCCCTGGAGACGGCCGCCCTGCTTGCCGAACAGGGCTGCCAGGTACGGGTGTTGGCCCGCGCCGACCGGCTGCGATGGAACGACGTGCCGCCACCGTGGGAGCGCCCGCGATGGCAGGCGGCGCGCTCCCCGCAGAGCGGGCTCGGCTGCGGCTGGCGCAACTGGTTCTACGCCGAACGCCCCGGCTTCTACCGCCGGCTCCCGGAACCGACCCGGGCACGCATCGCGGCGACGGCGCTCGGCCCGGCCGGCGCCTGGTGGCTACGGGACCGGGTGGAGGGCTCCGTCCGGGTATGTCTCGACCACGAGGTGACGGCGGCGCGAGCGGTCCCGGGCGGGGTACGGCTCGAGGTGGCCGGAGCGGACTCCTTCGACACCGAGCACGTGATCGCGGCCACCGGCTTCAAGGCGACCCGTGACCGGCTCGGACTGCTCTCCGGCGAACTGCGCGGGGCGCTGGCCACGGTGTCCGACGGCTCCCCCGAGGTGGGCCGCGACTTCGAGTCGTCGCACCCCGGCCTGTTCCTGGCCGGTCTGGTGACGGCGGCCGGCTTCGGTCCGGCGATGCGCTTCGTGTACGGCGCGACGTTCACGGCGGGCACCCTAGTCCGGGGCGTGCGGCGCCGGCTGCACACGGACGTGCCGAGCGGGGCGATCCCGGCACCGGGCCGGCACGGCGCGGCGGAGACCGTACGGCGCTGAGCCGGACGGGGTGTGGGTACCGGACGCGAGGGCATCCGGTACCCGGTGCCTCACCGACGGGACGCGGCTCGTCCTCGCCGGTACAGGACGACGCCGCCCGCGATGAGCGCCGCGCTGACGCCGGAGGCGGCCAGCAGAGCGTCGCGGTCGCCGCCGGTGTGCGGCAGCTGCGGCGGCGAGCTGTGCTCACCACCGCCTTCCGGAGGCGTGGAGTGCTCACCGTGCGGCGGCTGACCGCCTCCCCCACCACCGTGCGGCGGAGGGGTGGAGTGCCCGCCGTGCGGAGGCGGGGTCGAGTGGCCGCCGTGCGGAGGTGGAGTCGTGTGACCACCACCGGGCGGGGTGCTGCCGCCGCCGTGCGGAGGCGGCGTCGTGTGACCGCCGCCCGGCGGAGTCGAGTGGCCCCCTCCGGGAGGCGGAGTCGTATGACCACCGCCGGGCGGGGTGCTGCCACCACCGTGCGGAGGCGGCGTCGTGTGACCGCCGCCCGGCGGAGTCGAGTGACCCCCTCCGGGAGGCGGGGTCGAGTGACCGCCACCGCCGCAGGTGTCGCCGTAGCCTCCGCAGTCGTCACCGGGACCGTGGCTCTCGTGTCCGGAGTCGCCGTAACCGGAGTCGCCGTAACCGGAATCCTCGTGGTGGGGCCTGCCGTAGCCGGAATCCTCGTCCTGGGAGTCGCCGTAGCCGGAGTTCCCGTAGCCGGAATCCTCGTCGCGGGACTCGCCGTAGCCGGCGTCGCCGTCGCGGGGCTCACCCTCGGCGTGCGGTACGCCCTGTGAGCGATGCCCGTGCGCGTCCGAGAGGTTGGCACAGGAGTTACCGAACGCCGGGTCGAGCGCGGCGACGACGTCGACCGAGTTGCCGCAGGCGTTGACCGGGACGTGCACCGGGGCCTGGACGGCATTGCCCGACAGGACCCCGGGCGAACCCTTGGCGGCTCCTTCGGCTGTCGCGTCGGCGAGGGCGGTGCCGCCCGCGCACAGGGACAGGATGCCCGTCGCGGCGGCGGCCGCGACCATTCCCCTGCTCAGGGTCTGTCGCAATCTCGTTGTCTTCCTGCTCGGAGAAGTGGGAAAAGCCGGCCCTGGACCACAGGAATGTCGTCCAGGACCGGCCTCGATCCAGCGGTACGGCTGGTGTGTCGTGTCGTCAGTCGTTGACGCAGACGTTGCCGCCGGCCGGGTTCAACGCGGCGATGATGTTGATGGAGTTGCCGCACACGTTGATCGGGATGTGGATCGGAACCTGGATGACGTTGCCCGACAGGACACCCGGGGAGCCGATGGCAGCCCCGTTCGCACCCGCGTCGGCGAAGGCGGGGGCAGCCCCGCCGAGGGCCAGGATCAGACCCGCGACAACAGCAGCGCTCTTCTTCATGACTTTCCCTTCTCTGCGGTCATGCCCAGATGACGGTCGAAACCGAGCGAGCGCAACTGGAACGGCTCGCACCATGACCCGCAAGCTGCAAACGAGAGATAGACGGCCGAAGAAACTAAGAAACGCGGGTCGTACGGGAATTCACTCGAACGCCTTCCGGCAATTCACACGAACGGCGCACCGAAGCGGAAACGATTCCTCTTGATGGCAAGTAAAAATGACAGGACGTCAGTGGGAAGAAATGCCACGGCCGGACGGCCCGCCGGGAACGGAACGGGCCGCCCGGCGGGCGGTGCCGGGGACGTCAGTGGTTGGCGACGCCGTTGCCCGAGAGCGCGGAGATGTCGTCCAGGATGTGCGACAGCGGCTCGTCGCCCTTGGCCTGGGTGCTGTTCTCGGCGCACTGCTGGTTCTGCGGGGCGGACAGGACCGGAATGTCCTGGACACCGATGTTGGCGATGATGGCGAGGACGGACTGCACGTCGGCCTTGGCCGGCAGGCCCACGCAGAGCTTGTTGGCCGTGCCCTGGACCAGGGTGGCCTGGGGGCTCATGTCGCCCTTGGTCACCGAGTTGCCGAACGCCTCGTGCGCGCCGTTGCCGCTGGCCGAGGTGGTGCCGGCGTCGTCCCCGATGGCAAGCGCCTGAGGGGCGACCGCCGCGGACATACCGACGACGGAAGCGGCGACCGCCGCCGCGGCCATTGCCTTCTTGAGCATTTCGCTATTCCTTTCCCTGTCCTGACTCCTGGCCAGGACCATGTGCCTGCCACCGAACCAACCGGAAGCGCCGGATTTGGTTGCGGTCAGTCACCCGATCGGTTTTTCCGTCCCGGCGCCCGGAGTTCACCTCAATAGGCCATCGGAGTGAACCGGAGCAACCAAACAGGTCAGGTGAAGTTAATCCGAACGCTCCGGTGGACGGGGCTTCTCACCGAAGGGACTCACCAGTGATCAAGAAGGTTCTGGCCACAGCCGCGGTCGCGGCTTCCGTCGTCGGCGTCTCCGCCGCCGCGGCAGCTCCGGCGCTTGCCATCGGCAACGACAGCGGCACGACCTCCGCCAGCGGCAACGGTGCCAGCCAGTCGTTCGGCAACTCGGCCACCTTCGGCAACATGAGCCCCCAGATGGCGCTCATCCAGGGCTCCTTCAACAAGCCCTGCATCGGCCTGCCGGCGAAGCTCAACGCCCAGTCGATCCTCGCCCTGGTCAACGTCGGCGTCCAGGACATCCCGATCCTGTCCGCCCCGCAGAACCAGCAGTGTGTCGAGAACAGCACCCAGGCCAAGGGCGACGAGCCGCTGTCGCACATCCTGGACGACATCTCCGCGCTCTCGGGCAACGGTGCCGCCAACCACTGAGTCCGACGTGGTGAACGGGTTCATTTCCTGAGCCCTCGGGTGGATTATCCGCCCGGACAGCGGGCCGCCGGATCATCGGCGGCCCGCTGTTCTAGCGTGCGGCGCGTGACGATGAAGAGAAACCTTTGGCCACGCCGCCTGGCGATTCCCGGAATCGTCCTGGCCGCCACGGGCGCACTGCTCGGCAGTTCCGCCCTCCCCTCACTCCCCGGATTCCCCGGCCGGGGACATGCCCCGCGCGCGCTGAACATCCTGCTGATGGGAACCGACGAACGGGACACGCTCACCGCCCACCAGAAGAAGAAGTTCCACGCCGGCGGACAGCCCTGCGGCTGCTCGGACGTCCTGATGCTGATCCACGTCTCGGCCCACCGGGACCGCGTCAGCGTGATCGGCATGCCCCGCGACTCCTACGCGGAGATCCCGCCGTACCGGGAGAAGCCCGGGGCCAGGGAACGCCCGCCGCACCCCGCGAAGCTCAACGCGGCCTACCAGGAGGGCGGTCCGGAACTCATGATCCGGACCGTGGAGTCGATGGCCAAGCTGAACATCGACCGGTTCCTCCAGGTGGACTTCCGGCGCTTCATGAACAGCGTGGACGAGATCGGCGGCGTCGAGGTGTGCACCCCGCGACGGCTGAAGGACCCCGCGACCAGGCTCGACCTCAAGCCGGGCAAGCACCGGCTCGGCGGCGGGCAGGCGTTGCAGTACGTCCGTTCGCGCCATGTCGACAACAGCGCCGACCTCGGCAGGATCCAGCGTCAGCAGCGGTTCCTCGTCCAGGCGTGGCGGGAGGTGCGGGAACGCAAGCTGCTCACCCACCCGAAACGCATGACGCAACTGGCGGAGATGCTGCTCGGGTCCGGCCGGCAGGGCTTCCAGGCCGGCGAGCTCATCGAACTGGCGGCCGCGCTGCACCGGCTGCCGGACTCGGCGACGGAGTTCACGACCGTGCCGATCGCCGGGTTCGCCCCGGCCCGCCTGGGTATCGGCGCGGCACTGGCCTGGGACCGGAAGGAGACGGACGCGCTCTTCGCGACGGTGCGCGACGACCGGCCGCTGCTCGGCGGGGGTCCGGAGGCCAAGCCGAAGGACCCGCCGGACATTCTCGGCAAGGCGGAGCCGGTGCGAGGGAGCGCGTACGCGTGCCACTGAGGGGCGCACGGTTGTCGTGCGCGATGCGCTGGGCCGATCGGGGCACAGCGCGCAACCCCTGGCGGGTACGGGGCGTTGTTGATCACGCAGCTCCTCCCCCGGAGCCCGCGTTTTCGAAGGGAACGAACATGAAGAAGCTGTGGGCGACCGCGGCCCTCGCCGCCTCCGTCGCAGGTCTCGCCGGGCTGAGCGCCCCGCAGGCCCTCGCCATCGGTGACGACAGCGGCACCACGTCCGCCAGCGGTAACGGCGCCTCGTCGGAGTTCGGCAACTCCGCCACCTTCGGCGACATGAGCCCGCAGCTCTCGCTGGTCCAGGGTTCGCTGAACAAGCCGTGCATCGGCCTGCCGGCGAAGCTCAACGCCCAGTCGCTCATCGCCCTGGTCAACGTCGGCGTCCAGGACATCCCGATCCTGTCCGCCCCGCAGAACCAGCAGTGTGTCGAGAACAGCACCCAGGCCAAGGGCGACGAGCCGCTGTCGCACATCCTGGACGACATCTCGGTCCTGGCCGGCAACGGCGCGGGCAACGGCTGAGGCGCAGCCCGACGTACCGCGACGGCGGGTCACCGGTTCTCCGGTGGCCCGCCGTTCCCGTGTGTCACCCCGCGTGTCGGTCGAGACGGCTCGCGTCGGCGATGACGTCGGCGAGGCCCCGGACGTCCTTGTCCTCGGTCTCGTCCGCCAACGCATCGGCGGTGTCGCGGAGTTCGCCCAGAGTGGGGGCGTCCGGCAGCGGTGTCTCCGGGTCGCGCAGGGCGTCGGCGAAGTAGGCGGCCGTCGTGGTGACCTGGAAGCGGACGGGTGCGTCGGTGAGCCGGTCGTACAGGGCGCCGGTCTCCAGCCGGCCGGACGTCTCGTGCGGGGCGCGGGTCCCGGGGTCGAGCCAGCGGACGGTGGCCGTGGCGAGGTGGCCGTCGGCGCCCGCCTTGACGCGCACCGCGTAGACGGCGGTGACGGTGTGGCCGGGACCGACCTCGCCGCCGTCGACACGGTCGTCACGGAAGTCGTCGTCGGCGACCCGGCGGTCGTCGTAGCCGACGAGACGGAACTCGGCGACGGTCGCGGGGTCGAAGGCGACCTGGGCCTTGGCGTCACGGGCGGTCAGGTCGATGTTGCGCGGGAGGTCGGTGGAAAAGACCTCGCGGGCTTCTTCCTCGGTCGAGACGTAGGTGGTGTGGCCGTCGCCCTTGTCGGCGAGGCGTTCCATCAGGGCGTCGCCGTACTCGCTGCCGACGCCGACGCCGAAGAGGGTGATGCCGTGTTCGCGGCGGGCGGTGGAGACGCTTTCGAGGAGGGAGTCCGCGTCCGTGTCACCGGTGTTGGCGAGGGCGTCGGAGACCAGGACGACCCGGTTCGTGGCGCCCGCGCGCAGGCCCTCGACGGCGGTGGCGTAGCCGGTCTCGACACCGGCGCCCAGGTTGGTGGAGTCGGTGGGCTCCAGGCTGTCGACGGCGTCGTGGACGCGGCCGCGGTGGTCGCCGAGGCGGGTCATCGGCAGGACGGTCTCGGCCTCGCCGCTGAAGGTGACGAGGGCGACGGAGTCGTCGTCGCGCAGGCGGTCGGTCATCGTGCCGAGCGAGGATTTGGCCAGGTCCAGGCGGCCGGGTTCGCCCATCGACCCGGACACGTCGATGACGAAGGTGAGGGCGGCCGGCGGACGTTCGGTCCGGGACGCGGCCGTGCGGGTGGCGAGGCCCACGCGGACCAGGGACCAGTCGTCGTCGCCGGTGCGGGCGCCGTCGACGGTGACCGAGAAGCCGTTGCCGTCGGGGCGTTCGTAGTCCTGGCGGAAGCTGTTGACGAACTCCTCGGGGCGGATCGTCGAGGAGGCCGGGAGCTGTCCCGCGGTGAGGGTGCGGCGGGCGTAGCCGTACGAGGCGGTGTCGACGTCGAGGGCGAAGGTGGAGAGATGGCCGGCGGCCTCCCTGCCGTCCTCACCCTTCTCGTCCGCGCGGGGTGCGCCCGGCGCGGGGAAGGCCTCGCTGCCACTGGCCGCTCCGTCCGAGGCCTTCCCGCCGGAGTCGCCGTCGCCGCCCGCGCCACAGCCGGTGAGCAGCAGTGCGGCGGCCGCCGCGGTGGCGAACAGGCGTGGTGTCCGGTGCGGCCGGTGTGTGCGGTAGGTCTTCATGTGCCGTGCCCCCTGTGTCCGTCGACGTCTGTGACTGTGACGGGCCGGGGGGCCGGAACGTGCGACACGGGGTGTTGCGGATCCGTCTCGAACCGGGCACGGGAGCGGGCCTCCGAGACCGGTGGGTGACCCTCCGGTGACCTAGGACACGATGTCCTTGCGGGCGAAACCCCGGAAGGCCAGGGCGAACAGGACCAGGGCGTAGGTCACGGAGACGGCGGTGCCCTGGATCATGCCGGACCACTCGGGGGTGGGCTGGACGGCGTCGGCCCAGGCGAACTGCCAGTGCGCGGGCAGGAAGTCGCGCCAGTCGCCGAGGGCGGTGACGGCGTCCAGGACGTTGCCGACGATGGTCAGGCCCACCGCGCCGCCGACCGCGCCGAGCGGGGCGTCGGTCTTCGTCGAGAGCCAGAACGCGAGCCCGGCGGTGACCAGTTGGGAGACGAAGACGTATCCGACCACGATCACGAGCCGCTGGGCGGCGGTGCCCGGGTCGAGCGCGCCGCCGGTGGGCAGCTCCAGGGGGCCCCAGCCGTAGGCCGCGGAGCCGACGGCGAGGGCGACGACCGGCAGCAGCACCATGGCGGCCAGGCTGAGACCGAGGCCGACGACGAGCTTGGACCACAGCAGGCGGGTCCGGGGCACGGGTGCCGCGAGCAGGTAGCGCAGCGAGGACCAGCCGGCCTCCGAGGCGACCGTGTCCCCGCAGAACAGGGCGACCGGGATGACCAGCAGGAAGCCCGCGGACACGAACAGGTTGACGGCGGCGAAGTTGGCGCCGGACGCCGTCGCCGTGTCCATCAGGGTGACCTGGTCGTTGCGGCCGCCCGGCTCGCCGCCGATTGCGAACGCGATGAGCAGGACGAACGGCAGGACGGCGAGGATGCCGCCCATGACCAGCGTGCGGCGGCGCTTGAGCTGGCGGATCAGCTCGACGCGCAGCGGCAGGGTGCGGCCCGCCTGGTAGCCGGAGGCGACCTCGGTGAGCGTGCTCATGCGGAACCTCCGATCAGGGTGAGGAAGGCGTCCTCCAGGCGGCGGTGCGGGCCGACGGCCTGTACGGGCACGTCGAGCCTGACGAGTTCGGCGACCAGGCGCCGGGCGCTGCCGTCGGCGTCCAGGCGGATCAGCAGGCCCTCGTCGGCAGGGGCCACGGAGGCGACGCCCGGCAGTGCGGCGATCTTCTCGACGAGCGGCTCCTCCACGGGGGTGGCGGTGCCCACGAGGAGGGTGTCGCCGGAGCCGACGATCTCGGCGACCGGGCCCGCCTGGACCAGCCGGCCCCGGTCCATGACCACGAGGTGCGTGCAGGACTGCTCGACCTCGGACAGGAGGTGGCTGGAGACGATGACCGTGCGGCCGGCCGCCGCGTAACGGATCATCACCTCGCGCATCTCGCGGATCTGCGGCGGGTCGAGGCCGTTGGTCGGCTCGTCGAGGATGAGCAGGTCCGGCAGGCCCAGCATGGCCTGGGCGATGGCGAGGCGCTGGCGCATGCCCTGGGAGTAGGTGCGCACCGCGCGGGCGAGGGCCTCACCGAGGCCGGCGATCTCCAGGGCCTCCTCGAGGTGGGCGTCCCCGGCGGGGCGGCCGGTGGCCTGCCAGTACAGCTCCAGGTTCTCGCGGCCGGACAGGTGCGGGAGGAAGCCGGCACCCTCGACGAACGAGCCGACGCGGGAGAGGACGGGCGCGCCCGGGCGGATGGCGTGGCCGAACACCCGGATCTCGCCGCCGTCGGGGCCGATCAGGCCCATCAGCATGCGCAGGGTCGTCGTCTTGCCCGCGCCGTTGGGGCCGAGGAGCCCGAGGACCTGGCCCTTCTCGACGCGGAAGGACAGGTCGCGGACGCTGTAGCGGTCGCCGTTCGCGTACTTCTTGCTCAGGTCGGTGATCTGGAGCGGGACCTCGGCGAGCGCGGGGTCGGGGGCGGGGCCCGCGGTGCGGCGGCGGGCCGTGAGCAGCAGGGCGAGCGCGATCGCCGCGCCCGCGAGGGGCAGCCACCACACCCAGGACGGGAGCGGGGCGGCCGCGGTCGTCACGGCGGGGGCGGTCGGGACCGACAGGTCGCCCTTGAGAGAGACGGTGTACGTCGCCGGGGTCATCGGGGAGGCGTAGCCGAGGTCGGTGGAGGCGAGGACCAGGCGCAGCCGGTGGCCCTCCTCGACCTTGTGGTCGATCGCCGGGAGCGTGATCGTGACGTCCTGGCCGGCCTTGGCGCCGTCGACGCGGACCGGGGTGACGAGCTGGGAGGGCAGCACCTGGCTGCCGGAGCCGCCGACGTCGTAGACCTTGGCGAAGAGGACGGCGGTGTCGGAGGTCGACTTCACATGGACGGTGACCGTCGGGGAGCCGGTGACGCGCAGATCGCCGGTGACCGGGGCGGAGTCGAAGGTGGCGTACTGGCCGGGGAAGTCGAGGGAGACGCCGACGCCGAGGGAGGAGAGCTGGGAGAGGCCTCCGCCACCGAGTCCGGGCAGGGCCGAGACGGCGGGCGGGCTGGCGCCGGGCGGGTTGGCGAAGGACTGCTCCTCGCGGCGGCCGGTCAGGGGGAACGAGCGCTCGCCGGCCTCCAGGCCGGGGTAGCTGTCCGCGCTCGCGCCCCTGAGCTGGGCGGCGCCGTCGGTGGAGTCGACGCCTCCGGTGCGGGTGACGCGGAAGGCGGGGCCGGTGTCGGCGGCCTTGTCGTCCTTGAGGTAGCGGTCGAACCAGGCACGCACGCGTGTCTGGACGCGATCCCCCTCCAGGTCGCCGCCGTCGTGGCCGCCCGAGAGCCAGTCGACGTCGACGGGGGCGCCGTTGGCGCGGATCGCCTTCTCGGCCGCGTCGGACTGGGCGAGGGTGAAGAGGGAGTCGGTCTGGCCCTGGAGGAGCAGGGTGGGGACCTTGATGCGGTCGGCGACCGCGGACGGCGAGCGCTGTTCGAGGAGCGCGCGGGCGGCCGGGTCGGGGGTGCCGGACTCGGCGACGCGGTCGTACATGGCGGCCAGCGCGGGTTCGAAGCGGGCGGAGCCGCCGCCCGTGTTGAAGAAGATGCCGGCCCACAGCTTCTTGAACACGCCGTCGGGGAACAGGGCGTCCGCGAGGTTCCAGTAGGTGATCGCGGGGGCGATCGCGTCGACGCGGTCGTCGTAGCCCGCGGCGAGCAGGGAGATCGCGCCGCCGTAGGAGGCGCCGGCCACGCCCACCCGGGGGTCGCCGGCCTTGTCGAGCCGCACCTGGGGCTGCTCGGCGAGCCAGTCGATCAGCCGGGAGACGTCGGCGACCTCGCCCTTCGGGTCGTTCAGCCCGATCTTGCCGGTGGACTTGCCGAAGCCGCGCGCCGACCAGGTGAGTACCGCGTATCCGTCGGCGGCCAGCTTCTCGGCCTGCCCGCGTACGTCGTCCTTGCTGCCGCCGAAGCCGTGGCCGAGGAGGACGGCGGGGCGGCGGCCGGCTGCGCCGGAGGTGAAGTAGGAGGTGTCCAGGCGTACGCCGTCCACCGCCATGACCCGGTCGGCGCGGTGCACCGCGGGCGTGTCGTCGTCGGAGGCGACGGCCGTCCAGGTACCGGCACCGGCGAGTACGACCACGGCGGCCACGGCGGAGACGATCCGTCGCGGCCGCCGTGGTCCTCGCAGACCGGGCAGTCGAAGATCCATGCTTCAACGGTACGGGGTCAACCTGTCGTGGAGTTGTCGACCGTGGACCGAACTCGGCACCCTCCCGGGGGCGTACGGAGAGGGGCCCGCGTACACCGGGCGCGGTATGTGTCAGGCCTTCGCGTCGTCCGGGATCGACACCAGCCAGCGGGTGTCGCGGCGGGGGCGGAGGTAGAGGGCCCAGTAGAGGGTGGCGGCGGCGGTGATGCCGCCGGTCCACAGGAGATAGGACGTCTCCTGCCGGGTGAGGATGTAGCCGAGGACGACGATCAGCGCAATCGGCAGCGCGGGCTACAGGGGCTGGCGCCAGGCCTGGGCGTGCCGGTGGTGACCGCGCCGGGAGAGCAGGGCGGCGACCGCGACGAGCAGGTACATGCCGGTCACGGAGACCCCGGTGACGCCGTACAGGGTGTCCAGGTTCACGAAGCAGAGCAGCGCGCCGGGGATGCCGACGGCGAGGGTGGCGACCCAGGGGGAGCCGAACCGGCCGAGCTTGGCGAAGACCGTGTTGACGGGCTGGGGCCAGGCCTTGTCGCGGGCGGAGGCGAACAGGACGCGGGAGTTCTGGATGACCATCACGATGCCGGCGTTGATGATCGCGAGCGCCACGCAGAGGCTGACGAAGGTGCCGACGGCCGAGTTGGACCAGGCGGTGACCATGCCGCTGAGATCGCCGCCGGTGAGCTCGGTGAGGTCGGAGGCGCCGAAGGTGATGGCGACGACCGGGACCAGGATGATCACGGTGGAGATGGCGAGGGTGGCGAGCACCGTGCGGGCGACGTTGCGGCGCGGGTTCTCCAGCTCCTCGGAGAGGTAGACGGCGGTCGAGAAGCCCTGGGTGACGAAGAGGGCGATGGCGAGGCCGGAGACGACGAGCATGGCGGTGACGGTGTCGGTGTGGCCGTCGGCGCCGGCGACCTGCATCGAGACGAGGCTGCTCGCGCCGCGGTGGCCGTGGGCGAAGCCCAGCACCGCGACGACGGCCGCCGCGATGACCTCCAGGACCAGGAAGACGCCGGTGATCCAGGCGTTGGCGCGCAGGTCGAGCAGGCCGGCGAGGGTGGCGAGCAGCATGACGGCCGCGCCCGCGAACGAGGGGTCGAGATGGACGACCGGGGCCAGGTAGTCGGCCGTGCCCATCGCGATCACCGGCGGGACGATCATGACGACGAGCAGGGAGAGGACGAAGACCAGCCAGCCGGCGAGCCGCCCGGCCAGCGTCGACACCATGGCGTACTCGCCGCCCGCGCTGGGGATGAGGGTGCCCAGCTCCGAGTAGCAGAACGCGACGGCGATACAGAGCAGTGAGCCGATCGCGATCGTGAGGGCGGTCGCGGTGCCGAGCGAGCCGAAGAGGTCCGGCACGACGACGAAGAGGGTGGAGGCGGGGGTGACGCAGGAGAGGGTGAGGAGGGTGCCGCCGACGACTCCGATGGAGCGCTTGAGCTTTTGGGGACTGTCGGGCTCCTGAGGGAGGGCGGTCTCGACAGGGCGGAGCGTGTCGGTCATGCGGCCATTCCGATCGACTCGTGCGGCGGGGTGAGGGCGGGAGCGCTATCGCCTCCGGCGGCATTGGTCGTACGTCGTTCGTCCGCTCCCGGCGGCTGCATGGAATCCCGACGGAAACCGATGCGTCAATAGGTGTTCACCTACGGAATCCGTTGCGAAGTGCGGCTCGGAATCACGGATATGGCAGTTTCGGCGGACGGTTCCGCATGCTTGGGGCGTGCGGGAACCGCAGGGCGGCCGGCAAAAAAGTGGGGCGACGTTCGGTATACGGACGTGTCACTGTGTCCCGTCAGGGTTCGGGGATCACAGACGAAGCACAGGGGTGGGGACTCATGAAGCCGAAGTACGCGGCGGCCTGGACGGCGGTCACAGCGGCGGCGCTGATCACGACGGCCGGGTGTGGCAACCAGACCGCCGAGGGGACGGCCAAGGCCGTGGACGCCACCGACGCGATCATGGCGGCGCTCGGCAGGGCGACCGACCGGACCGAGCAGGTGGGCTCGGCGCAGGTCAGGATGAGCACGTCCATGGGCGCCGGCGCCCCGGTCGCCATGGAGGGCACCTACTCCTGGGGCGAGGGGTTCGCCTTCGACGTCCTGATGGACACCGCGGCCGCGCAGATGCAGCAGCTGCAGGACGATCCGCAGATGCGCATGCTCTTCGTGGACGGCGCGTACTACTACGACGTCGACCCGCAGGCCGCGGGCCCGCTCGAGGGCAAGGAGTGGATGAAGATCGACGGCTCGGCCGTCTTCGGCCGCCAGGGCGCGCAGGCGCTCAGCGGCAGCGGCGGCGGCAGCCCGTCGGCGTCCATGAAGGGCCTGAAGTACGCCGACGACGTCGAGGACCTGGGTTCGGAGACGGTGAACGGCAAGACCGCGACCCACTACCGGGCCGTCGTCGACCAGAAGAGCATGGGCAAGTACAAGGAGGCCTACGGCAACCAGGACAGCCTCTTCGGCTCGCTCACCGGCGGCGCGACCTCGATCACCATGGATGTCTGGGTCGGGGCCAAGGACCTGCCGGTCCGCATGATCCAGGAGATCGGCACCATGAAGGTGACCATGGACTTCGAGAAGTTCGGCGAGACGGCCCCGGTCGAGGCCCCGCCGGCCGCGCAGACCGGCGACCTCACCGAGGCGATCAAGGACGCCGGCGCCGCACTGTGACACGAACGCGCCCTGCCCCCTCGCGTGGGGACAGGGCGCGTGCGGGCCTCAGTGGTTGCGGGGGAAGCCCAGGTCCACGCCGCCCGGGCCGTCGGCCGGGTCGGGCCAGCGGGTGGTGACGACCTTGCCGCGGGTGTAGAAGTGGGTGCCGTCGTTGCCGTAGATGTGGTGGTCGCCGAAGAGCGAGTCCTTCCAGCCGCCGAAGCTGTGGTAGCCGACGGGGACCGGGATCGGGACGTTCACGCCGACCATGCCGGCCTCGACCTCGAGCTGGAAGCGGCGGGCCGCACCGCCGTCCCGGGTGAAGATCGCCGTGCCGTTGCCGAACGGGGACGCGTTGATGAGGGCCAGGCCCTCCTCGTAGGTGTCCACCCGCAGGACGGTCAGCACCGGGCCGAAGATCTCGTCCCGGTAGGCCTTCGCGGTGGTGGGGACCTTGTCCAGCAGCGAGATGCCGATCCAGTGACCGTCCTCGAAGCCCTCGACGGTGAAGCCGGAGCCGTCCAGGACGACCTCGGCGCCCTCGGCCGCCGCGCCCGTGACGTAGGACGCCACCTTGTCGCGGTGGACCTTCGTGATGAGCGGGCCCATCTCGGAGGTGGGGTCGTTGCCCGGGCCGATCTTGATCTTCTCGGCGCGCTCGCGGATCTTCTCCACCAGCTCGTCGCCGATCGCGCCGACGGCCACGACCGCGGAGATCGCCATGCAGCGCTCGCCCGCCGAGCCGTAGGCCGCCGACACGGCCGCGTCCGCCGCCGCGTCGAGGTCGGCGTCCGGCAGCACCAGCATGTGGTTCTTGGCCCCGCCCAGGGCCTGGACGCGCTTGCCGTTCGCCGAGGCGGTGGTGTGGATGTAGCGGGCGATCGGGGTCGAGCCGACGAAGGACACGGCCTTGACGTCCGGGTGCTCCAGCAGCCTGTCCACGGCCACCTTGTCACCGTTGACGACGTTGAAGACGCCGTCCGGCAGGCCCGCCTCGGCGAGCAGCTCGGCGATCCTGAGGGACGCCGACGGGTCCTTCTCCGACGGCTTGAGGACGAAGGTGTTGCCGGTCGCGATGGCGATCGGGAACATCCACATCGGCACCATCGCCGGGAAGTTGAACGGCGTGATGCCCGCGACGACACCCAGCGGCTGCCGGATGGACGACACGTCCACGCGGCTGGCCACCTCGGTCGACAGCTCGCCCTTCAGCTGCACGGTGATCCCGCACGCCAGGTCCACGATCTCCAGACCGCGCGCGACCTCGCCCAGCGCGTCGCTGTGCACCTTGCCGTGCTCGGCGGTGATCAGCTCGGCGATCTCGTCCCGGTGCGCGTCCAGCAGCGCACGGAACTTGAACAGGATCGTGGTCCGCTTGGCGAGGGACGAGGTGCCCCAGCCGGCGTAGGCGTCCTTTGCGGCGGCGACCGCGGCGTCGACCTCGTCGACGGAGGCGAACGCGACCTTCGTGGTGACGGCGCCGGTCGCCGGGTCGGTGACCGGCCCGTACGTGCCCGACTCGCCTTCGACGGTCTTGCCGCCGATCCAGTGGTTGACGATCTTCGTCATGACCGAGTACTCCTTCACAGATGGCGGCGTCGGGTGGAGACGTGCCGTTCGTACAGCTCACGTGCCTTCACCGCGGACGGTCGGGTCGCGGTCTCGGCCACAGGTACATCCCACCAGGCCTGCGCCGGCGGCGGGCCCGACACAGTGTCGGCCGTTTCCGTCTCGACGTAGACACAAGTGGGAGTGTCGGCGCGGCGCGCCTCGGCGAGGGCCTCGCGCAGTTCGCGGACGGTCTTCGCGCGCAGCACCCGCATGCCGAGGCTGGCCACGTTGGCGGCCAGGTCGACGGGCAGCGGGGCCCCGGTGAAGGTGCCGTCGTCCGCGGTGTAGCGGTACGCGGTGCCGAACCGCTCGCCGCCCACCGACTCCGACAGACCGCCGATCGACGCGTAGCCGTGGTTCTGCACGAGCAGGATCTTGATCGCGATCCCCTCCTGCACGGCCGTCACGATCTCCGTCGGCATCATCAGGTACGTGCCGTCGCCGACCAGTGCCCAGACGTTGCGTTCGGGAGCGGCCAGCTTCACCCCGATGGCGGCCGGGATCTCGTAGCCCATGCAGGAGTAGCCGTACTCCAGGTGGTACTGGTCCCGCGAGCGTGCCCGCCACAGTTTGTGCAGGTCACCGGGGAGTGAGCCGGCCGCGTTGATGATCACGTCCGATTCGTCGGCGAGGGCGTCGAGGGCGCCGAGCACCTGCGGCTGCGTCGGCCGTACGTCCGGCTCCTCGGCCTCGTAGCAGGCGTCGACGCGCTGCTCCCAGCGCTCCTTGTCCTCGGAGTACTCGGTGACGTAGGCGTCGGAGACCCGGTGGCCGTGCGTCCCGAGGGCCGCGGTCAGCTCGCCGAGGCCGCTGCGGGCGTCCGCGACGAGCGGCAGACCGGCGAGCTTGTGGCCGTCGTAGGACGCGATGTTGAGGTTGAGGAAGCGGACGCCGTCGGCCGCGAACAGGGTGTTCGAGGCGGTGGTGAAGTCCGTGTAGCGGGTGCCCACGCCGATCACCAGGTCCGCCGTGCGGGCGAGTTCGTCCGCCGTCGCCGTGCCGGTGTGGCCCACGCCGCCCACGTCCTGGGGGTGGTCGTAGCGCAGCGAGCCCTTGCCGGCCTGGGTGGAGGCGACCGGGATGCCGGTGGCCCCGGCGAACTCGGCGAGCGCCTCCTCCGCGCGGCTGTGGTGGACCCCGCCGCCGGCGACGATCAGCGGGCGGCGGGCCGCCCGGATCGCGCGGACCGCCTCCGCGAGTTCGGCCGGGTCGGCGCCCGGACGGCGTACCGCCCAGGTGCGCTCGGCGAAGAACGCGTCGGGCCAGTCGTAGGCCTCGGCCTGGACGTCCTGGGGCAACGCGAGGGTGACCGCGCCCGTCTCCACCGGGTCGGTGAGGACGCGCATCGCCTGGAGGGCCGCCGGGATCAGGGCCTCGGGGCGGGTGACGCGGTCGAAGTACCTCGACACCGGACGCAGGGCGTCGTTGACGGACACGTCACCCGCGTGCGGGACCTCGAGCTGCTGGAGCACCGGGTCGGCGACGCGGGTCGCGAAGGTGTCGCCGGGCAGCAGGAGGACCGGGAGGTGGTTGACGGTCGCCAGGGCGGCGCCGGTGACCAGGTTGGTCGCGCCGGGGCCGATCGACGTCGTCACCGCGTGGGTGGACAGGCGGTTCGACTGGCGGGCGTAGCCGACGGCCGCGTGGACCATCGACTGCTCGTTGCGGCCCTGGTGGAACGGCATGTCGTCGCCGTACTCGACCAGCGCCTGGCCGAGGCCGGCCACGTTGCCGTGGCCGAAGATGCCCCAGGTCGCGCCGATCAGCCGCTGCCGTACGCCGTCGCGCTCCGTGTACTGGGCGGCGAGGAAGCGGACGAGTGCCTGGGCGACCGTCAGCCTCGTCGTCGAGGTCTGCGCCGTCATCGGTAACCCCCTGTGCTCTCTACGTGGTCCGGGTGGAAGCAGATCCGCCACTCCCGTGTCTCGCCCGGTCCCGCCATGACGTTCAGGTAGTACATGGCGTGGCCGGGCTGGGCGATGGCCGGGCCGTGCCAGCCGTCGGGGACGAGCACGGCGTCGCCGGAGCGGACCTCCGCGAGGACGTCGGATCCGCCTTCGCGTGAAGGGGATACGCGCTGGTAGCCGAAACCGTTCGGGCCGTCGATCTCGAAGTAGTAGATCTCCTCGAGTTCGGCCTCCTCGCCCGGCCGGTGCTCGTCGTGCTTGTGCGGCGGGTACGAGGACCAGTTGCCGCCGGGGGTGATCACCTCGACGGCGATCAGCTTGTCGCAGTCGAAGGCGTCGGCGGAGGCGAAGTTGCGCACCAGACGGGCGCAGTTGCCGCTGCCGCGCTCTTCGACGGGGACCTCCGGCGCGGGGCCGTAGCGGGCGGGGAGTTGTCGCTCGCACTTCGCTCCTGCCAGGGCGAAGCGGCCTCCCGCGCCGGAGGCGATCTGGACCCGGGCGTCACGGGGAACGTACGCGAAGTCGGTTACCGACGCGAAAACGCTCTCCCTGCCCAGGAGTTGGAACTCTTCATCGGCTGTTCGCACGGTACATCCGCCTGCCAGCGGAAGGACGATCCACTCACTGTCACCGGTGGTGAAGTGGTGCGTGCCGCCCGGCTCCAGCTCGACGATCCGCAGGCCGCAGTAGCCCCAGCCGGCCCGCTCGGGATCGATGTCGAGGGTGTAGCCGGCGCCGGTGGTGGTGCCGTGCGGGATGTACAGGTCGTGGTGCGGCTCGGTGTTCGTCATGCGGCCCTCACAGCAGTCCTACGGCGGTGTCCACGGCGGCGGCGACATCCCCGTCCGGCGGGTAGAGCAGCGAACGGCCGACCACCAGGCCGCGGACGGTGGGGAGCTGGAGCGCGCCGCGCCACTTCTCGTACGCGCCGTCCTGGTCGTCGCCGACCTCGCCGCCCAGCAGGACGGCGGGCAGCGTGGACGTCTGCATGACCTCGGCCATGTCGTCGGGGTTGTCGGTGACCGGGAGCTTCAGCCAGGTGTAGGCCGAGGTGCCGCCGAGGCCCGAGGCGATGGCGATCGACCTGGTGACGGCCTCGGCGGAGAGGTCGTTGCGGACCTTGCCGTCGGGGGTGCGGCGGCTGATGAACGGCTCGACGAACAGGGGGAGCCTGCGCGCCGCCATGTCGTCGATGGCGCGGGCCGTGGACTCCAGGGTGGTGAGCGAGCCCGGGTCGTCGTGGTCGATGCGCACCAGCAGCTTGCCCGCGTCGAAGCCGAACCGCTCGATGTCCTCGGGGCGGTGACCGGTGAAGCGGTCGTCGAGCTCGAAGACCGACCCCTGCAGGCCGCCGCGGTTCAGCGAGCCCATGACGACCTTGTGGTCGAGGGCGCCCAGGAGGAGCAGGTCGTCCAGGATGTCGGCGGTCGCGAGGACGCCGTCGACGCCGGGCCGGGACAGGGCCAGACACAGGCGCTCGAGCAGACCGGCCCGGTTGGCCATGGCCAGCTTGTCGCCGCCCACGCCGAGTGCGCCCCGGGCGGGGTGGTCGGCGGCGACGATCATCAGCCGGCCGGAGTCGCCCAGCAGCGGTCTGCGCGGGCGGCGGGCGGCCGCCTCGGCGATCGCCTCGGGATGCCGTGCGCGCAGGCGGACGAGTTCGGAGATGTCGACGCTCGTCACAGGACGGCCCCCGCCGTGATCGCGGCTTCCACTTCGTCCGGTGTCGGCATCGCGGAGGAGCACTCCAGCCGGGAGGCGACGATGGCGCCCGCGGCGTTGGCGTGACGCATGGTCTTCTCCAGGTCCCAGCCCGCGAGCAGACCGTGGCAGAGGGAACCGCCGAAGGCGTCACCGGCCCCGAGGCCGTTCAGAACGCTCACCGGCAGCGGCGGTACCTCGGCGGTCTCGCCCTTGCTGTTGACGGCGAGGACGCCCTTGGGGCCCTGTTTGACCACCGCGAGTTCGACGCCGGCGTCCAGCAGCGCCTGCGCCGCCGCCTGGGGTTCGCGCACTCCGGTGGCGACCTCCACCTCGTCGAGGTTGCCCACGGCGACGGTGGCGTGCTTGAGGGCCTCGACATAGAACGGGCGGGCGGTGTCGGGGTTGCTCCAGAACATCGGGCGCCAGTCGAGGTCGAAGACCGTGGTGCCGGCCTTGTCCCGGTGGGCCAGGGCGGCGAGGGTCGCCGTACGGCTGGGCTCCTCGCTCAGACCGGTGCCGGTGACCCAGAAGACGCGGGTCTCGCGGATGGCGTCGAGGTCGAGTTCGTGGGCGTCGATCTCCAGGTCCGGCGCCTTGGGCTGCCGGTAGAAGTACAGCGGGAAGTCGTCCGGCGGGAAGACCTCGCAGAAGGTGACGGGCGTCGGCAACCCGGGCACGGCGGTGACCCAGCGGTCGTCGACGCCGAAACCGCGCAGGGCCTCGTGCAGATAGGTGCCGAAGGGGTCGTCACCGGTGCGGGAGATCACCGCCGTCTCGCGGCCGAGGCGGGCGGCGGCGACCGCGACATTGGTCGCCGATCCCCCCAGGAACTTCCCGAAGGACGTGACCTGCGGGAGTGGGACGCCCGTCTGTAGCGGATAGAGGTCCACCCCTATCCGCCCCATGGTGATCAGGTCGTACGCCATCGAGTTCCCTTCGTATCGGCTCGTCCCCGTGAGACCGCTCGTGGCACGTCCCCGTATCGGCTCTCACGGCTTTGTAGCCCCGGACGGCGGGCCCTGTCAATGTTTTGTCCAGACATTCGGACCAGCCCTTGACACCCCCTTCGGTGAGACAGCACGCTGACGCCCATGACGTCGTTGTCACCTCAGTCACCAGTTTCCGGTGTATCCCGCATCCGTGTCGGTTCAGCCCCCGACAGCTGGGGCGTCTGGTTCCCGGACGATCCCGCCCAGGTCCCCTGGCAGCGCTTCCTCGACGAGGTCGCGCAGTCCGGCTACGAGTGGATCGAGCTCGGCCCCTACGGGTACCTGCCGACCGATCCCGCAGTCCTCACCGAGGAGACGGCCAAGCGTGGCCTGAAGGTGTCGGCGGGCACGGTCTTCACCGGCCTGCACCACGGCGAGGCCGTCTGGGAGAAGACCTGGGCGCACGTCGCGGACAACGCGGTGCTCGCCCAGGCGATGGGCGCGAAGCATCTGGTCGTCATCCCCTCCTTCTGGCGGGACGACAAGACCGGCGACGTGCTGGAGCCGGACACCCTCACCCCCGAGCAGTGGCGCAACCTCACCTCGCTGACCGAACGGCTCGGCAAGGAGGTGCGGGAACGGTACGGCCTCGACATCGTCGTCCACCCGCACGCCGACACCCACATCGACAGCGAGGAGAACGTCGTCCGCTTCCTGGACGGCACCGACTCCGACCTGGTGTCGCTGTGCCTGGACACCGGGCACTACGCCTACTGCGGCGGCGACAGCGTGAAACTGATCGAGACCTACGGCGAGCGGATCGGGTACCTGCACCTCAAGCAGGTCGACCCCGAGATCCTCGCGGACGTGCGGGCCAAACAGGTGCCGTTCGGGCCGGCGGTCGCGCGGGGCGTGATGTGCGAGCCGCCGACCGGCGTGCCCGCGCTGGGGCCTGTGCTGGAAGCGGCGCGGAAGCTGGATGTCGATCTCTTCGCGATCGTCGAGCAGGACATGTATCCGTGCGCGCCCGACGCTCCGCTGCCCATCGCGCAGCGTACGCGGGCGTTCCTCCGGTCGTGCGGGGCGTAGCCCTCCGGCGGGTGGCGGGACGCCTGTCGGGGTGCCGGGTTCTGTTCGTCGGCGAGCACAGGTGATCCGTGCCGGGTCGCGCAGTTCCCCGCGCCCCTAGGTAACCGCGGTGACCGCTCGTAGCATGGGGGCCCATGACTGCGAGCGCGATACGCACCCGGTCTGGACAAGGCCCCGCAGGGTCCTGGGAGTTCGCCCTCGGTGGGCCCCATCCCCGTTTACGGCCCGGCGTGTTGAGCTATCGCGGGATCCGGCTCGCCCTGACGCGGCCCCGGCGACGGCTGGAGGCGCCCATCGGGGCCTCGACCCTGTTGCTGGGGTTCGAGCAGCCCGTGCGGATCTCGCGGGCGGGGCGGGTGCCGGACACGCTGGTGTCCGTGTACTGCGGGCCCACGACCACGCCCGCCGTCGGGGAGCACGGCGGGCGCTTTTCGGGCATCGAGGTGCTCATGGCGCCCTGGGCCGCGTTCCCCCTTTTCGGTACGCCCCAGCACGAGCTCGTCAACCGCACCGTCGACCCCGACGAGCTGCCGCACTCCCTGGGCTCGCCCCTTCGTGAACTCGCCGGCGCGTTGGCCGCGTTGCCCGGCTGGGCGGACCGGTTCGGGCTGCTCGACGAGGTCCTCATCCGGTGGCGGGAGGCGGGGACGCCGAGTTCGGAGCGGGTGGCACGGGCCTGGTCGCTGCTGGTGCGGGCGAGCGGCGCGATACCGGTGCCCCGGCTGGCCGAGGAGGTCGGCTGGAGCGTACGGCACCTGGAGAACCGGTTCCGTGAGCAGATCGGGCTCGGCCCCAAGGCGGCGGCCCGGGTGCTGCGGCTGCAACGGGCCCGTCGTCTGCTGGCGGAGGGACGGAGCGCCGCAGAGACCGCCGCCCTCTGCGGTTTCTACGACCAGGCGCATCTCAGCGGCGAGTTCAAGGCGATGACGGGGTGCACGCCGAGGGAGTTCACGCAGGCCAGGCGTCTTCCGGCACAGGTGTCGCCGGCCGCGGACCGGCTGAGCGGGGAGGCGACGAGCCTGGTTCTGCCGAGCCGCCCGGAGGGTTGGTCCGGACCGGGTGCGCATTTTTCCAAGACCCGCCGCATTGGCTGAATACAGGCTGGGGGTCTGCCAGTTGATCCGGCGATTTCCGGCCGTTCCGGGTGCTTGGAGCGCTCCGGGCACGTGGGCCGTTCGGTCGTTCCGGGGGGATGGCGGGGAGCGGGAACGGGTTCGGGCCCGTCGCAGCGGGCCCGGCCCGGCTCCTGTCGGCGGTCGCGGGATGGCGGCGGTCGCGGGCGGCGTCGCAGGATGGCGGCGGTCGCGGGGCCGTTGTCAACGCGCCCCTCCCGTGGGCCCCATGGATCTCTTTGCTTCACCTCTGTCACAAACTCCCCTTTTCTGTCACGCATGTCGCGTATACGCGGGTCTTGCGTCACACGCCGTCAACAGCCGCTTCCGCACGGTCACCTGGTGTCGTTCACGGGGCACAGGCTTGGTGATCGCCAGCGCAGCGCCGGGCTCCCCCGGGCGGCCTCCCGGCCGCCGACCCCCGCGCGCGCAGGGAGGTGCAACTCATGACCGACCGAAGGCTCTGGTCGTACAAGGAGATCGCGGCGCACATCAAGGTGCAGCCGGACACCGTACGGTCCTACCGCAAGCACGGGCTGCTGCCTCCGCCGGACCACGTCGAGGGCGGCAAGCCCTTCTGGTACGCCGCCACCGTGCACGCCTGGGTCGCCTCCCGCCCGGGCAACCGGGGACGCGCTCTGGACTGACCCGGCGTCGAGGAAAAACGGGCTGTGCCCCATGGCCGCGTGGGGCACAGTGCTGCGGGTGAACTTCTCCGTCAAGCCCTTGCTCCATGGGTCGAAGACCGTCCTGCGGCCCTTCACCGAGGCCGACGCCGACACCATGTGGGAGATCATCGGCGACCCCGAGGTCATCCGCTTCACCTTCCCGCCGAACAGCGACCTCACCCGGGAGCGGGTGCGTTCCTGGTACGGCTCCCGCGCCGAGCAGCCCGACCGGCTGGACCTCGCCGTCACAGACGCCGCGACCGGCGAACTCGTGGGCGAGGTCGTCCTGCACGAGTTCGATCCGGACGCCCGCAGCTGCACCTTCCGCACCCTGATCGGACCCCGGGGCCGGGGCCGCGGGCTCGGCAGCGAGGCGACCCGGCTCATCGTCGGCCACGGCTTCGAGCGACTGGGTCTGCACCGCGTCCAGCTGGAGCTGTACGGCGACAACGAGCGAGCCCGCCGCGTCTACGAGAAGGCCGGGTTCGTGGTCGAGGGGGTGCGGCGGGAGGCCGCGCTGCGCAACGGGGTGTGGGTGGACGAGGTGCTCATGGCGATCCTGGACCGGGAGTGGGCCGCGCTCAGGCCCATGGACGGATGACCGTCACCCCCGCGCCGGGTGCGGTGCCCAGCGCGGACAGGGCGGCCGGGGTCTGGTCCAGGGTGATGGTCGACGTCACCAGGAGGTCGGGACGCACCGCCCCGGTGCGGACCAGCTCCAGCATCTGCGGGTAGGTGTGCGCGGCCATCCCGTGACTGCCCAGGATCTCCAGTTCCAGGGCGATGGCGCGGGCCAGCGGGACGGGGGTCGTGCCGTCCGCCGAGGGGAGCAGGCCGACCTGGACGTGCCGGCCACGGCGGCGCAGCCCGTTCACCGACGCGGCGCTGGTGACGGGGGAACCGAGCGCGTCGAGGGAGAGGTGGGCGCCTCCCCCGGTCAGCTCCAGGACCGCCGCCGCCGTGTCCGGCACTCCTCGCGCGTCCACGCACTCCACCGCGCCGAACTCCCGGGCCAGGTCCAGGGCCTTCGGGGAGACGTCCACCGCCACCACCCGGGCGCCGCTCGCCGCCGCGATCATCACCGCCGAGAGGCCCACGCCTCCGCAGCCGTGCACCGCCACCCACTCCCCCGCCGCGACCCGGCCCTGCTGCACCACCGCCCGGAACGCCGTGGCGAACCGGCAGCCGAGGGAGGCCGCGGTGGCGTACGACAGGTCGTCGGGGATCGCGACCAGGTTCACGTCGGCGTGGTCCAAGGCCACGTACTGGGCGAAGGAGCCCCGGTGCGTGAAGCCGGGCTGGGTCTGCCGCTCGCACACCTGGTGGTCGCCGGCCGCGCAGGACGGGCAGCTGCCGCAGCCGCACACGAAGGGGACGGTGACCCGGTCACCCGCCCGCCACCTGGTGACCCGGTCGCCGGCCTCGTGTACGACACCGGCGAGTTCGTGACCGGGCACGTGCGGCAGGGTGATGTCCGGGTCGTGGCCCATCCAGCCGTGCCAGTCGCTGCGGCACAGGCCGGTGGCCTCGACGCGCACGGTCACTCCGTGCGGGGCCGGCCGGGGATCGGCCACCTCGCGCACCTCGGCCGGCTCCCCGAACCGCTCGAACACCACAGCCCGCATACCCACTCCGTCCGTCGTCCGGGGCGCCCCGGAGATCTCCGCGAAGGTTAGACGGCGGGGGTCAGCCGGGCGTGCCCACCTTGTCCCGTTCCTCCTCCTCTTCCGCCGCCGGTAGCGGTGCGGCGTCGCCCTCGCTCAGTCCGAAGCGACGGTGGAATCCGCGCAGCGGTGCCGGCGCCCACCAGGTGGCCGTGCCGGTGAGGCGCATGATGGCCGGGACCAGGAGGCTGCGCACCACCATCGCGTCCATCAGGACCGCCAGGGCGATGCCCAGGCCGAGCATCTTGGTGTTGGTGACGCGCGAGGTGCCGATCGCGACCATCACCACCGCCAGGATGACCGCCGCCGCCGTGATCAGGCCGCCGGTACGCCGCAGGCCCAGGGCGACCGCCCCCTCGTGGTCGCCGGTGCGGTCGTACTCCTCCTTGATGCGGGAGAGCAGGAACACGCCGTAGTCCATCGAGAGGCCGAAGGCCACGCAGAACATCAGGACCGGGAGGGTGGTCTCTATGGATCCGGGGCTGGTGAAGCCGAGCAGGCCGGAGAGGTGGCCGTCCTGGAAGACCCAGACCACCGCGCCGAACATCGCCGTCAGGCTGAGCGCGTTGAGCAGCACCGCCTGGAGCGGGATCAGCACGCTGCCGGTCAGCAGGAAGACCAGGAGCAGGGTGACGATCGCTATGAAGGCGGCCGCCCAGGGGAGTCGGGCGCCGATCGCGTGCTGGGAGTCGACCAGGACGGCGGCCGTGCCGGTCACCCTGGTCTCGAAGGGGGCGGCTGTGGCGCGCAGGTCGCCCACCAGGTTCTGCGCGTCGTCGCCGACGGCCTCGCCCTTGGGCAGCACCGTGAAGTACGCCGAGTCGCCGTTCACCAACGGGCCCTCGACCCGGGCCACTTCCGGCAGCGCCGCCACGCGCTCCTTGTAGGCGGCGTACTCGGCCTGGGTCGCGCTGCCCTCGGCGAGCACTTCGAGGCCACCGCCGGGGCTGCCCGGGAAGCCGTCCCTGATGTGCTGCTGCACGACGTGGGACTCGGCCGAGGAGGGCAGCTGACGGTCGTCCGCCGTGCCGAACCGCACGCCCAGGAAGGGCAGTCCGAGGAGGACGAGGGCGGCCGTGGTGGCGAGGGCGAAGAAGGGGGCCCGGCGCATGACCAGGTTCGCCATCCGGCCCCAGGCCCTGCCGTCCTCGGCGCCGCTTCGCTCGCCGTGCTCCCCGCCGGACGCCGCCGCGGACCGGCCCCGGCGGAACGGACGGCGCAGGTCGAGGGAGTTGACCCGGTCGCCCAGCAGGACCAGCGCCGCCGGGAGCAGGATCAGGGCGGCCGCGGCGGCCAGCACGACGACGGCCATGCCGGCGTAGGCGAAGGAGCGCAGGAAGTACTGGGGGAAGAGGAGCATCGCCGCCAGGGACACCGCGACGGTGAGCGCGGAGAACAGCACCGTACGACCGGCCGTGCGCAGGGTAGTGCCGATGGCCGTCGTCGGATCCGCGCCGGAGGCGAGTTCCTCACGGAAACGGCGGACGATGAACAGGGCGTAGTCGATGGCGAGGCCCAGGCCCAGGGCCGTGGTGAGGTTCATCGCGAAGATGGAGACGTCGGTGAACCGGGTGAGGCCGCTGAGGACGGCGTTGGTGCCGAGGATCGCGACGATGCCGATGCCGAGCGGCAGCAGGGCGGCGACCGCGCTGCCGAAGACCATCACCAGCAGCACCAGCGTGATCGGCAGCGCGATCACCTCGGCGCGGGTCAGGTCCTCCTGGATGATGGTCTGCATCTCGTGCCGTACGGCGACACCGCCGCCGATCTTGACCCGGACGGGCCCGTGCGTGCCGCGCAGAGCGGGGGCGATGCGGTCGAGGGTCTCTCCCATCGCCTTCTCGTCGCCCGTGATGCGGGCGGCTATCAGCGCCTCGTGGCCGTCCTGCGCGCGCAGGGCGGAGCCCGCCCCCGACGCTTCGGGGCGCCAGTAGGAGCCGACGCCGACGACGCCCTTCTCGGCGGCCAGGCTCGCGGTGAGCCGGTTCGCCTCGGCGACGACCGCCGGGTCGTCCACGGAGGCCTTGCCCGCGTCGACCAGCAGCAGGAGATTGGGCTGGGAGCCGGGGAACTCACGCTCCAGGGCCTTGGTGGCGTACGTGGACTGCGCGGCCGGATCCTCCCAGCCACCGCTGCCCAGCCGCTCGGCGACCCCGCTGCCGGCCAGCACCGCGAGCACGGTGAGGACCAGGGCCGCGAGCAGCGAGAGCCCGGGCCGGGCGGTCACGAAGCGGGTCCAGCCTCCGGGACGGGGTGGGCTGTTGACTTCGGTCATCGTGCGGTGTCCCCTTCACCCTGCAAGCAGTCGCGAAAACCGTAAAATGGCAAACACGAGAGATCGCTCGCGTTCCTGGGCCCAGAATGCGAGCGACCACTCGCGTTTGTCAATGAAGTTCGGGAAAGCTGGGGAAAACGCGTGGCCGAGAGCCAGGAGAAGGAACAGCCGCGCCGCCGTCAGGCGCGTGGCGAGCGGCGCATCGCGCAGCTGCTCGAGGCCGCTGCCAACGTCTTCTGCACGACCGGCTACACCGCCGCGAGCACCAACGCCATCGCCCGCGAGGCGGGCGTCTCACCGGGCACGCTCTACCAGTTCTTCCCCAACAAGGAAGCGATCGCGATCGAGCTGGGCGACCGTCTCATGCACGAGATGCGCGACACCTACGGCGAGGCACTCGCCCCGGTCGACCCCGCGACCCGGCTCGAGGAGGCCGTCGGCGCGGCCGTGGACCGGTTCATCGCCTTCAACTGCGACCATCCGGTGTTCTTCGCCCTGATGCACGGGCCCGACATCCCCGGCCGCATCGCCGAGGAGCACGACGCGCTGCACGCCACCCTGCTCGCCCGCATCGAGGGTCTGCTCTCCTCCCTGCTCCCCGACTCGCCCCCCGCGGACCTCGCCCGCACCGCGCACATGTGCCTGGGCCTGTACAAGGCGGGCCTGGAACTGGTCCTGGGCCACGAGGGCGCCGAGCGCGACGCGTACGTGCGGGAGCTGAAGCACGTACTGATCCGCTATCTGGAGCCGCTGGTGGGCGACCGGCTGGGTCGCGCCGAGCGCGGCGGCGCCGGGACCACTGCGACCCCGTAGCCGGGGTACCCGCCCCCTCCGCAGGAAGCACCCGCACCACCGCCGCGCGGCGGGTCCCCATCTTTGATTCATACCCCCTAGGGGTATAGTCTCGGACAACGGGAGACCTCTCGCGGCCCCGCCCGCCCCACCTGCCTCCACGAGGAGAACGACATGACCGCTCACACCGACACCCCGGGCTCCGTCACCACCGTCTACAAGGTGAGCGGCATGAGCTGCGGCCACTGCGAGGGTGCCGTCTCCGGGGAGCTCTCCGAACTCGCCGGGGTCACCTCGGTGAAGGCCGTCGCCTCCACCGGTGAGGTCACGGTCGTCTCCGCCGCCGCGCTCGACGAGGAGGCCGTACGGGCCGCCGTCGACGAGGCCGGCTTCGAGCTGGCCGGCCAGGCCTGAGGCACCCGCGCGTCATCACCCCTCCTCGACACCTCTCCTCCACTTACCGGGCCGTGCCGACCAGCTGATACTGGTGCCGTACGGCCTGGTCCGCTTCCTGGAGCACGGACATGACCAGCACCACGACGGAAACCCCGATAGCCGAACCGCCCGCGCCGACCGCCGAGACCGAGCTGCTCATCGGCGGGATGACCTGTGCCTCGTGCGCGGCCCGCGTCGAGAAGAAGCTCAACCGCATGGACGGCGTCGTCGCGTCGGTCAACTACGCGACGGAGCGGGCGAAGATCAGCCATCCGGCCGGGACCGAGGTCTCCGAACTGATCGCGACCGTGGTGAAGACCGGGTACACGGCCGAGGAACCCGCGCCCGCGGCGCCGGAGCCGGTTCAGGAGGACGCCGCCCGGGACCCCGAACTCGCGGACCTGCGTCACCGGCTCGCGGTCAGCGTCCTGCTGGCCGCGCCCGTCGTCCTGCTCGCGATGGTCCCCTCGCTCCAGTTCGACAACTGGCAGTGGCTCTCGCTGACGCTCGCCGCGCCCGTGGTCGTCTGGGGCGGCGGCCCGCTGCACAAGGCCGCCTGGACGAACCTGCGGCACGGCGCGGCCACCATGGACACGCTGGTCTCGGTCGGCACGCTGGCCGCGCTCGGCTGGTCGCTGTGGGCGCTGTTCTTCGGTGACGCGGGCATGCCCGGCATGCGGCACCCGTTCGAGCTCACCGTCTCCCGCGCGGACGGCGCCTCCACGATCTACCTGGAGGTCGCCGCCGGCGTCACCGCCTTCATCCTGCTGGGCCGGTACCTGGAGGCCCGCTCCAAGCGGCGGGCGGGGGCGGCGCTGCGGGCGCTGATGGAGCTGGGGGCGAAGGACGTGGCCGTGCTGCGGGACGGCGGGGAGGTGCGGATCCCGGTCGACCTGCTGGCCGTCGGGGACCGGTTCGTCGTACGGCCCGGGGAGAAGGTCGCCACCGACGGGACGGTCGTGCGGGGCACGTCGGCCGTGGACGCCTCGATGCTGACCGGAGAGTCGGTGCCGGTGGACGTGGGACCCGGTGACACCGTCACGGGCGCGACCGTGAACGCCGGCGGCCGGCTGGTCGTGGAGGCCACCCGGATCGGCGCGGACACCCGGCTCGCGCGGATGGCGCAGCTGGTCGAGGCCGCGCAGACCGGCAAGGCCGAGGTGCAGCGGCTGGCCGACCGGATCTCCGGGATCTTCGTGCCGGCCGTACTGCTGATCGCCGTGGCCACCTTCGGCGGCTGGCTCGCCGCGACGGGTGACACCGTCGCCGCGTTCACGGCCGCCGTCGCGGTCCTGATCATCGCCTGCCCGTGCGCGCTCGGGCTCGCCACGCCGACCGCGCTCATGGTCGGCACCGGGCGCGGCGCCCAGCTGGGCATCCTCATCAAGGGCCCCGAGGTCCTGGAGTCCACGCGCCGCGTCGACACCGTCGTCCTCGACAAGACCGGGACCGTCACCACCGGCCGGATGACCCTTCAGGGCGTGTACGTGGCCGACGGGACCGACGAGCGGCAGCTGCTGCGGCTCGCGGGCGCCCTGGAGCACGCCTCCGAGCACCCGGTCGCCAGGGCGGTGGCCGCGGGTGCCGAGGAGCGGGTCGGGGAACTGCCCGCGGCCGAGCGGTTCGAGAACGTGCCCGGCCGTGGAGTGCGCGGGCTGGTGGAGGGCCGTGAGGTGGCCGTGGGGCGGCTCTTCGAGGCGGTTCCCGACGAGGTGGCCCGGGCGAAGGAGGAGGCCGAGCGAGGCGGCCGTACGGCCGTCGTCGTGGGGTGGGACGGCGTGGCGCGCGGGGTGCTCGCCGTGGCGGACGCGGTGAAGGAGACCAGCGCCGAGGCGGTGCGCGAGCTGCGCGCGCTGGGGCTCACGCCGGTGCTGCTGACCGGGGACAACCGGGCCGTCGCGGAGGCGGTCGCGGAATCGGTCGGGATCGACCGGGTGATCGCCGAGGTGCTGCCCGAGGACAAGGTCGACGTCGTACGGCGCCTCCAGGAGGAGGGGCGGGTCGTCGCGATGGTCGGGGACGGTGTCAACGACGCGGCCGCGCTCGCCACCGCCGATCTGGGACTGGCCATGGGGACGGGCACGGACGCGGCGATCGAGGCGAGCGACCTGACGCTGGTGCGCGGGGATCTGCGGGTGGCCGCGGACGCCATCCGGCTGTCCCGGCGGACCCTGACGACGATCAAGGGCAATCTGGTGTGGGCCTTCGGCTACAACGTGGCCGCGCTGCCGCTGGCCGCCGCCGGGCTGCTGAACCCGATGATCGCGGGGGCCGCGATGGCGTTCTCGTCGGTGTTCGTCGTGACGAACAGCCTGCGGCTGCGCGCCTTCAAGTAATACCGCCGAGTAGCACGTTGCCGATCAGCAACACCCCTGGAGTCCTGCGCGAGCCTCACATAAGCTCTTCACAAGGCTCGCGCATCATCCTTACGCTTGGGCCCCGATCGCCGTATCCGGTCTCTTGCGCATCTAACGGACATATGCAAGAGACACAGATCACAGTGATGTGAACGTAACCATCGAAGGGGTTCGAAGGTCTAAGTTGACGATGTCGGGAAACGTCTTGGGGGGCGTGACCCGACATCTGGGGATGTCTTGGGGGACTTCCTCAGAGATGCGTTGCCGGGGCACGTACACCGGGAAGCTTTGAGCGGCCCTCCCAGCGTGCGCTGTCCCGGCAGATCGCACATGACGGCGGTGGGGCGAGTTCTGCTCGTTCTGCTCAACCGCCGTTCGAACAACCGAAGATGGTTACCAACAGCGAATTCAGGCGCTGTTCTCACAACGCCCGGCCGGATCCCGTGGGGGGAATCCGCACCGGGACATGGGAAGGCGCCCTGGTCGTCGGCCCGTGGGGGGACTGGCGCCGGGGCGCCTTCCGTATGCCCGCCCGGCGTCTACGCCCGTCCGCCCCCGTCTACGCCGCCTGCCGCCCGCGCGTATGCCTGCCGGGGCCCGCACACACCACTGCCCGGGACATCGGCCCCGGGCAGTCAGGAAATCCACCAGTGGCGGGACGCCGGTCGCGGCGCCCCCACCGGCAGGTGTCAGCGCTCCTCGACGGGAACGAAGTCGCGCTCGACGACGCCCGTGTAGATCTGGCGCGGGCGGCCGATGCGGGAGCCGGGCTCCTTGATCATCTCGTGCCACTGGGCGATCCAGCCCGGGAGGCGTCCCAGGGCGAACAGGACCGTGAACATCTCGGTCGGGAAGCCCATGGCCCGGTAGATCAGGCCGGTGTAGAAGTCGACGTTCGGGTAGAGGTTGCGCGAGACGAAGTAGTCGTCGGAGAGCGCGTGCTCCTCCAGCTTCAGCGCGATGTCCAGCAGCTCGTCGGACTTGCCGAGGGCCGAGAGGACGTCGTGCGCCGCCGCCTTGATGATCTTCGCGCGCGGGTCGAAGGACTTGTACACCCGGTGGCCGAAGCCCATCAGGCGGACGCCGTCCTCCTTGTTCTTCACCTTGCGGATGAAGGAGTCGACGTCGCCGCCGTTGGCCTGGATGCCCTCGAGCATCTCCAACACGGACTGGTTGGCGCCGCCGTGCAGCGGGCCCCACAGGGCGGAGATGCCGGCCGAGATCGACGCGAACATGTTCGCCTGCGAGGAGCCGACGAGGCGGACCGTGGACGTCGAGCAGTTCTGCTCGTGGTCCGCGTGCAGGATCAGCAGCTTGTCGAGGGCGGAGACGACGACCGGGTCGAGCTCGTACTCCTGCGCCGGCACCGAGAACGTCATGCGCAGGAAGTTCTCGACGTAGCCGAGGTCGTTGCGCGGGTAGACGAACGGGTGACCGATCGACTTCTTGTAGGCGTACGCCGCGATCGTCGGAAGCTTGGCGAGCAGCCGGATCGTGGAGAGGTTGCGCTGCTTCTCGTCGAACGGGTTGTGGCTGTCCTGGTAGAACGTGGACAGCGCGGAGACCACCGACGACAGCATGGCCATCGGGTGGGCGTCGCGCGGGAAGCCGCGGTAGAAGTTCTTGACGTCCTCGTGCAGCAGCGTGTGCTGGGTGATGTCGCTCTTGAAGACGGACAGCTCGTCGACGGTCGGCAGTTCGCCGTTGATGAGCAGGTAGGCGACCTCCAGGAAGGTCGACCGCTCGGCCAGCTGCTCGATCGGGTAGCCCCGGTACCGGAGGATGCCCTGCTCGCCGTCAAGGTAGGTGATGGCGGATTTATAGGCGGCGGTATTGCCGTAGCCGCTGTCCAGGGTCACCAGACCGGTCTGGGCGCGAAGCTTCCCGATGTCGAAGCCCTTGTCGCCGACGGTGCTGTCGATCACCGGGTAGGTGTACTCGCCATCGCCGAACCGCAGTACTACAGCGTTGTTGGTGTGCTCGCTCACGTCATCCCTCACCGACGTTGTGCCTCTTCTTCGAGGTTGCCCTGACTGTCTCTACCATCCCCCATTTGGCGCACGAAAGTGCACTCGGGGTCGACCATTGGGCTTATCGGCGGCACTCAGTGCCGCCAACCAGCTCATCCTGCCGCCTACGTCACGCCGGGGGAAGTGCTCTGTGACCTTCACGACTCATTTGATCGATCATTTTTTGTGATGATCCGGCGATCCGGTGGGAACCGGACGTCAGCGGCCGGCCAACCGGTGGTCCAGGGCCGTGCAACGGCGGCCCGCCGACACCGTGCGCACCGCCTGACCGATCGCCTTGCGGGAACCGACGAGGACGACCAGCCGCTTGGCGCGGGTCACGGCCGTATACAAGAGGTTCCGTTGCAGCATCATCCATGCTCCCGTGGTGACGGGGATCACCACGGCGGGATATTCACTTCCCTGTGAACGGTGGATGGTGACCGCGTACGCGTGGGCCAGTTCGTCCAGTTCGTCGAAGTCGTACGGAACCTCCTCGTCCTCGTCGGTCAGCACCGTGAGGCGCTGGTCGACCGGATCGAGCGAGGTCACGACGCCCACGGTGCCGTTGAAGACACCGTTCTCGCCCTTGTCGTAATTGTTGCGGATCTGGGTGACCTTGTCGCCGACACGGAAGACCCGCCCGCCGAACCGCTTCTCGGGCACGTCGGGGCGGCCCGGGGTGACGGCCTGCTGGAGCAGGCCGTTGAGGGCGCCGGCGCCGGCCGGACCGCGGTGCATGGGCGCCAGCACCTGCACGTCCCGGCGCGGATCCAGGCCGAACTTCGCCGGGATGCGCCGGGCGGCCACGTCCACCGTGAGGCGACCGGCCTCCTCCGTGTCGTCCTCGACGAAGAGGAAGAAGTCCTTCATGCCGTCGGTGAGCGGGTGCTGTCCGGCGTTGATCCGGTGCGCGTTGGTCACCACACCGGACTGCTGGGCCTGACGGAACACGCGCGTGAGGCGGACCGCGGGCACCGGGCTGCCGTCGGCCAGCAGATCGCGCAGCACCTCGCCCGCGCCGACGCTGGGCAACTGGTCGACATCCCCCACGAAGAGCAGGTGCGCGCCCGGGGGCACGGCCTTGACCAGCTTGTTGGCGAGGAGCAGGTCCAGCATCGACGCCTCGTCGACCACCACCAGGTCGGCGTCCAGCGGGCGGTCCCGGTCGTAGGCCGCGTCGCCGCCGGGCTTGAGCTCCAGCAGGCGGTGGACGGTGGAGGCCTCGGCGCCGGTCAGCTCGGCCAGGCGCTTGGCGGCGCGGCCGGTGGGGGCGGCGAGCACCACCTTGGCCTTCCTGGCGCGGGCCAGCTCCACGATGGAGCGGACGGTGAAGGACTTGCCGCAGCCGGGGCCGCCGGTGAGGACGGCGACCTTCTCGGTCAGCGCGAGTCTGACGGCCGCCTCCTGCTCGGGCGCGAGTTCGGCGTCGGTACGGGTCCTCAACCAGGCCAGCGCCTTGTCCCAGGCCACGTCCCGGAAGGCCGGCATCCGGTCCTCGCCGGTGCGCAGCAGGCGCAACAGCTGGGCGGAGAGGGAGAGTTCGGCGCGGTGGAAGGGGACCAGGAAGACGGCCGTGACAGGCTGCCCGGCGCCGTCCGGGCCCGGCACCTTCTCCCGTACGACCCCGGGGTCCTCGCCCTCCTCCGGCGGCTCCGCGAGTTCGGCGAGGCACTCGATGACCAGGCCGGTGTCGACCTGGAGCAGCTTCACCGCGTCGGCGATCAGCCGCTCCTCGGGGAGGTAGCAGTGGCCCTGGTCGGTGGCCTGGGAGAGCGCGTACTGCAGGCCCGCCTTGACCCGCTCAGGGCTGTCGTGCGGGATGCCGACGGACTGGGCGATCTTGTCGGCGGTGAGGAAGCCGATGCCCCAGACGTCCGTGGCGAGCCGGTAGGGCTGGTTCTTCACGACGGAGATGGAGGCGTCGCCGTACTTCTTGTAGATGCGGACCGCGATGGAGGTGGACACCTCCACGGTCTGGAGGAAGAGCATGACCTCCTTGATCGCCTTCTGCTCCTCCCAGGCGTCCGCGATCTTCTTCGTGCGTTTGGGGCCGAGTCCGGGGACCTCGACGAGCCGCTTGGGCTCCTCCTCGATGATCTTCAGGGTGTCCATGCCGAAGTGCCGGGTGATGCGGTCGGCGAAGACCGGCCCGATGCCCTTGACCAGCCCCGAGCCGAGGTAGCGGCGGATGCCCTGGACGGTGGCGGGCAGGACGGTCGTGTAGTTCTCGACGGTGAACTGCTTGCCGTACTGCGGGTGGGAGCCCCAGCGTCCCTCCATCCGCAGGGACTCGCCGACCTGGGCGCCGAGCAGCGCGCCGACGACCGTGAGGAGGTCGCCGCCGCCTCGGCCGGTGTCGACGCGGGCGACCGTGTAGCCGTTCTCCTCGTTCGCGTACGTGATGCGCTCGAGCACGCCTTCCAGCGTGGCCGTACGCCGCTCTCCCGCCTGGGCGGCCCCCGCCTGATCGCTCATGGTCCGACGTTACCGCCCGCCACCGACACTCTCCCGGGTGTCCGCCGGCCACCGACAGTCCCCCGGTGGCGACCGTCGGTCGCCTCCCGGGCGGCGTTCATCACGATCCGGTTTCGGGATGCGGTGGAGGGCTTGATCAACGCCCGTGTAATCGATTCCAATCCTTCCTACACGCCGATGTAATCGATTCCACGACCTCGGCGTCCAGGAACCGAGTCCACAAGGAGGTGGGGCGGCGATGGCGAGCATCAAGGACGTCGCGGCCGAGGCGGGGGTCTCCGTCGCCACGGTGTCGCGCGTCCTGAACGACCATCCGTCGGTCAGCGAGGACGCACGCACACGTGTGCTGGCCGCCGTCGAGACGCTGGGCTACCGCCCGAACGCCGTCGCCCGGTCGCTGCGCACCGACCAGACCCGCACCCTCGGCCTGGTCATCAGCGACGTGCTCAACCCGTACTTCACCGAACTGGCCCGCTCCGTCGAGGAGGAGGCCCGCGCGCTCGGCTACAGCGTCATCATCGGCAACGCCGACGAACGGCCCGACCTCCAGGACCACCACGTACGGACCCTGCTGGACCGCCGGATCGACGGCCTCCTCGTCTCCCCCACCGACGGCGGCTCGCCGCTGATCCTCGACGCCTCGCGCGCGGGGACGCCGATGGTGTTCGTCGACCGGTGGATCCCGGGCGTCGACGTGCCGGTGGTGCGGTCGGACGGACGCGCGGCCGTGCGGGACCTCGTCGCGCATCTGCACGGGCTGGGGCACCGCAGGCTCGCCATCATCGCGGGCCCCGCCGCCACCACCACCGGCAGCGAGCGCGTCGAGGCCTTCCGGGCCGCCATGGCCGAGTACGGGCTTCCCCTCCCGGACGCCTACATCGGCCAGGGCGACTTCCAGGCCGAGAGCGGCCGGCGGGTCACCGAGGGCTTCCTCGACCTGCCCGAACCGCCCGAGGTCGTGTTCGCCGCCGACAACCTGATGGCACTGGGTGCCCTGGACGCCGTACGCGCGCGTGGGCTGCGGGTTCCGCGGGACATCGCGCTGGCCGCGTTCGACGACATCCGGTGGTTCGTGCACACCGATCCGCCGATCACCGCGATCGCCCAGCCGACGGGCGAACTGGGACGGGCCGCCGTGCGGGCGCTGGTCGACCGCATCGAGGGACGCCCCCCGCAGTCCGTCACCCTCCCGGCCCGGCTCGTCGTCCGCCGTTCGTGCGGCGAGCCCGCCCCCCAAGAGCCGCCCGCTCCCGAGGAGTTCCCCGCCCCCGTGGAGCCGTCCCCCGTAACGAACAGGAGCCAGACGTGAGCAACGCGGACGAGTTGCTGCGCATCGAAGGCATACGCAAGACGTTCCCCGGTGTGGTCGCGCTCGACAGCGTCGACTTCGACCTGCGCCGGGGCGAGGTGCATGTGCTGCTCGGTGAGAACGGCGCGGGCAAGAGCACCCTCATCAAGATGCTCTCCGGTGCCTACCGGCCCGACGCCGGGCGGATCCTGGCCGGCGGCGAGGAGGTGCGCATCCATGGCGCGCAGGACTCCGAGCGCCTCGGGATCGCCACCATCTACCAGGAGTTCAACCTCGTTCCCGACCTCACGGTCGCCGAGAACATCTTCCTGGGGCGGCAGCCGCGCCGCTTCGGGATGATCGACCGGAAACGGATGGAGAGCGACGCGGCCGCCCTGCTGAAGCGGGTGGGCGTGAACGTCTCACCCCGCACGCGCGTGCGGGAACTCGGCATCGCGCGCCTTCAGATGGTCGAGATCGCCAAGGCGCTCAGCCTGGACGCGCGCGTGCTGATCATGGACGAGCCGACCGCCGTGCTGACCTCCGAGGAGGTCGAGAAGCTCTTCGCCATCGTGCGCACACTGCGCGAGGACGGCGTCGGCATCGTGTTCATCACGCACCACCTCGACGAGATCGCCGCCCTCGGCGACCGGGTCACCGTCATCCGGGACGGCAGGAGCGTCGGGCAGGTCCCGGCCACCACACCCGAGGACGAACTGGTGCGGCTCATGGTGGGCCGCTCCATCGAGCAGCAGTACCCCAGGGAGCGGCCCGAGAAGGGCGGCGCGCTGCTGTCCGTCGAGGGACTCACCCGGGACGGCGTCTTCCAGGACGTCAGCTTCGAGGTGCACGCCGGTGAGGTCGTCGGTGTCGCCGGGCTCGTCGGCGCCGGTCGTACCGAGGTCGTACGGGCCGTCTTCGGGGCGGACCCCTACGACCGAGGAGCCGTCCGGGTGGCCGGCGCGCATCTCCCCCGCCACGACGTGAACGCCGCGATGGCGGCCGGGATCGGGCTCGTGCCCGAGGACCGCAAGGGCCAGGGGCTGGTGCTCGACCAGTCGGTCGAGGAGAACCTCGGGCTCGTCACCATGCGTTCCGCGACCCGGGGCGGGCTGGTGGACCTCAAAGGCCAGCGCGAGGCGGCGGCACGGATCGCGGGGCAGCTGGGCGTGCGGATGGCGGGCCTCGGCCAGCAGGTGCGCACGCTCTCCGGCGGCAACCAGCAGAAGGTCGTCATCGGCAAATGGCTGCTGGCCGACACCAAGGTGCTGATCCTCGACGAGCCGACGCGCGGGATCGACGTCGGCGCGAAGGTCGAGATCTACCAGCTCGTCAACGAGCTGACGGCCGCCGGTGCCGCCGTCCTGATGATCTCCAGCGATCTGCCCGAGGTGCTCGGCATGAGCGACCGGGTGCTGGTGATGGCCCAGGGCCGGATCGCCGGCGAGCTGTCGGCGGACGAGGCGACCCAGGACTCCGTCATGGCGCTCGCCGTCGGCACCACCACCCCTCATGACGCGAACGACTCACCCGAAGAAACCGAAGAACTGGAGGCCGGCCGTGGCCGCTGAGACGCTCAAGAGCGGAACGGGCGCCGGTGGCGCCGCGGCGGTCCGCCGTCTGCTCCTCGACAACGGCGCGCTGACCGCGCTGATCGTCCTCGTCATCGCCATGTCGGCGCTGTCGGGTGACTTCCTGACCACGGACAACCTGCTCAACGTGGGCGTCCAGGCGGCCGTGACCGCCATTCTCGCCTTCGGCGTGACCTTCGTGATCGTCTCCGCGGGCATCGACCTGTCGGTCGGCTCGGTGGCGGCGCTGTCGGCCACCGTGCTGGCCTGGAGCGCCACGCAGCACGGTGTGCCGGTGGTCCTCGCGGTGGTCCTGGCCGTCGCCACCGGCATCGCGGCCGGTCTGGTGAACGGTTTCCTCATCGCCTACGGCAAGCTGCCGCCGTTCATCGCGACGCTCGCGATGCTGTCCGTGGCGCGCGGTCTGTCGCTGGTGATCTCCGAGGGCTCGCCGATCGCCTTCCCCGACTCGGTCTCGCACCTCGGCGACACGCTCGGCGGCTGGCTGCCGGTGCCGGTGCTCGTGATGGTCGTCATGGGGCTGATCGCCGCGTTCGTGCTCGGCCGGACCTACATCGGCCGTTCCATGTACGCGATCGGCGGCAACGAGGAGGCGGCGCGCCTCTCCGGCCTGCGGGTGAAGAAGCAGAAGCTCGCGATCTACGCGCTGTCCGGTGTGTTCGCGGCCGCGGCGGGCGTCGTGCTCGCCTCCCGGCTGTCCTCCGCGCAGCCGCAGGCCGCCGACGGTTACGAGCTGGACGCGATCGCCGCCGTCGTCATCGGCGGTGCCTCGCTGGCCGGCGGGACGGGCAAGGCCTCGGGCACCCTGATCGGCGCGCTGATCCTGGCGGTGCTGCGCAACGGCCTCAACCTGCTGTCCGTGTCCGCCTTCTGGCAGCAGGTGGTCATCGGTGTCGTCATCGCGCTGGCGGTGCTCCTGGACACCGTGCGCCGCAAGGCGGGGGCGACCCCGGTGGCGGCGGGGACGGGCAGCGGCGGCGGCAAGGGCCGGCAGGCGGCCACGTACGGTCTCGCGGCCGTGGTCACCGTGGCGATCGTCGGCGCGACCTCCTTCCTGCACGGCGGCAACCCGTCGAGCGCGAATCCGAAGGTCGGCCTGGCGCTGTCCACGCTCAACAACCCGTTCTTCGTGCAGATCCAGTCGGGCGCGAAGGCCGAGGCGAAGAAGCTCGGCGTGGACCTGACGGTCACCGACGCGCAGAACGACGCTTCGCAGCAGGCCAACCAGCTCCAGAACTTCACCAGTTCCGGCCTCGACTCGATCATCGTCAACCCGGTGGACTCGGACGCGGCGAGCAACTCGGTGAAGGCCGCCGACAAGGCGAAGATCCCGGTGATCGCCGTGGACCGGGGCGTCAACAAGGCCACGGTGGACGCGCTCGTCGCCTCCGACAACGTCGCCGGCGGTGAGCTGGCCGCCAGGACGGTCGCCGAGAAGCTGGGCGGCACCGGCAAGATCGTGATCCTCCAGGGCCAGGCGGGCACCTCCGCCGCGCGGGAGCGGGCGGAAGGGTTCGCCAAGGGGCTGAAGGCCTACCCCGGCATCCAGGTGCTGGCCCAGCAGCCCGCCGACTTCGATCGCACCAAGGGCCTCGACGTGATGTCGAACCTGCTCCAGGCGCACCCGGACGTCCAGGGCGTCATCGCCGCCAACGACGAGATGGCGCTCGGCGCGATCAAGGCGCTGGGCTCCAAGGCCGGCAAGTCGGTCCAGGTCGTCGGCTTCGACGGCACCCCGGACGGGCTGACCGCCGTCGAGAACGGCACGCTGTACGCGTCCGTGGCGCAGCAGCCTTCCCAGCTGGGCAGGATCGCGGTGGACAACGCGCTGAAGGCGCTTCAGGGCAAGAAGGTCGAGAAGACGGTGAAGGTGCCGGTGAAGGTGGTCACGAAGGAGAACGTGGCCGGGTTCAGCGGCTGACATTCGGCGAGCGGGCGGACGGTCACCCGGGGAACACCTCCGGGACCGTCCGCCCTCCGTCACGTATCAGGGGAGTCACTTCATGTACGACTACGACCTTCTGGTCGTAGGGTCGGCCAACGCCGACCTGGTGATCGACGTCGAACGCAGGCCCGCCGCCGGTGAGACGGTGCTCGGATCCGACCTTGCGGTCCACCCCGGCGGCAAGGGCGCGAACCAGTCGGTCGCGGCCGGCCGGCTCGGGGCCCGTACGGCCCTGCTGGCCCGGGTCGGCGACGACGCGTACGGGAGGCTGCTGCTCGACTCGCAGCGGGCGGCCGGGGTCGACACGGCCGGTGTCCTGGTGGGCGGGGCGCCGACGGGCGTCGCGCTGATCACCGTGGACCCGTCGGGCGACAACAGCATCGTGGTGTCGCCGGGCGCGAACGGCCGCCTGACACCGGCGGACGTCCGCGCGGCCGCCCGCCTCCTCCGCGACTCCCGGGTCGTGTCGACGCAGCTGGAGATCCCGCTGGAGACGGTCGTGGAGGTCGTGCGGAACCTCGCGCCGGGCAGCCGCTTCGTGCTGAACCCGTCGCCCCCGCGCCCGCTGCCGGCCGAGGTGCTGGAAGCCTGCGACCCGCTGATCGTCAACGAGCACGAGGCGAAGGTCATCCTCGGCGAGGCGGGCGGGGCGGGCGGCAGCGAGGAGCCCGAGGACTGGGCGCGGCTGCTGCTCGCGAAGGGACCGAAGTCGGTGGTCGTGACGCTGGGTTCGCAGGGCGCGCTGGTGGCGTCGGCGGAGGGCGTCTCCCGGATCGCTTCCGTGAAGGTGGACGCCGTGGACACGACCGGCGCGGGTGACTCCTTCACGGCGGCGCTGGCCTGGCGGCTGGGCACGGGTTCCGCCCTGGCCGAGGCGGCGGCGTACGCGGCACGGGTCGGGGCGGTGGCCGTGACCCGGCGGGGCGCGCAGGAGTCGTTCCCGACGGCCGAGGAGGTCGAGGCGCTGTGCTCCGGCGACCAGGGGGACGACCCTCGGACCCCCGGCCGGGCGTCGGACAGCGTGCCCGGGGCTGCTCCGCGAGGTGAGTCCCTGTGAAGAAGGCCGGGATCCTCAACCGTCATCTGGCCGGAGCGCTGGCCGAGTTGGGGCACGGGGACGGGGTGCTGGTGTGCGACGCCGGGATGCCGATACCGGACGGGCCCAGGGTGGTCGACCTCGCCTTCCTGGCCGGGGTGCCGTCGTTCGCGGAGGTGGTCGACGGGCTGCTCGCCGAGCTGGTCGTGGAGGGCGCGACGGCGGCGACGGAGGTCCGGGAGGCGAATCCGGCGGCGGCGGGGCTGCTGGACGGGCACTTCGCCGGGCCGCTGCTCACCCTGGTCCCGCACGAGGAGCTGAAGAGGCTGTCGGCGGGGGCGCGGCTGGTGGTGCGCACGGGCGAGGCGCGACCGTACGCGAACGTGCTGCTGCGGTGCGGGGTGTTCTTCTGAGGTCGGTTCACCGACAGGAAAGCTTCGAGGGGGCCCCGTCCGTCGACCGGGCCCCCTCGGCTCTTCCCCTCCGTACCAGAACCCCCGCGATCCCCCCGGATCCCCCTCCAGAAGCCCTGATGCCCCGTAAGACAGGCCGAGGTGGGGAAGGGTTGTACGGTCCCCCGGGGAAATTTTCCGTCTCCGCCTAGGCAGAAGACGCGGGCGCCTCGGGGCCGGGTGGCAGGGGGTCGGAGACGAACCATCCGCGTTGCGGGACGGCGTACACCCAGCTTTCGTCCGCCAGCAGGCCGAGCCCTCGCCGTACGGTCGTCCGCGCGATCCCGTACTTCTGCACAAGCTGAGCCTCGCTCGGCAGCATCCGCCCGGGCTGCCAGTCGCCGCGCCGGATCTGCGCACGCAGAATCTCGGCCAGCTGCCGGTACGGGGTCAAGGGCGCACCGTGATCGATCTCAGCGTCGGGGTTCATGGACACGACGCTAGGCAACGGGAGTAATACTCACACTTTGGGATACGTCTCGCTACGAAGCGATACAAGGCGATACCATGAGGGCCGTCCAACGAAAGACGCCCCGGCGGGAAGGTGAAAGCTTCCATGCCGGGGCTGAGCCGACTTACAAGGAGTCGACCTATGCGCAGCCTACTGGCCGCGGTCCTGAGCCTTTTCCTGCCGCCGCGCGGAACGCGCCGCTGCCTCACACCCCCACCGTTCCCCGGGGTCTCCGCGCCGCGGCCCCTCCACCCGCGTCGGACGCGGTCGCGCCCCGCGGAGGTGGTCCTCGCCGACGGTCTCCCCCTGGTCAGGCCGTACCTCGCCGTGTGGGAACGCGAGCGGGACGCCCTCGCGGAGGTCGCCGCGTGAGCGCGCGGCGGTTCCGCAGCATCGGCGTGGATCCCGCCACCGGCAAGGAGGCCTTCGTGCTCGCGCGTCCCGGCGGCGTGCTGGAGGAACTCGCCGACGCGCACGCCCTGAAGGCCGCCGCCGTCCTGGTGACGGTCGTCGGGGCCGTACTGGACGGAGGCAGGTCGTCGGACACCGAACTCGCCGCCTTCGTACCGTCGCTCCACGCGGCGCTGGAGGAGTGCGTCGGCATCATGGCGGCGGAGAGGGAGCGCTCGGCATAGGGCGCGGCCACACCCGCGGCGGGCACATCGGAATCAGTAGCTGATACCCCGAGAATGCAGGAACGCGGAACGCAGTTCGGCGTCGAGGAGGAGGTCGAGGATCTCCTCCTCTCCCGCGAACAGAGCATCGGCGGCCGGGTGGCCGGACTGGTGGAACATGGCGACCAGGACATCGACGAGGGGGTGGTCCCAGGCGAGCCGGATGATCTCCTTCGCCTCGTCATGCCGCCCTTGGTCCATGGCCATATGACACAGCCGGAGCCAGTACCGTGCCGTCAGGTAAGCATCTACACGTCCCTTGACCAGGACCGCCCTGGTGTTGAGGCCGAACACCTCGATTGAGGCCCGCCCCCGATCGGTCAGGGCCTGGTATTTCCCGGCCGGTAGCACCAGACGGAGGTGGTTCAGGGGATCCTCGACTGTCGGATCCACGAGCAGGGGGCTGCCGTCGGCCGCGAGCGGAAAGGAGTTCCGCTTCTGGTTGCTGTTGCAGACCGAGCAGGCAAGCAGATGGTTGAGCCAGTCGAAGGTACGCAGCGGGGCGCTGCTCTTCGGCTCGAAGTGGTCGATGTCGGTGCCCTGACCGTCACCGCAGTACATGCAGCGTTCGTGGCCGGGAGCCATCTCCACAAGCCCCTTGACGAGAGCCGGGCGGACCTGGCGGCGGTTCACCCAGAGTTCCTTCGCCCTGTCCTTGCGTTCCTGCTCCGTGGGCTGCTGCCGGATGTCGTCGGTGTAGCCCTTCAACAGCTCCGCCGTGTCCGACGACAGGAGCGTACGCCGAAGCCGGATCACCCCTCTTCGTCCTCCGGGCCATCGGTGATCTCCTCCGCGATCCGGTGGAGACGCGCGCCCATCTCGGCCAGACGAGCCGATGGCGAGCTGGCCAGCCGTTCCTTGAGCTCTCGGTAACGGTCGAGCGACTCCCGTGACGAGGCCCCGTCATAGATCTGTGCCTCCAGGTCCACGAACTCGGCCCTTGCCTGTTCGGCGCGCTCCGAGTACGGGGTGTCCAGTCCGAACAGTTCCGACAGGACCGCGTCGTCGCCGCTGCCGTACACCACCCGGTCGTACAGGTCCTGGTCGATGACCTCGGGTGGGCGTGCCTCGTCCACGCCCGGCATCCGGATCAGGCCGCCGGGGTCGGCGGCCTGGCAGATGTACGGGCTGTGCGTCGTGACGATGAACTGGATGCGGGGGAAATGAGCGGTCAGCCACGGGCCGATACGGCGCTGCCAGGAGACGTGCAGATGGGCGTCGATCTCGTCGATGATGACGACGCCGGGCGTCATCATCGCGATCGACCGGTTTCTGGCCTCCCAGAGATCGGACTCCCACAGGCCGTCGCCGAACACGTCGTGCAGTTGCTTGAGGATGTCGACGACCAGCGCCACCACCGTACGGAACCCGTCGCTCATCTCCCGCAGTGGGAAGCGACTGTCGTGCCGCTCCACCCACAAGCCCTCGGAGTCGACGTCGTCGATCCGGTATTCGTCCGGCAGCAGTCCGTCTCCGAGCAGCGCCAGGGCGAACGCCTTCAGCCCCTGGGCACCCCCTCTGCCTTCCAGAGCACGCAAATGCTGCTCGATCAGCCAGGCGACGCCTTCGGCGAGTGAGGCGTCTTCATGGAAGAGACTCGTGTGCCTGGCCACGGGCCCGGACGCCAGCATCAACCGCTGCACGTCTCCCGAGCCGCCGGCCATCCGCCGGAACGGCCCGTAGGCCGCGGAGAACCAGCCCGCCGGGTTGTCCGCCCACGGACCGCGGCGGGCAATACTCGTCGGCGCTTTGGGGTACGTGATCTCTTCGAGCCCGGGCAGCACACCCCGTCGGACCGGAACCCTGCCTGCCATGCCGTCGCGCGGCATCTTCCAACGAAGCCCGGCCCAGAAGGCACCAGCGGGCGGGCGGCCCTGCGAGAACCGGTCGTGCCGCGCGTCCCGGCTGATCTGGACCTCGGCGTGACCCGCCGTACGCCCTTCCGTCACCCAGTTCTCGAACTGCGGCACCAGACTGCGAGCCACCCCCGGCCCACTGAGCGCCAGCGCCATGGCCCGCAGCAGCGTCGTCTTGCCCGAGCCGTTGCGCCCGGCGAGCACCGTCCACCCGGCGTGACTGCCGTCGGGGCGGGTCAGGGTGAGGTCGACTGCGCGGGGGCCGTGGAAGAACTTGATGTCCTCCACGATGATCCGGCTGACGTACATGGGCGTCGGCATCCGTTCGCTCGGGTGTGGCACCCGATCTTAGGGCCGTGGCCTGCCCCTCAGTGCGGGAAGCGGGCAGGCCACGGACCCGTCAGCCAGCCGTGTGCTCCACGAACCGGGCCGCCGTCTCCGCCAGGACCTCGCGGCCGTCCCTCGCCCACAGGGCGTCGTTGAAGAGTTCGACCTCGATCGCGCCGGTGTAGCCGGCCGCCGTCACGTACCCCAGCCACTCGCGCATGTCGATCGCGCCGTCGCCGATCTGGCCCCGACCGTTCAGGACGCCCTCGGGCAACGGCGTCGTCCAGTCGGCCAGCTGGAAGGTGTGGATACGGCCGGACGCGCCCGCCCGGGCGATCTGCGCGGGGGCCTGGTCGTCCCACCAGATGTGGTACGTGTCGACGGTCACGCCGACCTGGTGGGCCGGGAAGCGTTCCGCGATGTCCAGGGCCTGGGTGAGGGTCGAGACCACGCAGCGGTCCGAGGCGTACATGGGGTGCAGGGGCTCGATGGCCAGCTTCACCCCGTGGTCCTCGGCATAGGGGCCGAGGACGGACAGGGCGTCGGCGATGCGTTCCCGCGCGCCGTGCAGGTCCTTCGAGCCGGCCGGGAGGCCGCCGGAGACGAGGACCAGGACCTCGGTGCCCAGGGTCGCCGCCTCGTCGACCGCCCGGCGGTTGTCGGCCAGGGCCGCCGTGCGCTCGTCCGGGTCGATGGCGGTGAAGAAGCCGCCACGGCACAACGTCGTCACCGTCAGGCCCGCGTCACGGACGAGCTTCGCCGTCTCCTCGACCCCGTACGTCTGCACCGGCTCGCGCCAGAGGCCGACGTTGCCGATGCCCAGGTCGCGGCAGGCCGCGACGAGTTCGGGCATCGACAGTTGCTTCACCGTCATCTGGTTGATGCTGAAACGCTCGATACCGGTCACCGGGTCACTCCGTACAGGGCGAGCAGGTTCTTCATCCGTTCCTCGGCGAGCTTCGGGTCGGGGAACAGGCCCAGGCCGTCGGCGAGTTCGTAGGCGCGGGCGAAGTGCGGGAGGGAACGGGCCGACTGCAGACCGCCGACCATCGTGAAGTGCGACTGGTGGCCGGCCAGCCAGGCCAGGAACACCACACCCGTCTTGTAGAAGCGGGTGGGGGTCTGGAACAGGTGGCGGGAGAGCGCGACGGTCGGGTCCAGCAGCTCCCGGAAGCCGCCCGTGTTCCCCGTGTCGAGGACCCGCACCGCCTCCGCCGCCAGCGGGCCCAGCGGGTCGAAGATGCCGAGGAGGGCATGGCTGAAGCCCTTCTCGTCGCCCGCGATCAGCTCGGGGTAGTTGAAGTCGTCGCCCGTGTAGCAGCGCACACCCTGCGGCAGCCTGCGGCGGATGTCGATCTCCCGCCCGGCGTCCAGCAGCGAGACCTTGATGCCCTCCACCTTGTCCGGGTGGGCGGCGATGACCTCCAGGAAGGTGTCGGTGGCCGCGTCGAGGTCGCTCGACCCCCAGTAGCCCTCCAGCGCCGGGTCGAACATCGGGCCCAGCCAGTGCAGGATCACCGGCTCCGCCGACTGGCGCAGGAGGTGTCCGTAGACGTCGAGGTAGTCCTCGGGCCCCGACGCGGCGGCCGCGAGGGCGCGCGATGCCATGAGGATGGACCGGGCGCCGGAGGCCTCGACGAGGGCGAGCTGCTCCTCGTAGGCCGCGCGGACCTCGGCGAGGGTGGCCGGGCCGGTGAGCTGGTCGGTGCCGACGCCGCAGGCGATGAGACCGCCGACGGTCTTCGCCTCGGCGGCCGACCGGCGGATCAGTTCGGCCGCGCCCGGCCAGTCCAGGCCCATGCCGCGCTGGGCGGTGTCCATCGCCTCGGCGACACCGAGCCCGTGGGACCACAGATGGCGGCGGAAGGCGAGGGTGGCGTCCCAGTCGATGGCGGCGGGCGAGTCGGGCGTGGTGTCCGCGAACGGGTCCGCGACGACGTGCGCCGCCGAGAAGACCGTACGGGAGGTGAAGGGCGCGCCGGTGGTGAGGGCGAGCGGCTCGGTGCGGGGCTCGTAGGTCCGCAGGGTGCCGTCGGGGCCCGGGAGCTGGATCGTCACAGCGAGACCTCCGGGACGTCCAGGCGCAGACCCTCCGCGGAGGACTTCAGGCCCAGCTCGGCGAGCTGGACGCCGCGGGCGCCGGCCAGCAGGTCCCAGTGGTAGGGGGCGTCGGCGTAGACGTGCTTGAGGAACAGCTCCCACTGGGCCTTGAAGCCGTTGTCGAACTCGCCGTTGTCGGGCACCTCCTGCCACTGGTCGCGGAAGACCTCGGTGGCGGGGATGTCCGGGTTCCAGACGGGCTTGGGGGTCGCGCTGCGGTGCTGGACGCGGCAGTTGCGCAGGCCGGCGACGGCCGAGCCCTCCGTGCCGTCGACCTGGAACTCCACGAGCTCGTCGCGGTTGACCCGGACCGCCCAGGAGGAGTTGATCTGGGCGATGGCGCCGCCGTCGAGTTCGAAGATGCCGTAGGCGGCGTCGTCGGCGGTGGCGTCGTAGGGCTTGCCGTTCTCGTCCCAGCGCTGCGGGATGTGGGTGGTGGCGACGGCCTGGACGGACTTCACCCGGCCGAACAGCTCGTGCAGGACGTACTCCCAGTGCGGGAACATGTCGACGACGATGCCGCCGCCGTCCTCGGCGCGGTAGTTCCAGGACGGGCGCTGGGCGGCCTGCCAGTCGCCCTCGAAGACCCAGTAGCCGAACTCGCCGCGGATGGACAGGATCCGGCCGAAGAAGCCGCCGTCGATGAGGCGCTTCAGCTTCAGCAGGCCCGGCAGGAACAGCTTGTCCTGGACGACGCCGTGCTTGATGCCCGCGGCGGTGGCCAGCCGGGCGAGTTCGAGGGCCCCGTCGAGGCCGGTGGCGGTCGGCTTCTCGGTGTAGATGTGCTTGCCGGCGGCGATCGCCTTCGTGAGGGCCTCCTCGCGCGCGGAGGTGACCTGGGCGTCGAAGTAGATGTCGACGGTGGGGTCGGCGAGGACCGCGTCGACGTCGGTGGAGACGTTCTCCGGGTCGAGGCCGTGCCGCTCGGCCAGCGCCCTCAGCGCGTGCTCTCGGCGGCCGACGAGGATCGGTTCCGGCCACAACACGGTGCCGTCGCCGAGGTCGAGTCCGCCCTGTTCGCGCAGGGCCAGGATGGAGCGGACGAGGTGCTGGCGGTAGCCCATGCGTCCCGTCACGCCGTTCATGGCGATACGCACCGTCTTGCGTGTCACGTCGATCCCTTCGTAGGCGTCGTGCGCAGTCGCCTGCGCGTTTCGTACGCGGTTTGGCGCGCCGCGTACGCCTCTTCCTGATCAGCGTTACAGCAAGCGCTTTCTATACAAGGAGAAGCTAGCCTCTGACCAGCGGTCCGGACAAGACCGTGTCCATCTCGAGTTGTTCGAGGGGGCGAACAACGGGGGCGCTGGGCCGTAAGGTCTGCTCGACACGCCCGGAACCATGCCCGTGAGGCAGCTGTCTACCTGGGCGTACGACGACGTACGACGACGAGATGCGTGACCGGAGGACAGACGAGATGACGGTGACCCTGGCGGACGTGGCGGCCCGCGCGCAGGTCTCGCCCGCGACGGTGTCGCGCGTGCTGAACGGGAACTACCCCGTCGCCGCAACCACCAGGGAGCGGGTGCTGCGAGCGGTCGACGACCTGGACTACGTGCTGAACGGCCCGGCCAGCGCACTGGCCGCGGCCACGTCCGACCTGGTCGGCATCCTGGTGAACGACATCGCGGACCCCTTCTTCGGGATCATGGCGAGCGCGATCCAGTCCGAGATCGGGGGACCTGGCGGCCGGGCCGGCGGCGAGCGGCTGGCGGTGGTCTGCAACACCGGAGGCTCGCCGGAGCGCGAGCTGACCTATCTGACGCTTCTGCAGCGGCAGCGGGCCGCGGCCGTGGTGCTGACCGGCGGGGCCATGGAGAACGAGCCGCACGCGGCGGCGGTCGCGGCGAAGCTGCGCAGACTCGGCGAGGCCGGGACGCGGATCGTGCTGTGCGGCCGGCCGCCGGCACCGGAGACCACGGCCATCGCCCTGACCTTCGACAACCGCGGAGGCGGGCGGGAACTGACCGAGCATCTGATCGGGCTCGGCCACCGGCGGCTCGGCTACATCGCGGGCCCCGAGGAGCGGACCACCACCCGGCACCGGCTCGAAGGCCACCGGGCGGCACTGGCCGCGGCCGGCATCGAGGAGGACCCCCGCTGGACCGTGCACGGACGGTACGACCGCCGGGCCGGCTACGAGGCGACCCTGGAACTGCTGCGCCGGGACCCCTCCCTCACGGCCGTCGTCGCCGCCAACGACTCCGTCGCCCTGGGCGCCTGCGCGGCGCTGCGCGACACCGGCCTGCGGATCCCGGACGACGTCTCCGTCGCCGGCTTCGACGACCTCCCCTTCAGCATCGACGCGGTGCCCTCCCTCACGACGGTGCGGCTGCCGCTGGCCGAGGCGGGAGCCCGGGCCGGGCGCATCGCGATGGGCCGCGAGGAACCGCCGCCCGGCGGAATCGCCACCGTGCGGGGCGAGTTGATGGTGCGGGGTTCCTCCGGAGCGCCCCGGGAATGAGGCTGCCTCCCGCTCACGACCGGGCCGAGCTGGTCGAGGTCGTCCGGATCGGCGACCCCGCCAGGCATCTCACCTCGCGGGACCTGGCCGGGGACGTCGTCGAGGTCTGGGCGGGGGAAGAGGTACGGCAGCTCCTGCACCTGGTCGGCGAGCTCCCGGACAGCCCGGGATACCGCTGCTTCCTCCCCGGCTGGGGCATCCGCGCCCACGACGCCACCGGCCCCGAGCCGCTCTTCGAGATCGCGTTCTGCTTCCGGTGCAACGGAGCGCGCGTCTGGGGACGCGACGTCCCGGAGGAGCAGCGGCACCAGGACTTCGAGGCGGAGAGCCCGGCCGGGCGGGAGCTGCTGCGCCGGTTCCGTGCCTGTGCACCCGGGTGAGGCCTCGGCGGCCCCCACTGGACCCGCACCCCGTACCGGGGTGAGAGTGGTGACCATGAAGCTCGCCTTCTCCACCCTCGGTGTTCCCGGTGTCCCCCTGTCCGAGGTGCTGCGGCTCGCGGTCGCGCACGGGTATCACGGCGTCGAGTTGCGCGCCCATCCGGAGGAGCCGGTCCATCCGGGGCTCGGTCCGGACGAACGGGCCGACGTCGCCGCCGAGTTCAAGGCGGCGGGCGTCGAGGTCCTGGGGCTCGCGGGCTATCCGCGGGTGGCCGCGCCGGGCGACGACGGGCCCGTCGTCGAGGACATCCGCAGGCTCGTCGACCTCGCCCGCGACCTCGGGGCGCCCTATGTCCGGGTCTTTCCCGGCGGCGAGGACGAGCACGCCGACGCCATCGCCGCCCGGCGGCTGGGCACCGCCGCCGAGTACGCCGCCGACCTCGGCGTCCGCATCCTGCTGGAGACCCACGACTCGCACCGGACCGGCGCGGACGCCATCCGCGTGCTCGGCCCGGTCGGGCACCGGCAGGTGGGTGCGCTGTGGGACGTCATGCACACCTGGCTGGGCGGCGAACAGCCGCAGGAGACCTACGCGGCGCTCTCGCCGTACCTCGGATACGTGCAGGTCAAGGACATCGCGTCGGCCGAGGACACCACCCCGCTGGCGCTCGGCGCCGGGGTGCTGCCACTCGCCGAGTGCGTGGAGGTCCTGACCCGGCACGGCTGGGACGGGTGGCTGTGCTGGGAGTACGAGCAGCGCTGGTACGAGAACGCCGAACCGCTGCCCGGTCTGCTGAACGCCGGGCGCGAACACCTCGCACGGCTCCTGAACGACTCCGCGTGAGCGGACCTCGGGCCCGGCCTGATGCCCGGCCACGTGCGACGGGGCGGGCGGAGGGGTGAATGGGTGAGCCGGATGGCATGGGGGCGGGTCTGCGGTCGGGTCGAGTCCGCGGCCGGGATCGGGTCTACGGCCGGGGTCGGGTCTGCGGTCGGGTCGAGTCCGCGGCCGGGATCGGGTCTACGGCCGGGGTCGGGTCTGCGGCCGGGGTCGGGTCTGCGGCCGGGGTCGGGTCTGCGATCGGGTCCGGGGAGGGCATTCGGCCGGGCATCCGGCAGGGCGGGTGGCCGGGCGGGTGGCCGGGCGGATGGCCGGTCATTCGGCGGGGCGGGTGGCCGGGCCGAGTTGCCGGGCGAGCGGCCCGGGGGCCGGCCGAGCGGCTGTCCGGACGTGTGGCCGGGCGAGTGGCATCGGAGGCCGGCCGGGCGGGTGGCCCAGGGAGGCCGAGCGGGTGGCCGGGCGGGTGGCCGGACTGCTGGCCGGGGCGGGGGGTTCGGGGTAATCGGGTGGCATGCCGCTGGGGGTCCGGGTTAGCCTCCCCGCCGTGAATCAGCAGCCAGCGGTGTCCGACGCCGTCGTTCCGTCATGAGTCTTCTGCCCAGGATCCTGGTCGACGTTCGTCCGCTGCGTTCCTCGCCCGTCTTCCGGCGGCTGCTGATCGGGCGCACGGTGTCCACGCTCGGCAGCTTCATGACCATGGTCACCGTCATGTACCAGGTCTGGGACACGACCCACAGCTCGGTCTGGAGCGGCGCGGTCGGGCTCGCGCAGGCGGTGCCGCTGATCGGCGTCGGTCTGTTCGCGGGCGCCTGGGTGGACCGGGCCGACCGGCGCCGCGCGTATCTGCTGAGCACCGTCGGCGCGGCGGCCTGCTCCGTCCTGCTGGCCGTGCAGGGCTTCACCGGGCAGGTGCCGGTGGCCGTCGTGCTCGCGCTGGTGGCGGTGCAGTCGTCGTTCGCGGCGATCGGCGCACCCGCGGCGGGCGTGTTCGTGCCCCGGCTGCTGCCGAGGGACCAGGTGGCCGCCGGTCTCGCCCTGAACCAGGTCACCGGCCAGGCGATGATGCTGCTCGGCCCGGCCCTCGCCGGTGTCGTGCTCGGCTGGTGGGGCGTCGGCGTGTGCTACCTGATGGACGCCGTCACCTTCGGCATGGCCTTCTACGGCGCCTACGGGCTGCCCGCGCTGCCACCCGAGGGCGAGAAGTCCCGCCCCGGCGTCCAGGGCGTCCTGGACGGCCTCCGGTTCCTGACCGGTCACCGGGTGGTGCGCGGCGCGCTGCTGGTCGACCTGGCCGCCACCGTGCTGGCGATGCCGGCCGGCCTGTTCCCGCTCGTCAACGAGGAACGCTTCGGCGGCGACCCGCGCACGCTCGGTCTGTTCCTGTCCGCGCTCGCCGTGGGTGGCGTGGCGGCGACCGCCCTCTCCGGGCCGGTCACCCGGCTCGCCCGCCCCGGCCCGGTGATGCTCTGCTCCGCGGGCGTGTGGGGCACGGCCCTCGCCCTCTTCGGCCTGACGACCAGCGCCTGGGCGGGCCTCGGCATGCTGGCGGTGGCCGGTGCGGCGGACTCGGTGGCCGTGCTGTCCCGGGCCACGATCGTGCAGACCCGCACCCCGGACGCGCTCCTCGGCCGGGTGACGGCGGCCGAGACGATCGTCGGCCAGGCAGGGCCCAACCTCGGCAACCTGCGCGGCGGTGTGGTGGCCGGCTGGACGTCGGGGACGACCGCGCTGATCACCGGCGGACTGATGTGCCTGGCGGCGGTCACCGCGGTGGGGACGGCGACTCCGGAGCTGCGGGGCGGCCGCCGCACGGGCGGCACGGATCCGCTGGCCGCCGATCCCGCCGCGCCGGCCGTCGCCCCGGCGGCAGGCACGTCCGTCGCCGCGCCGGCGGGTCCACCCGTCGTCCCGCCGGCCGTCGCGCCGCCTACGCCCGCACCGTGAGCTCCGCCTCCCCGTCCAGGCACCACTCCAGCACCGACGGCCAGGCACCGTAACCGGCGTCCAGGTCGAGGTGGCCGGCGCCGGGGAGGAGTTCCGCGGTGAGGCCCAGGGGGTCGCCGTAGGCCGCCTGAACGCCCTCCGGGAGGTAGGGGTCGTCGTCCCCGGCGACGAGCCGCGTCGGGTGCGGGAGCGGCCGGCCGGCCCGCCATCGCCCGAGGGCGTCCTCGGCGAAACCGAACTCCGCGACCTCCGGATACCCCGCGAGGACCGAGCCGGACGGCGGAGACACCAGCAGCACCCGGTCGACGCCCGCGAGCGCCGGCAGGTCGCGGACGACGGCGTGCAGCCAGAGCAGGACCGAGAGGCTGTGGGCGACGACCACCCGCTCCGCACCGGCGGCGAGCCCGTCGAGGTGGCGGGCCAGCTCCGTCAGCCACACCTCCAGGCCGGGATCGTCCGGGTCGGGCAGCTGCGGATAGGTGACCTGGTGGCCGAGTCCGGCGAGGCGGTCCGCGAGCCAGTGCTGCCAGTGGCCCTCGGGGCGGTGGTTCTGCCAGCCGTGGAGGATGAGACAGGAGCGCGTGATCCGGCCTGTGGTCATGGGACCGATGATTTCCCGTCCCGTCACGCGAGGTCCAGTTAATCTTTTCCGGTGGAACCCGTAAGCCAGCCCTTAAGTAAGCCCCTGGGTCAGCCCCACGGTCACCCCCTGAATGAGTCCTGGGGCGCCGCCTTCTCCCTCGATCTACGCCGGCTGACCGTTCTACGCGAGCTGGAGCGCCGGGGCAGCCTGGCGCGGACGGCCGAGGCCCTGCACCTCACCCCCTCGGCGGTCTCCCAGCAGCTCGCCGCTCTCGCCCGTGACGCGGGCGTACCGCTCACGGAACGGGACGGCAGAGGCGTACGCCTCACCGGTCAGGCGCGGGTCCTGCTCGCGCACGCCGAGGTCATCGCCGCCCAACTGGAGAGGGCCCGCGCCGACTTGGCGGCGTACGGGGAGGGCGGGCGGGGGGCGGTGACCGTCGGCTGTTTCTCCAGCGGCATCCTGGGGCTGCTGCCGCCCGCGCTGCGGGCGTTGCGCGACCGGCTTCCGCAACTGCGTGTGGACGTGGTGGAGGCCGAGCCGCCGGATCTGTTCACCGCGCTCGACGGCGGGCAGGTGGACGTGGCGGTCGCCGTCGACTTCGCGGCCGCTCCCCCGCACACCGACCGCCGTTACACCCGCGAGGACCTGCTGACGGACGTCCTGGATGTCGCCCTCCCGCCCGACCATCGTCTCGCGGAGCGCGCCGAGGTGCCGTTGCGGGAACTGGCCACGGACGCCTGGATCGTCGGGAAGTCGCACAGTTGCTGCGGGGCGGTGACCCGTTCGGTCTGCGCGGCGGCCGGGTTCACGCCCGACATCCGGCACGACGTGAACGACTGGGCCGCGCTGGCCGGCCTGGTGGAGGCGGGGCAGGGGGTCGCGCTGGTGCCCCGGCTGGTGCGGTCGCTGTACACCCACCGGGACCTGGCGCTGCGACCCGTGCGGGGCGAGCCGCCGTCCCGCAACGTCTTCGTCGCCGTGCGGGCCGGGGCGGAGCGGGATCCGGTGCTGGCGGCGGTGCGGGAGGAACTGCGGACGGCCGCCGCCCGCGTACCGGCACGGCTGCCGCGGGGGGCGGCTCGGGTCGGGTGACGACCGTGGTGACGGCCGGCGCCACCCGGATCACTCCCCCCGCGGCCCCCGGGCCGGACGCCCGCAGGGTCGGCGGGTGCCGGCCCCGTGCCGTGTTGGAGGGCCGCCACGTGCGAGGCCCCGAGCCGCGTTCCCGGCCGCGCTCACCGGGCGCCCGAGAGGAATTTCGCCACCCGTTCCGCCAACTCCCGCTCGCATCGCGGCCATTCGAGCGCCGTGACGGAGAAGATCGCGGAGTCGCGCAGGCGGTCGTCCTCACCCGGCGCCCAGGAGCGGGACCAGTTGCGCAGGACGCCCTCGAACCGGGCGCCGACGCTCGCGATGGCCGCGCGGGAGCGGGCGTTGCGGGCGTCCGTCTTCAGATCCACCCGGGAGACGCCCCACTGCGCGAAGGCGTGCCGGAAGAGGAGGAGTTTGGCCTCGGCGTTGATGCCCGTGCCCTGGGCGGAACCGGCCAGCCAGGTGAAACCGACCTCGACGGCGTCCAGCTGCTCGTCGGTCCGCCAGGACCGCGGCTCCAGATACGCGGTCGCGCCGACCGCCCGGCCGGAGGCGAGGGAGATCTGCGCGTAGGGCGAGACCCGCCCGGTCGCCGCGCGGGCGAGCTGGGCGTCGACGTAGTCGCCGGCCTCGTGAGCCCTCGGCACCCAGGTGAAGGCGTACGTCCCCCGGTTCTCCTCCGCCGCCACCGCCAGCTCGGCCCCGTGGCGGTGCTCCAGCGGCTCCAGGCGCACCAGCGCACCTTCGAGAACCGGTCCCTCCAGTGTGAAACCCACCCGTCACCCGTCCTTGCGCAGTGCCTTCGCCAGCTCCGCGAACGCCTCGTGGAAACCGGGGAAAGTCTTGCGGACGCAGCCGGGGTCGTCGAACGAGATTCCGGGGACACGCAGTCCCGTCACCGCGAAGGACATGACGATGCGGTGGTCGCCGTAGGTCTTGATGTCGGCACCCTTCAGCGCGCCGGCCTCGCGGGAAGCGCCCGCGTGGGGCCTGATCTCGATCCAGTCGGGGCCGGTCGCCACCTCGGCGCCCAGCCGCCGGAGGTTCTCCGCGCAGGCCTCCAGCCGGTCGCACTCCTTCACCCGCGTGTTCGCCACGTCCTCGATGCGTACGGGGCCCGAGGCGAAGGGGGCGATCGCGGCGAGGGTCGGCATGGTGTCGGAGATGTCCCGCATGTTGACCGTGACACCGCGGAGTTCACCGGTCCCGGACACGGTCGTGCGGTCCGCGCCGACGTCCACCCGGGCGCCCATCCGCCGCAGTACGTCCACGAACCCCAGGTCGCCCTGGAGCGCGCGCTCGCCGAGGCCCGGCACCGTCACCTCGCCGCCGGTCAGCGCGGCCGCCGCGAAGAAGTAGCTCGCGGTGGAGGCGTCGGGCTCGATCGCGTAGGTCGTGGCCCGGTAGCCGCCCGGCGGGACGACGTACGTGTCGCCCTCGCGCCCCACCTCCACCCCGAACGCCCGCATCATCGCGATCGTGATCTCGACGTACGGCACCGAGACCAGGTCCGTGACCGTGACGCGCAGGCCGGTGCGGGTGAGCGGGCCGAGCAGGAGGAGGGCGGTCAGGTACTGGGAGGACTGGCCGGCGTCCAGCACCACGTCCCCGCCCTCGACGCCGGACGCCCGCACGGTCAGCGGGTGGTGGCCCTCCGCCTCCTCGTGCCGCAGATCCACGCCCAGGTCGCGCAGGGCGCGGGTGAGCGGAAGGAGGGGGCGGCGGCGCATCTGCGGGGAGGCGTCGAACCGGTAGGTGCCGTGGCCGGCGGCGGCGAGGGTCGGCAGGAAGCGTGCCGTGGTCGCGCCGTCGCGGCAGTAGACGTCGGCCTCGGCGAGCGCCGGGCCCTGCGGGCGGCCGTCGACCTGCCAGGCGTCCGGTGTCCGTCCCACGCGGTAGCCGAGCCGCGTCAGGCCCTCGGCGAACCCCTCGGTGTCGTCGGAGCGGAGGGGGCGCTGGAGCGTGGTGACGCCGTCGGCTGCCGCCGCCAGGAAGAGGGCGCGGGCGGTGAGGGACTTGGAACCGGGGATGTCGACGAGGGCCATGCCCCTCATGATCCCGCGCCGCTCCGCTCCGGCGCCGGTACGTCCACGGGATGGACGAGTGTCGAGGCGGTGTCCCGCGGCCGGACGGCGGGCCCGACGGCCGTCCTCGCCGGGGCCAGGGAGGTCAGTGCCACGCCGCCCACCAGCAGTGCCGCCGCGCACCAGCGCAGGCCGCTCACCGGTTCGCCGAGGAACAGGGCGGCCGACGTCACGCCGAAGACGGGGACCAGGAGGGAGAAGGGGGCCACCGTGGACGCCGGGTAGCGGCGCAGCAGCAAGCCCCAGGCGCCGAACCCGAAGAGGGTGGTGACCCAGGCGACGTAGCCGACCGTGCCGACGCCCTGCCAGTCCAGCCCGCGCAGCGCGGTCAGGTCCCGCGACGGGCCCTCGGTCAGCACGGAGAGGGCGAGCAGCGGCAGCACCGGAACCGTGCTCACCCACACCATGAAGTTCAGCGCGTCCGGCGGTGAGGCCCGGCGGGTGAGCACGTTGGACGCGCCCCAGCAGACCGCCGCCCCGACGACCAGCGCGAACGCGCCGAGCGAACCGGAGGCGCCCTCGTCGGCCGCGGCCACCCCGATCCCGGCGAGGGCCACGGCCATGCCCAGCAGCCGGACCCGGGTCGGGCGTTCGCCGAGCACCGCGAAGGCGATGACGGCGGTGAACACCGACTGGATCTGGAGGACCAGCGACGACAGGCCGGCCGGCATGCCCGCGTCCATGCCGACGAACAGCAGCCCGAACTTCGCCACCCCCAGCACCAGGCCCACCGCCACGATCCACTTCCAGGCCACCTTCGGGCGGCCCACGAAGAACACCGCGGGCAGGGCCGCCAGCAGGAAACGCAGGGCCGAGAAGAGCAGCGGCGGGAAGTGACCGAGACCGATCTCGACGACGGTGAAGTTCACCCCCCAGACGGCGGCGACGAGGACGGCGAGGGCGAGGTGGGCGGGGCGCATACGCCGAGAATCACCCGGCCGAACCGTGAAGCACCAGCGATGATTGCTGCATGGTGGGATGAAGGAACGCTACCGATTGGACTCACGGTGCTCGATCTCCAGCGGCTGCGCGCCCTGCACGCCGTCTCCGTCCACGGCACGGTCGGCGCCGCGGCCGCCGCTCTCGGCTACACCCCGTCGGCGGTCTCCCAGCAGATCACCAAGCTGGAACGGGAGACCCGTACGGTGCTGCTCGAGCGGGCCGGGCGCGGCATCCGGCTCACCGACGAGGCACTCCAACTCGTCGCCACGGCCGAGCAGTTGCTGGCGATCGTCGAGCGAGCCGAGACGGGGCTCGAGGAGCGGCGCGGGGTGCCGGCCGGGCGGCTGACCATCGCCGCGTTCGCCTCGGCCGCGCGCGGGCTGCTGCCCGGCGTCCTCGCCGACCTGGCCCGCCGGCACCCGGCTCTGGACGCCCGGCTCACCGAGGTCGACCCGCATCTCTCCGTGGACCTGGTGGCGAAGGGGGCCGTCGATCTCGCCGTCGCGCACGACTGGGACATCGCGCCGCTGCCCGCCCCTGCCGGTGTCGAGCACGCGGTGATCGGCGACGACGCGTGCGATCTGCTGGTGCCCGAGGACCACCCCTTCGCGGGGCGGACCGGCGTACGGCGGGAGGAGCTGGGCGGGGAGCGATGGATCTGCCAGCCGCCGGGCCGGGTCTGTCACGACTGGCTGGTGCGCACGCTGCGGGCGGCGGGGCACGAGCCCGACCTCGTGCACACGGCCGAGGAGAATCCGACCCTCGTCGCCCTGGTGGCCGCCGGCCTCGGGGTCGCGCTCATCCCCCGCCTGGGGCGCGGCCCGCTGCCGGCCGGGGTCGTGGAGGTCCCGCTCGACCCGACGCCCGTCCGGCGGCTCTACGCGTTGTGGCGCACGGGGGCGGCCCGGCGTCCGGCCATCGCGGAGGCGGTACGGGTACTGCGCGAACAGTGGCCGAGGGCGTCGGCCCACTAGACGCCCCGGCACGGAGAGCGGGGAGCGGGGGCCCGGGGCCCCGGGGGGCGCGGGAGCCGGAGCCCGGGAGGCCCGGAGCCCGGGAGGCCCGGAGCCCGGGAGGCCCGGAGCCCGGGAGGCCCGGAGCCCGGGAGGCCCGGAGCCCGGGAGGCCCGGAGCCCGGGAGGCCCGGAGCCCGGGAGGCCCGGAGCCCGGGAGGCCCGGAGCCCGGGAGGCCCGGAGCCCGGGAGGCCCGGAGCCCGGGAGGCCCGGAGCCCGGGAGGCCCGGAGGCGGGCAGGCCCAGAGGCGGGGAGGCCCGGAAGCCCGGAGGCGGGGAGGCCCGGAGGCGGGGAGGCCCGGAAGCCCGGAGGCCCGGAAGCCCGGAGGCGGGGAGGCCCGGAGGCGGAAAATAGTAGCCATGTACATAATGTCTATGTACCGTGTCTCGCATGCCCACCACACGCGTGCTCGACTCGTTCATGCACCATGAGGAGCTCGGGGAGCCCGGGGACGGTCCGGTCTTCGTGTTCCTGCACGGCAACCCCTCCTCCTCGCACACCTGGCGGCACGTCCTGCCGGGCATCGGCTCGGGGCGGCTCCTCGCACCCGACCTCATCGGGATGGGCCGCTCCGGCAAGCCCGCCCACCTCGACCACCGGTTCGAGGACCACGCCCGTCACCTCGACGCCTGGTTCGACGCGCTCGGTCTGGACGACGTCGTCCTGGTCGGCCACGACTGGGGCGGCGCGCTCGCCTTCGACCGGGCCGCGCGGCACCCCGGGCACGTGCGCGGGATCGCCTTCTTCGAGTCCATCGTCAAGCCGCTGGCCTGGGAGGAGCTGACGCCCCAGGCGCGCAGCCGGTCGGAGACGATCCGCTCGGCGGCCGGGGAGACGATGCTCGACGAGAACCTCTTCGTACGGCAGGCGTACACCGGGGGCGTCCTCGACCCGGTGTCCGAAGCCGACCTCGCGGCCTACCTCGCGCCCTACCCGACCCGCGAGAGCCGCCGCCCGCTGCTCGCCTGGGCCCGCCAGCTGCCGCTGGGCGGGGAACCGGCCGAGCTCGTCGCCCGCATCGAGGCCTACGACGCCTGGCTCGCGAAGAGCGACGACGTGCCGAAGCTGCTGCTGACCTTCGAGGGCTCCCCCACGCTGCTCATCGGCCCGGAGACGGCGGCCTGGTGCGCCACGCACATCGCCGCCCTGGAGACCGTCCCGTGCGGCGCCGCCGGCCATCACGCCACCGAGGACCGGCCGACCGAGATCGCCACCGAGATCGCCGCCTGGGCCGACCGGCACGGTCTGCGCGCCGGGTGACGGCGCGCCGGACGGCCGCCCCACCGGACTCTCCTGTCGCACCCGCACCGACTTGCGGAAAACGGGGCACGACCGGGAACCCCGCCCGAGCGCCGCTCGTCCAACTCCCAAGCTGTCGGACGAGTCACCTCGGTGCGGTGTCGGCCCTCGCTGCTGGCTGCGATCGCTGACCCACCCTCTCCGCCGCACCGCGGCCCGGCAGTCGAGCCGTCATCGGCGCGCCCCCCTCCCATGCGCCGATGACGGCGCCGTCCGCGGGTAGCGTGCGCCACCGGTCCCCCCACCGGAAGGAGCGCACATGCCCTCCAGACGCACCGTCCTCGCCGCCGGCGCGGGCGTCACCGCAGCCCTGGCCGTCGACGGTCCGGCGTACGCGGACGACCCCCGTCCCGGCGAACTCCTCGCCCGTATGACCTTGGAGGAGAAGGTCGGCCAGGTCTTCGTGTCGCGGGTGTACGGCCACTCGGCGACCGCGCCCGACCAGGCCGACATCGACGCCAACCTCCGCGAACTCGGCGTCCGCACGGCAGCCGAGCTGCTCGCCCGCTACCGGCTCGGCGGCATCATCTACTTCGCCTGGGCGCACAACACCCGCGACCCGGGCCAGATCGCCGAACTCTCCAACGGCATCCAGCGGGCCTCCCTCGGGCAGCCGCACGGTCTGCCGGTGCTGATCTCCACCGACCAGGAGCACGGTGCCGTCTGCCGGGTGGGCCGCCCGGCCACCCTCTTCCCGGGCGCCATGGCGATCGGCGCCGGGGGGAGCCGCACCGACGCCCGTACCCTCGGCCGCCTCGCCGGCCGTGAGCTGCGGGCGATGGGCATCCGGCAGGACTACTCCCCCGTCGCCGACGTCAACGTGAACCCGGCCAACCCGGTCATCGGCGTCCGCTCCTTCGGAGCCGACCCGGCCGCGGTGGGGGCCCTGGTCGCGGCGGAGGCCGAGGGCTACCGGGCGTCGGGAGTGGCGGCGACCGCCAAGCACTTCCCCGGGCACGGCGACACGACCGTCGACAGCCACACCGGCTTCCCCGTCATCACCCACTCGCGCGAGGAGTGGGAGACGCTGGACGCGGTGCCCTTCCGGGCGGCGATCGCGGCCGGCATCGACTCCCTCATGACCGCGCACATCCTGGTCCCCTCCCTCGACGACTCCGGTGACCCCGCCACCCTCTCCCGTCCGATCGTCACCGGTCTCCTGCGCGAGACCCTCGGCTACGACGGGGTCGTGGTCACCGACGCCCTCGACATGGCGGGCGTCCGCACGAAGTACGGCGACGCCCGGGTGCCGGTGCTCGCGCTGAAGGCCGGCGTCGACCAGCTCCTCAACGCGCCGGACCTGGACGTGGCGTGGAACGCCGTCCTGAAGGCCGTACGGGACGGGGAGCTCACCGAGCGGCGGCTCGACGTGTCGGTCCTGCGGATCCTGCGGCTGAAGGCACGGCTGGGGCTCTTCGACGACCCGTACGTCGGCACGGCCGAGGTCGGACGGACGGTCGGGGCGCCGGAACACCTCGCCGCGGCCGACCGGATGGCCGAGCGGACCACGACGCTGCTGGTCGACGAAGGGTCACTGCTGCCGCTCTCGCCCCGGACCCACCCCCGGCTCCTGGTCGTCGGCGCCGATCCGGCCTCCCCCACCGGCACCACGGGCCCGCCCACCGGCGTCCTGGCCGCCGCCCTCACCGCACTGGGGTTCCGGGCGACCGCCCTGTCCACGGGCACGGCCCCCTCCGCCGAGACGATCGCCGGGGCGGTGACGGCCGCGGCCGGGGCGGACGCCGTGGTGGTCACGACCTACAACGTCACGGCGGCCGACTCGCAGCGGACGCTGGTGGAACAACTGGCCGCGACCGGGCGCCCGGTGGTGGCGGTGGCCGTCCGCAACCCGTACGACGTGGCACGACTCCCGTCCGCCCGGGCCTGCTTGGCGACCTACTGCTGGACCGACGTCGAACTGCGGGCCGCCGCCCGGGTGATCGCCGGGACGGTCGCGCCGCGCGGGAAGCTGCCGGTGCCCGTGCGGCGGGCGGACGACCCGACGCAGGTGCTGTATCCGATCGGGCACGGCCTGACGTACTAGGCGTACGCGCACGGCGGGCCGTGGACGCCGGGCATCTCGCCCGGTCGTCCACGGCCCGCATCACCTCGCCCCGCGGCCCCCGGTGGGGTGCGCGGGGCCGGTGTGCGTCACGCTCACGGACGCAGCGCGGGCTCCCGCTCCACGTCGCGGACGTCCAGCTTCGCGTCGAACTTCGCCAGCGGCTCGGCCCGGGACACGGCGGTGGGCGCGACCCCCGCCCAGGCCAGGATGCGGGCCGTGGCCAGCGCCTTCTGGTCGGCGACCAGACCGGCGACGTTCGCGCCGTGGTTCAGGCCGGGGGCCGTGAAGACGTAGCTGTCCTTCGCTCCGCTGCCGAGCCGGAAGCGTTCCGCGCCCCACGGGTCGTTCTGGCCGTAGACGAAGAGCATGTGGTGGGCGTGGTGCTCGACCCACGTGTCGACGTCACGCATCGCCCGCGGCTGGAACCTCATGGTGATGTCGCGGGGGACGAAGTTGCGCGGGGGCTGGTAGCCGTAGCGGATGTACTTCTTCTCGATGGACGGGAAGTGGATGGTGGGGGCGCCCAGTTGGGTGCCCGCCTGGTAGTAGTACGGGGTGTACGGGGCCAGGCCCTGGTCCGTGTAGAACGAGAAGCCCGAGATCGTGTCGACGGACGTCCAGATCTCGTCGTCCGTCGCCGTGGCCGCGTCCGCCGGGATCGACTCGCAGTCGGACAGCAGGCTGTACTGCCAGAAGCCCCAGACGTAGTCGAGGACGACCGCCTCGTAGGCGCGGTCCAGGCCGCCGATGGTGTCGAAGGTGAAGCCCTCCGCCGCCGCGTAGTCCGCGTACTTCTTCTCCAGCGGCTCCCGGCGCACCAGCGCCTCGCGCTGTACGGCGTTCAGGCGGTCGCGGCACTCCTTGGTGCCGACGCTCGCGAAGAAGCGGTCGTAGGCGGAGTCCTCGTCGTTGACGACGTCGTTCGGGGCCACGTAGGCCACCACGCCGTCCATGTCCTTGGGGTAGAAGCGCTCGTAGTAGGTCGCCGTCATGCCGCCCTTGGAGCCGCCCGTGGAGATCCAGTTCTTGGAGTAGATCTTCTTCAGCGCCTTGAAGACGCGGTGCTGGTCGCTCGCCGCCTGCCAGATGTCCAGCTTGGACCAGTCGGCCGGGTCGGGGCGGGAGGGCGTGAAGAAGCGGTACTCCAGGGAGACCTGGTTGCCGTCCACGATCTGGGTGGGCTCGCGGCGGCTGGGGGTGGTGGAGACGTTGTAGCCGCCGGTGTAGAAGACCGTGGGGCGCGCGGTGTCCTTGTGCAGCACGGTGATCCGCTGCTGGAACGTCCCCTTGGCGGGGTGCCGGTGATCCACCGGCTGGGTGTAGTTCAGGACGAAGTAGCGGTAGCCGGGGTACGGCTTCTCCTCGACCAGGCTCATACCCGGTACGGCGAGGAGCTGGTCCTTGATGTCCGTACCGGCGGTGGCCTTGGGCTCGGCGGCGGTGGCCGCCCCTGCCGTGGCCGCCGTACCCAAGGTGCCTATGAGCACCGTGAGTGCCAGCAGCCATCTGAGCGCCTTGCGCATGCGCGTGCACCCTCCCTGTGAGACAGATGTGCGTCGCCGGAAGCTATCGGAGCAACACCCGTCACACCAGAGGGGATTGACGCGGCGTCGGCCCACCGCGGTGAATCCGGCCGAGGACTTTCCCCCGGCCGGGTTCGGCAAGGTCTCAGCAGAGGATCCAGCCCGACCGGTACGAACCGCCGGCCACCGCGCCCGTCACCCGCACGCACCGGTGCCCCGCGTAGACCCTGGCCGGCGGTGAACTACGCGTGTGCTTCCTCGACTTCGACACGGCGACATGACCACGCGCCTGCACACTCACCGAGATCAGCCGCTTGGTGCCGGGGTTCTTCTGGACGGTGACGGCGCAGACGTAACCGCCGCCCTTGTAGACCAGCACGGAGCCGGTGGAGAAGGGCAGGGTCCGCACCTTGCGGCCCGGGCAGGACGAGGCGGAGGTCGCCGCCTGGGCGCTGCCCGGCGCGACGACGGCGAGCAACCCCGACACGACCAGCAGGACCAGCCCGAGCACCAGCCGCCTGACCGTCCCGCTTCTCGCACCTGTGCCCACGGTTCCCGCCCCTCCCACGTCCGCCGTACACCCGATCGCCGTACTGATGTACGGACGCACGACGGCCGCAGAATGGTTGCCCTCACACCGCCGCGGGCTCGTCCTCGCCGACGAAGGTGCGCCACAGACGGGCGTAGCGGCCGTCCAGGGCGAGGAGCTCGTCGTGGGTGCCGTCCTCGACGACCCTTCCGTGGGCTGAACCTCCCCCTGTCGCCCTCACACCGCTCGGCCCTGGCGGGCCTCCCGGGCTTCGGGACGACGGCCGGACTCCGCCCGGCTCGCCGACCTCGGCCACGAGATACCGGCGCCTCACACCGCCGCGGGCTCGTCCTCGCCGACGAAGGTGCGCCACAGACGGGCGTAGCGGCCGTCCAGGGCGAGGAGCTCGTCGTGGGTGCCGTCCTCGACGACCCTTCCGTGGTCCATGACCACGACGCGGTCCGCTCGGGCGGCGGTGGTGAGGCGGTGGGCCACGACCAGGGTGGTGCGGCGGCCGGCCAGGCGGTCCGTGGCCTGGTTGACCTGGGCTTCCGTGGCCAGGTCGAGGGCGGCTGTCGCCTCGTCGAGGAGCAGGACGTCCGGGTCGACCAGTTCGGCGCGGGCCAGCGCGATCAGCTGGCGCTGGCCGGCCGAGAGGTTGCGGCCGCGTTCGGCGACCTCGTGGAGGTAGCCCCCGTCGAGGGTGGCGATCATCTCGTGCGCGCCGACCGCCCTGGCCGCCGCCTCCACCTCGGCGTCGGTGGCGTCGGGCCGGCCGTAGGCGATGGCGTCACGGACGGTGCCGGGGAAGAGGTACGCCTCCTGCGGGACGACGCCCAGGCGGTGGCGGTACGAGGTGAGGTCGAGGGAGCGGAGGTCCGTGCCGTCGACGGTGACCCGGCCGCCGGTGGGGTCGTAGAACCGGGCCACCAGCTTGACCAGGGTCGACTTGCCCGCGCCGGTCTCGCCGACGAAGGCGACGGTCTGGCCGGCCGGGATGCGCAGGTCGATACCGGTCAGGGCGTCTTCGGGTTCGTCGGCGGAGCCGTACCTGAAGTGCACGTCCTCGAAGGCGATCTCGCCGCGCAGGGAGAGGACCTCCTCCGGCTCGTCGGCGGACTTCGTGGACGTCGGCTCCCGGAGCAGTTCCTGGATCCGGCCCAGGGAGACGGTCGCCTGCTGGTAGCCGTCGAAGACCTGGGAGAGCTGCTGGACGGGGGCGAAGAACAGGTCGATGTAGAGGAGGTACGCGACCAGCGCGCCGGTGGTGAGGCTCGCCGCGTCCACCCGGCCGGCGCCCACGATCAGGACCGCCGCCGCCGCGACGGACGACAGCATCTGCACGAACGGGAAGTAGATCGAGATCAGCCACTGGCCGCGGATGCGCGCCTCGCGGTAGTCGGCGCTGCGCCGCGCGAACCGAGCGGCGCCGTCCCGCTCGCGGCGGAAGGCCTGCACGATCCTCAGCCCGGACACCGACTCCTGGAGGTCGGCGTTGACCGTCGACACCCGCTCGCGGGCGAGCTCGTACGCCTTCACGCTCGCCCGGCGGAAGAAGTACGTGGCGACGATCAGGGGCGGGAGCGTCGCGAAGACGACCAGCGCGAGCTCCACGTCGATGACCAGCAGGGCGCCCATGATCCCGAAGAAGGTGACGACCGAGACGAAGGCGGTGACCAGGCCGGTCTGGAGGAAGGTGGAGAGGGCGTCGACGTCCGTCGTCATCCTCGTCATGATCCGGCCGGTGAGCTCCCGCTCGTAGTAGTCGAGTCCGAGCCGCTGGAGCTGGGCGAAGATCTTCAGCCGGAGGCTGTAGAGGACGCGTTCGCCGGTGCGGCCGGTCATCCGGATCTCGCCGGTCTGCGCGACCCACTGCACCAGCACGGCGAGCAGCGCCAGCAGCGAGGCCGCCCAGACGGCGCCCAGCGCCGCCCGGGTCACGCCCTGGTCGATGCCGTGCCGGATCATCACCGGCAGCAACAGGCTCGTCCCGGCGTCGACGGCGACCAGGCCGAGGCTGACGAGGAGGGGCGCGCCGAAGCCGTGCAGCAGCCTGCGCAGGCCGTAGGACTTCTCCGGCCGGACCGCCTGGCGCTCGTCGATGCCGGGGGTGTCGGCGGCCGGCGGCAGGGCGTCGATCTGGGCGAGCAGCTCGGGGGTGGCCGGCATCCCGGACAGGGTGGTGTCCTTCGGCTCCCGGTCGCCGGTCCACAGCCGGGGGGTCACCCCGCGCTCGGCGTCGAACTCGGCGTCCAGTTCGTCGCGGACGGAGGTGTCCTCGCCGGGCGAGGGGGATCCTCCCGCTCGAGCGAAGCCGAGACTCGGGGAGGGCAGGGTGTGGCCGGGCGAGACCCCGCCGAGCTCGTCGGGGTCGGTGAGCAGGCGGCGGTAGAGCGCGGAGCGTTTCTGGAGCTCCTCGTGGGTGCCGAGGTCGGCGAGGCGGCCGGCGTCCAGGACGGCGATGCGGTCGGCGAGGTTGAGGGTGGAGCGGCGGTGCGCGATGAGCAGGGTCGTGCGGCCGCGCATGACCTGCTGGAGGGCCTCGTGGATCTCGTGCTCGACCGCCGCGTCCACGGCGGAGGTCGCGTCGTCGAGGACCAGCAGGCGCGGGTCGGTGAGGATCGCCCGGGCGAGCGCGACGCGCTGGCGCTGGCCGCCGGAGAGGGTGAGCCCGTGCTCGCCGACCGTCGTGTCGTAGCCCAGGGGCAGCTCGGCGATGAACCGGTCGGCCTGGGCGGTGCGGGCGGCCGCCTCGATCTGCTCCTGGGTGGCGTCGGGACGTCCGTAGGCGATGTTGGCGCGGACGGTGTCGGAGAAGAGGAACGAGTCCTCGGGGACCAGGCCGATCGCGGCCCGCAGCGAGTCGAGGGTGAGCTCGCGGACGTCCTGGCCGCCGATGAGGACGGCGCCCCGGCCGACGTCGTAGAAGCGGGGCAGCAGGAGGGAGACGGTGGACTTCCCGGAGCCGGAGGAGCCGACCACCGCGAGGGTCTCGCCGGGGCGGATCTCGAAGCTGAGGCCGTCGAGGACGGGCCGGCCGGGGTCGTAGCCGAAGGTCACGTCGTCGAACTCGACGGTGGCGGGGGCGTCGGCGGGCAGCGCCTTGGTGCCGTCCTTCATCGACGGCTCGGTGTCGATCAGCTCCAGGACACGTTCGGTGCCCGCGCGGGCCTGCTGGCCGACCGTGAGGACCACGGCGAGCATCCGCACCGGGCCGACGAGCTGCGCGAGGTAGGTGGAGAAGGCGACGAAGGTGCCGAGGGTGATGTGGCCGCCCACGGCCAGCCAGCCGCCGAGCGCCAGCATGGCGACCTGGCCGAGGGCGGGGACGGCCTGGAGGGCGGGGGTGTAGGCCGAGTTCAGGCGGATCGTGCGCAGCCGGCCGGCGAAGAGCCGGCGGCCGACCTCGCGCAGCTTGCCCGTCTCCTGGTCCTCCTGGCCGAAGCCCTTGACGACGCGTACGCCGCTGACGGCTCCGTCGACCACGCCCGCGACGGCCGCCGCCTGGGCCTGGGCGTACCAGGTGGCGGGGTGGAGCTTGGTGCGGCTGCGGCGCGCGATGTAGGCGAGGGCGGGCGCCACGGCGAGGGCGACCAGGGTGAGCGGGAGGGACAGCCAGGCCATGATGACCAGGGAGATCAGGAAGAGGAGCAGGTTCCCGATCGTCATCGGGAGCATGAAGAGCAGACCCTGGATGAGCTGGAGGTCGCTGGTGGCGCGGCCCACGACCTGGCCGGTGGACAGCTCGTCCTGACGCCGGCCGTCGAGGCGGGTGATCGTGTCGAACATCTCGGTCCGCAGGTCGTGCTGGACGTCGAGGGCGAGCCGTCCGCCGTAGTAGCGGCGGACGTACGTGAGGACGTAGACGAGGACGGCGGCGGCGAGCAGGGCTCCGGCCCAGGGCGCCATGCCCCGGGTGTGGTCGCCGATCACGTCGTCGATGATCACCTTGGTGACCAGCGGGACCAGCGCCATGACGGCCATGCCCCCGAGCGAGGAGCCCAGCGCCAGCAGGACGTCCTTCGGGTGCCGCCAGGCGTATCCGGCCAGTCTGCGCGCCCAGCCCGGCCGCCGCTCCCCCTGCTGTACCGCCACGCCGGTGCCTTCCTGTCGTCCAGTCGTCCAGTCGTCCTGGGCTGCCGGAAGGCACCAACGCCGAAACAAGCGGATTTCATCCCTCCGCAACAATCGGGAACACACGGTCACAGCCGGTCAGCGGCGGCCGGACACGGTCAGACGCGTACGCGCAACCGGTAGAAGCGGGTCGTCTGTGCCGCGTTCTGGTTGTCGTCGCTGACCAGGAGCACCTCCACGCGGCCCTTGGTCCGGCCCGTGATCACCATGCCCTCGATGTTGTCGAGCAGCGGGTTCGGCTGGGGCTGCTCGGCGGTCGCTCCCAGTGACGGGCAGTTCACGATGTCGGCGAGGAGCTTCTTCCTCACCGGGCGCACGCCGTCCTGGCCCGTGAGGTTCGCGACGCCGGCGGTGTCCGTGGCGTGGCGGGGGTCGGCCAGGTAGAGGCGGACCGTGTTGCCGACGCCGGTGGTGAAGCCGCGCTCCAGGACCAGGAGCCGGCCGTCGGGCAGGGCCTGGACCTCGGGGACGCCGAGGCCGGCGTCGGCGCGGTAGGCGTACTGGGCGGCGAGCCGGAAGTGGTCGCCCCTGGTCCTGGTCCAGGTCTGGAAGCGGACGATGCCCGCGCTGTCGCCGGAGATCGCGTACTCCATCGACGCCAGGAGGGTGCGTCCGCCGGGCAGCAGCGTCAGCCCCTCGAAGGTCTGGTTGGCCGTGGCGCGGCCGGCCGGGGCGACGAGCAGCGAGGCGGGCACCGGGAGGCGGTCGAGGATCTCGCCCTCGGCGCGGTAGCGGCGGACGGACGGCTCGGTCTCGGAGGTGACGAGCCGGGTGCCGTCCCGGTCGACGGCGAGACCCTCACTGTCGAGTGCGGCGCCGCTCTCGTCGGCGAGCGGGACGACCGACCGCGGGGCGAGGGTCTTCGCTTCCAGGCCGAACAGCGAGGAGCGGTCGGAGAGGGCCGCGAGGGAGCCGTCCCGGTCCAGGGCGAGTGCGGAGAAGTTGCCGACGAAGGTGCCGTCGAACGTCGTCTTGTCGAGGGCGTCGGAGAAGCCGGCCAGGGAGACGGCGGGTGAGCATGCGTGGCCCGTGGCCGTGTCGGCGGCCGTGGTCGTGGCCGGGCGGGCGTCGGCGGGCCCGGCGGCGGCGAGAGTGGTGGCCGCCGCCAGGCCGGCGGTGAGGGTGGCGAGTACGGTTCGCAGGCGCATGGGCGCCACCGTAGGCCGGGTCGGTGACGGGCGGTGGGACACCGTGTAAAGGCTCGATCAGGAGGGGCTCGATCAGGACGCGGCCAGGTCCTTGTGGATGACCTTGGCGACGCCCTGGATGGTCGAGATGCCGTAGTTCATCGTGCTGTTGCCGTGGGTGAGGATGGTCATGACGTAGTCGTGGCCGCCGCCCTGGAACGTGCCGACGCTGTGCACCCGCCAGCCGTGCGTGCTGCGCGACAGCCACCCGTTCTTGACATGCCAGCTCACCCCGGCCGGCCTGCCGTAGGGGGTGCCCCAGCGCTGCGTCGAGACGACCTTGCCCATCAGCGTGTTGACGTAGCCGCGCGAGGCGTCGGTGAGGACCGTATTCCTGGCGGTGAGCAGCTTCAGCAGCTTCTGCTCGTCGGTGACGGTGATCTGGGTCAGGCCCCAGTAGCCGTTGGCGCCCGGCTTGGTCTGGGTCATCTTCGCGGCCGTCAGGAAGTTCTTGATCCTCGTCGGGCCGAGCTGCTTCCACAGGGTGGAGGTGGAGGCGTTGTCCGACTTGGTGATCATGGCCGTGGCGAGGGTCTTCTCCCGGCTGGTCAGCGCCCGGCCGGTCTTCTGCGCGTCCCACAGCAGCGCGGAGAGGACGGTGACCTTGACGACGCTGGCCGAGTCGAATGCGGTGGAGGCACGCAGGGTGCACGTGGTGCCGGTGGTGCGGTCGTAGAGGCCGACGGCGACCGTGCCCTTGCGGTTCGCGAGGGCGGCGGTGATGTCCTTCTTCAGCTTGGCCGCGAGGCCGGCCTTGGCCGAGGTACAGCTCACGGTGGGGGTGGCGGCCGCGGCGGGTGCGGCGGCGGCCACGCCGGCCATGAGGACGCCGGCGGTGAGCCCGGCGCCGAGCAGCCTGCTGCTTCTTCGTGTCCGGTGAGTCATGACCTGTTGACTCACACACATGAGCGAAAGTTGTACTCACGTTCCCTACACGGAAGTTCGTAACTCCCGGGAGCGCGGGGCATGCATGAGGGATGCCGACCGAGACAACGAACGGACACCGTACGGCCGGGAAGTTGCGCGCCGCCCTGTGGGTGCTGCGCCACCTCGGAACGCCCGAGGCGAAGGCACCCGACGTGCAGAGGTTCCGCCGGAAGAAGGTGCCCGTCGAGCTCGTCGGCGACGGCCTGAGGACCCTGGCGAGGGACCTGCTGCTCGCGCGGAGCCGGGGCGGAGAACGATGGCGGGCGGCCGTCGAAGTGTTCCGTGAGATACCGGACTTCCTGCAGGCCGCCCTACCCGGCAGCACGATGGACCCCGCCGAGGAGGCGGCTTTCATCGCCGGATTCCAGGAGCAACTCACGCACTACAAGGAGAGGTTCGACGTACTTCCGCGCTGAGGCGGCCACGCGTGCGGTGATGTCCGCACCGGCGGACGGATGCCCGGGGGCACCGGGCGACGAGTGAGGCGCGCCCTTCCGGACAGCCGCAGGGAGGATCGCCGGGTGGCCCCGGCTCCTCTCTTACCCACCTCTCACCCACCCACAGGCTGCCCCAAGGCTGACCACAGCTCGCACTCATCGGCCGTCTGCACGGTGCACTGGTGACATCTGCCACCGATCCACTCCCCCACCCGAACGCGCCCACCGCCGTGTCCCCGGACTGGGCGCCTCCGTCGACCTCCGAGAGGGCCCCCGCGCCACCTCCGCCGGACAAGGCGCCGCGCTGGTCGCTCCCCGCGCTGATCGTGATCATGATCCTGGCGGGCGTGCTGTACTCCTGGAACCTGTCCGGATCCAGCCTCAACAGCTTCTACAGCGCCGCGGTCTACAGCGGTACGCAGAGCTGGAAGGCGTGGTTCTTCGGTTCGCTGGACGCCGGCAACTTCATCACCGTCGACAAGCCGCCGTTCGCGCTCATGATCATGGGCCTGTCCTGCCGGATCCTCGGGTTCGGCACCTGGCAGATGATGCTGCCGGAGGTGGCGGCGGCGCTGGGCACGATCTGGATCCTGCACTCCTCCGTGAAGCGGGTCTTCGGACCCGCGGCGGCCGCCGTCGCGGCCCTCGTGCTCGCGCTGACGCCGATCACCGTCGCCATCAACCGCGACAACAACCCGGACACCGTTCTCGTCCTGCTGATGGTGGCCGGTGCGGCCCTCGCCCTGCGCGCCACCCGCGACGACCGGCTGCTGCCGCTCCTCGGCTCCGCGGTCTGCTTCGGGCTCGCCTTCAACACCAAGATGCTCCAGGGCTACATCGCCCTGCCCGCCGTCTTCGCCGTCTACCTGTACGCGTCGAGGCTCGGCTGGAGGAAGAAGGCCGTGAACCTGGCGCTGGCCGCCGTGGCGCTGGCCGTGGCCAGCTTCTGGTGGGCGACGGCGGTGTCCCTGGTGCCCGCCGACGACCGCCCGTACATCGGCGGTTCGACCGACGGCAGCGCCTGGGACCTGATCATGGGCTACAACGGCCTGGGCCGGGTCCTCGGCGGCGAGGGCAACGGCGGGGGCGGCGGAGGCGGCGGCTCCTTCGCCGGGACCGCCGGCATCGGCCGCATGTTCAACGACGTGCTCGGCGGCCAGATCTCCTGGCTGATCCCCTTCGCGGGTATCGCGCTCGTCGCCGGCCTGGTGCTGCGCGGCCGCGCCCCGCGCACCGACCTCACCCGCGCCGCGCTGGTGCTGTGGGGCGGCTGGCTGGTGCTGCACTACCTGACCTTCGCCATGGCCGAGGGCACCATGCACCCGTACTACACGACGGCGCTCGCCCCGGGCATCGCGGCGCTGTGCGGAGGCGGCGGCGTCATGCTGTGGCGCGCCCTGCGCGGCGGCGACGCCCGCTGGTCGTGGGTGCTGCCCGCCGGGCTCGCGGTCACCGGCGTCTGGGCGATCGTGCTGCTGCGGCGCGCCACCGGCTGGAACACCTGGCTGTGGCCGGTCGTCGGCGTGCTCATGGTCCTCGCGATCACGGGCCTGTTCGTCCTGCGGTCCGCGAGCTCCGGCACCAGGGTCCGGCTGCTCGGCGTGTCCGTCGCCGCGGCGATCGTGGCGGCTCTCGCCGGCCCGACGGCGTACGCCGCCTCGCCGGCCTTCGACTCCTCCACCGGCGGCGGCATGGGCGGCAGCAACCCCACCGCGGGCCCGTCCACGGGCGGCGGCATGGGTGGTCCCGGCGGCGGTGGCCGCGGCGGCTTCGGCGGCGGTCCCGGCGGCCAGGCCCAGGGTGACGGCACCCGGCAGGGCGGCCAGGCGAACGGCGAGTTCCCCGGCGGCGGCAACGGCCAGATGACACCGGGCGGCGGCACCGGCGAAATCCCCCAGGGCGGCGGTGCTCCCGGCGGCGCGCCGAGCGGCGGCCAACAGGGCGGCGCGAACGGTGAGTTCCCCGGCGGCGGCGAGAACGGCGGCGAGAACGGCACGGCTCCGGGCGGCGGCACCGGTGGTGGCCCCGGCGGGGCAACCGGCGGCGGGACGGGCGGAGCCGACAGCGAGCTGATCTCGTACCTGGAGAAGCACCAGGACGGCGCCACCTGGCTGATCGCGGTCTCCAACTCGCAGAGCGCGGGCCAGATGATCCTCAGCAGCGGCAAGCCCGTCATCTCGATGTGGGGCTTCACCGGCAGCGACCAGGCGATGACCCTCGCCAAACTCGAGGAACTGGTGAAGAAGGGCGAGCTGCACTACATCCAGCTCGGCGGCGGCGGCATGGGCGGCAACAGCGCCCTGAACCAGGAGATCACCGCCTGGGTGCAGAAGAACGGCACGGCGGTGCCGACGAGCGCCTACAGCTCGACGTCGGGCTCCACGGCCGGTTCGGGCACCGCGTCCGGGTCCGGCTCCGAGTCCTCCGGGGCGGACGCCTCGGGCACGGACACCTCGACGCAGAGCGGCCAGTCGGCGATCTACCGACTGGACGCCTCGGACGTGAGCTGACCGCCCCGGCCCAACGCCGGCGAGCGGCCCCCGACTTCACGGTCGGGGGCCGCTTCCGTGTAACAACTCGCGTTCAACTCGCGTAGACAAGGGGCAGTTTGCCGGTTCCCTTCACCTGATGGACACGTCGGATTCATTGCCATGACCGCATGTGCATGTCACTCTCCCGATTGCCGCCTCCAATCAACCCGCGTAGATCGGACACCCCACATGCTGGCGACACGCATACGCCGATGGAAGTCGGTGGCCCTTGCCACCACTGCCGTCCTGGTCGGTCTCACCGCGCCCGCGCTCACCGCGACCCCCGCCGCGGCGACCACGACGGCATACGACTCGACGTACTACAAGAACGCGGTCGGCAAGACGGGTACGAGTCTGAAGTCCTCGCTGCACACGATCATCAGCAGCCAGACGAAGATCTCGTACTCCGCGGTCTGGGACGCTCTGAAGGCCACCGACCAGGACCCGAACAACAGCAGCAACGTGATCCTGCTGTACAGCGGTGTCTCGCGCAGCAAGTCCCTCAACGGCGGTGACGTCGGCGACTGGAACCGCGAGCACACCTGGGCCAAGTCCCACGGCGACTTCGGCGAGGTGACCGGTCCGGGCACCGACCTGCACCACCTGCGTCCCGCGGACGTCCAGGTCAACAGCATCCGCGGCAACCTGGACTTCGACAACGGCGGCAGCGCGGTCACCAACGGCGGCGGCAGCACCGTCGACTCCGACTCCTTCGCGCCGCGCGCCGCGGACCGGGGCGACGTGGCCCGCATGATCCTCTACATGGCCGTGCGCTACGAGGGTGACGACGGCTTCGCCAACCTGGAGCCCAACGAGAAGGTCGGCAACGGCAGCAACCCGTACATGGGCAAGCTCTCCGTCCTCAAGGCGTGGAACGAGGCGGACCCGCCGAGCGCCTTCGAGGAGAAGCGCAACCAGGTCATCTACGACACCTACCAGCACAACCGCAACCCGTTCATCGACCACCCGGAGTGGGTCGAGGCGATCTGGTAGGACCCGCGGCGCGACCGCGGAGGGGCTGAACTTCCCGTCCCCCACCGGGAGGTTCGGCCCCTCTCGGCGTGTCCGGGCCCACCCGGCGGAGGAATCGGTGTGATGGAACGACCAGTTCCCTCACACCGGTGAAGTCAATCTTCGACCCGGGCATGTCGGACCGCCCGGACGCGAGGCTGGGCGCGCCTCGGCAGATCCGCCGGAGCGATCCCGACTCCCTTTCCCGGAGACGTTCATGAAGCTTCGCGCCTGGTCCTTCGCCGCCGCTCTCGCCCTCACCGCCCTCGCCCTGCCCGCCCAGAGCGCCTCGGCGGCCGCCGCGCCCTCCTGTCCCGACGGATCGATCTGCTTCTACAGCGGCGAGAACTTCGGCGGCAGCAGCTGGGAGTGGACCGCCCGCAGCGGCTACCGCGACATGCCGCCCGCCCTGCACGACCACGTGGGTTCGTTCGTCGCCAGTACCCGCGCCTGCTTCATCAACTGGGGCCCGGTGGAGAAGCGGAACGTCTTCAACGCCGACTACCGCACCCGCTACCTGGGCGACTTCGGCGGCCGGATCGACGCGGTGGGTCCGGGCGCCTGCTGAGCCCTACCGCTCGCCGTCGCCGCGAGGGACGCCGTACCAGCGCCACCGCGTGCGGCTCGCGTGCCCCGGGAGCTCTCCCCGGCCGGTGGCCCACAGCAGGGTGGGCCACCGGTCGGTGCCGGTCGGGGCGTCCGGGAAGAGCCTCACCAGCACCCGGTCGCACAGTGCGGCGTCCGGTTCCCACGGGACTCCGAGCCCCTCGGCGACGTCGTGCAGATGCACCAGCGTCTCGACGACACCCATGGCGGCGAACCCCTCGGGGTCGGAGGCCCCGAAGACGTGATGCGACCTGACGCTCGCCGGCGTAGTCCGCACCATGGCGGTCAGCAGCGCCCCGCAGGTCTCCAGCACCTGCGCGAGTCCGGCCGGCCCGGCACTCCGGTCCGCGAAGACGACGTTCGCCGGCCCGCCGGGCCGCTCCGCGCGCCACACGAAGGGCACCTCGGTGTCCGACGGCCCGCCCCGCGCGCCCAGTTGGGCGGCGTAGGCGAACAGGTCGTCGGCCAGATGCTCGACCGTCTCCCGGCAACTCCATTCCAGGGAACCGGCCTTGGCGTCCCAGTCGGCCGCCTCGGCCCCGCGCAGGGCCGCCACCGCCAGCCGGACGGCCTCCCGCACGTCGTCGGCGGTGACGGGGCCGGGTGATCCGTGTGGTGCAGACATGGCGGGACCGTATCAACCCGGCGATCGCCTACGACGGGGAGAGATGCGTCGGCGCGAACATCCGCAGCACCGCCGGGAGGAGGACCACCGAAGGTCCGGGCGTGGACAACGCCTTCGCCAGATCCGCCTCCAGGGTCTCGGGAGACGTCCGCACCCCCGGCACCCCGAAGGACTCCGCCAGGGCCACGTAGTCCGGGCGGGTCAGTTCGGTGGCGGTGGGCTCGCCGAAGGCGTCGGTCATGTACTCGCGAAGGATGCCGTAACCGCCGTCGTCGATGATCAGCCAGGTGACGTCGAAGCCGTACTGCTTGGCCGTCGCCAGCTCCGCGATCGAGTACAGGGCGCCGCCGTCGCCCGACACCGCCAGCACCGGTCGGGTCGGGTCGGCCGCCGCCGCGCCCAGCGCCGCCGGGAAGCCGTAGCCGAGGCCGCCCGAACCCTGCGCCGAGTGCATGTGGTTGGGGCCCTTCGCGTCGAAGGCGGACCAGGCCCAGTACGCGAGAATCGTCATGTCCCAGAACGACGGGGAGTCGGCCGGCAGCGCCTTGCGGACCGACGCCAGCACCTCCTGTTCCAGGGTGAGTTCCTGGGCGGCGATACGGTCGGCGACCTTCGCGAGGACCTCCCGGACGCGTTCGGCGGCTCCCGCCCGCGTCCGGTCCGTCACCGTCACCGTTTCCAGCAGCGCCTGCAACGCCAGTCGCGCGTCCGCGTGGATGCCGAGCGCTGGATGGTTCGACTCCAGCTTCCCCAGGTCCGCCTCGATCTGGACGACCCGGCCCCGCGGCGCGAACGTGTGGTAGTTCGAGGAGAGTTCGCCGAGCCCCGAGCCGACGACCAGGAGGACGTCCGCGTCCTCGAGGAAGTCCGTGGTGTGGCGGTCCTCGATCCAGGACTGGAGCGAGAGGGGGTGCGTCCAGGGGAACGCGCCCTTGCCGCCCGGCGTGGTGACGACCGGCGCCTGCAGAAGCTCCGCCAGCTGCCTGAGCTTGCCCGAGGCGTCCGCCCGTACGACTCCGCCGCCCGCGATGATCGCCGGACGGGCCGCCTTCGACAGCAGGTCGGCCGCCACGGCGGTCAGTTCGGGGCGCGGCGGCAGCTCTTCGGGGAAGGCGTCGCCGCCCGTGACGACCGGGATCGTCGTCGGAGCGAGCAGCACGTCCTGGGGGATCTCCACCCACACCGGGCCGTGCGGCACGGTCAGCGCGGACTTCCAGGCCGCCTCGATCGCGGACGGGATCTGCGACTGGGCGCGGACGGTGTGGACCGACTTCACCACGCCTCGGAACGAGGCCGCCTGGTCGGGCAGTTCGTGCAGATAGCCGTGGCGGCCGCCGCCGAGGCCGGCCGTCGGGACCTGGCTGCTGATCGCCAGCACCGGCGCCGAGGCGGCCGCCGCCTCCTGGAGCGCCGCGAGCGAGGTCAGCGCGCCCGGGCCGGTCGACAGCAGCAGCGGGGCCGCCTCACCGGTGATCCGGCCGTACGCGTCCGCCGCGAACCCCGCGTTGTTCTCCACCCGCAGGCCGATGTACCGCAGCGAGGAGCGGCGCAGCGCGTCGAACATGCCGAGCGCGTGCTGGCCGGGCAGCCCGAAGACGGTGGTCGCGCCGAGCCCGGCCAGGGTCTCCACGACCAGGTCTCCGCCGCCTCGCCCGGCGGGAGGGTTCAGCGCGGCGGCGGTCTGCGCCTCCGTCGGGCGGAGCACCAGGTCGTGGTCGTGAGTCACTGCGCGCGAGCCTCGGCAATCTGTCGGGACATGATCGTGGTCAGTTCGTACGCCGTGTGGGACGCGGCCACCGACGTGATCTCCGCGTGATCGTACGCGGGGGCCACCTCGACGACGTCCGCCGAGACCAGGTTGCACGAGGCCAGGCCGCGCAGGATCTCCAGGAGCTCGCGCGAGGTCATGCCGCCCGCCTCCGGGGTCCCGGTGCCGGGGGCGTGCGCCGGGTCCAGGCAGTCGATGTCGATGGAGATGTAGAGGGGGCGGTCTCCGATGCGCTGCCGCAGCTGGTCGGCGATCTCGTCGGCGCCACGCCGGTACACGTCCGCCGAGGTGACGATGCCGAAGCCCATCTTCTCGTCGTCGGTCAGGTCCTGCTTGCCGTACAGCGGGCCGCGGGTGCCGACGTGGGAGAGGGCCTCGGTGTCGAGGATGCCCTCCTCCACGGCCCGGCGGAACGGCGTGCCGTGCGTGTACTCCGCGCCGAAGTAGGTGTCCCAGGTGTCGAGGTGCGCGTCGAAGTGGAGCAGGGCCACGGGTCCGTGCTTGCGCGCCACCGAGCGCAGCAGCGGCAGCGCGATGGTGTGGTCGCCGCCCAGGGTCATCAGGCGGGCTCCGGTGCCCAGCAGGTCGTCGGCCGCCGCCTCGATGGTCTCCACGGCCTCGTGGATGTCGAACGGGTTCACCGCGATGTCGCCGCCGTCCGCCACCTGGGCGAGGGCGAACGGGGAGGCGTCCTGCGCCGGGTTGTACGGCCGCAGCAGCCGGGACGCCTCGCGGATCGCGTTGCCGCCGAAGCGGGCGCCCGGGCGGTAGGAGACACCCGAGTCGAACGGCACGCCCACGACGGCGACGTCGGCGCGGCCGACCTCGTCGAGGCGGGGCAGCCGGGCGAAGGTCGCGGGGCCGGCGTACCGCGGGATGCGCGAGGAGTCGACGGGGCCGCGGGGCGTCTCGTTGCCGCTCATGGTTCGTATGCCTTCTTTCCTACGCTTCGTCGCGTATGTACCGCTTCCTGTCCGACTCTACCGGGGAGCCGGATCGGGTCCGGACGCGCGTTCGGGTCGCGGGGCCGGAGATGCGCCAACGACCCTAGGCGTCAGGCGAGCGGCTGCGAAGTGTACGTTTCATCCATCCGACGAGGCACGAGTGGAGGGAACGCACACCCCATGCCCGAACCGACCACCCCCGCCGACCCCGCCACCCCTCCCGTCCCGACCACCCCCGCCCCACCCACCGCCCCTTTCGTTCCGAACACGCCTCCCACCCCGCCGGTCCCGCTCGCCGCCCTGCTCGCCCGCGAGGATCTCGCCCTGCGGCAGATCGCGGGGCCCGCCGGTCCCGGCATCGTGCTGCACGCGGCCCACACCTCGGAGATGGCCGACCCGTACCCGTATCTGCTGGGCGGCGAGCTGCTGCTGACGGCGGGCGTGCACATCCCGGAGGCGGCGGCGGGGCCGGAAGGGGACGCCCACGGCCGGGCGAAGGCGGGTCCCGGGAGCTTTTTCGAGGACTACGTCTCACGGATCGTCGCGTCGGGCGGCGCGGCCCTCGGGTTCGGGGTCGCGCCGGTGCACGACACCGTGCCCAGGGCGCTGGTCGCCGCCTGCGAGGCGTACGGGCTGCCGCTCCTGGAGGTGCCGCCGCAGACGACGTTCTCGGCCGTGGCCCGCGCGGTGTGGCAGCTGATGGAGCGGGCCCGCACCGCCGAGCTGCGCCGGGTGACCGAGGCCCAGCAGAGCCTCGCGGCCGCCGCCTCCCGGCCGGACCCGGTCCCGTCCGTCCTGCGCCGGCTCGCCCAGCGGGTCGGGGGGCGCGCGGTGCTCTACGGGCCGGAGGGGACGGAGATCGCGGCGGCGGGACAGGCCTCCGCGGCGGACGTGCCCCTCGCCGGGCTCGCCCGGCTCCTGCTCTCCCGGGCGTCCGCCACCGCCGGCGACACCGCCCCCGACGGGACCCACCTCGCCGCCTACGCGCTCGGAGCCGGCCGGGGATTCGTGCTCGGGGTGGCGACGCCCCGGCGCGACCCCGGGGACCACACCATCGCCTCCGTCGCCGCCGTCCTGCTCTCCCTCCTCACCGGCGAGCAGCAGAGCGGCTCGGGGGCGGCCCGTTCCTCGGCGCTCGTACGGCTGCTGCTGGGGGCCGCGCCCGCCGAGGTGGCCCCGCTGCTGGGCGGCGAGCGGTGGCTCGTCGTGCACGGCAGGCCGGACGCGCCGGCTCCCGGCCCGGTGGCGGCCTCCGCGCTCGGCGCCGGTCTCGGATCGCCGCTGGTCGACCTCGCGGACGACGTCGTGCGGGTCCTCGTCCCGGCCGACGGCGCGCCGCAACCGCAGCCGCAGCCGGGCTGGACGCTCGGCGTCAGCGCGGACGCGGTCCCCGCCGACTGGCCGGCCGCCGACGCGCAGGCGGCCCGCGCGCTGGCCCGGGCCCGCGCCACCCGCACGGCACTCGTCCGCCACGGCTCGGGGTCCGCTCTGCTGGACCTGGTGCCCGACGACGCGGCCCGGGCCCACGCCCGGGCGCTGCTCGCCCCGCTCCGGGCGGGCACAGCGAGCGCCGCGCTCGTCGAGACGCTGCGCACCTGGCTCTCCCTGCACGGCAGTTGGGACCGTACGGCGGTGGCCCTGGCCGTGCACCGCAACACCGTGCGGCAGCGGATCACCCGCTGCGCGGCCCTGTTGGGCACGGACCTGGACGATCCGGACGTCCGGATGGAGCTGTGGTTCTCGCTGAAACACACGGAGTGACGCGTGTCCCAGCGTCCGGAACAGCACGGACGCGCACAGCCCGCTGCCTCACAATGGAGACCATGCCGATACCCGGGACGCCCAGCCGCGCCGAACTCGTCGACCACCTCGTCAGAACCCGTATCGCCGGGGACGTCGCCACTCCCCGCGAGAACAACCTCTCCCACTACCGCCAGCTCGCGAACGGTGTGCGCAACTTCTGGCTCGGCCTGGAACTCGGCGACCGCTGGACCGACGAGCAGGACGTGCTCGCGGTGATGGCGGAGCGGGTGGGCGTGAACGACGATCCCGAGTTCCGCTACGGCCAGGACACCATCGACCCCGAGCTGACGGTCGACGGCCTGGACCGGCTCGCGGCCCGGCTGCGCAAGGCGGCCGAAGGACGGCAGCGGGTCCTCTTCGCCACCGGCCACCCGGGCGGTCTCCTCGACGTGCACCGTGCCACCGCCGCCGCCCTGCGCGAGGCCGGCTGCGAGATCGTCGTCATCCCGGAGGGGCTCCAGACGGACGAGGGGTACGTCTGGCAGCTGGCCGACGTGGCGGTCCTCGAACACGGCGCCACGCTCTGGCACACCCACTCGGGCGAACCGATGAAGGCCATCCTCACCGCGCTCGAACGCGAGGGCAGGCCGCTGCCCGACCTGGTCGTCGCCGACCACGGCTGGGCGGGCTACGCCGGGCAGCACGGCGTCGACTCCGTCGGCTACGCCGACTGCAACGACCCGGCGCTGTTCATCGCCGAGTCGGAGGGCACCGTCCAGGTGGCGGTCCCCCTCGACGACCACGTGGTCAGCCCGCGCCACTACGACGTGATGACGGCGTACCTGCTGGCGGCGGCGGGACTGACCGAGTAGGCGACGGACGAACCCCGAAAGGGGCGCCGCACTCGCGGGTGCGGCGCCGGGCGCTCAGCCGCGCCGGGGGGCGCGGACCACACCCTCCTGGATCACCGAGACGGCGAGCCGCCCGTCCTGCGTGTAGATGCGGGCCTGGCCGAGGCCGCGGCCGCCGTGCGCGGACGGCGACTCCTGGTCGTAGAGCAGCCACTCGTCGGCGCGGAACGGACGGTGGAACCACATCGCGTGGTCCAGGGACGCTCCCACCACGTCGCCGACCGCCCAGCCACCGCGCCCGTGCGCGAGGAGCACCGAGTCGAGGAGCGTCATGTCGGAGACGTACGTGGCGAGGACGACGTGCAGCAGCGGATCGTCGGCCAGCTTGCCGTTGGCGCGGAACCAGACCTGGGAGTGCGGCTCGCGCGGCGCGCCGTAGCTGCCGTACGGCGGCTCGTCGACATAGCGCAGGTCGACCGCCTCGCGGGCCTCCAGGAACCGCTCGACGACCTCGGGGTCGAGGTGGGCGTAGCCGCGCAGCCGTTCCTCGGAGGTGGGCAGCGTGGCCGGGTCCGGGGCGGGCGGCATGGGCGCCTGGTGGTCGAAGCCCTCCTCGTACCGCTGGAAGGAGGCGGACAGCGCGAAGATCGGCTGTCCGTGCTGGACGGCGACGACCCGGCGCGCGGTGAACGACCGGCCGTCGTTCATCCGGTCGACCGTGTAGACGATGGGCGCGCCCGGGTCGCCCATGCGCAGGAAGTACGCGTGCAGGGAGTGGGCGAGACGGTCCTCGGGGACCGTCCGTCCGGCGGCGACCAGCGCCTGCGCCGCCACCTGCCCGCCGAAGACGCGCGGGACGACGGCGGAGCGGGACGCGCCGCGGAAGATGTTCTCCTCGATCTGCTCGATGTCGAGCAGATCGAGGAGATCCTGTAGTGCCTGGCTCATGGCATCCGGTTGTAGCGGCCCGTCGTTGCGGACTGCTTACAGACCCATGTCCTTCGCGATGATCGACTTCATGATCTCGCTGGTACCGCCGTAGATGCGGTTCACGCGGTTGTCCGCGTACAGGCGGGCGATCGGGTACTCGTTCATGAAGCCGTAGCCGCCGTGCAGCTGGAGGCAGCGGTCGATCACCCGGTGGGCGACCTCGGTGCAGAACAGCTTGGCGCTGGCGGCCTCGGCCGGGGTCAGCTCGCCCGCGTCCAGGGCCTCCGTGGCGCGGTCGGCGACGGCCTCGGCCGCGTCCACCTCGGCCTGGCAGGCGGCCAGCTCGAACTTGGTGTTCTGGAAGTGCGCGACCGGCTTGCCGAAGACGACGCGCTCCTGCACGTACTGCTTGGCGAACCGGACGGCGGCCTTGGCCTGCGCGTACGCGCCGTAGGCGATGCCCCAGCGCTCGGAGGCGAGGTTGTGGCCGAGGTAGTAGAAGCCCTTGTTCTCCTCGCCGAGCAGGTCCTCGACGGGCACCTTGACGTCGACGAACGCCAGCTCGGCGGTGTCGGAGGTCTTCAGGCCCAGCTTGTCCAGCTTGCGGCCGACCGAGTAGCCCTCGGCCTTGGTGTCCACCACGAAGAGGGAGATGCCGTGGCGGCGGTCCTCGGCGGTGGGGGCGGAGGTGCGGGCGCAGACGATCATGCGGTCCGCGTGGACACCGCCAGTGATGAAGGTCTTGGAGCCGTTGAGGACGTAGTGCGTGCCGTCCTCGGAGAGCTTGGCGGTGCTCTTCATGCCCGCGAGGTCGGAGCCGGTGCCCGGCTCGGTCATCGCGATCGCCCACATCTCCTCGCCGGAGACGAACTTCGGCAGGAAGCGCTTCTTCTGCTCGTCGGTGGCGAGCAGCTTGAGGTACGGCAGACCGAGCAGCACGTGCACACCGGAGCCGCCGAAGGAGACACCCGCGCGGGCGGTCTCCTCGTAGAGCACGGCCTCGAACTTGTACGAGTCGATGCCGGCGCCGCCGTACTCCTCGTCGACGCGGATACCGAAGACGCCGAGCTCGGCGAGCTTGTAGTAGAAGTCGCGCGGCGCCTGGCCGGCCGCGAACCACTCGTCGTAGACGGGAACGACCTCGGCCTCGATGAAGGCCCGGAGGGTCTCCCGGAACGCCTCGTGGTCCTCGTTGAACACCGTACGGCGCACCGCCGGCCCCTCTCTGCGCCTAAGCCGGCGCCGCTCTCGCGGATGTGGTTGCTCGCCGTCGGGGTTGCGCGATGCGTGGTGGGCATGGTCGCGGGCCGATGGCTAAGCGCTTGCTCAGAGAACAACCGTACCGGCGAGTACGAAGAGCGTCCAGGGTGGGGCGGGGGTAACGCTCGTCACTCCGCGGCCGCCGCGAAGGCGCCCCTGGCCATCCGGTGCAGCAGCGCCGCGGTGGCCGCGCGGCCCGGCAGGGAACCCGGTCGGCCGAGGTGCGGCGTGGAGTTCAACAGACCGAAGACGGAGTGCACCGCCGAGCGGGCGGCCGGCTCGGCGAGGCCCGGATACACGGCACGCAGGGCCTCCACCCACAGCTCGACGTACTGCCGCTGGAGCTGGCGGACCATCTTGCGGTCGCTGTCACGGAGGCGGTCCAGCTCACGGTCGTGCAGGGTGATCAGGGGACGGTCGTCGAGGGCGAAGTCGATGTGCCCCTCGACGAGCGAGTCGAGGAACGCCTCGGGCGGCACGCCGTCGGCCTCCGCCAGGCGCCGTTTCGCACCGGTCAGCAGCCGGCCGCTGATGCCCACCAGCAACTCGGCGAGCATCGCGTCCTTGCCCGGGAAGTGCCGGTAGAGCCCCGGCCCGCTGATGCCGACGGCGGCGCCTATCTCGTCCACCCCCACGCCGTGGAACCCGCGCTCGGCGAACAGCCGCGCGGCCTCCCTGAGGATCTGCTCGCGACGGGTGGGGGCGTCGGTTCTGGTGGCCATGAAGTCGATTCTAGACAGGGAGGTTAGCGGTCGTTAACCTGATGGAAATGGTTAACGCTCATTAACAGTCGATCACTGGGCGAGGGGACCGCAAGGATGGAGCAGGCACCGGAGCTGACGAGCGCGGCTGATCCCGCGTCGGAGGCCTGGCGGGCCAACGAGGCGGCACACCACGCACTCGTCGAGGAGCTGCGCGGCAAGCTGGCCGCGGCCCGGCTGGGGGGTGGGGAGAAGGCGAGGGCACGCCACACCGCGCGCGGGAAGCTGTTGCCCCGGGACCGGGTCGACGCCCTCCTGGATCCGGGGTCGCCCTTCCTGGAGCTCGCCCCTCTCGCCGCCGACGGCATGTACGAGGGGCAGGCCCCGGCGGCCGGGGTCATCGCCGGGATCGGACGGGTCGGCGGGCGCACCTGCGTGATCGTCGCCAACGACGCCACCGTCAAGGGCGGCACGTACTACCCGATGACGGTGAAGAAGCATCTGCGGGCCCAGGAGGTCGCCCTCGAGAACCGGCTGCCCTGCCTGTACCTCGTGGACTCGGGCGGGGCCTTCCTGCCCATGCAGGACGAGGTGTTCCCGGACCGGGAGCACTTCGGGCGGATCTTCTACAACCAGGCCCGGATGTCCGGGGCCGGGATCCCGCAGATCGCCGCGGTGCTGGGCTCGTGCACGGCCGGCGGGGCCTACGTCCCGGCCATGAGCGACGAGGCCGTCATCGTCCGCGGCCAGGGCACGATCTTCCTGGGCGGGCCCCCGCTGGTGAAGGCCGCCACCGGCGAGGTCGTCACCGCCGAGGAGCTGGGCGGCGGCGAGGTGCACGCGCGGGTGTCGGGCGTGACCGACCACCTCGCGGAGGACGACGCGCACGCGCTGCGCATCGTCCGCAACATCGTCGGGACACTCCCCGCGCGCGGGCCCCTGCCCTGGGAGGTGCGGCCGTCCGCCGAGCCCAAGGTCGACCCCTACGGGCTGTACGGCGCGGTGCCCGTCGACTCCCGCACCCCCTACGACGCGCGCGAGGTCATCGCGCGCGTGGTCGACCGCTCGCGCTTCCAGGAGTTCAAGGCCGAGTTCGGGCAGACCCTGGTCACCGGCTTCGCCCGGATCCACGGCCACCCGGTCGGCATCGTCGCCAACAACGGCATCCTGTTCTCCGAGTCGGCCCAGAAGGGCGCCCACTTCATCGAGCTGTGCGACCAGCGCGGGATCCCGCTGGTGTTCCTCCAGAACATCTCCGGGTTCATGGTCGGCCGCGACTACGAGGCCGGCGGCATCGCCAAGCACGGCGCCAAGATGGTGACGGCCGTCGCGTGCACGCGCGTGCCGAAGCTGACGGTCGTCGTCGGCGGGTCGTACGGCGCCGGGAACTACTCCATGTGCGGCCGGGCCTACTCGCCCCGCTTCCTGTGGATGTGGCCGGGCGCGAAGATCTCCGTCATGGGCGGCGAGCAGGCCGCCTCCGTCCTCGCGACCGTCAAGCGGGACCAGCTCGAGGCGCGGGGCGAGGAGTGGCCCGCGGACGAGGAAGAGGCGTTCAAGGCGCCGGTCCGGCAGCAGTACGAACGCCAGGGCAACGCCTACTACGCCACCGCCCGCCTCTGGGACGACGGCGTCATCGACCCGCTGGAGACCCGGCAGGTACTGGGCCTCGCCCTGACCGCCTGTGCCCATGCGCCGCTGGGTGACCCCCAGTTCGGCGTCTTCCGGATGTGAGGAGGGGAGCCTTGATGTTCGACACCGTGCTTGTGGCCAACCGGGGCGAGATCGCCGTCCGCGTCATCCGCACCCTGCGCGCGCTGGGCGTGCGCTCGGTCGCCGTCTTCTCCGACGCCGACGCGGACGCCCGGCACGTCCGGGAGGCGGACACGGCCGTACGCCTCGGTCCGCCGCCGGCGGCCGAGAGCTATCTGTCGGTGGAGCGGCTGCTGGCGGCCGCCGCCCGGGCCGGCGCCCGGGCGGTCCACCCCGGATACGGCTTCCTCGCGGAGAACGCCGGCTTCGCGCGCGCCTGCGCCGACGCCGGACTGGTCTTCATCGGGCCGTCCGCGGACGCCATCTCCCTGATGGGGGACAAGATCCGGGCCAAGGAGACCGTGCAGACGGCCGGGGTGCCGGTCGTCCCCGGGTCGAGCGGCAGCGGGCTCGGCGACGCCGAACTCGCCGACGCGGCCCGCGAGATCGGCGCGCCCGTCCTGCTCAAGCCGTCGGCCGGCGGCGGCGGCAAGGGCATGCGCCTGGTACGGGACCTGGCCGTGCTGGGCGAGGAGATCGCCGCCGCCCGCCGCGAGGCCCGCGCCTCTTTCGGGGACGACACGCTGCTCGTCGAGCGATGGGTGGACCGGCCCCGGCACATCGAGATCCAGGTGCTGGCCGACGGCCACGGGAACGTGGTGCACCTGGGCGAGCGCGAGTGCTCCCTCCAGCGCCGGCACCAGAAGATCGTCGAGGAGGCGCCCTCGGTCCTGCTGGACGAGAAGACCCGCGCGGCCATGGGCGAGGCGGCGGTCCAGGCGGCACGCTCGTGCGGGTACCGGGGCGCGGGCACGGTGGAGTTCATCGTGCCGGGCAACGACCCGTCGTCGTACTACTTCATGGAGATGAACACCCGTCTCCAGGTGGAGCACCCGGTCACCGAACTGGTCACCGGCCTGGACCTGGTGGAGTGGCAGCTGCGGGTCGCGGCCGGTGAGCGGCTGTCCTTCGGCCAGGAGGACGTCCGGCTGACCGGGCACGCGGTCGAGGCGCGGATCTGCGCCGAGGACCCCGCGCGCGGCTTCCTGCCCTCCGGCGGGACGGTGCTCCGGCTGCGCGAACCCCAGGGCGACGGTGTCCGCACCGACTCCGGGCTGAGCGAGGGCACCGAGGTCGGCAGCCTCTACGACCCGATGCTGTCCAAGGTGATCGCCTACGGACCGGACCGGGAGACCGCGCTGCGCAGACTCCGGGCGGCGCTCGCGGAGACGGTCACGCTGGGCGTGCAGACCAACGCCGGGTTCCTGCGGCGGCTGCTGGCCCATCCGGCGGTGGTGGCCGGCGAGCTGGACACCGGCCTGGTGGAGCGGGAGGCGGTGACGCTCGTCGCGGCCGACGTCCCGCGGGACGTCTACGCGGCGGCGGCGCTGCTGCGCCAGGCCGCGCTCGCCCCCGCGCCCGGCGAGGCCGGCTGGGTGGACCCGTTCTCGGCCGCGGACGGCTGGCGGCTGGGCGGCGAGCCCGCCTGGACGGCACACCATCTGCACGTGCCGGGACACGACCCGGTGACCGTCCGCGTGCGCGGCACGGCGGACGGCACGGCCGAGGTGCTGCTCGACGGGGCGGACGCCCCGCTGCGGGGCGCCGCGGGTCCGCTCCCGGCGGGAGCGCGGTCCCGGTTCGGCTGCCGCCTCGACGGCGTCGCACAGTCCTTCGCCGCACTGCCGGACGGCAGCTGGCTCGGCCGTGACGGCGACGCCTGGAACGTCCGCGACCACGATCCGGTCGCCGACTCCCTGTCCCGCAGCGCCCACGCGGGTGCCGACTCGCTCACCGCGCCCATGCCCGGCACGGTCACGGTGGTCAAGGTCGCCGTCGGCGACGAGGTGACCGCGGGCCAGAGCCTGCTGGTCGTCGAGGCGATGAAGATGGAGCACGTCATCTCCGCCCCGCACGCCGGCACGGTCGCCGAACTGGACGTGACGCCGGGCACGACGGTCGCCATGGACCAGGTGCTGGCCGTCATCGCACCGGCGGAGGAGGACCAGTGACGCTTCCCATGGCGGTACCGGCCCCGGGCCTGCCCACGCGGGTGCGTATCCACGAGGTGGGCGCGCGCGACGGCCTCCAGAACGAGAAGTCGACCGTACCGACGGCCGTCAAGGCGGAGTTCGTGCACCGCCTCGCCGACGCGGGGTTGACCACCATCGAGGCCACCAGCTTCGTCCACCCCGAGTGGGTGCCCCAACTCGCGGACGCCGAGGAGCTGTTCCCGCTGGTGAGCGGTCTCGGGGTGGCGCTCCCGGTGCTGGTGCCGAACGAGCGCGGCCTCGACCGCGCCCTCTCCCTGGGCGCCCGCCGGGTCGCCGTCTTCGTCAGCGCCACCGAGTCCTTCGCCAAGGCCAACCTCAACCGCACGGTGGACGAGGTGCTGGCGATGTCCGAGCCGGTGGTGGCCCGGGCCAAGGCACAGGGCGTGCATGTGCGCGGCTACCTCTCCATGTGCTTCGGCGACCCGTGGGAGGGCGCGGTCCCGGTCGACCAGGTCGTCCGGGTCTGCCGGGCCCTGCTCGACCTGGGCTGCGACGAACTGAGCCTGGGCGACACGATCGGCGTGGCCACCCCGGGTCACGTCCGGGCACTGCTGACCGCGCTGAACGAACAGGGTGTGCCCACGGACGTGCTGGGCGTGCACTTCCACGACACGTACGGCCAGGCGCTCGCCAACACCTTCGCCGCGCTCCAGCACGGCGTCACCACCGTCGACGCCTCGGCGGGCGGCCTCGGCGGCTGCCCGTTCGCCAAGTCCGCCACCGGCAATCTCGCCACCGAAGACCTCGTGTGGATGCTGCGGGGCCTCGGCATCGACACCGGGGTCGACCTCGGCCGTCTCGTCGCCACGAGCGAGTGGATGGCCGCCCGACTGGGCCGACCCAGCCCTTCCCGCACCGTCCGAGCACTCGGCACGGCACAGCCCCACAAGGAGCAGTGACCCGACATGGACCACCGTCTCTCCCCCGAACTGGAAGAACTCCGCCGCACCGTCGCGGAGTTCGCGCACGACGTGGTCGCGCCCAAGATCGGTGACTTCTACGAGCGGCACGAGTTCCCGTACGAGATCGTCCGCGAGATGGGCCGCATGGGCCTGTTCGGGCTGCCGTTCCCCGAGGAGTACGGCGGCATGGGCGGCGACTACCTCGCCCTCGGCATCGCCCTGGAGGAACTCGCGCGCGTCGACTCGTCCGTGGCGATCACCCTGGAGGCGGGCGTCTCGCTGGGCGCCATGCCGATCCATCTCTTCGGGACGCCGGAGCAGAAGCGTCAGTGGCTGCCGAGGCTGTGCTCCGGCGAGATCCTCGGCGCTTTCGGGCTGACCGAGCCGGACGGCGGCTCCGACGCGGGCGGGACGCGCACGACGGCCCGGCTCGACCCCGAGACGGACGAGTGGGTGATCAACGGCAGCAAGTGCTTCATCACCAACTCGGGCACGGACATCACGGCGCTGGTCACGGTCACGGCGGTGACCGGCCGCAAGCCGGACGGCCGGCCGCTGATCTCCGCGATCATCGTCCCGTCCGGCACGCCGGGCTTCACGGTCGCGGCGCCCTACTCGAAGGTCGGCTGGAACGCCTCCGACACCCGTGAGCTGTCCTTCTCCGACGTGCGCGTCCCGGCGGCGAACCTGCTGGGCGAGGAGGGCCGCGGGTACGCGCAGTTCCTGCGGATCCTCGACGAGGGGCGGGTCGCCATCGCGGCACTCGCGACGGGCCTCGCGCAGGGCTGTGTGGACGAGTCGGTGAGGTACGCGAAGGAGCGGCACGCGTTCGGCCGTCCGATCGGCGCCAACCAGGCCATCCAGTTCAAGCTCGCCGACATGGAGATGAAGGCCCACACGGCCCGCCTCGCCTGGCGGGACGCGGCCTCGCGGCTGGTGGCCGGGGACCCCTTCAAGAAGGAGGCGGCCCTCGCCAAGCTCTACTCGTCGACGATCGCCGTCGACAACGCCCGCGACGCCACCCAGGTGCACGGCGGCTACGGCTTCATGAACGAGTACCCGGTGGCCCGGATGTGGCGCGACTCCAAGATCCTGGAGATCGGGGAGGGCACGAGCGAGGTGCAACGGATGCTGATCGCCCGCGAGTTGGGGCTGCCCGGGTGAGCCCGGCGGCGCGCCCGTCGGCCGTGGCCGCGGCGGCGCGCTCACACGATGGCCGGAAGTCGGCCTGACATCAGGGGCCGCCGCGCACAGGAGGTCGCCGCACCGCTCGATCCGGGCCGTACGGCGGCCTCACCGGCATGCCCCGGGGCCGTCCGACGGCCCCGCACGCGCTCTTCGCATCCTCGGAGCGAGTGGCAACTCCGGTTGTGATGCGCCCTCCTGACGTTCCGTACACCTTCGATCCACAGGAGGGGCACAGAAGGCGGGCATGCGTCGCCGTGGGCGCTCCGGGACCCGGAACCACCCTCTGGACACGAGCTGAGGTTAGGCTAACCTACGTTCGAACCGTCCTCGGGTGATCCGCCCCGTCCGAAAGTAGCCAGAGACATGTCCAACGTCAGAGCCGCCCGTCCCACCCGCCGCGGCATCCTCGCCGCCGGTGGCGCCCTGGGCCTCGGTGCCGCCCTCGCCGCCTGCGGGGACGACGACGCGAGCAGCAGTGGCTCCTCGTCGTCGGAGAGCGCCTCGGCCAAGTCCGGTTCCTGGACCTTCAAGGACGACCGCGGCACCACGGTGAAGCTCGACAAGATCCCCGCGAACATCGTCGCCTTCACCGGCGTCGGCGCCGCCCTGTACGACTACGGCATCCAGGTCAAGGGCGTCTTCGGCCCGACCAAGACCGCCGCGGGCAAGGCCGACGTCCAGGCCGGCGACATGGACATCACCAAGGTGACGGTCCTCGGCAACGTCTGGGACGAGTTCAACGTCGAGAAGTACGCGGCCCTCGCGCCCGACGTGCTCCTCTCCACGATGTTCGACAACGCCGGCACCCTCTGGTACGTCCCCGAGGCCTCCAAGGACAAGATCGCCAAGCTCGCCCCGAGCGTCGGCATCTCCGTCTACGACCGTCAGCTGACCGCTCCCCTCCAGCGCATGTGGGAGCTGGCCGAGTCGCTCGGCGCCGACATGACGGCGGCCGCGGTCACCGACGCCAAGAAGAAGTTCGAGGACGCGGCCGCCCGGCTGCGCGCCGCCGCCAAGGCCAAGCCCGAGATCAAGGTGCTGGCCGGTTCCGCGAGCGAGGCGCTCTTCTACGTCTCCGGCACCAACCTCTCCATCGACCTCGAGTACTTCAAGGCCCTCGGCGTGAACTTCGTCGAGCCGCCGGAGAGCGCGAAGGCGGAGGGTGGCGGCTGGTACGAGTCGCTGAGCTGGGAGAACGTCGACAAGTACGCGGCCGACATCATCATGATGGACGACCGGTCCTCGACGATCCAGCCCGCCGACATCACCGAGGCGACCTGGAAGAAGCTGCCCGCCGTGAAGGCCGGTCAGGTCATCGCGCGGTCGCCGGAGCCGATCCTGTCGTACGCGAAGTGCGTGCCGCTGCTCGTGAATCTCGCCGAGGCCCTCGAGAAGGCGAAGAAGGTTTCCTGACCAGGGGACTTGATGTCGCGGGTGAACCGCGGGTCCGGCCGTGGCCGGTCGCGCGGTTCACCGCGCCCCTGAAAGAAGCACGCCGGTCCTCCCTCCCCACGTCCACAGGAGCGCCCCCCGTGACCACTGCCGTCGTCGCGCCCTTCCGGTTCTTCTCCCTCCACGTCGCGCGGGCCCGCCGGGTCGGGTCGTCGCTCGTCCGGGTCACCTTCACCGGGCAGGATCTCGAACACTTCTTCTCCGACGGGCACGACCAGTCGCTGTCGCTGTTCCTGCCGCACCCGGGGCAGTCCACCCCGGCCATCCCCTACGAGCTGGGCGACGGCTGGTGGCATGCCTGGCGTGAACTGCCGGACGACGTAAGGGCGGTGATGCGTTCGTACACGCTCCGGGCCCATCGCCGGGACACCCTCGGGCGCACCACCGAGATCGACATCGACTTCGTGCTGCACACCCCGGCCGGCCCCGCTTCCGTCTGGGCGGCGGGCGCCGGCGCCGGGGACCGGGTCGTCCTGCTGGGCCCGGCCCTGGCCGACAACCGGGCGATCCGGTTCCGGCCGCCCGCCGACACCGATCTGGTCGTGCTCTGGGGCGACGAGACCGCCCTTCCGGCCATCGCGTCGATCCTGGAGTCCCTGCCGGCGGGACAGCGCGTCCGGGTCTGGCTGGAGACGCACGACGCCGTGAACGTACGGGAGTTGGCGACCATGGCGGATGCCGAGGTCACCTGGGTGGTCGGGGAGAGCTCCGTGGACACCCTCCGGGAGGCGCGGCTCCCGGCCGCCGGGCACCCGTACGTGTGGATCGCGGGCGAGTCGGGACGCGTGAAGGCGCTGCGCCGCCACTTCGTCGGCGAACGCGGGATCGACCGGCGACGCATCACCTTCGTCGGGTACTGGCGCCAGGGCATGAGCGAGGAGCAGCTCCGCGCCGCGGAGTAGTCCGCACCCTCACCAGCCCTGCCCCCGCGGCCGGTTGGACACATGCGCCGACGTGATCACGGTCACGGCAGAGGCCGACCCTCGTTCATCTAACTTAGGTTAGGCTAACCTAAGTTGATCCGAGGCTCCGTCCCCTAGCCCGTTCCGCAGCAGACCTCGTCCCCACCCCCCGGAGGACCCCCACCATGCGCTCGCACCTGCTCAATGACACGACCGCGGAGCAGTACCGCCGCTCCGTGACCGAAGGAGTAGAGCGGGTGGCCGCCAAGATCGCCGCCACCGACCGTCCGTTCACCGGCGTCTCGGTTGACGCTCTCGCGCCCCGCATCGACGGGATCGACCTGGACAAGCCGCTGCACGACACCACGGCCGTCCTGGACGAGCTGGAGGAGGTCTACCTCCGTGACGCGATCTACTTCCACCACCCGCGCTACCTCGCCCACCTCAACTGCCCGGTCGTCATCCCCGCCGTGCTGGGCGAGGCGGTCCTGTCGGCCGTCAACTCCTCCCTCGACACCTGGGACCAGTCGGCCGGCGGCACCCTCATCGAGCGCAAACTGATCGACTGGACGACGGACCGCATCGGCCTCGGACCGGCCGCCGACGGCGTGTTCACCTCCGGCGGCACCCAGTCCAACCTCCAGGCGCTGCTGCTCGCCCGCGAGGAGGCCAAGTCGCAGACTCTCGCCGAACTGCGCGTCTTCGCCTCCGAGGTCAGCCACTTCAGCGTGAAGAAGTCCGCGAAACTCCTCGGCCTCGGTCCCGACGCGGTGGTGTCCGTCCCCGTCGACAACGACAAGCGGATGCAGACCGTCGCGCTCGCCCGCGAGCTGGAGCGCTGCAAGGAGGCCGGTCTGACGCCCATGGCCGTGGTCGCCACCGCCGGCACCACCGACTTCGGCTCCATCGACCCGCTGCCCGAGATCGCCGAGCTGTGCGACCGGTACGGCACCTGGATGCACGTCGACGCGGCCTACGGCTGCGGCCTGCTCGCCTCCGTGAAGTACCGGGATCGCATCGAGGGCATCGAGCGCGCCGACTCCGTCACCGTCGACTACCACAAGTCCTTCTTCCAGCCGGTGAGTTCGTCGGCCGTACTGGTCCGTGACGCGGCCACGCTCCGGCACGCCACCTACCACGCCGAGTACCTCAATCCGCGCCGCATGGTGCAGGAGCGCATCCCCAACCAGGTGGACAAGTCCCTGCAGACCACCCGCCGCTTCGACGCGCTCAAACTGTGGATGACCCTGCGGACCATGGGCGCCGACGGCATCGGGCAGCTCTTCGACGAGGTCTGCGACCTGACCGCCGAGGGCTGGCACCTGCTGGCCGCCGACCCGCGCTTCGACGTCGTCGTCCAGCCGTCGCTCTCCACCCTCGTCTTCCGCTACATCCCGGCCGCCGTCACCGACCCGGCCGAGATCGACCGCGCCAACCTCTACGCCCGCAAGGCCCTGTTCGCCTCCGGTGACGCGGTGGTCGCGGGCACGAAGGTCGGCGCCCGCCACTACCTGAAGTTCACCCTGCTGAACCCCGAGACGACGACCGACGACATCGCCGCCGTCCTCGACCTGATCGCCGGCCACGCCGAGCAGTACCTGGGAGAGTCCCTTGACCGCGCTTCCTGAAGCCAGCCACACCTATGACTTCGTGGGGATCGGGCTCGGCCCCTTCAACCTCGGTCTCGCCTGCCTCACCGAGCCCATCGACACGCTCGACGGTGTCTTCCTGGAGTCCAAGCCCGACTTCGAGTGGCACGCCGGCATGTTCCTCGACGGCGCCCACCTCCAGACGCCGTTCATGTCGGACCTGGTCACCCTCGCCGACCCGACCTCGCCTTTCTCCTTCCTCAACTACCTGAAGGAGAAAGGCCGGCTGTACTCGTTCTACATCCGCGAGAACTTCTACCCGCTGCGGGTCGAGTACGACGACTACTGCCGCTGGGCCGCGAACAAGCTGAGCAGCGTGCGTTTCTCGACGACGGTCGCGGAAGTGACGTACGAGGACGACCTGTACGTCGTGCGGACCACCGCCGGCGAGCGGTTCCGCGCCCGTCACCTGGTCCTCGGCACCGGTACGCCCCCGCACATCCCCGAGGCCTGCGCGGACCTGGGCGGCGACTTCGTGCACAACTCCCGCTACCTGCGGCACAAGGCGGAACTCCAGAAGAAGGAGTCGATCACGGTGGTCGGCTCCGGCCAGTCGGCCGCCGAGATCTATCACGACCTGCTCGGCGAGATCGACGTCCACGGCTACCGGCTGAACTGGGTCACCCGTTCCCCGCGCTTCTTCCCGCTCGAATACACCAAGCTCACGCTGGAGATGACCTCCCCGGAGTACATCGACTACTTCCGCGAGCTGCCGGAGCAGACCCGCTACCGCCTGACGGCCGAGCAGAAGAACCTCTACAAGGGCATCGACGGCGATCTCATCAACGAGATCTTCGACCTGCTCTACCAGAAGAACCTCGGCGGCCCGGTGCCCACCCGTCTGCTCACCAACTCCTCGCTGAACAGCGCCACCTACGCCGACGGCACCTACACCCTCGCCTTCCGGCAGGAGGAGCAGGGCAAGGACTTCGAGCTGAGCTCCCAGGGGCTGGTCCTGGCCACCGGCTACCGGTACGTGGAGCCGGAGTTCCTCGCCCCCGTCCGGGACAGACTGCGCTACGACTCCCACGGCAACTTCGACATCGCCCGCAACTACTCCATCGACACCACCGGCCGGGCCGTGTTCCTCCAGAACGCCGGCGCGCACACCCACAGCATCACCTCCCCCGACCTCGGCATGGGCGCGTACCGCAACAGCTCGATCATCCGTGACCTGCTCGGCAGCGAGTACTACCCGGTCGAGAAGACCATCGCGTTCCAGGAGTTCGGTATATGAGCACGACCACGGCCGCCGTCGGCCGTCTCACCCTGCGGCCCCTCGACCTCGTCGAGGACGCCGAGCTGCTGCACGGCTGGGTCACGCATCCCAAGGCAGCGTTCTGGATGATGCAGCACGCGAAACTCGTCGACGTCGAGCGCGCCTACATGGACATCGCGGCCGACGAGCACAGCCACGCCCTCATCGGCCTGCACGACGGCGAGCCCGCCTTCCTGATGGAGTACTACGACCCCGCCCACCGCGAGCTGGTCGGCCTGTACGAGCCGCGGCCCGGTGACGTCGGCATGCACTTCCTGGTCGCCCCGACCGACCGGCCCGTGCACGGGTTCACCCGGGCCGTGATCACCGCCGTGCTGGCGCGTCTCTTCGAGGACCCGGCCACCTCCCGGGTCGTCGTCGAGCCCGACGTCTCCAACACGGCGGTGCACGCCCTCAACGAAGCCGTCGGGTTCGTGCCCGAGCGGGAGATCCAGAAGCCGGAGAAGCGGGCGCTGCTGAGCTTCTGCACGCGCGAGCAGTTCGTCGCGGCGACGGGGGTGACGGCATGAGCCTCGCCGACGCCGTCGCCCACCTCTCCCCCGAGCGCTGGGAGAAGGCCAACCGGCTGCTCGTGCGCAAGGCCCTCGCGGAGTTCGCGCACGAGCGCCTGATCACCCCCGAGGAGAAGGACGGCCGCTACGTCGTCCGCAGCGACGACGGGCTGACCTACTACCGCTTCACGGCCGTCCGCCATGCCCTCGACCACTGGCAGGTGGACGCCGACTCGATCACCCGCACCCGCGACGACGCCGAACTCCCGCTCGCAGCCCTGGACTTCCTCATCGAGCTGAAGAAGACGCTGGGCCTGAGCGAGGAGATCCTGCCGGTCTACCTGGAGGAGATCTCCTCCACCCTCTCGGGCACCTGCTACAAACTGACCAAACCGCAGATCACATCGGCGGAGCTGGTCGAGAGCGGCTTCCAGGCGATCGAGACCGGGATGACCGAGGGCCACCCCTGCTTCGTCGCCAACAACGGGCGGCTCGGCTTCGGCATCCACGAGTACCTGTCGTACGCCCCGGAGACGGCGAGCCCGGTCCGGCTGGTGTGGCTGGCCGCGCACCGCTCGCGGGCCGCGTTCACGGCGGGCGTCGGCATCGCGTACGAGTCGTTCGTGCGGGAGGAGCTGGGCGAGAAGACCGTCGAGCGGTTCGCCGCGATCCTGCGCGAGCAGGACCGGGACCCGGACGACTACCTCCTCATCCCCGTCCACCCCTGGCAGTGGTGGAACAAGCTCACCGTCACCTTCGCGGCCGAGATCGCGCGCGGGAACCTGGTCTGCCTCGGCGAGGGCGACGACGAGTACCTGGCGCAGCAGTCCATCCGGACGTTCTTCAACTCCTCGCACCCCGAGAAGCACTACGTGAAGACGGCCCTGTCCGTCCTCAACATGGGCTTCATGCGCGGCCTGTCGGCCGCCTACATGGAGGCGACCCCGGCCATCAACGACTGGCTGGCCCAGCTCATCGACAACGACCCGGTGCTGAGGTCGACGGGCCTGTCGATCATCCGGGAGCGGGCGGCCGTCGGCTACCGGCACCTGGAGTACGAGGCGGCCACGGACCGCTACTCGCCGTACCGCAAGATGCTGGCCGCGCTGTGGCGGGAGAGCCCGGTGCCGACGCTCCGGGACGGCGAGTCGCTCGCGACCATGGCCTCCCTGATCCACGTGGACCACGAGGGCCGCTCGGTGGCCGGCGCGCTGATCGAGCGGTCGGGCCTGACGCCGACCCAGTGGCTGCGCGGCTACCTCCAGGCGTACTACACCCCGCTCCTGCACAGCTTCTACGCCTACGACCTGGTGTTCATGCCGCACGGCGAGAACACCATCCTGGTCCTGAAGGACGGGGCGGTACAGCGGGCGATCTACAAGGACATCGCCGAGGAGATCGCGGTCATGGACCCGGACGCGGTGCTGCCGCCCGAGGTCCGGCGCATCCGCGTCGAGGTGCCCGAGGACATGAAGCTCCTGTCCCTCTTCACCGACGTCTTCGACTGCTTCTTCCGCTTCCTCGCGGCCGGCCTCGCCACCGAGGGGATCCTCGAGGCGGACGACTTCTGGCGCACGGTCGCCGAGGTCACCCGCGCCTACCAGGAGGCGAACCCCGAACTGGCCGACAAGTTCCGCCAGTACGACATGTTCGCCCCCGAGTTCGCCCTGTCCTGCCTCAACCGTCTCCAGCTGCGCGACAACCGGCAGATGGTGGACCTGGCGGACCCGGCCGGCGCCCTCCAGCTGATCGGGACCCTGCGGAATCCTGTCTCGGGGTTCTGATCCGGGTTCCGGTCCAGGCGACGGGCGCCCCCGAGTACGGTCCTCGGGGGCGCCCGTCGCCGTCTTTGGGAGAATCCCCCCATGGCGGAAATCATCCAGAAGGACGGCACCTGGGTCTTCGACGGCGATGCCCTGCGGCTCACCCCGGGCCGGGACAGGAACGTCAGCCCGCTCCGCAGGGAACTGGGTGAACTGGTCGTCCCCCTGGGCGCGTTGGCGGGCCTGTCGTTCGAGCAGGGGAAGCGGACCGGACGGCTGCGGCTGCGGCTGCGCGACGGCGCCGATCCGCTGCTCCAGGCGACCGGCGGACGGCTCACCGAGCCGCACGATCCGTATCAGCTGCTCGTCGACTCCGACCGGTACGGGGTCGCCGAGTACCTCGTGGACGAGGTGCGCCGGGCGCTGCTCCTCGACGAGGTGCCGGGCGACCCGGTGGACGCGTATCTGCTGCCCGGCCCGTCCGTGCCGCTGTCCGCCTCCGCCGGGGACGGCACGGCGAGCTTCGACGGTGAGCGGGTGCGCCTGGAGTGGAACTGGAAGACGGAGGAGTCCAAGGCCTCCGCCGGCGCCCGCAGTCTCGGCATCGCGGAGATCGAGGCCGTGGAGTGGCAGCCCGCGGTCGGCCTGGAGAACGGCTGTCTGCGCTTCCGGCTGCGGCACGCGCCGACGAAGGCCCCGGCCAAGTACGACCCGAACGCCGTGGAGCTGTGGGGGTTCAAGAGGGATCCGCTGATGGCGCTCGTCGCGGCGGCCGTGCAGGCCAGGCTGCCCCATCCGGCCGCCGCTCCCCGGGACACCCCCGCCCTGCCCGCACAGCGCGAGCCGGACTCCGCGGCCGGGGACGACCACGACGCGCTGCTGCGCCGGCTGCGCGAGCTCGGCGAACTGCGCCGCGACGGCGTCCTGACCGACGAGGAGTTCACGAGGGCCAAACAGGCGGTCCTCAGGCTGCTGTAGCCGCCGAAGCCGCTGTAGCGCGACGAGGACCGCCTGCCGACGTGGGCGGGGTGCCGGGCGGTTGTGCGGGTGGGGCGCGTGTGCGAGTGGGGCGGGTGTGCGGGTGGGGCGCCCCGCCTTCCGGGCGCCGCACCCGCGCGCGGTGCCCGGCGGCGCTACTTCGCCCTGCGGGCCACCGTGAAGTGGTCGACCTGGTCACCGGTCTCGGCGATGCCGCGCACGGTCAGCGTGGCCGTCCGGCCCTTCGCGGCAGGGGTGACGTCCACCCGCAGGAACGAGTAGTCGAGGTAGCGCACCCGCGACCAGGTGACCGTCTCGTTCACCTTGCCGGCCTTGGTGTTGACGAAGGAGGCGACGGAGTCGACCTCGCTCTCGTGGCCCTCGTAGGTCTGCGGGGCGGTGAACGCGTACAGGCTGCGGCCGGCCGCGCCCGCGGTCACGTAGACCACGCCCTCGGTCTCGGGGTAGGCGGTGCCGCCGATCGGCAGCTTCCTGGCGACCGCGCCCCCCTTGATGACGTCGGTGCGCTCGTACTGGTGGTTGTGGCCGTTGATGACGAGGTCGACCGTGTACTTCTCGAACAGCGGCACCCACTCCTGGCGCACGCCCCCCTCCGAGGCGTGCGCGGTGGAGGTGCAGTAGGCGCAGTGGTGGAAGAAGACCACGACGAAGTCGACGTCCTTCGACGCCCGGTACCTCTTGAGCTGCGTCTCCAGCCAGGTGGTCTGGGTGCCGCCCGAGATGCCGAGGTTGGCCGGGATCTCGAAGGAGACGTCGTTGGCGTCGAGCGAGATCACCGCCGTGTTGCCGTAGACGAAGGTGTAGACGCCGGGGAGGTTCTTCGCGTCGGGCCCGTTGTCCGGGAGGTTCCAGCGGGCGTCCTCGCCGCCGTAGCCGTTGGGCGAGTACCAGGCCTCCATGTCGTGGTTGCCGTAGGCCGGCATCCACGGGACGGACTTGGCGACGGACTCGGTCTGGGCGAGGAACTGGTCCCACACGCGGGAGTCGAAACCGGTGTCGGCCGTCTTGCCCGCGCCCGAGGGGTCGGCGTAGGCGATGTCGCCGGCGTGCAGGTGGAAGGCCGGGTTCTGGCCGAGGAGGAGGCTGTTGTTGGCGAGGCCGTGGTAGCCGACGCCCTCGTCGCCGAAGGCCGTGAAGGTGAACGGCGTCTTGTGGTCGGGGGCGGTGGTGAAGGTGCCGAGAGTGCCGAGGAGGTGGGCGGCGGCCGGGTCGAAACCGGTGTGGCCGACGCCGTAGTAGTAGGTCCTGCCGGGCTTGAGGTGGGTGAGTTCGGCGTGCAGGTAGTACTGGGTGTGGTCGCCGCCGGCGCCGACCCCGGCAGGGGTGTAGAGGGTGCGCACCTCGGCCTCGATCTTGCGGGAGAGGTCCCAGGGGTGGGCGCCGATCCGGATGAAGGGCTTCTTCACCGCGACCGGGACCTGCCAGGAGACCGTGATCTCGGTGCGCGGGTCCTTGCCGAAGGCGAGGTGGCGGCCGAAGGGGGCGACGAGGGCACCGTCGACGTGCTCGGCGGCCGGCGTGGTCTTCGGGGTCCGCGCCGGCACGGCGGCCTGTGCCGGGGCGCCCGTCACGAACGCGCCACCCGTGACGGCGCCCAGCGTGACGGCGCCGCCTCTGATCATCGTGCGCCGGGAGAACTTGGCGCGCAGGTACTCGTGCTGCTCGGCCATGCTCATGCGGTCGGCGAGCTGCTCGGGTACGCCCATGCGAGGAGTGTCCATGACGTCTGAAAATGGTCGCCTCGGGCGACGGGCCGCAGGACGCCATATGGACGGTGCACGAACAGCGGCTCATAACACATTCAATGTTCTCCCAAGGCTCCTTAACAGGTGCCTGCCCGAAATCGGGCACGTTTCTTGCGAAACCGGCTCGCGTACCCCAGGATCTACCGGGTGCACGACGAACTCGTTGATCACCTGACGCGCTCCACGCCCCTCCAGCGGGGCGAGGCACTAAGGGTGATCCAGGACGTGCTCGCCTACTTCGACGAGACGACCGAGGACTACGTCCGTCGCCGCCACCGCGAGCTCCAGGCCCAGGGCCTGGTCAACGCGGAGATCTTCGAACGGGTCGAGGCGGACCTGAAATACCGTGCGGTGGCGCCGCCCGAGCTCACGCTCAGGCAACTGCGGCGCATCGTCTACGGGTGATCGAAAGCTTGGGGATACCTATATATGTGCGGAATCGTCGGATACATCGGCAGGCGTGACGTGGCCCCGCTGCTGCTCGAAGGCCTTCAGCGGCTCGAGTACCGCGGCTACGACTCGGCGGGCATCGTCGTCACCTCACCGAAGACGGCCGGCCTGAAGATGGTCAAGGCCAAGGGCCGCGTCCGCGACCTGGAGGCCAAGGTCCCGGCGCGCTTCAAGGGCACCACCGGCATCGCCCACACCCGCTGGGCCACCCACGGCGCCCCCTCCGACGTGAACGCCCACCCGCACATGTCGGCCGACCTCAAGGTCGCCGTCGTCCACAACGGCATCATCGACAACGCCTCCGACCTGCGCAAGAAGCTCGAGGCCGACGGCGTCGAGTTCCTCTCCGAGACGGACACCGAGGTCCTCGTCCACCTCGTCGCGCGCGCCCAGGCCGACAAGCTCGAGGACAAGGTCCGCGAGGCGCTGCGCGTCGTCGAGGGCACCTACGGCATCGCCGTCATGCACGCCGACTTCAACGACCGGATCGTCGTCGCCCGCAACGGCTCCCCGGTCGTCCTCGGCATCGGCGAGAAGGAGATGTTCGTCGCCTCGGACATCGCCGCGCTGGTCGCCCACACCCGCCAGATCGTCACCCTCGACGACGGCGAGATGGCCACCCTCAAGGCCGACGACTTCCGCACCTACACGACCGAGGGCACCCGCACCCAGGCCGAGCCGACCACCGTCGAGTGGGAGGCCGCCTCCTACGACATGGGCGGCCACGACACGTACATGCACAAGGAGATCCACGAGCAGGCCGACGCCGTGGACCGCGTGCTGCGCGGCCGCATCGACGACCGCTTCTCCACCGTGCACCTCGGCGGCCTGAACCTGGACGCCCGCGAGGCGCGCCAGATCCGCCGCGTGAAGATCCTCGGCTGCGGCACCTCGTACCACGCGGGCATGATCGGCGCCCAGATGATCGAGGAGCTCGCCCGCATCCCCGCGGACGCCGAGCCCGCCTCCGAGTTCCGCTACCGCAACGCGGTCGTGGACCCCGACACCCTGTACATCGCCGTCTCGCAGTCCGGTGAGACCTACGACGTGCTGGCGGCCGTCCAGGAGCTGAAGCGCAAGGGCGCCCGGGTGCTGGGCGTGGTCAACGTGGTCGGCTCGGCGATCGCCCGCGAGGCGGACGGCGGCGTGTACGTGCACGCGGGCCCCGAGGTCTGCGTCGTCTCCACGAAGTGCTTCACCAACACCACGGTCGCCTTCGCGCTGCTCGCCCTGCACCTGGGCCGCACCCGCGACCTCTCCGTGCGCGACGGCAAGCGGATCATCGAGGGTCTGCGCAAGCTGCCCGCGCAGATCGCCGAGATCATGGAGCAGGAGGCGGAGATCGAGAAGCTGGCCGAGACGCTCGCCGAGGCCCGCTCGATGCTCTTCATCGGCCGCGTCCGGGGCTACCCGGTCGCCCGTGAGGCCTCGCTGAAGCTCAAGGAGGTCTCGTACATCCACGCCGAGGCCTACCCGGCCTCGGAGCTCAAGCACGGTCCGCTGGCCCTCATCGAGCCCGCGCTCCCGACGGTCGCGATCGTCCCCGACGACGACCTGCTGGAGAAGAACCGCGCCGCCCTGGAGGAGATCAAGGCCCGCAGCGGAAAGATCATCGCGGTCGCCCACCGGGAGCAGGAGAAGGCCGACCAGACGGTCGTCGTCCCCAAGAACGAGGACGAGCTCGACCCGATCCTGATGGGCATCCCGCTCCAGCTCCTCGCCTACTACACGGCGAAGGCCCTGGGCCGGGACATCGACAAGCCGCGCAACCTGGCGAAGTCCGTCACGGTGGAGTAGTCCTCCCGCCGATCGCGGAACGGACCCCCACGTGGTACCACCGACCACGTGGGGGTCCGCTCCGTTCGCCGGGGACGCCCGACTCCCCGGCGGTGGCTGCCGGTCAGCCGGTGGCCGTCACGCCTCGGCCGGCAGCACGCCCGGGAAGTGCCGTGGGCCAGTGGGCCAGCGCCGCGGTCGCCGCGTACCAGGCCACCGCGCCCGCCGCGACGGCGAACCAGCCGCCGGCCTTGGTGAGCACGTCGCTGTCCGCGAACCGGGCGACAGCCATCAGGACGAGCCCGGCGCAGAACAACCCGTAGACGCCCTGGCCGAGTTGGTCGCCGCCGGCGACGGTCAGGGAGAGCGCCACGAGGGCGAACAGGAGCAGGAAGAGCCCCGCGGCGTTGTCGGAGACCTGGGCACCGGCGGAGACCGCCCAGGTGAACCAGAAGGCGCCGAGGACGGTGTAGGCGGTGCCGGTGGCCGCGTCGCGGTCCCGGAGGGCGAACAGGCCGGCGACGAACAGCGCGACGCCGCCGACGTAGTGGGCGATGGATACGGCGTCCGCAGCCGTCACGCCGTCGATGAGGTCGGTGTACCCGAGCCCGAACGCCAACAGGGTGACCCCCAGGGCGAGTCGGCCGGCGATCGAGGTGGTGCTGCTTCCCGCAGAGACGTCGTTGTCCACGGCGGGCTCCCTTCATGCATGTGCAGTTGTGTGAGCGATATATGCCCTTCACAAAGGCACAAACACCCCTACGCGCCAGTAGATTCATCTGTGCGGCACGGAGGGCGGAGCATACCCGGATCTCATCTCACCTGGGAGAACGGCGAGTTACGGAATGACAACGACGGGCCGCTTGGCCCGCTTGGCGAGCCGTCCCGCGACCGAGCCGAAGATCCGGCCGACGAGGCCGTGGGTCGAGCCGACGACGATCGCGTCGGCCTCGTACTCCCGGCCGACCTCTTCGAGTTCGTGGCAGATGTCGCCACCGCGCTCGACCAGGATCCAGGGCACCTCGGCGAGGTACTCCGCGCAGGCGAGCTCCAGACCGAGCACCTCGGTGCGGTGGTCCGGCACGTCGACGAAGACGGGCGGCTCGCAGCCGGCCCACACCGTGGTGGGCAGCCGGTTGGCGACATGGACGATGATCAGGCCGGAGCCCGAGCGGTGCGCCATGCCGATGGCGTACGCGAGCGCGCGCTCACTGGACGTGGAGCCGTCGAAGCCGACCACCACACCGTGCTTGAAAGCTGGATCGCAGGAGTGGCGTGCGTCTTCCGCCGCCAGGGGCTCGGCCGCCGTAGGGTCGGCGACGGGCCGCTTGCGGTCCGCGGGTTCGAAGAATTCGTGACCGGCCATGGCTGTCTCGGCGTATTGATCCTTATACGGAGGGGACGCGGCGGTGAGCGACGGAGCTGTCCGGGAATCATCTTCCCAACCCCATACCCTCAAGGGTACGGCTGCACGCCTCCTGGGCCCAGTTCCCGCACGCCCCCGGTGGGGGTTCCAGGGAGCATGCACGAGCGGACGCCCGTAACGCAATGGTTGCTGCCCCGTACAGGCGGTTTGCACAGGATTCACTGACGCCGGACCCCCGCCGGCAGTGACCGACCGCTCGAACAGGCGTTGAACCCCGTGCACCACCGCCACCCCGAGACGCCCCGCCGCCCCGCCGCCCCGCCGCCCGGGAAGGAGCCCACTCCGTGCCCTCGCCCCACGCCGCCCCCGAGACGCGCCCCGGCGACGACCGGTCGACCGACCTGATCCGCTGGGCGGCCTTCAGCTGTCTCCTGGTCCCGGTGGTCCTCCTCTGGTACGGCACCTCGCTGGCCGGCACCACCGGCACCGCCCTCGGTCTCGCCGCCGTCACGGCGGTCTGCCGGGTGCTGCTGCGCCGGTCCGAGCGATGTGCGGCCCGGCTGCTCGACGAGGAACCCGCGCCGCAGGCGCACCACCGGGGACGCCATCAGCGCGGCGGAACGGGGTCCCACCGTGGTGGTCGTCACTCCGGGGGAAACTCACCGGTCGGTTGACCGGTTTTCACGCACGGACCCGCTTCTTTTCAGCCAACTTCCGGTGATGGCGCATCCCTTGCCCTCACCACCCCCCACCCCCCGTTCCACCTGCACGGAAAGGGCCTCAGGGGTCCTGCGCACCCTACGGGGATTGGCCACCGCACCGAGGCGCACTTCCCTGCACGGCCCACGAGTGCAACGCTTCGTGATCGAATGCTTCACGCCAAGTTGCCATGTCGACAATCCGCCGGGTGGTGAACTGGCCACGCTGGCATTGTGCGACACGTTAGATTCGATCTTGACTGTCTACGGCGGGGGACTCGTGCAGGACCGAGGGGAAACGTGCAGGAGCGACACAACCGAGGAGCCGCGACCACCGAGGGGGGCTTAGCAGGATGAGCCACGACTCCACTGCCGCGCCGGAAGCCGCGGCCCGGAAACTTTCCGGGCGACGCCGCAAGGAGATCGTCGCGGTGCTGCTGTTCAGCGGCGGCCCCATTTTCGAGAGTTCCATTCCGCTGTCGGTGTTCGGGATTGACCGCCAGGACGCCGGCGTACCGCGCTACCGCTTGCTGGTGTGCGGTGGCGAAGAAGGCCCGCTGCGGACCACAGGGGGCCTGGAACTCACCACGCCACACGGCCTCGAGGCGATCTCACGGGCGGGCACGGTCGTCGTACCCGCCTGGCGTTCGATCACCTCGCCGCCGCCGGAGGAGGCGCTCGACGCACTGCGCCGGGCGCACGAGGAGGGCGCCCGCATCGTGGGCCTGTGCACCGGCGCGTTCGTGCTGGCCGCCGCGGGCCTGCTGGACGGCCGCCCGGCCACGACCCACTGGATGTACGCGCCGACGCTGGCCAAGCGCTATCCGTCGGTGCACGTGGATCCGCGCGAACTGTTCGTCGACGACGGCGATGTGCTGACGTCGGCGGGGACGGCGGCCGGAATCGACCTCTGTCTGCACATCGTGCGGACGGATCACGGTAACGAGGCGGCGGGCGCGCTGGCCCGGCGGCTGGTCGTCCCACCGCGCCGGTCGGGCGGCCAGGAACGCTACCTCGACCGGTCTTTACCCGAGGAGATCGGCGCCGACCCGCTCGCCGAGGTCGTCGCCTGGGCGCTGGAGCATCTCCACGAGCAGTTCGACGTGGAGACGCTGGCGGCACGCGCCTACATGAGCCGCCGCACCTTCGACCGCCGCTTCCGGTCCCTGACCGGCAGCGCGCCGCTCCAGTGGCTGATCACCCAGCGGGTACTCCAGGCGCAGCGCCTGCTGGAGACGTCGGACTACTCGGTGGACGAGGTCGCGGGGCGCTGCGGCTTCCGCTCGCCGGTGGCCCTGCGCGGCCACTTCCGCCGGCAGCTCGGCTCGTCCCCGGCGGCGTACCGGGCGGCCTACCGGGCCCGCAGGCCACAGGGCGAACGGCAGACGGACAACGAACCGTCGCCACCGCCGCCCCTTGCGGCACTGCACCCGGACGCTCCGGGACCGGTGCCGCCGCAGCTGCGGCGCACGGCCTCGGCCGGCGCGATGGGCTCGTCGGCGTCCCTGCCGTCCGAGCACGCGCGCGACGCGTACGCGACCTCGCGGGCGAGTCTGCCGGGGCAGCGCAGCGGCACCTGAGCACCTGAGGCGACACCACGAGCGCCGGCCGGGCCCCACGGCCCGCCCGGCGCTCACCGCTCTCCGCGGCCGGGCTCGGCGACGAGCCCCCGCAAGGTCCACACGGACACAGGGCACCGCAAACGCCGACGTCAGCTTTAGGGTGGTCGCATGAACGATCGCATGGTGTGGATCGACTGCGAGATGACCGGCCTCTCGCTGTCGGACGACGCTCTCATCGAGGTTGCCGCCCTCGTCACCGACTCCGAGCTGAACGTGCTCGGCGACGGCGTCGACATCGTCATCCGCCCGCCGGACCGGGCACTGGAGACGATGCCGGACGTGGTGCGCGAGATGCACACCACGTCCGGGCTGCTCGAAGAGCTGGCCGGCGGGACGACCCTCGCCGAGGCCGAGGCCCAGGTGCTGGCGTATGTCAGGGAGCACGTGAAGGAGCCCGGCAAGGCGCCGCTGTGCGGCAACTCCGTCGGCACGGACCGCGGCTTCCTGGCGCGGGACATGACCGCCCTCGAGGGTTACCTCCACTACCGGATCGTCGACGTGTCGTCGGTCAAGGAGCTCGCCCGGCGCTGGTACCCGAGGGCGTACTTCAACAGCCCTCCGAAGAACGGCAACCACCGCGCCCTGGCCGACATCCGCGAGTCCATCGCGGAACTGCGCTACTACCGCGAGGCCGTCTTCGTACCGCAGCCCGGGCCGGACTCCGACACCGCCAAGGCCATCGCCGCGAAGCACGTCGTGTCCGGCAGCTGACGGGGCCCCGAGAAAGGCGTGCGCGAGCACCCCTTCGGACCCTGTACACTTTTTCTCGGCCGGTAGGGAGACCGCAAAGTCCAACTGCCGGGCGTGGTGGGTGTAGCTCAGCTGGTAGAGCACCTGGTTGTGGTCCAGGATGCCGCGGGTTCAAGTCCCGTCACTCACCCTGAGTCATCAGCCGGTGACTTCCCGCGAGGGAGGTCACCGGCTGATGTGTTTTCCGGGAGGGGCCATGCGCTCGACCGTCCCCGCCGAGCCGTTCGCGACCGCCCGGCTCCGGGTGCGGGACACCGGCCGGCCGGGACCGTCCAGGCCACCGTGACCGGGCGGGATCACGCCGGGATCGCCTGGGTCGTCGGCACCCCCTGGCAGGGCCGCGGCCTCGCCTCCGAGGCGGCCGCGGGACTCGTCGGCCGGCTGCGGGCACAGGGGGTCCGCACGATCGTCGCCCACCTCCACCCCGACCACCACGCGTCGGCGGCCGTGGCCCGTTCCGCCGGGCTCTCGGCCACCGCGGAGCGGCAGGACGGCGAGGTGCGCCGGCGGCCGGCCTTCACTCCGTGAACGCACGCCACGCCCGGCGGCGCCACGCTCAGGAGGACGAGCGTCCCACCAGCTCCGTCGCCAGCACGACCTTCCGTCGCTCCAGGCCGCGGGAGACCGCGGGACGGCGGTCCGCGATCTCCGTGAGGAGCAGGTCGAGCATCCTGCGGCCCATCTCCTCGATGGGCTGGCGGACGCTCGTCAGCGGCGGGTCCATGTGCCGGGCGATCGCCGAGTCGTCGTAGCCGACCATCGCCACGTCCTCCGGGAGACGCAGCCCCGCCTCGCGCAGGGCCCGGCGGGCCCCGGCCGCCATGACGTCGGAGCCCGCGAAGACCGCGTCGAGGGAAGGGTTGCGGGCGAGCAGCTCGCCCATCGCGCGGTGACCGCCCTCCTCGGTGAAGTCGCCCGGCGCGATCAGACCCTCGTCCGCCGGGTATCCCGCGTCGAGCAGGGCGTCCCGGTAGCCGTCGACGCGCCGCTGGGCTCCGTAGACGTCCAGGCGCCCCGTGATGTGGGCGATGTGGGTGCGCCCCCGGGACAGCAGGTGTTCCACCGCGGAGCGGGCACCGCCGTAGTTGTCGGAGTCCACGGATGGGAGGGTCTCCGCGGCGGAACGCGGGCCGCTGATCACCGCCGGGATCTCCAGCTGGGCCAGCAGATCGGGCAACGGGTCGTCCGCGTGGACCGAGACCAGGAGCACCCCGTCGACGCGGTGCGCCGCCAGGTACTGGGCGAGCCGGCGTCGTTCGCGATCGCTACCCGCGAAGATCAGCAGCAGCTGCATCTCGGTGTCGGAGAGCTCCGCGCCCACGCCCCGCAGCATGTCCGAGAAGTAGGGCTCGGCGAAGAAGCGGGTCTCCGGCTCGGGGACCACCAGCGCGATCGCGTCCGTGCGGTTGGCGGCCAGGGCGCGGGCCGCGGTGTTGGGGACGTAACCGAGCTCGGCGACGGCCGCCTCGACGGCCGCGCGGGTCGCGTCACTGACTCTCGGGGAGCCGTTGATCACCCGGGAGACCGTGCCGCGGCCGACACCGGCGCGTGCGGCCACCTCCTCGAGAGTCGGCCGCCCTCCGCTCCGGCTCCGCGCTCCGTGGCTTGCCATGAGCCCCGCCTTCCCGCCGTCGTTCACGCTGGCCTGGAATCTAACAGCCCAGTCCGTTCAGCCCATCTTCACCGATGGCCACAGCCCGCGGGGGCCCGCTTCGGTCCTGAAGCAGCCTTGCCCTCGGACGCCGGACGGGTCTCGCCCCGGGAGCCGAAAAGCGCCCAACTCCCGGACACCGGAGGGTCCGAGCGTCATCGCGCACGGCCGGAAAGCGCTGTCCCCGCGAGTTAGCTAACAGCCCGATAACTGAACGCATCTCTCCGCGCCCCCACCCTTGACACCCCCGCCCGAACCGACGACTCTTCAACACATCACCTGTGGGAGCGCTCCCACGGTACCTGACACATACACATCCCGCACGTTCCCCGCCCGAGCCGCAGCGAGTAACTAACGGGCCCAACAATGCAGTTGGCCGGGGGGTCGGCACGTCAGGGCAACAGGAGGACGCAATGCGAGCACGTACCCGAACCACCCGCCGGGTGGTGGTCCTGGCGGCCGTGGCGTCGCTGGGCGCCGGGCTGCTGGCCGGCTGTGCCGACGACGGCAACGACGACGCTTCCGACGGTTCGTCGTCGGGCAGCGGCAAGGGCAAGACGACGATCACGATGGGCCTGTTCGGCACGATGGGCTTCAAGGAGGCCGGTCTCTACGCCGAGTACGAGAAGCTCCACCCCGACATCAAGATCGCCGAGAACGTCACCGAGCGGAACGAGAACTACTACCCGGCGCTCCTCAACCACCTCACGACCAACAGTGGTCTGATGGACGTCCAGGCCATCGAAGTGGGCAACATCGCCGAGGTCGTCGCCACCCAGGCGGCGAAGTTCGAGGACATGTCCAAGGTCTCGGGCGTCGACAAGACCAAGTGGCTGGACTGGAAGTGGTCGCAGGGCACCACCAAGGACGGCCAGACGATCGCTCTGGGCACCGACGTCGGCCCGATGGCCCTCTGCTACCGCAAGGACCTCTTCGAGGCGGCCGGTCTGCCCACCGACCGCACCGAGGTCGGCAAGCTGTGGGCCGGCGACTGGAACAAGTTCGTCGCCACCGGTGAGCAGTACAAGAAGAAGGCCAAGGCCGGCACGTTCTTCATGGACTCCCCCGGCGGCCTGATCAACGCCATCCTCAGCAGCGAGAAGGAGAAGTTCTACGACTCCTCCGGCGAGATCATCTACAAGACGAACCCGGCGGTGAAGGACGCGTTCGACCTGACCGCGAAGGCCGCCGAGGAGGGCCTGGTCCAGGCCCAGACACAGTTCCAGCCGGCCTGGGACACCACGATCGCCAACAGCAAGTTCGCGACCATAGCCTGCCCGCCGTGGATGCTCGGCACCATCAAGGGCAAGGCCAAGGCCGAGGACGCCGGCAAGTGGGACGTGGCCGTCGCGCCCAAGTCCGGCAACTGGGGCGGCTCCTTCCTGGGCGTCCCGAAGAGCGGCAAGCACGTGAAGGAGGCCGAGGCCTTCATCACCTGGCTGACCGCGCCCGAGCAGCAGGCGAAGCTGTTCAAGGTGCAGGGGTCCTTCCCCAGCACGCCGAGTGCGTACACGATGGCCGAGGTCACCGGTGCGAAGAACGACATGACCGGTGACTCGCCGATCGGCACGGTCTTCTCCGAGGCCGCCAAGACCGCGCCGGTGCAGGTGATCGGCCCGAAGGACCAGATCATCCAGCAGGGCCTGACCGACAACGGCGTCATCCTCGTGACGAAGGGCAAGTCGGCGGCGGAGGCCTGGAAGACGGCCACCAAGACCATCGACAACAACCTGGACAAGTGACCCGAATGGCCACCCGCCACGACACCGCCGCGCCCCCCACCAAGGAGGGGGGCGCGGCCCCGGGCCGCCCGGCCGCCGTTCCCACGGAGGCGGAGCAGCGGCATCGGGCCCGGCTCTCCCGCCGCTGGCAGCGCGACAAGCGCTGGAGCCCGTACGCCTTCGTCTCGCCGTTCTTCCTGCTGTTCCTCGCGTTCGGCCTGTTCCCGCTGATCTACACCGGCTGGGCGTCGCTGCACCAGGTGGAGCTGACCGCGCCCACCGACATGGAGTGGGTGGGGATGCGCAACTACACGCGCATCTTCGACGACGACTTCTTCTGGAACGCGGCGAAGAACACCCTGACGATCGGGATCATCTCGACCGTTCCGCAGCTGCTGATGGCGATGGGCCTCGCCCACATCCTCAACTACAAGCTGCGCGCCTCGACCTTCTACCGCGTCGCGATGCTCGCGCCGTACGCGACCTCGATCGCGGCCGCCTCGCTGGTCTTCGTGCTGCTCTTCGGGCGCGACTACGGCATGATCAACTGGGCGTTGCACTTCGTCGGGATCGACGCGATCGACTGGCAGAACGACAAGTGGCCTTCGCAGATCGCCGTCTCGTCGATCGTCGTCTGGCGGTGGACCGGCTACAACGCGCTGATCTACCTGGCCGCGATGCAGGCGATCCCGCAGGACCTGTACGAGTCGGCGGCGCTGGACGGCGCCAGCCGCTGGAAGCAGTTCCTGCACGTGACGCTGCCGTCGCTGCGGCCGACGATCCTGTTCACGGTCGTCGTCTCGACGATCGGCGCCAGTCAGGTCTTCGGTGAACCGCTGCTCTTCGACGCCAACAAGGGCGCGTCGGGCGGCGCGGAACACCAGTTCCAGACGCTGGGCCTGTACCTGTACGAGCAGGGCTGGGTGAACCAGCACCTGGGCCGGGCCTCGGCGATCGCCTGGACGATGTTCCTGATCCTGATCGTGATCGGCATCGTCAACTACGTCATCTCGCGCCGGCTGCGCGCCAGTAGTTAGGAGTACCGGCCGTGACGACGACGACAACGACCGTGAAGTCCGCGGAACCCGAGGACGCCGTGCCGACCGCCCGCAAGGTGCGCCGGCCGAAGTCCGCGCGGGCCGGCGGGCAGATGCACGGCGGCCCGATCGCCTACATCATCCTGGGCGTGTTCACCATCGTTTCGCTGTTCCCGCTGGTGTGGACGGCGATCGCGGCGTCCCGCGACAACAACCGGCTGGCGCAGAACCCGCCCCCGTTCGTGTTCGGCTCGAACCTCTTCCACAACCTGGACGTGGCCTGGAACGACGCGAACCTGGGCAAGGCGTTCGTCAACACGACGATCGTGGCGGGGACTTCGGCGGCGACGATCGTCTTCCTGTCGACGATCGCCGGGTTCGCCTTCGCCAAGCTCCGGTTCCGGGGCCGGGGCGCGCTGATGCTGATCGTGATCGGCACGATGATGGTGCCGCCGCAGTTGAGCATCATCCCGCTGTACATGATGGTCGCCAAGCTGGAGTGGACGGATCAGCTCCAGGCCGTGATCCTGCCGTCGCTGGTGAGCGCGTTCGGTGTGTTCTTCATGCGGCAGTACCTCATCCAGGCGCTGCCCGACGAGATCATCGAGGCGGCCCGGGTGGACGGCGCGAGCAGCTGGCGCGTGGTCTGGCACGTGGTGTTCCCCGCGGCGCGCCCGGCGATGGCGGTGCTCGGCATGCTGATGTTCGTGCAGACGTGGAACGACTTCCTGTGGCCGTTCCTGGTGCTGAGCCAGACCGGCAACCCGACCGTGCAGGTCGCGGTCGCGGGCCTCGGCCGCGGGTACACCCCGGACCAGTCCCTGATCATGGCGGGCGCGCTGCTGGGCACGCTGCCGCTGCTGCTGGTCTTCGCGATCTTCGGCAAGCAGATCGTGGGCGGCATCATGCAGGGCGCCGTGAAGGGCTGACGACGCGACGCGACACACGTCGTACGACGTCTCCCGACGCCCTCCCGCCCGTCAGTCCGTGACTTCGCGGGGGCCGGGTCACCGCCGCCCCGGCCCCCCTCCGCACCACTTCCCCCCCCGACCTCGTCGGTCTCGACGACCATCATGGGAGCGCTTCCATGCCTGAGCCCATTACCTTTCCACCCGCCTTCCTCTGGGGTGCCGCGACCTCCGCGTACCAGATCGAGGGGGCGGTGCGCGAGGGCGGCCGCACCCCCTCGATCTGGGACACCTTCAGCCATACGCCCGGTAAGACGGCCGGTGGCGAAACCGGTGACATCGCTGTCGACCACTACCACCGCTACCGCGACGACGTGGCGCTGATGGCGGAGCTGGGCCTGTCGGCGTACCGCTTCTCCATCTCCTGGTCCCGGGTCCAGCCGACCGGCCGCGGCCCCGCGGTGCAGGTGGGCCTCGACTTCTACCGCCGTCTCGTGGACGACCTGCTGGAGAAGGGCATCAAGCCGGCCGTCACCCTCTACCACTGGGACCTCCCGCAGGAGCTGGAGGACGCGGGCGGCTGGCCGGAGCGGGACACGGCCCTGCGGTTCGCGGAGTACGCGCAGATCGTCGGCGAGGCGCTCGGCGACCGCGTGGAGAACTGGATCACCCTCAACGAGCCGTGGTGCAGCGCCTTCCTGGGCTACGCGTCCGGCGTGCACGCGCCGGGCCGTACCGAGCCGGTGGCGTCGCTGAAGGCGGCGCACCACCTGAACCTGGCGCACGGCCTGGGCACGTCGGCGCTGCGCGCGGCCATGCCGGCCCGCAACTCGGTGGCGATCAGCCTCAACTCCTCGGTGGTGCGCCCGCTCACCCCGGGCGACCCGGCGGACCTGGCCGCGGTGCGGAAGATCGACGACCTGGCCAACGGTGTCTTCCACGATCCGATCCTGCGGGGCGCCTACCCGGAGACGCTGCTGGCGGCGACCTCGTCGCTGACGGACTGGTCGTACGTCCTCGACGGCGATCTGCGGGCCATCCACCAGCCGTTGGACGCGCTGGGTCTGAACTACTACACGCCCACGCTGGTCTCGGCGGCGGACGCGTCGGTGCGGGGCCCCCGCTCGGACGGTCACGGCGCGAGCGACCACTCGCCGTGGCCGGGCGCGGACGACGTGGCGTTCCATCTGACGCCCGGCGACCGTACGGAGATGGGCTGGTCCATCGACCCGACCGGCCTGCACGAGCTGATCATGCGTTACACGGCGGAGGCGCCGGGTCTGCCCCTCTACATCACGGAGAACGGCGCGGCCTACGACGACAAGCCCGACTCCGACGGCCGCGTCCACGACCCGGAGCGCATCGCCTATCTGCACGGCCACCTCTCGGCGGTCCGGCGGGCGATCGCGGACGGCGCGGACGTGCGGGGCTACTACCTCTGGTCGCTCCTCGACAACTTCGAGTGGGCGTACGGCTACGAGAAGCGGTTCGGCGCGGTGTACGTCGACTACGCGACGCTGACCCGTACGCCGAAGTCGAGCGCGCTGTGGTACAGCCAGGCGGCCCGCACGGGCACCCTGGCGCCCACCGAGACCACCTGACCCGGGGAGCGGGGAAGGGGCGCGGCACGCAGAGGGGGCGTGCCGCGCCCCGTCGTTCCCCGGGGCGGCCACCGGGCGGTGACCGTGCCGAGGTCGTGCCGTGTCACCGCCGGGACGCCCGCCGCGGGACCTTCCGTCTACGAGGCCACTCGGCCGGAGTGGACGTTCGGCTCGCGAGGGGTCATCGGTCGCCTCCCGACAGCAGGCGGCGGGTGGTGTCCACGCCCCAGATGTCGAGTGACAGCAGGCGGTCGCTGGACGCCATCAGGCCGCCGGTCGCCTCCACGTGCGCGGCCCACCGCTCACGGGTCTCCACCGCCGGGCGGGCCATCAGGCAGTCGGGGTCGTTGGTCCAGAGCCTGCCGTGCTGCCACTGGCGGCCGGCGCCGGTGAACTCCGCCGGGTCCTGGCCGGGCTGGCTGTAGTCGTCGGCCTCGGGGCGGCGGTGCGGGGCGGTGTCGGGGCTGACCCGCATCGCGTCGAAGAGGCCGAGGGAGGGCAGGATCGGCGCGCCGCAGCCGAGCAGGTACGCGTCGGGGCCGAGCGCCGCACGGATCAGCTCGACGCCCGCGCGGTACGCCGTCAGCGCGTCCACCGTGGCGTCGTGCCGTACGCCGTCCAGCGCGCCCGCGTACAGGAAGTCGACCTTGAAGTAGTCGTAGCCCTCGGCGCGCAGCGTGCGGAAGACGTCCGTCAGGTACGCCGCCGCCTCGGGGTGGGTGGTGTCGAGGATCCGCAGGTCGTGGTCCCAGTTGTGGCCGGCGTGCGCGAAGCCGCCGTCGGCGGAGCGGACCAGCCAGTCGGGGTGCCGGGCGGCGAGTTCGCTGCTCGGGTCGACCAGGAAGGGTGCCGTCCAGATGCCCGCGCGGCGGCCCCGGGCGCGGATGGCGTCGGCGATGCCGGCACGGGAGCGGAAGCGGCCCGAGAGGACGAGCCAGTCGCCCAGGGCGCGCTGGTAGCCGTCGTCGATCTGGACGACGTCGACGGGCAGGTCGAGGGTGTCCATCGCGCGGAGGTTCTCGTGGATGTCGTCCTCGGTGACGGTGGTGAAGTACTCGTACCAAGAGCACCAGACGGTCGGCGCTGGGCGGGGGGCCGGGAGGCCGAGTCCGGCGGCCCAGTCGGACAGGAGCGCCTGGACGCCGGTGCCCGTGTACTCCTTCACCGGGCCGTCGGCGCTGATCTCCGCCACGGATCCGGCCGGGGTGAGGCGGATGGACGGCACCTCCCGCGTCGGGTCCGGCGCCGCCCACAGGCGTACCGGCGAGCCGTCGCCGGGGTCGAGGGCCAGCAGCCCCTCCCCCTGGAAGGCGCCCGCGGGGACGGTGGTCCCCGGGCGGTAGCAGACCGTCGCCCAGTTGTCGTTCGTCGGGCGGTACGGGGTGTCGTGGAGCGCGTAGGTGCCGCTCGGGCTCCAGGACTGCCAGCCCTCCTCGTGGACGCGGGCACGACGCGGGTCCACGGGAACGGCGGCCACCGGGGTGAAGGGGTGGTGCACGGGGATCTCTTTCACGGGGAGGGGCTCGCGGGGAGGCGCGCGCCGGGAAGGGCGCGGGCAGGGGTGGCCGTCAGCCCTTGCTGGCGCCCAGGGTCAGGCCGCTGACGAACTGGCGCTGGAGGACGAAGTAGACGATCAGTGTGGGGATGGCGGTGAGCAGGGCGCCGGCGGCGACGAGGTTGGGGTCGGTGAAGTACTGGCCGGAGAGGTTGTTCAGGGCTGAGGTGATCGGCATGTTCTCGCCGGTGGAGATCAGCACGATCGCCCAGAAGAAGTCGTTGTAGATCCAGATGGAGAGCAGGGTCGCCAGGGCGGCCATCGCGGGCTTGCACAGCGGCAGCACGATCTGCCAGTAGAGCCGCCAGACAGACGCGCCGTCGACGAGCGCGGCCTCGGTCAGCTCGTGCGGCAGCGAGCGCATGTAGTTGCTGAGCACGAAGGCGCAGAACCCGGACTGGAACGCGACGTGGATGAGGACCAGGCCGAGCGCGGAGTCGTAGAGCTTGCCGCTGACCGTGATGCCCGGCAGGTCGACCAGGAGGTACAGGCGGTACAGCGGGGTGATGATCACCTGCTGCGGGAGCAGGTTGCCGGCCGTGAACACCAGGAGCAGGAAGAGGTTGACCCGGAAGTCGAAGCGGCTGACGTAGAAGGCCACGCACGAGGACAGGAAGAGGGTCACGAGCACGGCAGGGACCGCGATCAGCAGGGTGTTGCCGAAGTAGTGCAGCATGTCCGACTGCCGGAACGCGTCGGTGAAGTTGTCGAAGCCGAGCTTGTCGGGCCAGGAGACGTAGCCCTTCTCGCTGGTCTCGGCGTAGGGGCGCAGGGCCGCGAACAGGGCCCACAGCAGCGGCGCCAGCCAGGCCAGGGACGTCACGACGAGGAAGGTGTGCAACAGGATCCGGGCGGGGCGCACCGGGGTGCGCTGCTTGGTCGCGAGGGTCGCGCTCATGCTCGCCGCTCCTTGCGGAAGGTCGCGATCAGGTAGGGGATGATCACGGCGAGGGAGATCACCAGCAGGACGACGGCGATGGCCGATCCGTAACCGATGCGGCTGGACTCGCCGATGATGTTGTTGGTGACCAGGATCGACAGCAGTTCGGTGCCCTGGGCGCCCTTGTTGAAGACGAAGACCAGGTCGAAGGCGCGCAGTGCCTCGATGATCGTCACCACGAGGACGACGGTGTTGGTGGGGCGCAGGGTGGGGAAGATGACGTTCTTGAACGTCTGCCACTCGTTCGCGCCGTCCAGCGCGGACGCCTCGCGCAGGGCGGGGTCGACGCTCTTCAGACCGGCCAGGTAGAGGATCATCATGTAGCCGGCGTGCCGCCAGGAGGCGGCGATCAGGATCGCCCACAGGTTGAGGTGCGGGTCGCCGATCCAGTCGATGTAGTGGCCTGGCTCGTTGGCCCCGATGAGGCTGTTGATCAGGCCGGTGTCGGGGTTGTAGACCAGCTGCCAGACGAAGCCGATGACGGCCATGGAGACCACGACCGGCAGGAAGAACGCCGTCTGGTAGACCCGGCTGAACCGGATCTTCTTGTCCAGCTGCACCGCCAGGAAGAGCCCGAACGGCGTCGGGACCAGGATCAGCACGACGAACCAGATGACGTTGTGCTGCACGGCGGGCCAGAACTGCGGGTTGTTGCCGAACAGCTCACGGAAGTTGTCCAGCCCCACCCACTTGATGGAGCCGAAGCCGATGCCGTCCCAGGTGGTGAAGGCCAGCGCGACCGAGGCCAGGGCGGTCGCCCAGACAAGGGCCACGTGCAACAGCGTCGGCACACCCGCCATCAGGGCGAGCGTGAGCCGGTCGCGGCGGGTCAGCAGGCGCCGGTGGCCCTGCGCGGCCCGCTTCTTCGAGAGCGCGGTGCCCGCGGTCGGCTCGACGGCCGCCCGCGGGCTCTTCGTGGTCGTTTCGGAGCTCATGGTGTCGGTGCTCATCCGCTTCGGAAGGGAGGTCGGTCTCAGCCGGACGCGAAGATCGTCTTCTTCTGGCGCTCGATCGACGACAGCAGGCTGTCGATCCCCTTGGGGTCGCGGACGAACTTCTGCAGCGCGGGCTGCATCACCGTGGACGTGAAGTCCGGCCGGCTGTCACGGTCCATGAACTGCGTGAGGTGCTTGGCGCCGCTGATCATCTCGTACGCCTTCTTCTGCAAGGCGGTGTACGAGGAGGTGTCGGCCTTGGAGGAGGCGGCGACGACGCTCGGGTCGGCCTTGAGGTAGGTCGCCTCGGCCTCCGGCGTGCCCAGGTACTCCAGGAGCTTGACGGCGGCCGCCTTGCTCTTCGGGGCCTTGGAGAGCATGAAGCCGTCGGTGGGCGCCTCGACGGTGTCCTGGCCGTAGGCCGGGTCGATCTCGGGGAAGGCGAAGAAGTCGAGGTCGTCGGCGTCGGCCTGGTTCGTGAACTGCTGCGCGACGAAGGTGCCCAGCAGATACATGCCGGCCTTCTTGGAGACGAGGGTCTGGGCGGCGTCCTGCCAGGTGCGGCCCACGGCGCCGTCCTGGTGGTACGGGAGGATCTCGGCCCAGTGGTCGAAGGTCTTGCGGACCTTGGCGTCGGTCCAGGAGGCCTTGCCCGCCATCAGCTCGACGTGGAAGTCGTAGCCGTTGGTGCGGAAGTTGATCTGGTCGAAGGTGCCGAGCGCGGGCCAGGCGTCCTTGTCGCCGAAGGCGATCGGGACGAGCCCGTCCTTCTTCATCTGCTTGCACAGGGCGACGAGCTGGTCCCAGGTGGTGGGGACGGTGTAGCCGTGCTGCTGGAAAACGCTCTTCCGGTAGAAGAGCGCCCAGGGGTACGTGTACAGCGGCACGAAGTAGTACTTGCCGTCCTCGCCCTTGCTGAGCGCCTTCATCGCGTCGGGGAAGTTGTCGCCGATCTTCTGCCACACGTCGTCGATCGGGGTGGCGAGCTTCTTGGCCGCGAAGAACTGCATGCGGTAGCCGGCGAACCAGTTGAACACGTCGTCCGGGGTGCCCTGGAGGTAGGAGTTGATCTGCTCCTGGAACGTGTTGTGGTCCTTGGTGTTCACGTCGACCGTGATCCCGGACTGCTTCTTGAAGGCCGCGTAGATCTCCGCGAAGGCCTTCTTCGGTACGGCGTCGGAGGCGTTGGAGCCGAGGGTGACGGTCTTCGGGTCGGCCGCGGTACCGCTGCCGCCGCAGGCGGAGAGCAGGGGTATGCCGGCGCCGAGGACGGCCGCGCCGCCCATCCCGCGCAGGAGGGTGCGACGGGTCGGGGAGGGGAGAGCGAGGCGGCCGGAGGGGGAGAGGTGGTGCATGAACGGCTCCTGACGCGAGGTTCGGCCACGAAGTGGCTGAAAGCCAGTCGCAATCGACCAGAAATCAACTTGACCGAACACGGGGTGGCGCAATAACAGCCGTATGTCCGGTCATGCGTCAAGAGCCGTCGGCTCCATTTGTCGAAACGTAATCGACACACCTTGATCGTTTACGTGATCGTTTTCCCGCTCCGTCCCCCTCTCCCGTCCGGCCGTTCCATTGATCACTTGTAGGCGGCGAACGCCTTCGAGAAAGCGGAGTCGGCCTGGACGATCGAACTGCACGTCGCGTCCGCGTAGTTCTTCGCCCCGCCGGCGCACTGCTTGTCCCGGGTGGCCGACCACATCGACAGCGGGCCGAGCCCCTTGGCCTTGGCGAAGGCGACCAGCTGGGTGGCGTCCTCGACCTTGAAGATCTCGGACGTGACGTCATTCACACCGATCATCGGGGTGACCCCGACCGTCTTCCAGGCCGCGCTCTCACCGAGCCCGAGGACGCTCTTGACCTGCGCCTGGGTGGCCGTGGCGGCCTGCTCGGCATAGGTCCCCATGTCGCCGCTGTACGCCGGCCCGTAGTCCATCGCCATGATGTTGACGGTGTTGATCTTCACGCCGGCGGACTTCGCGCCGGCCAGCAGGTTCACGCCGTCCTGGGTGAGCCCCTCGGGCATGACGGGAAGGGTGAAGGACACGTCCAGGTCCGGGTGCTGCTGCTGGAGCCCGGCTATCGCCTGGGCGCGGCGGGCGTTGGCCGCGGTGTTCGGCAGCGCTCCGCCCTCGATGTCGAAGTCCACCTTGGTGAGCCCGTAGGCGTCCACCGCCTTCCCGTACGCCGCCGCCAGCGCGTCCGCCGAGGAGCAGGTCGTCGCCAGCTCGGAGCCGGAGGCGCCCCCGAAGGAGACCCGGACGTCACCGCCCTTGGCCCGCAGGGCACCGATCTGCGCGGCCACGCCGTCGCTCGCGAGGTCGGTCACGCCGCCCCACTTGGGCGTGCAGCCGCCGCCGTCGGTGACGAACGCGAGGTTGTAGTCCTTCACCCCGGTCGCGCTCGTGCTCGCCAGGAGGTCGAAGGCGGGATAGAGGGAGGTGTCGACGTACGGGGCGAACCCGGCGGCGGCGGTGGTGCCGGTACCGGTGCTCGCGCTGGTGCTCGGTGCAGGAGAGGAGGGGGTGGCGGGAGTCGAGGGCGAGGAGGTGGCGCTCGGGCTCGGGGCCGTGGAGGGACTCGCGCTGCCCGTCGGCCGGCCGCTCGGCTCGGGCGTGGCGCCGCCGTCGGCGGAGCACCGGGCACCGTCGACCAGACAACCGGCGGGATCCGCACTGCCGTTGACGACGAAACCGATGGTGACGGACTCCCCGACGGCGAGCCCGTCGGTGTCCCACTTGGGCGGCGAGACGGTGACGTGCTGCCCGCTGACGGCGGACTCCCCGTTCCACAGGGAGCTCAGCTTCGCGCCGGCCGGCAGATCGAACTCGAGCTTCCAGGCCGCCTTCGCCTGACCGCTGTCGTTCGTCACGACGTACTGCGCGGTGTACCCCGTCGACCAGTCGCTGGTCCTGGTGTAGGCCGCCCCCACCCCGGCCGCCTGCGCGGTACCGCCGAGCAGAACGGCCCCGCCGCCCACCACGGCCGCGGCGACCGCGCCGCCGATCATCTTGTTCCTGCGACTGACCTTGCGCCGATGCGTGCTCATCACGTGCCTGCCTTCACTGCTCACGGGGGGTCCCGGGGTGGGTGCGGCAGCACGCTAGCGATCCCGAACCGGGCAAAACGCCTGAGAGGGACGGCCGTCGAGGTTCTTAGGGAGCGCTTAAGGAACACATCGGGGGTGGTTAAAGGTCGAGACCAATTCGGCCCTCAGGAGCGGCCGGCGACCGCGCGTCGCCGTCGGCGGACCGCCCCCCTGTGCCCCCGGCGCACCGGCTCGCGCCCGTCGAGCTGGATCCAGAGCCGCACCTCGGTACCGCCCAGCACCGAGGAGCCGATCCGGACGTCACCCCCCGTCGCCTCGGCGAGCCGGCGGACGATGTCCAGGCCGAGGCCGGTCGAGCCCGCCTCGCCCGAGCCCCGGCCGCGCGCCATCGCCGCCTCGGGGTCACGGATGCCCGGTCCCGCGTCCGAGACGAGGACGATCACCGCGTCCTCGCCGTTGTGGACGTCGACCGCGAAGGCCGTGCCCTCCGGGGTGTGCCGGAAGACGTTGCCGAGCAGGGCGTCCAGGGCGGCGGCGAGATCGGGACGGGCCACGGGTATGCGGACCGGGCGGTCCACGCCGGCGGTGCGCACCTTGCGGCCCTCGTCCTCCGCGAGCGCCGACCAGAACGCCATCCGCTCCCGGACCACCTCCGCCGCGTCGCAGCCCGCGCCCGGACCGGCCGCCGCCGTCTGCGGCTTGGCCTCCCGCGCCGTCCGGATGATCGTGTCCACCTCGCGCTCCAGCTGGGCGACGGCGGTCCTCGTCTGCTCGGCGGCCGCGGACTCGCCCAGGGAGGCGGCGTTGAGCCGCAGGACGGTCAGCGGGGTCCGCAGCCGGTGGGACAGGTCAGCCGCCAGCTCCCGCTCGTTGGCGAGCAGTTGGACGACCTGATCCGCCATCGAGTTGAACGCCACCGCCGCGAGGCGCAGTTCGTTCGGACCCTCCTCCGGCACCCTCGCGCCGAGTTTGCCCTCCCCCAGTTCGTGCGCCCCCTCGACCAGCCGTCTCGCCGGCTGCACCATCCGTACGCCCAGCCGGTCGGCGACGGCGACCGAGCCGACCACCAGCGCGGCCCCGACCGCCGCCAGCACCGCCCAGGCCGTGCCGACGCCGTTGCTCACCTCGGACTCGGGGACGAACACCTCGATCACCACGGTCCCCAGGCTCAGCGCGACCGGCTGGAGCAGCGCGGAGCCTCCGTCGACCTCGGTGGTGGAGGCGCGGCCCAGCTTCCGTACGGCCGCGATGTCGCCGTCCGCGGCGCGCTGCCGGCCGAGGTCGACGGCGGCCCGGCCGTCGCTCGCCGGCAGGTGCACCGCCATGCCGTCGTCGGAGCCCGCCGAGGCGACGACCCGCTCCAGCTGGTCGCGGTCGGTCGTGATGGACAACGCCGGGACCACCACCGCGGCCTCCCGCTCGGCGTTGGAGAACGCGCGGTCGCGGGCCATCTCCTTGATGACGAGCCCGAGCGGCACCGCGAAGGCGACCACGACCATCGTGGTGACCGCCAGACAGACCTTGACCAGTGCCCATCTCATCGGATCGGTCCCGTCCCCCCGGAGTCGCCCACGGGCGGCTCCAGCTTCACGCCGACGCCCCGCAGGGTGTGCAGATAGCGCGGCCGGGCCGCCGTCTCGCCCAGCTTGCGGCGCAGCCAGGACAGATGCACGTCGATGGTCTGGTCGTCGCCGTAGGACTGCTGCCACACCTCGGCCAGCAGTTCCCGGCGCGGGACCACGACTCCCGGCCGGCCGGCGAGAAAGGCCAGCAGGTCGAACTCGCGGCGGGTGAGGTCGAGCCGTACGCCCTCCAGTTCGGCCTGGCGGCGCAGCGGGTCGACGGTCAGACCGCCGACGTGGATGACGCTGGAGGGCGCGGCCTCCGGGGCACCGGACCGGGCCCGGCGCAGCACGGCCGCCATCCGTGCCGACAGGTGCTCCACCGAGAACGGCTTGGTCAGGTAGTCGTCCGCGCCCGCGTTCAGCAAGCGCACGATCTCCGTCTCGTCGTCGCGCGCGGTGGCGATGATGACCGGCACGTCGGTGATGCCGCGCAGCATCTTCAGGGCCTCGGAGCCGTCCAGATCGGGCAGTCCCAGGTCGAGGATGACCACGTCGAAGCGGAAATGGGCGACCTCGCGCAGCGCCTCCAGTGCCGTACCGACGCTGCGCACGAGGTGCGAGGCGTCGGTCAGCTGCCGGATGAGCGCCGAGCGGACGAACTGGTCGTCCTCGACCACGAGCACACTTGCCATGCGCCGCAACCTACGCCATGCGGACGGGCGTCATTCGGGCCTGTGGACAACTCGGCTCCTGTGGACGACCGGTGAGGCGACCGTGCGCGGCCGGGGGAACAGCCGAGGAGACATCCGTGCGACACGGGTGAGGCGGGTGGGGCAAGATGGCCCGCGATGCGCAGAGGACTCGTACACGTACTGGCCTGGTCGCTCGCCACGGGCGCGGCGGTCACGCTGTCGTGGTGGGGTGTCCACACGGTGATGGCGGGCACGGCCTACGACCCGCCGCGCGCCCTCCCGCTCACCGCGGGCGAGGCGATCACCCAGGAGACGAAGCCGCCGTCCTCGCCGCCGAGCAGCCGGTCCGCGTCGCCGAGCCCGTCCCCGACCCCGAGCCGGACCTCGGCGTCCCCGTCCCCCTCGCGGACGGCGACGGACACCGGCCCCTCCCCCAGCGCCTCCGGCACGCCCCGGAGCACCTCCCAGGGCACGGTGAGGAGTTACGACACCGACGGCGGGCTGGTCGTCTTCGACCTGGGCAAGGTCTCCGCCTCGCTGGTCTCGGCGACGCCGGGCGCGGGCTGGTCGATGCAGGTGTGGAAGACGGAGTCGTGGATCCGGGTGGAGTTCAGCTCCGGCACGGACCGGGTGTCGGTCTTCTGCACCTGGCACGACGGGCCGCCCCGGGTCGAGGTGGGCACGTACTGACGCGCGGTGCTCCGGCCGGGCGGCCGATCGGCCGGCTCAGCGGAAGACCGACGGCGGCGGGGCCGGCGAGGCCACCGCGGACGCGTCCACGACCGGAACCGCGCCCCCGGTGAAATCGGTGAGCGCCCTGCCGTGCTCGACCCGCCCGGGGTGGGGGTCGGAGGCGGCCCTGCGGGTCAGTTCGGCGGTGGGCAGCGGCAGGTCGGAGGCGACGAGTACCGCGTTGCCGAACCGTTTGCCACGCAGCACGGTCGGGTCCGCGACCAGCGCGAGTTCCGTGAACCGGGCGGCGGCGGTGGCGATCTGGCCGCGCAGGTGCGCGAGCGGCGGGCCGTCGGCGAGGTTGGCGGCGTAGGCCCCGCCGGGCTTGAGGGCCCTGCGGACCTCGTCGAGGAACTCGGTCGAGGTGAGGTGGGCGGGGGTCCGGGCGCCGCTGAACACGTCGGCCAGCACGAGATCGGCCCACCCGTCGGGAACCTTGCCGAGACCTTCGCGCGCGTCGACGGACCTCACCCTGATGCGCGCCCCCGGGTCCAGCGGCAGCTCCCGGCGCACCAGTCGGACGAGGGCCGCGTCCCGTTCGACGACCTGCTGGGTGGAGCGGGGGCGAGTGGCGGCGACGTACCGGGCGAGGGTGAACGCGCCCCCGCCGAGATGCACGACGTGCAGCGGCTTGCCGGGCGGAGCGACGAGGTCGATGACATGACCGAGGCGCCGCTGGTACTCGAAGGAGAGATGAGCGGGGTCGTCGAGGTCGACGTGCGACTGGGGGGCTCCGTCGATGAGCAGCGTCCAGGCCCGCGCCCGGTCCCGGTCGGGTACGAGCTGGGCGAGGCCGCCGTCGACGGGTTCGACGACCGCTTCGGCGTCCCGCTCGCGCCGGGTGTTCCTGGACTTTGCCATGACAGCATTTTCGCAGCCCGCGCCCGCTCTCCGCGCTCACCGGCCGAACAGGCGCCGGACGGGGTCCGCGCACCCGGGACCCGGGGCGCCTCGCGAACGGCCGGGCGCCGCACCTCGGGGGCCGGCGGGCGCCTGGCGGGGGCGGACGCCGCACACGGTCACGGAGTTCGCCGGCGGGTGCCGCGCCGGTCACACCGAAGGCGTCCTCACCGGCAGCTGTCCGCCGCCTCGATCAGCCGGGCCGCCTCGCCCAACGCCCGCCGCAGCACCGCCGGATCCGTCGCGAGGTCCGCCTCGCCGGGAGGCACCAGCCACTCAGGGCCCTCGACCGGCGGCTCGGGGGCGAGTCGCAGTCCCCTGCCGTCGGTCCTCGTACAGGTACTGCCCGGCATGTCCCATGCCGCCGCCGTCCCGGGCGGCACCACGAAGCCGAGCGTGTCGTCACCGTCGTCGTGCAGAACGGGCCCCACCCCGTCCCCCGTCGACCCCCTTCGCAGGATGTCGACCGCCTCCAACCCCTGACGGGTCGGCACCGTCACCAGGTCGCACGCCGGCACCGACGTCATAGAAGGAACGTTGCTCTGCCTGGTCTCCATCCCGGCCTCCACCGCGCAGCCCGCCCGTAGTCCGCAAGGCTCAACGCCTCACGGCGTCAAGGGCTACGGCGGAAGTCCGCCGCAAAGGATGGCAGTTCATGGCAGATCGCGGATGAGATATCCGTTTTGTAGCCAAACACCGCATGGCGGCCCGAGCACAGCAGGTACGTTCTTGCCCGCCGGGAACAAGGGTGCCACACGGACAACTCATCCCTATTCCGGCATGGTTCGACGGTTCGCACGAGAGGACCCGGCCATGGCGTCGTCAACGGTGACCCCATCTCGGCCCGACCGGCCGGCACGGCCCAACCTCGCCTTCCGCCACCTGCGCGGACATCGCTCACCGGCTGAGTTCGCCGCACTCGTGCGGCGGGCCGCGCGCGAGATCGGCGAGCGCGTCAGCTGTGACGCGCGCTACATCGGGCGGGTCGAGGCGGGCGAGATCCGCTGCCCCAACTACGCGTACGAGCGGGTGTTCCTGCACATGTTCCCCGGCCGCACGCTCACCGATCTGGGGTTCGCTCCCCGCTCGTCCGTGCGCGGACGAGGGGCGCGCACCCTCGACGACGCGCCCTGCACGCACACCACAAGACCGGAGCGCACTACCAGTGACGAGCGGAACACGGGTGAGACGGGTAGTGCGCCCAAGCCGTATGACACGCAGGACCCGTACGACACGCACGACAACGACGAGGAGAGCGACGTGCTGCGTCGCGCATTCATGACCCGCGGAGGTGCCACGATGGCCGCCGCCACGCTGGGCCCCCTCGGGCTCGTCCACGACGCGTCCGCGGATCGGCCCGTGGGCCGCGCGGGAGCGAGCGAGGCCGGTGCCCTCGAAGAAGCGGTCCGCAGGATCCGGTTGCTGGACGACCGGCACGGGGCCGACGGCCTCTACCGGCGCGCGGCCGCTCCGCTGCGCGCCGCCTACGCGCTGCTGGACGCCGGGACGAGCCGGCAGACCACCGCCGACAGACTCCACTCGGGGGCCGGGGAGCTCGCCATCTCGGTGGGCTGGCTGGCCCACGACTCGGGCCGGTTCGACGACGCGCGCTCGCACTACGCGGAGGCGCTGGCGACCGCCCGGATGACCGGGGACCAGGGACTGGAGGCGCACGCCTTCTGCAACACGGCGTTCCTGGCACGCGACACGGGACGGCCCCGCGAGGCCGTCCGCGCCGCCCAGGCCGCCCAGCGCGTCGCCCGTCCCCTGGGCTCGCCCCGCCTGATGTCGCTGCTGGCGCTGCGTGAGGCGGGCGGCTGGGCGGGGCTCGCCGACCGCACCGGCTGCGAGCAGGCCCTGGTCCGCGCACAGGCCCTCTACGACCGGGGCCCCTGCGACAGCGACCCCGAGTGGATGAGCTTCTACGGGGAGGCCGAGCTGGAGGGACTCGAGGCGCAGTGCTGGTCGACTCTCGGCGACTGGCCGCGCGCGGCCCGGCACGCGAAGCGGGCGGCCGACCTCCAGGATCCGCACTTCTCCCGGAACATCGCCCTGTACACCGCCGAGCTGGCGGACGACCTCGCGCGCGGGGGCCACCCCGACGAGGCGGCCCTGGCCGGGATGCGGGTCCTGGACCTGCTGGACCAGGTCCAGTCGTCCCGGATCCAGACGATGCTGGCGGGCACGGCCCGGGTGCTGCTGCCGCACCGGCGGGCGGGCGGCGTCTCCACGTTCTTGGAGCGGCACGCCTCGACCCCGCGGATGGCGTGAGAGCTCGGCGGGAGAGACCGCGGAGGGTGTGCGACCGCTGACGGTGTGAGCCGGGGGCCGGTGCGAGAACCGGTTCGCCGGATCCGCCCGCGACGACCGCGGCTACCCGAGGTGCCCGAGGTCGTTCCAGCTCTCGATCGCCGGTTCGCCGTAGGCCCAGCCCAGGACCGACAGGGACGTCGGGTTCAGCCGGATCCGGGCCGCGAAGTCGAGCGGCAGCCCCAGCCAGCGGGCCCCGATGGAGCGGAGGATGTGCCCGTGGGCGAAGACCAGCACGTCCCGGTCGGCCGAGCGGGCCCAGGCGACGGCCTCGTCCGCGCGGGCGGTCACCTCGGCGAGCGTCTCGCCCTCGGGGACGCCGTCGCGCCAGATGAGCCAGCCGGGCCGGGCGGCCTGGATCTCGGCCGGGGTCATTCCCTCGTAGGCGCCGTAGTGCCACTCCATGAGGGTGTCCCAGGTGGTGGCCCGCTCACCGAAGCCGGCGAGTTCGCAGGTCTCACGCGCGCGTACCAGCGGGCTGGTACGTATCTCCACGTCCTTCAGGCCGTCGTACGGCGCCCTGTGCAGCCGTTCGCCGAGCAGCTCGGCACCGCGCCGGCCCTCCTCCAGGAGGGGCACATCGGTCCGGCCGGTGTGCTTGCCGGACAGCGACCACTCGGTCTGTCCGTGCCGGGCCAGCAGGATGCGCGGTGCCATGGGGGACCTTTCCGGGGAGACCCTGAGAGAGACCAGGGGAGAAATCAGGGGCGGATCCCCTCCATCATCGCTCACCCTGAACAGGGGCAACCCGACGGGCGATCTCAGCGTCTTTGAGAGCCGGGGCGCCCGTGAAGGGGCGCCTGCGTACGCCGTAAAGTGGCCCGTCCCGAGCCACCGGCAGAGCAGCAGCCACGAGACAGCGACCAGAAGGGGGAGGCGATCGGATGCCGCAGACCGAGACACCAGGCACCGAGGCGGCCCCGCGGACACGGTTGCGCTGGTGGACCGAGCTGCCCCTGCTCCTGTTGGTGTACGCCTGCTACTCCGGGGGCCGGCTGCTCGCGCGGGGCGATGTGACGACCGCCGTCGACCACGGCCTGGCGATCCTGCGCATCGAGAAGTTCCTGCACATCAACGGCGAGCACCCGCTGAACCGGCTGTTCCGGACCCAGGCGTGGATCGGCGTGCCGGCCGACTTCTGGTACGCGTCGCTGCACTACCTGGTGACGCCCGTGGTCCTGGTCTGGCTGTTCCGGTCGCGGACCGTGCGCTACCGGGCGGCCCGCACCTGGCTGATGACGTCCACGTTCATGGGGCTCATCGGCTTCACGCTGCTGCCCACGTGCCCGCCCCGGCTGCTGTCGGCGGGCCACGGATTCGTGGACACCATGGCCCAGTACAGCTCGTACGGCTGGTGGGGCGGCGAGGCGAGCGCGCCGCGCGGCATGGGCGGCATGACCAACCAGTACGCGGCGATGCCCAGCCTGCACGTCGGCTGGGCCCTGTGGTGCGGCGTCATGCTGTGGCGGTACGGCGGCACGCGTACGGCGAAGACGGCCGGTGTCGTCTACCCGCTGGTGACGACGCTCGTGGTGATGGGCACCGCCAACCACTACTTCCTCGACGCGGTCGCGGGTGCGGCCGTGATGGGCGTCGGACTGCTGCTGACGCCGTTGGTGATGCGCGGCGCGGACCGTGCCCGGGTGTGGTTCGCGGCCCGTGTCCCGCTGGTCGCGACCGCCTCCGCCGGCACATCGGCCCCGATTGTCAGTGGCGGATGCCAGACTTCGACGGGTGAGCGAATTCCACGGCAGCGCGAGTCACGGTTCGGCCCCGGAGCCGAGCCGGGTGCCTCCCCCTCGGACGCGGGGGACGGCGCTCCGGCAGCGGCTCGCTGAGCTGCGCGGGCCCGACGTACCGGCCAAGGCGCTGGACGCCCGCGCCCTCGCGGCGCTGGCGGCGAACCCGGGCTGCGAGCGGCGCGCGATCCTCGACGGCGCCGGGGTGGACAAGGCGACGCTGGCGGACGCGCTGGGCTCGCCCTCGACTTTCGGGCAGTCCCAGTTCGCCCTGACGCGCGGCAACGCCTTCGAGGCGAAGGTGAAGGCGGACGGCGGCGCGGAGCTGCTGCGGCTGGTGCACGAGCGGCTGGATCCCGGCGCCGCGCCGCCTGTCGAGGCGGCCCTGCCCGACCTGTCCGCGATCGGCCCCGAGGGCCGTACCGCGCGCACCGCGCTGGCGCTGCGCGAGGCCACCGGGGCGAGCGGGACCTGGACGCTCCTCGACCACCCGATGATCGCGCTCGACGTGGCGGGCTCCCCCGCCTTCCTGGAGCCGGACGCGGTGGTGGTGCACCCGGACGGCAGCTGGACGGTCGTGGAGATCAAGTCCTTCCCGATGCTGGACGGCTCGGCGGACCCGGCGAAGGTCGGCGCCGCCGCCCGCCAGGCCGCCGTGTACGTGCTCGCCCTCGAAGCGGTCGCCGAACGGCTCGACCCGGCCCCGCAGGTGCGCCACCGGGTGCTCCTGGTCTGCCCCAAGGACTTCTCCAACCTGCCCACCGCCTCCGCCGTGGACGTGCGCAAGCAGCGCGCGGTCACCAGGCGCCAACTGGCCCGCCTCACCCGCATCCAGGACATCGCCGACGCCCTCCCCGACGGCACCTGCTTCTCTCCCGAGCTGCCCGCCGAGCGGCTCACGGCGGCCGTCGAGGCGGTCCCGGCGACCTACGCGCCGGAGTGCCTGGCCGCCTGCGAGCTGGCGTTCCACTGCCGTGAGCGGTCCCGCGCGGCCGGCGCGGTCACCTCCCTGGGCCGTTCCGTGCGGGCCGAACTGGGCGGGCTGACCACCGTCGAGGACGTCCTCTCGGCGGCGCGCGGCGAGAGCGGTGATCCGCGGGATCCGGCGGTGGCCGCCCTGCGCCGGGCCGCACGACTGCGCGCCGACGCCCTGGGGGCGATGTGTCACTGATCACCACCCTCGCCCGCCTCGAGGCCGTCACCACCGGCCGCGCCCAGCCCACCGCCACCGTGCGGCACCGGCATCTGTCCGAGCGGCCGCTGGTCTTCGTGCCGCTGACCACGGCCGGTGAGGCCGGTGCCCCGCTGGGCGCGCTGGTCGGCACCGACCGGGAGGCGCCGCGGCTGCTGGTCGTACCGCAGCCGCGCGACCGCGACCTGAGGTTCGCGTTCCTCGCCGAACTGGCCGACGTCGTCCTGCCGTACCTCGACTCCTACGCCGACGCCGTCGAGGCCGCCGAGCGCAGCGAGACCGACCCGGAGACCGGCAAACGCGTCAAGGTCGAGGTCGAGCTGTGCGCCGACGCGCCCCAGCTGATCGTTCCGAGCCGCGCGGGCGTCGAGTTCGTACGCCTGCTGGGCCGCTCCATGCGCTTCAGGCGTACGGCGGAGCAGGACCCGGAGACGCCGTACCCCGCGCCCCCGCGCGTGCCGTTGCTCGGACGCTGGCTGACCCACTTCGGGGAGCGGTCGCGGGTGCCCGGATCCTCGCTGCTCCTGGCGATGACGGAGGTCCTGGGCCGGCACTGGGCGACCGGGCAGTCCAGCCTGGAGGACCAGCACCTGGGGGCACAGCTCGCCTGGATCTCCCCACCGCCGGGCGAGACGGGCGCCGAGGCGGCGCTGCGCGCGGAACTCGCGCGGGACGCCGCCGGGCAGCTGTGGTGCCCGCCGGCCGGTCCGGCGACCGACCCGGCGTTCGACAACAAGCTGCTCGCACCGGCCCTCGAACGCTACGACCGCGCGCGTACCGCCCTGGCGGCCGCCGAGGACGGCCTCCAGGCCGACGACCGGCTGGGCGCGCTCACCGCGGCCGAGCGGGAGATCCGCGAGCTGGTGCGCAGCCGGACGCTGCCCACCTGGGACAGGGTGTGGGAGGGCCTGGACCTGTTGCGGGCGCTGCCGGAGGGCGCGCACGTCGAGGAGCGGTGGACGCGCGACCGCTGGTCGTTCACCGGACACCGCGACCGGGTCGTGGCCGGCGAGCCTCCGCAGCCGCGCCGCGACGACGCGGTCACCGCGGCCAACAAGCTCGCCACCCGCGAGCGGGAGCAGGCCCGGCTGGAGGCGCAGGAGGCGCTCGACGACCCGCTGGTGATGGCGGGGCGGCGGCTGGCCGGGGAGGCGTTCGCGGGCGAGGTCGTCGACGTGGTCATGGCGTACAGCGAGAGCAAGCGGCCGAGTCCGCGCCCGCTGGTCACCGTACGGACGGACGACCGGCCGCATCTCGGCGAGCGGGCGAAGGTGTTCCGGTCGCTGGGCGGGAAGCCGCAGGCGGCCGAGTTCGTGGGGCGGGACGGCGAGGAGGAGGACGGCCTGCTGGTGCTGCGGATCGTCGACAAGATGGGCCGTGGCAAGGAGCCCGAGACGGGGTCCGTGCCCGAGAAGGGCGACCGGCTCTGCTTCACGCTCTTCGAGCACGAGCAGCGGGGCGGCGCGAAGCTGCCCGACCCGGAGGACACGCCGTGGACGCACGGCGGGCCGCCGGGTGAGCAGGTGCCCGAAGTTCCCGATTCCGTCACCCGGGAGGATGTGCTGTGACCACCGAGGCCGTCTTCGACCCCGGTACCGCCGCCGCTCGCGCCACCGACGCGATCCTGCGCGACACGCTGCACGGCACCGCGCGCGGGGTGGTCGTCGACTCCCCGCCCGGCGCCGGCAAGTCCACGCTCGTCGTCCGCGCGGCACTGGAACTGGCCGACGCGGGGCGGCCGTTGATGGTGGTCGCGCAGACCAACGCGCAGGTCGACGACCTGGTCGTGCGGCTCGCCGTGAAGAACCCCGAGCTGCCGGTGGGCCGGCTGCACAGCAGCGACACCGACCCCTACGACAAGGTGCTCGACGAGCTGCCGAACGTACGGAAGTCGGCGAAGGCCGCGGAGCTGGCGGGTCTGCCGGTGGTGATCTCCACCGCGGCCAAGTGGGCGCATGTGAAGGTCGACGAGCCGTGGCGGCACGCGATCGTGGACGAGGCGTACCAGATGCGGTCGGACGGGCTGCTGGCCGTGGCCGGGCTGTTCGAGCGGGCGCTGTTCGTGGGCGATCCGGGGCAGCTGGACCCCTTCTCGATCGTGGGCGGCGAGCAGTGGGCGGGCCTGACGTACGATCCGTCGGCCTCGGCGGTGAGCACCCTGCTCGCGCACAACCCCGAGCTGCCCCAGCACCGGCTGCCGGTGTCCTGGCGGCTGCCGGCGTCGGCGGCGCCGCTGGTCTCCGACGCGTTCTACCCGTACACCCCGTTCCGCAGCGGCACCGGTCACGGCGACCGGCGCCTGTCCTTCGCCGTGCCCCCGGACGGCTCGGGCACCGACCGGGTGATCGACGAGGCGGCGGAGTCGGGCTGGGGACTGCTGGAGCTGCCCGCCCGGCACACGCCCCGGACCGACCCCGAGGCGGTGCGGGCCGTCGCGACGGTCGTCCGGCGGCTGCTGGACCGGGGCGGCGCGGCCACCTCGGAGCTCTCCCCCGATCCGACCCCGCTGACCGCCGACCGGGTCGCCGTCGGCACGGCGCACCGCGACCAGGCGGCGGCGGTGCGGGCCGCGCTGGCGGAGCTGGGTGTGGCGGACGTGACCGTGGACACCGCGAACCGGCTCCAGGGCATGGAGTTCGACGTCACCGTGATCCTCCACCCGCTCTCCGGCCGTCCCGACGCCACCGCCTTCCACCTGGAGACGGGCCGTCTGTGCGTCCTGGCCTCGCGCCACCGGCACGCGTGCGTGGTGGTGTGCCGGGCGGGCGTGGGCGACCTCCTGGACGCCTACCCGTCGACGGAACCGGTCCAGCTGGGGACCCTGGTGAAGTTCCCGGACGGCTGGGAGGCGAACCACGCGGTGCTGGCGCATCTCGCGGAGCACCGGGTGGCGTGGAAGCCGTGACCGGGACCCGGATCCGGCGGGAACACCGGGGCGGCCGGGAGCCTTGAGAATGCGGGGCCGAGGGCCCCTTGCGCGACCGGGGGACAATGGAGGGTGGTCCACTCCGGTCCGCTCCATCGGCGCCGTGCCGGTGGAACCATCCGAACCGTACGAGGAGGAGAAGACATGGCGGAGCCCACGCCGCGTCGGAACGAACCGCGGCTACGCCCCGCGCCCCTGCTCTTCGAGCCCGCCGAGGCGGCCGGTGATCCGGAGCACTTCTTCGACCTGGAGTCGATAGACGATCCGGCCGCGTTGCTCGCGCGGGCCACGGAGTTGACGCTCGCGTTCCGGGCGGCCGCCGACCGGGCGGTGGAGTTCCAGGCCATGGCGGCGGCGCAGCTCGCCGATCCGCGCCGCTTCGACCGGCTGACCCCGGCGGACATCGGCGAGCGGGCCGAGTGGACCGAGGACTACGCGAAGAAGATGGTCGAGTTCGGCCGGGATCTGCTGCGGGGCGACACCGAGGGGCGGGGGCACGCCGACCCCGTCTGAGCGCCGCGCCGCCCGCGCCGACGGCACCGGTCCCCCCGCGCCCGCCCGGGCGCCTGGCATATGCCGGGCGGGCAAGATACTCCTCCCCGTCCCCTCCCGTCCCGGTTTCCCGCAACCCTGTGAATTCGTCCGCTCACCCCCGGTACACCTGGAGGTATGAGCAGCGCATGCGACGAACCCATCGGCGTCACCCCGGACGGCGCCGCCTGGCTGGCCTCCGCCGGGACGTATCCGCGCAGCACGCTCGCTTTCTGGGAGGAGCGGCCGCAGGCCCCGGTGGTGCTGCCCTGCGGCTCGGCGTTCGACATCGTCAGCGCGCCGGCGTTGTTCGGGCGCCTGATGCTCGACCGGCTGTGGGGCGAGGGGCCGGGCTCCGGGCCGGTGGCCGCGTTCCGCGGGCGGACGCTGCTGTTCGCGGCGCCGGGCACGGCCCAGCGGCTGCCCTCGCTGCTGGAGTGGGAGGAGTGGAGCGCCGAAGGCCGCCGGGACGGCCGTGCCGCGACGGTGCCGCCGCTGCTCTGCCACGGCACGGGCGACGCGGTGACCGTGCCCGCGCTCACCCCGGCCGGGGACGGCTCGTCGACGCGCTGGGTGGTCGCCCCGGACACCCGTCAGCCCTGGCTGCCTGGCCCGGAGATCCTGCTGTGGGCGGCCGTCCGGGCGGCCCGTTCGGCCGTGCGGATTTCGATTTCTCCTCCCCAGGATCAGGATGCTAAGGTCTACGACGTCAGCAGGCGCCGCTAGCTCAGTTGGTTAGAGCAGCTGACTCTTAATCAGCGGGTCCGGGGTTCGAGTCCCTGGCGGCGCACGACGGTGAAAGGCCCCTCGCGAGAGCGAGGGGCCTTTCACGTACCGGAAAGCGGTCGCCCTGGACCGGTCACCCGAGGCGGATCAGCCGGGGCCCGTCACCCCGCACCGGCCGGGGTCACAACTTCGTGCCCGGGGTGATCTGCACCGTCCACTCCCCCGAGGCCGTGCGCCCCTCCACGTCCACGCGTACGCCGTTGCCCGGCACCGTGAAGCTCTCGCCGAGGGCGACCGGGGCGTCCGCGAGGGGCGGGTAGACGGAGTTCTCCCAGCAGGCCTCGGTGTGCGGGTGGGCGTCGATCACCTCGACCGGGCCCCGGCCGGACCGGGCGCCGCTGCTGATGCGATAGACGAGGACGCCGCTGCGGCAGGCCGCCCGGTCGTTGCCCGCCGGGTCGCGCGCCTCGAAGGCGAGCGCGCTGTCGGGGCCGGTGCGCACCACGGCCAGCTTGGGCCCGTGGCCGAGTCCGAAGGCCGGCGCCCCGGAGGCGCGCGCGACCGGCACGCCCGGTCCGGCGGTCAGCGGTTCCAGGGTCAGCCGGGTCGGACCCGGCCCCCGTACGCACACCACCTGGCGCTCGTCCAGCCAGCCCAGTTTCCACTTGTGCCAGGCGAAGAGGTCGGGGGCGAGACCGAACTGGCTGCCCATCAGGTCCCAGTCGCCGACGTAGGTGTCCCAGTCGCCCTTGCCGTCGGCGGGGCGGTGGTAGAGGTCGGGCAGGTCGAAGACGTGGCCGGTCTCGTGGGCGAGGACGAGACGGTCCGGGGGGTGCTGCTCGAAGACCGTGACGACCCGGCGGATGTCCTTGCCGTCGGCGTTCAGCGGGGTGTCCAGGTTGACGACCTTCGTCGCGTCCGAGTCGACACCCGGCGCGTCCGGGTCGGCCACGAAGTAGACGAGGTCGTAGCGGGAGAAGTCGACGTGGGGGTCGGCGGCGGCAAGCGCGTCGTGCAGGTAGGCGGCGCGGCTGTCGGCGTTCCAGTCGCGCTGTATGGCGTACGCGGTGGACGGCTTCGGCATGCGGATCCAGCGCTTCAGCGGATGCGCGCGCAGCTCGAACTTGCCGTAGGAGGCCTGCCGGAAGTAGCGGCTGGTGGCCGGGAAGTGGTCGGCGGTCAGTTCGTCGGGGGAGGTCGTCGGGAACCGGTCCGGGAAGGACAGGAAGACCATCACCGCGTCGAGGGACCGGGTCGGCCGGGGGTAGGCGGTGTTCCAGGTGTCCACGCCCTCCGAGTGGTGGGCCGCGGTGCGGGTCAGGGCGCACGGGGCGGGCGAGAACGGCTCGGCGACCGAGGGGCCGCCGATGAGCGAGTTCGCGACCAGCGCCGAGAAGGTGGTGAACACGGCCGCGGTACTGCGCAGCGGGGGGCGCGGAAGCAGTCGCACACGTCGCGGCAGTCGCGGCAGTCGCGGCACAGGGGACCTCCGGAAGGCGGTTCACGGGACACCGCCACCCAGCCTGTGTGAATTTGTCGTACTACGCCCTGTTTGTCTGCCCCAGACGAGTGAGAAGGCGGAAAGCGGGCATCACCTCGACACCCCCGGAATTCTCACGGAACGTCACAAGCGGTCGTCCCCCCACAGAACCGGGCCAGGTGCGGGCAGAAACGATCTGTCAGAAAGGCGGGTTGTTCGGGGACACTGGGCAGTGGCTGCGCGGGTCCGGGGGCAGCCTCTATGATCGGCAGACTTTCCTGCACGGACAGCGATCGAGTGCACTGCGGGAGCGAGCGGTGAGCGGAACGTCCGAAGGGCCGACGCCCGCGGCAGACCTCGACCGGTCAGCCGTCACAGAGAGTGACATCGACAGCACGGAAAGCGGGCTCCTGGTCAACCGACCACCGGCCTACCGTTCCGTCTTCGCCGTGGCGCCCCTCGCCATGGCCGTGGTCGACGGCGAGGGTCGCGTCGTCGACGCCAACGACGCGCTCGGCACGCTGCTCGGCGTCCGGAGCGCGGACCTGGTCGGGCGGGCCGCCTCCGACCTGCTGGACCTCGTCTCCGACCCGCGGACCTGGCACGCCTACCGCGAGGTGCTGCGCGGCCGCCAGGCGAAGCTGCGCTGCACCCGGCGCCTGAAGCAGCCGGACGGGCGCTCGCTCTGGGCGCAGGTCACCGTCTCGCCCCTCGACCCCGACACGCCCGGCGTGCTGCTGTCGGTGGCCGACGTGAGCGCGCACCGTGACCTCCAGGCGAGACTGCGGCATCTCCAGATGCACGACCCGGTGACCCGGCTGCCCAACCGGACGCTGTTCTTCGAGCGGGTGTCCGCCGCGCTGGAGGCGGAGGCGTACGAACAGAGCGGGACCGGCCGGATCGGCCTGTGCTACCTGGACCTGGACGGCTTCAAGGCGGTCAACGACACCCTCGGTCACCGGGTCGGCGACCTGCTGCTGGCCGCCGTCGCCGAACGGCTGAACGAGTGCGCCGAGCAGGCCGGGCGGAACCGGCCGAGCGTGCCGCTGGTGGCCCGGCTGGGCGGGGACGAGTTCGCGCTGCTGGTCGAGGACTCCACCGGCACCGAGCAACTCGCCGACCTCGCCGAGTCCGTGCTCAAGGCGCTCCAGGCGCCCTTCGACCTGGCGGGGCACCGGTTGAACGTCTCCGCGTCGATCGGGGTCGTGGAGCGGCACGCGGCCGGCACCACGGCGACCGGTCTGATGCAGGCCGCCGACACGACCCTGTACTGGGCGAAGGTGGACGGCAAGGACCGCTGGACGCTGTTCGACCCGGAGCGCAACGCGCATCTGATGACCCGGCAGGCACTGGCCTCCACTCTCCGCCCGGCCATCGAACGCGGCGAGTTCCGGCTCGACTACCAGCCGCTGGTCGGCATGTCGGACGGCCGGCTGCGCGGTGTGGAGGCGCTGGTGCGCTGGGACCACCCCCGGTTCGGGCTGCTGTCGCCGAATCGGTTCGTCGCGCTGGCCGAGGAGGACGGTTCGATCGTGCCGCTCGGCCGATGGGTTCTGGCCACCGCCTGCCGCCAGGCACGGCGGTGGCAGCTGGACAATCCGGACGATCCCCCGCTGTTCGTCAGCGTCAACGTGGCGGTGCGTCAGGTGTGGGACTCGGACCTGGTGGCGGACGTGGCGGAGATCCTCGCCGAGACCGGGCTCGCGCCGCACCTGCTCCAGCTGGAACTCACCGAGTCGGCCGTGATGGGCTCGGCGGGGCGGCCGCTCCAGGCGCTCCAGGCGCTCAGCGACATGGGCGTGGGCATCGCCATCGACGACTTCGGCACCGGCTACTCCAACCTCGCCTATCTGAGCCGGCTGCCGGTGTCGGTGCTGAAACTGGACGGGTCCTTCGTGCGCGGCTTCCAGTACGAGGGCGCGGGCTCCCCGCCGAACCCGGCCGACCAGGTGGTTGTCGAGGCGATGATCGACCTCGCCCACCGGCTGGGGCTGACCGTCACCGCCGAGTGCGTGGAGACCTCCGCGCAGGCGACCCGGCTGCGCAGCATCGGCTGCGACACCGGGCAGGGGTGGCTGTACTCCCGTCCGGTGTCGCCGGACCGTATCTCCGAGCTGCGCGGGACCGAGACCTACGCCGTCGGCAACCCGTAGGCGTCCGCGACGAGTTCGTAGGAGCGCAGGCGCAGCTCCCCGCGGTGGGCGTGGCTGGTGAGCATCAACTCGTCGGCGCCGGTGCGCTTGTGGAGGTCGTCGAGGCCGGAGCGGACCTCGTCGGCCGTGCCGTGGATGATGTTCGCGCCCCAGGATTCGACGAACTCCCTTTCCAGGGCGCTGAATTCGTGCGCCTCAGCCTCCTCGGGGGAGGGGAACAGCCCGGGGCGGCCGCCGCGCAGCCGGACCATGTTGAGGCCGGTGGCCAGGACCTGGCGGCGGGCCTCCCGCTCGTCGTCGGCCGCCAGCACGGAGACGCCGATCAGCGCGTACGGCTCGGCGAGCACCTCGGACGGCCGGAAGGACTCCCGGTACAGGTCGAGGGCCGGGACGGTGTTCTGCGCCGAGAAGTGGTGCGCGAAGGCGAAGGGCAGGCCGAGCACGCCGGCCAGCCGGGCGCTGAAGCCGGAGGAGCCGAGCAGCCAGATCGGCGGCCGGTGCGACGACTGCACCCCGCCGGGGGACGTGCCCTGGACCGGGCCGGGGATCGCGTGGATACGGCCGTAGCGGTGGCCGTCGGGAAAGTCGTCGTCCAGGAAGCGGGTGAGCTCGGCGAGCTGCTCGGGGAAGTCGTCGGCGCCCTCGTGCAGGGTCGCCGTGCGGCGCAGCGCGGCGGCGGTGGCGCCGTCCGTGCCAGGGGCGCGGCCGAGGCCGAGGTCGACGCGGTGCGGGGCCAGCGCCTCCAGGGTGCCGAACTGCTCGGCGATGACGAGAGGCGCGTGGTTGGGCAGCATCACGCCGCCCGAGCCGAGCCGGATGCGGTCGGTGTGGGCGGCGAGGTGGGCGAGGATCACCGCCGGCGAGGAGGAGGCGACGCCCGGCATCGAGTGGTGCTCGGCGACCCAGTAGCGGTGGAAGCCACGCGACTCGGTGAACCGCGCGAGCTCGACGCTGGTGCGCAGGGCGTCGGTGGCGGTGCGACCGGAGCCGACGGTGACCAGGTCCAGTACGGAGAGCGCCACCGGCGCACTGCCCCGGGCCGCCCCTCGGATCTCGTCCGCCGAGGCCGTCACATCGCTCGCCGTCTCGTCTGCCGCCACGGGGGTCCTCCTGTTGTCGGCCGTGTCCTGTCCCGCTGTCCTCCGGCCGATAACAGGAGGGTGTCCCCGTTTATTCCCGGTCCCGACCGTGGCGACCGGCTCGCCGCCCGGTTCAGACCTGCACGATCGGTTCCCGGGTGAAGAGGGCGCCCAGGCCCGGGGCGTTCACCCGGCGGTCGGTGAGGCGCAGGGCCTCCCAGACCGTGACCTGGTTGGCGGTGAGGACCGGCTTGCCGAGCTCCTTCTCCAGGGCGGGGAGGAACGCGGCCGTGTGCAGGGCGGTGTCGGGCAGCAGCACCGCCCCGGCGTCGGGCGCGTCGGCCGCCCGCGCGAGGGCGAACAGCTCCGCCTCGCCCCAGGCGCCGACCTCGGCCGCGGTGACGATCCCGGCGCTGTGGACGCCGGTCACCTCCAGGCCGCCCGCGCGCAGGAACTCGGCGAACAGCCCGGCCACGTCGTCCGGGTAGGTCGCCGCGACGGCGACCCGCCCCGCCCCGATCTCCCGGGCCGCGTGCACGAACGCGAAGGAGGTGGAGGAGGCCGGCATCCCTGCGGTCGTGGCCAGAGCGCGCACCTGCTCCTGGGCGCCCTCCCAGCCGTGCACGAAGCCACCGCTGGTGCAGGCCCACACGATCGCCTCGGCGCCGGCCAGCCGCAGCTGCTCGACGCCCTTCGCCAGCCGATCCGGCGCGCCCATCTGGCGCAGCGCGTCGACCCGGTGCGCGTCCTCGCCGATGTCCGTGTGGGCCAGGTCCAACCGGACGTCGCTGCCCAGCAGCTGCTCGATACGGGGGTAGTCGTCCTCGGCCGATCGGCCCGGGTAGAGGAATCCGAGTGCGGTCATGTCCAGCCTTCCTGCTGCTCTTCTTCCGGCAGGACCGGGGGCTCCTGCGGCACGGGAAGTTCCCGCGGTACCCGGGTGTCCGGCAGCCCGGGGGGCCACACGCGTGCCGAGGTGTCCAGCAGCGCTTGATACGGTCCCACCGCTCGGGTACCCAGTCGGCGCAACGCCGCCCACATGGTCACCTGGTTGGCCGAGATCACCGGTATCCGCAGCTCGGCCTCCAGTTGGGGGATGACGTCGTACGTCGGCAGGTTGGTGCAGGAGATGAACAGCGCGTCGGCGGTCGCGGGCGGGCGCACCGCACGGTGGGCCATCTCCACCACCTCGCGGTACGGCACCTTCCAGATGTGCCGGGTCAGGCCCATGAACGCGCGCCCGGTGACCGTGCCGCCCGCCTCGGCCACGTACGCCTCCAGCGACCGCGTCACCGACTCCGTGTACGGCGTCACCAGGGCCACCCGGCGGGCGCCCAGCTCCGTCAGGGCCTCGACCAGCGCACCCGAGGTGGTCACGGACGGCGTCGCACCGGCCCTGGTCATCGCCTCGCACATCGCCCGCTCCCCCGCGAGCCCGCCGACGAAGCTGCCCGAGGCGCAGGCGTAGGCGACGGTCTCGGGGGCGACCGCGATCAGGGTGCGGACGGCGTCCTTGAGGGTCTCGTGCTCGCTCACCCGGCGGGCGAGATCCAGGCTGACCTCGACGGGGACGTACGGGGTGCGGGTCAGATGGAGCGAGACGTCGTCCGGCGTCCATCGCCACAGCTCACGATCCAGCGCGAAGTCGAAGGGGGCGACGACACCGAGGCCGCGCTGCGCGCGGGGGCCGCCGAGAAAGGTGACGTCCATTGCGGGCACCGCCCTCACGGGAGTCGGAATGCGCAACGAGCCGCACGAACGGCCGTGTTGACGACGGTAGGTTCGGGTGCGAACGTGGTCAATCCGCGCACGTCAGGCACTTGGTCACGGACGGAGGGGACATCGGATGGCCGTCGTCCCCGCAGCTCTGCCCACGCTCCTCGTGCTGGACGCCGATCCCCTCCCCCGGCTCGGGCGCCTCACCGGGCGGGCCCGGGTGCTGCACACCGACGAGGCCTCCCTCGCCGCCCGGCTGCCCGCGGCGGACGTCCTGCTGGTCTGGGACTTCGCCTCGCACGCGGTGCGCGCCGCCTGGCCCGGCGAGGGGCCCCGGCCTGGCTGGGTGCACACGGCGAGCGCGGGCGTGGACCACCTGATGTGCCCCGAGCTCGCCGCTTCGGACACGGTGGTGACGAACGCCCGCGGGATCTTCGACGAGCCGATCGCCGAGTACGTGGCCGCGCTGGTCCTGGCGATGGCGAAGGATCTGCCGCGGAGTTGGGAGCTTCAGCGGCGGGGCGAGTGGCGGCACCGCGAGAGCGCGCGGGTCGCCGGGACCCGGGCCGTCGTCGTCGGGTCCGGGCCGATCGGACGGGCGGTCGCCCGCACCCTGAAGGCGCTCGGCATGACCACGGCCGTCGTCGGCCGCGTCCCGCGCACCGGCATCCACGGCCCCCAGGACCTGGACCGGCTCCTCGCCCGCGCCGACTGGGTGATCGCGGCCGCCCCGCTGACCGAGCAGACGCACGGCATGTTCGACGCCCGGCGGTTCGGCGTGATGCAGCCCTCCGCCCGCTTCGTGAACGTCGGCCGCGGGCCGCTGGTCGTCGAGGACGCGCTGGTGCGGGCCCTGGAGCGGCGGTGGATCGCGGGCGCGGCCCTGGACGTCCTGACCACCGAACCCCTCGCCGCCGACAGCCCGTTGTGGCATGTCCCGGGGCTGCTGATCTCGCCCCACATGAGCGGCGACACGGTCGGCTGGCGGGACGAGCTCGGCGCGCAGTTCGTGGAGCTGTTCGAGCGGTGGGCGGCGGGCCGGCCGCTGCGGAACGTGGTCGACAAGCAACGCGGATACGTGCCCGGACACTGACGTCCCCGGCCTCGGGAGGGTGCATGACCGACCTCACCACACTCACGGCGACCGAACTCCTCGACGGTTACCGCAAGGGCGGGTTCAGCCCCGTGGAGGCGACCCGGGCGGCCCTGGACCGGGCCGAGCGGATCCAGCCGGAGGTGAACGCGTTCGTACGGCTTCTCGGCGACGAGGCGCTCGCGCAGGCGGAGGCCTCGCGGGAACGGTGGCGGCGCGGGGAGCCGGCCGGGCCGCTCGACGGGGTGCCGGTGACGGTCAAGGACATCCTGCTGCTGAAGGGGCACCCGACGCTCAAGGGCTCCAAGTCCATAGACACCGTGGGTCGTTGGGACGAGGACGCCCCGTCCGTCGCCCGGCTGCGCGAGGCGGGCGCGGTCTTCCTCGGCAAGACCACCACTCCCGAGTACGGCTGGAAGGGGGTGACGGACTCCCCGCTGACCGGTGTGACCCGCAACCCGCACGACCCGTCGCGCACCGCGGGCGGTTCCAGCGGCGGCAGCGCGGCCGCCGTGGCGCTCGGCGCGGGGCCGCTGTCGCTGGGGACGGACGGTGGGGGCAGCGTCCGTATCCCGGCCGCGTTCTGCGGCATCTTCGCGCTGAAACCGACGTACGGCCGTGTGCCGTTGTACCCGGCGAGCGCCTTCGGCACGCTGGCGCACGTGGGCCCGATGACCCGCGACGCGGCGGACGCGGCGCTGCTGCTCGACGTGATCGGGGTTCCGGACTCGCGGGACTGGTCGGCACTGGGCCCGGCGGACGGGTCGCTGCGGGCGGGGCTCGACCGGGGTGTGCGCGGGCTGCGGGTGGCGTACTCGCCGTCGCTGGGCGGACAGGTCGCGGTACAGCCGCAGGTCGCGGCGGCGGTACGGCGGGGCGTGGAGCGGCTGGCGGAGCTCGGCGCGTACGTCGAGGAGGCCGACCCGGACCTCACCGATCCGGTGGACGCCTTCCACACCCTGTGGTTCGCCGGGGCGGCCCAGGTGACCCGGCGACTGCGGGCCGACCAGCGCGACGCGCTCGATCCGGGGCTGCGGGAGATCCGCGCCGCGGGCGCGCGGTACACCGCCCTCGACTATCTGGCCGCGGTGGACGTCCGGATGGAACTGGGCCGCCGCATGGGCCGTTTCCACGACACCTACGATCTGCTCCTCACCCCCACGCTGCCGATCACGGCGTTCGAGGCGGGGGCGGAGGTGCCGGCGGGGTCGGGGCATCGGCGCTGGACGGGGTGGACGCCCTTCACCTATCCCTTCAACCTCACCCAGCAGCCCGCGGCGACGGTCCCGGTGGGGACGGACGACGACGGGCTGCCGGTGGGCTTGCAGATCGTGGCCGCCCGGCACCGGGACGACCTGGTGCTGCGCGCGGGGCACGCGTTGCGCCACCGGTCGTAGCCCTCGCCCACACAACCCTCGCGAGCGCGCGCCCTTGCAGCCCTCCCCCTATGGCCCTCCATGACCCTCGCCTCGGCCCGATCGCCCGGCGGGATCGCCCCCGGGCGGGCCGGATCGGCGGAACCGGAGCGTCTCCCCCGCCGCGCCCGTCCGCCACAGGTCGTTGCACGCCACCGCCATCTCCTCCAGGCCCGTCACGATCCGGCCCCAGACGATGCCGGGCACCCAGCCGACGTCGCCGTTGAGGAGCAGGTTGTTGCGTTCGTAGAAGAGGGCCAGGTCGACGACCGTCGTGTCCGGGCGGACCTCGCGGTCGTAGCCGTAGGCCTGGGTGCCCAGTTCCGTTCCGGCGAAGGAGAAATAGCAGAGATCTCCCGGAATGGGGGTCACCGTCGGGTTTTCCAGCGGTGGCTCCGATGCCGCGAATCCCGGAAAGAGGGCGTAGATCTCGTTACGCGCGTATTTGGCGTGATAGACGTCTCCGGCGAGCGGAAGGGAATCCCAGACGGCCGCGCAGGTGATCGGCGCTCGATCGTCGAGGAGCTGCGCCGTGGCGGTGATCCCGCGCTTGACCAGCGAGACTTCGATGTATCGGTCAGCCATGCGTTCCATCGTCCCCCCGTGGTCAAGGCGGCCTCGGTGACGGCCGGGGCCGAAAGTGGTCCGTGTAACTCGCATGAAGTCGGGTAGCCGCGCGCCCATGGCTCGACCACACGCATATCGATCAGGAACCGACAACGGACCCCACAGAGGACTCAGCCGCCGCTCGCTGCTCGCCGGAGCGGTGTCGCTGAGCACGGCGGGAAGTCTCGGGGTGGTCGGCTGCAGCCGCGTCCCGGATGACGGAAAGGTGCTGGGGGGAAGCCTCCTGGACACCTTGCGGGATCAGGGATCCGTGAAGATCGGCATCGCCAGCGAGCCACCTTTCGGATATGTCGGAGACGACGGACAGGCCACCGGGGAATCACCCGCGATAGCGAAGGTGATCTTCAAGAAGCTCGGCATCGACGAGGTCAAGCCGGTGCCCGTGGACTTCGGCGCCCTCATACCCGGGCTGAAGGCCCGGCAGTTCGATGTGGTGTCCGCCGGGATGTACATCAATCCCCTGCGGTGCGAACAGGTGCTGTTCGCCGACCCGGACTACCTGATGCTGGACGCCTTCATCGTCAAGAAGGGCAACCCGCACGGCATCAGGACGTATGCGGACGTCAGGAAGAAGGGCCTCAAGCTCGCCTCCGGGAAGGCCTACGCCCAGATCGACTACGCCAAGGCCGCCGGCATCGACGACGTCCTGATCCTGCCGGACCAGGTGGCCGGGCTCGACGCGGTGGCCCAGGGCCGGGTGGACGCCTTCGCCGGCACCCGCATCACGGTCAAGGCGGCGGTGGCGGATTCCGGACGCGTGTCGGCGACCGAACCGTTCCAGCCCATGGTCGACGGCAAGCCCGCCTACGGCGCCGGCGGATTCGCCTTCCGGCAGTCCGAGAAGAACTTCCGGGACGCGTTCAACAAGGAGCTGCTGAAGCTCAAGGAGAACGAATACGAGCAACTCCTCCGCATCGTCGGCCCCTTCGGCTTCGCCAGGGCCGACATGACGGACCTCACGGCGAAGGAGTTGTGCGGCTGATGATGAGTTCCGAGTTCTTCACCACCTGGTTCCTGCCGGGTATCTGGGTGACCGTGCAGGTGACGGTGTACGCCGCCGCCCTCGGCGCCGCCATCTCGTTCGGCATCGGGCTCGCCCGCGGTTCGCGGTACTGGATCGTCCGCTTCCTCGCCGGAACGTACTTCGAGGTCTTCCGCGGCATGTCGGCGCTGGTGCTGATGTTCTGGATGTTCTTCGCGCTGCCCCTCTTCGGCTGGCAGCTGGTGCCCATGTGGGCCGGCGTCAGCGCGCTCGGCCTGACGTACGGCGCCTACGGCTCCGAGATCGTGCGGGGTTCCCTGGCCGCCGTCACCCCGGCGCAGAAGGAGGCGGGCATCGCCCTCAACTTCACCCGCTGGCAGCGGCTGCGCCTGATCGAACTGCCCCAGGCATGGCCCGAGATGGTGCCGCCGTTCAACAACCTGCTGATCGAGCTGCTGAAGGGCACCGCTCTGGTCTCGGTCATCACGGTGGCCGACATGACGTTCGCCGGCAGTCTGCTCCGGCTGGGCACCAACGAGACCACCCCGGTCTACAGCCTGTTGCTGGTCCTCTACTTCGTCCTCGCCTTCCTCATCACCCGCGGTATGCGGCTGCTGGAGCGCAGGGCGAAGGCCGGGATCGGGCAACTGCCGGAGAAGAGCGGCGGCACCACCACCAGGAAGCTCGGCGCGCGCGGGGAAAGCCTGCAGGCCGGTTCGCAGTCCGCGGGAGGTATGGGATGAACTGGGACTGGAACGTCGTGGACGACTTCATGCCGCGGTTCTGGGACGGCGTGCTCGTCACCCTCCAGGCCCTGGTCATCGGCACCCTGATCGCCTTCGCGCTGGGTCTGGTGTGGGCGCTGGCCCAGCGGTCCGCGCGGGTCTGGGTGCGCTGGCCGGTCGTCGCCGTCACGGAGTTCATCCGCAACACGCCGCTGCTGGTGCAGCTCTTCTTCCTCTTCTACGTGGTCCCCACCTTCGGCCCGTCGATGTCGCCGCTCACCACCGGCATCGTCGGCCTGGGACTGCACTACTCCACCTACACCGCCGAGGTCTACCGCGCGGGCATCGACGGCGTTCCCGCCGGCCAGTGGGAGGCGGCGACCGCGCTGAGCCTGTCCAGGGGCCGCACCTGGCGGGCGGTGATCCTTCCGCAGGCGATCCGCCGCGTCGTCCCGCCGCTGGGCAACTACGTCGTCGCCATGCTCAAGGACTCGCCGATGATCGCGACCATCGGCGCCTTCGACATGCTCGGCGAGGCCCAGGCCTTCAGCAACGAGACCTTCACCACGGAGGCGCTCACCGTGGTGGGCGTGGCCTTCATCGTCATCGCCTACCCCGCCTCCCTCCTGATCCGAGCCCTGGAGCGACGCCTTGTCCGCTGACACCCAGCCCACAGAGAACACCGACCTCCTCGCCAATCCGCCGGTGGACGGCAGCGAACTGATCCGCTTCGACAAGGTCACCAAGCGCTTCGGCGACAACACCGTCCTGGACCGGCTCGACTTCTCCGTCGACTCCGGCAAGCACGTCACGCTCATCGGCCCGTCGGGCTCGGGCAAGACGACCATCCTGCGGCTGCTGATGACCCTGGCCACGCCCGACGAGGGCACGATCAGGGTGGGCGGGGACTATCTGACCCACGAGGAGCGCAACGGCAAGCTGGTCCGGGCCGGCGAGAAGCACGTCCGCGAGGTCCGCAAGAACATCGGGATGGTCTTCCAGCAGTTCAACCTCTTCCCGAACATGAAGGTGCTGCGCAACATCACCGAGGCCCCGGTCACCGTCCTCGGCCTGTCCAGGGACGAGGCCGAACAGCGGGCCCGCGAGCTGCTCGAACTGGTGGGCCTGACCGAGCACCTCGACAAGTACCCGAGCCAGCTGTCCGGCGGTCAGCAGCAGCGCGTCGCGATCGCCCGCGCGCTGGCGATGCGGCCGCAGATCCTGCTCCTCGACGAGGTCACCTCGGCGCTGGACCCCGAGCTGGTCGCGGGCGTCCTCGACGTGCTCAGGGACATCGCCCGCACCACCGACATCACGATGCTCTGTGTGACGCACGAGATGAGTTTCGCCCGGGACATCTCGGACCAGGTCCTGATGTTCGACTCGGGTCGCGTCATCGAGTCGGGCCCGCCGGAGAAGATCTTCAGCGAGCCCGCGCAGGACCGGACCCGGGAGTTCCTGAGCGCGGTGCTGTGAGCGCTTTCCCTGTTTCCGGTCCGGCCCCGGGCCGGAAACAGGGCCGGCTTCGGGAGGTGAATCCGCTCAAGACCCCAGCTCTCGGCGACGGGGCATGACCTTGGCATATGCCACAGTGCCAGCGCCGCAGTTGAGGGCGGCGAAGGTGGAACACATTCTCGCCGACAACCCCTCCCATCGGCCCCCTTGGCCGTTATCGTGGAGATGATTCACTGCCAGGATCAGGGATCACGGCCATGAAGCGACCAGGGGGGAAACCGTGGCGCTGAAGCACGAGCCGACCGCGCCGTACCACTCGGCACAGGAAGCGTTACGCGTCCTGGAGACGGTGGCACAGCACTCCACCGGTGTCACCGATGCCGAACTCGCCCGCCAGACCGGACTCACCGCGGAGCGGCTGACCACGCTCCTGCGCATGCTGCGCCGCGAGGGCTACGTCGAGCAGATCGCCGACGGGGCGTACGTCACGGGCGACGCCCTGACCCGGCTGGGCTCCGCGCACCACCGCGAGCAGGCCCTGCGCGACCAGCTCCAGCACACCCTCGACCGCCTCCGGGACTCCGTCGGCGCCGCCGTGTACATCAGCCGGTACGTCGACGGCGAGGTCACGATCACCCAGTACGCCGACGGCCCCGCCACACCGTCCGTCAACGAGTGGGTCGACTTCCGCTCCTCCGCCCACGCCACCGCGCTCGGCAAGAGCCTGCTCGGCCAGCTCGACCACAACGGCCGGCGCGACCACCTCTCCCGGCACCGGATGGCCCGGCTCACCTCGCGCACCATCACCAGCGACAAACTGCTGCTCTCCCGCCTGGAGGCGCAGCCGCCCACGGTCCCGATGCTCGACCTCCAGGAGTACGCGATCGGCACGGTCTGCGCGGCCGTCCCGATCACCGCCGGCTCCATGGCGGGCTGTCTGGCCCTCTCCCTGCCCGTCGAACACGCCCACCGGCTCCGCCAGGCCGCCGAGACCCTGAACAGGAACGCGGCCCCGGTACTGCTGTCACTCGCGATCTGAGAGCCGCCCCACGGGTGGTCCGGAGCACCCGCGCGGACCAGGTAGTATTTTCTCCGTCGTCAGCCGCCGAAAGCGGAGGGCGGGAGTCATGCGCCGCTAGCTCAGTTGGTTAGAGCAGCTGACTCTTAATCAGCGGGTCCGGGGTTCGAGTCCCTGGCGGCGCACCGAAGAAGGGCCCCTCGTGGACACGAGGGGCCCTTCGGCTTCCCCGGCCCTGAGTCTGCGGTACGTCGCCTCTCCCGGGGGGCGCCACCACACCGGATCGGCGCACCGGACCCCCTCCCGCCGCAGCAGCGCCCGGTGGATCTTGTTCGTGGCGGTGACGGGCATCGACTCCAGCACCCGTACGAACCGGGGCGCCATCTTCGTCCCCAGATCGGGCTGGGCGAGCAGGAACTCGGCGAAACCGAGCGGCTCGAAGGAACCGGCCAGCGCCGCCATCACCTGGTCCCCGGTCACCGGATCCGGCACCGCGTAGACGGCCACCGCGGCCGCCCCCTCGTACCGGGCGAGGATGTTCTCGATCATCGCGGCGGCCAGATTCTCGCTGTCGACGCGGAGCCGGTCGTCGGTGCGGCCCGCGAAGTACAGGAAGCCCTCGCCGTCGCGGTAGAAGAGGTCGCCGGTCCAGTACTCCCCGTCCTCCCTGCGCCGCTCCGCCTCCGCCGCCGGGTTGCGCCAGTACCCCTCGAAGGGGTGGGGGCCCCGGTTGACCAGCTCACCGATCGCCTCCTCACCGTTCAGCAGCCGGCCGGCCGGGTCGAGAACGGCCGGCGGACACTCGGCGCGTGTCTCCTGGTCGAGGACGACGAGACCGGGCCCCGCCCGCCCGACCGCCCCCGCCGGTGTCCCCGGCGACCACTGCACGGCCGCCCCGCCCTCCGAGGAGCCGTACCCCTCCACCAGCCGTACCCCGAAGCGCCGTTCGAAGGCGGCCGCGTCCACCGCCCCCGCCTCGGTGCCGAAGCCGAGCCGCAGCACGTGATCCCGGTCGTCGGGTCCCGGCTCGGTGGCCAGGACGTACTGGATCGCCCGCCCCACATAGGTGAAGTACGTCGCCCGGTAGCGCCGTACGTCCGCGAGGAACCCGGACGCCGAGAACCGCCGTCGCAGCGCCACCCCGGCGCCGGCCGCCAGCGCGGGCGCCCAGTCGGCGATCACCGCGTTGCCGTGGAACATCGGCATGCAGACGTAGTGCACGTCGTCCCGGCCCACGGCGAACTGTCCGGCCAGGGAGCGCCCCGCGGCGGCGAGCCGCCCCTGGGTGCAGATCGCGGCCTTGGGCGCGCCGGTCGAGCCGGAGGTGAAGTAGAGGAGGAGCCGGTCGGCGGGGGTGGCCCGGGAGGGGTCGGGGCGGGCGTCCGCGTACGGGGCGAGCAGGTCGTCGTACTCCGGGGTGCCGGTGACGAGCAGGCGGACTCCGGGCAGGTCGAGGCCCCGCAGGAGGGCGAGGTGGGTGTGCTCGGTGATCAGCAGCCGGCATTCGGTGTGCAGGATGTCCCGGGCCAGTTCGGGGCCCCGCCGGGTGGGGTTGATCCCGGCGACGGCCGCGCCGGCGAGGGCGGCGGCCGACAGCCAGAGCGGGAACTCCGGGGTGTTGTCCAGCAGGACCCCGAGATGCGGCGGGCCGCCCGAAGGCAGCAGGTCGGCCAGCAGCGCCGCCCGGGCGGCGGCACCGGCGGCGACCTCGTGATGGGTGAGGACCGCGTCCTGCGGGCTCTCGGCGTGCCGGCACCACAGCCCCGGACGGTGGTCGCCCCACCGGGACGCGACGAGTTCGGCGACGGACTCCATGGCGGCGCACGGTAGTTGACATACCGTCAGATGTGGAGGGCTACGGCATGAAGTCGTCCGCCTCCGCGAACATCGCGTGGGCGGTGACCATGAAGAAGACGCAGAAGGCGATGGCCACGCCGAGGAAGAGCAGCAGAGCGCCCGACTCGGCGAAGAGCCTGTTCCGGGCGGGCGTCCTGGCCGTGGCCTCCTCGGGGTGCTCGGCCGCGTAGTGGACGGTGACGATGTCGCCCTCGACGGTCGTCCCCGGGCCGTTCGCCTCCTCGAAGCGGACGACCCGGCCCGCACGGGTGCCGAACTCGTAGACGTGGTGCAGGGTCGTGCCGACCGCGGTGTCACCGCCGCCGCTGGTCGTCGTGTAGGCCCGCAGGCAGCGCGCCTGCGCGGTGAGGCCGCCGTCCCAGGCCCGGACCACCCGCCGGGAGCGTCGGACCAGCCCGAACACGCCGAACAGCAGGCCGGCGATCATGACCGACGGCACGAGGTAGAAGAACGCTTCCATGAGCTCCCCCGAGGTCCAGGCGCCGGCCTGGTCGTGCCGGCGTGCAGGGAACGTACCCGCGCGCGGACCCGGGGGAGCTCAAGCGATGCTCAGAACGTGACGTCGGAGCAGGCGTAGAACGCGTTGGTCGTGTCGGCGACCGTCCACACCGCGACGATCACGTGCCGTCCGCTGAGCCCGGACGGCAGCGTGCCGCTGTGCGAGAGGGTGGACGGGGGCCGCTGACCGCCGTAGGGCACGGTCAGGAACGGGGTGAGGTCGAGGTCGGAGCGGGCCAGGTTGTGGTTCTGGTTCCAGCCCTGCCTCGTGACGTAGTACTTGAAGTCGGTCGTGGCGTGCATGGCGGTGAACTGCCACCGGAAGGTGTAGCTCTGACCACCGGTCACCTTGGTGGCCGGCCACGCCGTACCCGAAGGGGTCTTCGGGCTGTCGAGCTGGGCGAACCGGGTGTTGTTCGCGGAACAGATCCTTCCGTCGGCCGCGCCGGACGCCGGGAAGCCCTTGGGGCCCTCGACGCTCTGCGGCTCCCACTGGATGTCACCGCAGTTGGCGACGGAGCCGTTCTGGCAGAGCTTCTGCCGGCTGATGGGGAGGTCGGTGTAGCCGTGGCCGCTCGCACCCCCGGCGGTGAGCACGAAGGCTCCCGCCGTGGTGAGTCCGAGCGCGGCGGCGTACCACTTGGTCTTTTTGCGCATGCTGCCGCTCCTGGAGAACGTGGGGAGTTCACTGAGCCGAGCTGTGCAGGTCTAGACCAAGTTCGAGATTATTGCCGATTCTTGGCTGTGTCCATATCAAAGACGTCTCCGAACCGGTACGGCCGCGCCGTCACGGCCCCTGTTCCCCGCGCCCCGAACAGAACGCGACGGTCAGGTCCTTCACCAGCGCCTTGCGCTCGTAGTCGTCGAGTTCCACGAGTCCGCGCATCGTCAGCCGGGTCACCGTGTCCTCCACCGAGTCCACGACCGACGTCAGCATGCTCGCCCGGTGCTGGGCGTCGAGCGCGGCGATCCGCCGACGGTTCATCGCGGCGGCCACCTCGGGGGCGTACTCGATCCGCAACGGCCGCACCGAGAACACCTCCAGGCCGATCGCGCCCGCGTCCTGCGCGACCCGCCTGGTCAGCACCTCGCTCGCCGCCTCCACCGAACCCCGTCCCGCGCCCGGCGTCTCCACCGGGATCCGGGCCAGGGCCGCCTCGACGCACTCGCGCAGATACGTCTCGTGGTCCTCCACGCCGAGCGTGGCCCGCGCGGTGTCCCGCACCCGCCACACCACGAGCGTCACCACCCGCAGCGCGACCCCGCTGCCGTCGGCGGCGGGCATCGGTTCGCTGCGCCAGTGCCGCAGCCGTACGTCCACCCGACGCCGCAGCAGCAGCGGGTTGACCCACAGCAGGCCGGTGCGCCGCACGGTCCCCCGGTAGCGGCCGAACAGACCGAGCACCCAGGCCCGGCCGGTCCGCCCGCGGGCAAGACCGCCGAAGCCGAACAGCCCCAGCGCGCCCGCCCCCGCGTACACCGCCCACTGAGCCGGACCGAGCCCGGCGCCGGCGAACTCCGGCAGCCGCAGCACCTGCGCCGCGTGCGGCGGCAGCACCCCGGCCCACCACGAGGCGGCCACACAGCCCACCGCCCCGCACATCCCGGCGAAGACGCCCACCACGCCGGGCAGCACCCGGCCCGGCCGCTCCACCAGGTCCGGGTCGACCTGCGCCACCGGCCGGGGCTTGGCCGGCGTCGGCCGGCGCAGTCGCGGCTGCTCGCCGGTGCCCGCCCGGCTGGCCACCACCGCGGGCCCGAGCGGCACGGACCGCGGCTCGGGCTCGTCGCGGAACAGCAGATGGACGGGGATCTCGGTGGTCGCCTCGTTCTGGATGAGCCGGGTGGGCCTCGGTGGCCCCTCGGACTCGGGTGTCGGTGAAGAAGTGGTCGTGTTCATTGCGTGCCTCCAGCCTCCGCGCCAGATACGCCATGACAGTGGGAGAGGATCCCCTTCCGGTGAGAAGGGGATCAGGCGAGCGAGTGGTCCCGAGCAGGTCCCCTGGCGGGGCCCGAGCGGGTGGTGTGCAGGTCCCGCGCCGCCGGTCTACGAGAAGAGCCGCCGCCAGGTCTCCGGACCCGGGTAGCCGTCCGCCGCGCCGCCGCGCCAGCCCTGGGCGCGCTGGAAGGCCTCGACCCCGCGCCGGTCCGCCTCGCCCCAACGCGGCCCGGGACCCGTCGCGTAGTACCTGCCGAACCCCTTCTTCACCAGCTGCCTCCCCAGCCGGGTGACGTGCGCGTTCTGCGCGCCGGGCCGGAACATGCCCCGGCCGGGGTAGGCGGGGACGCCCGGCACCGAGGGTGCGGCGGGCGCGCCGGCCGCCCCGGTCGCGGGATACCCGCCGCCCCCGCCGCCGGAGCCCATGCCGGTGCTGCTCGCCGGGGCCTGCCCGGGCGTGATGTCCCTGCCCCGGCCGGAGATCAGCAGGGCCCAGGTGCTCGGGCCCGGGATGCCGTCGGCGTCGGCGCCGCGCCAGCCCTGGGCCTCCTGGAAGGCCAGGGTGGCCCACCCGTCGGACGCCGACCACCTCGGGCCCGGACCCGAGGCGTAGAAGCGTGCTCCGCCGCGCTCGACGAGGAGCCGGCCGAGCTGGGTGACGTACGGGTTGTACGCACCGGGACCGAAGGCCGACCGCCCCGGGAACGACGTTGTCGCGGCACCCCCGGCCGCGGGCTCGAAGCCACCGACGGCGTCGGAACCGACCTGTTCCGCGGAGCCGGCGGCGACCGCCGTGAGGCCCTTGTACCGGTAGGGCACGTAGCGGTCGGAATGGCTCCAGTAGGCGTAGGGAGTGGGCTGCCGGCGGCTCGTCGGACGGGTCTGTTCGTAGACGAGGTAGGAGCTGTGCGTGTAGTCCGTCCAGCCGCCGAAAAGCACGACGTGCGAGCCTTTCTCGGGGTTGGACGGATTATGGAACAGCAGAATGTCGCCGGGCTGGAGCTCCTCCTTGGTAATCCGTGTCCCGTACTGGTGGAGACTGCCCGTCCACTCGTTCCCGGGCAGGTTCCAGGCCATGGAGACGAAGCCCGAGCAGTCCTGCCGGTAACCGTCGTACCAGTAGGTGCTCATGCTGTACGGCACTTCCGCCGAAACCCATTGCTTGGCCCGTCTGATGATGTCCGCCCGGGTCGTGGGCGGTGTCTTCACCGGCCCCGCGAGTCCCCCCGGCCTGGCCGGCTGCCCGGCGGGACCGTGCAGCGGCGCCTTGCCGCCCTGGGGGGTCTCGGGTTCGTCACCTGCGGGTACGCCGGGCCGGTCGGCGGTCTGCGGGGCCGCGACGGCGGGCACCGCGTGGGCGGCGCCGAGGGTCGCGGCCGCCGCCGCGGCGACGACCACGACGCGATGGGCGGCCGGGCGACCGCCGAACGGGGCGGGCGGGGAATGCGACCCCGCCCACCGTCGGGATACGCATCCTGGGCACTCGCAGTCGCTCTCGGGATCGAATTCCTCGAATACCGGAGAGCCCATGCGATTCCCCTCACACTCCAGCTGGAAATGTCCGCGACTGTGCACGTTCGCCAGTTTCTCAACTGTCTTCCCGACGCGCATGCTGACGGTCCGAATGATGTACGCGGCACCCGCCCGGCCCAGTGGTGCGGCGGCCCGGCGGCCGGGTGGTCCGGCACACCCTCGGAGGTCCTGTAGAGTTATGACGTCAGCAGGCGCCGCTAGCTCAGTTGGTTAGAGCAGCTGACTCTTAATCAGCGGGTCCGGGGTTCGAGTCCCTGGCGGCGCACAGACACCGAAGGCCCTTCGCGCGAGCGAGGGGCCTTCGTCGTACGGTCGGGCCGGTCCCGGACCGCGTCGCCCGCGTGCGGCGGACTCGGTGAACAGAGTGCCGGAACGCGGTCGTCACCACCGTTCACGGGGTAGGTGAACCTCACAGCCTCCCGCGCCGGTCGCCGGGCTACTCCCGCAGCCCGGGCGCGCGCGGTCGAGGACCGGCCCGGTCGGCGGTTTCGGGGGAGCGGGCCGTCGACCGGGCCAGGTGACGTACGGTCAGGCGCCCGTGCCCGTCAGATACGCCGAGACGATCACGTTCGCCGTGTAGCTGCGGCTCACCCGGTCGAAGGTGCCGCCGCAGGTGATCAGGCGCAGTTCGGCGCGGTCCGGCTGTCGGGGGCCGTAGGCCTGGCGGGCGTCGAAGCGGTCACGCCGGACCACCTCCACCTCGTCGACGGTGAACTCGGCGACCTTCCCGTCGTCGCGGACCACCCGGATCGTCTCGCCGGCCCTGAGCGTGCTGAGCTTGTAGAAGACGGCGGGCCTGGTCTCGGTGTCGACGTGTCCGACCAGCAGGGCCGTGCCCCGGGCGCCCGGTTTCGCGCCGTCCGCGTACCAGCCGACGACGCCCGCCTGGTCGAAGGGCGGTGGGTCGATGCCGCCCTCGGTGTCCAGCCCGCGGGCGACGACCGGGGCCTGCACGCCCAGCTCGGGGATGTCGACGCGTTGCGGCAGCGCCTGGCCCAACGGCTTCGCGGCGGGCGGGAGTCCGGCGTCCGGTGGGCGGCCCACCGCGGCCATGTCACCGGTGGCCGGGGCGGATATGCCGTGCCGTACGTCGGTCACCTCGCGTCCCCACAGCCACAGCCCGAGCAGCAGCACCGCCCAGGCCAGACCGGTGAGGAAGCGGCCGGAAGCGCGTTCGCGGTCGGGCATCGCTCAGTCCGCCCTGCGTCTCCGGTGCACACCGCGGAACACGACGGCGGCCGCGGCGACACCCGCGAGCACCAGCCCGACGACCGCCTGCGCGGCACCCGGGCCATGGCCTTCCAGCTCGGCCTCACCGGCGGCGGCCAGGGGAGCCGGCGGGGCGGCGCCACCGCCGCCGGCCTGGACCGGGGCGACGGGAGAGGCGGGCGCGGACGGCCGGTACGGCTCCGCCGACCCGAGGTCCGACGGCTCCGACGGTTCCGAGGACTCGGCGGACGACGAGGCGACGACCTCGATGTGGCCCTTCACCTTGAAGTCCACGCAGGTGATCCGTACGTCGTAGGTGCCCGCCCCGATCGACGAGCGGACCCGGGTGTCGCCGACGAGCGTGCCGCCGACGTCGGCGAGCCGCGCGTCCGCGACGAAGGCGTCCGAGGCCGCGGTGGCCGTCCTGCCGCCGCAGCCGCTGACCTTCAGGGTGACCTCGGCGCCGGGAGCGGGCCTCGACGGCGTGATCGAGACGCTGCCGCCCTTGTTGCCACTGCCTTCGTCCGAGGCGTACGCCGTCGGGATGAGTACCGCGGCGACGACCGCGGTACCCGCACAGAGTGTGATTTTCAGTGAACCCATCGTGAACCTCCAGCTAGATGGAGACTCCCCCGCCGGGACCCGGCGCGCATCCCCGGGCGGGGATCACTGCTCCGTACGAGTGGCTCACGCCGTGTAACGGGTTTCAGATCCGGTCGACGAGATCCGCGATCGAGTCCACGATCTTCGACGGGCGGTAGGGGAAGTTCTCGACCTGCTCGGGCCGGGTCAGACCGGTGAGCACCAGGAACGTCTGCATACCGGCCTCCATGCCCGCGAGGACGTCGGTGTCCATCCGGTCGCCGATCATCGCGCTGTTCTCGGAGTGGGCGCCGATGGCGTTCAGACCGGTGCGCATCATCAGCGGGTTCGGCTTGCCCGCGAAGTACGGGTTCTTGCCGGTCGCCTTGGTGATCAGCGCGGCGACGGCTCCGGTGGCCGGGAGCGCGCCCTCGGCGGAGGGGCCGGTCTCGTCCGGGTTGGTGCAGATGAAACGGGCGCCGTCGTTGATGAGCCGGACGGCCTTCGTCATCGCCTCGAACGAGTAGGTGCGGGTCTCACCGAGGACCACGTAGTCGGGCTCGTGGTCGGTGAGGATGTACCCGATGTCGTGCAGCGCGGTGGTCAGACCGGCCTCGCCGATGACGTACGCCGTGCCCTCGGGCCGCTGGTCGTCCAGGAACTGGGCGGTGGCCAGCGCGGAGGTCCAGATGTTCTCGATCGGCACGTCCAGGCCCATGCGGCGCAGCCGGGCGTGCAGGTCGCGCGGGGTGTAGATCGAGTTGTTGGTCAGGACCAGGAACGGCTTGCCCGAGTCGCGCAGCTTCTTCAGAAAGGCGTCGGCCCCGGGGATCGGTACGCCCTCGTGGATGAGCACACCGTCCATGTCGGTGAGCCACGACTCGATGGGCTTGCGGTCTGCCATGTGCGGGATCTCCCTGCCGTACACGAACGCGAGTACGCGGTTGCCGCGCCTGTACGCGGTGCTGCGCCTGCACGCGGTTGCTGCGTGCGCCCCAGCCTAAGCACAGGCCCGATCTTGAGGGAATGGCCGGTGGCCGGGCGTCCACCGGCTGGGATGCGGCCGCGGTTCAACGGCGTCGCCGGGCCAGTCGGCGGGCGAGCAGCAGGAGGGTTCCGGCGGCCAGGAGACAGGCGGTGGCGCCGACGAGCACCGCGGGTGAGGTGAGGCCGGTGCGGGCGAGCTCCTCGGCCTCGTCGGCGAGGGAGAGCCGGCCGGTGTCCGTGGCGGAGGCGTCCGGGGCGGGAGAGGGGACGGAGGTGGCGCCGGTGCCGGCGGTGGCGGTGGCCGTGGCGTGGCCGGGGTCGGAGGTGGGGGCGGCCGGGTCGTGGCCGGGGGCGGTGCCGGCGTCGGCGTCGGCGTCGGGGCGCGGATCGGTGCGGGGGGCTCGCTCGGCCTCGACGGCGAAGCGGTAGTCGTTCGACTGTCCGATCCAGTCGCCGTCGTCACCGTGCCTCTGGACGACCGCCGCGTTGGCGGTGACGTCGTTGGGCGCGGTGTCCGAGGTGAGGGCGAGGCGCAGCTTGACGGTGAGGGTCCGGCCCGGCCCCACGGTGAAACCGGCGAAGCCGTCGGCCCGCCCGTCGCCCGGTCCGTCGGTCCGCCCCTCGGCCTCTCCGTCGGTGGTTCCTTCGGTGGGCCCGTCGGTGAAGGCACCGACCAGTTCGTCGGCGTCGGTGGATTCGAAGCGGACGGGGTGCGGTCGGCCGTCGGCGTAGAACTCCAGACGCGCCTGGGACGGCTTCAGGGAGCGTCCGGCGTCGACCAGGACGACGACCGGATGGATTCCGTCGCAGGTGAGGCGGGTGGTGTTGGTGAGGTCGAGATACCAGATGCCGAATCCGCCCCCCGCCCGGTAGGAGGTCGGGCCCCCGCGCAGCCGGGTGGTGAGGGGGAAGTCGGCGCCGTCGGCAACAGCGCAACTCGGGCCGGCTTCCGCGTGGGCGGGCACGGGCAGGAGGGCGGCGGCCACGGCGAGGCAGAGGGAGACAGGCGGGCACAGTCGCATGAACACGTGAGCCTGTACGACGGAACGCGCCCCGTGGGGACGGCACACCGTACGACCGTACGTATCCCCTCGTTCGGGTCAGCCGTCCCCCCGCCCGAAGACCGGTGCCAGCAGCAACTGGGCCGCGCCCTCCGCGACGCCCCGGGCTCCGCCGGGCGCGAGGCGCACCGGAACCGCGCCCTCCCGCGAACCCTCGCGGTGCGCACGGGCCTCGAGCACGGCGGCGACTCCCCGTACGAACGGCTCCGGTGCGGCCGCGATCGTACGGCCTCCCAGCAGCACGGCGTCGATGTCGAGCAGGCCGACCAGGTTCCCGGCCCCCTCGCCGAGCACCCGCGCCGCCTCGGCCAGGTCCCCCCGGTGGATGGCCGTCAGGCACAGCGCCTCCACACAGCCCCGGTTGCCGCAGGTGCAGGGCGGCCCGTCCAGCTGGATGACCTGGTGGCCGAACTCCCCCGCCCCGGTGCGGGCACCGCGGTGCAGGGCCCCGCCGATCACCAGGCCGGCGCCCAGACCCGTACCGAGGTGCAGGCAGGCGAAGGAGCCGCGTTCGCCGCCGACGGCGAGACCGAGCGCGGCGGCGTTGGTGTCCTTGTCGACGACCACCGGCACCCCGAGCCGTGCCGCCACCACGTCCCGCAACGGGAAGCCGTCCCACTCGGGAAAGCCGGTGACCCGGTGCAGCACCCCGCGGGCGTGGTCGAGAGGCCCGGGAAGCGCCACCCCGACGCCGAGCAGCGTCGCCGCCGTACCGCCGCCGAGGACCTGCGCCACCTCGTCCACCAGTGTGTCCGTCACCTCCATCGCCCCGGCGCCCAGGGACAGTTGGCAGCTTCGCTCGCCCATCACGCGCCCGTCGAGGTCGACCAGAACGACCCTCAGCTCGTCCCGGTCGAGATGCACGCCGATCGCGTGGCCGGCCTCGGGGACCAGCCGGAGGACCGTGCGCGGCTTGCCGCCGGTCGACGCGCGCTGTCCTGCCTCGGCCGCGAGCCCCTCCTCCCGCAGCCGAGCGGTGATCTTGCTGACCGCCTGCGGGGTGAGGCCCGTGCGCTCGGCGAGCTCCAGCCGGCTGATGCCGTCCGGGCCCGCGGTGCGCAGCAGGTCGAGCACCAGCCCGGTGTTGTGGTTGCGCAGGGCGAGCAGGTTCACCCCGGCCGTGCCACTCGTCGGGCGGCCCGTCGTGGGGTTCGTCGCGGGGTCCGGGCTGCTTCCGCCGTTCGTCCTGTTCACTCCTCCATTGTCTCGCGCGCTTGCACTTTAGCAACAGCGTTGCCAAAGTGGGCGGCATGACTGGACGCACCACTGGCGAGACCGACTCCGACACCGGGGCCGGCGCCCGCACCGACCCGGCCGCCCCACCGCTCCGCGTGGGCCTGATCGGCTACGGCCTCGCGGGCTCCGTGTTCCACGCCCCGCTGATCGCCGTCACCGAGGGCCTGGCCCTCGACACGGTGGTCACCTCGAACCCCGAGCGGCAGGAGCAGGCCCGCGCCGAGTTCCCGGACGTACGCCTCGCCGCCACCCCCGAAGACCTCCTCGCCCGCGCCGGCGAGCTGGACCTGGTCGTCATCGCGTCCCCGAACAAGACGCACGTCCCGCTCGCGACCGCCGCGCTGAAGGCCGGCCTGCCGGTCGTCGTCGACAAGCCGGTCGCCGGCACCGCGGCCGAGGCGCGCGAGCTGGCCGCGCTCGCCGAGGAGCGCGGTCTGCTGCTCTCCGTCTTCCAGAACCGCCGCTGGGACAACGACTTCCTGACGCTCCGCAAGCTGCTGGACGAGGGCGGACTCGGCGACGTGTGGCGCTTCGAGTCCCGCTTCGAGCGGTGGCGGCCGCTGCCGAAGGGCGGCTGGCGGGAGTCCGGCGACCCCACAGAGATCGGAGGTCTGCTGTACGACCTCGGCAGTCATGTCGTCGATCAGGCGCTCGTGCTGTTCGGTCCGGCGGTCTCCGTGTACGCCGAGGCGGACGTCCGGCGGCCCGGCGCGGAGACCGACGACGACACCTTCATCGCGCTGACGCACGCGAGCGGAGTCCGCTCCCACCTCTACGCCTCCGCGACGACCTCGCAGCTCGGCCCCCGCTTCCGGGTCCTGGGCTCGAAGGCGGGCTATGTGAAGTACGGCCTGGATCCGCAGGAGGCGGCCCTGCGGGAGGGCGAGCGGCCCGACGGCACTCCCGGCTGGGGCACCGAGCCGGAGGAGCTGTGGGGCCGGGTCGGCGCCGGGGAGTCCCCCCTGACCGGCGGCGGACGACCCGAACGAACCCTCCCGGGCGACTACCCGGCCTACTACGCTGCGGTGGCCAGGGCACTGATCGACGGCGGACCCAATCCGGTGACCGCCGCCGAGGCGGCCGCCGCCCTGGACGTCCTGGAGGCGGCCCGCCGTTCGGCACGAGACAAGGTGGCGGTGACGCTGTGATGGGAACCCACCAGATGACCCCGAAGTTCACCCCGGAGATCACCCCGACCCTGGAGGAGCTCCAGGCGCAGGAACGACGGCTGGTCTTCCGCCAGTTCACGAACGACGACGCGTGGGAGCTCGGCTCGCTGCTGGTGGAGCTGGCCCGTGAGCGCCAGGCGCCGGTCGCCGTCGACATCCACCGGGCCGGCCAGCAGCTCTTCCACGCGGCGCTGCCCGGTTCGACGCCCGACAACGACGCCTGGATCGCCCGCAAGCGCCGGGTGGTGGAACGCTTCGGCGCCTCCTCCTACCTGGTGGGCTCCCGCTTCCGCGCCAAGGGCACGACGTTCGAGGACTCCTCCCGCCTCGACCCCGACGAGTACGCGGCGCACGGCGGTTCCTTCCCCGTCCACGTCGAGGGCGTGGGCATCATCGGCGCGGTGACGGTGTCGGGCCTGCCCCAGCTGGAGGACCACCGCTTCGTGGTCGGAGCCCTGGAACAGTTCCTGGAGAAGTACCTGGACTGAAACGCGCCGAAGGGGGCGCGGGACCGTGACATGGTCGGCTTCGCCGCGTGGGCGCGACCGGCCACGGACCGGCCCGCAGCCGACAACCGACAACCCACCCCGGTTCCCCGCCCCCGGCGGAGCGCTTACGCGTCCTTGAACTCCTGGCGCTGGCGTCCGAGCCCCTCGATCTCCAGTTCCACCACGTCCCCGGCCCGCAGGTACGGCTTGGGCTCCGGCTCGCCGAGGGCGACCCCGGCGGGCGTCCCGGTGTTGATGACGTCCCCCGGGTACAGGGTCATGAACTGGCTGACGTACCGGACGACCTCCCCCACCGGGAAGATCTGTTCGGCCGTGGTCCCGTCCTGCTTCAGCTCCCCGTTGACCCAGAGCCTCAGGGAGAGGTCCTGCGGGTCGGCGACCTCGTCGGCCGTCACCAGCCACGGGCCCAGCGGATTGAACGTCTCGCAGTTCTTCCCCTTGTCCCAGGTCCCGCCCCGCTCGATCTGGAACTCCCGCTCGGACACGTCGTGCGCGACGGCGTACCCCGCGACATGCGCGAGCCCCTCCCGCGCCGACTCCAGGTAGCGGGCCGTGCGCCCGATGACGACCGCCAGCTCCACCTCCCAGTCGGTCTTGGTGGACCGGCGCGGCACGAGGACGGTGTCGTAGGGCCCCACGACCGTGTCCGCCGCCTTGAAGAAGACGACGGGTTCGGCGGGCGGCTCGGCCCCGGTCTCCCGGGCGTGGTCGTGGTAGTTCAGCCCGATGCACACGACCTTGCCGATCCGGGCCAGCGGCGGCCCGATCCGCAGCCCGGCCGCGTCCAGCACCGGAAGTTCCCCGGACTCGACGGCGTCCCGGACCCGGCCGAGCGCCTCGTCGTCGGCGAGCAGCGCCCCGTCGATGTCCGGGACGATCCCCGAGAGGTCCCGCAGGGACCCCTCCGGGTCGAGCAGCGCGGGCCGCTCCCTGCCCGCCGTACCGACTCGCAGCAGCTTCATGGTCACTCTCTCCCTCGATCGCGGGGCACCCGCCCGATGGGTGCAGCCATCGGAGGACTGGTCGATCCTCCAAGCTCGCGATGCGGTCCGCAAGCCCCCGTTCACGGACTGGACCGCCCCCTGCGCGGGACGGTCCCGGTGTCCGGGACGGTCACCTGTAGAGAACGGCCCGTTCGAGCGCGCTCCAGGTCGTACTCGTGATCACGTACAGCGCGGCGGCCAGCGGTACGACGGCCACCGTGACCAGCGTGAAGAAGGACAGGAACGGCATGGCCTTGGCGATCGTGCCGACCCCGGGCACCTCCTCGCCCCCGCCGACCTGGGGCAGCGGCACCCGCTTCGCGCGGACGAGGTTGAAGGAGGCGACGGCCGCGACGACGGCGAACAGCCCCAGGTAGACCAGTCCGGCCGCGCCGAACATCCCGCCCCCGGCCAGCGCGTCCGTCCAGCGGTCGCCCAGCGGCGCGGCGAACAGCCGATGTCCAAGCAGGCCGTTGCCCTCGCCGCCGATCGAGGAGCTGGAGAAGAGGTGGTAGAGCAGGAAGAAGGCCGGCATCTGGCAGAGGCTCGGCAGCAGTCCGGACAGCGGTGACACCTTCTCCTCGGCGTGCAGTTCCAGCACCGCCCGCTGCAGCTTCTCGGGGTTCTCGGCATGCTTCCTGCGCAGTTCGGCGATCCTCGGCTGCAATGCCGTACGGGCTTTCTGGCCGCGGGCGGCCGCCCGGGACAAGGGGTGCACGAGGAGCCGTACGAACGCGGTGAACAGGATGATCGCGGCGGCCGCGGCGGTGGCGCCGAACGCGGGATGGAGCAGGTCGGCGAGTCGCTCGACCAGGCTGGCGAAAACGGACATGGGTGGTGAGCCCTCCGGGGGTCTCGTCGTGCCGGGAAAACGGACGGCGGCATGACGACCCGCGTGGGTCACCCACGTGACGGTGGAGAGCGGCCCTACGCGACGGTCGTCGGGAGGGCGCGGCCGGGTGCCCTGGGGCGGCGGCGGCCGGAGGCGTCGGGATCGCGTTGCGGCAGGAAGGCCGTACGGCGCGCCCGGTCCCTGATGGCCGTACGCACCCGGGTGGGCGGGACGGCGGGGGCGCTGCGCGCGGCGACGAGGGTACAGACGGCCAGCGCGGAGCCGGCCGCTGCGGTCGCCGCGAGTGCGACGGCGGCGGAGAGGCTGCCGGCGTCGAGGAGCACGACGTCGAGGAAGAGGAGGAGGAGCACGAGAGCGGGACGCGGCACGAACCGACTACGGATCACGCTCATTCCCCCCCGTTCCCTTCCGCCCGCCTCTACGTGTGGTCGGTTCGGTTATACCTGACCGACCTCGATCGGCTCCAGCAGTCTTCTCGGCTTCAGCAGCGCCCGGCTGACCGGATCCGCCGGGTCGGGGTCGAGCCCCGGCCCCGGCACCATGAGGACGTCCGGGACCGGTACGACAGTTCCGCAGGCGGGACATTCGCCGTAGGGACCGAGTTCGGTGCCGCAATCCGCGTGCCGGAAGATCCGCAGCCTGGCCTCCCCGAAGTGCTCGCGGCCCCAGAGGCCGAGCGAGCGCAGGGTCGGCCACAGGGCGATGGCGCGGTCGGTGACGACGTACTCCTCGCGCGGCGGGGACTCCTGGTAGCGGCGCTTCTCGAGGATGCCCTCGGCGGTCAGCGCCTGGAGGCGGGCGGCCAGCACGGCGCGCGGGATGCCGAGATGGACGAGGAAGTCGTTGTAGCGCCGGACTCCGTAGAGCGCGTCGCGGATGACGAGCAGCGTCCAGCGTTCGCCGACGACCTCCAGTGCCCGAGCGATCGAGCACTCCTGTGTCGCGTAGTCCTTGCCGAGTGCCATGCCGCCCACTGTAGCCATTTACCCTCGGTTGGTTCAATGACCGAACCAAGGGTGCTAGCGTGCGGAGACATGAGCAGGTTCATTGAACGAACTGACACGCGTGCCGAGCCGGTCCCCGCCCTCGACGCGAAGCCGCCGGCACCGGTCCGGCCCCGCGCCACCCTCGCCGTGACCAGCGCGGCCACCGCCCTCGCCCTGATGACGTACACCGCGCCGGCGGTCACGCTCGTGGACACCGCCGCCGCCCTGCACACCGCGCCGTCCGCCCAGGCCTGGCTGCTCAACGGCACCCCGCTCGGACTGGCCGCGCTGCTCCTGGTCGCCGGCAGCCTGGCCGACGACCACGGCCGCCGCCGGCTCTTCGTGTCGGGCACCCTGGCCCTCGCCCTCACCACCCTGCTCGGCGCACTGGCGACGACGACCTGGCAGTTCACCCTGGCCCGGGTCGCGCAGGGCGCGTCCAGCGCGGCGCTCCTGGCGAGCAGCCTGGGCCTGCTGGTGCACGCCTTCCCCACCCCGCGCGGCCGACTGCACGCCACCGGGGTGTGGGGCGCGTTCGTCAGCGCGGGCATCGCCGTGAGCCCGGTGCTCAGCGGCGCGCTGCCCGGCTGGCGCCTGGTCTACGTCCTGCTCGGCGTCGCCACCCTGCTGGTCGCCGCCGTCGCGCCCCGCGTACTGACGGAGTCCCGCTCACCGCGCGGCGGCCGTCCGGACCTGCCCGGCGCCGCGGCCTTCGGCGCGGCGACCGTCGCCCTGATCGCGGCCCTGACCCTGGGCAGGGACGGCTGGCTGCGGGCGCCGGTGGGGCTGCTGCTCCTGGCGTCGGTGGCCCTGCTGGGGCTCTTCGTGGTCGTCGAGCGCCGGGTGGCCACCCCGATGATCGACCTCTCCCTGCTCCGCAACCCGGCCTTCCTGGCCTCCTCCACCGGCGGACTGGTGACCGGCCTCGCGGTGATCGGCCTGTTCAGCTTCCTGCCGACGGTGCTCCAGACGTCGCTCGGCATGTCCCCGATGGCCACCGCCTGGCTGTTCCTCCTCTGGTCCGGCCTGTCCTTCGTGGTCGCCCTCCAGGCCCGCCGCCTGGCCGGCCGCGTCCCGACCCGGGTCCAGCTCGCCCTCGGCTTCGCCCTGCACGCGGCGGGTGTCCTGACCCTGCTCGGCGCGGTGCACGCGGACTCCTGGCACCGGATGCTGCCGGGGCTCGCCCTCGCCGGCGTGGGCAGCGGCCTGCTGAACGCGGCGCTTCCTCTGCTGGCGGTCGAGTCGGTTCCGGCGGCGCGAGCGGCGATGGGGTCGGGTGCGCAGCAGACACTGCGCTACGTCGGCTCGTGCGCCGGAGTGGCCCTGACGATCGCCATCGCCACCGGAACGGGCGGCGGTCTCGCCCACGGGACGGACGTGGCGATGGCGGTGTCGGCGGGACTGGCCGTCCTCGGCGCCGTGGGCGTACTCGGCGCCCTGGGCCTGGCCCGAGGAGCGTCCGCCGCGAGGGGCCTGGCGGCCACGGCGGATTCCCGGGGCCGGAACTGACCCGACGGGACCGACGGGACCGACGGGAGTGAGGGGACCGACGGGAGTGAGGGGAGTGAGGGAACCGACGGCACCACCGGGGCCACGGGACCGGTGGATGCGTCGGACGATCGCTCCGGCAGGGCACTTGTATCAACCGATTGACACAAGATCCGGCTCCCGGCATCTTGTACTCACCACTTGATACAAGTACGCACCGGGGGACCCGACATGCTGGACACCGTTCCACCTGAGCGACTGCTCGCCCGCGCCGAACTCTGCGCCCGCTGGGCCGGCCTGACCCTGGGCGTCGTCGTCGCCCAGCAACTGGCGGTGCGGGACAGCGACGACGGGGCGATGACCTTCCTCAGCGCGGTCACCGCGTTCGGACTGTGCGCGGTCGGTGGCGTGCTGCTCGGCGACTCCCTCACCCCCGCTCCCCTCGAAGCGGTCCGCACCGCCAGCCTCGCCCCGCGCCGGGTCCGCGACCACGTACCGCCCCGGATGGCCCCGCTGCTGCTGTTCCAGACCGCGTGCCTCGTCGCCCTCCTGGCGATCGGGGCCGCCGCGGCCTCTCCCGACAGCGTCGGCCGGGCAGGCCGGGCCGTCACCGTGACCTGCAAAGGCGTGACCAGACCCCTCGGCCCCTGGCCCGGCATCTTCTACGCCACCCCGATCCTCGCCTCCATCGCCTTCGGCACCGCCGCCTGCGTGTGGGCCCTGCGCCGTATCGCCCACCGCCCGGGCGAGAACCAGCGACGCCACGACCGCTCGTGGGCGATCACCGCGGCCTGGGGCCTGCTGGTCTCCAGCCAGCTGCTGCTCGTCCTCGGCATGATCGGCAGGGTGCTGTCCCGCACGACCTGCGCCGGCATGCTGGGCAACATCACCGCCCTGGTGATCTACCCCTTGGGCCTGCTGAGCCTGTTCACGCTGGGATGGTGCCTGTTCACCATCGTGATCCCCCGGGCCGTCGGCGATGAGTGAACCCGCGGTCCGCGTCGACACCTCGAGCCAGGTCCCGCCGTTCGAGCAGATCCGCGCCCAGCTCGCCGCCCTGATCGTCACCGGGCGGCTGACGGAGGGCGAACGCCTGCCGACCGTGCGCCAGTTGGCGTCCGACCTGGGACTGGCCCCGGGGACCGTGGCCCGCGCCTACCGTGAGCTGGAGGCCGCCGAGCTGATCCGCACCCGGCGCGGGGCGGGCACCCGGGTGGCGGCGCCCCCGTCGGAACCGGCCCGTCCCGATCCGGACCAACTCGCGACCCTGGCACGGGACTTCACCGCCTCCGCCCGCGCCCTCGGCGCGGACACCGAAACCGTCCTGACCGCCGTCCGGGAGGCCCTGGAGGAGGGCTCGTAGACAGAACCGACAGGATCAGGCGCCGTGCGCGACGGGTCGGCGCGCTACCCCCGGGGCAGGGTGGCGACGAGCCTGCCCCAGACGACCAGGCGGTACCGGGAGGTGTACTCGGGCGTGCAGGTGGTGAGGGTGAGGTAGCGGCCGGGGGCGTCATAGCCGTAGGCGGGCTCGGTGAGGGAACGGGGCACGGGCCGGATGACGCCCGAGTCGCGGGGTGAGGTCTGCGGCAGGGTCTTGTCGACCAGGTAGGTGTAGGTCGCGTCGCGGGTCTCCACCTCCACCTTGTCGCCCTTCCTGAGGCGGTTGAGATACCGGAAGGGCTCGCCATGGGTGTTGCGATGCCCGGCGACCGCGAAGTTGCCTTCCTGGCCCGGCTGTTGGGATCCGGAGTAGTGGCCGACATACCCCTTGTTGAGCACGTTCTGCTTGCTGGTGCCCTCGGCGACGGGGACGCGGAGACCGAGCCGGGGGATGCGGAGCACGGCGTACGCCTGGGAGGAACTCGGGTTCGAGGACGACGACTTCGTCCCGCCCTCGGATCCGGTGCCGGTGCCACCACCGGCACCGGAGGCAGCACCCTCGGTCCCGGCGGCCGGGCCGGCCCCCGGTTCGCCGGCATCCGTCCCGGTGAGGCCGCCGTCACCTGCGCCGGTCCCCCACTCCCGCTGCAACGCCTCCACTCTCCGCTCGGCGCCGTCCTTCGCCTCCCGGTTGGTCCACCACAGCTGATGCGCGACGAGGAGCAGCAGCAACACCCCGACGGTGACGAGGACTTCGGCTCCGCTCCAGAGCACTCGCCGGTACCGGGCGCGTCGCCGCCGGGTGCTGTGCTGCACGAGGGGGATCCGCTGCCCGAGGACACTCCGCTGCACGAGGGGAATCCGCACGCGGGCACGATAGGCGGAGAGGGTCGAGGTCTCCAGACGTTCGCCCCCTCGAACCCTTCCCCGCCCTTTCTCCATTGGTTTGAGAAAGGGCTGTCGGAACTTCTGTCAGAACTCTCGACAACACCACGGAGCACACCCGATGCTTCGTGACGCACCGAGCACGAAGGCATGAACGCACGAAGGCGTGGACGTACGAAACCACGAACGTACGGAAGCACGGACGCATTGACGCACTGACGCACTGACGCACTGACGCACGCACCGGTGCACTGCCGCACACACCCACCCGTGCACCGACGTATCCGACGACGCCGATCGGGACGACCGGCGGTCGATCGCTGTCACGAAGCGGAGAAGCCATGATCCGACGCAGAACACTGCTGGCGGCCACGGGCGGCGCGCTCTTCGGGAGCGCGCTCGCGACGGGCACCGCCCACGCCGACGCCACGATTTCCGTCAACCCGTCGACGACGTACGGAACCTGGGAGGGCTGGGGCACTTCCCTCGCCTGGTGGGCGAACGTGTTCGGCGCGCGGGACGACTTCGCCGACATCTTCTTCACGACCAAGTCGGTGTCCTACAACGGCAAGACCCTCCCCGGTCTCGGCCTCAACATCGCCCGCTACAACCTCGGCGCGTGCAGCTGGAACACGGTCGGCGGCGCGAGCATGGTGGCCTCCGCCAACATCCCGGCGTTCAAGCAGATCGAGGGCTACTGGCAGGACTGGAACAACGAGGACCCCACCTCCTCGGCGTGGGACTGGACGGCGGACGCGGCCCAGCGGGCGATGCTGCAGAAGGCGACCTCGCGCGGGGCCACGACGGAACTGTTCGCCAACTCCCCCATGTGGTGGATGTGCTCGAACCACAACCCGTCCGGGGCCTCGGGCGGCGGCAACAACCTCCAGACCTGGAACTACCGTCAGCACGCCTCCCACCTGGCGGCGGTCGCGCTGTACGCGAAGTCGAACTGGGGCGTGAACTTCGCGACCGTCGACCCCTTCAACGAGCCCTCTTCGTCCTGGTGGACGGCGACCGGCACGCAGGAGGGCTGTCACATGGACGCGACCGTCCAGTCGGCCGTCCTGCCCTACATGCGCAGCGAGTTGGACAAGCGCGGCCTGACGGCGACGAAGATCTCGGCGTCGGACGAGACGAGCTACGACCTCGCCCGCACCACGTGGAACTCCTTCTCCTCGACGACGAAGGGGTACGTGAACCGGGTCAACGTCCACGGGTACCAGGGCTCGGGCGGCCGCCGCGACCTGCTCTACACCGACGTGGTGACCACGGCCGGCAAGGCGTTGTGGAACTCGGAAACGGGCGACAACGACGGCACCGGCCTGACGATGGCGAGCAACCTGCTCTACGACTTCCGCTGGCTGCACCCGACGGCCTGGGTCTACTGGCAGGTCATGGACCCGTCGACGAACTGGGCGATGATCGCGTACGACGCGAGCACGCTGGCGGCGGGCGCGGTCACCACGAAGTACTACGTGATGGCACAGTTCAGCCGGCACATCCGCCCCGGCATGACGATCCTCGACACGGGCGTGAGCTACGCGGCGGCGGCGATCGACAAGGCGTCGAAGCGCCTGGTGATCGTGGCCGCGAACACCTCCACCTCGGCCCAGACCCTTACCTTCGACCTCTCCCGCTTCACGACGGTGACGGGTGGCTCGTCCGGCCTGGTCCCCCGCTGGAACACCGTGACGAACGGGTCGGGCGACCTCTACACCGCCCGCTCGGACACCTACCTCAGCGGCAAGACGCTCAGCGTGCCGTTCGCGGCGGGCGCGGTGCAGACGCTTCAGGTGGACGGGGTGACGATCTAGGAGGCGCGCCAGGGGGCGGCCCCTGGCCTGCACCTATCTCCTTTTTGTCAGCGGCGGGCAGTACGGTGTCGTGCATGCGCCCCGACACGCCCGCCGAGAACGTCGACCACACCGCCGAAGCGGCACGCCTGGAGCGGACCGCCGGCCTGTATCCCGAGGACGCGGAAGCCCTGCTGTTGCAGGCCGCGGCCCACCTGGAACTGTCCGGCGACCGCCCCGCCGCGACGACCCTCTACGACCGCCTGCTGTCGGCGCCGGGTGGGCTGGACAACCCCCACCTGGTCCGCGCCCTGAAAGCCTCCAACCTGTGGGAGTACGGCCACGAGGCCGAGGCCCGAGCCATCATCGACGGCATCCGGGCCGCGGCCCCCCGCGACCCGGCCCCCTGGGTGATCGTCGCGGAGTCGCTGGAAGCGCACGACGAGCTCGAAGCGGCGCAGAAGACGTTCACGGAAGGGGTGACCCTCCTCCTGGCGGACGTACCGGAGCCCCCGCCGCACGCCGCCCACCCCCTGCTCTTCGGCCGCCACCGGGTACGCCGCATGCTGGGCGCGGGCCACGACGACTGGGACGTCCTCGCCGACACCCTCCACTCGTCCCCCGTCTCCCTGGACGAACTCCACGACCCGAAGCGCGTCTGGTCCCTGGGCTCGGACAACCCGGCGGAACTGGCGGCGGAGATCTCCCGCCTCCGCGCCGAACTGGGCACCTACCGCGAGGAGCTGTCCCGCCCGTTCCCGGTGGCCGTCCTCCACTGGCCGGCGGGCGAACTGGCGGAACTGGTCGCCGCGTACCCGTCCCTGTCCGCGGAGTACCCCTCCCACGAGGAGCACCTGACAGGCATAGAGGCGTCCCTGAAGGAACTGGCCGCCTCGGGCACGGCCAACCTCGGCATCGTCACCGGCACGGTCCCGTCCTACGAGGCCTTCGCAGCCTCGGAGGGCACGTCCCCGGCAGACACGGACCTGCTCCCCCAGTACGCGACAACACTGGCGGCCCGAGGCCGCGCGACGGTCTGGCCTCCGGAGCGGGGGGCGGGGTGCTGGTGCGGGTCGGGGCGGCTGTACTCGGCGTGCCACGGGGCGAGTGTCTGAGGGACCGGCGGCACGCCCGTCCGATGGGAACCAGGTGTGAGGTTGCCGGGTTCGGCAACCGAGCCCACGAAGAACGAGAGGCTCGACGGAAGGTGCAGACCACCCCCGAGACCCGTGCGCGGATGAGTCGGCAGAAGAGTCGCAACACGGATGTCGAGATGGCATTGCGACGAGCTCTGCACGCGGCGGGTTTGCGGTACCGGGTACACCGCAGGCCGCTGAGTAAGGTGCGGCGCGAAGCCGACATCCTTTTCGGCCCGGTGAAGGTCGCCGTATTCGTGGACGGGTGCTTCTGGCATGGGTGCCCGGAGCACGCGACCTGGCCGAAGAGCAACGCCGAGTTCTGGCGTACGAAGATCGAGGGCAATCGACTGCGGGACCGCAACACCGACGATCTACTGGCCGCGGCTGGTTGGTTGGCGGTGCGAGTGTGGGAGCACGAGGATCCGATCAAGGCAGCCATCCGCGTACAACGGCTCGTGATGGCACGGCGTGCGGAGATCGCGAAGGCCGTCGGCCTGTGAGGAAGACCAGGCATCCCTACCACGCCGATCGCGGGTGTCAGATCCTTTTTGACACCCCCTTGTCGGTCAAAGGTGCCTGCTAGCCTGAGCGATCAACACCACCACACACCTCCCAGGGCCCAATCCTGCGACAGGAGGCACGACTCGCGATGCCCGAATCCTCGGATTCCACGGCCCATGGTGAGGCCTTCGGCCCTTGGCTGGGACGTCAATTGCGACGAGCCGAAATGTCTCAGGCCGAATTGGCCGCCAAACTGGGCAAAACCCGCGCCGCCGTTTCTGCGTGGATCACCGGTCGCGCCGAGCCTCGTGAGGAAACGAAGGCGCGCATCGCCGAGATACTGGGCACCGACCTCGCATCCGTCGTCACACGTACCGTCGACGTGCCGACCGGTCGTCCCGTGCGCTGGCACCATCGCCCCGCACACGCCGACGGCGGTCGCGAGTACGGCAACGCCGCCGCGTTCGCCTTCGATGCCGACTTGTCGGTTCTCGCGCGTGAGGCGACCCAGAACTCCCTGGACGAGCGCTGCGACCATCGTTCTCCGGTACGGGTCCGCTACACGTTGCAGGAACTGGATGGCGAGCACCTCGACTCCTTTCTCGAGGCCCTGCGTTGGGACGAACTCCTGCCCCACTACAAAGAGGCCTCCCAGGGCAACCAGAAGGTGTCCCGCAGTCTCCGGGCCGCCTTGGACGACCTCTCCCAGGAACGCCGTCTGCGCCTGCTGCGTGTCGACGACTACAACGCCGCAGGGCTGACCGGCCCCGAATACAGGGATGGCCGTTTCGCCGCAGTGGTCCGCCGCCAGCTCGACAGCCACAAGGTCACCGACGGTCGGGCCGGCGGCTCGTACGGTCTGGGAAAGGCGACCCTGTGGGCGACAAGCCGCCTCGGCCTCGTACTGATCAACTCGACACTTTCCGAGCCCCACGAGGGGCGTACCACCGGGCGCATGATCGGGCGCCTGGACCTTCCCTGGCACGAGGTGGACGGGGAGGCATACGCGGGGCCGGCCTGGCTCGGCGAGCCCGACACCGAGCCGGAGCACGAAGGCGTCTCCCGCTCCTGGTGGGCAGACGACAATGCCCTGGAAAGCCTGTACCTGGGCCGTGCCGGTGACGAACCCGGCACGTCGTTCCTCATTGTCGGCGCACACGACGCCTCGGGAGCGGCGGAGTCCCTGGAAGAGATGCACGACAAGCTCGTGCGGTCGCTCGCGGACGACTTCTGGGCGGCGATGATCGGTGGGCGAACAGCCGGACCGCTCCTCGAAGCGCGTGTCACCACCCTGCGCAACGGCGACGTCTACATCCCGGAGCAGCAAGTGGACCCGCACGCCCACCACCCTTCTCTCAGCCGGGCTCTGCAGGTCTACCTGGACGGGGACACCGTCGCCGAGTTGACCGCCGCGGGCCAAGTGGTCCAAGTCGACGTCCCTCTGGTGGTCACCCCTCTGAAGGATCAAGGCCGCCCTCGCGACAAGGGACGCGAACACCGAGCCGTACTGCTGGTCACCCCCGCCGACGACAACGACGTGCAGATCAACCACGTCATCTGCATGCGCGGCAACCGCATGACCATCACCCGGCAACGACCGCGCGACCTGCCCCTGGGCACTCCACCGTTCCAAGCCGTCCTGCTCGCCGGCTACGCGACCGGACGGGACGGTGAGGACGTGGCACTCGCCGAGGCGTTCCTGCGTGCCTCCGAACCGCCCGAACACGATCGGTGGGATCGCACGGAGGAACTGACCACGGCCTACCAACGCGGCGCGCTGACGAGGCTGAAGGAGTTCCGCGGCGAGATCGACAGAACCCTCCGCTCGCTTCTGGGCAAGCGCGATGTCACACGCAACGGTGGCCCGGCGGTCCTTCGAGAGCTGTTGAGACTCGACTCAGGAACCGGTGTCGGCGGCGGGCGTCGTGCCCAGTCGTTTCCCACCGTCCGGAAGGTCGAGGCGCGGATCGACGATCGAGGTGCCTGGCACGTCACCGTCCACCTGCGACTCCCCGACGCGGACGATCCATGGGTACTGAGCCCCGTGGCCAAGTTCGATGTGCGCTCGGGTGGCCGTCCCTCCGTGGCCTGGGATCTACTCGTCGGATCGGAGACCTGTCGTGCCGACAACGGCAGGATCATCGTCGAGGCGGGTGTCCGCACCGCTGTGTTCAGCGGTGTGACCGACCCTGCGACCCATCCGGTCCGGGGCGGTTATGCCCGGCTGACGGTGGATGTGCCCAAGGCACGAGGAGGTGCGGCGTGAAACCGGTGTTCCCCTACCCGACGCTTCTCGGTGACGTGGTGTGCGACGTCGTCTCCGTCCGTATCGACGGCAGGCCGCTCCCGTACACCAATGTGTCGCCCACCGAGCGTGTGGTCGCGCTGCACCGGTCCGGACGCACCGAGTGGGAGGAAGCCGTACTGGAACTCCGCGCCACCCTCCCGGAGGATGAGCTGAGGAGCGGTCCGTGGCAGGACGTGACGTGCCTCGCCGTCCTGACCGAGAAGGCGACCAACGCCCGCACGACAGCCCCTCTGCGCCTCACACCGGACGGCTCCCGAACCGGCTCGATCGCTTTGACCCGCGTGTCCCACCTACGGCGCGCGACCCTTGCGCTGTGGGTCGTCGCGACCGTGGACGGTACCCGGGGCCGACTCGTGGGCTCCGACGAGCAGGACTGGTACATCGATCTCGAGGAGGCCACGCCGGTCCGCCAACGCGAGATCGAGATCGTGGAGGTCGACTTCCGGGACGGTCCCCACAAGTGGCTTCATCAGTACAAGGAGTCGTCGTGGATCGTGGAGACCTCGGGTGGCATGCCGACCGTCTACCTCAACACCACTGCCGTCGATGGCCTCATGGAGGTACTGAGCGGACGTGGCGGCAGCCCCACCGAGAAGGTGGTGCGGGAGATGACGGCCTCTCAGGTCGCACAAGACGCCTGGACGGCCATGTTCCACACCGCCGCCGGGGACCTCGACACCGACGAGGACGGCACACCGGTGATGCCCTCCGGTTGGCGCGAAACCGTCCTGCGCTCGATGTTGCCCGACGTGCTGCCCGGACGACAGCTCACCGATGCGTTGTACGAGATCAACGAGCGGCGGGCGAAAGGCTTCGGCTGGTCGGAATTGCAGACCGGCATCCAGTACGCGGCGGGTCGCCGCGCACAGATCACCAAGAAACTGACCCACGCGGTACGTGCCGCCGACCGTGTCGAGAGGAGCGTCGACTGATGCCCCGCCACGCGCCGTTCGACCATCCTCCCGTACTCGGCCTGCTTCCCGATGCGGCTGTTGCCAAGCATCTGAGCCGCGGCATGCAGTCCGGTCAGGAGAACCCGCCCCAAGTCGCACTTCGCAAGGCGAGCGTTCCCCTCCCCGAGCACGAGGCACGCCGGCGCACCGCTCCCATCCGGGAGCTCCTCGGCCAGGCGATGACACGGTTCGACGATGAACGCACGGCTGCCGACGGCTGGCTCGCCCCGCGCCTGCACGCCACGTTGCGCATGACGCGTTCCGAGGCAGGGGACAGCGGCCTCTGGAACCACCTGGCCATGCTCGTCGCACCCGACTACGTGGTGTGGCGCCACAAGGGCGCCGAGATCGCACAGAGTTCCCGCTTCTCCGGCCCTCACTACACCCAGTGCTTTTCGCGTTTGTGGTGGGCCGCCGAGCTGTTCCGCGACGGGCTCGACTACCGCCCGGTCGAGGTCGCCTGCAGAGTGCAGGACGTCCTCAACACCACGCTCCGTCTGGACGTCATCGACCATCGCCCTACCGCGCAGGCACTGCTGCGTGTCCTGGAGAAGTTGATCTCGAGTGGCAGACCGCGCCTCGGTGACCACGTGAACGCGCTGTCCTCCGCGGTCAACGCTGCCGGCAGCACCCTCGTCTACGACGTGCTCGCCCCCGATTCCCCGCCCCTGGTGGAAGAACTCCAGGATTGGATCGCCCAGGCCGAAGAGGCCCCGCCCGTCGGCTGGGAGAGCCTGCCGGAGGGCCCGGACGACGGCCGTGTCCCCGTCGCCGCCATCGAGGCCTTGGTCCCGCTCTTCGACAAGCTCCTGGCCGAGGCCCCTCTGCGGCACCGCAGCCATCCGCCCGAGGAAGAGGCCGAGCCTTCGCCCGATGCGCAGGTGCCACGGCAGGGAGTCACCCTGGAGAAAGACCTGCCCGCTTGGATGAGGTGACCGAGCCGGGAGCGACGGGTCTCAGGCGGGAGTTTCGGCGCCCGCGGTCGCCGGGTCATCCTCCTCGGCCTGCTTGGGCCGCCAACACAGCAGCCTCTCCCACACGTCGTCGCCCGGAGGATCAAGGGCGAGTGCCGCGCTCAGGACGTGCACGCCGAATCGCGGCGGTACGGCATTGCCGATCTGCTGGGCCTGGTCGTTGCCCCGCCACGGATAGCGGTACGGGAAGCTCTGGAAGACTCCGGCCTCCTCGTTGCTCAGGCGTTCCATCTCCGTCTCGCGCGAGTCGGCGCTGACGATCCGGTTGCGCTTCCATTTGCCGGTGATGGTCGCGGATGGCTGGTCGGAGACGCGTCGACCTCGCGCCTTCGGGTCACCGCCGCTTCCATAGTTGGAGACCACGCAGAACGGAACGGCGCGCCGATCGGCCTCGTCCACGTGCTTGTACACGTCGTCGAGGGCATTCTCCATCGAGACCCACGCCCCGCGACCGCCGGCGAAGAGACCTTCCACAGGCGCCGCGCCCTTGCGGTATTGCTGGTGCGTTGCCGACAGGAAGTGCTTGGGAAACTCGTCGTACCGCGCCACCAGCACGGCGCGGCGACGCGTTTGAGGGACGCCGTACTGCTCCGTGTGGAAGACCTTCGCGTAGGTCTTGTAGCCGACCGCGCGCAGCACCTTCTCGTACTCGTGCCACACCTCGATGACCGCGGGGACCTGTTCGAGGACGATCACCTCGAAAGGCTCGGGGGTCTCCCTGCCGTGGCGAGGTCGGAGCATCGCTTCGAAGACCCACCGCAGAGGCTGAAGGACCAGCCCCGTGCGTACGTCGTCGAGCTTGTCCAGCGCCTGCTGAATGTCCTCCCAGGTCTCACCCCTTTTGCCCGCCTTCTCCCGTTCGTACCAGGCGTGCATGCGATGGATGAAGCCCGTGACCAAGTCGAGCGCCTTGCGCCCGCTGCCGCTGCCCGCGATGGAGAACGTCTGACACGGCGGCCCCCCGGCCAGCACATTGCAGTCCTCGAATCCCGGATTACCCGGCCCGAAGAGGCGTACGTCACCGGGTTCTGTCGGCAGGCCTGCGGCCAGCCTGGTGGCCACGGCGTCGTCATCCCACTCGATACCGATCGACGGAATATTCAGGATTTCGGCCGCCAGATCCAGTCCACCAGGACCGGCAAATAGGTCAACAAGGTGGAAATGACCACGTTGTGGCTGGTCGGACGGCGCATTGCTCATGGTGCGGAAGTCTATCGGCCGCCCCGGGGCGATGCGCCGCGCGATCATTTCCCCGTCACTCGGATCGGGTCCTCGTTCGCCTTCCGCAGGACAGATCCGATCGCCTCCCCCAACGCCCGCGCGAGGGGAGGCGGCGTGGCATTGCCCACCTGCCGGTAGCGTGCCGTTTTGCGTCCCGCGATCCGCCAGTCCACGGGAAAGCCTTGCAACAGTGCCACCTGTTCGACGGTGAGCGGAACGAGCCCCGCGCGCCCGAGATTCGGGTCCCACACGAAATCGGCGTCCGGGACCTGGTCGGCCACCGTCACACCGTCGACGCCGACACGAGCCCACTTCTGCTTGGCCCCCGTGGGCCCGAGATCCGCTCCACCCCGATCCCAGGAGCCTCCGACGATCGTCGGAGCGATCACGTCGGCCTGTGCAGCCCACTTGGCGGCATCGCGCCACCCACGACCCCTCATCGACGGCAGCAAGGTCTCCGCCACGCTACGGCGTGCACCGGCCTGCGACCGCGGCCACTCGAACCGGTCCATCAGGTCACCCTTGAACGCGACGAGCAGCCCGACCTCTCGGCTCTGGGGCACGCCGTAGTCCTTGGCGTTCAGGATGTGCCACCGAAACCGATAGCCGAGATGGCGGAGTTCCTCGCCGACGACCTTGCGGATCGGTTCGTAGTCGCTTTTCCTGACCAGGTCGGGCACGTTCTCGAGAAGGACCGCCTGCGGTTGAACACCGTAGACGAGATCGACAGCGGCTTTCAGGACGGATAGTTCGGCATCGTCTCCGCGAGTGCGCGCGACCGTGGCAGGCGACTTCACGCGAGGCAGACCGCCGGAAAGCAGGTGGACGTCGTACACCTGTTGATGGTCGACGGGATCGAAGTCGAGGACGTCGAGCTCACGCACATCCCATCGCGGGCGGTTGGTGCGCACCGTCTCACAGGCGATCGACCGGTTGTCGAGGAGCAGCACGGGATCGAAGCCGGCCTGCTCGAGACCGAGGGCAAGACCGCCTGCACCCGCGCAGATCTCCAGCGAGGTGAACCGATGCGGCGCCCCGACGGCCCCCTGATCCTGCTCCACGGTGGATCCCCCGCTCCCCCGGATCATTTGCCGAGAGTCTCCCGTCGTCCCGGCGCGCAGCTCGCCGAGACGGTGTCCGGCCCGGACGACCTGCAAGATCAACCCTCATCGAGGGTAGTGGTCGGCCGGGCGGGACGGCGGTGAATTTCCGGACCTACCAGGCGTCGATGATCGCCTTTCCTTCCTTGGCCGAGTCAACGGTCGTGAAGCGCAGGACACGGCCGTCCGATCGGCGGGCGGTGGCGGGAGCCACGAAGGAGAACGCCATGACGATCTTCTCGGGTGCGAGGCGGCCATCCGCGGTGATGTCGGGTCGGTGCTCGGCTTCGACCACGGGATAAACGATCACCGCGCCCCTGCGGGCGGCCACCAGATTCTCGGTGCCGGGGTCGCTCGAATCGGTGAGGGCACCGGCGATGCGCAGTGGCACGCCACGGTGTTTGGGTTCGCTGATGGCTCCGAAGAGCGGTCCACGCCGGCGCTCTCGGCCGAACCAGGCGAAGGTGCGCTCCCCATTGCCCAACACCAGGCGTTGTCCGCGCTTCGTATGTTGGGGGGCGATGACCAACCAGTCGTCGATCTCGGATGAGTCGGCCGTGATCTGTGCCAAATAGGCGAGGTTGGGCGCGAATTGGGAGGGAGCCTCCCAGCGCGCTTGACGAACGAGGTCGAGGAAGTCCGTCGGGGCCAGCCGCCCCACCAGGGCTTCGAAGCTGTGGGTGACGGTTGCCCGCCCGCCCTCGGCGGGGAAGTGGTAGGCAAGTGGCGTGGAGGACTCGGGCAGTGCGGTGAGGACGGGAGTCCACAGGTTGGTGTTGAACCGAAGGTCGGCGACCTTGGTCGGATAGGCGGTCGGCTCCTGCCACTGGCCGGGCGAGTGGATTTCGACGAGCTTCGCGTTGTACATCTTGTTGGGGCTCGTCGGCTTGAGCCACGGCAGATGTTGGGAGACCAGCGGCGGTACCTGAGCCGGCGTCACCTGGGGCTTTCCGTCGACCATCGTGGCGTACTGCTTCAGTTCGGCCCGGAAGTTCTCCTCGTCCAGACAGATCGCCTCGAACGCCGCGTACAGGTCGATCTCCTTGGCCCCCAGCTTCTCGGCCCGGCCGAGGAAGAGACGTACAAGATCTCGATAGCCCTCACGGAATCCGAACCAACGGCCCATCTGCATCAACGTGGAGGCGTTACCCGCGCGGCGGCGGAAGTAGGAGACGGTCAGCCCTTCGACCGTGAATCCGCGGGCCAACTTCTGACCGCCGATGAGGATCTTCCAGATGGAACGCTTGTCGAAGTCCGCCTGGCCGGTCTCGATGTCCTTGTCACTGTTGACGACGATGATGGGATTGTCATCCCCGCCGATCCGGGTGACGGCCGGACCGACGTAGGGGGCCAGCGCCTCGTACGAGGGTGGAACGGCGTGACCGTCGGCGCGCACCGCCGACACGCAGGCAAGGTCGGTCTCGAACAGTTCACGCAGACGTTCATGGCCACTCGGCCCCATGTATCCCGCGTTCCACCACATTCGGGACACCTTGCCCAGGAGCTCGCGTTGCTCGTGGGTGCGAACGGACTCGTGGACGAGCATGGTGTGATGCTGGAAGTACCTGTCGCCGAGCCCCCCTTCGGCTTCCCGATACAGCTTCATGGCCCCCGTGAGCACGAACGTGTCCATGGCCCGCTGCAGGCAGATGTCATCCGCCTCCTCGCCGTCCAACGTGATGCTGCGCACGTGAGCCAATTCGTTGGAGTTGGCGACGGTGGCGCCCTCGTCCGGGATGACCGAGTCGAGATCGTGGAAGTCGCGGGCCCCCATGTATCCCTGCGGGCGAGGCAGCGAGACGATGAAGTCCTTCGGGAAGATGTCCTCTGCGTCGCTCGGGTCGACGAAGACGTTGGCGAACGGAGTGGCGGTGTAGCCGACGTATTGGGCGCGGGGAAGCATCCGAAGCAACTCCGAGATCTTCCCGTTGATCGCGGGGCGCTCGGCGTCGGGCTTGGCGAGGTTGGCGGTGTTGACGGAAGCCTCGTCCGATTCGTCGTCGATGATCAGTACGGGGATTTCGGCGAGCGGCGTCTTGAGCTTCTTGAGGTCGTTCACCAGCTTGGTGAGGACGCTCTTGTTCTTCTTGACGATCATGAGTCGAGCCGCCGAGCGATGCAGGTTCCTCGGATCGAAAAGCGGGAGCGCGGGCTCCTGCTTTTCCTGTTCGAGTGCCGTGATCCCTTGGAGCAAGCTCTTGTAGTCGTCGTCGAAGGTGGTGAGACGCACGATGTCGAACGCGCCGAGCGACGACGGCAAGGCTCCGAAGGTCACGAACTTGCCCTGGGCCCATGCCGGGTCGGAAGCGTAGTCGGATTCGTACTCGCTCGCTCCCCTGAGGATGTTCTCGCGACCGACTAGTTCCATGTCGAGGCGACGCTGGGTCTGCGCGCGGAGCATGTTGAGGGTGCCGCCGAGGACGATGACCAGTCGGTAGCCCGCGTCGACGGCCTTGGCGATCACGCCGGTGAAATTGGCGGTCTTCCCCGACTGTACGTAGCCGACGACCAGCCCCTTCGCCTGGTACGTCACCGTTTGGGTCGGATCCGCGAGGCGCTCGACGACCGCATCTGTCGCCACATCGAGGCCGGCTACGGCCTCCGGAGTCCACCCCTTGCCCTCCAGATGGGAGCGGTACGACGGCCAATACCAGGGACGGCCATGCTGTGACTCCGGGGTGTACCACGGCGTGAACTCATCCGTGATGACGACCGGAGCCTCGACCTTGGACACCGGAATGAGGTTGTCCAGCAGCTTGCGGGATTCCTCGGAGAGGCCGAGGAGGTCGTAGACATGCCCACGTCGCGCCTCGGTCCGCTCGGCACTATCCGACCAGGAAGGAGTCGGCGCGAAGTCCCAGTCCGTGAGTTTCTTGCGCCACATCTCGACCAACCGGTCCGTCGGAAGCGCCCTCTCCAGTGCCTCCCTCAAGGCACCTTCGGTGGCCGACATCGCCGCTTCCGGCGCCAGTTCCTCCGCTTGATAAGCCAGCGCTCTCGTCAGGTTCTTGGGACGGCTGGTCTGCATGTCCGAGAGGGCGGCGTTGTGCAACTGCAGGAGTAGCTCGTCAGTGGAACTGCTGGTCATGGTCTTCCTCAGGGTGCCGAACTGTGGACGAAGGACGTGCGGGCCGGGTCAGGGAAGCTCGAGGTCGGACAGATCCATGATCGGGGATTCCTCGGCCGGCGACAGCCCGGTGACGTCGACGACGTAAGTGACGTCATCGATACGTCCGACCGAGCCGTCTGGCAGGTCTTCCGACCTGAGGCGTGGCATGTCGGAGGCTCGCAGCAACAAGGGGCTGTCGCGGGGCGTCCAGCGTTCGTCCTCGGGCTGTTCCGGATCCCAGCCCGCAGCCGCGAGGAGCCGATCCACGCGCCGCCCCTGAGCGATGTTCTCGGCAGCGGCGGCGTCGCGCGTGGCCTTGATCGACTCCCCCAGACTGCGGCCTCCTGCACCGCCTCGGGTGAGACGCAGCGAAGCGAACCACAAGGGACGCCCAGGAGTTTCCGACAGCTGACCGAGGCCGTGGACGGTGTGTCGTCTGAGTTCGGAGGCGGTCGTCTTGACCTCGAGGTCGGCATTGCCGAGCGCGAAGTCATGTTGCTCACCCACCGGCCCGACCCATGAATCGAGTGCGGCACGCCATCCGAGGAGTTGCGCCAGCCTCCCGAGCACGGCAAGTTCACCGTGGAGGCCGATACGTTTCTGCGGCGACATGCCCCGGGGCCTGCCGAGCAGGGCACTCCAGCCGTGCACCGTCTCGTCGAATGCGTGATCCAAGTCCTGACCATCGACGACGATGCGGTCCGCCACTGCCAGCAACAGGTCGTGGAAGTCGCGGAGGAACTCCGGCTCCGGAGTGGTGAGGCGTGCCAGACGCCGCCCGGCATGAGCGATCTGATCGATGCGTACGGCGGGCAACGGCGAGCGGGGGAGGCGGTGACGGCCGCTCAGCTCTACATGCAAGGCGATACCCCGCCCACCGCCCGCGATCTCATACGAGACGAGCGGACCGTGGGCTGCGGAGAGCCGATAGCTCGCGCCGAGGTTGCGGCCGAGGTAGTGCTCGACCGTGGTCCACGGCAGGTCGACCGGCTGATGCGGCGAGGCCGCGGTGCCACCGGTCGAGGGATCCGCGCCGTTGCCTTCAGACACATTCATCAGTCGGCCACCCGATCGAGTTCGGCACGGGCGGCGGCGACGAGGACGGATTGCCACAACTCGATGTTGTCCTTGAGGCGGCTTCCCACGCGTTCACTCTGAAATGCGTCCTTCATGAGGAGGTACATGAGCGACTTGACCATCGGAGCATCGTTCAGCGAGCCGTCGCGGCCGCCGAGCAAGGCCGCCCGGTAGTGCTGGTTGAGCAGGAGTACGTGGGCGTCCTGGTCGATTTCGAAGAATTTGTCGTTGGACAGCTTCTGCCAGCGAAAATTCAGTGGATCCGCATGCGCGAGTACCGGCAGTTCCTCCTCGATCACCTGGCGAACCTGGGGATCGATACCATGCCCTGGTGGAACAACGGCCTTACGTGCCACGCCGGCGCGCTTGCGTGCCTCCCTGTAGACACGTTCCGCATCGTCCACATACCGGGCGAAGGTTCGACCTTGGTCGTCCTTGGCATCTTCGAGGGAGCCGATGAACTCCGGGGATGCCTGCACCCCTTCCTTCTTCACCGTCAGCCGGAAAACCGTGGCCTCGGGATCGTTGGGCAGGTCGATGGCCACACGAGCCAGGGCCAGGTGTTGTTCGGGCTGTCGGAAGTTGTTCCAGCCTCCGGCCTGAACGAGGCGGTCGTTGCGATAGAAGTAGAACCCCTCGCGATCCAGGACCGTTCCGAACGCCTTGTACTCGTCGAGCGAGGAGCGAGGAGGCCACACATGGGCGTCGAGCCGCACCGGGCCGAGATCGGCGACATCGGCGGTAAAGGTGCTCGGATAGGTGGAATCTCCGGAGACCGGGTAAGCGAAGGGATCGAGCGACTCCACCCCGTAGTTCGCGTATTCGACGCCAGTACGGACATCCTGGACCGAGATCGTGATGTGGAAGTCGTCCCTGGCGAGAAATCGGTGCAAGTACAGCCCGAGGTGCAGACCCAGCTTGTTGACGCTCCGATGCAGATAGCGATCCGTCTGACCGCCACCGCCATGCCTGGGGAAATCCTTGACGCCGTCCCACCGAACGATCGTGCCCTGGAAGAAGATCGGGCAGCCCTGGTAGAAATCGACGAAGTCCTGCGCGTAGTCCGCGTCGATGATGTCGCACTCGAATCCGTGTTTCGCGCGCTCCATAAGCCAACGCCTACCGACCGGGCGGGTCCGCTTGGTCCGACTCACCACGGTGAGGGAGTTGGCATGGCTCAGCGACGCGGACTTCAGACCGGTGCCGAACATGCCGAGGGACTTCTCGTCGTAACCGCGGCGGCCTCCGACCGTCATGGCTACATCGAGATCTTCCTCACCCATGCCCTTGCCGTCGTCGACGACGACCAGGCTGACCAGTTGCTCTCCATCGCGCAAAAAATGGATGAGCACATTCTCGGCTCCGGCGTCGATGGAATTGTCCACCAGGTCGGCGATGGCGACTTCGAAGCCGTACCCCTGACTGCTGAGCGCCTCCATGTAGCGCCCATCGGGAGGCAACAGCTTGCTGCCGGCCGTGGGAACCTCGAACTGCCACTCGCTGACCATGACCTGCCTTTTCGGTGCACACCCGCTCGCGTACGGATCCAGAGCCTCCCCATCATGCGATGGGGACATGACCGTAGTCGACAGCGGTGACAGCGCCGCGGGCAACCGAACAGAGTCGGGTCGAGGAGCTGCTGCGCTCCCATGAGACGTTCGTCGAGGACCTCTTCGACGCGCTGCTGGACGCGTTGGGATTCCCTCAGGCCGTCGTCCCGTCGTCCCGTCGTCAGCGGAGTCGTGACGGTCAGTGATTCGAGCGTGCGCGACCCGTCCGGAAGGTGGGGGTCTCCCGGTCCGGGGGCGGGGCCGACCGGCCCTCCTCCGCGAGCGGCTGTGGACCCAACACCGCCAGGAGTTCCAGGCGTTGTGCGTCCTGCGTGTCCGGTTCGGCTGTGTAGATCATGATGCGGAGGTCGCTGCCGGCGACGGTGAGGACGTCGCAGTCCAGGGTGAGGGTGCCTACCTGGGGGTGGTCGATCGTCTTGCGGGAGGCCTCGTGGTGGCCCACGGCACCGGAGTTCCAGAGTTCGGCGAAGCGGGTGCTGTGGGTGCGGAGGTCCGCGACGAGGTCCCGTAGGCGCCGGTCCGCCGGGTAGCGGTTCGCCGCTGTGCGCAGGTCGGCGGCCACCGCGGCCTCCAGGGCCCGGCGGGACTCCGGGGTGTGGCGGACGCGGTCGCCGGTTCCGAGGAACGCGCGCCAGGCGCCGTTGCGCTCGCGGCCGTGGCGTTCGCCCATGAGCGCCGTGTAGAGCGGGTTGGTGAGGAGGAGCGTCCAGGACGCGTCCGAGACGGCTACCGGAGTGCCCGTCAGGCGGTCCAGCATCCGGTGGACGCTCGGTGCGATGTACGCCGGGACCGTGCCCCGGCCGGGCGGTACCAGGCCGGCCGAGTGGAACAGGTGCTCGCGCTCGGCCGGGGAGACGCGCAGCGCCCGCCCGAGGGCCTCGACGACCTGCTCCGACGGGTGCTCGGCCCGGCCCTGTTCCAGGCGGGTGACGTAGTCGACCGAGATGCCCGCCAGCATCGCCAACTCCTCCCGGCGCAGCCCGGGGGCGCGCCGGTGGCCGCCCGACGGCAGTCCCGCCGCCTCCGGAGAGACCCGGTCGCGCCACCGTCGTACCGTGCGTCCGAAGTCGGTGCCCCCGTCGCCCGCCGTGCTCGCCATGCTCGCCATGTCCCCACTGTGCACCGCTCGGCCCCCGTCTTCCTGGTACCGGTGATCCCAGGAAGACGGGGCTCCTGGCTGCCGACCGCCACCCGCCGCAGCCTGGAGGCATGACAACCGACTCCGGAACGACCACGAGTACGAGTACGACCACCAGCACGACCACGACGCTCATCACCGGGGCCAACAAAGGGCTCGGGTTCGAGACCGCTCGGCGGCTCGTCGGCGCCGGGCACATCGTCTACGTCGGGAGCCGTGACGCCGAGCGGGGACGGCGGGCCGCCGAGCGGCTGGGCGCGCGGTGGGTCCGGCTCGACGTCACCGACGACGTCTCCGTCGAGGCCGCGGTCAAGGCGGTCGAAGCCGACGGCGGGCTGGACGTGCTGATCAACAACGCGGGTATCGAGAGCCGGGGCGCCGGCAACAGCGTGATCGGGGCAGCCGAGGTGACCGCCGACCACGTGCGCGAGGTGTTCGAGACGAACGTCCTCGGCACCGTGCGGGTCACCCACGCGTTCCTGCCGCTGCTGCGCCGCTCCTCCGCGCCCGTGATCGTCAACGTCAGCAGCGGTCTGGCCTCGCTGAGCCGCGTCGCGGACGCGGAGACCCCGGCGTACGCCTATCCGGGCGTCGCCTACCCGGCCTCGAAGACGGCGGTCAACATGATCACCTTGCAGTTCGCGAAGGCGTTCCCGGACATGCGGATCAACGCGGTGGAGCCCGGTTTCACCAGGACCGACCTGAACGGGAACATCGGCGTCCAGACCGTCGAGGAGGGCGCCGAGATCATCGTCCGGATGGCCCGGGTGGGCACCGATGGGCCGACCGGCCAGTTCCTCGACGCTGCCGGACCGCTTCCCTGGTAGGAGGAAGGGGCCCAAGCGGCCAGGGTGGCCTAGGAGACCCAAGCGGCCCAAGCGGCCCGGGTGGTCCGGGTGGCCCAAGCGGCCCGGGTGGCCCGGGTGGCCCAAGCGGCCCCCCAAGCCCGGTAGACCCGGTAGGCCAGGTGGACCCGGCAAATCTTGCGTCAGGCCCCGCGCGCCCCCTCGACAGATAGTCTGCGCGCAGATAGTCTATGGACACATCATCTGGTCGAGGAGGCCCCGCATGTGGGAGTACGAGCACAGCATCGAGACCAGTGCCACGCCTGAGGCGATCTGGCGGCTCTGGGCCGACGTCGAGAACTGGGGGGCCTGGAACGCCGAGATCGAGAAGATCGAGATCAGTGGCCCGTTCGCGGCAGGGAGTCGGATCACGATGACGCCGCCCGGGGACGACCCGATCCTGCTGCGGATCGCCGAGGCCGTCGAAGGCGAACTGTTCGTCGACGAGGCCGTCTTCGGCGACCTGCTGCTGCGGACCACGCACCGGGTCGACCGGATCGATCACCACCGGAACCGGGTGGTGTACCGGATGGAGATCACCGGCAAGGGTGCCGAGGAAGTCGGGCCCCAGATCGGTCCCGGCATCACCGCCGACTGGCCCGACACCATGGCCTCGCTGGTCGAGCTGGCTCGGCGCTGATGTCCCTCAGCCCCGGCGAGAGTCCAGGATTCCTCCTGTGGCACGCCACACTTCGCTGGCAGCGCGACATCGCGGCGACCCTGGCCCCCCTCGGTCTCACCCACGTGCAGTTCGTGCTGCTCGCCTGCGCCTGGTGGCTCAACGGCCAGGGTGAGCGGCCCAACCAGCTGACCCTCGCCCGCCAGGCCGGCACGGACGTCAAGATGACCTCCCAGGTGCTGCGCGCTCTGGAGGGCAAGGGACTCGTCGAGCGGGAAGTGGACCCGGCCGACACGCGCGCCAAGCGGCTTCGCGTCACCGAGGCCGGCGCCGAACTGGCCCCGCGCGCGATGGCCGCGGTCGAGCGCGCGGACGCACGGTTCTTCGAGCCGGTGCCCCTCGACGACGCCTTGGCACTGCTCGGCCGGCTGGCCCATCCGCAGCAGTGAAGGGCCCGCCGATCGGGGGCCGTACCGCCTCGCCTCGTGCCGATGAGCGCGGCGGCCGGTCCCGTGCGGTGCGGTGCCGGTGTGAGCCATGCCACGGGAACTCTCCGTGTGGCCCGGAGAGGTAGAGGTGTGAGGTCCAACAGAGAGAGCGCAGAGGCCGACGGCGATGGCGATGGCGATGGCGACGGCCGTGAACACGACCGCGGCCGCGGCGACGACCGGGACCACGATCGGTTGCGCGGGCGGGTGCGGGGCGGGGAGCGGGCGGCGTTCGCCGAGCTCTACGAGTTGTACGCGACGGCCGTGTACAACCATGCCCTCCGGCTGACCGGGGACTGGTCCGTCGCCGAGGAGGTCATGTCGGAGACGTTTCTCGCCGCTTGGCGGGGGCGGGGTGAAGTGGCCGTCGAGGGTGGGTCGTTGCGACCCTGGTTGTTCGGGATCGCGACGAACAAGGCACGTAACGCCGACCGGAGCCTGCGACGGCGGCTCGCCTTTCTCGCCCGGCGGGCGGAGGCGGGGGCCGGGTCGGGCACGGGGGCCGACGAAGCCGTCGGCGATTTCGCCGAGGAGGTGGTGGGGCGGATCGACGATTCCCGCCGGCTCGCCGAGGTGCGACGGGTGCTCGGGCGGTTGCGGCGGCACGAGCGGGAGGTCATCGCCCTGTGCGTGTGGGGCGGGCTCGACTACACGCAGGCCGCCGAGGCGCTCGGGGTTCCGGTGGGCACCGTCCGGTCACGCTTGTCCCGGGCGCGGGCCCGCCTTCGGGAGATCGTCGAGCGGGAGACGCGGCAGTCGGGGCGCGAGGAACGGCGTACGGAACGGCGTACGGAACCCCGCTCCCGTCGCGGAGAGGTAGAGAGTGAGGCCGCGTTCGCGGTCCTGCCCATTCAGGAGGAAGCCCGATGAACGCCACTCCCGCCGGGTCCAAGCAGGAGGAGCGCGCGGAACTCGCGGAACTGGAACGGCTGTTGCCGACCGGCCCCGGCGAGCAGGTGCTGTCCCCCGGGCGTCGCTCCCATCACAAGGACGTTCTGATGCAGCTCATCGACCGCGATCACCACGACCACCGTGATCACCGCGCTCAGGAGAGAAACAGCGGCGTTCCGCCGGTCCGGCTCCGGCCCCGCCTGCGGCCGGCGCGGCCCGCTCTCGTCGCCGCATCCGTCGCCGTCGCCGTCGCGTTGGCCGCCGGGCTCACCGTCGGGATCGGTGCGGGGCGGGACGACGGGGGTACGGCGGCCCGGCCCGGGGCGAGCGGTACGGCGGGTGGGAGCCGGGGCGCCGTCGTGACCCTCGACCGCATCGCCGCCGTCGCCCTGCGGACGGACGTCGAGCCCGTGGACGACGGCCAGTTCGTCTACGTACGCAGCAAGGGTGCCGGGAACGAGGGGGCCTTCGACGGGCCCGTCGAACCGGGGAAGATGCACGAGCGGCAGGTGTGGTTCTCGCAGCGGCAGGGGCCCGTGACCGATGTCGGGTTGATCCGCGAGTACGGGCAGGACTGGCCGATCGAGGTCGGCGTGCCGGACGGTACGGATCCGAAGGACGCCGCGGTACCGGCCGGGTTCGACCGGCCCACCTACGCCTGGCTCGCCTCCCTGCCCACCGATCCCGGGGCCCTGTTGAAGCTGCTCTACGCCGACACCACCGTCGAACAGGGGGAGGACGAGGACCAGGAGGTCTTCGGGCGGATCGGTGATCTCGTCGGCGAGCAGATCATGCCGTCCGCGACCGCTGCCGCGTTCTACAAGGCCACCGCCCGGATCCCCGGGGTGACCGAGGTGGCCGACGCGGTGGACGCCGTCGGGCGGCACGGCATCGCCATCGCCCGGGAGGACACCCGGCACGGCACCCGCACCGAGTGGATCTTCGATCCGGACACCCTCGACTACCTCGGCGTACGCACCGTCTTCAGCCGGGACACCGGGCGGGCCGAGGCGGGGACGGTCTACGACACGAGTGCGGTGCTGGAGCGGGCCGTCGTGGACCGGCGCGGGCAGGAACCGGACGAGCGGCGCCGGGCCGGCCGGAGTTAGCCGGTAACGCCGGACCCCGGGGGCACGCCCTCACGCGTCGGTGACCTCACGGGTCGGGCTCGGGGGCGGGCCTGGAGGGTCGGGCTCGGGAGAGCGGCGGGTTGCGGCCGCTGCACCGGCGCTCTCCCGAGCCCGTTCGGACACTCGTCACGTCACGTCAGGTCGCCCACGTCGTCGTCAGGGCCGTCGTCGTCATCGCCGTCGTCGTCATCCGCTCAGCTGCTTCCGGTCGCCCCGGGCACCGCCCGTGATCCGGATGCGGCGGGGCTTGGCCTGCTCGGCCACCGGGATGCGCAGGGTCAGGACGCCGGCCTCGTAGGACGCGTCGATGCGTTCCGTGTCGAGGGTCTCGCCCAGGAAGAGCTGGCGGGTGAACGTGCCGGTCGAGCGCTCGGCGACGATCAGTTCGGCTCCCTCGGGGGCGGGGGAACGGCGCTCGGCGCGCACGTTGAGGACGTTGCGTTCGACGTCCAGTTCGATCGTCTCCGGGTCGATGCCGGGGAGGTCGAAGTGGACGAGGAATTCGTCACCCGAGCGGTAGGCGTCCATCGCCATCGCCGCGGGGTGGTGGTCGGTGCCTGTGCCCGTACCGGGGCCGAGAAGCTGCTGGGCGAGTCGGTCGAATTCACGGAACGGGTCGGTTCGCATGAGCATCACTGGTCACTCCTTCCAGGGACATTGGATGCGATGCCTCACGCCTTCTTATATAGCTCACACGAGGAAAGTTGACAAGCCTCGACTCAGGTTCGCGGGATCGGTGAGGCGTCGGGTTAGCCTCGGGGCGATCGATGCCGACCGATGAGAAGGCAGGCGGACATGGCGAAGGTTCCCGGTGCGGTGATCGCCGCGGGCGGGCTGGTCGGCGGGTACGGCGTGGCGCGGTGGACCAGGAAAAGGCCGCTGGGCGGGGCCGTCCTCGCCGTCGCGGGAGCCGCCGCGGCGCGGCAGTGGCGAGAGCAGGCGGGCGGGAAGGCGGCAGGAGCGCTGACCGTCGCGTACGTCGCCGCGTTCGCGGGGTCGCATCCGCTGGCGAAGAAGGTGGGCGCCTGGCCGTCGGTGTTCGGCATGGCCGGCGCGGTCGCACTCCTGTCGTGGGCGGTCGCCGACCGGCGCGACTGAGGCAGGAACGCCGGTCGGCGCGGCTCAGCAACGAAGGCCACCGACCGGCGGGACTGAGCAACCGTCGCCGACGAGCCGGGTTCACCCGGGGGCGGAACGAGCCCGGTTCACGCGGGCCCGGGCGAACAGGTTCGCGGGGCCGGGGAGCCTAGCGGCCCAGTGCCGACCGCAGCGTCACCCCGTGCCGTCGGCGCAGGCGCCGTACCTCCCACACGGACAGCAGCGTGACCGAGAGCGGGCCACCCACCAGGAAGCCGTAGAGGACGAGGGGTGGGGCGGCCACCTCGGGGTCGTCCAAGAGGCCCAGGCCGAAGAGCGACCAGACCAGCAGCGGGGAGATCAGCGCCGGCAGCAGGTCGTGGACGTCGCCGAGGCGGAAGCAGGAGTTGAAGGCGTACACCAGCGCCAGCACGGTCACGGGGATCGCGAGGAGCAGCGCGGCGGCGCAGGCCAGTGTGCCGAGGAAGAACACCACCATCAGCAGGATGCTGAAGAGAATGCCGTGGTAGTCGAAGTCGGCCAGCGTGATGATCTCGCCCTTCAGCAGACGGACCAGGAACCAGCACACCGCGGCACCGAGCGCGATCGCGGACACGGTCAGCAGCGGGCCCGGCAGCCGACGCGCGTACACCCGGCCGAGCGGTGAGCGGGCCGTGGCGATGAACGCCGTCACGGCGACGAAGGCCGTGCCGAAGGTGATCCCGCAGCCGATCAGCAGGTCCTCCAGCTTGTCCATGACGAACTTTTCACCGCCCTCCCGCAGCGGGTACGCCATCAGCAGCCAGACCGTCGCGACCAGCCCCACCGCCGTCCGGGCCCAGGCCAGGACGCGCACCGTGGGGTCGTCCACCCGGTCGGCGCGGGACGGTTCGGCCAGTGCCGAGGCGACGGCGAACGGGTTGGGCAGGACGCGCAGCGCGCCGGAGCGGCCCGGGCCGCCGGTGCTCACGTGTAGGTCTCCCCCGAGTACGGTCCACGGTTCACGCGTTTGCGCGTGCCACGGCGCGTCACCTTATACGATCTTCGCTTTCCGTGGCTCGGCTCCCGGCCCCGGCCCCTCCCCCGACCGGAAGGCCCGCCGATAGCCCTGGGGGCTGGTGCCGACCACCTTGCGAAAGCATTCACGGAAGGCCGTCGGGGAACCGAAACCCGCCTGGGTGGCGATGCGTTCCACCGGGTACGCCGTCGACTCCAGCAGGTACTGCGCGCGCCGCACCCGCGCCCGGTGCAGCCAGCGCAGCGGCGTCGTGCCGGTCTGTTCGCGGAAGCGGCGGTTGAGGGTGCGGGTGCTCATGCCGGCCCGTCCGGCGATCTGCTCCAGGGTCACCTCACGGCCGCAGTTGTCCTCCAGCCAGGCCAGCACCGGCTCCAGGGTCGCCCCGGCGGGCGCGGGCGGCAGATCGTGGACGATGAACTGAGCCTGACCGCCCTCCCGTTCGAGCGGCATGACCGACATCCGGGCCGCCTGGGCGGCGACCGCCGAGCCGTAGTCGGCGCGGATCATGTGCAGGCACATGTCGAGGGCCGCGGCGGCGCCCGCGGAGGTGAGGAACTGGCCGTTGTCGACGTAGAGGACGTTCGGGTCGACGGTCACCTTCGGGTAGCGCTCGGCCAGTTCGCGCGCCGCGATCCAGTGGGTCGTCGCCCGCAGTCCGTCCAGCAGGCCCGTCGCGGCGAACAGGAACGCGCCGACGCAGACCGAGGCGATCCGGGTGCCGCCCGCCGCCGCGTCCCGCAGGGCCTCCGCGACGTCGATCGGCAACTCCTCCTGCGGGTTCGCCACCCCGGGCAGGATGATCGTGTCCGCCTCGGCGAGCGCCTCCAGCCCGTGCGGCGCCCGTACGGTGAACGCCCCCGCGCCCACCTCTCCGGACGCGGACGGCGAGCAGACCCTGACCCGGTAGGCCGGGCGTCCGTCGGGCAGCCGCGGCCAGCCGAAGGCGTCGATCGGGGCGGACAGATCGAACGGGACGACCCCGTCCAGGGCCAGTACGGCGACGGTGTGCATGGCAAGAGCGTAGGCATACGACGGATTACGGCCACCACGGCCCCCTGGCCATCGGCGGTCGCTGAACCGGGCCCTCTCTGGACGACGGGGTGGAGTGCGGGCGGGTAACAGGTGGGGCGCGGGCGGGGACCGGAGGGAGTGTGGTGGCGGGAATCCGTCGGCCTCTGGCATTTCCGCCGCTTCTGCGAGCCGCCGGCGCCGCCTAGCGTCGGGGCGTGACCAAGTTTCTCCTCGCCGTGCACGTCCTCGCCGCGATCGTCGCGATCGGGCCCGTCACCGTCGCCGCCAGCATGTTCCCGCCCGCCGCGCGACGCGCCCTGGCCGCGCCCGACGACGCCCGGGCGAGCGAGACCGTACGGCTGCTGCACCGCATCTGCCGGGTGTACGCGGCGGTCGGTCTCGCCGTCCCCCTCTTCGGGTTCGCCACGGCGGGCGCGATGGGCGTGATGGGCGACCCGTGGCTGATCGCGTCGATCGTGTTGACCGTGCTGGCGGCCGGGGTACTGCTGGTCCTCGTACTGCCCCGACAGGAGGTGCTCGTCGAGGGCGAGAGCGCCGGCGGGGTCGAGGGCGAGAGCGGGGGGATCGGCACGGACATCCGCCATGGCACGGCCACGGGGACGGACCCCGCCCCAGGCACCGCCACGGGCGCCTCCACGGAGACGGTCGCGGCCACCGGCACGGCCGCGGACCTGCGAAAGGCGACGGTTCAACTCGCCATGTTCACGGGGGTTTTCAACCTGCTGTGGGCGACCGTGACGATCCTGATGATCGTCCGGCCGGGTTCGACGACGGGAGCGTAGTCCGACGGGGGCGGGGGCCGGGTTTTCGTTATCGGGCCGGCCTCTCGTCCGTCTCCCCGTCATGCATCTGCAACCGCACCCCACCCGACCGGGACAGATCGGCCCCCACGACACCGTCCCCCACCGGCTCGCCCCCCGGCAGATCAGCCGTCGCGGCCTGCTCAAGGCCGCGGGCACGGCGGCCGGGGCCGTCGGTGTGGCCGCGGCCCTCCCCGCGGTCCCGGCCGCCGCCGTCGGCTACGCGCACCCGGGTCTGCTGCACACCGGCGCCGACCTGGCCCGCATGGCCGCCAAGGTCAAGGCCGGCGCCGCGCCCTACACGGCCGGGTACGCGAAGCTCACCGCCAACCGGCACGCGCAGAGCGGCTGGACGGCCAACCCGCAGGCGATCGTGTACCGGGGCTCGGGGTCGCCCCAGAACTACGCGACCCTGTACAACGACCTGCACGCCGCCTACCAGAACGGCCTGCGGTTCCACGTCAGCGGTGAGAGCGCGTACGCCGACACCGCCGTGGCGATCCTCAACGCCTGGTCGGCGAAGCTCACCTCGATCGAGGGCTCCGCCGACCGGTTCCTCGCGGCCGGGCTGTACGGCTACCAGGCCGCGAACGCCGCCGAACTCGTCCGCGACCACGCCGGGTTCGAGCTCGAACGCTTCCGGAAGATGCTGTCCACCGTCTTCTCACCGCTCAGCGAGAGTTTCCTCGTCGAGCACAACGGCGCCGTGATCACCAACTACTGGCCCAACTGGGATCTGGCCGCCATGGCCTGCGTCCTCGCCACCGGCATCTTCTGCGACGACAGCGCCAAGGTGGGACAGGCCGTCGACTACTTCAAGAACGGCTCCGGGCTCGGTGCCGTCAGGAAGGCCATCCCGGTGGTGCGGGACGACGGTCTCGCCGAATGGCTGGAGGCGGGCCGCGACCAGGGACACGCGCTGCTCGGCGTCGGTCTGATGGGCACCTTCTGCGAGATGGCCTGGAACCAGGGCATCGACCTCTACGGCTACGACGACAGCCGTTTCCTCAAGGGCGCCCAGTACGTGGCCAAATGGAGCCTCGGCGGGGAGGTCGCCTACACGGCGAACACCCGGGCGAAGGGCGCGATCAACGGCTGGTCGGGCAGCGAGACCGCGTCCGACGCGGCCGGCGTCGACCCGGCGATGACCCGGCCCATCTGGGCGATGATCGCCCACCACTACACCAAGCGCCGGGGGCTGTCGGCCCCGTATCTCACCCGGATCGCCGCCAAGGCGGCGCCCGAGGGCGGCGGCGGGGACTACGGGCCCAACAGCGGCGGCTACGACCAACTCGGCTTCGGCACGCTGGCGTTCACCCGGGACAGGTCGACGTCGGCCGTGAGCGGATCGGCGGCGGGCGGTTCCTCGGCCACCGCGTCCCCGTCCGCGCCCGCCGGCTCGTCCCCTTCCGCGTCCGGCGCCGGGGCCCCGGACGGATCGGCGGCGCCCGCAGGCTCGGCGGCGCCGGCCGGGGCACAGGCCGCCGCGAAGGGCGGCGACCTCGCCTCCACCGGTTCCACCGACCTCGTCGCGTGGACCGCGGCCACCGGCCTCACCGCCCTGGCGGGCGGTCTGCTGTTGCTGCGTCGGCGGGGGCGCGCCGGAGGCGGGGCCGAGTAGGAGAAGCGGCGAGGAACAGCCGCGGGCGGCGCGGTCACCTGGCCGAGGTGACCGCGCCGCCCGTGTGCCTCGGGTGAGCGCGCCGGGGTGCGTCAGGTGGCGGCCCCGCGCGGCCCGCCCGGCGTCGTCGCGCCGGGTGTCGTCGCTTCGCGCGCCGTCGACGCCGCCGCCGTCAGCGGCCGGGCGATGTCCTCCAGGGAACGTCGCTCGGCGTTGACCGCCAGGAACACCGCCACCAGGCCCGCCGCGCACATCAGGGCCGCGCCGATACAGAAGGCGAGGACCGTGTCGCCGACCTTGCCCGTGTCGGTGAGCTCGGCGAACAGCAGCGGGCCGCTGATGCCGCCGGCCGCGGTACCGAGGGCGTAGAAGAAGGCGATGGACATCGCGCGGGTCTCCATCGGGAAGACCTCGGACACCGTCAGGTAGGCGCTCGACGCGCCCGCCGACGCGAAGAACAGCACCGCGCACCAGCAGGCCGTCATCGTCGTCGCGTTCAGCGAGCCCTGGTCGAACAGCCAGGCCGTGCCGAACAGCAGCACACCGGAGAGCAGATACGTCGAGGAGATCATCACCCGTCGGCCCACCGTGTCGAACAGCTTGCCCAGCAGCAGCGGACCGCAGAAGTTGCCGATGGCGATGACGGCGAAGTAGTAGCCGGTGTTGCCGCTCGGCACGTCGAAGAACTTGGTCAGGATCGCGCCGAAGCCGAAGGTGATCGCGTTGTAGAGGAAGGCCTGCCCGATGAAGAGGGAGAAACCGAGGACCGCGCGGCGCCGGTAGGACGAGAACACCGTGCGGGCGATCTCGACGAAGGAGACGCTGCGGCGCTGGTGGATGGTCAGTTCGCCCTCGGCCCGGGGCAGCCGCTCCCCCTTCTCCTCCTCGATCTGCCGTTCGATCGAGGTGACGATCTCCTCGGCCTCCCGGTCCCGGCCGTGGATCAGCAGCCAGCGCGGGCTCTCCGGGACGTGCCGCCGTACGAGCAGGATCACCAGGGCGAGGACGGCGCCCAGTGCGAACGTCAGCCGCCAGCCGACGTCCGCCGCGAAGATGTCCGTGTTCAACGCGACGATCGACAGCAGCGAACCGGCGACCGCGCCCAGCCAGAAGCTGCCGTTGATGATCAGGTCGACGCGGCCCCGGAACTGCGCGGGGATCAGCTCGTCGATCGCGGAGTTGATGGCCGCGTACTCACCGCCGATGCCGAAGCCGGTGAGGAACCGGAACAGCAGGAACCACCAGGTGTCGAAGGAGACCGCGGTCAGGGCGGTGGCCGCCAGATACACCGCGAGGGTGATCATGAACAGCTTCTTGCGGCCCCACTTGTCGGTCAACCGGCCCCAGAACAGGGCGCCGACGCAGGCGCCCGCCACATACAGGGCGGCCGCGATACCGGTGACCTGCCCGGAGGTGATGGGCAGGCCGCTTCCCGGCTCGGACAGCCGGCTCGCGATGTTCCCGACGACCGTGACCTCCAGGCCGTCCAGGATCCACACGGTGCCGAGCCCGAAGACGATGGTCCAGTGCCAGCGCGACCAGGGCAGCCGGTCGAGACGGGCGGGAATGTCGGTGGTGATCATACGGTCTCTCTCGGCCGGCACGGCGGCTTCGGCGCTGGTCATGGGCTCCCTCCTCGGCACGCTCCCCAGCGGGCGGCACGCGGATCGGGTTCCCGCGACCGGCCGATTCAAGCGACCGGCCGATCTCAGGCCCCGAGCGCCCGCGCCACCGTGTAGATCAGCAGCCCGGCCAGCGAGCCGACCACCGTGCCGTTGATCCGGATGAACTGGAGGTCACGGCCGATGTTGGCCTCGATCTTGCGGGTCGTGTGCTCCGCGTCCCAGCCCGCCACCGTGTCCGTGATCAGCGAGGTGATCTCCTTGCGGTACGTCGTCACCACGTGCACCGCAGCGCCCTCGACCCAGCTGTCCACCTTGTCCTGGACCTTGCGCTCGGTGGCCATCCGGGCCCCCAGCGACAGCAGCGAGGCCCGCACCCGCAGCCGCAGCTCACTGCGTTCGTCCTCCGCCGCCGCGACGATCATGGAGCGCACTGCGGTCCAGGCGGACGCGATCAGATCCTGCACCTCGCCCCGGCCCAGCACCTCGCCCTTGAGCCGCTCCACCCGCGCCCGGGTGTCGGTGTCGGACTGGAGGTCGCGGGCGAAGTCGGTGAGGAAACGGTCGAGGGCGCCCCGCGCCGGGTGCGACGGCATGTCCCGCATCTCCGCGCAGAACCGCAGCAGCTCCTTGTAGACGCGCTCGCCGATCCGCTTGTCGACGAACCGGGGCGTCCAGCCGGGCGCGCCGCCCTCCACCGCGCCCATCACCGAGTCGCCGTGCAGCACCAGCCAGTCGTACGCCCGGGTCACCACCAGGTCCACGGCCCGCCGGTGACCGCCGTCCACGACGACCTTCTCCAGCATCTTCCCGATGCCCGGCGCGATCTCCTGCGCGTCCGCGCGACGCGTGATCGCCTCCCCCACCACCGCCTGCACGTCCGAGTCGCGCAGCACCGTGAGCGCGCCCCGCAGTGCCGTCGCCAGTTCGGCCGTCACCCGGTCGGCGTGCTCCGGATCGGCCAGCCAGGCACCCAGCCGGGTGCCGATACCGACCGCGCGCAGCCGCTGCCGTACGACATCCTCGGAGAGGAAGTTCTCCCCTACGAACTCACCCAGCGAGACACCCAGTTGGTCCTTCTTGTTCGGGATGATCGCGGTGTGCGGGATCGGTAGGCCGAGCGGGTGACGGAAGAGCGCCGTGACCGCGAACCAGTCGGCGAGCGCGCCGACCATGCCCGCCTCCGCGGCGGCCGCCACATAGCCGGCCCAGGGACCCGCGCCCCGGTGGGAGGCCCACTCGGCGAGGACGTACACCACGGCCACGAACACCAGCAGCCCCGCCGCGGTGAGCTTCATGCGGCGCACTCCGCGCTGCTTCTCCTCGTCGGCGGCACTGAAGACGGTCATCGTGCGCGCCGCCCCGGTGCCGGCCGGCTGCTCCGCTTCCGTACGATCCATCCGCTCCATCCGTTCCGGTCCACATCCCGTGCCGGTCCTGCCCCGCACGCAGATATTGTCCCTACTTGACCGACTCCTGGAACGGAACAAGAGTTCCCGGCGTCTGTCAGGTGGGGAGCTCGACGGCGAACTCCTACCCGAACGCGGCAACGCACCGACGCGACCGCGTGCCCCGGAGCCGCACCGCTCCCCTCCCCGAGGAGAACCCCCGCATGACCAGGCGCCACGGTGCCCTCCTGTCGGCGATCGTCGCCCTTGTCGTGGGCCTGTCCGCCGCCATATACGTCTCCGCCGCCTCCGACCACGGTCCCGGGCTCGACCGCGCGGCCAGCCGCGCCGCGGTCCCCGGCCCCGGCAGCGCCGCCCCCATCTCGACGGGCGTGTGGGTCGGCACCTGGGCGGCCTCCCCGGTCAGCGGCGAGCCGGGCACCGAGACGGACGGCATGGCCGGCCGCACGGTCCGCAACGTCGTACACACCAGCGTCGGCGGGACGAGTGCCCGCATCACACTGTCCAACCTCTACGGCACCGGCCCGCTCACCGTGACGCACGCCACCCTCGCCGTCGCGGCCGGCGACGGGAGCGCGGCAGCGGTCCCCGACACGCTGCGCCGGCTCACCTTCGGCGGCGCCACCACCGTCGTCGTCCCGGCCGGCGGACAGACGGTCAGCGACGCCGTGACCCTCGCCGTCCCGCACGACTCGGACCTCCTGGTCAGCACCTACTCCCCCACCTCCGCCGGGCCGGTCACCTACCACCCGCACGCCCGGCAGACCAACTACGTCGCCGAGGGCGAGGCCACCGAGAACGTCACCGGTTCTGCGTTCACCGGGGCCGGCGAGTACTGGCGCTATCTGACCGCCCTCGACGTGCTCAGCAACGAGGCCGACGGCACCGTCGTCGCCCTCGGCGACTCCATCACCGACGGCGTCAGCTCCACCGAGGGCGCGAACCGCCGCTGGCCCGACCTCCTCGCCGACCGGCTGCGGGCGAGCGTCACCGCCGCCGGGGACGCGCCCCGCTACGGCGTCGTCAACGAGGGCATCAGCGGCAACCGGGTCCTCGCCGACGACTCCCGTCGCGGCGCCGCCGGCCTCCACCGCTTCGAACGGGACGTCCTCGGCCGTCCGAACGTCAAGGTGGTCGTCATCGACCTCGGCATCAACGACATCCTGCGCGACCCGGGACTCGCCGACCCGCAGGCAGTCCTGGACGGCCTGCGCACCCTCGTCGACCGCGCCCACGCGCACGGCATCAGGGTCGTCGGCACCACCCTCACCCCGTTCCGCGGCCACCGCGGCTACAGCGACGGCCGCGAGGACGTACGGCAGCGCGTCAACCAGGCGATCCGGACGGGCGGCGTGTTCGACACGGTCGTCGACCTCGACCGGGCGCTGCGCGACCCGTACGACCCGCGCAGCCTGCGCCCGGAGTACGACTCGGGTGACCATCTGCACCCCAGTGACCGGGGCTACCGCAAGATGGCGCAGACCGTCGACCTGACGAAGCTGGAAGGACCGGCACCCGCTCGGCTGTGACACCGGCCGGGCCACCGCCGGTCACCTGCCGGACTCGACCCTCGCGACGGTCCTCGCGACAGCCCTCGCAACGGCCCCGGCCGCCGGTCCCCGCGGTTGGCTCGGTCCCCGTGGCCGACCCGGTCTCCGTGATCGGCTCGGTCTCCGTGATCGGCTCGGTCTCCATGGCCGGGCGATCCCCGTGGCCGGCTCAGTTCTCGGAGCGGCGCTCCCGCTGTTCCTCCCGGGAGCCGGCCCCCGCGCCGTGGCCGTGGCCGAGCCCATGGCCGCGCAGGATGTCCTTGTGGCCTTCCAGGGCCCTCCGGTGGGCCTCCCCCTCGTCGTCCCGGGACGACGAACGCAGCTCGCGCTTCGCCGCCTTGCGGTCCAGCTTCTCCTGCCGCCGGGCGGCCCGCGTCTTCTTGTGCTCGACGCCGACCCCACCCCAGAAGGCGAACCCGCCGACGACCACCCGCGGCGCGCCCGGCTCACCGGGAACACCGCTCCCCCGCTGGTCGAAGCCGCCCATCACGCCGATCCCGCGGACCACGACCTCCACCCCCGGTGGCACCGTGATCTGGACCCCGCCCATGATCGCGACACAGTTGATCTCGACCTCACCCGCGGCGAAGTTCGCCTCCCGCAGGTCGATCTCCCCGCCGCCCCAGAAGGCGAAGCAGTCGAACCGCCGGGGGACGGTCCAGCGGCCCCGGCGCTGGAACCCGGACAGGATGGCCACCGCCCAGGTCGACGACCCCTCGCCGCCCACGATCCGCCCGGCCCAACTCCCGTCCTCCAGCGGCCCCTTGTGCAGCGACACCGCAGGTGGGGGCGTGATCCCGGCGACCGGCAGATCCCGGGTGATCGGCGCCAACTCCCCGTACGTGCGCGCCTTGTAGGTCTCCTCCAGCCGTTCCTCGAACTCCGCCATGTCGAGCCGGCCCTCCGCGAGGGCGTCCCGCAGAACCTCGGCGACCCGCTCACGATCGGCGTCGGAGGCACGGAGTTCCGGCAGGCCCGGGGCTGCGTCGTCGGTCATATCAGCAGCCTACGAGTTCCCGGGCGCCGGCACTACGGTCTCCCGCGAGGGCTCCCGGCCCGGCGGCACTCCGGGCACGTCCCCCGGCGGGTACAGCATCTTGGCGATCACCGCCTCGATGTCCGGCTCCCGCACCGACAGGTCCACCAGCGGGTACTCCGCCGCGATCCGGGCGACGAGCGGAGCCGCCGACTCCGACGCCGGGAACGCCAGCCACTGCCTCGGTCCGTCCACCTTCACCACCCGCGCCGCCTCCCCCACCTCGACCGGCGGCAGCTCCCGCTCCAGGTCCACCACCAGCGTCCGTTCGCTCTCCCCCGCCTCGTGCAGCCCGGCGAGCGCACCGTCGTAGACCAGCCGGCCGTGGTCGATGACCATCACCCGGGAACAGAGCCGCTCGATGTCCTGGAGGTCGTGCGTGGTGAGCAGGACCGTCGTACCGCGCTCGGTGTTCAACTCCCGCAGGAACTCCCGCACCCGCACCTTGGAGACCATGTCCAGACCGATCGTCGGCTCGTCCAGGTAGAGCACCTCGGGATCGTGCAGCAGGGCCGCCACGATGTCTCCGCGCATCCGCTGCCCGAGCGACAGTTGGCGCACCGGCACATCCAACAGGTCGGAGAGATCGAGGAGTTCGACCAGCCGGTCGAGGTTCTCCCGGTAACGGCCGTCGGGGATCCGGTACATGCGGTGCATCAACCGGTAGGAATCGATCAGCGGAAGGTCCCACCACAGCGTCGTACGCTGCCCGAACACCACCCCTATGCGATGCGCCAGCCGCAGCCGCTCACGGGACGGGTCGATCCCGGCGACCCGCAGCCGGCCCCCGCTCGGCGTCAGGATCCCCGTCAGCATCTTGATCGTCGTCGACTTCCCCGCGCCGTTCGGCCCGATGTAACCGACCATCTCACCGCGCGCCACGGTGAAGGAGATCGAGTCCACCGCCCGCACCCGCCGCAGCTCCCGCTTCAGGAAACCGGTCCTCCTCCGCACGTCGAAGACCTTCTCGACCCGCTCCACCTCGATGAACGCGCTCTCCGACACCGTCGCACCCTCCGACACGGCCACCCTCAACTTCCCGTACTCCGATACGTCCGCAGCCCCGCCCGCCACGCCAGCCCCGCCACCGCACAGCACGCCACCGCCACCAGCGGCGGAGCGAACGCCGCCCACTGCGGCAGCCCCAGCGGATACGGCCGCCCCAGCACATAGGACGACGGCACCCAGTTGACGAACGCCAGCGGCAGCACGAACGTCACCCCGCGCACCAGCTCCCTGCCGAACACGGTCGGCGGATACTGCAACAGCGTCTGACCGCCGTACGTGAACGCGGCCTGCACCTCCGACGCGTCCTGCGCCACGAACTGGAACGCCGCACCCACCACGAACACCGCCGAGAAGATCGCCCCGCCGCACACCAGCATCACCGGCACCAGCGCCACCTTCACCGGCGTCCAGCCGACGTCCAGCACGGCACACGCGTAGCCCAGCACCAGCGTGCCCTGGATCAGCCGGGCGACCCGGCGCAGCGCGAACCGGTCCGCGGCGACCTGGGCCAGCACCGGCGCGGGCCGCACCAGCAGCGTGTCGAGCGTGCCGTCCCGCACCCGCGAGCCCAGCCGCCCCGCCGAGCCGATCGACAGGTCAGCGAGCCCGAACGACGTCGCCGACACCCCGTAGAGAAAGGCGACCTCCGGCAGCGTGTAGCCGCCGAGCACGTCCACCTGCGCGAACATCAGCAAGATCGCGACAAAGTCCAGCCCCGTCACCAGCAGACCACCGACCACCGTCAGCACGAACGACACCCGGTAGGCCAGCGTCGAACGGATCCACATCCCCGCGATCAGCCGATAGGCCCGCAACCCCTCCGCCAGCCGGCCGCCGTCACCCACCCTGCACCACCACCCGCCGCGTCGCCGCCCCCTGCACCAGCCGGCCCACCGCCAGCAGCACCACCGCCCAACCCGCCTGGAAGGCGAACGCGAGCAACGGATCGGTCCGCCCCATCAGCACGTCGGCGGGCATCTGCAACAACGCCGACCACGGCAGCAGCGTCACGAGGTCACCGAACGGCTGGGGAAACGCGTTGAGCGGCAGCGCCATCCCCGAGAAGAACATCCCGGTGATCATCAGCACCTGCACCGCGCCCGTGCCGTCCATCAGCCAGAACCCGCTCAGCGCCACCAGGAACCGGATCCCGTAACTGACCACCATCGCCAGCCCGATCGTCACCGCGAAGGCCAGCCAGATCACCGGATCGTGTGGCAGCGCCGTCGGAAAGACCAGCGCCCCGAAGACGAACGGCAGCACCCCGCGGCCCAGCAACTGGAACAACGCCCGCCCCACGTCACTCGCCAGCCACCAGGTCTGGAGATCGGCCGGCCGGTACAGGTCGATCGCGATCTCACCCGTGCGGATCCGCTCCATCAACTCGGTCTCGAAACCGCCGCCCTGGATCGCCAGGGTCGCGAACAACGCCTGCCCCAGCCACACATACGTGACCGCCTGTGCCTGGTCATAGCCCCCGAGGTGCGGCCGCTCGTCCCACAACGCCAGATATGCGTAGACGAGGATCAGGCCGAAAACGGTGTTGGTGAACACCCCCGCGGCCGTGGCCACCCGATAGGTCGCGTACCTTCTGAAACCCCCCGCCACGACGGCCGCGTACAAACGCGCCGATCCCAAGGCAACCGTCCTCCTCGCCCACTAGTCACCCCTGGTGCCCGCCTCGACACCGAAGCGGGCGAGCCTAGTGCGCCGCTCCGGAGACGTGCCACGCGTTTTCCGGGCACGAGGTGTGACCCAACGCGCGCCGATTGTCGGGAACGGAACGCTTGGTGCGAGAGTCTTCAACAGGGGGCGCACAAGGCGTACGAGGCTTAAAAGGCTTACGAGGCGTACGGGAACGTACGACGCGAAACAGGAGTCCGGCGACACATGAGTGACGAGCCACAGCCGCAGCAGCCCACCGAGGGCACGGCACCCGGAGCACCTCAGGCGGGTGACGGAGGAAGTGGCGAGGAAGGCAAGAAGATGAAGCGACCCAGGCGCACCGGCTGGCGCCGGCTCCTGCCCACCTGGCGGATGGTGCTCGGCACGTTCGTCCTCGGTGTCCTGGTGCTCGGCGGACTCTTCTTCCTCGGCTACTCCATGGTCGAGATCCCGCCCGCCAACGCGCTCGCCACCAAGCAGTCCAACGTCTACCTCTACGCCGACGGCACCGAGATCGCCCGCGACGGCACCGTCAACCGCGAGAACGTCGACCTCTCCCAGATCTCCAAGGACGCCCAGCACGCCGTCCTCGCCGCCGAGGACCGCGACTTCTACACCGAGTCCGCCATCGACCCCAAGGCGATGCTCCGGGCCGGCTGGAACACCGCCACCGGCAAGGGCAAGCAGTCCGGCTCCACGATCACCCAGCAGTACGTGAAGAACTACTACCTCGCGCAGGAACAGACCGTCACCCGCAAGGTGAAGGAGTTCTTCATCTCCATCAAGCTGGACCGCGAGACCTCCAAGGACGAGATCCTCGAGGGCTACCTCAACACCAGCTACTTCGGCCGCAACGCCTACGGCATGCAGGCCGCCGCCAAGGCCTACTACGGCATCGACGCCGCCAAGCTCACCCCCGCCCAGGGCGCCTACCTCGCCGCCCTGGTCAACGCGCCCAGCGAGTACGACGTCATCGCCCACCCCGAGAACCGCAAGGCCGCCGAAGCCCGCTGGAACTACGTCCTCGACGGCATGGTCACCAAGGGCTGGCTCAGCGAGGCCAAGCGCACCGGGCTGAAGTTCCCCGCCCCCAAGGAGACCTCCGGCGCCGACACCGGCATGTCCGGCCAGCGCGGCTACCTCGTCAACGCGATCAAGGACTACCTGCGCGACAACAAGATCGTCACCCAGGACGAACTCGACGCCGGCGGCTACCGCATCACCACCACCATCGAGAAGAAGAAGCAGAAAGCCTTCGTCGACGCCGTCGACGACAAGCTGATGAAGAAGCTCGACACGAAGAACCGCAAGGTCGACACCTACGTCCGCGCGGGCGGCGCCGCCGTCGAACCCAAGACCGGCAAGATCCTCGCCCTGTACGGCGGCATCGACTACATCAAGCAGTACACCAACAACGCCACCCGCCAGGACTTCCAGGTCGGCTCCACCTTCAAGCCCTTCGTCTTCACCTCGGCCGTCGAGAACGCGTCCGAGACCCAGGACGGCCGCCAGATCACCCCCAACACGATCTACGACGGCACCAACAAGCGCCCCATCCAGGGCTGGAGCGGCGGCACCTACGCCCCCGAGAACGAGGACTACGTCAACTACGGCAACATCGACGTGCGCACCGCCACCGACAAGTCGGTGAACTCGGTGTACGCGCAGATGGCCGTCGACGTCGGCCCGGCGAAGGTCAAGCAGACCGCGATCGAGCTCGGCCTGCCCACCGACACCCCCGACCTCCAGCCCTACCCCTCCATCGCCCTCGGCACGGCCAACGCCAGCGTCCTGGACATGGCCGAGGCCTACGCCACCCTCGCCAACCACGGCAGGCACGGCACGTACACCCTGATCGAGAAGGTCACCAAGGACGGCTCCGACGTGGTGGAACTGCCCGAGCAGAAGGCCTCCCAGGTCGTCAGCCGCGAGGCCGCCGACACCACCACCTCCGTCCTGCGCAGCGTCGTCCAGAACGGCACCGCCACCGCGGCCCTCGCCGCCGACCGGCCCGCCGCCGGGAAGACCGGCACCGCCGAGGAGGACACCGCCGCCTGGTTCGCCGGCTACACCCCCGACCTGGCCACCGTCGTCGCCGTCATGGGCCAGGACCCGAAGACCGCCGCCCACAAGTCCCTCAAGGGCGCCATGGGCCTGCCCCGCATCAACGGCGGCGGCGCGCCCACCGAGATCTGGGCCCAGTTCACCAAGAACGCCCTCAAGGGCACCCCGGCCTCGGACTTCAACCTCCAGATCCAGGAGGGCGGCGAGGAGTCCGCCTACCCGTCGTCCCCGCCCTCCGAGGACGAGCCCGGCGACGAGGCGAGCGACGGCAGCACGCCGAGCTCCGACGCCACCACGGGCCGGACCCAGGGCCAGACCCAGGGGCAGACGGGCGGCGGCACGACCACCGGCGGCACCACCTCGGGCACCACCTCCGGCACCACCACCGACGGCGGCACGACCAACGGCAACACGTCGACCGGCACCACCGACGGCACGACGAGCAGCGGAACGACCTCGGGCACCAACTCCGGTACCACCGACGGCAACACGTCCACCGGCACCACCGACGGCGCGACCGGCGACACCGGCAACACGGTGGGCACGACCACCGGCCCCCAACTGACGGCCACCGGCTGGGACTGACGTACCGAGCCCTGACCTACCGAGGCCCGACGAACCGAGTCGTGGCGTCCCTCAGTGACCGCTGGTCGCCTTGAGCCCCACCACGGCGACCAGCAGCAGACCGACGAAGAAGATCCGGGCGGCGGTCGCCGGCTCCCCCAGCACCACCATGCCGACCACCGCGGCCCCCGCCGCACCGATCCCGACCCACACGCCGTAGGCGGTACCGATGGGGAGGGAACGGGCGGCGTACGACAGCAGCAGCATGCTGGCGACGATGCCGGCGCCGGTGAACAGACTCGGGACGAGCCGCGTGAAGCCGTCCGTGTACTTCATCCCCACCGACCAGCCCACTTCCAGCAGACCGGCGACGACGAGCAGAACCCAGGCCATGGAAAAAACCTCCGAGACGCGAACGCGAACGCACTGACAGCCATGCGTCGTCTTTTCCTGCGTCCCGGTACGGCGCGTCTCGTCGGGCTCCTTCGAAGGTAGCAAAGGCACAGCAAAAAGGGCTGGTGACGATGGTCACCAGCCCTCTTGGTCGGCCGTATCGAGGCGCCGGACCGATCAGAGATACAGACCGGTCGAGTCCTCCGAACCCTCGAACCGGTCCGCCGCCACGGCGTGCAGATCGCGCTCGCGCATCAGCACGTACGCGACACCGCGCACCTCGACCTCCGCACGGTCCTCGGGGTCGTACAGCACCCGGTCCCCCGGCTCCACGGTCCGCACGTTCTGCCCCACCGCGACGACCTGCGCCCACGCCAGCCGGCGACCGACGGCCGCGGTGGCGGGAATCAGAATGCCGCCACCCGAACGCCGCTCACCCTCACCGGCCTCCTGCTTCACGAGCACACGGTCGTGCAGCATCCGGATGGGCAACTTGTCGTGCGTGGTACTCAGGTCGTCTCTCTTGGCGCTCACACCACTGAACCTACCCCGCGCGGATACGCGAGGAGCGCAGGGGATCAGCGCTTGCGGCGCCGCCCGCCGAACGTGAGCAGCCCCACGACGCCGACCACGAGCAGCGCCACCGGCACGACCCGCTCCAGCCGGGGCGCGCCCTCCTCGTCCACGAACTGCGCCTTCACCTCGCTCACCGCGCGGTTGACCTGGACGTAGGCCCTCCCGAGCGTGTGATCGACGTTGGCGACGACCTTCGCCTTGGCGTCACCGACGATGGTCTTCGGGTGCACCCGCACCCCGATCTCGTCCAGCGTCTCCGCCAGCACCTCGCGGCGGGCCCGGATGTCCGCCTCGATCTGCGCCGGGGTTCTGGTGTCCGACGTCTCCGCCACGGTAAGGCCTCCGAAGTCAGCTGTGTCTTGTTCTGGACAGTCTGTCAGCTCTGCCCGCCGCCGCACCGCCAGGACCCCCGGTTACGCTGGCCCGATGAGCGAGCGACTCCAGCCCGGGGACGTGGCCCCCGCCTTCACCCTCCCCGACGCCGACGGCAACCAGGTGTCCCTGTCGGACCACAAGGGCCGCAAGGTCATCGTCTACTTCTACCCGGCCGCGCTTACCCCCGGCTGCACGAAGCAGGCCTGTGACTTCACGGACAACCTGGAACTCCTGGCCGGCGCCGGGTACGACGTCATCGGCATCTCCCCCGACAGCCCCGAGAAGCTGGCCAGGTTCCGCGACAAGGAATCCCTGAAGGTCACCCTCCTGGCCGACCCCGAGAAGACCGTCACCGAGGCCTACGCCGCGTACGGCGCGAAGAAGAACTACGGCAAGACCTACATGGGCGTCATCCGCTCCACGATCGTGGTCGACGAACAGGGCAAGGTCGCACACGCCCTGTACAACGTCCGCGCCACCGGCCACGTAGCCAAGATCATCAAGGACCTGGGCATCTGAGCCCCGCCTCCCCCGAAGAGCGGCCCGCGTCGGACCGACCCGACACGGGCCGCTTTTACCCGTCGGAACTCGGGCGCGACTGTCCGATAAACGGTTCGCTACTCCGTACGAGACCGCGAACGGGTGGTCGGGGACGGAGGGGGCAGGGACGTGCGGAGCGCCACCGGAGGATCGGACGCGTACAGCAAACAATCGCGTGGAGAACCTGCGCCACCTGTGCCCCAATTGCCATGCGCCGACGAAGATGTGGTGTCGGCAGAAAGACAGGACGTCGCTCGCCGGACAGCTGCGGGCCCCCGTACACTTGCAGGCACCCGTCGCTCGACGACGGGCGGCCGGCGGCCTTGGCGGAACGGCAGACGCCTCGCGTTTAGGGCGCGATGGGAGAAATCCCGTGAGGGTTCGAATCCCTCAGGCCGCACTTACCTTCACCTGCAAGGTCCGGCGCGCGACGTTCGCAATCCGGACCTTGCTGGTGGGTGGTCCTCAGCCCAGCAGCTCCCGTACCACCGGTACCAGTTCCCGGAATGCCTTGCCTCGGTGGCTGATTGCGTTCTTTTCTGCCGGTGTCAGTTCCGCGCAGGTGCGGGTCTCGCCGTCCGGCTGGAGGATCGGGTCGTAGCCGAAGCCGTTCGTGCCGGTGGGGGCGAAGCGCAGGACGCCTCGCAACTGGCCCTCGACGACGCGTTCCGTGCCGTCCGGGAGGGCCAGGGCCGCCGCGCAGGCGAAGTGGGCGCCCCGGTGTTCGTCGGCGATGTCCGAGAGCTGGGCCAGCAGCAGGTCCAGGTTGGCCCGGTCGTCGCCGTGTTTGCCCGCCCAGCGGGCCGAGAAGATGCCGGGGGCGCCGTTGAGGACGTCGACGCAGAGGCCGGAGTCGTCGGCGACCGCCGGGAGGCCCGTGGCCTGCGCGAGGGCGTGGGCCTTCAGGAGGGCGTTCTCGGCGAAGGTCACGCCGGTTTCCCTGACGTCGGGGATGTCGGGGTAGGCGTCCGCGCCGACGAGGTCGTGGGGCAGGCCTGCGTCGGCGAGGATCGACCTCAGTTCGGTGATCTTTCCGGCGTTGCGGGTGGCGAGGATCAGGCGGGTCATGTCGACCAGTATCCCGGCCGCCCCGGCCGCTGCGGTCCTATGGGGTGCAGACCTTCGTCAGTTCGCCCGCCGCGTCGGTGACGGGGCTGAGGTCGGGGGTGTTGTCGCCGTTCTCGACGGCGGTGCGGACGTTGGCGACGGCCGCCTGGAGGTCGTCGACCGCCTTGTTGACGTCGGTGTTGTCCGTCTTGTCGCCTATCTTGTCGAGGTTGTTCTCGATGGAGGTCAGCGACTGTTCGGTCTGCGTGGGGTCGTTCGCGGCGTTCTCCACGGCCTGCTGGAGGTCGGTGACGCTGTCGGCGATGGAGTCGGCGGTCTGGACGCAGTCCAGGGCCTTGTTGACTGCGTCGCAGCCGGTCGCCGTCAGTCCCACGGTGAGGGCGACGGCCGCCGTGACGGTGGCTATGACGGTACGGCGACGCCGCTGCGGGCGTCGGCTCGCGGCCGTGGACATAAGTGGTTCCTCCCCTTGCCAGGCCCAGGAGGCCCCCGTTGGTGTACTGGCCAAGACGCGTCGGCGGGCGGGCCGGTTGCTCGCGCCCGCCGCACCTCTTGGCGTTCCCTTTACTTTTCGAGGACCGTATCAAGCGCCGTGCGCTGGATGACACTCAGTTCCGTGCAGCCCGAAACGGCCAGGTCCAGAAGGGAGTTGAGTTCGTCGCGGGCGAACGGCTCGGCCTCGGCGGTGCCCTGCACCTCGACGAAGCGGCCGTCGCCGGTGCAGACGACGTTCATGTCGGTCTCGGCGCGGACGTCCTCCTCGTAGCGGAGGTCGAGCAGGGGCACCCCTCCCACGATGCCGACGGAGACCGCGCTCACCGTGCCGGTGAGGGGCTGGCGGCCGGCCTTGACGAGCTTGCGGCCCTGGGCCCAGGTGATGGCGTCGGCCAGCGCGACGTACGCGCCGGTGATGGCCGCGGTGCGGGTGCCGCCGTCGGCCTGGAGGACGTCGCAGTCGAGGACGATGGTGTTCTCGCCCAGCGCCTTGTAGTCGATCACCGCGCGCAGGGAGCGGCCGATGAGGCGGGAGATCTCGTGCGTGCGGCCGCCGATCTTGCCGCGGACGGACTCGCGGTCGCCGCGGGTGTTGGTGGCGCGGGGCAGCATGGAGTACTCCGCGGTGACCCAGCCCTCGCCGCTGCCCTTGCGCCAGCGGGGGACGCCTTCGGTGACGGAGGCGGTGCAGAAGACCTTCGTGTCGCCGAAGGAGACGAGGACGGAGCCCTCGGCGTGCTTGCTCCAGCCGCGTTCGATGGTGACGGGGCGGAGCTGTTCGGGGGTGCGGCCGTCGATTCGAGACATGGCGCCGAGCCTAGCCGTACCTGCGGAAGGGGCTCCTCCCGGTGGTGGGAGGAGCCCCTGAAGAGTGAGGGTTCGGCGGTGAGCCCTCAGGCGTGGGCGCGGTGGCTCACATCATGTCTTCGATCTCGGCGGCGATGGGGTCGGCGTCGGTGCCGATGACGACCTGGATAGCGGTGCCCATCTTGACGACGCCGTGGGCGCCGGCGGCCTTCAGGGCGGCTTCGTCGACGAGCGAGGGGTCGTTGACCTCGGTGCGCAGCCGGGTGATGCAGCCTTCGATCTCTTCGATGTTGTCGAGGCCGCCGAGTCCGGCGACGATCTTCTCAGCCTTGGTGGCCATGTTCCGTCTCCCTGAATTCCCTGATGCGAACCGCGATGTGAACCGCTTTTTCGCAGTAACCCACAGTTGGCCCAACTTCGCGAGCGATTGTGCCGGGTGTGCCGAAGGATGACGTCAGTGATGACGTCGCAGCAACCCAATCGTCCGTAGCTGGTCTACACCACCTGACAGGCGGTCGCCAAACGATGAGTGCCGAGAGCGCCGATACCGAGATCAGCCCCGCACGTCGGCGCTGGCACAGCGCGTTCCAGGGTCTGCAGAAGATGGGGCGCAGTCTGCAGCTGCCGATCGCGGTGCTGCCGGCCGCGGGCATCCTCAACAGGCTCGGTCAGCCTGATGTGTTCGGGGACGACGGGCTCGGCTGGACGAACGTCGCGAAGGTGATGGCGGGTGCGGGTGCGGCGCTGCTGGACGGTTCCCTCGGGTTGCCGCTGCTGTTCTGCATCGGTGTGGCCATCGGCATGGCGAAGAAGTCGGACGGTTCGACGGCCCTGGCGGCGGTGGCGGGTTTCCTCGTCTACTACAACGTGTTGCGGCAGTTCCCGGAGGACTGTGCGCCGGGTTCGAAGGTGATCCCGAACATCGGGTGCCAGGCGACCGACAACACGGTGGGGGCCTTCGCGTACCAGAATCCGGGGGTGTTCGGCGGGATCGTCATGGGGTTGCTGACGGCGTTCTTCTGGCAGCGGTACCACCGCACGAAGCTGGTGGACTGGCTGGGGTTCTTCAACGGGCGGCGGCTGGTGCCGATCATCATGGCGTTCGTCGCGATCGCGTTCGCCGCGCTGTGTCTGTGGGTCTGGCCGCCGATCGGCGACGCCCTGGAGAACTTCAGCGACTGGCTGGACGGGCTGGACGCGTGGGGTGCGGGCATCTTCGGTGTCGCGAACCGGGCGTTGCTGGTGATCGGTCTGCATCAGTTCCTGAACGTGCCCATCTGGTTCCAGTTCGGCAGTTTCACGAAGCCGGACGGCACGGTGGTACACGGTGACATCAACATGTTCCTTGCGGGCGATCCGGACGCGGGGCAGTTCACCTCCGGTTTCTTCCCGATCATGATGTTCGCGCTGCCCGCGGCGGCGCTCGCGATCACGCACTGTGCGAGGCCGGGGCGCCGCAAGGAGGTCGGGGGGCTGATGCTGTCGGTGGCGCTGACGTCGTTCGTCACCGGTATCACCGAGCCGATCGAGTACTCGTTCCTGTTCGTGGCGCCCCTGCTGTACGCGGTGCACGCGGTGCTGACGGGGGCGTCGATGGCGGTGACGTGGGGGCTGGGGGTGCACGACGGGTTCAGCTTCTCGGCCGGGCTCATCGACTACGTCATCAACTGGAATCTGGCGACGCGGCCGTGGGCGATCGTCCCGATCGGCCTGGCCTTCGCGGCCGTCTACTACGCGATCTTCCGTTTCGCCATCACGAAGTTCGACCTGAAGACCCCGGGCCGCGAGCCGGAGGAGGAGCGGGAGGACGTCACGAAGGCATAGCCCGGACGCAGTGGGGCGACTCTCGGGCGGTAGTCAGGGTGTAGCGGAACGTAATACCACGATTACGCGAATCGTGGGTTCCTTATGCCACCTTCATCGTGCTACAACATGGTCTACACCACTGAGTGGTGTAGACCACCACCCGATGGAGGAAGTCCATGAGCACCGCCACCGCGCCCCCGGCGGCCCCCGCGAAGAAGTGGGGATCCGGCCTTTTGCAGGGTCTTCAGAAGGTCGGCCGCAGCCTTCAGCTCCCGATCGCCGTACTGCCGGCGGCGGGCCTGCTGCTGCGGCTCGGACAGTCGGACGTCCAGGAGAAGCTGCATCTGCCCGACAAGGTCACGGCGGTCTTCGCCACGGCCGGCGGTGCCATCTTCGACAACCTCCCCATGCTGTTCTGTATCGGTGTCGCGATCGGCTTCGCCAAGAAGTCGGACGGCTCCACCGCTCTGGCCGCGCTGGTCGGGTTCCTGGTCTACAGCAACGTCCTGAAGGCGTTCCCGGTCGCCGAGGCCAAGGTCCAGGCGGGTGCGGACATAGCCGCGACCTACAACAATCCCGGCGTTCTCGGCGGCATCGTGATGGGTCTGCTCAGCGCTGTGGTCTGGCAGCGGTACCACCGCACGAAGCTGGTGGACTGGCTCGGCTTCTTCAACGGCCGCCGTCTGGTGCCGATCCTCATGGCGTTCGCCGGCACGCTCATAGGCGTCTTCTTCGGCCTGGTCTGGGAGCCGATCGGCGAGGTCATCTCGAACTTCGGCGAGTGGATGACCGGTCTGGGCGCGTTCGGCGCGGGCCTGTTCGGTCTGATCAACCGCGCGCTGATCCCGGTCGGCATGCACCAGTTCGTCAACTCCGTCGCCTGGTTCCAGATCGGCGACTTCACGGACGCCACCGGTGCCGTGGTGCACGGCGACCTCACCCGCTTCTTCGCCGGTGACCCGACCGCCGGTCAGTTCATGTCCGGCTTCTTCCCGATCATGATGTTCGGTCTGCCGGCCGCCGCCCTGGCCATCGCGCACAGTGCCCGCCCCGAGCGCCGCAAGGCCGTGCTGGGCATGATGATCTCGCTCGCGCTGACCTCCTTCGTCACCGGTGTCACCGAGCCCATCGAGTTCTCGTTCATGTTCATCGCACCGCTGCTGTACGCGATCCACGCGGTGCTGACGGCCCTGTCCATGGCGATCACCTGGGCCCTCGGTGTCCATGCGGGCTTCACCTTCTCCGCGGGTGCCATCGACTACGGGCTGAACTGGAACCTGGCCACGAAGCCCTGGCTGATCATCCCGATCGGCCTGGTGTTCGGCGCCGTCTACTACGTCGTCTTCCGCTTCGCCATCACGAAGTTCAACCTCCCCACCCCGGGCCGTGAGCCCGAGGAGGAGGTCGAGGACCTCACCAAGGCGTAGGCACACCAGCCCGCGCAGGACATGCGAAGGCCCCCGGAGCCCTGAACCGCTCCGGGGGCCTTTCGCGTGCGCCGGGGTCTAGATCTCGTACGTCACCCGTGGTGCGGCCAGATCGACCGGGCCGTCGAAGACCGCGCGGGCGTCCGCCAGGTTGACCCGGGGGTCGGTCCACGGCGGGATGTGGGTCAGTACGAGTTTCCTCGCGCCCGCCCGGCTCGCCGTCTCGCCGGCCTCGCGGCCGTTGAGGTGCAGGTCGGGGATGTTCTCCTTGCCGTGCGTGAAGGCGGCCTCGCACAGGAAGAGATCGGTGTCGCGGGCGAGTTCGTCCAGCGCGGGGCTGATGCCGGTGTCGCCGGAGTAGGTCAGCGACCTGCCGCCGTGTTCGACGCGGATGCCGTACGCCTCCACCGGGTGCGCCACGCGTTCCGTGTGCACGGTGAAGGGGCCGATGTCGAAGGTGGACGGCTTGACCGTGTGGAAGTCGAAGACCTCGCTCATGGAGGAGGCCGACGGGGTGTCGGCGTAGGCCGTGGTCAGGCGGTGTTCCGTGCCTTCCGGGCCGTAGACCGGAATGGGGTCGCAGCGGCCGCCGTCGTGCCGGTAGTAGCGCGCGACGAAGTAGGCGCACATGTCGATGCAGTGGTCGGCGTGCAGATGGCTCAGGAAGATCGCGTCGAGGTCGTAGAGACCGCAGTGGCGCTGCAGCTCGCCCAGGGCGCCGTTGCCCATGTCGAGAAGCAGCCGGAAGCCGTCGGCCTCGAGGAGGTAGCTCGAGCAGGCCGATTCCGCGGAGGGGAACGACCCCGAGCAGCCGACGACGGTGAGCTTCATGAAGGCGAAACCTCCGCTGGCGGGTAACCGAGAAGTACCGGGTGAGGTCCGGGGGACGGATCGTGGAACGAATGATCGTTAAATGGGGCGACCGGGGGTCGTGCGGTGCGTCGAGCGTAAGGCGCAAAACCCCGGGTCGCTCCTCCGCCAGGGGCCGTTGTGGGGGAACTCACCTGTGGTGTCACCGGTTTGGCTGGACCGGGGGCATGTGAAGTGACGATGGGGCGCGCGGCGGCTCTCGCGCGCCGGTAACGTCGTCGTATGGACACGTCCTGGTGGCTCGCGCTCGCGGCGGTGATACTGCTCGCGCTGGTCGCGACGCTCGTGGACGGCTGGGGGCGGAGCCGGCGACCGCAGCGGCGCAGGACCCGGCCGCCGGGCCGGGCGACGGGCCGCCCTCCGGGTCGGTCGACCCGGGGCCAGGGCTTCGCCGGCCGTCCCCAGCCCGCGGAGATCTGGTGGGCGGACGTGCCGTTCGAGGATGGGCCGGGGGTGAAGGACCGGCCGTGTCTGGTGCTCATGGTGCGCGGTGACCGCGCCACCGTCGCGAAGATCACCAGCAAGTACCACGACGAGCGGGCCGGGGTGATCCCGCTGCCGCCGGGTGCCGTGGGGGACGCGCAGGGGCGGCCGAGTTTCCTGGAGACGGACGAGCTGCGCCAGGTACGGGTGAGCGATTTCCGGCGCAGGGTGGGCGTGGTGGACCCGGTCCTGTGGGACCAGGTCCGTCATCTGGCTACCTGAAACCCTACGCCCAGAGCTGGCCCTGCACGGTCTCGATCGCTTCCTCCGTGGTGGCCGCGGTGTAGACGCCGGTGGACAGGTACTTCCAGCCGCCGTCGGCCACGACGAACGCGATGTCCGCGCTCTCCCCCGCCTTCAGCGCCTTCCTGCCGACGCCGATCGCCGCGTGCAGGGCGGCGCCGGTGGAGACGCCGGCGAAGATGCCCTCCTGCTGGAGGAGTTCCCGGGTGCGGGTCACGGCGTCCGCCGAGCCGACCGAGAAGCGGGTGGTGAGGACGGAGGCGTCGTACAGCTCGGGTACGAAGCCCTCGTCGAGGTTGCGCAGGCCGTAGACCAGGTCGTCGTAGCGCGGCTCGGCGGCGACGATCTTCACGTCCGGCTTGTTCTCGCGCAGGTAGCGGCCGACGCCCATCAGTGTCCCCGTCGTGCCGAGGCCGGCGACGAAGTGGGTGATGGACGGGAGGTCGGCGAGGATCTCGGGGCCGGTGGTGGCGTAGTGGGCGCCGGCGTTGTCGGGGTTGCCGTACTGGTAGAGCATCACCCAGTCGGGGTGCTCGGCGGCGATCTCCTTGGCGACGCGGACCGCGGTGTTGGAGCCGCCCGCGGCCGGGGAGGAGATGATCTCGGCGCCCCACATGGCGAGCAGTTCCCGGCGTTCCTGCGAGGTGTTCTCGGGCATCACGCAGACCATGCGGTAGCCCTTGAGCTTGGCCGCCATGGCGAGGGAGATGCCGGTGTTGCCGCTCGTCGGTTCCAGGATGGTGCAGCCGGGGGTGAGGCGGCCGTCCTTCTCGGCCTGCTCGACCATGTGCAGGGCGGGGCGGTCCTTGACCGAGCCGGTGGGGTTGCGGTCCTCGAGCTTCGCCCAGATGCGGACGTCGGCGGACGGCGAGAGCCGCGGCAGGCGCACCAGAGGGGTGTTGCCCACCGCGGCCAGCGGGGAGTCGTAGCGCATGGGGTTCGGCGGCCGATCAGGCCATGCCGCCGGCCACGGCCGGCAGGATGGTCACGGTGTCGCCGTCGGTCAGCTTGGTGTCGATGCCGTCGACGAAGCGGACGTCCTCGTCGTTCAGGTAGACGTTGACGAAGCGGCGCAGCTTTCCGTCGTCCACGATGCGGGCCTGGATTCCGGCGTGGCGGGTCTCGAGGTCGGTGAACAGGTCGGCGAGGGTGTCACCGTTGCCCTCCACCGCCTTCTGACCGTCGGTGTACTGGCGGAGGATGGTGGGGATGCGGACCTCGATGGCCATGGCTCAGGGCTCCTGTCGGAAGGTGTGGGCAGCGCGGGTTCGTGCAGGGTGAGGCTCCCCACGCTCGGCTGCGCTCGCGCGGGCGGTACCCCCATCGGCTCACGGCCGTACGGCGGCGGGTGGTGCGTCAACAGATGGCGCTGGCGAGCCTGCACAGGTCGACGTGCAGCCGCGCCACGAGCAGTGCGCCCGGCGTCTTCTCGCTCACGTCGTTCAGAACCATGCGCTCATCGTATCGATTCCCGGTCCGGCTTCCGGAATGTGATCCCACATCGCGGACGATCGGGGGCCGGGGAATGAGACGCCGCCGCGTCGTCAGGCCGATGCGCGGCGCACCAGGCGGGTCGGGACGATCACGGAGGGGCCGCCGTCCGGGGCGTCCGGCGCTGTGCCCGCGGGTGTCGGGTGCTGTCCGGCGAGCAGCAGCCGGGCCATCAGCCGGCCCATCTCCTCGATGTCCTGGTGGACGGTGGTGAGCGGCGGGTCGGTCGTCTCGGCGATGGAGGTGAGGTCGTCGAAGCCGACGACGGCCACGTCCTCAGGGACCCTGCGCCCGTGCTCCCGCAGGGTCTGCAGAGCGCCGGACGCCATGAGGTCGGAGGCGACGAACACGGCGTCGAGGTCGGGTCGGCGGTCCAGCAGCGCGGCCATGGCGTCGGCGCCGCCCTGCCGGGTGTAGTCGGCCCGCTCGACGAGGTGGGGCGAGGCGGCGTCGCGGAGCACGTCGCGGTAGCCGACCAGCCGGTCCGCGGCGGAGTTCTCCTGGTCGTAGGGTCCGGTGACGGTCGCGATCCGGCGCCGCCCGAGGGAGACGAGGTGCTGGACGGCCAGCCGGGCGCCGCCCCGGTTGTCGCCGTCGACGTGGGTCCGGCCGGGCCGTGCGGGGTCGTCGTCGCGCGGCAGGGGGCGGCCGCCGAACACGGCCGGGAGGCCGAGCCGGTCGACGATCTCGGCGAGCCGGTCGCCGGGGCGCAGCGAGAAGAGGATCGCGCCGTCGACGTGGCCGCCGCCGAGGTAGTCGGCCATGCGCGCGTAGTCGTCGGGTTCCTCCAGGAAGAGCAGGACGGCCTGGGAGCCGTGGAGCGCGAGTTCGCGGCGGATGCCGCGCAGGAGGAGGTCGAAGAAGGGGTCGATGAAGAGCCGGTTCTCGGGCTGGGCGGCGACCACGGCGACGGCGTTGGTGCGGTGGGTGACGAGTTGCCGGGCCGCCTGGTTCGGGACGTATCCCAGCTCGGAGATCACCCGGCGGACCCGGTCGACGACCTCGGCCCGTACCCGGGCCTCCCCGTTGATCACCCGGGACACGGTCGACTTCGAGACCCCCGACCGCCGGGCGACGTCTTCGAGCGTGGGCCGCCGTACGTGCGAGCGTTGCGTCAACACCATCTCCGTTGGGGCGAGTTGTGCGTGCACCTTGCGGAAACGGTAACCGGCGGGCGGGGGGTGGCGCCGGAGACTAGACGACCGGCTTGCCCGTGAGTTGTACGCCGGCCGCGCGCAGTTCCTCCAGGGCCCGGTCGGTGCTTTCCTCGGCGACGCCGGCGGTGAGGTCCAGCAGGACCTGGGTGCGGAAGCCCTCGCGGGCCGCGTCGAGGGCGGTGGCCTTGACGCAGTGGTCGGTGGCGATGCCCACGACGTCCACCTCGTCGATCTGGCGGTCCCGCAGCCAGTCGCCCAGGGTGGCGCCGTTCTCGTCGGCGCCCTCGAAGCCGCTGTAGGCGGCCGCGTAGGCGCCCTTGTCGAAGACGGCGTCGATGGCGCCGGAGGCGACGGCGGGCGCGAAGTTGGGGTGGAAGCCGACGCCCTCGGTGCCCGCCACGCAGTGGGCGGGCCATGAGTGCGTGTAGTCGGGGTTGTCGGCGAAGTGGCCGCCGGGCGCGATGTGGTGGTCGCGGGTGGCCACCACGTGCCGGTATCCGGCGGGCGCCTGCCCGATCAGCTCGGTGATGGCGGCTGCCACGTCGGCGCCGCCGGCCACCGCGAGGCTGCCTCCCTCGCAGAAGTCGTTCTGCACGTCTACGACGATCAAGGCGCGGCGCATGGTCGGTGTCCTTCGACTGAGGGTGAAGTAATCGAGCGTAGAGACTTTGTCGGTCCGGCGGGAGGGGGCGTCGCCCGGTGTGTGCCGGGCACACGCCCTAGTTACCCGACAGGTCCTGTGCGTACTCCGTGGGAATGACGGGTTCCCCGCGCGACAGCTGGGTCGCGGAGAGGGGCAGGCCGGCGCGGGCCGCCGCGTGGCGGTCGCGGGCGGCGTCCAGGGACTCGCGGCCGACGACCTCGCCGCCCCTGACCAGCTCGACGAGCAGCTGGTGGCCGGCCAGTGCGGCGGGGACGGTGCCGGTGCCGATGACCTCGGCCTCGGCCACTCCGTAGGCGTCGGGCCGGCGCGCCGCCCATTTGCGGCCGCCGATGGAGGTCTTGCCGCCGGAGGACTTCTTCGCCACCGGTACCAGGGGGGCCTGCGGGTCGGCGGATCCGGTGCGGGCGACCAGTTTGTAGACCATCGAGCAGGTCGGGTGTCCGGAGCCGGTGACCAGCTGGGTGCCGACGCCGTACGCGTCGACGGGGGCGGCGGCGAGCGAGGCGATGGCGTATTCGTCGAGGTCGGAGGTGACGATGATCCGGGTGTCGGTGGCGCCGAGGTCGTCGAGCTGCTGGCGCACCCGGTGGGCCACGAGGAGCAGGTCGCCGGAGTCGATGCGGACCGCGCCGAGCTCGGGGCCGGCGATGTCGACGGCCGTCCGGACGGCCTCGGCGACGTCGTACGTGTCCACGAGCAGGGTGGTGCCCCGGCCGAGCGAGTCGACCTGGGCCTGGAAGGCGTCCCGCTCGCTGTCGTGCAGGAGGGTGAAGGCGTGGGCGCTGGTGCCCACGGTGGGGATGCCGTAGCGGAAGCCCGCGGCCAGGTCGGAGGTGGTGGCGAAGCCGCCGATGTAGGCGGCGCGGGCGGCGGCGACCGCGGCCAGTTCGTGGGTGCGGCGGGCGCCCATCTCGATCAGGGGCCGCTCGCCAGCGGCGGAGGACATGCGGGAGGCGGCGGCCGCGATGGCGGAGTCGTGGTTGAGGATGGAGAGGATGACGGTCTCGAGGAGTACGCACTCGGCGAAGGAGCCCTCGACCCGCATGATCGGCGAGCCCGGGAAGTAGACCTCGCCTTCGGGGTAGCCCCAGATGTCACCCGAGAAGCGGTATGCGGCGAGCCGGTCGAGGGTCTCCTCGTCGACGATGTCGTGCTCCCGCAGGAAGCCGAGGACGTCCGCGTCGAAGTGCAGGTTCTCGACGGCGTCCAGGACCCGTCCGGTGCCCGCGACGACGCCGTAGCGCCGGCCCTCCGGCAGTCGCCGGGTGAAGACCTCGAACACGCTGTGCCGTTCGGCCGTGCCCGCTTTCAGGGCGGCCTGGAGCATCGTGAGTTCGTACTGGTCCGTGAAGAGCGCCGTCGAGGGAACTTCCACCGGCAGCCCAAGGTCCGCTGTGTTCATGGCAATGGATCGTACTCCCTTTTCGTCGGTGTGACGATTTCCCCGCCGCGTGGCAGCATGGACGACGTGACGTCACCCGCTCCCCTTGAGATCGAACGCACCGAGTCGGCGGAGGAGGTCTTCGCCGTACCCGAGCCGGACGTCCCGTGGGTCACGATCGTCCACAACGACCCGGTCAACCTCATGAGCTACGTGACGTACGTCTTCCAGTCGTACTTCGGGTACACCAAGGACAAGGCCACCAAGCTCATGATGGACGTCCACCACAAGGGCCGGGCGGTCGTCTCCAGCGGTTCGCGCGAGGAGATGGAACGCGACGTGCAGGCGATGCACGGTTACGGCCTGTGGGCCACCCTCCAGCAGGACCGGAAGTAGCCTGCCCTCCTATGCCTGGACACTTCGAACCGCTCCCCGGCGGCGGCGCGGCCGTCGCACTCGACAACGTCGAGATCTCCATCATCCGGTCGCTGGCCGTGCAGCTCCTGGAGCTCATCGGCCCCGGCCCCGCCGAGGACGCCCCCGACGACCCGCTCGCCGAGCTCTTCGCCGAGGGGCCGAGCGAGCCGCCCGCCGACCCGGTGCTGCGCCGGCTCTTCCCGGACGCCTACACCGACCCGGAGGGCACCCCGGGCCCCGAGCGGGCCGGTGAGCAGAAGGCGCACTCCGCCGAGTTCCGCCGCTACACGGAGAACGACCTGCGGGCCGGCAAGCGCGAGAACGCCCTCACGGTGGTCCGCTCGCTGGACGCGCTGGCCTCCGAGGCGGCCGGCGAGGGCGGGGCGGTGCTGAAGCTGACGCCCCAGGAGTCCCAGCAGTGGCTCCGCGCGCTGAACGATCTGCGCCTCGCGATCGGCTCCCGTCTGGAGATCACCGACGAGGACGACACCGACCTTCTCTACCGGCTGCCGGACGAGGACCCGCGCAAGCCGATGGTGATGGCGTACCTGTGGCTGGGCGGCCTCCAGGAGACGCTGGTGACGACTCTTCTGCCCTAATTCGTACGCACTTTTGTTCGCTCAGAGGACGCTCAAATCCGGATAACGATCGCGTCAACGCGACGGCCGGGAGTGTCCTCTTTGTGTCTCGTTCATCCGCTTCTTCTTGTGTCGTGCGCCACAGGCCACCCCGGCGATCCATATTGCGGGCGTGATAAATCTTCACGACCGCCCGGCGAACACCACCCGTATGTTCGGCCGGGTGCGCCACCGAGCCGGTTGATCGCCGGCCAGGCATCGCTCCATCAATCCGGGGGGATCGAAACCCGATCCGAGGCCGACGAGAGGCCCGGTTCGGCATGGAGAAAGGCGCACCACACATGACCCCTGAGAAGGTCACCGACACCGCTGTCACCGACACTCCCGAAGAGGGGTACGAGCGCGGACTCGGCAGTCGCCAGGTCCAGATGATCGCGATCGGCGGCGCCATCGGCGTCGGGCTCTTCCTGGGCGCCGGGGCGAACATCGCCAAGGCCGGTCCCAGCCTCATCCTGATGTACGCCCTCGCGGGCGGGATCATCTTCTTCATCATGCGGGCGCTGGGCGAGCTGCTGCTCTACCGCCCCGTCTCGGGTTCCTTCGCGGAGTACTCGCGCGAGTTCCTCGGCCCGTTCTTCGGCTACTTCACCGGCTGGACGTACTGGCTGATGTGGGTCGTCACCGGGATGGCCGAGCTGACCGCCGCCGCGATCTACGTGAACTACTGGTTCCCGGCCGTCCCCCAGTGGGTGACCGCACTGGTCTTCCTGGTGATCCTCTTCGGGGTCAACCTGATCTCCGTGAAGCTCTTCGGTGAGCTGGAGTTCTGGTTCTCGATGGTGAAGGTCACCGCGCTGATCGGCATGATCGTCATCGGCCTGGGCGTCCTCACCTTCGGCTTCAGCAGCGCCGGCGACACGGCCGCGGTCTCCAACCTGTGGGCCTTCGACGGCTTCTTCCCCAAGGGCGTGGGCTCGTCCCTGATGACCCTCCAGGGCGTCATGTTCGCCTACCTCGCGGTCGAGCTGGTCGGTGTCACGGCGGGCGAGTCGCAGGATCCGGAGAAGACGCTCCCGAAGGCGATCAACACCCTGCCCTGGCGCATCGCGCTGTTCTACGTCGGCGCGCTCACGGTCATCCTCTGCGTCGTGAAGTGGACGGAGTTCGCGCCGGGCGTGAGCCCGTTCGTCGAGGCGTTCGCGAAGATCGGCATCCCGGCGGGCGCCGGCATCGTGAACTTCGTCGTGCTGACGGCGGCCCTGTCCTCCTGCAACTCGGGCATGTACTCCACGGGCCGCATGCTGCGGAACCTGGCCGACAGCGGTGAGGCCCCCGCGGTCTTCCGCAAGCTGTCGTCGACCAAGACCCCCGCCTTCGGCATCACGGTCTCGGTGCTGTTCATGGGCATCGGCGTGGTCCTGAACTACGTCGTCCCGGAGAAGGCCTTCGGCTACGTCACCTCGGTGGCCACCGCGGCCGGCATCTGGACCTGGCTGATGATCCTGATCAGCCACGTCCTCTACCGCCGCGCGGTCGTCGCGGGCCGGCTGCCCGCCTCGTCCTTCCCGGCCCCGGGCGGCTCGGCGTTCAGCTGGGTGGCCATCGTCTTCCTGCTCTTCGTCACCGGCCTGATCGCGTACGACGCCGACTCCCGGGTCTGCCTGTACGTGATGGCGGGCTGGGCGGCCGCGCTCGGTGTCGGCTGGGCGGTCCTGAAGAGCCGCAACCCGGAGATCACCGCCCGGCGCGAGCCGGAGTTCGAGAAGGTCGGCTGACCGGCCGTTCGACCACCGCCGGGACGTCCGGCCGTAGGGAGCACTCGTGGCGCCCCCTGCGGCCGCCGCTCAGGACGTCCGCGATGTGGGCCGTTCCGTACCACTCCTCGGTACGGAACGGCCCCTTTGTCTATTCTGGCGACCATGCTGACCATCACCCAGGCCCTGCACGACCAGATCGTCGCCCACGCGCGCAAGGACCACCCCGACGAGGCGTGCGGCGTGGTCGCGGGTCCGGCGGGCACGGACCGACCGGAACGTTTCATCCCGATGCTGAACGCGGCCATGTCACCCACGTTCTACGAGTTCGACTCGGGCGACCTGTTCAAGCTCTACCGCGAGCTGGACGACCGCGACGAGGACCCGGTGATCATCTACCACTCCCACACGGCCACGGAGGCGTACCCGTCCCGCACGGACATCTCGTACGCGAACGAGCCGGGCGCGCACTACGTGCTGGTGTCGACGGCGGACACGGACGGCGGGGGCGAGTTCCAGTTCCGCTCGTTCCGCATCGTGGACGCGGTGGTCACGGAGGAGGACGTGCGGGTGGTCGAGGCGTACTGAGGCGCGGGCGCGCCTACGCCGCCGCCGCGCCCCGCAGCAGCGACCGGATGGGGCGCCACAGCTCCGGTACGGCCACGACGTCGATCGGGACACCGTTGCCCGCCGCCGTGCGCCAGATCAGGCCGTCCGGGTGGTGGAGCACGGCCGTGACCTCGTCCGGGGTGGGCGGCGCCGCGTTGCCGCGCAGATAGACGGCCCGCAGGCCCAGGTTGCGGAGCCTGGTCAGGGCTCGGGCCCGGTTGTGGGCGTGGACCAGCACGCGGACGTCCGTGGAGGGGCCTGGCAGGCCCTCTCGGGCGGTGGGGCTGGGCAGGTTCAGCGCCACCACCACCATGCCGTCGGGCAGCTTGCAGAAGCCTCCTGCGGCCATGCGGTCACACCCCCGTGCGCGTCGGTATCGAGGTCGTCGCCGGGGTCGGCGCCGAGGTCGCTGTCGATGTCGGTGTCGATGCAGGTGTCAATAAGAAGGGCACAGGAGGCACCTAAACACGATCGGCGGCAACCCGCCAGGGGGTTGCCGCCGATGTGCGTCTGACCTGCCAGAACGTCGACTACTTGGTCGACGGACCGACCTTCACCTTGATCGTCGAGCCGTTGCCGGCCTCGTTGACGATCTTGATCGAGGTGTTGGTGTCAGTGACCTTGACGCCCGCGAGCGGGGTCGCCGCGTCGTAGTACGTCGACCGGCCGTCGTCGAAGACCGGGACGCCCGGACGCGACTTGATCTTGACCGCGACGTCCGCCTTGTGCAGCGTGATCGCGTCGGTGCGGTACAGGCTGAACGGCGAGTCGAAGCTCTGCAGACGGGCGTTCATCACGGAGCCGTCGGCCCACTTCAGCGCGGTCGGGTGCGAGTCGACCGGAAGGATCAGGCCCTCACCCGGGTGCTGGCTGGTGTTGTCGTCCCCCTGCGAGGTGTCCCACTTCCAGATCAGCAGACCGTTCTGGTACGGGTAGTGCTCGACCCAGTCGGGGCGCGTCGTCGAGAAGCCGAAGTTGTACGGGCCGACCTTGAGGGTCTTGTCGTACGACACGTACTGGCGGTTCTCGGCGATGTAGTACTGCGCGTAGTCGTCCGTGATGGACGCGCCGATGCGGGAGAACCCGGTCGCCGTCCACGCCGCGTCCGCGCTCTCCGCGTTGTCGGAGAAGACCGCGGCGCCGTCCGCCGTCACCGTGATCTCGTCGGCCGCGAAGCCCTTCTGGGCCACGCCGCCGTCGGTGGCGTAGCGGAAGCGGACGCTGATCTTCTGGCCCGCGTAGGCGTTCAGCGGGAAGGTCAGCTTCTGGTAGGCGTCGACCGTGCCGGTGAGGGCGGGCTTGCCGCTGCCGTCGCGCGGGATGGCGCTGCCGTCGGCCAGGGTGCCGTCGATCGGCGTCCAGTTGGCGCCGTCGGTGGAGACCTCGGTGTACAGGTAGTCGTAGTCCTGCTCGATGTCCCACCAGCCGTCCAGGGACAGCGAGGCCGACGTCTTGCCGGTCAGGTCGACCGCGCGGGTCAGGGTGTTGCGCAGGTCGTCACCGCTGCCGCTCCACCACTGCGTGGCGCCCTGGGCCGGGGCGACCACCTCGGTGGTGACCTCCTTCTCCGGCAACTGGACCACGAGTGCCTGGGCGTTCTTGGTGTTGTACTCCGCGACGCCCAGCGTGTGGGTGGACTTCACGCCCGCCGCGGCCACGTCGTAGTCCAGCCAGCCCAGCTGGAGCTTGTCCCAGGCGTTCATGTCGCCGGGCAGGTTGCCGATGGCCTCCTTGCCGGTGCCGAGCCAGGAACCGGAGGACATCAGGGTCCAGAACCCGGTGGAGTTCTCGCCGCCGCCGGAGGTGTCGTACTCGTCCGGCAGGCCGAGGTCGTGGCCGTACTCGTGCGCGTAGACGCCGAGTCCGCCGTTCTCCGGCTGGATGGTGTAGTCGCCGATCCAGATGCCGGTGTCGCCGACCTGGGTGCCGCCGAGCTTGTTGGTGTCCGGGCCGGTGGCGCCGGCGTCGGTGCCGAAGGCGTACCAGCGGTGGGCCCAGATGGCGTCCTCGCCCTGGGCGCCGCCGCCCGCGGACTCGTCCTCACCGGCGTGCACGATCTGGAAGTGGTCGATGTAGCCGTCGGACTCGTTGAAGTCGCCGTCGCCGTCGTAGTCGTAGCGGTCCCACTGGTCGAACTCGGCCAGCTCCGCCTTGATCTCGGCGGCGGTGGCGCCGGCCGCCTCACGCTGGGCGACCCAGGCGTTGACGCCGTCCTGGACGGCGTACCAGGCGCCGGTGGAGGCGTCGTTGGAGCCGTACCGGGCCTCGTTGTACGGGACCTTGACCCAGTCGGTCACCTCGCCCTCGACCGAGTAGCGGCCCGAGGACTGCTTCTCGTAGTACTTCTTCAGCGACTCGGTGTTCTTGCCGGTGCCGAAGTACAGGTCCTGGAAGTGCTCCTGGTTGTAGTCCGCCTGCCAGGCCGTGCTGTTGTCCTTCTTGCGGTCCGGGGCGGCTATCTGGTTGTGCAGCGGGCCGGCCGTGCCGCCGTAGCGGCTGTCGACCTGGTCGCCGAACTCGACGAGGATCGTGAAGATCTTGTCGGTCTTCTCGCGGCCGAGCTCGACGTACTTGCCGTCGCCCTTGCGGCTCTTGAGCTGGACGACCTTCGAGCCGTCCCGCTCCTTGACCGACGCCTCGCCGGATATGACCTGCTTGAGGGCCTCCTCGCGCTGCGCCTCCTGAGTCTTGCTGAGCGGGCCGTCGAAGTCGTGCTCCTTGGCCTTGGCCGGCTGCGGGTCCTGCCGGTCCACCGCCGGGGCCTTCGCCGAGGTGTTGTCGGCGGCCTGTGCCACGGCGAACGTCGAGAACGTCGCCGAGGCCGCCGCAAGGGCGACGACCGTCGAGGCCGTCCTGAACGTCCAGGATCTACTGGTCACTTGATGTCCTCCCACGCACGCGTCCGGACGCGCGGAAAGGGGGGATCCCTGTCAAGGAAGGTCCGCGCGCTGTTATACGCGTGTAGTCAAGTGACGCCATTTGACTACTGGTTTACGAGAAAAGACAGACCTTGACTTGGACAAGTCAACTGCATTATTGGGAGCGCGTGTTCGCATTGCGGACATGTGACGGTAACGCGACAGAAGCCGCGACAGGCGCGCGGGGCAGTCCACTTGATGGACGTCATGACTCCGTGCGCCCCCTGTGCACCGGCACCGTGGGTTAGGTCACGCTTACCGCTCGTCCCGCTCGGGCATGCAGCCGATTAGAGTCGAGTCCGCCCCCGCTTCCGAGGACACCGATTGCCATGCCTCGTCCGACTGTCGCACAGCTCACGTACGGTTCCTGCACCGTCATCTTCTCGACGCTCGCCATGCTGCTGCTGTCACAGACGAGTTCGGGCCCCGGGATCGCGGTCGTCGTCGTCGCCGCGGTCGCGCTCGGCGTGCTCGTCGCCATGACGGTGCCGGTACCGAAGCCGTCGCGCGCCCCCGTGGCCCGTTCCGTGATCCGCCCCGCGAACCGACCCGCGGCCCGCTTCACGGCGAGCGTGCCCGCGAGCCGGTCCGAGTCCGTCACCGTTCCCGCCCGTACTCCCGTGCGCGCGCAGGTCCCGGCCTCGGTCGCCTCGGCGTCCGAGCCCGTCCGGGAGTCCACGGCTCCCTGACGCGCCTGCGCACGAGGGAGGGCCCGCGCCTCGTGGCGCGGGCCCTCCCTCGTGCGCACGGCGGGCTCACCGCGTGCTGACCACCACCGTCTTGGCCGCCTTGTCGTGCAGACCCTGCTTGTAGGGCTTGTCGAAGAAGCTCCAGCCGCCGCAGATCGCCGTCCACACACAGGCACAGCAGAAGGCGAACGGCACCCACAGCACCAGGGCGCGGACCAGCGAGGTCTGCGCGGACGGCGTGGAGCCGTTGTCGAGGTTGGCCACCCGCAGGCCGAGCCACTTCTTGCCCAGCGTCCGGCCGGACTTGGCGGTCAGGATCGTGTCGTACGCGACGTACAGGATCGCGGCGAGGAGCTCGCGCCCGAAGGTCTTGCCGAACTCGATGTCGTCCGCGTCCACCGTGTACTGCGCGACCCCGAAGGCCCAGGCCAGCAGGCTCACCACGATGAAGACGAGGATCATGTCGATGATCCGGGCCAGCGTGCGCTTGCCGCTGTCGGCCAGCGGGGGCATCCCGGCGAGCGGGTCGGCCGGATAGCCCCCGTAGGGGTCGCCGCCCTGCGGACCACCGCCGTACGGACCGCCACCGGGGGGCGGGGGCCGGCCCGACCCGCCGCCGTACGGATCGTGCGGCGCGTCGTACGGCGAGCCCTGCCCCGCACCGGACGGAGGCTGACCCTGACCGTACGGAGACTGCGGGGGTTCCTGCTGCGGGGGCCGCTTCCTGAACGGATCGTCCTCCGGCGGCTCGCCGCCGGAGCCGGGGGGCGGTTCGGTGGTCATGCCCCCGAGTCGACCGCGAACCCACCGGCTCCGCATCCGGCGAGCGGCCGTCCGGGGGAGGCGCCGGCGTACGGAGACACGGGGCGGGCGGGAAACGCGGAGGTCCGGGGCGGGCGTAAGGGAGTTCGGCAGTTCGGGTCAGCCGGCGACGAACGTGTGCGCCGCCTTGTCGTGCCAGCACTGCCGCCACGGCTTGTCGAACAGACCCCAGGCGACGCCCACCACACCGACCACGAGCAGACCGGGCACGCAGTAGACGAGCCAGCGGCGCAGCGCCGCCCCGAAGGACGGGGGCTCACCGCCCTCGATGTCGCGGACCTGGAGACCGAACAGCTTCTTGCCCAGCGTGCGGCCCCACTTCGCGGTCGGCACGGCTTCGTACACGATGCCGAAGACCAGCAGCACGGCCAGGACGATCCCGAGGTACACCGACGTCGTGCCGTCGAGCAGCCAGACGGTGACGGTCTCTCCGGTGAGCTTGGCGGCGTCGACCTTCTCGGTCACGTGGTCGAGGGCCTTCACGCCCAGCGGCACGGCGGCGGCGGAGGTGACGGCCGCGAGCACGAGCGTGTCCACGAGGCGGGCGGCCAGCCGCTTGCCGAGGCCCGCGGGACGGGCCTCGGACGCCCGCCGGGCGGCCGCCTGGAAGATGTCGTCGACCGGTGGCTTCCAGGGCGCGACAGGCCCGTCCTCGGCTCCCGCGAGCTGGTGCACCTGCTGCGCCCATGAGGGCTGTCCGCCGCCGGGCCCCGTGGCCATCGGGACGGCGGCCTGCGCGGCGCCCTGCGGGGGCTGCGGCTGCGGACCGGCGGCCTGCGGGGGCACGCCCGGAGCGCCCTGCCGGGGGGCGGCGGGAGGGCTGGAGGAGGGGCCGGACGCGGGCGCCTGAGCGGCGGCGGGCCGAGCGCCGGGCTGCCCGGCCGGGAACCCCGCCGGGCCCTGCGGGGCGGGGGCGGGGGCCGGAACAGGAGCGGGGGCGGGCGCCGGGGCGGCTGCCGCGACGCGGGCCGGTCCCTGCGGGGCCGGGACGCCCGGGGTGGGAGCCGCCGTCGCCGGCTGGGCGGGTGCCTTGCCGGACCCGAAACCGGGCTGGGCGGGCGCGGCGCCGGCCGGCGCTCCGACCGGACCCTGCGCGCCGAAGCCGGCGGCAGCGCCCGGGGCGGGGTGGCCAGGGGCCCCGGGGGCCGCAGGCGTCGCCGAGGGGTCGGGCCCCTGGGCGGCGGCGGGGAACGCGGCCGCGTTGCCCGCCGGGGCCGCCGGGGCCGCCGGCTGCGCGCCGGACGCGCCGTCCTGGTGGCCCGTGCGCGGCGCCGGTGCGCGGAAGGTGACCGTGCCCTTGTCGGGGACGGGCCCCGCCGGGCCGGGGGCCCCGGGCGCCGGGGCGGGGGCGCCCGCCGTCGGCCGGCGGAAGACGAACGTGCCCCCGGAGACCACGTCCCCGGCGCCTGCGCCGTCCTCCGGTTCCGCGGGCGGGATCGTCGAGGTGCCGTCGGTGCTCGTGGACAGGCCCTCCGGCGGCGCCGGGGCGGGCGAGGGCACCCTCGGGTCGGCGGCCTGCGGAGCGCCCCAGGAGACCCGGCGGTCCTGATCGCCGCCGAAGCCGGACTGGTGGGCGCGGTCGGCGCCCCACGCGGAGGCGGGCTCGGGACGGCCGCCGTACGGGTCCGCGGGCGCCGGCGCCGGGTCCTCGTCGAAGAAGTGCGGGCCGGTCTCCTCGACGGAGGCCGGGGGCGAGCCGGACGGGGGCGTGAGCGGTCGGCCGTCGGAGGGCGCCGGCCGGCTGGTGCCCGGTACCCAGGAGGCACCGTTCCAGTACCGGACGTATCCAGGGATGGACGGGTCCGGGTAGTACCCCTCGCGGGGCCTGTCGTCGCCGGGTGCCGGGGTTGGGGCGCTCATGTCCGTCGTCCCGTATCTGCTCGGGGGTGGGATGGGGGGCTCCACATCTATCAGACCGACGCAAGCCCCACTGCCAGTCCGGTCGGACCCGCCCCTTTCCGGGCAACCCCGTGCAGGCTCTTCACACGTTCGGAACCGTCCTCCGACGTCCAGGGCCGGAACGCGCCGAAAAAGGTTCGCGGAACCCGCGTAATGGTTCCGGGGCCGGCCCCTCTCCACTCGTACGGGCCCACCGCGGGCCCGCACGAGGTCCGTCTCGAGAGGAGACCGACATGCATCACACCGTGGTGGAACGCGAGCTGGAGCTCAGGCTGATCCTGTCGCCGGAGCGCGGCATCCCGGTCCCGGCCCGGCTGGCATACCGCAGCGACGACCCGTTCGCCGTCCACGTCGCCTTCCACATCAACTCCGAGCACCCGGTCGACTGGACGTTCGCCAGGGAGCTGCTCGTGGAAGGCGTGTTCCGGCCGTGCGGGCACGGGGACGTGCGGGTGTGGCCGACGAAGGTGGAGGGGCGCAGCGTCGTGCTGATGGCGCTGAGCTCGCCCGACGGGGACGCCCTTCTCGAGGCGCCCGCGGCCCAGGTCTCGGCCTGGCTGGAGCGGACGCTGCGGGTGGTGCCCCCGGGGACCGAGGCCGAGCAGCTCGGCCTCGACGCCGGGCTGGCCGAGCTGCTCGCCCCGACTCCCGCGGACGACCTGTGGCTGTGCGACCCGTGGCCGTCGGACGAGTCCGCGGACGGGGAATGAGACGCCGGCCTCAGAAGAGTTTGCCCGGATTGAGGATGCCCAGCGGGTCGAAGGCCGCCTTGACCGCCCGCTGCATCTCCACGCCCACCGGGCCGATCTCGCGTGCCAGCCACTCCTTCTTCAGCACGCCCACGCCGTGCTCGCCGGTGATGGTGCCGCCGAGTTCCAGGCCGAGGCCCATGATCTCGTCGAAGGAGTCGCGGGCGCGCCGGCACTCGTCGGGGTCGGCCGCGTCGAAGCAGACCGTGGGGTGGGTGTTGCCGTCACCCGCGTGGGCGACGACCCCGATGGTCAGCCGGTACTTCTCCGCGATGCGCTCGACGCCCTCGATCATCTCGCCGAGCCTGGACCGGGGCACGCACACGTCGTCGATCATCGTCGTGCCCTTGACGGCCTCCAGGGCGACGAGCGACGACCGCCGTGCCTGGAGCAGGAGTTCGGACTCGGCGAAGTCGTCGGCGGGGACCACCTGGGTGGCGCCGGCCGCCTCGCACAGCGCGCCGACGGCGGCCAGGTCGGCCGCCGGGTCCGGGGTGTCGAAGGCCGCCAGCAGCAGCGCTTCGGTGGTCTCCGGGAGGCCCATGCGGGCCAGGTCGTTGACGGCCCTGACCGTCGTACGGTCCATGAGTTCGAGGAGGGACGGGACGTGTCCGCCGGCCATGATCCGGCAGATCGCGTCGCAGGCGGCGGCCCCGGAGGCGAACTCGGCCGCCAGCACGAGCTGGCGCGGCGGCTGCGGCCTGAGGGCGAGGACCGCCCGGACGACGATGCCCAGCGAGCCCTCCGAGCCCACGAACAGGCGGGTGAGGTCGTATCCGGCGACGCCCTTGGCCGTGCGGCGGCCGGTGGTCATCAGGCGGCCGTCGGCGAGGACGACGTCCAGGCCGAGGACGTACTCGGCCGTCACCCCGTACTTGACGCAGCACAGGCCGCCCGAGGCGGTGCCGATGTTGCCGCCGATCGTGCACATCTCCCAGCTGGAGGGGTCGGGCGGGTAGGAGAGACCGTGTTCGTTCACGGCGCGGGAGAGCGTCGCGTTGACGACGCCCGGTTCGACGACGGCGATCCGGTCGACCGGGTTGATCTCGATGATCCGGTCCATCTTCGTCAGCGAGAGGACGACGCAGCCCTCGGAGGCGTTGGCGCCGCCGGACAGTCCGGTGCGGGCGCCCTGCGGTACGACCGGGACGCGCAGCTCGGTCGCCGTGCGCATGACGTGCTGAACCTCCTCGACGGTGCGGGGCAGCACCACCGCGGCCGGGGTGCCGGCCGGGCAGAAACTGGCCATGTCGTTGGCGTAGGAGCCCGTGATGTCCGGGTCGGTGAGGACGGCCTCGGCGGGCAGGCCGGCGAGCAGACGGTCGACGAGGTGACGGCTCATGATCACAGGTTCGCACCCGGGGCCATCGGTGTGAACCCCGTCCGTCCGAGCCTTCGGCTGACGTCGTACGGTCGTCGTACTGGCGCACAGTGAGCGCCATGGAGAACGCAGAGCGCGCCGCCGCCGATGAGCGCACCGCCCCCGAAGAGGCCGCCGCGGGCGACGCGGCTCCCGCGGCCACCGGCGGGGTTTCCCGGCTGCGTCGGCGGCTGCTCGTCGGCTCGCTCGTGGGATGTCTCGCGCTGGGCGGCGGGGTGCTGCTGCACCTGTCCGGCGGGGAGCCCGCGGTGCGGCGGCCGGCCGGGCCGGCTCCGGGGGCGCAGGCGGGCACGGCGGTCCGTACGGGGGTGGCCGCCGCGCTGGCGGATCTCGCGGTGCTGATCGACGAGCGGGAGAGCCGGGTGCGGGCGCATCCACGGGACGCGCGGTCCTGGGCGGTGCTGGGCTCGGCCTACGTCGAGCAGGGGCGGCGTACCGCGGACGCCGCCGTCCTGTACCCGAAGGCCGAGCAGGCGCTGCGGACCTCGCTGAAGGTGCGTCCGAAGGCCAACGCCGAGGCCCTCGACGGTCTGGCCGCGCTGGCGAACGCGCGCCGTGACTTCCGGGCGGCGCTGTCGTGGGGCGAGGCCGCGCGCAGACTGGCGCCGAAGCGCTGGACGACGTATCCGCAGCTGATCGACGCGTACACCGGGCTCGGCGACTACAAGAAGGCCCGCAAGGCCCTCGACTCGCTGACGGCGCTGCACTCCGGGCCGGCGGTGCGGGCCCGGGCGGCGGGCGTCTACTGGGACCAGGGCCGGCGCGAGGACGCGCAGGCCGCGCTCGCCGACGCGGCGGCCGGTGCCTCCTCCCCCGCCGAGCAGGCGGCCTGGCTGGAACGGGCGGGGCAGCTGGCCTGGGAGCGCGGTGAGCGGGCGGACGCGCTGCGGCACTTCCAGGAGGCGGTCCGGATCGACCCCGACCAGCGGGCCGCGCAGGCCGGGCAGGGGCGGGCGCTGGCGGCTCTGGGCCGGACCTCGGAGGCCCTGAACGCGTACCAGGTGGCGCTCGCCAGACAGCCGTCGCCGCAGTACGCGCTGGAGCTGGGCGAGCTGTACGAGTCGCTGGGGCTCACGCAGGCGGCGCGTGTGCAGTACGACCTGCTGCGGGCGCGGGTCCGGCAGGACGCGGCGGGCGGGGTGGACGGGCAGCTGGTGCTGGGGCGGTTCGAGGCGGACCACGGGGACGCGGCCTCGGCGGTACGGCGGCTGCGGGCCGAGTGGCTGCAGCAGCCGGGGATCGAGGTCGCGGACGCGCTGGGCTGGGCGCTGCACCGGGCAGGGGACGACAAGGAGGCGCTGAGGTTCGCCGTGATCGCCACCGACCGGGTGCACGGGGGCGCCATGCACAGCGCGCCGTACATGTACCACCGGGGCATGATCGAGCGGACGCTGGAGATGGACGGGCCGGCCCGGCGTCATCTCCAGGAGGCGTTGCGGATCAACCCGTACTTCTCGCCGTTGCTCGGCCCGGTGGCGCGGGCGGCGGTGGCCCGGCTGGGCGGCGAGCCCGCCCCGGCCGAGCTGCCCGAGTAGGGCCGCACCGCCGCCCGCCGATCGGCGCGTCACGCGCGATCGGCGTGTCCCGCGTGGTCGGCGTGTCCCGCGTGGTCGGCGTCCCTACAGGTTGCCGCGCTTCTCCTGCTCGCGCTCGATCGCCTCGAACAGGGCCTTGAAGTTGCCCTTGCCGAAGCCCATCGAGCCGTGCCGTTCGATGATCTCGAAGAAGACGGTCGGCTTGTCCTGGACCGGCTTGGTGAAGATCTGGAGCAGGTAGCCGTCCTCGTCGCGGTCGGCGAGGATCTTCAGCTCGCGCAGGGTCTCGACGGGGACGCGGGTGTCGCCGACCCACTCGCCGAGGGTGTCGTAGTAGGAGTCGGGGGTGTCGAGGAACCGGACCCCGGCCGCCCGCATCGTCCGTACCGTCTGCACGATGTCGTTGGTGTTGAGCGCGATGTGCTGGACGCCGGCGCCGCCGTAGAACTCCAGGTACTCGTCGATCTGGGACTTCTTCTTGGCGATGGCGGGCTCGTTGATCGGGAACTTGACCTTGAGCGTGCCGTCCGCGACGACCTTCGACATCAGGGCGCTGTACTCGGTGGCGATGTCGTCGCCCACGAACTCCTTCATGTTCGTGAAGCCCATGACCTTGTTGTAGAAGCCGACCCACTCGTTCATCCGGCCGAGTTCGACGTTGCCGACACAGTGGTCGACGGCCTGGAAGGTGCGGTGGGCGGGCGGTTCGACGATCGGCTCGGCGGCGGCGAAGCCGGGCAGGTAGGGCCCGTCGTAGCCGGAGCGCTCGACGAGGGTGTGGCGGGTCTCGCCGTAGGTGGCGATCGCGGCGAGGACGACGGTGCCGTGCTCGTCCTTCAGCTCGTACGGTTCGGCGACCGAGCGGGCGCCGTGCTCGATCGCGTAGGCGTACGCGGCCCGGGCGTCGGGGACCTCGATGGCGAGGTCGACGACGCCGTCACCGTGCTCGGCCACATGCCGCTCGAGGAAGTGGCCCCAGGCGGTGGTGGCCTTGATGACGGAGGTCAGGACGAAGCGGGCCGAGCCGTTGGTGAGCACGTACGAGGCGGTCTCGCGGCTGCCGTTCTCCGGTCCGGAGTAGGCGACCAGCTTCATGCCGAAGGCGGTGGAGTAGTAGTGCGCCGCCTGCTTGGCGTTGCCCACGGCGAAGACGACCGCGTCCATTCCCTTGACCGGGAAGGGATCGGCCTGCCGGGCGGTGTCGGGAGTGTGGTGTGTGGTCTGCGTCATGGCCGAAGCCTCGCGCCGGGCAGCAAGGTGCGCAATAGTTCGCTTCATCGCTGGGCAATGTGTTCAGCGGTGTGCCGGTATCGGCGGGCTTTCTGTACAGGGTGACCATCGCGGAGGCGGGCGGGTATGGCGATCGACCGACTGGACGGCCGGATCATCGTGCTGCTGGCCAGGGAGCCGCGCCTGGGAGTGCTGGAGATGTCCCGGCGGCTGGGGGTGGCCCGCGGGACGGTGCAGGCCCGGCTCGACCGGCTTCAGTCGAATGGAGTCATCCGGGGATTCGGCCCCGAGGTCGATCCGGCGGCGCTCGGCTACCCGGTCACGGCGTTCGCCACGCTGCAGATCCGGCAGGGGCAAGGAGCCGATGTACGGGCCCACTTGGGGTCCGTGCCGGAGGTGCTGGAGCTGCACACCACGACCGGTGGCGGGGACATGCTGTGCCGGCTGGTGGCCCGCTCCAACGCCGATCTCCAGCGGGTGATCGACCTGGTCGTCGGTTTTGATGGGATCGTCCGGGCCTCCACGGCGATCGTGATGGAGAACCCCGTTCCGCTGCGGATCATCCCGCTGGTGGAGCAGGCGGCCGAGGACGCCCGGGAGAGGCGACCAGGAACCTAGCCCGGACCCAGCCGGATGCGGTCGACATGGGGCGGTGAGGGCGTGTGAGCTTCTGGGAGTACCTGGGCAACCGTCACCAGCAGCTGATCGCCGACGCCTTCCAGCAGGCCAGCCTCGTCTTCCAGTGCATGCTCATGGCGACCGTGATCGGCGTCGTGATCGGCGTCGTCACCTACCGCAGCGGCTGGGCGGGCAACCTCGCCACCGTCGGCACCTCGGCGATCCTCACCGTCCCGTCGCTCGCGATGATCGGTCTGCTGATCCCGCTCGTGGGACTCGGCGTACCGCCGACGGTGATCGCGCTAACCCTGTACGGGCTGCTGCCGGTCGTGCGCAACGCGATCGTGGGGCTGCGCGGCGTCGACCCCACGCTCGTGGACGCGGCCCGGGGCATCGGGATGTCCTCGGCGATGCGGCTGCTGCGGGTCGAGCTGCCGCTGGCCTGGCCGCCGATCCTCACCGGGATCCGGGTCTCGACCCAGATGCTGATGGGCATCGCCGCCATCGCCGCGTACGCCTCCGGGCCGGGCCTGGGCAACGAGATCTTCCGGGGCATCGCCTCGCTCGGCAGCAAGAACGCGCTGAACCAGGTCCTGGCGGGCACGCTCGGGATCATCGTCCTGGCCCTGCTGTTCGACGCCGCGTACGTCCTCATCGGACGGCTGACGATTCCCAGGGGGATCCGTGTCTGAGACCGCGTCCGGGGACGGCGCCCACGGGGCGACGATCGAGCTGGTGAACCTCACCAAGCGCTATCCGGGCAACCCCAACCCCGCCGTCGACAACGTGACCATGGAGATCAAGGCGGGCGAGACCGTCATCTTCGTCGGCCCGTCGGGCTGCGGGAAGTCGACCACACTGAAGATGATCAACCGGCTGATCGAGCCGACCGGCGGCCGGATCCGGATCAACGGCGAGGACGTCACCGACATCGATCCGGTGAAGCTGCGCCGCAAGGTCGGCTACGCGATCCAGTCGTCCGGGCTGTTCCCGCACATGACGGTCGCGCAGAACATCGCGCTCGTGCCGAGGATGATCGGCTGGCCGAAGGCGCGGATCCGGGACCGAGTCGAGGAGATGCTCGACCTGGTCGGGCTCGACCCCGGCGAGTTCCACGGCCGCTACCCCCGCCAGCTGTCCGGCGGCCAGCAGCAACGGGTCGGCGTGGCACGGGCGTTGGCGGCGGATCCGCCCGTCCTGCTGATGGACGAGCCGTTCGGCGCGGTCGACCCCATCACCCGCGACCACCTCCAGGACGAGCTGATCCGGCTCCAGCACGAGCTGCACAAGACGATCGTCTTCGTCACTCACGACTTCGACGAGGCGATCAAGCTGGGCGACCGGATCGCGGTGCTGCGCGAACGCTCGCACATCGCCCAGTTCGACACCCCGGAGGCGATCCTCACCAACCCGGCGGACGACTTCGTGTCCGGGTTCGTGGGGGCGGGGGCGGCGCTGAAGCGGCTCAACCTGAGCCGGGTCCGGGACGTGGAGATCACCGACTACCCGACGGTGACCGTCGACGACCCGCTCCAGTCCATCTTCAACAAGCTCCGCTCCAGCGGCACGAACGAGATCCTGCTCCTCGACCAGCGCGGCCGGCCCTACAAGTGGCTGCGCCGCGGGGACCTGATGCGGGCCCGGGGCTCGCTGGCGCGGGCCGGAACGCAGGTCAGTGACACGGTGACCCGGGACGCCACCCTGCGGGACGCGCTGGAGGCGGTCCTCACCGACAACACCGGGCGGGTCGCGGTCACCGGGCGGCGCGGCGAGTACACCGGGGTCGTCGACATGGAGACGCTGCTGAACTCCGTGCACGAACTGCTGGAGGCCGACCGGCTGGAGGCACTGGAGGCGCAACACGAGCTGGAGGAGGCCCGGGCCGCGCAGACGCACGCGGAACAGGAGGGCCCGGGCGGGGAGGCGAAGGCGTGAACACTCCCGACCTGGACGAGAGCCGCAGCCCGGACGGAACGCACGGGCCGCTGGACGGCGCCGCGGACGCGGTCGCCGAGGGGGGCGCGCGCAACGGCACGAGACCGCCGCTGCCGCCCCCGCCCCGCCGTCGCCTCACCTGGCGGAAGCTGACCTTCCTGCCCGCCTTCCTCGTCGCCGTACTGCTCGCGACCTGGCTGTGGTTCCAGCAGGCGGACCTGGATCCCATCTCCGAGAACGCGCTGTCGAACGGGCAGGTGTCGAAGGCGCTGTGGCAGCAGGTGCGGCTCACAGTGATCTCCACCTTCTTCGTGCTGATCATCGCGATCCCGCTCGGCATCCTGCTGACCCGGGGTTCGCTGCGCCGAGCCACGCCGTTCGCGATGGCCGTCGCCAACATGGGGCAGGCGACACCCGCCATCGGACTGCTCGCCCTGCTGGTGATCTGGCTGGGCACGGGCACGAAGGCCGCCCTGATCGGCATCATCGCCTACGCGATCCTGCCGGTCCTCGCCAACACCATCGCGGGCCTGAAGTCGAACGACCCGACGCTGCTGGAGGCGGCCCGCGGCATCGGGATGTCCGCGCTGGGGGTGCTCCGCAAGGTCGAGCTGCCGCTGGCCGTCCCGCTGATCCTGGCCGGCGTGCGGACGGCCCTCGTCCTCAACGTCGGCACGGCGACGCTGGCGACCTTCGGCGGGGGCGGCGGCCTGGGCGTGCTGATCACCACCGGCATCACCAACCAGCGCATGCCGGTGCTGGTGTTGGGCTCGATCCTCACCGTCTCGCTGGCCCTGCTCGTCGACTGGCTGGCCTCGCTGGCAGAAGTGCTGCTGCGGCCGCGGGGCCTGGAGGTGGACTCGTGAAGCGCTGCCGCCGTGCGACCGCCGGAGCCCTGGCGGCACTCGCGGGCTACGGACTGACGGGCTACGGACTGACCGGGTGCGGGCTCACCAGCGGCTCCCCCATGGTCGACGACGTCTCGCCCGGGTCGATCGGGCAGGGCGAGCCGCTCAAGGGCGCCGATCTCACCGTGACGTCCAAGTCGTTCACCGAGAACCTCATCCTCGGCGCGATGATGGGCATCGCCTTCCAGGCGGCCGGCGCGGACGTCCTGGACCGCACCGGCATCCAGGGCTCCATCGGCTCGCGCGAGGCGGTCAGGAACGGCGACGCCGACGCCATGTACGAGTACACGGGCACCGCCTGGATCACCTACCAGGGCAACAGCGAGCCCGTCACCGATCCGCAGGCGCAGTGGCAGGCCGTGCACGACGCCGACCTGAAGAACGGCGTGACCTGGCTGCCTCCGTCGCGGCTGAACAACACCTACGCGCTGGCCATGAACCAGGCCAACTTCCGGAAGTACGGCACCAGGACCCTGTCGCAGGTGGCGACGCTGTCGAAGTCCGACCCGGGCGCCGTGACGCTCTGCGTGGAGAGCGAGTTCGCCAACCGGGCGGACGGGCTGCCCGGCATGGAGAAGGCGTACGGGATGTCCGTGGCCGCGTCGCGGGTCACGCAGATGGACACCGGGATCATCTACACCCAGATCCAGAAGGGTGCGTGTACCTACGGGGAGGTGTTCACCACCGACGGGCGCATCAAGTCCATGAACCTGGTGGTGATGGCCGACGACAAGAAGTTCTTCCCCAACTACAACGCGGCCCCCGTGATCAACTCCAAGACGCTGAAGAAGTGGCCGGCGATCGCGAAGGTCATCGACCCGGTGACCAGGAAACTGGACAACACGGTGGCCCAGGACCTCAATGCCAAGGTGGACGTCGACGGCGAGGATCCCCACCAGGTGGCCCTGGACTGGATGAAGAAGGAGGGCTTCGTCAAGTAGCGGCCCCATCGGGCACCGCGCCCGCCGATGACCGCGCCCGCCAAGTACCGCCCCCGGTCCAGCCGTTGGCTGCCTGTGCCGGTCTGCGGCTCGCCACCGCGCCTCGGCCCTCGCCCGTGGTCGTCTAACAGCTCGGTACCGAGCCCTTGCCCTTCTCCAGGGCGGTCAGGGTGGTCACCGTGTTCTTCAGGGTGGTGACCGGGATCAGCCGGAGTCCCTTGGGCAGTTCGGCCTTCGCGTCGGCGCACTCGGCCTTCGGCACCAGGAACACGGTCGCCCCGTCCCGCCGGGCGGCCTGCGTCTTCAGGGCCACGCCGCCGACCGCGCCGACCGTGCCGTCGGCCTCGATGGTCCCGGTACCGGCGATGGTGCGACCGCCGGTGAGGTCGCCGCCGCTGCCGTCGCCGTCGAGCTTGTCGACGATGCCGAGCGAGAACAGCAGCCCGGCGCTGGGGCCGCCCACGTCGGACAATTTCAGCGTGACCTCGATGCCGTCGTCGGTACGGTCGAGGTACGTCAGCGCGGCCTCGGTCGCGGCGTCCTGGGACTGCCGCATCTGCTCGGTGTTGTGCTGCTCGATCTCCTTGGTGCTCTCCCCGCTGGGGTAGACGGAGTCGCGCGGCATGATCGCCTGATCGGCGCTGAACCAGCCGTCGACGACATCGGAGAGCCTGATGTCCGTGTCGGGGTTGGTCGCCTCGATCGTCGTCATCCGCAGCTGCCCGCTCGTCTTCCGGGTGGGCGCGCCGGTGATCGTGATGACCGGGTTGCCCTTGTTCTCGCCGAGGACGTTCGCCGTCATGCCCGGCTGCGCCACCGAGAACGGCAGCGGCGCGAACGCGGCCGTCGCGAGCAGTGCCACGAGCGGCAGAGCGCAGACGGTGAGGGCCTTGGGGCGTGAGAGGCGTGAGAGCACGAGGTCAATCTAACGTGACGACGTGTTTCGGCCCCAAGGCCCTCGCGGAGTCAGCGCAGTGCCTCCGCCACCTCCCGCGCCGCGTCCACGACCCGTGGCCCCACCCGCTCCGGCACCGCGTCGGCCAGCATCACCACTCCCACGCTGCCCTCGACCCCGGTCACGCCCAGCAGCGGCGCCGCGGCTCCGCTCGCGCCGGCCTCCAGCTCTCCGTGCGTCAGCGTGTAGCCGGGTTCGTCCGCCGGATGCGCCGCGTGCTGCCGGGCGAAGAGGATCGCCCGGCCGGCGGCCCCGCGGTCCAGCGGATGCCGGAACCCGGCCCGGTAGGCCACGTGGTAGTCGGTCCAGGTCGGCTCGACGACGGCGACGGCGAGCGCCTCCGTCCCGTCCACCAGGGTCAGATGCGCGGTCGCCCCTATGTCCTCGGCAAGCGACCGCAGCGCGGGCAGCGCTGCCTCCCGCACCAGCGGGTGCACCTGGCGGCCCAGCCTCAGCACCCCGAGGCCGACCCTGGCTCGTCCGCCCAGGTCACGTCGTACGAGGGCGTGCTGTTCGAGGGTGGCGAGCAACCGGTACACAACGGTCCGGTTGACGCCCAGTTTGTTGGAAAGTTCGGTGACGGTCAGCCCGTGGTCGGTATCGGCCAGCAGTTTGAGGACCTTCAGTCCTCGATCGAGCGTCTGGGAGGTCTCCGCGGTCACGACGCCCACTCCTTAAGTGGTGAGGCCGGCAACCTCCATCGCGGCGGATGCGTCACCGAGTCCCGTCAGTGACGCGCTACAGAGGCCGCCGATCGACAGATGGGCCCGGCGTGTCCGGGCCCAGTCGCTTCACGGCTGCGCTCCGCGGCGGCGCTGCCACGGGGCGTGTGCGTAGCGGGACAGTAGCGAAGCAGGTTCGCTGAGCGGAAGGCTCCGTCCAGAATCCGGGCAGTGGCCGGTGTGGACTACTTGCTTTTATCCCGATACGTACGGAGCGTGACGCCGTGGCTCGCGCCCCCGGAGGACGGAGGGGCGACGAGGGCCGCCGACGGGACGCCGTGAGGACAGGGGCGCCCTCACTTCATCCGGGTCGCCCACTCCTGCACCTTGGCGATGCGCTGCCGCAGCTGCCCCGCCGTCGCCTCCGCGCTCGGCGGACCACCGCACACCCGTCGCAGCTCGGTGTGGATCACCCCGTGCGGCTTGCCGCTCTGGTGGACGTACGCCCCGACCATGGTGTTGAGCTGCTTGCGCAGCTCCATCAGCTCCTTGTGCGAGACGACCGGCCGCCGCTCGGCCGGCAGCTCCAGCAGATCGGCCTCGGTGTCCGGCCTCTTGCGGCTGTGCGCGATCTGCTTGGCCTGCCGCTTCTGGAGCAGCATCTGCACCTGGTCGGGCTCCAGCAGACCCGGAATGCCGAGGTAGTCCTGCTCCTCCTCGCTTCCCGGGTGGGCCTGCATGCCGAACTCTGCGCCGTTGTACATCACCCGGTCGAAGACGGCCTCGGACTCCAGCGCCTCGAAGGCGAACTGCTCCTGCTCGCCGGTGTCCTCGTCCTGCTCCTTGTTCGCCTCGTCCATCTCCTGCTCGGACTCGGCGTACGGATCCTCCTCGCCCTCCTTCTTGGGCTTGTCGAGGGCGTGGTCGCGCTCGACCTCCATCTCGTTGGCGAAGGTGAGCAGGTCGGGCACGGTCGGGAGGAAGACGGAGGCGGTCTCGCCGCGCCGCCGGGACCGCACGAAGCGCCCGACGGCCTGGGCGAAGAACAGGGGCGTGGAGATGGTCGTCGCGTAGACCCCGACGGCGAGCCGCGGCACGTCGACGCCTTCCGACACCATCCGCACCGCGACCATCCAGCGGTCGTTGCCGCCGCTGAAGTCGTCGATGCGGCTGGACGCGCCGGTGTCGTCGGACAGCACGAGTGTCGCCTTCGACCCGGTGATCTCCCGGATCAGCTTGGCGTAGGCGCGGGCCGACTCCTGGTCGGAGGCGATGACGAGCGCGCCGGCGTCCGGGATGGCCTTCCTGACCTCGGTGAGCCGCTGGTCGGCGGCGCGCAGCACGCTCGGCATCCACTCGCCGCGCGGGTCCAGCGCCGTACGCCAGGCCTGACTGATCGCGTCCTTGGTCATCGGCTCGCCGAGCCGCGCCGCGATCTCGTCGCCGGCCTTGGTCCGCCAGCGCATGTTGCCGCTGTAGGAGAGGAAGATGACGGGCCGGACGACCTGGTCGGCGAGCGCGGACCCGTAGCCGTACGTGTAGTCGGCGGCCGAGCGCCGGATCCCGTCGTTGCCCTCCTCGTACGTCACGAAGGGGATGGGGTTGGTGTCGGAGCGGAACGGCGTACCGGTGAGCGCGAGCCGGCGGGTCGCGGGCTCGAAGGCCTCGAGACAGGCCTCGCCCCAGGACTTGGAGTCACCGGCGTGGTGGATCTCGTCGAGGATGACGAGGGTCTTGCGCTGTTCGCTCCGGTTGCGGTGCAGCATCGGGCGGACGCCGACACCCGCGTACGTCACGGCGACGCCGTGGTAGTCCTTGCTGAGCGGGCCCGCGCTGTACTCGGGGTCCAGCCGGATCCCTATCCGCGCGGCGGCCTCCGCCCACTGCTTCTTCAGATGCTCGGTCGGCGCGACCACGGTCACCTGCTGCACGACATGGTGGTGCAGCAGCCAGGAGGCGAGGGTCAGCGCGAAGGTCGTCTTGCCGGCGCCGGGGGTGGCGACGGCGAGGAAGTCGCGCGGCTGCTCCTGGAGGTACTTCTCCATCGCCCCCTGCTGCCAGGCCCGCAGCTTGCTCGCGGTGCCCCAGGGGGCCCGGCCCGGGAAGGCCGGTGACAGGTGGTGGGAGTGGGAGGTGGAGGAAGCGGCGGTGGTAGTCACGGTCTCCGGGTTCGGGGTCGAATCAGAGGGGCCGCGCGAAGCGCGTCGGACGGGGCGGTGGGGCGGCCGACGGACGGTCGACGGACGGCTGACGGGCGGCTGACGGGCGGGCTGCTCGGCTCTCGGCTGGGTATGACAACCGGGCCACCCTACCGGCGGCCCGCCGCCGTCAACGAGCGAACGACACCGGGTCGCGTGCGGGTGGGACCCAGGTCACAGAAGACGGGTGGCGCCGGATCAGCGCGCGAAGCGCGGCAGCCGGGCCGCGATCGTCGGTACGTCGAGGACGCCCTGACACACGTCCAGCACGAACCGCTCGGCCTCGTCCACGTCGAAGTCCACGGCCAGTGGATGACCGTCCAGATGCAGATAGACCCAGGTCGCGTACCAGGCGATGCGCTTGTTGCCGTCGACGAGAGCGTGGTTGCGGGCCAGGGACTCCATCAGCGCCGCGGCCTTGCGCCACACGTCCGGATAGGCGTCCTGCCCGAACACACTCGACCGGGGGCGGGCCAGGGCGGAGTCCAGCAGTCCGTAGTCGCGCACTTCGTCCGCCCCGAGGCGCCGGGTGAGGTCCAGCAGCTCGGGCAAGGTGAGGTGGTGCATCAGGCGAGCCGCCGGTTCAGCTCGGCGCTGGCCTTCAGCACGTGCTCGGCGGCCTCGTCGAAGAGCCGCGCGTGCTCGCTCACGGCCCTGATCACCGCGTCGTGCGCGAAGGCCTGCATGCTGCGCCCCTCCGCCTGTGCGCGCTCCCGGAGGGCATCGAGTTCCTCGTCCGTGAAGCGCAGGTTCAGTCCGGCCATGCCCTGACGGTACCGGCTGGTACCACGTGGTGTCATCGTGATTCGGCCCGCAGCCGCGTCGTCACCCAGGCCCCGAACAGCGCGACGGCCGACATCGGCAGGAAGACGGCGGCGAAGGCCGCCGGATGCGAGCCGCCGGAAGCCGCTGCCGTCGTCGCGTGCGCCACGCTGCCGCCGCCGAGCGCCGCGAAGGCGGCGCCTCCCGCCGACAGCAGCAGCACGTTGGACAGCCCGTCCGAGATCTGGAGGGCCGCGGAGTTGGCCCCGGCCTCCTCGGGGGCGGACAGATGCAGCAGGAGCACGCTGCTGGACGAGATCACCAGCCCCATGCCCAGGCATCCGAAGCCCCAGGCGACGGCCACGGTCCAGACGGGTACGGACGGGATCAGGACGCCGGGCGCGGCGGCGATGGCGGCCGCCGCAAGCACCATTCCGAGGGCCATCAGCCGTTCCCGGTACGGCTCCGCCCACGGCCGTGACTGCACCCACGACCCCAGCGCCCAGGCCGCCCCGCCCGCCGCGAGCGAGAACCCGGCGAGGGTCGGGCTCAGCCCCCGCTGCGTCACGAGCATCAGCGGCACGAAGGACTCGGCGGCGATGAACGACCCCGCGGCCACGCCGCGCAGCAGCACGACGGACGGCAGCCCGCGGGCCGCCCGCCAGGTGCCGCGCGGCAGCAGCCCGAGCACGGCGGGCACGAGCAGCGCGACGCCGGCGGCTCCCGGGACGAGCGAGAGGGGCCGCAGATCCTGGGCGGCGTACTGCAGGAGTCCAGCGCCGAGTGAGATCCCGAGGGCGAGCCGGATCCGCCGCCGGTCGAAGGCCCCCACGGCCGTGCCCGCCACCGGGCCACTCGCCCGCCGCCGAATCTCGGGCAGCGCGAGCGCGAGCGGCAGCACGACGAGGGCGGGTATCCCGAGGAAGACCCACCGCCACCCCAGCCGCTCGGTCACCGCACCCGCGGCCAGCGGTCCGACCACGGACGGCACCACCCAGCAGGCGGCGAACGCGGCCATGATCGCGGGTCGCAGCCGCTCCGGGTAGGCCCGCCCGACGACCACGTACAGGGCGACGATCACCAGCCCCCCGCCGAGCCCCTGCACGGCCCGCCCGAGGATGAACACCCACATGCCCCCGGCGCTCCCGGAGAGGAGCAGCCCGGCGGCGAAGGCCGCGATGCCCCCGCCCAGCGCCCCGAGCGGCCCCCGCCGGTCCGACCACTGCCCGGCGAACACCATCCCGAACAGGCTGGTGGTGAAGTACCCGGAGAACGCGAACGCGTACAACGCCACCCCGTCGAGCTCCCGCGCCGCCACCGGCATGGCGGTCCCCACGGCGGTCGCCTCGAAGGCGATCAGCAGCACCACGGAGACGATCCCGATCGTGAGCGCCCGATGCGAACGCCCGAGAACGGTCTCCCGGGCCCCGCCGGTCGTCTCGGTCGCGTCGGGCGCGTCGGTCGCGTCGCGGCGCTCCAGGTCGGCGGAGGACAGGACATCGTCGGCGACACCGGAGTCGCGGGGTTCGAGGGCAGCCATGGTCGCCAGAGTAAGGTCCGCAACCGACATTGACCCCTGTCGGAAGGCGGGTCCGTGCCCGGGACGATGGTCCTACGACCACGATCGCGCGCCCTCGCTTCATGAACGGCGTATGGCAGTCGCGTTGCGGCCCCGGCGCTGCCCTTGAGCCCGTCCCCACCCCGCCCCTACGGTCGACCTACCAAGTTCGGAACGGGGCGCAGACACCCCGCACCCGACCCGGCCGTGTGCCCGAGTGGCCCAGGGACTCGCCTGCAAAGCGAGGTACGCGGGTTCAATTCCCGCCACGGCCTCTACTTGCCCTGCCGGGCAGGACGAGAGGGCGGTACCCCTTCGGGGGTGCCGCCCTGCCGGTTTTCAGCCTGCCGAGCAGAGGCCGCCGTCCGGGCAGAACATCACCCAGGTGAAGTTGTAACCGGTCCGGATGGTGACGGGGTTCGGCGTCGGGCCGTCGTTGACGGAGGAACCCGAGTCGGCGGTGGCGGTGAAGGTGACCGTCGTTCCGACCTCGAAGCTCGCGGTGCAGGTGCCGGTCGGGTACGGCTGCGGTTCGTTGCTCGCGTACGGATCCCAGGCCGACTGGTGGCAGTTGATGCCGGCGGGCCGGCTGGTGATGGTTCCGCCGCCCCAGCCGTCGCTGACCCACGCGGACAGTTGAGCGGTGGACTGAGCCTGAACCGGTGCGACGGAGGCGAGCGCGGCGGCCGTGGCAAGTGCGGTGACGAATCCCGCCGCACGCCAGGCGCCCCTTCTGTTCTTCCTCATGGAAGGCTCCTCGGATCGAACCCTGCCGACGACCCCTACGACCAGCCTATTCGCCCCCTCGGGTGTCTGCTACGGGAGCAAATGGCCGGCCGGACGGCCTGTGAGCCATCGGGTCCGGGCCGGTGAGGCGACCCGGCGCCGGGCGAGAAAAGCGACATCGCGTGGGTCCGGATGCGTCGGCGTCGGCGTCGGCGTCGGCGTCGGCGTCGGCGTCGGCGTCGGCGTCGGGCGGGGGCCTCCCCGTTTCTCGGTGGCACACGCTCCCTGGTGGCACAACACCCTTCCGTTCCCGCGATTTAACCTACGACCCCTTAACAACGCCCTCTCTACGCGCGTAACTTGAGCCGACTCCCCCACACCGCCATCGGCCGTACACGACGACGTACGAGGAGACCTCCAGCGTGTCCAGACCCGTAAGACCCGTAGGGAACAGCCCCCGCCGTGCCGCCTACGCGCTCATTTCCGTGGGGGTGGCGAGCGCGTTCGCCATCACCTCGCTGCCCGCCGCCTACGCGACGCCGTCCGCCACCGCGGTCATCTCCGAGGTGTACGGCGGTGGCGGGAACTCGGGGGCGGCCCTGACACGGGACTTCGTCGAGCTGGGCAACGCGGGTTCGGCCGTCTATGACCTGGCCGGGTACAGCGTGCAGTACCTGCCGGGTACGCCGTCGGCGTCCTCGCTGTGGCAGGTGACGGCGCTGAGCGGGGCCGTCGCGCCCGGCGGGCGTTTCCTCGTCGCCGAGGCCGCCGGGACCGGCGGCAGCACCCCGCTGCCCACCGCCGACGCCACCGGGTCCGTCGCCATGAGCGCCACCAGCGGCACCATCGCACTGGTCTCCGGCACCACCGCCCTGACGTGCAAGACCGCCGCCGACTGCGCCGCCGACGGCCGGATCGTGGACCTGGTCGGCTACGGCAGCGCCCTCGTGCGCGAGGGCGGCGGGCCCGCCACCGGAGCCTCCAACACCGCCGCCGTCGCGCGGGGTGCCGCCCTGGGCGACACCGACGACAACGCCGCCGACCTCACGGCCGGCACCCCCTCGCCGGTGAACTCCGCTGGTCAGACGCCCGGTTCGGGTGGCGGTGACGGAGACGGAGGGGACGGCGACGGCGATCCGACCACGCCCGGTACCGTCCGCGTCCACGACATCCAGGGCACCACCCGGCTCTCCCCGCTCGCCGGACAGACCGTCAGCCGGGTGCCGGGCGTCGTCACCGGGGTGCGGACCTCCGGGTCCAAGGGCTACTGGATCCAGGATCCGGCGGCGGACACCGACTCCCGCACCAGCGAGGGCGTGTTCGTGTACACCGGGTCCGCCGCGCCCACCGTCGCCGTCGGTGACTCCGTGCTGGTCGGCGGCAAGGTCAGCGAGTACTACCCGAGCAGCACCAGCCAGTCGGTCACCGAGCTCACCGCGCCCACCACGACGGTGCTGTCCAGCGGCAACGCGCTGCCCGCCGCCGTCGCCCTGAACGCGACCGCCGTGCCCGCCGCGTACATCCCCACCGCCGGTGGTGGCAGCATCGAGTCGCTCGCCCTCGAACCGGCCGTGTACGCGCAGGACTTCTACGAGTCGACGGAGGGCATGCGGGTCGCGTTCTCCGACGCCCGTGTCGTCGGCGCGAGCGACGCGTACGGCGAGCTGTGGGTGACCGTCAAGCCGGACGAGAACGCCACGACCCGCGGCGGCACGCTGTACTCCTCCTACGACCAGCCGAACACCGGCCGGCTGGAGGTCATGTCGCTCGACACCACGGCCTCCTTCCCCTCCGCCGACGTCGGCGACGAACTGTCGGGCACCACCACCGGCCCGCTCGACTACTCCACCTACGGCGGCTACAACGTCCAGGCCACCCAGCTCGGCACCCTGGTCGACAACGGGCTGCGGCAGGAGGTGACCCGGCGGCAGAAGGGCGACGAGCTCGCGGTCGCCACGTACAACGTGGAGAACCTGGACGCGCTGGACGCCCAGGAGAAGATCGACCGGCTCGCGCGGGGTGTCGCGGTCAACCTCAACTCCCCGGACGTCGTCGCCCTGGAGGAGATCCAGGACGACAACGGCGCCACCAACGACGGCACCGTCACCTCCGAGGCCACCCTGAAGCGGTTCACCGACGCCATCCGCGCCGCCGGCGGCCCCCGCTACCAGTGGCGCTACATCGCCCCGACCGACAACCAGGACGGTGGCGAGCCCGGCGGCAACATCCGTCAGGTCTTCCTCTTCAACCCCGAGCGGGTCTCCTTCACGGACCGGGCCGGCGGTGACGCCGTCAAGGCCACCGGCGTGGTGAAGACCAGGAAGGGCGCGAAGCTCACCGCCTCCCCCGGGCGCATCGACCCGGCCTCCGATGCCTGGGACAGCAGCCGCAAGCCGCTGGTCGGCGAGTTCGTCTTCCACGGTGAGACGGTCTTCGTGATCGCCAACCACTTCACCTCCAAGGGCGGCGACCAGCCCCTGCACGGCCGCTACCAGCCGCCGTCGCGCAGCTCCGAGACGCAGCGCCAGGCGCAGGCGGCCGAGGTGAACTCCTTCGTCAAGTCCCTGCTCGCGGCGGACAAGAACGCCAAGACGGTGGTGCTCGGCGACCTCAACGACTACGAGTTCTCCCGGACCGTCACCACGCTCACCGACGGCAAGGTGCTCACACCGCTGATCACCACCCTGCCGGCCGCCGAGCGGTACACCTACGTGTACGACGGCAACGCGCAGACCCTGGACCACATCCTCACGAGCCCGGCCGTCACGCACTACGACTACGACGTGGTGCACATCAACGCCGAGTTCGCCGACCAGGCCAGCGACCACGACCCGCAGATCGTACGGATCGACGTCGGCCGCTGCCGCAGGAGCTGACCGCGGAGCGGGACGACCGCCGCGGGCGCGGGGCTACGCGTACAGGCCCCCGCCCGCCTCGTCCTCGAAGACGCCGGGCCAGTACCGTCGGCCGTCGTCCGTGGGGACGGCCGCGACCGGGGTCGGGTCGCAGGCGACCGGGTCGACCGCGGCCAGGGTGCGGGACATCGTCTCGGCGAGCTGGTCGTAGGCCTCGGTCAGCTGGTGCACCGCGTCCAGGGCCCGCTCACGGCGTATCAGCCAGAAGGTGAACGCCAGCGTGGAGATGTCGGCGTTGAGCGGGCGCAGGCCGAGGTCCGGCTCGCTCCAGCTCAGCACCGCGCCCGTGGCGCCGTCGACGACCAGGCTGGTGTCCTCCAGGAGGTTGCCCAGACGGATCAGGCGGTCGGCGTTCGCGGGGAGCCGCTCCTCGGTGAGGGCACCGCCGCGGTCGTCCGCGTAGTACTCGGCGAGGGTCTGGAGCGGCATGTCCGTCTCCAGCGAGAACCAGACGACCTCCTCCGGCAGACCCACCTCGCGCAGGAAGCGGCGGGTCGGGGCGTGCGTGAGCGCTCTCGGGCAGTCGACGTCCTCGAAGCGGACGACCTCGCCGGAGCCGAACTCCTCGTCCAGGAGACGGACCGGCAGATCCAGGGCCAGGCCCGACACCGTGCCGGGGCCCGCCACCAGGGCCAGCGGGCGGATCACCGCGGCCAGTTTCCAGAAGGGGCCCGACGCGCCGCCCGTGTCCTCGGCGCCCGCCTCGAAGAGCGCCAGCAGCTGCTGTGACGCCTCCGCCACCGCCTTCGGCCCGAGCCGGCTCGCGTAGCAGGCGAACTGGCCGCGCAGGGCCGCCAGTTCGTCCACCGCCGTCGCGAAGCGCACCAGCTTTTCCAGGGAGGGCGCGAGCGGGCGGGGGTCCATCAGGTCGGGGCGGTCGTGCAGGAAGTACGTGGTGGAGATCTCACCCGTGATGCCGTCGAGCAGGACGGACTCCGTCTCGCGGCCGTCGGCGCCCAGGAGCCCGCCGATCACCAGCCGGTCGCGCAGCTCCGCCGCCAGCCGACCGTCGGGGTCGCCCGTGGAGTCCCCGACCGTGCGCAGGCCGTCCGTGCGCAGCGCGTCGAACGTCAGCAGGCCGCCGTCGCCCGCGGTCGCGGGCAGACCGGGGCCGGTGAGCCAGCGCCGGGTCGGCGCGTGCGTGACGTACGGGTAGAGCTCGTCCTCGGTGAAGATGATCGTCGTCGTGGCCGTGGTGGTCCTGGTCGTGCCCATCGGGTCCCCCGTGCGGAAAGTTGCGTGCGCCGTCCCACTGCTCCGCAGCCTATGCGGCACCACTGACAACGGCCGGGAACGGCGACCGCGCCCAACACACACCCAGCGCACCCGTCACCGGTCCCGCACTGACAGACGTCGGCGCGGCCTCGCGAGTTCCCTCTCGGGCCCGCTCACCTCTCAGGTGAGGTACACGCCGCCGAGCACCACGACCACCGCGGCCACCACGAACAGCAGGATCCAGCCCAGCAGCTTGCCCACGCTCGGCGGAGGTTCGTACCGCTGGGGGTCCGGGCCCCCGCCCGATACCGGGTCGGAGTCCGAGACCCGGACCGAGTCCGGGTCCGGGGGTGTGTCCGCAGGTGTGTCCGGCGTCGGGTGCCGGTCGTTCACCGGTCCGTCACCACGGCCGCCTGGGGCCTTATCGGCAGCCGGTTCACGGGGCGGCCCGTCGCGGCCCGCACGGCGGAGGCGATCGCCGCGGGCGAGGTCACCACCGGGACCGCGCTGGCGGCCTTCGCGCCGAACGGGGCGACCACATCGCGTTCCTCGACCAGCTTGACGATCCGGATGTCCGGGGCGTCCAGGGCCGTGGGCAGCGCGTAGCCGGTGAGGTCCGGGTGGCGGAGCAGACCCCTCGGCGTGCGGAGGTTCTCGGTGAGCGCGATGCCGACGCCCTGGGTCACCCCGGCCTCGATGCGCGCGGTGAGCTGCGCCGGGTTGAGGATCCGGCCGACGTCCTGGGCGACCGCCAGTTCGACGACCCGGACCGAGCCGAGCTCGATGTCGACGTCCACGACCGCGCGGATCGCGCAGAAGGCGAGACCGACGAAGGCGTCGCCCTGGCCGGCGGCGTCCAGCGGTTCGGTCGGGTGCGGGCGGCACTGGGCCGTGGCCCACAGCTCCTTGCCGTGCATCTCCTCCGTGACGGTCGTCGACAGGACGCCGTCGTACGAGGTGATCTTGCCGTCCGTGATCTGGAGCAGTTCCGTGGACATGCCGAACTTGTGCGCCAGCGGCTGGAGCAACTGCGTGCGGACCATCTTCGCCGCGCGCTCCACCGCGCCGCCCGACACCCAGGTGTGGCGGCCGCGGCAGCCGGGGCCGGCGGGCGGCTGGTCGGTGTCGACGGGGGCCACGTGGACCTCGTCCACGCCCAGCGTCTCCTGGACGATCTGGCGGGCCAGCGTCGTGAAGCCCTGGCCCGTCTCCACCGCCGCGCACAGGACCGTCGCGATGCCGTCCTGGACCTTCACGGTCGCCGTGGAGACCTCGTCGGCGCCCTCGGCTCCCAGCATGTGCACCATGCCCAGGCCGTAGCCGACGCCCCGGCGCACCGCGCCCGGTTCGCCCGCGCCCTCGGGGCCGCCGGGCAGCAGCCAGTCCTCCTCGGGCGTGTCCTTGGGGAGTGCCGGGAGGGGGAACTCCTGGACGGCCTGGAGGAGTTCGGCCACGGGTGCCGGGCAGGTCACCGTCTGGCCGGTGGGCAGGACGTCCCCGGTCGCCATGGCGTTGCGCAGCCGCAGGTCGGCCGGGTCGATGCCGAGCTTCTTGGCCAGCTTGTCCATCTGCGCCTCGTAGGCGGCGCAGACCTGCATCGCGCCCTCGCCGCGCACATGGCCGGAGGGCGGGTTGTTCGTGCGGACCGCCCAGCCCTCGATGAAGGCGTTCGGGACGACGTAGGGGCCGCAGGCGAAGGAGACCGCGGCGGCCAGTGCCTCGGCGGAGGTGTCGGCGTAGGCGCCCGCGTCCAGCAGGATCTGCGCCTCGACCTTCACCAGCCGGCCGTCGGCGTCGGCGTGGTGGCGGTAGCGCAGCAGCGTCGGATGTCTGTGGGCGTGGCCGAGGAAGGACTCCTCGCGCGTGGCCGTGAGTTTCACCGGGCAGCCGGTCTTCAGCGCGAGCAGGCCGAGCGGGAGCTGGAAGCCCTGGTCCTCCCGGTCGGCGGTGGCGCCGGGCACCCCGGTGACGACGATCTTCACGCGCTCGGGTTCGAGGGCGTAGCAGGCGGCGGCGGTGTCCCGGTCGGTGTGCGGGTCGGTGGAGGCGAGGTAGAGCTCCACGCCGCCGTCGGGGCGGGGCACGGCGAGGCCGGCCTCGGCGCCGATCGGGGCGGGGTCGGCGCGGCCGATGCGGTACTGGCCCTCGACCACGATCTCGCCGGCCGCGGCGGGGTCGCCGTGATGCAGCGGGATGTGCCGGATCAGGTTGCCGTCGGGGTGCAGCGCCTCCGCCTCGAAGGCCTGCTCGGGGTCGATCACCGGGTCGAGCACCTCGTACTCGACGATGACGGCCGCGGCGGCCATCCGCGCGGTGTCCGGGTGGTCGGCGGCGACGGCCGCGATGGGCTCGCCGTGGTGGCGTACGACGTCGGAGGCGAACACCGGACGGTCGGCCTTGCCGCGGCCGTGCAGCGCGCGGCCGGGGACGTCCTCGTGGGTGACGACGGCCCGGACTCCGGGCATCTCACGCGCGTGTGACGTGTCGATGGACACGATGCGCGCGTGCGGGTGCGGCGAGCGCAGCACGGCCGCCCACAGCAGTCCCTCGGCCCACAGGTCGGCCGCGTACGGGAAGGTGCCCTCCGTCTTGGCGCGCGCGTCGGCGGGCTGCAGGGAGGCGCCGAGGCCGTGCGGGATCGGCTCGGGGGCCGGGGCGGGGTCCACGGGGGTCGTCGTGGTGACCGTCTCGTTGCTCACGCCTGGCCTCCGTCCTGGCCCTGTCCGTATGCCGGGTCATGCGGATGGGGCTGTGCAGGGTTCTCGAACGCCGACGGGTGGACGCCTCCGGCGCCCGGTCCCGCCTGGTGCGGAATACGTGCCTCGTCGCCGTCCGTCTCGGCTTCGGCGGCGGCGACGGCCTCGCGTTCGGCGACGACGTCCTGGACGGCCCGCAGGACGCCCCGGTAGCCGGAGCAGCGGCACAGGTTGCCGCACAGGGCCTGGCGGGCCTCGAGTTCGGTGGGGGCCGGGTTGCCCTCCAGCAGGTCGTGCACGGTCATCGCCATGCCGGGCACGCAGAAGCCGCACTGCACGGCACCGCACTTGGCGAGCGCACGCTGCACGTCCGAGGGACGGCCGTCGACGGCCAGGCCTTCGACGGTGCGGATCTCGCTGCCGGCGGTGGTGACGGCCGGGACCAGGCAGGAGGCGACGAGCCGCCCGTCGACCTGGACGTTGCAGGCTCCGCACTCGCCCTGCGAGCAGCCGTCCTTGGCGCCCGCGAGACCGAGTCGCTCGCGCAGGACGTAGAGCAGCGACTCGCCGATCCAGGCGTCGGTGACGGGCCGGTCGGAGCCGTTGACGCGCAGCACGTAGGCGGCGAGGGGGTGTTCCTCGTGGAACGGCGCCGGGGCGTCGTCCTCGTCCGTCTCCTCGGCGGACCCGTCGGGTTCGGCCGGTCCGGCGGCCTCGGCGGGCCGCGGGGAGGCGGTGCCGGGCGCCGCGTCCGCCTCGGGCTCGTGCGGGGCGTCCGTGCCGGCGGACCGGTCCTCGGGTGCCTCGGCCGGGCCGCGCGCGGTTCCGTGCGGGGCGGCGGGTTCGGCGGGCGGCTCCGCGGGGCCGTGGGCGGCCTCGGCGGGCTCGTGGGCGGCCTCGTGGGCGTGCTCGGCGCTCCCGGGCGCCTCGGCGTCCTCCTCGGCCTCAGCGGCCCGCTGAGCGTCTCGCCCGGCGGTCTCCGGGGGGCCGCTCGGGGCCACCGTGTACGCCTCGGCGGAGATCTCCGGGGCGAACGTCCCGGCCGGATGCCGGTGCTGCCCGGTGTGGTCGGCGGCGGGGTGGTGCCGGCCGGGGTCCACGGCCGCCGGGCCGTGCTCCGGGCCGTGCTCCGGCGCGTGCCCGAATCCGGGCAGGTCGGCCGCCGGCCGCGCGGTCGTGTCGGTGTGCCGCGCCCACGCCTGGTCCTGCACCCCGTGGTCCGGGCCCGCCGGTTCCGTCGCCCAGGGCGCGGACGCGCCGCCGGGCAGGGTGGCCGGGGGCGTGCCGCCCCACTGCTCGACCAGGGACGAAGTGGTGAACTCGCCCGACTCGTCGGGCAGGTCGCCGCCCGCGACGGGGATCGACCACTGGCCCGTCACGTCGTGGCCGGGCGCGGACGGCGGTCCGGCCGACGTCCCGGAGGTGTCCTCGAAGGCCCACTGGCCGGTCGCGCCGGGGTGGTACGTGAACCGGTCGTCGCCCACCGTCTGGGGGGTGTCCTGCGGGACGGGCCAGTCGGAGCCGCCGGCCGGGGCCGCCCAGGCCCCGTCCGTGGGGGGTGCCACCGCTATCTGCGGCGGCACGTACCCGTGGCCGGGCGCGGCGAGCGGGCTGTCGCCGCGGGCGGCCAGGAAGGCGTCGATGCCGCCCTCGGGGAGCTTCACGAAGGCGGTCGCGCCGTCGTCGTAGTCCCCTTGGGGCAGCGGGTCCCAGCGGCCGCCGCCCTGCGGCGCGCCCTGGCCCTGCCCGTCTTCCTGTCCGTGTCCGTGTCCGGGTGCGTGCCGGTCGTCGCTCACGACAGCGCCCTCCCCAGTGCTCGTCGGGCCAGTGCGGCGACGGTGCGCCGCAGGTGCAGTACGGCGGGCGGAAGTTCCGGTACGGAGCCGTCCACGTCCGGCACCGGGTCGGGGATGCAGGCGGCGGCGACGTACTCCCCGAAGGCGGTCAGCGCCTCGGGGACGATGGTGCGGCCGTTGTCCCAGTCGATGAGCCGGGCGACCCACTGCTCGGCCTCCAGCGGCCGCAGCGGCATCGGCGCTATGGCCCCGACGGCGCACCTGACGCCCCGCCGGGCGGGGTCGAGGACCAGCGCCACGGAGGCCACCGCGCGGCCAGGGCCGGTGCGGCCGGTCGCCTTCAGGAAGATCTGCGGGGCGTGCAGCAGCGGCACGCGCACGTACCCGATGAGTTCGCCGCCGCGCAGCATCTCCATGCCGGCCAGCAGGTGCGACACCGGCATCTCACGGCGGGCCCCGCCCGGGCCCGCGATGATCAGGGTCGCCTCCAGGGCGGCCAGCACGGGCAGCGCGTCGCCCGTGGGAGCGGCCGAGGCGATGTTGCCGCCGAGGGTGCCCGCGTTGCGGATCTGCGGCGGGCCCGCGGCGCGCGCGGCCGCGGCGAGCGCCGGGATCAGGGCGGCGAAGTCGGGGCGGCCCATCCGCGCGTGGGTGAGTCCGGCGCCGAGCAGCGCGTGGCCGTCCTGGTACTGCCAGCCGCGGATCTCGCTGATGCGGCCGAGGCCGACCAGCGCGGTGGGCCTGAGCTGCCCCGAGTTGACGGCGGCCATGAGGTCGGTGCCGCCGGCGACGGGCACGGCGGCGGGCATGGCGGCAAGCGCCGCCACGGCTTCGTCCAGCGTCGTGGGCAGCGTGACGGCCTGCCCCGCCTGCGGTGCGTGCGTGGTCAAAACCGGCTACCCCTTCCCGCTGCCCCACCTGGTCCCACCTGTGCTGCCGTACGGTACGTGCTGACAGGGCGGACGTGGCAACTCTGGCACATCTTCGCAACACCCGAACGCGGGGGTCCGCTAGGAGGCATTCGCCCACCTCATCGGGTAGATGGTCCGTTTTCGTACGACATGACCGGCGCACACCGATTGCCACTCTTCGGTGGCTGTGCCGGGGTTTATCCGGGTCGTGCGGTATCACCGTTTCGGCGGCGGGCCGTCGATCGGGCGCCCCAGGACACCCGGCCGCCGCTGCCACGGCCTCGGACCGCCCGGCGGGCGGTAGCCGACACCCAGCGCGTCGAGCCGCTCGTAGTGGGCCCGCATCCGTCGTTCGAAGCCGGCGAAGTCCCGCTCCTCGGGGGCGGGCAGGCCGCTCCAGGCGACCTCGGCGAAGGCGGCGAGCCGGGGGAAGGCCTGGTAGTCCACGCGCGTGTGGTCCTCCATCACCTCGGTCCACAGGTTGGCCTGCGTGCCGAGCACGTGGTCCGCCTCCTCGGGTGTCAGCTCCGAGGGAACGGGTTCGAACCGGTAGACGTCCTCCAGGGTGCGTACGAACCCGATCGGCACGGGCTCGTCCGCGCCGTCGTCCTGCCGGTGGTCCAGGTACACCTGCTGCTCGGGGCACATCACGACGTCGTGCCCGGCCCGCGCGGCGGCGATCCCGCCCGCGTAGCCACGCCAGGACGACACGGTCGCGCCGTCCGCGAGCCCGCCCTCGAGGATCTCGTCCCAGCCGACGAGCCGGCGCCCGCGCGCGGAGAGCCAGGTGTCGAAGTGCCGGATGAACCAGGACTGGAGCTGGTCCTCGTCGGCGAGTCCGAGTTCCCGGATGCGGGCCTGGGCGGCCGGCGAGCGCCGCCATTCGTCCTTGGGGCATTCGTCTCCCCCGACGTGGATGAACTCCGAGGGAAACAGCTCCAGTACCTCCTCGAAGACCCCCTCGTAGAAGCGCAGGGTGTGGTCGGTGGGGGCGAGTACGTGGGGGCTGATCCCCCAGCTGTCCCACACGGAGAGGGCGGTACGGGTGCTACCCCCGTCGCCGGACGCGGAGTTGTCGCCCGACGCGGTGTCGACGTCGGTGTTGCCGAGTTCCGGATACGCGGCGATCGCGGCCTGCGAGTGGCCGGGGACGTCGATTTCGGGGACCACGGTGATATGCCGCTCGGCGGCGTAGGCGACGATCTCCCGGATGTCGTCCCGCGTGTAGTAGCCGCCGTGCGGCTTCTCGTCCCACAGCGGGGATGCCCGGTGACCGAATTTCGTGCGGGCCCGCCAGGAACCGACCTCGGTCAGCCGGGGGTACCGCTCGATCTCGATCCGCCAGCCCTGGTCGTCCGTCAGATGGAGGTGGAAGACGTTGAGTTTGTGCGCCGCCATCAGGTCCAGGTAGCGCAGGACACCGTCCTTGGGCATGAAGTGCCGGGCGACGTCGAGCATGAGGCCGCGCCAGCGGAATCGGGGGCCGTCCTCGATCGTGACGTGCGGCACGGTCCAGACGCGGTTGCGGTCGAGCGGGGCCTTGCGGTACGCGTCCGGGCCGAGGAGTTGCCGCAGGGTCTGGGCGCCGTGGAAGACCCCGGCCGCGCCGCCGCCCTCGACGAGGACCCCGGTCCCGTCGCTGACGAGGCGGTACTCCTCGCAGCCGAGCCCGGGGTCCAGCCGGAGCCCGATGCCGTCGGCGTCGGTGTCGTCGGGCTCCCGCCCCTCGTGCAGCGGCAGGCCGGTCGCCTGCCACAGGACGGCACGCAGCCACCGGCCGACGCCCTCCGTGCCGGTCCCCGCGTGGAGCCGGGAGCGCCCGGTCAGCCGTACCTCGCCGGAGCCCGCGACGACACGGCGCGGCACGGGGATCAGTGAAGTCATGAAGGTCCTTTACCGCTTCGCCCGGCCCGGAGACCGGGCGTCGCTGTACGAGTACGGGGAACACCGGATCCGGGGCCGCCGCCGATGAAGGACTTCGCGAAGAGGAAACCGTTCGCACGGAGACGGGGGAAATCCCGCTCGGGGCCACCGGACCCGGCGGGACGAGCGGGAAAGGGGTCCGCCGCGGAAAGCGCGTACGGCTCGCCCCGTCGAGGTACGCGGCTTCCCTCCGGCGCCTCCGGAAACGCTTTCCCGAACCCTCTCCTCATCCGGATCGCGAAGTCCCGCACGGGAAGGAACAAGAGGCTCGCGAGTGCCTCCCGAGGCACCATCCGGGCCCTCGGGAACATGGTCGGCAGGGTGGTGCGGAAGGGAAGCCGGAATCGGGTCACGGCGGTCCCGGCGGGAAACGCGATCACCGCGGAGGCGACGACTGCGGAGGCGATGGCTGCGGAGGCGATCGCCACCGCGCCCGCCACGACAAGGCCGTCGAGGAAGTGGCGGCCGAATTCCGGCTGCCCGAGGGCGCGCCGGAAGGAATCCGCGGATGTCACGCGCACCCCTCCCACCGCTCGTCGCCCCGCCGGCGCGGCAGCCGCGGACACGGCGGCGCCGCCGCGGACAGGATCAGCCGCAGGGCGCGACCCTCCGAGTCTCGTTGCATCATCCGCAATGACCGTTTCGCTCCGCACAACACGCCGGGGGCCGAGGGTAGGGACCACCTCGACGCGCCGACAAGAGGTCTCCACCACTTCGTGACCACCGGACGCACCCCGTGCAACGACAATCGCGACACGACAGGGCGGGACGCCCTCGGACGGCCGGAGACGCGCAGAGGCCCCCGGGGCGCGTCACAACGCGCCCCGGGGGCCTCGGAAAGTCCCTGCGGCTACTTCTTGTCGCCGCCCTTGCCCTTGTCGTCGCCGCCGCCGGCCATGGACTCGAAGATCTCCTTGCACATGGGGCAGACGGGGTACTTCTTCGGGTCGCGGCCGGGCACCCAGACCTTGCCGCACAGCGCCACGACGGGCGTCCCGTCGAGGGCGCTCGCCATGATCTTGTCCTTCTGGACGTAGTGGGCGTAGCGCTCGTGGTCCCCGTCGCCGTGCGACACCTGCGGCGTCGGCTCTACGAGGGTTCCCGTCCCAGTGCCTCGCTGGGGCTGGGTCTCAGGCTCAAGAGTGCTCATGGCGCCAAGGGTACTGAAGCCGGGTCCCGAAGCTCACACCCGTCAGTTGAGCGAAGCGTCGTCCGGATAGGTCGCCACCATCGCGAGTTCGCTGCGCTGCCGGCGCAGCACCTCGCGCCAGAGCCTCTCGGGGGACGGCGAGGAGACATCGCCGGGTTCGGACTCCACGACGTACCAGGCGCCCTCGCCCAGCTCGTCCTCCAGCTGGCCCGGGCCCCAGCCGGCGTATCCGGCGAAGATCCTGAGGGAGCCGAGGGCCGAGGCCAGGAGTTCCGGCGGGGCCTCCAGGTCGACGAGGCCGATCGCGCCGTGCACCCGGCGCCAGCCGAGCGGGGTGCCGTCGACGGCCGCGCCACCCGGGATGACGGCGATCCCGAGGGCCGAGTCGAGGGAGACCGGGCCTCCCTGGAAGACGACGCCGGGTTCCCCGGTGAGATCCGCCCAGCCCTCCAGGATGTCGCTCACGCCCACCGGTGTGGGCCGGTTGAGGACGACGCCGAGGGAGCCCTCCTCGTCGTGGTCGAGAAGGAGCACCACCGCGCGGTCGAAGTTCGGGTCCGCCAGGGCGGGCGTTGCCACGAGCAGCCGCCCCGTGAGCGAGGACACCTCGGTCATGCCAGACATGATCCCGCATCTTCCCGTGAAGTGGGGAGGCAATGCGGGCACACGGGACGCGCACGGGCGCGGGGCGGGCGCGCGGGGCCGCGGGGCGGGCGGCGGTGACCCCATGTGCCCGGCGGGGAACGGTTCGTGTTGTGACACAGCTATGACGTACCTGGGTGGTCCCTGGGCTTACGGGACAGGGGCGTGCGGCGATTACTCTGTCTCATCTGGCCCTGCCCCCGACACCAACGGCCCTTGCCCCAATCCACCATCCATGGAACGCGAGATACATGACCGTCAACGGCTCTGACGACGTACTGCTTGTCCACGGCGGCACCCCGCTCGAGGGCGAGATCCGTGTCCGCGGTGCGAAGAACCTCGTACCCAAGGCCATGGTCGCCGCCCTGCTGGGCAGTGAGCCGAGTCGGCTGCGCAATGTTCCGGACATCCGTGACGTGCGGGTCGTACGCGGCCTGCTGCAGCTGCACGGTGTGACGGTCCGACCGGGTGAGGAGCCGGGTGAGCTCGTGCTCGACCCGACCTACGTGGAGAGCGCCAACGTCGCCGACATCGACGCCCACGCGGGTTCGAGCCGGATCCCGATCCTGTTCTGCGGCCCGCTCCTGCACCGCCTCGGCCACGCGTTCATCCCGGGCCTGGGCGGCTGCGACATCGGCGGCCGGCCCATCGACTTCCACTTCGACGTGCTGCGCCAGTTCGGCGCGAAGATCGAGAAGCGGGAGGACGGCCAGTACCTGGAGGCCCCGCAGCGGCTGCGCGGCACGAAGATCCGGCTGCCGTACCCGTCCGTCGGCGCGACCGAGCAGGTGCTGCTGACGGCCGTCCTGGCCGAGGGCACCACCGAGCTCTCGAACGCGGCCGTGGAGCCGGAGATCGAGGATCTCATCTGCGTGCTCCAGAAGATGGGCGCCATCATCGCGATGGACACCGACCGCACGATCCGCATCACCGGTGTCGACAAGCTCGGCGGCTACAACCACGCCGCCCTGTCGGACCGGCTGGAGGCCGCCTCCTGGGCGTCCGCGGCACTGGCGACCGAGGGCAACATCTACGTGCGCGGCGCCCAGCAGCGCTCGATGATGACGTTCCTGAACACCTACCGCAAGGTGGGCGGTGCCTTCGAGATCGACGACGAGGGCATCCGCTTCTGGCACCCGGGCGGCCAGCTGAAGTCCATCGCGCTGGAGACGGACGTCCACCCCGGTTTCCAGACCGACTGGCAGCAGCCGCTGGTCGTCGCCCTGACGCAGGCCACGGGCCTGTCGATCATCCACGAGACGGTCTACGAGTCCCGCCTGGGCTTCACCTCCGCGCTCAACCAGATGGGCGCCCACATCCAGCTGTACCGCGAGTGCCTCGGCGGCTCCGACTGCCGCTTCGGGCAGCGCAACTTCCTGCACTCCGCGGTCGTGTCGGGCCCCACGAAGCTCCAGGGCGCCGACCTGGTCATCCCCGACCTGCGCGGCGGCTTCTCGTACCTGATCGCCGCCCTCGCGGCCCAGGGCACCTCCCGGGTCCACGGCATCGACCTCATCAACCGCGGCTACGAGAACTTCATGGAGAAGCTCGTGGAGCTGGGCGCGAAGGTCGAGCTGCCGGGCAAGGCGCTCGGCTAGCACCCCTCGACGCCGGCCGGGAGAACCTGCTCCGGCCGGCGATCGAGTCCCCGCGGACGGGGACGACCACGGGCACGACGACGGCACAACGATGGGGCGGCACCCGGAATCCGGGTGCCGCCCCATCACGTTGCCTACGCCCCGTACACCGTCGGGTGCGGCGTAGACGGCAAGGTCACTTGCCCTTGGCCGCTTCCTTGAGCTTCGAGCCCGCGGAGACCTTGACGCTGTAGCCGGCCGGGATCTGGATCGGGTCGCCGGTCTGCGGGTTGCGGGCGGTGCGAGCGGCACGGTGGGTGCGCTCGAAGGTCAGGAAGCCGGGGATCGTGACCTTCTCGTCGCCCTTGGAGACGATGTCGCCGACGACCTCGGCGAACGCGGCCAGCACTGCGTCGGCGTCCTTGCGGGTCACCTCGGCGCGGTCGGCCAGCGCGGCCACCAGCTCACTGCGGTTCATGTTGTTACTCCCGTGTTCTTCTTGCCGTTGCGGCGTGCCACGCGGCGGAGCCGCATGTTGGGCACAGCGAAGTCGTTGTGCACGCGCCCAGAGACGCATCCTGCCCCTACCAGCGGCGCGAAAGCCAATCCGGCACCCGCCTGGAGCCGTGAGACAACCCTTGGGAGTCACACGAAGGGCGGTTGGGTCGGGCGCAACCCTAGAGGGCCGTCCACGGCGCGAGGTTCCACGACGCGCCGTCGTGAGGGCCGCCGTGGCGATCCTCACAGCCCCGCATACCCGGTACCGCGGAAACCATGGGGGCCGATGCGGAGCCTACGAGGCCGAAGCGCCCGCCGCCTTCGCGGCCTCCCGCACCGCACCCGCCACCGCGCCGGCGACCTTGTCGTTGAAGACGCTCGGGATGATGTAGTTCGGGTTGAGCTCGTCGTCGCTCACGACGTCCGCGAGGGCCTTCGCGGCCGCGAGCATCATCTCGGTGTTGACGGTGCGGGACTGGGCGTCCAGCAGGCCGCGGAAGACGCCCGGGAAGACCAGCACGTTGTTGATCTGGTTGGGGAAGTCGGAGCGGCCGGTGGCCACCACGGCGGCCGTCTGACGGGCGATCGCCGGGTCGACCTCGGGGTCCGGATTCGCGAGCGCGAACACAATCGCGTCGTCGGCCATGGCGGCCACGTCGTCGCCGTCGAGGACGTTCGGGGCGGAGACGCCGATGAAGACGTCCGCTCCGCGCACGGCCTCCTTGAGGGTGCCGGTGAGGCCCTCGGGATTGGTGTTGTCGGCGATCCAGCACAGGGCCGAGTCCGGGGCCGCGTCGACCAGGTCGGCGCGGTCCGCGTGGACGACACCGTGGATGTCGGCGACGACCGCGTTCTTCACGCCGGCCGCGAGCAGCAGCTTGAGGATGGCGGTCCCGGCCGCGCCGGCGCCGGACATGACGACCCGCACGTCACCGATGCCCTTGTTCACGACACGCAGGGCGTTCGTGAGGGAGGCGAGGACGACGATCGCGGTGCCGTGCTGGTCGTCGTGGAAGACGGGGATGTCGAGGGCCTCGCGCAGCCGGGCCTCGATCTCGAAGCAGCGGGGGGCGGAGATGTCCTCGAGGTTGATGCCCGCGAAGCCGGGGGCGATGGCCTTCACGATCTCGACGATCGCGTCGGTGTCCTGGGTGTCCAGGCACAGCGGCCAGGCGTCGATGCCGGCGAACCGCTTGAAGAGGGCGGCCTTGCCCTCCATGACGGGCAGCGCGGCCTTCGGGCCGATGTTGCCGAGGCCCAGCACGGCGGAGCCGTCCGTCACGACCGCAACGGAGTTGCGCTTGATGGTGAGGCGACGCGCGTCCTCGGGGTTCTCGGCGATCGCCATGCACACGCGGGCCACGCCCGGCGTGTAGATCATCGAGAGGTCGTCGCGGTTGCGGATGGGGTGCTTGGACGCCATCTCGATCTTGCCGCCGAGGTGCATCAGGAACGTACGGTCGGAGACCTTGCCGAGGGTGACGCCCTCGATGCCGCGCAGCTGCACGACGATCTCGTCGGCGTGGGCGGTGGAGGTGGCGGCGATGGTGACGTCGATGCGGAGCTTCTCGTGGCCGGACGCGGTGACGTCGAGGCCGGTCACCGAGCCTCCGTGGGACTCCACGGCCGTGGTGATCTGGGAGACCGCCGTTCCGCTCGCGGGCACCTCCAGACGGACCGTGATCGAGTAGGAGACGCTGGGCGCCGTTGCCATGGCCGACTTCCTCTGCACTGCTGGGTCGCGGGTTTGCCGTCCGATCGTCGCACCTACCGACGAGTACATGAAAGCCGCCCCGGATTGCGATCGTTTTGTTCTCAATCAAGTCGGCGAGGGTGCCAGGAGCAGACGACGAGAGAGGCCCACGTCACGTGTGACGTGGGCCTCTCTCGCGTTCATGACACCGACCCGCCATGCTCGCCTCGCGGCAAGTGGTCGCTCGTAGCGACGAAGGTTGGGCCCGGGGGCTTGGATCGAGCCGGTGTCACGACCAGGCTAACAAACGGATGCCCGAAGACCATTCCCGTCCGGCGACTTCACAGGAAACCGTCAGCTGTTCAGTCCCTCAGAAGGTCCGGGACGCCGTTCGCGTCCGGCTCGTCGCGGTCCCCGGAGACGACCGTGAGCTGCTGCGTCGCCCGGGTGAGGGCCACGTAGAGCACCCGCAGACCGGCCGGGCTCTCGTCCGCGATCTCCGCCGGCGAGACGACGACCGTGGCGTCGTACTCCAGGCCCTTGGCCTCGAGGCTGCCCAGGGCCACCACGCGGTCCCCGAGCCCGGCGAGCCAGCGTCTCGCCTCCTCGCGGCGGTTCATCGCGACCACGACGCCGACGGTCCCGTCGACCCGGTCCAGCAGCCGCCCGGCCTCCGCGCGGACGGTGGCGCCCAGGCTGTCGGTGACGGCCTCGAAGCGGGGCACGACCCCCGTCGACCTGACCGCCGACGGGGATTCGGCGCCGGGCATGGCCAGCGCCAGCACCTTCGCGGCCAGCTCGGCGATCTCGGCCGGGTTGCGGTAGTTGACGGTCAGCTGGAAGCGGCGGCGCGGGCGGGTGCCGAGGGCCTCGTCACGGGCCTCGGCGGCCTCGTCGGGGTCGGACCAGGAGGACTGGGCCGGGTCGCCGACGACCGTCCAGGTGGCGTGCCGGCCCCGGCGGCCGACCATGCGCCACTGCATCGGGGTGAGGTCCTGCGCCTCGTCCACGATGACGTGCGCGTACTCGACGCGCTCCTGGGCGAGCCGCTCGGCCCGCTCGCGCTGGGTCTCCTCGCGCACCGGCATCAGCTCGTCCAGCCCGGTGAGCTGGTCCAGCGGGTCGTACTCGCGCCGCTTCTTCGGGCGGAGGGGGGCGCCGAGGATCGCCTGGAGCTCGTCGAGCATGGCGATGTCGTGCACCGAGCGGCCGTCCCGCTTGAGTGCCCGGGCGACCTTGCGGACCTCGCCCGGGTTGAGGATCCGCCGGGCCCAGCGGCCGAGCCGCCGTTCGTCGGCCATGGCGGTGAGGACCGCCTCCGGGGTCAGCTCCGGCCACCAGGCGTCGAGGAACGCGATGAAGGAGTCCTCGGTGGTCACGTCCTCGTCGAAGGAGGAGCGCAGCTCGGCGGCGAGCTCGGGGTCGCTGTGCCGGCCGGCCGCGCCGGAGCGCTCCCACAGGGCGTCCAGGAGCAGCTTGCGGGCGCGAGGGCGCAGCAGGTTCACCGGGGCGGTGCCGCTGAGGGCGCTCTGCCGGACGCGGTCCAGGTCGGCGGCCTCCAGTTCCAGCCGACGGCCGAAGGCGACGACCCGCAGCCGGGTCGGGGTCTGCGTGGGCGCGGCTGCCTCGTCGGGCTCGCCGAGGGTCGGCTGCGCCGCGACCCGGCCGCCGCTCTCCAGCGCGCCGCGCGCCGCCTTCCGCAGCACCCTCAGCATCCGGTGGGACCCCTTGGCCCGGGCCACCGCCGGGGAGTCGTACAGGGTGGCCTCGGCGCCGTCCACGAGGGAGCCGATGGCGCGGATGGCGACCTGGCCCTCCTCGCCGAGCGAGGGCAGCACGCCCTCGGTGTACGCCACGAGCAGCGGCGTGGGCGAGACGATCAGGATGCCGCCCGCGTACCGGCGGCGGTCCTGGTAGAGCAGGTAGGCGGCCCGGTGCAGCGCGACGGCGGTCTTGCCGGTGCCCGGCCCGCCCTCGACGTAGGTCACGGAGGCGGCGGGGGCGCGGATGACCAGGTCCTGCTCGGCCTGGATGGAGGCGACGATGTCGCGCATGGTGTGGCTGCGGGCCTGTCCGAGGGCGGCCATGAGGGCGCCGTCGCCGATGACGGGCAGCTCCTCGCCGTCCAGGGTCGCCGTCAGCTCGGGACGCATCAGATCGTCCTCGACACCGAGGACGCGGCGCCCCTTGGAGCGGATCACCCGGCGCCGTACCACGCGCCCCGGGTCGACCGGGGTGGACCGGTAGAACGGCGCCGCGGCCGGTGCCCGCCAGTCGATGACCAGCGGGGCGTAGTCGGAGTCGAGGACGCCGATACGCCCGATGTGCAGCGTCTCGGCGATGTCGGCCGTGTTGTCGGGGCGGACGGCCCCCTCGGCGGGTTCCACGGCGGTGTACGCGCCGTCCGGACCCTTCTTGCCGTCCTTCCCGGCGAGCAGATCGATCCGCCCGAACAGGAAGTCCTCGAACTCGTTGTTGAGCCGGTTGAGGTGGACGCCCGCGCGGAACACCTGGGCGTCCCGCTCCGCGAGGGCGCCGGGCGTGCCGACCTGCCCCCGCTTGGCCGCGTCGTGCATCAGGAACTCCGCCTCGTGGATCTTCTCCTCGAGGCGCCGGTACACCCGGTCGAGGTGTTCCTGTTCGATGCCGATCTCTCGGTCCCGCACCGAATCCGGCGCGGTGTGCCGAACCGATCCGACCGCGGTTTCCTGCTGTGCCTGAACGGCCACCGGGCCCCCTTCTGACGTGCTGGGCAGCCGTCAACCGTACGCGAAGGGGACCCCGTGTAGGAAGTTACGCGTCGATCTGGACGAGCTTCTTGCCGTCGAAGGTCATGACCTCGAAGTGGTCGATCTCGTTGGTCTTGAAGGCGGCGCCGCCCACGACGTAGAGCGGGTTCTTGGCCTGCTCGGTCTTGGCGTTCGCGATGCCGTAGCCCCACTCGGGGACCGACCAGGAGGAGACCGTCTCGCGCTCGCCGTTCTTGCCGACGGCGATGAGCGAGCACTTCTCCGGGCCCGTCACGTTCTTCAGCTCGACGCCGATCTCGGTGCCCCACGCCTTCTCGCCCATGGCGACGGTCGCGGAGACCTTGCTGGCGGAGTCGGTCGCGGAGACGCGGTCGGTGAGCGTCGAGAAGGTGTCCTTGGCGGCGTTGGCCGACTTGGTGGAGCTCGCCTCCGTGCCCTTGGTCCCGCTGTCGCCGCCGGTCGCCGCCAGCACGGTGAGCGGGCCGCCGATGATCAGCGCGGCCGCGGCCGCCACCAGGAAGAACGAGCGGCGGCGCTTGACCGCGCGGCGCTCGGACACCTCGTCGACCAGCCGTTCCGCGAGCCGCGGGCTGGGACGGGCGGACAGGGACTCGCCGATCGCGGGGGTGCCGGTGCCCGGCAGGTCCGCGAGGGCGGCCAGCATGGGTTCCATGCCGGCGAGTTCGTCGAGCTGCTGGGCGCACCACTCGCAGCCGGCGAGATGCATCTCGAAAGCGGTTGCTTCGGCGTCGTCGAGAATCCCGAGGGCGTAGGCGCCGACGGTCTCGTGTTCGCTCGGGCTCGGAGATCCCGTAGATCCCTGCATGGGTCCAGACATACCCGAACCACCTGCTCCGAATCCCCCGTAAACGCTCATCACGCCGTCACCCCCCGCTCCTCCAGAGCCAGCTTCATCGACCGCAGGGCATAGAAGACCCGTGAGCGCACGGTGCCGCTGGGTATACCCAGCGTCTCGGCCGCCTCGTTGACGGTACGCCCCTTGAAGTACGTCTCGACGAGCACCTCCCGGTGGGCCGGGGTCAGGTCGTCGAGCGCGTCGGACAGCGTCATCAGCCACAGCGCCTTGTCGATCTCGTCCTCCGCAGGAATGACCTCCAGCGGCGACGGGTCGACCTCCTGCGGCCGGGCCTGCCGGCTGCGGTGGCCGTCGATGACGATGCGACGTGCGACCGTCACCAGCCAGGGGCGTACAGATCCGGTCGCACGATTGAGCTGACCGGCGTTCTTCCAGGCACGGATGAGCGTCTCCTGCACGACGTCCTCGGCGCGCTGCCGGTCTCCGGCAACCAGGCGCAGGACATACGCAAGCAGGGGTCCGGCATGCTCCCGATACAGAGCACGCATCAGCTCCTCGTCAGGTTCCGAGGGCTGGGACATGCGATGTCGGGCCCTCGATCCACGTTCATTGGCCACGGCCGCATCCTTGCGCACGCCCACCTCCGGTGTCCGGGGGTTCCCCCAGTCAGTCGCTCGACGACGGGTACGCAAGCGGGGTGTTGAGCGTTCAAACCGAGCAGACACTTTTCTTCCGGGTGTCATGACGAGCGGGGACATGGCGGCACATTCCCACCGCTTCTTCTTTACATTTCCGCCACATCGACAAGATCGCGCCGACTGCCCGGCGAGCGGCTCGGGTAAACGGCGTGTAATCGAAATCACTTCGACAGGGGGCCGGTGACGCCTCCACGAAAGCCGCATATGAGACAGGGGAGTTGGTGGAGGCCTCAGGAGCAAGGTCTCAGGAGCAACGCGTCAGGAGCGCGGGGCGAGCGCCGCCCGTCGGCGGTGCCGCGCCACCCGCTCCCGGTTCCCACAGACCTCACTGGAACACCAGCGGCGCCGGCGCCCCCGGGACATGTCGACATACACGATCGGGCAGTTGTCCCCCGCGCACTGCCGCAGCCCCGCCCGGGCGACCGGATCGGTGAGCAGCTCCACCGCGTCCCGGGCCACGGCGGCCAGCAACGCGACACACGCCGGCGGCCCGGCCAACTCACGCACGAAGCCCCCGTCTTCGCCGCGTACGGCACGGGGGGCCGGGGGAACGGCCCGCGCGGCGTCGTTGACTCGGGCCAGGGCGGGGTCGTACGACCCGGGTTCGTGACGGGTGAGCCATCCGTGCACCAACTGTCCCGTGTTCCGTCGCAGTTCGCGGAAGGCGGGCGGCCAGGAGGCGTCGGCGTGGGTGAGCGGGGTGCCCTGCGGGACGAGTCCGGAGCCGCGGATCCACGCGCACAACGGCGCGACGGCGTCGAGCCGTTCGACGGGATGCGCGGTCGCGAGCAGGTCGAGACAGATCCGCCCGGCGTCGAACCGGAGCTCGTCCATGCGCGTTTCACCGCCTGCCGCGAGGCACTGCCCGAGGAAATCCGTCCCCTCACAGTGCCAGCGCGGGGTGCCGACCACCAGCCCGCCCGGGCCCCCTTCTCGGGAGATCGAGGACGAGACCGTCCGGCCCGCGGCCCGGGTCCGGCGGCGCCACCCCCCCCGGAAGAAGCCGGGGGCCACCCCGGCAGAGCCGGGCCGGACCCGCGGAAGGAGCCGGGCCGGACCCGTAACCCGCCTAGTCGTCCGCGTACTTCGCGTCGGCGGCCGGGTCCAGGGCCAGCCGGTACCCCCGCTTCACCACCGTCTGGATCAGCTTCGGCGCCCCGAGGGCCGTCCGCAGCCGGGCCATCGCCGTCTCGACGGCGTGCTCGTCCTTCCCCGCCCCGGGCAGCGCCCGCAGCAGCTCGGAGCGCGGCACGACCCACCCCGGTCGCCGGGACAGCGCCCGCAGCAACGACATCCCGGCCGGAGGCACCGGCTTCAGACCCCCGTCCACCAGCACCGCGTGCCCCCGGATCTCCACCCGGTACCCGGCGATCGGCAGTGCCCGGGACCGCGCCGGCAGCTCCTGGCACAGCAACTGCACGAGCGGCCCGAGCCGGAACCGCTCCGGCTGGACGGTGTCCACGCCCCGCGCCTGGAGCGGCAGGGCGGTGACCGGTCCGACGCAGGCGGGCAGTACGTCGTGGGCGAGGGCGGCGAGCAGCTCGGGCAGCAGCCCCCGCTCCTCCGCACGCGACAGCAGGGACGCGGCGGCGGGCGCGCTGGTGAACGTGATCGCGTCCAGTCCGCGGGAGACGGCGCCGTCGAGCAGCCGGTCGAGCGGCGAGACGTCCTCCGGCGGCATCCACCGGTAGACGGGCACCCCCACCACTTCCGCGCCCGCGACCCGCAGCGACTCCACGAACCCGGGCAGCGGCTCGCCGTGCAGCTGGACGGCGACCCGGCGTCCGTCGACGCCTTCCTCCAGGAGCCGGTCGAGCACCTCGGCCATGGACTCGCTGGACGGCGACCAGTCCTCCGTCAGTCCGGCGGCCCGCACGGCGCCCTTGACCTTGGGGCCGCGGGCCAGCAGCTCGACGCCGCCGAGCCGGTCGAGCAGTTGCTCGCCGAGCCCCCAGCCGTCGGCCGCCTCGATCCAGCCGCGGAAGCCGATCGCCGTGGTGGCGACCACGACGTCCGGCACCTGGTCGATGAGGTCCTTCGTGGCGGCGAGCAGCTCTCCGTCGTCGGCGAGCGGCACGATGCGCAGAGCGGGCGCGTGCAGCACCGCCGCCCCCCGCCGCTGGAGCAGCGCGCCGAGCTCCTCGGCCCGGCGCGCGGCCGTCACGCCCACGGTGAAGCCCGCGAGGGGCCCGTGTTCTACGGCACCTTGAGGGCCGGCGTCGGATCGCTGCTGTTGCTCGTACATCACTCTCGTCCCGCTCGAGTCCCGTTTACACCTACATGCCGACGAGCCTGTCAATGGTGCGTGACAGGCTCGGTTCGGCCACGTGTCGCCGGTGTTACGTCACACCTCGGCGTAGCTGAGCTGCTGCTTCGCCTCGGAAGCGGTGCTTCCTGCGGTGATCCTGGCGGACGGACGGCGAAGGTATACGGCCCAGGTGACCCCGAAGCACGCCGCGTAGAAGACGAGGAAGGCGACGAAGGCCCCGGTTCCCGAACCGTAGGACAGGAAGGACTGACGGAAGGCCAGGTTGATCCCGACCCCGCCGAGCGCGCCGACCGCGCCGATCAGTCCCATGGAGGCGCCGGACAGGCGCCGTCCGTAGGCGGCCGCCTCCTCGCCCGCCAGCCCCTTGGCCACGGCCTTCGCCTGGAAGATGCCGGGGATCATCTTGTACGTGGACCCGTTGCCGAGGCCGCTGAGCACGAACAGCACCACGAAGACGGAGACGAAGAGCGGCAGCGACTTCTGCATGCTGGCGAAGACCAGGACGGCGGTGGCGGTGGCCATGCCGACGTAGTTGTACAGGGTGATGCGGGCACCGCCGTAGCGGTCGGCGAGCCAGCCGCCGACGGGACGGATGAGGGAGCCGAGCAGCGGGCCGATGAAGGTGAGGTAGGCCGCCTGGAGGGGCGTCCGGCCGAACTGGTTCGTCAGGACCTGCCCGAAGGCGAAGCTGTAGCCGATGAACGACCCGAAGGTGCCGACGTAGAGGAAGGACATGATCCAGGTGTGCGCGTCCTTCGCGGAGTCGATCGCGGCACCGGTGTCGTTCTTCACGGAGGCCAGGTTGTCCATGAACAGCGCGGCGAAGGTGGCGGCGACGAAGATGAGCGGGATGTAGATCCCCAGCAGCACGCGCGGCCCGCCGCTCGCGCCGATGACGGCGAGGGCGATCAGCTGGATGACCGGAACGCCGATGTTGCCGCCGCCCGCGTTGAGTCCGAGCGCCCACCCCTTCTTACGGAGCGGGAAGAAGGCGTTGATGTTGGTCATCGAGGAGGCGAAGTTGCCGCCGCCGATGCCCGCGAGCAGGCCGACCAGCAGGAACGTGTTGAAGGAGGTCCCCGGTTCCATCACCGTGAACGCGGCGATCGTGGGGATCAGCAGCAGGCCGGCCGAGATGATCGTCCAGTTCCGGCCGCCGAAGATGGCGACGGCGAAGGTGTAGGGCACCCGTACGACCGCCCCGACCAGCGTCACCATCGACGTCAGCAGGAACTTGTCGGCCGGGGTGAGTCCGTACTCCGGGCCCATGAAGAGCACCAGCACGGACCACATCGTCCAGATCGAGAACCCGATGTGCTCGGAGAGGACCGAGAAGAGGAGGTTACGGCGGGCGATCTTCTCGCCCTTCTCGTTCCAGAAGGCCTCGTTCTCCGGGTCCCACTCCTCGATCCAGTGGCTCCCCTTCTTCGTGGGGGGCGGGGATGCGGGGGCTGTACTCGGGGCTGTCATGACGCCTCCACGGTGCTCCGGGCTGGGGTGGTTCGCGGGGATGAGCGGTGCTGAGTCCCGAAGGTAGGGAGGGCGCGTTTCCGCGCTGTGGCTGTGGGTGACCGGAAAGGAACGTTGCTCTCACGTTGCGGGGAGGGCCGGTGAGAGGACTCCGAGCGCGGGGGGCGGGGGGCGCCCCGGGCCGGGGCCGGCGCGTGGGCCCGAGGCCGGGTCCGGGGCCGAAGGGCATCCATGTACGCGAACCGCCCCCGCCTCCGGCGGGTGAACCGGGGGCGGGGGCGGTCACCGCAGAGCCCAGGGCGCCCTTCAGGCGCGGACGGAGGGTGGTGTTCAGGCGCGGTGCGTGCCGGCGCCGACCCGTCCGTCCGGCCACAGGCGGGGCCTGCGGCGGGCCGCCAGGTCCTCCACCCAGCCGAAGCAGAGCACGCAGACCGCGGTGAGCAGCCAGACGGCCGGCAGCTGCGGCCACGGGCTCTCCAGGACCCAGCGGGCGTTCGCCTCCAGCCAGGAGATGCCCCACAGCCGGTCCCACAGGGCCTCCACGACCCCGATGCAGACGTTGTGCCACAGATAGATCGTCACGGCGCGGGAGTTGAGCAGCGTGATCAACCGGTCCCAGCGGCGCAACCGGGCCGGCCACTCGGACCAGGACGGGCTGATGTGCAGGAGCAGCAGCACCGCGGCGAAGGACCACAGGGACTGGGCGAACGGCATGTCGTCCAGGTCGTGGCCCTCCCGGAGGTCGTGGGCCAGGGCGTACCAGAGGCCGATTCCCGCCACGGCGGGGGCCAGGGACGGCACCACGTAACGGGGCAGGCGACGCAGGACGCCCTCCTGGTGTGCCATGCCCAGCAGCCAGCACGCACCGAACGCGCCGAAGTCGCTGAGCTGGGCCTCCAGCCGCCAGCCCGGCACCGACAGCGCGCCGAACTCCAGGGCGGCGGACAGCACGACGGGCGCGACGATCGTCGGCCAGGGCAGCCGGCGCAGGGCACGCAGCAGGAACGGGGAGAGCAGCACGAACCAGAGGTAGGCGCGGATGTACCAGAGGGGTACGCCCAGGTCGGCGGCCCAGCCGTCGCTGATCAGCCCGTGCACGCCGGGCAGTCCGTCGCCGTACGGCGGGTCGCTCAGCGGCAGGATCCAGTAGGCGAGGTGGAGCCACCACCAGCCGGGGTGCCCCTCGTCGTCCGGACGCCAGCCCGCCACCAGCATGCCTGACACGCCGACCACGCCCAGCAGCCACAGCGGGGGCAGCAGCCTGCGCAGCCGGCCACGTACGACGCCCGGCGCGGGGCGTCTGGCCAGCGAGCGGGCCATCAGGTTGCCGGCGAGCGCGAACATCACGCCCATGGAGGGGAAGACGACGGGCAGCCAGGCCCAGCCCAACAGGTGGTAGAAGACGACCCGGAAGAGGGCGACGGCCCGGAGCAGGTCGAAGTAGCGGTCCCGTCCTCCCCCCTTCTTCCCGGCGTCCTCCTGCTCGGAGCTCTGCTGCTCGGGGCCGTGCTGTTCGGCATCGTGCTGCTCCGGACCCCGCGACTCCGGACTCTGCGGCTCCGGCACGGTGTGCCGGGGCGGCCGGTGAGGCAGTTCCGGCAACTCGGCGGTGGTATCCGTCGGGTGGGTGCTCATCAGGCCGCTCCTCCGTCCGCGGTCGCCGCGGTCACGCCGGGCGGCGCCGCCACCTGGCCCTTGCGGCGGAGTTTCTGCCAGCGCAGCCGGCCGCCGGTGAGGGCGGTGATCCAGGACTGGAGCAGGACGATGTACATCAGCTGGCGGTAGAGCAGTTGTTGGAGCGGCAGGGAGATGAGCGGGGTGAGGCGTTCGCGGTCCAGGACGAAGGCGTACGCGGCGCAGCCCGCCTGGACGGCGAGGACACCGAACCAGGCCGCGATCGTCTTGCCGGTCGGGCCGAAGAGCAGGCCATAGACCAGGAACAGGTCGATGAGCGGGGCGAGGAGCGGGGCGACCACCATGAAGAGGGAGACGAGCGGGAGGCCGACGCGGCCGAAACGGCCCGAAGGCCCGCTCTCGACGAGGGCGCGGCGGTGCTTCCAGATCGCCTGCATGGTGCCGTAGCACCAGCGGTACCGCTGCGACCACAGCTGCTGGACGGACTCGGGCGCCTCGGTCCACGCGCGCGCCTTCTCCGCGTACACGACGTGCCAGCCGTCCCGGTGGATGGCCATGGTGATGTCGGTGTCCTCGGCGAGGGTGTCGTCGCTCATGCCGCCGACCCGGTCGAGCGCGCTGCGGCGGAACGCCCCGACGGCCCCCGGGATGGTGGGCATGCAGCGCAGGACGTCGTACATGCGGCGGTCGAGGTTGAAGCCCATCACGTACTCGATGTGCTGCCAGGCGCCGATGAGGGTGTCCTTGTTGCCGACCTTGGCGTTGCCCGCGACCGCGCCGACCTTCGGATCGGCGAAGGGCTGGACGAGTTCACGGACGGTGGACGGCTCGAAGACGGTGTCGCCGTCCATCATCACGATGAGGTCGTGCCGGGCGTTGGCGATGCCCCGGTTGAGGGCGGCGGGCTTGCCCGCGTTGAGCTGCCGGACGACGCGGACACCGGGCAGGTGCAGGTCCTCGACGATCCGGGCGGTGCCGTCACTGGAGCCGTCGTCGATGACGAGGATCTCGATCGGGTGCTCGCTCTTCATCAGCGAACGCACCGTGCTCTCGATGCACTTGGCCTCGTTGTAGGCCGGCACGAGCACCGACGCCGGTTCGGTGACGGGCGCGTCCGGCCCCCAGACGAAGCCCTTGCGGCGGGTACGGCGGGTGTGGATCGCGGAGAGCAGGAGCATCAGCCCGAAGCGGGCGAAGACCAGGACGCCGATGACGGCGAGGCCCACGACCAGGACGGCGGTGATGTCGTCCGAGGCCTCGACCAGGAAGACCCAGGATTTGCCCTTCCACAGGTCGAGCCCGGTGACCGGGGTGTGCGCGCTCGGGGCCGCCAGGGCCTCGGTGAGGTTCTCGAACGTGTAGCCCTTGCCCTGGAGTTCGGGGAGGTAGGTGTCGAGGGCCTGCACCGTCTGGTGACGGTCGCCGCCGGAGTCGTGCATGAGGACGATCGCGCCCTTGCCGCCCTGTGGCGTGGAGTTGCGGATGATCTCCCGGATCCCGGGTTTGCGCCAGTCCTCGCTGTCGGCGGTGGTGAAGACGGTGAGGTAGCCCCGGGTGCCGACGAATTGGGTGACCGGCCAGGAGGCGTTGTCGAGGGCGTCCGTGCTGGAGGAGTAGGGCGGCCGGAAGAGCGACGTCCGGATACCCGCTGCGCCGGCCAGGGCCAGCTGGTTCTGGGTGAGCTCCCAGTCGATGCGCTTCTTCGACTGGTAGGAGAGGTCGGGGTGGTTGAAGGTGTGCAGCCCGATCTCGTGGCCCTCGGCCACCATCCGCCGGACCAGTTCGGGGTAGCGGGAGGCCATGGTGCCGGTGATGAAGAAGACGGCGTGCGTGTGGTGCTTCTTCAGGATGTCGAGGACCTGGGGGGTCCACTTCGGGTCGGGTCCGTCGTCGAAGGTGAGCACGATCCGGTGATCCGGCACCTGGAGGGTGGTCTGCTGCCCGTTCCGGGTGTCGACGACCGGCCCGCCGTCGAGCACCTTCTGCGGCACCTTGTCGGCGGCGGCCTCGGGGCGGATGCGGTAGTCGGCGAGGATCTCGCTGTGCACGTAGCCGCGCAGCATCAGCATGGCCATCATCGCGAAGAGCACGACGAGCGGCAGCAGATGGCGCAGCCGGAGCGACACCAGACGCCGGCGTTCGGGGGACGGCGGCGCGGCGTGCGCGGAGCCGCCGGCGGCACGCCCCGGGGGGCGGCCCCGCCCCTGCCTCGGGCCGGAGCGCCGACCGGAGGACCGTCGCCCGCCGCCGTGCGGCCCGCCGGCCGGGTCACCTCCTGGCGCGTCCCCCGTCGACGGTGAAGCGGACGCGGCGTGGCCGCCGGACGAGTGCGCGGGCTGCCCGGCAGCTGACCGTCGGGTCGAGCGGCGGCTGGTACGTGGTGCCATGAGAGGTGGTTCTCCGGGGACGAGGTCGGGCGAAGGTACGCGCCGCGAGCTGTGGCGGCGGGGAGCGAGTATCGGGACATCGCTGACAGGTGCGGACTTCATGTGGTGCCGGGCCCCGTCACGTCGGACTTCCCGTGCCGGCCCCGTCACGTCGACGCGGTCGTGCCGGGGCGGTCGTGCCGGGGCGGGTGGGCGGAGGCCGTCGAGCCGGGGTGGGTGTGCGGGGGCCGTTGGGGCGGGACGCCGCGTCGGGACCCCTTGCGGCGGAGTCCGTGACGCGAGCCCGGGGCGGACCGGCGGGCGCTGCTCCCGGGAGCCCGGCCCACGGCCTACGAGCCGTGGGGACCCGGCGCGACGGTGGCGCCGTGGAGCCGTGACGCCGTGGTGGAACGAGGGGGAGGCTTTCGCCGCCCGGTGACCGGCTGTCCCGGCCTGCCCGGCGGTCGAGGACGGCGACCCCGTCTTCGCGGACGCCGCCGCCGAAACCGGACCGAGTGCCGAAGCCGGACGCCGCGCCGAAGCCGGTCGCCGTCGACCCCGTCACCGCCGGCGAAGTCCACCGCGCACCAGGGCCGGTGACGCTCGTGGGGCCCGTCGGCCGGCGATTCCCATGGGCTGTTCAGGCTGCCGGGCTCGATGCCGCCGGGACCGGTTCCGGCGGGCCGTCGGCGACGGTGGTGGAGGCTCCGCCGGCCGGGGACGGCGAGGAGACGGCGGAGGGAGAGGCGGGGGGTGAGGACGCCGGCGGTGGCGTGGACGGCGGCGGTGCGACCACCGGGCCGCTCGGGCCGGGCGCCGAGGAGGCCGTGGCCGTGGGGCCCGTACTGGGCCGGGTGGTCGCGCTCGCCGAGGGCTTCGCCGCCGTGGACGCCCGGCCGGACGGGGCGGCGCTCCCCGAAGCGCCCGGCGCCTTGCTCGCGCCCGGCTTGCCCGACACGGCGCCGGAGACGGCGGCGGTGGCACCCGAGCCGCCCGGCACCGTGCCGCCGGGGACCCCGTGGCGCGGACTCGCGGACTTGTCGGGCGTCGACGTGCCGTCCACCTTGCCCGCCGCCGGCTTCTCGTCGGCCTGGCCCGGCACCGGGACCGGCAGCCAGGGCGCGCCCGCGTTGCCGGAGAGCAGCGCGGCCACGATGACGACGGCGTACGCCCCGCACGCGGTACCGACGACGATGCCGATACGGCGGAACGTGCGGCTGCGCCGGCCCGACTCGTCGACGAACACCGGGACGTCGGAGGCGGCCTCCGGGCCGTCGGGCCGCCCCTTCTTCAGGGGGTCCAGCTGGACGGTGACCTCGCCCGGGTCGGTCCCCTTCCCGGCCGCGCCGGCGGGTTCCTCCCCCCAGGGATCCCGGAGATCGCTCGACCGTTCGTTTTCGGAAAGACCGTTCGAGGTGTTCGAGGCCGAGAGGAGACCGCTTTCACGCGGTACATCCATCAGCGACCGATATCTGGCGCTTTCTCCCGCCATGGACGTCAGGGACTGCCCGCCGATCCCGGCCGAGCCCTGGGTTCCCGCCCCCACGGCCGGCATGTCACGGGCCGGCGATGCCGCCTGCGGCCACTCCGGTTGGGCGTCTTCCCGCCAATTCTTCATGTGCGTACTTCCCCCCACGGAACTGTTCCGGGTGCGCCGACGACCCTGAGCACACGTCGAGGAACCCGGGCCCCCACCCGGCTCCAGCGCCCCATTTATCCCGTTGCGCTCAGATCCACGAATCTAGCGCAGGCTTGGGCCCTGCGTTCGCGATGCGTCATTTATGGACAGAAGTCATGCGCATGTCTATGGCCGGAAATCTCCCCCACCGATGCCTCGACGGTCGCACTTCGATCACCCCGATCACGAAAGTGACACCTCGCTGCACATCGCGGATCGAGCTGATCGGCCACTATGCCCACATCTGCGACAAACCCGGGCAAAGAGCGCACGCCGAAGACGAGGCGGAGAGCCGCCTCAGGCATGGCCGGAAAGTTCACCAGGGACTTCACCGGTATGCCTGCCTCCCCACCCGCCCCATTGACGTGACCACAGCAGCCACATACCTTCCCCCGTCGAAGCGCTTCGACGTCACCCATCGAATCGATTCGATGGACGCACCGTGACGCCCCCAGCACCATCCGACTCCCCTGGAGGCACAGGATGTTGACGGCACGAAGGCGTGCGAGGGCACGACGGAGAGCGGCGAGCGCGGCGGCGGTCCTCGCCGGATCGCTGCTCCTGGCCTCCTGCGGCGGCTCGGACGGGGGCGGCAGCTCCGACGCCAAGACCTTGCGGCTGTGGCACTACGAGGCATCGAACAGCGCGATGGGCGCGGCCTGGACGGCGGCGATCAAGGACTTCGAGGCCCAGCACCCGGGCGTGAAGGTGGAGTTCGAGGAGAAGAGCTTCGACCAGATCCAGAAGACCGCCCCGATGGTCCTCAACTCCTCCGACGCGCCCGACCTCATGGAGTACAACAAGGGCAACGCGACGGCGGGCCTGCTATCCAGACAGGGGCTCCTCACCGATCTGTCCGCCGAGGCGACCAGACGCGGCTGGGACAAGCTGCTCAGCCCGGGGGTACGCACCACCAGCCGGTACGACACGAACGGTGTGATGGGGTCGGGCAAGTGGTACGGGGTGCCCAACTACGCCGAGTACACGATGGTGTACTTCAACAAGGACCTGTTCGCGAAGTACCGGCTGGCCGAGCCGAAGACGTTCGACGACCTGGTCGCGGCGATGAACACCTTCGCCGCACACGAGATCACCCCGCTCGCCAACTCCGGCGCCGAGTACCTCGCGCAGCAGTACGTCTACCAGCTGGCCCTGTCGAAGGCGGACCGCTCCTGGGTCGACTCGTACGAGCTGTACCAGGGGAAGACCGACTTCCACGACGCGGCCTGGACGTACGCCGCCGAGACCTTCGCCGACTGGGTGGAGAAGGGGTACATCGGCAAGAGTTCGACCAGCGCCAAGGTCGAGGACGCCGGTGTCTCCTTCCTCCGGGGCAAGGCGCCGATCCTGTTCTCCGGCAGCTGGTGGTACGGCCGCTTCCAGGACGAGGCGACGTTCGACTGGGGCACCACCCTGTGGCCCGGCTCGGACCTCGCCCCGGGCTCCGGCGGAAACCTGTGGGTGGTCCCGGAGAGCGCCCACCACAAGGAGCTCGCCTACGACTTCATCGACATCACCATGTCGAAGAAGATCCAGAACCTGCTCGGCAACAAGGGCGGCGTCCCGGTCGCGGCGGACCCCGCCGCCATCACCGACCCGAAGTCCAAGGAGCTCATCGCCCAGTTCAACACCCTGTCCGGCCGCGACGGCCTGGCCTTCTACCCGGACTGGCCGGTCCCCGGCTTCTACGACGTCCTCGTCTCCGAGACCCAGAAGCTGCTGACCGGCGGCGAGAAGCCCGACGGCTATCTGGACGCGTTGCAGGAGGCGTACGACAAGGGCGTACCGAAGACATGACGGTGACCGTCGAACGCGGCGGGCGGGTGGACGGCAAGATGCACCGGGCCGTCCGCCCGCGTCCCGCCCGCGATTCCTACGCCCTGTTCCTGCTCCCCGGCGTTCTCGCCTTCCTCGCCGTCGTCGTCGTCCCGTTCCTGATGAACACCTGGGTGGGCTTCACCGACTGGCAGGGCGTGGGCAGCCCCGAGTGGTCCGGACTCGCCAACTACCGCGAGCTGATGGACGACGCCCGGTTCTGGGAGAGCTTCCGGCACAGCCTCTTCATGGTCGTCGCGATGGCGGCGCTCCCCACGGCCGTCGGACTGGTCCTGGCCGCCGCCCTGTTCGACTACGTCGGCAAGCACTTCGGCAGCCGGACGGCGGCCGTGCTGCGCGCCTGCTTCTATCTCCCGCAGGTGCTGCCGATCGCGGTCGCCGGCATCGTGTGGAGCTGGATCCTCGCGCCCGACAACGGCTCGCTCGACGAGCTGCTCCGGGCCGTCGGTCTCGGCTCGTGGCGGCAGGACTGGCTCGGCGATCCCGACCTCGCGCTCTACAGCGTCATGGGCGTGATGGTGTGGGTGCAGCTGGGCTTCCCGCTGGTCGTCTTCATGGCAGGGCTGGAACGCGTCGACCCGCAGCTGTACGAGGCGGCCGAACTGGACGGCGCCGGCTGGTGGCGTCGCTTCCTGCACATCACGCTGCCGCAGATCCGCCCGGAGGTCTACGTCGTCCTGACCTGGTGCACGATCGCCGCGCTGAAGGTGTTCGGCGCGGTGTACGTCCTGACCAAGGGCGGCCCGGGCGGCGCGACGGACGTCCCCTCCTACTTCTCCTTCACCATGTTCTTCGAGAAGACGCAGGTCGGCTACGGCGCCGCGATCTCCACCGTGCTCACCGTGATCATTCTCGCCCTCTCCCTGGTCGGCCTGAGGCTGCAGACCCGGGCGGAGGACGCGGAGGAAGGAGTGCGGACATGAAGGCCGTGCGAGCCCTGCGCCGCTATCCGGTCCTCCTGGCCCTCTGCCTGGCCGCCCTGTTCATGATCGTCCCGTTTCTGATCGTCGCCGTGAACGCGGTCAAGTCCCCGGCGGAGTACTCGCGCAACGGGCCGTTGAGTCTCCCCGACGGCCTGTACCTGGACGGGCTGAAGGACTTCTGGGAGCGCGTCGACTACAGCCGAAAGCTGCTGAACTCGGTCCTGATCAGCGGCTCGGTGGCGGTCGGGGCGGTGGTCCTGTCGGTGCTGAACGCCTACGCGATCGGCATCGGGCGGATCAGGGGCCGCACCTGGATCCTGGCCTTCTTCGTGCTGGCCAACATGCTTCCGCAGGAGGCGCTGGTGTACCCGGTGTACTACCTGAGCAAGCAGGCCGGCCTGTACGACACCCGGCTCAGCGTGATCATCGTCTTCACGGTGATCCAGGCGGCCTTCGGCACCTATCTGCTCTCCTCCGTGCTGAGCCGGTTCCCGCGCGAGATCATCGAGGCGGCCCGGATCGACGGCGCCGGAAAGTGGCAGGTGCTGTGGCGGATCGTCGTCCCCGTCAGCCGCCCCACCCTCGGTGTACTGCTGGTCTTCTTCTTCGTCTGGACCTGGAACGAGTTCCTGCTCCCGCTGGTCATGCTGATCTCCAACGACAACCAGACCGTGTCGGTGGCCCTCGGCGTCCTCCAGGGGCAGCGCCTGATGGACGCCACGATGACCAACTCGGCCGCCCTCCTCGGTGTGCTCCCGGCCCTCGTCTTCTTCCTCGTCTTCCAGCGGACCCTCACCCGCGGCATCGCCGTGGGCGCCGTGAAGTAGTGAGGACCGAGCAGTAAGGACCCCCCACCCATGAAGTTCACCGACGGTTACTGGCTGCTGCGCGAGGGCGTCACGGCCGCCCACCCGGCCGAGGTCCTCGACGTGACCGAGTCGCACGGCGTCCTGGAGATCCACGCGCCGACCCGGCCGATCCGCAGCCGCGGCGACCTGATGACGGGACCGGTCATGACGATCACCGCCCACACCCCGATGCCCGACGTCGTCGGCCTCACCCTCACCCACTTCACCGGCGAGCGGCCCCGCGAGCCCGCCTTCGAGCTCACCGAGGCGGAGCCCGCCCCCCAGCTCTCCTACGACGACGCCTACGCGACCCTGACCTCCGGCGCGCTCTCCGTGAAGGTCGCCCGCTCGGGCCCCTGGCACGTGGAGTTCCTCGCCCACGGCCGCACCCTCACCTCCAGCGGCCCCCAGGGCATGGGCATCATGCGGGACGCGGCCACCGGCGGTCACTACCTGCGCGAACAACTCGGCCTGGGCGTGGGGACGTCCGTCTACGGCCTCGGCGAACGCTTCGGGCCGCTGGTCAAGAACGGCCAGGTCGTCGACATCTGGAACGCCGACGGCGGCACGGCGACCGAACAGGCCTACAAGAACGTGCCGTTCTACCTCACGGACGCGGGCTACGGCGTGTTCGTCGACCACCCGGGCAAGGTGTCCTTCGAGGTCGGTTCGGAGGCGGTGTCGAGGGTCCAGTTCAGCGCCGAGACACAGGAGTTGACGTACTACGTCATCCACGGCCCCACCCCGAAGGACATCCTCCGCAAGTACACCGCCCTCACCGGCCGCCCCGCCCTCCCGCCCGCCTGGTCGTTCGGCCTGTGGCTCTCCACGTCGTTCACCACGTCCTACGACGAGGAGACGGTGACCTCGTTCATCGAGGGCATGCGCGAGCGCGAACTCCCGCTCTCCGTCTTCCACTTCGACTGCTTCTGGATGCGCGAGTTCCACTGGTGCGACTTCCGCTGGGACCCACGGGTGTTCCCCGACCCGGAAGGCATGCTGACCCGGCTCAAGGCGAAGGGCCTGCACGTCAGCGTGTGGATCAACCCGTACATCGCCCAGCGGTCGCCGCTCTTCGCGGAGGGCAGGGCCCTCGGTCATCTGCTGAAGCGGCCGGACGGGAGCGTCTGGCAGTGGGACCTGTGGCAGCCCGGCATGGCCCTCGTCGACTTCACCAGCCCCGCCGCCCGCGACTGGTACGCGGCCAAGCTGGAGGCGCTGCTCGCGCAGGGCGTCGACTGCTTCAAGACCGACTTCGGCGAACGCGTCCCGGTCGACGTGACCTGGTCCGACGGCTCGGACCCGGAGCGGATGCACAACTACTACACGTACCTCTACAACCGCACCGTCTTCGACGTGCTGCGCAAACACCGGGGCGAGGGGGAGGCGGTCGTCTTCGCGCGGTCGGCGACGACCGGCGGCCAGCAGTTCCCGGTGCACTGGGGCGGCGACTGCGAGGCGACGTACGAGTCGATGGCGGAGTCGCTGCGCGGCGGCCTGTCCCTGGGCCTGTCCGGGTTCGGCTTCTGGAGCCACGACATCGGCGGCTTCGAGGGCACCCCGTCGCCGGCGCTGTTCAAGCGCTGGCTGGCGTTCGGCCTGCTGTCCTCGCACAGCAGACTGCACGGCAGTTCCTCGTACCGGGTGCCCTGGCTGTTCGACGAGGAGTCGGTGGACGTGGCCCGCCACTTCACCCGGCTGAAGCTGCGGCTCATGCCCTACCTGTACGAGGCCGCCCGCGTCGCCCACGAGGAGGGCACCCCCGTGATGCGGGCGATGGTGCTGGAGTTCCCGGCCGATCCCGGCTGCGCCCACCTGGAACGGCAGTACATGCTCGGCCCGGACCTGCTGGTCGCGCCGGTGTTCGACGACGCGGGCGACGTGACGTACTACGTCCCCGAGGGCGTCTGGACCCACTACCTCACCGGACGGACGGTGACCGGCCCGCGCTGGGTGCGCGAACGCCACGGGTTCCTCGGCCTGCCGCTGCTGGTGCGACCGGGCGCGGTGCTCCCGGTGGGCGCCCACGCCGACCGGCCGGACTACCCGCACGCCGACGGGGTCACCCTGCGCACCTACGGCCTGGAACGCGGCGCCCAGGTGACGGTCCGGGTCGGGGACGTCACCTTCACGGTCGTCCGGGAGGGGGACACCCTGCGGGCATCCGCGAGCGACCCCTCGGCGCCCTGGGCGCTGGCGGCCGGCGACCGGGTCGCGCGGGCGGAGACCGGCAGCGGGTTCCTGACCCTGGAGACGCCGGACGACGGGGAGCCGGTCCGATGGTGAAGATCACCGATGTGGCGCGGCACGCCGGGGTCTCCCCCAGCACGGTGTCGTACGCGCTGAGCGGCAAGCGCCCGATCTCCGAGGAGACCCGGCGGCGCGTCGAGGAGGCCGCCCGCACGCTGGGCTACCGCCCGCACGCCGGCGCCCGCGCGCTGGCCAGCAGCCGCTCGAACGTACTGGCGCTGGTGGTGCCGCTGCGGGCCGGTATCCATGTCCCGGTCGTCATGCAGTTCGCGGTGTCGGTGGTGACGGCGGCCCGCGACCACGACCACGACGTGCTGCTGCTGACCCAGGAGGAGGGCGGCGAGGAGGGACTGCGCCGGGTCGCGGACACCGCCCTGGTCGACGCGCTGATGCTGATGGACGTCCAACTCCACGACCCCCGGATGCCGTTGCTGCGCTCTCTGGACCGGCCGTCCGTGATGATCGGTTTCCCGCTCGAGGCCGACGGGCTGACCTGCATCGACCTCGACTTCCGGGCGGCCGGCGAGCGGTGCGTGGAGCATCTGGCACAGCTCGGGCACCGGGTGGTCGCTCTGGTCGGGTCACCACCGGAGGTGTACGTGCGCGGCACGGCCTTCGCCCAGCGTGTCGTCCAGGGGTTCACCGCGGCCGCCGACCGGGCGGGGCTCGCCTCCGCCGTCCACCCCTGCGAGGCGACCCCCGCCGCGGCCCGCCGGGTGGCGGAGCGGCTCCTGCGCGAACAACCCGCGCTGACGGGAGTGGTGGTGCACAACGAGGCGGTGCTGGAGCCTCTCGTCGCCGCGTTCGAGCAGCTGGGGTTGCGGGTCCCGGGCGATCTGTCGGTCACGGCGATCTGTCCGGACGAGCTCGCCGCGGGGCTGCGGGTGCCCGTCACCTCCGTCGCGCTGCCGTCGGCGGAGATCGGCGAGCGGGCGGTGGAACTGCTGATGCGCAAGCTCGACGGCGAGACCGTGCCCGCGGCGACCCTGCTGCCGCCGGCGCTGACCCGGCGGGAGAGCACGGCCCCCCGCACGGTCAGTCCACGCTGACCGGGTTGCCGAGGCGGGTCCCCAGCAGCGCGCAGGACACCCCCTGGACGCCTTCGTAGCTCACCGTCCGGCCGGGGGCGAGTTCGCGGGCGAGGCGTTCGGCGAGCGTCTCGCCCTCCTCGTGCAGACGCAGGAACGCGGCGTCCCAGCGGAAGTCGTCGCGGTCGGCCAGCCAGGTGTTCATGGCCGCGTCGATGCCGGTCGCCCATGCGGCCAGGTCAGCGACCAGGGCGGCGGACAGACCGAGGGCGGCCCGGGGGTCGTCCGGGGCGAAATCGTCGTGGAGACCCCTGCGGAGGGGGCGCGCACGGTATTCGCCCAGGAGCGTGATGTGCGGCGGGTCTTCCACCGGGCCCTCCCTCTTCGCTGCCTCGTACGTCCTGCACGACAAGAACCCCGCCGCTGGGGAGCGACGGGGTTCCTGTTCACATGGGATGAGTGGAGATGGCGGGAATCGAACCCGCGTCCAACGGTGCAGAATCAGGGCTTCTCCGTGTGCAGTTCGCTGTGATTTTCTCGGCCCCGGCGATCCCGCGAACAAGTCGCCGACGGGCCCAGTCACTGTTTGATTTCCCTCTTCACCCCGTGACCGGGATCAAGGTTTAGTTCCCTAGATTATGCCAGGATCCGGGCCGGGAACACTCCCGGGCTGACACCCTTTAGGGTCCTACCTCACTGCTTATCAGGCAGCGAGAGCGTAGGACTGGGAATCGCTCTTGGTATTGGCGATTATTTTTTGCGACATATGGTTTACGAGATCATTGCCGCTTCCTCGACACGCTTCCCCTGCTTCAACAGTCGCTGTCGAAACCGATCATCCCCATGTTGATTTTTCAAACCGCGTGCCCGCTGTGGAGCACGAGTGCCATCGTACGTGACCAACGCACGTCGATGCCACTGTATTCCCCGCGGCCGCGTGCGCGACGGCTACGCGTGCCGCTGCCTGCGCTTCGCCGCGGCGATCACCCGGTCCGTCTCCCGGCGGTCCTGCTGCTCGCGCAGCGTCTGCCGCTTGTCGTACTCCTTCTTGCCGCGCGCCAGCGCGATCTCGGCCTTCGCCCGGCCGTCCTTGAAGTAGATGGCGAGGGGCACGATCGTGTGACCCGTCTCCTCGGACTTCACCGACAGCTTGTCGATCTCCTCACGGTGCAGCAGCAGCTTGCGCTTGCGGCGCGCCGAGTGGTTGGTCCAGCTGCCCTGGAAGTACTCGGGGATGTGGGCGGCGTGCAGCCACGCCTCGTTCCCCTCGATCTGGACGAAGCCGTCGGTCAGCGAGGCGCGGCCCTCGCGCAGCGACTTCACCTCGGTGCCGGTGAGCACGAGGCCGGCCTCGTAGACGTCGATGATCGCGTAGTCGTGCCGGGCCTTCTTGTTCTGCGCGACGATCTTGCGCTTGCCGTCCTTGACCTTGCCGGACGGGGCCGCCCCGCCCTGCTTCGGCTGGGACTCCTTCGGTACGTACATTCCCTTGCTCATAGTGCAGCCAGTTTCGCACCCGCGGGCCCGCGGAGGGAAAGCCGATTACGGATCCGGTCGCCGCACCCGGTCGCCGGATCGCTCAGGACACGTCCCCGAGGCCGCTCAGGACGGTCTCGGCCCGCTCCAGCGCCCCGTCGTCCGCCTCCAGGTCGGGGGTGATGCCCCGGCCGTCGACGCCGTGCCCGGAGGGGGTGCGGTAGTGCCCGACGGTCAGCTCGGCGACGGAGCCGTCGGGCAGCCGGCTCGGCATCTGGACCGAGCCCTTGCCGAAGGTGCGCGACCCCACGACGACCGCGCGGCCACGGTCCTGGAGGGCGCCGGTGAGCAGTTCGGCGGCGCTCATGGTGCCGCCGTCGACGAGTGCGACCAGGGGGCTGGTGGTGTCGCCGCCGCCCTCGGCGTGCAGGGCGCGCTGGTCGCCGTCGACGTCGTAGGTGGCGACCAGGCCGCCGTCGAGGAAGGCGGAGGCGGTGGAGACGGCCTCGGTGACCAGGCCGCCGGAGTTGCCGCGCAGATCGAGGACGATCCCGGCGCCGGCCGGAGCCCGGCGGACGGCGCTGCGCACGCTCTCGCCGACCCCCTTGGTGAACGCGGCGACGGTGATGACGGTGGTCTCGTCGGAGAGCCGGTGGACGGTGACGGAGTCCGTGGAGAGAAGCGCCCGGCGCAGGGTCTCGGTCCACGCGCGTGTGCCGCGCTCCAGGCCGAGACGGACGGTGCTGCCGGCGGTCGCGCTGGTGGCGTCACCGCGCAGTAAGGAGACGACGTCGGTGACCGGGAGACCTTCGACGGACCGTCCGTCGACGCTGCGCAGCCGGTCGCCCGCGTGGATCCCGGCGGCGGCCGCGGGCGACCCCGACTGCACCTTGGTCACCTCGATCCGGCCGTCCCGGTCGCCCCGCGCCTCCAGGCCGACGCCGGTGTACCGGCCGTCGAGGGACGCCTCGAACTCCTCGTACTCGCCCTCGGAGTAGACGGCCGCCCAGCGGTCCCCGCTGCGGCTGACAGCGCGCTCGGCGGCCTCCATCGGGGACTTGCCGTCCGCGGCCGCCTCCTCGGCGGCCCGCGTCACGTCCTCGGAGTGGCCGGCGGAGGCCGGGGAGGGGGCGGCGCCCGAGGCACTCCGCCCGCCCTCTCCGGGGTCACCCGGCAGGGATCCGGTGGCGGCGCCGGCGACGAGCACGCTCGCGAACACCAATGTCAGGGCGGCCCCGCGGCCGAAACGGCGGGGCTGACAGAACAGGTCACGGCCTGACATGGCGGTGAGTCTAGGGGAACGCGAAGGGCCGCACGGTCGCTTGACCGTACGACCCTCGGGGCGTGCGTCACACCTTCAGGTACTTGCGCAACGCGAAGAACGCGGCCAGCGCGGGCATCAGCAGACTCGTGGCGAGGATGAGCGGAAGCTTCGTCAACACCGCGTCCCAGCCGATGAAGTTGATCAGGTTCAGCTTCTCGGACAGGGCCAGGCCGTTGTCGATGATGAAGTACCGGGCGATCACCAGGAATCCGCAGGCGACCGTGCCGCCGATCAGTCCGGCGACCGCGGCCTCGGCGATGAACGGCGCCTGGATGTAGAAGCCGGAGGCGCCCACCAGCCGCATGATCCCCGTCTCACGCCGTCGGCTGAAGGCCGAGACGCGCACGGTGTTGACGATCAGCATCAGCGCCACGACGAGCATCAGCGCCATGACCGCCCGCGCCGCCCAGTTCATGCCGTTGAGCAGCCCGAAGAGGTTGTCCAGGATGCCCTTCTGGTCCTGCACGGACTGCACGCCGTCCCGCCCGTCGAAGGCGGTCGCGATGACCTGGTACTTCTCCGGGTCCTTCAGCTTGATGCGGTACGACTCCTGCATCTGGTCCGGCGTGAGGGAGCTGGCCAGCGGGGAGTCGCCGAACTGCTCCTTGTAGTGCTTGTACGCGTCGTCCTGCGACTCGTACGTCACCTTCTCGACGACCCCCATCTTGTCGAGGTCGGACTTGATCTGCTTCTTCTGGTCCGTGGTGACCGCGCCCTTGGCGCAGTTCGGGTCGGACTCGGCGTCGCTCTTGTTGCAGAGGAACACCGAGACGTTGACCTTGTCGTACCAGTAGCCCTTCATCGTGCTGACCTGGTCGCTCATCAGGAGCGACCCGCCGAAGAGCGCCAGGGACAGGGCGACGGAGACGACGACGGCGAAGGTCATCGTCAGGTTGCGGCGGAGACCGACACCGATCTCCGACAGTACGAACTGGGCGCGCATGGCGAGTTGTTCAGGCCTTTCCGGGGACGTCCGCGAGAACGGGGGCGATGGCGGGAACGGTCAGTGCTGGTAGCCGTAGACGCCGCGCGCCTGGTCACGGACGAGACGGCCCTGCTCCAGCTCGATGACGCGCTTGCGCATCTGGTCCACGATGTTCTGGTCGTGCGTGGCCATCAGCACGGTCGTGCCCGTCCGGTTGATCCGGTCGAGCAGCTTCATGATGCCGACGGAGGTCTGCGGGTCGAGGTTGCCGGTGGGCTCGTCCGCGATCAGCAGTTTGGGCCGGTTCACGAAGGCCCGCGCGATGGCGACGCGCTGCTGCTCACCGCCGGACAGCTCACCGGGCATCCGGTCCTCCTTGCCGCCGAGCCCGACGAGGTCGAGCACCTGCGGCACGGACTTGCGGATCTCGCCCTTCGACTTGCCGATGACCTCCTGTGCGAAGGCGACGTTCTCCGCCACCGTCTTGTTGGGCAGCAGCCGGAAGTCCTGGAAGACCGTCCCCAGCTGGCGGCGCATCTGCGGCACCTTCCAGTTGGAGAGGCGCGCGAGGTCCTTGCCCAGGACGTGCACCTGACCGTGGCTGGTGCGCTCCTCGCGAAGGACCAGCCGCAGGAAGGTGGACTTGCCGGAACCGGAGGATCCCACGAGGAACACGAACTCGCCCTTCTCCACCTCGAGGGAGACATCCCTGAGTGCGGGGCGGGTCTGCTTGGGGTAGACCTTGGAGACGTTGTCGAATCGGATCACGGATGCACCACGGGTCGCCGGGGGTAGATGAGCGTGACCATACGCGAACCGGGGACGGCGGCGCAGGCGTCGGGAGGGGTTGATTGGGGCTTGTGCGTTTTTGTACGGGACTTTGTACGCCCCCCGCTCTCCGGGTGGGCCGCGCGGCCCACGGAGGAACCTGGCACAGTGGAGGGGGAACGTTCCCGTTCCCCGGAGCGTTGTGTACGTGGAACCGGTGCTAGGAGGGCGAGCGCATGACGTACGACCGGCTGGTGTGCGCTAACTGCGCCGCGCCCGTGAGCGAGGGCCGGTGCCCGGTGTGCCGCGCGAACCGCGAGCGGATGCAGCAACAGGACAACTTCTTCGCGGGTCTGAACCCGATGGCGCTGATCGCGCTGCTCGCGGTGCTGGTGGCGGCGCTGGCGCTGCTGGCCCACCAGACCGCGTAACCCCCACACACGCACGGGAAGGGGCCCGGAGCTGATCGCTCCGGGCCCCTTCGCGCGTACGTCACGTACGGAGGCGACTACCCGACGTCAGGCAGCGGCTCCGCCGCGGCCGGCCACGAGGCGCGGGAGCACCCGGAAGCCGACGCCGCCGGCGATCATCGTGGCCGCGCCGATGACCAGGAACGTGGTCTGGCCGGCACCCGTCTCGGCGAGCTCCTTGCCGCCACCCTGCGCGGTGGTGTCGGCGGCGGAGTCCGAGGTGTCGGTCAGCGCGGAGCTGCCCTCCTCCTGGGTGGAGGTGCCGTCGGTGTCGGTGCCGCCGGTGGCCGAGCCGCCGGTGGAGGAGCTCGAACCGCCGGTGCTGCCGGAGCCACCGGTGGAGTCGTCGCCGCCGGACGTGCTGGAACCGCCGGTGGTCGAGCCGCCGCCGGACGTGCTGGAGCCACCCGTGGTGGAACCGCCGGTGGTCGAGCTGCCACCGGTCGTGCTGGAGCCACCCGTGGTGGTGCTGCCACCGGTCGTGGTGGAGCCGCCCGAGGTGGAGTCGCCGCCGGTGCTGGACGTTCCTCCGATGGTGACCGTGCCGCCGATGGAGACCGCCCCACCGGTGGTGGTGTCGCCGGTGGTGCCGGTCGTGCCGGTGGTGCCGGTCTCACCGGTCGTGCCGGTGGTGCCCGTCTCGCCGGTCGTACCGGTGGTGCCCGTCTCGCCGGTCGTACCGGTGGTGCCCGTCTCGCCGGTCGTACCGCCCGGGTCACAGTCGGGCGTGGTCACGATGTCGCACGGGTCGCCATCCATGGGCACGATGGTGCTCGTGTCGACCAGAGCGTCGTCGTCGGCCGAGGCGACGCCCGCGACCGTCAGCGAGGCGCCCGCGGCGATCACGGCGCCGGCGGCTATGCGCGCGAACCGGATCCGCGTCTTCTTGGTCATATAGCTGCTACCCCCAGTAGCTGAATCGTCGATGAGGCCGCGCCCGGGGCCGTGATCGACGGAGGTAGCTGAGATGCCGCTGAAGCCCCCGGTTCACATGCGCCCCGGAGATACGCATGCCACACTGCACCCTCCCCACTTTTCAAAGCATCGTCAAGGTCGTTGCGTACGCAATGTCCAAGTCGGGGCGCTTTGCGAGGCGTTGGTGCTGTGAATGTGACATAAAAAGGCAACCGCCCCTGATTCAGGGGCGGTTGCCTTGTCGACAAAGTTACTTCTCTTGCTGCTTGCGCCAGCGAATTCCGGCTTCCAGGAACCCCTCGATCTCACCGTTGAACACGGCTTCGGGGTTGCCGACCTCGTAGTCGGTGCGCAGGTCCTTGACCATCTGGTACGGATGCAGGACGTACGAACGCATCTGGTTGCCCCAGGAGTTGCCGCCGTCGCCCTTGAGGGCGTCCATCGCGGCCTGCTCCTCCTGGCGGCGCCGCTCGAGCAGCTTGGCCTGGAGCACGTTCATCGCGCTCGCCTTGTTCTGGATCTGCGAGCGCTCGTTCTGGCAGGAGACGACGATGCCGGTCGGGAGGTGGGTGAGTCGCACCGCGGAGTCGGTGGTGTTCACGCCCTGGCCGCCGGGACCGGAGGACCGGTACACGTCCACCCGCAGCTCGGACTCGTCGATCTCGATGTGGTCGGTCTGCTCGACCACGGGAAGGATCTCGACGCCCGCGAAGGAGGTCTGTCGGCGTCCCTGGTTGTCGAAGGGGGAGATCCGCACCAGCCGGTGCGTGCCCTGCTCCACGGAGAGAGTGCCGTAGGCGTACGGGACCTGGACGGCGAAGGTGGTCGACTTGATGCCGGCCTCTTCGGCGTACGAGGTCTCGTAGATCTCGGTCTTGTAGCCCTTCTGCTCCGCCCACCGCAGGTACATCCGCTGAAGCTTCTCGGCGAAGTCGGCGGCGTCGACGCCACCGGCCTCGGCGCGGATGTTCACGAGGGCCTCGCGGGAGTCGTACTCACCGCTGAGCAGCGTACGGACCTCCATCTCGTCCAGCGCCTTCTTGACGGCGGTGAGTTCGGACTCGGCCTCCGCGAGGGTGTCCGAGTCGTCCTCCTCCTGGGCCATCTCGAACAGCACGGCGAGATCGTCGATCCGGCCGCGCAGCGTGTCCGCCTTCCTGACCTCGGCCTGGAGGTGGGACAGCTTGCTGGTGATCTTCTGCGCCTCGTCCGGGTTGTCCCACAGGGACGGCGCGGCCGCCTGCTCCTCGAGCACGGCGATGTCTGCCCTCAGCTTGTCGAGGTCCAGAACGGCCTCGATCGACTCCATGGTCGAGGAGAGGGACTTGAGCTCTTCGGATACATCGACGACTGCCACGCCTCCCAGCCTAACGGACCCGGCATCCGAGCCCGCCCGGCCTCGGCCGCCCCCAGGTCACGGGGAGGCCGGCGCCGAGTTCTTCGTGTCCTGCGGGGTCGCCCCCGCGTCGTCGCCGGAGGTGGCCGCCCAGGTTCCGATGCCCGCCGCGGCGATCAGCGCCACCGCCGCCACGCCCACCGTGATCCGGCGCCGCCGGGTGGCGGAACGGTTCCGTGCCGAGCCGGGGCGCGGTGCTCCGGCCGCCCTCGGCACCCGTGCCGTGCCGTGCGCCCCGCCCGCCAGCTCGTCCGGCGCGGGCACCCGCATCGACGTGTGGGTGTCCCGGTTCGAGTCCGGCTTAGCCCCGGGCACCAGCGGGACCGACCCGCGCCGCACCCGCCCGGAGGGGGTCGCGGGAGCGGAGGCGGAGGGCGCGGCCTCGGCCGGCTCGCCCTCCCCGTCCTCCTGCTCCGGGTCCGGCTCGTCGACGTCCAGCGGCGGCATCCCGGTCAGCGACGGGAGCTGCTCGCGCAGCCGGGCCGCCAGCTCGGACGCCCGCAGCCGGGACGCCGGCGCCTTCGCCAGGCACTGCACGATGAGCTGCCAGAGCTCGTCCGTGATGCCGGGCAGGGGGGCGACGGACTCGGTGACATGGCGGCGCAGCACCGCGCCCGGGTGGCCGCCGCCGAACGGCGTGAAGCCCGCGAGGAGCTCGTACAGCACGGTCGCCAGGGCGTAGATGTCCACCGAGGCGCGCGGCGGCAGGCCCTCCACGATCTCCGGCGCCAGATAGTCCGGCGTGCCGATGATCTTCGTGGCGCGGGTCCGTTTGGGGGTGTCGATCAGTTTCGCGACGCCGAAGTCCGTCAGCAGCGCGCGGTGCGAGCCGCCGGGGCCGAGCGGGCCCTGCATGTCGAGCAGGATGTTCTCCGGCTTCACGTCGCGGTGCACGATCCCGGCCGCGTGCGCGGCGGCGAGTCCCTCGGCGATGTCCGCGACGATCGCCACGGCGGCCTCGGGCGCGAGCCGCCGGTCGCGTTCCAGGCGGGTGCGCAGGTCGGTGCCGCGGACGAGGTCCATGACCAGGGCCAGGTCGTTGCCGTCCACGACCAGGTCCCGTACCGACACCACGTGCGGGTGCTCCAGGCCGAGCAGCGCCGTGCGCTCCTGCACGAAGCGGCCCACGAGCTCCTCGTCGGAGGCGAGGTCCTCGCGCAGCAGCTTGACGGCGACGGGCCCGTCCGGTCCCTCGCCCAGCCACACCGTGCCGGCGCTGCCCCGTCCCAGGATCTGGTGGGCGGTGTACCGGCTGCCGATCTTCCGTGCCAAGGCTGCTCCTACAGACGCGTGTTGCCCATCAAAGTACGCGTCCGAGGAGCCAACCTTCACCGCGGAGACGGAAATCACCCGCCGGATGTCGACAAGTACACAAACTCACGGTCGAAACCGGAGCCCGCGGTGTCTCAGTTGCCGGTGCCGGCCGAGCCGCTGCCGCTCGATTCGGCCAGATCGCCGATCCAGCCGGTGACGTCGTGGAACCAGCCGCTGATCAGCTGCCAGTAGCTCTGGCCGGTGCCGATCCAGCTCTGGAGCGGGCTCAGCTCCCAGATCAGCCAGCCGGCCACGAACAGGATGACGATCGTGAACAGGCAGCCCTTCAGGCAGCCGAGTCCGGGGATCTTCATCGGGTTGGCGCTGCGCTGTCTCGGCTCGCGCGGCTGCCGGGGTTCCGGCTCGGGCCGCTGCCTCGGCTGCTGCTGAGGCTGCGGCGCGTACCGCTGGGGCTGCTGCCGGGGCTGCTGGTGCTGCGGCGGCGCGTACTGCTGTTGCTGCTGCCCCGGGTATCCGTAGCCGGGTTGCTGCTGCTGCGGCCGCTGTTGCTGCTGCTGGTTCGGCTGGTGTTGCGGCGGATACGGCTGCTGCTGCGGCTGCTGCTGCTGGCGGGAGACCTGCCGCTGGGGGCGGCGGCGCAGCGGGTCCTCGCCCGGGTCGAGGTACTGCTGGACCTGGGTCTGCTCGTTGCGGGCGCGGGCGCCCTGCATCTGGGACTGCCAGGGGTGCGGCTGCTCCGGCTGCCGGCCCTGCTGGTGCGGGGGCACCGGCGGCAGGACGGCCGTCGGATCGGCGGCGCCCGCCGGACCGCTGGTGTGCGGGAGCACGGCGGTGGGGTCGGCGGCGCCCGCGGGACCCGACGTGTGCGGCAGGACGCTGGTCGCGGCGTTCGGGTCGTAGTCGCCGCCCGGCACGGCCGTGGGCGTCGGGTCGGGCGCGAGCAGATGGCCGACGCCGTCGGCGGCGGCGATCTGCATCGAGTTCGCGTGCACCCCGATGCCCTCGGCGACGATGCGCAGCCCGCGCGCGAGGTTCTCGGCGCTCGGCCGGTCGTCGGGGTTCTTGCGCAGGCAGCGCTCGATGACCGTCCACAGCGGGTCGGGGACCGTGGAGGGACGGCGCGGCTCGGCGTTCAGGTGCTGGTGGAGGACCTCGAGGGCGGAGCCGCCGGAGAACGGCGGGCGTCCGGTGATCAGCTCGTACAGCAGGATGCCGGCGCCGTAGATGTCCACGGCCGAGGTCTGCGGGCGGCCCTCGGCGGACTCCGGCGCGACGTACGCGGGCGTCCCGACGAACTCGCTGGTCCGGGTCAGGCCCGGCGAGTCGGCGAGTCGCGCGATGCCGAAGTCGGTGAGCAGCGGGTGCATCTGGCCGCCGTTCTGCATGAGCAGGACGTTGGCCGGCTTCAGGTCGCGGTGCACCACGCCGTCGGCGTGGCTGGCGGCGAGCGCGTCGGCGACCTGCGCGGTGAGCAGGGCGGCGGCGACGGGCGTGAAGGGCCCGTTCTCGCGCAGGTAGCGGTGCAGGTCGGGGCCGTCGACGAGGTCCATGACCAGCGCCAGCAGATCGCCCTCGACGACGAGGTCGCGGACCCGCACGATGTTCGGGTGGGTCAGGCGCAGCAGGACGGACCGCTCGCGCAGGAAGCGCATCACGACGTCGGGGTCGTTCGCGAGCTCCTCCTTGAGGACCTTGATCGCGACGGTCTCCCCGGGCTGGCCGGCCACGGCCGCCTCGGCGCCCGCGGTCTCGCGCTGGCGGGCTCGCCAGACGGTGCCCGTGGCGCCGCGTCCGAGCGGCTCCTCGAGCAGGTACTTGCTGCCGACTGGCCGCACGTCACGCGCTCCCTGCTGCTTGCTTGCCCTGCCTGTCCGTGTTCCGACCCACTGTAGTGCCGAGGTACGGACACCGGGCTGTCGTCCTGTGCGAAGGAAAGACGCTCGGTCCGGTCCTCCTGGTTGCCGCGGCCGTACGTGACCGATCTCAACTGATCGTCGGTGACGCACTTGTCCGGCACTTTTGCGGGCAGAGCCGACCAATCAAGATCACTTGTTCCCGGGTATGGGGCGCGTTGTCAGTGACAGGTGCGAGGATGCCTTCAGTACTGGCCGCTGTGCTCGTGTGGGGTGGGGGGAAGTCCGCGCCCGTGCAGAAGGGACCGCTGACGGCGATGCAGATCCGGCTGACCGTCGTAGACCCGACGGGCCCGCCCTTCCCCGCGCAGGGCTCCGCTCGCGCGGGAGGACCTCAGGCGCGGGCCCGCACCACGAGCTGCGACGTGCTGGTCACGGCGCCCGCCGGCACGGCCCTGGCGGCGGTGGCGTCCGCGCTGGCCGCGGCGGTCTCCGGGGAGGGCGCCCCGGCGGCCTCCTCCGCGGCCGCGGTCGTGCTCTACGCGGGCGTGGAGCGTCTCGACACCCAGCGCTGCACGCTCGGCGAGCCGCCGCTGGTCGACGGCGCCGTGCTGTCCCTGGGCGCGCCGGCCGACCCCGAACCGCATCCCGAGGTCGACGACGCCCCGGCCCGCCTGCACGTGGTGGCCGGGCCCGACGCGGGCGGCGTCCACCTGCTGCACGGCGGCCAAGTACGCGTGGGCCGCTCCGCCGACGCCGACGTGCCCCTCGACGACCCGGACGTCTCGCGCCTGCACTGCGCGGTGACGCTCTCCCCCGAGGGCCGGGTCACGGTGGCCGACCTCGGCTCCACCAACGGCACCACCCTGGACGGCGCCCCGGTGCAGGCCCGTCCCGTGCGCCTTGCCCCCGGTGCCCTGCTGCGAGTCGGCGAGTCGGCCCTGCGGCTGGCCCCGCCCGGCGGCCCGGGCCCACGCGCGGCGACCACGCCGGACGGCGAGGGGCACGTGCGCGTGCCCTGCGCGGCCACGGACCCGGCGGCGGCCGACGACCCGTCCGGCGACCGCCCCGTCCCGGGCACGGCACGCGCGCGTGCGGCGGGCGACGCCGCGGGCCACCGGGACGGCCCTTCCGGCCCGACCGGCCACGCCTACGGCACCGTGGACTGGAACGGCGCGTCCGAGGGTCGGGGCGCGGGGACACGCGGTGCCGCGGAGACCCGCCCGGCGCCTCCGGTGGTGCCCGGCCAGGGCGCGGCGCCGCGCATCGAGAGCCGGCGCGGCGACGAGGCACGCACGCCGGACGCCGTGCGCCGGACCCCGAACGGCGCGGTTCCCTCCGGCGGTGTGTCCGGAGCTGGTGAAGGCTCCTCGGCCACCCACGCCGGCCGCTCGGGCCTCGGCTCCTTCGCGGGGACGCACGACGCCGTGCGGGGACCGCACGGCGCGCCCGAGGACGCGGGCGCCCCGCACCGCCCCGCCGCCTCCGCTCCCGACTCCGCCGCCCCGTCCACCCCTGCGGCCGCCCCATCCGGCGCCCCTTCGGCCGGATCCCCGGGTGCGCCGCCCTACGACGACGCACCCGAAACCGATCCGCGCGTGGCGGCCCGCCGAAAGGGCACCCCGCTGCGCGGCACCGACGTCCCCCCGGGCGTACGCAAACGCGGAGGCCTCTCCGCGTGGGCGCGCCGACTGGCCGGCGGTCGCGGCGACACCCAGGACACGGACCTCCCCGCGGCCTACGAGGAGGAGGAGTCCGCGGGGCGGTCGTACCCCTCGGCCGCCGCACCGCCCGCACCCGAGACCTGGCCGGACCCGGCCGCCCTGCTGCTGACGGCGCTGGGCCCGGGCCCCCGGCTGTGGGAACGCGGGCCGGGGCACCCGGAGGCGCTCACCGTGCGGCTCGGCACCGGCGACCGGCCGGCCCCCGACGGCTCGGGTCTGCTGCCGGCCGTACCGGTGACGACGGGGCTGCGCGAGGTCGGCGCGCTCGGTCTGGCCGGGCCCCGCCCGCGGCTGTCCGGACTGGCGCGCGCGGTGCTGGCCCAGCTCGCCGCGCTGCACTCCCCCGACACCCTGGAAATCGTCCTGATCAGCACGGACCGCGCGCGTTCCGAGGAGGAGCGCGTCGCCGAGTGGTCCTGGCTGGGCTGGCTGCCGCAGCTGCGCCCGGGGCACGGCCAGGACTGCCGTCTCCTGCTCGCCTACGACCGCGACCAGGCCACGGCCCGCGCCGACGAGCTGCTGCGCCGGCTCGAGGACCACCTCGCCGACAGCGCGGGCGGGCCGAGCGGCACGGGAGCGGTCCAGGTACCCGCGCCCCGCGGCGCGGCCGGCCGCCGCCCCTCCTGGGCCCTGCCGGACGAGACGGGTGACGGCGGCTTCCCCGGCCCGTACACGGTGGTCGTCGTGGACGGCGATCCCGGCGGCGCCGACCTGCGCGAGGCGGTGGCCCGGCTGGCGGTGTCCGGGCCGCGGGCGGGGATACACGTCGTCTGTCTGGCCGAGACGCCCGCCGCCTCCCCTTCCTCCCCGGTGACCGAGACCTACGAGGCGGCCTGTGCGACGGCGCCGACCTTCCGCGCGTGCGGAGCCGTCGCGCTGCTCAGCGGGGACGTGGCGACGGCGCTGCGGCTGCTGCGGGTCGCGCCGGCCGGGGCGGAGACGGAGCGGCCCGGCCCGGTGGGGCCGGGCACGGTCGGCGCGGTGGACGCGGTCTCCCTCGCCTGGGCCGAACGCTTCGCGCGCGCCCTCGCCCCACTGCGCCCGGAGGGCGCGGGCGGCGGCGGTGAGCGGCACACGCGGGTGTCGGCGCCGCTGCCCCAGTCGGCCCGGCTGCTGGACAAGCTCGGGCTCGCCCGGGCCACGCCCGCCTCGCTGATGGCCCGCTGGGCGGACGCGGCCGACGACGCCGAGTCGCTCGGCGGACGGGCCTGGGCCGTGCTCGGGGCGGGGCCGCGCGGACCGGTCGGTGTGGACCTGGTCGCCGAGGGCCCGCACCTGCTGATCGAGGGCCCGACCGGCAGCGGGCGCACGGAGCTGCTGCGGGCGGTCGTGGCCTCGCTGGCCGCCGCCGAGCGGCCGGACCGGCTGGGCATCATCCTGCTGGACGGCCGCGACACCGTCGGCAAGGGCGCCGGCGGTCACGGCGACGGCCTGCGGATCTGCACGGACGTACCGCACGTCACCACCCACCTCACCGCCAACGACCCGGTCCGTATGCGGGAGTTCGCGCAGTCGCTGAGCGCCGAGCTGAAGCGCCGGTCCGAACTGCTGGGCCTCTCCGGGTTCGCGGAGTGGCACACCCAGCGCGCGGTGTCCGGCCGTATCGTCCCGCAGCGCACCCCGAACGCCCCTGCCCCTGGGGCCGGCTCCGGCGGCGCCGCCGACATCGAGGCCCCGCCGAGCACCACGCTGCGGCTGCGCCCGGGAGCGGCCGCCCGGCAACGGGCCGAGGCGGCGCCCCCGCTGCCCCGTCTGGTGGTGGTCGTCGACGACCTGGACGCGCTCGTCTCCCCGGCCCTCGGCTCCCCGGGCCGCCCGGCCGCCGGTTCGGTCATGCGCGCGCTGGAGGCGGTGGCCCGCGAGGGCGAGCGGCTCGGCGTGCACCTGGTGGTCGCGGCGAGCCCCGGCGGTCGCACGGCGGAGTCGGAGCCGGTCCGGCTGTCCACCGTACGGATCACCTTGGACCCGCCGGGTTCGGGCACGGACGAACCGGCGCCGGGGCGCGGCCGCCTCAAGGGCGCGGACGGCCGCCTCACCGCCTTCCAGGGCGGCCGCGTCACGGGTCGCATCCCCCGTACGGCGACACTGCGCCCCACGGTGGTCCCCCTGGAGTGGCAGCGCATGGGCGATCCCCCGGCCCGCCGGCCCGTCCGGGAACTGGGCAACGGCCCGACGGACCTGGCGCTGCTGGCCAGTGCCCTGGAGCGCGCCGCGAAGCAACTCAGCCCGTCCGGGGGCGCACCCGCCGGGGGCGCCTGAGGCCGAGGATCTCCAGGGCCGGAAGCCGCCCGGGCGGTCCGGAGCGGACGACCGGGGGCGGCGGCTCCCGGTCACCGCCCGCGTCGGGCAGCGCGCACCGGCCTCGCGTCGGCGATCGCGCGCGTTGCGATCACGACGCGGTCACGATCTCCCGCTTGACAGCACAGGCGCCCTTGCCGAGCCCAGACACCCGGCGTAGACCAGTGCTCAACGGGACAGCGCTCGAACGTTCACGAGTCGACGAGGACGAAGAACGGGGCAGTGATGCACAGCACGAGCAACATGCGGACACGCAGGACCGGGAAGGCGGCCGCCGCGCTGCTGGCGGGAGCGCTCGCGCTCTCGCTGACGGCGTGCGGCAGCGACGACGACAAGAGCGACGGAAGCGACGCAAGCACCGGAAGCAAGGAATCCGGCGGCACCCTCACCCTCCCCAAGCTCGACGGCACCACCCTCGAAGTGGCCGCCGTATGGACCGGAACCGAACAGGCGAACTTCAAGAAGGTCCTCGCCGAGTTCGAGAAACGCACCGGCGCGAAGATCACCTTCGTGCCCGCGCAGGACCCGATCATCAACTTCCTCGGTTCGAAGATCGCGGGCGGCTCACCGCCGGACGTGGCGATGCTGCCGCAGCCGGGCGCCATCAAGCAGGCCGCCGACAAGGGCTGGGCCAAGCCGCTGGGCGCCGAGGCCCAGGCGGAGCTCGCGAAGAACTACTCGCAGGGCTGGCAGGACATCGGCAAGGTGGGCGACAAGCAGTACGGCGTCTACTACAAGGCCGCCAACAAGTCGCTGATCTGGTACAACGCCAAGGTCTTCGAGAACGCGGGCGCCGCCGACCCCGCGACGTGGAAGGACCTGCTGACCACCGCGCAGACGGTGTACGACTCCGGTGTCACCCCGTTCTCCATCGGCGGCGCCGACGGCTGGACCCTCACCGACTGGTTCGAGAACGTCTACCTCTCCCAGGCGGGTCCGGAGAAGTACGACCAGCTCGCCCAGCACAAGATCAAGTGGACGGATCCCTCCGTGAAGGAGGCCCTGACCACCCTGGCCCAGGTGTGGGGCAAGAAGGACTGGGTGGCGGGCGGCGCGAGCGGCGCGCTCCAGACGGAGTTCCCCGCCTCGGTGACCCAGACCTTCACCGGCGGCGAGCAGCCGAAGGCGGCCATGGTCTACGAGGGCGACTTCGTGCAGGTCAACATCGCCGACACCAAGTCGAAGGTCGGTACGGACGCCAAGGTCTTCCCGTTCCCGAAGGTGGGCGACACCGCGCCGGTGGTCTCCGGTGGTGACGCGGCGGTCATCCTGAAGGACTCCAAGGGCGCGCAGGCGCTGGCGACCTTCCTGGCCTCGCCGGACGCGGCGGAGATCCAGGCGAAGCTCGGCGGCTACCTCTCGCCGAACAAGAACGTCGACGTCTCCGTGTACCCGAACGAGGTCCAGCAGACGATCGCCAAGGCGCTGGTCGCGGCCGGCGACGACTTCCGCTTCGACATGTCCGACCAGGCCCCGCAGGCCTTCGGCGGCACGCCCGGCAAGGGCGAGTGGAAGGATCTCCAGGACTTCCTGAAGAACCCGACGGACGTGGCCGGCATCCAGGCGAAACTGGAGTCGGACGCGGCAGCGGCGTACGGGAACTGACGCGACGATGGCGACGCCCGCGGCGGCGGGGGCTCCCGAGGCCCCCGCCCGTCCTCGCTCGCGCAAGAGTGTGACCGGCACCCGAAGGACCGTGGCCGCGCTGTTCCTGCTGCCCGCCCTCGTGCTGCTCGGCGCACTCGTGGTCTACCCGATCGGGTACTCGGTCGTGCGCAGTTTCTACGACCAGTCCGGCGACGGCTTCGCCGGCGTCGACAACTACAAGGCCCTCTTCACGGACGACGGCATCCGCACCGCCCTGAAGAACAACGTGATCTGGGTGGTGTTCGCGCCGACGGTCGCGACCGCGCTCGGTCTGATCTTCGCGGTGCTGACCGAACGGGTGCGCTGGGGCACCGCGTTCAAGCTGGTCGTCTTCATGCCGATGGCGATCTCGATGCTCGCCGCCGGCATCATCTTCCGGCTGGTCTACGACCAGGACCCGGACAAGGGGGTCGCCAACGCGGTGTGGGTGGGCGTCCACGACACGTTCGCCGAGTCGTCGGCGTTCCCCAAGGCCCACCCCGGTCGTGACTCGCCGCTGCGACCGGAGAACGGCGGCTTCCTCACCAAGGCCGCGGTCCACACCGGCGTCCCGGTCACCCTGCCCCTGGTCGGCGTCGCCCCCGACCAGATGCCCGGCGGCGCGGAGAAGGCCGTGAAGGCACGGCCCGAACAGGGCAGCGTCACCGGGACCGCCTGGCAGGACTTCACCCGCGGCAAGGGCGTCGGCACCCTCGGCGCGCCCGACCCGTCCGAGCTGGGCTACGCCGGAATGAAGATCGAGGCGGTGAAGGACGGCAAGGTGGTGGCCTCGACGAAGGCCGCCGACGACGGCACCTTCACCCTCCCGGCCGAGGCCGACGGAGCGCTGCTCCGGCTGCCGGCGAGCAATTTCAAGGAGGCGTACAACGGTGTGGACTGGCTCGGTCCGTCGCTGGTCACACCGGCCATCATCGGCTCGTACATCTGGATGTGGGCGGGTTTCGCGATGGTGCTGATCGCGGCCGGCCTGGCGGGGATCCCGCGAGAACTGCTCGAAGCGGCCCGGGTGGACGGCGCCAACGAGTGGCAGGTGTTCCGCAGGGTCACCGTCCCGCTCCTCGCCCCGGTCCTCGCGGTCGTCGCCGTCACCCTGATGATCAACGTGCTGAAGGTCTTCGACCTGGTCTTCATCATCGCCCCCGGTTCCTCGCAGGACGACGCGAACGTGCTCGCCCTGGAGCTGTACCGCAAGGGCTTCTCCGAGGACCAGCCGGGTGTCGCCAGCGCCATCGCGGTGTTCCTGCTGCTGCTGGTGATCCCGGTGATGTGGTTCAACGTGCGTCGACTCAGGCGGGAGGTCAGGCGATGAGCGGGCGACTCGAATGGATCATGGAGAAGCTCAACGGCGGGCTGGTGCGCGCCTTCCTGATCGTCGTCGGCCTGTTCTGGCTGGTGCCGACCGTCGGCCTGCTCATCTCCTCGCTGCGTTCCCCCGAGGACATGAGCGCCGACGGCTGGTGGAAGGTGTTCAGCGAGCCCTCCCAACTCACCTTCGACAGCTACCAGAAGCTGCTGGAGAACGGTGACATCACCAGCTCCCTGGTCAACACCGCGCTGATCACGGTGCCGGCGACCGTCCTGGTCGTCGTCATCGGCGCGCTCGCGGGCTACGCGTTCGCGTGGATGGAGTTCCCGGGCCGGGACTGGTGGTTCCTCGGCGTCGTGGGCCTGCTGGTCGTGCCGGTGCAGGTGGCGCTCATCCCGATCGCCGAACTGTTCGGCAAGATCGGCCTGTTCGGGAACATCCTGGGAGTGATCCTGTTCCACGTCGGGTTCGGGCTGCCCTTCGCGGTGTTCCTGCTGCGGAACTTCTTCGCGGAGATCCCCCGCGAGCTGCTGGAGGCGGCCCGCCTCGACGGAGCCGGTGAACTGCGGCTGTTCGCCCGCGTCGTGATGCCGCTGGGCGGCCCCGCGATCGCGTCCCTGGGCATCTTCCAGTTCCTGTGGGTGTGGAACGACATGCTGGTCGCGCTGGTGTTCACCAACGCCGACAGCCAGCCGATCACGGTCGCCCTCCAGACCCAGGTACGGCAGTTCGGCAACAACATCGACGTGCTCGCGCCCGGCGCGTTCATCTCGATGGTGATCCCGCTGGCGGTGTTCTTCGCGTTCCAGCGGCAGTTCGTGTCCGGCGTGATGGCGGGCGCGGTCAAGTAGCCCGGAAAACCGGGCGGAAAGCCAGGGCGGGCCGGGTCACCGGCCCGCCCCTTTCCGTTCACCCGGCGTCCCCCGTATGCCGCACGAACCGTAACCAATTCACTCCATCGGCCGTTCCCGGGCAAGGCCCTGTCCTTTGCCCGCGCCGACCCATGGATGTCCCTTGCCCAGGTTCAGTGTCATCGTCCCCGCGTACAAGGTTCAGGCGTACCTGCACGAGTGCCTGGAATCGGTGCTGTCCCAGTCGTTCACCGATCTCGAACTGATCGTCGTCGACGACCGTTCACCGGACGCCTGCGGCGAGATCATCGACGAGTTCGCGGCCCGCGACGAGCGCGTGCGCGCCGTGCACCTGCCGGAGAACGTGGGCCTGGGGCAGGCGCGCAACGCGGGCCTGGAGCGGGCGACCGGTGACTACCTGCTGTTTCTGGACTCCGACGACACGTTCACCCCGGACGCGCTGCGCGCGATCGCCGACCGGGTGCGGGAGACCGGCGAGCCGGACGTCCTGGTCTACGACTACGCGAGCACCTACTGGTCGGGCGAGGCCGTACGCAACAAGTTCGCGGCGCAGCTCACCGAGGAGGGCACCGCGCCCTTCCGGCTCAAGGACCGTCCGGGGCTGCTCAGGGTGCTGATGGTGGCCTGGAACAAGGCCTACCGGCGGAAGTTCGTCGAGGACGTGGGCCTGTCCTTCCCGTCCGGCTACTACGAGGACACCCCGTGGACGTACCCGGCGCTGATGGCGGCGGAGTCGCTCGCGACGCTGGACCGGGTCTGTGTGCACTACCGGCAGCGCCGCCGGGGCAACATCCTGTCCACCACCAGCCGGGGCCACTTCGACGTCTTCGAGCAGTACGACCGGGTCTTCGCGTTCATCGAACAGCGGCCCGAACTCGACTTCTGGAGACCGGTGTTGTTCCGCCGCATGGTCGACCACCTGTCGACGGTGTTCACCAAGAGGGACCGGCTCCCGCGCGGTTCGCGCGCCGAGTTCCTGCGCAGGGCCCGGGCCCACTACCGGCGTTACCGCACCCCGGGCGTCCGGGTCCCGCTGCGCTCCCGGCTGCGCCACACCATGGTCCACTTCGGCGTGCACCGCACCTACCGGGTGCTCCAGACGGTCATGACCGTACGCCGGCGCACACACAAGGCCGTCGCCAAGCTCGCCCGCGCGCTGCGGGCCGCCGTCCTCCAGGCCCACTACCGCGTCCAGTTGAAGCTGCCGCTGCGCGCCGACCGGGCCGTGTTCGCCGCGTACTGGGGCCGCGGGCACAGCTGCAACCCGGGCGCGCTGGAGGCCGCCTTCCGCACCTTCGCACCGCAGGTGCGCACGGCGTGGATCGCCCGCCCCGAGCACGGCTCGGCCGTCCCGCCGGGACCCCGGCAGGTGCGTCCCGGGACGGCCGCCTACTGGACGGCGCTGGCCCGTTCCAAGTACCTGGTGAACAACGTCAACTTCGACCGGCGGCTGGTCAAGCGCCCCGGTCAGGTCTTCGTGCAGACCCAGCACGGCACACCCCTCAAGCACATGGGCCTCGACCTCCAGGAGCGCCCGGCGGCCGCCCGCGACATGGACTTCGCCGAACTGCTGAGGGGCGTCGACAAGTGGGACTACGTCCTGTCGGCGAACCGCCACACCACCCTCACCTGGGAGCGCGTCTACCCCGGGCGCTACGAGACCCTCGAGTACGGCTACCCCCGCAACGACGTGTTCCAGCGGGCGACCTCGGCGGACGTGACCCGGCTGCGCGAGTCCCTCGGCATCCCCCGCGACGTGATCGCCCTGCTCTACGCGCCGACGCACCGCGACTACCGCCGCGTCCAGCGCTCCCATGTCGACCTGGAGCGGGTCATGCGCCGCCTGGGGCCCCGCTTCGTGATCCTGGCCCGCTCCCACTACTGGCAGGAGGCGCCGGCGGGCCGGCCGGTGCCCGGCGTCATCGACGTCACCGACCACCCGAGCGTCGAGTCGCTCTGTCTGGCCTCGGACGCCCTGGTCACCGACTACTCGTCCCTCATGTTCGACTACGCCGGCCTGGACCGCCCGATCGTGATCCACGCCGACGACTGGGAGGCGTACGAGGCGGCCCGCGGCACCTACTTCGACCTGCGCGCCTGCCCGCCGGGCGCGGTCGCGCGCAGCGAGGACGAACTGATCGACATCTTCGCGACCGGTCACTGGCGCGGCTCGCGCTCGGCCCAGCTGCGGGCCGCGTTCCGCGAGCGGTTCTGCCCGCACGACGACGGCCGCGCCGCCGAGCGCGTCGTACGGCGGGTCGTGCTGGGCGAGACACGGCTGCCCCCGGTGGTGCCGCTCGCCGAGCGCCGTCCGGTGCCGTCGGCCGCCGCCTCGGCGGCGATGCCCGCGGGACGCCCGGCGCTCGCCCATGTGCCGCCGCCCGCCGGTCCCGTCCTCCCCGTCACCGACCGACGCTGAACCCCGTTCCCTTCCGGGAGGTGCCATGCCCTTCGGCTCGTCGCGGCCCACCCCGGCCCGGCCGCCCACCTGGCGGCCGGCCGGACGGCCACCCGGCCGTACCGCCTGAAGACACCGCCACGGACCCGCCACAGACCGACAGAGAAAGAGCAGAATGCCCCGCTTCAGCATCATCGTCCCGTCCCATGGGGTCGCGGGCCGGCTGTCCCTGGCGCTGGACTCCGTCCTGGCCCAGTCCTTCGGCGACTTCGAGCTGATCCCGGTCAGCGACGCGCCCGGTACCCCGGCCGCCGCCCTGGCCGCCGGGTACGCGCGGCGGGACTCCAGGGTGGCGCCGGTGCACTCGCCACCGTCCGCCGGACTGAGCGGGGCGCGCAACACCGGGACGCGGGCGGCGACCGGCGCGTATCTGCTGTTCCTCGACGGCGACGACGTCCTCGTGCCGGGCGCCCTGGCGGCGCTGGACGCCCGGCTGGCCCAGACCGGCGACGTCGACGTGCTGTACACCGAGCACGAGCGCACCCCGTGGTGGGACGGCGAGCCGGCCAACCCGGCCGCCCCGCTGCTGGCGAACACCCCGCAGGGCGCCTTCTCCCCCGCCGAGGCCCCGCACGTCACCGGCGTGCGGCTGCCCGCGTGGGGCACGGCCTACCGGCGCTCCTTCGTCACCGGGCACCGGCTCGCCTTCCCCGACGGGCACTTCACGGACGTCGGCTTCGGCGGCCTGGTCACCGTGCACGCCGAGCGGATCGCCGTGCTGCGCTCGGTCGTCGTGCGGCATCTGCTGCGGCGGCAGGGCAACCGGCTGAACCTGCCGGGCGCACACCATGCGGAGCTCCTGGACCACACCGACGCGGTGCTGGCCCGGGCGGCCGAACGCGGACTGTCGCAGGACCGGTCGGGCCCGCTGTTCGAGCAGCTCTTCGCGGCCGTCCTGAAGACGGCCGCGCATCCGGCCCGGCTGACCGGGCGCCACCGTCGGGCGTTCTTCCGCCGGGCCGGCCGACTGTACCGGCGCCACCGCCCGGCCGGGTACCGCGGACCGGGCGGCAGCCTGGGGGTGCAGCACCGGCTGCTGGCGGCCGGGGCGTACACGGCGTTCCGCGCGCTGCGCGGCGCCAACCGGAAGGCGGCGGGCGCCGTCGAGCGCCTCCCGCGCCCCCAGGGTCTGCGCACCCGCCTGTTCTACCGGCGCCAACTGCGCCGCCGTATCGACCCGGACCTGGCGGTGTACTGCGCCTACTGGGGGCGCGGCTACGCGTGCAGCCCGGCCGCGATCCACGCCAAGGCGGCCGAACTCGCCCCGCACATCCGCTCGGTGTTCCTTGTCGAGGCCGACCAGGCGCACGCGATGCCCGAGGGCGTCGACCACGCCGTCATCGGCAGCCGCCGCTACTGGCAGGTCCTGGCCCGCGCCAAGTACCTGGTCAACAACGCCAACTTCGCGGAGGGCGTGGTCAAGCGCGAGGGCAGTGTGCACGTGCAGACCCAGCACGGCACCCCGCTCAAGAAGATGGGCGTCGACCAGTCGACGTACCCGGTGGTCGCCGCCGCGACCGGCTCCTTCACCAAGCTGCTGGGCCGCGTGGACCGCTGGGACTACAACCTGTCCTCCAACACCCACTCCACCCAGATGTGGGAGCGCGCCTTCCCGGGCGGCTACGAGCAGTTGGAGTACGGCTATCCGCGCAACGACGTCTTCTACACGGCGACCGCCGCCGACGTGGCCCGGGTCCGGCGGGAACTGGGCGTGCCGGAGGGCAGCACGGCCGTCCTGTACGCGCCCACCCACCGCGACCACCGGAGCGGTTTCGAGCCGGGACTGGACCTGGAGGCCTTCTGCGAGGCGGCTGGCGAGGACGTCGTCGTGCTGCTGCGGGCGCACTACTTCTACGACGGCGGCGGCCGGCGCGGTACCGGCCGGATCATCGACGTCACCGCTCACCGCTCCTCCGAGGAGGTCTGTCTGGCCGCCGACGCGCTGGTGACCGACTACTCGTCGATCATGTTCGACTACGCCAACCTGGACCGTCCGATCGTCGTGTACGCCGACGACTGGGACGTCTACCGGGAGACCCGGGGCGTCTACTTCGACCTGTTGGCCGCCCCGCCGGGACCGGTCGCCCGCACGCCCGAGGAGCTGGCGCGGGTGTTCCGCGACGGCTCGTACGCGGGCACCGAGTCCGCCGCGCGCCGGGCCGCGTTCCGGTCGCGGTTCTGCCAGTTCGACGACGGCCGGGCCGCCGAGCGCGTGGTGCGCCGGGTGCTGCTCGGCGAGCCCCCGGAGGCGATCGAGCCCGTACGGCCGCTCGCCGAGCGCGTCCCCGCCCCCGCCGCCTCCACCCTCGTAAGGAGCTGACCTCCGCAGTGCCCCGCTTCAGCATCATCGTCCCCTGTTTCAAGGTGCAGGGCTTCCTGCGCGAGTGTCTCGACTCGGTCCTGGAGCAGTCGTACCGGGACATCGAGGTGATCGCCGTCGACGACTGCTCGCCCGACGGCTGCGGCGCGATCCTCGACGAGTACGCGGCCCGCGACGACCGCGTCCGGGTCCTGCACCTGCCGGAGAACGCCGGTCTCGGCCGCGCCCGCAACGCCGGTATGCCGCTCGCGGGCGGCGACTACCTGTTCTTCCTCGACAGCGACGACACCCTCACCCCGGGCGCGCTGCGCGCGATGGCCGACCGGCTCGACGAGACCGGCGACCCGGACGTGCTGGTCTTCGACTACGCGCGCACCTACTGGTGGGGCGGCACCCGCAGGAACGCCCTGGCCCACGTCCTCGCGGAGGCCGCCGACGGCACCTTCACGGTCGTCGAACGCCCGGAGATCCTCGACCTGCTGATGGTCGTGTGGAACAAGGTCCACCGGCGGGAGTTCGTCGAGCGGAACGGGTTCTCCTTCCCGCCCGGCTACTACGAGGACACGCCCTGGACGTTCCCGGTCATGCTCAGCGCCGAGCGGATCGCCACGCTGGACCGGATCTGCCTGAACTACCGGCAGCGGCGTCAGGGCAACATCCTGTCCACCACCAGCCGCAAGCACTTCGACGTCCACGACCAGTACGAGCGGGTCTTCGCCTTCGTCGACTCCCGCCCGGAACTCGCCGACCAGCGCCCGTACCTGCACCGCAAGATGGGCGAGCACTGTCTCGACATCCTCGCCAAGCCGGACCGGCTGCCGCCGTCGGACAAGGGGGAGTTCTTCCGCCGTACGGCCGAGCTGTTCGCCCGCCACAAGCCCGCCGGTGAACCGGTGCCCGCCGAACTCCGGGTCCTGGAGGGCGGTTACACGGCCTACCGGATCAAACGCGGGGCGGGCCAGGCGGCCCGGGAGATCGCGCGGCGGGGCGGGCAGGCGGGCCGGGCGGCGGGCGGGAGGCTGCGCCGGGCTCCGGGCGCGGTGTTCGGGCACGGACCGCTGGATCCGCACCTCGTCCTGTACTCGGCGTTCTCGCACCGGGGAGTGCTCGGCGATCCGGGAGCCGTCTACGAGAAGGCGCGGGAGATCGCCCCGCAGCTGCGCGGGGTGTGGGTGGTGCGCGACGAGGAGACCGCCGAGCGGCTCCCGGCGGGCGTGGAGCACGTCCTGCTCGACTCCCCCGCCTACCGCCGGGCCGGCGCGCGGGCCTCGTTCTTCGTCAACAACGTCAACTGGCCCGGCTCCCTGGCCAAGCGGCCCGGCAGCGTCCACATCCACACCCACCAGGGCACCCCGCTGAAGTACATGGCGGCCGACCTGCTCCGGCGGCCCGGCGCCCGGCACGGCGTGGACGTGCCGCAGATGCTGCGCCGCGCCGACCGCTGGGACTACAGCCTGGTCGCCAACGAGCACTCCGAACTGGTGTGGGAGCGGGCCTATCCGTGCCACTTCACGTCGGCGCGGACCGGGAGCCCGCGCAACGACGTGCTGGTGAACGCCGGTGCGCGGGCGGGTCTCGCGGTCCGCGCGCGGCTCGGGATCCCGGCCGGTCACACGGTCGTGCTGTACGCGCCGACCCGCCGCGAGTACGTGCGCGGCGGCCACGTCGACCGGATCGACCTGGCCCGGTTCGCCGCCGACCTGGGCGAGGGGCACACCCTCGTCGTACGGCTGCACCCGTCGCTGGCGACCGGCCCGGCGCGCGGGATGGGCCTGGCCGACCTGCACCGGCGCGGGGTGCTGGTGGACGCGACGGACGAGCCGCGCGTCGAGGACGTCATGCTCGCCTCGGACGTCCTGGTCACCGACTACTCGGCGCTCATGTTCGACTACGCCGCCCTGGACCGGCCGATCGTCGTCCACGCCGACGACTGGGCCGCGTACGCGGCGAGCCGGGGCACCTACTTCGACGTCACCGCCGACGCGCCCGGCCATGTCTCTCGCACCTACCGGGAGCTGGCCTGGCTGCTGGCCTCCGGCAGCTGGCGCGACGAGGAGTCGGCGCGGCTGCGGACGGGCTTCCGCGAGCGGTTCTGCGCCTACGACGACGGGCGGGCCGCCGAGCGGGTCGTCCGGCGGCTGCTGCTGGGCGAGGAGTTCCCCGAGGCGGCCGCCACCGCCGTCGGCGCGAAGGTGCCCGGCCCGGCCGGGGCCCGCGATCTGCTCGCGTCGACGTGAGAACACCCCCGCGGCCGCGCACCTGGGTGCTGGTCCTGGCCGCCGTGTTCGCGCTGCTCCAGCTCGCGAACGTGACCGGCCGGGAGACCCCGGACAGCAAGAACTACCTGTCGTACGCGCTGAGTCTGCGCGGTGACAGCAAGCGCGAGGCGGCGGCCCTGAGCATCGGCTACGCCTGTGCGGGCGAGGCGTCGACCGCGGCCCGCCGGCAGAGCGTGGACGTGCTCCGCTTCGACGCGCCCGATCCCGGCCGCCGGGTCGCCGCCGAGTGCCGCGAGCGGGAGTGGCGTCACGTCGACGCGCGGCTGCGGGCGGGGCAGACCGGCGGGCACACCGTGCCGTTCATGCCGGAGCGCTTCATGCGGATCTTCGAGGCGCGCCCCGGCTACCCGGTGTTCCTGCTGCCGTTCCTCACCCTGTTCGGCGTGACCTGGGGCGTGTGGCTGGCGGGGGTCGCCGTGGCGGCGGCGGGCGGGGTGCTGGTGTTCCTGATCCTGCGCACGCTGCGCGCGCCGCCCTTCGTCCGTCTGACCGGGCAGGCCCTGTACTACGTGCTGCCGTGCGGTACGACCGCCATGCGCCCGATGACCGAGGGCCTGACGCTGGCGCTGACGCTGGCGGCGGTGTGGGGGTGCGCGCTGGCACTGGACGGCGAGGTGCGGGCGGGGGCGTGGCTGGTCGGCGGCGCGCTGGCCGCCCTGTTCACCGTGAAGCACTCGCAGGCGCTGTTCCTCGGGCTGTGTCTGGCGGGGGCGGGCGCGCTGATCGCCGTACGGCGCCGGTGGCGGGGCCGGCCGGCGGGTCCCGGGGTGGTCGTGGTGGCCGTCGTGGGTGGTTTCGGGGTGCTGGGGACGCTGGTACTGGCGAGGCTGCTGCACTGGCCGTCCGGGGCGGAGAGCCTCCAGGATCTGCTGACCCGCCACTTCGAGCGGCCCGACCGTGCCCGCGTGTGGCCGGAGTTCCTGCGCCTCCAGGGGAACTTCTGGGTGGAGTGGCTGCGCCGCCAGCTGTGGCAGCCGCTGTTCGTGGCCGCGCTGGCGGCCGGAGCGTGCGGGGTGGCGCGGGGGCCTCGGCGGGCGTTCGGCGTTTTCGCGCTCGGTGCCGCCTGGACCGGGGTCCTCACCCAGGCCGGGCACCCGGACATCACCGTCTGGGGCGACCGGCTGATCGTGCCGGCGTGGCTGCTGCCGGTGCTGGGGGTGCCGCTGCTGCTGGAGCCCGTACTGCGGGGGCGGGTCGCCCTGCCGGCCCAGGATGGCTCCGAACGGGCTCACTCCTTGAGGTGACTTCCGGCAGAGCCGTCGACCCGGCGGGAAGGTACCGCCAATGCCCCTTTTTGCCCCGCTCGGACCCCGGTACGGTGCGCTGTCGCGCTCCCTGCCCGGTTCCCTGCCCGCATTCCTCCCCGGCACGGCCCGGTCCGGTGCGGTCCGTTGAGCTCCGGTGTCCTGACCCGGCGGGCCGTGCGCGGCGTGACGGCGCTGCGCGGCGGGCGGGGGTGGCGGCCGACCCCGTACCAGGCCTTCGGCTTCCTGTTCTGGCTGGTGATGTCGCTGGCGTACTGGCGGGTGCCGCAGTGCTGCGACGCCGGCCAGCACGCGGCGGTGGTCGAACGCCTGAAGGACCGGCTCCTGGACCCGCGGCACCCGATGGGTGACCTGCCGGGCGCGGGCAGCCCCTACTACTCGCCGTACGCGGTGGCGGAGGGCGCGTTCGCCCGGGTGACCGGACTGTCGGGCTGGGCGGTGCTGCGGGTCGCCGGACCGGTGAACCTGCTGGTGCTGCTGACCGGCATCGGACGCTTCACGCGCGTGCTGACACCGAGGCCGTGGGCGCCGGTGCTCGGGCTGGCGGCGATGACGCTGCTGTGGGGCACCCAGCGGGCCTGGTGGAGCGGCTACCTCGGCCTGATGTCGATGACCGGCAATCTCGGCTACCCGTCCACCTTCGCCATCGGGCTCACCTTCTGGGGGTGGGCCCTGGCGGGCACGCGCGCGCGTGACGCGCGCCGGGTGCGGTACGTGGGTCCGAGCGGGATGCGCGGCTACACCGGGTACGTGGCGCCGGGCGTGCTGTACGGGGTGATCCTGCTGGTGCATCCGATCACGGCGATCGCGGCGGTGGCCGGGGGCGCGGCCTTCGTCGTGGGGTGGCAGCGCGGGTGGCGGGCCGCGGTGGCCGCCCGGTGGGCGGTGGCGGGGGCCGTCGCGCTGCTGGTGGCGGGGCTCTGGCCGTACTTCGACGTGTTCGGGCTGGCCGGGAACGGCAGCGTGGACGCGATGCACCGGCGCCTGTACGACGGACTGGCGGGCCACTTCTGGCTGGCGGCGGCGGGGCTGCCGGCGCTGTGGGTCCGGGGCCGCCGCTCGGCGCGCGACCCGCTGGTGCTGATGTTCGCCCTGGAGTGCCTGGTGGTGGCGTACGGCTTCGTCAGCGGCCACTACACCTGGGGGCGGATCCTCGGGCTCACCCTGGTGCCGCTCCAGTTCGCCCTGGCCGTGGAACTGGCGGCGCCCCGGCCGTGGCGGGCGGGGCGGCGGGTGCTGGGCGCGGTGGCGGCGGCCGCGGCCTGCCTGGGTTTCCTCACGGTGCAGGCGGGGGCGGTGGTGCCGCGCGCGCTGGATCCGGTCGGCTTCGAACCGCCGCCGCGCTGGCCGGCGTACGACTGGGCCGCGCAGTACATCGGGCGCGGCGAGGTGGTGGTCACCGACGGGTACTACGCGGTCCACGCGATCGCCGGGTACGGGCCGAACCTGGCCGCGCCGGCCTGGCCGGACGCGGCCCTGGACGAACGGGAGCGGCTACGGCGGCTCGAAGACGTCCGCTTCTACCTCTCCCGCGAGTCGACCCGCGCCGAGCGGGTGGGGATCGCCCACCGCTACCGCATCCGCTGGCTGCTGCTGACGCGCCGGCACCCGTTGCCCGAGGAGGCGGTGGTGGTGGCGTGGAGCCGGCGGACGGGGGAGGTGCTGGCGCGGGTCGGGAACGACTGAACCGCTGTATCGCCGTCCCGCCCGGGAGGGGGCCGGTGACTACTCGATGACGAGGTCGACCTCGATGTTGCCGCGGGTGGCGTTGGAGTACGGGCAGACCTGGTGGGCGGTCTCGACCAGCTTGCGGCCGGTCGCCTCGTCCAGGCCGTCGGGCAGCTCGACGCGCAGCGTCACCTTGAGGCCGAAGCCCTCGCCCTGCTTGCCTATGCCGACCTCGGCGGTCACGGCGGCGTCGGTGACGTCGACCTTCGCCTGGCGGCCGACGAGACCGAGCGCGCTGCCGAAGCAGGCCGCGTAACCGGCGGCGAAGAGCTGCTCGGGGTTGGTGCCCTGACCGTTGCCGCCCAGCTCCACCGGCGGGGCCAGCTGGAGGTCGATCTTGCCGTCGGAGGAGACGGCGCGACCGTCGCGGCCGTGGGTGGCGGTGGCGACTGCGGTGTAGAGCGCGTCCATGGATGAACCATCCCTCTCGGAAGTCGTGTCGGGGGGTGGCCGGCCCTCGCACCGTTGGCGTCCGGACCGCCTCACGAAGAGAAGTAGAGCACACAATTCAGTTGTGCACAACTAAATGGCTCGCTGGAGCTACCCTGGAGGCATGACCCCGACGCCCACACCCGCAGCGCAGGAGAACGCCGAGGAGAACTGGCTCCGCCTGGACAGCCAGATCTGCTTCTCCCTGCACGCCGCCTCGCGCGCCTTCAACGGCGTCTACCGCGTGATCCTCAAGGAACTCGGGCTGACCTACCCCCAGTACCTGGTGCTGCTCGTCCTGTGGGAGCACGGCGAACTGCCCGTGAAGAAGCTCGGCGAACACCTCCGCCTCGACTCCGGCACGCTCTCCCCGCTGCTCAAGCGACTGGAGTCGGCCGGCCTGGTGCGCCGCGAGCGCAGCGCCCGCGACGAGCGCTCGGTGGAGATCCGGCTCACCGAGGAGGGCGTCGCCCTGCGCGAGCGGGCACTGCGGGTGCCGCGCCGGATCGTCGCGGCGACCGGGTTCGACCTGGACGAGATCCGCGACCTGCGCGAACACCTCGACCAGCTCACCTCGGCCCTCGACGCGGCGGCCCTGGAGGAGCCGGAGGCGGAATAGGGCCTGCCGCCCGGCTCGTGCGGCGGATCGGTCACGGCGGGCCGGCTGATGCGGATCGGTCGACGGCGGGCCGGCGAGGGGGGCGGCGGCGGGCCGGTCCGAGCGGCGCTCGCCGAGTCCGGTCAGGTGTCTTCAGGTCAGGTGTTGTTCAGGTAGGCCAGTACCGCGAGCACCCGCCGGTGGCCGCTGTCGCTCGGGGGCAGGCTCAGCTTCAGGAACACGTTGCCGATGTGCTTGCTGACGGACCGTTCGGTGATGACGAGGGTGTCGGCGATGGTCGTGTTGTCGCGGCCCTCGGCCATCAGCTTCAGCACCTCGCGCTCCCGCGGGGTGAGCGAGTCCAGCGGCGAGTCGCGGCGGCGTGACATCAGCTCCGTGACGACCTCGGGGTCCAGAGCCGTACCGCCGGAGGCGACCCGCTCCAGGGCGTCGAGGAACTCGTCCACCCGGCCCACGCGGTCCTTCAGCAGATAGCCGACCCCGCTCGCGCCCCCGCCCAGCAGTTCGGCGGCGTAGGACTCCTCGACGTACTGGGAGAGCACCAGCACCGGCAGGCCGGGAATCCTCACGCGGGCCTCCAGCGCGGCCCGCAGACCCTCGTCACGAAAGCCCGGCGGCATCCGTACGTCGAGCACCGCCACGTCCGGCCGGTGCCGCAGGAGCGCCGGAAGGACCTCGGGGCCCGAGCCGACGACGGCCACGACCTCGTGCCCGGCCGATGTCAGCAGCAGGACCATGCCCTCCCTGAGCAGGGCGTTGTCCTCGGCCATCACGACTCTCATGCCACCTCGACTCCGGTCACGGCGTCCGCGCCACTCACAGCGCCTTGATCGCCTCGGTGGTCGCACGAGCCAGCGCGCCCAGGTAACCCTTGGGCAGCTTCGGGCTGCGGATCACCACCGAACGCCAGTAAAGCGGACCGGAGATCAGATCGAGCGCCAGCTCCTCGTTCAGCCCCTCGCGGACCTCCCCGCGCTGCTCCGCCGCCGCCACGATCTTCAGCGCGACCTCCTCCTGCCCCTGCTTCAGCGCCTTCTGCAGGGCCTCGGCGATCTCCGGGTTGCGGGCCGCCTCGGCCTGGAGGTCGGGGATGATCTGCGAGGCCACCGGGTGCCGCAGGGCCCGGGAGCTCACCTCGTAGAGCATGCGCAGGTCGCCCTCCAGGCTGCCCGTCTCCGGGGCCGGCAGACCCTGCACGGCGATCACCGAGACGATGTCGAGGACCAGGTGCAGCTTGGAGCGCCAGCGCCGGTACACCGCGGTCTTGCCCACTCCGGCACGCCGGGCGATGCCCTCGATGGACATCCGCGCGTAGCCGACGGTCGCGAGCTCCTCGAACACGGCGGCCCGGATGGCCTCCGTCACTTCCTCGCGGAGCACGGCCGCGCCCGCGGGGGCCCGGCGGCGCGGGCGCACCTGGGGTCCATCGGCGTTCGTCGCGTTCGTCGTCATGCCGACCAGCATAGGCCGTTACGACGAAACGGTTGCGTTCCGACGACGAATCGGCCTACTCTCACGTTGCGACGATACGGTGCCGTTCCGACGTAAGAAAACGTAAAGAAAACCGTAAGGAAACGTCGGGCGGCCCCGGAAACGCCGCCGCCCGCACCCCTTCCCCCGAGCGAAAGCAGCGGATGTGAGTCAGGTCCTCCACACACCGCCCCAGACACAGGCCGCCCCCCACGGCGACCTCGCGGCCCTGGCCGCCCGTCACGGCCTCACGGTCAGCGGCGCCCGCCCGTCCCTGCCCGAGTACATCCGCCAGCTCTGGGCGCGCCGCCACTTCATCACCGCGTTCGCCACCGCCAAGCTCACCGCCCAGTACAGCCAGGCGAAACTGGGCCAGGTCTGGCAGGTGATGACCCCGCTGCTGAACGCGGCGGTCTACTACTTCATCTTCGGTGTCCTGCTGGAGACCAAGAAGGGCGTGGCGGACTTCATCCCGTTCCTGGTCACGGGTGTCTTCGTCTGGACGTTCACGCAGAGCTCGATCATGGCGGGCACCCGGGCCATCGGCGGCAGCATCGGTCTGGTGCGGGCCCTGCACTTCCCCCGGGCCGCCCTGCCGATCTCGTTCTGCCTCCAGCAGCTCCAGCAGCTGCTGTTCTCGATGGCGGCCCTGCTCATCATCCTGTTCGCCGTGGGTGTGCCGCCGGCGCTGTCCTGGGTCCTCGTCATTCCGGCCCTGACACTGCAGTTCGTGTTCAACGCCGGCGTCTCGATGATCCTGGCCCGGCTCGGCGCGAACACCCCCGACATCTCCCAGCTGATGCCGTTCATCCTGCGCACCTGGATGTACATCTCGGGCGTGATGTGGAGCATCGACAACCTCCTCGAGAAGCACCAGGGCATGCCGGCCTGGGTCGCCGACCTGCTGCGGGCCAACCCCGCCGCCGTCTACATCGACCTGATGCGTTTCGCGCTGATCGACAGCTTCCACGCGAGCCAGCTGCCGCCCCACGTATGGCTGGTCGCGACCGGCTGGGCGCTGCTCGCCGGCGTCGGCGGCTTCATCTACTTCTGGAAGGCTGAGGAGACGTACGGCCGTGGCTGAGAACGCACCGCGCACCGCGCCCACCGAGCCCGTCGACGAACGGGCCCCCACCGTCATCGCGGACGGCGTCGACATCGTCTACCGGATCAACGGCACCGGCAGCGGCCGGGGCAGCGCGACAGCGGCCCTCAACCGCATCATCCGCCCCGGGCAGGCCCAGAAGGCCGCCGGCATGCGCATCGTGCACGCCGTCAAGAACGTCACCTTCGTCGCGTACAAGGGCGAGGCGATCGGCCTCATCGGCACCAACGGCTCCGGCAAGTCGACCCTGCTCAAGGGGATCGCCGGTCTCCAGCCGGTCGAGAACGGCAAGATCTACACCGACGGCCAGCCCTCGCTCCTCGGCGTCAACGCGGCCCTGATGGGCGACCTGACCGGCGAACGCAACGTCTACCTCGGCGGTCTCGCCATGGGGATGACGCGCGAGCAGATCAAGGAGCGCTACCAGGAGATCGTCGACTTCTCCGGCATCAACGAGAAGGGCGACTTCATCTCCCTGCCCATGCGCACCTACTCCTCCGGCATGGGCTCCCGGCTGCGCTTCTCCATCGCCGCCGCCAAGGACCACGACGTCCTGCTCATCGACGAGGCGCTGTCGACCGGTGACGCCCGGTTCCAGGCGCGTTCGGCGGAGCGCATCCAGGAGATGCGCGCGCACGCCGGCACGGTCTTCCTGGTCAGCCACAGCAACGCCGCGATCCGCGACACCTGCGACCGGGTGCTGTGGCTGGAGCGCGGCGAACTGCGCATGGACGGCCCGACGGAGGAGGTCCTGGAGGCGTACGAGGCGTTCACCGGGGACAAGAAGAAGCCCAAGGCCAAGCCGAAGCCTGCCTGACGCCCGACGCCCGGCCTCACACTCCGCCTCACGCCCCCCTCACGGGGCGATGAACGGACGAACGGGGGTGCCCCCGAGCCTCGACGGCTCGGGGGCACCCCCGTTTCCCGGGTTCCTACGAGTGCGTCCGCAGCAGCGTACGCATCGTCCGCATGGCCACCGACAGGTTGGCCAGGTCGAACGTCTCCGAACTCTGGATCTCCTCCAGCGTGGTGCGCGCCCGGCTCAGGATCGCCGCGTTCTTCTCCTCCCACGCCTTGAACCGCTGCTCGGGCGTCGAGGTGCCGTTGCCGACGGCCAGCACGTCCGCCGTCAGCGCCGCGTGGGCCGCGTACAGGTCCTCGCGGATGGAGGCGCGGGCCATGGACTGCCAGCGGTCGGCCCGCGGCAGCTCGATGATGCGGTCCATCAGCTGGGCGATGTGCAGACGGTCGGCGAGGTCGTAGTAGACCTCGGCGACGTCCAGCGGGTCCCGCCCCATCCGGTCCGCCACCGACACGATGTCCAGCGCCGGGAAGGCCGAGGAGAACCCGGCCACCCGGTCGGCCAGCTCGTCGGGGACGCCGGCATCGGTCAGCTCGTCGTGGATCCGCTGCCACCACTCGAGGTCCGCGCCCCGCAGCAGCTTCGTCAGCTGCGACCACACCTGCTCGACGCGCTCGGCGAAGAAGTCGACGGTCTCGGCGAGCTGGAGCGGCTGCGGCCGGTTGTTCAGCAGCCAGCGCGTACCGCGCTCGACGAGCCGCCGCGAGTGCAGCCGGATCCGGGTCTGGACGTCGGCCTCGACCTGGTTGTCGAGATCCTCCACCGCGTCCCACACCGGCGACGAACGGAAGATCGCCCGGGCCGCGGTCTGGGCCCGCACGATCTCCTCCAGCGAGGCGCCGGTCTCCTCCCGCAGCCGGTGCAGATACGTCGTACCGCCCGTGTTGACCGTGTCGTTGACCAGCACGGTCGTGATGATCTCGCGGCGCAGCGGGTGGCTGTCGATCCCCTCGGCGAACCGCTCGCGCAACGCCGTCGGGAAGTACGCGTGCAGCAGACCCCGCAGGTACGGGTCGTCGGGCAGCGAGGTGTGCAGCAGCTCGTCCGACACCGTGATCTTCGTGTAGGCCATCAGGACGGCCGTCTCCGGGCTGGTCAGGCCCTGGCCGGCGCCGAGACGCTCACGGATCTGCCGGTCCGTGGGCAGGAACTCCAGGGCCCGGTCCAGGTGCTTCTCCCGGACCAGGTGGCGCATGAAGCGCTGCTGGGCGTGGAGCATGTCCTTGGACTGGGCGAGGGCGTTGGCGATCGCCGTGTTCTGCGCGTAGTTGTTGCGCAGGACGAGCGCGCCGACCTCGTCGGTCATCTCCGCGAGCACCTTGTTGCGCTGCTTGACGGTCATGTCACCCTCGGCGACCAGACCGTTCAGCAGGATCTTGATGTTCACCTCGTGGTCGGAGGTGTCAACGCCCGCGCTGTTGTCGATGGCATCCGTGTTGATCTTGCCGCCGTGCAGCGCGAACTCGATCCGGCCGAGCTGGGTCAGCCCCAGGTTGCCGCCCTCGCCGACGACCTTGACCCGCAGGTCGGCGCCGTCCACCCGGATCGGGTCGTTGGCCTTGTCGCCGACGTCGGCGTTCGACTCCGCGCCGGACTTGACGTACGTGCCGATGCCGCCGTTCCACAGCAGGTCCACCCGCGCCCGCAGGATCGCCTTCATCAGGTCCGCCGGGGTCAGCTTGGTGACGCCCGCCTCGATCCCGAGGGCCTCCCGGATGTGACCGTTGACCGGGATCGCCTTCGCCGTACGCGGGAAGATTCCGCCACCGGCCGAGATCAGATCACCGTTGTAGTCGGCCCAGCTGGAGCGCGGCAGCTCGAACAGCCGGCGGCGCTCGGCGTAGGAGGTCGCCGCGTCCGGCTTCGGGTCGATGAAGATGTGCCGGTGGTCGAAGGCCGCGACCAGCCGGATGTGCTCACTGAGCAGCATGCCGTTGCCGAACACGTCACCGGACATGTCACCGATGCCGACGACCGTGAAGTCCTCGGCCTGCGTGTTCAGGCCCAGCTCCTGGAAGTGCCGCTTCACGGACTCCCAGGCACCGCGGGCGGTGATGCCCATGCCCTTGTGGTCGTAGCCGGCCGAGCCGCCCGAGGCGAAGGCGTCACCGAGCCAGAAGTTGTACGACTCGGCGACCTGGTTGGCGATGTCCGAGAACGTCGCCGTGCCCTTGTCGGCGGCGACCACCAGATAGGTGTCGTCCTCGTCGTGCCGTACGACGTCGGCCGGCGGCACGACCTCCCCGCCGACCATGTTGTCGGTGATGTCGAGCAGCGCCGAGATGAACGTCTTGTAGCTGGAGATGCCCTCGGCCAGCCACGCGTCACGGTCCACCGCCGGGTCGGGCAACTGCTTGGCGACGAAGCCGCCCTTGGCACCCACCGGCACGATGACGGTGTTCTTCACCATCTGCGCCTTCACCAGGCCGAGCACCTCGGTACGGAAGTCCTCCCGCCGGTCGGACCAGCGCAGACCACCGCGCGCGACCTTCCCGAACCGCAGGTGCACACCCTCCACCTGCGGCGAGTACACCCAGATCTCGAACGCCGGCCGGGGCGCCGGCAGGTCCGGGATGGCCTGCGGGTCGAACTTCATGGACACGTAGTCGTGCGGCTCGCCGCCCGCGCGCTCCTGGAAGAAGTTCGTCCGCAGGGTCGCCTTGATGACGGTCAGGAAGGACCGCAGGATCCGGTCCTCGTCGAGCGACGCCACCTGGTCGAGCGCCGCGTCCAGTTCCTCGAGCAGGGCGTCGACGATCTCGTGCCCGGCGCGCTGCCGGTCCGGCGACATCCGTGCCTCGAACAGCGACACGAGCAGCCGGGTGGTGTGCACGTTGGTCCGGAGGGTGTCCTCCATGTAGTCCTGGCTGAACGTGGACCCGGCCTGACGCAGGTACTTGGCGTACGCGCGCAGCACCATCGCCTGCCGCCAGTGCAGCCCCGCGCCCAGCACCAGCGCGTTGAACCCGTCGTTCTCCGCCTTGCCGGTCCACGTCGCCGAGAACGCCTCCTGGAACCGCTCACGCCCGTCGTCACCGAGGAAGTCCCCACCGGGGCCCGCCAGCGACTTGGGGATCCGCAGACCGAAGTCGTAGATCCAGGCGTTGCTGCGGTCCGAGCAGCGCAGTTCGTACGGCCGCTCGTCGATCACCTCGACACCGAGCCGGTTCAGGACCGGCAGCACGGCCGACAGGGAGATCGCGTCACCCTTGCGGTAGATCTTGAAGCGACGCTCGCCGGGCGCGGCACCCACCGGCTCGTACAGGCTGAGCGAGAAGTTCCGCTCCTCGGTCAGCCGCTCCAGATGGCAGAGGTCGGCGACAGCGGAACGCGGGCTGTGGTCGGCCTTGTACCCCTCGGTGAAGGCGTTGTGGTAGCGCCGCAGCAGCTCCGCGGCCCGCTCCTCGCCGAGCTCGGCGACGAGCGCCTCCTGGAAGGCGTCCGCCCAGGAACGCGCCGCCTCGACGAGCCGCACCTCGATGCGCTCCTTGTCGGCGTCGGACAGCTCCGGCAGCTCGGTGCCCTGCGGGACCCGCACGACGAAGTGCAGCCGGGACAGGATCGACTCGGTGTTCCAGGCGGTGAAGTCGACGCTCGTCCCGCCCAGCTCCTCCTTGAGGATGTCGATGATCCGCAGCCGCACGCCCGTGGTGTAGCGGTCGCGGGGCAGGTAGACGATCGCCGAGTAGTAGCGCCCGTACTCGTCCTGCCGCAGGTACAGCCGCAGCCGGCGCCGCTCCTGGAGGTAGAGCACGGACGTGACGATGGCCCGGAGCTCGTCCACCGGCGTCTGGAAGAGCTCGTCGCGCGGGTACGTCTCCATGATCTGGAGCAGGTCGCGCCCGTCATGGCTGTTGGGCGAGAAGCCGGCGCCCTCCAGCACGGCCTCGACCTTGCGGCGCACGACCGGCACCCGCACCACGGACTCGGTGTAGGCGGCGGAGGAGAACAGCCCGAGGAACCGCCGTTCCCCGACCACGTTCCCGTCCTGGTCGAACTTCTTCACACCGACGTAGTCGAGGTAGGAGGGCCGGTGCACGGTGGCCCGGCTGTTCGCCTTGGTCAGCACCAGCAGCTTGTGCTCACGCGCCTTGGCGCGGGCGTCGGCGGGCAGCCGCTCGAACGACGGGCTGACCGGGTGGTCGTCACCTTCGGCGTGATGCGGGTCGGAGCGCAGAATGCCGAGCCCGGTCCCGGGGACGGCGGCGAGGCAGTCGTCGCCCCGCAGCTGGTACTCCCGGTAGCCGAGGAAGGTGAAGTGGTTGGCGGCCAGCCAGCGCAGCAGCTCACGGGCCTCGTCGACCTCGGGCCGCGCCAGATCGCCGGGGACGGGCTCCTCCTGGAGCTGATCGGCGACCCGCAGCGCGGTGTCCCGCATCTTCTCCCAGTCCTCGACGGCCTCGCGGACATCGGACAGCACGCGCACCAGGTCGGCGGTGATCTGCTTCAGGTCGGCACGGTCGGTCTCACGGTCGATCTCGACGTGGATCCACGACTCGACATGCCCGTCGTGCGGCAGGTCCGCCGCGGCGGGCGGCGTGCTGAGCACCTCGATGAGCCGGCCGGTCACATCGCGCCGCACGACCACCTGCGGGTGGATGACGAGGTGGATCCCCCGCCCCTGCCGGGTCAGCTCATTGGTGACGGAGTCGACGAGGAACGGCATGTCGTCGGTCACGACCTCGACGACCGAGTGACTGCACGTCCAGCCGTTCTCCTCGACCGTAGGGGTGTGCACCCTTACGTTGGCCGTTCCCTGCGGCCGGTTCTCGGCCAGCCGGTAGTGCGAGAGCGCGGCTCCGAAGACATCGACCGGGTCGCGGCCGCTCAGGTCCTCCGGGGCGGTGTGCAGGTAGTAGCGCTGGAGGAACGCGAGGAGAGTGGCGTGGTCCGGGGTCCCCGGAGTGCCCTCGCTCGTCGTCCCAGTCGGTAGGTGCCCCCCGACCGGGCTGTTCTCAGCGACCCGCGCCGCCCTCTCGAGCAGCTCGGCCTTGGCTTCGTCCAGCTTGGTCTGCATTGTCCTCTGGCTCCTGTCGCGCGCCGTTGCGTGACGTAGAAGGAAGTACGGTCTCTTCCCCTGCGGCTCGACGCCACGGCCCGGGGTCTCCGGTCTGCTCCGACGCTATGCCGCAAGATGAGATGAGCGGGGGGTTATCAGCCATTCTCGACACCACACCCGGGTGTGACGCTGCTCTCCGCGTCTGCTGCGTCCGGGGGGTGCACGGCGTCCGGGGGGCCCTTTCGGCCCCGTCCCGCCCGCGCCGACCAGCGTCCGCCGCCCGGCTGCGGAGATGGTCCGCACACACCGGGCGCAGGGCAGGGGCGACATTGCCCCCGCGAGCTATCGCGCTGATCACGCCACCAAGGCTATCGCCCCTCCCGGGCCTCCCGTCATGAGCCGTATGTGTACAAAACCCGACCCGGAACTTTGCCGTTCTGCACAGGGGCGGAACAGCGGATGACGTGGGATGGGGCGCCATCCGAAAAGCCCGGGGATCGGATCCGGGCGGGACGGGTGGGTTGCGCCGAGCCTGCTGCTGTGCGAGGGGCGCGGGGGACGTAGTCCCCCGCGCCGGGGTCGGGGGCGAAGCGCCGGGTAGGGCGAAGCCCCGGGTGGGGTGCGGGGGACGCGGTGCCTCGCCGGGGTGCAGGGGCTGAGTCCCGGGTGGGGTGCAGGGGGGCGCGGTGCCCCGCAGGGGTTCAGGGGCGAAGAAGACTCATTCCCCGCCGAGGTACAGGCGCAGGACTGAGGGGTGCACGGGACGCAGCCCGGCAGGGGTGCAGTCGCAGGACCCCCGGAGGCGCGCAGGGGACGCAGTCCCCGCCGAAGTGCAGGCCGAGCTTCTGGTGGGGTGGAAGGGGCGGAGCCCCCTGGGATGGGTCGGGTAGGGGCGGCGGGGGCGAGAAAAGTCGACGCCGGCCCCGCCCCGCGGGACGCTGAAAGCGCCCCCTCTTGGCAAGCCCGTCCACAAGAGGCACGTTGCCCATGGCAACGCCCGCCCGAGAGGAGAAGGAGCCGCCCACCATGACCGCGAAAATCCTCATCGTCACCGGCGACGCAGCGGAATCCCTGGAAGTCCTCTACCCCTACCAACGCCTCCGCGAGGAAGGCTACGAGGTCCACATCGCCGCCCCCACCCGCAAGAAGCTCCAGTTCGTCGTCCACGACTTCGAACCCGGCTTCGACACCTACACCGAGAAGCCCGGCTACACCTGGCCCGCCGACCTCGCGTTCTCCGAGGTCGACCCCGGCCAGTACGTCGCCGTGGTCATCCCCGGCGGCCGCGCCCCGGAGTACCTCCGCAACGACCCCGAGCTCCGCAAGATCCTGAAGTCGTTCTTCGACGCCGACAAGCCGGTCGCCCAGATCTGCCACGGCCCCCTGCTCACCGCGGCCGCGGACGCCCTCCACGGCCGGCGCGTCACGGCGTACCCGGCCCTGGAGCTCGACATGCAGTCGGCGGGCGCCACCTTCCAGGACGCCGAGGCGGTCGTCGACGGCACCCTGGTCTCCGCCCGCGCCTGGCCGGACCACTCGGCCTGGATGCGCGAGTTCCTCAAGGTGCTACGCACCAAGGCACCGGTGACGTGACCCGACCGGTGCGGCGCCCTCGGGACGCCGCACCGGTCAGGGCTCACGGCGCCCACGCGCCGGCACCACACCTCACCGGCCCTACGCAGCCGCGGCCAACCGCCCCGCGACCTCCACGGCCTCCCCCAGCGTGTCCACCACCGGCACCCCCACCCCCTCCAGGCTGGCCCGACCGTGCGACCCGCCGGTGTACAGCACGGCCTGCGCGCCCACGTGCAACGCGGCCACCGCGTCATCCGCGGCGTCGCCGATCACCACCGTGCGCGCCGCCTGGACCCCGGTCAGCGCTTCGAGGTGCCGCACCATGTGCTCGGCCTTGCTGCCCCCGGAGGGCCCGGTCCGCCCGTCGACCCGTACGAAGTGCGGCTCGATCCCGAACCCCCGGACCAGCGGCACGAGTTCCTCGTGTACGTACATGCTCAGCAGAGACTGGCTGTGCCCCGCCGACCGCCACCCCGCGAGCAGCTCCACCGCGCCCTCGGTGAGCCCGCACCGCACCCGGTGCTCGGCGTAGTACCGGTGGAAGATGTCGTCCATGACCTCCCACTCGGCATCGGTGGGCAGCCTTCCCATGAGCCGCTCGTAGAACTTCGGCACCGGAACGCAGTACAGCGCCCGGTACTGCTCCTGTGTGATCGGCTCCAGCCCCAGCTCGCCGAATGCCGCGTTCGTCGCCCCGATGATCGCGTCGTTGTCGTGGAACAGCGTCCCGTTCCAGTCCCAGACGATGTGCGCCGCTTCCTGCTTCCCCATACCTGCAAACGTACCCGCCACCACCGACAATCAAGTGACCGACCGAAGCGGCGGCACCCGGTCACCCCCTGCGCCACCCGACCGCGGCAGCCGAAACGGAAGCGCGGTACGGCCGCGCGGACGGCCGGGCAGCCCGGCAACCGAACAGCCGGCCCGGCGAACCCAGCCCCCCGACCCCACAGGGCTGGGATCTACCGAACAGCCGGTCCGGCGAACTCAGTCCCCCGACCCCACCAGGGTCGGGATCTCCTGCCGGTCGAACCACAGCAGCTCATGGTCCTCGGCCCCGTCGACGACGAACTGCGCGTCGTCGTCCCCGCCGTCCGCAGCCGCGAGCGCCTCCGCCGCGGCCGTCACGTCCGTCTCCGCCTCCCCGGCGTCGACGTGCACCGCGGCCGCCTTGGCCAGCGGCACGGGACCCGTCACCCGCACCTCGCCCAGCGCCGCCGGATCGAGACCGCGGTCGGGGTCCGCGGCAGCCGCGCGGTCGGGTACGTCGACGGCGACCACGACCCGGCGCCGCGGGGCGCCCGGGTCAGCCGCGAGCAGCCGCAGCGAGGCGAGCGCGGCCCTGCCGAGCGCCGCGTACTCCAGCTCCTCGATGTCGTCGGAGAGATACCACTCGCGCAACGCGGGCGTGACGGCGTACGCGACGAGCTGCCCGGACCCCAGCTCACCCGTCTTGTGCGCCTCGGCGAGGCCGGGGAGGGTCAGGGGGACGTAGACGCGCATGGCTGGCCGCTCTTTCGTGGTCGGGGTCGGGGTCGTTGTGGCGATCGTGATCGTGGTGATCGGGGTCGTGGCGGCGCTCGGGATCGTGGTGGCGATCGTGGTCGCCGGCTCGGACTCGATAACCGCGCGAGCACGGTTCCGCGTCCTCCCGAGGGCCATCAGGATACGTGCGGCCGTCCCCTTTCGGGCCCCTGCCCACACCTCCGCGACCGTCAACCCGGGACCACGTGACTCACCCGGGCCGCCCCCGCAACGCCGGGCATTCACCGCCCCCCACTCACCCTGATAGGGGAATCCGCCCGACCCCCGCCACGCACGCTCCGCTTCCTTGCCGTCATGCAGCGACACCGCGTACAAGATCCACAACGGCAAGTTACCGACCGGTAGAGCCGAGCCCACCGAACGGGGAGCCCCATGAACAAGGTCATGACGCGGACGCAGCACCACCCCGGCACCCGCCCTGCCGGCCGCCACGACACCCGCCGCCCCGGGGGCGCCCCGCCCCGCACCCCGGGCGGCGGCGCCCCCCGCACGGCGTCCGGCGGCGGCCGCCCACCCGGTCCCCCCGGCACCAGCTCCCCCACCCGCACCCGCCCCACCGACAGCCGCCCCACAACCCCCCGGTCACTCACTCCCCGACCCGGCACCGGCACCGGCACCAATGCCCCCGCCGGCTCCCCGACCGCCCCGGTCCAGATCCCCCGGCGGCCCGTCTCCCAGCCCCGCCCCACGGACCTCTTCGCCGACCGCCTCCTCGAGGTCCTGACAGGCCGGCGCCCGGTGCACTTCATGCTCCGCCACACCGTCGGCCACGCCTACGACGACCTGGCCCACCTCGCCGAACGCGGCCCCCTGCGCACCACCCGCGGCGCCCGCCCCGTCGTGCGGGACATCGGCTACTACGTCCCCCGCCCCGGCGCCATCGAGGCCTTCGCCCGCATCGGCGCCGGTGACCGCCTGCGGGCCATGGCCTTCCGCCTGGAACTGGGCACCGACCACCGCTGGCGCTGCACCGCGGTGGAACTCGACGGCACCCGCCGCCCCCACCCACAGGACGACTGAGCGGCCCCCGAACCGCCGAACAGCAAAGGGCCGGGCCACCCGAAGGTGACCCGGCCCTCAAGCCGCTACGAAGCCCACCGCGCCGTGGCCGCGGGGTGACGCGCCCTACTTCTTGCGGCGCCGCCCGGCCTTCGCCTGCTTGCGGCGCTCCGCGCGCGTGAGGCCATCGGCCTCGGAGCGCACCGGCTCGTCCTCGTCACTGTCGAAGTCGCCCTCGATCGTGCCGCCCTCGCCGTCCACCGTCGGAGCCGAGAAGTGCAGCTGACGACGCTGCGGAGCGTCCAGACCCTTCGCCCGGATCTCCGGACGCGAACCCGCCTGCGCCGGCACCACGTCCTGCTTCTCCATGTCGACCGGCGCGGCGTCCTCCACCGGGACCTCCTCGACCTGCTGCTCGACCTGCACCTCCAGGTTGAACAGGTAGCCGACGGACTCCTCCTTGATGCCGTCCATCATCGCGGCGAACATGTCGAAGCCCTCGCGCTGGTACTCGACCAGGGGGTCCTTCTGCGCCATCGCACGCAGACCGATGCCCTCCTGGAGGTAGTCCATCTCGTAGAGGTGCTCGCGCCACTTGCGGTCCAGGACCGACAGCACGACCCGGCGCTCCAGCTCACGCATGATCTCGGAACCGAGGTGCGACTCCCGCGACTCGTACTGCTCGCGGATGTCGTCCTTGATGGACTCGGAGATGAACTCGGCGGTCAGACCGGCCCGGTCCCCGGCCGCCTCCTCCAGCTCCTCGACGGTGACCTTCACCGGGTAGAGCTGCTTGAAGGCGCCCCACAGCCGGTCCAGGTCCCAGTCCTCCGGGAAGCCCTCGGCGGTCTCCGCACCGACGTACGCGTCGATCGTGTCGTCCATGAAGTGGTGGATCTGCTCCTGGAGGTCCTCGCCCTCCAGGACGCGGCGCCGCTCACCGTAGATGACCTCACGCTGACGGTTGAGCACCTCGTCGTACTTCAGGACGTTCTTACGCGTCTCGAAGTTCTGCTGCTCCACCTGCGACTGCGCGGACGCGATCGCGCGCGTGACCATCTTGTTCTCGATCGGCACGTCGTCCGGCACGTTCGCCATCGACATCACGCGCTCGACCATCTGCGCCTTGAACAGCCGCATCAGGTCGTCACCCAGCGACAGGTAGAAGCGGGACTCGCCCGGGTCGCCCTGACGGCCGGAACGACCGCGCAGCTGGTTGTCGATACGGCGCGACTCGTGCCGCTCGGTACCCAGCACGTAGAGGCCGCCCAGCTCCTTGACCTCGTTGAACTCGGCCTTGACCGCCTGCTCGGCCTTCTCCAGGGCGGCGGGCAGCGCGGCGGCCCACTCCTCGATGTGCTCCTCGGGGTCGAGGCCGCGCTGGCGCAGCTCCGCCTCCGCGAGGTCGTCGGGGTTGCCGCCGAGCTTGATGTCGGTACCACGGCCGGCCATGTTGGTCGCGACCGTCACGGCGCCCTTGCGGCCCGCCTGGGCGACGATCGACGCCTCACGCTCGTGGTGCTTGGCGTTCAGCACCTCGTGCTGCACACCCCGCTTGGAGAGCTGCTGCGACAGGTACTCGGACTTCTCGACCGACGTCGTACCGACGAGGATCGGCTGGCCCTTCTCGTGCTTCTCGGCGATGTCGTCGACGACCGCCTCGAACTTCGCGACCTCGGTGCGGTAGATCAGGTCGGACTGGTCCTTGCGGACCATCGGCCTGTTCGTCGGGATCGGGACCACGCCGAGCTTGTAGATCTGGTGGAACTCGGCGGCCTCGGTCATCGCCGTACCGGTCATGCCGCAGAGGCCGGGCTGTTCCTTGTCGTTGTGGTCGTGGCGCTTGTAGAGGCGGAAGAAGTTCTGAAGGGTGATCGTGGCGAGCGTCTGGTTCTCGTCCTTGATGTCCACCCCTTCCTTCGCCTCGATCGCCTGGTGCATGCCCTCGTTGTAGCGGCGGCCCGCGAGGATACGGCCCGTGTGCTCGTCGACGATCATGACTTCGCCGTCCATGACGACGTAATCCTTGTCCTTCTTGAAGAGCTCCTTCGCCTTGATGGCGTTGTTCAGGTAGCCCACCAGAGGGGTGTTCACCGACTCGTAGAGATTGTCGATGCCCAGCCAGTCCTCGACCTTGCTGACACCGGCCTCGTGGATGGCGACCGTGCGCTTCTTCTCGTCGACCTCGTAGTCGCCGGTCTCCTCGATGCCCTTGAGCGGGTTGCCGGCCTCGCCCTTCTTCAGGCGCGTCACCAGCTTCGCGAAGTCGCCGTACCACTTGGTGGCCTGGTCGGCCGGACCCGAGATGATCAGCGGCGTACGCGCCTCGTCGACCAGGATGGAGTCGACCTCGTCGACGATGGCGAAGTTGTGGCCGCGCTGGACCAGCTCGTCCTGCGCCCACGCCATGTTGTCGCGCAGATAGTCGAAGCCGAACTCGTTGTTCGTGCCGTAGGTGATGTCGCACGCGTACATCTCGCGGCGCTGGGCCGGCGTCATGTTGGCGAGAATGCAGCCGACTTCCAGACCCAGGAACTTGTGGACGCGACCCATCATCTCGGAGTCGCGCTCGGCCAGGTAGTCGTTGACCGTGATCAGGTGGACACCCTTGCCGGACAGCGCGTTCAGATACGCCGGCAGCGTGCCGACGAGCGTCTTGCCCTCACCGGTCTTCATCTCGGCCACATAGCCGAGGTGCAGGGCGGCACCACCCATGATCTGCACGTCGTAGTGACGCTGACCGAGGACACGCTTGGCGGCCTCACGCACGGTGGCGAACGCCTCGGGCAGCAGATCGTCCAGGCTCTCACCGTCGGCGTACCGCTGCTTGTACTCCTCCGTGAGGGCGCGCAGCTCGGCGTCGGAGAGGTCGATGAAGTCCTCTTCGATGGAGTTGACCTGGTCCGCGATGCGGTGCAGCTTGCGCAGGATCTTGCCTTCGCCTGCACGCATGATCTTCGAGAGGACGGACACGGGGGTTGGTCTCCTTGCCGGTCGGGCCTGGGACGGTCGGTTTCCAGTGGACTTGCTGAGCAACGGCCATCGTATGCGAGGACCCCGCCACCCCGGGAGGCCTGCCGCGACGAGGACCACACACTGCTGCGCACCTGCTCCAAAATCTTCTTCAAAAGGGACAACGGCCGGGCCCCGCCGATGGTGCCGCGTCCACCGGACGAATTGCGCGAATTGTGATCACGCGCTCACGCACGGCAAAAGGATGGCGTCCGCCGGACACGCCGCGCAGAATCGGCCGATGGAGCCCGAACCCGTCACCCTCACCACCCCCCGCCTCGTCCTGCGCCCCCTCGACCCGCGGGACGCCGACGCCGTGTACACCGCCGCGCAGGACCCCGACATCCAGCGCTGGACCACGATCCCCTCCCCCTACCTCCCCGAGCACGCCCGCAGCTTCACCGAACTGCTCGCCCCGGAGGGCTGGGCGAGCGGCTCCATGTTCACCTTCGGCGTCTTCCTCCCCGACGGCGCCCTGACCGGCGTCCTCAGCCTCACCATGCGCTCCCCGGGCACCGCCGAGGTCGGCTTCTGGGCGGCCAAGGAACACCGCGGCCACGGCTACACCACCGAGGCCACCCTCACCGCGGCCCGCTGGGCCTTCACGACCCTCCCCGTCGACCGCGTCGAATGGCGGGCCGAGATCGGCAACACCGCCTCCCGCACGGTCGCCGAGAAGGCCGGCTTCACCCTGGAAGGCACCCTCCGCTCGGCCATCGCCAACAAGGGCGTACGACGCGACTGCTGGCTGGCCTCCCTGCTCCCGTCGGACCTGGGACTGCCCTCGACGGCGCCGTACGTCCCGTCGCCTTCCAGCCCGTAACGGCCCCGAAAGCCGGCCCCCGGACAAAACCCCCAGCTCACCGCGCACTGTCAGTGCCACCCCCTATCGTGCGAGCCATGACGACCCCGCGCCCCGACACCACCCTCACGGCAGACGAAGCCCGCCGCATCGCCCTACGCGCGCAGGGCTTCCTCGGCACTCCCGACAGCAAGGCCGGCGTGCGCGGCGTCCTCCGTCATCTCGGCGCGGTCCAGCTCGACACCATCTCGGTCCTGGCCCGCTCCCACGAGCTGATCCCCTACGCCCGCCTCGGAGCGGTGGGCCGCAGAACGGTCGAGAACGCGTACTGGGAACCCGGGGCCGCCGGCACGCCCGCCGTACGACCGCACGCCTTCGAGTACTGGTCCCACGCCGCCTGCATCCTCCCCATCGAGGAGTGGCCCCACTTCGCCTTCCGCCGCCGTGCCTACCGGGCGCGCCCGCACTGGAACCACACGCTCCCGGACGGCACGTACGACCAGGTCGTCAAACAGCTCCGCGCCGAAGGGCCGCTCACCGCGACCGAGTTGGGCGGCGCGAAGAAGACCAGCGAGTGGTGGGACTGGTCCGGTACCAAGGTCGCCGTCGAGCGCGCGCTGATGTACGGCGAGGTGGTCTGCGTGGAGCGCCGCGGCTGGAAGCGCGTCTACGACCTCGCCGAACGCGCCGTACCCGCCGACCTGCTGCACGACGAGCTCGACGACACCGAGTGCCTGCGCCGCCTCGTCCGCCTGGCCGGCCAGTCCCTCGGCGTGGGCACGCGCGCGGACATCGCCGACTACCACCGTCTCAAGGGCGAGCAGGTCGACACCGTGATCGCCGACTCCGGCCTGGTCCCCGTCACGGTCGAGGGCTGGGGCAAGCCCGCCTGGGCCGACCCGGCGGCTCTGGAAACGCCCCCGCGCGGCCGCCACCGCACCACGCTCCTGTCGCCGTTCGACTCCCTGATCTGGGAGCGGGCGCGCACCGAGCGGATCTTCGGCTTCACCCACCGCCTGGAGGCCTACGTCCCCAAGCCGAAGCGGATCCACGGCTACTTCGCGATGCCGGTCCTGGCCGGCGGCCGGCTCGTCGGCCGCGTGGATCCGGCCCGAGAGGGCCGCACCCTGATCGCCAGGCAGGTCACCCTGGACGGCCCGAAGGCGGTTCCGGCGGTGGCCCAAGCCCTGCTCGAGGCTGCGACCTGGGTGGACTGCACGGACGTACGCGTGGAGCGCGTGGACGCCCCGGAACTGCGCGAGCCCCTCGCCAGGGAACTCACCCGCGCACTGGGCTGACCCGGCCGGGCCCGCTCACCGGATCACCGACTCGCCGACTCACCGGATCTCGAGGATCTTCTCCCGCATCGCGTACACGACCGCCTCCATCCTGGAGTGCAGCTGAAGCTTCTCCAGGATGTTGCGCACATGGTTCTTCACGGTGTTCTCGGAGATGAACAACTCCTTGGCGATGTCACGGTTGTTCATCCCCGTGGCGACCAGCTTGAGCACCTCCAGCTCCCGGTCCGTCAGCCGCGGCGCGGGAACGAGGCGACGCTCGTCGGTCCGCTGGATCATCGACTTGAACTCGGTGAGCAGCTTGGACGCCATGGAGGGGCTGATCTGCGACTGCCCGTCGGCGACCGCGCGGATCGCGGTGGCGACCTCGTCCGTGGAGATCTCCTTGAGGAGATAGCCGGTCGCGCCGGCCTTGATCGCCTCGTAGAGGTCGGCTTCCTCGTCGCTGATCGTCAGCATGATGATCTTCGCGCTGGGAGCCACCTCCTTGATGGAGGTGCACGCCTCGATACCGCCGCGCTTGGGCATCCGTACGTCCATCAGCACGATGTCCGGCAGCAGGTCGGCCGCCTTGTCCACGGCCTCGGCGCCGTCGCCCGCCTCGCCGACGACCTGGATGTCCTCCTCGGCCGCGAGCACGATCTCCAGTCCGCGGCGGAACAGGGCGTGGTCGTCCACGACAAGGACTCTGATCGGCTCCTTGCGTGAGGTGCCCCCGTCCGGGCCCATGCCGACGACGCCGTCGTCGGCATCGTCGTCCCGCATCGGTCCGAAGCTGTCCGCCATCGTTCCTCCCCCTGAAGGTTGTGGCCGTGGTCCTGTGCCGTCGTCAACCCAAGGCAGCGGCCCACCGGTTGAGCCGCCCTGGCCATGATTCCATGCCCGGACGACAACGCGGTGACAGAGCGGTGGGCGAAGGGGTCGCACACGGGTGCCCCTGGGGGCGCACACAGCGCTCCAGGGGCACACCGCTCAGCTGTCAGCGGGCAGCGTCAGCCACCCAACGCACCGCCCGCGTCGGGCGAGTGCGCCTGGGCCACCATCGGGTCGGTGTCGAGGTAGATCACGCCGTAGTCGTAGGCGTGACGCCGGTAGACGACGCTGGGCTGCTTGGTCTCGGAGTCGACGAACAGATAGAAGTCGTGTCCGACCAGTTCCATCTCGTAGAGGGCCTGGTCGAGAGTCATCGGTGCGGCGACGTGGGTCTTCTCGCGCACCACGAGGGGGCCGTCGCCCTGCACCTCCAGCGAACCGATGCGCTTCGTCGGCACGCTGTCCGACTCGTCGGCGGGGACGGGACGGCCGTTGCCGTTGAGCGTCGCCACGCCCGGGACGTAGTCGGAAACCTCCGCCGCGGGGATCCTGCGGGCACCGCGGCGCGTGTAACGCTTGTCGTGCTGCTTGCGCAGCTGGGCATCCAGCTTCTCCGCCGCCAGGTCGAGTGCCGCGTACGCGTCGCTGGCCGCCGCCTCCGCCCGGATCACAGGACCGCGGGAGCGGAGCGTGATCTCCACTCGATCGCACCGGTCCGCCTGTCGCGGGTTGGGCTCCTTGGACACCTCCACGTCGAGGCTGATCACCTTGCCGTCGAGCTTCTGGATCTTCTCCAGGTTCAGCTTGTCGGCCACGTGCTTGCGGAACCGCTCGGGCACCTCGGTCTTGCGGCCCTTGACGACGATGTCCACGCAGAACTCCGTTCCCGGATCGCTCCGCTTCGATGCGGAGCGTCTCCCTTTTGCACCAGGCTCCGGTGAGCACCGGAACCTCGGACTTGGTGACTTCCACCTCCTCCTCCCCCATGGGCGAGATCTACACCCCAGGTGCTGCGGAAGATTACGAAAACCGCAGCACGGCATTCGGATTTGGGAGGTGTGGCCTGCGGCTTTCCCTCACAACCGAACATATCTCGCCCGGACGGATGTCGTCACCCTCTACTGCGGCGTACCTCCGTTCAGGCGAATTGGCCCTCTCATTACCTGCAACGACGCAACTTCTCGCTCAGTTCCGGTTTATTTCGAAAGAGTCCGGCGACGCGGCGACCACGGCCGCACAGAGCACGTCACCGGCACCGTCCACGCCGTCCGGCGGTCCCACCGACACCCCGTCCACGTCTGCCTCCTCAGCACCCGACAGCTTCTTACTGTCTTCCCGAGTGATACCCACGTACCCGGCCGTCGCCCCTTCACCACACAACGCACCCTTCGCCTCCTCCTCACACCGCCCACTCTCCCCCCGTCCCGCCCACTCCGCCTCCGCCACCGCAGCCGTGGCCACCCGGACCGCCCGCACCGCGCGCGCGGCCTCCGCCAGCGAGGCGCCCGTCGTCACCACGTCGTCGACGAGAACCACCGGTCCGCCGCACAGCACCCGCGCGCCCCCGGGCACCACCGTCAGCGCGCCCACCAGGTTGTCCAGCCGCTGACGGGAGCCGAGCCCCGACTGGTCTGCCACCGCCCGCCGCTGCCGCAACACCGCGGCCACCCGCGCCGGCACCCCGGCCCGCCGCAACTCACCGGCCGCCGCCAACGCGATCCGCCGCGCCGGATCATGCCCACGTGCCCGCACCGCGGCCCGGGTGGAGGGGACGGGGACGAGAAGGAGGTCTCCGGGGGGCTGGGGGCCCTCCCCCTCCCCCCACCCCACCTCCCCCCTCCCCGCCATCCCCGCCCGCACAGCCCCCGCCAGCGCCGCGCCCAGCGGTCGCGCCAGTGCCAGCGCGCCGCGTTCCTTGTGGGCCAGCAGTGCCGCCCGCACCTCGTCCGCGTACCGGGCCGCCGCGTGCACGGCGGGCAGCCCGGGCGGTTCCGGCACCGGACGGACCCGGAACGGCGCGGCCTCGCTCAGCGCCGCACGGCACCGTGGGCAGAGCACCGTACGCGCACTTCCGCAGCCTCCGCACTCGGCGGGCAGTACCAGGCCGGCGAGTTCCTGCCACCACCTGCGAGCGACTTCCACGTCCCCTACTGTGCCGACGCGGGAAGCGGCCCGCCACCCCTGTGGAAAACCACTCTGAGCACCCTGTGGAAAACTCTCGGGAAGGCAGGCCCGAGGCACCCGAGGACGATCCGGACAGCGAAAAAAGAGCAGCCGAAAAGCAGCCCTTGAGGAACCCGGGCCCAAAAGAAGCAGGAAGTCCGGGAAGTTCTCCCTCGCCCCCCGGCCCACTCCAACCCCCGAGTTACCGCCGAACCGCCCCGAAACCCGAAGCCCCCGCCTCACACCCGACCATCGGACCCCGAACGCCGCACAGCGCACCCGCGGGCCCGCACCCCGCACATCTCCCCCCGCACCCCGGGGCCCGGCCCCGGCCCCCGACCGCCGAGGCAAAGGATCACCCGGGGTAGAACGTGACCGAAGCGGTCTCCTTCAGCGTCCGCCAGCCGCTGCCGCCGGGCAGCCACAGCAGCCCGTCCTTGGAGGTCGCGAAGAGCGGGATCTCGCTGTCCTCGGAGGCGGCGATGCTCGTGACCTCCGTGAGGCCGGGGAGTGTTCCCGCCTCGGGGACCGAGCCGTCGCACTGCATGTACTGCACCTGCTGCACGCCGCCGGCCTCGCGCCCCACGACCACGAGCCGACCGTCCCCGGCCCACGACACGGCCGTGACCTGTTCCAACTCCGGTGTCGCGGAGCGCAGTTCCTGGAGCGACACGGACGGCTGCTCGCCGTCGCCCGGGCCTCGTTCGATGCGCCCGATGAGCAGGGACTGCTTGCCGCCCTTGTCGACGATGAGCGCGATCCGCACCCCGTCGGCGGCCACCCGTACGGCGTTGATACGGCCGTCGAGTCCCGGGGTGAGCACCTCCAGGGGCTGGCCTCCGCCCTTCTCCAGCAGGAGCAGCCGAGGCGCGGCGGGGTCGCGGTCGGCGACCCACAGGTCGCCCTGGGCGTCCCAGCTGGGGGTGGTGAGCCGGTCGGCCTCCGTCTTGCCCTTGCTCTGGAGTACGGGGTCGCCGATGGAGTTGCCGGAGACGGTGGAGGTGACGTACAGCGTCTTGCCGTCGAGGGCGACTCCGGCGGCGCTGTGTTCGTCGCGGGCCACGGCCACCGACCGCAGTGCCTTGGCGCCCTCGCCGAGCGCTCCCGGCACGGGCTCGGCCTTGGTGTTGCCGCTGCCGCTCGTCATCCGTTCGAGGCGGTGCTGGCCGTCGATGAAGTAGAGGTAGCCGGGGTTGGTGTCGGAGCCGCGTGCGGCGACGGCCCCGGCCCGGTCCTCGCTGAGGGAGCACAGCTGGGTGCCGCCGGAGCGCAGCGCGATCTCTTCGATGGCGGGGGTCAGGCTGCGGAGGGAGAACAGGAGCTGGGCCGCCATCTCGTCGCACTTGCCCTGCCCGATGTGGGCGGCCTTGTCGTTGAGCGGCACGGTGAGCTTGTTCTGGTCGTCGAGGGTCAGCGCGGTGACGCTTTTGGGGAGCGCGGTCCCGGTGGGGAAGCTGGATCTGACGACGGGGCGGAGCCAGCTGGTGGGGCCGGTGAGCACGGAGCGCACCATCTGCGTCATCGGGTCGACGCGTTCGCGGACGTAGACGGGGTCGGCGACCGCCATGGGCTGCCGGGAGCCGTCGGCCGTCGTGTTGGAGGCGAAGTAGTACTTGTTGACGGACACGTAGTTGCGCTGGAAGTCCGACTTGCCCATGACGACGCCCTGGGGGAGGGCGTCGATGCGCCACTGCCCGCTCTTCCGGTCGCGGCCGAGGTGGACCACCTGGCCGTAGTCGCCCGAGGCGGGCGCGTACGACTGCTGTGCGTCGACGGTGGCGACCCGTGTGCCGGTCAGGGTGTACGAGTAGTCGTCGCCGTCGTCCCTGCTCCCGGTGGGCCCGGCATCGGTCGCCGGCCCGTCCGTGAGGACCGTCGTGGACCGTTCGGGCTCCCATTTCTGGGCGGCCTTCTCGGTCAGGTACTGGCGTGCCGTCGCGTAGCCCGGGTCGTCGCTGGTGAGCGCTTCGAGGAAGCCCTGGACGATCTCCAGGGGCTGTGCGTCGTCCCGGGGCGGCATCGCGAACACCCGCACCTGGGTGTCCTGGCGGGGCGTGGACTCGACGCCGCGCAGATCGCCGCTGTCGGGCATCGAGGCGCACCCGGTCAGCAGGACGGCGCCAACGGCGCCACAGGTGGCGTAGGCCACCGCCGCGCGCCCCGGCGTGCGCCGGGCTCCCCCCTCGCGCCACTCAGCGCCCACGAAATGCCTCCCCTTGCTCGTTCGCGCCCTTCGTCCCGGCGCTCTGCCGGTCCGAGGTCCCCCTCAGTGCCGTCTCGCGCGTGTCACCCGTACCACCGGCATCACCCGCATCACGCGTGCGGGCCGCGTCGGCAGCGTCGGTCGGGTCACCGGTTCCGGCCGCGTCCCCCGCGCCGGCCGTCCCCGCCTGCTCCGGACCCTCCCGGTGTACTTCGCCGGCTGTCCCGCGAGTCCCGCCGGTCCCACTTGTGCCGCCCGTGCTCGGGGAGGGGCGGGGCACCACGCGCGCGCCGTTGCCGGGCAACGCCGTCGGGTCCGCCGTGGCGGCCGTGGTGGCCGTCCGGGGCGTGAGCGAACCGCGTGCCGCCGACAGCTGCTCGCCGGTGGGCTGTACCGGCACCGTCGCGCTCTTCTGGCCGCCGCCGCGCGGCAGACCGGCGTGGTCGAGGTCTCCCCGGTTGCGGCGGGAGTCCTTGGGCTCGAGCGGTATCGGCGAACCCCGCAGCGGTTCGTCGGCGGTCCTGGGCAGCGTCAGCCGGAACTGCGAGCCGCCGCCCGGCTCTCCCCAGGCCTGTAGCCAGCCGCCGTGCAGCCGCGCGTCCTCCAGGGCGATGGACAGCCCCAGACCGGTGCCGCCGGTGGTACGCGCGCGTGCCGGGTCGGCGCGCCAGAACCGGCTGAAGACGCGGGTGGCCTCGCCGGGCTTGAGACCGACGCCGTAGTCGCGCACGGCGATCGCGACGGCCCCGCCCGCGGAGGCCAGCTTGACGATGACGTCCTTGCCCTCACCGTGTTCCACGGCGTTGACCACGAGGTTCCGCAGCACCCGCTCCACGCGCCGGGCGTCGGCCTCGGCGACGACGGGCTGCTGGTCGCCGATGACGCGTACGGTCGTCCCCTTGCGGTCGGCGAGTGGCGCGGCGCCGCTGACGACCCGCCGGACGACCTCCCTGAGGTCTATGGGCTCGGCTTCGAGGGCGGCGGCGCCGGCGTCGAAGCGGCTGATCTCCAGCAGGTCCGCGAGCAGCGTCTCGAACCGGTCGAGCTGATCGGCGAGCAGTTCGGCGGACCGCGCGGTGATGGGGTCGAAGTCGACCCGGGCGTCGTGGATGACGTCGGCGGCCATGCGTACGGTCGTCAGCGGCGTCCGCAGTTCGTGCGAGACGTCGGACACGAATCGTCGCTGCATCCGCGACAGGTCCTCCAGTTGCTGGATCTTCGACTGGAGGTTCTGGGCCATCTTGTTGAAGGCCTCGCCGAGGCGGGCGATGTCGTCCTCGCCGGTGACCTTCATCCGTTCCTGGAGCCGTCCGGCGGAGAGCCGCTCGGCGATCCCCGCGGCCATCCGCACCGGCGTGACGACCTGCCGCACCACGAGCCAGGCGATGGCCCCGAGGAGGACGACGACGAACAGCCCGGCGGTCGCGAGCGTCCCCTTGACGAGGCTCAGCGACTTCTCCTCCTGCGTGAGCGGGAAGAGGTAGTACAGCTCGTACGGGTCGCCGTTGGGGTCGTCGACCTGCTTGCCGATGACCAGGGCCGGCTGGGAGTCCTTGTCGCTGAGGTAGATGATGCGGGAGTAGCTCTGGGCCGCGCCGGTGCTGCTGTTGACCTGCTCGCGCAGCTTCTCCGGGACGCTCTTGTCGGGGTCGACGAAGCCGGAGGCGCGCGGCCCGCGGGCGACTCCGCTGACGTCGCCCGGCGGCAGGGTGACCACGTCGAAGGCGCCCTGGCCACCGCTGGACAGCGACAGTACGAGCTCGCTCATCCATTCGATGACGTTCTGCGAGGCGCCGCCGTCGGCCGGCGTCCCGTCGTCGGCGGCGGCGCCGGCGGCCTCGTCGGCCTTCTGCTTGGCCACGGCGAATCCGCCGGTGGCCTGGCTCTGGGACGCCTTCACCTTGGCGTCCAGCAGTCCGTTGCGCACCTGCCCGATGACGACGAAGCCCAGCAGCAGGACGACGCCCAGCGACATGAGCAGTGTCGTGGCGACGACCTTGAGCTGGATGTTGCGGCGCCACAGCCGCATGACGGGCAGCAGCGGGCGGCGCACCCAGCGCAGCAGCAGCCTCAGGACGGGGCTGCCCTGCACCCCGCCCTGCAACAGGCCCCCTTCGAGGAGGCGTGTGAAGCGCGAACCCGGCGTCCTACGGCCGACAGGCCGCTCCGGACGGGCCCCGGAGCGACCGGGGGCCGAAGCGGCACTGTCTCCGGACATGTCAGCTCGGTCCTGCCTTGTACCCGACGCCACGGACGGTCACCACGATCTCCGGTCGCTCCGGGTCCTTCTCGACCTTGGAGCGCAGCCGCTGTACGTGCACGTTCACCAGACGGGTGTCGGCGGCGTGCCGGTAGCCCCACACCTGCTCCAGGAGCACCTCGCGGGTGAACACCTGCCAGGGCTTGCGTGCCAGCGCGACCAGCAGGTCGAACTCCAGCGGGGTCAGCGCGATCGACTGCCCTTCCCGCTTCACGGAGTGACCGGCCACGTCGATGACCAGGTCGCCTATGGTCAGCTGTTCCGGCGCCGGCTCCTCGGACCTCCGCAGCCTGGCCCGGATCCGGGCGACCAGCTCCTTCGGCTTGAACGGCTTCACGATGTAGTCGTCGGCGCCGGACTCCAGTCCGACGACGACGTCGACGGTGTCGCTCTTCGCCGTGAGCATCACGATCGGCACGCCGGATTCCGCCCTGATCAGGCGGCACACCTCGATGCCGTCCCGGCCGGGCAGCATCAGGTCCAGCAGCACCAGGTCGGGTTTCGCCTCACGAAAAGCGGCCAGCGCCTTGTCACCGTCGGCGACGAAAGACGGCTCGAAACCTTCACCACGCAGCACAATGCCGAGCATCTCGGCCAGTGCGGTGTCGTCGTCGACGACAAGGACTCGTCCCTTCATAAACGACATCATCCCATTCTCATAACAGTGAAGGTGGCGCAGGTGAGAAGGCTCACCGGCCAGTGACGATAGTCGTACGGGGCGGTCACTGTCTGCCCCGGTCCGTCGGCGCCGATGTCAGCAGCGATGTCAGCCCGCTTCCGCACGGTCGCCCGCCGCTCACCGGTCGGATTCCGCCGTCGACGAACGTGACCGTCCTGGCACTCTCCGTCACCGTGAGCCACTGCCGAAGAACGTCGCAGCGAGCCGGCCGCGACACCGCCGCCCGCGCTGCTCCAGGTCCAGTGTGGGGACAGGTCGGGTGAAGCTCGACCTGAACCGGTGCCCTGAGGCCCCACCTCGCAAAAGCGGTGGGCTCGCCGGCCTTCGAGTCCGTACGATCCGCTCGGCCATAAGTCGTTCAGCGGCCCAGGACGTCGCACTCGGGTTCGCCCCGATGCGGAAACCCCGGTTCGAATCCGGGCTTTGGCCACCCTCGCGCCTCCACCCCCTTCCGGGGTCGCGCCCCCTCACCTCGACTCACCACCCGCACCCGCACCCGCACCCGCCGGTCGGACGGGGCCGTGGCTGTCTGGCTGCCCCGTCCACCGCCCCCGGCGCTGCCGGTACCGCCGGTACGGCGGGTGCCACCTGCGCCGACACTGGCCCCGGCGGGAAACTCGGTGCGGCGCGACACCGTCCAGTGGTGTGATGCGCCGCATGAGTGACCCGCTGCGCGACCGCATCGAGCGGTACTACGCCACCGTGCCCCTTGCGTTCGCCGACGCCGAGGACTTCGGCCCCCTGCGCCTCTTCGTACGGAAGGAACCCGGCGCTCCGTACTACGGCGGCCCGAACCACGCCCAGCCCACCGGCACGGCCCCCGTGGGCTCCGCCGACATCGACCGCGTACGTGCCCGGCAGCGGGGCCTCGGCGTGCCGGAGGCGTTCGAATGGCTGGCCGGGTCGGCACCCGCGCTGCGGGCCCGGATCGAGGAGGCCGGCCTCTCGGTGCTGCGACGCCCGCTGATGGTGCTGCCGCCCTCTCACCCGCTGCCTCCGCAGCCCCTGCCGGATGGCGTGACACTGCGCGCGCTGACCGAGGACGACCCCGCCCTGCCCGCGGCGCTCGCCCTCCCGCAACTGGCCTTCGCCAAGGAGCCCCTGCCCCTCTCCGGGGAGCCGGGCCCCGCCGCGGGCCCCTCGGACCGTGCGGCGCTGTCGGGCCTGGCCGAGGCGCTGACGGAGGACGGCACGGTGGCCGCGGTCCGTCCCACGATCCGCGCCGGACACAAGACCCTCGTCGCCGCCCTCGCCCCGGACGGCACCCCGCTGGCCACCGGCCACTACCACCCGGCGAACGCCACCACGGAGATCGGCGGCATCGGCACCCTGCCCTCCGCCCGCCGCCAGGGCCTGGCCGCCGCCGTGACGGCGGCCCTGGTCGCCCACGCCCGCGCCCACGGCGTCGAGACGATCTTTCTCGCCTACGCGGAGGAGACCGTCGCCCGCATCTACGCCCGCCTCGGCTTCCGCCCTACGGGCACGACCCTCCTGATCGCCGGCCAACCCGCCCGCTCGTAGGTCCGAGCCCCGGTGCCCTCGGCCGCCTGACGAGGATCGGCGGTCGACCGACGGGCGCTCAGCAGGCCAACAGCAGGCGCCCGATGGGCGATCAGCCACCGTCGGCGGCCGTTCGGTCGGTGGGTCAACGGCCGACAACCGACCCGGATCAGAGGCCGATCCGGGTCGAGTCCGAGCCGACCCGGGCCCATCGGGGGCCCATCAGGGGGCCGATCCGGGCCAGGTCCGGGGCTCATCAGGGGCCCATCAGGGCCCGATCAGGGTGCTGCCACCCCATCGGGTGCTGCCGCCCCATCCCCTCCCCCGCGCGCCCTGCCGCACAGCTCGGCAAGCGCACCGGCCGTCACCGGCGACACCACGCCCTCCTCCGTGACGATCGCCGTCACCAGCTCGGGCGGCGTCACGTCGAACGCGGGGTTGTACGCCTGGGTCCCCAGGGGCGCCACCGGGATCCCGCCGCCCGCTCCCGTCACCGGCGCCTGGGCCGCCATGGCCTCCGTCACCTCGAACCCGGGCCGCTGCTCCACCTCGATGGACGCCCCGTCCGGCGTCTCCAGGTCCACCGTCGTCACCGGCGCGACCACGATGAACGGCACATGGTGGTAGCGCGCCAGCACCGCGAGCGGATAGCTCCCCACCTTGTTCGCCACCGACCCGTCGGCCGCGATGCGATCCGCCCCGATCAGCACCGCGTCCACGTCTCCGGCGGCGAACAGCGAACCCGCCGCGTTGTCCGTCAGCAAGGTGTATGCCATGCCGTTGCGGGCCGCTTCGTACGCCGTGAGGCGGGCGCCCTGGAGCAGTGGACGCGTCTCGTCCACCCACAGCCGGCGAAGCCGACCGACCCGGTGCGCCGCGAGTGCCACCGCGAACGCCGTGCCCTCCCCGCCCGACACCAGCGCACCGGTGTTGCAGTGCGTGAGGACCCGGTGCTGGCCGCCCGGCATCAGCTCGTCGAGGAGCGCCAGCCCGTGCCCGGCCATCCGGACACTGGCCTCGGCATCTTCCTCGTGGAGCTGTCGCGCGGCCGCCAACGCCGCCAGCGCGCCCTGCGCCGGGTCGCCGCCCTCGGCGAGCTGCGCCCGGTATGCGGCCCGGGCCCGGCGCACACCGACCGACAGGTTCACCGCGGTCGGGCGGGCGCCCGCCAGGGCGTTCGCGGCGTCGTCCACGTCGAAGCCGCGCGCGGCGGCGAGCGCGACACCGTACGCCCCGGCGATCCCGAGCAGCGGCGCCCCGCGCACGGCCAGCGAACGGATCGCCTCGACCAGCGCGGACGCGTCCGTACACACCAGCTCGACTTCCTCGGCCGGCAGTCTCGTCTGGTCGAGAAGGACCACCACGGGCCCTTCCGGCGGCTCCTCCCATCGGATCGCGGGTATGTCGGCCGGCCGCTTGTCCTCGCCGGATTGCGCGTACTGATCAGCCATGCCGTCAGTCTGCCCCGGATCCGGCGGACAATTGAAGGTGTGCAGCCCATACCGCGACCGGTCAACCGATGCGTACCCCATGGCACGATGGCTCCCAACCTGCCGCCGCGACCGCGGACGGGCACCGTGAAGGAGCGACGATGAAAGACACTCCGGGCTGGGCGTCGCCCGGATCCGCCCCGTCCGACGGACAGGAGCCCGGCGCGTCCCACCCCGCCGAGCCCGCGGACCGTCCCGCCGGCACGCAGCCCACGGACCAGCCCGGCGCGAACCCGCGGAGCCCCGGCACGAAGTGGTCGGAGGAACAGCCGCCGCCCGGCGCCGGCCAGTGGTCCGCGCCCTCCGGCTCCCCGAACCGGGGCGGTGCGGCGGGCCAGACCCCGCCGCCCCCACCGCCGCCGCCCGGCCCGGGCTGGGGCTCCTACCCGCCCGCCGGCCCCGGCGGCACCTACCGCGGCCCCACGAACCCCGGACCAGGTGGTTACGGCGGCTGGGGCGCGGGCTGGGGCGGCCCCCCGCCCGCGGCGAAGCCCGGCGTGATCCCGCTGCGCCCGCTCGCCGTGGGCGAGATCCTCGACGGAGCCGTCGCCACGATGCGCACCTACTGGCGCACGGTCCTGGGCATCTCGCTGACCGTCGCCGTCGTCACCCAGGTCTTCGTCGTCCTGTTGCAGGGCCTCGTCCTGGACGCATCCACGGACACGACCGCGCTCGGCGACCCCAGCGCCACCGCCGACGAGCAGCTCGGCGCCATGGGCGACGCGCTGCGCGCCTCCGGCCCCGTCCTCCTCATCACCCTCATCGGCACCATCACGGCGACCGCCCTGCTCACCGCCGTCACCAGCCGGGCGGTGCTCGGCAAACCGGTCACCCTCGGCGAGGCCTGGCGCGACGCCCGCCCCCAGGTGCTCAAACTGTTCGGCCTGATCTTCCTGCTGATGCTGATCGCCGCCGCCACGGTCCTCGTCTGCCTGCTGCCGGGCATCCTCGTGAGCGCCGCCGGAAACTCCGACGCCGGTGCGGCACTCAAGGCCTTCGGCATCCTTGCCTCGATCGTCGTGGTGCTGGGGCTGCTGATCCGCCTCTCCCTCGCCTCGCCCGCGCTGATGCTGGAGAAGCAGAGCATCAAGAAGGCGCTCGGCCGTTCCGCGAAGCTCACCCGCGGCTCCTGGTGGCGCGTCTTCGGCATCCAGCTGCTCGCCCTGATCATCGCGAACATCGTCGCGATGATCGTCGTCGTCCCGTTCGCCGTCCTCGGCAGTGCCCTGAGCGACGGGGGCATCAGCGGCATGGTCGACGCGAGCAACGACTACGGCTGGACCTACCTGATCGTGGCCGGCATCGGTTCGGTCCTCGGCTCCATGATCACCTTCCCGATCTCGGCGGGAGTCACCGTGCTCCTCTACGTCGACCAGCGCATCCGCCGCGAAGCCCTCGACCTCGACCTGGCCCGCGCCGCGGGCCTCCAGGGCTACGGCGCCTCCGCTCCCGGCACGACCCCGCGGAGTTGATGCGGTGAGCCTGGCGGGGGGAGTTCTCACAGCGGTCCCACTACCGGGCACGCTGCCCGTACGGGCGCTGCTGCCCGGCGGCAACGACGCGGCCGCGGCCGCCCTGCCCCGCTTCGCCGACCGGGCCGTGGCGGCACTGCTACGGGCGGGCGACGCAGCCGTGCAATCCCTGGCGGCCCGCTCGGACGACGAGCCGCCGATCACCGTCCCGCGCGACCCCGCGCGGGAGGCGGCCCGCCGCGAACTGTCCAAGGACCTGTACCACCAGAACGACCCCGGCCTCTTCCAGCGCGCCCTGGACACCCTCTGGGACTGGATCGGCGACCTGTTCGCCACCGCCTCGACCGCCACCCCGGGCGGCACGCTCGGCCTGGTGGTCGTGGTCCTGGCCCTGGCGGCCGTCGTGGCCGCCCTGTGGTGGCGCCTGGGCTCCCCGCGCCACCGGCCCACCTCTGCCTCCGCCCTCTTCGACGAGCGTCCCCGCAGCGCCGCCGAACACCGCGCGGCCGCCGAGGCACAGGCCGCCCAGGGCCACTGGAACCAGGCCGTCCAGGAACGCATGCGCGCCATCGTCCGCTCCCTCGAGGAACGCGCCCTCCTCGACGTCCGCCCCGGTCGCACGGCCGACGAGGCCGCCGCCGACGCCGGCCGCACCCTGCCCGCCCACACCGACCGGCTGCGCGCCGCCGCCCGCGACTTCGACGACGTGACATACGGCGGCCGCCGCGCCACCCGGCAGTCGTACGGCCGCATGGCCGACCTCGACCTCGACCTCGAACGCACCAAGCCCCGGCTGACGACGAGCAGCGCCCACCCCGCCGGCCGGGGAGCCGCCGAATGACGACCGAGGCCACGCTCCCCTCCACCTCGGCCTCGCCCACCGCCTTCGGGCTGTGGACCCGCGCGCGGGGCATCACACTCGCTCTCGTCCTGCTTCTGGCGGGAGCCGTCACGCTCGCCGCACTCCAGTCCGACGCCCGCCACGGCGCCCTCGACCCGCGCTCCGCCGACCCCTACGGCAGCCGCGCGACAGCCGAGCTCCTCGCCGCCCGCGGCGTGTCCACCCGCGTCGTCACCACCCTGGCCGAGGCCCGCAGCGCGGCGCGCCCCGACACCACCCTCCTGGTCGCCACCCCGGACCTCCTGGCGGAGCGTCAACAACAGCAACTCCACGCGGCGATCGCCGCATCGGGCGGCCGCACCATCCTCGTCGCCCCCAGCGGCTGGTCCGTGGGAAACCTCGCCCCCGGCGTGACCGCGGACCCCGCCACCAGCCGCGGCTCCGCGCTCTCCCCCGACTGCGAACTGCCCGCCGCCCGCCGCGCCGGCACCGCGGAGACCGGCGGCATCCGGTACTCCACCCGCCACCTCGACGCCGACACGTGCTACCCGAGCGAACGCCTGGCCACCCTGCTGCGCATCCCGGACACCTCCGGCGGCGGCGACACCGTGGTCCTCGGCGCGCCCGACATCCTCTACAACAACCGCCTCGACGAGCAGGGCAACGCCTCGCTCGCCCTCCAACTCCTCGGCTCCCGCAGCCATCTGGTCTGGTACCTCCCCTCGCTCTCCGACACCGCCGCCACCGACCCGGACGACGAAAAGGGCTTCTTCGACCTGCTCCCCTCCGGCTGGCTCTGGGGGACGCTCCAGCTGTTCGTCGCGGCAGCCCTCGCCGCCCTCTGGAGGGCGCGCCGGCTCGGCCCCCTGGTGCCCGAGAAACTCCCCGTGGCGATCCGTGCCTCCGAAACCGTCGAAGGCCGTGCCCGCCTCTACCGCAAAGCCGACGCCCGCGACCGCGCGGCCACCGCCCTTCGCTCCACCACCCGCACCCGCCTCGCCCCTCTCCTGGGCGTCCCCGTGACCCAGGCCCACGCGCCCGAGGCACTCGTCCCCGCCCTGTCCGCCCACCTCCACGGCGACGGACAGTCCCTGCACTCCCTCCTCTTCGGCCCACCCCCCGGCGACGACGCGGCCCTGGTCGCGCTCGCCGACCAACTCGACGCCCTCGAAAGAGAGGTACGCCGTCCATGATGGACCCGACCACTGACATCGCCGGGAACACCGGGGACCCGGGCCGCGCCCGCGCCTCCCTGGAGGCCCTGCGCGCCGAGATCTCCAAGGCCGTGGTCGGCCAGGACCCCGCAGTGACCGGACTGGTCGTCGCCCTCCTGTGCCGCGGACACGTCCTCCTCGAAGGGGTCCCCGGCGTGGCCAAGACGTTGCTCGTCCGCGCCCTCGCCTCGGCACTGGAACTCGACACCAAACGCGTCCAGTTCACCCCCGACCTCATGCCCAGCGACATCACCGGGTCGCTCGTCTACGACACCCGCACCGCCGAGTTCTCCTTCCAGCCCGGCCCGGTCTTCACCCACCTTCTCCTCGCCGACGAGATCAACCGCACCCCGCCGAAAACCCAGTCGTCCCTCCTCGAAGCCATGGAGGAACGCCAGGTCACCGTCGACGGCACCCCGCGCCCGCTGCCCGACCCGTTCCTGGTGGCGGCGACCCAGAACCCCGTCGAATACGAGGGCACCTACCCCCTCCCCGAAGCCCAGCTGGACCGCTTCCTCCTCAAACTGACGATCCCGCTCCCCACCCGCCGGGAGGAGATCGACGTCCTCACCCGCCACGCCGAAGGCTTCGACCCCCGCGACCTGCGCGCCGCCGGCATACGCCCCGTCGCCGGGCCCGCCGACCTCGAAGCGGCCCGCGCCGCCGTCGCCAAAACGACGATCTCCCCCGAGATCACGGCCTACGTCGTCGACATCTGCCGCGCCACCCGCGAGTCCCCGTCCCTCACCCTGGGCGTCTCCCCCCGCGGCGCGACCGCCCTCCTCGCCACCGCACGCGCGTGGGCCTGGCTCACCGGCCGCGACTACGTCATCCCCGACGACGTCAAGGCCCTCGCCCTCCCCACCCTCCGCCACCGCGTGCAGCTCCGCCCGGAAGCCGAGATGGAAGGCGTCACGGCCGACTCCGTCATCAACGCGATCCTCGCCCACGTCCCCGTACCCCGCTGATGGCGCTCACCGGACGCACCGCACTCCTCGCGGCCCTCGGCTCCCTCCCCGTCGGCATCTGGGACGCCGGCTGGACGGGCCTCCTCGCCGTCAACGCCCCCCTGGCCGTGGCCTGCGCCTGCGACTTCGCCCTGGCCGCCCCGGTACGCCGACTGGGCCTGACCCGTTCGGGTGACACCACCGCCCGCCTCGGCGACCCGGCGGACATCACCCTTACCCTCACCAACCCGACCCGCCGCCCCCTGCGCGCCCACCTCCGCGACGCTTGGCCCCCCAGCAGCTGGCAGCCGGGAACGGAGACGGCGGCATCCCGCCACCAGCTGACGGTCCCGCCCGGCGAACGCCGCCGCCTCACCACCCGCCTACGCCCCACCCGCCGCGGCGACCACCGGAGCGACCGCGTCACGATCCGCTCCTACGGCCCCCTCGGCCTGTTCTCCCGCCAAGGCACCCACAAGGTCCCCTGGACCGTACGCGTCCTCCCCCCGTTCACCAGCCGCAAGCACCTCCCGTCGAAACTGGCCCGCCTACGCGAACTGGACGGCCGCACCAGCGTCCTCACCCGCGGCGAGGGCACGGAGTTCGACAGCCTGCGCGAATACGTCCCCGGCGACGACACCCGCTCCATCGACTGGCGCGCCACGGCCCGCCACTCGTCGGTGGCGGTCCGCACCTGGCGCCCCGAGCGCGACCGCCACATCCTTCTCGTCCTCGACACCGGCCGCACCTCCGCAGGCCGTGTCGGCGACGCCCCACGCCTCGACGCCTCCATGGACGCGGCGCTCCTCCTCGCGGCGCTCGCATCCCGCGCCGGCGACCGCGTCGACCTCCTCGCCTACGACCGCCGGGTACGTGCCCTCGTCCAGGGCCGGACAGCACGCGACGTTCTCCCGTCCCTGGTCAACGCCATGGCCACCCTCGAACCCGAACTCATCGAAACGAACGCCCGTGGCCTCGCCGCCACCGTCCTGCGTACGGCCCCCCGACGCTCCCTCGTCGTCCTCATGACGACGCTGGACGCCGCCCCCGTCGAGGAGGGCCTCCTTCCCGTCCTCCCGCAGCTCACCCAGCGCCATACGGTCCTGGTGGCATCGGTCGCCGACCCTCACGTCGCCCACATGGCCACGTCCCGCGGCGACGCCGAAGCGGTCTACGAGGCAGCGGCAGCCGCCCAGGCCCAATCGGAACGCCACCGCACAGCCGACCAACTCCGCCGGCACGGCGTCACCGTCGTCGACACGACCCCCGACCAACTGGCCCCCGCACTCGCAGATGCCTACCTGGCACTAAAGGCAGCAGGACGCCTATAAAAAAAGGCGGGCTCTTTCGAAAAAGAGCCCGCTTCGACAATCACGCCCCCTGAACGCAGAAAACCCCCGCACCGTGAGGTGCGGGGTCTCCCGTAATATTTGTTCGGCGGTGTCCTACTCTCCCACAGGGTCCCCCCTGCAGTACCATCGGCGCTGTAAGGCTTAGCTTCCGGGTTCGGAATGTAACCGGGCGTTTCCCTCACGCTATGACCACCGAAACACTGTGAAACACATGCAGCCGCACCACACCGTGACCATGGCATGGGGCTGTTCGTGGTTTCAGAACCAACACAGTGGACGCGAGCAACTGAGGACAAGCCCTCGGCCTATTAGTACCAGTCAGCTTCACCCATTACTGGGCTTCCACATCCGGCCTATCAACCCAGTCGTCTACTGGGAGCCTTAACCCCTCAAGGGGGTGGGAATACTCATCTCGAAGCAGGCTTCCCGCTTAGATGCTTTCAGCGGTTATCCCTCCCGAACGTAGCCAACCAGCCATGCCCTTGGCAGAACAACTGGCACACCAGAGGTTCGTCCGTCCCGGTCCTCTCGTACTAGGGACAGCCCTTCTCAATATTCCTGCGCGCGCAGCGGATAGGGACCGAACTGTCTCACGACGTTCTAAACCCAGCTCGCGTACCGCTTTAATGGGCGAACAGCCCAACCCTTGGGACCGACTCCAGCCCCAGGATGCGACGAGCCGACATCGAGGTGCCAAACCATCCCGTCGATATGGACTCTTGGGGAAGATCAGCCTGTTATCCCCGGGGTACCTTTTATCCGTTGAGCGACGGCGCTTCCACAAGCCACCGCCGGATCACTAGTCCCGACTTTCGTCCCTGCTCGACCCGTCGGTCTCACAGTCAAGCTCCCTTGTGCACTTACACTCAACACCTGATTGCCAACCAGGCTGAGGGAACCTTTGGGCGCCTCCGTTACTCTTTAGGAGGCAACCGCCCCAGTTAAACTACCCATCAGACACTGTCCCTGATCCGGATCACGGACCCAGGTTAGACATCCAGCACGACCAGAGTGGTATTTCAACGACGACTCCACAACCACTGGCGTGGCCGCTTCAAAGTCTCCCACCTATCCTACACAAGCCGAACCGAACACCAATATCAAACTGTAGTAAAGGTCCCGGGGTCTTTCCGTCCTGCTGCGCGAAACGAGCATCTTTACTCGTAGTGCAATTTCACCGGGCCTATGGTTGAGACAGTCGAGAAGTCGTTACGCCATTCGTGCAGGTCGGAACTTACCCGACAAGGAATTTCGCTACCTTAGGATGGTTATAGTTACCACCGCCGTTTACTGGCGCTTAAGTTCTCAGCTTCGCCTAGTCGAAACTAGACTAACCGGTCCCCTTAACGTTCCAGCACCGGGCAGGCGTCAGTCCGTATACATCGCCTTACGGCTTCGCACGGACCTGTGTTTTTAGTAAACAGTCGCTTCTCGCTGGTCTCTGCGGCCACCCCCAGCTCGAGGAGCAAGTCCTCTCACCAGTGATGGCCCCCCTTCTCCCGAAGTTACGGGGGCATTTTGCCGAGTTCCTTAACCATAGTTCACCCGAACGCCTCGGTATTCTCTACCTGACCACCTGAGTCGGTTTAGGGTACGGGCCGCCATGAAACTCGCTAGAGGCTTTTCTCGACAGCATAGGATCATCCACTTCGCCACAATCGGCTCGGCATCAGGTCTCAGACTATGTGAACGGCGGATTTGCCTACCGTTCGTCCTACACCCTTACCCCGGGACAACCACCGCCCGGGATGGACTACCTTCCTGCGTCACCCCATCACTCACCTACTGCAAGTCTGGTTCGTCGGCTCCACCACTTTCCTTTCCCCGAAGGGTCCGGAACGGCTTCACGGACTTAGCATCGCCTGGTTCGATGTTTGACGCTTCACAGCGGGTACCGGAATATCAACCGGTTATCCATCGACTACGCCTGTCGGCCTCGCCTTAGGTCCCGACTTACCCTGGGCAGATCAGCTTGACCCAGGAACCCTTAGTCAATCGGCGCACACGTTTCTCACGTGTGTATCGCTACTCATGCCTGCATTCTCACTCGTGAACCGTCCACAACTCGCTTCCGCGGCTGCTTCACCCGGCACACGACGCTCCCCTACCCATCCATACAGGCGTTGGCCCTATTGTATGAATGACACGACTTCGGCGGTACGCTTGAGCCCCGCTACATTGTCGGCGCGGAATCACTAGACCAGTGAGCTATTACGCACTCTTTCAAGGGTGGCTGCTTCTAAGCCAACCTCCTGGTTGTCTGTGCGACTCCACATCCTTTCCCACTTAGCGTACGCTTAGGGGCCTTAGTCGATGCTCTGGGCTGTTTCCCTCTCGACCATGGAGCTTATCCCCCACAGTCTCACTGCCGCGCTCTCACTTACCGGCATTCGGAGTTTGGCTAAGGTCAGTAACCCGGTAGGGCCCATCGCCTATCCAGTGCTCTACCTCCGGCAAGAAACACACGACGCTGCACCTAAATGCATTTCGGGGAGAACCAGCTATCACGGAGTTTGATTGGCCTTTCACCCCTAACCACAGGTCATCCCCCAGGTTTTCAACCCTGGTGGGTTCGGTCCTCCACGAAGTCTTACCTCCGCTTCAACCTGCCCATGGCTAGATCACTCCGCTTCGGGTCTTGAGCGTGCTACTGAAACGCCCTATTCGGACTCGCTTTCGCTACGGCTGCCCCACTCGGGTTAACCTCGCAACACACCGCAAACTCGCAGGCTCATTCTTCAAAAGGCACGCAGTCACGAGACGAAGAGCAAGCTCTCCGTCCGACGCTCCCACGGCTTGTAGGCACACGGTTTCAGGTACTATTTCACTCCGCTCCCGCGGTACTTTTCACCATTCCCTCACGGTACTATCCGCTATCGGTCACCAGGGAATATTTAGGCTTAGCGGGTGGTCCCGCCAGATTCACACGGGATTTCTCGGGCCCCGTGCTACTTGGGTGTCTCTCAAACGAGCCGTTGATGTTTCGACTACGGGGGTCTTACCCTCTACGCCGGACCTTTCGCATGTCCTTCGCCTACATCAACGGTTTCTGACTCGTCTCACAGCCGGCAGACTGTGAAAGAGAGATCCCACAACCCCGCACACGCAACCCCTGCCGGGTCTCACACGTATACGGTTTGGCCTCATCCGGTTTCGCTCGCCACTACTCCCGGAATCACGGTTGTTTTCTCTTCCTGCGGGTACTGAGATGTTTCACTTCCCCGCGTTCCCTCCACACTGCCTATGTGTTCAGCAGCGGGTGACAGCCCATGACGACTGCCGGGTTTCCCCATTCGGAAACCCCCGGATCAAAGCCTGGTTGACGACTCCCCGGGGACTATCGTGGCCTCCCACGTCCTTCATCGGTTCCTGGTGCCAAGGCATCCACCGTGCGCCCTTAAAAACTTGGCCACAGATGCTCGCGTCCACTGTGCAGTTCTCAAACAACGACCAGCCACCCATCACCCCGCCACACTCGGCGAGTTCACTGGGGCCGGCACTGAAGGCAGCCATACGGCCATACCCTCAGATACCCAACAGCGTGCCCGGCCGGCTCCCGCCCGAAGATCATGCTTTCCACGCTCTCACGAGCTGTACTTGCAAGCCTCCGACCCAGAATCCGGCCGAATAATCAACGTTCCACCCATGAGCAACCAGCATCGGACGTACGCCGATGTACTGGCCTCTGACCTCACCCCGAAGGGATCGGTGAGAAGTGCTCCTTAGAAAGGAGGTGATCCAGCCGCACCTTCCGGTACGGCTACCTTGTTACGACTTCGTCCCAATCGCCAGTCCCACCTTCGACAGCTCCCTCCCACAAGGGGTTGGGCCACCGGCTTCGGGTGTTACCGACTTTCGTGACGTGACGGGCGGTGTGTACAAGGCCCGGGAACGTATTCACCGCAGCAATGCTGATCTGCGATTACTAGCAACTCCGACTTCATGGGGTCGAGTTGCAGACCCCAATCCGAACTGAGACCGGCTTTTTGAGATTCGCTCCACCTCACGGTTTCGCAGCTCTTTGTACCGGCCATTGTAGCACGTGTGCAGCCCAAGACATAAGGGGCATGATGACTTGACGTCGTCCCCACCTTCCTCCGAGTTGACCCCGGCAGTCTCCTGTGAGTCCCCATCACCCCGAAGGGCATGCTGGCAACACAGAACAAGGGTTGCGCTCGTTGCGGGACTTAACCCAACATCTCACGACACGAGCTGACGACAGCCATGCACCACCTGTACACCGACCACAAGGGGGCGACCATCTCTGGCCGTTTCCGGTGTATGTCAAGCCTTGGTAAGGTTCTTCGCGTTGCGTCGAATTAAGCCACATGCTCCGCTGCTTGTGCGGGCCCCCGTCAATTCCTTTGAGTTTTAGCCTTGCGGCCGTACTCCCCAGGCGGGGAACTTAATGCGTTAGCTGCGGCACCGACGACGTGGAATGTCGCCAACACCTAGTTCCCACCGTTTACGGCGTGGACTACCAGGGTATCTAATCCTGTTCGCTCCCCACGCTTTCGCTCCTCAGCGTCAGTAATGGCCCAGAGATCCGCCTTCGCCACCGGTGTTCCTCCTGATATCTGCGCATTTCACCGCTACACCAGGAATTCCGATCTCCCCTACCACACTCTAGTCTGCCCGTATCGAATGCAGACCCGGGGTTAAGCCCCGGGCTTTCACATCCGACGTGACAGACCGCCTACGAGCTCTTTACGCCCAATAATTCCGGACAACGCTTGCGCCCTACGTATTACCGCGGCTGCTGGCACGTAGTTAGCCGGCGCTTCTTCTGCAGGTACCGTCACTTTCGCTTCTTCCCTGCTGAAAGAGGTTTACAACCCGAAGGCCGTCATCCCTCACGCGGCGTCGCTGCATCAGGCTTTCGCCCATTGTGCAATATTCCCCACTGCTGCCTCCCGTAGGAGTCTGGGCCGTGTCTCAGTCCCAGTGTGGCCGGTCGCCCTCTCAGGCCGGCTACCCGTCGTCGCCTTGGTGAGCCATTACCTCACCAACAAGCTGATAGGCCGCGGGCTCATCCTTCACCGCCGGAGCTTTTAACCTCCACCCATGCGAGTGGAAGTGTTATCCGGTATTAGACCCCGTTTCCAGGGCTTGTCCCAGAGTGAAGGGCAGATTGCCCACGTGTTACTCACCCGTTCGCCACTAATCCCCACCGAAATGGTTCATCGTTCGACTTGCATGTGTTAAGCACGCCGCCAGCGTTCGTCCTGAGCCAGGATCAAACTCTCCGTGAATGTTTTCCCGTAATCGGGACGACACCACGAGAGCGGAACAGCCAGGCGGAATAAGCCCGGCCGTTCACAGCGTCCTCGCTGTGTTTTGTTTCAAAGGAACCTCATCCTCGGCTATCACTGCCGGGGACGGGGTATCAACATATCTGGCGTTGATTTTTGGCACGCTGTTGAGTTCTCAAGGAACGGACGCTTCCTTTGTACTCACCCGAGATACTCTCTCAGGCTTTCCTCCGGGCGCTTCCCTTCGGTCTTGCGTTTCCGACTCTATCAGATCTTTTCTCGACCCGATTTCCTCGGTGCTTTCCAGGTTCCCGCTTTTGTTTCGCGGTTTCCTTTCCGGCGGTTCCGACTTTATCAGAAGTTTCGGGCCGGTCTGACCGGCCATTCATTTTCCGACTTATCGGGGGTGCCTCTGCGGAATCATGGATTCACGAGGCTGACAGATACTAACCGCTGCCGACCGGACGCTGTCCAGTTCCAGGCAACTGTTCGAATCTACCTCCCCACGCGCTCCGTGTCAACGGCTTTTGTGGGGCGAGGAGGAGACTAGCAGCCCGGCGGGGCCGTCCGCACATCAGGCGGCCGTCGGCACCTCGGCGCTGCGCTCGGCAGCCTCGACGTCGCCCGTTTCCCCGGCCCGGGCAGCTCTGCCGCCCACGACGTAGACGTACGCGAGGAAGGCCAGTTCGGCCACGATGCCGATGGTGATGCGGGCCCACGTCGGTAGGCCCGACGGGGTGACGAAGCCTTCGATGGCGCCGGAGACGAAGAGGACCAGGGCGAGACCGATCGCCATGCCGACCGCGGCTCTGCCTTCTTCCGCGAGGGCGGTGCGCCGGGTGCGCGGGCCCGGGTCGATGACCGTCCAGCCCAGCCGGAGCCCGGTGCCGGCCGCGACGAAGACGGCGGTCAGTTCGAGCAGGCCATGCGGGAGGACGAGGCCCAAGAAGGTGTCGAGTCGGCCGGCCGAGGCCATGAGGCCGGCGCCGATACCGAGGTTGAGCATGTTCTGGAAGAGGATCCAGATGACCGGCAGGCCCAGGAAGACACCCAGGACCAGGCACATCGCGGCGGCCTGGGCGTTGTTCGTCCAGACCTGCGCGGCGAACGCGGCGGCCTGGTGGCTCGAGTAGTACGTCTCGTACAGGCCGCCGGGGCGGGTGAGCTCACGCAGTTCGTCGGGAGCCGCTATGGAGGCTTGGACCTCCGGGTGGGTGCCGATCCACCAGCCCAGTAGGACGGCGACGGCGGTGGAGAGGAGCGCGGTGGGCACCCACCAGTGGCGCGACCGGTAGACGGCGGCGGGAAAGCCCTCGGTGAGGAAGCGCGTCACGTCACGCCATGAGGCGCGACGGGTTCCTGTCACCGCGCTACGCGCGCGTGCCACGAGTTGGGTGAGCCGACCGGTGAGCTGTGGGTCGGGGGCGCTGGACTGGATCAGGGACAGGTGGGTCGCGGTCCGCTGGTAGAGGGTGACGAGTTCGTCGGTCTCGGCGCCGGTCAGGCCGCGCCGGCGGCGCAGGAGCGCGTCGAGACGGTCCCATTCGGCTCGGTGGGCGGAGACGAAGACGTCGAGGTCCATCGGTGTGCCTGCTCCTCGGCTGTTCGTCGGCGGCCGGTGATGGATGTCAGCTTGTCCTACTGCGGCGCGATGTGCCCTCAGCTTGGCAGACTGGCCGTTCTCGGGGCGGGCCAGGGAAGGGACGACGGGCGTGAGCGAGTTGGTGACGGGTGAGGCCGTGGCGTTGGAGCTGCGGCCTGCCAGGGTGCCCAGCCGGGCGTTGGCCACGCTGTTGGACCTCACCGTGGCCTTCGTGGTCTACGTCGTCGTGAGCATCGCGCTGGTGGCGGCGACTGCCTCGCTGGACGAGGCGGCGCAGATCGCGCTGTCGATCGCGTCGTTCCTGCTGGTGCTGGTGGGCGGGCCGATCGCGGTGGAGACGCTCAGCCACGGCCGGTCGCTCGGGAAGATGGCGTGCGGGTTGCGGGTGGTGCGGGACGACGGAGGGCCGATCCGGTTCCGGCACGCGCTGGTGCGGGGCGCCCTCGGCGTGGTGGAGATTCTGCTGACGATCGGCGTGGTGGCCTGTATCGCGTCGCTCGTGTCGGCGCGGGGGCGGCGGCTCGGGGACGTCTTCGCCGGGACGCTGGTCGTGCGGGAGCGTGTGCCCGCGGCGCGGTCCGGTTTCGTACCGCCGCCTCCGCCGTGGCTGGCGGGCCGATTCCAGGCGCTCGATCTCTCGTCGGTGCCGGACGGGCTGTGGCTGGCGGTCCGGCAGTACCTGGGGCGGATGAACCAGCTGGATCCGCAGGTCGGCCGGGCGATGGCGGAGCGGCTGGCCGGTGATCTCGCCGAGCGCACGGGGACCCCCGTGCCGCAAGGGGTGCCGGCGGCCGCGTATCTGGCCGGGGTCTTGCAGGAGCGGCAGGTCCGGGAGGCGCGGCGGGCCTTCGGGAACGGTCCGGTGGCGGGGTGGCCCGCGGGTGGCGGTGCGCCCGGGATGCATGGTCCGCCGACGCCGTACGGGTCTCCTACGCCGTACGGGCCGCCGACGGCATATGGGCCGCCGGCTCCGTACGGGCCGCCTGTGCCGTACGCACCGGCCTATGCGCCGCCTATGTCCTATGCGCCGCCGGTCGCGTACGGGTCCGCTGCGGCGGCTGATGGGATTCCGTCGGCGGACGGGGGGCGGGCCGCGGTGCCGGTGGAGGAGGCGCCTGCCGATCCGTCCCAGGGGCCGGCTACCGGGTTCGCGCCGCCGGCGTAGTCCCGGTCGGCGTGGTCCCGGCCGGGGTGGTCTCAGTCGAAGGTCGACGGGGGTGTTTCGAGCTCTTCGAGTTCGATGCCGGGGGCGGCCAGGACGACGTCCCCGGCGATGTGCACCAGGTGTTGTTCCCCGGTGTCCAGGGCTGTGACCTGGTATTCGTCCACGGTCAGGGGGCCGTTGTCAGTGGTGTGTGCTTCTCTTCCGAGCAAGGCCCAGGACTGGTCCACGGTGCGCGGGGCGAGGACCGGATCGGTGAAGGCCACGAGGCGTACCCGGGTTGCCGAGGAGGACGCGGTGGCGGTGAGGCGGAGGAGTCGGCTGGTGGCGATGAGAAACGCGGGGGATGTGCCGGTGAAGGCGTGGGCGGGGACGTTGCCCTCCGTGGCCTGAGTGCCGGTGGGGTCGGTGCGGACCCAGGTGACGCCGTCGAGGGCCCCGCCACGTACCTGCCAGCCGCCGGCGTGGAGTTCGAGGCGGAGGGGGCGGCCGAGGTCGTCGAGGGTGAGGTCGACGGAGCCGGTGTGTTCGCCGGTGGGGGTGGTCAGTTGAGAGACGTAACGCCAGCCGGAGGGGCCGGGGGCGCAGTGGAAGTGCTCGTGTGCGAGAGGGGTGTGATCGTGCGGATCGTGGAGCGAATATCGGCCGCGGGGCATGGGGGTCCTGGGGTGTGACGGGCCGGCCTGGTCCGTCTCGACGGGCCGGCCGGGTGGGCTGACGGCCGGGCCGGCCGTGGGCCGAAAGGGCAGGCCCCCGGCACGGGGGTGCGGGGGCCTGCCTCGGAGGACCTACCTGGTGCCGGGAAGCGCGTCGGTGCACGGACGCGCTCCCGGCGGATCGAGCTGCGGGCTCAGTAGCGGTAGTGGTCCGACTTGTAGGGGCCCTCGACCTCGACACCGATGTACGAGGCCTGCTCGGGGCGGAGCGTCGTGAGCTTCACGCCGAGTGCGTCCAGGTGGAGGCGGGCGACCTTCTCGTCGAGGTGCTTGGGCAGCACGTAGACGTCGGTCGGGTACTCGTCGGGCTTGGTGAACAGCTCGATCTGGGCCAGCGTCTGGTCCGCGAAGGAGTTGGACATCACGAACGACGGGTGGCCGGTGGCGTTGCCCAGGTTCAGCAGGCGGCCCTCCGACAGCACGATGAGGACCTTGCCGTCGGGGAACTTCCAGGTGTGGACCTGCGGCTTGACCTCGTCCTTGACGATGCCGGGGATCTTCGCGAGGCCGGCCATGTCGATCTCGTTGTCGAAGTGACCGATGTTGCCCACGATGGCCTGGTGCTTCATCTTGGCCATGTCGGCGGCCATGATGATGTCCTTGTTGCCGGTCGTGGTGACGAAGATGTCGGCCTTGTCGACGACCTCGTCGAGCGTGGTGACCTGATAGCCGTCCATGGCCGCCTGGAGCGCGCAGATCGGGTCGATCTCCGTGACGATCACCCGGGCGCCCTGGCCGCGCAGCGACTCCGCGCAGCCCTTGCCCACGTCGCCGTAGCCGAAGACGACCGCGGTCTTGCCGCCGATGAGGACGTCGGTGGCGCGGTTGATGCCGTCGATCAGGGAGTGCCGGCAGCCGTACTTGTTGTCGAACTTCGACTTGGTGACCGCGTCGTTGACGTTGATGGCCGGGAACAGCAGGGTGCCGTCCCGGTGCATCTCGTACAGACGGTGGACGCCCGTGGTGGTCTCCTCGGTCACGCCGCGGATCTCCGAGGCGAGCTGGGTCCACTTCTGCGAGCCGTCGGTGATGGTGCGGTTGAGGAGTTCGAGGACGACGCGGTGCTCGTCGCTCTCCGCCGTGTCGACGGGGGGAACCTTGCCGTCCTTCTCGTACTCCACGCCCTTGTGCACCAGGAGGGTGGCGTCACCGCCGTCGTCCAGGATCATGTTCGGGCCGCCGGTGGGGGTGTTCGGCCAGGTCAGCGCCTGCTCCGTGCACCACCAGTACTCCTCCAGCGTCTCGCCCTTCCAGGCGAAGACCGGGACGCCCTGCGGGTTCTCGGGGGTGCCGTTCGGGCCGACCGCGATCGCGGCCGCCGCGTGGTCCTGGGTGGAGAAGATGTTGCAGGAGGCCCAGCGGACCTCGGCGCCCAGGGCGACCAGGGTCTCGATGAGGACGGCCGTCTGCACCGTCATGTGCAGGGAACCGGTGACACGCGCGCCGGCCAGGGGCTGAGCCTCGGCGTATTCGTTGCGGATCGCCATCAGGCCCGGCATCTCGTGCTCGGCCAGGGTGATCTCCTTGCGGCCGAAAGCGGCCAGGGAGAGATCGGCGACCTTGAAGTCCTGTCGGTTGTCGACAGTCGTCATGGTGAGCTGCTCCTCGGATCGGGTCAGGAGGGGGTACGGCTGTCTGCGCGGCGGCGGACACAGGGGTGCCCGAAGAAGGGCACAGGCATGCCCGCGTGCGCGCAGCGCAGTCCGTCGGAGGCCCTCTCTCCCTCGGACGGTCCGCACAGGGACCGCCCGACCGCCATCAGCAGCGACGTCTGGCTCCGTTCCAAGCTACACCGGAGTGGCGGGGCGGCCCCAGTCCATCTCCGATCAGATCGCGCCGATCACGTTCGGTGAGGAAGGCGGGGGTTGGAACGGGGACAGGGCCCGGCCGGGGGTGGGCGGGCCCTGTCGGGTGGGGCGGGTGTCGGTCAGTGCTCGGCCGGGTGTTGGCTGGGGCCGCCCGGGGTCGCCTCGGGGTCGGCGCCCTTCGCGGCCTCGGTCTCGCTGTAGATGTCGGGCTCGAGGTAGATGACGCGGGCGATGGGGACCGCGGCGCGGATGCGGGCCTCGGCGGCGTTGATGGCGGTGGCGACCTGGGCGGCCGTGTCGTCGTGCTGTACGGCGATCTTGGCGGCGACCAGGAGTTCCTCGGGGCCGAGGTGGAGGGTGCGCATGTGGATGACGCGGGTGACGGTGTCGCCGTCGACGACCGCGGCCTCGATCTTTCGGACGTCATCGCCGGTGGCGGCCTCGCCGAGCAGGAGGGACTTGGTCTCGGCGGCCAGGACGAGGGCGATCAGGATGAGCAGGACACCGATGCAGAGCGTGCCGATGCCGTCCCAGACGCCGTCGTCGGTGAGCAGTGCCAGGCCGACGCCGCCGAGAGCGAGGACCAGGCCGACGAGTGCGCCGAAGTCCTCGAGGAGGACGACCGGGAGCTCGGGGGCCTTGGCGCGGCGGATGAACTCCTTCCAGGAGTGGCCGCCCCGCAGGGGGTTGGACTCCTTGATGGCCGTGCGGAAGGAGAAGCTCTCGGCGATGATCGCGAAGACGAGGACGCCGACGGGCCAGTACCAGTGCTCGATCTCGTGCGGGTGCTTGATCTTCTCGTAGCCCTCGTAGATGGCGAACATGCCGCCGACCGAGAAGAGGACGATGGAGACGAGGAAGGCGTAGATGTAGCGCTCGCGGCCGTAGCCGAAGGGGTGTTGCGGGGTGGCCTCGCGCTGGGCCTTCTTGCCGCCGATGAGGAGCAGGGCCTGGTTGCCGGAGTCGGCGAGCGAGTGCACGCCTTCGGCGAGCATCGACGACGAGCCGCTGAACGCGAACGCCACGAACTTCGATGCCGCGATCGCGAGATTGGCCCCGAGTGCCGCCACGATCGCCTTGGTGCCGCCTGACGCGCTCATGTTTTCGCGTTGTCCCTTCGCCTACGTGCGTACGCCGTGCAGGGCGGGGCCGTCGTCGGCTTTGCCCGTCCTTTGCCGGGGGGCCATTCTTGCAGCCCTGTCGGGCAGCGATGTGTCAGGTCGTCACGACCGGGGTCACACGACGACCGTGGCCCGGAAGACCGTACCCGTCCCGGTCACTTCGGCCTTGTGCCCCGCGGGGACGAAGACAGACGTGCCGGGCGTCAGGGTGTGCTCGCCCGCTCGGACGGTGCCCGCGGTGCAGAGGAGGATCTGCGGGGTGGGGAGGGTGAGGTCGTGGGCGGGGGCTCCCGGCGGGAGGACGTAACGCGACAGGCGGAACTCGTCGATGGGGGTGTCGTAGACCTCTTCGCCGTCCGGGGCGGCTTCGGGGCGCAGGACGCCGGGGTCCGCGGACTCGAAGCGGACGATGCGCAGGAGTTCGGGGACGTCGACGTGCTTGGGGGTGAGGCCGCAGCGCAGGACGTTGTCGGAGTTGGCCATGATCTCGACGCCGAGGCCGTCGAGGTAGGCGTGCGGGATGCCGGCACCGAGGAACAGGGCCTCGCCGGGCTGGAGTCGGACGTGGTTGAGCAGCATCGCGGCGATGACGCCGGGGTCGCCGGGGTAGTGGTGGGCGATGCCGGCGTAGGGGGCGTAGTCGCCGCCGAGGCGGTCGCAGGCGGCCGCCGCCTGGGCGACGGTGTGGGCCATCTCCTCGCGGTCGGCGGTGAGGATCGCGGTGAGGACCTCGCGCAGGGCGGCTTCCTCCGGCTGGGCGTGCAGGAGGTCGACGTACGGCTTGAGGGAGTCGACGCCGAGGCCTTCCAGGAGGTCGGCCGCGTGTGAGGCGGCGCGGAAGCCGCACAGGCCGTCGAACTCGGTGAGGGCGCAGATGAGTTCGGGCTTGTGGTTGGCGTCCTTGTAGTTGCGGTGCGGTGCGTCGACGGGGATGCCGCGGCGCTCCTCGTCCTCGTATCCCTCCTTGGCCTGTGCCAGGTCGGGGTGGACCTGGAGGGAGAGGGGGGCGCCGGCGGCGAGGATCTTGAGGAGGAAGGGGAGGCGGGGGCCGAACTTCTCGACCGTCGCCGCGCCGAGTTCCTGTCGTGGGTCGGCCTCGATGATCTCGACGAGGGTGCCTCGGTCGGTGCGTGAGGGTGCGCCCGGGTGGGCGCCCATCCACATCTCGGCCTGCGGTTCGCCGGTCGGCTCGGTGCCGAGCAGGCGCGGGATCGCGGTGGGGGAACCCCAGGCGTAGGGGCGGACGGTGTTGTCGAGGCGGTCCATGCGGTTCTCTCTGCCTGCCGGTCTGCCGGTCGTCGGTCTTGCCGTCTGTCGGTCTGCTGCCGTCTGCGCTTGTCGTCAGCCGTCCGGGTCCCCGTCCCCGTCGGGGTCCACCGTCCGGTGTCTGCCGTCCGTTGTCTCCGGGGACGAGGGGGTCGGGTCAGGTTCCTGAGGCGAGTGCCAGGTAGACGGCGGCGAAATCCGTGGTGGCGATCAGTTCGGCGAGGGTGACGAGTTCGTCGCCGGCTTCGGGCTCGAGTTCGCTGATCGGCGTGTCGTGGCTGAGGACCAGTTCGCGGGCGCCCGGGGCGGCGGTGAGGCCGCCGATCGGACGGTCGCGCAGCAGCACCACGCGCGCGTGCAGTGCGGGCGTTTCCTCGACGCGGTCGCGGAAGAAGTCGTCCGGGTCGGCGCCGGCGGCGAGGGGGCCGGCGAGGAGCGCGTTGTGTTCGGCGAGGGCTTCGGGGAGTTCGGCCACGAGGGCGGGGCGGCCCGCGAGTTCGGCGAGGGCGGCGGCGAAGCGGCGGCCCGCGGGGCCGGCCGAGGTGCCTTCGGTCCAGATCACCGGCAGGGCGTCGGCGAGTTCGGCGGCCAGGGTCTTCGCCGGGTTGCTGTAGGTCGCGACGGCGGGGCCGCAGCGTTCGGCGACCTGGTCGAGGCGGTCGGCGACCCGTTCGATCTCCTCGGGCGGCGCGGAGATCAGCGCGATGCGGTCGAGGAGGGCGAGGAGCGGGGTGAGCAGGGCCCAGAGGACGCCGGGTGCGGAGGCCGCGACCGGGGGCTGCTCGTCCTCTTCGTACGGTGCGGTCGCGAGCGGTACGAAGAGTCCGTGGACGGCTCCGGCCGCTTCGGCGAGCGGGGAGTCGGCGGGGGCCACGGCGGCGACCGTGCAGCCGCGGCGGTAGGCCTGTTCGGCGAGGAGGGAGAGGCCGGGCTCGCTGCCGTCCGGGGTGGCGATGAGGAGGAGGTCCACGGAGCCCGCCCAGCCGGGGAGTTCCCAGCGCAGGGCGCCCGCGGCGGGGGCGACGCCGGTGGGTGCCAGGCGGATGACGGGGCAGGCGGCGCCGGCCAGCGTGCCGAGGAGGTCGGCGACGCAGATGGCGGCGGCGCCGGGGCCCGCGATGAGGATCGCGCGGGGGCGGCCGTCCGGTTGGAGGTTGTGGACGCCGGCTTCGGCCGCGTGCCGGGCGGCGGTGCGGACGCGGGCGCCGGCTTCGGCCGCGCCGCGCAGAAGGGCCCGGTGATCCGCCTCGGCCAAGGCCTCCGGCGTGTCGAGCAGCGAGTCGTCGAGCATGTCGGCAGTCTCCGATCGCCTGGGGCGTCGTCGTTTGCGGGGCCGGGGACGGGATGTGGCGGGGATGCCGGCCGGGTGGGGGCCGGGCGCCGTGCACGGCCGGGCACCGGGTGCTCGGGCCTTCACGGTGGCGGGCCGGGGCGGCGCGGGTGCGGCCGCGGGGCGCGCTGTTACGCGGGGCGGCGGGCCTCGTCGACGAGGAGGACGGGGATGCCGTCGCGGACGGGGTAGGCGAGGCCGCAGTCCTGGCCCGTGCAGATCAGCTCCGTGTCCTGCTCCTTGAGGGGGGAGTGGCAGGCGGGGCAGGCGAGGATCTCCAGGAGGCCGGCTTCGAGCGGCATGGGGTGTCCCTTCGGGGTGTACGGATGTGCCTGGTCAGGGTACCGCTGGTGGGGTTGGGGCGTGGGGGTTGGGCGGGACCGGATGAGGTGGGAGGGGGCGCGCGTCGGACGGGGTCGGCGGTCGGCCCGACGCGCTGCTCGCCGTGAACCCCGGCGCGGCTTTTCAGGCCCGGATGATGGTCAGGGCCTCGTCGCGGATATTGGCCATCGTCGGTTCGTCGCGGGCTTCCGCGTTGAGGCGGAGGAGGGGCTCCGTGTTGGAGGGCCGGACGTTGAACCACCAGTCGGTGGAGGTGACGGTCAGGCCGTCGAGTTCGTCGAGGGTGACGTCCTCGCGGTCGCCGTAGGCCGCCTTGATCGCGGCGATGCGGCCTGCCTGGTCGGCGACGGTGGAGTTGATCTCGCCGGAGCCGGTGTAGCGGTCGTACTCCGCGACCAGCGAGGAGAGCGGGCCCTCCTGGCCGCCGAGGGCCGCGAGGACGTGGAGGGCGGCCAGCATGCCGGTGTCGGCGTTCCAGAAGTCCTTGAAGTAGTAGTGCGCGGAGTGCTCGCCGCCGAAGATCGCGCCGGAGCGGGCCATCTCCGCCTTGATGAAGGAGTGGCCGACGCGGGTGCGGACGGGGGTGCCGCCGTGCTCCTTCACGACCTCCGGGACGCTCCAGGAGGTGATCAGGTTGTGGATGATCGTGCCCTTGCCGCCGTTGCGCGCGAGCTCGCGTGCGGCCACCAGGGCGGTGATCGCGGACGGGGGGACCGGCTCGCCCCGCTCGTCGACGACGAAGCAGCGGTCGGCGTCGCCGTCGAAGGCGAGGCCGAGGTCGGCGGACTCCTCGCGGACGCGCTTCTGGAGGTCCACGAGGTTCGCCGGGTCCAGAGGGTTGGCCTCGTGGTGGGGGAAGGTGCCGTCCAGTTCGAAGTACATCGGGACGAGTGTCAGGGGCAGGCCGTCGAAGACCGTGGGGACGGTGTGGCCGCCCATGCCGTTGCCCGCGTCGACCACGACCTTCAGGGGGCGGACGGAACTCAGGTCGACGAGTGCGCGCAGGTGGGCCGCGTAGTCCTGCAACGTGTCGGCCGTGGTGACGGTTCCCGGGGTCGGAGCCGGCGCGGGGGCACCCGAGTCCATCCAGCGTTCCACCAGTTCCCGGATCTCGGTCAGGCCCGTGTCCTGGCCGACCGGGGCGGCGCCCGCGCGGCACAGCTTGATGCCGTTGTACCGGGCCGGGTTGTGCGAGGCCGTGAACATGGCGCCGGGCAGGTGGAGTGCGCCCGAGGCGTAGTACAGCTGGTCCGTCGAGCAGAGGCCGATCTCGGTGACGTGTACGCCGAGGGCCGCCGCCCCGCGTGCGAAGGCGGCGGTCAGGGCGGGCGAGGAAGCGCGCATGTCGTGGCCGACGACGATCGCGTCGGCGCCGGTCACCCGGGCGAAGGCCGCCCCGAACAGCTCGGCCAGCGACTCGTCCCACTGGTCCGGGACCACTCCGCGTACGTCGTACGCCTTCACGAGCTGTGACAGATCAGCAGCCACGGCCAACCCTTCTGAAGTCTGTAGGTCACCACAAACTACCCGGGCCTGTTCACGGCCCGCGGTGGGGTGCCGAGTGGACCCACAGTCGTAACCGTGCCGCCGTTTTGCGCCGTCGTCCGAGGTGGGGGCCGGGGAGGGAGGCCACGGTGACGCGCGCCGCCTCAACTCGTGCACCGTCGCGGCCCATTCCCGGGCGGGAGGGCTCGTCGAAGGTTCTGGCGGTCCGGACGGGGGCGGACGGTCGTGTCCGGGAGAGGGGTGTCTCTACGGGCGTGCGGTGCGTCGGCCGGTTCGTGCGGACGAGCGGGGTGAGCCGGCTCAGTTGTCCGGGGAGCGCAGCACCCGCAGGTGGCCGCGGCGCGCGACCTCCATCGGGTCGACCGTACGTCCGCCGCCGGCCCCGGCAACGCGGCCCTGCGGGCGGGCCGCCTCGCGGACGGCGTTGGCGAGCGCTTCCAGGTCGTCACCACTGGGGCGCGCGGGAGCCGAACCGTCGAGGAGGCGGACGACCTCCCAGCCACGCGGGGCGGTGAGGCGCTCGGAATGCTCGGCGCACAGGTCGTAGCAGTGGGGTTCGGCGTAGGTGGCGAGCGGGCCGAGGACCGCGGTCGAGTCGGCGTAGACGTACGTCAGCGTCGCGACGGCGGGTCGGCCGCAGGCAGTTCGCGAACAGCGACGTACAGGGCTCACGACGTTGGACGGTACCGCACTCTTGAGCGGGCCGCGACGACTCTCCACCAGGTCACTCCACCGTGTCGGGTTGTGAAACGCCCCACGCGCCTCTCCAGTCATACCCCGCTGACCTGCGCGAACACCAGCCCCTCGGCGCAGGAAGACTTCGGCTCGCGGTCACCACTCGACACAAACGGCATCAATTGCGATGAGTTCGCCGGTCCCGGAGAGATACGGAATCGAGCCCAACCTTGGCCGGAATGGTCATCTCCCGACATGCGGTGCGCGCCGGCCGGTGGCGGTCGGGTCGCCGTGTGTGGGGCCGGGCGCCGGGTCACGGCGGGGACTACGCTTCAGTAGTGATGGACAGCCCCGTACCGCCCCCCGCCGCAGGCCCCGGACCCCGTCGTCGCGACCGCCACGGCCGGGGCATGCGGGGGCCGATCGCGCCGCCCCAGGTCCCGCTGGCGGCCAGCCGCGCCCATGTGTTCGCGGATCTCGTGCAGGACTCCGTGGAACGGCTGGAGCGGCGGTGGCCGCAGCTCGCCGACATCGATTTCATGGTGCTGGAGGTGCCGCGTCTGGACGCGGCGCCGGAGCCGTGGAACGACGAGGCGGTGCCGCTGGGCGGGGCGATTCCCGCGCGCGAGGGGCGGCGGGCCCGGGTCGTCGTCTACCGGCGGCCGGTCGAGATCCGCACCAAGGGGCGCGACGAGCGGGCCGCGTTGGTGCACGAGGTCGTCGTGGAGCAGGTGGCGGAGTTGCTGGGGCAGACCCCGGAGACGGTGGATCCGCGCTACGGCGAGGACTGAGTCCCCGGTTCCCCGCACCCCTCTCGCGCGCCCCGTCCCCCGCGCCCCACTGCTCCCCCGCGCCCCTCTTTCGGGGGACCCGGACAGCCCTTTCGGGTTACTTCTGCAGGACCGCGACGTCCTCGTCGGCTTCCGGTACGGCCACCGTGCCCCGGTCGTCCGGCAGGGTCTGGATCGTGAAGCCCGGGACGCCGTCCTGCGTGGCCGCCAGGGTGCGGGAGGCGTAGACGGGGGTGTCCGTGAGGGGTTCCACGGTCAGCGCGTAGGTGCCCTTGAGGCCGGTGGGGACGGGGAGTTCGACGTCCCGGGTGGTGCCGGCCTTGACCGTGTACGTCTTGGACACGGCCGTGCCGCCGCCGCTGCCGGCGGACGCGGTGACCTTCACCTGGGCGGTGCCCTTGGGGGCGGTCAGGGCGAGGGTGGTGCCCTTGGCGCTGTTGTCGGCGGCGGACGCGCGCGTGCCGACCGGGGCGGTGGCGGTGATGAACGCCGACTCCTGCTGGGCGCCCTTGCCGCGCAGGACCCGTACGGCCGCGACGACGGGCACCGAGTGGTCCGTCGGCGTCAGGACCAGCGAGCCCGCCTCTCCGCGCGTGACGTCGCCCAGGTCGACCGAGGCGGTCATGCCCGCCTTGACGTGCAGCGTCTCGTGTCCGGCGGGGGTGATCAGGCCCGTCGGGGAGGCGAGTTGGACTTTCAGGTCCGCGTCCGCGTCACCCGGCGCGTAGGCGATGAGGCGGACGGCCGTGGCGTCCTTGGGGATGCCCGGGATGACCTGGGTGCCGGCCGGGTCGGTGGAGGCGGCGAGCCAGTCCCCGCCGAGCTTCTCGTCGAGGGCCTGTACGGCGGCCCCTACGCGGCCGCTGCGGACGTTGACGTGGACGGTGAGGTCCTCCTGCTTCTCGCCGGTGAGCGTGGACAGCAGGATCGGCTCGCTGGAGTGCGCCGGGACCGTGATGCCCTCCCCCACGGTGGTCGCCAGGGCGCCGTCCTTGCCGTAGAGCTCGATGTCGGCGACGGCGGCGGAGTCGTCCGGGTTGGTGAGGTGGACGTAGTCCGTGCGGTCCGCGAGGGTGCTGACACCGGGGAACCAGAACTCCGTGTCCGGTGCGGTGCAGGTGACGCCCTGGAGGCCGCGGCCGCTGCCCGCGGCGACCTCGGTGGTCTCCTGGACGGTCCAGCCGGGGGCGAACTTCCCCTCGGCGATGCCCAGGAGCGCGGCCGCCTCGCCGCCGGAGGTCTCGCCGACGGCCGGCGTGCCGGGCGCCTTGGGCGTGACGACGGGCTTCGTCGCCTTCTTCTTGCTGCCGGCCTCGTCGGTCGCCTTGCCGGTCGCCTTGTCGGTCGTGGCGGCTGCCGACTCCGCGGTGGCCGCGGTGAGTGCGGCCGTTCCGTCGCCGTCCGTGCCCTTGGTGACGGGCGTGAAGGACGTGTACGAGGTGTCGGCGAGGTCGGATGTGCTGGGCGCGGGGCAGAGCAGGCTGGTGCGCTCCACGGGAAGTTCGGCAGCCGCCTTGGCGGTGCCCGGACCGGCCGCGTCCGGCTGGTTGAGCGTGGCGAAACCGGTGACCGCGGCGAGCGCGGCCGTGCCGGCGATCAGGGACAGGGTCGTGCGGTTCACTGCTGGCTCCCGTCGGGGCGCTCGTTGCCGTTGCCGTTGCCGGTGCCGTGGGGGTGCCGGTCCGGGTCGTAGGCGGGGTCGTAGCCGCCCTGGTCGTAGGCCGACGGGTCGTAACCCTGCTGCTGGTAGGTCTGGTCGTACGGCGTCTGCGGGGCCTGGCCGTCGTAGGCGTACGGGTCGTACTGCCCGGTCTGGTACGGGTCGTAGGCCTGCTGGTCGTAGCCGCCGGACGGGTACTGCTGGGCGCCCTGGTACTGCTCGCCGGCGTAACCGCCGTACTGGGCGTCCGCGTAGCCCGCCCGGTCCCCGTTCCAGTCCCCCTGCCCGTCAGTGGGCGCTCCCATGTCGTAGGCCTGCTGCTGGGGGATCGCGGCCGGAATCTCCTCCTGCGGAGGAACCGGGAACTCCTCGTTGCGGCCCGGCTCTTCGTACTCGGCCTCCGCCTCCGCCTCGGCCTGGGCGCGCAGGCGGCGGGCGCGGCGGCCCTCGCCGTCGGCCGCCTGGGCCGGGACCGGCTCCTCCTCGGGAAGGTCGTCGTCGACGTCGCGGCGGCGGCCGGGAAGGGCGAGGACGACGAGGACGACGGCGAGGAAGCCCTGCGTCCACAGCCAGGCGGTGTGGGTGAAGGGGTCGTCGTAGGTGACGTCCAGTTTTCCGCCGGAGGCGGGGAGTTCGAAGCCCTGGGCCCAGCCGTCGACGGTGGTGGGGGTGAGGGGCCTGCCGTCGAGGGTGGCCGTCCAGCCTTCGGCGGCGGTGTCGGCCAGGCGCAGGACGCGGTCGGCCGAGCCGTCGGGGAGGGTGGTGTGGACGTCGACGGGGCCCGCGGCGACCGGAGTCGCCGCGCCCTTGCCGGAGTCGGCGACGACGGCCGCGCGGGAGACCTCCTGGTCGACCCGCCACAGGGCGCTGCCGTCCTGCTGGCTGAGCCGCTTCAGGCCGGGTGTGGCGTCCAGGACGCGGGTGACGTCGCGGGGTGCGCCCTTGTGGACGAGGACGTAGCCCACGGCGAACTTGCCGAGCTGGTCGGCCTGGTCGGCGCCGGAGCCCGCGACGAGATTGGCGACGACCTTGTCGAGCTGTCGGTTCTCGCCGTCGGCCGCGGCGAGTTCGGCGTCGCCGAGGCGGGCGCCGGAGCCGCGGACCAGCATGTAGGCGACGTGGGCGGCGGAGTCGCTGTCGAGGACGAGCGTGCGGGCCTGGTCGCTGTTGCCCGCCTCTTCGGCGACGAACGCGGGCACCTGGACGGGGTCGCGGCGCTCCAGGGGGCCGTCGGCGCCGCCGATCATCCAGCCGGCGGCGACGAGCAGCGGGCCGGCCGCCGAGGCGAAGGCGATGAGGGCGGCCACCGGCTGGCGCCAGCCGAAGCTCTGCTCGGCGACACGCGTGCGTGCCCCGTCGGCGCCGATGGCGGCGGCGGCGAGGAGGGCGATGCCGTAGACGAGGGTGGCGGGTCCGGCCCAGGTGGAGCTGTTGGACAGGACCGCGAAGACGAGGCCCACGAGGGCTGCGACCCAGGCCGCCCGAACTCCGAAGTGGCGCTCGGAGCGCAGCAGCGCGGCCAGGGCGGCCAGCACGATCCCGATGAGCATCAGGCCGTCGACGGTGCCGGGGCCGCCGGGGCTGGCGCCGAGCAGGTCGAGCGCGGTGGCGGTCGAGGGGCCGTGGTCGAGGCCGGCCTGGGTGAAGAAGCCGAACGGCAGCAGGGACAGCGACCAGGGCGCGAGGATCAGCAGGGGGGTGCCGAGCTGGGCCACGAAACGCAGTCCGTAGGCGGTGATCTCGCGGCGGCGCACGGCCAGGACCGCGAGGCCGAGGACGAGCGCGATGGGCCAGACGATCGGCGTGAACGCGGTGGCGATCGTCAGCAGCAGCGCGTACGCCCATGTGGCCCGCCAGCTGCCGCGGGCTCCGGACGCGTGCGTGAGGCCGCTCGCGGCGACGCCCGCGCGGGCGATGAGCGGCAGCAGGACGGCGAGGACGGCGGTGCCGACCCGGCCGCCGGCGAGCGCGCCGGTGGCGGCGGGCAGGAAGGCGTAGACGACGGCCGCCCAGGCGCGCAGGAGGCGTGACTCGACGAGCGGGCGGGAGGCGAAGTAGGCGGCGAGGCCGGCCAGCGGCACCGAGCAGACGAGCAGCACGGTGAGGGCGAGTCCGGTCGAGCCGAACAGCAGGGTGGCCAGCGCCGCGATGATCGCGAGATAGGGCGGGGCGGACGGGGTGCCGCCCGCGCCGGTGGGGTGCCAGGTGTCGAGGTAGCGCGACCACAGCTCGGAGGCGTCGGCCGGGGCGGGCAGCAGGGCGCCGCCCGCGAGCGCGCCGCCGCCGAGGAGGTTGCGGCAGGCGACCAGGGAGACGAGCAGCAGCACCAGGAAGAGCACCGGGCCGGGCTTGCGCGCGACCCGCTTGAGGCGGGCGAACTGCTCGATCTCCAGGAAGTCGGCGTCGTCACCGCCGGGTCCGGACTCGACGGCGCCGCCGTGCCGGCCCGCGCCGGAGGTGGCCTCGGGGTCGGAGGAGCCGAAGAAGTCTCCGGCGACCTGTTCGACGGTGGCCCGCACGGTCGCGCCGGGTGGCGGGAACAGGGGGCGCAGTTCGTCCTTGTCGACGGCCGGCTTACCGCGCCTGCGCCGCCCGGCGATGATCCGCTCGGGCCGCAGCAGGGTGCCCAGCAGACCGCGGATCTCGTCGACGGCCTGTCCGGGGACCTTGCCGACGAGGTAGGCGACCGTCCGCAGCAGGGTGCCGAGGACCAGGCGGACCAGGATCCAGGGCAGCAGGGCGGTGCGGCTGTTGACGAGGAGGGTGTAGACGGCGCCGGCCTTGTCGACCTTGTGCGGGGAGGCGCTGGTGCGGCCCGCGCAGTCGACGGTGCGGCGCTCGCGGGAGGCGGCCTCGGCGTGCCGTACGACGGCCTCGGGGGCGATGAGGACGCGGTGGCCTGCGGCTTGCGCCCGCCAGCACAGGTCGACGTCGTCGCGCATCAGGGGCAGGCGGCGGTCGAAGCCGCCGAGCTGTTCGAAGACGTCGCGGCGGATCAGCATGCCGGCGGTGGACACGGACAGCACGGACCGGACGTGGTCGTGCTGGCCCTGGTCCTGTTCGCGGCGGTCCAGGCCGGTCCAGCGGCGGCCGGAGTGGGCGATGGTGACGCCGACCTCGAGGAGCTGGCGGCGGTCGTACCAGCCGCGGAGCTTGGGGCCGACGACGGCCACGTCGTCGCGGCCCAGTTCGAGTTCGTTGTCGACCACGCGCAGCAGTTCGGCCAGGGCGTCCGGTTCGGGGGCGCAGTCGTCGTGCAGCAGCCACAGCCACTGGACGGGCTCTCCGTGCGGGAGTTCCGGCAGGTCGTAGGTGTCGTCGCGCCACGTGCGCGTGACGGGGTCCCAGCCGCTGGGGCGCTTCAGGTACGGCAGTTCCTCGGGGGTGAGGACCGGGGCCGTGCGGTTGGCCTCCTCGACGGCCTGGCCGAACCCGGTGCGCCGGGCGAGGTGCAGGACGCGGTCGTCGCCGAGGGCCTCGGTGACCAGGCGCGCGGAGTCGTCCGAGCTGCCGGTGTCGGCGGCCATGACGGACTGCACGGGTCGCTCCTGGCCGAGCAGCCCGGCGAGTGCGTCGGGCAGCCAGCGGGCGCCGTCGTGGGCGACGATCACCGCGGTCACTACATGACGCGGGAACTCAGGTGTGGCAGCGCGGTCTTGCTGGGCTGCCGTGTGGCTGTGCACGGACATCGAGGTACGGGCCCCGGTTCGGTGGACTGCGGTGGACGCCTGCGCCGTGTGGGGGCGGCGGGGTGTCTCGGACGAGCGCCCACACTATCGGCTGGGCAGGCCGACGGCCCGCCGCCTGTGGACAACCCACGTGCGACGGGCCGTTCGGACCCTTGTCTCCGCTGTCTCCGCTGTCTCTGCTGTCGATCGTCTCCGCTGTCTCCGCATCACACGATGCCGCGACGCCCTTGTGCTGTCGAAGCGGACGGTGCTCAGACCGCCGCCTTCTTCAGCCGACGGCGCTCCCGCTCGGACAGACCGCCCCAGATGCCGAAGCGCTCGTCGTTGGCGAGGGCGTACTCAAGGCATTCGGAACGGACCTCGCAGGCGAGGCAGACCTTCTTCGCCTCACGGGTGGAGCCGCCCTTCTCGGGGAAAAAGGACTCGGGATCGGTCTGGGCGCACAGCGCGCGCTCCTGCCAGCCGAGTTCCTCGTCCGCGTCGTCGACGTCGACCAGCAGTTGCTGCACCAGCTCGGTCATGTGCGCCCCTCGCTCTGTCTTTCGCGTCCCCGTGACCTGGCCGTTACCGATTTCGGCTGAACGACACGAGTGAAATTACAAGTGTGCTGCTCCGGGCGAGTCAAGCCGAGATCTGCTATTGGGCCCCTTATTCACTCTGCGGAACCAAGGCCATGCGGTAAGTGTTCAAATCGCCATAAACCTTGACAAGCAGATGAAGCCCCGGAGGGCCACCGGCCCCGCACAGCGCTTCTACGGGGAAGGACGCCCAAAGGTGTGATCCCGTTGCGGCACGCGCGCGGAAGCGAACCTGATCACAGTCGGATCACGGGATCACTTCGAGGCTTGCGCGCCCGGCTTGTGCGCCATGTGTCCCGAAGACCGCGTGCACAAACCTTTCACCTCCCAGATGGACCGGATGAGGTGAACCCTGTCCCACATACCGGGCGTCGAGTTGACAGTGAAGGTGTGAGCCGCTGTCCTTGTGGGCATGCTCGCGAACTTGGCACTCACCTCGACCGGCTCCGCCGGGTCCCACGGTGCTGCCCGCGCTCGCTGTAGCTGTTGTCGTCGTTCCAGCTGTTGAGCCCAACGCGCTCCGGCTGCTCGTCCCGAGTCCACCGCGACTCGGCCGCTGTTCCCCATCGGCCCACACCAGGGCGCTCCTGTTCCGCCCGTGATCCGGGCGGGCGGTACGCGACACCCAGCAGGCCCCCCACTCTTCCGCCTCTTCCGCCGAGGAACCACCGCACCCATGAACAGCGACAGCGACCTCCAGATCGCGGGCGACATCCTCGAAGTCCCGCACCTCCTCCAGGCACCGCGCGAGCACCCGGCCACCGTCGCCGAGTTCGTCGGCCTGGCCCGCTCCATCGCCGCGGACCGCGCCCAGTGGGAACACCTGGTCCGCTACGACGCGACGACCCGCTGGTACCACCGGTTGCGCACCGGCCCCGGCTACGAGGTGTGGCTGCTGTCCTGGGTGCCCGGCCAGGGCAGCGGGCCGCACGACCACGGCGGCTCGTCCGGTGTGTTCACCGTCCTGGACGGCGAGCTGACCGAACACACCGAGCACGGCCGGCGGGTGCCGGCGGCGGCCGGGGCCGAGCGGGTGTTCGCACCCGGCTACGTGCACGAGGTCGTCAACGACTCGCTGGAACCCGCGGTGAGCCTGCACGTCTACTTCCCCGGACTGACGGACATGCCCGTGCGCTCCCTGTCCCGGCTCCGCTCGGCCGAGGGAACCCCCGTCGCCTGCGCGGCGCCCGACCCGTACGGACAGGTGGACGCCGTCCGCTCGTGAAGCGGGCCCGGGAGGCCGTCGGCTCGTGAGCGGGTCCGGACGGCCGTCCGCTCGTACGGACGGGCCGGATATCCACAGGCGGGTGGTTGTCCACAACCGGCCGACGGGCTGTCGTGGCCGCCTGCGAGACTTGCCCTCATGCGCATTGTGGTTCTGGCAGGCGGCATCGGCGGTGCCCGGTTCCTGCGCGGTCTGAAGCAGGCCGTGCCGGACGCGGACATCACGGTCATCGGCAACACCGGCGACGACATCCACCTCTTCGGGCTGAAGGTCTGCCCCGACCTCGACACGGTGATGTACACGCTCGGCGGCGGCATCAACGAGGAGCAGGGCTGGGGGCGGGCCGAGGAGACCTTCCATCTGAAGGAGGAGCTCGCCGCGTACGGCGCCGGACCCGGGTGGTTCGGGCTGGGCGACCGGGACTTCGCCACGCACATCGTGCGGACGCAGATGATCGGCGCCGGGTACCCGCTCAGCGCGGTGACCGAGGCGCTGTGCGACCGGTGGCAGCCTGGCGTCCGGCTCATCCCGATGACCGACGACCGGGTGGAGACCCATGTCGCGGTCGAGGTGGACGGCGAGCGCAAGGCCGTGCACTTCCAGGAGTACTGGGTGCGGCTGCGGGCTTCGGTGCCCGCGGAGGCGGTGGTGCCGGTCGGCGCCGAGCAGGCGAAGCCGGCGCCGGGGGTGCTGGAGGCCATCGCGGCGGCGGACGTGATCCTCTTCCCGCCGTCCAACCCCGTCGTCTCGGTCGGCACGATCCTCGCCGTGCCGGGCATCCGCGAGGCGATCGCCGAGGCCGGGGTGCCGGTCGTGGGCCTGTCCCCCATCGTCGGGGACGCGCCCGTGCGCGGTATGGCCGACAAGGTGCTCGCGGCGGTCGGCGTGGAGTCGACGGCCGCGGCCGTGGCCGAGCACTACGGCTCGGGTCTCCTCGACGGCTGGCTCGTCGACACCGTGGACGCGGGCACCGTGGAGCGGGTGGAGGCGGCCGGCATCCGCTGCCGGGCCGTCCCGCTGATGATGAGCGACCTCGACGCGACCGCGCGGATGGCCCGGGAGGCGCTGGCACTGGCCGAGGAGGTGCGCGGGGCATGAGCGGGTCCTCCGAATCCGGTTACCGGGTCTGGGCCGTGAACGGGCTGCCCGAGGTGCGGGCCGGTGACGACCTCGCGAAGCTGATCGCGGCCGCCGAGCCCGGCCTGGCCGACGGCGACGTCCTGCTCGTCACCTCGAAGATCGTGTCCAAGGCCGAGGGGCGGATCGTCCGGGCCGACGACCGGGAGGCCGCCATCGACGCCGAGACCGTCCGGGTCGTGGCCCGGCGCGGGAAGCTGCGGATCGTCGAGAACCGGCAGGGGCTGATCATGGCCGCCGCGGGGGTCGACGCCTCCAACACCCCGGCGGGAACCGTGCTGTTGCTGCCCGAGGACCCGGACGCGTCGGCGCGGAAGATCCGGGCGGGGCTGCGGGACGCGCTCGGCGTGGATGTCGGGGTCGTCGTCACCGACACCTTCGGACGGCCCTGGCGCGCCGGGCTCACCGACGTGGCGATCGGCGCCGCCGGCGTGCGGGTGCTGGACGACCTGCGCGGGGGCACGGACGCGTACGGCAATCCGCTGAGCGCGACGGTCGTCGCCACGGCGGACGAACTGGCCGGCGCCGGTGACCTCGTGAAGGGGAAGGCCGCCGGGCTGCCCGTGGCCGTGGTGCGGGGGCTGGGACACGTCGTCGTGTCCGAGAGCTCCCGGAACTCCGAACACGCCGAGCACAGCGAGCACACCGAGCTTTCCGAGGCCGACGGGAGCGGGCTCGCCGGGGCGCGGGTCATGGTGCGCGGTGCGCGCGACGACATGTTCCGGCTCGGGACGTCCGAGGCGGTACGGCTGGCGGTCACCCAGCGGCGGACGGTGCGGGCCTTCACCGACGAGCCGGTCGATCCCGGGGCGGTACGGCGGGCGGTGGCGGCGGCCGTCACGGCGCCGGCGCCGCACCACACGACGCCCTGGCGGTTCGTGCTGCTGGAGTCGGCGGGGTCGAGGGTTCGGCTGCTGGACGCCATGCGGGACGCGTGGATCGCGGATCTGCGGCGGGACGGGAAGTCCGAGGAGTCCATCGCCAAGCGGGTGCGGCGGGGCGACGTCCTGCGCCACGCGCCCTATCTGGTCGTGCCGTGTCTGGTGATGGACGGGTCGCACACCTACGGCGACGTGCGGCGGGACGCGGCCGAGCGGGAGATGTTCGTCGTCGCGACCGGCGCCGGCGTACAGAATTTCCTGGTCGCGCTGGCCGGGGAGCGGCTGGGGTCCGCGTGGGTGTCGTCGACGATGTTCTGCCGGGATGTGGTGCGCGAGGTGCTGGCGTTGCCGGAGAGCTGGGACCCCATGGGGGCGGTGGCGGTCGGGCACGCCGCGGAGGAGCCCCGGGCCCGTGGTGAGCGGGAGGTCGGGGACTTCGTCGAGGTGCGGTGAGGCACGGGGCCCGGTGAGCCGCGCCGGCCGCCTGCGGCCTCCGGGGCCGTGAGCTGTACCGGCCGGCCCCGGGGCCGTGAGCTGCGCCGGTTGACTGCGGGGCGGTGAGCTGTGCCGGACGGCACGGTGCGTGGCGCAGGTACGGGCTTCGCGCGGCGGTCCGGCGCGGGGTGCCGTCCCGGGCGTCGCGCGGTGGTCGGCGCGGGCGTCGCACGGTGGTCCTCGTCACTGCCGTGCCGGTCGTTGCGGGCTTCGTGGAGTGGCTTGTCGGTCCGTGCGCCTACTCTCGTAGCACCTCGTCTTTCTCACCCGGGACTCTTCGTGTCAGGACGGTTCTCTCCCCAGCCCCCGCGGCCCACGCGTACGACCGTGCGCGGAGGGCAGGTGGGTGTGCCCGTCGGGGTGCCGCGGCAGGCCTCGGTGGCCGGGCGGGTGCGGGACTGGGTGCCGGAGGGGCCGCTCGACCTCGGGCTGGTGCTCGGGCCCCTCAGACGTGGGCCGGGTGACCCGACGTTCCGCGCGACGCCGGACGGATCCGTGTGGCGGGCCTGTCTCACCCCCGCCGGGCCGGGGACCCTGCGTGTCACGGCCGTCGGCGGTGCGGTGCGCGGGGAGGCGTGGGGGCCCGGCGCGGAATGGTTGCTGGACGGGCTGCCGCAGTTGCTCGGGGCCTCGGACACGCCGGAGGCGTTCGTGCCCCGGCATCGTGTGGTGGCGACGGCCCGGCATCGCCGGCCGGGGCTCAGGCTGACCCGGACCGGGCTGGTGCTGGAGTCGTTGATCCCCTCCGTGCTGGAACAGAAGGTCACCACCGACGAGGCGTACCGGGCCTGGCGCCTGCTGGTGCGCAAGTTCGGGGAGCCCGCGCCGGGGCCGGCGGCGGACGGACGGCTCTGGGTGATGCCGGCGCCCCGGACGTGGGCGCTGATCCCGTCGTGGGAGTGGCATCGGGCGGGCGTCGACAACAAGCGGGCGTCGACGATCCTGCGGGCCGTCCGGGTCGCCGGGCGGATGGAGGAGGCGGTGAGGATGGCCCCCGCCGAGGCTCAGGCCCGCTTGGAGCTCGTACCGGGGATCGGGCCGTGGACGTCCGCGGAGACCGTGCAGCGCAGTCATGGGGCGGCGGATGCGGTGACCGTGGGGGACCTGCATCTGCCGGGGATCGTGGGGTGGGCGCTGGCCGGGGACCGGGAAGCCGATGATTCCGCGATGCTGGAGTTGCTGGAGCCGTATGCGGGACAGCGGCATCGGGCGGCTCGGCTGATCCTGTTGAGTGGTCGGGTGCCGGCCCGGCGGGTGCCGAAGATGCCGCGGTGGGACATCGGGACGTTGTGAGGGGGCGGGGACGGGGACGAGCGGACTCCGGCCCCGCCACCGCTCCCGCCCCCGCCGCCGCTTCCAGCGCCCCCGCTGCCCGTCCCGGGGCTACTGGTCCGACGAGAAGCGGACCGCGCCGGCCGGGATCCTCGCGTCGCACCAGACCCGCGCGCCGTCGCGCAGTTCGTTGTCGGGGCCGACGATCGCGCCGTCGCCTATGACCGTGCCGGTGAGCACGGAACGTTCGCCGACGCGGGCCCGGGTGCCGATGAGGGAGTCGGTGATGACGGCGCCCGGCTCGATGACGGCGCCGGGGAGGATCGTCGAGCCGAAGACCCTCGCGCCCTCGGCCACGAACGCGCCCTCGCCCACCACCGTGCCGCCCGTCAGCTTCGCGTCCGGGGCGACCCTGGCCGTCGGGAGGACCAGGCGGTCGCCGCAGCGGCCGGGGACCGCGGGGGACGGGGCCCGGCCGAGGACCAGGTCCGCCGAGCCCCGGACGAAGGCCGCCGGGGTGCCGAGGTCCAGCCAGTACGTCGAGTCGACCATGCCCTGGAGGTGGGCTCCGGCCGCCAGGAGACCGGGGAACGTCTCGCGTTCCACCGACACCGGGCGGCCCTGCGGGATCGTGTCGATGACCGAGCGGCGGAAGACGTACGCCCCCGCGTTGATCTGATCGGTGACGATCTCCTCGGGGGTCTGCGGCTTCTCCAGGAACGCCAGGACCTTGCCCGTCGGGTCGGTGGGGACCAGGCCGTAGGCCCTCGGGTCGGTCACCTTCGTCAGGTGCAGCGAGACGTCGGCCGCCGTGGCCTCGTGGGTCGCCACCAGCCTTCTGATGTCCAGGCCGGTGAGGATGTCGCCGTTGAAGATCAGGACCGGGTCGTCGGGACCCGAGTGCAGCCGGGAGGCCACGTTGCGGATCGCGCCGCCCGTGCCCAGGGGTTCGTCCTCCGTCACGTACTCGATGTGCAGGCCCAGGGCCGAGCCGTCGCCGAAGTACGGTTCGAAGACCTCCGCCAGATAGCTCGTCGCCAGGACGATGTGGTCCACGCCCGCCGCTCTCGCCCGCGCGAGCTGATGCGTGAGGAACGGCACCCCCGCCGCCCTGACCATGGGTTTGGGCGTGTGCACCGTGAGTGGGCGCAGCCGGGTGCCCTTGCCGCCGACCAGGAGGATCGCTTCTGTCACCGTCGTCTCTGCTTCCTGCCGGGACCGGCCGAACTGCCGTTCGGCCGGCCAGTGTATGCAGACCGTTGCGTGGCGACTTCCAGGCCGTTGGTGTTCCGTCCCGGTCCCCAGGGACCGTCCCCCCGACGGCTGCTGAATGTGCCCCCATCCGGATGTGAGCTCCGGCCGTCCGGGGGCGTGCGGCCCCCGCGGCCTCCCCTGGCCCCGGGGCTCCCGAACCGGATCGTCCGCCTCAGCGCCCCTGGAAGCGCGCCGCGGTGGAGCGGGCCGAGCCGAGCTTGCCGTAGAGCTGCCTGCCCGGGCATTCCGTGGCGAACCCGTCCCGGTGACCCGAGATCACATTCAGTCGTACGTTCTTTCCCTTTCCGTAGAGATTGCCACCCCCGGACTTCAGGTATGTCTTTCCCTTCGGATTCGCGCCGAAGAGGCCGAGCTTCCATGCCGTCAGGCGGGCGACGGCGTTGACCGTGGCGGTGGTCGGCTTGGCGGAGGTGAACGTGCCGAGTACGGCGATCCCCATGCTGTTGCTGTTGAAACCGAGGGTGTGGGCGCCGAGGACCGGCTTCGCCACTCCCCCGGCGCGGCCCTCGTAGATCTTGCCGCACTTGTCGACGAGGAAGTTGTAGCCGATGTCGCGCCAGCCCATGCTCTTCACGTGGTAGCGGTAGATACCACGGATGACGGACGCGGCCTGCGAGCACTTGTAGCTGTTGCCCGAAGCCGTGTGGTGGACGAACGCCGCCTTGACCTTCGTCGTGTAGCGGAAGCCGCTCTCCCGCAGCTTCTCGTCGGCGCCCCAGCCGCGACGCGTGACGATGCTCGGCCGTGGGCCGATGTACGGCTTCGCCCGCTGGGCCGGCGTCAGCTCGCCCCCGCGCAGGGCGAGGAGTTCGCGTTCGGTGCCCAGGCGGTCCAGGGCGGGGATCTCCGTGGCGCCGAGCGCGGCGAGCGGAGCGTTGGCGGCGGAGGCCTCGGTCACCTCGGCGGTCATCGCGGTCTTGGCGGCGGACTCGGACCCTTCGGCGCCCTCCGCCCCGAGCTCCTCGCCCGACTCACCGGACTCGCCCGACTCGTCGGCCCCGGCCGCGCCGGCCTCGTCCGTCTCCTCGGCCGCGTCGGCGGCCTGCGCCGGGCCGGACCCGGTGGTGAGGGTGCGTCTGCGCGGGGGGCCGGCGGGGACGTGCTCGGGAGGCGCCACGCCCGGGTCGACCAGTTCGAGGCGCATGCCGGAGGGGAGCAGGGTGGCGGTCGAGAGGGTGCCGCTGCCCCGGGCCGTCTCCTCCGTACGGCGTTCGGTGTCCGGATGGACCCGGATCTCCACGCCGTCGGAGTCGCCGACCCACAGCGGGGCCGTGGCACCGCGGACCCGGCCCGAGGCGCTCTCGGCCGTGCCGGGGTCGGCGCCGTGGTCGGCGTTGTGCGTCTCGACGTCCTGCCAGCCGGACCAGGTGCCGGTGCCCGACGTGCGGGTACGGACCTGGACGCGGCCGTGGAGTTCGGTGGCCGGGTCGTCCCAGACGACGCCGAGGAGGGAGAACTGGCGTACGTCCCGGCGGGGCAGGCCCTGGTCGGTGGCGGCGCCACCCAGGGCCCGGTCGCGGGCGAGAGCGGTGAGGGGCAGCGACTGGGTGCTGCCCGGGAGGTCGGGAAGAGCGGGCAGGTCGGGAAGTGCGGGCAGGTCCGGCCGGTCGGGCAGGCCTGGTCGAGCGGGTCGGTCGGAGAGGGATGAGATGACAGGGGTGTCGGGGCTCGTGGCCCTGGCCGTCCCGGTGGGCGCCGCCTCGGCGGTCGACGCCGGTCGCGCCGTCGCCGCGTTGGCGGGCGGCGTCAGCGGGAGGGCGAGTGCCGCCGCACAGGTGACACCGATCGAGGTAGCAAGCAATCCGCGCATGCCAATGATCCTGGACATATCCATACATTTCTGTCCATCGGGGAATTGACGGGGCGTCGGGCCCGTACGGCCGAACCGGTGGTTCCGGGAAGGCCCGGCGACCCGTGCCGCACCGAGCGCGGCGCGTACGCTTGCGCGGGTGACTGCCACCGATCGCACCCCGGCCGACCTGCTGCGTTCCGCGCTGGCCGCGGACCCCGCGCGCCCCCTGGTGACCTTCTACGACGACGCCACGGGCGAACGGGTCGAATTGTCCGTGGCCACCTTCGCCAACTGGGTGGCCAAAACCGCCAACCTCCTCCAGGACGGGCTGTCCGCCGAGCCCGGCGACCGGGTCGCGCTGCTGCTGCCCGCGCACTGGCAGACGGCGGTGTGGCTGCTGGCGTGTTCGTCGGTGGGCGTCGTCGCGGACGTGGCCGGGGATCCGGCGCGGGCGGACTACGTCGTCGCCGGACCCGGGTCGTTCGAGGCGGGGCTCGCGTGTCGGGGTGAGCGGTACGCGCTGTCGCTCGCGCCGCTCGGGCGGCGGTTCGTGCCGACCCCGCCCGAGGGGTACGACGACTACGCCGTGAACGTCCCGACCTTCGGGGACCGTTTCGTGCCGTATGTTCCCGTCGATCCCGAGGAGCCCGCGCTGATCGTGGCCGGGGCCGAGTACACCGGGGCCGAGGTCGTGGAGCGGGCGCGGGCGGAGGCGGCGGGGCTGGGACTGACGGGGCCCGGTTCCCGGCTGCTGTCGGGACTCGGGTACGACACGTGGGAGGGGCTCAGCGCCGGGCTGTACGCGCCGCTGGCGAGCGGGGGGTCCGTGGTGCTGTGCCGGAACCTGGCGGAGGTTGGCGAAGAGGCTGTGGCCAGGCGGGTCGAGAGCGAGCGGGTGACGGCGACCGCGCGGTAGCCCTCCGGGCGGGCGGGAGGGTCGGCACCCGGCGCCGGAGTCGTCGTCACCGGCGGCTGCCGCCCCCGCCCCCCGCCCCGGCCCTGAACGGGCCTCGTCCTCACACGCCGGACGGGCTGGAAGTCGCCTCCCCCCCACGCCGGCCCTCCGGACCGGCCGGAAGGTCGGCACCCGGCGCCGGAGTCGTCGTCACCGGCGGCTGCCGCCCCCGCCCCCCGCCCCGGCCCTGAACGGGCCTCGTCCTCACACGGACGGGCTCGACTGCACCCGCCCATACGGCAGCCTTCCATCGCCTCACCCGTTCGGCCCACCCCGTCCCGCCTCTCGGCTCGGTTCGCGGCATCGTCGTAGGGGCAGCTCTACACGCTCGTACGGCCGATGTGGGTCCCGAGGCGGGAGGGGTGGATCGGACGTGAGGGAAGCGGCGGGTTCCGGTGGGCCCCTCGGGCCGGGGCGGGGGGCGTCCGCCGACGGGCGGGGGCTCATACGGCGGCGACGGCGGCGGTGGGTGCGGGTCGGGGCGGGGGCGGTGGGGGTGGTCGTCCTGGGGGTCGGGGTCGCGGGGTGGGTCGTCTACGCGAAGCTGGACGGGAACATCACGCCCGACGACGCTGCCGCGGCGGAGCTCGCGCGGTACGCGAAGGAGCGGCCGACCTCGTTGGTGAAGGACGCGCAGAACGTCTTGCTCATCGGGTCCGACTCGCGGTCGGGGGACGGGAACCGCGCGTACGGGCGGGACTCCGGGACCGAGCGGTCGGACACGACGATCCTGCTTCATCTGGCGGCCGGGCGGCGCAGCGCCACCGCCGTCTCGCTCCCGCGCGATCTGATGGTGGACGTGCCGGGCTGTCTGCGGCCGGACGGCAAGCGGACCGAGCCCATGTTCGCGATGTTCAACTACGCGTTCCAGAGCGGGGGTTCGGCCTGCACGATCCGGACGGTGGAGAAGCTGACGGGGGTGCGGATCGATCATCACGTGGTCGTCGACTTCAGTGGGTTCAAGGACATGGTCGACGCCGTGGACGGGGTCGAGGTGTGCCTGAAGAAGCCGATCGACGACAAGGCCGCCAAGCTGCGGCTGCCCGCCGGGAGGGTCACGCTCGACGGGGAGCAGGCGCTCGGGTACGTCCGGGCCCGCAAGTCGCTCGGGAACGGCAGTGACACCGACCGGATGGAGCGGCAGCAGCGGTTCCTCGGGGCGCTCGTCAACAAGGTGCAGAGCAATGACGTCCTGCTGAACCCGGTGAAGCTGTATCCGCTGCTGGACGCGGCCACGTCCTCGCTCACCACCGACCCGGATCTGGCGAGTCTGCGCGGACTGTACGAACTCGTGCGCGGTCTACGGGACATTCCCACCGAACATGTGCAATTCCTGACCGTTCCACGGGAGTCGTACGTCTACAACACCAATCGCGACCAACTTGTGGAGCCGGAGGCGGAGAAGCTCTTCGAACGGCTGCGGACGGATACGCCGGTGGTCGTTTCTCAGGAAATTCCCACGAACCCCTCCCCTGTGGAGTCGGGTGACCACGGTCCGTTCGCATCACGGGTGGCGGGACCTGCGGCTTCCGGGCCGGTTTCGCCCACTCCGCCCGCCCCCACGTTCCGCGGGAACACCGCAGCCGAGGACGGCTGCGGGTAAAGCGCTTGCCAAGCCACCCTCTTGCGGCGAACACGAGTTCAAAGAAATAGGGCGGATTGCCCGCTTGTAGGGGCGTGGAATTTGTCACGGTCGTCGCTCGACGCCGAACCGGGCGGATAGTGTGAGCGATCCGGTGCACCCGGCCGCGAGGTCCTTCCTGGGGTCGCGCACCGAGTGACCGAGACCCGAGCGCCTTTGAGGGGGGAAAGGCGCCGCGTGGCCCCGACGGAGGATTCGGACAACCGTGGACGCGCAAGGCCGTGGGCGGGCGGACAACATCGATCCCGCAGACCAGTGGGTGCTCAATCCGAACACCGGCGAATACGAACTGCGACTGACTCCTTCCGCACCGCAATCAGCGGTGCCTGGGCCTCGCAGATCCGACTCCCGTCGGAGCGGCGCGGACGGAGGAGATCCGGCGCGCGGCCGTAAGGCCGCGCCGGGCCGGGGGTCGCCGTCGTCGTCGGCCGGGGAGACGCCGGACCCGGAGGTGCCTTCGCCGCGCCGTCGCCGGGGCACACCGCCGGAGGAACCGGCGGCGAACCGGCGTGGCCGCCGGCCGGTGAAGAAGAAGTCGAAGGCGAAGAAGATCCTGCTGTGGACCGGCGGGATCATGGCCTTCGTCCTGGTGGGTACGGCCGGTGCGGCGTACCTCTATCTCGAGCACCTCAACGACAACATCACGTCGGTCTCCGACGACGGCGCGAGCACCGGTGGCTTCAGCAAGGACAAGGCGATCAACCTGCTGGTGATCGGCACCGACAAGCGCACCGGTTCGGGCAACGAGGGCTACGGCGACTCCGGCAGCGTGGGCCACGCGGACACCACGATCCTGCTGCACGTCTCCAAGGACCGGACGAACGCGACCGCGCTCAGCATCCCGCGCGACCTGATCGTGGACGTCCCGGACTGCCAGACCGAGCAGGAGGACGGCTCCACCAAGGTCATCAAGGGCACGGACGGCGTCCGCTTCAACACCAGCCTCGGGCAGGACGGCCGGACGCCGAGCTGCACCGTGCGCACGGTCACCGAGCTGACGGGCATCCAGGCGGACAACTTCATGGTGGCCGACTTCAACGCGGTCAAGACGCTGACCACGGCGGTCGGCGGCGTCGAGGTGTGCCTGGCGAAGGACATCGACGACGAGGACTCGCATCTGAAGCTGTCGAAGGGCACGCACACCATCGAGGGCGAGCAGGCGCTGGCCTTCGTGCGTACCCGGCACTCCGTCGGCTTCGGCGGCGACCTGAGCCGGATCGAGCTCCAGCAGCAGTTCCTCAGCGCGCTGATGCGCAAGCTGAAGTCGAACGACACGCTCACCAGCCCCACCAAGATGATCAAGCTGGCGGAGGCGGGCACGAAGGCACTGACCGTCGACTCGCAGCTGGACACCATCGACAAGCTGAAGGACCTGGGTCTGGAGCTGGGCAAGCTCAACGTGAAGAACCTGACCTTCACCACCGTGCCGGTGGTCGACAACCCGGCCGAGAAGGTCGCGGCGACGGTCGTCGTGAACGCCTCGACGGCGCCCACCGTCTTTCAGATGATCAAGGACGACGTCTCCTTCACCGAGGTGAAGGAGCAGGCGGCGGCGTCGAAGAACGCGGCGTCCGCGGCCGCCGCGGCCCGCCTCAAGGGCACCAAGTCCGCCGCCTCCGCGGTGCGGGTACAGGTCATGAACGGCGGCGCCCCGGCCGGCAGCGCACAGGAAACTCTTAACTGGCTGCAGAATGATGAGGGCGTGACGAAGTCCGAGAACGCGGGCAACGCGCCCGCGGCACTGAGCAAGACGACGCTCGAGTACGCGCCCGACCAGGCAGACCAGGCACGCAGGCTCGCCGCCATCATGGGGCTGCCCGGTACCGCTCTGAAGCCGGGCAAGAGCGTCGAGAACTCCCAGGGTCTGCCGACGATGACGCTGACGCTGGGCAAGGACTTCAAGGGCGCGGGCGTTTCGCTCACCGCTCCGACCACGGTGCCGGACACGGTCCAGAAGTCCACGGCGGACAAGGTCGAGTGCGCCAAGTAGGTAACCCTTCGGGCCCGTCATGCGTCTGACTTGACGCGGGACGGGCCCGTGTCAGGCGCACGGCGGGGAGGGGCAGGGGAAGTGGCGGGGAGCAGTGGGGTGCGGAGGAACGTTCCGGCGGTCGAGGAAGCGGTGTCTCCGGAGCGGGAACAGCAGGACGAGACCGCGGCCGAGGGGGACGGCGGAGCCGGCGGGGGGCGCGGCGCGGGCCGCACCGCGGATCGCAGACGTCGACGTCGACGCGCGTTGCGCTGGTCGGCGACGGTACTGGCGGTCGTCATACTCGGCGGCGCGGGGGCCGGATACCTCTACTACGAACACCTCAACGCGAACATCAAGAGCGACGACCTGAACCTCGGCGACGCGAAGGACCGGGCGGCCGACACGGAGGCCAACTCGGCCGGGCAGACGGCGCTGAACATTCTGCTGATCGGTTCGGACGCCCGTGACACCGCGGAGAACCAGAAGCTCGGCGGCGCCAAGGACACCTTCGACGGGCCACCGCTCGCGGACGTCCAGATGCTGCTGCACATATCGGCGGACCGCAGCAACATGTCGGTGGTGAGCATGCCGCGCGACACCCTGCTCGACATCCCCAAGTGCACGGACCCCGACGACGGGACCACCTACGGGGCGCTGTCCGACGAGATGACGAACGTGTCGCTCGGTCGCGGTGGCCCGGGCTGCACCGTGGCCACCTGGGAGAAGCTCACCGACATCCACATCGACCACTTCATGATGATCGACTTCTCCGGTGTGGTGTCGATGGCGGACGCGATCGGCGGCGTCCCGGTCTGTGTGGACGCCAACGTCTACTCGCACACCAGCACCGGCAAGGGCTCCGGCCTGAAGCTGGAGGAGGGCACGCACGCCGTCAAGGGCAAGCAGGCCCTCCAGTGGCTGCGCACCCGCTACGGCTTCGAGGACGACACCGACCTGGCCCGCGCCAAGGCCCAGCACATGTACATGAACTCGATGGTCCGCGAGCTGCGCGCCAACGCCAAGCTGACCAACCCCAACAAGCTGCGCAAGCTCGCCGAGGCGGCCACGAAGGCGATCACCGTCGACGACGGCCTCGGCACCATCACGAAGATGTACGACCTGGCGGGCGAGCTCAAGAAGGTGCCCACCGAGCGCATCACGATGACGACCATGCCGAACCGCTACCAGGGCAGCCGGGTGGTCCCCACGGACGACGCCAAGCAGCTGTTCCGTCTGGTGCGCGAGGACATCGCCCTGGACGGCAAGGACGCCAAGAAGGTCACCGCGAGCCCGACGCCGACGGTCACGGACGCGGCCGCCGCGGCCGGCGAGATCGCGGTGCAGGTGCACAACGGGACGTCCACGAGCACCCTGGCGGCGGTCGGCGGGCGCGCGAAGGCGGTGACGCAGGTGCTGACGGGCAAGGGCTTCACCGAGGCCGTCGCGGACACCTCGGGGGCCACGGCCGTGGCGACCACGGTGGTCCGCTACCCGAGCGCCGACCTGGAGGGCGACGCCCAGGCCGTCGCCAAGGCCCTCGGCATCCCGACGAGCCAGGTGAAGAAGTCCACCGCGGTCTCCGGGGTCACCCTGGTCGTGGGCGCGGACTGGCGGTCGGGGACGGCGTACAAGGCGCCGGTGAAGGACGACACGACGCCCGACACGGCCGGGGCGATCAACGCGTCCGACACCAGCCAGTGCATGCACGTGGACCCGAACTACACCTGGTAGTCCGGGTCTTCGGCGCCCTGCGGGCGCGCTCCCGAAGTGCTTCGTGAGCGCGTCCCTCCGCCACCGGGGCCGAGCGGGCGGTGCTCAGTGCGCGTCGGTGAGGACCGCGGGGCGGCGCGAGGCGATGACCTTGCGGGCCAGCGCCTTCGGGCTGGTGAGGAAACCGAAGCCCCACGACATGTGCATCGTGGCGAGGGCCACGGGGATCTGGAGCCGTGCCTTCAGCGGCAGCCCCTTGCCGGCCGGCAGCGACCCGGCGACGATCGCCGCGAGGTAGCCGCCCGGGATCACGAAGCCCAGCGGGGTGAGCGCGGCGCCCACGACGATCCCGGCGGCTATCGCGCACACCGCGGTGGGCGGGGCGAGGTAGCGCAGGTTGATGGAACCCTCGTGGTAGCGGGCGACGACGTGCCGCCAACGGCCGTAGTCCTTGTACTGCTTGGCGAGCGCCTTGACGCTGGGCCGCGGCCGGTACGAGACCTTGAGCTCGGGCGAGAACCAGATGAGGCCGCCGGCCTCCCTGATCCGGAAGTTCAGCTCCCAGTCCTGGGCGCGGATGAACTCCTCGTTGTAGCCACCCTGTTGCTCCAGCGCCGCCCGCCGGAAGACGCCGAGATACACGGTCTCCGCCGGGCCGGCCTGCCCTCCGGTGTGGAAGGCGGCGTTGCCGACCCCGATCTTCGAGGTCATGGCCGCGGCCACCGCGTGCTCCCAGTCGTTCTCGCCCTCGGCGTACATGAGACCGCCGACGTTCTGCGCGCCGGTCTCCTCCAGGAGCCGTACGGCGGTGGCGATGTAGTTCGGGGAGAGCATGCCGTGCCCGTCGACGCGGACGACGATCGGATGGCGGGAGGCCTTGATCGCGGCGTTGAGCGCGGCGGGCGTACGCCCTGAGGGATTGGGGACCGTGCGCACGCGCTTGGTGCCGGAGGCCGTCTCGGCGACGAGCTGGGCCGCGATCTCTTCCGTACGGTCCGCGGAAGGACCGATGGCGATCACGACCTCCATCTCGCCGGCGTACTCCTGGGCGAGGATCGCTTGGACGGCTCCGCGCAGATGCCGCTCCTCGTTCAGGACGGGCATGATGACGGACACGGCGGGGAGCTGCACGTCGGGCTTGGCGTTCATAGGGGGCTCACGTTACCGCGAACGGGGGACACGGCCCGCCCCGCCGGGTGCGCTGCACCGGTCGGCAGATCGTATGGGCCTACCGTTCCAACGGCCACCACCGCCCACGGCCGCCGCCCGGAGGTGCCCGTATGCCCCCCACACCGTCCCGGTCCCCGCGTCGCCCCTATCCGTCACGCCGTCTGTCCCGCCGTCCCGGCCGACGCGGGCGCCCCCGCTGGGCCATGCGGGCGACGACCACGCTCTCGGTGGTGCTGCTCGCCGCCGCCGGGATCGGTCACTCGGTGGTCGCCGGCCTCGACGCGGACATCGCCCGGGTCGACCCCTTCAAGGACATGAAGAACCGTCCGCGGGCCGGCCACGGGATGAACGTCCTGCTGGTCGGCACCGACGGCCGCGACCACATCACGGAGACGGAGCGCCGCCGCTACCGCCTGGGCGGGGCCCCCTGCCACTGCACCGACACGATCATGATCGTGCACATCTCGGAGGACCGTGAGCGGGCCAGCGTCGTCAGTCTCCCGCGCGACTCCTACGCCTTGACGCCGCCGCACACCGACCAGGTCACGGGCAAGGAGCACGGCGGCCACCCGATCAGGATCAACTCGGCCTACGCCGAGGGCGGGCCGCAGCTCACCGTCCGCACGGTCGAGAACATGACCCACGTGAAGATCGACCACTACCTGGAGGTCGACTTCACCAGCTTCATGAAGACGGTGGACGTGCTGGGCGGCGTGCGGATCTGCACGGCGGAGCCCCTCAAGGACACGTACACGGGCCTGGACCTGGCCCCGGGCACGCACACGCTCAAGGGCGGCCAGGCCCTCCAGTACGTCCGTTCCCGGCACACGGACGCCTCCTCCGACCTCGGCAGGATGAAGCGCCAGCAGCGCTTCCTGGCGGCCCTGGTGGACCGGGCCACCTCCTCCGGGGTGCTGCTGAACCCGCTGAGGTTCCGGGACGTGACGCGGGCGGTGCTCGGCTCGGTACGGGCCGACCGGGGCTTCGGCACGGACGAGCTCCTCGACCTCGGCCGGGCGATGCGCACCTTCTCGCCCTCCTCCTCCGAGTTCACGACCGTCCCCATCGGCCGGATGGACTACGTCGTGAAGGGCGTCGGCTCGACGCTGAAGTGGGATCCGGTGAAGGCGCAGCGCCTCTTCCGGGCCCTGCGCGACGACGAGTCGCTCGCCGACGCGGGAGCCCGGCCGCGCGACAGCGACGCGACGCGGGTCGAAGTGGCCCCGCAGCAGATCCGCGTGCAGGTCGAGAACGGCACCCGCACGGCGGGGCTCGGCAAGCGGGTGGACGCGGCGCTGGCGGCGACGGGCTTCCGTACGACCCGGCAGCCGGTCAGCGCGGCCACCCCCTCCACCCGGCGCACGGTCGTCGCCTACGACCCCCGCTGGGACCGTTCCGCGAAGTCTCTCGCGACGGCCCTGCCGGGCAGTGAACTACGGGCCGTGAAGGGCCTCGGGGCCACGCTGAAGGTCATCGCGGGGACGGACTTCCACCAGGTCCGCAAGGTGCGGGCGGACCAGGTGGAGCAGGGCGAGTCGGGAGTGGTGCGGGGCGACGAAGTGGGCTGTTCCTAGGCGGATGTGCGTTTCTGGTGCGAAACGTACGGAACGGAGCCGTCCGTCCGATGGCGCGGGGCACGTGGGAGGCGTACGACGGAAGGGCGCCCACGGGGCCCGCCCGGGCCCCCGCACCCCAGGAGGAGCCATGACCCAGCCCGGAACCATGACCACCATGAGCAAGGAGATGCAGGACTGCGTCGAGGCGTGCATGGCCTGCCACAGCATGTGCGAGGAGACCATGAGCTCCTGCATGCAGATGGGCGGCCAGGCCCAGATGCAGATCATGCGCGCGCTCATGGACTGCTCCGAGACGACCCGCATGTGCGCCGACATGATGATGCGGCGCTCGCCCATGTCGGCCGAGATGTGCGCCATGTGCGCCAAGGCCTGCGACATGTGCGCCGAGGCGTGTATGTCCATGCCGGACGATCCGCAGATGATGCGCTGCGCGGAGTCCTGTCGACGCTGCGCCGAGATGTGCCGCACGATGGCGGGCGCCACCATGTGACCGCCGCCCGGACGAGAGCAGGGGCACCCTGTGCGGGTGCCCCTGCTCGTTCGTGATCGGGTCGGGTCGGCTCAGTTGCCGGTGACCGTGACCTTCTCGTCGTTGTTCAACTCGTTCACCAGCTGCTTCACCTTCGTCTTGTCCCAGACGAGGTTGCCGCCGGAGGAGCCGGAGATGGGCATGTTCAGCGAGGTGCCGTCGCCGCCGTTGACGCCCTTCATCGCGAAGAACATGGACCCCAGGTCGTACAGCCCCATGTCCTTGTCGACGATCAGCGAGTCCAGGCCCGCGCTCATCGTCGGGTAGAGCGCGAACGGGTTCAGGACCGTGCCGGGGGTCGCCACCTCGTGGGCGAGGGCCGCGAGGAACTTCTGCTGGTTCTTGGTGCGCTCCAGGTCGGACGCGGCGAAGGCGTGCCGGGTGCGGACGAAGGCCAGCGCCTCCTCGCCGTTCAGCGTCTGCTTGCCCGCCTGGAAGTCGGCGCCCGAGTACTTGTCCTTGAAGGCCTTGTCGATGGTGATCTCGACACCGCCGACCGCGTCCACGATGTTCGCGAAACCGGCGAAGCCGATCTCCACGTAGTGGTCGATGCGCAGACCGGTGTTGAACTCGATCGTGCGCACCAGCAGCTCCGGGCCGTCCGTCGCGTACGCGGCGTTCAGCTTGGTGTGCCGGCCGGTGCCCTTGTACGTCTTGCCGGACTCGGAGCCGACGAACGTCGGGATCTCCACGTCCGAGTCGCGCGGCAGCGAGACCAGCGTGTCGCCGTTGGAGCCGACGTGCAGGATCATCATCGAGTCCGTGCGCTTGCCCTCGGCGGAACCGGTGTGCAGTTCCTTCTTCTCCTCGGCGGACAGGCCCTCACGGCTGTCGGAGCCGACGATCAGGTAGTTCGTGCCGTCGCCGCCCTCGGGCCGGTCGATGACCTTCGACAGGTCGACCTCGCGCTTCAGCTTGCCGTCGGCCCAGAAGTAGGTGCCCACCGACGTGACGACCAGCACGGTCAGGACGGTGATCGCCGTCCACTTGATACGGCGGCGCCAGTTCGGCGCGGGACGCGGGGCACGGGTGTCGTAGCCACCCGGCCCGCCGGAGTCGCCGCCACCACCGTAGACCTCACCCGAGCTGTAGCCGCTGTCGTATCCGGTGTTCTGGGCGTTCGTGTAGTCGCCGTATCCCTGGCCGTTGACGTACGACGGCTGCGGCGGGACACCGGCGCTCTGCGGCGGCGCGGCCGGGCCGCGGCGGACCTGCCGCATGACACGCGGGCTCTCGGGCTGCGCGTTGGCGCTGCCGCCGCCGTACCGGTTGCCGCGGTCACTGTCGGACCACCCCTCGGGCCAATCGTTCATGCGGACCAGTGTGCAGGGCAGTGCTGTGTGCCTTACAAGGGCCGTCGGAGAATCAGGGCCCCGCTGTTGCCAAGCTGACACAAAGTCCCGGCTTGTCCCCGTCGGCATAAGGTGGAGGACATGACAGACCAGGTCACCGCGGCGGACTCGGGCAGCACCCCGGACATCCCGGGCAAGCCCACGTCCGCGTCCCGCACCACCCTCAGCCACATCATGACCCACAACGACACCAACCTGCTGGGCACGGTGCACGGTGGCGTGATCATGAAACTGGTGGACGACGCGGCGGGCGCGGTGGCCGGACGGCACTCCGGCGGGCCCGCCGTCACCGCGTCCATGGACGAGATGGCGTTCCTGGAGCCGGTCCGCGTCGGCGACCTCGTCCATGTGAAGGCCCAGGTCAACTGGACCGGCCGGACGTCGATGGAGGTCGGGGTCCGGGTGCTGGCCGAGCGCTGGAACGAGTCCGCTCCGGCCACCCAGGTCGGCTCGGCCTATCTGGTCTTCGCCGCCGTCGACGCCGACGGCAAGCCGCGCGTGGTCCCCCCGGTGCTCCCGGAGACGGAACGCGACAAGCGGCGGTGCCAGGAGGCCCAGATCCGCCGCACCCACCGGCTGGCCCGGCGCCGGGCGATCAGGGAACTGCGCGAGCGCCGCGTCGCGGAGGGCCTCGACGACTGAGCGAGCCGGGAGCGGTGAAGGGTGCCCGTTCCCCCCGGGCACCCTTCGGCCTCGCGTCTTCGGCCTCGCGTCCTCGGCTCGACGACCGCTCGCGGCCTTCGGCTCATCGACCGCTTACGGCAGGTTCCTCGCCATGACGATGCGCTGGACCTGGTTGGTGCCCTCGTAGATCTGGGTGATCTTCGCGTCGCGCATCATCCGCTCCACCGGGTAGTCCCGGGTGTAGCCGTAACCGCCCAGGAGCTGGACCGCGTCCGTGGTGACCTCCATCGCCACGTCCGAGGCGAAGCACTTCGCCGCCGCGCCCTGGAAGGTGAGGTCGGCGTCCAGCCGCTCCGAGGCGGCGGCGGCCTGGTAGGTGAGGGCGCGGGCGGCCTCGATCTTCATCGCCATGTCGGCGAGCATGAACTGGATGCCCTGGAAGTCGGCGATCGCCTTGCCGAACTGCTTGCGCTCCTGGACATAGCCCTTGGCGTAGTCGAAGGCGCCCTGCGCCACGCCCAGCGCCTGCGCGGCGATCGTGATCCGGGTGTGGTCCAGCGTCTTCATCGCCGTCAGGAACCCCGTGCCCTCCTCGCCGATCATCCGGTCGGCCGGGATCCGCACGTTGTCGAAGTAGACCTCGCGGGTCGGGGAGCCCTTGATGCCCAGCTTCTTCTCCGGCGCGCCGAAGGAGACACCCGGGTCGGACTTCTCCACCACGAAGGCCGAGATGCCCTTCGAGCGCTTCGTCGGGTCCGTCACCGCCATCACCGTGTAGTACTCCGAGACGCCCGCGTTGGTGATCCAGCGCTTCACGCCGTTGAGGATCCAGTGATCGCCGTCGCGGACCGCCTTCGTCTTCATACCGGCCGCGTCCGAACCCGCGTCCGGCTCGGACAGCGCGTACGAGAACATCGCGTCGCCCTTGGCGAGCGGCGCCAGGTACTTCTTCTTCAGGTCCTCGGAACCCGACAGGATCACCGGCAGCGAACCCAGCTTGTTCACCGCCGGGATCAGCGAGGAGGACACACAGACCCGCGCGACCTCCTCGATCACGATCACCGTGGCCAGGGCGTCCGCACCCGCCCCGCCGTACGACTCGGGAACGTGCACCGCGTGCAGGTCGCTCGCCACCAGCGCGTCCAGCGCCTCCTGCGGGAAACGGGCCTCCTCGTCCACCGCGGCGGCGAACGGCGCGATCTTCGCCTCGGACAGCGCGCGGATGGCGTCGCGGAGCATGTCGTGCTCCTCGGACGGGCGGTACAGGTCGAAGTCAGCCGATCCGGCCAAGGTGTCTCACGCTCCAAAACGCTACGGTCACCGACGCTAATTACCGTTAAGTAACTCAAATTTTAGGGGTCTGCCCGACCGAGTGATACGTGAGCTTGGCGACAGGGCGCCTCTTTCTCACAACTGCCCGGTGAAGGGAGCCGACACGCCCCGACTATGCTCGGGCGCGCAGCGACGACACCCCCACCTGGAGCATCCATGGCCCTCAAGATCACCGTGATCGGCACCGGCTATCTCGGCGCCACGCACGCCGCGGCCATGGCCGAGCTGGGCTTCGAGGTGCTCGCTCTCGATGTCGTGCGCGAAAAGATCGAGATGCTGGAGCGCGGCGAGACCCCCATGTACGAGCCGGGGCTCGAAGAACTGCTGCGCAGCCACGTTCCCGGCTTCGAGGGGTCCAGCGGGCGACTGCGCTTCACCCAGGACTGGGCCGAGGTGGGGGCCTTCGGCGACGTCCACTTCGTGTGCGTCAACACCCCGCAGAAGCACGGCGAGTACGCGTGCGACATGTCGTACGTCGAGTCCGCCATCGGTTCTCTCGCGCCGCATCTGGCGCGGCCCGCGCTCGTCGTCGGCAAGTCCACCGTGCCGGTGGGCTCCGCCGACCGGCTGGCCCGGACGATCGCCGAGCTCGCGCCCGCCGGCGCGGACGCCGAGCTGGCCTGGAACCCGGAGTTCCTGCGCGAGGGGCTGGCGGTCCAGGACACCCTGCACCCGGACCGCATCGTCGTCGGCGTGCGCAGCGAGCGGGCCGAGGCGCTGCTGCGGCAGGTGTACGAGACGCCGATCCGCGAGGGGTCGCCGTTCGTCGTCACCGACTTCCCCACGGCGGAGCTGGTGAAGACCTCCGCGAACTCCTTCCTCGCCACCAAGATCTCCTTCATCAACGCGATGGCGGAGGTGTGCGAGGCCGCCGACGGCGACGTCGCCAAGCTGGCCGAGGCCATCGGGTACGACGACCGGATCGGGAAGAAGTTCCTGCGGGCGGGGATCGGCTTCGGCGGCGGCTGCCTGCCCAAGGACATCCGGGCCTTCATGGCCCGTGCCGGTGAGCTCGGGGCCGACCAGGCGCTGACCTTCCTGCGCGAGATCGACTCCATCAACATGCGCCAGCGCGGGCAGATGGTCGAGCTGGCCCGGCAGGCGCTGGGCGGCGGGTCCTTCCTGGGCAAGCGGATCGCCGTGCTCGGCGCCACCTTCAAGCCCGACTCCGACGACGTGCGGGACTCCCCCGCGCTCAACGTCGCCGGTCAGATCCATCTCCAGGGCGGGCAGGTCACGGTGTACGACCCGAAGGGGATGGCCAACGCCCGCCGGGTCTTCCCGACGCTCGGGTACGCGGACTCGGCCCTGGAGGCCGTCCGGGGTGCCGACGCCGTACTGCACCTCACCGAGTGGCGCGAGTTCCGCGACCTCGACCCGGCGCAGCTCGGGGAGGTCGCGACGACCCGGCTGATCCTCGACGGGCGCAACGCGCTCGACCCCGTCCTGTGGCGCAAGGCCGGCTGGACCTACCGGGCGATGGGCCGCCCGACCGCGTAGGCGCCGGCGGAACGGGCTCCGCCCCACGCGGGGCACGGGGCACACGAGGCAGGGCGCGGTACAGGTCCGGGAGCGACGCCGGTTCGGCCGAGGCTCAGTCGGCCGAACCGGCGTCTTGCTGCATTCTGCACCACCGGCCTGTGCCTCGGCCGGTGAACTACTTCGCCCGGTACCGCCGCATCTTCGCGCGCGCCCCGCACACCTGCATCGAGCACCAGCGGCCGCGGCCCGCCGGGCTGCGGTCGTAGTACGCCCAGTGGCAGGTGGCGGACTCGCAGGCCTTCAGCCGGCTCCAGGTGCCGGCGATCAGCGCGTCCGCGACCGCGGCGGCCGTACGGGAGAGCAGCGAGGCCCCGTCGGCGGGAGTGAGGCGGGCGGAGCCGTCGTGTTCGTCGACCGTCACCAGCAGGGGCGCCGACGCCAGCAGCCCGTCCAGCGGGGTCACCTCGCGGTGCGGCGGATGGCCCGCGTGCGCCAGCAGCGCCGCGCGCAGGGACTCGCGCAGCTCACGGGCGCGCGCCAGCTCGTCCGCGACCTCGTCGCCGGTGGTCTCCGGCAGCCCGAGACGCGCCCGGCCCTCCGCCGTGTCCAGCGCGTCCGCGCCCGACTCGAGGTCCAGCGTGTTCACCAGGGCCTCGACCAGGGCCAGGCCCCCGGGTGCGGCCGATCGGTCGTTCATGCTTGCGACGTTACCGCCAACGCGGGAGTATGCAGTAACCGTTACCGGTTACCCGGCTTTATGGGTAACCACCCCGACCGCAGGAGGAAGTCATGGCTCTCGCCGAGCTGGGTGTCGTCGTTCTGGACTGTCCCGATCCGGCCGCGCTGGCCGCCTTCTACGCCGAGGTGCTGGGCGGCAGCGTCGAGGGCGAGGGGGACTGGGTCGACGTGAAGGTGCCCGGGGGCCAGTCGCTGGCGTTCCAGGCGGCCCCCGGGTTCGTACCGCCCGCGTGGCCCGCGCCCGAGCACTCGCAGCAGTTCCATCTGGACCTCACCGTCGACGACCTCGACGCGGCCGAGCGCGGCGTGCTGGCGCTCGGCGCGAAGCCGCTGGACGCGAAGGACCGCTCGCGCGGCTGGCGTGTGTACGCGGATCCGGCTGGGCACCCGTTCTGCCTGTGCGCCTGCTGAGGCCACACCACCGCCGAAGCCCGCACGACTGCCGAAGGCCGCACGACGGCCGAAGCACGCACGACGGCCGGGGCCCGCACCATCGTCCCAGCCCGCACGACCGCCGACGTCCCGAACCGCGCTCGATCCAGGAGGATTCCATGCCGCCCGTCGCCCGCTTCCGTTCCGTCGTCCTCGACTGTCCCGACCCGCGCGCGCTCGCCGAGTTCTACGCGGCGGTCCTGGGCGGAACGCCCGAGGCCGAGGACGGCGGGGAGGACTGGTTCGTCCTGCGCGTCCCCGGTGGCCCCCGGATCGCCTTCCAGCAGGTGGACGGGTACACCCCGCCGGAGTGGCCGCGCGCCGACCGTAATCCGCAGCAGTTCCACCTCGATCTCGACGGGGGCGCCACCTGGGAGGAGATCGACGCGGCCCACGAGCGGGTGCTGGCGCTGGGCGCGCGGCCGCTGGACCTGGAGGACCGGGAGAAGAAGGACTTCCAGGTGTACGCCGATCCGGCGGGACATCCGTTCTGCCTGTGCCGGATCGATCAGCCGTAGCGGCTCCGCCCCTGCCCGGCGCTAGCCGTCCAGCTCCGCGATCCGCGCCGTCGACGGCTCCCTGCGTTCCTGGGCCGCTCGGGCCGTGAAGTCGGCGGTGCGCAGGACGCGCTGTACGTTGCCCCAGGTCAGCAGGGTGATGTCGGTCTCCGGCCAGCCCCGGCGGAGCAGCTCGGCGATCAGGTGCGGGTAGCCGGAGGTGTCGGTGAGGCCCTGCGGGTGGGCGGCACCGGAGTCGTAGGTGCCGGACAGTCCGACGCAGGCCGGGCCGGCGATCGCGCGGACGTGGTCGAGGTGGTCGGCGACGTCCCGGAGGCCGGGGCCGGTCTGCTCGGCGGTCAGCGGCACCAGGCAGAGTCCCTTGGCCGCGCCCAGCCCGGCGAGCAGTTCGTCGGACAGGTTGGCGGGGTGGGGGTGCAGCGCGCGGGCGGCGGAGCGGGTGCACAGGACGGGGGTCTTGGAGAGGGTGAGGACCCGGCCGATGGTGGGGTCGGAGGCGCCGGAGAGGTCGGCGAGCACGCCGAGCCGGTTCATCTCGCGCACGACCTCCTCGCCGAACCGGGTCAGCCCCGCCTCGCCGGCCCAGGTGGTGCCGGCGAGGGTGAGGACGCGCAGCCCGAGGGAGTGCAGCACGCGCAGGACGCCCAGGGAGTCGTCGAGCGCGGCGGCCGTGGCCGGGCCGAGGACCACGGCGACGCGGCCGCAGTTGCGGGCGTCGATGATCTGCCCGGCGCTGCGGGCGAGCCGCAGTCCCTCGGGGTGGGCGTCGATCACGGAGCGGACGAGGTCCAGCTGCTCCAGGGTGGCCCCGACGGCCCGGTCGGCGACGACCCCGTGGGGCAGGTGCAGCGACCACAGCAGCGCGCCGACGTTGCCCCGGCGCAGCCGGGGCACGTCCGTGTCGACGGCGCTCTCGCCGAGCTGGAGGTCGCACCAGGGCAGCTGGCGCAGGGCCGCGGGCAGCCCGCTGTAGCCGTCGGCGACGGGGTGTGCGGCGAGGAGGGCACGGGCCCGCTCCAGCGGGGTGTCCTCGGGCTCCTCGCCATCGGGGACGGCTCGGGCGGCCTCGGCGGCGGCCTGGGCGGCGGCCTCGGCGGCCTCGGCGGCCTCCTCGGCCGTGCGTGGCGTGTACGGGTTGAACGGATCCGCCTGCGCCTCGCCGTCGAGCTCACCGACCTCGGGGAGGGTGTGCGGCTCGTCATGGAGGTCGGCCATGGCGGTCTCCGTACGTCGATCGGCAGTACGCTCACCGTCGCACGGACGGCGGCCGGCTTCCTGGTGGACGCGGCGTTCGGGGGAACGGCCGCGCCGGTCAGGCGCCCTCCGCGGCCACCTGGATCACCTCGTCCAGGGTGTCCCGGGACCGGCGCAGGTCCGCGATCGTACGGTCGATCCGGTCGCGTTCGGCGGTGAGGTCGGCCACCAGCCGGGGGGTGGCGACGGCGGAGGGGCCCCCGTCGGAGTCCCGCATGCACGGCAGCAGCTGCGCGATCTTGCTGCTGTGCAGCCCGGCCGCGAACAGCTCCTGGATGAGCACGACCCGGTCGACGGCCCGCTCCGGGTAGTCCCGGTGCCCGCCGGGGGTGCGGTCGGCGGCCAGCAGCCCCTGGGCCTCGTAGTAGCGCAGGGAGCGCTCGCTGACGTTCGTGCGCCGCGCCAGTTCACCGATCCGCATGGCCACTCCCGGTCCCGTTCCTGGTCCCGTTCCTGGTGCCGGTCCCGGTGCCGGGAGCGGACGGGACTTGAACCTGACATCAGTGTCAACTTCTACGGTACCGCCATGACACCGACCAAGGACACCCCGTTCCGGCTGGGAGGGCTCACCCTCCCCCACCGTCTCGTCATGGCCCCCCTGACCCGGAACCGCGCCGCCGCCGACGGCACCCCGGGCGACCTCATGGTCGCGTACTACGCCCAGCGCGCCTCCGCCGGTCTGATCATCGCCGAGGCCGCGACCCCCAACGCGGTCGGGCAGACGTACCCGAACATCACCGCGATCCACCGGCCCGAGCACGTGGCCGGGTGGCGGCGGGTGACGGACGCCGTACGGGACGCGGGCGGGCGGATGTTCCTCCAGCTCCAGCACGGCGGGCGGGTGGGTCATCCGGCGACCAGCGGGCTCACCCCCGTCGCCCCCTCCCCCGTCCCGTTGCCGGAGACGATCTTCACGCCGGACGGCCACCGGCCCGCCGTCACGCCCCGGGAGATGGGCCCGGACGACATCGCCGCCACCGTGGCCGACTTCGCCGCGGCCGCCCGCAACGCGCTCGACGCCGGTTTCGAGGGCGTGGAGGTGCACGCCGCCAACGGCCACCTGCTGCACCAGTTCCTGGCCCGCAACACCAATCGCCGCACCGACGCCTACGGCGGCTCGGTCGCGGGGCGGATCCGGTTCGCGGCGGAGGTGGTGGAGGCGGTCGCCGCGGAGATCGGCCCGGAGCGAGTGGGTGTACGGATCTCGCCCGGCGTCACCTTCAACGGCATCGAGGAGGACGGCGACGACGCGACGGAGCTCTACCCGGCGCTCGTGGAACGGCTGAAGGGCCTCGAACTCGCGTATCTGCACGTGGTGTACGCCGACCCGGACTCGCCGCTGTTCCGCCGGATCCGGGCCGAGTGGCCGGGGACGCTCGTCGCCAATCCCGTGCTGACGCGGCTCACCACCGACGCCGTCTCCGGCGCGGTCGACCGGCTGCTCGCCGCCGGAGCCGAGCTGATCGCCCTGGGGAGGCCGTTCCTGGCCAACCCCGACCTGGTCGAACGGCTGCGCAGGGGGGCGCCGCTGAACCCGCTGCGGGACCGGTACCTGATGTACGTGGGCGGGGCGGTCGGCTACACCGACTACCCCGCCCTGTCCGACGGGCCCGCTCAGCCGTCCAGCGACTCGATCGTCGCGTGGGACGGCGACCGGGTCGTCTGAAGGTCGCGGGCCACGTCCTCGGCCGCGCCGAGGACGCGTACCGCGTTCTGCCAGGTCAGCTTGGCGAGGTCCGGCCGGGACCAGCCGCGGTCGAGGAGCTCCGCGATCAGGTTGGGGTAGCCGGAGACGTCGTCGAGGCCGTCGGGGGTGAAGGCGGTGCCGTCGTAGTCGCCGCCGATGCCGAGGTGGTCGATGCCGGCGACCTCACGCATGTGGTCGAGGTGGTCGGCGACCGTGGCGACGGTGGCGATCGGGCGGGGGGTCGTCTCCTCGAAGGCCCGGTGGACCTTCATCGCCTCCGCCGTGGTGGCGAGGTGGTGGAAGCCGTGCGCGCGCATGTTGTCGTCGGCGGCCGCGGTCCAGTCGACGGCGGCCTGGAGGACGAACTTCGGCACGAAGGTCACCATCGCCATGCCGCCGTTGGCGGGGAGGCGTTCGAGGACGTCGTCCGGGATGTTGCGGGGGTGGTCGCACACCGCTCGCGCGGAGGAGTGCGAGAAGATCACCGGCGCGCTCGTCGTGTCGAGAGCGTCCCGCATCGTCGTCGCCGCCACGTGCGAGAGGTCGACCAGCATGCCCTCGCGGTTCATCTCGCGCACGACCTCCCGGCCGAAGGCGGACAGCCCGCCGGCCTTGGGTTCGTCGGTCGCGGAGTCGGCCCAGTCCACGTTGTCGTTGTGGGTGAGGGTCATGTAGCGCACGCCGAGCGCGTACAGGCCGCGCAGGGTGCCGAGCGAGTTGGCGATGGAGTGACCGCCCTCGGCCCCCATGAGCGAGGCGATACGGCCCTGCGCGCGCGCCGACTCCATGTCCGCGGCCGTCAGCGCGGCGCGCAGGTCCTCCGGGTGGCGGGCGATGAGCCGCCGCACGCAGTCGATCTGCTCCAGCGTCGCCGGGACCGCGTCGGGCAGATCCGCGCGCACGTACACCGACCAGTACTGCGCGCCGACCCCGCCCGCGCGCAGCCGGGGGATGTCGGTGTGCAGGTGGGCGTGCTGGTGACCGGAGATGTCGCGGGCGTCGAGGTCGTAGCGGACCTGCTCGCGCAGCGCCCAGGGCAGGTCGTTGTGTCCGTCGACGACGGGGAACTCGCGCAGGAGCTCGCGGGCCGTGTCCAGTGAGGTCATCTGGGTCACTTTCCGAAACCGAAGCCGTTCGAACCCTCGACCTTGGCGCGCAGGCGCTTGCCCTTCTCGGTGGCCTGGTCGTTCAGCTCCTGCTGGAACTCCCGCATGCGGGTGAGCAGCTCCTCGTCCTGGGTGGCGAGGATGCGGGCGGCCAGCAGGCCGGCGTTGCGGGCGCCGCCCACCGAGACGGTGGCGACCGGGACGCCGGCCGGCATCTGCACGATCGACAGCAGGCTGTCCATGCCGTCCAGGTACTTCAGGGGCACGGGTACGCCGATCACCGGCAGCGGGGTCACGGAGGCGAGCATGCCGGGGAGGTGGGCGGCACCGCCGGCGCCCGCGATGATCACCTTGAGGCCGCGCCCGTCCGCCTGCTCGCCGTACGCGACCATCTCGCGCGGCATGCGGTGTGCGGAGACGACGTCGACCTCGTACGCGATCTCGAACTCGTCGAGGGCCTGGGCGGCGGCCTCCATGACCGGCCAGTCGCTGTCCGAACCCATGACGATGCCTACAACGGGGCTCATTCGGTGATCGTGCCTCTCAGGTAACCGGCTGCGTGACGTGCGCGTTCGAGGACGTCGTCCAGGTCGTCGCCGTAGGTGTTGACGTGGCCGACCTTGCGGCCGGGCTTCACGTCCTTGCCGTACATGTGGATCTTCAGCTGCGGGTCGCGGGCCATGCAGTGCAGGTACGCGGAGTACATGTCCGGGTAGTCGCCGCCGAGGACGTTGACCATGACGGTCCACGGGGCGCGGGGGCGCGGGTCGCCGAGCGGGAGGTCGAGGACCGCACGGACGTGGTTGGCGAACTGCGAGGTGATCGCGCCGTCCATGGACCAGTGGCCCGAGTTGTGGGGGCGCATCGCCAGTTCGTTGACCAGGACGGCGGGCGCCCCGTCGGCGTCGCGGATCTCGAAGAGCTCGACCGCGAGGTGGCCGACCACGTCCAGTTCCTTGGCGATCCGCAGGGCCATCTCCTCGGCGCGCAGCGCGAGGGCCCCGTCCAGGCCGGGCGCGGGGGCGATCACCGTGTCGCAGACGCCGTCCACCTGGCGCGACTCGACCACCGGGTAGGCGACCGCCTGCCCGTGCGGCGACCGCACGACGTTCGCCGCGAGCTCGCGGACGTAGTCGACCTTCTCCTCCGCCAGGACGGGGACGCCGGCCCGGAAGGGGTCCGCCGCCTCCTCGACGGAGTCGACGACCCACACGCCCTTGCCGTCGTAGCCGCCGCGGACGGTCTTGAGGACCACCGGGAACCCGTCGCCCGCGGCGCCTTCGGCCAGGCCTTCGGCGGCGAACGCGGCGACGTCGGCCGGGTCGGTCACGATCCGGTGCCGGGGGCACGGAACGCCGATCGCGTCGAGTCGCGCGCGCATCACCCCCTTGTCCTGGGCGTGCACCAGCGCGTCGGGGCCCGGGCGGACGGGGATGCCGTCCGCCTCCAGCGCCCTGAGGTGCTCGGTGGGTACGTGTTCGTGATCGAAGGTGATCACATCGCACCCGCGCGCGAACTCACGGAGCGTGTCGAGATCGCGATAGTCGCCGATGACGACATCGCTCACGACCTGCGCCGCGGAATCCTGTGGGGTGTCACTGAGGAGCTTGAATCTGATGCCGAGCGGGATGCCCGCCTCGTGTGTCATACGAGCGAGCTGGCCCCCGCCGACCATGCCGACTACCGGGAACGTCACGCCCCCAGGGTATCGGGCACGCCACCGCGGCCGAATTCCGTGCCTCTTACCGGCACCTTTCCCGTCTCATACCGACCGTTTCCCCGCTTCTTCCCCGCTGGTCACCGGCCCGTGAGCCGGACCACAGGAAACCGACAAGAGTGGTGGTTAGCATGGCTGGGTTGACGAAACCGATCCCGGACGGGGGCCTGTACGACCATGGCGCATGGTTCCTCGGGGCTGAGGAGGGTCGTCCGCGAGCTCGCGAAGTTCGGAGCCGTGGGCGGCGCGGGGCTGTTGGTCAACCTCGGAGTCTTCAACCTGGTCCGGCATCTCACCGACCTTCAGGTGGTGCGGGCCAGTGTCATAGCGACGGTCGTGTCGATCGTCTTCAACTACGTGGGGTTCCGCTACTTCACCTACCGTGACCGCGACAAGAGCGGACGGACGAAGGAACTGACGCTGTTCCTGCTGTTCAGCGCGGTGGGGCTGGTGATCGAGAACGGCCTGCTGTTCGCGGCGACCTACGGGTTCGGCTGGGACAGCCCGATCCAGAGCAACGTGTTCAAGTTCGTCGGCATCGGGATCGCGACCCTGTTCCGGTTCTGGTCGTACCGGACGTGGGTGTTCCGGGCGCTGCCCGTCAAAGAGGCCGTCGCCGGCGCCGAGTCGTTCCTGACGGTGACCGAGCAGTCCCGCAGGCCCGAGCCGAAGCCCGAGCCGAGGCCCGAGCCGAGGGCCGGTCAGCGGGTCGGCTGACCCGACGGGCGCCCGGCCGGCCGGAGGAAGCCGGGCCGGGAGGGGCTGAGGCCGCCGGAGGACCGGGACCGGCGCAGGACGGGACCGGCACAGGACGGGACCGGGCAGCGGTCGGCGTCGGGCGCTACCTCACCGTCGGCTCGCCGCCCTCCGCGGTCCGCTTCTGCGGGGCCGTGCGGGACAGGAACAGCCCGAAGACCGGGGGCTGGGCCTGGAGCATCTCCAGACGGCCGCCGTCGGCCTCCGCCAGGTCACGGGCCACCGCCAGGCCGATACCCGTGGAGTTGCGGCCGCTGATGGCCCGCTCGAAGATGCGGGCGCCCAGGTCGGCGGGGACGCCGGGACCCTCGTCGGTGACCTCGACCACGGACTGGTTGCCGGTGACCCGGGTGCGCAGCGCCACGGTGCCGCCGCCGTGCATGAGGGAGTTCTCGATCAGGGCGGCCAGCACCTGGGCGACCGCGCCGGGCGTGCCCACCGCCCGCAGATTGCGCTTGCCGGAGCTGACGATGGCCCGGCCCACGCCCCGGTAGGCGGGGCGCCACTCGGCGAGCTGCTGCTGGATGACCTCGTCGAGGTCGAAGGTGACCGCCGACCCGGTGCGCGGGTCCCGGGCGTTGGTCAGGAGGCGTTCGACGACGTCCGTCAGGCGCTCCACCTGGGTCAGGGCGATCGTCGCCTCCTCCTTCACGGTCTCCGGGTCGTCGGTGAGCGTGATCTCCTCCAGACGCATGGAGAGGGCCGTCAGCGGCGTGCGCAGCTGGTGGGACGCGTCCGCGGCGAGGCGGCGCTCGGCGGTCAGCATGCGGGCGATGCGCTCGGCGGAGGCGTCGAGGACGTCGGCGACCCGGTCGAGCTCGGGGACGGCGTACCGCTTGTGCCGGGGCCGCGGGTCGCCCGACCCCAGCCGCTCCGCCGTCTCGGCGAGGTCGGTCAGCGGGGAGGCGAGCCGGTTGGCCTGGCGGATGGCCAGCAGGACCGCCGCGATCACCGCGAGCAGCGCCACCAGGGCGATGATCAGCAGCGTACGGCCGACCTCCCGGGTGACCGTGGAGCGCGGCTCCTGGACCAGGACGGTCTCGCCCTCCTCGCCCCGGGCGGTGGCCCTGATCACATCGCCCTGGGGCTTGGTGCCGACCTGGATGGCCGGCCGGCCGGGGATCCGGATCTCGGCGTAACGGTCCTGGGTGACCTGGTCACGCAGTATCTCGGCGGTGACGTTCTCCGAGCCCACCAGCCGGCTGTCCACGATGCTGGCCAGCCGCAACGCCTCGGAGTCCACCCGTTCCTGGGCGCTGTTGCTGATCGTGCGGGTCTCGACGATGACGAGGGACACCCCGAAGACGGCGATGACCACGAGCACGACGGCGAGCGTGGACTGAATGAGACGGCGGCGCACGAGACCCTCCGGGGCGGTGACTGTGTGAGACCGGCGAGGGCAGCCGACCCGGGGGCGCGGGGAACCGCGCGACCAGCCCCCACGGCCCGTGGCCGACGACGCGACCGCGTCATCGGCCGAGCCTCAGCGGCGGGGAGTCCCCTTGGGGGAGCTCAGCTCTTCTCGAAGCGGAAACCGACGCCCCGCACCGTGGCGATGTACCGCGGATTCGCCGCGTCGTCGCCGAGCTTCTTGCGCAGCCAGGAGATGTGCATGTCGAGCGTCTTGGTCGAGGACCACCAGGTGGTGTCCCAGACCTCGCGCATCAGCTGGTCGCGGGTGACGACCCGGCCCGCGTCGCGGACGAGGACCCTCAGCAGGTCGAACTCCTTCGCCGTGAGCTGGAGTTCCTCCTCGCCCATCCAGGCGCGGTGCGACTCGACGTCGATGCGGACGCCGTGCGTGGCGGGCGGCTGCTGGGGCTCGGACGCGCCGCGCCGCAGCAGGGCCCGGACCCGGGCCAGCAGCTCGGCGAGCCGGAAGGGCTTGGTGACGTAGTCGTCGGCGCCCGCGTCCAGACCGACGACGGTGTCCACCTCGTCGGCGCGCGCGGTCAGGATGAGGATCGGGATGGCGTGCCCCTCCGAGCGCAGTCGGCGGGCCACCTCCAGACCGTCCATGCCGGGCAGCCCGAGGTCCAGCACGACCAGGTCGACGCCGCCCTGCATTCCGGCGTCGAGCGCGGTGGGGCCGTCCTCACGCACCTCGACCTCGTAACCTTCCCGGCGCAGGGCGCGGGCCAGCGGCTCCGAGATGGACGCGTCGTCCTCGGCGAGCAGTACACGGGTCATGGGCTGATGGTAGTCCGCGCCGGGCGACGGCCGAAGTGTGATCGCCCCGCTGTTTCTTACTCACGGACATGCCGGACAGCCGGAGTGCCTGGCGACCGCCCCTTCCCGCGTCGATCTTGGTACGGACCTGCGGTCGAGGGATGGCACCCTGGTGGAGACCTTCGAAACCTTGCCCACGGTTCCTTGATCACCTGTGATCCGCGTCTCAAGTCCTTCCATATCCGGCGTTGTGCTGTCGTATGGTGAAGTAACGCCTGTAGCACGCATGGACCTTCGGCGGTCGGATTGACGCTGAAGGTCTCCTTTGTGTGCGGGCCGGTCCCCGCCGGCCTCCAAAGGAATGACCTGTGGCCGGGCCCCCGACTCGAGGGGGCGTGGATCCCGGTGGTCGCCGTCCGCCGCTCCGAGACCCGGAGCGGACTCCCCCGGGGCGTGGGGGTGGACGACGCGGTCGCCGGTGCCGGCCGCCCCCCACCGGGCGCGCAACGCTCCACCGCGGCGCGCGTCCCGAGCAGCAAGGAACGACATGGCGTCCAGCCTGACGAAGGACTCGGTCCGCCCGGGCACACCCGGCTCCGGGAAGACCTTCTTCGGCCACCCCCGCGGACTGGCCACACTCTTCATGACCGAGATGTGGGAGCGGTTCTCCTACTACGGCATGAGGGCCCTGCTCCCGCTGTACCTGGTCGCTCCCGGCGGCCTGCACCTCAGCGCGGCGACCGCGACCGCGATCTACTCGGTCTATCTGTCGCTCGTGTACCTGCTCGCCCTGCCCGGCGGCTGGTTCGCGGACCGCGTGCTCGGCCCGCGCAAGACCGTCGCCGTCGCCGGCGCGGTCATCATGCTCGGCCATCTGACCCTCGCGCTGCCGAACGCCGGCACCTTCTACGGGGGCCTCGGCCTGGTCGCCATCGGCTCCGGTCTGCTCAAGGCCAACATCTCGACGATGGTCGGCCACCTCTACGACGGGCCCGACGACCCGCGCCGTGACGGTGGCTTCACGCTCTTCTACATCGGCATCAACGTGGGCGCGTTCGCCGCGCCGCTGATCATCGGCACCATCGGTGAGAACGTCAACTGGCACCTGGGCTTCGCGCTGGCCGCGCTCGGCATGGCTCTGGGCCTCGCCCAGTTCCTGCTCGGCAGCCGCCACCTGAGCTCCCGCTCGGACGTCGTCCCCACCCCGCTGTCCGCGCAGGAGAAGGCGGCCACCCTGCGAAAGGCCGCGTTCTGGGCGGCCGTCGCGATCGTCTTCTACGCCGTCGTCGGTGTGTCCGGCGTCTACACGCTGAACTGGCTGCTGGTCCCGATCACCGTCGCCGGTCTGGTCATCCCGGTCGTCGTCATCGCCCGGATGAAGCGCGACAAGGAGCTGGACCGCGCCGAGCAGTCCCAGCTGACCGCGTACGTCTGGTTCTTCGTGGCCGCGGCCGTGTTCTGGATGATCTACGACCAGGGCGGCTCGACGCTGTCCCTGTTCGCCGACTCCTCGGCGAAGAACAGCGTCTTCGGCTGGGACTTCCCGGTCTCCTGGTACCAGTCGGTCAACCCCGTCCTGATCATGGCGCTGGCCCCGCTCTTCGCCTGGGCCTGGCTGGCACTGGCCCGGCGCGGCAAGGAGCCGAGCACCGCGACGAAGTTCGCGATGGGCCTCGTCCTGGTCGGCGCGTCCTTCTTCCTGTTCCTGGCTCCGCTGTCGATCGCCGAGGGCGGTCACAAGGCGGCCGCGCTGTGGCTGGCGGCGGTCTACTTCGTGCAGACCGTCGGCGAGCTGACCCTCTCCCCGGTCGGCCTGTCGGTCACCACGAAGATGGCTCCCGCCAAGTACGCCTCACAGATGATGGGCGTCTGGTTCCTGGCCGTCACCGCAGGTGACGCCACGACCGGTCTGTTGTCCATCGCCGGCGTCGACCTCAACAAGACGGGCATAGTCGCCCTGGAGGCAGTGCTCGCCGTCGTCGCCGGTGTGGCCGTGTGGATGTACCGCAAGAAGGTCAAGGCGCTCATGGGCGACGTCCACTGACGTCCCCCGGCCTCGGCTGACCGTGCGTGCCGGAGGGCCGCCGTACCCCCGTGGGTACGGCGGCCCTCCGTCGTTCCGGGCCGCGCGGCTCAGTTCGCCCTTTTCCTGGGCATGAACGTGAACACCGCGCCGCCCAGCAGCACCGCCGTGCCCGCCACCAGGCCCAGGGCCTTCAGCGCGCCGTGGTCGCCGGAGCCCGTCTCCGCGAGGCCGCCACCGGTCGACGTGGACCCGCCCGAGGACGACGAGGAGCCGCTGCCGCCCGAGGCGCCGCTCGCCTGTTCCGCGGTGTCCAGGGTGAGGGAGACGGCCGTGCTGTCCGGCGTGCAGGTGGTGGTCGTGCCCATGGCCTCGATCGTGAGGACGCCCGGGGAGAGCGTGGACTCACCGGTCGCGCCGGGCTTGTAGACGCCCCTGAGGTCGGGGATCTCGATCGGGTCGTTCTGCGGGATGGGCGCGGAGTTCAGCGGGCCCTCCACCGTCACCGAGCCCTGGTCCGCACCGCCCAGCACGATCTGCATGGTCGGCTTCACCTTGCCGGCCGGGATGTCGATCGGACTGTCCATGACCGACTTCTTGAACTGCACGGTGAGGTCGTAACTCCCGCCGTTCTTCTTGGCGTTGATCTGGATCGGCGAGGTCGCCTTCTTCTCTCCGATCGGCGACTGGCAGGTGTAGGGGATGTCGACGACCTTGCCGGTGAAGTCCGTCCGGCCGCTGTCGCCGCCGGTCTCGGACGCCGACGGGGAGGTGCCGGGGGTGCCGGACGCGCTCGACGAGGGCGACGCGCTCTGGCTCTGCGAGGGGTCGGGGGACGTACTCGGCGAGGCCGAGCCCGAACTCCCCTCCCCCGCCGTCACGGTGATGGTCGCCGCCGGCTGGACGGCTTCCGTCGGCGCGCACTTGGTGTCCGTGGACAGCGCGTTGACGACGTACGCGTCGGGGGTCAGCGTCACCTGTCCGGCCGCCGTCAGCTTCAGCGTGCCCTTCATGTCGGACAGCGTCATCGCGCCGCCCTTGGGGATCGCCGGGTTCTCGCGCGGCCCCTGCATCGCGATGTCGGCGGTCTGGGCGCCGGCCGCCTTCAGGGTGCCGGACGGCTGGACCGAGTTCGCGGGCAGGTCGATGATGTCGGGGTTCTTCGACGCGGCCTGGGTGAACTTCCAGACGACGTCGACGGTGTCGCCGACCTTCGCCGTCGCCGGTACCGTGATCTCGACCTTGGTGGTGCCGTTGACGTCGGGCAGGCCGATGCCCGAGGGCGGAACGCACTTGGTGGCGTAGGCCACCTCGGCGGCCTGGGCCTGCCCGGCGCTCACGCCCAGCAGGACGGCCGCCCCGGTGAACAGGACGGCGGCGCCCGCCGCTGCCGCTCTCTTCCGCGCGGGCGCACGGTCAGGTGATACGGCTCTCTCACTCACGTGGATCCCTTTCTGCCGGGAGTCGTGGGGGGCGTGGGACTCGCGGGACTCGTCGGACTCGTCGGACGGTCTTCGTGCGGTGCGGAGAGCCGACCAGCCGTGCCCGGACCGGTGTCCGGGGTGAACCACGGCAGGGTCGCGTTCGAGGTGGGGGGCACGGGCCGGGGTGGCGGGACCGCCGTCCCGCGCCGGCGCCTGTGTCCGCGCCCCGGGGCAGGCGAGGGCCGTCGGGCGGCGGGGCGCGGCCGTACCCGGTCCACCACCGCCATCCCGATGCGGAAGAGCGCCGCCGGCACCACCAGACAGAGCAGGATCCAGAACAGGGTCACGCCCCAGGGGCGGCCCACCCCCCACGGCTGTTCGGCGAGGACCTTCCCGCCGTACTTCAGGGAGACCGTGTAGTCGCCGTGGGCGCCGGCGGTGAGTTCGACGGGCAGTTCGACGCGGGCCTTCTCGCCGGGGCCGAGCGCGCCGTGCCACTGCCGCTCGTCCCACTGCGGGGCGAACACCCCGTGGGCGGTGCCGACCTGGAAGACGGGGTCCTTGACGACCGCGGTGCCCACATTGCCGACGGTGAAGGTCAGGGTGCGGGAGGGCGGCGCCCCGAACCAGGTCAGCAGGGAGCCGGAGCCGTCGAGCCGGGTGTCGGTGAGCACGGACAGGCGTCCTCCGGCCGTCTGCGCGGGAAGCGGTTCGACCGGGTGCCCGGCCACCCGCAACACGGCGTCGGCCTGCGCCTTCGCTCCGGTCGCGGTGGCCACGTGCACCACGCAGGGGCACGGCGCCGGCGGCTCGGTCACCGGCAGCGCCCTGCTGAAGCGGCCGTCGGCGTCGGTGGTGACGGCCCGTCCGTCCGCGTTGGCACAGGAGTTGGTGCCGCCGACCACGCCCCGGGCCGGTGTCGCCCGCCCGCAGACCAGCAGCATCAGCAGCGTGCGGGACCGCCAGCCGGTGCCGGTGACGGTGATCGAGCCCCCCGTCCCGGCCTGCGCCGCCGAGAGGGTGACGGCCGGCTTGCCCTCCGCGGCGGCCGGGCCGGCCGACGGCAGCGACAGCGCGAGCAGCATCAGCGGCAGGACGGACACCAGTGCCGTGAGCCGGGGCTTGCCTCTCATGTCAGTGCTCCCCTCGCCGCGGCCCGGACCGCGGCCGTCCGGCGGCCGCGTCGCCGTACGGCCACCGCGGCCGCCACGACCGACAGCGCGCCGGCCGCCGTGCCCGCCGCCGCGCCCCACGGCACGAAGCGCGCCGACGTCCGCCCGGTGGCTCGCGCCGCGCCCGGCGCGGTCACCGTGAGCCGGACCGTGACGGCGTCCAGGGCCGGGCGGTCGGGCCACGGTTCGTCGAGCGCGAGGCGGCGGCCCGGGGCCAGCCGGACGGGCAGGGTGCGCGGGGCACGGTCCAGGACGGCGCCGAGGACGCCGTCCGCGTGTACGGCGAGCCGCGGGACGACGGCCGTGGTGCCCCGGTTGACCAGTTCGTACGTGATGCGGTCGCCCTGCACGGCGACGTGCTCGACGGTCAGCGCGGCCAGCTCGGGACCACCGACCCGGATCAGCAGCCGGACGGCGGACTCCCGGCCGGTGGAGTCCCGTACGAGGAGTTCACCGGCGCGGTCGCCGGGTGGCGCGTCGGCCGGCACCGTCACCGTGAAGGGCACCTCGGCGCGGGTGCGGGCGGGGACGCCGAGGGCCGGTTCGGCGAAGGCGACCCGGAGCCCGTCGTCGCCGGTGGCACGCAGCCGTACGGTGAGCGGCTCCGTGCCCCGGTTGGTCACGGCCAGCGTGTCCTGGAGCACCGCGCCGGGGGTGCCCTCCGCGTAGAAGGACGGCCGTCCTCCACCGGAGGGCGCGACCGACCAGCCGCCGGGGGTGGCCGGGGTGGCCGCGAGCAGCAGCGGCAGCGACAGGGTCAGCAGCAGGGCACGGGCGGCGGCGTACGGCATCGGCGGCTCCAGCACTCGTACGAGGGGGACGGTCAGCGGTGGACGCGTGCCGTCCGGCCCCGCCGGGTCAGCCAGAGGGTGCCGGCCGCGCCCGCGAGCAGCACCGTGCCCCCGAGGGTGCCGAGGGCGAGGGCGGAGTCCTCGGGTCCGGTCTGCGGGAGGTCGCCGCCGGAGCCGCTGTCACCCGTGCCGCCACCGCTCGTGGTGCCGGAGCCGGTGGTGCCGCCGCTCGCGGTGCTCCCGCCGCCCGGCGCGGTCACGTCGAGGGTCAGCGAGGGGCCCGCGTTGTTGGTGGGCGTGCAGGTGGTGGTCGTACCGAGCGCCTTGATGGTGAGCACACCGGGTGTGAAGGTGACCTTGCCGGTCTTCTTCGGCGTGTACGTGCCGCTCAGGTCGCTGATCTTGATGGGGGTGTTCTCGGGGATCGCGGCCTGGTTGGCGGGGCCGGTGACCGCGAGGGTGCCGCTGTCGGCGCCGCCCAGCTTGATCGTGGCGCTCGGCTTCATGGAGCCCGCACCGAGTTCGACGGGGCTGGAGGAGACGCCCTTCTGCCAGGACATGGTGATCTTGTAGCCGCTGCCGCTCTTCACGCCCGTGATGTCGATGGGTGACACGGCGCTCTTGTCGCCGATGGGCGTCTTGCACGCGTAGTTGACGTTCACGACCTCGGCCATGGCGGGGGCGGCCGTCCACACCGCCGAGCCGGCCAGGGCCGCGGCAGTCGCGAGCGCGGCCGTTCGCTTCCGGTTCGACACGGTCCCGTCCCCTCACTCCCACCGCCCCGCCCTTACTGACGAGGCATCAGATTGAGCCGTCAAGGTACGCCCGGGGCCATGAGGAGGGAAGAGAACGTACACGCCGGAGTTATGGCGATCCGGCGCACGGTTTCAGGGGATTTCGCGGACGCCACGCCCGGGGCCCGCCGACCGGAAGCGGACCTGGGAGGCCGCGACGCCGGCCCGGAACGGCCGGTGATCACGCACTGCCGGGAGCGGAAACGGGCCGCGGGACGACAGCACGACGGAAGACGGCGCGACGGAGGACGGCAACGCACCGGGGCGCGGCGGAGCCTGGAAGCGCACCAGGACACAGAAGTGCAGCCGGAGGCCGCAGCGCACGGAAACACACAAGTGCAGCCGGAGGCCGAAGCGCACCGAAACACAGAAGTGCACCAGGAGACGGCGACGCACCGGCACGCGGCAGCGCGACGGAAGGCGGCCCGCGCGCAGAGGAGCGGGGAAGCGCACCCGGAGACGGCAGGAAGACGGGAGGTGGCGATGGGTCCGCGAGGTGGCGTTGGGCCCGGGCAAAAGGTTCCCGGGCCCTGGGGCGGTCAGGCCGGGGCGCCCAGTTCCGCCCAGACCGTCTTGCCCGCGACGTCCGGGGTCCGTACGACGCCCCAGTCCAGGCAGAGACGCTGGACGATGAACATGCCGTGGCCGCCGGGGCGGCCGGCGCGGTGCGGGGTGCGGGGGGCCGGCTGGCCCGTACCGCGGTCCGCGACCTCGACACGGATCACCTTGTTGTCGCAGCTGAGGACCATGTCGTCCGGCCCCTCGGCGTGCAGACACGCGTTGGTGACCAGCTCGGAGACGACGAGCAGGACGTCCTCCGCGGCGGCCCTCCGGTCGGCGGTGTCCGCGGGCAGCCAGGCCCACGCGTGCAGCGCCTGGCGGGCGAAGTCGCGGGCGAGTGGGACGACCGCGGCGGCGCCGGCGAAACTCAGCCGGCGTACCTGGCGGCCGCCCGGCGCCCCGGACGCCACGGCCGCCGCGCCCACGGGGGACGCCTCGGCCACGGGCGCGCCGCCCTCGGGCGCCGCGGGAGCGTCACTGGGCTCCGGACCACGGTCGCCCGGCGAACAAGGCCGGGTGGTGCTCATCAGCGCTTCACCTCACCGATTCCCCGATTCACCGGTTCACGATTCACAAGTCGGATCACTGCAAGTCTGTACGTAGGCGGACGGCGTTCTGGTCGGCATTGCCGCCGACATGTTCGGGTTCAGGATGTCTCCTGCCCGAGAGAACCGCCGGAACACCCCCCGTTCACGTCCGTTCGCACCCGTTTTCGGCAAACGGCGAGGCTCAGCCGTCCACGTCACGCTGGTCGTGCCCGTCGCTCAGGGCCTCGTCGACCGTGGCGTGCACGGTGAACACCGCGTCCGCGCCGGTGATCTCGAAGACCCGCGCCACCACGGGCAGCATGCCCGCCAGATGGACCCCGCCCCCGGCCGCCTCCGCCTTCAGGCGGGCGCCGAGCAGCACGTTGAGCCCGGTGGAGTCGCAGAACTCCAGACGGGTGCAGTCCACCACCAGGCGACTGAGTCCCTTGGCGAGGCAGTCCTCGAGTGGCTCACGCAACAGATCGGCGGTGTGGTGATCCAACTCACCCGCCGGTGTCACCACGGCGCTCGAGCCCTCTTGCCGCACCTCGACCAGAAGCCGGCCAGACTGTGCGCTGCCGACCGTCCCGCGGTCCATGCCGTCTCTTCTCCTGGGGTCGTTGACTGGTTCCTGACGCCCTCGCACCCTACGCCTTCGACCCGCACCTCAACACCCGAACAATCGCACACAAACGGACATAACCCCACAAAATGCACTTGCGGCGGGGCAAGTAAAGCGGGTAGGGCTAGGGGAAGCACGTAACCGACACGGCCGGCTTTGGAGGCGCCGCACACCGCAGTGCACTCAACGGCTTCGGCAGCCATAAGCCGAGAACGATGGAGGACATCATGTCACCCCGGCTCGACGCACCGCCTACCCGCGGAGCGACGTCGACACCCCCTCCGGAACAAGAACATCTGAAACCCATCGCACAGGACGCGGCACCGGACGTCGACCCCACCGACCTCCTCGCCGGCCTTCCGGAGATCCCCCCGTACGAAGAGGTCGGAGCCGTCGACGCACGGGCTCTGTCCAAGACCCTGTTCGCGCGGCTCGAATCCCTGGAAGAGGGCACGTACGAGTACTCGTACGTGCGCAACACCCTCGTCGAACTGAACCTCGCCCTGGTCAAGTTCGCCGCCTCCCGGTTCCGCTCCCGCAGTGAGCCGATGGAGGACATCATCCAGGTCGGCACCATCGGCCTGATCAAGGCGATCGACCGCTTCGAGCTGTCGCGGGGCGTCGAGTTCCCGACCTTCGCGATGCCAACCATCATCGGCGAGATCAAGCGTTTCTTCCGCGACACGTCGTGGTCGGTACGCGTCCCGCGCCGCCTCCAGGAGCTCCGGCTCGAGCTGGCCAAGGCGGGCGACGAACTGGCCCAGAAGCTCGACCGGGCGCCCACCGTCGTGGAACTGGCCGAGCGTCTCGGCATCTCCAACGAGGAGGTCGTCGAGGGCATGGCCGCGTCCAACGCGTACACGGCCTCGTCGCTGGACGCGCAGCCCGAGGAGGACGACTCGGAAGGCGCCCTCGCCGACCGGATCGGCTACGAGGACCACGGACTCGAAGGCATCGAGTACGTGGAGTCGCTGAAGCCGCTGATCGCCGCGCTCCCGTCCCGTGACCGGCAGATCCTCTCCCTCCGCTTCGTCGCCGGTCTGACCCAGTCGGAGATCGGCGAGGAGCTCGGCATCTCGCAGATGCACGTGTCGCGCCTGCTGTCGCGGACGCTGGTGCGGCTGCGGAAGGGGCTGACGGTCGAGGAGTGACCCGTCCCGTCCGTGTCCGGGGGGTCCTCCCGGACACGGACGCCGGTGTCACCTCGCCCCCGCCCCAAGCCCTTTTCGTTACCCCGCGAAATCTCCCCACGGAACCCCTCCGGCCACTAGGGTCGCCTCCACCACAGACTGACCGGTACGTCAGCAACCGGACGCGCCGCGCGTCCGGCGAGGAGGCGACCCCCATGGCCCGTGCCGACGTTGGCGGCCACGACGACGGCGACGACGTGAGCACCGACGGTTCCGACGCGTACCTCACCGACCGGCTCCGCGCCGCCCCCGCCGCCGCGTACCCCGCGCTGCGCGCGCTCCGCGCCCGCCACCACCCCGCCGTCCTGGCCTACGCCCGCCGCTGCACGACCGGCGAACCGGCCGCGCGGCGCCTCGCGGCCGAGGCGTTCACCCTCGCCGCCCGGGAGACGGCCCGCGGCAACGACCCCGGCGGGTCCTGGCGGCACCAGCTCCTGCTGCTGTCCGGGCGGGTGGCCACCGAATGGGCGCTCGACGACCGGGCCGGCGGCCTGGACGCCGGACTCCTGCTCGTCCTCAACACGGCGGGCCCCGGCGGCCCGGTGCCGTCCCTGCTCGCCGCGTTCCGTTCCCTGCCCTCCCGCACGCAGGGCCTCATCTGGTACGGCGTCGTGGAACGCGAGAGCGCCGAACGGACGGCCGCGCTGCTCGGCCTGACCCCCGAGGACGTCACGTACGGCACGGGCCCCGCCCTGCACCACCTGGCCCAGGCCTGTCTCCGGCACCGGCTCGCCGCCTCCGACGACCCGCGCTGCGGGGACTTCCGGCGGCTGGTCGAGCAGTCCGTACGGCCCGACGCCCCGCGGCACAGCCCGGACCTCGAAGCCCACATGGCGCACTGCCGGCACTGCGCGGCCGCCTACGAGGAGCAGTGCGCGCTGCGCGACGATCCTCGCGCGACGCTGGCGGACGGGCTGCTGGTGTGGGGCGGGTCGGCGTATGTGAGGGACGAACGGCCGCCGGCCGGTGGCCGCAGACCGCCGGCCGCGAGACGACCGTCGCGGCGGGTGGCCCTCGCCTCGGCCGCGTTGGGGGTGGCCGTGGTGCCGTTGACGGTGGCCCTGCTGCTCACCTCGGGTGGCTCGGGAGGGTCACCGGACTCGGCGGGCGCGGTCGTCACCGGCCCGTCGACGGCCCCGCCGGTGACCGTGACGGCGACGGTCTCCGCGCCACCCGCCTCCTCCCCCGCCCCCTCCTCTCCTTCCGCGACGCCGAGTTCGTCCCCGTCCCGCACGAGCGCCGCGCCGAAGCCGAGGCCCACACCGTCCCCGACCCGCGCGCCCGGCGGGACGTTCGCCCAGGTCGTGAACGTGGCCGCCGGGCGCTGCCTGGAGGTGGCGGGCGACTTCGTCAACGGCACGGACGTGGTAACGGTCCCGTGCACCGCCTCGCCCAGCCAGCGCTGGCGGGTGGACGCGGCGCGCGGGGTGCTCCAGTCGTACGCCGACCAGGACTTCTGCCTGGACAGCAGGGGTTCCGTGGACAAGGGCGTGGGGGTGTGGGAGTGCGACTCCGTGGACGGCGACCACGGGGCGAATCTGCGGTTCACCGTGGACGAGGACGGAACCGTCCGCCCGGCGATCGCGATCCTGACGGCGCTGACGACCGACGGGGGCGGCGGGGTGTCGCTGGAGCCGCTGGACGAGGGCGGCGACCAGCTGTGGCGGGCCGGGGCGGCCTGAGCGCGGGGCGCGACCTGAGGTCAGGGTGCCGGGTGCCGGGTGGGAACGTCGGGCGTCGGGCGTCGGGCGTCGGGCGTCGGGCGTCGGGCGTCGGGCGGGAACGTCGGTCGGGCGTCCTCATGGTGGAAACCCCCTGGCCCAATTCCCGCCGGTGACTACGCTGGCTCAGCCCTCTGACCAGCAGAGCCGCTGGGCCAGCCACGTCATCTGCTCATGAGGAGCCCCGTGTCCGACTCCCCTGCCTCCGTGCCCGGCCCACCCGCCTCCCCTCCTTCCCCCGCCGGTCCCTCCGCGCTCGGGCGGCTCGCCGATGTCCCCGTCCTGCTCGTCGCCGTCGTCTGGGGCTCCAGTTATCTCGCCGCCAAGGGCGTGACCACGGCGGACACCGTGCCGGCCGTGCTGGTGCTGCGGTTCGGCGTGGTGCTGCCGGTGCTGGTGGTCGTGGGGTGGCGGCGGCTGCGCGCGCTGAGCGGGGCCCAGTGGCGCGGGGCGGGCGTGCTGGGGTTGATCCTGGCCGGGATCTTCCTGCTGGAGACCTACGGTGTGGTGCACACCTCGGCGACCAACGCCGGGCTGATCATCAGCCTGACCATGGTGTTCACGCCGCTCGCGGAGAGCCGGGTGCGCGGGGTGCCGCTGCCGGGGGCGTTCCTGGCGGCCGCGGGGCTCTCGGTCCTCGGCGTGGCGCTGCTGACCCAGGGCGCCGGGTTCACCGCCCCGTCCGGGGGCGATCTGCTGATGCTGGGGGCCGCCGTCGCCCGTACCGTGCACGTGCTGGCCATGGCGCGCATGGACGCGGTGCGCGGCGCCGACGCGCTGTCGCTGACGACGGTCCAACTGGGCTCCGCGGTCGCCGTGTTCGCGGTGCTGGTGACGCTGCCCGGGACGGGGGCGTCGCCCTGGGCGGCCGCGGCGGACTTCGACGGCGACGACTGGCTGGGGCTGGTCTACCTCTCCGTGTTCTGCACGCTGTTCGCGTTCTTCGTCCAGATGTGGGCGGTCCGCCGTACGTCGCCGTCCCGGGTCAGCCTGCTGCTGGGCACCGAGCCGGTGTGGGCGGCGGCCGTGGGCATCGCGCTGGCCGGGGACCGGCCGGGATGGCTCGGCTTCGTGGGCGCGGTCCTCGTACTCGTCGGCACCGGCTGGGGGCGCTCGGCGGCGGACCGGGACAGCGGGCCGAAGGCGGAGGCGGAGGCGGAGGCGGAGGCGGATCAGACGACCCGTACGCCGCGCCGCCACACCTCCGAGACGAGCGGCACGCCGGGCCGGTAGGCGAGGTGGACGTGGCTCGGGGCGTCCAGGAGGGTCAGGTCGGCGTACGCGCCGGGGGCCACGCGTCCCACGTCCGTGCGGCGCAGGGCCGCGGCGCCGCCCGCCGTCGCCGACCACACCGCCTCGTCCGGTGTCATCCCCATGTCCCGCACCGCGAGCGCGACGCAGAACGGCACGGACGAGGTGAAGGACGAGCCGGGGTTGCAGTCCGTGGAGAGGGCGACGGTGACGCCCGCGTCCAGCAGCCGGCGGGCGTCCGGCCACGCGGCCCGGGTGGAGAACTCGGCGCCGGGCAGCAGCGTGGCGACCGTGTCGCCGCTCGCGAGGGCGTCCACGTCCGCGTCCGTGAGGTGGGTGCAGTGGTCGGCGCTGGCCGCGTCCAGCTCGACCGCCAGCTGTACGCCGGGGCCGTGGGAGAGCTGGTTGGCGTGGATGCGGGGGTGCAGCCCCTTCGCCCTGCCCGCGGTGAGGATCGCGCGGGCCTGGTCGCCGTCGAAGGCGCCCTTCTCGCAGAAGACGTCGATCCAGCGGGCGTGCGGGGCGCAGGCGTCGAGCATCTCGCCGGTGACCAGGGCCACGTAACCGGCCGGGTCGTCGGCGTAGTCGGGGGAGACGATGTGCGCGCCGAGGTAGGTGACCTCGTCGGTGTGGGCGGCGGCGAGGCGCAGGGCGCGGGCCTCGTCGGCGACCGTCAGGCCGTAGCCCGACTTGGTCTCGAAGGTCGTGGTGCCCTGGCGGAGGGCCTCGGAGAGGAAACGGGTGAGGTTCGCCTCCAGTTCCTCGTCGGTGGCCGCCCGGGTGGCGGCGACCGTCGTGCGGATACCGCCCGCCGTGTAACCGCGGCCCGACATCCGGGCGTTGAACTCCTCGGTGCGGTCGCCCGCGAAGACCAGGTGGGAGTGGGAGTCGACGAAGCCCGGCAGGACCGCCCGGCCGCCGGCGTCGACCCGGTTGTCAGTGGCGGGTGCTTTGCTTGATTCACCGGTCCACACGACGCGGTCGCCCTCGATGACGACGGCCGCGTCCCGGACCAGACCGAGGGGAGAGCTGTCGCCGAGGGAGGGATCGTTGGTGACCAGCGTGGCGATGTTCGTGATGACGGTGGTCGTGCCGGTCGTGCCGGTGCTGCTGCTCATCGTCGTGTCCTCGTGGGGGCGGGAGCCGGTGGTGGCTAGGCGTGCAGGGCTGCCACGGCCCGGGCGAGGGCCTGCGGCACATCCGGTACGAGCGTGTGCGCTCCGTCGCGTACGACGTGACGGCCGGCGACGACGGTATGCCGTACGTCCGCCGCGGTCGCCGCGAATACGGCCGTCTCGGCGCCGAGCCTGGGCACCGGGCCCGCCGTCCTGACCGAGTCGAGCGCGATCGTCGTGAAGTCGGCGGCCGCGCCGGCCTCCAGGGTGCCCGCGTCCGGGTGACCGAGGGCCGCGTGGCCGTCGGCGGAGGCGGCGCGCAGCAGGGCGGCCGCCGTCCAGTGGCCTCGGGTCCGGGTGCGCAGCCGCTCGTCGAGCTCCATCGCGCGGGCCTCTTCGAGCAGGTCGATGACGGCGTGGCTGTCGGAGCCGAGGGAGAGCGGTGAGCCGGCCGCCTGGAGGGCGACGGCCGGGCCGATGCCGTCGGCGAGGTCCCGTTCGGTCGTCGGGCACATGCAGGTGCCGGTCGAGGAGCGGCCGAGCAGGGCGATGTCCTCGTCGGTGAGATGGGTGTTGTGGACGCCGGTGGTGCGCGGCCCGAGGACCCCGTGGTCGGCGAGGAGCCGCGTGGGCGTACGGCCGTGGGCCGCGAGGCAGGCGTCGTTCTCGGCGGTCTGCTCCGACAGGTGCACGTGCAGCGGTGCCCGGCGCTCCTCGGCCCAGCGCGCGACCGTCGCCAGTTGCCCGGCGGGTACGGCCCGTACGGAGTGGATCGCCGCCCCGATCCTCGCGTGATCCCGTTCCTTGAGAAGTGAACAGCGTTCGGCCCAGGCGTCCGCGTCGCCGTCGGAGAAGCGGAGCTGGTGGGCGTTGGGCGGCTGTCCGAAGCCGGCGGACAGATACGCGGTGTCGAGGAGGGTGATCCGGACGCCGGCCTCGGCGGCGGCCTCGATCAGGGCCTCGCCCATGGCGTTGGGGTCGGCGTAGGGGGTGCCGCCCGGGGCGTGGTGCAGGTAATGGAACTCGCCGACGGCCGTGATGCCGGCCAGCGCCATCTCCGCGTACACGGCGCGGGCCAGCTGGTGGTAGGTCTCCGGGGTGAGCCGGTCGGCGACCGAGTACATGACCTCGCGCCAGGTCCAGAAGGTGCCGGAGCCGACCTGGACGGTGCCGCGCAGGGCCCGGTGGAAGGCGTGGCTGTGGGCGTTCGCCAGCCCGGGGAGGGTGAGCCCGCGCAGGATCTCGGCGCCGGGCGGCGGAGTGCCGACGCCCGTCCGGACGGCGGTGATGCGGCCGTCCGTCACCTCCAGGGCGACCCCCGGCTCGACGTTCGTGTCGAGCCAGGCGTGCTCCAGCCAGTACGTCCGTGTCCGCTGCGTGGGGGTCACCGGCAGGCCAGTCCTTCCAGTACGTCGGCGAGGGCGTGCACCCCGGCCACGCAGTCGTCCTCCGCGGCGAACTCGGCCGGGGAGTGCGAGACGCCCGTGGGGTTGCGCACGAACAGCATGGCGGTCGGGACGGTCCCGGAGAGGATCCCGGCGTCGTGTCCGGCACCGGTGCCGAGGACCGGGACCTTGAGCTCGGTGGCGCTGCCGAGGATGCGGGCGAGTTCGTCGCGCAGGGCGTGGTCGAACTCGACGACGGGCGTGAACGACTCGCGGACGACGTCCAGGTCGATGCCGTGGCCCTCGGCGTACTCGCGGGCGGCTTTCTCCACACCGCCGACCACGGTGTCGAGGGTGGCCTGGTCGGCGGCGCGGGAGTCGAGCCAGCCGCGCACCAGGGAGGGGATGGCGTTGACACCGTTCGGCTCGACGGAGATCTTGCCGAAGGTGGCGACGGCGCCCGCGATCCGGGCCTCGCGGCGGGCGGCCAGCACGGTCTCGGCGTACGGCAGCATCGGGTCGCGCCGGTCCACGAGGCGGGTGGTGCCGGCGTGGTTGGCCTCGCCCCGGAAGTCGAAGCGCCAGCGCCCGTGCGGCCAGATGGCGCTGGCCAGGCCGACCTGGTCCCCGCTCAGGTCGAGGGCGCGCCCCTGCTCCACGTGCAGTTCCACGAAGGCGCCGACGCGGGCGAGCCGCTCCGGGTCGGGGCCGATGGCGTCGGGGTCGTGACCCGCGGCTTCCATGGCCTGCGGGAGGGTGATCCCGTCGCCGTCGGTGAGCCGGTGGGCCTGTTCCACGGTGAGCCGGCCCGCGGTGAGCCGGGAGCCGACGCAGGCGAGCCCGAAGCGGGCGCCCTCCTCGTCACCGAAGTTGACGAGCGCGACCGGCTTGGTGAACGTGACGTCCCGCGCGCGGAGTTCGTCGAGGGCCGCGAAGGAGGAGACCACGCCCAGGGGCCCGTCGAAGGCGCCGCCGTCCGGTACCGAGTCGAGATGCGAACCGGTGACGACGGCGTCACCGGCCGCCGGGTCCCCGAGCCACGCCCACTGGTTGCCGTTGCGGTCGACCTCGTACGTCAGGCCCCGCGTCTCGGCCTGCTCCCTGAACCAGGCCCGGCAGTCGGTGTCGGCGGCGGTCCAGGCGTAGCGGCGGTAGCCGCCGGAGGCGGAACTGCGGCCGACCGGCAGCAGCTCCGCCCACATGCTGTGGAAGGTCACGCGTCGTCACCTTCGCGCATGGGCACCCGCACGCCGCGCTCGGCGGCGGCGGTCTCGGCGATCTCGTAGCCCGCGTCGACGTGCCGGATGACGCCCATGCCGGGGTCGTTGGTGAGCACGCGGCGCAGCTTCTCGCCGGCGAGCTTGGTGCCGTCGGCGACGGAGACCTGCCCGGCGTGGATGGAGCGGCCCATGCCGACGCCGCCGCCGTGGTGGATGGAGACCCAGGAGGCACCGGAGGCGACGTTGACCATGGCGTTCAGCAGGGGCCAGTCGGCGATCGCGTCGGAGCCGTCGAGCATGGCCTCGGTCTCGCGGTACGGGGAGGCGACGGAGCCGGAGTCCAGGTGGTCGCGGCCGATGGCGAGGGGGGCCGCGAGCTCGCCGGACGCCACCATGTCGTTGAAGCGCTCGCCGGCCTTGTCGCGCTCGCCGTAGCCGAGCCAGCAGATCCGGGCGGGCAGGCCCTGGAAGTGGACGCGCTCACCGGCCAGCTTGATCCAGCGGTGCAGGGACTCGTTCTCCGGGAAGAGGTCGAGGATCGCCTTGTCCGTCTTGTGAATGTCGGAGGCCTCGCCGGACAGGGCCGCCCAGCGGAAAGGGCCCTTGCCCTCGGAGAAGAGCGGGCGGATGTAGGCGGGGACGAAGCCGGGGAAGGCGAACGCGCGGTCGTATCCGGCGAGTTGGGCCTCGCCGCGGATGGAGTTGCCGTAGTCGAAGACCTCGGCGCCGGCGTCCATGAAGCCGACCATCGCCTCGACGTGCCGCGCCATCGACTCGCGGGCCCGGGTGGTGAAGCCGGCCGGGTCCTTCTCGGCGGCGTCGGCCATGTCCTCGAAGGCGATCCCGGTCGGCAGGTAGGCGAGCGGGTCGTGGGCGGAGGTCTGGTCGGTGACGATGTCGATGGGGGCGCCCATCGCGAGCATCTGCGGGAGGAGCTCGGCGGCGTTGCCGAGGAGGCCGATGGAGAGCGGCCTGCGCAGGTCGCGGGCCTCGACGGCCAGCTGGAGCGCGTGGTCCAGGTTGTCGGCCCTGACGTCGAGGTAGCGGTGCTCGATGCGGCGCTCGATGGCGCGCGGGTCGCAGTCGACACAGATCGCCACGCCGTCGTTCATCGTGACGGCGAGCGGCTGGGCGCCGCCCATGCCGCCGAGACCGGCGGTGAGGGTGATCGTGCCGGCGAGGGTGCCGGCGAACTTCTTCGCGGCGACGGCGGCGAAGGTCTCGTAGGTGCCCTGGAGGATGCCCTGGGTGCCGATGTAGATCCAGGAACCGGCGGTCATCTGGCCGTACATGGTCAGGCCCAGCTGCTCCAGCCGGCGGAACTCCTCCCAGTTGGCCCAGTCGCCGACGAGGTTGGAGTTGGCGATGAGGACGCGCGGGGCCCACTCGTGGGTCTGCATGACGCCGACCGGGCGGCCGGACTGCACGAGCATGGTCTCGTCCTGCTTGAGGGTCCTGAGGGTGCGGACCATCGCGTCGAAGGAGCGCCAGTCGCGGGCCGCCTTGCCCGTGCCGCCGTAGACGACGAGCTTGTCGGGGTGTTCGGCGACCTCGGGGTCGAGGTTGTTCTGCAGCATCCGCAGGGCGGCTTCCTGCTGCCATCCCAGGGCGCTCAGTTCCGTACCGCGTGGCGCACGTACGGGGCGGGGTCCTGACATGGTCTGCCTCCTTGCGGATGGGTGATCCCGACGGTGTTGCTGTTGTTATTCACATCCTGACTCGATGAATAGAGCTAGTCAATACATCCGGGGGCACGGCCGTGCCGGGGCGGTCGGCACAGGCAAGGGGGGCGCGCGTCGTCGCGTTCACCACCCCGCACGGCCACACGCGCCGTTGACGCGCACCGGTGGGCCGGTGTTGAACGGTGGAGAAGGGGCGCATGGGGCGTCATTCGGCCCGAAACGGGGTCAGTCGACCCACGTTAGCGGCCCCGCCGCATGTTCCGCTGGAAAATGCCAGAAGACTCACCCTTCGACGCCTACGTTGCGTAGCTTCTTCATCACTCAGCCGAACCGAAGGCGGGAGGGGAGCCCAACGGTGCCCGGAATCGACGAGTGTCTACTGGAGGCCATGCGGCTGCCCGGTGCCCGGGGCGCCGCGCTGGTCGACTGGACGAGCGGGCTGGCCCTGGGCTCGGTCGGGGAGTTCCCCGGCGGCGACCACGAGGCGGCGGCCGCCGAGGCCGCCGAGGTGGCCCGGCTCACCGCGGAGCAGCGGGCGTTCGCACCCGACGGCTACGACAGACACGACAAGAACGACGACCCCGAGAACCCCGGAGGCTCCGGGGGCCACGGCGGCGCCGGCGGGGCCGCCGATCCCCCGGTCGAGGACCTGATCATCAGCAACCGGGACAGCTACCACGTGCTCCGCTTCGTACCCACGTCCTTCGACAGCAGCGTGTTCCTGCACGTGTGGCTGGCCCGGCCGGACGGCAACCTCGCACTGGCCCGCATCCGGCTGGGCGAGATGGCCGGACGGCTGGTGCTGGGGTGACCGCGGTGAGAACGACCCCCCAGGGGACGACCCCGCCGCCCCGGCTGCCGGTGCGGGAGAAGTCGGCCGCCCGGGAGCGCGGCAGCGGACTGTCGCCGATGCTGACCCGGCTCGCCGCCGAGCGGGCCACCGGCGTCCTGGAGCGCGAACGCGGCTCCCTGTACCTGGCCGAGGGCCGTGTGGTGCACGCCGAGAGTCCCCTCGCCCCGGGCCTCGACGTGCTCCTCCTGGCCCACGGCACCCTCGCCCCCGCCGTCTGGCAGGACGCGGTGGACCGGGCCGACGAGGAGTACGGCGTCGCACGGCTGCTGCTCGACGCGGGCCGCGTGCCGCGCGGCGCGCTCGAACTGTGCCACCTGGAGGCGGTCTACGACGCGGCCTACTTCGCGCTCACCCCCAGCAGCACCCCGGGCCACTTCCGGTACGGCGCCGGGCACTGGCTGGGCACGCTCCGGCCGGTCCCGGTCGAGGCGGTCGAGCGCGAGACGCTGCGCCGACGCGAGCTGCTGCACCGGCTGTGGCCGGACCCGTTGACCGACGGGGCGCCGCTGCGGCGCGCCGAGACCGTCGCGGCGCCCGCGCCGACCGCCCGGCAGAGCGCGGTGCTGGCCTCGGTGGACGGCGTGCGCACCGCGTCGGACATAGCCCGGGAGCTGGGCCGGCAGGCCTTCCACACCCTGGTGGACGTCCGGCGGCTGGCGGCCGCGGGTCTGCTGACCGCCCTCTTCCCGCCGCCCCGGCCGCACGTCCCGCGACCGCCGGCGCCACCGCTGCGCCCCCGGTCGGCCGCGGGTCCCGCCAACGGTCCCGCCACCGGTCCCGTCCCCCCCGTCCCCGACCCGCCACCGGGCATCACCCTGCCCCGTGTCAACGACCCCGACATCACCCTGCTGAAGAGGCTCAGGGATGCGCTGGAGGCCCTTTGAACGGCAGCGACCGCGCGCCGAGAGGAGCGAGCTGATGGTGTCCGAGCCGGAAATACTCGACGAACTGCGGCGACTGCGGGCCCGGGTGCCCCAGTTGACCGGCGCCCTGACGGCCGGCGTGGACGGCCTCGTCCTCGCCCACGACACACCCGGCGTGGAGGCCGAGGTGGTGGCCGCGCTGACCGCCGCCGCCCTCGGCGTCGCGGTGCGCATGGCCGACACCACCGGCCAGGGCGACTTCCGCGAGCTGCTCGTGCGCGGGGTCTACGGCTACGTCGCCACCTACGCGGCCGGCGAGAGCGCCGTACTGACGCTGCTCGCGCAGGACCGCGTCAACGTCGGCCGGCTGCACCTGGAGGGCCGCCGCGCCGGGGCCCGCATCGGGGAGCTCGTCGACGCGTGGGAGGCGAAGGCACGGGAGGCGAAGGCCGCCGCCGAGCCACCGGTCAGAGCGCCGGCGAAGCCCCCCGCGAAGGCGCCCGTGCGGACCCCCGCCAAGCCACCCATCGTACGGACCAGATCGGCGCGCGGATCGGCGAGTACCAACGCGCGCACCACCACGGAAAGTTGAGAAGGAACCGAGGAGCACAGTCATGGCCAACACCGAAACCACACTGAAAGAGTGTCTCGCCTCGATCGAGGGCGCGACCGGAGTGGCGCTCGTCGACTACACCAGCGGCATGGCGCTGGGCACGATGGGCGGCAGCAAGACCTTCGACCTGAACGTCGCCGCGGCCGGGAACACGGACGTGGTGCGCGCCAAGATGCGCACCATGGAGCACCTCGGGCTCAAGGGCCAGATCGAGGACATCCTGATCACCCTCAACGACCAGTACCACCTGATCCGGCTGATCAGCGGCCGCGGCGGCAACGGGCTCTTCATGTACCTGGTCCTGGACGCCAAGCGGGCCAACCTGGCGATGGCCCGCCACCAGTTGAAGAAGATCGAGGAGGACCTCGAGGTGTAGCCGGTCCGACCGGTCCGGCCGGACCGGTCCGTGGCTAGACCAGTGCCGCGGTGCGGCGGCGGGACCCGCCCGGGGCCGCGTCGCCGGCCGCGATGCCGGTGCTGCGGTAGGCCTTGACGGCCTTGCCCGCCGGGCGTCCGCCGCGCCGGTCCAGCCAGTCGACGCGCACCCACAGCAGCGTGTCGTCGGCCCGCTCGCGCCGTCCGAGCCAGGCGGCCTTCAGCCGCAGTCCCGTCCCCCAGCCGGCGAGCAGCAGACCCGCGGCCGCGGGCACCACGAAGGAGCTGCCGAGCGCGGCCACGAAGGCGAGCAGCAGCCACCAGCGGTGACCGCGGCGCCAGGTGCGCACGGTCACCGCCCGGTCCTGGAGCACGTCCTGCTTGCCGGCCCGGGCGGCTCCCTGGCCGAGTCGGGTGATCCGCTTGCGTCCGCGCCACGCCGCCACGGCGACGGCGACGATGAACAGCGCGGCCCCGGCCAGCACCCCGATCCGGCGTCCGGTCAGGCCGGGCACCAGGACCCCGACCCCCGCCGCGAACACCCCGCACCACCACAACGGCGCGGCTCCGGCCCGTACGACGACGGCTACCCGAGCCAGCCCCTGCCCTCCGCGCGCCACGTCCGCCTCCTGGTCTCTCCGGCACAGTCTCGTGACCGTTCAGACTAGTGAGCGAACGTGAGACGAGTCTGAGAGACGGCGAGTTCGCACGAGGACACATTCGCGCGAGGACGCCTCCGAGAGCCGACGCGTCCGAAAGGCGGCGCATCCGGGCGGGACAGGGGCGCGGGACGGGGGCGGGCGGGACGGGGCGGGTGCTACTCCACGAAGAGCCCGCGCGCCGCCGCCCGTGCGTCGAACTCCTCCAGCCGGGCCTGCGCGTCGGGCAGGTCGTCGCACATCGCCTCCAGCAGCACCCGCCCGAGCAGCATCGGCGCGCACGCGGTGTCGAAGGCGAGGCCGGTGCCGACGGCGGCCGGCAGCAGCAGGTCGGAGACCTTGGCGACCGGCGCGAACGCGGAGTCGGCGACCGTCACCACGCTCAGCCCCGCCTCCCGGGCGTAGGCGAGGGTGTCGACCACCTCGCGCGGGTGCCGGGGCAGCGCGAAGCAGAGCAGCGCCGAGGCGCCCGCCCGGACGGCGGCGTCGATCCGGTCGTGGATCATCGTGCCGCCCTCGTTCAGCAGCCGTACGTCCGGATGGACCTTGGCGGCGAAGTAGGCGAACCCGTACGCCTGGGAGGCGGCGGCCCGCAGTCCGAGCACGGGCAGCGGCCGGGAGGCCGCCAGCAGCCGGCCCGCCCGTTGCACCGGCCGGGGATCGGCGAGCAGTTCGGCGAGGTGCTTCAGGTTCTCGATCTCGGCCTCGACGGCCTGCTGGTACTCGTTGTACGAGGCCGGGCCGGCCGACTGTTCGGCGGGGGCGACCTCGCGCAGGTGCTTGCGCAGGGCGGGGTAGCCGTCGAACCCGAGCGCGACCGCGAAGCGGGTCACCGACGGCTGGCTGACGCCCGCGAGCTCGGCCAGCTCCACACTGGACAGGAACGGCACGTCGGCGGCGGACCGCACCATGCTGTGCGCGATGCGCCGCTGGGTCGGTGTCAGCCGGTGGCCCTCGAAGAGCGCTTGCAGCCGGGCGGCGGGACTGTCCGGCACCCCGGCACCCGAAACCCCGGCACCCGACGCCCCCGGCTCCCGCGCTCCCGGACCCGATGCCCCTGGACCCGGCACGCCCTCTCCGATCTCCGTCTCCGCGCTCATGCCCCGCTCCCCCTCCAGATGTCCGTGAACCGGTCCAGCAGCCCGGCCGCCGCCCGTACGTCGTCCGTGAGCGGCCGGTCGGCCTGCTCCGCGTCGAGCACCGCCTCGGCCAGCTCCAGCGCCCGGCCCGCCGCGAGTCCCGGCTCGGGCCGCAGCTCGCGCTGGCGCAGCGCCCGTACGGCGGCCACGAGTTCGCAGCCGACGACGAGACGGTACGCGGCACAGGCGCGCAGTGTCTGCCGGGCGGCGAGCGAGGCGAAACTGGCCTGCTCCTCGACGCCCCGGGAGAGTACAGCGTGGCCGAGCGAGGCGGGGGCCGAGAAGGCCCGCAGGTCACCGAGGGCGGCCGCGGCGGCGTACTCGAGGATCATCACGCCGGAGGAGGCGGGCTCGGCGTCGGCGAGGAACGGGCGCAGCCGGGTGTACGCCGGTTCGTTCAGGGTCGACAGGCGGGAGGTGGACAGCCGTGCCACCTGGGTCAGCGCCAGCCTGAAGTGGTCCAGGGCGAGGGCGAGCTGGGCCTGGTAGAAGCCGCCGTGGTGGTAGGCGGCCATGTCCTCGGGGGAGATCAGCGGGTTCTCGGCGGCCGCGTTGATCTCGATGCCGACCACGTCCTCCAGGGCGTCGGCGGCGTCGTGCACGGGGCCGTGGATCTGGGGCAGGCAGCGGAAGCCGTAGGGGTCCTGGATCCTGCCGAGGGGTGGCGTGGGCCGGTCCTGCGCACCGATCAACTCACGCATGCGGCGGGCGACTTCGACGGACCCGCGGTGCGGTCGGGCGGCGTGCACGGGGGCGGCGTACGCCTCGTGGGAGCCGTCGACGGCGTGCAGGGAGAGCGCGGCGACGACCTGGGTGGCCTCCAGGAGCCCGCGCAGTTCGTGCAGGGCGAGGGCGGACTGGCCGAGGGTGAGGGCGTTGCTGCTGATGAGCGCGAGGGCGTCGTTGTTGTCGAGCTGCTGCGGTGCGGGGGCTCCGGTGCCGCGCCACGGGTGTTCCCCCACCAGCGCGAGCCCGACCTGTGCCAGTGCCGCCAGGTCTCCGGTCCCCACCGAACCGAACTCGTTGACGACCGGGTGCGCTCCGCTCTCGAGCGCCTCGCACAGCGCCGTGACGACGCCGGGCCGCAGGCCCGCGCCGCCGGCGAGCAACTGGTTGGCGCGGACGGCGAGCATGGCCCGGACCTCCCGGGCGGGCAGTTCCTCGCCGATGGCGCCGGCGTGACTGCGCAGCAGGCGCAGCCCGTGTTCGGCGGCCGCCTCGGTGGGCACGTCCTCGTTCCGGTTGGCGCCGACCCCGGTGGAGCGGCCGTAGACGCGGCCGGTGGCCGCGATGCGGCGGGCGGCGTCCCAGGACTCGGTCATCCGCTTCGTCGCCTCGGTGCCGGGGACCGGGCGGGCGGCCCGGTCGGCGAGGCGCGCGACGTCGGCGACGCCGAGTGCGATCCCGTCGAGGACGACGAGACCGGAGCCCACCCCGGAAGGGGCGTCCACCATCCGAGACGACATAAAGTCACGAACTCCCATCGATCCGGACACTCGGTCTTGCCTGCCGGTCATCCGCTACCTCGGCTCAACCCGGAGGCATTGGAAAGCTATTCACCTGCCGAAAACTCTGCATGACGTTATGCAGTCGGGCAAGGGACAACTCATGATCCAGCTCGACGCGGTCCACAAGCGCTTCCCCGACGGCACGACAGCGGTCCACGATCCCTCCCTCCGGATGCCGGAGGGCTGCGTGACCGTGCTGGTCGGTTCCTCCGGTTGCGGCAGGACGACCACCCTGCGGATGATCAACCGGATGGTCGACCCGACCTCCGGAACCATCGAGGTGGGCGGTAAGAACGTCCCCCGCCAGGACGCGGCCGAGCCGCGCCGCTCCATCGGATTTGTCATCCAGCAGTCGGGGCTCTTCCCGCACCGCACGGTGCTCGACAACATCGCCACCGTGCCGCTGCTGCTGGGCCACGGCGGTGCAGGGCACGCGCCCGCGCGGCCGAACTGCTGGAGACCGTCGGTCGCCGTCCTGCCCCGGAGCCGAACCCCACCCCGGACAGGGGGGCTATCCCCAGTGCGGCGGACGCCCCCGCTCCCTAGCCTGGTCGTATGACGGGATGGGAGACCACCATGGAAGCGCGGGACACGGACCTCAAGAAGGACCTCGACGCCACCCTGCAGACCCGCAGGGAGCTGGGCGAGGAGTACGAGTCCGCGCTGGTGGACTCGTTCCTGGAGAAGGTCGACCAGCGCATCGACGGCGCGGTGGAACGCCGGGTGCGCCGGCAGTTCGCGGAGCAGCAGATGGTGGCGGCCCGGGACGCCCGCTCGCCCAGGGCGACGGACTCGTGGGGCGAGCGCTTCGGCTTCGGCATCGTCTCGCTGGTGCTGGCGGTCCCGCTGTCCGCGATCGGCGCGGGCACCGCGCACCTGCCCGGCCTGATCGTCTCCTGGATCGGCATCGTCGGCGTCAACGCGGTCCAGGCCGCCCGCTCCCACCCCGGCCTCTTCGGCACCCGTCGCCGCTCCTCGAAGAAGGACGACGACTGGGAGGACTGACCCGGGACACGGGGTCGGGGCCGAGGGCGGGCCGGGGCCCCGCGGTCACGCCTGCCGGGTCGGCAGCACCATGATCTGCCGCAGGTTGACGTGCCGGGGGCGGCTGGTGACATAGGCGACGACGTCGGCGATCTCGGCCGAGGACAGCGCGCCGATCGTGTCGAGCATGCCGTCCAGCTGCCCGGACAGCTCGGCGTTGTCGAGGTGCGTCGCCAGCTCGGTCTCCGTCAGTCCCGGCTCGACGTTGGTGACCCGCACGTCCCGGGGCCCGAACTCGGTGCGCAGGGACTGGGAGAGGTAGGTGACGGCCGCCTTCGTCGCGCCGTACACCGCGTAGTTCGGGAACGTGATGTGCGCGCCGATGGACGAGACGTTCACCAGGTCGGCGCCGCGCCCCTCGGCGGCGGCGCCCACCAGGTCCCCGGTGAAGGCGCGGATCACCCGCAGCACTCCGGTGACGTTGGTGTCGAGCATCCGCCGCCACTCGTCGATCCGGCCGTCGTCGACGGGGTTCGGCAGCATCACGCCGGCGTTGTTGACGACCAGGTCGACGCTTCCGTAGGCGTCGCGGATCCTGGCGGCGGCCGCGTCCACCGACGCGTCGTCGGTGACGTCGGCGACGACAGCCAGGGCCTCTCCCCCGTCGGCGCGGATCTTCTCGGCGACCGACTCCAGCCGGTCCCCGCGCCGGGCCAGCAGCGCGACCCGGGCCCCCGAGGCGGCGAGCAGCGCGGCGGTCGCCGCACCGATACCGCTGGCGGCACCGGTGACGACGGCGGTACGCCCGGCGAGGCTCGCGTACGGGGTCCCGATCCGGTTCTCGTACCGGTTCGCGCCCGGGTTCTCGTTCTGCTTCTCGTTCTGCTTCTCGTGCGGCATCCGTTGCTCCTGTGAGGCGGGCCGGGGCGGTTCCCCAGCGGCACGCACCACCCTCGCCGTCCGCTGCCGCGTCACCCAGGGATGCGCTTTTCCTGGGTCTGCCAGTACCAGGTTCGCGACCCGCCCCTCCCCTACGATCGAACGCATGGACGGGGATCTTGGAGACTTTCTGCGCTCACGCCGTGCCCGCATCCGGCCCGAGGAGGTCGGTCTGCCCTCGCACGGGCGCCGGCGCGTACCCGGTCTGCGTCGCGAGGAGGTGGCGCAGCTGGCCGGAGTGAGCGTCGACTACTACATCCGCCTGGAGCAGGGCAGGGGGCCTGGGGGCCCCTCCCGGACGAAGTCCGGGGGAGTCAGCGACGCGGTGCTGGACGCCGTGGCGCGCGTCCTGCGCCTGGACGAGACGGAACACGCCTATCTGCGCGCCGTCGCCCGCCCCCGCAGGGCCGCCGGGCGGCCGGCCGCGCCCCGCGTCCGGCCGGGGGTACAGCTGCTGCTCGACAGCATGGAGCGCACCCCGGCGTTCGTCCTGGACCAGCGGATGGACGTGCTGGCGTGGAACGCGCTCGCCGACGCGGTCTTCGGCTACAGCCGCACCGGGCCCGAGGGCCGCAGCATCCCGCGGCACGTCTTCCTTGACCCGGACTCCCGCGACTTCTACCCGGACTGGCCCGCGGTGGCCGTCCAGTGCGTCGCGCATCTGCGGATGCTGGCGGGGCACCACCAGGACGACCACCGGCTGACCGCGCTCGTCGGGGAACTCTCGCTCAAGAACGACGACTTCCGCCGGCTGTGGGCCGATCATCCGGTCCGGGAGTGCGCGTACGGGGTGAAGCGGATCCTGCACCCGGTCGCGGGCCTGCTGACCTTCCCGTACGAGACGCTGGCGATCTCGGCGGACCCGGACCGGTCCCTGCTGGTCTACACCCCGGAGGCGGGGTCCGAGACGGAGGAGCGGCTGCGGCTCCTGGCCAGCTGGAAGGCGGCGACGCCGGTGCGGACGCCGTCCCGGACATGACCACGGGGCCTGTCCTGTGGACAGGCCCCGGGCGAGGAAGCTTGCGCGGGGACCGCCGCACCCCCGATACCGGGGGGCGGGACGACGGCGGTCCCCGCGAGGGACGCGGGCCGGGTCAGGCCGGGCTTGCGCGTCCGTGGCGTCGGTGGAGGTCCGGGAGCCGCTCCGGAGGTCCGTGACGCCGTATCGGTGCCGGTGGGGCGGGGAGCCGCTCCCGCCCCTTCCGACACCCACAAATATGCCGGACGCGTGTTAACCGGGTGCTGCGTACACGTGACACGCTCGTACCACTTCCGCGAAGTCCACCACTTCGGTAGGCAAACGGAGGTTCGGCGTCCGAAGGGGCCGTTCACCGCAGGTTTCCCCGAGGTACGGCCCCCTGTCCCCCGGAAGTTCCCCGGACGCTACTTGCCGCCCTTGGCCAGGAAGGCCAGCAGGTCCTGGCGGCTGACGACCCCGGTGGGCTTGCCTTCGACGAGGACGATCGCCGCGTCCGCCGTGCCGAGCACGGACATCAGGTCGCCGACCGGCTCACCGGAACCGACCTGCGGCAGCGGGGCGGACATGTGCTTCTCCAGCGGGTCGCCGAGGGAGGCGCGCTGGGTGAACAGCGCGTCCAGCAGCTCCCGCTCCACGACCGACCCGACGACCTCGGCGGCCATGACGTCCGGGTGACCGGCGCCGGGCTTCACGATCGGCATCTGGGAGACGCCGTACTCGCGCAGCACCTCGATGGCCTGGCCGACGGTCTCGTCCGGGTGCATGTGGACGAGGGACGGGATGGCGCCGTGCACCTTGTCGTTGAGGACGTCGGCGACGCGGGCGCTGGGGCCCTCGTCCTCGAGGAAGCCGTAGTCGGCCATCCACTCGTCGTTGAAGATCTTCGAGAGGTATCCGCGGCCGCTGTCGGGCAGCAGGACGACCACGACGTCGTCCGGGCCCAGCCGCTCGGCGACGCGCAGGGCGGCCACCACGGCCATCCCGCAGGAACCGCCGACCAGCAGCCCCTCCTCCTTCGCGAGCCGCCGGGTCATCTGGAAGGAGTCCTTGTCGGACACCGCGACGATCTCGTCGGCGACGGTCCGGTCGTAGGCGGTCGGCCAGAAGTCCTCACCGACGCCCTCGACCAGGTAGGGCCGCCCGGACCCGCCGGAGTACACGGACCCCTCGGGGTCGGCGCCGACGACCTGGACCCGGCCCTCGCTGGCGTCCTTCAGATAGCGCCCGGTCCCGGAGATGGTGCCGCCGGTGCCGACGCCGGCGACGAAGTGGGTGATCCGCCCCTCCGTCTGCTCCCACAGCTCAGGGCCGGTGGAGTGGTAGTGGGAGAGCGGGTTGTTCGCGTTGGAGTACTGGTCCGGCTTCCACGCGCCCGGCGTCTCCCGCACCAGCCGGTCGGAGACGTTGTAGTAGGAGTCCGGGTGCTCGGGATCCACGGCGGTCGGGCAGACGACGACCTCGGCGCCGTACGCCCGCAGCACGTTGATCTTGTCGGTGCTCACCTTGTCGGGGCACACGAAAATGCACTTGTACCCCTTCTGCTGCGCCACGATGGCCAGCCCGACCCCGGTGTTTCCGCTGGTCGGCTCGACGATCGTGCCGCCGGGCAGGAGCTCGCCGCTCTTCTCCGCCGCCTCGATCATGCGCAGGGCGATGCGGTCCTTCACGGAACCGCCCGGGTTGAAGTACTCCACCTTGGCCAGAACGGTGGCCCGGATGCCCTGGGTCACGCTGTTGAGCTTCACCAGCGGGGTGTTGCCGACGAGGCTGATCATCGAGTCGTGGAATCGCACCGTTGTCTCCGGTTGCTTGCAAAAACAGTGGTCGTAGTGGTGACGCCAGGGTACGGCCCGGGCAGCGGCCGAGTCGGCACGTTCACTCCTGGTTGAGATTGGCCGACGGTCCGTACGGGGCAAGGAGTGGGTGTACGAACACGAGGAGGTGGCGTCGAGGCATGACGAGCATGTCGAGGGCGAGAGTGGCCCGGCGCATCGCGGCCGGCGCGGCCTACGGCGGCGGCGGCATCGGACTGGCCGGGGCGGCGGCCGTAGGGCTGGTGGTGGCGGAGGTGCATCTGGCCCGACGCCAGGTGAACAACGGGGCGCATCCGCACGTCCCGCACGCGGACGGCCGTTACGGCGTCGCCTACGACGCGCCGGGGCCCGGCAAGGAACCCCTGCGTCTGACCATGCTGGGCGACTCCACGGCCGCCGGCCAGGGCGTGCACCGCTCCGGGCAGACCCCGGGCGCGCTGCTGGCCGCGGGCCTGGCGGCGGTGGCCGAACGCCCCGTGGAGCTGCGCAACGTGGCGCTCCCGGGCGCGCAGTCCGACGATCTCGACCGGCAGGTCGCGCTGGTCCTCGCGGACGCCGACCGGGTGCCCGACGTCTGCGTGATCATGATCGGCGCGAACGACGTGACCCACCGGATGCCGGCCACCCGCTCGGTCCGGCACCTGTCCTCGGCGGTACGGCGGCTGCGCACGGCCGGCGCCGAGGTGGTCGTCGGCACGTGTCCCGACCTGGGCACGATCGAGCCGGTCCAGCAGCCGTTGCGCTGGCTGGCCCGCCGGGCCTCACGGCAGCTGGCGGCCGCCCAGACGATCGGCGCCGTCGAGCAGGGCGGCCGCACGGTCTCCCTCGGCGACCTGCTGGGCCCCGAGTTCGAGGCCAACCCGCGCGAGCTGTTCGGCCCCGACCACTACCACCCCTCGGCGGAGGGGTACGCGACGGCGGCGATGGCGGTGCTGCCCACGGTCTGCGCGGCCCTCGGCCTCTGGCCGGCGGACGAGGAACGCCCGGACGTCTCCCGCCGCGAGGGTTTCCTGCCGGTGGCCCGGGCGGCGGCGGAAGCGGCGTCCGAGGCCGGGACCGAGGTGGCCGCGGCGATGCCGACCGGGCCCCGCGGCCCGTGGGCCCTGCTCAAGCGCCGCCGGCGGCGGCGGGTGTCGGAGGCGGAACCGTCCCCCACCAGCGCCTCGGAGGTCTGAACCCACCGCCCCGCCGGGCCGGCCCGACCGGCGGGGTCCGGTCTTCCAGCGCGTACGGCGTTCGAGGACGAGGCCTTCAGGGCCGTCGGGGTCTGGTGGCACGGCCCCTTCAGGACTGTCGGGGTCCGGGGCCCCGGCCCCGGGCTCGGTTCGCCGTGCCGCCCGACCGGCACGAGATCCGCCGATCGCCGACGACCAAAGCAAGCGCTTAGTAAATTGCGGTCAGGGTCACACCGCCACCCCCGTGACCCAGCCCATACGGACAGGTAACTTCCCAGACAGCCCCGCTCGTACATACCCCTTGGAGCCGTGATGCCCGAAGCAGTCATCGTCTCGACCGCCCGCTCACCCATCGGCCGCGCTTTCAAGGGTTCCCTGAAGGACCTGCGCCCGGACGACCTGACCGCCACGATCATCCAGGCCGCCCTCGCCAAGGTCCCCGAGCTGGACCCGAGGGACATCGACGACCTGATGCTCGGCTGCGGTCTGCCCGGCGGCGAGCAGGGCAACAACCTCGGCCGCATCGTGGCGGTGCAGATGGGGATGGACCACCTCCCCGGCTGCACGATCACCCGTTACTGCTCCTCGTCCCTTCAGACCAGCCGGATGGCGCTGCACGCCATCAAGGCCGGCGAGGGCGACGTCTTCATCTCGGCCGGTGTCGAGCTGGTCTCCCGGTTCGCGAAGGGCAACTCCGACAGCCTGCCCGACACGCGCAACCCGTTCTTCGCCGAGGCCGAGGCCCGCACCGCGGCCGTCGCGGCCCAGGAGGGCACCACCTGGCACGACCCGCGCGAGGACGGCCTCGTCCCGGACGCCTACATCGCGATGGGCCAGACCGCCGAGAACCTGGCCCGCCTCAAGGGCGTCACCCGCCAGGACATGGACGAGTTCGGCGTCCGCTCGCAGAACCTGGCCGAGGAAGCCATCAAGAACGGCTTCTGGGAGCGGGAGATCACCCCGGTGACGCTCCCCGACGGCACGGTCGTCAGCAAGGACGACGGCCCGCGCGCCGGCGTCACGCTGGAGGGCGTCCAGGGCCTGAAGCCGGTGTTCCGCCCCGACGGCATGGTTACCGCCGCCAACTGCTGCCCGCTCAACGACGGCGCCGCCGCGGTCGTCGTCATGAGCGACACCAAGGCCCGCGAGCTCGGCCTCACCCCGCTCGCCCGCATCGTGTCCACCGGCGTCTCCGGTCTGTCCCCCGAGATCATGGGCCTGGGCCCGGTCGAGGCGAGCAACCAGGCGCTGCGCCGGGCCGGCCTGACCATCGACGACATCGACTTGGTCGAGATCAACGAGGCGTTCGCCGCCCAGGTGATCCCGTCCTACCGCGAACTCGGCATCGACCTGGACAAGCTGAACGTCAACGGCGGCGCCATCGCCGTCGGCCACCCCTTCGGCATGACCGGCGCCCGCATCACCGGCACGCTGATCAACTCCCTCCAGTTCCACGACAAGCAGTTCGGCCTGGAGACGATGTGCGTCGGCGGCGGCCAGGGCATGGCGATGGTCATCGAGCGCCTGAGCTGATCACGCTCACCGAGGCCCGCGGCAGGGCCTCTGCGTAACCGTTTCAGCACCTGACGTGACCGATCGGCCCGGAGTCCGGAAAGCCCCTGGATTCCGGGCCGTTTTGTGATCCAATCTCCCCCAGGATGTGACCTATCTCCCTCCCCGGAGGGATTTACGCAGCTCAGCGCCTTTCGGCACCAAACCCCGGGCTCAAACTCCTGCCCGTTTCGTGACGTTACGCACTGACAGCTGGATAGTCCGCCCTTCAAGCTGATGTAGGAAGTCGGGGGTCGACTTTGAACCGGGAGTACGTCAGTGAGCGCCATGCCGATCGCCTTGCTGGTCACCACGGCCGCCACGGGCGCCGTGGGCGTCGCCGTCCTGCGCACCCTCTTGCAGTTGCGCCGGCAGGTGGCCGCCCTGCACACCCAGCTCGCCAAGGACGCCAGGAACGCCGAGGAGTGCGCCGCCGAACTGCGCGGCTTCGTCCCGGCGGCCCGCACCACGGCCGACGCGGCGGAGATACGCGCCGCCGTCGCCGAGGCGCTCGCGGAGGAGCGGGAGCGGGAGCTGGCCGAGGCGCGCGCGTTCTGGGCCGCCCAGGAGGCGCGTGACGCCTCCGACGCCCCCTCCCTGCTGGGCCTCCCGGACAGCGAGCTGTTCCTGCCCCGCCAGACCGACTTCGTGGGCATGGAGCCCCTGGAGCCGGTGAGCGAGCCGACCGGGGACGCCGACGAGTTCGCCGGGGACTCCGCCGAACTGGCCGCGGCCCGCCGCCGTCACCCGTCACACCCCGACTTCGTACCCGTGCAGTCACCGGTCGTGAACGACCACGAGCGCACGGTGGCGACGCTCGAGGAACTGGCCTCGTCCCAGATCGAACTGACCGACGTGCGCCCGGGGCCGCTCGGCACCCTCGACGTCTACGTCTTCGCCGACGGCACCACCCTGTGCATGACCCCGGGCCACCGCGAGACGGCGGAACGCCTCGCCGCCGCCCTCACCGCGGGCGAGACGCCGTTCCTGCTGGGCGGCTCGGGCATATCGGGCGCGTACACCCTGACGTTCCAGTGCGGCGCCGAGAACGTCTACATCCTGGCCGACCGGGTCATAGCGAGCCTGTGAGGCTCACACGGCCGCCCGTTTCTGCGCCTGCGCCACCAACTCCAGAGCTTCCCGAACCTGGCCCTCGTCCGTGAGTACGAGGGCCAAGTCGTGCGCCGCGACGGTGATTTGATCGGCGGCGGCGAACATCCCGGCGTCCGGCATCTCGCGCGGCGGCGTACCGGGCTCCTCGATGAGCTGCGCCCGCCGGACCAACTCCCTGGCCAGCGCCAGCGCCTCCGCGGCCGCGCCTCTCTGGAGCCGGCTCTGCGAAGCGGCACGCAGACGGTCGGCGAAGTGGTCCACCGCGCGGGTCAGGGACGTCGTATCAGCCACGCCGCGAGACTACGCGTCGCACCGGGACTGTTGCCAACGGGCGAACACTCAGGCACGGTGACCTGAAGGACCGGCTTACATCCCCTTTGCTACCGGAGGCGCCGATGTCCCATGTCCTCTCCGAGGAGACCCACCGCAACATACTGGCCCGCATCCCCCATTGCACCGGTCGTGAGGTCGCCGACTGGCTGCGCACCGTCGACGAAGGCCCCGCTCTCCGCTTCGAGGAGAAGGTCAGCTGGCTACGCGCCGAGCACAACCTCGCGTACGGCCACGCCAAGGCGATCATCCACGAGTACGACCTGAGGAGGGCCGCGCGCAAACTCCTCTAGCGCGCACGCGACACACCACGCCACGGACACGGAGAGGGGCCCCGGGATCGGAATCCCGGGGCCCCTCTCACCGTTCGCGTGGGTCAGTCGCTGTTGAGGATCGAGAGGAGTCGCAGGAACTCCATGTAGATCCACACCAGCGTCATCGTGAGGCCGAAGGCGGCGAGCCAGGCCTCCTCGCGCGGGGCGCCGTACGCGATGCCGTCCTCGACCTGCTTGAAGTCCAGGGCGAGGAAGCAGGCGCCGAGCAGGATGCCGATGACACCGAACACGATGCCGAGCGGACCGCTGCGGAAGCCGAGGCCGTCGCCGCCGCCGAAGACGGTGAACAGCAGGTTCACGACCATCAGCAGGACGAAGCCGAGCGCGGCCGCCATCACGAAGCCGTAGAAGCGGCGGTTGACGCGGATCCAGCCCGCCTTGTACGCCACGAGCACACCGGCGAAGACCGCCATCGTGCCCATCACCGCCTGGGCGACGACGCCGTCCGCGATGTACGTGGAGACCGCGCTGGAGATCACGCCGAGGAAGACGCCCTCGAGGGCGGCGTACGACAGGATCAGCGCGGGGACCGCGCGGCGCTTGAACGACTGGATCAGGGCCAGCACCATGGCGACCAGACCGGCGCCGATGGCGATGCCGTACGACTTGCCGAGGTTGGCCTCGTCGACGGGCAGCAGCGCCCAGGACAGCACCGCGGTGAGGACCACGAGGCCGAGCGTGGTCGCGGTGCGCGCGACGACGTCGTCCATGGTCATCCGGCCGGTGGCGGCCGGGGCCTGCGGCGGTGCGCCGTGCTGAAGGCCCTGCTGGGCGTAAGGGTTCTGCGCGTACGGGTTGCCGGCCGGCTGGGCGTAGGGGTTGCCCTGCTGCGTGCCGACTGCGGGTCCCCCGGCCTGCGGCGCGGCGTTGAAGCCCGCGTAGCCGTTGTCGCGGCTGAACCCCCGTCGCGAGAAGACCGGGTTTCTGCTCCTCATTGCACTCCTCCGTGGCCACACTGCGCGGCCTTGAGCTCAAGGGTAATGGGTAGGCAAAGGATTGACCCTAGTGCTTGGGGAGGATCTTTCCCTCTTCCTGCTGGCCAACACGCTACGTGGCGTCGTGATTCCCGGCACAGGAGGGCCGTATTCATGACCAAGCCGCGACATGGCCGGTACCGCGCGGAGACCGGACGGACCCCGGCGGCCCCGGGCGGGCCCCTGACGGGACCCGCCGTCCGATCACCCGAACGGGAACCCGGTGTACGCCTCGGCCAGGTCGGTCTCGGCGGCCCGGGAGGAGGCGATCCGCTCCAGCCGGGCCAGCTGGAGACGGTCCTCGAAGGGGGTGGCGTCGGGGGCGCGGTGCAGGAGGGTGGTCATGTCGTACGAGAACCGCTCGGCCTGCCACACGCGGCGCAGGCAGGTCTCGGAGTAGGCGTCCAGCAGTGCGGTGGACCCCGTCTCCCGCCGGTGCGTCAGGGCCCGCGCGAAGGTGACGACGTCCCCGACGGCGAGGTTCAGTCCCTTCGCCCCGGTCGGCGGCACGATGTGGGCCGCGTCCCCGGCGAGGAATAGCCGGCCGTGCCGCATGGGCTCGTGCACGTAGGAGCGCATCGGGGTGACCGACTTCTGGGTGATCGCCCCGCGTCGCAGTTTCCAGTCGTCGTCGCTCTCGAAGCGGCGCTCCAGTTCGTCCCAGATCTCCTCGTCCGCCCACGTCCGCGCGTCCGTGCCCTCGGGCACCTGGAGGTAGAGGCGGGAGACGGACGGGGAGCGCATGGACAGCAGCGCGAAGCCGCGGTCGTGGCGGGCGTAGACGAGTTCGTCGTGCGAGGGCGGCACGTCGGCGAGGATGCCGAGCCAGCCGAAGGGGTACGTCCGCTCGAAGGCGCGGGTGAGCGCCGCCGGGATCGCCTGCCGGGCGACACCCCAGAAGCCGTCGCAGCCGACGACGTAGTCGCACTCCAGGACGTCCTCGACGCCCTGGTGGCGGAAGCGGACCCGGGGGTGGTCGGTGGCGGCGTCCTCGACGGCCAGCGCCTCCGCCTCGAACAGCAGCGGGCCGCCGTCCGCGAGCTGGAGGGCGATCAGGTCCTTGCACACCTCGGTCTGCGCGTAGACCGTCACGGACCGGCCGCCGGTGAGGGCGGGGAAGTCGACGCGGTGACGCCGCCGGGCGAACCGCAGCTCTATGCCGTCGTGGCGCAGCCCCACGCGGTCCATGCGCTCCCCGGCGCCGGCCGCGCGCAGGACGTCCACCGTGCCCTGTTCCAGGATCCCGGCGCGCTGGCGCTGCTCGACATAGGCCCGGTCGCGGCTCTCCAGGACGACGGAGTCGATTCCGGCGCGGTGGAGCAGACGGGCGAGGAGGAGGCCGGCGGGGCCGGCGCCGACGATGCCGACGGTGGTGCGCATCGGGCGTTTCCCTTCACTGTTCGCACAGTGAAGTTTTCTTCACTGTATTGGGACGTGAGTCTGCGCCCCGGCCCCGCGGGTGTCAACGGTCGATGCGCGGGTACCTGGACGCGCGGGACACAGGCATGCGGAGTACGGGCATACGGAGTACAGGGGGATGCGGAGCACGGGGACGCGCGGCCAGAGGGTGAACGCGGAGGGAGCCGGCCGCCGCGGCGGTCAATGCCTCGATGGAGGATGCAGCGATCGCCGAGACGTCGGAAGTGCCCAGAGCCGGACTTGAACCGGCACGCCCGCGAAGGGGCAGCGAGGTTTAAGCTCGCCGTGTCTGCATTCCACCATCTGGGCAGGCCTGAGGGCTCCGTTTGAGCTTCCGACCCTATCGGGATCCGTCCCTCGAACAGCGGAACAGCGGACCGATGTTGTCTTATTTTATTGACGCCTGAGGGTGCATCAGCACCTGGAACTCGCCATCTGCACTTGCCAGTAGCCTCGCGCGTGGCAACCGCTTGCGTATGCGGAATGACGGAATTTCACCGTCCGAACGAGGTTGCTCCACCGGTTCTTGACGTCCCGCCCCTCGGGGACGGGGGTCATCCCCAGGTATGACACGGGGGCCCACCGTCCGACCCGAGTCTGCCTTCGGAACCGGAACAGCGGGTGACTACACGGCCGTCGGCGGCCAGGACGATGGTTCACGTCCCCCAGACTTGCCGTCGTCCCGTCAGGAGCCACGCCCGTGACCACCAGCCCCCTCGCCGAGCGGACCACCGCCGTGGCCGCACGCGCCACGGACCTGTCGAAGATCTACGGACAGGGTGAGACCCAGGTGGTCGCTCTCGACCGGGTGTCGGTCGACTTCCGGCAGGCCGAGTTCACCGCGATCATGGGACCGTCCGGCTCCGGCAAGTCCACGCTGATGCACTGCGTGGCGGGTCTCGACAGCTTCTCCTCCGGCTCCGTGCGCATCGGCGACACCGAGCTCGGCACGCTGAAGGACAAGCAGCTCACCAAGTTGCGCCGGGACAAGATCGGGTTCATCTTCCAGGCGTTCAACCTGCTGCCGACGCTGACGGCGATCGAGAACATCACCCTGCCCATGGACATCGCGGGCCGCAAGCCGGACAAGGAGTGGCTGGAAAAGGTCATCGCGATGGTGGGGCTCGCCGACCGGCTGGGCCACCGGCCCTCGCAGCTCTCCGGCGGCCAGCAGCAGCGGGTCGCCGTCGCCCGCGCCCTCGCCTCCCGGCCCGACATCATCTTCGGTGACGAACCGACCGGAAACCTCGACTCGCGCGCGGGCGCCGAGGTGCTGGGCTTCCTGCGCAACTCGGTGCGCGAGCTGGGGCAGACGGTGGTGATGGTGACCCACGACCCGGTGGCGGCGGCCTACGCGGACCGGGTGATCTTCCTGGCCGACGGGCGGATCGTCGACGAGGTGTACGGCCCGACGGCCGACTCGGTGCTCGACCGCATGCTGCGTCTTTCCGGGGGAACTTCCCAGACCCCCGCATCGGACGCCACGGGCCGCACCAGCTGATCCCCCACCGGGACCGATCGCTCGTCGACGAGCAGGACTGAGAAGAACCCATGTTCCGTACCGCCTTGCGCAACGTACTCGCGCACAAGGCCCGGCTCCTGATGACCGTGCTCGCCGTGATGCTCGGCGTGGCCTTCGTGTCGGGGACCCTGGTCTTCACCAACACCCTCTCCAACGCCCTCCAGAAGAGCTCCGCCAAGGGCTTCGACCAGGTCGACGTCGCCGTCACGCCCGAGGTCCAGGACGACGTCGGCGACCGCATCGTCAAGACCCCCGAGCTGACCGGGGCGCTGCTGGAGCAGAGCGCCGGGGTGCCGGGCGCCGCGTCCGCCGTCGGTGTCGTCAACGGTTTCACCGCGATCGCCGACAAGGACGGCAAGCTCATCGGCGGCGGCTTCCAGTCGCAGGGCGGCAACTACTGGGGCGACAAGGACATCCGGTACCCGCTCACCACCGGGCACGCGCCGAGCGGCGCCGACGAGGTCGTCATCGACTCGAAGACCGCCGAGCGCGCCGGGTACGAGGTCGGCGACACCGTTCGGATCTCCGTCGACGGCCCCGTCCTCACCCCGAAGATCACCGGCGTCTTCACCACCGACGACGGCAACGTCGCGGCCGGCGGCAGCCTCGCCCTGTTCGACACGGCGACCGCGCAGACGCTCTTCGGCAAGCCGGGCACCTACGACGAGATCGACGTGAAGGCGGCGGCCGGGACCTCGCAGAGCGCGCTGAAGGCCGCACTGGACGCCGCCCTGCCCAAGGGCAAGGTCGAGACCACCACCGGCAGGCAGCTCGCCGACGACCAGGCGGAGATGATCTCCGCGTCGATGAGCGGGATGAAGCAGGGGCTGCTGGTCTTCGCCGGGATCGCCCTCTTCGTCGGCACCTTCATCATCGCCAACACCTTCACCATGCTGGTCGCCCAGCGCACCAAGGAACTCGCGCTGATGCGGGCCGTCGGCGCCTCCCGCCGGCAGGTCACGCGGTCGGTGCTGATCGAGGCGTTCGTCGTCGGCGCCATCGCCGGGGTGACCGGACTGGTCGCCGGTATAGGCATCGGCGCCGGGCTGCGTTCGCTGCTGGGGACGCTGGGGGCGACCGTCCCCGACGGGCCGCTCGTCGTCTCGGGCGGCACGGTCGCCGCCGCCCTCGTCGTCGGCGTGGTCATCACCATGCTGGCGGCCTGGCTGCCCGGCCGCCGGGCCGCGAAGATCCCGCCGGTCGCCGCGATGAGCAGCGTGCACGCCACCGCGAGCACCAAGTCGCTGGTCCTGCGCAACACCCTGGGCGCGCTGTTCTCGGCGGCGGGCGTCGCCGTGGTGCTGGCCGCGACGACGATGAGCGGCTCCGACGGCCAGGCCCCCATGGGGCTCGGCGCCGTCCTGCTCATCCTCGGCGTCTTCATCCTGACCCCGCTGCTGTCCCGCCCGCTGATCGCGTCCGCCGCACCCGTCCTGCGGATCTTCGGGGTCTCCGGCAAGCTGGCCCGGCAGAACTCGGTGCGCAACCCGCGCCGTACGGCGGCCACGGCCTCCGCGCTGATGATCGGCCTGACCCTGATCACCGGTATGACGGTGATGGCGGGCAGCCTGCAGAAGTCCATCGACAAGATGGCGTCCTCCGCGATCAGCGCCGACTACGTCGTGTCGATGGCGAACGGCAACGAGCTCTCCGCGGACATCGCCGAGAAGCTGAAGGCCACCGACGGGGTGACCGCCACCAGCCCGATGCGCAACGCGCCCGGCCGCATCGACGGCGCGACCGAGTACCTCACCGGCGTCACCGGCTCCACCATCGGCGAGCTGACCGACCTCACGGTGGACGACGGCACCTTCAAGGTGGCGGGCAATCAGGTCGTCGTCGACGACGAACTCGCCAAGTTCCGTCACTGGAAAGCCGGTTCGACCTTCACGGTGAACTACGAGGACGGCAGGAAGCAGCAACTGACGGTCGCCGGGGTCTACGAGGGCAACGAGCTGATCGAGGGCATCCTGCTGGACAACGCCGCCCTCACCCCGCATCTGACGGACCCGGGCGACATGCGGGTCATGGTCAAGACGTCCGGCGGCGCCTCCGACGGCACGAAGGACCGGCTGGAGAAGGCCCTCGGCTCCAACCCGGCCATCAAGGTCCAGAGCAAGAAGGACCTCTCCGACGAGGTCGCGAAGATGTTCACGCTGATGCTGAACATGCTCTACGGGCTGCTCGCGATGGCCGTGATCGTCGCGGTCCTCGGCGTCGTCAACACGCTCGCGATGTCGGTCTTCGAGCGGTCCCAGGAGATCGGGATGCTGCGGGCCATCGGCCTGGACCGGCGCTCGGTCAAGCGGATGGTCCGGCTGGAGTCGCTGGTGATCTCGCTCTTCGGCGGGGTGCTCGGCATCGGCCTGGGCGTCTTCTTCGGCTGGGCGGCCGGTGAGCTGCTCGGCACCAGGATGCCGACGTACGAACTGGTGCTGCCGTGGGCCCGGATGACGGTCTTCCTGGTGCTGGCCGCCGGGGTGGGCATCCTGGCCGCGCTCTGGCCGGCCCGCCGGGCGTCGCGCCTGAACATGCTGGACGCGATCAAGTCCGAGTAGGTCAGGCCCGCACCGGACAGTCCCGAGCAGGACAGGTCCGAGCAGGGAAGACCCGGTCGGGGCCCCGTCGCACGTGCGGCGGGGCCCCTCGTGCGTCGAGCGGCCGTCAGTTCCAGGTGCGGGCGCGCAGCGGCATCCCGGAGTGGCCCGACTCGGGCGTCCGGACGGCCAGGACCTGGTTGACGCCGATCTGGTTGCGTTCGAAGGCGACGGCGGAGGCGGCCATGTAGAGCCGCCAGACCCGGGCGCGGCCGGGGCTGGTGAGGTGGACGGCCCGGCCCCAGTCGGCCTCCAGACGGGCGCCCCAGCGGCGCAGGGTGAGGGCGTAGTGCTCGCGGATCGACTCGACGTCACGGACCTCGAAGCCCGCGCGTTCGAGCTGGCCCACCGTGGTGCCGACGGGGGCGAGTTCGCCGTCCGGGAAGACATAGGCGTCGATGAACGCGTCCACGCCGTACGCCGACTCGTCGTGCTGCGGTCGGCGGGCGATCTGGTGGTTGAGCAGTCGGCCGCCGGGCCGGAGCAGCGCGAACAGGACCTGCGCGTACTCCAGGTACTTCGCGGAGCCGACGTGTTCCGCCATGCCGATGGAGGAGATCGCGTCGAACGGGCCGTCGGTGACGTCCCGGTAGTCCTGGACGCGGATCTCGACCTTGTCGGTCAGCCCGGCGTCGGCGACGCGCTTGCGGGCGAACGCCGCCTGCTCCTGGGAGAGGGTGATCCCGACGACGGTCGCACCGTGCTCGCGGGCCGCGTGGATGGCGAGGGAGCCCCAGCCGCAGCCGACGTCCAGCAGCCGCGAACCCGGTCTCAGGTCCAGCTTGCGGCAGACGAGTTCGAGCTTGTCGTGCTGGGCGCCTTCGAGCGTGCCGTCAGCGGACTCCCAGTAGGCGCACGAGTAGACCATGGACGGACCGAGGACGAGCGCGTAGAAGTCGTTGCCGACGTCGTAGTGGTGGCTGATGGCGCGTCGGTCGGTGCGGCGGGTGTGGAGGTGGCCGGTCCTGCGGACCTCTTCCCGGGGCGGGGCGGGCGGCAGCGGAGGTCCGGCGAGTTTCAGCAGACCGCGCACCGCCGAGCGGACGTCCGGGTCGCGCAGCGCCTGCCCGAGCGTGCGGGCGTCCTCGTCGCGCTCCCAGATCAGGCCGGAGAGCAGCCCGAGAGCGGTGTACAGGTCTCCCTCGATCTCCAGGTCGCCGGCCACCCAGGCGCGGGCGAGGCCGAGTTCGCCGGGCTTGAAGAGCAGCCGGCGCAGGGCCCGGCGATTGCGTACGACCAGCGTCGGCGCATCGGGCGGACCCGCCTGCGAACCGTCCCAGGCGCGGAGGCGCACCGGGAAGGGGGCTCCCAGCAGCTGTTCGACGAGGGCATGGAGCCGCGGCGCGGCGTCAGCCATGATGCACACCTCCGTGACGGGTGATCCCGCAATGTCGTGACACCACGTAAACACGGAAGGGCACCCGTTCCAGTCCCGCGCGGCCGTCACGACTCGGCAAAATACGTGTACATGGCACGCGTATCGGGCCGGCGGCGGACGGCCCGGGCGGGGCGGGGCGGGGCGGAGAACGCCGAAGGGGCCGCCCGCACCACGGATGGCGGACGGCCCCTTCGGGGATGTTGCGGTGACCGGAGGTCAGGAGGCCTTGGCCTTCTCGTTCTCGGTCTTCGCGGCGGCCGGCTTCGCGGCGACCGGCGCCGGCTTGGCGGCCTCGTAGAACTCCTCGCGCGGGGACTCCAGCGCACCCAGCGCCACGACCTCGCGCTTGAGGAACATGCCGAGAGTCCAGTCGGCGAAGACGCGGATCTTGCGGTTCCACGTCGGCATCGCCAGACCGTGGTAGCCACGGTGCATGTACCAGGCGAGACGGCCCTTGAGCTTGATCTTCATCTTGCCCATGACGATCATCGCGACGCCCTTGTGGAGGCCGAGGCCCGCCACCGCACCCTTGTTGGAGTGCGAGTACTCCTTCTGCGGGAAGCCCCGCATACCGGAGATCACGTTGTCGCCGAGGACCTTGGCCTGCCGCAGCGCGTGCTGCGCGTTCGGCGGGCACCAGGCGTTCTCGACGCCGGCCTTGCGGGCGGCGACGTCCGGGACCTGGGCGTTGTCGCCGGCGGCCCAGATGTAGTCGGTGCCCTGGACCTGGAGGGTGGGCGCCGTGTCCACGTGACCGCGGGGGCCCAGCGGCAGGCCGTAGCGGGCCAGCACCGGGTTGGGCTTGACGCCGGCCGTCCACACGATGGTGTGCGAGTCGACCTCGAGGCCGTTCTTCAGCACCACGTGGCCGTCGACGCAGGAGTCCATGGAGGTGGAGAGGTAGATCTCCACACCGCGGCCCTCGAGGTGCTCCTTGCCGTACTGGCCCAGCTTGGGGCCGACTTCGGGAAGGATCTTGTCGGCGGCGTCGACGAGGATGAAGCGCATGTCCTCGCGGGACACCGTCTTGTAGTACTTGGCCGCGTCCCGGGCCAGGTCCTCGACCTCACCGATGGTCTCCGCACCGGCGAAACCGCCGCCGATGAAGACGAAGGTGAGCGCCTTGCGGCGGATCTCCTCGTCGGTCGTGGAGTCGGCCTTGTCGAGCTGCTCGAGGACGTGGTTGCGCAGGCCGATGGCCTCCTCGACACCCTTCATACCGATGCCCTGTTCGGCGAGGCCGGGGATCGGGAAGGTGCGGGAGACCGCGCCGAGCGCGATCACCAGGTAGTCGAAGGGCAGCTCGTACGCCTCGCCGACCAGCGGGGCGATCGTGGCGACCTTGCGGTCCTGGTCGATGGTGGTGACCCGGCCGGTGAGGACCTCCGCCTTGGGCAGCACGCGTCGCAACGGGACGACGACGTGGCGCGGGGAGATGTTGCCGGCGGCGGTTTCGGGGAGGAAGGGCTGGTAGGTCATGTACGACCGGGGGTCGACGACCGTGACGGTCGCCTCGCCGTAGCGCATCTTCTTCATGATGCGCCGAGCTGCGTACAGGCCTACGTACCCACCGCCTACTACGAGGATCCTGGGACGCTCCGTGGTGCTCATGCCATCGAGTATCCACCCGCTCGAGGGGGGTCGCTCGTGCGCCCCTTCACAAGCTTTCCGGGGGTGTGTGCTATCCTCCGCCGCCCGCGTGATCCACGTCATGGCGCGGAGGGGGAACCAGCGTGTACGGCATGGCGTTGTCAATGCCGCGTGAGCTGCCTCTCCGCTCCCGGAGGTGCTCCGTGAGGGCCACCCGGAGCACCCTCGCCGGACCTCCGCGATACGTCCGCCCCCGCCTCTTTTGAACACGTTCACAGGGGTGTTGGGCCCCCGGAAGGGTCAACCGGGGCGCCACTGTCCTCCGACAGGGCCGAATTCCTTGTGAAGAACTTCACGAACTTTCCGCGGGGGTGCCCCCGGAAAGCGTCCGAGGGGCCGCGAAGGGCCCCTCGGGACTGCTCATACGGGCATCCTGCCTGCTCAGCAGAGTGCAAGTATCGGGTCGGCCGACGTCACGCGATCGACCAGGCGATGCCGTCGAGGATCGCGCATGAACACGACTCCCCGAATACATGTCGCGTGTACACGCATGCGCGTACACTGACTCCATGACTGAGAACACCGTGACCGTGCGGGAAGCCCGCGCGCACCTCGCCGACCACATCAACCGGGCCGAGGAAGGAGTTCCGACCGTCATCACGCGTAACGGCGCTCCGGTGGCAGCCGTGGTTCCGATCGCCGACTTCGAGGCACTTGAGGAAGCGGCCGACGTCATGCTGGCGCGCGAAGCCGAAGCGGTGCTGGCCGAGGGCGGCCCCACGGTGACGATGGCCGAACTGTTGGCGGACCTGTTCACCGAGCAGGACGGCGATGCGGCGTGAAGTACGCCTTCCGGTTCACCACGGCGGCGCAGCGGCAACTGAGGGACATCGCTCGGCTCGACGCCATGCGCATCCTGACCGCGCTGACCGCGCTCGGTGACGACCCGTACCGCCAGGACGCCGACGTCAAGAAACTCACCGGCCCGTCCGGGCTCTACCGGCTCGGGGTCGGCAGCTACAGGGTCGCCTACCAGATCAACGACGGTGAGCTCGTCATCCTCGTCGTCAAGGTAGGCGACCGGCGGGACGTCTACCGCAACCTGTAGGCGGTCAGGCCAAAGACCAGGCGATGCCGTCGAGGATGTCGTGCTCGCTCACGACGACCTCCTCCGCGCCGATCCGCTCCATGATCGCCAGCAGGACGAGCGCGCCCGCCGCGATCACGTCCACCCGGCCCGGATGCATCGCCGGATGCGCCGCGCGCTGTGCGTGGGTGGCGTTCAGAAGGTTCTCGCTGATGTCCCTGACCCGGTCGACACCGATCCGCGCGTGGTGGATCCTCGCCGAGTCGTACGCCTCCAGGCCCAGGGCGATCGCCGCGACCGTCGTCACCGAGCCGGCCAGGCCGACCAGGGTGCGCGCCTCGCGCAACGGGACCGTCCGCTCGGCGAGGTCGAGCGCCGCCTCGATGTCGGCGCGCATCGCGGCGATCTGCCCGGGGGTAGGCGGGTCGGTGACCTTCCCGTCCACGACCAGGTGCCGCTCCGTCATCCGTACACAGCCCACGTCCACCGAGCGCGCGGCGCGCACCCGGTCGTCGCCGACCACGAACTCGGTCGAGCCGCCGCCGATGTCCACCACCAGGAAGGGCTTGGCCAGATCGGCGCGCCCCTTCAGTTCCCTCGTGGCGCCGGTGAAGGAGAACTCGGCCTCCTGGTCGCCGGTGATGACCTCGGGCTCGACGCCCAGGATGTCCAGCACCCCGCGCACGAACTCGTCCCGGTTCTCCGCGTCCCGGGAGGCCGAGGTGGCGACGAAACGCAGCCGCTGCGCGCCGTACTCCTTGATGGCGGCCGCGTACTCCCGGCAGGCCGCGAAGGTGCGCTCCAGCGCCTCGGGGGCCAGCCGTCCGGTGCGGTCGACGCCCTGGCCGAGGCGGACGATCGTCATCCGGCGGTCCAGGTCGACCAGCTCGCCGGTCTCGGGGTCGGCGTCCGCGACGAGGAGGCGGATCGAGTTCGTACCGCAGTCGACGGCGGCGACGCGGGTCATCGGGCGTCCGCCGTCGCGTCGTCCTGTCCGCCCCGTACCACGCACGTGCCCTTGCGCCACCACTGCGGGAGCATCTCCAGGGCCTCGTCGCCCAGCGGGTTCACGCCCGGACCGGCGGCCAGGGAGTGCGCGACGAGCACGTGCAGGCACTTCACGCGGTCCGGCATGCCGCCCGCGCTGGGGAAGTTCTTCAGTTCCTCGATCTCGTCCCGGCGCCGGATGTAGTCCTCGTGCGCGGCACGGTAGGAGGCGGCCAGCTCCGGGTCGCTCTGGAGCCGCGCCGTCATCTCCTTCATCACGCCGTTCGCCTCGAGCGTGCCGATGGCCGAGTTGGCCTTCGGGCACGTCAGGTAGTACAGCGTCGGGAAGGGCGTGCCGTCGGGCAGGCGGGGGGCCGTCTCCACGACGTCCGGCTCGCCGCACGGGCAGCGGTGGGCGATCGCGCGCAGACCGCGCGGCGGCCGTCCGAGCTGCTGCTTGAAGGCCTCGACGTCCTCGTCGGTGGGCTCGGTGCGCGGGGTGGTCGGCGGGGGCGTTTCCATGCCTGTCTTTCTATCGGTCGGTCACCGGTCGGATCACCGGTCGGTTCACCTGTCGCATTACCCGTCGGAGGCGTCGGACTTGTCGACGCCGTCCCAGACGTTCGAATACCAGGGGCGGTCGGTCGCCCCGAGGTCGGCGCGGGACTGCTCGGCCGCGTCCGGGTCGATCACCACGAACCCGGTCTCGCCCGGCAGCACGTAGTGCAGCCGCTGCCGGATCTGCTGCTCGGCGTAGGCGTCGTCCTGCCAGCGCGCCTTGAGGTCGCGCAGCTGCTCGACGCGTTCGCCGGCCTGCTGCTTCTCGCGCTCCAGATCGGCGATCTCGGCGCGCTGCGAGACGTACTGGCGCATCGGGTAGGCCAGGGCCACGATCAGCGTGCACAGGACGAGCGCGAGGAGCGCGGCGCGGCCGGTGAGCCGGGAGCGGCGCGCCTGGCGCTTGGTCTGGGAGCGGTAGACCCGGGCCGCGGTCTGCTCGCCGAGCAGCTTGATCCTGGTCGCGGTGGAGAAACGGTCCCGGTCCTTCACGGCCACTGCTTCCCGCCTCCCGTCTCACACGTGCGTACGTCCCCGCACACGGTACGGGACCGGGTACGGGGACGTACGTACGACTGGCGGAGCCTTGACCCGGTTCGGGTCGGCGGCGTCAGCCCTTGAAGCGGGGGAAGGCGCTGCGGCCGGCGTACACCGCGGCGTCGTCGAGGATCTCCTCGATGCGCAGCAGCTGGTTGTACTTGGCGACGCGGTCCGAGCGGGCCGGGGCGCCGGTCTTGATCTGACCGCAGTTCACCGCGACGGCGAGGTCGGCGATGGTGACGTCCTCGGTCTCGCCGGAGCGGTGGGACATCATGCACTTGAAGCCGTTGCGCTGGGCCATCTCGACGGCGTCCAGGGTCTCGGTCAGCGAACCGATCTGGTTGACCTTGACGAGCAGGGCGTTGGCGGAGCCCTCCTCGATGCCGCGGGCCAGGCGCTCGGGGTTGGTGACGAAGAGGTCGTCGCCGACGATCTGGACCTTGTCGCCCAGCTTGTCGGTGATGACCTTCCAGCCGGCCCAGTCGTCCTCGTACAGCGGGTCCTCGATGGAGACCAGCGGGTACGCGGAGACGAGCTCCTCGTAGTACTCGGTCATCTCGGCGGCCGAGCGGGACTTGCCCTCGAACTCGTACTTGCCGTCCTTGTAGAACTCGGACGCGGCGACGTCGAGCGCGAGCGCGATCTGCTCGCCGGGCACGTAACCGGCCTGCTTGATGGCCTCGATGATGAGGTCGAGCGCGGCACGGTTGGACTCGAGGTTCGGGGCGAAGCCGCCCTCGTCGCCGAGGCCGGTGGACAGGCCCTTGGTCTTCAGCACCTTCTTGAGGGTGTGGTAGACCTCGGCACCCCAGCGCAGGGCCTCGGAGAAGGACTCCGCGCCGATCGGGGCGATCATGAACTCCTGGATGTCCACGTTGGAGTCGGCGTGCGAGCCGCCGTTCAGGATGTTCATCATCGGCACCGGCAGCAGGTGCGCGTTGGGGCCGCCCAGGTAGCGGAACAGCGGCAGGTCGCTGGCCTCGGAGGCGGCGTGGGCGACGGCGAGCGAGACGCCGAGGATGGCGTTGGCGCCGAGCGAGCCCTTGTTGTCGGTGGCGTCCAGGTCGAACATGGCCTGGTCGATCAGGCGCTGCTCGGTGGCGTCGTAGCCGACGAGCTCCGGGCCGATCTGCTCGATGACGGCGAGGACCGCCTTCTCGACACCCTTGCCGAGGTAGCGGTTGGGGTCACCGTCGCGGAGCTCGATGGCCTCGAAGGCACCGGTGGAGGCACCGGACGGAACGGCGGCACGACCCGTGCTGCCGTCGTCGAGGCCGACCTCGACCTCGACCGTGGGGTTGCCTCGGGAGTCCAGGATTTCCCGGGCTACGACGACGTCGATGGACGGCACGAGCATCTCCTTCTTGGGATGTGACGCTGGTTGTGCGGGGACCGGGGGCCTTGATGAGCCCTGGCCGGGCCTTGCGACTAGAGCCTAACCGCCCCGGGGCCGTCGGCAGCCGACCGACCGTCCCGTGGACAGACAGACCGTACCTATTGTTTCCGCCCGGAACAAAGGGGGGTGGCCAAGAAAGTCCGACAACAGGTGGTGAACGGGCAAAGAGAAACCCCGCTCCGGTGCGTACGGGGGAACACGCACCGGAGCGGGGGCCCGTGGGGACGGGGGGGGTGACCCTCACGAGGTCTTCAGTGTGCCGACCTCGGATGTGAGGGCGCTGTGGCTTCTCTGGGGGCCAGGTGTCACTTCAGGTGAAGCTGCTGGCCCGGGAAGATGAGGTCGGCGTCGTCGACGATGTCCTTGTTCAGCTCGAACAGCTTCGCCCAGCCGCCCTTGACCTTGTGCTTCTCGGCGATGGTGCTGAGGGTGTCGCCCTTGACGACCTTGTACTCGCCGTCGCCCTTCTTGACCTTCTTGCCCGTCGGGGTGGTGACCGTCTTGGAGGCGGCCGGGCGGTCGGTCGAACGGGAGGCGCTCTGCTCGTCGGTCGAGCGGCTGCTGGTGCTGCCGCTGTTCGACGAGCTGGACGAACCGGAGGAGCTGGACGAGCCGGAGCTCGACGAGTCGGCGCTGCCGCCGTCGTACGCGGCGCCGGACAGGCCGGTGCCGCAGACCGGCCAGGCACCCTTGCCCTGACCCGCGAGAACCTTCTCGCCGATGGCGATCTGCTGCGACTTGGAGGCCTGGTCGGCCTGCGAGGCGTAGGCGGTGCCGCCGTACGCGGCCCAGGTGGACGCCGAGAACTGGAGGCCACCGTAGTAACCGTTGCCGGTGTTGATGGACCAGTTGCCGCCGGACTCGCACTGGGCGACCGCGTCCCACTCGGAGGTGGTGGCGGCGGAGGCGTTGCCGGCCGCCATCAGCGGGGCGGCGATGGCGACCCCGGTGACGCCGGCGAGCGCGGCGACGCGGGTGGCCTTGGAGGGACGGCGGTGCTTGCCCTTGGCGCAAAACAGCATGGTGGATCCCCTCACCGACGCCTGCGAGGTGAGCTGTCGGGTTCGGGCCGTGTGAGTTGCCCGGCCACTCCTCGTCCGCCGGAGCACTGCTCCGTGGGAGGTGTGGCTTCACCCCGAGCCGTTCCGGTCAACCGACCGGCGCGGCACTTACCTTGGGTCCCCCGCTCCTGCCTACGGCGCTTGACGCGACGACTGTTCCCGGGGCGCCGCTGGCAGGATTCGGCGTTGCGACGGCCGGGGCTCGGGTTGCCGAGCGGCCTCGACCGTAGACACGCGATCGACGGAATTTCAAAGACGATCAGGGCTTCTGAGACTCATCCCACACTTTCACCAAACCGGACATTCGGCGCGAAGCGTGACGTGAACTCCCGCTGTTTTTCTTGGGCTTTGCGCCCTATTCCACCCCTGTGTCGAGGGTCTGACCGGCGGCGATGTTGCTCGGGTCGGCGCCGATGAGGTCCCTGTTCTCGGCGTAGAGGGCGCTCCATCCGCCGTCGAGACCAAGGGAGTCGGCGATCGACGCGAGGGAGTCGCCCTCCTGGACGACATAGGTGGCGGCGGCATGCCGGCCGGCGGAGGCGGTGGTGGTGCCGCCCTCGGCGGCGTCGGTCGCGGCCTTGGTCGCCGCCTCGTCGGCGGTGGAGCCGCGATGCTTGCCGGAGCCGAGGGAGCCGGTGTCGACGAGGCTCCAGGAGCCCTCACTCTGGCCGGAATTGTCCGAGTCATCCGCTTCCGGGGTCGCCGTGGGCGAGCCGTCGCCCGTCGACCCGTCACCCCGACCGCCGGAACCGCCGGACGTGCCGGAGTCGTCCGCGACGGCGGAGGAAGAGGAGGAAGGGGAGGAAGCGGACGCCGAGGGTGAACTGGACGAATCGGCGGACGAGTCGGACGATCCGGTCGAGGAGTCGTCACTCGTCGAGGAGCCCGAGGATCCGGACAATCCCCTGGACAGGTCGGACAATCCGGATGAACCAGAGGAGTCGGACGCGTCGGACGAGTCGTCCGCCACGCCGGTGTCCACGTTCAGCGCGCCGTTCTCCTGGGTGAGCCCGGAGGTCAGCCCGCAGGTGCCCCACGCGCCGATGCCGTCGGCCGCGAGGACCTTCTGCGCCACGGCGATCTGCTGGCTGCGGCTGGCCAGGTCGGGGCTCGTCGCGTAGTCGAGGCCGCCGTACGCCTCCCAGTCCTTCTGGGTGAGGCTCAGGCCGCCGTACTCGCCGGCACCCTCGTCGGCGCTCCACGAGCCGCCGGTCTCGCACTGCGCCACCTTGTCCCACACCGTGCCGTCGGCCGCGCTCGCGGCGGAGGCGGCGAGCAGCGGGATGGCGATGGCGGAGCCCGTCACTCCGGCCGCGACGAGGAGCGCCGGGGCCTGGCGGGGGCGACGGTGACGACCGTTCCCGGAGAGCATGCGAGGGGCCTTTCTGTGGACAGCACTGAACGGCGCGGCGGGCGGAACCGATGCGTCGCGCTGACGAGTGAACGTATCGGCAGACGATCACTTGTCACAAGTTAATGCCGCGCAGATCACGTGAAGATCACAGACTTGAGTGTTGGTCACCTTTGCTCCGCCGAACGGTCACACTCCCGCTGACATCCGGTCAGACACGGTCCGGTTATGCATCGGAATGCACCGGAGTGAACGCGACCGGCAAAGTCCGCAGTCCGCGCATGATGAGCCCGCCGCGCCACCTCAACTCGCCCGGATCCACGGCCAGTCGGAGATCGGGCAGGCGGGTGAGGAGCGTGGCCAGCGCGGTCTGGCCCTCCAGGCGGGCCAGCGGGGCGCCCAGACAGTAATGGATGCCGTGGCCGTAGCCGAGGTGCTGGTTGTCGCGGCGGGACAGGTCGAGGGTGTCGGGATCGACGAAACGCGCCGGGTCACGGTCCGCGGCCGCCAGCACGACGAGGACGGGGTCGCCCGCCGCGATGTCCTGCCCGCCGACGCTCAGCGGCTCGGTCGCGAAGCGCCAGGTGGCGAGTTCCACGGGCCCGTCGTAGCGCAGGAGTTCCTCGACGCCCGTTTCGAGGAGAGCGCGGTCGCCGTCGTCCTCGGTGAGCGAGCGCTGGAGACGGTCGCGCTGCTCGGGGTGGGTGAGGAGGGCGTAGGTGCCGTTGCCGATGAGGTTGACGGTCGTCTCGAAGCCGGCGAACAGCAGGATGAAGGCCATGGCGGCGGCCTCGTTCTCGGTGAGGTGCTCACCGTGGTCCGACGCGCGGATCAGCCCGGAGATGAGGTCCTCTCCGGGAGCCGGGTCCGCGGGAAGCTCGGCGCGCTTGCGGTGGATGAGCTCCAGCAGGTAGCCGCGCATCTTCTTGACCGACCGCGCGACCCCGCCCCGCGGCCCCCCGCCGTGCCGGATCATCATCCCCGCCCAGTCACGGAAGTCGTCCTGGTCCTCGCGGGGGACGCCCAGCAGGTCGCAGATCGCGTAGATGGGGAGAGGAAAGGCGAAGTCGTGGATGAGGTCGGCCTCACCCTCGGCGGCGAACCGGTCGATGAGCTGATCCGTCAGTTCCTGCACACGGGACGCGAACTCGGCGACCCGGCGGGGCGTGAAGGCCTTGCTGACGAGCCGTCGCAGCCGGGTGTGGTCCGGCGGGTCGATGTTGAGCAGATGCGTCATCAGCTCGGCCTTGCGCTCGCCGGGGATGCCGGTCTTGCCCTTGGCGTGCGCCGGTTCGTCGTGGTGCGCCGGGTTCTTGGAGAGCCGCTGGTCGGCGAGGGCCTGCTTCGCGTCGGCGTACCGGGTGACCAGCCAGGCCTCGACACCGCTGGGCAACACGGTGCGGTGCACGGGGGCGTGCTCGCGCAGCCAGGCGTAGGCGGGATAGGGATCGGTGGCGAACTCCCAGGTGAAGAGTTCGGGAGCGGTGGTGTCTGACTCGGGCTGCTCGGTCACTCCATGACCGTAGCGGTGCCCTCATCCCACCCCGCGAGGGCCTTCCGCGGCGCGGCACCCCTGGGCACGGGACGGGCGACAGCAATCCACGTGACTAACCGTCGACGCCCTCGACAGCCCGGATCGCGTCGCGGTACGCCCGGGCCGCCGCGCGCAGCGCCGCCTCCGGGTCGACGCCCTCCGACTCGGCTCGCGCCGCCAGGGCGAGCAGTTCGTAGCCGATGCCCTGGGCCGCCGGCAGCGGCACCTCCAGTCGTGCCGTGCGGGCCCGGGACACCAGTTTCGCTGCGAGGGCCAGGCCGGGCTGGTGGAGGGGGACGCCGTCGGTCACCGACTCCCGCCGCTTCTCCGCCGCCTTCGTGCGCAGCCAGTGCTCCTTCACCTCCTCCGGGGTGGTGGCCGTGGCGTCGCCGAAGACATGGGGGTGGCGGTGGATGAGCTTGGCGACGATCGTGCCCGCGACGTCGTCCACGGAGAACGGGGACTCCTCGTCCTCCTCGGCGATGCGGGCGTGGAAGACGACCTGGAGCAGGACGTCGCCCAGCTCCTCGCGCAGTTCGTCGTGGTCACCGTCCTCGATCGCCTCGACCAGCTCGTACGACTCCTCGACCGCGTATTTCGCCAGCCCCTTGTGGGTCTGCCGGGAGGACCACGGGCATTCGACGCGGATCCGGTCCATGACCTGGACCAGGTCGAGGAGCCGGGCGCCGGGGAGGTCGTAGGAGGCGGGGAGCAGTTCCAGCTCGGGCATGGACACTCGGCCGGAGCCGGCCAGGCGGGCCAGGCCGTCGGTGAGGGCCGGTTCGCCCTCCCCGGTGGCCACGACCACGACCGTGCGGCCGTCGGCGCAGGCGGCGAGGAGTTCCTCGGCGGTCGGGGAGGTCTCGTCGACGGTGATGCCGGCGTCGCACAGATAGGGCAGCTGCGGATGCGCGCCGTCCGCGCACAGCACCCGGTCCGCCGTGCGCAGCGCCTGCCAGGCGGGCCAGGACAGCAGGCCGGGGGCGACCCGGTGGCTGGTGGTGAGCAGGACGACACGGCCCGGGGCGGTGACTGCGGCGTCGGCGTCGGCGGAGCTGATTGCGTTCACACCCCGAACGTAACCCACACCCGCCGACGGACCCCGCGAGTTATCCACAGGCGAACCGGCCGGTCGTACGATCACATGGTCACGTCGCCGTGTCGCCCCGTGATCGCGGGGTCGCGGAGACGCGGGGTCGCGGAGACGCGGGGTCGCGGGGTCGCGGAGACGCGTGATCACGTCGTCACCTGGTCACGTGGTCACGTGGTCTGCTGTGTCCCCGCCGTGGAGATCTCCCGCACCCAGGGCGTCTTCGCGTCGACGCGGGCGACCTTCTGCGCGTCCCAGTTCCCGTAGCGCGGGTTGAGGTCGACGTCGAGGGCCTTGGAGGCCTTGGACAGCGCGTTCCAGAAGGCGGGCTGGCTGGTGTTCGTGCCGAGCTCGGTGGCGAGTTTCTGGGCCTCCAGCTGGAGGCGCAGGTTCTCGTCGAGGCGCTGCGGCGGAATGCCGTACTGCTGGAGCCACGCCGTCTCGAGGCCCTGCGCGCCGCCCGCCTGCTGTTCCAGTCCGGCCCGCATCTCCTGGACCTCCCGACGGCTGACGGTGATGCCCGCGTCCTCGGCGGCGCGGTGCAACACCTTGTCCAGGACCATGCCGTGCAGGGTGTCGCGGGCGAGGGAGCCGGTCTGGGCGACGGCCTGCGCGTACTGGGCGTCGTCGGTGACCGCTGCCCGCTGGGCGGCGCGCACCTCGTTCACCCGGCTCTCCAGCTGCGCGACGGTGATCCGCTGGCCGCCGACGACGGCCGCGGCACCGGGATGCGTGTCGTTCCCGCAGGCGGTGAGGAGAGGGGCCGCCATGATCGCGGCGGACAGCAGGAGCGCGGTGCGACGGCGGCGGTGCAAGGGAAACCTCCCGAGGAGATTGTGCGACGGTGCACAAAGTCTTGCGGTGATCGATGTTAGGCAGTGGGACGGCTGGGGCCAACCCATTCGACCAACGATTCACCGAGACTTCGGGCACCGCCGCGCCCGCTCGTCGCCCGCTCTTCGGTGCGAGGGCTCAGCCCTGCGCGTCCACCGCGTGCTCGACGGCCTCGGGTGATCCGGTTCAGCCGACGATGGCGACCGGCGCGTCCCACGCGTCGCGGTCCACGGTGATCGTGTAACCGCCGCGGGTCTCCTTGCTGTTGACCAGGTACTGGTGACCGCGGCTGTGGTTGGTGAACTGGGTGGCGCCCCACGGCCAGTCGGTGGTCGTGGTGTCCTTCTTGTCCCACAGCGCGTACCAGAGGTTGCCCGGCAGGTCCGTCTTGTTCGTGGCGGTGGCGATGGCCTTGGCGCTGGAACTGCTGAAGCCGTAGTACCCGCCCCGGTAGACCTTGGCGCGCAGCGTCTTGGTGAAGGAGCGCACATACGCCAGCACGGCGTCGTTGCACGCCTTGTCGGTGATGTCGTACGCCTCCATGTCGAGGTAGATCGGGCTGCCGGCCTTCATGCCGAGCGCCGCGGCCTTGGCGACCGCGTCCGCGCCGTCGGTCGCGCCCAGGGAGGTGGCCGTGGCGGCGGTGATCTTCTCGGGGCTGGAGCCCGTCTGGCAGGGCGGCTGGGCGCCGACGTAGAGCGGGATCAGCTTCCATCCGGCCGTGTTGACCGACTTCACCCAGGAGGCGGTCAGGTTGGGCTGCGCGCAGCCGCGGTTCTTGCCGCCGACGTAGACGGCGGCGCCCCCGTAGTAGCCGTCGGTCTTCCAGGCCTTCATCGCGGCCTGCGAGGGCGCGGTGCAGGCGTCGAAGGCCCGGCCGGTGTACGTCTTCTGGGCGGGCCAGGTGGTGGCCGCCATCGAGGTCTGCGCCGCTATCCCGGCCCCCGCGAGGACGGCCGCGCCGGCCACGCCCCACGTGATGTATCTGCGCTTTCTGGACTGCCGGTGCTCGGCCATCCCCACCCCATCGTTCGTCTGTGTGTACGGCGCTCCGGCCGCGTACGGCGGCGCCCGTCGAAGTCCCCTGATCGGTGCGACGATACGGTGTCGACTCGACGTCCGCACCGAACGGATCGCACCGTAACCCGTGGCATCCCAGCGCTCGGGAAACACAGGGCCCCCATAGCGACAAGATTCGCTCATGTCACAGTAAAGAAGCGACGGCCTGGAGAGGGCCGCCGGTGTCCTACCCTGGCCCTCTGCTTACTTGGGGGACGACATGACGATGCCGACGGTGCCGACCACGCGCGCGGAGAGACAACTGACGGCCGGCTGGTTCCAGCGGCTCGCCTGGGTGCTGCTGGTCTGGGTCTCGCTGGGCTTCCTGGTCTGGGTGCCCTTCCTCTACGTGGCGGTCCGCCGCGGCCTCTCCTCGGACTGGGTGGCCTTCGGCTCGTTCGCGCTGTACGAGTGCCTGATCCTGCCGTGGGCGGTGATGACGCCCGACGGCGACGGTGACGCCTTCTTCGGCATCGCCATCCTGGTGACCCTGCTGACGGGGACGGTGCTGCTGCTGTCCGCGGTGTTCGACAAGAAGATCCCGGCCGCCCAGCCGGCGTACGGAGCGCCCATGGCCCCGCAGGGCCAGCCGTACCAGCAGGGGTACCCCTACGGCCGTTAGGACCTGCGAGGGACGGCCCGACCCTCAGGCGGCGCGGGCGAGGAAGTCCCTGGGGCACCGCCGGCGCCGGCAGGCATCGCGGCGCCCGCCTCAGAGGGGGTGCCGCATCCACACGTTGGGCTCGACGTACACCGCGTAGTCCCGCTCCGGCTCGCACCGCACCGGGACCAGCGCGCCGGGCACCTCGACGTCGCCCCGCGCGTCGAAGGGCAGCCCGGTCCAGCGGCGCCACTCCGCCAGCGAACCCGCCACCGTCATCGACGCCGGCGCGACCCGCTCGATGCTCGCGCCCGCCCGGACGTGCACCCGCAGCCACGGGTCGTACGGCAGCCCGTCCTCCCGCACCCGGTGCGCGTACTCCTCGATCGGAACACGCGGCTCGAGATGCTTGGCGTTCGGCCGGACCGGGGCCACGACCTCGGTGAAGCCCTTCGCCCGGGCGCCGTCCCGCATCGCCGTGAGCATCCGCCCGGACAGGCCGAGGCCCTGCGCGTGCGGGGCGATGACGATCGAGATCGCGCTCACCGTGTCGGGCCGGGCCCCGCTGCGCTGGTCGGCGAAGGCCCAGACGAGCACCTGGTCCCAGCCCCGGGCGGGCAGTTCGCCCCGCCCTTCGGTGTGCAGGGCGAACGGCACGCTGTAGGCATGGGCGACGACCTGCCCCCGCTCGTCCTGCGCGAACAGGACGTACTCCGGGAACTCGACCGGGATCCGCCCGTAGTGCGCGTTGCCCACCGGGTCCTGTGTCGCGAACTCCGGCCAGGTGTCGGGCATGTCCTGGACCGGGCCGAGCATGTCGGGACGGTCCGCGAGGCTGGACACCTTCAGTTCCATACGGTCACGGTAGGCGAGGAGACGAACGGGCGGCACCGGATTTCGGCGGCCCCGGGCTGCGACGGCTCCGGGCTGCGGCGGCACCGGCCCCAGCCTCGCCTTCGGCACCGCCCTTGGCACAGGCTTCCGCATCGCCCTCGGCACCGGCCTCGACGGGTGCCGCCGTCGCGCCGGTGCCGCTCACCCCGCGTGGAAGCGCTCCGGCGCCTTCGTGGGGTTGCCCCCGGCGGGGAGTTTCTGGGCGGGGCAGGTCTCGAGGACCTCCTCCATCGCGGACTTCTCCGCCGCGGTGACCCACAGTTCGTACTTCTTCTTCACGGCGACCTGCGCCGCGACGTACGTGCACCGGTAGGCCTTGTTGGGCGGCAGCCAGGTCGCCGTGTCTCCGTCCCCCTTGGAACGGTTGGTGCTCGCGTCGACGGCCAGGAGGTTGAGCGGATCGTTGGCGAGAGCTATCCGCTTGCCGGCGTCCCAGTACTTGGCGCCCTTCTGCCAGGCGTCCGACAGAGCGACGATGTGATCGATGTCGACCTTGCTGCTGCCCCGCCGGTACGTCACGTCCTTGCCGGAGTACGGGTCCGACTCCAGCACGCCGTAGGACACCTTGCACGCGCCGCCGGTGAACTTCACCTCGTCCAGATCCCGTTTGAGTATGTCGTCACGGGTGTCGCAGGAGTTCGAGTCGGTGTCCGCCCAGGCGGTGCCGAACTTCTCCCGGTCGTAGCCGGTCTTGGGCGCCCGCCCTTTCACGGTCAGCGACTCGGCCGCCGCGAGAGCCGCTCCGCCGCTCCCCGCTCCGCCCCCCGCCGTAGCTCCCGCACCACCGGATCCGGTACCGGAGTCCGAGCCGGTGACCGTCTCCTTGCACCCGGCCACCGAAACGGCACACATCAGCACGGCGGCAACCGCCGCCCCACCCCTCAGACGCCTCACGCGCCCCTCCCCTGCCAGCCCGACGCCACCCCGCAAGGGGCGCTTTCCCCTGACGGGCACTGGCACACACCGTAGCGAGGGGGCGCTCGGAGGCAGTCGGGAGGTCCAGACCACCACCGACCCAAGTGGGCATACCGCACTTATCGGGAATATCGTCGATGGAGAGTCACCTCCTCCCGGAAGGAGCTCTGGATGGGCATCCTCGACAGGTTCAAGGGCAACAAGGCGGCACAGGACAAGGCCAGGGACATGTCCGACGTCGCGGAGCGGAAGGCGAACGAGAAGACGGGCAACAAGTACGAGTCCCAGGTCGACTCCGGGCAGCGGAAGCTGCACGAGCGGCTCGGCATGGACGAGGAACGGCCGCCCGACCAGCCTTAGCCCGCGGTCTCGCCCCGGAGCCGGCCGCAGCACTCGGCCGCAGCCCGGCCCGAGGACTTGCGGGGCTGAGCCGAGCCACCGCCACCACCCGACATCACCCGGCGCTTGAGGCCGTCCGCGCGGAGCGAGTCCGCCGCGGGCGGCTTCGCCCCACCTCGGGAGGAGCGGGCGCGAAGCTCACACCCGGCCTATGCCGAGCGTCGACTCCGAGGGCAGCAGTCCGGATCCCAGCACCGCGACCCAGTAGTCGCCGAGGAGTGCGGCCAGCCGTTCCGTGCGGTGCGGCCCGAGTGCCTGCCAGGGGCCCAGGGCCAGCCGGTCGGTGTCGTCCTCGACGCGGCTGCGCAGGTCACGCCCCGCCTCCGTCGCCGTACCGTCAGGCTCGAGGAGCCCTCTGGCCGCGAGCCGCTCACCCGCCGCCGCCCACTCCTCGCGGGTCCAGCCACGGCTTCGGAAGCGCTCGACGGACGCGGCGCCTGTCGCGGCGAAGGACACCAGCGCCTCGACCGGATCGAGGCCGGCGATGAGCAGGGCGGCGAGATGACCGTCGCCACGGTGCTCCCGCAGGACGGTCGCCGCCTGCCAGAGCTGGAGGTGGGGCTCGCTCGGCCACTCCAGCGCGGCGTTGGCCGAGGCCAGGGGGCGCCCTGCCGTGACGGTCGCCGCGGCGGCTCGGCGGGCGAGAGCGGCGGCCTCGGCCAGTTCGGGGCCGTCCACCAGGTCGCCGAACAGCTTGCGGTACAGGCGGTCGACGCCTCTCCGTCGCGCCGCCAGGGCGGCTTCGGGGGTGGCGACCTTCCAGGCGTCCTCGACGTACCGGGCGACCATGCCGGGCTGGAAACTGTAGAAGGCGGAGGTCACCGCCTCGGCACTCACCGGGCCCAACGGGGCGGCACGGAACGGGAAGTAGCTCCCCCAGCGCTCCTCGGTCGAGTAGCCGAGCGCACCGGCCTCCTCGAAGACCTCCGGCGCGTAGTAGACCACCGCGTGCAGCGGCTCCAGCAGATGCCAGAGCCTGCGCGCCTGCGCCGGAGCGACCTGTTCCCCCCGTGCGTCCTGCCGCCCGAACCGCTCGCCCCGCTCGTCCCGTTCGTAGTGGTCGGCCTTCTCGGCTGCCTGGTGCTCGTGATTCTCGGACATGACGGCTCCCCCTCGTCGCGTTCGGACATCGGCCACAACTTGACACTGACAAGATTGCCGGAACCTCGCGAACTTGTCAATGTCTAGATACCGCGTACGCTGCTGTCCATGAGCGACCGCCCCTACCATCACGGTGACCTCCGGCGCGCCATCCTGGCCGCCGCCCTGGACGTCATCGCCACCGACGGCCCCACCGGGCTGAGCCTGCGCGACCTGGCCCGCCGCGCCGGTGTCTCGCACGCGGCGCCGGCCCACCACTTCCGGGACCGCACGGGTCTGCTGACGGCGATCGCGGCGGAGGGGCACGGGCTGCTGGCCACCGCGCTGGCGGAGGCGACGGATCTACGGGACGCGGGCGTGCGCTACGTCCGCTTCGCGCGCGAACACCCGGCGCACTTCCAGGTGATGTTCGCACCCGAACTGCTGCGCGCCGACGACCTGGAGCTGACCACGGCCCGCGCCCTGTCGGCCGCCGCCCTGACCGACGCCATCGCCACCTCCGCACCCACCGGGGGCGGCACAAACGGCGCGGACGGCTCGGACGCCCGACTGGCCCGTATCGCCGCCTGGTCCCTGGCCCACGGCTTCGCCACCCTCCTGCTCGGCCACAACCTCGACCGCCTCCTGGGCGACGACGACCCCGAGGAGGTGCTCCGCGCGCTGCCGATGGTGCTGTTCCCGTCGGCCTGAGACGGGCGGGGCCAACGGCGGGCCATCGGCTGGTCACCGGCAGGCCACCGGCGGACGGATCCGACCGGTGGCCCGGGAAACGGCCGTACCCCCGCACGCGGCACGGACCGCGACACGCGACCGCGGGCCTACGACCCCAGCACCGAAGCCAGCAACTCGCCGACCCAGGCCAGCAGTTCGCGTCCGACCAGCGGCCTGCCGCCGACCTTCGCGGTCTTCGGGCGGGGCACCATGATCTGGTGCGCGGCCGGCTTGATGACGGTCCCGGGGTACAGCCGCTTGAGCCGCAGTTCCTGGGACTCGCGCAACTCCACCGGCGCGAAGCGGATGTTGGCGCCCTGGAGCACGATCTCGCCGACGCCACACGCGCGTGCCAGCATGCGCAGCCCCGCCACCAGCAGCAGGTTCTCCACCGGTTCCGGCAACTTGCCGTAGCGGTCGACGAGTTCCTCGCGGACCGCCTTGACGTCCTCCTCCGAGTTGGCGGAGGCGATGGACCGGTAGGCCTGGAGGCGCAGCCGCTCGCCGGGCGCGTAGTCGTGCGGGACGTGCGCGTCGACGGGCAGTTCGACCTTGACCTCGAGCGGCGGCTCCTCCTCGACGCCGCCGGACTCCAGCTGACGCCGGTAGTCCGCGACGGCCTCGCCGACCATCCGGACGTACAGGTCGAAACCGACGCCCGCGATGTGACCGGACTGTTCGCCGCCGAGCAGGTTTCCGGCGCCCCGGATCTCCAGGTCCTTCATCGCCACGTACATGCCCGCGCCCATCTCGGTGTGCTGGGCGATGGTGGCGAGACGCTCGTGGGCGGTCTCCGTGAGGGGCTTCTCCGGGGGGTAGAGGAAGTAGGAGTAACCCCGCTCGCGCCCTCGTCCGACCCGGCCGCGCAGCTGGTGCAGCTGGGACAGCCCGAAGGTGTCTCCGCGTTCCACGATCAGCGTGTTCGCGTTGGAGATGTCGATGCCGGACTCGACGATCGTCGTCGAGACGAGCACATCGAACTTCTTCTCCCAGAAGTCGACGACGACCTGTTCCAGCGCCGTCTCCGACATCTGGCCGTGGGCGGTGGCGATGCGCGCCTCGGGCACGATCTCGCGCAGTTTCGCCGCCGCGCGGTCGATCGACTCGACCCGGTTGTGGATGTAGAAGACCTGCCCCTCGCGCAGCAGTTCGCGGCGGATGGCGGCGCCGATCTGCTTCTGCTCGTAGGGTCCGACGAAGGTGAGCACCGGGTGGCGCTCCTCCGGCGGTGTGGTGATCGTCGACATCTCGCGGATGCCGGTCACCGCCATCTCCAGGGTTCTGGGGATCGGCGTCGCCGACATCGTCAGGACGTCGACGTTCGCGCGCAGCTTCTTCAGCTGCTCCTTGTGCTCGACGCCGAAGCGCTGCTCCTCGTCGACGATGACCAGGCCGAGGTCCTTGAACTTCGTCTCGGAGGAGAACAGGCGGTGGGTGCCGATGACGATGTCCACCGCGCCCTCGCGCAGCCCTTCCAGGGTGGCCTTCGCCTCGGTGTCCGTCTGGAAGCGGGACAGCGCCCTGACGTTCACCGGGAACTGCGCGTACCGCTCGCTGAACGTGCCGAAGTGCTGCTGCACGAGGAGGGTGGTGGGCACGAGGACGGCGACCTGCTTGCCGTCCTGGACGGCCTTGAAGGCGGCCCGGACGGCGATCTCCGTCTTGCCGTAGCCGACGTCGCCGCAGATCAGGCGGTCCATCGGGACCGTCTTCTCCATGTCGTCCTTGACTTCGGCGATGGTGGTGAGCTGGTCGGGCGTCTCCGCGTAGGGGAAGGCGTCCTCCAGTTCGCGCTGCCAGGGGGTGTCCGTGCCGAAGGCGTGGCCGGGGGCCGCCATCCGCGCGCTGTACAGCTTGATCAGGTCGGCGGCGATCTCCTTGACCGCCTTCTTGGCGCGCGCCTTGGTCTTCGTCCAGTCCGCGCCGCCGAGCCGGTGCAGCGTGGGGGCCTCACCGCCGACGTACTTGGTGATCTGCTCCAGCTGGTCGGTGGGGATGTAGAGACGGTCGCCGGGCTGGCCGCGCTTGGCGGGCGCGTACTCCACGACCAGGTACTCGCGCGTGGCGCCCTGGACGGTGCGCTGCACCATCTCGATGTAGCGGCCCACGCCGTGCTGTTCGTGGACGATGTAGTCGCCCGCCTCCAGGGTGAGCGGGTCGATGGTCTTCCTGCGGCGCGCGGGCATCCGCGCGCCGTCCTTGCCGGCCGCCTTCTGGCCGGTCAGGTCGGTCTCCGTGAGGACGGCGAGGCGGAGCGCCGGGTCGACGAAGCCGTAGTCGATCGAGCCGCAGGAGACGTGCACCACGGACGGCGTGAGCTCGGCCAGGTCCGCGTCCAGACGGGCCGCGACGCCCTCGCCGCCGAGCACCTCGACGGTGCGGGCCGCCGGGCCGTGGGCCTCGGTGACGAAGGCGACGCGCCAGCCGTCGGCCAGCCAGCCCTTGGTGTCGGCCAGCGCCTTCGCGGTGTCGCCGCGGTAGGTCTCCGGGGCGTGCATGCCCAGCTTCAGCGTGTCGGCGGACCCGGCCGCGTCATCGGCCTCCGTGAACGACTCGTCGGCCGCGAACGGCGACACCGACCACCACATCATGTCCAGCTCGCGCGCGTGGTCACGGACGTTGGCGATGGACCACAGGGAGGCCGCGCCGACGTCGATGGGAGCCTCGCCACCGCCGGCGGTGGCCGCCCAGGACGCCTGGAGGAACTCCTGGGACGTCGCCACGAGATCGGTGGCACGCGTGCGTACCCGCTCCGGGTCGCAGACGACGGCCATGGCGCCCTTGGGCAGGACGTCGAGCAGCAGCTCCATGTCGTCGACCAGCACCGGGGCCAGGGACTCCATGCCCTCGACGGCGATGCCCTCGGCGATCTTGCCGAGCAGTTCGCCCAGCTCGGGGTGTTCCTCGGTGAGGGCACGCGCACGCGTGCGCACCTCGTCCGTCAACAGGAGTTCACGGCACGGCGGGGCCCACAGGCCGTGTTCGGCGACTTCCAGCGAGCGCTGGTCGGCGACCTTGAAGTAGCGGATCTCCTCGACGTCGTCGCCCCAGAACTCGACGCGCAGGGGGTGTTCCTCGGTGGGCGGGAACACGTCCAGGATGCCGCCGCGTACGGCGAACTCGCCACGCTTCTCGACGAGCTCCACGCGCGCGTAGGCGGCTGCGGCGAGGGCTTCGACGATCTCGTTCAGGTCGGCGGTCCGGCCGGTGCGCAGCGCCACGGGTTCCAGGTCGCCGAGACCCTTGACCTGCGGCTGGAGTACCGAGCGGACGGGCGCCACGACGACCGAGACAGGGCCGGTCTCCGGGTCGTCGGGGCGCGGGTGGGCCAGTCGGCGCAGGATGGCGAGACGGCGGCCGACGGTGTCGCTGCGCGGGCTGAGCCGCTCGTGCGGGAGCGTCTCCCAGGAGGGGTACTCCACCACGCCGTCCGGCGGGAGCAGCGAGCGCAGGGCCGCGGCCAGGTCCTCGGCCTCGCGGCCGGTGGCCGTCACCGCGAGGACCGTGCGGCCGGTCTCGCGGGCGAGGGCGGCGATGGCGAACGGGCGGGCCGCCGGGGGGCCGACCAGGTCGACGTGCATGCGGTTGCCGTCGGCGGCCGCGGGGATCGCTTCCGCGAGGGCGGTGTCCTTGACGACGGCGTCGAGCAGACCGTGCAGGCTCATGGAGGGCTGGGCTTTCCGTCCGAGGGGCCGGGGTGCGTCCGGGGGCGGGCGTACCGGGGTCCGGGGTGGGCAACGCGAAGGGCCCGACGCGTGTCACGGGCCGGGGGTGTCCAGCGTACGTCGGGGCGGGATCGTTCGCCGGGGGCTGTGGACAACCCGGGGGGGCGGTGGGGTTGTGCGGGACGTTCCTCGCCCCCGCCGCCCCTGCCCTTTCCCGCCCCGGCGGCTGCCGCCCCCGGACCCCCGCCTCGGCCTGGACAACCTCGTGCTCGAGCGCCGGACCGGCTGAACGAACAGGCGCCGGACCGGCCGGAGAACGCGAAAGAGCCCGGCACCGAGAAGACCCCCGTTCTTCTCGGTGCCGGGCTGGTTCGGGTGGGACTGGTTCGGATGGACTGGTTCGGATGGGCTGGTTCGGGTGGGGCTAGTCCGTCGCGATCGCGTTCAGGACGTTCATGCGGCCCGCGCGGAACGCCGGGATCAGTGCGGCGAACAGGCCCACGAAGGCGGAGCCGATGAACACGCCGATGATCGTCGGCCACGGGATCTCGAGGACGTTCAGACCCTGGAGCGCGAGGAGCCGCTGTGCGGTGGCGCCCCAGCCCATGCCCAGACCGAGGCCCAGGAGGGCACCGAAGAGGGCGATGACGACCGACTCCATGCGGATCATGCGGCGCAGCTGGCGGCGCGAGAGACCGATCGCCCGCATCAGGCCGATCTCCCGGGTGCGCTCCACCACCGACAGGGCGAGGGTGTTCACCACACCCAGGACCGCGACGATGATCGCGAGGGCGAGCAGGCCGTAGATCAGGTTCAGCAGCTGCCCGATCTGGTCCTTGAGCTCCTGCTTGTAGTCGGTCTGGTCGCGGACGGTGTACTGCGGGTAGTCGTGCAGCGCCGCCTTCAGGGCCGTGTACGCGGCGTCCTGCTGCCCGTCCTTCGCCGTGGCGAAGACCAGGTCGTCGAGCGGCAGCTTGTCGGCCGGGACGTACTTCTGGAGGGTGGCGATGGAGGTGTACATCGCGCCCTGGTCGATGACGACGTCACTACTGGTGATCGCGCGGACCGTCAGCCGGGCCGTGGAGCCGTCCTTGAAGGCGACGGAGATCTTGGAACCGAGGGTGACGCGGTGGTCCTTGGCGAACTTCTCGTGGACGGACATCGAGTCGGGACGGTAGGCGTCGGTGAGGTCGCCGGCGACGGTCTCGACGCGCAGGTCGGTCGCGTAGCTCGGGTCGGCCGCCGTGATCCCCGTCTTGTCGAGCGTCTTGCCGTCGGGCGTGGTGAAGTCGGCCTGGGTCGCCTTGTACTCGGTGACCCGCTCCAGGCCCGGCGTCGCCTTGATGGCCCGCACCGCCTGCGGGGTCATCAGCTGACCGCCGTCGCTCTGGATGATGAAGTCCGTGCCGACGCTCTTGTCGAGCTCCTCCGTGGCGGAGGCGACCATCGAGGAGCCGACCACCGACAGGCAGGCGACCAGCGCGAGGCCGATCATCAGGGCCGCGCCCGTGGCACCGGTACGGCGCGGGTTGCGCAGCGCGTTGCGCTCCGCCATCCGTCCGACCGGGCCGAAGGCCCGCAGCACGATCGCGCCCAGCACCCGGACGACCGCACCCGCCAGCAGCGGGCCGATCACCACGAAGCCGATCAGGCTCAGCACCACGCCCAGGCCCAGCCAGAGCGAGCCCTCGGCGGCCTTGTCGGCGACGGAGGCGAGGTAGAGGCCGAAGCCGCCGGCGCCGGTGAGGAGCAGGCCGATGACGGCCCGTACGGCGCCCGCCTTGGCGTCGGCGGGGGCGCCGGCGTCGCGCAGCGCGGCCATCGGGGAGACCTTGCCGGCCCGGCGGGCCGGGAGGTAGGCCGCCAGCACGGTGACGACGATGCCGAGGACCATGCCGACCACCGGGGTCGTCCAGGCGACCGTCAGGTCGTCCGTGGACAGGTTCATGCCGGTCATGCCCATGAGCTTCATCAGGCCGACGGCGATGCCGACGCCCGCGCCGACGCCGAGGAGCGAGCCGACCACGCCCAGCAGCAGGGCCTCCGCGAGAACGGACCGGTTGACCTGCTTGCGGCTGGAGCCGATGGCCCGCATCAGGCCGATCTCCCGGGTGCGCTGCGCGACCAGCATGGAGAAGGTGTTGATGATCAGGAAGATGCCGACGAGGAAGGCGATCCCGGCGAAGCCGAGCATCGCGTACTTCATCACGTCCAGGAAGCCCCCGACGCTGTCGCGGTTGGCGTCGGCGGTCTCCTTGGCCGTCTGCACCTTGTAGGCGGCGCCGATCTCGGCCGCCACGTTCTTCTTCAGCTGCGCGTCGCTCACGCCGGACACGGCCGTCACGTTGACGTTCGTGTAGACGTTCGACTCGCCGACCAGGGCCTCCTGGGCGGTCTTCGTGTCCAGGTAGAAGATCGCCGCGCCGGGGTTGGTGACCTGGAAGGCGGCGATGCCGGAGATCTTCGCGGTGTGGGTACCGACCGCGGTGATCACGCCGATCTCGTCGCCGAGCTTCAGGTGGTGCTTGTCGGCGGTGTCCGCGTCCACCATCACCTGGTCGGAGCCCTTGGGCGCCGCGCCGTCGGTGATCTCCATGGTGCGGGCGTCGTTGCCGTTCCAGTTGCCGACGATGGTGGGCGCGCCGCTGGAGGGCGACAGGCTGTCCTTGTCGGCGTCGACGACGGTCGCGGAGGTCGAGAAGACCGTCCCCTCCGCCGACTTCACGCCGTCCGCCTTGCGGACCGCGCCGAGCACGGAGGCCGGCATGACCGGCGGCTTGCCGTTGCCGGAGGTCGTCTCGCCGGTGTCCGAGGCGCCCTTCGCGCTCACCGTCACGTCGGAGGAGGTGCTGGCGAAGAGTTTGTCGAAGGTCGTGTTCATCGTGTCGGTGAAGACGAGCGTCCCGCAGACGAACGCCACCGACAGCAGGACCGCCACGGCCGACAGGGCCATGCGTCCCTTGTGCGCGTAGAAGTTGCGCATCGAGGTCTTCATGACGGTCATGACGTACGCCCCCGCGCGTCGAAGTCCTTCATCCGGTCCAGGACGGTCTCGGCGGTCGGCTTGAACATCTCGTCGACGATCCGGCCGTCGGCGAGGTACAGCACACGGTCCGCGTACGAGGCCGCCACCGGGTCGTGCGTGACCATCACGATGGTCTGGCCCAGCTCGTCCACCGAGCGGCGCAGGAAGCCCAGGACCTCGGCGCCCGCGCGCGAGTCGAGGTTTCCGGTCGGCTCGTCCCCGAAGATGATCTCCGGGCGGGCGGCGAGGGCGCGGGCCACGGCGACGCGCTGCTGCTGGCCGCCGGAGAGCTGGGTGGGCCGGTGCCTGAGGCGGTCGGCGAGCCCGACGGTCTCCACGACCTGGTTCAGCCACGCCTGGTCCGGCTTGCGGCCGGCGATGTCCATCGGCAGCGTGATGTTCTCCAGCGCGTTGAGCGTGGGCAGCAGGTTGAACGCCTGGAAGATGAACCCGATCCGGTCCCGGCGCAGCTTGGTGAGCTTCTTGTCCTTGAGCCCGGTGATCTCGGTCTCGTCCAGGTAGATCTGCCCGGACGAGACGGTGTCGAGACCGGCGAGGCAGTGCATCAGCGTGGACTTGCCGGACCCCGAGGGGCCCATGATCGCGGTGAACTGACCGCGGACGATGTCCACGTCGACGTGGTCCAGGGCGACGACGCGGGTCTCACCGGACCCGTACGCCTTGACGACCTGCCGCGCCCGCGCGGCTACGGCCGTACGCCCTCCAGTGCCCCCGTGCCTGGGAATGGTCACAGCCGAAGTCACGGTAAGTCTCCTATGTCGTATGCCTGAAGCGGATGAGCAGCGCATCGGATGAGCAAAGGTTGGCGTGAGGCGCTACGTCGAAGAGTCTGTCGGCGGAAGGGGGTCCCTCGCGCTGGTGCTCGGGCCCGTCTTTCCGGGGGGTTAACCCCACCCCCCGGAAGTGGTGCCGGCCGCCCCCCAGCGGCGTAAAGCCAGGTTAAGGACGGGACCCCGCCCTTCTCCTCCTCCGGCGGTACGAACCCTCCCCGAGCCGTAGTACGGAGATACCCCTAGGGGCCGTCCACCGCGGGGTGGAGGCTCACTCGGGGTTGTCTCCACCTTCCGGCCCCGTCAGGCTCCACCCTCCCGCGACGTGAGGGTCAAGTGGGAAGCTGAGCCCCGACAGGTAGGTGCAGGGGGCACGGGGCTACGGGGAGGCATCAGGTGGGGGACGTCAGACCGGCGACACGGGAGGCCGCGCGGCCGTCCGCACCGCACCGACGGGGAGCGGTCGTCGCCGCCCTCATGCTCTCCATGGCGCTGGCCGCCCTCGACTCCACCGTGGTCTCCACGGCCGTTCCGCAGATCGTCGGCGACCTGGGCGGGTTCTCCGTCTTCTCCTGGCTGTTCTCCGGCTACCTGCTCGCCGTGACGGTCACGCTGCCCGTCTACGGCAAGCTGTCCGACACCATCGGCCGCAAGCCGGTGCTGGTCGCCGGGGCGGTCCTCTTCCTGCTCGGCTCGCTGCTGTGCGCCCTGGCCTGGAACATGGGCGCGCTGATCGCGTTCCGCATCGTGCAGGGCCTGGGCGGCGGGGCGTTGCAGGGCACGGTGCAGACGCTCGCCGCCGACCTGTATCCGCTGAAGGAGCGGCCGAAGATCCAGTCGAAGCTGTCCACCGTGTGGGCGGTCTCGGCGGTCGCGGGGCCCGGACTGGGCGGGCTGCTGGCCGCCTACGCGGACTGGCGCTGGATCTTCCTCGTCAACCTGCCCATCGGGGCGGTGGCGTTGTGGCTGATAGTCCGTCACCTGCACGAGCCGCAACGGCAGTCGTCGCCGACCGGGCAGAAGACCACTGCACGCGCGCGTGGCGGGTCGCGTACGCGCGTGACGCGTGGCGCTACGCGTGCACGCGCGCGTGTCGACTGGGCGGGCGCGCTGGCGGTGTTCGCGTGCGGCGGGGTGCTGCTGACCGCGCTGGTGCAGGGCGGGGTGGCGTGGCCGTGGCTGTCGGGGCCGTCGCTCGCCCTGTTCGGTACCGGGCTGGCGCTGGCCGGGCTCGTCGTCGTCATCGAACGCCGGGCGGCGGAGCCGATCATCCCCGGCTGGGTGTGGCGCCGCCGCACGATCGCGGCGGTGAACCTCGCGCTGGGCGCGCTGGGCCTGCTGATGGTGGCCCCGACGGTGTTCCTGCCGACGTACGCCCAGTCGGTGCTGGGCCTGGAGCCGGTGACCGCCGGGTTCGTCCTCTCCGTGTGGACGCTGAGCTGGCCGCTGTCCGCCGCGCTCAGCCAGCACGTCTACCGGCGTATCGGCTTCCGCGACACCGCGCTGCTGGGCATCGGCGCGGCGACGCTGATCCTCTTCGCGTTCCCGTTCCTGCCGTATCCCGGCGAGGCCTGGCAGCCGGCCCTGCTGATGCTGCTGCTCGGCGCCGCGCTGGGCCTCTTCCAGCTCCCCCTCCTGGTCGGTGTGCAGTCGACGGTGGGCTGGTCGGAACGCGGCACCACGACCGCGTCCGTGCTGTTCTGCCGTCAGACCGGGCAGACGGTCGGCGCGTCGGTGTTCGGCGCGGTCGCCAACGGTGTGCTCGCGGCCCGGCTGGGCGGCGCGGGCGATCTGGACTCCGTCACCGGCGCCCTCGCCGCCGGCACGGCGCCCGACGCCGTCCGTGACGCCGTCGCGAGCGCCGTGCACGCCGTCTATCTGGGCGCGGCCTGCGCGGCGGCGCTCGCCTTCCTGGTGCTGCTGTGCGTGGCCCCACGCCGGTTTCCGGTCCTGACGGATTGACCGACGGACGGAAGGACCGAGGGCTGGGGCTGAAGGCTCAGGGCTGAAGGCTGAGGACTGAGGGCTGACACACCCGGCAGGCCGACGGGCCGGCGCACCTGCCGCCCGCCCCGCCCCGGCGGTCCGCACCGCCGGCGGCAGCCGTCCGCACCTGACGGGCCGGCCGGCCGACGGCCCATGAGCCAGCCCCCGCCGACTGCCCGCCGCTGTGCGCACGATCGCCACCAAGCGCACCGGAGCAGCCACCGAACGTGTGGTTAACGCGGGTAACACTCCAGGTCAGGCGGTGTTTTGTGCAGTAAGCGCATACCGACCGCTCAGTTCGGTGAAAACCCTTCGCAGCCGACGTACTCCCGAGTAACGTGCGTCCCTCGCACCACCCCCCACTCCCTGCGGTCCGCCGCCACGGACCCGAGCCACGCAAGGAGCACGGGATGTCACACGACCCGTCACACCCCGGCCCGACCTACCCATGGCAGCCGCCGCCCCGGCCACCCGAACCACCCCGGCGCCGGCCGGCCGACCACGCCCCGCTGGGGCGCCACAGCGACCTGCGGGTGCTGCGCGGCGCCTACCGCCGCCAGCGGCGGGTGGCCACGCTCACCGCGCTCGGCTACTTCGTCGTCTTCCTGGTGCTGTCGGCGTTCGCGCCGTCCCTGATGACCGGCAGGGTCGCCGGCCTCCCCTCGGGTCTGCTGCTCGGCCTGCTCCAACTCCCGGTCACCTGCCTGGCGATCGTCCTGTACGAGCGGACCGCCCGCCGGCACGTGGACCCGCTCGCGGACCGCATCCGCAAACTCTCCGAGATCGACGCGAAGCGGGACGCGCGCGGAACCCGTACCAAGGAGGCCGGACGATGACGGAGTTCAGCGACAACGCGCAGACGATGTCCCTCGTCGCGTTCACCGCGATCGCCACGATCACGCTGCTGCTGTGCGTGATGACCGGCCCCGACCGCGACGACCTCGCCGAGTTCTACACCGGCTACCGCTCCCTGTCCCCGCTGCGCAACGGCCTGGCCATCGCGGGGGACTACATCTCGGCGGCCACCGTCCTGGGCACCGGCGGGGTGATCGCCCTGTGCGGCTACGACGGTTTCGTCCTCGCCCTCAGCACCGCCCTCTCCCTGATGCTGCTGATGTTCCTGCTGGCCGAACCGCTGCGCAACGCGGGCCGGTTCACCATGGGCGACGCGCTGGCCCGCCGTATGCCGGGGCGGGCGGTGCGCATCACGGCGTGCGCGGTGACGCTTGCCGCACTGCTGCCGATGATGCTCGTGCAGCTCGCCGGCACCGGTCAGTTGCTCGCGTTCATCCTGGGGTTCTCCGGCGCCTCCGTGAAGACGGGCTGCGTCGTCTGCATGGGGGTGCTGATGATCAGCTACGCGGCGATCGGCGGCATGAAGGGCACCGCCCTCATCCAGATGCTGAAGATCGTGACGCTGCTCGGCTCCGGCATCGTGATCGCTCTGATCGTCCTGTACCGCTTCGACTGGAACCCGGGCCACCTCTTCGACGCGGCGGCCGAGAACAGCGGGGTCGGTGACGCGTTCCTGCGCTCCGGGCTGGAGTTCGCCGGCGGCCCCTACCCCCGCGTCGACATGATCACCGCCCAGTTGTCGGTGGTGCTGGGCGGCGCCTGTCTGCCGCACATCACCATGCGCATGTACACCGCCTCCAGCGCCCGTCAGGTGCGCCGGTCGATGTCCTGGGCGGTCTCCGGCGTCGCACTGTTCGTGCTGGTCATGACGGTCGTCGGGTTCGGCGCGACGGCGATGGTCGGCCGCGTGGTGATCGCCCAGGCGGACCCGCAGGGCAACACCGCCTACCTGCTGGGCTCCCAGGCCGCCTTCGGCCGTGAGGTGTCCACGGCCGAGACCCTCCTCTTCACGACGGTCACGACGGCGATCTTCCTCACCGTGCTCGCCTCGGTCGCCGGCATGATCCTCGCCTGCGCCAACTCCCTTGCCCACGACGTCTTCGCGGCCCGCGACCCGCGGATGCCGGCGCGCCGCGAGATGCTCCTGGCCCGGCTGTCGGCGCTGGCCGTCGGCGTCCCGACGATCCTGCTCGCCACCCAGGTGCAGCACCGCAGCCTCCAGCCGCTGGTCACCCTCTCCTTCTGCCTCGGCGCCTCGGCGCTCGCCCCCGCCCTGGTCTACAGCCTCTTCTGGCGTCGCTACACCCGGACGGGCCTGCTGGCCACCCTGATCGGCGGCACCCTGTCCGTGCTGATCCTCATGCCGGGCACCAATTTGGTCTCGGGGTCGCCCGTCTCCGCCTTCCCCGAAGCCGACTTCAACTGGTTCCCCTTCACCACCACGGGCATCGTCACCATCCCTCTGGGCTTCGCCTTCGGCTGGCTGGGCACGGTGGCCTCGGGCCGCCGCAAGGCGGAGGAGCAGCGCCGCCAGTACGAGGCGGTGGAGGGCTGGATCCTGGCGGGCGCGGTACGCAAGGGGTGAGCGGCGCGGGGACGGTGAGTGTCGCGTCGGCGGCCGCTCGTCCACACCGTCCTCGGGTTGCCGACGCCCTGACCGAACGACGAGCACGGACTCCCGGACTCCCGGACTCCCGGCGTCCCGGACTCCCGGACTCCCGGCGTCCCGGCGTCCCGGCGTCCCGGCGTCCCGGCGTCCCGGCGTTTCCTAACCCCGGAGTCCCGCCGTCCCGCCGTCCCGCCGCCCGTCGCCCGTCGCCCGTCGTCCCCTCCGGTCCGGTCCGGTCCCGTCCGGTGCTAGTCGACCGCGCGGCCGGTGAGTGCGCTCAGGCTGTTGCGGACGTGATCCATGTGCGCCTGTACGTCGTCCCGGCGTTCGCCGTGCTCCCGCAGCACGCGCTCCGTCTCGCGGACGACACGCTCCTCCCGGGCGCGCGCCTCGGCGAGAAGCTCGGCGGCACGCGCGTGTGCCTCCTCCTGACGCAGGCGGGCAGACTCCTCGGCCTGCGCGAACGCCTGCTCGGCCTCGGACAGCGCCGCCTCGGCGCGGGCCACCGCCCGGGCGTGCCGCGCGTCGAGGGCCGCTGCCCGCTCGGTCGCCTCGCGCTCCGCCGCGGCCCACCGCTCGGCGAGTTCCTTCTCCTGCTCGGCGAGCATGCCGGCGGTGCGCTGCCGCACCTCGCGCAGGGCGGCCAGCGCCTCGCCCCGGTACTCCTTGACCTCGCGACGGGTGCCGATGCGCAGCTCGTCGGCCTCGGCGCGGGCCGCGAGCAACCGCTGGCGGGCGCGTTCCTCGGCCTCCGCGCGCAGCGCGTCCGCCTCCTCCTGCGCCGCGCGGCGCACATCGAGGGCGCATGTCTCGACGTGCGCGACGTGCTCGCGCGCTTCGCTCCGCGCGTTGTCGCGGACCGTCGCCGCCTCTTCCAGCCCGAGCTGGAGAATGCGCCGTGCGCGCTCCCCGAGGGACTCGTACGTCTGCGGCGCGAGCCGGGTCACCACCTCGCGCAGCTGCTCGGCCTCCGCCTGCATCTCCCGGGCGAGCACCGTGAGCCGGGCGGCCCGTTCCCACGCGGCGTCCCGGTCGGCACAGAGGGCGGCGGTGTACGCCTCGACCTGTTCCGGCCGGTAACCGCGGCCGCGAACGGTCACGAACCCCGGAGGTGACACCGATGCGCTGCTCATCCTGGAACCCCTCGCCACCCGACGGACACGACATGATGATTTCGCGCATATCTTGATGGATCAGGCGTAAGTGTTCATAACGCGACACTCCGCGCACATGTCACGGCCAACCCCGAACACAAAGGGGCCGGGCCCGATCATCCGATCGGGCCCGGCCCCTTCCCGTCCTGCGCGTAGTCGTACTCGTGGTCGTGGTCGTGGTCGTGGTCGTACGAGAGTCCCGCGCGTCGCTACGAGGTGCGGCGACCGCCCGTCACAGCAGTCCGTCCCACATCTGCTCCAGCAGCACCGACCACCAGCTCTCGGGCGAACCGAGCGCCGCCGGGTCCAGCGAGGCCAACTGGGCCTGGAAGTCGACGGTCCAGCGACCCGCCTGCTCCTGGTTCAGGCCGAACCGCAGCCGCCACATCCGCCCGAGCAGCGCCAGGCAGCGCGCGAACTCCGGCAGGCCGGTGTTCACGAACTGCGGCGGTACGGACGCACCGCCCGGACCCGCCTCCACCGGTACGGCCACGATGTTCGCCGTGCCGTACTGCACGCAGATCGCCTTGCCGAAGTCGCTGCCCATGACGAGGTACGAGCCCGCGTCCGGCGCCGGCTGCACACCCCGTTCGGCCGCCATCTCCGCCAGCGTCGGCACCGGCCGGCCCGGCTGGGCCTGCGCCCAGAAGAACGGCCCCATGTCCGCCGGCAGTCCCGCCACCACCAGGGTGTGCGCCACGACAGGCGGCACACCCTGCCGGGACACCGCGGCCTGCTCGAAGCGGAACACCGCCGGCCCGAAGACCGCCGCCAGCTCCTGCCCGATCGCCTCCGGCGGAAGCGGCGGCGCGGCCTGTACCGGCGGCAACGGCGCACGAACGGGAGCCGGGCGCGCCGGCCCGTCCGCCACCTGGTGCAACTCGCCCTGGTGCGCCAGCAGCTGCTGCATTCCCTGCTGTCGGCTCGCGTGATCCGTGCCGTACGGCGCGATGCTCGTGATCCGCGCCTGCGGCCACTGCTCCCGCATCATCCGCGCGCAGTACGCGCCCGGCAGCTCGCACGACTCCAGCTCCGTGTGCAGCTCCAGCACCTGGTCCGGCGGCACGTTCATCGCCCGCAGCTCGTGGAAGATCTGCCACTCCGGGTGCGGGGTCCCCGGCGCCGAACGCCGGATCAGCTGCTGCTCCGAGCCGTCCTGCGCGCGGAAGCGCAGCACGGCCTGATATCCGGGGCCCACCGTCGGCAGGCCCTGCTGCTGCGGATACCCGTACGCGGGCGGCTGCCCCGGAACCGGTCCGCCCGGCGGCATCGGGGGCTGAGGGGCGCCGGGAGCCATACCGGGACCGGCCGGAGCCGTGCCCGGAGCACCCGGGAACCCGGGGCCACCCGGAGCCTGCGGCGGCGGAGGCGCGCCGACGCCACCCGCCTGAGGCCCGGCCAGCATGGTCTGCGCGTGGTGAACGGCACCGGGAGCACCCGGCGTTGCGGGGGCGCCAGGGAAGCCGGGGGGAGCACCCGGAACGGCCTGCGCGCCGGGCATACCCGGAGCACCCGGAGCACCCGGGGCACCAGGAGCACCAGGCCCGTGGGGTCCGCCCGGGGCACCGGGCGGCTGCGGCGCGCCCGGTCCCATCCGGCCGGGGTCGGCAAGCATCGTCGCGGCATGGTGAACGCCACCGGGAGGCGTGCCCCCGGGCGGGTTCGGCCCAGCCGGCGCACCCGGCGCACCCGGAGGCTGGGGCGCATTCCCCGGACCCGCACCCGGGCCGACCGGACCCGCGGACCCGTCGGGGCCCAGGGCCGACACGAGCTGCGTGGGCACATAGCCGCCCGCCGGGGCCCCGGGGGCACCCGGGCCGGAAGGCGGAGGCGGAGGCGTGTTCGCCGGTCGCGCACCCGGTGCTCCCGGCGCACCCGGCGGAGGCGGCGGCTGCGCCCCTCCACCACGGTGGCGACGCGGCGGCGGCGCCGCCTTGCTGGTCGCGGCGTCCGCGATGTCACCGGCGTTCGGCGCGAGCGGCCGCGCGGGCGTACCCGGACCGGCCGGAGGCGGCGTACCCGGGCCCGCCGCCGAAGACGACGACGGCGCCTGGGACGACGACGGGGACGGAGCCCCCGCACCACCCGGCACACCCGCAGCACCCGGCGCACCCGCGCCCGGCCCCTGCGGATACCCGTACGAGGCACCGGCCGGACCGGACGGCGGGGTGGGAGCAGCCGGCGGGACCGGCGTGGACGGAGAGCCCGGTGCGTTCCCGGGGGCGCCCGTGCCGCCCGGCCCCACGCCACCCGGTCCCGAAGCGTCCAGCGCGGGCGCGACCGCCGTCCGGGGGAGTCGGCTGCCGCCCGACATCAGGGCCGTCTTGGCGTCCGGCGCGGACGTGGGCGGCGCCGCCTCGTCGTCGGAACCGCTCAACGGCGGCGCGAACACGGTCGCGGGCAGCGGCACGGAACGGTCGTCACCGGCATCGCCGTTGGTGTCCGTCCCCGCCCACGGCGTCGCCCCTACGGGAGCGGCGGGCGCCGACGGCGCGCCGGAACCCGACCCCGTGGGCACTCCCGCCTGTGTCTCGGGCAACCCGCCCCCCGGCACCCCGCCCTGGGTCCGCGGAAGCGAGGGATCACCGCCGCCGGGCGTCGCACCCGCGCCCGCGGGCGAGGCGGACCCCGACGCCGACGCGGCCTCGTCGCCGTTCCCCGAACCAGCCCCGGCACCAGCACCAACACCAGCCCCGGAAGCGGCCCCGGCACCGGCCTCGCGTCGATCCGCGATGCCCAGCCTGTCCGCCGCCTCCTGCAACCACTCCGGGGGCGACAGCAAGAACGACGTCTGGTTCAGATCCACCCGCGCCGGGGGCGCCGGCACCGCGTCGGCGGGCGCGTCCTTACGGCCGTACTCCTCCTCGTACCGGCGGATGACCTCGCCCACCGGCACCGCGGGCCACAACGTGGCCTCCCCGCTGTCCCGGGCGATCACCAGCCGCTGCGCGCCGCCGTCCGAACGCGGCCCCTCCGCGCGGTCCTCGGCCCACACGACGAACCCGAGCTCGAACTCCCGCACCCGCACCTCACGGTGCTGATACGCGGGCACGTCCCCGTTGATCCACTCTTCGGCGCGCTCCTGCGCCTGCGCGAACGTCACCATCGTCCAGCTCACTCCCCCGCCGAAGACGCGGCCGCCGGCACCGCACGCGCGAACCCGCCGTCCACCATCAGATTGGCCACCGTCTCCAACTCCGGCGGATTACCGGCCAGCCTCGACAGGAAGACGTCGAAGTCCTCACCGCACGGCAGCAACAGCCGTTCCATGCGCTCCGCCGGCGACCACGCGGGATCGACGTCCCGGACGTCGTCGTACGCGCAGAACCACACGGAACCGGCCCGCTCGCCCCGCACCTTCACGGCGAGCAGCCCGCCCTGCACGAACCCGACGCCGAGATAGTCCTTCGTCAGGTGGTCTCGCAGACACTTGTTCACGTACACCAGGTCGTTCACCGCGGCCTCGTCGCGCACCGTGAAGAACGGCTGGTCCACCAGGAGCCCCAGCTCCGCGTCCAGGGCCGCGCCCACCGGCGCGCAGCCGCCCGCCGCCTTGACGAACGACCGGTACGCCCCCGGCAGCCGGTACCCCAGGTCCTCCTCGACCCCCTGGACCTGCTGTTCCGTCACCGCCACACCCGACTTCGGCAGCCCGAAGTGCGCCGGACGCGTCTCCTGCAACGGCCGCGTGCCCCGCTTCGCCTGGTCCACCACCGCCGACGACACCCCGCCGTGATGCCGCAGCAGCGCCTTCACCTCGACCGGAACCAGCTCCAGCCGCCGCGAACCGACCACGTGGTGCCACGTCCAGCCGTGCGGCGTCGCCACGCTCGGCACCGTGTCCCACAGTTCGTGTCCCGACGCCGCCAGCACCGCGTTGGCCGACACGTAGTCCGTCAGCCGCAGCTCGTCCACGCCGAAGCCTTCCGGCGGATCGGCGATCTCCGCCGCCGCCCGCGCGTACGGCGAGAAGTCGGGGTAACCACGCTCGTCCATGCGAACGCCCCTCGGGTGCCGTGCCGCCCGGACCGGATCCGGGAAATGCACGACCTGCCCGGCATAGGCGGCGTTCGGCGGCGCGGCGTGCCCCCCAGCCTGGCGGCTGGGAGGTGCCCCGAGCCCGAGCCGACCTGTCGTCATGGCGGTTGCCCCCTGCGGCACTCTGTACGGCCCGCAGCGGCCGGTTCCGCTTCCGGATCCACCCACCACGCCCCGTATCGACTGTCTCCAACAATCTCCAACGCGCGTCAACCGCGCGCCGACGGTCCCGACAGCCTATGCGGTACGACGACAGCGGTCACCGGCCCTCCGCTTCCGTGACCAGCCGTCACCCCGTCGTGACAGCCAGCCCGAACCCGGGCGTGTCGAACCGCCCCAGCTTCCGCACCGGCCACGCCATTTGGCACTCTGTGACGTCCGGGGGGATGCACGGGAGGGGAAAACGATCATGAACGCGACGCAGACGGGGTCACACACCGGCAGGTCGGGCGACCCGTTCACCGCCGACACGGCCACCCACGACACCGGCCGGACCGGCGGCCCGCACCCCGGTGCGCTCACCGCCCCGCACGCCGGTCCGCACACCGGCCCGTCCGGCGATCCCCGCATCGGCTGGTCCGCGACCGAGACGCCGCACACACCCGTCCTCCGCCACCGCCGGGACGGCATACTCCCCACCGTCGCCGCCGCCCTCTCCGTGCGCGGCGCCACCCTCACCAGCACCGCCGCCCGCGCCGACCAGCCGCCGCCCCTGCACCCCCTCGTCCAGGACTTCCTCGACACCCTCACCAGCGCCCAACGCGACCGCTTCACCGGACGCTGCGCCGAGGCCCTCCTCATCTCGCGCCATCTCACCGCCGCCGACGCCGCCCGCAGCAGACGCGCGGCCCGCCGGCCCATGACCAACGGCGAAGCCCGCAAGACCCTCAAGCAAGCCAAACTCACCACCCGCCGCATCCGCGAGGACGGCGACCCCCTGCACGGCAGCTTCGCCACCCCCTGCCGCGCCTGCACCGCGCTCAGCGCCCACTTCGGCGTCCGCATCGTCGACCCGTCGACCCCGGACGACTGAGCCGCCCCCCACCACCCCGTACGGGACGACACGACGGCCCCACCGGGCCAGGCACCACCAGCTCGACGAACGAAGGGCCGATGCACCCCGACCGCACCTCCACCACACGCTTCCCCGTCCCCGTCGACGCCGCCCTGCGCGCGGCCGGCTGGCAACCCGGACGCTGGGACATCAAGCAGGCCGAGATCTGGGCCGACACCCTCCGCGAACACACCTCACCCGGCGGCCACCGGCATGCCGTCTTCCCCGCCGCCGTCGAGGCCTGGGCCGAATTCGGCGGCCTGACCATCGCCCCCACCGGCCCCGGCCGCCAGGTCGCACCCACCACCGTCCATCTCGACCCCCTGCACGGCCTCCACCTCGCCCGCACCCTCGTCGACCTGGGCCGCGCCCTCGACACCGACGTCGCCCCCCTCGGCACCGAGACCGACACCCAGGGCATCCTCGCCATCGACGCCGAAGGCCGCGTCTACGCCCTCGACCACACCGGCGACTGGTACCTCGGCCCCGATATCGACCAGGCCCTCGGCACCCTCGCCTCCGGCGTCGAACCCCTCCGCCTCACAGCCGGCTGACCGGCCGGAACCCGCCCCCGGGAACTACGACGCCGGGATCACCGCGGACACCCGGAAACCCCCCGCCTCCGTCGCCCCCGACACGAACACCCCACCCAGCGCCACCACCCGCTCCTTCATCCCCACCAACCCGTTGCCTCCCGAAGGGAACCCGGCCGACAACGCCGACACCTCGGGCGGCGGGCCGTTCTCGACCTGCATCGCGATCTCCCCCTCGCGATGCGCCAACCGCACATGCGTCTTGGCACCCGCCGCGTGCTTGTGGACGTTCGTCAGCGCCTCCTGCACCACCCGGTACGCCGTCTGCTCCACCTCCGCCGCATACGCCCGCACCTCCCCCTCCACCAGCAACTCGACCACCATCCCCGCGGCCGCCGACTGACCCACCAGCTCGTCGAGCTCCGACAGGCACGGCCCCTCGCCCTCCTCCAGCACCACCGCGGCGGTCACCCCCACCGCCACCACCGGAACCGACGCCGCCCGCTCCGCCGGGCCACCGCTGCGCAGCACCCCGAGCATCTCCCGCAACTCGGTCAACGCCTGCCGCCCCATGTCACCCACCAGCGCCGCGTTGCGCACCGCCTTCTCCGGATCCTTGCGCGCGATGGCCTGCAACGCCGCGGCATGGACGACCATCAGGCTCACCCGGTGCGCGACCACGTCGTGCATCTCCCGCGCGATCCGGGTCCGCTCCTCACCGCGCGCCCACTCCGCCCGCTCCTCCGCCCGCTCCGCGAGCAACTGCAACTCCCGTTCGAGGCTGTCCGCCCGCTCCCGCAGGCTCTCCATGAGCCGCCGCCGGGCACCGACGTACATGCCGAGCAGCAGCGGCGGGGCGGTGAGCCCGAGCGAGGTCGTGATCGCGGCGAACGGGATGAACCAGTCGCCGATGGTCAGCCGCCCCTGGTCCATGCTCTGCCGCACCCGCACGAACGTCACGATCAGCGTCCCCACCAGCTGCATCCCCGCGAGCGAGGCGATGATCCGCCGGGGCAGCTCGGAGGCGGCGAGCGTGTACAGCCCCACGATGCCCATCAGATAACCCATCTGGGCGGGCGTGATCGCGATCGACACCAGCACCACCGCGATGGGCCACTTCCGCCGCACCACCAGGACCGACCCGGCGAGCAGTCCGAACACCACCCCCGCCGCCGACGGGATCCCGGCATCCCGCGCGAACGGGATCCCCTCCACCGCGCACTCCACGGCGGACACGAGCCCCAGGCTCCAGTCGAACGCCGCGCTCCGCCATCTGGTCCACCACCACGGCCCTCCCAGGGCCGCCGTGTCCTCTTCCCCCGTCGTGGTCATGCCTCCAGCCTACGGGCGGGACCTCCGCCTTTTCCGGCGACTTTCCCGACAGGTCCACACCACATCCGGTAACCGAACAGCCTCGAAACCGACCGATATCCCTCGAACTGCCGAGCCACGCCCGTTCGAGGACGGAACCGGCCATTCCGATGCGCCGCCGTCGCCTGTGCCCCACGCGTCCGGCCGTCGCACGGCCTTCGCGGTACGCCGGGAGAGAGCGGAGCCAATGGCGGCCAGGGGCACCACGGTTGCCTTCGGACGGGCCGCACCGCGGAGCGCCGCCCTACACCGTCGCATCGAAGGCGGGTGGTACGGCATAGTAGGAGGCGCCACTCGGCAGCCCGACTAAATGTCCGGTTCAGTCGAGATTGATCCCCTGTGGTGTAATTGGCAGCACTGTGGCTTTTGGTGCCATATGTCCGGGTTCGAGTCCTGGCGGGGGAGCCATACACGACGCGGGTCCTGACAGCACTGTCAGGGCCCGCTCTCATGTCCCCCGGGAAACGCCCCGGTATCCTTCGGATGTCCCACCCCACTCCACAGCCGAAGGGCAACTTCCGTGAGCGCCATTCGCCCGGCAGCCGTCGTCGTTCTCGCAGCGGGTGAGGGCACCCGTATGAAGTCCGCCATACCGAAGGTCCTGCACGAGATCAGCGGCCGCTCCCTCGTGGGTCATGTGCTGGCCGCGGCCCGTGAGTTGGACCCCGAGAACCTGGTCGTCGTGGTCGGGCACGCACGCGAGAAGGTCACGGCGCACCTCGCCGAGGTCGACGCCGGCGTGCGCACCGCCGTACAGGAAGAGCAGAACGGCACCGGGCACGCCGTCCGGATGGGGCTCGAGCAGCTCGGCGGCGGTGTCGACGGCACGGTGGTCGTCGTCTGCGGCGACACCCCGCTGCTCACCGGCGCGACCCTCGCGGAGCTCGCCGCCACCCACCACGCGGACGGGAACGCCGTCACCGTCCTCACCGCCGAGGTGCCGGACGCGACCGGTTACGGGCGGATCGTCCGGGACGGCGCCTCCGGCACCGTCACCGCGATCGTCGAGCACAAGGACGCCAACGACGCGGTGCGCGCGATCCGCGAGATCAACTCCGGGGTGTTCGCCTTCGACGGGCAGCTGCTCGCGGACGCGCTGAAGAAGGTCCGCACGGACAACAGCCAGGGCGAGGAGTACCTCACCGACGTCCTCGGGATCCTGCGGGAGGCCGGTCACCGGGTCGGCGCGTCCGTCGCCGCCGATCACCGGGAGATCGCCGGCATCAACAACCGCGTGCAGCTCAGCGAGGCCCGCCGCATCCTCAACGACCGGCTGCTGACCGCCGCGATGCTGTCCGGCGTGACCGTGATCGACCCGGCGACGACCTGGATCGACGTCACCGTCACGTTCGAGCAGGACGCCGTCGTGCACCCCGGTACGCAGCTGCACGGCAGCACGCACCTCGGCGAGGGCGCCGAGGTCGGTCCCCACAGCCGGCTGAAGGACACCGAGGTCGGCGCGGGCGCCCGGGTCGACCACACCGTCTCCGACGGTGCCCGGATCGGCCCGGCCGCGACCGTCGGGCCGTTCGCCTACCTCCGTCCCGGCACCCGTCTCGGGGCGAAGGGCAAGATCGGCACGTACGTCGAGACGAAGAACGCGTCCATCGGCGAGGGGACGAAGGTCCCGCACCTCTCCTACGTCGGCGACGCGACGATCGGCGAGTACAGCAACATCGGCGCGGCGAGCGTGTTCGTGAACTACGACGGACAGGACAAGCATCACACCACCGTCGGGTCGCACTGCCGTACGGGTTCGGACAACATGTTTGTGGCACCTGTCACGGTCGGGGACGGCGCGTACACCGCCGCCGGGTCCGTGATCACGAAGGACGTGCCGCCCGGTTCGCTGGCCGTGGCCCGAGGCCAGCAGCGGAATATCGAGGGTTGGGTGGCCCGCAAGCGTCCGGGCAGCGCGGCGGCGAAGGCGGCCGAGACGGCCTCCCGCCAGGCGGAAAGCGAAAGCTGACCGGAAACAGGCACGTCGGACACGGCGTACCGTGATAAGTGCACACCCGCACCCACCAGCTGAGACGGTCCCGTCGCGCCCAGCGGCGAGGTCTCTCGACATCCAGCTGAGACACCTCTGAGGAGACAGTGCTGTGACCGGGATCAAGACGACCGGCGAGAAGAAGATGATGTTCTTCTCCGGCCGCGCCCACCCCGAGCTTGCCGAGGAGGTCGCCCACCAGCTGGGTGTCGGGGTCGTCCCGACGAAGGCCTTCGATTTCGCCAACGGCGAGATCTACGTCCGCTACCAGGAGTCGGCGCGAGGTGCGGACTGCTTCCTGATCCAGAGCCACACGGCTCCGATCAACAAGTGGATCATGGAGCAGCTGATCATGATCGACGCGCTGAAGCGCGCGTCGGCCCGCTCGATCACCGTGATCGTGCCGTTCTACGGCTATGCCCGTCAGGACAAGAAGCACCGCGGACGTGAGCCGATCTCGGCCCGCCTGATCGCGGACATGATGAAGACGGCGGGCGCGCACCGGATCCTGACGGTGGACCTCCACACGGACCAGATCCAGGGCTTCTTCGACGGCCCGGTGGACCACCTGTTCGCCCTGCCGCTGCTCGCCGACTACGTGGGCAGCAAGGTGGACCGCGACAAGCTGACCGTCGTGTCGCCGGACGCGGGCCGGGTACGCGTGGCGGACCGCTGGTGCGACCGGCTGGGCGCGCCGCTGGCGATCGTGCACAAGCGGCGCGACAAGGACGTGGCGAACCAGGTGACCGTCCACGAGGTCGTGGGTGAGGTCAAGGGCCGGGTCTGTGTGCTCGTCGACGACATGATCGACACGGGTGGCACGATCTGCGCGGCCGCGGACGCGTTGTTCGCGCACGGCGCGGAGGACGTCATCGTGACGGCGACGCACGGTGTGCTGTCGGGTCCGGCGGCCGACCGCCTGAAGAACTCGAAGGTCAGCGAGTTCATCTTCACCAACACGCTGCCGACCCCGGGCGAGCTCGAGGTGGACAAGATCACCGTGCTGTCGATCGCGCCGACGATCGCGAACGCGGTGCGCGAGGTGTTCGAGGACGGTTCGGTGACGAGCCTCTTCGACGAGCAGTGACGGTCCTCGTCTAGATCGATTTCCTGTACGGCCTTCCCGCTGCGTAAACTGCCACAGTTGCTCGGCGAGGGAGGCCGTACACGTGTGTGTACGGCGGTCCGTTATCGACGCGCTCTTCGTAGCAGGCCGATGGTTTGGCCGGGTGACCACCTTTCCCCCGTTCTACGAGGAGTGAACATGGCCGAGGTCAAGCTCGCAGCCGAGACCCGCACCGAGTTCGGCAAGGGCGCCGCCCGCCGCATCCGCCGTGACAGCAAGGTTCCCGCCGTGGTCTACGGCCACGGCGCCGAGCCCGTCCACATCACGCTGCCGGGCCACGAGCTCCAGCTCGCCCTGCGTACCCCGAACGTCCTGCTCAGCCTGGAGATCGACGGCAAGACCCAGCTGGCGATCCCGAAGGCCGTGCAGCGCGACGCGATCAAGGGCTTCCTGGACCACGTCGACCTGCTCCTCGTGAAGCGCGGCGAGAAGGTCAACGTCGAGGTCTACGTCCACACCGAGGGTGAGCTCGCCCCGGGTGCCTTCCTGCTCGAGCACGTGCTGAGCACGCTGAACGTCGAGGCCGAGGCCACCCACATCCCCGAGTCGGTCACCGTCTCCATCGCGGGCCTCGAGGCCGGCGCGGCCATCCTCGCCAAGGACATCCCGCTGCCCAAGGGCACCACGCTGGCGACCGACGAGGACGCGGTCGTCCTCCAGGTCCTGTCCGCCCAGGCGGAGGAGGCCCCGGCGGACGCCGAGGCCGAGACCACCGAGGCCTGATTTTCCCGGTACCTCATCCCGTCGGCCGCCGCTCCCTCCGGGGGGCGGCGGCCTGCGCGTATCAAGGAGACATGGACGTGACGACCGACGCCAACGCCCCCTGGCTGATCGTGGGTCTCGGCAATCCCGGTCCGGAGTACGCCATGAACCGGCACAACGTCGGTTTCATGGTGGCGGATCTGCTGGCCGAGCGGATCGGGGGGAGGTTCAAGCGTGCGGGCAAGGCGCAGGCCCAGGTCGTCGAGGGGCGGCTGGGTCCGCCGGGGACGGGGAGCCGGCGGGTGGTGCTGGCGAAGCCGATGTCGTTCATGAACGTGTCGGGTGGGCCGGTGAACGCGCTGCGGGACTTCTACAAGGTGCCGGTGGCGAACATCGTCGCGGTCCATGACGAGCTGGACATCGACTACGGCGTGCTGCGGCTGAAGCTCGGCGGCGGGGACAACGGGCACAACGGTCTGAAGTCGATGACGAAGGTGACGGGCCCGGACTACCACCGGGTGCGGTTCGGCATCGGGCGGCCGCCGGGGCGGATGCAGGTGGCGGACTTCGTGCTGAAGGACTTCTCCTCGGCCGAGCGCAAGGAACTGGACTACTTCGTCGACCGTGCGGCGGACGCGGCGGAGGCCCTGGTGCTGGAGGGGCTGGAACGGGCGCAAAGCACGTACAACTCCTGACTTGTCGCCCGGCCAGGTTGACGGGCCGTTCAGGCATGGCCAATGATCCCGGCCATGCCTGCCACAGCAGCCTCGTCCCACCGCCGCCGGGGCCACTCCCGCAAGAGCTCGGCCAAGAGCTCCTCACGGGATCCGGCCAGGACGTCGGCCAAGGGCTCGGCCTCGCAGACCGCGTTGCGGTGCGGACGGCTCGTGGCGATGGGTGCGCTCACCGTGCTGATCCTGGTCGCGGGGGTGTGGGGTTCCTGGGGGTCCGCGCAGCACGCGATGCTGACGAAGGGCCGGGAACAGGGCACGGTCGAGGTGACGCGGTGCGGTGAGGACACGTGCGCGGGGCCGTACACGCCGCTGTCCGCCGGGTCGACGGCACGCGCGCGCGTGGAGATCGAGAAGTCGGTGGCGGTGCGCAAGGGCGGGGTCTACACCGTGGTGATCAAGCCGGGCAGCGACGAGGTGGTGCGGTCCGGTCCGGCCGGGATCCTGTACGCGTGGGTGCCGTTGGGTGGCGCGCTGCTGCTGGCGTCGATCGTGGTCGCGGGTGGTCTGGGGCGGGTGCGGGTGGGTTGGGTGTTCGCGGGTTCGGGCGTCGCCCTGCTGACGGCGGCGTTCCTCGCGGTGTGAGCGTGCGGGTGAACGCGTGGGGTGAGCGCGGTGCGCTGTGGTGTACGGGTACGCGGAGGCGCCCCGGTCCGGACGGACCGGGGCGCCTTTGCGTGCGGGGTGTGCGGGTCAGCCGGTGTTGCGCAGGCCCGCGGCGACGCCGTTGACGGTGAGGAGCAGGGCGCGGGCGAGGAGCGGGTCGGGCTCGGCTCCCGCGGCCGCGGCGTCACGCTGGCGCTTGAGCAGGGTGACCTGGAGGTAGGAGATGGGGTCGAGGTAGGCGTCGCGGATGGTGAAGGTCTGCTTGAGCACGGGGGTGGCGGCGAGCAGTTCCGCTTCGCCGGTGATCTTCAGTACCTCGGCGACGGTCAGGGCGTGTTCGGCCTTGATGCGGTCGAAGACGTGCTTGAGGTCGTCGGGGACGAGGGTGTCGACGTAGTGCTGGGCGATGCGCAGGTCGGTCTTCGCGAGGGTCATCTCGACGTTGGAGATGAAGTTCCGGAAGAAGTGCCACTGGTCGCGCATCTCGTCCAGGACGCTGTCCAGACCGGCGTCGCGCAGGGCCTTGAGGCCGGAGCCGACGCCGAACCAGCCGGGGACGATCTGGCGGGACTGCGTCCAGCCGAACACCCACGGGATGGCGCGCAGGCCGTCGAGCGAGACGCCGGAGCCGGGACGGCGGGAGGGCCGGGAGCCCAGGTGCAGGTCGGCCAGCTGGTCCACCGGCGTCGACGCGAGGAAGTACGTCGGCAGGTCCGGGTCCTCGACGAGGGCGCGGTAGGCCTGGTGGGCGGCGTCGGAGACGACGTCCATGGCGGCGTCCCAGCGGGCGAGGGCCTCGTCGGACTGGCGGGGGGCGGTGTGCAGGGCGGAGGCCTGAAGGGTCGCGGCGACCGTCAGTTCCAGGTTCTCCCTGGCCAGGGACGGGATGAGGTACTTGTCGGAGATGACCTCGCCCTGCTCGGTGACCTTGATCTCGCCCTCCAGGGTGCCCCAGGGCTGGGCGAGGATGGCGTCGTGGGAGGGGCCGCCGCCGCGGCCGACGGTGCCGCCGCGGCCGTGGAACAGCCGCAGCCGGACGCCGTAGCGGTGGGCGACGTCACGCAGCCGGCGCTGGGCGCGGTGGATCTCCCACTGGCTGGTGGTGATGCCGCCGAACTTCGAGGAGTCGGAGTAGCCGAGCATGACCTCCTGGACGTCTCCGCGCAGCGCGACCAGGCGCCGGTAGGAGGGGTCGGAGAGCATGTCCTCGAGGATGGTGTCGGCGGCCTTCAGCTCGTCCGTGGTCTCCAGGAGCGGCACGATGCCGATCTTCGCCCAGCCGGCGTGCAGGTCGATCAGTCCGGCCTCGCGGGCCAGGACCGCCGCCGCGAACACGTCGTCGGCGCCCTGGCACATGGAGATGATGTAGGACTCGATGACCTCGGGTCCGAAGACCTCCAGGGCCCGCTTGACGGTGAGGAAGACGCCGAGGGTCTTCTCGCCGGCGGCGTCGACCGGGGCCGGGGTGGGGGCGAGGGGGCGGCGCGAGCGCAGTTCCTTGGCGAGGAGCTTGGTGCGGTACTCGCGGGGCATGTCGGTGTAGCGCCAGGACTCCTCGCCGAGGCGGTCGAAGAGCTGACCGAGGGCGTGGTGGTGGGCGTCGGCGTGCTCACGCACGTCCATGGTGGCGAGCTGGAGGCCGAACGCGGCGAGGGTGCGGATGGTGCGGTTCATCCGGCCGTCGGCGAACAGGGCGCCGCGGTGTTCGCGCAGGGAGGTCTGGATGAGGGTGAGGTCCGCGAGGAGTTCGCTGGTGCCGAGGTAGTCGCGCCCGCTCTCGTGGGGGATGCCCTTGGCGAGGCGCTGCTTGGTGTTCTCCAGCTTCTGCCGGATGCAGGTGGCCTTGAGGCGGTAGGGCTCCTCGGCGTTGAGGCGCTTGTAGCGGGGGCTGATCTCGGGCAGCTGTTCGAGATCGCCCTTCAGCGACTCCAGGAGTTCCTCGGTGGCGCCGGTGTAGCGGATGGAGTTGGAGAGGAAGCCGCGGAGCTCGTCGATCATCTCGAGCGCGTCGTTGATGCCGTGTTCGTGCTGGAGGATGAGGACGTCCCAGGTCACCTGGGGGGTGACGTTGGGATTGCCGTCGCGGTCGCCGCCGATCCAGGTGCCGAAGGTGAGCGGGCGGGTGTCCTCCGGGACCTTGACGCCGACGCGTTCCAGTTCGGCGGTGAGGTCCTCGAGGACGTCGCCGACGGCGCCCGCGTGGAGCTCGTCGAGGTAGTAGACGGCGTTGCGGGCCTCGTCGGCGGGCTCGGGGCGGACGACCCGGAGCTCGTCGGTCTGCCAGACGAGGTCGATGTTCTCGGCCAGGCGGGTGTCGTGGCGGCGGCGGTCGGCCTCGATCACGGGGGTCTCGAGGAGCGCGGCGATGCGCCGGAGCTTGTTCAGTACCGACCGGCGCGCGGCTTCGGTGGGGTGTGCCGTGAACACGGGGCGCACGTTGAGGTTGCGGACCGTCTGCTGGACGTGTTCGGGGTCGACGTCCTTGAGGCGGTCGGCGGTGCGGGCGAGGAGGCCGCCCTCGGCGGCGCGGCGCTCGCGCAGTTCGCGGCCGCGGTGGACCTGTTCGGTGACGTTGGCGAGGTGGAAGTAGGTGGAGAAGGCGCGGACCAGCTTGGCCGCGGTCTCCAGTTCGATGCCACGCAGCAGTTCGGCGGCGGCCTCGCCGTCCTCGCGGGTGAGGCGGCGGACCTTCTCGACGAGGTCGAGGAGCTCGGGGCCCTCCTGCCGGACGAGGGTCTCGCCGAGGAGGTCCCCCAGTCGGCGGATGTCGGTGCGCAGCTCGGTGCTGGTCGTTGTGGTGGCCTGGCCAAGGTCGTCGGCACTGCTCACAGGTGCGGCTCCTTGCAGTGTTGAAGCTCGTCCGGGAGGGAACCCGGAATCCGGCCCTGTGGCGGGCGTCGCTTAGGGGCTGGGCATCCGGGAAGAAAACAGAGCGGACCGCGCTGTCCGACTGTCTCCAAGGATAGGTGTCCCTGGGGACGCGCAGGTTGGCGGGCTCTTGCCGCCGGCCCGGGCACTGCCATACTTACGATGCCGTAGGTTACGGAACCGTAGGGAGCGTGGCATTGGTTCGCTGTGTGACCTTCCGGGTGTGCGGAACAACGGCATCTCCCTCAAACCAAGACCCCCCAGGGGACGCGCATGACCACAGGCAGCTCCAACGTGATCGATGAGCCTTTGAAGGCACCCGACGGTACCCCCACGCCCTCGGCCACCCGGGGTGGCGAGCAGAAGCGTTCGATCGAGCAGATCATGCTGCTGATCTTCATCGTCGTTCCGTTTCTGTCGGTGCTGGCGGCCGTGCCGCTGGCGTGGGGCTGGGGGGTGAGCTGGCTGGACCTCGGTCTGCTGGTGTTCATGTACTTCCTCGGCTGCCACGGCATCACGATCGGGTTCCACCGCTACTTCACGCACGGTTCGTTCAAGGCGAAGCGACCGCTCAGGATCGCGTTGGCGATCATGGGTTCGATGGCGGTGGAGGGCCCGATCGTGCGGTGGGTCGCCGATCACCGCAAGCACCACAAGTTCTCCGACGCGGAGGGTGACCCGCATTCGCCGTGGCGGTTCGGCGAGACGCTCCCGGCGCTGATGAAGGGCCTGTGGTGGGCCCACATCGCCTGGATGTTCGACGAGGAGCAGACCTCGCAGGAGAAGTACGCGCCGGACCTGATCAAGGACCCGGCGATCCGCTCGATCTCCCGGCAGTTCGTCTACTGGACGATCCTGTCGCTGGCGCTGCCGCCCCTGGTGGGCGGGCTGGTCACGATGTCCTGGTGGGGCGCGTTCACGGCGTTCTTCTGGGGCTCGCTGGTGCGGGTGGCCCTGCTGCACCACGTGACGTGGTCGATCAACTCGATCTGTCACGCCGTGGGCAAGCGCCCGTTCAAGTCGCGCGACCGCTCCGGCAACGTCTGGTGGCTGGCGATCCTGTCCTGCGGCGAGTCCTGGCACAACCTGCACCACGCGGAGCCGACCTCCGCGCGGCACGGCGTGATGCGGGGCCAACTGGACTCGTCGGCGCGCTTCATCCGGTGGTTCGAGATGCTCGGGTGGGCCTACGACGTGCGCTGGCCGTCACGCTCGCGTATCGATTCGCGTCGTAACACGGGTGAGGACGGTTCCCCACAGGGGAAGGCCACCGTCGAGGCGGCATGATTGACGGCGTGGCGACCGATCCCAGCAGTACCTCCAGTAACGAAGCGAAGCCGCGGCGCGCCCGGCGCACCCGTATGACGGGTGCCGAGCGGCGTCAGCAGCTGCTCGAGATCGGTCGCACCCTGTTCGCGGCGAAGGGTTTCGAGGGCACCTCGGTGGAGGAGATCGCGGCGAAGGCCGGGGTCTCCAAGCCGGTGGTGTACGAGCACTTCGGCGGCAAGGAGGGGCTGTACGCGGTCGTCGTGGACCGGGAGATGCGCCGGCTGCTGGACATGGTCACGTCGTCGCTGACGGCGGGCCACCCCCGTGAGCTCCTCGAACAGGCGGCGTTCGCGCTCCTCGACTACATCGAGGAGTACACGGACGGTTTCCGGATCCTGGTGCGGGACTCTCCCATCCCGCAGTCGACCGGGTCGTTCGCGTCGCTGATCTCCGACATCGCGACCCAGGTGGAGGACATCCTGGGCCGCGAGTTCAAGAGCCGCGGCTTCGACCCGAAACTGGCCCCGCTGTACGCCCAGGCCCTGGTCGGGATGGTCGCCCTGACCGGTCAGTGGTGGCTGGACGTACGCCGCCCGAAGAAGGCGGAGGTGGCGGCCCACCTGGTGAACCTGTCCTGGCACGGGCTGGACGGCCTGGAGGCGAAGCCGCACCTGATAGGTCGCCGGAAGGCCTAGCCGGCACCACGCACACATGTGGGCGGGGTCCCGACCGTCGTGGTCGGGACCCCGCCCGCGTCTGTACCGCTTGAGGCCGTCAGTGCCTTCGGCGCCTTCGGCGCGTCGGGTCCTGTCGGCTTCCCGGTGCTGGAAGACGTCTCAGTGCTTGAAGACGTCCTTGGTCTTCTCCTTGGCCTGACGGGCGTCGCCCTTGGCCTGCTCGGCGCGTCCCTCGGCCTCGAGCCGCTCGTTGCCCACGGTGCGGCCGACCGCTTCCTTCGCCTTGCCCTTGGCCTGTTCCATCTTCGCCTTGGACTTCTGCTCGCCTGCCACTGTTCATCACTCCCAGTCAGGTCTGCGTGTGGTCTCAACACTGCGAGTGACCCGTCCCGCGCCGCTCAAACCACCCCGATGACGGGTTCCAGGAACTCCAGTCGGTTGCCGACTGGGTCCCGGGCGTAGAAGCGGCGGTGTCCCGGCAGGTCCGCGTCCCAGGTGACGGGTGTGCCGTGGGCCTCGATCCGGGCGGCGAACGCCTCGATACCGGTGACCCGCAGGCCGGGGTGGGACTTCGCGGAGGGGCGGAAGCCCTCCTCGATGCCGAGATGCAGGTGCACGTCCCCCGCCCGGAACCAGCAGCCGCCCTTCGCCGCGAGCACCGGCGGCTTGGGGATCTCGGTCATCGCGAGGGTGCCGGTGTAGAAGCGGCGCAGCAGATCCTCGGAGCCGGGTGGGGCGGCGAGCTGTACATGGTCGACGGCGGCCAGCACGTCAGGCCTCCTTCACGGCTACCGCGAACAGGCGGCGGAACGGCAGGACCGTCCCGTACTCCGCGCTCGGGTAGGCCTCGCGGAGCAGGTCGCGGTAGTCGGCGACGAAGGCGTCGCGGGCCTCGGGGTCGTCGGCGAGGGCGTCCAGGGCGGGGCGCAGTCCGGTGCCCTTGACCCAGTCGAGTACGGGGTCCTCGCCCTGGAGCACGTGGAGGTAGGTGGTCGTCCAGACGTCGGTGGCGCAGCCGAGGCGGGCCAGCCGGTCGAGGTAGACGGCGGGGGCGTGGACGGAGTCCTCGTGGCGCAGGACGTGGCCGAGGCGGCCCTTCCAGCGGACGCTGCCGCCGAGCTCGCGCATCAGGGCGTGCAGGGGCGCGTCGATGTTGTGGGGCACCTGGAAGGCGAAGGTGCCGCCGGGGGCGAGACCGTCCAGCCAGCCGGCGAAGGCGTCGAGGTGGCCGGGCACCCAGTGCAGAGCCGCGTTCGAGACGAGGAGGTCGTACGTCTCCTCCGGCGCCCAGGTGGCGAGGTCGGCGTGGGCGAAGTCGAGGTGTGCGCCCGCGTGCGCCGCCGCGTCGGCGAGCATCCGGGGCGAGTTGTCGTAGCCGGTGACGCGGGCGGTGGGCCAGCGGTCGGCGAGGGCGGCGGTGAGGTTGCCGGGGCCGCAGCCGAGGTCGGCGATGCGGGGCGGGTCGCCGGGGAGGCCGGGAACGCGGGCGAGGAGGTCGGCGAAGGGGCGGGCGCGGTGGGCGGCGTGGCGCAGGTACTGGGCGGGGTCCCAGGTGGGGTTGGTCGTCATGTGTGCCACTCTCCCCCGCCATTTATCTTGACGTCAAGATACTCGACATCAAGAGACTCCACATCGACACAACCACTACACTGATCGTCATGGAGGACGAGGTCGATCGGCTGGTCGCAGCGTGGCGCCGGGAGCGCCCGGACCTCGACGTGGAGCCGCTGGAAGTACTCAGCCGGGTGAGCAGACTGGCCCGGCACCTGGACCGCGCACGCCGTCTGGCGTTCTCCGAGCACCAGCTGGAGCCCTGGGAGTTCGACGTCCTGACCGCGCTCCGGCGCGCGGGGGCGCCCTACCAGCTCTCGCCGGGCCAACTGCTGACGCAGACGCTGGTGACCTCGGGCACCATGACGAACCGCATCGACCGGCTCGCGAAGAAGGGCCTGGTGGAACGGCTGCCGGACCCGAGCGACCGCCGGGGCGTGCTCGTCCGTCTCACGGACGACGGCAAGGACCGCGCCGACCAGGCCCTCGCCGGACTGCTCGACCAGGAACGAGCGATCCTGGCCGAGCTCTCGCAGACCCAGCGCGGCGAACTGGCCGGCCTGCTACGCCAGTTGACCGCCCCGTTCGACAACATCCCCGGCTAGGTCCACCGGTCCCACCCCGGCCCGCCGGGCCAGGGCGACGGCGGCGAGGGTGGAGTGCACGCCCAGTTTGCCGAGCACGTTCTGCATATGGGTGCGGACGGTGTGCGGGGAGAGGAACAGCCGGTCGGCGACCGCCTTCCTGCCCAGCCCGGCGACCATGCAGCGCAGCACTTCCCGCTCCCTCGGGGTGAGGGACTCGACGAGCCGTTCGCTCTCGGTGCGGTGCTTGCGGGCGGCCGTCAACTCCCGCAGGACACCGGTGAGGAGCGCGGGCGGGAGGTGCGTCTCCTCGCGCAGCACACCTCTGATGACGGTGAGCAGACGGGACAGCGAGCAGTCCTTCGCCACCCAGCCGGACGCCCCGGCCTGGAGGGCGAGGGCCGCGCGGCGCGGCTCGTCCTTCTCGGCGAGGACGACGATCCGGACATGGGGCTGCGCGGCACGGACCCCCACGACCAGCGATATCCCGTCGACGAGCCCGTCCTCCCCCACCTCCCGCACGGGCACGGCGGGCCGTATGTCCGGCAGGGCGGCGCCCAGATCGGCGTCGACCAGCAGCACGTCGTACCGGCGCCCCTCGGCGGCCGCGCGCTCCAGGCTGCGCAGTGCCGCCGGGCCGCTGCCGGCCGCGGAGACGTCGACGTCGGGCTCGGCGGCGAGTGCCGCGGCGAGCGACTCGGCGAAGATGCGGTGGTCGTCGACGACCAGTACACGAATGCGAACCACGAAACCCCCTCCCCCAAGCTCCTTCACGGAGCAGGGGATACTCCAAGGTCCGGAGAGATGGAGAACGTCGACCGGCGCGGATACGACGCCCGGAGGGGATGCCACTACCGCAACGGCCGCCGCCGTGCAGAGACTGCTACCCCCACCGCGGGCGCCGTACCCGACTGTCTCGCCCCCTGATCTGTACCGGCCCCCACCGGCACTGTTCACAGGGTAGGGCCGCGGGCGTAGAGCGGAAGGCAAATTGCAGGATTGGTTCGGCCGCCGCGTTTATGGTGTGCCGCATGTTTCGTCTTGAGACAGAAGTCGACAGGACTCGCCGCGATCTTCTCCGTTCGCGGCTCCTCGCCACCAACACCGAGGCCTCCCCGGTCCTGCGCGCGCTGCGCGGCACGCCCGCGGAACGCGAGTCGGCGCTGCACGTCTGGGCCTCGGACCCGGGCGGCGATCTGGCCGGCGGCCTGGTCGGCCACACCTGGACGACCTGGCTGCACGTCACCTACCTCTGGGTCGACGCCCGGCACCGGGGCACGGGCCTGGGCAGTGCCCTCCTCGCAGAGGCGGAACGCGTCGCCCGCGAGCAGCGCGGCTGCGACCGTGTACGCCTGGAGACCTGGGACTTCCAGGCCCCGGGGTTCTACCGGCGCCACGGGTACGAGGTGGTGTGCGTGATCGAGGACTACCCGCCGGGAATCACGGAGTACACCCTGACGAAGAGACTCGGATAGTCCCTTCAGCCCGCCCGGCACGGGCGGAACGGGTAGGAACGGGAAGGGGCGGGAACGGGAAGGGGCGGTGGGGGCGCGATCCATCCGCCCCCACCGCCCCACCGTGACCCGCTCAGCTCAGCCGACGCGCCCCCGCCGCCGGCACCGCCTCGAACACCCGCGGCGCCTTGTGCCCCGCGGTCGCGAAGGCCTCTTCGACGGCCTTGGTGAGGGTCTCGACGTCGGTGGCCTCCGCCAGGACGATCGCCGAACCGCCGAAGCCGCCACCGGTCATCCGCGCGCCGAGCGCCCCGTGCGCGAGGGCGGTGTCGACGACGAGGTCCAGCTCGGGGCAGGAGACCCGGAAGTCGTCGCGGAGCGAGGCGTGGCCCGCCGTCAGGACCGGCCCGACCGCGCGGGTGTCACCGCCCGACTCCAGAAGGGCGACGACCTGCTCCACGCGCTGATCCTCCGTCACCACATGGCGGACCAGGCGGCGGACCTCCTCCTCGTCGCCGAGGCGGGCGAGGGCCGCTTCCAGGTCGGCGTACGCGATGTCCCGCAGCGCGTCGACGCCGAGGAGGGCGGCGCCCTTCTCGCAGCCGGCCCGCCGCTTGCCGTACTCGCCGTCGCTGTGCGCGTGCGTGAGCTGCGTGTCGACGACCAGCAGGCGCAGGCCCTCGGCCGCCAGGTCGAGGGGGATCTGCTTCTGCGCGAGGTCGCGGGTGTCGAGGAACAGCGCGTGGCCGGCCTCGCAGCACGCGGACGCCGTCTGGTCCATGATGCCGGTGGGCGCGCCGACGTAGACGTTCTCGGCGCGCTGGCACAGGCGGGCGAGCTGCCAGCGCTGGAGCCCGAGGTCGTAGAGGTCGTTCAGCGCGAGGGCCACGACGACCTCCAGCGCCGCGGACGACGACAGGCCGGCGCCCGACGGAACCGTCGAGGACAGATGGATGTCGGCGCCGGTCACCGCGTGACCGGCCTCGCGCAGCGCCCAGACGACTCCGGCGGGGTACGCCGTCCAGTTCTTGTCGGACTCGGGCGTCAGCTCGTCGAGCCGCAGTTCGGCGACACCGCTGTCGAGGTCGGCCGAGTGCAGTCGCAGCACGCCGTCCGTCCGCCGTGCGACCGCGGCGACGGCGATGTGCGGCAGCGCGAAGGGCATCACGAAGCCGTCGTTGTAGTCGGTGTGCTCACCGATGAGGTTGACGCGGCCGGGCGCCGCCCAGACGCCGTCGGGCTCGGCCCCGTACAGCCGGACGAACCCCTCGCGTACTTCCTGTGCCCCCACTACGACTCCCTTGCGCCACTGGCGATGTGCTGCGCGAACTTCCACGCGTCCGCGACGATACCCGCGAGATCCGCGCGGGACGGGTTCCAGCCCAGCCGCTCCCGGGCGGTGGCCGCCGAGGCGACCAGGACGGCCGGGTCGCCGCCGCGGCGAGGGGCCACGACCTCGGGGATCGGGTGGCCGGTGACCTCGCGGACGGTCTCGATGACCTCGCGCACGGAGAAGCCGTTGCCGTTGCCGAGGTTGCAGATGAGGTGCTCGCCGGGCTCGGCGGCGGCCACGGCGAGGAGGTGGGCCTCGGCGAGGTCGGCGACGTGGATGTAGTCGCGGACGCACGTGCCGTCGGGGGTCGGGTAGTCGTCGCCGAAGACCGAGATGGCCTCGCGGCGGCCCTGCGCGACCTGGAGGACGAGCGGGATGAGGTGCGACTCGGGGTCGTGGCGCTCACCCTGCCCGCCGTAGGCACCGGCCACGTTGAAGTACCGCAGGGAGACGGCGCCGAGCCCGTGGGCGGCGGCCTCACCGCTGATCATGTGGTCGACGGCGAGCTTGGACGCGCCGTAGGGGTTGGTCGGCTTCGTCGGCGCGGTCTCGACGATCGGGACCTGCTCCGGCTCGCCGTAGGTCGCCGCCGTGGAGGAGAAGACCAGCTTGCGCACGCCGGCCTCGCGCATGGCGCCGAGCAGGGCCATGGTGCCGCCGACGTTGTTGTCCCAGTACTTCTCAGGCTTGACGACGGACTCGCCGACCTGCGAGAACGCGGCGAAGTGGAGCACGGCGTCGAAGGAGGCGTCGAGCCACTTCGCGGCGTCGCGGATGTCGCCCTCGATGAACGAGGCACCCGCCGGGACGCCCTCGCGGAAACCGGTGGAGAGGTTGTCGAGCACGACGACCTCGTGGCCGGCCTCCAGCAGGTGCTGGGCGACCACGCCGCCGACGTAGCCCGCGCCACCCGTGACCAGATACTTGCCGCTCGTGCCGGTGGTGCCGCTCATGAACTCGCTACCTCTCGCAGTCGCTGGGCCGCGAACTCCGGCGGCACGTCGTTGATGAAGACGTTCATGCCTGATTCGGAGCCCGCGAGAAACTTCAGCTTGCCGGAAGTGCGGCGAATGGTGAAAAGCTCGAGATGGAGCGCGAAGTCGTCCCGGTTGACGCCCTCGAACTCCTCCAGCGCGCCGAACGGCGCCTGGTGCCAGGCGGAGATGTACGGCGTGGACGGTTCACCTTCGCCGAAGATCCGGTCGAAGCGCCTCAAGAGTTCCAGGTACACCTGGGGGAACTCTGTGCGCGCGTCCTCGTCGAGGGCGAGCAGGTCCGGCACCCGGCGCTTCGGGTAGAGGTGCACCTCGTAGGGCCAGTGCGCCGCGTACGGCACGAACGCGACCCAGTGTTCACCCTCCAGGACGACCCGCTCGTCGGCGAGTTCACGCTCCAGGACGGCGTCGAAGAGGTTCCCCCCGCCGGTCGCCTCCTTGTGCGCCGCGACCGAACGCAGCATCAGCGCGGTGCGCGGGGTGGTGAACGGGTAGGCGTAGATCTGCCCGTGCGGGTGACCCAGAGTCACGCCGATCTCGGCGCCGCGGTTCTCGAAGCAGAACACCTGTTCCACGGAGGGCAGATGAGACAGCTCGGACGTCCGGTCCGTCCACGCGTCGAGGACCAGCCGTGCCTGCTCCTCGGTGAGGTCGGCGAAGGACGCGTTGTGGTCGGAGGTGAAGCAGACCACCTCGCAGCGCCCGGAGTCGCCGGCCAGCGAGGGGAAACGGTTCTCGAAGACGACGACGTCGTACGAGGACTCCGGGATCTCGCTGAGCCGGTCGCCCTGGGAGGGGCAGAGCGGGCACTCGTCGGCCGGCGGGTGGTAGATGCGCCCCTGCCGGTGCGAGGCCACGGCGATGGAATCGCCGAGCAGCGGGTCCCGCCGTACCTCCGAAGTGGTGACGGTGGGGTCCAGCGGACGCTTGTCCACCGCGTCGCGCACCGAGTCGTCCCGCTGGTCGTAGTAGATCAGCTCACGACCGTCGGCCAAGCGGGTCGAGGTCTTCTTCACCGCGACTCTCCATCCGTACCTCTGGGTCCGCAGACCTAGATCCGTACACCTAGCGAAGCTTCCAACAGAACCGAACACATAAAACCATAACCCCCCACGCCAGTCACCCTCACAACCAAACAAAGAACACCAAAAGAAGTGAGCAGGGCATGCGAACCCCCACAGACCCGCCCTACCCGGCAGCACAACTGGCGGCAGAGCTCAGGCTGCCGACGAACTGGCTCGACTACACGATCCTCGGCATCTACTTCGTCGTGGTCCTGGGCATCGGCTTCGCCGCCCGCAGATCGGTGAAGACGAGCCTCGACTTCTTCCTCTCCGGACGCTCCCTGCCCGCCTGGATCACGGGCCTCGCGTTCGTCTCGGCCAACCTGGCCGCCACCGAGATCCTGGGCATGGCCGCGAACAGCGCGCAGTACGGGGCGTACACCGTCCACTGGTACTGGATCGGCGCCATCCCGGCGATGGTGTTCCTGGGCCTGGTGATGATGCCGTTCTACTACGGCAGCAAGGTCCGCTCGGTCCCCGAGTTCCTGCTGCTGCGCTTCGACCGGGGCGCCCACCTGCTGAGCTCGGCCCTGTTCGCCTTCGCGGCGATCCTCATCTCCGGCGTGAACCTGTACGCCCTCGCGATCGTCGTCGAGGCGCTGCTGGGCTGGCCGCAGTGGGTGGCGATCGTGGTCGCCGGCGCCTTCGTGCTGGCCTACATCACGCTCGGCGGTCTCTCCTCGGCGATCTACAACGAGGTCCTCCAGTTCTTCGTGATCCTGGCGGCGCTCATCCCGCTGTCGGTGCTGGGCCTGAAGAAGGTGGGCGGCTGGGACGGCCTGACCGACTCGCTGACCCAGTCCCACGGCGACGACTTCGTCACCGCCTGGGGCGGCACGGGCATCGGCAGCGACAACCCGCTCGGCGCGAACTGGCTGACGATCGTGCTGGGCCTCGGCTTCGTCCTCTCCTTCGGCTACTGGACGACGAACTTCGCCGAGGTGCAGCGCGCCCTGTCGGCGAAGAACCTGTCGGCCGCCCAGCGCACCCCGCTCATCGCCGCGTTCCCGAAGATCTTCATCGTCTTCCTGGTGATGATCCCCGGCCTGGTGGCGGCCGTGCTGGTGCCGAAGATCGGCACGTCCGACTCCGACCTCCAGTACAACGACGCGATCCCGTACCTCATGCAGGAGCTGCTGCCCAACGGGGTGCTGGGCATCGCGGTGACCGGCCTGCTGGCGGCGTTCATGGCGGGCATGGCGGCGAACGTCTCGTCCTTCAACACCGTGTTCACGACCGACATCTGGGCGAAGTACGTGGTGCGGGGCCGGGAGGACGCCTACTACGTGCGCTTCGGCCGTCTCATCACGGCCATCGGCGTGGCGGCCTCGGTGGGCACGGCGTTCCTCGCCTCGTCCTTCTCGAACATCATGAGCTACCTCCAGACGCTGTTCAGCTTCTTCAACGTGCCGATGTTCGTCGTCTTCATCGTCGGCATGTTCTGGAAGCGGGCGTCGAGGAAGTCGGGCTTCTGGGGCCTGCTCGCGGGGACGACGGCCGCGATGGTCAACTACTTCGTCCTCTACAAGCAGGACATCATCGGCATCCCCACCGACCAGGGCGCGAACTTCGTCTCCGCGATCGCGGGCTTCGTGGCGGGCGCGGTGGTCATGTTCGCGGTGTCCCTCTTCACCGCCCCCAAGCCGGCCGAGGAGCTCGAAGGCCTGGTCTACGGCACCGTCTCGCCCGGCATGGCCGAGCCGCCGGCGGCGGGCGACGACGCGTGGTACCGGCGTCCGGCGCTGCTGGGCTGGAGCGCGATCGTCCTGGCCGCCCTGTGCTACATCCCGTTCTCGTTCTGAGCCCGGCCGCGCATACCGCGGGAGACTGGAGAGACCATGTCCGACCGATTCGAACCCTCCGAACCCTCCGAATCCGCCGAGCGTGCCGAGGCGGCCGAGCGGTTGCGGCGGGCGGGGTACTCCGAGGCCGACGTCCAGCGTGAGGTCACGGAACTCGAGGAGAAGTCCGCGACCGCGGCCCGCATCTTCGACCTGCGCCGCATCATCGGCGGCCTGTTCGTCGTCTACGGCGTGATCGTCACGATCGCCGGCATCACGGACGGCGACGCGGAGATCGACAAGGCCCAGGGGATCAACATCAACCTGTGGACCGGCCTGGCCATGCTGGCCCTGGGCATCTTCTTCCTGGCCTGGCTGAAGCTGCGGCCCACGGCGCCGGTCACCCCGACGCTGCCGCCCGAGGCGCTGGAGGGAAAGCCCCCGCACGGCGAGTAGCCGCGGGCCGGGGGCACACATCACGGAGCCGAGCCGGCTCCAGGGTCCGTTGCGTCGGGCCCCGGAGCCGGCTCAGTCCATCTACTCGTGGTCGGCGACGTTCGCGTTGATGGCGTCGTCCCCGTTGTTGCAGATCTGCTGCGTCGCGTCCTGGTTCGACGAGAGGCCGAGCAGCGGGAGGTTCAGGTTCGGGATGTTGATGAGCCCGAACGAGATGTTCTCGACGTGGTTGGAGCACTCCCGGGAGTCCCCGTCCGCGCCGTGGACGGCGGCGGAGGCGAATCCGGCACCGGCCATGCCGAGGCTTGCGATCACGGCGGCCACGACAGCGGTGTTGCGGAGCTTGCGCATTGCATACCCTTTTCCGTCTGGATGGCGTGTCCCGCTACAGAGCGAGACGTTACGTTTACGCACCGTATGTTGTGATTATCCGCTTTGCACCACGGACTGGGCCTTATGCCGCCGCCAACCCACACCAGACGAGCTTGCCCCGACGCCCCATCCGGGTCAGCGGTGCCAGTGCCAGAGCGGCGCCGAGGGCAACGCCGCGACACAGCGCTCAGCACCACACCCCTCGCGCCGGCGCACCTCCTGGCAGGGATACGCGCCGGGCTCCCCCCTCAGCGGACGACGTCGAAGACGTTCTTCTGAAGGCCGTTGGCGTAGGTCTCGTGCTCGACGAGCTTCAGCTTCTGGGTGTCCTTGTCCGTGGCGCTGAAGAGCCGCTTGCCCGCGCCGAGCAAGAGCGGGAAGACGAGCAGGTGGTAGCGGTCGATCAGGCCGGCGTCCGAGAGGGCCTGGTTCAGGGAGGCGCTGCCGTGGACGATGATCGGGCCGCCCTCGGTCTCCTTCAGCGCGGCGACCTCGTCGAGCGAGCGCAGGATCGTCGTCTCGCCCCAGTTCGACACCAGGTCGTCCTCGGTGAGGGTGGTGGAGACGACGTACTTCGGCATCACCTTGTAGTCGGCGAAGTCCGCCATGTCGGGCCACACGGGGCTGAACGCCTCGTAGCTGATCCGGCCCAGCAGCATCGCGGCGGCCTCCGTCTGCTCCCGGCCCTTGATCTCGAAGGCCTCGGGCAGGAACTCGATGTCCTTGAAGGTCCATCCGGCGTTCCGGTAACCGGGCTCGCCGCCCGGGGCCTCCACGACGCCGTCGAGCGAGATGAAGGCGGTGCTGATCAGGGTGCGCATCTGAGGTCCTCGGGGTGTCGGGGCGTCGCTGCCGGTTCAGTCATGATCTCTGACCCCGGATCACGGCGAAACTCATCGGCGCCCGTCAGTGCTCGGCGCCTCAGCCCGCGATGTCACCGCTGCGGGCCGCCGCCACCAGAGCGATCGTCAGGGTCGCCGACCAGGTGAGGAAGTGGATCGAGGGCGGGTAGCTCGCGAGGGTGTAGCCGTCCCCGGTCAGGGCGACGATGGCGAGGACCGCTACCGGCAGCCCGGCGGTGAGGGCCGCCAGCAGGCCGCGCAGCGGGGCGCGGGTGAGGAGGCCGTGGGGGGCGAGCGCCAGGGCGAGGCCGGTGGCCGTGCCCAGGGTGACGCCCACCGCCATGCTGCCCAGCACGGCGAAGGCGCCGGTGGCCGTCAGCGTCCACGCGGTGCCGTCGTGGCCGCCGGCCAGGAAGACGAACGCCGCCACGAGACACAGCCCGCCGACGATGCCCGCGGGCCACGCCCCGATCAGTACACCGAGCCGCGTGCCCCGCCAGATCACCGTCCGCGCCGTCATCCGGTCAGCCTCGCAGTTTCACCAACTGGGCGTCCAGGACCGTGGCGGGGATCGACGGATCGCCGCTGAGGTAGGCGATCGCGTTGCCCGAGCGGAGGATCACGGCCTTGGTCGGGGTCGCCTTGCCGGACCGGGTCACCGTCGCGCCCACGCCCATCGCCTGGTCCACGCCCTCGGGGGCGAGTTCCGGGGCGACCTTGCCGACCTTGTGCTCGTCGCCGTCGACGGTGGCCCTGAAGCCGGCCGCGCACTCGTCGACGGCGGTGGCGATCGCGTCCATCGCCTGCTGGGCCTGGTCGGAGGGGTACTCGGCGAGGACGACGGTGACTTCGGCGCCCTCGCCGGTGGCCTTCCGCACGACGGTGGTGGCCGGCTTGCCGACGGCCGTGCCGGACAGGGCGTACGCCAGCGGGGCGCAGGCGTCCTGCGTGACCTTCACCTTGCGGCCCTGGTCCGGTGTGGACACGGTGAAGCCGTTCGTGTCACGCGACACCAGCGCCGCACTGCCGAGGCCACCGGCCCGCGCGGTGGCCCCGGCCGGGGCGGTGGGCTTCAGCAGATTGTCCTCACTGCCGGTGCCACCGCTCGCCACGTCACACGCCGACAGCAGCGCGCAGAGAACCACCGCCGAGCCAAGCCGGGCGCATCGCATCAGAACCCCACCAGGACAGGTCGCTCCTCGGCCCGACCCCAGTCGAGGATGTCCGGAAGTCCGGTCACATAGGCCGTGATGTTCTCGGCGGGGGCATCGAATCGAACCGTCAGGCGCTCAGGAACGTTCAGCACGGCAGCGGCCTGCGCCGCGATGTCGAACCGGATTACATCGCCTTCCCGTTCCACGCGCAGGAGTCCTCCGTAGTGGGTCCTGCCCCCGCTCACAAGACAGTAGGTGTCCATCCCCAGGGAGATGTCCTGCTCGTCGGGTTCGTAGTCCGTCCGCTGAATGAGCAGCGTGAATCCTGGTTCCTCGATCCCTTCCGAGAAACCCGCCTCGACCACCTCGTCCTCTTCGTCGATCTCGAATCCGACCGACTGCGCAACAAGTTCCATCGCTCACTTCCTTCTGCGGCCACCGTTTGCGACCCATGTTCCAGCACCGACGGGACTCGCCCAGGCATAGATCACGTTCACACCGAGTTCCTTGACCATGCGGTTCATCGCTCCCCGGCAGCGGGAGCAAGGCGGAAGCTGCCCGACGAGGCGGACGGTCTCACCCTTGTCGACCGGGATGTGTCCGGCGTACGGGTCACCGGGGATGGGGTTCTTGCCGGCCGATGCCCCGGACATACGCCCGACGCGGTTCTCGGTGTGGGTGGCGGCTTCGGTGTTGTAGCCGCCACCGAGAGCCTTCTCCGCGTCTGTGGACGCGCCGCTGCGCACGGAGTAGGACAACCGGACATCGCCGTTCACATCCTCGATGTCGACGTCGACCGTGTGCCCCGGAGCTTCTCCACAGTTGTGGACCAGGACCGGAGCGGCACCGGCGAGCACATAGTACGAGTGGAGATCCGCAACGGTGAGGTTGTGGACCGTGGCACGCTGTGTCGTCCATCGTTCGACTGCCGTGACCTGGACGTATGTGCCGGCGCTGGTGTGCAGCCACTCACCCGCCGTCAGATTCGTGGCGTCGACCCACTCGTCCAGTTCCGGGACCCAGAACGGGTGCCCCTCGGTGGCTGTCACCTGAGCGGTTCCGTCACCGTCACCGACCGCGACAGTCACCTTGACCAGGTGCTTGACGCCATCGCCGACGATCTCGGCGGTGACCGTCTCGGCGGACGTCGCACCGGTCTTCGGGTCGGACGCCAGGACCTTGTCGCCGTTCTTGACGTCTTCGATCGGCTTGGTGGTGCCGTCGGCCATCAGGACCCGAGTGCCGGGGACGAAGCTGTTGTTGATCGGGCAGCTGGCGCCGGAGGCGCCGCTGTCGTCACCACCTCCTCCCGAGGACTGCTTCCGTGCCTTCGCATGCGGCGTCTTCGGCTCCACCTTCTTCGCCGCCGTCTTGCGCGCCTTCTGGATCGCGTTACCGGTCTTCTGCGCGGCCTTCTTCGCCTGCCGGGTCGCGGCTTCCTTGGCCTTCTTCTTCAGCTGCGCGGCCAGCGCGGCCGCTTTCTTCTTCGCCGCGGCCGCCTTGCGGGCCAGCTCGCGGGCCTTGCGGGCCAGCTCGATGATCTTGCGGGCCTTCTCCTTGGCCTTCATCAGCGCGTTGATCGCCTTCGCGATCCGGTACGCCGCCTTGGCTATCCCGAAGGCCTTGTACGCCTTCGTCCAGGGGATGGCGTTGAGGAACAGGTCGCCGCAGGCCCAGACGTCTCCGCGGGAGAAGCAGCCCACCACGCTGTCCCAGCCGACGAACTCCTTCAGCGCGGCCCAGCCGATGGAGAGGATCACGTCCGCCACCGTCGTGCCCAGCGTCTTCTTCGCCGACGCCTCCTCCGAGGCCGACGGACCGCCGTACTCCGAGGAGCCGCCCTCGGACGCCAGACCTGACGGGTCGGCGAACGTGACCGGGTTGTTCTCGCAGTAGACGTAGCCGTTCATCTGGACGGGGTCGGCCAGATCCAGGAGCGGGTCGGCGGACAGGAAGCGGCCCGTGTTCGGGTCGTACTCCCGCGCCCCCAGATGGACAAGGCCGCTGCTCGCGTCCTCTTCACCGCCGACGTAGCCCTGGTGGGAACGCCAGGTGCCCGGCTCCGACCGCTCCACGCCGAACGCGTCCGTCTTGGAGAACTTGACCTTGTTGCCCGACGTCAGCGCCACATTGGCGTACGCCGTGCCGTTCTGGTCCGTGATCTGCACGGACACTTCCGCCGTACCCGTGCCCTGCGCGTGCCGCATCACGGTCGGCGCGCCCGTCTGGGAGTAGTAGCGCTCGGTGTAGGCGGGACCACCGGCCGCGTTGACGGAGATCGTCGACTCGCCGAGGTACAGGGTGCGTTCCGTCGCCGAGATCGCCATCAGGCGCGACCCGTCACCGCCGTAGACGTACTTCGTCTCCTTGTCCGGTACCCACTGCTGGTTCGCCGCGGTCCCGCACGTGTTCAGCTGGAGGTCCGTGCTGTCGGCCGAGTTGGAGCTCGGAACGTCCAGGCACTTGCCCGACGAGACGTGCTTCAGGGTGCCGGTGGACGTCGCCGTCCACTGCTGGGCGGCCGCGCCGGTGCAGTCCGCGATGACGACCAGGGTGCCGTTGGCCGTGCCGCCGTCCTTCGGGACCACACACTTGCCCAGGGCTTTCAACGCGCCCGTCGACGGATCCGCCGAGGACGTCGGGATGATGCGCAGCTTCTGCGCCTTGGAGCCGTTGCAGGTGTAGAGCTGGAGCGGCGTACCGGCCGTGGTCAGACCGCCGGCCAGGTCCAGGCACTTGTTCGCGAGGCCCTTCCAAGCGCCCGCGCCGTTCTCCCCGAAGCCGGTGACCTTCTCGACCTGGCCGTCCCAGGTCCAGGTCAGCGCCTGCTCGGAACCGTCGTACGTGCGGGTGAGCGTGTTGCCCGCGTCGTCGTAGGTGAGGCCCGTGGCCTTGGTGACCTGTGCGCCCGAGTCCGCCTTGTACGTGGACGACGTACCCGTCAGCGTGTGGGGCTGGGTGCCGTCCGCCTTCCCGTACGTGTAGTCGGTGGTGGCGTCCTTGGTGGTGTCCAGGCCCGGGTCGTGCTCGACGAGCTTCTTGCGGTTGCCCATCGCGTCGTAGGTGTACGACTGCCAGTAGCCGCTGTTGGCCGCCGTGACGTTGGTCGTGCCGTCCGAGTACTTCGCGGCGGCCGTCGTCTTGCCCGTCGCCGTGCAGGACGTGGGAGCCGTCCATGCCTCGCTCAGCTGACCCAGCGCGTCGTAGGTGAAGCACTGGCGGTCGGTCGTCGAGTTCGCGGTGTCCGCGATCGACGTGACGTTGCCCGCCGAGTCGTAGGAGTAGCTGCGGGAGTTCACGCGGTGACCGGTGACGGCTGTCGTGTCACTGGTCGACTCACGGTCGACAATGCTCTGGGTCAGCTCACCCGTCGCCTCGTCGTACAGGTTCGTGGTCCACACCCGGTTGGGATTCTCGCCACTGGCCGTGCGCAGGACCTGGCCGTACGGGGAGTAGGAGGTCTGTGCGGTGTACCAGGCGAGACCCGAGGTGGAGACCGGCAGACCGTCGTCGTTGTAGCGGATCGCCAGCTTCTCGGCGGGCAGGGTACCCACCGACGGCAGGTTGACCGCCTCCATGACGCCCGACTCCGAGTACTCGAAGCTGTAGGCGTACTCCTTCTGAAGGCCGTAGGAGAGTGCCACCGACTCGGGGATGGAGATCTTCTGGCCGGTCGGCTGGTAGTCGGCCGTGTAGCCGGTCACGGAGGTCGAATAGGCCAGCCCGTCGGTGTAGCGGGTCAGCGAGGTGGCCAGGCCCACGCCGCCGATCAGCGTGTCGTACGTCGTCTTCGCCAGCAGCTTGCCGGTGGCGGAGCCCTCGTGCTGCTCGATCGGCCGGGACAGCTTGTCGTAGACCGTGTACACGGCCGCGTTCTCGTCCGTGACCAGTTCCGGCCGGTCGAGGATGTCGTACGCGGTCTTGGTCGTGCCCGCGTCCGGATCGACAGACTCCGTCTCACGGCCCCGGGCGTCGTACGTCCAGCTCCAGATGTTGCCCTCGGAGTCCTTGGCCTCCACCCGGTCGCCGCGCTCGTCGTACGTGTACGTCGTCGAGCGGTAGGCGGCGCGCAGCGCGTCCGTGTACGTGTCGACGCGGACCGTGCGGCCCATCGCGTCGGACCAGGTGCGCTGGGCGGTCGCGCCCGTGGGGTTGATCACCGTGGAGTTGTCGAGGCCGTACTCGTAGCGGCTCGCCTTCGCCGGGACCTCGGTGCCGTTGAGGTACGGGGTCTCGGTGAGGGTGCGGCCCAGGCCGTCGTACGCGTACAGCGTCGCGTTGGGGACCTGGTAGTCCGACTCCAGCTCGAACAGGACGGTGGCGGGGTCGTCCTTGTCGTAGTAGGCGTTGTTGGTCTGCCGGATGGTGCCGTTGGCGCCGTACAGGGTGTCCGTGATCAGGCGTCCGCCGCCGACCGCCGGTTCCTGCTTCTGGCGTTCGCGGCCGAGGCCGTCGTAGATGACGGTGGAGACGCCGTAGTCGCCGTTGTCGGTGAGCGACTCGGTCGTGATCGAGACCGGCTGGCCGATCGTCGTGTCGTAGGTGATCTTCGCCGACGGCGACTTGGAGGTCGCGCGGGACGGGTTCCACACCTGGGTGGCGCGGCCGAGGGCGTCGTACGTGTAGGTCGTGACCCGTCCGTTGACGTCCTGGTCGGTCAGGGCGACCCCGCGGCCGGGCTCCAGCGTGCTGGTCTCGCTCTGGTTCAGCTCGTTGGTGGTGGTGATCTGGAAGACCTGCCCCTTGTCCGGGACGTAGGTCGTGACGGCCTTCGCGGTGTCGCCGTTCGCGATGGCCAGGGCGTTCCGCGTGGACGTCGTGCGGCCGTAGTCGTCGTACGTGACCTCGCCGTCCTTGACCCAGCCGCCGCCGGTGCCGGTGATCGCCCAGGTGGTGGTGGCGTTGCCGCTGGTGGGAGCGGCGTCGTAGGCCAGGCCGTCGTAGGCGACCCGCGAACCGTCGATCCAGTCGGCGGCGGTCGCCGTCGCCGCCTGGGCGCAGGTGCCGGCGGTGGTGAGGGTCTGCCGGTCCAGGCCGATGAGGTGCTTGGCGGTGTTGTGGACGTACGACATCACCGTGCAGGTGTCGTCGTCCGTGTTGTCGGTCGCGGCGTCGGCCGACCAGTCGTTGTACTCGGCGACCTGCGTCGGCAGGCCGTACGTGTCCTCGTAGTCGGTGACGGTGCGCAGGACGCGCACGGTGCGCTTGTCGTCGCCGGTGCCGGAGGAACGGGTGTAGGTCAGGGACTCGGGGGTGAGAACCCGCCAGGCCTTGAGGTCCGGGATGCCGCCGGAGCGGGAGCGGGAGGCCAGCTTCACGGCCTTCGGCTTGTCGACGGTCCTGGTCAGCCAGGTGTCGGCGGTCGCCGAGGCGTAGGTGAGGGATTCCGCGACGCGGCCGGCGAACGGCTCCTCGTCGGTGGCGATGGTGGCGCCCTCGGAGTCCTTCACGGTGACCGAGCGGGTGCCGCCCCCGGAGAGGGGGTCGCCGTCCATGCCCCGGAAGAAGCGGGTCTCCGTCATGCCCCGCTTGGTGGACACGTACGCGGCGTCGCTGTCGGCGCCGGTGTAGGTGCGCACGCGGGCGAAGCCGCGCCACTGGTCCCAGGTGCGGGTCTTCTTCTTGCTGAACTCCGCCTGGTTCAGGGCCCAGGCCGCGTCACCGAGGTAGTCGTAGGTGGTCGTGATCGCCTCGGAGCCGGTGAGCGCCGGGAGTTCCTGGACCGACTCGACGACGTACTTGTTGAACCAGTCGGTCGTCTCGACGTCCGGGTCGGCGTTCCAGAACACCGGGTAGCACAGCCCGGTGTTGGCGTCCGGTGCGGGGAAGCCGCTGCCCGTCTTGCACGCGCCCGACGGCGCCTTGTAGGTGACGACGGTCTCGCCGCCGTACTCGCTGACGACGCGCGCGATCCGCAGCCGGTCGAAGGCGGGGTTCGGGTCGTTCGCGCCCTCCTTGACCCGGTTGGGCATCGGCAGGCTGTTGGCGAGGAACTGCACCGGGTTGAGGGTCAGCGACTCGCCCTCGGCGTCGTAGCCGGTGCGGGTGATCGACTCCAGCCACAGGGCGGTGCCCTCGTCGGTGAGGTCGGCGGGCAGCGACTGCTGAAGCGTCCAGCTGTCCACCTTCGACAGGGCCGTGGAGCCCTGGGTGCGCTGGGTCCACGTGGTCACCTGGGCCAGCCGCTTGCGCGACCAGAAGGTGGGGACGGGGACGTAGCACTCCTTGCCTGCGGCGCAGTACAGGTCGGCCGGGGTGTCGTACCAGATGCGGTTCTTCGCGAAGTCGCCGGACGTGAAGTTGTCGTTCTCGTCGCCCTCCGCCGTACAGGCGAGTTCGCCCTCCTTGAAGCAGCGCTCGTCGACGTCGAAGGTGACCTTGGAGATCGGGGTCGCATACGGGTCGGCCGTGGTCAGGCCGTACTCGATGCGCTTGAGCCAGCCGCCGCGGTCGTAGGAGACGGGCGTCTTGTACTTGTTGTTCTTCGCGTAGTGGTTGGTCTCCTTGGCCCACCACAGCGTCATGGCGTTGCCGTTGGTGTCGACGACGTAGTCGAGGTTCCAGCGCCAGGCCTGGTCGCAGAAGGAGCCCGCGAAGTCGCCCGCCTTGTAGCAGGGTTCGCCGTACTGATTACCGGCGACGGGCGCGGTGAACACCGAGTTCGTCACCGGGTCGCCGCTCGCCCAGTCGTCGGCCAGCTTGTGCTTGCCGAAGTAGTACTGGGTGCCGTCGCGGGTGGTGACGCGCCAGTACTCGCCGTCGGCGTCGCCGTTGTCCAGGCCGGTGTCCCGCAGCAGCTCGACGCGCGAGCCGTCGTCGTTCGCGGTGACCCACTTGTCGCCGTAGGGGCTGCTCGCGCCGTCGGGCAGGACCAGCTCGGTCGTCGTGCCGCCCAGCGTGAGCGTGGCGTTGTACGAGCCGAAGCAGAGGTCGCTGGTCTTCTTGGTGTTGTTGCCGTTCGTCTGGTCGTCGCGGCAGGAGGTGTAGGTGCGGGTGATGGAGCCCGCGTTGTACTCCCAGCCGTCGCCGACCCAGGAGGGCTGGTTGTTGGAGGCGGAGGTGCGGCCGTCCACGCCCTGCGAGTTGTAGCCGAAGGACACCGACGGCGAGGGGCCGCCGGGGACGCTCGGGGTCTGGAGGGCGTACGAGTAGGTGAAGCCGCCCGCGTTGCCTCCGGCCGACCAGGAACCGGCGCTGACCAGCGGGGTCGCGCCGAAGTCGCCCTTGGAGCCGGAGCCGGAGTCGGTGGCGAGGAGGACGGAGGAGCCGGAGCCGGCGGCGGTCGCGGCGGCGAGTGACGCCAGGCGGGTGCCGCCTGCCGTCTTCGCCTCGCGGTACACGCCGTCCGTGACCGTGACCGTGCCCGCGCCGGAGGCGGCGGCCGTGGACGCGGTCGAGGCGCTGGTGCCGCCCGCCGCGAGGATCTCGGTGTCGACGGTCGCCAGGATGCGGCGCTCGAACACGGCGTCGCCGTCGGCGTCGGTGCCCGTCTGCGCGACCACGTTGTCGGTGGTGACCTCGGTGGGTTCGGCGCAGCCCTCGGTGTCCGGGGTGGTCAGGAAGCACGCCGGGTACTGCACGAAGGACAGCCGGTCCGCCCAGTTCGCGCCGTACAGCTCGGAGAAGTCGGTGTAGTCCAGGGCGATCACGGCGTCGCCGGTCGCCTCGGCCGGCGGTGTGACCGTGAGGGCCACGCCCTCGATGGCGGTGGTGGCGATCTCACCCTGGTCGGCGAGGGTGACCTGCCACTCGCCCTCCAGGGCGGTGGCCTCGGTCGCGGTGGCGTCCTCGGGGGCGCCGACCTCGACGGGGAGCGCCGTGCCGTCGGCCTGGGCGAGCGGGACCAGGTCGCCGGGAGCGAGGCCGGTGAGGTCCTTCGTCGCGGTGCCGCCGACGGGGGCGGTGACCTGGCTCGGGTCGTACTCGAGCGGCTGCTCGGCCTCGGCCGTGGTCAGTTCGGCGAGCTGCCCGCCCGCCTCGCCCTCGGCCTGCTCGGCGTTCGGCAGGTCGACCAGGTCGACACCGCTGCGGTCGTCACCCGGCGGCAGCGCCACCGCGGCGGGCGAGACGCCCACCACCAGCGCCACGGCGAGCGCTCCGACCACACCGGCGCGCATCCGCGCCCGTCTGCGGCGTTCGGCGCGTGTGCTCACACGCCACCCCCTGCCGCTCCATGACAGCGATCCCCACACAGCGACAGCCCCCGCGCCCACAGTTCCGGCCATTGATGAGCACGAATGTTCTGGCAAATGTTCATGGAAAGTCAACAGGTCCGAGAAGGCGCGTGATTTAGCTCACCGGACGAAATTCCACAGCCCGCAAAAAAGATATATGCATGGCTCATTCACTGAAAGACCAGGTCAAACGAGAGTCAATGCACCGTAAGCCGTGGGCAAATTGTGATCATTTGGCGTCAGACGCCCGGGACGCGAACTCCCAGCTCAGCCCTACCTGTTAGACGTACGCGAGTGCCCACCTGCTCCACTCTCAAGGTCACGGAAAGGTAAAGGCCACCGAGCGGTGTGGCGCAATCTCCTCGGCATCGGCGATGCTCTGGTGCGCGCTTTCCGGGCGCGGAATGCGAAAAGCAGACCCCGGATGCGGCATAGCTCATTCACAGAATCCCGGGTATGCCCGGGATTTCAGGGGGAGGGGGCGCAAGCCCATGGAACGTCGTCGCTTCGGCATGCCCGCGTCCGGGCGCGGCCGGGCAGGGGTAGCCGCCGCCGTCGCCGGCGCGATCGGCGTCGGGCTGCTGGCCGTGCCGCTGTTCGACGACCCCGGCAGCGCCGCAGCCCCCTCCGGGACGAAGAAGGCCGCCGCCCGTCCGCTGGACGAGGACACCGCGCAGCAGCAGGCCGTGTCCGCGGGCAAGCGCGTCGAGGTCACCGCGATGCGCGACGAGACGTCCACGACGTACGCGCGCCCGGACGGCAGCTTCGAACTGGTCGCCCACGGGGCGCCGGTGCGGGCGAAGGTGAACGGCGTCTGGAAGCCCATCGACACGAGCCTGGCCCGGACCGCACAGGGCTGGGCCGCCAGGGCGACCGTCGATCCCGTGGTGTTCGCGGCGGGCGGCACGGACAGTGGGAGCGGCACGAGCGGCAAGACCGGCAAGCAGCGTGCGAGCGGCCGGGGCGGCGCGGGCCGGGGCTCGGCGGCCGCGGCCGTGCGCCCCGCCGTCTACACCGTCGCGCGCGGCGGTGGCGCCGTGCGGGTCGCCGACGCCACCGAGGGCTTCTCCGAACTCGCCACCCTCACCAGCGGCGGCCACGAGATCACCCTGAGCTGGCCCGGAGCCCTGCCCGAGCCCGCGATCAGCGGGTCGAGCGCGCTGTACCGCGAGGTCCTCGACGGTGTCGACCTGATGCTGACGGCCCAGGCCGGCGGCTTCAGCCACGTGCTCGTGGTGCACAGCGCCGAGGCGGCGGCCGACCCCGCGCTCACCCGGCTGTCCTACGGGCTGTCCTCCCCCGACCTGACCTTCCACCTCGACCCGGTCACGAAGATCGTCACCGGCACGGACCGCGCCGGCCAGGAGATCGCCGTCTCCCCCACCCCCTACCTGTGGGACTCCGCCGGCACCTACGCCAAGACCGAGGGCGCCGACCCCGAGCCGGCCGAGGAGGCCGCCGAGCCCACCCCGTCGTACTCCGAGGAGCCCGGCGCGCCGGTCGGCGACGAGAGCGCCACGCCCGAGGACGGGCAGGACACCGACGCGCCGGCGGCGACCGCCACCGGGGACACCGGCTCCGACGACACCACCGCCGTCGACCCGGCCGCCTTCCGCCGGGCGTCGTCCGCGTCGTCCGCCGCCCTCACCGACGCCCAGGTGTTCGCCCTGCCGGGCCTCGCCGGTCCCGACCCCGGCACCCATATGGCCGTCGCGGGAACGGAGTTGAGCGCCCCCGGGGCCGCCTCCACCGCCCTGTCGATCGTGCCGGACGCCGACCTGCTCACCGACGCGGCCACCGTCTACCCGGTCTTCGTCGACCCCACGATCTACGGCAAGACGAAGAACTGGACCACGGCCTACAAGAAGTACCCCAGCTCCAGCTTCTACGACGGAGCCAACTACAACAGCGGCACCACCGAGGCCCGCGTCGGCTTCGAGTCCACCACCTGGGGCCTGTCCCGGTCCTTCTTCAAGCTCGGCTGGTCCACCGGCATCAAGGGCGCCAGCATCTCCTCCGCCTCCATCCGGCTGCGCGAGACCTACTCCTGGTCGTGCTCGGCGCGCGAGACCCAGGTCTGGCTCACCTCCGGCATCTCCTCCAAGACCACCTGGAACAACCAGCCGGACTGGAAGTCGGAGATCGGCACCAAGTCCTTCGCGTACGGCTACAACTCCTCCTGCCCGGACTCCTACGTCAGCTACGACGCCAAGTCGGTCGCGCAGGACGCGGCGGACGGCGGCTGGTCCTCGATGACCATCGGACTGCGGGCCAGCACCGAGGACTCGGCGTACGCCTGGAAGAAGTTCCGCGCGGAGGGCGACAGCGCCCCCAAGCTCACCCTCGTCTACAACCGCAAGCCGAAGACGCCGAGTTCGGTCGTCCAGACACCGGGCGGCACCTGCGACCGCACCACGCCGTACCTCCACATCGGCAAGCGCGACCTCGTGCTGTCGGCCGTCTCCTCCGACGCGGACGACACCTCCACCCGCCAGGACCTGAAGTACCTGGACTTCGAGCTGTGGCGGACCGGCTACGGCGACAGCAAGATCCTCGACAAGAACGTCACCGTCACCAGCGCCGGCAAGGCGTCGGTCACGGTCGCCAAGTCCTCGTTCACCAATGGCTACCAGTACTCGTGGCGGGTGCGCGCCATCGACTCCAGCGGGGCCGCCTCACCGTACGCGCCGACCTCCGACCCGTACGTGTGCCGGTTCATCTACGACAGCAGCGTGCCCAACGAGCCGCTGATCACCTCCACGGTCTTCCCGGCGGCGGACGAGGACGGCTCGATCTGGTCGACGGTGAAGTTCGGCACGGCCGGCACCTTCGCCTTCGCGCCGGACGAGGACACCGACGTCACCAAGTTCCAGTGGTCGTTCAACACCACGACCTACGGGAGCAGCAAGACGGTCACCGCGGGCGCCTCGACGACCGTGTCGCTGTCGCCGCCGCTGGCCGGGCCCAACGTGCTGTACGCGCGGGCCGTGGACAGCGCGGGCAACGTCTCGATCGGCACGAAGTACCTGTTCTACGTCACCCCGCGCGACACCGCCGACGAGGCGGGCGACACCACCGGTGACGGCACCCCCGACCTGTTCGCGATCAGTTCGGGCGGCAACCTGTGGATGTACCCGTCGTCGACCGCCGGTGACCTGCACGTCGGCATGGAGGCCGCCCACGACAACGGAGTCGGCCTGCTCTCCGACCCGGACGAGGACGGTGTGGACCACGCGCCGGCCTACTGGGTGGGCGCCGACGGCACGGCGGCGCTGATCGCCCACGGCGGCGACGCGCTCGGCGCCGACGGCATCGGCGACGTCTTCTCCCGGATGCCCGACGGCAAGCTGTACGTCTACCCCGGCGACGGCTACGGCAGCGTCGACATCTCCCGGCGCATGACCGTCCGGCTGCCCTCGGGCTCCCCGGACCCGGCGACCTTCGACCAGATCATCGTGGGCGACTACGACGCGGACGGCCGCGTCGACCTGTTCGCCACCGCCACCGGCGGTGAGATGTGGGCCTTCGAGGGCTACACCGGCGCCACGTTCCTGACGGTCACCAAGATCGCCACCACGGCGTGGCTGGACCGCGACCTCGTCTCGGTCGGCGATCACGACGCGGACGGCGCCCCCGACCTGCTGTGGCGCTCCGGCTCCTCCAGCCGCCTCTACCTGCGCTTCGGCGTCAAGGACAGCGCCGGCGGCTCCACCATCGCCTCCCTGGCGACGGCGGCGGCGTCCAAGACGGGCGCCGACGAGGTCTACGCCGAGGGATGGTCGACGGCCACGGTGCCCACCACCCACCTCTACGGCACCCCGGACGTCACCAACGACGGCGTCCCCGACCTCTGGGCCCTGTCCAGCGCCGGAAGCATCTACTTCTACAAGGGCGGCGCCGCGGTGATCGGCACGGGCACGGCGGTGATCAGCGCGGACAGCGCGTGGGCGACGACGAAGCTGCGCTTCGGCTGACCCGACCGCAACTCCCGGAGACGGGGCCGGAGTTCGTCAGAACTCCGGCCCCGTGTCCGTTTCCGGCTCGCGGGACGTGTGCGGCAACGGTCCCGCGCGGTCGAGCAGACCCGTGCGGGCCGCGAGGGCCGCCGCCTCCAGGCGAGAACCGACGCCCAGTTTCATCAGGACCCGCTGGACGTGCGTGCGGGCCGTGGAGGGGGCGATGCGCATGCCGGCGGCGATCAGCCGGGTGTCCTCGCCGTCCGCGACCCGGACCAGGACCTCCACCTCGCGGGGCGTGAGCATCTGGAGCAGCCGCTGGCCCTCGTCGTCCGGCTGGGCCGCCGGGTTCAGCAGTTCGCCGAAGGCGCCCTGCAGCAGCGCCGGAGCCACCGCCGCCTCGCCCGCCCGCGCCTTCATGATGGCCCGCTCCACGCCCTCTATGCGCTCGTCGTGGCGTACGTAGCCGGAGGCGCCCGCGGCGAAGGCCGCCGCGATGCCGCGAGGGCTCGGTACCGGACCGAGGACCAGGACCGCCACCTGTGGCCGCTCCCGCTTGATGCGGACCACCGGGTCGAAGATGCCCGGCTCGGCCGGGACCGCCGTGCCCAGCAGGCACACCTCCGGGGCGCGGGTGATCACCAGCTCCGCCGCGCCGGCGGCCGGTGCCGCCGCGGCGAGCACCCGGTGCCCCCGCAGTTTGAGCGCCGAGGCCAGTGCCTCGGCGAGCAGTCGGTGGTCATCGACCACCATCAGCCGCACTCCCAACGAGCAACCCCCCAGTCCCCCCGTGGATGCCCACACGGACTCGCACGGACCGACAAAGGGTGCCCCCCGGCACCCCGTCCTTCATGCCCCCGGAAGCTACACGCTTGTTCGACGTTGCGCTCCCCCTACTGGTGAGAAGTGCCCCGGATCGCCGAAATTCCTCACATTCGAGGGTCATGCGCGGTAAGTGCACGGCCCCGCCCCTGAGCAGGGACGGGGCCGTCACGGCGATCAGTACGATCAGCTGCCCGCGCCGAACGCGACCGCGAGGTACTGCGGATCACCGCTCGAGAGCGAGCCGTCGTCGGCGTACACCTCGGACATGTACAGGCGTCCCTGGGAGTAGAGGACCTCGGAGTACTCCGGGGACATGCCGGTCTCCAGGTCGTGCACCGCGTCCGTGGCCGGGTTCTCCAGCAGCCTGGTCTCCTTGAAGGAGCCCCCGGCGATGCTGACGACCTGGCCGCCCTTGTCGTAGGGCGGCCGCTTGTAGGCGATCAGGTTGCTGCCGTCCATGCGCAGCGGGTAGATCGTGTAGCCGTCACCGGCGTCCGCGCGCTGGCCGGTCTGCTTGCCGGTGGCCAGGTCGAAGGCGATGACCTCGTTGGTCCGGCTGTAGTCGCCGGTGCCGTCGTGCTCCTCGGTCGGGACGTAGATCCGGTCGTTGCCGACCGCCAGGCCCGTGCAGGCCTCGATCCTGGTGATGCCCTCGCAGTCGGCCGCGTACTGGTCGCCCGGGACCGAGATGCGGGTGCGCAGCTTGCCGGTCTTGTTGTCGATGGAGAAGAAGTCCGAGATGCCGCTGCCGTCGCCGGCGCTGTCGCCGACGTCGGCGGCCACCACCAGGGGGTCGCTGGACACGACGGACGCGTAGTCGATGCCCGTGGCCAGCTTGTACTCGGAGATCACCTTCCCGGACACCGGGTCGATGGTCTGGATGTGCAGCTCGGGGTTGTCGTAGGCGCCGCACTTGCGCACGGCCACCAGCTTCGGGCCGCCGCCGTAGCCGGCGTCGTAGCAGGTGTCGGCCGGCTTCGGCGACCACAGCACCTTGCCGGAGTCGATGTCGAAGGCGGCGCCGCCGTTGGTGGAGCCGAGGGCGACCGTGTTCGCGCTGACCGTCACGTTGTTGAAACTGATCGGGTAGTCACCGGAGTTGACGGTCTTCTTCCACAGCTGCTTGCCCGCGGCGAGGTCGATCGCCGCGACCTGGTCGCAGGCGGCAGTCTCGGCGGCGCTCGCCTGGAAGGTGACCGCCGTGCGGTAGTCGTCGGTGGCGAACTTGCTGGCCTCGCACACCGGGCCGGGCAGCGGCACCGACCAGAGCTTGGTGCCCTTGTCCAGGTCGTAGCCCGCGATCTCGCTGACGCCGGTCTTCACGTACGCCTTGTCGGTGAGCCAGGAGCCCTTGACGCCGACGCTGTCGTCCTTCTTGATCACGGGCATCGGGAGCTTGAACAGGACGTCCGAGGCGGGGTCGGCCGGCACCTTCTCCTTGCCGCCGGAGGACGTGCCGCCGGTGCCTCCCTTGCCGTCGGTGTCACCGCCGCCGCCGGTCGGGCCCGCGGTGTCCGCCTCCGTCTTGCCGTTGTCGCTCGACTTCGCGTACCAGACGCCGCCGCCGACGATCAGCGCGATCGCGACGACCGCCCCGACGATGATCGCCAGCTGCGCGTTGAACTTCTTGCCGGCGCCCGGGCCCTGGCCGGGGCCGCCGGCCTGCGGGTGCATGGGCATCGTGGGCTGACCCGGGTAGCCGTAACCCGGCTGCGCGGCCGGATACCCCGGCTGACCGGGCTGCCCCGGGTAGCCGTAACCGGGCTGCTGGCCGTACGGGGGCGTCGGCGCGCCGTAGGGGCCCGGCTGCTGGGGCTGACCGTACGCGGAGGGCGCCGGCGCGGGCGGCTGGGCCGGGTAGCCGTAGCCGGGGGCGGCCGGCGGCGTCGGCTGTCCCGGCGCCTGCGGGTAGCCGTATCCCGGCTGGGGCTGCGGAGGCCCGGACGGGGCGGGCGGCGGAGGCGTCTGCGGAGGCTGCGGCGCCTGGGGCTGCCGAGCCTCCGGGGGCGGGGGCGCCTGGCCCGGCTGGGGCTGCTGCCCCGGCTGCTGTCCCGGCTGGGATGCCGGCTGGGGTGCCTGCGGGTAGCCGTAGCCCGGCTCCGGGGCCTTCGCCAGGTTCGGGGCGGGAGGCTGCGGCGCGGCGTCCCGAGGTGCCGCGTCCTGGGGCACGGCATCCTGCGGCGGGGTGTCCTGCGGCGGGGTGTCCTGCGGCGGGGTGTCCTGCGGCGGGGTGTCCTGCGGCGGCTGGGGCGGGCCGAATCCGCCCTGCGGCGGCTGTTGCGGCTGCTGCGGGGGCTGGTTCGGCGGCGGGGGCGGCGGCTGGGTCATGGTGTGGCTACCTCGGGAGAACGCTGGGAAGGCTCGGGCGGACGGAGCGGGGACGTCGACGGGGCGGGGAAGGCGGTGGGTCGCCTCACTTGCCGTAGGCGAGCATCAGCTTCTCCTTCGTCTCGTCGTTGCCCGTCAGCCGGGTGGAGGAGAGGTAGAGGCGTCCGGCGACCCAGGCGAGGTCGCGCGAGTAGAAGCTGTCCTCGATGTCGACGGTGCTCTCGGGCAGTTGCATCAGCGTCGTCGGCGTGTGGGCGGACCCGGCCGTCGGGATGCCCACCACCCGGCCGGCGGTGTCGTAGGACGGCTCGACGTACGCGACGAGGTTCCCGCCCTCGACCTTTACCGGCAGCATCGCCTCGTCGGCAGGGGACTTCACCCGCCACTTCTCCTTGCCGGTGGACAGGTCGATCGCCACGATCTCGTTGGGACCGCTGTTCGACTCGGTCGGCAGGTAGAGGGTGTTCGCGTCGGAGGCCGTGCCCGAGCAGCCCGTGAGGTTGCGCTGGAGGAAGCCGGAGTCGCACGCGGGCGCGAAGTCCTCGTCGAAGCCGACCTGCGAGCGGTAGGAGCCGTCCGGCTTGAACGTCGCGATGTTCCAGGTGTTCTTGTCCTCGTTGGTGCTGTAGACCACCAGCGGGTCGACGGAGTACGTCTTCGCGACCGACCAGCCCTTGTCGAACTTCTGGGTCCACTTGACCTTGCCGGTCGCCGGGTCCAACTCCTGTATCTCGTCGTGCTCGTTGGCCTCGGTCGCGTCGCAGGACGCCACCGCGATCAGCCGGGTCCCGCCCGCGAACGCCGTCGGGAAGCAGGCGTCGCCGTACTTCTGCTTGTCGTACAGCTTCTTGCCGGTGCGGACGTCGTACGCCGTGCCGGACTGCGAGCGGCCCACCATCAGGGTGTTGCCGGCCAGCGACAGCTCGATGCTGATGGCGCTGTCGAACAGCGCGCCGTCCGCGACCACGCCCTTCCAGCCCTTGGCGCCGGTGCCGAGGTCGATCTGCTGGAGCTGGTTGCACTTGGCGCGGTCGCTGGTGCCGCTCATGTACGCCACGACGACCTTGTCGTCCGCCGTCTTCTGCGGGGTGACCGCGCAGATCTTCTGCGGCAGGACGATGGCGTCCCAGGTGGGCTTGCCGTCGGCGACGTCGTACGCGACGACCTCCTTGTAGGCCGCCTTGACGGCCGTCTTGGAGGTGATCCACATGCCGGGGGCGTCGGCGCCGGAGGCGGGCGCGTCGGGCGCCTCCTTGTACCAGAGCACCTTCGCCTCGCCGGCCTTGCGGTCCGCGTTGAAGTCCTCGGTGTCCTCGCCGCCGTCGCCGCTGCCGTCACCGGGGTTGACCGGGCTGCCGCTGGACGCCGACGTCGCCTTGCCGTCGTCGCTCGGGCCGGCAACCGGCTTCTTGCCGCCGTCGTCGTCGCCGTTCGTGACCGCGAACACCGTCCCGCCGATCACCAGCAGCGCCGCCACCGCGGCCCCGACCACCAGCGCGGGCCGCCCCTTGAAGGGGTTGCGCCCACCGGGCGGCGTGCCGGGCGCGCCGGGGAACTGGGGCGGCTGCGGATAGCCGTAGCCCGGCTGCTGCCCGTAGGGCCCGCTCGGCTGACCGTACGGCCCCGGCTGGGCGTAGGGGCCCGGCTGCTGCGGCTGACCGTAGGGGCCGGACTGCGGCGGCTGTTGCTGCGGATAGCCGTAACCCGGCTGCGGCGGCTGGGCGGGCGGGCCCTGAGGCGGCTGCGGCGGCAGTTGGGGTCCGCCGAAGCCACCCGGTGGCGACTGCGGCGCCGGTGGCTGGTGCGGCTGGTCCTGCGGTGCTCCGAAACCACCCTGCTGCGGCGGCTGATTGGGCGGCTGAGCCATCAGCGTGTTCCCCCTATGTCACTGTTTTTAGCCACGCCCCCAGGTCAGTGACCCGCCCGGAGCCGTCTTCAGAGAGTTCTCAGACGGCTCTTTCTATCACCCGTGACGGACGGCTCCCGGGGCCGATCCATCCCTGTTCCCAAGGGAGAACCGGCCCGTGATGCCGTCGTTATGCGCCTTCACGCACCCTTCACGCGTCCTCGGCGAGTTCCAGCCACCGCAGCTCCAGTTCCTCGCGCTCGCCCGCCAGGTCCCGCAGCTCGGCGTCGAGTTCGGCGACCTTGGCGAAGTCGGTGGCGTTGTCGGCGATCCGGGCGTGCAGCTTGGACTCCTTGTCGGAGACCTTGTCCAACTGCCGCTCGATCTTCTGGAGTTCCTTCTTGGCGGCGCGCTGGTCGGCGGCGCTCTTCTCGGGCGCGGGCTTCGCGGCGGCCGCCGGAGCCGAGGCCGCCGCGGCCTCCTCCATGCGCTGCCGGCGCTCGATGTACTCGTCGATGCCGCGCGGCAGCATCCGCAGGGCGGCGTCGCCGAGGAGGGCGAAGACCCGGTCCGTGGTCCGCTCGACGAAGAAGCGGTCGTGGGAGATGACGATCATCGAGCCCGGCCAGCCGTCGAGGAGGTCCTCGAGCTGGGTGAGGGTCTCGATGTCGAGGTCGTTGGTGGGCTCGTCGAGGAAGAGGACGTTCGGCTCGTCCATGAGGAGGCGCAGGATCTGCAGACGGCGGCGCTCACCGCCCGACAGGTCGCCGACCGGCGTCCACTGCTTGTCCTTGTTGAAGCCGAACGTCTCGCAGAGCTGCCCGGCGGTCATCTCCCGGCCCTTGCCGAGGTCGACGCGTTCGCGCACCTGCTGCACGGCTTCCAGCACCCGCAGGTTCGGGTCGAGTTCGGCGACCTCCTGGGAGAGGTAGGCGAGCTTCACCGTCCTGCCGACGACGACCCGGCCGGCCACCGGCTGGGTCTCGCCCTCGGTGCGCGCGGCCTCGGCCAGGGCCCGCAGCAGGGAGGTCTTGCCGGCGCCGTTGACGCCGACCAGGCCGATCCGGTCGCCGGGGCCGAGGTGCCAGGTGATGTGCTTCAGCAGCACCTTGGGACCGGCCTGGACGGTGACGTCCTCGAGGTCGAAGACCGTCCGGCCGAGCCGCGAGGAGGCGAACTTCATCAGCTCGCTGCTGTCGCGCGGCGGCGGCACGTCCGCGATGAGCTCGTTGGCGGCCTCGACGCGGAAGCGCGGCTTGGACGTGCGCGCGGGGGCGCCGCGCCGCAGCCAGGCCAGCTCCTTGCGGACCAGGTTCTGCCGCTTGGTCTCCTCCGTCGCGGCGATGCGCTCACGCTCCGCGCGCGCGAAGACGTAGTCGGAGTACCCGCCCTCGTACTCGTGGACGGCCCCGCGCTGCACGTCCCACATGCGCGTGCAGACCTGGTCGAGGAACCAGCGGTCGTGGGTGACGCAGACGAGCGCGGACCGGCGCTCGCGCAGATGCCGGGCCAGCCAGGAGATGCCCTCGACGTCGAGATGGTTGGTCGGCTCGTCCAGGACGATCAGGTCCTGCTCCTCGATGAGCAGCTTGGCGAGGGCGATCCGGCGGCGCTCACCACCGGAGAGCGGGCCGATGACCGTGTCCAGGCCCTGCGGGAACCCGGGCAGGTCCAGCCCGCCGAAGAGCCCGGTGAGCACGTCCCTGACCTTGGCGTTGCCGGCCCACTCGTGGTCGGCCATGTCCCGGATGACCTCGTGCCGGACGGTCGCGGCCGAGTCGAGCGAGTCGTGCTGGGTGAGCACGCCCAGCCGGACCCCGCCGGAGTGCGTGACCCGCCCGGAGTCCGCCTCCTCCAGCTTGGCGAGCATGCGGATCAGCGTGGTCTTCCCGTCGCCGTTACGGCCGACGACGCCGATCCGGTCCCCTTCGGACACGCCGAGCGAGATGCCGTCGAGCAGCGCACGGGTCCCGTACACCTTGCTGACGTTCTCGACATTGACCAGATTGACGGCCATTTCTCTCCTGCCACGGGGGATGCTCGACCCTCCAGGGTAGTCGGCGCGGCAGGTGCCTCCGGGTGCCCGTCACCTTTCGCGGTCCCGGGGGCGCCGGCGGCTGCCGGCCGAGCGCGTGATCGTCGTGCGCGCCGTCCACGCACGGCGCGTGCGCGCGCGGCTCACGCCCCGGACATCGGCGTACGGGCACCGTCTCCCACCGGGCGACGAACGGTTGCACACGCCGGGCGGACGCCCCCTGGCGCACGCCGGGGCTGGCCGGACGGGATCGTCACTCCGGCTCGGCGATCTCCGGCTCGGCGATCTCCGGGTGGCGCTCCTCGTAGCGCCACATCGCCCGCACGAGACCGTCGTCCGGGCCACTGTCGGCGTCGAGGGGCCGCAGTGCGCGCCAGGCGGCCACACAGCGCGGGTCGTCGCGCTGCGCGAGCCCGTAGGCGGCGTGTACCCGGGTGTCCCGCAGCTCGTCGCCGAGGAGTCCGGCGAGCACCTCGGTGACGCCGGGCGCCTCCGCGGAGCAGTGCGCCAGCCGGTAGGCCGCCCGCTCGCGCACCCCGGGCTCGGGATCACGCGCCAGCGCGTACAGGACGTCGAGCTTCTCGCGCGGCACGCGCGTCCCCGCGGACTCCGGTCGCAGGGTGTCGGGCACCTCCAGGCGTACACGCGGGTCGGGATGCCCGGCGTACGACAGACCGACGGCCTCGACGACCTCCCCGTTCCCGTCCGAGTCGCCCTCCTCGCTCAGCCCGGACAGCACCAGGGCGAGCACCTCGGGGTCCGGTTCCTCCAGGGCCCAGGGGAGGAACACCTCGGGCGCGCGTTTGTACACGACGGATCCCGGCCGCGAGAACATGCCGCCGAACCCGATGACGAGGCACCGCAGCACGTCCGCGGCGAAGAGCCTGTGCAGTCGGTCGGGGTGCGCGCTCAGCGCCTGGGCGGCGGCCCAGGTCTCCTCGTCCTGCCGGGTGGCGAGGAGGACGACGGAGTCGGACCAGACGCCGTGGTCCCGGTCCGGCCGGGTGAGTGCCCGCGCGAGCAGCTCGTCGAACGAGGTGCGGATCCGGAAGCGCTCCTCCAGCACGGTGAGGACGCCCGGATGACCGTCCCACACGGTCTGCCCGCCGAGCGAGTGACGCGCGTACCAGGAGGACCACGTATCGACCCGCACCGTGTCCCGCTCGACCGGGCCGGCGGCTCCGGTCCTGCGCCGCAGCTCGGTCTCCGGGTCCGACACGGCCCAGTACCGCGCGCGTGCCAGTAGCCCGGCCCGCGCGTCGGCGTCGAGGCGCACGAGTTCGGGGAGCAGCCTGGTGACCATCCAGGAACAGCCGCCGTCCACCGCCCGGGTCAGCGCGCTGTCGCCGCCGGGCAGTCCGGGATCTCCTCCCGGCGCCCCGCCCGGCGACCGCAGCGGGTCGGCGCCGGCGTTGATCAGCTGCTCGGCGACCGGTTCGTCGTAGGCCGCCACGGCCACGCAGAGCAGGGGCACGCCGTCGGCCGGATCGCGGGCGTGCGGATCCTCCCCGCCGTCCAGCAGTTCGCGCACGGCTTCGACGTCTCCCCGCCGGACGGCCGCGACCAGTTCCGCCGACCCCATACGCGCGCCTCCCCGCCCCGGCCTCCTGGTGGAACCGGCCGGGGAAGCCTAGAGTGCGCCGGCCGTGCGGGGCAGCCGATTCACGGGCGGGGCCCGACGACCGTCGCACCGGGCGCCGGTCCCGCGGCCACGCGCACGCTCTTGCAGGTGCCCGAGGTGCGCAGCGCCGCCGCGATCCTCTCCGCGGCGGCGGTGTCGCGGGCGAGGAACGCGGTGGTCGGGCCCGAGCCGGAGACGAGCGCGGCGAGGGCGCCCGCCGCCCTGCCAGCGGCGAGGGTGTCGGCGAGTTCGGGGAAGAGCGACAGCGCGGCCGGCTGGAGGTCGTTGGAGACGGTGGCCGCGAGGGCGTCGGGGTCCCCCTCGGCGAGGGCGTCGAGGAGGCGCCGGGAGGCCACCGGTTCGGGGATGTCCCGGCCCTGCGCCAGCCGGTCGAACTCCCGGAACACCGACGGCGTCGAGAGCCCCCGCGCGGCCATCGCGAACACCCAGGGGAACGTGCCGCCGACCTCCAGGGCCGTCAGCTTCTCGCCGCGCCCGGTGCCGAGGGCCGCCCCGCCGACCAGGCTGAACGGCACATCGCTGCCCAACTCGGCGCAGATCTCCAGGAGTTCGTCACGGGTGGCGCCGGTGCCCCACAGCGCGTCGCAGGCCAGCAAGGCGCCCGCGCCGTCCGCGCTGCCGCCCGCCATGCCCCCGGCGACGGGGATGTCCTTGACGATGTGCAGATGCACGTCGGGCGTACGGCCGTACCGCTCGGCCAGCGCGATCGCGGCCCGCGCGGCCAGGTTCGTACGGTCCAGGGGGACCTGGCGCGCGTCCGGGCCCTCGCAGGTGACGCGGAGTCCGGCGGCCGGGGTCACCGTGACCTCGTCGTACAGACCGACCGCGAGGAAGACGTTCGCCAGGTCGTGGAAGCCGTCCGCGCGGGCGGCGCCCACCGCGAGCTGCACGTTGACCTTGGCGGGCACCCGTACGGTGACGCTCACTCGGACGGCTCCTCGGGCACCTTGTGTTCGGCGATGCGGGCGAACTCCTCGACGGACAGGGCCTCGCCGCGGGCCTGCGGCGAGACGCCGGCCGCCACGAGGGCCTCCTCGGCCAGGGCGGCGGAGCCCGCCCATCCGGCGAGCGCGGCCCGCAGGGTCTTGCGGCGTTGGGCGAACGCCGCGTCGACCACGGCGAAGACCTCGCGCCGCGACGCCGTCGTCCTGACCGGCTCCTTCCGCCGCACCAGCGACACCAGCCCGCTGTCCACGTTCGGCGCGGGCCAGAAGACCTTGCGCCCGATGGCACCGGCCCGCTTGACCTCGGCGTACCAGTTGGCCTTCACCGAGGGCACGCCGTACACCTTCGAGCCGGGGCCGGCGGCCAGCCGGTCGGCGACCTCCGACTGGACCATGACGAGGGTGCGCTCGATGGTGGGGAAGGTCTGGAGCATGTGCAGCAGCACCGGCACGGCCACGTTGTACGGCAGGTTCGCGACCAGCGCGGTCGGGGCGGGGCCGGGCAGCTCGGTCACCTGCATCGCGTCGGAGTGCACCAGCGCGAAACGCTCCGCGCGCTCCGGCATGCGCGCCGCGATCGTCGCGGGCAGCGCGCCGGCCAGGACGTCGTCGATCTCGACGGCCGTGACCCGGTCTGCGGTCTCCAGCAGCGCCAGGGTGAGCGAGCCGAGCCCCGGACCGACCTCGACGACCACGTCGTCGGGCCGGACCTCCGCGGTGCGGACGATACGGCGGACCGTGTTCGCGTCGATCACGAAGTTCTGGCCGCGCTGCTTGGTGGGGCGGACGCCGAGGACCGCCGCCAGCTCACGGATGTCGGCGGGGCCCAGAAGGGCGTCGGGGGCGGGGCTGGTACTCACGGGACAAGGGTACGGGCCGCGCCGCCGCGCTCCTCACCCGCGCAGCCGCGTCCCGCAGTGCGGCCAGGGACTCGCCCCGCGTCGCACGTACAGCTTCTTCGCGCGGTGCGTCTGTTCCTCCGCCGGGGCGTCCTGGGGCCGTCCGCTGCCGCCGAGGCTCTGCCAGGTGTGCGTGTCGAACTGGTACAGCCCGCCGTACGTGCCCGAGGGGTCGACCGCGTTCGGCCGGCCGCCCGACTCGCAGACCGCGAGGCTCTGCCAGTCCAGGCCGTCGGCGCCCCGCACGGATGCGGGCAGCGGCTTCGTCCCGACCCGCACCACCTGGTCGCGCGGTGCGCGCACGGTCTCGTCGCGGATCCGCCGCGGTGTCTGCCGTACACCGTTCACGGTGCGCAGGGAGTACGTGATCCTGCGCAGGCCGGGCTGCCCGGCCCGCTCCACCACCTCGGTGCCCTTGAACAGCGAGGAGTCGTCGGTGCGGCGCACGCCGAACGGGATCGCCTCCTCCCGCACCTCCTCGGTTCCGGTGATCCGCAGCACGGTGACCGTCTGCCCGTCGCGCGGGAAGCTGCCGGCCGCGACGGACGTGGTGTCCTCCCCGCGCAGGGTGATCCCGGCCGCCGCCACCGCCTCGCCCACGGTCGCCGCGTTGGTGCGGATGGTGCGGGCCCGGCCGTCGGCCATCACGGTGACCGAGCGCTCGGTGCGCACGTCCAGCGCGAGCCCCGCGCGTCCGATCGGTTGGGAGCGCGGGACGGACATGTAGGCGCCCTCCGCGCGCACCCCGAGCTGCTGGAGCGCCTCCTGCACGGTGTGCGCCGTCGTCCACACCTCGTGCCGTTGCCCGTCCAGGGTGAGCCGGACGGGCCGCCCGTAGTGCACCTCGATCTCGTCGCCGCTGCTGAGGGCGGTGCCGGGGGCGGGCGCGACCACGTCGTGCGCACCCACCCGCACGCCTTCCTCGGCCAGGAGTTCGGTCACGTCGTCGGCGAAGGTGTGCAGCGTGCGCGGCTTGCCGTCGACGGTCAGCTCGACCGCCTTGTCCTCGGCGACGAAGGCGGTGGTGCCGCCGGCGAGGAAGGCCACCACGAGTGCCTGCGGGACCAGCCGGCGGATCGTGGACTCCGGGCGCTCGGCGGAACGCGTCCTGCGCCGCCGTGCGGCCCGCCCCGCCTCCCGCGGCTCCCCCTGACCCGCTTCCTGCGGCGGCGGCGGTGACGGACGGGGAAGCACCGGGCCGGAGAGCCGGAGCGTCTCGGCGTACGGGGCGGCCCCGGCGACCCCGGCCGGCTCGGTGTACGGGCCCGCCCCGGAGAGCTGGACCGTCTCGGCGTACGACGTGCTCGCGGCGAACGGGACCGGCTCGGGAAGCGGCCCGGGAAGCCGGAGGGTCTCGGGAGACATGGGCTGCGCCTCGTACGCCTCGTAGGCGGGCCGGTACGTGTCGTCGTACGTCCCGGGCGCCGCGTACACGCCGTACGCGATCGTCTCGGCGTTGTGCAGGTCGACGTACGACCCGCCACCGCCGTACGGCTCGTACTCGAAGTACTGCGAGTTGCTCACGCCGACACTCCAGGGGAGGGGTCCGGATCGGGCCCCCAGAACCTAGCGGAGCGACGGTCACTCTCCAAAGTGGCGCGGCTACCGAGAGTTGTGTTCGACGGGTGTCGGACGCGCTCAGTAGTCGAACGCGCGAGCGGTGTTGGCGGCAAGGGCGGTGGCCAGGGTGTCCTCGTCGATGTCCCGTACGGCGGCCATGGCGCGCACCGTGACCGGCACCAGGTACGGCGCGTTGGGCCGTCCGCGGTAGGGCACCGGGGTGAGGAAGGGGGCGTCGGTCTCCACCAGGAGCAGTTCCAGCGGGGCCACGGCGACGGCGTCCCGGAGGTTCTGGGCGTTCTTGAAGGTGACGTTGCCGGCGAAGGACATGAAGTATCCGGCGCGGGCGCAGATCCCGGCCATCTCGGCGTCGCCGGAGTAGCAGTGGAAGACGGTGCGCTCGGGGGCGCCCTCCTCCTTCAGGACGCGCAGGACGTCGGCGTGGGCGTCGCGGTCGTGGATGACCAGGGCCTTGCCGTGCCGCTTGGCCATCTCGATATGGGCGCGGAAGGACTTCTCCTGGGCTTCCTTGCCCTCGGGGCCGGTGCGGAAGTAGTCGAGTCCCGTCTCGCCGACGCCCTTGACGTGCGGAAGCGCGGCCAGGCGGTCGATCTCGGCGAGCGCCTCGTCGAGCGCCTGCGCGCCGCCCGGCGTCCGCGCGCCCTGCCGGGACCAGTTGTCGGGGTCGCCGTGCACGATGCGCGGCGCCTCGTTCGGGTGCAGGGCGACCGCCGCGTGGACGCCGGCATGGGCGGCCGCCGTCTCGGCCGCCCATCGGGAGCCCCGTACGTCACAGCCGACCTGGACGACCGTCGTCACACCCACCGACGCGGCTTTCGCGAGGGCCTCCTCCACCGTGCCCGACTGCATGTCGAGGTGGGTGTGGGAGTCGGCGACCGGCACCCCGAGGGGGGCCGGAAGCGGCGGCGCGGCGTTCTTGTCGGCGCTCTTGTCGGCGTTCGAAGGCATGCCCCGATCCTACGGAAGGGGCACGCCCTCCCCGGCCGGGTACCGGCCCCGGGGGCTAGCCGGCCTTGCGGAACGGGTGCAGAAGGTCGGACAGGTGCCAGTGGTGCTGCGGCACCTCGGACCGCACGTCGGACGGCGTGCCGGACCGCTCGCCGGCCGCCGTGACCGGCGCCTGGACCGGCCCGGCCGGCGACGCCTTGTGCTGTCGGGCCGCGCTGAGCACCGACGAGACCTGCCCCGCCCGCATGATGCGCACGAGGTGCCCCTCGCAGTTCTGGCACGCCGGGCGGCTCAGCGGCGACGGCACGACCCGCCCGTCCGCCACGTAGAGGACGAACTCGTGACCGTCGGCGTCGGTGTGGTGCTCTATCTCGAAGGCCTGCTCCCAGCCGTGCCCGCACCGCATGCAGGCGAAGGAGTACGACTCGTGGACGACGGCGCTCGCACCGCCGTGGAGGCCGGTCTGCCCTGTGATCTCACTCATGACCGCTCCTGTGGTCCGCTGGCGGGACGGTTCGCGTCCCGTCCTCCAGTGGACGCCCGGCCGGGGACGAATGCACTCGACCTGTGCACTGTTGAAGCCGATTTGGGCGTCCCTTGCCACAAGACCCGGCGCCCTTTGCCCGCACATGGGGCGCACGCTCAGACGACATGCGCCCTGCTCAGAGGGGGTGTGAGCCTCTTCACAACACCCGGGTAACAACCGTCACAACCGCCCGCCGCCGGGGGTCACCGCCGTGCGCCGCCGGCGGTCAGAGCTCCCCGGCGTTCTTCGCCGCCACCACCGCGTCGAACACCTCGCGCTTCGGCAGCCCCGCCTCCGCCGCGACCGCCGCGATGGCCTCCTTACGGCGCTCGCCCGCCTCCTCGCGCACCCGCACCCGCCGCACCAGCTCCGTCGCGTCGAGCTCCTCGGGTCCGCGCTCGGGCGCCCCGGTGACGACGACGGTGATCTCGCCCCGCACGCCCTCGGCCGCCCACGCCGCCAGTTCGCCGAGCGGACCGCGCTTCACCTCCTCGTACGTCTTGGTCAGCTCACGGCACACGGCGGCCCGCCGGTCCGTGCCGAACACCTCGGCCATCGCGGCCAGCGTGTCGTCGAGCCGGTGCGGGGCCTCGAAGTACACGAGGGTCCTGCGTTCCTCCGCGACCTCCCGCAGCCGGGACAGCCGTTCCCCCGCCTTCCTCGGCAGGAACCCCTCGAAGCAGAACCGGTCGACGGGCAGCCCCGACAGGGCCAGCGCGGTGAGCACCGCGGACGGGCCGGGTACCGCGGTGACCCGGATTTCCTGCTCGACGGCCCCGGCGACCAGCCGGTACCCGGGGTCGGACACCGACGGCATCCCGGCGTCGGTGACGAGCAGCACCCGTGCGCCACCCACCAGTTCCGCGACCAGCTCGGGGGTACGGGCGGACTCGTTGCCCTCGAAGTAGGACACGACACGCCCCTTGGGCGTCACCCCCAGCGCCTGGGTCAGCCGCCGCAGCCGGCGCGTGTCCTCGGCGGCGATCACGTCCGCGCCGGTCAGTTCCTCGGCGAGACGGGGCGGGGCGTCGGACACGTCACCGATGGGAGTACCGGCGAGGACGAGGATTCCGGGCGTAGCTGTCACGTTTCCATCCTCGCAGGGCGGGACCCCACCCGATCGACCAGGCCGGGTAGGGCCCATGCACGGGACTCACACAGACCTGTTCCCTACGATGGCGCGGTGACCAGTACCGCGTCCTCCATGGACTCCACGGACTACCGGCAGGGCCGGACGCCGCCCGACCAGCGGCCGTCGTGGCAGCAACGGCTGCGCCGTTTCGGATACACCGCGGAGCCGTCCGCCGACGTCCGGGAGCGGCTGGTGCCGCCGTACGCCCAGCCCGGCCCCCGGTTGTGGCAGGCGCTGGGCCTGCCGCCGCTGTGGGTGGACCGGATCGCGCGCTGGTCGTCCTGGGGCGGTCCGCTGCTGGTCACGCTGCTGGCGGGCCTGCTCCGGTTCTGGCACCTGGGCAGCCCCAAGGCGGTGATATTCGACGAGACGTACTACGCCAAGGACGCGTGGGCGGTCGTCCACCGCGGGTTCGAGGTCAACTGGGACAAGAACGCCAACGACGTCATCCTCTCCTCGGGCGGGCACGTCACGATCCCGACGGACGCGGCGTACGTCGTGCATCCGCCGGTCGGCAAGTACGTGATCGGGCTGGGCGAACTGCTCTTCGGGTTCGACCCGTTCGGCTGGCGGTTCATGACGGCGGTGCTCGGCACGCTCAGTGTCCTGCTGCTGTGCCGGATCGGCCGCCGGATCTTCCGGTCCACCTTCCTGGGCTGCCTGGCGGGCGCGCTGATGGCCGTCGACGGACTCGCCTTCGTGATGAGCCGCACCTCGCTGCTCGACGGCGTGCTGATGTTCTTCGTGCTGGCGGCGTTCGGCTGCCTGGTGGTCGACCGGGACAAGGCGCGCGAGAAACTCGTGGCCGCGCTCCCGGCCGACGCGGACGGCCGCCACCGTCCCGACCCGCACATCGCGGAGACCACCCGCCTGGGCCTGCGCCCGTGGCGCTGGGGCGCCGGCCTGATGCTGGGCCTGGCCATCGGCACGAAGTGGAACGGCCTGTACATCCTGGTCGCGTTCTGCCTGATGGCGGTGTTGTGGGACGCCGGCTCGCGCAAGGTGGCGGGCGCCCGCCACCCGTACCTGGCGGTGCTGAAGCGCGACACGGGCCTCGCGTTCCTGGCCACGGTGCCGGTCGCGCTGGTCACCTACCTGGTGTCGTGGACGGGCTGGATCCTGTCCGCCACCGACGGCAAGGGCGGCTACTACCGCAACTGGGCGGCCACCGACGGCAAGGGCGGCAGCTGGACCTGGCTGTTCCCCGACTGGTGGCGCAGCCTGTGGCACTACGAGCACGAGGTGTACGAGTTCCACACCCACCTCACCTCGCCGCACACGTACCAGTCGAACCCGTGGAGCTGGCTCGTCCTCGGCCGCCCGGTCTCGTACTTCTACGAGTCGCCCGCCCCCGGCACCGACGGCTGCCCGACCGACGCGGGCGAGAAGTGCGCCCGCGAGGTCCTCGCGATCGGCACCCCGCTGCTGTGGTGGGCGGCCTGCTTCGCGCTCCTGTACGTGCTGTGGCGCTGGCTGTTCCGCCGCGACTGGCGGGCCGGCGCGATCGTCTGCGGCATCGCGGCCGGCTACCTGCCGTGGTTCATGTACCAGGAACGCACGATCTTCCTCTTCTACGCCGTCGTCTTCCTGCCCTTCCTGTGTCTGGCGGTCGCGATGATGATCGGCGCGATCGTCGGTCCCCCGGGTTCCAGCGACACCCGGCGCGTGGCGGGCGCCACCGGCGCGGGCGTCCTCGTCCTGCTCATCGCCTGGAACTTCGTCTACTTCTGGCCCCTGTACACCGGGCAGGCGATCCCGATCGACGACTGGCGTTCACGTATGTGGCTGGATACATGGGTCTAACGATTGCGGAAACTCTCGCCCCGTACGCCACCCTTTCCGCTTACTGTGAGGCCGAGGGGATCTTTCTGAACGCGTTCAGAAGCGTCCGCGAGGGCAGCGACGGGGACAACGGGGAGGGCGCATGCGCAAGGGGGCCAAGGCAGCCGTGATCGGCTCGGTCTTCGCGGTGATGGTGGGCGGGGCCGGATACGGGGCCTTCAACATCGTGAACGCGCTGAGCGACGGGGGGAGCGGCACCGCCGGGTCGGGGGGCAACGAGCCGGCGGTCGTGAAGACCGGGCCGCCCAGCGGGTCCGAGGTGAAGGACACCAGCGCCAAGTTCTTCGAGGCCTGGGAGAAGGGGCAGGCCGTGGCCGCCGCCGACCTCACCAACAACGCGGCGAAGGCCGAGCCCCTGCTCACCTCGTACGGCCAGGCGGCGCACATCACCGGCGTGAAGATCACACCGGGCGCGGCGGCGGGCGCCAGGGTGCCCTACACGGTCAAGGCGACGGTGTCCTACGAGGGGAAGTCCAAGCCGCTCGCCTACAAGAGCGAGCTGACCGTCGTCCGGGGCGTCACCACCGGCAAGGCGCTGGTGGACTGGGCGCCGTCGGTCGTCCACCCCGAGCTGAAGTCCATGGACGACACCCTCGTCACGGGCGCGTCGGCGGCGCCGTCGATCGAGGCCGTGGACCGTGACGGCAAGGTGCTCACGAAGGAGAAGTACCCCTCCCTGGGGCCGATCCTGGACCAGCTGCGCGCCAAGTACGGGGACAAGGCGGGCGGCACGGCCGGCGTCGAACTGGCGATCAGACACGCCGCCCAGGGCACCGCCGACACCCCGCTGCTGACCCTTGCCGAGGGCAAGGCGGGCAAGGTGCCCACCACCCTCAGCGCGAGCGTCCAGGCGGCCGCCGAGAAGGCGGTGCAGAAGTACAACCAGTCGTCGGTGGTGGCCGTGAAGCCGAGCACCGGTGAGGTGCTGGCGGTCGCCAACAACCGTACGGACGGCTGGAACGCCGCCTTTCTGGGAGAGGTCGCGCCCGGCTCCACCATGAAGATCGTCAGCGCGGCCACCCTCATCGACAACGGGCTCACGACCGCGAACGGCCCCGCGCCCTGCCCGCCCTCGGCCGTCTCCGAGAGCCAGACTTTCCACAACATCACCGACATGAAGCCGAACGAGAACGCGACCCTCGCCGAGAGCTTCGCCCGGTCCTGCAACACGGCGTTCGTGAAGTTCGCGGACGAGGTGAAGGTCGACTCGCTGACGAACGAGGCCCGGGACCGCTTCGGGATCGGCCTCGACTGGCAGACCGGAATCCCGTCCTTCGACGGCTCCGTCCCGGCCGCCGGCGGCCCGGACACCGCGGCCGGCCTGATCGGCCAGGGCCAGGTCCAGATGAACCCGCTGAACATGGCGTCGGTGACGGCGACCGCGATGACGGGCACCTTCCGGCAGCCGGTGATCGTGCCGCTCAGCCTCGACGGCCGTGACCCGGCACACGCGCGTGGCCTGTCGTCGAGCACCGTGCAGCAACTGCGCTCCATGATGAACCGCACCGCGACCAGCGGGACCGCGGCCGAGGTGATGGCCGGACTGAGCGGCCGGATCGGCGCGAAGACCGGTTCCGCCGAGGTCGACGGGCAGAACAAGTCCGACAGCTGGTTCACCGGCTACCGGGGCGATGTCGCGGCCGCCGCCATGACCCAGGACGGCGGTCACGGTGTCGACGCGTCCGGCCCGATCGTCGCGGACGTGCTGCGGGCGGGCTGAACCGGCGGCCGGCGGCGCGGCGGTGACGGCACGACCGCCGACGGCACGGTGGCTGACATCACGGTGGCTGACGTCACACGTGACGTCACCCTCACAGGACGGGACTCTAGGGTGGTAGCCGTCGTTGGGGTCAGTGAGGGCAACGAGGGCAGCGGGGCTGGGGGGATGCCCCTGGGGATCCGGAGGATCTGGCAGTGGGCAAGAGAAGGCGTGTCGAAGAAAGGCGCGGTAAGCGGCGGCCCGCGGTCGTCGGCGGCATGATCGCCGTCGTGGTCGGCGGGGCGGGCATCGGCGTCTACGCGCTCTACGACGGCGGCGCGGCGGCCGACGAGGGATCGGCCGCGGCGGTCAACGGCACCCAGGTACCGCGGGTCAGGGCCGACGTGCCCTCGGCGACCGAGGCGAAGGCGACGGCCACCCGGTTCCTGACGGCCTGGCAGCAGGGCAAGGTCTCCGGGGCGGCCGACGTCACGGACGACTCCGCGGCCGCCACCGCCCTCCTGACCGGCTACACCAAGGACGCCCACGTCACGGGCGTCACCCTCACCGCCGGCAAGGCCGCCGGCACCAAGGTCCCGTTCACCGTGAAGGGCACGGTGAAGTACAAGGGCGTCAGCAAGCCGCTCACGTACGCCAGCACCCTCACCGTCGTCCGCAACCCCACGAACGGCAAGGCGCAGGTCGACTGGCACGCGTCCGTCGTCCACCCCGACCTCCAGGACGGCGACAAGCTCGTCACCGGCGAGTCCGGCACCCCGCCGGTCAAGGCCGTCGACCGTGCGGGCGGTGAGCTCACCGCCGCCGAGTACCCCTCCCTGGAGCCGGTCCTGGACGGGCTGCGGGAGAAGTACGGCAAGAAGGCGGGCGGCAAGGCGGGCGTGGAGCTCCAGGTCGTACGCGGCAAGGCCTCGAAGGCGAAGAAGGCCTCCGACAAGACGCTGCTGGAGCTCAGCAAGGGCACTCCGGGCACCGTGAGGACCACGCTGAGCCCGACCCTCCAGGCGGCCGCCGAGCGGCAGGTGGCGAAGACCGCGAAGTCGTCGGTCGTCGTGATGCGTCCCTCCACGGGCGAGATCCTCGCGGTGGCCAACGCGAGCCCCGGCTTCAACACCGCGTTCAACGGCTCGCTCGCGCCCGGCTCCACGATGAAGGTCATCACCTCGTCGCTGCTCATCGAGAAGGACCTGGCGTCGGCCGACAAGGTGCACCCCTGTCCGGAGACGTTCACGTACGGCGGCTGGAAGTTCCACAACGACGACGACTTCAAGATCACCGGCGGGACGTTCAAGGCGAGCTTCGCGCGCTCCTGCAACACCGCCTTCATCAGCCAGGCGCCCGAGCTGGACAACGACAGCCTGACCAAGCAGGCGCAGCAGGTCTTCGGCCTGTCGATGAACAACTGGGCGATCGGCGTCCCGTCCTTCGACGGCTCGGTGCCGGTGCAGTCGGCGGCCCAGATGGCGGCGTCGCTGATCGGTCAGGGCGGGGTCCGGATGAACCCGCTGAACATGGCATCGGTCGCCTCCACCGTGAAGGCGGGCACCTTCCACCAGCCGTACCTGGTCGCCCCGTCGGTGGACGACCGCACGCTGGCGACGGCCTCGCGCACGATGTCGTCGTCCACGTTGTCGCAGCTGCGGGAGCTGATGAACTACACCGCCGCGGCCGGCACCGCCGCCGAGGCGATGTCCGGCCTGGGGCCCGACTACGGCGCCAAGACGGGCTCGGCCGAGGTCGACAACCAGGAGAAGCCCAACGGCTGGTTCACCGCCTACCGCGGCGATCTGGCGGCGGCGGGCGTCGTCCAGGCGGGCGGCCACGGCGGCGACACGGCCGGACCGATCGTGGCGGCGCTGCTGCGCATGGGCGGCTGACGCTCCGCGCGGAACGCCGTCAGGACACCGGCCGCGACACCGCGCGCCATCGGACGGAACGCCGACCTGGCCGGTCCGTCCCCGGCTAGTGCGGGACGGGCTGTTGCGCCGTGGCCATGTAGGTGCGGCGCAGGAACCGCAGCAGCGTCTTCGACTCGAACTGCACGACGGAGACGCCGTGCGGTGAGTGGAACTCGACGACGGCCTGGACGCGCCCGCACGGCCACACCCGTACCTCGCCGGTACCGGTCGGGGCACGCAGGCCCTGTTCGAGGAGAGTGCGGGAGAACGTCCACTCGCGCCGGTCGGGCAGCCCGACACGGACCGACCGGGGGTCCTCGGGGTCGTACCGCAGGACGACGGGCACGGCGGTGCGTTCTTCCTCGGCCTGGTCGGCGTCGGTGACGATGTGGGCTCGCGCGTACTGTTCGACTACGGACATCGGCCGACCCTCTCACGCAGCGTGACCTGTGCGGAAGCTGTGCGTCCACTCCCCTTCCAATGTCGCATATTTTGCGGATTGCGCTCCTCCGCGAAGGCGTATCTCACATGTGCGATACACGGGTCCGGGCGCGAAGTCGCCGAGAATCCCCGGCCGGGTTCGCCGTCCGGGTCTGCCGCGAGCCCGGAGAGACAAGCTTCTCGCTCTTGCGAATCGTTCGCATTAAGCCACTATCATCGTCGGGTGCACGTACCCGACGGATTCATCAACGCCCCGACGTCCGCGGTGACCGGAGTCGTCGCCGCCGGCGCCATCGCCGTGAGCCTGCGCGGCGCGCGCCGCGAGCTCGACGACCGGACCGCGCCGCTGGCCGGCCTGGTGGCGGCGTTCATCTTCGCCGTGCAGATGCTGAACTTCCCCGTCGCGGCGGGGACCAGCGGCCATCTGCTCGGCGGCGCGCTCGCCGCGATACTCGTGGGCCCCTACACCGGGGTCCTGTGCGTGTCCGTGGTCCTGCTGATGCAGGGCATCCTCTTCGCCGACGGCGGTCTGACCGCGCTCGGCGTGAACATCACCGACATGGCGATCGTGACGACCGTCGTGGCGTACGCCGTCTTCCGCGGCCTGGTGAAGGTGCTGCCCCGCGGCCGCCGGTCCATCACCGCCGCGTCCTTCGTCGCCGCCGTGCTGTCCGTGCCCGCCGCCGCCGTCGCCTTCACGCTCATCTACTGGATCGGCGGCACCACCGACGTGTCGATCGGCAAGGTGGCGACCGCGATGATCGGCGTGCATGTGCTGATCGGCATCGGCGAGGCGGTGATCACCGCGCTGACCGTGGGCGCCGTGGTCGCCGTACGGCCGGATCTGGTCTACGGCGCGCGGGATCTGCGGCAGAGGCTCCGGCTGCGCGTGCACGGCGAACTGGTCGACGCTCCGGTGACCGAGGAGACGCCGGCCGGCACGCGCCCGGCGCCCGTGGCGGCGCGCACCTCGCGGCGCACGCTGTGGGTGACGGGCCTGGTCACCTCACTCGTGCTGGCCGGCTTCGTCAGCTTCTACGCCTCCGCGAACCCCGACGGTCTGGAGAAGGTCGCCACCGACAAGGGGATCGACAAGAACGTGGAGAAGCACGCGTCCGCCGACTCCCCGCTCGCCGACTACGGCGTCAAGGACGTGACGAACGCCCGTCTTTCGGGCGGCCTCGCGGGCGTGATCGGCGTCGGTACGACCGTCGTCGCCGGCAGCACGGTGTTCTGGGCGGTGCGCAGGCGCCGGTCGGCCGACGACGTGTCGCCGACGGCCGTAGAGAGCGCCTGACGTCGTGGGCGTGGGACACGCGCACCGGCTCTACCGGCACGGCCACTCGCCCGTGCACGGCCTGCCGCCGCACACCAAGCTCGCCGCCGTCTTCGCCTTCGTGGTGGTCGTGGTGTCGACGCCGCGCGAGGCGATGTGGGCGTTCGGCCTGTACGCGCTCCTGCTGGCCGTCGTCGCACGGCACGCGCGCGTGCCCACCGGTTTCCTGCTCAAACGGCTGCTGATCGAGGTGCCGTTCGTCGCGTTCGCGGTCCTCATGCCGTTCGTGGCGGAGGGCGAGCGGGTGGACGTCCTCGGCCTGTCGCTCAGCGTCAACGGACTGTGGGGCGCCTGGAACGTCCTCGCCAAGGGCACCCTGGGCGTCGCCGCCTCCGTCCTGCTGGCGTCCACCACGGAACTGCGGGAACTCCTCCTCGGCCTCCAGCGCCTGCGGCTGCCCCCGCTGCTCGTGCAGATCGCGTCCTTCATGATCCGCTACGGCGACGTCATCACGGACGAGATGCGGCGCATGCGGATCGCCCGGGAGTCGCGCGGCTTCGAGGCGCAAGGCGTACGGCACTGGGGGGTGCTCGCGAAGTCGGCGGGCGCGCTCTTCATCCGCTCCTACGAGCGCGGCGAGCGCGTGCATCTGGCCATGGTCAGCCGGGGGTACGCCGGTTCGATGCCGGTGATCGACGAGGTGACCGCGTCCCGGGCGCAGTGGTCGCACGCGCTGGCCCTCCCGTTCGCCGGTCTCGTGGTCTGCGTGTTGGGATGGTCCCTGTGACCGACGCCGTGACACCTTCCCCGACGCCCCAGCCCTCCCTGGAAGTGGCCGGTCTGGCCTTCGCCTACCCCGACGGCCACCAGGCCCTGTTCGGCGTCGACTTCGCCGTCGCGCGAGGCGAGCGGGTCGCGCTGCTCGGCCCCAACGGCGCCGGCAAGACGACCCTGGTGCTGCACCTGAACGGCATCCTGACCGGCGGCGCGGGCACCGTGCGGGTGGCCGGGCTGCCCGTCGGCAAGCAGCACATGGCCGAGATCCGCCGCAAGGTCGGCATCGTCTTCCAGGACCCCGACGACCAGTTGTTCATGCCGACGGTCCGCGAGGACGTGGCGTTCGGGCCGGCGGCGGCCGGGCTGAAAGGGGCCGCCCTGGAGGCCCGCGTCGATCACGCCCTCGAGCAGGTCGGCATGGCGGAGTTCAAGAACCGTCCGCCGCACCACCTGTCCTTCGGCCAGCGCCGCAGGGTGGCCGTCGCGACGGTGCTCGCGATGGAGCCGGAGATCCTCGTCCTGGACGAGCCGTCGTCCAACCTCGACCCCGCCTCACGCCGTGAACTGGCCGACATCCTGCGGTCCTTGGACGTCACCGTGCTCATGGTCACGCACGACCTGCCGTACGCCCTGGAACTGTGCCCGCGTGCCCTGATCCTGAGCGAGGGCGTGATCGCGGCGGACGGCCCCACCGGAGAACTGCTCGCCGACGAAGCCCTCATGCGCGCGCATCGCCTGGAGTTGCCCTTCGGGTTCGACCCGCGCTCCGCGACAATGGGCGCGTGACGAACGAGGCACCCACCGCCCACGGCACGCCGCTCCTAGACGAGCAGCTGTGCTTCGCGCTGTACGCGGCCCAGCGGGCGGTGACGGCCGCGTACCGGCCGCTCCTGGACGAACTGGGGCTCACCTACCCCCAGTACCTCGTGCTGCTGGTCCTGTGGGAGCGCGGTGAGACGACCGTCAAGGAACTGGCGGCGGCCCTGCGCCTCGACTACGGCACGATGTCGCCGCTGCTGAAGCGACTGGAGGCGGCGGGGCTGGTGCGCCGGGAGCGCTCGGCGCGGGACGAGCGCTCGGTGCTCGTCGCGTGCACCGGGCGCGGCGAGGAGCTGAAGGGGCGGGCGGAGCGCGTACCCGCCACACTGCTCGCGACGACGGGGCTCGGGACGGCGGACGTCGCGCGGCTGCGCGAGGAGCTGTGGGGGCTCGCGGAACGGGCGCAGAACGCGGCGGACCACACCCGCTGAGTCACCCCGGCCGTGCGGTTGCCCGGCCGCCCGGCCACGACCGCTGAAGTTACCCCCGGTTACCACCCCTGGCAGACCCGCACCTACCTACCGGCCGGTACCTTGTGCACGATGTAATTGGGCAAAAGCAAGTGGGCAAGTTCCCGGGGGAGGTCCCGCCGTGACCGAAGGCAGCGCCGTAGACACCGTCGACACCGCAGACAGTGTCGACACCCGTCCGACGAAGATCACATACGTCGCCGAGGCCACCGCGCACGGCGGTCGCGACGGATATGTGACCAGCCAGGACGGTCAGATCGCGCTGAAGGTGGCGATGCCGCCGGAGCTGGGCGGCGACGGCAACGGCACCAACCCTGAGCAGCTCTTCGCGGCCGGTTACAGCTCCTGCTTCCACAACGCGCTGATCCTCGTCGGCAACCGCGCGGGCTTCGATCTCACCGGGTCCACGGTGGCGGCGAAGGTCGGGATCGGCCCCAACAGGACCAAGGGCTACGGGCTCGCCGTCGCGCTCAGCGTGTCGCTCCCCGTCCTCGACCCGGACCTCGCCGGGAAGCTGGTGGACGCGGCGCACCAGGTCTGTCCGTACTCGAACGCCACCCGCGGCAACATCGATGTAACGATCATTCTCGGCTGACGAAACGCAGGAATCGCAGGCTCTACGGGGATGTTCCCCCAGGAGTCGAAGGCGAGCTGTCGAGAGGGTGCGGGCGTGGACGTGAGCGGTGCGGTGGCCGAGGGCTTCGAGCCGGTCCGGGAGGCGTTCGCGGCGAACTTCGAGTCGCTCGGCGACCGGGGCGCGGCGGTGGCCGTCTACCGGGACGGGCACAAGGTCGTCGACCTGTGGGGCGGCACACGCGACGTGGACGGCGAGGCCGGCGAGGCCGCCCCCTGGGAACAGGGCACCGCGCAGATCGTACGGTCGGCCACCAAGGGCGTCGCCGCCGCCGCGCTCCTGCTGCTGCACCAGCGCGGAGAGCTGGACCTGGACGCGCCCGTGGGGGCGTACTGGCCGCAGTACAAGGCCGCGGGCAAGGAGCGGACGCTCGTGCGGCACCTCCTCGCGCACCGCGCGGGCGTACCCGTGCTGGACCGTCCGCTGACGCCCGCCGAGGCGGCCGACCCCGACCTCGGCGCGGCCGCGGTGGCGGCGCAGGCACCGGCCTGGCAGCCCGGAACGGACCACGGGTACCACGCGCAGACGTACAGCTGGCTGACCGGCGAGCTGGTGCGGCGCATCACCGGGCGGCCCATCGGCGAGTGGATCGCCGACGAGATCGCCGGCCCGGTCGGGGCCGACCTCTGGCTCGGACTGCCGCAGGCCCGCCACGCGCGCGTGGGACGCGTGGGGCAGGTGGACGCGCCCGCGCGGAACGGTGTGCTGAAGACCCGGCCCAAGCCGGCCGTGACCGCCGCCTACGCCGACCCCGCCTCCCTCACCCGCCGTGCCTTCGCCGCGATCACCCCGCTGCCCGACGAGAACGACCCGGCCTACCGGGCCGCGGCACTCCCCGCCTCCAACGGCATCGCCACCGCCGACGGCCTGGCCCGCTTCTACGCGTCGCTCATCGGCGAGGTGACGGGCGGGGCGCGGCTGCTGCGTCCGGAGACGGTGGACCTGGCGCGCGGCGAGCAGTCCTCCGGCCCGGACCGGGTGCTCGTGGTGAACACCCGGTTCGGCCTCGGCTACATGCTGCACGGAGCGGCGTCGCCGCTGCTGTCCCCGACCTCGTTCGGTCACCCGGGCCGCGGCGGCGCGCTCGGCCTCGCCGACCCGGAGTCGGGGACCGCCTTCGGCTATGTCACCAACGGCTTCCGGACGAGCGTGACGGCGGACCCGCGCGCGCAGGCGCTGCTGCGGGCGCTGCGGACAGCCCTGGCGGCGGGGGCCTGACGCTCACACGTTGATCGAGTGCGACCTGCGGCCCGAGTCGTCGTCGATCTCCACATGAGCCTTCGTCAGCAGCTGCATGGCGATCTCGTTGAGCGCGCGGGCGCCGGCGATCTCCTCGCCGACCCGTGGCTGGTTGATGTCCACGTTGTGCCGGGTGGCATGCCCGTGGGTCCTGATCTCGGTCCCGTCGGGCAGCCGTACCATCGCGACCGCGCGGGTGTGCCGGTCGTCCTCCTCGAACTCCAGCTCGACATGCCATCCGACAGTGGTGTGCATGGTGGTCATGGGGTCACCTCCGGGAAGTCCTCCTTCCAGAGTGCTCCCACGAGCGGACGCACGCACCCAGTCGGCCGGCCTCCCTCCTCCCCGCAACTCCTCCGCAGGGAGGACATGAGCGGGGTCAACCGGCGTGCAGCATCAGCCCTATGCCGACGACGAGCAGCCCGGCGGCCAGCAGACGGGGCACCCCGAACCGCTCGTGGAAGAACAACGCGCCGATGGCCGCGCCGACGATGACCGACGACTCCCGCAACGCGGCGATCGGGGCCAGTTCGGCGCGGGTCTGGGCCCAGAGGACGAGGGCGTACGCGAGGACGGACAGGGCGGCGCCGAGGAGACCCGGGGCGGCGAAGGGGCGGAGCACGGCGAGGGTCCGCCCGCGCCAGCGGTGGACGGCGTACGCCGGGAGGACGACTCCCTGCACGGCCATCAGCCAGGCGATGTACCCCAGGGACGACCCGGAGGCGCGGACGCCGAGCCCGTCGACGACGGTGTACGCGGCGATCGTCAGCCCCGTCGCCAGCGCGGCGCCGATCGCCGCCCAGTTCGGCCGCCGGCCGCGCAACCCCCACAGGGCGACGCCGGTCAGCCCCGCGCAGGACAGCACGACACCGGCGGCCGCCCAGCCGTCCGGCACCTCGTGCGCGAAGACGGCGGCGAGGACGGTCACGACGAGCGGCGCGGAGCCGCGCGCGAGGGGATAGGTCTGCCCGAAGTCGCCGAGCCGGAACGACCGCATCAGCAGCACGTAGTAGGCGATGTGGATCACGGCGGAACCCAGCAGGTACGGCCACGCGCGGGCCGCCGGGAACGCGGTGAAGGGCACGAGCGCGAGCCCGATGAGCATGCCGCCGCCCGCGATCAGCACGAACCCGACGAGTTTGTCGGTGATCCGGTGGGCGATGGCGTTCCAGCCGGCGTGGGTGAACGCGGCGAACAGGACGGCCGCGGTGACCAGCGGGGTCACGCGCTGTGCTCACGCACGTCCACGAGGGCCGCGTCGGCGTGCTCGACGAGGTCCTCGGGCGCCATCGGGAACACGACGTGCGGGTTCCCCGCGGCGGCCCACACGACGTCGTGCGCGAGCAGGTTCCGGTCGGCCAGCACCCGCGTCCGCGTCCGGTGCCCGAAGGGCGGAACGCCCCCGATCGCGTACCCGGTGGTCTCGCGTACGACGTCGGCGGCGGCCCGGGTCACCTTGGCCGCGCCGAGTTCCCTGCGCACCAGCTCCACGTCGACGCGCGAGGCGCCGTCCATCAGCACCAGCACCGGCACGCCGTCCGCCGCGAAGATCAGCGACTTGCAGATCTGGCTCAGCTCGCACCCGATCGCGGCGGCGGCCTCGGCGGCGGTCCGGGTCGCCTCGGGGAAGCTGCGGACCCGGTCGTGCAGCTCGTCCAGGCCCAGGTCGTGCAGCGCGTCGGCGAATCGGGGATGCGCGGCTGTCGTCGTCATGCACGGCACGCTAGCGGTCGGCGCACAGGGCGGGCGAGCGAGTTGTCCCGCCCTCGGGGGACTGACCGATCCCGTGCGGAGCCGCCCGGAGCGGGCCGGTCCCGCGCGAGCGCGGAGCCGACGCGGCGAGAAAGAAGAAGCCGGTGAGGGCGCCCCGTCCCCACGGAGCCCTCACCGGCGGTCTTCAGGTGGACCGGTACGTCAGGCGCGTACCAGTTCCCGGTCCTCGTCGCCGTCCCTGGACGAGGCGGCGTCGGCCTGGGTCCTCAGGCCCTCGCCCTCGACGTCCACGTTGGGCAGGGCGCGGTCCAGCCACTTCGGCAGCCACCAGGCCTTCTTGCCGAGCAGGGCCAGCACCGCCGGCACGATCGCCATGCGCACGATGAACGCGTCGAAGAAGACGGCGATCGCGAGGCCGAAGCCGATCATCTTGATCATCGACTCGGTGGAGCTGATGAAGCCGCCGAAGACGGCCATCATGATGATCGCGGCGGCGGCCACCACCTTGGCGCTGTGCCGGAAGCCGGTGACGATGGCCTGGCTCGGGCTCTCGCCGTGGACGTACGCCTCCCGCATCCGGGTCACGAGGAACACCTCGTAGTCCATCGCGAGGCCGAAGACCACGCCCACCATGAAGATCGGCATCATCGACATGATCGGGCCGGTCTCCTCGACGCCGATCAGACCGCTGAGCCAGCCCCACTGGAAGACCGCGACCACGGCGCCGAGCGCGGCGAGCACGCTGAGCAGGAAGCCGAGCGCCGCCTTCAGCGGGACCAGGATGGAGCGGAAGACCACGATCAGCAGCAGGAAGGCCAGGCCGACGACCAGGCCCAGGTACGGGATCAGCGCGTCGTTGAGCTTCTGCGAGAAGTCGATGTTCATCGCCGTGGTGCCGGTGACCAGCACCTGCGCGCCCGTGTCGGCCTTGACGTCGACGCCCTGGTCACGGATGGCGTGCACCAGGTCCTCGGTCTGGGTCGAGGACGGCTTGGAGCCCGGGATCACGGTGATCGTGGCGGTGTCGCCGGCCTTGTTGAACATGGCCGGGGTGACCGTCGCGACGTCCGCGAGGTCCTTGATCCCGTCGGTCACCGCGGTGGCGGCCGCCTTGGGGTCGTCGCTGTTCTTGGCGTCGACCACGATCATCAGGGGGCCGTTGAACCCGGGGCCGAAGCCCTCCGACAGCAGGTCGTAGGCCCGCCGCTGGGTCGTGGACGTCGGCTGCGAGCCGTCGTCGGGCAGGCCCAGCTCCAGCTGGGTGGCGGGGACGGCGATCGTGCCGAGACCGACCACGCCGAGCAGCAGCACGGCGGCCGGACGACGGATGACGAAGCTCGCCCAGCGCACACCGAGGCCGGGCTTGCCCGGCTTGCCCGGCCGATCCTGGACACCGGTCTTCCCGCCGGCCTTGGCACCGGCCGTCTCGCCGGCCTTCCCGCGGGCCGGCCTGCGCTTCTCGCCGGTGGCCTTGACCCTCTTGCCGGCGTAGCCGAGCAGCGCCGGGATCATGGTCAGCGCGATGAGGACGGCCACCACGACCGTGCCCGCCGCCGCGAGACCCATCTTGGTCAGCATCGGCACGTTGACGACCGCGAGGCCCGCCAGGGCGATCACGACCGTGAGGCCGGCGAAGACCACCGCCGAGCCGGCGGTGCCGGCGGCGCGGCCGACCGCCTCCTCGCGGTCGCGGCCCTCCGCCAGCTCGCTCCGATAGCGGGAGACGATGAACAGCGCGTAGTCGATGCCGACCGCGAGGCCGATCATCAGCGCGAGGGTGGAGGTGGTGTCGCCGAGGTCGAGCGCGTTGGCGAGGGCGGTGATGGTGGACACGCCGATGCCGACACCGATGATCGCCGTCAGCAGCGGCAGTCCGGCGGCGACCAGTGAGCCCAGGGTGATGACGAGGACGACGGCGGCGATCGCCAGACCGATGACCTCGCCGACCGCACCCGGCTCGGCACCCGCCTGGAGGGCGTCACCTCCGACGTCGACGGTCAGTCCGGTCGCCCGGGCCTCGTCGCCGGCCTTCTCGAGGGCGTCCCTGGTCGTGTCCGCCAGCTCCATGCCGGGCGCGTCGTACCGCACCGAGGTGTAGGCGACCGTGCCGTCCTTGCTCACGGCGTGGGTCGTGAACGGGTCGGTGACGGAGACGACCTCGGAGCCGTCGCCGAGCTCCTTGACGGTCTTGTCGACGGTCGCCTTGTTGGCGGCGTCCGTCATCTTCTGGCCCTCGGGCGCCTTGAAGACGATGCGTCCGGTCGCGCCGTCGGCGCTGGCTCCGGGGAAGCGCTGTTCCAGCAGGTCGAAGGCCTTCTGGGCCTCGACGCCGGGAATGGAGAAGGAGGTCGTGCCGGCGGCGGGCGCGGAGGCGGCGCCGACGCCGGCCAGGGTCAGCAGGGCCACCCATATCAGGGCGACGAAGTGGCGTCGCCTGAAGGCGAACCGGCCGAGTTTGTAGAGGAACGTGGCCACGGAGGCGTACTCCCGGTCAGGTCGTGTGCGTGCAGGGCAGGGTTGACCAACCCGGCGGGGAGGGCAGGGGTGATCGGCCCGACGACGTGAGCGGTGACGTCAGGGTGGGCGGACCGCGGGGACGGCCGGATGGTGGGGGTGGAGACGATGGTCAGGCGGTGCGGGTGGTGACGCCGAGGGCAGGAAGGACCACGGCGTCGATGTACGAGAGGAGGAAGGCCTGCGTCGGCGGTTGCTCGTCGAGCATGGTGCGGGCGGCGAACGCGCCGATCATCATGTGCGGCACGAAGTCGATCGCCGGGTTGTCCGCACGGACCTCGCCCCGGTCGGTCGCCCGCTGGAGCACCCGACGGAACTCCGCCATCTCCGGCTCGACGAGGTGTTCCCTGAACGCCCTCAGAAGGTCCGGATTGCCGTGGATCGCCATGGCCAGACCCCGCATCAGCGCGGAGTTCTGCTCCATCTCGCAGTCGTCCGAACGCATGGTGAGGGCGTGCAGGTCGCCCCTGAGCGATCCGGTGTCGACGCCGCCGGCGGAGACGCCCGGCTTGTCGTGCCGGACCGCCTTCGCCACCAGTTCGGCCTTGCCGCCCCACTGTCGGTAGAGCGTCGCCTTGCTGGATCGGGTGCGGGTGGCGACGGCGTCCATGGTGAGGGCGTCGTAGCCGACCTCGCGGAGCAGGTCGAGCACGGCCCGGTACAGCTCGGCCTCGCGCTCGGGCGTGATGCGACTGCGACGCGCCGTTGCGATCTCAGTCATGCCACTCACCTTCCGCTCCGTCGTCACCGACTCGTCTCGTACTCCATGAAGATACCCCGAGGCACAGCGAAACGAAACCGTTTCGTACGTGTGCTGGCTCACGAACGTGAAGAGGACATAAAGCGGGCACCGAGTTGCCCGGCCCCATTTGCCGGAAAAGCATGGAGAGGTGAGCTATCTGCGTCTGCCCCACCTCAGTGGTGACCTGCTGTGCTTCGTGGCCGAGGACGACCTCTGGCTGGCCCCCCTCGCCGACCCCGGCCGCGCCTGGCGGCTCACCGTCGACCGCACCAAGGCCGGACACCCCCGGTTCTCCCCCGACGGAAGCCGGATCGCGTACACGAGCTGGCGCAGTCTCGTCCCGGAGATCCATCTGGTGGCCGTCGACGGCGGACCGGGACGGCGGCTGACGTACTGGGGCAGCTCCGACACCCAGGTCTGCGGCTGGACGCCCCCCGACCAGGACGGGAACTGCGACATCCTCGCCGTCGCCTCCCACGGCGAGCCCTTCTCCTACTTCACCTGGGCCTACAAGGTCCCCACCGACGGCGCCCCCGGCCGCAAGCTCCCCTGGGGCCCGGTCTCCGACCTCCAGGCCGCCGACATCGACGGCGAACGCCGCACCCTCCTGCTCACCGGTACGCCACCGCACGAACCCGCCGCCTGGAAGCGCTACCGGGGAGGAGCGACCGGCCGCCTGTGGCTGCACGGACAGCGGCTCCTGCCGGACCTCGAAGGGCATCTGCACTCCCCCCTCTTCGCCGGCGGACGGATCGCCTTCCTCTCCGACCACGAAGGCGTCGGCAACCTCTACTCCTGCGCCTACGACGGCTCCGACCTGCGCCGGCACACCGACCACGACACCTTCTACGCCCGGCACGCCGCCGGCGACGGCACCCGGGTGGTGTACCAGTGCGCCGGGGACCTGTGGATCGTCGACGACCTCGCCGCCGGCTCCGAGCCGCGCCGCATCGACGTACGCCTCGGCGGGCCGCGCGCGGGACGGCGGCCGTACCAGATCCCGGCCGCCCAGCACGTGGACGGCGTCTCCGTCGACGAGACGGGACGGGCGAGCGCCGTCGTCGTACGCGGCAGCCTGTACTGGCTGACACACCGGGACGGCCCCGCCCGCACGATCACCGACACCCCCGGCGTACGGGTACGGCTGCCCGAGATGCTCGGCTCCGGCGGCCAGATCGCCTATGTGACGGACGCGGAGGGCGAGGACGCCGTCGAGATCGCCTACCTCCCCCGGGCCACCGGCGACCGCGCACCCCGGAGACTGGCCTCCGGACGGCTCGGGCGGGTCCTGGAGATGGTGTCCGACCCCGACGGGGAACGGCTCGCCGTCGCCGCGCACGACGGACGACTGCTCCTCGTCACCGTGGCCGACGACATGTCCGAACCCGACGACACCACCACCGTGAGCGACGTGAGCGACGAGAGCACCGGGGACGACGGCATCACCGGCGTCGCCTCCGACTCCGACGGCAGCGACTCCGACCGCAGCGACTCCGACGGCGTGGTCACCGAGCTGATCTCGTCGGTCAACGGACCCGTGCGCGACCTGGCCTTCTCCCCCGACGGAAGCTGGCTGACCTGGTCGCATCCCGGGATCGGCCGGTCGCTGCGGCAGATCAAGATGGCCCGCATGAAGGACCGGCTCATCGTGGACGTCACCAACGGCCGCTTCGAGGACGAGAACCCGGTCTTCACCAGGGACGGCCGCTACCTGGCCTTCCTCTCCTGGCGCGGCTTCGACCCCGTCTACGACGTGCACACCGGGGACCTGTCCTTCCCCCTGGGCTGCCGCCCCTACCTGGTGCCGCTGTCGTCGGCGACCCCCTCCCCCTTCGCCCTGACCCCGGAGGGCCGGCCCGCCGCCGGGGGTTTGGACCCGATGGAGGACGACGAGGGCGGCGACGGAGCCGTGACCGTCGAGATCGAAGGCCTGGAGAGCCGCGTCACGCCCTTTCCGGTACCGGCGTCCAAGTACTCGGCGCTGTACCCGGTGGCGGGCGGCGGGCTGGTGTGGCTGCGCTGGCCGATCTCGGGAGCGCTGGGCGAGACCTTCGCCAACCCGGACGACACCAGCGGACGGCCGACGCTGGAGCACTTCACCATCAGCAAGGCGAAGAAGTCCGAACTCGTCGACCACCTCGACTGGTTCGCGCTCAGCGGGGACGGCTCCCGGCTGGTCGTGGTCGACGAGGGCGAGCTGCGCGCGGTGCCGTCGACCGAGTCCGGCGACCTGGACTCCACCGTCTGGATCGACCTGCGGCGCATCCTGCACGAGGTGGACCCGGGTGCCGAGTGGCGTCAGTCGTACGAGGAGGCCGGGCGGCTGATCCGCGCCTACTTCTGGGACCCGGGGATGTGCGGCATCGACTGGGACGCCGTCCTCGACCAGTACCGGCCGCTGGTCGAACGGGTCGCGTCACCCGACGAGTTCGCGGACCTGCTGCGCGAGGTGCTGGGCGAGCTCGGCACGTCCCACGCGTACGTCACCGCCGCCCGCCGCAACGAGGGCCCGCCCCACCACCAGCGCCTCCAAGGCCTGCTGGGCGCCAACTTCGTGCACCGGGACGCCGGTTGGACGGTCCGGCGGATCCTGCCCGGCGACTCCTCCGACTCCAGGGCGCGTTCCCCGCTGGCCGGGACCGGGATCCGGGACGGGGCGGTCCTCACCCACGTGGACGGACGGCGCGTCGACCCGGTCACGGGCCCGTATCCGCTCCTCGCCGGCGGGGGCGGCACCACGGTGGAACTCACCTTCGCCCCGGCCCAGGGCGAGACGGGCCGTCCGCGCCGGGTGGCCGTCGTCCCGCTCATCGACGAACGCCCCCTGCGCTACCAGGACTGGGTGGCCAAACGGCGGGCCGTCGTGCACGAGTTGAGCGGCGGCCGGTGCGGCTATCTGCACATCCCCGACATGGGCGGCTCGGGCTGGGCCCAGTTCAACCGCGACCTGCGGATGGAGGTGTCCAGGCCCGCCCTGCTCGTGGACGTGCGCGGCAACGCCGGCGGCCACATCAGCGAGCTGGTGGTGGAGAAGCTGACGCGCACCATCCTGGGCTGGGACCTCACCCGCGACGCCCAGCCGGTGTCGTACGCCTCGAACGCGCCGAGGGGCCCGGTGGTGGCCCTGGCCGACGAGGCGACGTCCTCGGACGGCGACATGATCACGGCCGCCTTCAAGCTGCTGAAGCTCGGGCCGGTGGTCGGCCAGCGCACCTGGGGCGGCGTGGTCGGCATGACCGGCCGCCACCGCCTCGGCGACGGCACCGTCATCACCGTCCCGATGAACGCGGCCTGGTTCGACGCGTACGGCTGGTCCGTGGAGAACCGGGGCGTGACGCCCGACCTCGAGGTGCTGCGCACGCCGCTCGACTGGGCCGAGGGCCGGCACGCCCAACTCGACGACGCCGTACGGCTGGCCCTGGACCTCCTCACCAGCCGCCCCCCGGCGACCCCACCGACCTACGACGACGTCCCCGACCGCTCCCGGCCCAAGCTGCCGCCGCGCCACCGGCTTTAGGGGTCTTCACCTCAAGGTTCAGCAAGGAAGGTGCACCAAGGCAGGGCTCGACAAGGCAGGTTCGACGAGGCGGGTCCGAACGAGGCAGGGCGCCCTCCCGGTGAAGGAAGGGCGCCCCGCGTCATCGCGCAGACCGGGTTCGGCTAGAAGTCCTGGCCGATACGGTCGTCGTCCTCGCGCCGCATACGCTCCGTGTCCTGGCCGGGGCGCTGGCCGGAACGCTCACCGGGACGCTCACCGGAGCGCTCGCCGGGCCGCTCACCGGGACGCTCGCCCGGACGCTGCTTGCCACGCTGCTGAGCCTGCTCCTTGGCCTGCTCGACCTTCTGCTTGGCCTGCTGCTTGAACTGCTCGGACTGGTCCTGGAACTTGTCCTTCATACCCATGTGGGTTCACTCCTGTTGGGAGATGAGGGGGGTTGGAGCCCCTTGGTGGGGCCTCGACCAGATTCACACGGGCGCTCACGGCGCGCATCTCGATCAACTACGCTGCGTAGCCCTCGCCTGTTCGTCGGCGGAGCCGCCCGCGCCCACCAGCCCGGTCCGCATCCCCTGCAGCCGAGGCGCGAACCGCTTCATCTCACGCTGGCCCACCGTCCCGATGAGCGCGGGCAGATAGCCACGCACACCCTGCATCCCCCGCAGCCACCACTGCCCGTACACGTGCGACGAGCGCCGTTCGATCCCGGCCACGATCCGGTCGACGGCCGGCCCCAGCGGATACGTCTTGTTCGCCGGCCACGGCAGCCGCTGCCTCAACTCCCGCATCACCTCGTCCTGATCGGCACCCCGCACCATGTCGGTGTCGGTCCAGGACAGGTAGCCGACGCCGACACCGACACCCTGGTGACCGACCTCGGCGCGCAGGCTGTGCGCGTACGCCTCCACACCCGACTTGGACGCGCAGTACGCGGTCATCATCGGCGCCGGGGTGATCGCGGCGAGCGAGGCGATCTGGAGCAGATAGCCGCGGCTCTCCCGCAGCAGGGGCAGGAAGGCGCGGGCCGTCACCGCCGAGCCGATCAGGTTGACCTCGATGACCCGCCGCCAGGCCTCCGGGTCGGAGTCGGCGAACGGACCGCCGTTGGCGACACCGGCGTTGGCGACCACGATGTCCACCTTGCCGAAGCGCTCCTTCACCTCCGCCGCGACCCGGGCCATCGCCTCGTGGTCGGTGACATCGGCGTACCAGTGGTCGCTGTCGCTGTGCAGCCGCTCGGAGACCTGCTTGAGCGCGTCCGGCTCCAGACCGACCAGCGCCACCTTCACACCGCGCGCGGAGAGTTTGCGGGCGAGCAGCTCCCCGACGCCCCGCGCGGCCCCGGTCACGACGGCGACCCGTCCCTCGAGACTGACCCTGCTCATGCGCCCTCCTTCGACTGTGCGTATGTGGTGACGAGTTCCCGGATCCGGCCGGTGACCAGGTCGGGTGCCTCGACCGGCGTCATATGGCCGAGGCCGGGCAGTTCGGTGAGGCCCACGCAGTTCGGCAGCGCGGCGGCGATGCGGCGGGCGTGCACCGGCGGGGTGAGCCGGTCGCCGCTGCCGACGATCACCGCCGTCGGTACCCGCAACTCCCGTACGCCGTGGTCGAGGTCGAGCAGGTTCAGCACGTGCGACCAGGTGTGCCGCACCTTGCGCGGGCAGGCGTGCACGATGCGGGCGCACGCGTCCACCATGTGCGGGGCGGAGCCGGCGCCCATGGTGGCGTACCTGAGGATCCGCTTCGCGACCGGCGTGACCGGTCCGAGGGGCGCCCTGGAGCCGAGGATGTGCCGGGTCAGCCAGGTCCGCAACGGACCGGGCCGCAGGGGCAGGACGGTGGACTCGGCGACCAGTCCCGAGGCGCCGGTGCTGCACAGCAGGACGGCCGCCGCGTGCTCCTGGAAGACGACCCGGCCGGCCGCCGCCAGCACCGTCATGCCGCCCATGGAGTGCCCGGCGATCACCGCCTTCTCGCCGGGCGCGAGCGTCGCGGCGAGAACCGCTTCCAGGTCGTCGGCGAGCGTGTCCGTGCTGCACGCCTGACTCGGCAGGGTGCGTCCGTGGCCGCGCTGGTCGTAGGCGATGACCCGGTGGTCGACAGCCAGGTCCCGGATCTGCGCCGCCCAGAACGCGGTCGAGCAGGTCCAGCCGTGGGCGAGTACGACGGCGGGCGCGACCTCGTGGCCGTGCACCTCGACGTGCAGGACCGTACCGTCGGCCGACACGGCGGTGAGCTCCCGCGAAGGCACAGGGGAGTGCCCGACCGAGGGGCTGGTGGAGGGGCCGGGGGCGGACGCGGCGGTGGACTCGCCCGAGGGGCTCGTGGAGGGCTTGCCGGCTGTCGTCACGCCGTCACCTCGTCGGCGGCCTTGCGCACGGCGGACGCGCGCAGCACCTCGTACTCCGCGAGGTCCACGCGCCGGGTGGCCCGCCGGAACTCGGCCGTGGTGCCCGGCCAGACGGTCGTGTTGCGGCCGCTCGCGTCCAGGTACCAGCTGGTGCAGCCCCCCGTGTTCCACACCGTCCGCTTCATCCGGTCCTGCACCCTGCGGTTCCACGCGTGTACGGCGCTCGGCCGGGCGTCCAGCGCCGCGCGCCCTCCCCCGGTGCCCTGAGGGCCCGGGGATCCCCCCAGGACGTCGAGCTGGCGCAGATAGTCGGCCATGTAGTTCAGCTGGGACTCGATCATCAGGATCATGGAGGAGTTCCCGAGCCCGGTGTTGGGGCCGATGATCGTCATCCAGTTGGGGAACCCGGCGGCGGAGGCACCGCGCAGGGCCTCCATGCCGCCCTTCCAGCTCTCCGCGAGCGTCCGCCCGTCGGCGCCCACCACCCGGTCGGCGATCGGCATGTCGGTGACGTGGAAGCCGGTGCCGAAGACGATCGCGTCGGCCTCGGCCTCGCTGCCGTCGGCGGCGACCAGCGTGGACCCGCGGATCTCGCTCAGCCCGCTCGCGACGACGTCCACGTTGGGCTGCGCGAGGGCCGGATAGTAGGTGCTGGACAGCAGGATCCGCTTGCAGCCGATGCGGTAGTCCGGGGTGAGCCTGGCGCGCAGGGCAGGGTCCTTGATGGCGCGGGCCATGTTCTGCTTGGCGAGCTGCTCGACGAGACCGAGTTGGTTCGGGTGCTTGGTGAACGCCTGGACCTGGAGTTCGCGGATGCCCCACAGCAGCCCGCGGCGCATCTTGGCGGTCACGGGCAGGGCCCGGTGCAGGGTGCGCTCCGCGCCGCTGATCGCCCGGTCGACGCGCGGCATCACCCAGGGCGGGGTGCGCTGGAAGACCGTCAGCCGGGAGACGTCGGGCTGGAGGGCGGGCACGATCTGGATGGCGGACGCGCCGGTGCCGACCATGGCGACGCGCTGGCCGGTGAGGTCGTGGTCGTGGTCCCAGCGCGCCGAGTGGAAGACCTTGCCGGGGAAGGTGTCGAGGCCGGGGATCTCCGGGATCTTCGGGTCGGACAGCGGCCCGGTGGCCGACACGACGACGTCGGCGAAGTACCGCCCGCGGCCGGTCTCGATGTCCCAGCGCAGCTCCTGCGCGTCCCACGTCATCCGCAGCACCTCGGAGTCCAGCCGCAGATGCGGGCGGAGCCCGAAGACGTCCGCGACGTGTTCCAGATAGGCGCGGATGTGCTCCTGGCCGGAGAAGGTGCGCGGCCAGTCGGGGTTGGGCGCGAAGGAGAAGGAGTACAGGTGGGAGGGCACGTCACAGGCGCACCCCGGGTAGCTGTTGTCCCGCCAGGTCCCTCCGACGCTGCCCGCCCGCTCCAGGACGACGAAGTCGGTGATCCCCTCGCGGCGCAACCGCACGGCCGCGCCCAGCCCACCGAAACCGGACCCGATCACCGCCACCCGTACGTGTTCGGTCATCCCGACACCTCCTAGACCTGCGTGCGACTCCACGGACTCTGCCAGTGAACACTGGCGCAATGGGAGCGTAGAGCAGCTCCGTACCGATGGGTAGGGCCGGGAGAGGGAAAGTTACCGGCGGTACAACATAGGCTTCGCCCGTGACGGACAAGCGGGAGTACCGAACGGAGGAGCTGGCCAGGGAGGCCGGCATCACGGTGCGCACCCTGCGCTTCTACCGCGAGCGCAAACTCCTCGCGCCACCCCGCCGCGAGGGCCGTATCGCCTGGTACGACGACCATCACCTGGCCCGCCTGCGCACGATCGCGGCGCTGCTGGAGCGCGGCCACACCCTCACCGGCATCGCGGAACTCGCGGACGCCCTCGACCACGGGCGCGATGTGGCCGACCTGCTGGGCGTCGGCGGCCCCACCGAGGAGGAGCCGGTCCACCTGACCCCCGAGGAACTGGCCGCGCGCTTCGAGGGCCAGGTCACCACCGAGAACCTCGCCGCCGCCCTGGACCTCGGCTACCTGGGCACCGACGGCGACGAGATCGTCCACATCAGCCGCCGCCTGCTGGACGTCTCCTCCGCCCTGGTCCGCGAGGGCATCCCGCTCGCCGAGGTCCTGGCGGCCGGCGTCCGGGTCCGCGAACACGCCGACGCCCTCGCCACCCTCTTCACCGATTTGATCCTGCGCCACGCGACGCGGGACGACCTGCCCCGCCTACGCCCCCTGGCCCGCAGCGTGGTCGAGGCGGAACTGTCCCTCGCCCTGGACCGACGACTGCACAAGACACCCTGAAGGCGCCACGCGAGCGCCCTTGCGGGTCATCCCCAGGCCGTACGCGCCGTTCCCCTTGAGGGGCCCTTGCCGGTCGTACCCAGGTCGTAGGCGCGGTCGCCCTAGAGGTCGTAGACCACCGTCACCGGAGCGTGGTCCGACCAGCGCTCACCATGCGTGGCCGCCCGCTCCACGAACCCCTTGACGGCCTTGTCCGCGAGCGTGGGCGTCGCGACGTGAAGGTCGATACGCCATCCCGAGTCGTTGTCGAAGGCCCGCCCCCGGTACGACCACCACGTGTACGGCCCCGCCACGTCCGGATGCAGCGACCGCATGACGTCGACGTACCCGCCGTCCGTCGGGGCGAAGACCCGGGTCAGCCAGTCGCGCTCTTCCGGCAGGAAGCCGGAGTTCTTGGTGTTGGAGCGCCAGTTCTTCAGGTCGGCCTGCTGGTGGGCGATGTTCCAGTCGCCCACCACGAGCACCTCGCGGCCGTCGGCGGCGGCACGGGCGCGCAGCTCCTGGAGGTGGGTCAGGAACTCGTCCATGAAGCGGACCTTCTCGTCCTGCCGCTCGGTACCGACCTCGCCCGAGGGCAGGTAGAGGGAGGCGATCGTCACACCGGGCAGGTCGGCCTCGACGTAACGGCCGCTGCCGTCGAACTCGGCCGAACCGAAGCCGACCCGGACGGCGTCCGGTTCACGGCGGCTGTAGAGCGAGACACCGGCCCGGCCCTTCGCGGCCGCCGGAGCGTGGGTGACGAACCAGCCCTCGGGAGCCCGTACGGCCTCCGGCAGTTGCCCCGGTTCGGCACGCACCTCCTGGAGGCACAGCACGTCGGCGGAGGTGTCCGCGAGCCACTCCACGAAGCCCTTCTTCGCGGCGGCACGCAGTCCATTCACGTTCACGGAGGTCACGGTCAGCACCCGGGCACGATACAGGCCCGGCTCGGCGCTCCCCGCAGAGCACCGACCGCCGACCGCCGACCACCGACCACGGTCACAGGCGCGTACCGGCACACTGGACCAGGTTCGAATTCCCTTTTCCAGGATTGTGCATACAACTACTGTGGACAGCATGAATATACGTCCGGTCGCCTTCGACCACCCTGACGCCGTCAAGCTCAACGACGAGGTCCAGGCCGAGTACCACGAGCGCTACGGCGACGGCGGTGACGCCACGGTCCTGGAGCCGGCCGACTTCGAGCGGCCGCGCGGGGTCTACCTCATCGCGTACGACGAGCTGGACCGGCCCGTGGCCACGGGCGGCTGGCGCAGCCAGGACGACGACGGCGCGGGACACGAGGACGGCGACGCCGAACTCAAGCGGATGTTCGTGATCCGGGAGATGCGGGGCAGAGGACTGGCCCGGCGGATGCTCACCGCGCTGGAGGACGACGCGCGGGCGGCCGGCCGCGTCCGGATGGTCCTGGAGACCGGCACCGAGCAGCCCGAGGCCATCGCCCTGTACACCTCCAGCGGATACGCGCCGTGCACGAAGTTCGGCTACTACCGCGAGTACGAGAACAGCCGCTGCTACGCCAAGCCGCTCGGCTCCTGAAGAAGCCCGACGTCAGCTTCTGAGGTAGGCGAGCACCGCGAGGACGCGGCGGTGGGTGTCGTCCGCCGGGGGCAGGTCCAGCTTGGTGAGGATGCCGCCGATGTGCTTGCCGACGGCCGCCTCCGACACCACCAGCTGACGGGCTATCGCACCGTTGGACCGCCCCTCCGCCACCAGCGCCAGCACCTCCCGCTCGCGCGGGGTGAGCCGGGTCAGCGGGTCGCGGCGCCGGCGCAGCAGTTGCCGTACGACCTCCGGGTCGACGACCGTGCCGCCGGCCGCGACCTCGCGCAGCGCGTCGACGAACTCCTCCACCTGGCCGACCCGGTCCTTGAGCAGATAGCCGACTCCGGTGCCGTCGCCGGTGTCGAGGAGTTCGGCCGCGTAGGCGCGTTGCACGTACTGACTGAGGACGAGCACCGGCAGTCCGGGCCGCTCCGCCCGCAGGAGGACCGCCGCCCTCAGTCCCTCGTCCTGGAAGGCGGGCGGCATGCGGACGTCCGTCACGACGATGTCGGGCGCGTGGTCGGCGACCGCCGCCAGCAGACCCGGCGCGTCGCCCACCGCCGCCACGACCTCGTGCCCGAAGCGGGTGAGCAGTGTCGTCAGGCCGTCGCGCAGCAGGACGCCGTCCTCGGCGAGGACTACGCGGAGGCCTCGGTGACCGTCCCCGCCCGTTCGTCCCGCGGACTCGCCTCGCTCGGCAGGCTCGGCCCGCTCGGCGCGCTCGACTGGCTCGGCCCGCTCAACTGGATCGACTGGCAAGGGATCTCCACACGCAGCAGGGTCGGTCCGCCCGGCGGGCTGGTCACGGTCAGTCTTCCATCGAGCACCGACACCCGGTCCGCGAGTCCGGTGAGGCCGGTGCCGCGGGCGCTGTCGGCGCCACCGCGGCCGTCGTCGGTCACCTCCAGGACGAGCAGCCGCCCGTCCCGGTGTTCCGCACGCACGCGTGCGCGTCGCGCGCCGCTGTGCCGGGCCACGTTGGCCAGCGCCTCGCGGACGACGAAGTAGGCGGCGGCCTCGACGGCGCGCGGGAGCCTCGGCGCCGGGCGGGCGAACTCGACGTCCACGGGGACGGGCGAGCGGTCGGCCGCGTCCGCGACGGCCGCCTCCAGGCCGTAGTCGGCGAGCACCTGGGGATGGATGCCGTGGATCAGCTCGCGCAGTTCCGCGAGGGCCGCGCCCGCCTCCTCGTGGGCACGGGCGAGCTGCTCGGCGAGGGGGCCGCCGGGCGGGGCGTCGAGACGGGCCAGACCGAGGCTCATGGTCAGCGCGACCAGCCGTTGCTGGGCGCCGTCGTGCAGATCACGTTCGATCCGCCGGCGCTCTCCCTCGAACGCGTCGACCAACCGCGCGCGTGAGCGCGTCAGTTCCACCACCCTGGCCTGCGGGTCGCCCCCGCGCGGGGCGACGAGCAACCGGGTCAGCGCGGCCCGAGCACCCGCCGCCGCCCCCAGGGCGTACCCGCCCGCGGCCAGCAGCAGCACGCCGAGCACGGCGACGCCGAAGGCGGCCGGCCAGCCGGTCACCGTCCACACCTTGAGCACCTTCGTCTCACAGCCCCCGCCGACCGTCGCCAGCAGCAGAGGGGCCGCGACCGTCGCCAGGGGGACGAACAGGGCGACGGTCAGCAGGAGCGCCTCGGCCGGCCAGAGAAGGCAGGCGACGAGGAAGGTGTGGCCGAGTTCCCGCCAGGTGGCCCGTTCCCGGAGCCGGGTGGTGAGCCAGCTGCGCAGGCCCGGCGCGGCGGGCTCGACGTGCGCGCCGGGCGCGTCGTCCGCGTCCACGAGCCGCAGCCGACGCCGCTCCAGGGCGGCCACGGGCAACCCCGCGAAGGCGACGGCCGCGAGCAGCGGCAGCCCGACGAGGACGACCGCGAGGACTCCGCCCACCGCCACCACCCCGACCAGCCCGACGAGGACGGCGGCCCCGGTGACCGCCCCCGTCAGCAGATAGGCGACGGCCCGCCAGGGCCACGGCGACAGCAGGTATCCCGGACGGAACAAGGCCTGCCACACGTTTCGGGGTTGCATACGCATCACCGTAGAAGGGGCGCCGCGCCGGGACCATCGCCCTGACCGGAGGCTCGGGGGTATGCCTGGCCCTACCCCAGGTCTCGCCCCTGCCCGACAGACCGGACCGGGGTGCGCACGGTTTCGTGGGGTCATGACCACACACGCCGTCCAACTGACCTCGGTGAGCAGGCGATACGGTGCCGCGGGCACCGGGGTGACCGCGCTCGACGACGTCACCCTCACCCTCCCCGGGGGCTCCTTCACCGCCGTCATGGGGCCGTCCGGCTCGGGCAAGTCGACGCTGCTGCAGTGCGCCGCCGGGCTGGACCGGCCGACTTCGGGATCCGTGCGCATCGGCCGGACCGAACTGACCGGGCTGAGCGAGCGGCGGCTGACGCTGCTGCGCAGGGAGCGGATCGGCTTCGTCTTCCAGTCGTTCAACCTGCTGCCCGCCCTCACGGCCGAGCAGAACGTCGCCCTCCCGCTCCGGCTCGCCGGCCGCCGCCCGCCCAGGGCGCAGGTCCGCGACGCCCTGCGGCAGGTCGGACTCGCCGACCGCGCCGGCCACCGCCCGGACCGGCTCTCCGGCGGCCAGCAGCAACGCGTCGCCCTGGCCCGTGCCGTGATCACCCGCCCGGAGGTCCTGTTCGGCGACGAACCGACCGGCGCGCTCGACTCCCGTACCGGCCGCGAGGTGCTTTCCCTGCTGCGCTCCCTGGTCGACGAGGCCGGCCGGACGGTCGTCATGGTCACCCACGACCCGCTCGCCGCCTCCTACGCGGACCGGGTGGTCTTCCTGGTCGACGGCCGCGTCCACGGCGAACTCCACGGCACCGAAACGTCCGTGGAGACGATCGCGTCCCGGATGGCGGCCCTGGAGACCGCAGCCGACAGCGCCGCGCTCTCCCCGGCCGCGCCCTCCCCTGTGGGTCCCGCGCCCTCTCCGGCGGGTGCCGCGTGCTGAGCGTCGCGTGGCATACCCTGCGCGCCCGCTGGGTCGCCTTCGTCGGCAGTTTCGTCGCCCTCGCGCTCGGCGTCGCGCTGCTCACCGTGATGGGACAGGCGCTGGCCGCGTCACTGGACGCGCCGGCGCGCACGCCGGAGCGATTCGCGGCGGCGCCGGTGGTGGTCAGGGGCCAGGACACCCTGCGGGTCGCGACCCCGGCAGCCGAGCGGACGAAGGAGCTGGCCCGCCCGCGTCCGGTGCCCGCCGGGACCGTCGCCGCGCTCCGCGCGCTCGGACCGGTCACCGAGGACCGCTCCTTCCCGGTGCGGACGTACGGCACCCCCGCCACGCCGGACGACCTGGTCGGCCACCCGTGGTCGACGGCCCGCTTCGCCCCCTACCGGCTCACCGCGGGCCGGCCCCCGGCAGCCACCGACGAGGTGGTGACCAGCGGCGACTGGGCGACCGTGGGCACCCGACTGCGCACCGCCGACGGCCCGTTGCACGTGGTCGGGACGGTCGAGACCGTCGAGACGGTCGGGACAGCGACCGGAACCGTACGCGGGCACGGATCCGACGCCGCACCCGGACCCGGGGTCGGCCCCGAACCCGGCTTCGAGCACGCCGTGTTCTACGCGGACGCCCAAGCCGCGCGTCTCGCCCCGGAGTCGACCCAGCTGGTCGTGGAGGCGGACGCGGCGGCCGTACGGGCAGTTGTCACGGACAGGGACGTGCGGATCCTCACCGGCGACGCCCGCCGGCTGGCCGACGCCGATCCGGGCCGGGACGCCGAGGCCCTGACGGCGCTGAACGCCCTGTTCGGCACGGCGGGCGGCGTGACCGCCTTCGTGTCCGTCTTCGTCGTGGCGTCCACCTTCGCCTTTGCGGTCGACCGGCGGCGCCGCGAGTTCGGGCTGCTGCGCACCGCCGGGGCGACCCCGGGTCAGATCCGGCGGACGGTCATGGCGGAGGCCTTGCTGGTCGGCACGCTCGCCTCGGCTGCGGGCTGCGTGCTGGGCACCTACGGCGCGCCGCTCCTGACCGAGTCGGTGGTCGACGCCGGCCTCGCGCCCGAGTGGTACGTGATCGGCGGCCCTTCGGCCGGGGTCTGGCCGTACCACCTGGCCTTCTGGACGGGCCTGCTGGTCGCCCTGTGCGGTGCGCTCGCCGCGTCCTGGCGGGCGGGACGCACCGCCCCGTCCCAGGCGCTGCGCGAGGCCTCGGTGGATGGACGCGCGCTGACCCGGGGACGGCGCGTGTGCGGTGCGGCGCTGCTGCTCGTGGCGGTCGCGACCCTGGCGTACACGCTGGTGACCGACCCGGGCGAGCTGCTGCACCGCAAGTCGTACATCAGCCGTCCGATGCTGCTCATCACGGCGGTGGCGCTGCTCTCGCCCCTGGCGGTGCGTCCGCTGGTGCCCCGGCTGCCGGGTCCGGTGGGCCTGTTGGCGCGGGCCGGCGCGGTCGCCGCGGTCCGTCGGACCGCCGCCGTGGCCGCGCCCGTCCTGGTCACGGTGGCACTCGCGGGCTCGCTGCCGGGCGCGACGGCGACGCTCGGCGCGGCGCGCGCGGCGGAGGTAGGGCAGCAGACGGCCGCCGACTTCGTGGTGACCCCCCGGGACGGAACAACCCTGCGGACAGGGGCAGTCGCCCGGCTCCGGCAGGTGCCCGGCACGATCGTGTCGGCCAGTTCCCCCACCGCCGTGTTCACGCTGGAGGACGGCGTGGCGCTGGTGAAGTCCGAGGCGCGGGCGGCCGATCCGGCGCTGCTCGCCGCCACCGTACGGCTGCCGGTGACCGCCGGGCGGCTCGCCGACCTCGACGACGGGTCGATCGTCGTCACCGAGGAGTGGGCGCGGCACCGGGTGGGCCAGCGGGTGCGGGTGTGGCTCGGGGACGGGACGCCGAAGACCCTCCGGATCGCCGCCGTACTGTCCACCGGCACCGGGGACAACGGCGCTTACATCACTCCGGCCAACGCGGGCGGTGGCGGCGCGGACGGCGCGCATCCCGACGGCCGCGTGGACCGCGTGGACATACGAGTACGTCCGGGCGCCGACCCGACGGCGGTCGCGGCGCGGCTGAGGGCCGTCGACGGGGTGCGGGTGGTGGACAGGGCACAGTGGGTGCGAGCCGCCCTCCCGCGGACCAACCGGACGACCCGGCTCGGCATGCTGCTCGTCCTGGGCATCGCGCTGGTGTACACCGGCATCTCGCTGGCCAACACCCTGGCCATGGCGGCCGCCGAACGCCGACGCGACCTGACGGCCCTACGGCTGGCCGGCGCCACGGGCGGCCAGCTGTTGCGACTGGCGACCACGGAAGCACTGATCTCCGTGGCGGTGGGCACCCTGTTGGGCCTCCTGGTGACGGCCGTCAACCTGACCGTCCTGAGTACCGCCCTGCACCTGCTCGCGGCTCCGGCGACGGTCGTCCCTCCCTGGCAGGCACTCACCTGGACGACCGCGGCGTGCGCCCTGCTGGCCACCACCACGGCACTGACATCGGCGACACCGGCCCTGCGCCGGACCCGGACATGAACCACCGAAAGGGCCACCGAACCTGCCACCGGACTGGCTTGCGGGGGGGGCAACGACAACCCCACCGCGCTCACTGGCATCAACGACACCCCCGATAGCGCCGATCCGCTTACCGTGTTCTGTCGACCCTCGCCTTGCCGACCTTGACCGCCGGTGCCGTCACGGCCCGGACCGACGACGACTCCACCCCCGAGCACGCCGGTTCGTCCGCCGCGTCCGCGCCCGCCTCACCGGACGCCGGCCGGCCAGTGCCTCGAAGCTGCACATGATCACCCACGAAGGTCACCGTCTGGCCTTTTTGTCGCACAAGGAAACGGCCACACGATCGCACCGGACGCTCGGCACCGCCACGGGCGGTTCCCACGAGGTGCCCACCAACCGTCCCGACCTGGTGCTCAAGGAGACCGAGGAGATGGTCGCCACACCGCACTGACCCTCACCGCGGGCGCGCGTCCACCACCCGCCGTACGCGGCCTGTCGGAACGGGAGTTGGCGAAGGGAGCGGCCGACGGGCGGGACCTACGGAAGCAAGATCCGAAGTGGTCGCTGTACGTAGCTGCCGTACGGCATGTCAAAGCCCCGGTCAGGAGAACCCGACCGGGGCTTCGAGCTGCGTGGACCTGTGGGGATTTGAACCCCAGACCCCCTCGATGCGAACGAGGTGCGCTACCAGACTGCGCCACAGGCCCTTGCAACGAGTGAAACTCTAGCATCCCGGTCGGCCTGCTTGGAAATCCGTTCTCCGAGGCCGGGCGCGGGGTGCCGGGGGTCTCATTCGTTGGCGGCCAGCGGCCGCTTGCCGTCCTCGTACTGGTCGAACAGCGGGGTACGGCCGCGTTCGCGCGAGCGCCGGGCCGAGGCCGCGCGCCGGGCGTCGCTGCGCTCGTCGCCGTCCACTCCCCGGTCCTCCGCACGGTCGGCCTCGTCGGACTCCCCGGCCGGCGCGTCCCCGGCGTCCGCCGCCTCGTGCTCCGGCGCCACCGAGCTCGAACGGGCCGAGCTCCAGGCGTCCGGCGCCCCGAGGTCCACGTCGGAGGTCGCACGGGGCGCGACCGGCGCGGTCACGTACGTCGGCAGCGGTACCGGTACCGGGTCCCAGCTCTCGCCGTGTCCGGGCCGGCGCTGCCGCTCGCGCTGCTGGTCGACCCACTCGGCGTGGTCGGTCTGCTCGACGAGTGCCCTGCGGTCGGCGGCGAGCGCCAGCAGGCCCGGGTCGGTCTCCGGCTCGGGGGCCGCGTGCGGCTCCTCTGCGCCGGCGTCGAGGCCGGTGTCGACGGTCGTGGCGTTCGCGGACGCGGGCGCACGCCGGCGCGGCTGACGTTCCCGCAACCGCTGCGCGGCCACCTCGGCGCGCCTGCGGTCCATCTGGAAGGCGAAGCGGCGGCGCTCCTGGGAGCGCAGGTACCCGATGTACCCGCTGAGCAGGACGGCGGGCACGCCGGGCGCCCAGAGGAACGCGAGGCCGCCGACCGCCGCGACGATCGCGCCGAGCGTGAACGCGACGAAGAGCATCACCGTGGTGCGACGACGGCGCGCGAGTGCCTTCGAGCGCTGGGCGCGCGCGGCGGACGCCTGCTCGGCGGGCGTACGCCGGGCGACCGGCGCCCGTCGGCCGGCCGGAGCGGAGCCCCCGTCGCGCGAGGGCTTGACGCCCTGGTCGCGGTGGTCGTGCGCGGGCTTGGCCGCCGGATCGCGCGCCGGTTCACGCGCCGCCTCCGGGCGCCCCGGCTCACGTTCCTGGGTGCGCTCCCGCATTCGCTCCTGAGCGCGTTCCTGAGCCCGGTCCTGGCCGCGTTCCTGAGCTCGCTCCTGCACCGGCGCCTTCACCTGCGGGCGGGTCGGAGGCATGGCGAAGGACCGGACGTCCACCGATGCGGTGACGGCGTCCGGAACCACGGCGTCGGACTCCCCCTCGTCGGTGGAGCGCGCCCGCAGGTCCTTGGCGTACCGGCGCTCCATTCCCGCCCGTCCGGACAGCAGCCGGATGGCGGTGCTGAAGCGTTCCGTCGGACGGGCCTCGTTCAGCTCGTCCTGCCTACGGAGCCACATAGGCACCAAGTAGGCGGCCCAGGCCCCGACAATGACTGCGTAGATGAGGCCGCTGCTGCTCACGCCTCACACGGTAGAGGGGTTTCCGTGGGGCCATCCGCCAATTGGGCCGGTGTGTCGCACGATCTGGCTGATATTTCGAACTTTTTTTGCGACCGGTGCGATCAACCGATCATTTTCGAACGTTTATTCGGACTAATTCAATTGGACGCCTTCTGCGAGCGTGTGCGCCGCCACCGGTTCAGCAGGCCCTCCGGGACCTCCTCCGCCGTAAGCGCGAAGACCAGGTGGTCACGCCAGGCGCCGTCGATGTGGAGATAGCGCGGCCGCAGCCCTTCCTCACGGAATCCGAGTTTCTCCACGACCCGGCGGCTCGGCCCGTTCTCGGGCCGAATGCAGACCTCGATGCGGTGCAGTCCGACGGTGCGGAAACAGTGGTCCACGATGAGCGCCACGGCCGTCGGCATCACACCGCGGCCGGCCACCGACTCGTCCACCCAGTAGCCGACGTGCCCGGAACACATCGACCCCCAGGTGATCCCCGCGACCGTCAACTGCCCGACGAGCCGCCCCTGGTACTCGATCACGAACGGCAGCATCCGGCCCGCGTTCGCCTCGGACCGCAGATGCCGCACCATCTGGCGGTAGGTCGGCCGGTGCGCGATCGGACCGCTGGGCGCGGGCGGCGGGATGGTCGCCTCCCAGGGGCGCAGCCAGTCACGGTTGCGCCGGTTGACCTCGCGCCAGGCCCGCTGGTCACGCAGCTTTATGGGCCGCAGGACGATGTCGCCCTCCACCAGATCGACGGGCCACGCTGCGCCGTTCAGCTCGCACCCCCGTGGCTCGGTCTGGGGTGGTCGCCGCCACGGATCTGGTCGACGGCGTGGACCAGCAAAGGCTCCAGAACGGCAAGGCCGTCCTTCACCCCGCCGGTGGAACCCGGCAGGTTGACGATCAACGTGCCGCCCGCCACTCCGGCCAGGCCCCGGGACAGCGCCGCGGTGGGCACCTTCTCCCGGCCGTACGCCCGGATGGCCTCGGCGATGCCCGGCACCTCGTGGTCGATCACCGCGCGGGTGGCCTCGGGGGTGCCGTCGGTGGGCGAGATGCCGGTGCCGCCGGTGGTGACGACGGCGTCGTAGCCGGCCTCGACGGCGGCCCGCAGCGCCGCCTCCACCGGGTCCCCGTCCGGGACGACCTGCGGCCCGTCGACGGCGAAGCCGAAGCCGCGCAGCCCCTCGGCGACCAGCGGGCCGCCCTTGTCCTCGTAGACGCCCGCGGCGGCCCGGTTGGAGGCGGTCACGACCAGCGCGCTGTACGGAGCCGGGAGGGCACCGCCGGCCGACACGTCGGCTGTCATGCCCGGCTCCAGTCGCCCGACTTGCCGCCCGTCTTCTCCTCCACGCGCACGTCCGTGATGACCGCTCCCTTGTCGACCGCCTTCACCATGTCGATCACGGTGAGCGCTGCCACGGTGACCGCGGTGAGCGCCTCCATCTCGACACCCGTGCGGTCCGTCGTCTTCACCGTGGCGGTGATCTCCACGGCGTCGTCCGCGACCGACACATCCAGTTTCACACCGGAGACGGCCAGGGGGTGGCACAGCGGGATCAGGTCCGGGGTGCGTTTGGCGCCCATGATGCCCGCGATCCGCGCGGTGGCCAGCGCGTCCCCCTTGGGTACCCCCTCGCCGCGCAGCAGCTCGATCACCCGGGGCGAGACGAGGACCCGCCCGCTGGCACGCGCGGTGCGCGCGGTGACGTCCTTGCCGGATACGTCGACCATGCGGGCGGCGCCCACGTCGTCGATGTGCGTCAGTCGGTCCTGCGTACTCATCTGGTGCGGCGCTCCCGGTCCGGGCCTGTTGTGCGCGACACGGTACCCCCAACCAGGAGGACTCAGCCGAGGAGGACCACCTCGACGTCGGCACCGGGCTCGACGGACTCGACGTCCTCGGGGACGACGATCAGCGAGTCGGCGTGCGCGAGGGCCGCGACCAGGTGGGAGCCGGCGCCCCCGACGGGCCGGACGGTGCCGTCGCCGCCATGGGTGGCGCGCAGGAACTGCCTGCGGCCCTTCGGCGAGGTCAGTGCCTTGTCGGCGACCAGCTTCGCGCGCGTGGTGGGCCGGTGGACGTCCTCGAGGCCCATGAGGGTGCGGATGGCGGGGCGCACGAACAGCTCGAACGAGACGTACGACGACACCGGATTGCCCGGCAGAGCAAGCAAGGGGGTGTGGTCGGGGCCGATGGAGCCGAAGCCCTGGGGTTTGCCGGGCTGCATGGCGAGCTTGCGGAAGTCGACGCCGCTGCCCGCCTCGTCCTCGTCGCCGACGTGTTCCAGGGCCTCCTTGACGACGTCGTACGCCCCGACGCTCACCCCGCCGGTGGTGACGACGAGGTCGGCGCGGACGAGCTGGTCCTCGATGGTGGAGCGGAGCGTGTCGGCGTCGTCGGCGACCGCGCCGACCCGGTAGGCGATGGCGCCGGCGTCCCGGGCGGCCGCGGTGAGGGCGAAGCTGTTGGAGTCGTAGATCTGGCCGCTGCCCAGCTCCTCGCCGGGCTGGACGAGTTCGCTGCCGGTGGACATCACGACCACGCGCGGGCGCGGGCGCACGCGTACGGCGCCCCTGCCGATCGCGGCGAGGAGGGCGATCTGGGGCGGTCCGAGGACGGTCCCGGCGTCGAGGGCGCGGTCCCCCGCCTTCACGTCGCTGCCCTTAGCGCGTACGTGCGCGCGTGCCTCGGCGGGCCGGTACACGCGTACGTGCCCCGAGGCCTGCTCGGGGGCGAGACTGCGGGCGCGCATCCCGCTGACCGGGCCCTCGCCGAGTCCGCCGTCGGTCCACTCCACGGGGACGACCGCCTCGGCGCCGGCCGGGAGCGGTGCGCCGGTCATGATCCGGGCGGCCTGGCCGGGTCCGACGTACAGCAGGTCGGCCGCGTGTCCGGCCGCGACGTCCCCCACGACGTCCAGAGCCGCCGGGAACTCCTCGCTCGCGCCCGCGACATCGGCGACCCGCACCGCGTACCCGTCCATGGAGCTGTTGTCGAAGGGCGGCAGCGAGACCGGCACCATGACGTCCTCGACCAGGACGCACCCCTGGGCGTCGGGCAGTTGCAGCTCGATGGGTTCCAGGGGGCGGACGGTGGCGAGGATGTCCTCCAGGTGCTCGTCCACCGACCAGAGCTGGTCCTGGCCGGCGGGGCGGGGCGCGGCGGTGCTCAAAGTGGCTACATCTCCTCGGTGACGTAACTGCGAAGCCAGGACCGGAAGTCCGGACCCAGATCTTCACGTTCGCACGCGAGTCTGACAATGGCACGCAGGTAGTCGCCGCGGTCGCCGGTGTCATAGCGGCGGCCCTTGAAGACGACGCCGTGGACGGGGCCGCCGATCTTCTCGTCCTGTGCGAGCTGCTGGAGGGCGTCGGTGAGCTGGATCTCGCCGCCGCGGCCGGGCTCGGTCTGCCGCAGTATGCCGAACACGCTCGGGTCGAGGACGTAGCGTCCGATGATCGCGTACGTCGACGGGGCGTCCGCCGGGTCGGGCTTCTCGACGAGGCCGGTCACCTTGACCACGTCACTGTCCACGGTGGCCTCCACGGCCGCGCAGCCGTAGAGGTGGATCTGCTCGGGGGCGACCTCCATGAGCGCGACGACACTGCCGCCGTGCCGCTCCTGGACCTCGATCATCCGCTGGAGCAGCGGGTCACGGGGGTCGATCAGGTCATCCCCCAGCAGGACGGCGAAGGGCTCCTGCCCGACGTGCGGGGCCGCACACAGGACGGCGTGCCCGAGGCCCTTGGGGTCGCCTTGGCGCACGTAGTGCATGGTCGCGAGGTCGCTGGACTGCTGGACCTTGGCGAGCCGCGCGGCGTCGCCCTTCTTCTGGAGCGCCGACTCCAGTTCGTAGTTGCGGTCGAAGTGGTCCTCGAGGGGGCGCTTGTTGCGGCCCGTGACCATGAGGACGTCGTCGAGGCCGGCGGAGACGGCCTCCTCGACCACGTACTGGATCGCCGGCTTGTCGACGACCGGCAGCATCTCCTTGGGAGTGGCCTTGGTCGCCGGCAGGAACCGGGTGCCGAGGCCGGCTGCGGGGATGACAGCCTTGCTGATCCTGGGGTGCGACTGCGTCATGTCGGCAACCTTATCCGGTGACTTTGAGAGGGATCTGTGGCTCCGGTTAATTAATGATCATATGAACGCATTGGAGCGGTGTGAAAGAAGTGCGGGAGCGACATATGAGCCACCTCGAAGGCGGACCAGAGTCTGACAAACGTATGTTGCGGAGAGGGTTCCTCGCCGTGAGAAGCAGATTGACGCCCGATGACGTGCGCGCGGCGGCCGCAGGCCTGGCCGAGCGGGCCCTGGAACTGCCCGAGTTGGCACACGCGCGCACGGTGGCGGCGTACGTCTCCGTGGGTACCGAGCCCGGCACCCTGGCGCTGCTGGACACGCTGCGCGCGCGGGGCGTGCGCGTACTGCTCCCCGCGCTGCTGCCCGACAACGACCTGGACTGGGGCACCTACACCGGCGAAGGCTCTCTCACGCGGGTCCTGCACGACGGCAAAATGGCCCTTCTGGAGCCGGCCGGCGAGCGCCTCGGCCCGGACGCCGTGACGGCGGCCGACGTGGTGCTGCTACCGGGCCTGGCGGTCGACGCGCGCGGGATGCGCCTGGGGCGCGGCGGAGGATCGTACGACCGCGTGCTGGCCCGGCTGGCGGACTCCGGGGCCCGCCCCTCGCTGGTGGTGCTCCTGTACGACGCCGAGGTCGTCGAGCACGTCCCCGGCGAGGCGCACGACCGGCCGGTACACGCGGTGATCACGCCCTCGGGGACACACCGCTTCGCCTGACACCCGGGTCCCGAGACGGAAGGGGCCCTCCACGCGCGCGTGGAGGGCCCCTTCCGGGTGGTCGGCAGCTCAGGGTTTGAGCACCAGGGTGTCGCTGGTGCTGTCGTCGACCGCCTTCTTGGAGAAGGACCAGTCGAGCAGCTCACCGTTGGCCCACTTGCTCGTCTGGTCGGTGTAGTGAGCGCTGAAGGCATGACCCGAGGCACCGGTGAGGTTGATCCACTTCGACTTGTCGAGGTCGTCGAGGTTGACCACCATCCGCATCGACGGCACCCACACGACGCCGTAGCCGCCGGCCGCGTTCCAGCCGGTCGCGTTGACCGTCGCCTCGCCGCCGCCGAGCTTCCACGGGCCGCGGTTGAGGATGTACTGGAGGAAGCCGGGGCCGCTGGTGCCCAGAGTCTGGTTCTTCAGGAACAGGCGGTGCAGCCGGCCCCAGCTCCAGGTGTCGATGTCCTTGCCGAGCTTGGCGGTCAGCTCCCAGCGAGCGTCGATCATGGCGCGCGCGAACAGCTTGTCGCGGTCGTGGACGGCGCCCGGACGGGTGCCCGAAGCCGGCGTCGTCCACCAGTCGCTGTCCGTCTTCGTCATGAGGTTGCGCACGACCTCGAACCAGCGGTCGCCGCCGTCCGGCTGCGCCTGGTCGGCGTCGCGCCGGCCGCACTCGATGACCTTCTGGGTGTCGTCGACCGGACCCGTGGTGTTGACCGGGTCGACCCACAGGCACTGGTCCTCGACGCGCAGCTCCTTGGGCAGCTTGTTGCCGAAGGCCAGCTTGAGGATGTTGCGCCAGACCGCGTTGAAGTAGGCGGCCGCCGCCGAGTCGGCGTCCTGGGTGAAGTCCCAGTTCTCCAGGAGCTTCTGTGCGTCGCGGACGTCCGCGTCGTCGAGGTTGATCTTCTTCAGCACGGGCACGAGCAGCTTCGCGATCTCACTGTCGTCATCCAGCTGCATCTGGCGCATGTCGTCGGTGGAGATCTTGCCGCCGCCCTTGATCTTGCTCTTGATCAGGTCCGTGATCCGCTGGCTGCGCGCGCCGTAGCCCCAGTCCGTGGTGAGCGTATACGGGTACTTGTCCTTGTCGACCACGGCCTGGTTGGCGGTGACGATGTAGCCACGGGCCGGGTTGTACTCGTAGGGCAGCTCGTCGAAGGCGATGTAGCCCTTCCACTTGTACTTGGAGAGCCAGCCCGGCGCCGGGATGGAGCCGTCGACGCTCTTCGCGCGCGTGGGGATCTTTCCGGGCAGCTGGTAGCCGATGTTGTTCGAGGTGTCGGCGTAGACGAGGTTCTGCGAGGGCACGTCGAACTTCTCGGCCGCCTTGCGGAAGCTGTCCCAGTCCTTTGCCTTGTCGATGTCGAAGACGGCGTCCATCGAGTTCCCGGCCTGCAGCGCGGTCCACTTCAGGGCGACACCGTAACCGTCGCCGCGGTCGGGCGCCGCGGTGTCGACAGTGGCCTTCTTGCCGACGTCGACGAGTTCGTCGTCACGGTCGGACAGCAGGGGCATCCCGTCCTCGGTCTCCCGGACGACGATCTTCTTGGACTCGCCGCCGGCGACCTTGATGGTCTCCTCGCGCGTGACGAACGGCTTCACCTTGCCGTCGTACTGGTAGCCGTCCTCCCCGGAGAGCTTCTCCAGGTAGAGGTCGGTCACGTCGACGCCCGAGTTGGTCATGCCCCAGGAGATGGTCTGGTTGTGCCCGATGATCACACCGGGCATGCCCGCGAAGGTGTAGCCGGAGACGTCGTACTGGCACTTGCTGGAGAGGGCTCGGCAGTGCAGGCCCATCTGGTACCAGACGGACGGCAGCGAGGCCGACAGGTGCGGGTCGTTGGCCAGCAGCGGCTTGCCGGTGATCGTGTTCTTGCCGGCGACGACCCAGGAGTTCGACCCGATGCCGTTGCCGTTCACGCCGACGGCCGTGGGCAGGTCGTCCAGGACGTTGTAGAGGCCCGAGAGCTGGCTCTGGAGGGCCGAGCCGTCCGTACCCGACGACGAGTCCGAGGACGTACCCGTGCCGCTCCCGGTGCCGTCGCCCGTGGAGCTGTCGTCGGAGTCGCTCTGGCTGTCGCTCTGCTCGAACGTCTTGGTCAGCTCGTCGTACTGACCGTCCTGGACGATCGCCTGGTTGCGGTCGTACGGATACTGCGGGTAAAGCTCGGCGATCTGGGCCGGGCCGAGGCGGCTGGTCATCAGGGCGCGGTCGATCTCGTCCTGCATGTTGCCGCGCAGGTCCCAGGCCATCGCCTTCAGCCAGGAGACCGAGTCGACCGGGGTCCACTCGGTGGGCTTGTAGTCGTTGGTGAACCCCAGAGCCGCGTACTCCAGGGAGATGTCTGCGCCGTCCTTGCCCTTGAGGTAGGCGTTGACCCCCTTGGCGTAGGCCTGGAGGTACTTCTTGGTGTCGGCCGACAGCTCGCTGTCGTACTCCTTCTTGGCGACGCGGTCCCAGCCCAGGGTGCGCAGGAACTCGTCGTTGTCGACCTGGCTCTTGCCGAACATCTCCGACAGCCGCCCGGACGTCATGTGCCGACGTACGTCCATCTCGTAGAACCGGTCCTGGGCCTGGACGTAGCCCTGGGCCATGAACAGGTCCTCGTCGGAATCCGCGTAGATCTGCGGGATGCCGTAGCCGTCCCGCTTCACGTCGACGGGCCCGGTCAGGCCTTCGAGCGTGATCGAACCCTTGGTCTGCGGGAAGGACGCGCGGACGGTGCTGACGGACCAGTAGGCGCCGTACGCGATGCCTCCGATGATGGCCAGCACCAGCACAAGCACGATCAAACGGGCTTTGCGCCCCTTTTTCCTGCCGGACTTGCCGGGCTTGTCACCCGATGTGGCGGTGGTGTTGGGGGGCATCGCTGTCCTTGCTGTCCTAACGCGAGCGGCAGGCGGTCCTGGAGTGCTGGAGCAACCATAGGCGCAGGGCCCTGAGCCACTTGACGCGGAGTCGGGTACCGGCACGGAGGGATGTTCGATCTTCCCTCGCCGAACGTCAAGAAATCGTCAAGAGTTAGGTAAGGTAACGAAGTAGTTGGGTGCGAGGCTGACGGCTTCGTGTCCGATGTACCGGAAGCACATGTGCGCCCGCGTGCAAGCCGCGCGCGCCGGCGAAGGGAACCGCCGCTGACTGTCCACCACCTCAACCAGCTCCTGCTCGTCTGCTCGCTCGTCCTGCTCGTCGCCGTCGCAGCGGTCCGGATCTCCTCGCGCAGCGGGCTCCCCAGCCTGCTCGTCTACGTGGGCATCGGCGTCCTCATGGGCCAGGACGGCGTCGGCAACATCCACTTCGACAACGCCGAGATGACCCAGGTCATCGGCTACGCCGCCCTGGTCGTGATCCTCGCCGAGGGCGGCCTGGGCACGAAGTGGAAGGAGATCGAACCGGCCCTGCCGTCCGCCACGGCGCTGGCACTGGCCGGCGTCGCGGTCAGCGTCGGCGTCACCGCCACGGCCGCGCACTTCGTGACGGGCCTGGAGTGGAGACAGGCGCTGATCATCGGCGCGGTGGTGTCCTCGACCGACGCGGCGGCGGTCTTCTCCGTTCTGCGCAAGATCCCGCTCCCCTCGCGCGTGACGGGCACGCTGGAGGCCGAGTCCGGCTTCAACGACGCCCCGGTGGTCATCCTGGTGGTCGCCTTCTCCACCGCCGGCCCCGTGGAGCACTGGTACGTGCTGCTGGGCGAGATAGCGCTGGAGCTGGCCATCGGCGCGGCCATCGGCCTCGCGGTCGGCTGGCTGGGCTCCTGGGGCCTCAGGCACGTCGCCCTGCCCGCCTCCGGCCTCTACCCGATCGCCGTCATGGCGATCGCGGTCACCGCGTACGCGGCGGGCTCCCTGGCGCACGGCAGCGGCTTCCTGGGCGTCTATCTCGCCTCGATGGTCATGGGCAACGCGAAACTGCCGCACTGGCCCGCCACCCGCGGGTTCGCCGACGGCCTCGGCTGGATCGCCCAGATCGGCATGTTCGTGCTGCTCGGCCTCCTGGTGACCCCGCACGAGCTGGGCGACGACGTACTGCCGGCGCTCCTCATCGGCCTGGTGCTGACCATGGTGGCCCGCCCGCTCAGCGTCGCGCTGTGCCTGACGCCGTTCCGGGTGCCCTGGCAGGAGCAGACGCTGATGTCCTGGGCCGGGCTGCGCGGCGCCGTCCCCATCATCCTGGCGACGATCCCCATGGTGAACGGCGTCGACGGCAGCCGCCGCATCTTCAACATCGTCTTCGTCCTGGTCGTCGTCTACACCCTGATCCAGGGGCCGACGCTGCCCTGGCTGGCGCGCAAGCTGCGCCTGGGCGGCGATCCCGAGGCCGCCGACCTCGGCGTCGAGTCGGCGCCCCTGGAGCGGCTGCGCGGGCACCTGCTGTCCGTGGCCATCCCGGAGGGGTCGAAGATGCACGGCGTCGAGGTCAACGAGCTACGGCTGCCGGCCGGGGCGGCCGTCACCCTCGTCGTACGCGACGGGACGTCGTTCGTACCGCTGCCGACGACCGTGCTGCGACACGGCGACGAACTCCTCGTCGTCGCGACCGACCCGGTCCGCGACGCGGCCGAACGGCGGCTGCGCGCCGTCGGACACGGCGGCAAGCTCGCCGGATGGCTGGGCACGGGCGACAGTGCGCGTTAAGAGCACGTTTCGCACCTTTCACACCCCCCTTCATTCGGAGGCGACCAGCCCTGAGGTGCTCATTTTCACAGGGATGCAGCCCTTTGATCCCTGTACGATGAAGGCACACCTTGATCGAACCAACTCTGCCTGACGCAGAGCTGGCGCGACCGTATGGCGGCCGGGCACCTCGTGCGGCGAGCACCGGCATCTACCGCAGCACGCGCAAGAGGACAGCTCTCGGCGCCCCCGCCCACCGGATGGGGTCGCGCTACCAGGCGGCAGAAAGGCACGGGCCGTGGCATCCACGGTCACCACCGAGCCGTCGAAGGACTCGTCGGCCGCCTCCCGCCCGGGATACGGGCAACTGCTGCGCACCCGCGGCGCCTGGACGTTCCTGCTGCCCGGCTTCGCGGCCCGCCAGCCGTTCGCGATGCTCACCATCTCCATCGTGCTGCTCGTGCAGCACACCACCGGCTCGTACGGCGCGGCCGGTGCCGCCGCGGCCGTCACCGGCGTCTCCATGGCCCTGTGCGCGCCCTACAGCGGGCGTCTGGCCGACCGCTACGGGCAGCGCGCGGTACTGATCCCGGGCGTCCTCCTGCACACGCTGTCGGGCCTGACCCTCACCGTGCTCGCCCTGACCCACGCACCCCTGTGGACGGTGTTCGCGGCGGCCGTCCCCACGGGCGCCTCGGTACCGCAGATCGGACCCATGGTGCGGGCGCGCTGGGGTGTGCGGCTGAAGGGCTCGCCCCTGATGACCACCGCGGCGGCCTTCGAGTCCGTCACCGACGAGCTCACCTTCGTCTTCGGCCCGCTGCTGGCGACCGCCCTGTGCACCGCCGTGAACCCGGCCGCGGGCCTGGTCACCGAGGCCGCGCTGACCCTGCTCGGCGGTCTGCTGTTCGCCGCGAGCAAGAGCACACAGCCCCAGGTGGCCGCCGCCGGCCACGCGCGGGTGGAGCACGCCTCGGCTCTGCGCGTCCCCGGTATACGCGTGCTGATCGTGGCCTTCCTGGGCATCGGCACCGTCTTCGGCGGCATGCAGGTCTCGCTGGCCGCGTTCACCGAGTCCATCGGCGAGCCCGGCCTGAACGGCGTCCTGTACGGCACTTTCGCGGCCGGCAACATGCTCTCCGGCCTGGTCTGCGGCGCCGTCGCCTGGAAAGTCGCCCCGCGACGGCGTCTGGTCGTCGCCTACGCCGCGCTGGCACTGGTCGCCTCCGGCCTGTGGGCGGCGCACTCGGTCCTCGTACTGGCCGGCCTGGGCCTCCTGGTCGGCATGTGCATCGCGCCCGCGCTGATCACCGGCTACACGCTCGTCGAGGACCTGGTCCCGGCCGGTGCCCGCACCGAAGCGTTCACCTGGCTGACGGGCGCGGTCGCGCTCGGGCAGGCGGCGGCCGTCACGATCGCCGGACAGTTGGAGGACCGCCTCTGGGGCGGCGCCGGATTCCTGGTCCCCATGGGGGGCACCGTGCTGGCCCTGGTGACCCTGTTGGCGCTGCGTTCACGGCTGGAATCGCGCTCCCGCGCGCGTACCGTCGCACGTGGCGTCGGTCACCGCGTACCGGTGACAGTGGACTGATCCTCCGGAATACGTCAAGATAGACCGTCGTTAGCACTCACTGAGTGAGAGTGCCAGGAGGAAGACAGTGCCGACCTACCAGTACCAGTGCACCGAGTGCGGCGAGGGCCTCGAGGCGGTGCAGAAGTTCACTGACGATGCCCTGACCGAGTGCCCCAACTGCGGTGGCCGCCTCAAGAAGGTGTTCTCCGCCGTCGGCATCGTCTTCAAGGGATCCGGCTTCTACCGCAACGACAGCCGTGGCTCCTCGTCGAGCAGCTCGCCGGCGTCGTCCGCGAAGTCTTCGACGTCCGGCTCGGAGTCGAAGCCGTCGACGTCCTCGTCCTCGGACTCGAAGTCGTCGAGCACCGGCACGTCGACCGGCAGCAGCTCAGCCGCGTAAGGCTCGCTCGAAGGACCCTGTCGTCGAACGACGACGGGGTCTTCGGCGTTTCCCGGGGTGATTAGGGTGCGACGCATGGCGAACAAGGCGAACGCAGAGATCGGTGTGATCGGCGGCTCCGGCCTCTACTCGTTCCTCGACAACGTGACCGAGCTCCAGGTCGACACCCCCTACGGACCTCCCAGTGACTCGCTCTTCCTCGGCGAGATCAACGGGCGACAGGTCGCCTTCCTGCCCCGGCACGGACGCGCGCACCATCTGCCACCCCACCGGATCAACTACCGGGCCAACCTGTGGGCGCTGCGCTCGGTCGGGGCGCGCCAGATACTCGGGCCGTGCGCGGTGGGCGGGCTGCGCCCGGAACACGGGCCCGGCACGTTGCTCGTGCCCGACCAGCTGGTCGACCGCACGAAGTCGCGGATCGGGACGTACTTCGACGGGCTTCCCCTGCCCGACGGCACGGTGCCCCACGTAGTGCACGTGTCCCTGGCCGACCCCTACTGCCCCGCCGGACGCTCGGCGGCGCTGAAGGCGGCGCGCGGTCAGAAGTGGGAGCCGGTGGACGGCGGGACGCTGGTCGTGATCGAGGGGCCGCGGTTCTCGACCCGTGCCGAATCGTTGTGGCACCAGGCGCAGGGGTGGGCGGTGGTGGGCATGACGGGCCACCCGGAGGCCGCGCTCGCCCGTGAACTCGAGCTCTGTTACACGTCGTTGAACCTGGTGACCGACCTGGACGCGGGCGCCGAGACCGGTGAGGGCGTGTCGCACGAGGAGGTGCTGCGGGTGTTCGCGGCGAACGTGGACCGGCTGCGGGGTGTGCTGTTCGACGCGGTGGCCGCGTTGCCTTCCAACGGCGAGCGGGACTGCCTGTGCGCGAACGCGTTGGGCGGCCTGGATCCGGGGTTCGAGCTGCCGTAGCGGGTGTGGGGAGAAGGCGGGAAAGGGCGCGCTGGTGCGGAAGTCCCCCTTCGGGTGAGGGAGTTGTCCACAACCCGGCGGTCGTCCACCGGCTCGAGCGAGCGGCGGCGCGAAGGCTCATCGTGACTTCGCAAACCCGTTCCTCCTCGCAGGTGGTGATCACGTGTCCGACTCGCCCGTTCCCCGCTCTCCGCTCTCTCCCCTTCCTCCCCTTTCTCCTCTTCCACCGCTCCCCTCCCGCTCCCCGTCACCTCTCTCCTATGCGGCGCACCCGGTCGGCACGGACACTCCGGCCACCTGCGAGGTGCCGGCCTTCGATCCCGTGCGGGTGCACGGCGGGAGGTACCGGCTCGGACGGCTCGTACGGAGCCGGCGGCGGGCCCTCGCCTTGGGGCTTGCCATCACGGCCGCCGCACTCGTGGCGTCCGGCCCTTGGGAGGGCGATCCGGTTCGCGGACGTCCCGGAGGGACCGCGCGGACGGACGCGCGCGGGAGCGCCCACCCCCGCGCGCATGCTTCACTACGCGCCCCTGCGACTGGACTTCGCGCCGGGGAGAAGGTGACGGCGCCGGTGCGGATCGCCGACGCGGCCACGGTCCGGCTGTTGCGCCCGGGTGACCGGGTCGATGTCATCGCCGCCGAGCCGACGCCGCTGGGCGGCATGGACGGCACGGGCGGCACGGGCGGGGACGCCCATGTGGTCGCGCGCGGGGCGCTGGTGACGAAGGTGCCGGAGCCGCTGGACACCGTTGCCGGCGCGGCCGACGACGGGGCGCTGGTCGTCCTGTCGGTGCCCCGGGCCACCGCCGCGCGTCTGGCGGGGGCGAGTGCGACGGCTCGGCTGGCGGTGACCCTGTGGTGACGTCAAGTCCCTCGTCCGAGGGACCGCAGTGGACACGCCCGCCTGGCGTTGACGTAGGTTGCGGAGCTGTTTGTTCCACAACCTGTACATGCGAGGAGTGTCCCCGAGGTGAGCGAAAAGGCAAGCGTCCTGCAGGGCTTCAAGGCCTTCCTGATGCGAGGCAACGTCGTCGATCTGGCAGTAGCGGTGGTGATCGGCGCGGCCTTCACGAACATCGTCAACTCGGTGGTGAAGGGAATCATCAACCCGCTCATCGGAGCGGTCGGGACCAAAAACCTGGACAGCTACAGTTCCTGCCTCAAGGGCCCCTGCGCCGGCACGGGGGACAGCGCGACGGGAGTCCGGATCCTGTGGGGGTCCGTCCTCGGCGCGACCCTCACCTTCGTGATCACCGCTGCGGTCGTGTACTTCCTGATGGTCCTGCCCATGTCGAAGTACCTGGCGAGGGCAGAAGCCCGCAGGAAGGCCAAGGAGGGCACGCGGGAGATCATCGAGGTGACCGAGCTGGAGGTGCTCAAGGAGATCCGCGACGCGCTGGTCGCCCAGCGAGGGCCGGGGCACAGCGGGCGGTAGCGGCGCTCGACGGGGCCCTGCGGGCGGTACTCCGCCAGGGCTCCCGGGCCTGCCGGACCGGAGCGGACCGGCTCGCCCATAAGTCGCGCCGACTGGTTCAAAGGTCCAGCCGGCTGGCTCAGAAGTCGGGCCGGCTGGTTCAGAAGTCGGGCCGGCTGGTTCAGACGTGGTGGGGCGGCTTCTCGTCGAGAAAACGCTTCAGGTCGGCGACGCTGTCGCCGTCGGAGGACGGCCGCTCGCCCCAACCGCGGTCGGTGTCGTCCGACGACGGCCGGTCCAGCGGGTCGTCGAAGATCAGCGCGGCCTTCGGGTCGCGCGGCTCGGAGGCGGAAGGGGTGCTCATCACTCCAGAGTACGGCCCCGGCACCCGCTCGGGTCAGGGCCCGGCCGTCGGCCGGGCCCTGACCCGGCCGGCCGCCGGCCGCGCACTCCGTGGGCCTGCGGAATCCGCACAAGATTTTCCGCCGGTTGTCTGCTGTGCTGGTACCCATGACGTCCAGTACGCCCCCGTCGGCCTCTCCCCCTCCCCCCGGGATCCCCGCCTCCCCGGCGCCCGTCCGCTTGAAGCCGCTGCGCAGTCTGACGGCGCGCGGGCGGGGCGAGACGCACCGGGTCGCCTCCCCGCTCGAGCTCTTCTTCGACCTGTGCTTCGTCGTGGCCATCGCCCAGGCGGGCATCCAACTGGTGCACGCCGTGGCCGAGTCCCACGCGGGCGAGGGCATCCTCAACTACGCGATGGTCTTCTTCGCCATCTGGTGGGCCTGGATGAACTTCACCTGGTTCGCGTCGGCGTACGACAACGACGACGTCCTGTACCGGATCGTCACACTGGTGCAGATCGCCGGAGTCCTGGTGCTGGCGGCGGGCGTCTCACAGGCGTTCGAGGACCACGAGTTCGTGGCCGTCTGGTTGGGCTACGCGATCATGAGGTGCGCGTTGAGCTCGCAGTGGCTGCGGGTCGCGTGGTCCGCCGAGGGCGCGGAGCGGACGACGGCGCTGCGGTACGCGGCGGGTGTGCTGATCTGCCAGATCGGCTGGCTGGGGCTGCTGACCCTGCCGGAGGGCGGCAGGGCGTGGCTGTTCGTGGTGATGGCGCCGCTGGAGATGTGCGTGCCGATCTACGCGGAGAGGGGACATCCGACCTCCTGGCATCCGCATCACATCGCCGAGCGCTACGGACTGTTCACGATCATCGTGCTGGGGGAGACGATCGCGGCGGCGACGGTCGCCGTGAAGTCCGGTATCGAGGAGAACGACGCGCTGGGCGAGCTGCTGCCGATCGCGGTGGGTGGGCTGCTGATCGTCTTCGCCGCTTGGTGGATCTACTTCGTCGTCCCCATCCATGGGCATCTGCGCTCCAACAGGCAGGCGTTTCTGTGGGGCTACGGGCACTACGTCGTGTTCGCCTCGGCCGCCGCGATCGGGGCGGGACTGGAGGTGGCGGTCGAGCAGGCGGTCGGCGAGGCCCACATCTCCACGCTCGCCGCGTCTGCCGCGGTCACCCTGCCGACGGCGCTCTACCTGCTGACGGTCTGGGTCCTGCACGCACGCCACTTCAAGGTGGGCCTGGCCCAGCAACTGGTGCTGCCTGTCGCCGCGCTGCTGGTGATCTGCGGCACCTTCCTCGGCGAGTGGGCGGTCCTCGCGGCCGGCCTGGTGGCGGCGCTGGCGGTGGCGACCGGGACGACCCTGACGGCGCGCCTGGTCGCGCGGGAGTCACGGGAGAGTGCCGCGCGAGCTTCGAGCGCGGTGATGTGACGGGGCATGACACTGCCGCGCACGACGTGAGCCGGGCGAGACTGGCCTCCATGACAGTTGACGCTCTGACGGACGTCGCCGGCGTACGCGTGGGACACGCCACGCTGGCCGGCGACGGTTGGCTCACCGGCACCACGGTCGTCCTCGCGCCGGAGGGAGGTGCCGTGGCCGCGGTGGATGTGCGTGGCGGTGGTCCCGGCACGAAGGAGACCGACGCCCTCGATCCACGCAATGTGGTGCAGCGGGTCGAGGCGATCGTGCTGACCGGCGGCAGTGCTTACGGGCTCGACGCGGCGTCCGGTGTGATGGCCTGGCTGGAGGAGCAGGGGCGGGGAGTCCGCGTCGGCGTGGACCCGACGCACGTCGTGCCGGTGGTGCCTGCCGCGTGCGTCTTCGACCTGGCGCGGGGCGGTGACTTCCGGGCCCGACCTGACGCTGCCACCGGTCGGGCGGCCGTGGAAGCGGCCGCGGCCGGCCCTGCGGGCGCCCCGGTGCGGGAGGGATGCGTGGGTGCGGGGACGGGCGCCGCCGTCGGGCCGATGAAGGGCGGGATCGGCAGCGCGAGCGTGCTGCTCGACTCGGGGATCACGGTGGCCGCGCTCGTGGTGGCCAACGCGGCGGGCTCGGCGTCGGATCCGGAGACGGGTGTGCTGTACGGGGAGTTGTTCCAGGGGCGGGTGGAGTATCCGGACGCTCGCGTGCACGAGACCGCGCTCCGGCGTCTCGCCGAGATCGCGGCGAAGAACGCGCCTCCCCTGCTCAACACCACGCTCGCGGTGGTCGCCACCGACGCGGACCTGACGAAGGCGCAAGCGCAGAAGCTGGCGGGCACGGCGCACGACGGGATCGCCCGGGCCGTGCGTCCGGTGCATCTGCTCAACGACGGGGACACCGTCTTCACGCTGGCGACAGGCGCGCGCCCGCTCGACCCGGACCACCCGCTCGCCCTGAACGACGTCCTCGCCGCGGGCGCGGACGTGGTGACGCGCGCGATCGTACGGGCCGTACGCGCCGCCGAGTCGGTGGCCGGACCGGGCGGGACGTGGCCGTCGTACGAGGACTTGTACGGGGGCCGGTGACACCGCGGGCCGGGGACGGTGATTGTCCCGGTTCCGTCACGTGATGGTGCCAACGGCGGCCGGAGGGAACCCCACCGGCCGCCGGATCCCTCCTTCTCCACGTACCTGAGCGGATCACTCACCTCACACGAAGTTGGAGCAGCCCGTGACAACGGCGGACAAAGCAGTACGGCGCACGGTCGGAGCCTGTGCCGTCCTGGTGGTCGGTGCCCTGACCCTGACCGCCTGCGGGGGCAGCGCCAATGCCAAGGACAAGGACGGGGACGCCAAGGGCGGCAAGAGCAGCGTCAAGACGTCCACGGCGAAGATCGCCATCTCGGCGAAGGACGGTTCGACGAGCGCGTCGATCAACGCGACCGGAGTGAAGGTGAGCGACGGCCGGCTCACCGAGGTGAAGATGACGGTGGCCGGCTCGGGGCAGGCCGTCGAGGGCTCCCTGTCGGCCGACGGCAGCACCTGGAAGCCGAAGGAGCAGCTGGAGCGCGGGACGAAGTACCAGATATCGGCGACCGCGAAGGACGAGAACGGCAAGACCGCCGCCGCCAATTCCATCTTCACGACCGTCTCTTCGTCCAACAGTTTCATAGGCACCTACACGCCGGACAACGGCACCACGGTCGGCGTCGGCATGCCGGTGTCATTCACCTTCGACAAGGCCATCAGCGACACGAAGGCCGTGCAGTCGCACATCACGGTCACCTCCAGCAGTGGCCAGCAGGTGGTCGGGCACTGGTTCGGGGAGCAGCGGCTCGACTTCCGTCCCGACGAGTACTGGAAGGCCGGCTCCAAGGTGACGATGAAGATCGACCTGGACGGGGTCGAGGGCGCCAACGGGGTCTTCGGGGTGCAGAAGAAGACGGTCACCTTCACCATCGGGCGGTCGCAGGTGTCCACCGTCGACGTCAACACACAGACCATGACGGTGGTGCGGGACGGGCAGACCCTGAAGACGGTCCCGATCTCGTCGGGCAGCCCGGAGCACACCACGTACAACGGGCAGATGGTGATCTCCGAGAAGTTCACGCAGACCCGCATGAACAGCCAGACGGTGGGCCTGGGCGGCGAGTACGACATCCCGGACGTGCCGCACGCGATGCGCCTGACGCAGTCCGGCACCTTCATCCACGGCAACTACTGGTACAACCAGGGCAATCCGCCCTTCGGTCGTACCGGCACCAGCCACGGCTGCGTGGGGCTCGCCGACGCTCAGGGCGCGCAGGGCGACACGCCGGCCAAGTGGTTCTACGACAACTCGCTGATCGGCGATGTGGTGATCGTCAAGAACTCCCCCGACAAGACGGTGTCGCCGGACAACGGGCTCAACGGGTGGAACATGTCCTGGGCCGAGTGGACCGCGGGGAGCGCCGCCTGATCGCCGGAGACGCCCTCTGACCGGCGTTTTCTGACGAACCGTCGGGCCGTGCGGGAATTTTTCGCGCGGCCCTGACGTTTTCACGGCGTACGTTTTCTCGGTTCCAGGACATGATGTCCGACCGAGGGGCTACGGTATGCACCCACAAGGTGACATGCAGCAACGCCGGGAGAAACCTTGAGCGTTCCGTACGAGACAACAGCGTACGAACCAGCCGAGTCGCCCGAGTCTCCGGAGGAGCACCTCGCGCGACTGCTCGGTCGCGCCCTGAACTCGTTCGAGCTGCCCGACGAAGCCCTACGGCGGCTCGACTGCGCACTCGCGCACGACAGCTCCCTGCACTCCGCGCACCACAGCGCGGGTCTGCATCGGGAAACGTACCGGCACACGTGGCTGCTGGCCGACGGGTGCGCGCTCACGCTGTGGGAGCTCGTGCACAACACCGCGCCGGGCAGCGAGCCGCAGCACGAGGTGTACGTCGACGAGGAGGAGCTGCGCGCCGCCACGGCCCGGCTGCCCCTGCCGTCGGACACCCCGGACTTCGAACTGCCGGTGCTGGTGCAGCTGTCGCCGATCCCCGGCCCCCGGCACGTGTACGTGCCGGACGATTCGGCGGACCACGCGCGCAGACTGCTGCGTCGCGCGGAGAATCCCGACCGGCCGGACGCGGACACGGTCGCGCTGCTGAAGTCGGCGTTCGCGCACCAGATCACCCAGGCCTTCGGACGGCCCTGCCGCGCCGGCCGGATCGGGCTGGGCTACTCGCTCTACGAGCACGCGTTCCTGCTGCGGGACGGCCGGGAGATCTCCCTGTGGGAGATCGAGCACACGGCGACGCCCGACGGGCGGCACATGTGCGAGGTGTACGTGTCCGAGGCCGCGGCCCGTGACGCGATGGAGCGCCGGGCGGCGCAGGTCTCCTGAGCCCCGCGCATCCGCGGCCCCACCGCGCCGTCGGTCAGCGACTGCCGCCGAGCTGTCGCACGAGGCCGGCGAAGGCGTCTCGCTCCGCGGGGGTCAGTTCGACGCTCTCGCGGCCCGGCCCGGACTGTCGTTGGCGCGGGAGGGCGGGCAGCACCGGCGAACCAGGCGGCACAGGCGGGTCGAGCAGCACCGGCGGGGTGGGCAGCACGATGCGGGCCTGGCCGCCTGAGCGGCTGCGCCGCAGGATGCGGGTCACGAAGATCAGCCAGGCGATGGACGCCACGGCGAGGACCGTCAGGGTCGCCAGCTGAGGGAACGTTAGATGCACGGGCATACCGCCCAGTAGACACCACGGTCCGGGACCTATGTCCCGGACCGTGACGTATATCGCATGCCACCCAGATCACGCAGATCACCCGGACCGCGCGATGAGCCTGTTCGGTGCGGAGATCAACGAACCACCGCAGATGGCCACAAGGCGCTCAGCCACCCTCTGAGGCGGGCGGCCGCGGCCCGAGCCGACCGTGGCCCGAGCCGACCGTGGCCCGAGTCGGCGCGGCCGTCGCGGGCTAGGCGGCCACCGGCTGCTTCGCCTGCGCCGCCGTGGCGGACGCGGAGTCGTCCGTCGCCTCGGGCTCGACGGCGCCGGGGACCGGCTTGCGCAGGCCCTTGAGGAGGATCACGACAGCCGTCGTCACGCACACGCCCGCCGCGATGGCGATCAGGTACAGGAACGCGTTGCCGATCAGCGGGACCACGAAGATGCCGCCGTGCGGGGCGCGCAGCGTGGCGCCGAATGCCATCGACAGGGCGCCGGTGACCGCGCCGCCCGCCATCGAGGCCGGGATGACGCGCAGCGGGTCGGCCGCGGCGAACGGGATCGCACCCTCGGAGATGAAGGAGGCGCCCAGGACCCAGGCGGCCTTGCCGTTCTCGCGCTCGGTCGGGGTGAAGAGCTTCTTGCGGACGGTGGTCGCGAGCGCCATGCCCAGCGGCGGGACCATGCCCGCGGCCATCACGGCGGCCATGATCTTCATCGCGGAGTCGCTGGGTTCCTGGACGGCGATACCGGCCGTGGCGAAGGCGTACGCGACCTTGTTGACCGGGCCGCCGAGGTCGAAGCACATCATCAGGCCGAGCAGGATGCCGAGCAGGACGGCGTTGGTGCCGGAGAGGCCGGAGAGCCAGTCCGTCATGCCCTTCTGGGCCTCGGCGATGGGCTTGCCGATCACGACGAACATCAGGAAGCCGACGACGATCGAGGAGATCAGCGGGATCACCACCACCGGCATGATGCCGCGCAGCACCGGCGGGATCTTGATCCGCTGGATCGCGAGGACGATGCCACCCGCCAGCAGACCGGCGACCAGGCCGCCGAGGAAGCCGGCGGCGATGTTGGAGGCGATCATGCCGCCGACGAAGCCGGGCACGAGACCGGGCCGGTCCGCCATGCCGTACGCGATGTAGCCGGCGAGGACGGGGATGAGGAAGCCGAAGGCGACCTGGCCGATCTGGAGCAGCAGGGCACCCCAGCTGTCGACCTGGGTCCAGGAGAAGTGCTCCATGACCGAGGGCGCCTTGGTGATCTCCCAGCCGCCGATCGCGAATCCCAGGGCGATCAGCAGACCGCCCGCGGCGACGAACGGGACCATGTAGCTGACGCCCGTCATCAGCCACTTGCGCAGCTTGGTGCCGTAGCCGTCGCCGGACTCGCCGGTCCGTTCGACCGGCGTCCCGCCCTTGGCGGACGCGCTCACCTCACCGCGTGCCGCCTTCCCGCGGACCTCGGTGATGAGTGCGGCGGGACGGTTGATGCCGGCCTTCACGCCGACGTCCACGGTGGGCTTGCCGGCGAAGCGGTCCTTGTCGCGTACGGGGACGTCGTGGGCGAAGATCACGCCGTCCGCCGCGGCGATGACGGCCGGGTCGAGCCGGGTGAATCCGGCCGAGCCCTGCGTCTCGACGACGAGCTCGACGCCCGCCTCGCGGCCCGCCTTCTCCAGGGACTCGGCCGCCATGTAGGTGTGGGCGATGCCGGTCGGGCAGGAGGTGACGGCGACGATCCGGAAGGGGCGCGTGGCCTCGGCGCCCGTGTCCTCGCCGTCCTCGCCGGTGGCCGTGTCGGCGTCGGCGGAGGCCGCCGCCGACGCCGACACGGAGTCTGCGGTAGTGCCCTCGGTCCCGGCGGCCGAGGTTTCGGCGACCGGCGCCGCAACGGCCGAGGGGGCCGGGGCGTCGGCTCCCGGAGCCGTGTCGCCGCGGATCAGCGCCGCCGCGGCCGTCGCGTCGCCGGCCGAGCGCAGCGCGTCGGTGAACTCGGCGTTCATCAGCTGACGGGCAAGCGACGACAGGATCGTCAGATGGGCGTCGTCCGCGCCGGCGGGCGCGGCGATCAGGAAGATCAGGTCGGCGGGACCGTCGGCGGCGCCGAAGTCGATGCCGTCGGCGCTGCGTCCGAACGCGAGCGTCGGCTCGGTGACGTGCGCGCTGCGGCAGTGCGGGATGCCGATGCCGCCGTCGAGGCCGGTGGGCATCTGGGCCTCACGGGCGGCCACGTCGGCGAGGAAGCCCTCCAGGTCGGTCACCCGGCCCAGGGCCACCATGCGCTCGGCGAGGGATCGCGCCGCCGCTTCCTTTGTTTCGACGGACAGGTCGAGATCGACCAGGTCCGCGGTGATCATGTCGCTCATCGCGGGCTCCTTCGCACGCGTGTCGCCCGGGACGTGGGGTGGTGGGCGAGGGTGGGGACGGGGACAGGGGTTGTGGCGGCGGTGCAGTGGGGGAAGGTGAGGACGGCGGAGGCCGGGCCGGGGAAACCCCGCCTCCGCGGGATGGCAGGCGGGTTCGGACCATGCCTCCCCTGATCGGCGGGGCGGCCGAGGCGACCCTGCCGACCATGCCGGCGGGCGGCGAGTAACGAGGAGCTTCGCCGCTCGATGAACGGTTCGCCGCGCGGCGCGGGGCACACGGAAGTGGACGTCGGCACGGACCGCGCGGGAAGCGTCGTACGTACCGACGCCGTGGGGCGCGTCGTCGGCACGGACGGCGTGGGGCTCGTCGTCAGTACAGGCGACGCCGTGGGGCGCGTCGTCAGTACAAACGGCCGGGGGGTCGTCAGTACAGGCGGCGGCGTGGGGAGGGTCGTCATGACACCGGCTCCGTCAGCTCACGGTCCAGTGGCACCTGCGCCGTGACCGTCACCGCCGCCGGGTCCAGGTCGTCCGGGGTCGGCATCACGCTGCCGGGCAGCTGGACGGCGGCCGCTCCGTGCGCGACGGCGGAGGCGAGTGCCGCCGGGCCGCTGCCGCCGGCGACGAGGAAGCCGGCGAGGGAGGAGTCACCCGCTCCCACGTTGCTGCGTACGACGTCGACGCGGGCGCTCGCGAACCAGGTGCCCGTGTCCTCCACGAGCAGCTGCCCGTCCGCGCCCAGGCTGGCGAGCACGGCGCGGGCGCCCATCTCCCGCAGCTCCTCGGCCGCCTTCACCGCGTCGCCCACGGTGGCCAGGGGGCGCCCGACCGCTTCCGCGAGCTCCTCGGCGTTCGGCTTCACCACGTCGGGCCGTTCCCGCAGCGCGTCCAGGAGCGCACGCCCGGAGGTGTCCAGGGCGATGCGAGCGCCCACGGCGTGCGCCCGCGCCACCACCTCGGCGTACCAGGAGGGCGCGAGCCCCCGGGGCAGGCTGCCGCAGCAGGCGATCCAGTCGGCGTCACGGGACTGCTCGCGGATCGTCTCCAGAAGCAGTTCCTGCTCCTGCGGGGACAACTCGGGTCCGGGCGCGTTGATCTTCGTCAGGACGCCGTCCGCCTCCGCGAGGGCGATGTTCGAACGGGTGGCTCCGGCGACCGGGACCGGTGCGACCTCGATGCCCTGGGCGTCGAGGAGGTCGGCGACGAGTGCGCCCGGCGCACCACCCAAGGGCAGGACGGCGACCGTACGCCGCCCGGCGGCCGCGACGGCGCGCGAGACGTTGACGCCCTTGCCGCCCGGGTCCATCCGTTCGCCGCTGGCGCGGATGACCTCGCCGCGGTCCAGGGACGGGACCTCGTAGGTGCGGTCCAGGGACGGGTTGGGGGTGACGGTGAGGATCATGCGCGTACTACTTCCGTACCGCCGCGCTCGATGGCGGCCGCGTCGTCGGGGCTCAGGCCGCTGTCGGTGATCAGCAGGTCCACGTCGCTCAGGTCGCCGAAGCGGGCGAAGTGCTCCTGGCCGTGCTTGGCCGAGTCGGCGAGCAGCACCACGCGGCGCGCGGCGGCGACGGCCGCCCGCTTCACCGCGGCCTCGGCGAGGTCGGGGGTGGTCAGACCGTGCTCGGCGGAGAACCCGTTGGCGGCGACGAACAGGACGTCGGCGCGGATCTCGCCGTACGCGCGCAGCGCCCACGCGTCCACGGCGGCGCGCGTACGGTGCCGTACGCGCCCCCCGACGAGGTGCAGCTGCATGCCCGGATGGTCCGCGAGGCGGGCGGCGATGGGCAGGCTGTGCGTGACGACGGTGAGCTCGGCCTCCAGCGGGAGGGCGGCGGCCAGGCGGGCGATCGTGGTGCCGGCGTCGAGGATCACCGTGCCCTCGGTGGGCAGTTCCGTGAGGGCCGCCTTGGCGATGCGGTCCTTCTCGTCGGCGGAGGTGCCTTCACGTTCGGCGAGGTCCGGTTCGAAGTCGAGGCGTCCGGCCGGTATGGCACCGCCGTGCACCCGGCGCACCAGGCCGGCCCGGTCGAGGGCCTTCAGATCGCGGCGGATCGTCTCCGCCGTGACCTGGAACTCCTCGGCCAGCGACAGGACGTCCACCCGGCCGCCGTCACGGGCGAGCCGCAGGATCTCCTGCTGCCGCTCCGGTGCGTACATGTCCGTTCTCCTCCGACCGATGCCAGTTTCATGCCCGAACCTGTGGTTTCGCCTCGGAGGCTACGCCCGCATTTCCTGAAAGTAAACAGGTTCGGACGCGATTCGGGCATGAACGGACTTTCACTCTTCGCGCCGGAGCACCCGTGAGGGGCCGTGACCGATCAGCCGGCGGACCCGTCACCGATCAAGTGGCGGACCCGTCGGACCGACGTGAGGGGCCCGTCACCGGTCAGGTGACGGGCCCCTCACACGGGAGCGTCGGCTCAGCCGACGAGCTCGCGCTCCCGGTCCCCGGAGGGGGCCGCCTCCGGGGCGTCCTCGGCGCCGCCCTCCAGGTGCTGGGCCGGCCGCTTCGGCAGGGCGAACATCAGCAGGAAGATCGCGAACATCACCAAGGCCACCCAGCCCAGAGCGTGCTCGAAGGCGTTCACGAAGGCGGGACCCACCTCGACCGGGGTCAGCCGGTCGCCGATCCGACCGAAGAAGACGACCGCGACCAGACCCAGTCCGAGCGCGTTGCCCATCTGCTGGACGGTGTTGATCAGCCCGGACGCCGAGCCGGCGTGCTCGCGCGGCACGTCCGACAGCACCGCGTCCGTGAGCGGGGCGACGATCAGCCCCATGCCGACGCCCATCACGACCAGCGGAAGCGCCATCTGCCACGAGGCGATCCCGAGGCCGTACCGCTCGGACTCCCAGATGTAGAGGAGTACACCGATGGCCATGGTCAGGGCGCCCGTCTGCAGCACCTTGCGCCCGAAGCGCGGGACCAGCGTCTGTACGGACAGCCCCGCGGCCGTCGACACCGCGAGCGAGAACGGCACCCCGGTCAGACCCGCCCGCAACGGGCTCCAGCCCAGGCCGGTCTGCATGTACAGCGTCCAGACCAGGAAGAACACGCCCAGTCCGATGCCGAAGACGGTCTGCACGGCGACGCCCGCCGCGAAGCTGCGCACCCGGAAGAGGGAGAGCTCGATCAGCGGCGAGCCGTCCCGCGCGCCCTTGCGCCGCTCGTACGCGACCAGCGCCCCGAAGACACCGAGCGAGCCGGCCATCGACACGTACCCCCACACCGGCCAGTCCAGCTCGCGGCCGCGGGTGAGCGGGTAGAGCAGCATGAGCAGACCGAGGGTGACCAGGACGACACCGACGAGGTCCAGCTTCAGCGCCTTGGGCGCCTTGGACTCCGTGATGAAGCGGCTGCCGAGGATCAGTCCCACGATGCCGACCGGCAGGTTGATGAGGAAGATCGGCCGCCATTCCAGGCCGAACAGGTTCCACTCCGTCAGCAGCGCGCCGAGCAGCGGCCCGGAAACGGCGCCCAGCCCCACGATCGCGCCGAAGAGCCCGAAGACCTTCCCCCGCTCGTGCGCGGGGAAGGTGGCGTGCACGATCGACAGCACCTGCGGCACCATCATCGCCGCCATCGCGCCCTGGAGGATGCGGGAGGCGACCAGCATCTCCGGGTTCGCGGCGAAGCCGCACAGCGCGGAGGCGAGGGTGAAACCGCCGATGCCGAGGAGGAACAGCCGCTTGCGGCCGTGGATGTCGCCGAGCCGACCGCCGGTGATGAGCCCGGCGGCGAAGGCGAGCGCGTAGCCGGCGGTGATCCACTGGATCTGGCTCCAGGAGGCACCCGCGTCCTCCTGGATGGAGGGGATGGCGATGTTGACGATCGTGACGTCGACGAGGTCCATGAAGGCCGCGGTCATCACGATGGCGAGCGCGAACCAGCGACGACGGTCACCCGGCGCCGCCCCGGGCGTTCGAGGATCGGACGAGGTCTTCGGCGAAGCTTGGTTCGAAGGTTGGGGCGGGGTCTCGGGTGAGGTCTCCGTGGAGGTCATGGTGTGACAGTAGGACCGGACTAGGTCAGATCGTGTCCTAGTTCTGCGGCATCCTCGGATGCATGACGACGGACACCCCGGCTCGGCTGCTCCAGCTCCTCTCCCTCCTCCAGACGCCCCGCGAATGGCCCGGCGGCGAGCTCGCCGGCCGGCTCGGGGTCTCCCGCCGCACGGTCCGACGGGACATCGACCGGCTGCGTGAACTCGGATATCCCGTGCAGGCGAGCCTGGGCTCGGACGGCGGCTACCGGCTGGTGGCCGGCAAGGCGATGCCGCCGCTCGTCCTCGACGACGAGGAGGCGGTGGCGATCGCGGTCGGGCTGCGGGCCGGGGCGGGACACGCGCTGGAGGGCGTCGACGAGGCGTCCGTACGCGCCCTGGCCAAGCTGGAGCAGGTGCTGCCGGCCCGGCTGCGTCACCGCGTCTCCACCCTCCAGGCCGCGACCACCCCCCTGACCAGCGGCGACGGCGCGAGCATCGCACCCGAGACGCTGACCGTCATCGCCTCGACGGTGGCCGGACAGGAACGGCTGCGGTTCGCCTACCGCGCGAAGGACGGCACGGAGTCGCGCCGCCTGACCGAGCCCTACCGGCTCGTGTCCACCGGACGGCGGTGGTACCTCGTGGCGTACGACCTCGACCGCGAGGACTGGCGGACCTTCCGGGTGGACCGGGTCGAGGACCCGTTCGCGACCGGGGCCCGCTTCACCCCGCGCGAGCTGCCGACGGGGAGCGCGGCGGAATACCTCCGGCGGTCCATCCACCGGCGCCCGGACGCCTACGACTACGAACTCGACGTCACGTTCGAGGCACCGACGGAATTCGTGACGACCCGTCTGCCGACCTGGCTGGGAACACCGGTCGCGAACCCGACGGCGGGCACCGACGGCGAGGCCGGTTGCCGGCTCCGGGGCACCACCGGTAACCCGGTGGAGTGGGTGGCGATGCGGCTGGCGACCCTGGGCTGCGAGTTCTCGGTCCAGGGCCCCCCGGAACTGATCGCGTGCGTAACGGAACTGGGCGGGCGCTTGAGCCGGGCGGCAGTGGGTGGGGGCGGTACGGACGGTACGGGCGGTGGGGAGGGTACGGCGGGTCTGGAGAGTGCGTCCGGGAATGGCGGGCGCGGAGAGGGCGGGCGCAGGGCCGGGTAACGCAAAGGCCGGATAGCACCATGCCGGGCAGCGGGAGAGTCCGGTGACCCGACGTCAGCGGGCGCGAGGCCGGCGGGAGCGTTGCCGACTGACGCGAGGTTGGCTGACGCGAGGTCAGCGAGCGCAAGGCTGAATGACGCGAAGTCAGTGGGACTGGCGCGGGCGCGGGTTAGGCCTTCTCCTCCGGGCTCTCTTCCCATGCGAATCCATCCAGGGACCGCAGATTGCGCAACGCCAGCTCTGCCGGGCCTTGTCGCCCTGTCGGAGGGGAGTCGGTCGCCGCCCAGCTCTCGACCGCCACCCGAACCGCGGCCCCGGCCACCGCCGCGGTGAAGCGCAGATAGGGGGAGGCAACGTTGTCGGGAGCGGGCGTGGGCCCGGCAGCGGGAGCGGGAGCCGACTTGGGGGCGGGAGCCGACTCGGCCGTGGAAGCCGAGGTCGGGGTGGGCTCCTGGGCAGAGAAGGCACCGGCGGCGGTGTCGGAAGGTACATCAGACGCTGTGTCGGACATGGCGTCGGCGCCGGCGGCGGCACCGAGAGCGGCATCGGCGGACGACGTACGGGACAGCGCCGCCGTTCGTTCCGCCAGTACCTGTGCGAGTGTCGCCTCCGAGGTGTGGCAGACCTCCGCCCAGACCTTGCCGAGGGCCGGACTGGTTCCGGCCAGTCGGATCAGGGTGCGAACCCATTCCCAGGACGCCGCCGACACTCCGCGGCCGGGTACGAGGGTGTGCCGTACCGCGTGTTCCAGGGCTTCAGGCACGGTCAGTTCGGCCGGGGCCACGCGTAGCGCCTCCGCCCAGCGCTGCGCGCCCGCCTCGTAGAGTGGGGCGACGGCTTCTTCCTTGGTCGCGAAGTACCGGTAGAAGGTGCGCGGGGCGATGCCCGCCGCCTGGGCGATGTCCTCGGCGCGGGTGGCTTTGAGGCCCCGGCTGACGAAGAGGCCTGCCGCCGAGCGGGCGATCTCCATACGGGTCGCCGCTTTGCGCCGCTCGGTCAGCGAAGCCGAGGCGGAGGGAGAGGTCGAGCTGATCACGTCGGCAGGCTATGCCCATGTGGCACAATCTGCCATTCGGGCGGGCCACCCCGTGGTTCAGGTACGGGGTGCCCCGCCCTCCTGGCGTGCTCGTCCGTGTGTCATATGCCCGGGCGGGGCATGTGCGCCCGCAATCCCGCCCGAAGCGGAAGCGATGCGGGCCTGGTGGAGCGGAAGTGATGCGGGCCCGGCGAGAGGAATGCGGGTCTGGCCGTCACGAAGGGGAGCCGGGCCCCGGCGCCTGGGGGGAGAGGCACCGAAGCCCGGCTCGGGGAAAGTCCCGGCGCCGGGGGGATGTGCGTCGGGACTTGGCTGATGCGCGGCAGAGATCTCGGAAAGGGCTGCGAGGTCGGATCGGCCCGGACTCCTGTGCCGACTCGGACTCCCGTGCCCAGAAGTCTTGTTCCCGCGCCTCTTCGCATTGAAGCGGCGTTCCTGCGCCATGTTTGCGCGGCTCTCCACCACCCGGCGCACGCGGGCGGGAACCCGGCACCAACAGGCCCGAGGCCCGGTCGCCGCAGCTCCGGTCCGTGACACGGACGCTCACGCGGGCAGCCGACCTCACGGTGACTCCGGCCCGTGGCCCCGCGTCGGCGCGGCGAAAAAGCCGACTCCGGCCGCCAGGGGTCGAGGGGACCCGATGCGCTCCAGACACTCGATGCGCTCCAGACGCTCGAGACATGTCACCCGTACCCCTCGAGCTCACCTCTTCGCCAGGGCTCGGCCGCCTTGCCAGGCCTCGCCGCAGGCCCCTCAGCCAGACCGACGCCGCGGCGGAGCGTCATGCCCCGGCCGGCCGACGGAGGTTCGACCTTCTTACGCGGCTGCCTCGAAGCCCGTGTCGCGGGCCAGCTTCTTCAGTTCCAGCAGGGCGTGCTTCTCGATCTGACGGATGCGTTCCCTCGTCAGGCCGTGTTCCTTGCCGACCTCGGTGAGGGTGCGCTCACGGCCGTCGTCGATGCCGTACCGCATCTTGATGATGGAGGCGGTGCGCGGCTCGAGGCGGTCGATCAGGCCGTCCAGTTCCTCGCTGCGCAGCAGGGTCATGACGGACTGCTCCGGCGAGACCGCGGAGGTGTCCTCCAGCAGGTCGCCGAACTGGGTCTCGCCCTGGTCGTCGACCGCCATGTTCAGCGAGACCGGGTCGCGGGCCCAGTCCAGAACGTCCGTGACGCGCTCCGGCGTCGAACCGAGCTCGGTCGCGATCTCGGCGGGCTCCGGGTCACGGCCGTTCTCGCGGTTGAACTCGCGCTGCACACGACGGATCCGGCCGAGCTCCTCCACCAGGTGGACGGGCAGGCGGATCGTGCGCGACTGGTCCGCTATCGAGCGGGTGATGGCCTGACGGATCCACCAGGTCGCGTACGTCGAGAACTTGAAGCCCTTGCGGTAGTCGAACTTCTCGACCGCGCGGACCAGACCGGCGTTGCCCTCCTGGATGAGGTCGAGGAGCGGGAGACCGCTACGGGGGTAGCGGCGGGCCACCGCGACGACCAGCCGGAGGTTGGACCGGATGAAGACGTCCTTGGCCCGCTCGCTCTCGACGACCAGGGCCTCAAGCTCATCGCGCGAGGCGTCCGCCCGGGACTCCTCGTCGCCGTCGAGGACCTGTTGTGCGAATACACCCGCCTCGATGATCTGTGACAACTCGACTTCCTTGGCGGCGTCGAGCAGAGGTGTACGCGCGATTTCGTCGAGGTACATGCCGACCAGGTCGCGGTCGGCGATCTCGCCGCCATGGGCGCGAACACTGCGGGCCGCGTCGGTCGTCTCGCCGTTGGCGGACTTGCGACGGGCGACGGCACGGGTTGCCATGCGTGCTCCCTTGCGATGGAGGTTCGACGGGTGGCCCTTCAGACACCAGGCACTCTCTCGGACTCGGACTCTCCTCGGGTGCCCTGCATCTGATGGAAACAACGACTGGAATCAGGACAGAATTCCCAACCCGCACCCCGATTTTGATGATCTTGCAGTACCCTGTCCGACCACGCGAGGAGGCGCGATGTTGTCGGAACGTACAGAGGTGCAGGTCAGGCCAGGAGTCGAGGGTGACCTCGAAGCCCTCACCAGCCTCTACAACCACTACGTACGTGAGACGCCCATCACTTTCGACACCGTGGCCTTCACTGCGGAAGAGCGACGTCCTTGGCTGCTCTCCCACCCTGAAGACGGACCGCATCGCCTGATGGTTGCCACGGAAGCGGACTCACAGGGCACCCAGGGGACCTCACAGGAAATCCTGGGTTACGCCACATCCAGCCCTTACCGGCCGAAGGCGGCCTACTCCACGTCGGTGGAGGTGACGGTCTACGTCGCGCCGCACGCCGGGCGGCGCGGCATCGGCACACTCCTCTACGAGGCGCTCTTCGAGGCGCTGGCCGGCGAGGACCTGCACCGCGCCTACGCGGGCATCGCGCAACCGAACGAAGCGTCCGCGCGACTGCACGAACGCTTCGGCTTCCGGCACGTCGGCACGTACCGCGAGGTGGGCCGCAAGTTCGACCGCTACTGGGACGTGGCCTGGTACGAGAAGGAGCTCTGACCTCGGCAAGACCGCCAGCCCGGGGTGAGCCCAGGCCCCGGAGAGGCCCAGGAGTCCCGGCTCCCGGCTCCCGGCTCCCGGCTCCCGGCTCCCGGCTCCCGGCTCCCGGCGAGTGTCAGCCGAACTGCACGGAGCGCTTCGCCATCCCCATCCAGAAGCCGTCGATCACGGACTTCTGCGCGTCCAGCTCGCCGGACATCTCCGCGGCGCCCATGGTCACGAAGAGCGGGGCGAAGTGCTCGGTGCGCGGGTGGGCGTACCGGCCGGCCGGGGCCTTGTGGAGGAAGTCCAGCAGGCCGTCCCAGTCGCGGGTCTCCAGCGCGTGCCGGCCCCAGTCGTCGAACTCCGAGGACCAGGTGGGCACTCCCCCGCCGGTGTGCCGCAGCGCGGCCAGGTTGTGGGTGAAGAAGCCGGAGCCGACGATCAGGACGCCCTCGTCGCGCAGCGGCGCGAGCTTGCGGCCGATCTCCATCAGCTTCACGGGGTCGAGGGTCGGCATGGAAATCTGGAGGACCGGGATGTCGGCGGCCGGGAACATCTCGACGAGCGGCACGTAGGCGCCGTGGTCGAGGCCGCGGTCGGGGATGTCCTGCACGGGGGTACCGGGGGCGCGCAGCAGCTTGCGTACGCTCTCGGCGAGCTCGGGTGCGCCGGGGGCGTCGTACTTCACCTGGTAGTAGTGCTCGGGGAAGCCCCAGAAGTCGTAGACCAGGGGGACCGGGTCGACGGCACCGAGGGCGAGGGGGGCCTCCTCCCAGTGGGCGGAGACCATCAGGATCGCCTTGGGGCGGGGCAGGTCGGCGGACCAGGCGGCGAGCTCACCGGGCCAGACCGGGTCGTCCGCCAGGGGCGGGGCGCCATGGCTGAGGTAGAGCGCGGGCATGCGCTCCTGGGGGAGGGCACGTTCCTGAGGTGCGACCGACATGGCGACTGCTCCTTCCGGGACCTCGGCCCCTACTGACTCCGGACACGTCTGACTACGACTGCTGTCCGGAACCGCACGCTGCGGCCCATCGGCTCACAGTCCGGCCCAGACGCCCCGGATACCCCTCGACAGTTGATTGAAATCTAAAACGTCAACATCGCTCAGCGTATTCCCGATTGATTTAAATTTCAAGGAGCAAACGTTTACAGTGGAGTACATGACGCAGGCACCCGTATCCGCCGACGAACCCCAGTGGCTCACCGCCGAGGAGCAGCGCATCTGGCGCTCCTACGTGCACGCCACGACCCTCCTCGAAGACCACATGGACCGTCAGCTCCAGCGTGAAGCGGGTATGCCGCACATCTACTACGGTCTGCTCGTCAAGCTCGCCGAGTCCACTCACCGGCGCCTGCGGATGACCGAGCTGGCCAAGTACGCGAAGATCACCCGCTCGCGTCTCTCCCACGCCATCGCCCGGCTGGAGAAGAACGGCTGGGTGCGCCGCGAGGAGTGCGACTCCGACAAGCGCGGCCAGTTCGCCGTCCTGACCGACCAGGGCCTGGAGGTGCTGAAGCGCGCCGCACCGGGCCATGTCGCCGTCGTACGCCACGCGGTGTTCGACCGGCTCACGCCGGAACAGCAGAAGTCCCTCGGCGAGATCATGCAGATCGTCGCCGAGGGACTTCAGCCCGATGAAGCGGGTGCGGACCTGCCCTGGCTCCGCTAGGCCCGTAGCCGGGTCAGTGGGCCATCACCGGCACGGCGACGTCCTCGTCGTCCTCCGCTCCGGAGCCCGCGACCGCGCCCATGTCCGGCTTGCCGGCGTTGACGAGGGTCAGGGCGATCGTGGCGGCGGCGACCAGGATGCCGACGGCGAACCAGATGGCGCTGGTGTAGCCGTGCACCATGCCCTCCAGCTGCACCAGCTGCTGCTGGGGCTTGGAGGTGGCACCGGCGACGTGGTCCTTGATGTACGACGTCGTCGCGGACGCGGCGATCGTGTTCAGCAGGGCGGTACCGATCGCGCCGCCCACCTGCTGCGAGGTGTTGACCATGGCGGACGCCACACCGGCGTCCCGCGGCTCGATGCCGTACGTGGCCAGGGACATGGCCGGCATGAACGCCGTTCCCATACCGAGGCCGAGCAGGAGCATCGCCGGCATCAGCACGGCCGCGTACGAGGAGTCGATCTCCAGCCGGGTCAGCAGCAGCATGCCGAGCGCGGCGACCAGGAAGCCGGGGCCCATCAGCAGACGCGGGGCGACCCGGGTCATCAGACGGGTACCGATCTGGGTGGAGCCGGTGATCATGCCCGCGATCATCGGAAGGAAGGCGAAACCGGTCTTGACCGGCGTGTAACCCTTCACGATCTGCAGGTAGTAGGTCAGGAAGAGGAACAGACCGAACATCGAGATGATCGCGAGACCGAGGGAGAGGTAGATCCCGCCGCGGTTGCGCTCGGTGATCACGCGCAGCGGCAGCAGCGGCGCCTTGACCTTCGACTCGACGATCACGAAGGTGAGCAGCAGCACGGCGGACGCGACGAACATGCCGATCGTCACCGTGTCGCTCCAGCCCTCGGACTCGGCGCGGGTGAAGCCGTAGACGAGCGAGACCAGGCCCAGGGTGGAGAGGATGACGCCCGGGATGTCGAGCGCGGAGCGGTTGCGGCCGCCCTCGGGCTCACGGATGACGAAGTAGGCACCGGCTGCGGCGATGATCGCGAACGGGATGTTCACGAAGAACGTCCAGCGCCAGTCCAGGTACTCGGTGAGGAAGCCGCCGAGGATCAGGCCGACGGCGCCGCCACCACCGGCGATCGCGCCGTAGATGCCGAAGGCCTTGGCGCGCTCCTTGGCGTCCGTGAACATCACGGCGAGCAGGGAGAGGGCGGCGGGCGCGAGCAGGGCGCCGAACGCACCCTGGAGGGCGCGGGCACCGAACATCATCGCCTCGTTGGCGGCGGCGCCGCCGAGCGCGGAGGCCGCGGCGAAGCCGCCCAGGCCGACGACGAAGGCACGCTTGCGTCCCCACAGGTCGGCTATGCGTCCGCCGAAGAGCAGCAGACCGCCGAAGGCGAGGGCGTAGGCGGTGACGATCCACTGCCGGTTGCCGTCGGAGATGCCCAGGTCCTGCTGGGCGGAGGGCATCGCGATGTTCACGATGGTGGCGTCGAGGACGACCATCAGCTGGGCGAGGGCGATGAACGCCAGCGCCTTCCAGCGGTTGGCGTCCGGGCCACCCGTCTTACCGGGGGCCTTCAGGGCTGTTTCAGACATGGGGATACCCGCTTCGGGACTTCGTGACGGAAAAGAAGTGAGATAAAGGGCGGCTCGTCGGCACTGACGGGCCGTTGTTCGTTCGGGCGTGATGACGAATGGGGTGCGCAGTCGGCGGCGGCCGGCCGCCCGGGCAAGGTGTGGGCGGCTGAGGGGCACCATGGTCACCGAGGGCCACCGCGGTCACCGAGCGCCGACGACCACCGGTGAGGGTGATGACGACTGCTGCTGCGGTTACGTGAACCGATCGTTCAGGCCTGGCGCAGATCCTCCAGGGTCACGGGCGAACCCGGCAGGACCGAAGGGGCCGGGGCCCGCAGTCCGTCCAGGAACAGTTGAAGGTGGCGGTGGACGAACCGGTCGGCGTTCAGGCAGCCGGTACCGGCCGGGGGCCGGCTGAGCTGGGCCACCGCCATCATCACGTCCCCCACGCCGACGTCGGGCCTGAGCTGCCCGGCCGCCTTCGCGCGGTCCATGACTTCACCGATGATCCGCTCGACCCGTTCGCGCGCGGTTTCGAGGTCGGGGTGGTGCTCGTCGAAGGTGCTGGAGATCATCGGGCACAGCGCGCTGAGCCGTTCCTCGGCGGAGGCGTGCACGAACCTCTCCAGCGCCCCGAACGCGTCGCTCTCGGCGAGGGCGACCTGTCCGGCCTGGACCATGCGGTCCAGCACCGAGCAGACGACCTCACGCACCAGGGCGTCACGGTCGGGGAAGTTGCGGTACACCGTGGCATTGCCTACGCCGGCCCGGCGGGCGATCTCGTCGAGCGGCACCTCGGCACCGAACTCGACGAACATCTCGCGGGCGGCGGTGACGATCCGCTCCCGGTTACGCAGAGCGTCGGCACGGGGCCGGGCCACCTTACGCACGGTGGGGGTAGCGGTCGCGGTCTGCACGGCGCACTCCTTATGACGTTCCGGAACGCTTCGGACGTTTCGAGACTGAAGGGCGATCCGGGGATCGACTCCCCGTTTCGCTCGGACACATGACTAAACGGGGATGGCGTCCCCGGTTATTTCCCAAACCCGGAAGTTTCTTGATGTGACCTGGGTCACGCCCGGGAGGGGGCGGAATGGAGGGGGGTGGAGCTGGGCCGGGGGCGGGCTTCAGCAAGGGCTGGGCGGGCTTCACGCGGGGGTACGGCGGGGTTCAGGCACGGGCGGGGCGGGCTTCGCGCGGGGGCGGGGCTCGCGCGCGGGCGGAACGGTCGAGGGCGGCGAGTGGCGCGGCGCCGAGGGGGGTGGGCGTAGGGCGCGCGGGGCAGGCAAGTGCGGTCGACGCAGCCGGACCTGCGGCGCCAGGACGGGCAGCGCATCCATGAACCGGGGGACCGGGCCCAGCGGAATGGGCCCAGCGGGATGGGCCCAGCGGGATGGGCCCAGCGGGATCCGGAACCGGGGCAACCAGAACTGGAGAACCAGGAGCCGAAGTTCCAGGAGGGCGGGTCCTAGGAGCCGAAGTTCCAGGAGGGCGGGTCCTAGGAGCCGAAGTTCCAGGAACCGGCGCGACCAGTAAGTACGGGTGTCGCGCAGGGCACGCACAGCCATACCCACCGGTAATCCACGATCGGTCTCCTCCAGCGCGCGCCCCCGTGCGCCCCGTCGGAGGGTGAGCGAAAGGATGCAGCCGGTGACCGGTGGCTGCCTGGAGCGAAAGGCCCCCTGCATGCAGCCGCAGCCCCTGCGCACCGCTCAGGCCCGCGCAGGCGAGCCACCCCGCCGTCGGATACGCCCGCGTCGCGTCGCCGCCCTCGCCTCCGTCTCCGTGCTGACGCTCGCGGTCAGCACGTCGGCCGGGTCCGGACACCTCACCCCGGTCCCCGGCGCGACGACGGCCGGCGCGGGTCCCGTCTCCCTGGCCCGCTCCTCCGCCCTCGCCCCCTGCATGATCAACGGCCGTGCCGGCGTCCAGATGTCCGAGGGCGTGCCCACGCCGAGCGGCTACTCCCGCTCCACCGGCACCGTCCGCGCCCTCACCCTGATGATCGACTTCTCGGACGCACCCGGCCGGGGCAGCGCGCTGAGCCGCTACCGCGAGTTCGTCCCGCAGACCGAGGAATGGTTCCGCACGGCGTCCTACGGCCGTCTCGACTACCACGCCGAGACCCCGATCCCACACTGGCTGCGCATGCCCAAGACCTTCCGCGAGTACGGCATAGAACGCGGCGCGCCCTTCGACCCCGGCTACCGCGAACTCGTCCAGGACATCGTGGCCTCCGCCGACCCGACGGTGGACTTCCGCTCGTACGACCTCCTGAACGTGCTGGTCACCCCGAACGCGGGCCCCTCCGCCCTGGACACGGTCCTTTCGGTGACGTTCGCCGGCAACGCGGAGGCGCCGGTCGCCGACGGGGTGACCGTGGCGAACGCGTCCTTCGTGTACTCCCGTCAGGACGACGGCTCGGGCTCCTACGACCGCACGGGCTACCGCGTGCTCCCCCACGAGAACGGCCATGTCTTCGGCCTGCCCGACCTCTACACGCAGGAGGGCGGCGGCGCCGTCGGCCACTGGGACATCATGAGCGAGGACTGGGGCGCCAACAACGATCTCCTCGGCTGGCACAAGTGGAAACTCGGCTGGCTCGACGCCACCCAGATCGCCTGCGCGGCCTCACCCGGCACGACGGAGTACCCCCTCACCCCCCTCTCCCGCACGGCCGGCCCGAAGCTGATCTTCGTCCCGCTCAGCGACCGCACCGGTTATGCCGTCGAACTGCGCGCCCGCGGCGGCAACGACGAGGCGGTGTGCCGCCCCGGGGTCCTCATCTACAAGGTCGACGCGGACGTCGACACCGGCATGGGCCCGGTCACGGTCTACGACTCCCACATCGACAGCGGCGGCTGCACCCGCAGCCCCAACGTCCACGCGGAACTCTCCGACGCCCCCTTCGCGCCGGGCGAGACGTTCAAGGACCCCAAGAGGGACATCCGTATCTCGGTGGTGGGGGCGGACCTGAAGGGCGACTACCGCGTACGGGTGAGCCGCGGGTAGCAGCCCCGGCCAGACGGAACGGGCAGCCGGACCACAGGTCGGAGAACGGGCGTGCGGTCCCGCAGGGCGACCGAGGCGGGCGACCGGGGCTACCGTAGGCACGCCGCGACGCCGTAACCACCACGCGCGCAGACGCACGCGGACGTACGTACACGCACGTGCACGCACCCGCACGCACGCGCGCGTGGACGCACCCGACCCATACCCGCCGTCCACCACCAACGAGCACAGCCAGCGCCTACCGGTCACAGCCACCGCCCACCGCCCGCCACCGGTCCACCGCAGTCCGCCGCCGTATCGGAGAACCGAGCAGCCATGTCCGCGAAGACGCCCGCATCCGCCCCGGCCCCGGTTCCGGCTCCGGTCCCGACCCCGGAGGCAGGGCAGACGCCGGCAGAGGGCGGAAAGGCGCCGACAGAGGCGGGGCAGATGTCCGCGGAAGCGGGGCAGACGCCTACGGAAACCGGGCAGACGTTGGCGGAAGCCGGGCAGACGCCGGCGGAGGCGGTATCGCCGTTGATCCGCGGGGTCGCCGTGTTGCGGCAGCTCACCGAAGCGGGCGGCACGATGAGTCTGAGCGGACTGGAACGGACCACCGGCCTAGCCCGCTCGACGGTCGACCGGATCACCGCGACCCTCACCCGCATGGGATACGTCCGTCTCGACGGCCGGGACGCCGTCCTGACCCCCCATGTCATGGAACTCGGCAACGCCTACCTGGCGGCGCTGCGTCTGCCCGCACTGCTGTCCACCCGCGCGGACCACCTGGCCGACGAACTGGACGAGTCCGTCTCGCTGGCGGTCGCCGACCGCGACGGCATCCGCTTCATCCACCAGGCGACCCGCCGCCGCGCGATGTCCCTGAGCTTCCGCATCGGCGACCTGCTCCCGGCCGAACGCACCGCGCCGGGGCAGCTGTTCGCGACGGAGTGGACGGACGAGGAGTGGCAGTCCTGGCGCGCCCGCAGGACGAGGGACCCACTGAACCGTGACTTCCCGAGCGTGCCGCCACCGCCTCCACAGAGCGCGGAAAGCGACGAGGACTTCACCCGCAGGACCGCCCGGGCGGCGGACGAGAACTGCGCCCTGGACGACCAGCTGATCGAACCGGGGCTGGTGGCGGTCTCCGTTCCCGTACGGGATCCGCGCACCGCCAGCATCGCGTGCGTGGCCAGCGTCGTCAGCCACACGAGCCGCCACACGGCGGCGGATCTGCGCGACACGCTCCTCCCCCGGCTTCGGCTGGCCGTGGCGGCGATGGAGGAGGACCTGCGCCAGGCATCACCCCCCGAACCGGGCCCGGCCCCGGCGGGGCTGGCGACCTGGACGGGCGCCTCGAAGCAGCAACTGGGCCGCGGCTTCATCGAGTCCCTCGCCCGAGGCCTGACCGTCCTGACGGCGTTCGACGAGGGCCGGGCGGAGTTGTCCCTCACGGAGGTCGCGAAGGCGACCGGTCTGGCGAGGGCGACGGCGCGCCGCGCCCTGATCACCTACGAACATCTGGGCCTGGTGACCCCCACCCCCCGCCGCACGTTCACCCTCACCCCCCAGGTCCTCTCCCTCGGCTTCCCGCCCCTCTCCCGCACGTCCCTCCCCCGGATCGCGGCCCCCCATCTGACGGCGCTCACCCACGCCGTCCAGGAGACGACCGCGCTGGCGGTGCTGACCGAACGGGGCGACGAGGTCCAGTACACGGCCCGGGCGACCGCGCACCACGTCATGAGCGTCGACATCGCGGTGGGCACGCGACTCCCGGCCGCCTCCACCTCGACGGGCCGCCTCCTCCTGACCGGACCCGCGGCCGCGGGCGCCTACACCCTCGTCGACGAGGAACTGGAACGCGGCGTACGCGCGATCGCGGTCCCGATCCGCGACCGCGACGGCCGGGTGATCGCCGCCCTCAACGCGGCGACCCACGTCGCCCGCCGCACGGCCGAGGAATGCGTCCACGACATCCTCCCGGCCCTCCTCGCCACCGCATCCCACATCGAGACAGACCTCCACACAGCCGCCCGCTTCACCCACGTCCCCCTGACCTGACCCCCACACCCCCCAACCCGAATCCGGTACGCTGACGCCAGTGACCCGACAGGGCCACCATCCCGCCTTCGTAGCTCAGGGGATAGAGCACCGCTCTCCTAAAGCGGGTGTCGCAGGTTCGAATCCTGCCGGGGGCACAGGCTTAAGGGCCAGCTCAGGAGGGTTTTCCTCCTAGGCTGGCCCTTCGCTGTTTTAGCGGTCGTGCCACAGGCGTGCCACTACGCCCACATCCCCGCCCTGGGCGACCCAGCCGCGCATGGGCGGGGAGTCGTACAACAGGTTGCCCACAGCGAAGTCACTCCGAGTGTCGAATGGTCTGCAGCAGCCCGCCGGACCCATCATCAAGCAGCCAAAATGACCAGCCGTTGCGGTTCGGGTTCACGTCCGGCTTGTAGTACGCCACCACCGCTCGCGCGGCCCCAGTCGGCGTCTTGAAACTCTGCCCGGCAAGCGGCCCTGATGTGATGTCGATCCGCTTCGTGTCCCGGTCATAGTTGCCGCGAGTCCGATGGCCTTCGTAGTCGACGTACACGCCGACCCTGCGTTCCTTCTCCGCACCTTCCTTGCTCGCGGAGGGCGGCACGCTTGCGCTCCTCACGAGCCGAGCAACAACCTCGCCAGCAGTGCTATTGCCCATGCGCGCCGCGAACTCGATGGAGCGATAGGTCTGTTCATCAACCTCAATAGTTGGGCTCATGCCCTCCCCCTTGCTAGTCGGTGTCGACCACCCAAGGCTAGCGCATTCGAAGGACGCAGAGCACACAAAAAGCAGTATTCGAAGAATTCTGCGAAACTGAAGGTCGGGCACGGGCAAAGGGCCAGCTCAAGAGAGGTGCTCTCTCGGGCTGGCCCTTCACCGTTCAGGCGTGCCGGCTGCGCACTCGCTGCTACCGCTGCTCGGGTCTCGCCCTCGCCGAGCCAGCGGCCGCTCCCCCACCGCCACGGATCATGGCACCGAGTCGGTCGGCGATGGCCCGGTCCCGGTCGCTGGTCATGTGCTGATAGATCAGCGCGGCGCGCGAGCTGCTGTGGCCCATGCGGGTCATCAGTTCACGGGTGCTGGCACCGGCGGTCGAGGCCAAGGTGTTGCCGGTGTGGCGGAGATCGTGAAAGTGGAGCTCCGACGTGACGCCCGCCGCCTTCCTGGCCGCCACCCAATCGTCGCGGAAATTGCTACGCCGAAGTTGGCCGCCCTGCGGGCCGACGAAGACGTGTCCGTCGCGGCTGGGCGCGGCGAACTGTTCCAGGTGGCCCGTCACGTCGTCGAGCAGCTCGGCGGGGAACGAGATGGCACGTACCCCGGCAGCGGACTTCGGTGCTTTGTCGAAGAGGCGGCCGTTCTGCAACTCGGCCTGAGACCGGCGGACGCTGACGGTCTGCCCCTCCAAGTCGATGTCCCGACGGCGGAGGGCGGCGAGTTCACCGAAGCGCAGAGTGGTGAACGCGGCCAGGAGGACGAGCAGCCGGTAACGCGACGCAATGGCGTCGGCGACGGCGAAGACCTCCGCGACCGAGAGGACCGGCCGCTCGGGCACCTCGTAGCGATCGGCGCCCTTGATGCGGCACGGGTTGCGCCGGATCAGTTCATCGTCCACGGCCGTGTTCATCAAGGCCCGCAGCAGCTGGTACGCCTTGACCACCGTCGGCTCGCCGATGCCGGCCGTGAGGAGCTTCCCCCGCCAGCTGCGCACACGAGCCGTCGTCACGTCCGCCATGGTCCCGGCTCCGAAGGTGGGCAGGATGTGCAGCCGCATGACGGACTCAGACCGCTCACGAGTGCGGTCGGCGAGCTTCCGATCCCGAAGCCATGCCGTCGCGTACTCCGCGAAGTTCACCGCCCCGGCGTCCGGGTCCGACCACTGGCCGCGCGTGATGTCGGCCTCGATGTGGGTGAGCGCGACTTGGGCGTCGCTCTTGGTCGCATACGTCGTCTCGGCCGGACGAAGTTGCCCCGTCTCGGGGTCGCGGTAGCGAACCTGCCAGCGACCGGACTTGAGCTGTCGGACCGACCCGAAGCTTCTGCGCTGCCCCTTCTTGTTGGCCATCAGGCAGCCCTCCGCAGCGAGCCTCGCCGGTGGCCGATCGGCTGCACTGTGTTGGCGTCGATGAACGCGCTCAGCTCACGTTCTGGGATGCGTACGTGGCGGCCAACCTTGACGAAGGCGATGCGTCGTTCGGCGATCAGACGGCGCGGGAAGCGCTCCGAGGTGCCGAGGAGTTCGGCCACCTGCGCCACGGTGAGGTAGCGGTCAGCCACGAGTGGGTTCTCCTTCCGTTCCGGGGGCGGGTTCGAGGGATGCGGCGAGCCAGGCTTCGGCGTCGGAGAGGCCGGTGCCGGCGAAGACCCAGTGGGCGAGGACGTACGTCGTCTCGGGCCCGGTGTCGGGGGTGGCGGCTTGTGCGCGTCGCCATTCGGCGCGTGCGTCGCGGAGTGCGCCGAGGGTGGTGGAGTAGCGGCGGGACTTGGTGGAGAAGTGGCCGCGGAAGCCGAGCATGTGAGCCCAAGCCCGCAGGCGGAGGTGTTCGAGGTCCTTGCGTGCGCCGAGCGCCCAGGCGGTTCGGATCAGGCGGCGGGCGTGCTCGCTGATGTCGAGCTGGGCGAGTTCGGCGACGAACTTGAGCGGGCGGTCGAGAGCTCCCGTGGCGGTCTCCGCGCCCTTGGTGGCGTACTTGGCGATGTAGGCGGCGACAGCGCGTTCAGTGAGTTCCTGGCCGTCGTTGAAGTCGGCGGATCGGATGGTGCGCACGTCGAGTTGGCGGCCGAAGGCGAAGGTGTGGGCGCGGCCGTCGATGGTCGGGCCGTCGACCCGGACCTTGGAGGCGGCAGCGCTGATGGCGTCGGTCAGCAGTTCGGCGGTGGCCCAGGTCGGGGGTGGAGTCTCGCCGCCGCCGGAGCCGTCGATGCGTATGACCGCGTGGAAGTGGACCGCGCCGCGCTTCTGGTACTCGGCGACCTTGGCGAAGGAGACGCGTGCATGGTCGCGGAGCTCCCGCTGTGACAGGCCGGCGCGCTTGCCGACCTCCCGGCGCAGGTAGATCGAGAAGCGGCGCCAGAGGGGACCGGCGTGCGCGTTCCAGAGGACGGCGGCTTCGTAGTCGTAGGTGTCCGGGTCGAGCGGGGCGCCGAGTTGCTCGTCCTCCTGGTCGTGCTGGGTGCCGCAGCGGCAGGAGCGTCCGTCGGTGCGGCGGTTGTGGACCGGGCCGAAGCCGGGGGCGGTGAAGGTGGCGAACACGCGGGGGTGTGTGGCGACGTGTTCGGGGGTGCCCTTGCCGCCACGCAGCCCGGCGGTGATCAGTTGGAAGGTGTCGCGCCGGTAGACCTCGGAGCAGGCCGGGCAGCGGGTCATGCGGCGGTTGTTGCAGCGAACGAGGAGTTGGCCGGCCGGGAGGTCGGACGAGTTGAGCTGATGGAGGACTCGGCCGATCTCGCCGGTGGCGGTGTCGACGTCGTACTCGGTGCGGTGGCCGTCGAGGCGGATCGGGTGGGTGCAGCCGCCGAGGCCCGAGAGCTGGCGGAGGATACCGGGCAGGGTGCCGCCTGCGGCGAGGTTGCTGAGTTCCGGGAGTGGGGGCGGGGTGGCGCGGGTGAAGATGACGGTTCTCCTTCTGACGGGCACTTCGGGAGGAGTGGGCCGCCGGGGCGGCGAGTACGTGGCGGTGTCGCGCCGCCCCGGTGGCCAGGCCGCAGGTCAGCGGCGGTGGTGGTCGCGGAGCAGGGAGCGCAGGACCACGGCGGCGATGGCGACCGAGATGGCCGTGACGGCGACGGCGGCCAGGAGCGCGGTGAGGACGACTCCGCCGACGAGGACGGCCGCGACGGTCTTCTGGTCGATGGAGACCGACGGGAGCGAGCGCCGCACCGGGACGGGGGCCGGGTCGGTCGGGGCCTGGGTGTGCGTGGGCGGCGGGGTGGGGTTGTCCGGGTACTTGGGCAGGAACACGGCGAACTCCTTATCTACTCGTCTAGTCACGTGAGCCGTTTACGACGTCAACACCGGTACGCGTGCCGGACTCGATGGCGGGGGCGAGGAAGGTGCGCGAGAGCCAGAAGCCGAAGAGGGTGATCAGGACGACGATCCAGACGCGGACGCCGAGGAACTTGACCGCCGCCCAGGCGAAGAAGCCGAGGACGACGACGAGCGGCAGGCTGACGGTCACGGGAATCGGGGTCCTTTCAGCGGACGGGGCAGCGGTGGGTGCGCGCGGCCAGCTCGGCGGCTGCACGGCTGTCGTAGTCGGCGGAGAAGTTGCAGCGCGGGGCGGTGCAGGCGGCGGTGTGCTTCTCACGGCCGCGGTGGTCGTAGGCGGTGCCGACCTGCACGGGGCCGATGCGGGTGACGTTGCGGAAGCGGCGGTTGGCGGTCATCAGAGCTCCCTTCAGAGGTAGCTGGCGATGGCTTCGGCCATGGGCGCCGGGACGCCGAGACGGGCGCGCAGGGTGGTGACGTCCATTGGGGTGCCGGTTCGGGTGTGGTGCTCGGCGGCGACCTTGCGGGCGTGGTCGATGAGGGCGGCGGGGACCGGGACGGCCGGGCGGTCCGACGGGGTCTCGATAGCGGGGGGTGCCGGGGCGGTCGGCTCGGGGGCCGTTTCGGGCTCGTCCTCCTGGTCCTCGATGGCCTCGACGTCGTCGTCCGTCTTGGGTGTGGTGTGGGCGAGGAGGGTGCCGCCGAGGAAGGCGACGGCGGGCCAGCCCGCGACGAGGATGCGCAGCCAAGCCGGGACGTCGCCGAGGTCGAGCAGGCCGGCCGTGGCGACGTTCGCGCCGAGGGACGCGGCGAGCGCGATGACGAACCAGCACCAGGCCGCGCCCTTGGCCGAGCCGAAGCGCAGTCGACGCCAGGCGGCGACGAGCAACAGATCGACGGAGACGGGATAGGCCCAGGCCTTCCAGCCGTCCTGTCCGGCCGCGACGGCGACGTCGTGAATGTGCGCGAAGGACAGCGCGGCGGCGATGAGTGCCTGGACGAGTACCGCGTCGATGCGGGCCAGTTGGGCGCGCATGAGAACGCCTCCTTCCTGGTTCGGGCATGGGAGGGGTAGGGACGTGGCGCGAGACGGTCACGCCGACCGGAGTGCGGTGACCTCAGTCGGCGAGGGGGCGCGGCTGGACGACAGGCCCCGGCCGCTCGACGGCGGGCAGAGGAACGGCCACGTAGGGCCGGAACGGCTTCAGCGAGGGCAGGTCAGGCACCAGGTGGGCCGTCTCCCGGCAGACGTCGGCAGCGTCGCTGAGGGAGAGATACGGGGTGCGGATGCGAGACCAGCCGCCGGACGTGTCCCCCGCGACCGCAAGGCCGGGACGTTCAGCGGGGATGGCGCATGCGGCGAGGACCGCTTCCGGCGCGATGTCACCGAGGGCCATCTTCGCGGAGGCCTCATCGTTCACGCGGTGGCAGACCCGTCCGGTGAGCTGAGCTCGGAGCATCGTCGCGCCCTTGCTGAGTTCGGCACCGAAGCGCTGCCCAGAGACTTCGAGATAAATGCCGGCCGCGCGGCCGAGCTGAGCGAGGCGAATGAGCTGGGTGACCATCTCGTCGCGCCGTTCCTCGTCCTTACGGGTGGCGGTCAGGAACAGTTCGGCCACCTCGTCGACGAACAGCACGACGGGCACGGGCCGTTCGCTGTCGGGCAGGCCCCAGATGTCGGAGGTGATCTCCTCATCCGGAGTGCTGGGGGCGATGCCCTGGCGGGCTTTGATCAGGTCGTACCGGTCCTCCATTTCCTTGACCAGGACGGGCAGGAGCTCTGCGGCTTCGTCGGGATCGGTCGCCAGCGCCGACAGGCGTGCGGCGAAAGGGGCCAGCTCGACCCCGCGCTTGCAGTCGACGCCGACGAGGGCGACGTCCTGCGGCGCAAGGCCCGAGACGAGATGGCGCAGGTACATGGACTTGCCCGACAGCGTTGCGCCGAGGGTGAGTTGGTGGGGAACGGCCCGGTAGTCGCGGACGAAGGGCATGGCGTCCTCGCGGAGCGCGACCGGCACCTTGAGGAATCCACCCTCGGTCTTGCGCGGCATCCGTACCTTCCGCAGGACGTCGAAGCCGACGAGCCGAAGTTCGACGACTCCGGGCTTGAGAGTGGAGACGTAGACGGCGTGGACGCCCCAGGCGTGCCGCAGACGTTCGGCCGAGGCGGCGACGTCGGCGGGTTCCTGCCCCGGAGCGAGGCGGAGCCGAAGCCGTAAGCCGGTCGAGGTGGGCCGGATGATGCCCCGGCGGGGCGGGACCGGCCGCACCTCCCGTCGAGTCGTGGCCTTGAGGGCGAGGATGCGCAGCCGGGACGGCGCGACGGTCAGGCCGCAGGCTTCCATGACCGAGGCATACGAGCTGAGCAGCCGGACGGTGGATATCGGCCCGCCGACAGCGGACCAGTACAGGGACGGGTGGTTAGCCCGGGTGTAGGCGGCCCCACCGCCGAGCGCGGCGACGGGACCACCCACCTCCAGAAGCGTCGCGAGTTCGGACATCAGGCCGAGGCCCCCATAGCGGCCGGGAAGACGGCCGGGGTGACGGCAGCGGCCCGGAAGGCGATCCCGTGACGCTGCTGGCCCTTGAACACGGACTCCCACGGCCGGGCGATCAGCCCCGGCAGCGAGACCGGCGCACCGAGGTTCAGCCCCTCGGAGACACCGCCTTCCGGGACGGTGACCTTGATGAGCGAGGACTCGCCGTCCTCGATGTAGACGACGCCGATGGTCATCAGCGCCTCGCCGCTGACGGCGTCCTTGGCGATCTCGCCGGTCTGCCGGTCACGGACCTTCGGCTCGGGAGCCTCGGTGAGGAGGATCGTCGCGGCGGAGGTCTCTACACGGATGGTGCGCACAGGACACGTTCCCATCTACTCGTCTATATAAGAAGCGATCTGCGAACCCGATCGCTCGGGCTCACGACGATCACCTTGACACATAACTTGCCCACTCGTCTATACGAGTAAGCGTGTTGGGGTGTACGAGTTCGAGAAGCGTCCGGCCACTGTCAGACCCATCCGCCAGAATCCGGCCATGCTGATAGCGACTAGCGCCAACGGCCACGTGGTGAAGCGCCCTTCGAAGCCAGCCATCGGGACGATGCTCGCCAACCTCCGACGCGGCAACGAGCACATGGTGCTGGAGCGCCAGGACGAGGACCGCGAAGGGGACTGGTACATCCAGGTCCTCTTCCGCGACAACAACACCTACCAGCTGGAGTACCGGGACGGCGTCCCTGCCGAGCACTACCAGACGCAGACCGTCTCGCAGGAGAAGGTGCACGCGGCGCTCATCGGCTGGGCGACCGGCAAGCCGGACTGGCGCGAGGGCTTCATGTGGACCAACATCGGCGACATGTTCACGCCGGACGTCTAATGCTCCGCTGACGTTGGTCATGCGATCACGTCGCCGGGAGCTGGTACGCCAGGACGTAGGCGTCCGCCGCCATGACCGTGTCGCAGACCTCGACTGGCCGCTTCTCCGTGTCGAAGGCGGTCCGGATCAGGTGAATGACCGGCACGCCGGCCGCGAGCCTCAGCGTGCGCACCTCGTCAGGCGAGGGCATCCGGGCCCGGATCTCCTCCTCGAAGTGGTCGAGGCGGTGGCCCAGCTCTTCGAGTCGGGCGTAGATGCCGCCGGGGCCGGGGTTGGGTTCGGCGATCTGCGTGCCGCGGGCGATGTCGAGCGGCAGGTAGGAGGTGGCGAACTCGACCGGTCGGCCGTCGAGGAGGTAGCGGCGCCGACGTGCGAGAACTCTCCGCACGGACCCGAGCCGCGTGGAGATGTCCTGGCTCGCCTTCTCTTCCTTCACCTCAAGGCTGTCGACCTGGGGGTGACTGCCGGCCGCATCCGCCTCGACGATGAACGCGGACTTCCCCTGCTCGCGGTGACGACGGGCGAAGCGGTCGGAGGCGAGACGCCGTACGGGCGGACGCGGCCGGACGAAGACGCCCTTGCCGTGCTCGGCGTGGACCAGGCCTTCCCCCTGGAGGATCGAGAAGGAGTTGCGGACCGTCATGCGAGACACGCCGTAGTGGTCGACGAGCTCCGCTTCCGAAGGCAGCTTCTCGCCCTCCCGGAATCGCCCACGGTCGATGGCTTCACGCAGCTGGTCGGCGATCTGCCGGAAGACCGCACGATCACTCGTGGGGTCGAGATCACCGAGCAGGCCCGAAGAAAGAGGGCTCACGTGTGTACTCCTTTAGGTATCTAGACGAGTGGGCGAGTGCTTGTTGCTACGGTGGAGAGCCTAGCCATCCGAGAGGGCCGAGGAACGTGAGCACAGAACGCCCGCACTCCGTGAGCGTGGCCGGGGTCGTCGTCGACGCCCAGGGCCGGGCCCTCCTGATCCAGCGCCGGGACAACGGTCACTGGGAACCGCCGGGCGGCATCCTCGAACGCGAGGAGACCGTTCCCGAAGCCCTTCAGCGCGAGGTCCTCGAAGAGACCGGCGTCAAGATCGCGCTTCCTGCGACCCTCACCGGCGTCTACAAGAACATGACGGGCCTGATCGTCTCGCTGGTCTTCCGCTGTGAGGCGGCCGACGGCACGCCGACCACCGGCGACGAGACCCGCGCACTGCGCTGGGTGACCCGTGAAGAAGTCTCCGAACTCGCCGACGAGGCGTACGCGATCCGCGTCATAGACGCACTCGACGCTGCATCCCCGCCGGCCGTCCGCGCCCACGACGGCGTGAAACTCGTCTAGTCCGAACCCGCTGCACATGCGGCCTACCAGCATGAAGGAACTTGTATGCACGAGTATACGAGTACTGCCCGGGTCTGGGGACTGTCTTGCCCAGGTTTCCCGGAAGAGGTCAGCCGGGCCCGCCGCTGGACACGCGACGTCCTGCGCGGCTCCCCTTTCGCCGAGGACGCCGAGCTGATCGTGAGCGAGCTCAGCGCGAACGCGATCCTCCACACGGCGAGCGGACACGCGTCCGGCGGCTTCCACTTGGCCGTCGCCGTCTCGGCGCAGGTGGTCGCGGTATCCGTGACGGATGCAGGAGGCACGGGCACGACCCCGAAGATCGAGCACCAGGACCAGGACGCCGAACACGGCCGCGGACTCGGCATGGTCAGCACGATCGCCCACCGAGTCGTCGTCCACGCCAGCGAGGCCGGCCACACCATCACGGCGGAGCTCTTCACCGACGCAGGCCGAGGAGGCCACCCGTGCTGAGGACGACGGCCAGGCCGGGCTTCTGGTGCGAGTGCTGGACCCAACGACTCGACGAACGACGCCCGCCGGCGCTCTTCGGATCCTTCGACGCGTACTCGGCGGTCGAGGCGAACAACTGGGTGGCGACGATCCTGCGCACCATCTCACCGTCCCTGGACGCGGCAGCTTCCCAGGAGGCGTGGACACGACTCCACGACGACCGCATCGACACACGGCGAGCTCTACTGCGCCGGGAGCCCTGGACGGTATCCATCACGCACATCAGCACGCGCATCACATGGACAGTCCGACCAGCGCTCTTCCTACCCCTGGCACACCGTCAGGGCGTCGAACTCCCAGCCTGCACGAACGACTTCAAGCCCCACAGAGCCGACTGAGTTACAACTTTCTCTACTGGTTCAAGGCGGCTCGCTCCGCTCCCCGCGCGCGGCCCGGCCCCCGGCCGGGCCTGCGCTCCTGCCTTCGTCCCGCTCCAGCCCGGCCGGCGCCCGTGCCGCGCGCACAGAAAACAGCCACTTCCCGCCGCAAGGGGTGCGTCGCTGCTGGGGGAGTCTGCCCGAAAGCTGAGCCCCAGCGGTTTACCGAGCCGATTCATGAAGTAGTCGACGTGCCGAGAGTTTGCGAAGCCGTGACCCCTACTGTCACCACCCCCTAAACAGCCCAGCCCGACTAGCGGCAGCGCATCAAAGTAATGAAGATTACTGGTAACGCAACCACAGGAGAGGGTGATAGCAATGCCAGTAGTGCGCGGCGACAGTGTGAATGGTTGGGCCATCTGGGGAGGGTCCGAGAGCGGCACTGGCGTAGTCGGCCAATCGACAAGCGGGGTTGGGACTTTCGGTCAGAGTGGCACCAGCTATGGAGTGTTCGGTACGAGTAATAGCAGTGCAGGAGTAGTAGGCGATAACGCAGGTAGTGGGCCTGCCATTTGGGGTCACAACCGGGGTGACGGTGTTGCCGTGGCAGCTCAGAGCGACGCCGGCAGGGGAATTTACGCCGAGGGTAGAACCGGAGTGTACGCAAACGGCTCCTCGTATGGCGTCTACGGTGCAAGTAACAGCCGCGGAATTTACGGCTACGCGCCAACAGGTGTGTTCGGCTTCGGATCAAGCGGCGGTGTTGGCGTGTATGCCGCTACGGACGGCGGACGAGCTGGGGTCTTCAACGGCACTGTAGAAGTCTACGGCAACTTTACTGTGGCGAACGGGTCGAAATCTTTTAAGATCGATCACCCACTGGATCCCGCCGGAAAATACCTACTGCACAGCACTGTCGAGTCTTCGGAGAGGAAAAACGTATACGACGGCGTTGTCAAGCTTGAGGATGATGGGACAGCCAGGGTAGAACTCCCCGACTGGTTCGACACATTGAATGAAAACTTTCGCTATCAGCTCACACCCGTTGGTGCGGCAGCTCCGGATCTGCATATCGCGGAGGAATTCCATGAAAACCACTTCAAAGTGGGCGGCGGTGCAGCCGGGATGACCGTTTGCTGGCAACTAACGGGAACACGTAAAGACCGATGGGCTGCGGCTAATCCGTTCGAAGTGGAGAGATCAAAGGAAGGTGATCAAGGGTTCTACTTGGAGCCAAGTCTTTATGGCGCACCAGAAGAACAACGAGTCCCTAGGGGGCCAGAAGACGCATTGCCCGAAGAGGCCACCCCTGAATCAATGGCATTGAAATTGCAAGTACCGCCCATGCCGCCGGACGAAGGCCGATGAGGCGTCGCACCAGATGCTATCCCCCAGCGAGCATGCATCCGACCGATGGGCGCGATGGACAACAAAAAGGACACGTCGGCCCGGTTTCGCGAGCGCGGGCCTGCCCGCAGAACAGCACCAGTGCGTGCAGGACTTTGCGTTGGTCACCCTCTGTACAACACAGACTTCCACCCGACCGTACGCGCACGGCCACCCGTAGGCTGCATAATTTCCCGCGCCCTGATGGCACAGCCGTCTGCCGCAAGCAGCAAGCCTCCCGTTGAGGCCGCGCAGCGCCTTCCCGGTAGTCCGCCTCCCGAGTGAGTGTCTAACTGCGTGACAACGCAGACGAACAGCGGCGGACAACCGCGGACGCCTACGGACCGTTTCCTAAGGCAGAGCCCCCAGCCAAGTTACTTCGGGACGAAGAGGTCATCGCCCAAGGTCTCACCGCCACGCTTACGCCGGCGCGGCTTGCTCTGGACGACGGATGGCAACGTGGCTGAGGCCCGTGGGGGTGCAGCGAGGCACACGCGTGCGTGATCGGCCGGCGCACCCGCCGTCGTGGCTGGCTGTCGTCGGCTGAGGTTCGTGCCACTGCCGTGCCAGATGCAGGGGTCAGCCACGGTCAACGAGGGTGTCTCGCGGGCGAGTTCTCGGCAGCCTGAGCAGGTATCGAAGCTCCTGGTCAGCGCCCCCACTCCCCAGCCTCTCTCCTAAAGCGGGTGTCGCAGGTTCGAATCCTGCCGGGGGCACAGCAAAAGGGCCAGCTCAGGAGGGTTTCCTCCCAGGCTGGCCCTTCGTGTTGTTCGAGGCCGTGCGACACGCGTGCCACTTAATCCACTATGAGTCCACATCTCCTCGCCGAGGAGTCTCGCCCCCCCTCGCGGATCATGGCCCCGAAGCGATCGGCGACGGCGCGGTCACGCTGGCTGGTCATGTGCTGATAGGTCAGCGCGGCACGCGAGCGGCTGTGACCCATACGGGTCATCAGCTCACGGGTGCCGGCACCCAGCGGTCGGGGCCCGAGTGTTGCCGGTGTGGCGGAGATCGTGAAAACGCAGCTGGGAGGTGACGCCTGGTGCCATCCGAGCCTTGACCCAGTTTCTCGAAGTTGCTGCGCCGCAGTGGTCCGGCTTGCGGCCCGACAAAGGCGTGACTATCGAGGCCGGGAGCGGCGAACTGCACCAGGTGGTGAGCGACCTCGTCGAGCTTGGCCGAAGTATCCGCAGGTCACCTACCTTCTTACCCTGCCGCCCTCCCAAAGGGGTGCGCTTCGCTCAGAACGAGGTTGTGAAGCCGGCGGACTGGTCGAGGTGGAACGCGGAGCCCGAAGCCGTCGGAGCCCAACCCGCACGCAAGGCAAGCCGAATAGCCGCGGCAACACCGGACGGCAGTGCAGGTTCCGGCTCGCGACCGATCCAGTTGCTCGGATGCGGCTGGTCAGTGGTGACCACGAGCGTCGTGCCTGGGGTGGCCGCATGTTCGACCGCGAACGTGCACGGCGACCAGGCCAGGCCCTGGAAGTAGGTCGGCCTGCCTCGCAGCCGCCAGCGGTAGGCCGTGCCGTCGACAACGATCCGTCGTGATCCCTTGCGAACCAACGCCACGAATCCCCCCTTCAACAGCAACGATACTAGCGAGCTCGGCCCCGCCCGCCGTCTCGGTCTCCGTCTCGTTCAGCGCCGTTCACGGCCGTTTCAGACGAGACCACAATTCGTAGCTGCTCCCGCGAGCGACCTGCCATGAACGCAGGTGAACGGACCCGTACTCGGCCACGCGAGGCACCAACACCGTGGGAAAGCGTGCGCGTGTCCTCGGCGTGCGGCGGTGATCCGTTGTAGGTGGCGACTCTCCAGCGCTCTACCCACAGCAGCCAGTCACCGCCCGCACCCCGGACCTGGACACGATTGCCTTCCACCTGCCAAATGTGGCCATAGAGCGTGGCGTTGGGAAGGTCTACCCTGACGACGTCGTGCACATCCAGATCATCTTCGACCGGCCGAGTCCACGCATTCGCACAGTGATCGCAGCGGTAGCCGACCACATCGCACCCCGCCACAGTCATCGGCCGGCCCGGACGGACCGCTTCGACGAAGCATCGAGGGCACGGATCGGCAGTATGCGCGCCTACTGATCGGGACATCATCCGATCCTGCTGCAGAGCAACGAAGTACAGCAACCTCAGCAATCGCCGGCGACCGACACCATTGGTCGTTCCCGCAGGCCGGACGCGCTGGGTAGGGTTTGCAGGGTGCGTTATCTGGCAGAGGCTTTCGTTGTTGAGGCCCTGAAGCGAGGCCGGCAGGTGGAACAGTTCCTGGGTCCGGTCGGTACTCCGAGTCGGCTCGTGCAGCCAGCCCATGAAGTATGCAGGGCAGGCGGGTAGCGCGTTCACCCGAGGATCGTCATCGCCCCGGTGGAATGCGGCCACCGGTCGGTGGGACAGGAATTCCGAGATCATCGCGGCAAATTCAAGTTCAGTTCAGTGTCGGGCCGACCGGATGGCGCGATTCGATCTTGCCCGAATTTCACGTACGCCCAGAGCGATGACGACAGCCGCTGCCACGAGGCGGACGGTGTTCCACGTAGTGGCGGCAACTACCCCCTGCGAAGAGGCTTCTGCATGGAGGCGCATCGAGCTTTCCGCAAGCGCTGTCAGCGGAATCAGCAGTCGGAAGGGGAGTCCGCGAGGGCCGGCTTTTCGCCCCAGGTTTCCAGCCAACCCGAGGAGAAGGCCGAGGACTACGGCTGCTGTACCCCAGAACAGGGTCTTCGACAGGAATCCGGCCCAGTAGATGTGCGTGCCCTGCGAGGGGTCGTCCAGGTTCACCCATTCCCGGTACTCCCCCTGCGCAAGTTTGGTCACGTAGTAGGCGACCACCGCCGCGGCGAGGGCGAACGCGGCCACGCCGGCGGCCCTGAGCCTGGAGCTGCACGCGAAGCCAACGTAAAAAGCGAAAGCGGCCCAAGCCCAACCTGCCGCCAGGACAAGGTGTAGCGCGTTGACTGCAGGAACTTCCACCGTTCCTAGGAGCGGGGCCACGATGCCGAGTGCTACGCCGACTATCAGCGCCACTGCAGGCGCCAGGACGACAGAACGAGAAGGGGACACGGGGTTCGGATGATTCCTTTCCATAGGCAGACACCTATGGCGGCCGCCGGGTGATCCTGGCGAGGATATGACAGTGCCTGCGGTCCCACTCATTCCTCCTGAGCTACGGAGGCAGGAGGCGGGCCGCGACGTCACGTACCAGTCATGAAGGCACGGTTTCTGGCTGAATCGGCACTGCCAAAGCCTGCGCGACATCGGCCCGCCTTGGAGCGTCTCACCCTCCGAGGAGGCAGTCGAGGGTGAGACGTTCGAAGTACCTCCCAGGGTGTTCCTAGTCAGTGATACCCCGGTAGGCGTAGCACGTGTAGGCAGCGCCTGCGGTCCTGCTGGCCTTGGCCGTCTTACCGGCCACCTCGCCGACCTTGTGACTGCCGTTGCCTATTTTCGCGGTCGCGTTGTGCAACTTCGAGCCATGGAAGTAGTACGAGTAACACCGCTTGCCGCCGGTCACCACTTCAGTGCCGTAGGTCCATGTGCCGCCGCCAACGTCCTTGCTGGTTGCCGGAGATACCAGAGAGGTCGGCTCAACCTTGATCTCGACCATGCCCCACTCTTTGACATTTCCCAGTTCCTTGGGCGGTTGGGGCGTTGCACCGCTGGCCGGTGAGGCGAGAGTGCCGGCAGCGACGGCGACGCTCGCAGCGACTACAGCCATGGATCTACCGAAGAACCTCATGAGCGCACATCCCCTCCGTTAAGTGGACCGAGCGGGCTCACGACGGAAGATCTTCGGTGGTGCGGGCCTGTGTAGCGAAGTATTTTGGAGAGCGCGTCCGAAAAACATCACTTCATACAGTGCCCGTATTGATATTTTTTGCGAGCTACGTACTGCAGCTTTCGTGTGGACCAATCGGAAATATCCGACCATAGGTCGCATCATCTCTCGCAGAATCCCCGGCGCCCTGATCTCGATCTCCGACTTGATGTGATCGATTGCGTGCAGCTTGTCCGCGGGTCGAATGTGGGGAGCTCGGCGATCCCATGGTCGCGGGTGGGAATCAAGGTGCCGTCTACGATGAGCGCGGTGTCTTTCGCGTACCCCCGTCTGGGCTGGATCGCGAGGAGGGGAGCGAGGTGTCGATGGCCGCTCGGCCAACACTTCGAGATACCGAAAGCGACGTTAGCCGACGTATCGTCACATTCTTTCGACCGGTGAGCGGATGGTCGAACTCGGCGTAAGGAAGGTGCTGACGGTGTTGCCTACCTACACGATCGAGGTCGGGACCGAGCCGCTGGACCGGCCGACGCGGACCTCGGTGGGCGGCTGGCCCTTTCTCGGCACCCAGCATGGTCTGAGTGTTTTTGCGGCGAGCGGATGGCACTGTTCTTCCAACTCGATATACCCCTGGACCTGCAGCACTTCGGCGGAGACCACCTGCTGGTCTTCCGCTGCCGTGCACACAACGACGCATCCGAACCCCGGTTGGCTGATGGCCGGCTCATGCCCCGATACTGGGACGCTCCGGAGCCGCCCTACCCGCGCCCGTTCTGGCGTGTGCTGATCCAGCGCCACGTGGTACTGCCCGCGGCAGAGGCCGAACCGTCCGTGTGCGCCCGACCGCTGACGCTGCACCCCCTCGCGGACACGCCCAACCCGCACGGACTTGGCAGTCAGACGTTCAAGATCGGCGGCGCGCCGTCCTGGGCGCAGAATCCCGAGCAGTACACGTGCGCGTGCGGCGCCGACTTGGTGTACATCTGCCAGGTGCCGGAAGGCATGCAATTCGCCGTGCATCCCGGCCAACCGGAGCAGCCGTACAGCGTCGGCGCCGACACCTACAGTCTGTTCCTGGGCAACGAGGTCTACCTGCTGGCGTGCCCGGGCCGCTGCGATCCAGCGGCGGTCTGGCCGGTGAACCAGAACTGACCCCCGGCATCACCGACCAATACCGCCCCGTCGGAACCCTGGCCACCCGCCACCCGCCTCGGTGGTGTCACGCGTCGGGGACCCTCTCGGCGAAGCGTGACCAGTCGGTGAACTCCCAGTCCCAGCGGCGGCAGACGCGTTCCTTGGGGAGGTCGTCCCGCGAGGGGTCGAGCAGCATGAGTCGGGCCTGGCGGCCGTCGCCGACCACGATGGCGAGCAGATAGCCGCCCGGCTCCGTCAGCATGAGAGACATCTCGTTGTTGGTCATGGCGAAGCGCGCGTCGGGCCGGTCCACCTTCTTGACCTCGATCCGTACGGGCTTGCCCTGCGGATCCGCTCCCTCGAGGTCGTAGCCGACGTTCTGGCCACTCACGTCGCGCAGCGTCCAACCGAGCTGGTTCAGGTATTCCTTCGCCGCGAGCTCTGCCACCCTCCATCGCTTCAATACGGACGCCAGGGAGTCCTCCGAGCGAGGGGGCGCCTTCGTCACACGGAGTTTCTCGGCCAGGTCCGGGACCGCGGGTGTCTCCTCCTGTGGGGCAGCCTCGTGCACGAGTCTGCTCTCCGCCTCGGTGAGCTTCCGGCCGTGGGTACGGGCGAGTTCCCTCAGATGCTCGCCGAGCCGCGCGCGCAGCGTGTCGGTCAGCTCGGCGGGATTCACCTCGGCCAGGGCGGCGGCGAGGTCGATGCTGCGCAGGCCCAGTACCGCCTTCAGCGCCCGGGCGGCGGCCTGGTTCCGCGGCTCGTACAGGGCCGACGGGGCGCCGCCGGGAAAGACGACGGCGATGTCCCGCGGTTCCAGCGGGAGAGGCGAGTGAGCGAAGGACGGCCGTCGGGCCGTCATCTCCTCTCTCAGCGACGTCACGAGCAACTTGCCGGCGGACGCGGTGGCCGAGACCATCACGCTGCGGAGGTCCTCACCGTCCAGGACCAACTGCCACAGCCGCTCGAACGCCGGGTCGCCGGGCGAGCGCAGCCGCTCCGCGATCGCCCGGGCCGCGTCGGTGAGGACCCGCTGGGTCGACTCGTGCGCCGTCACCGCGTGGGTGCGAGAAGGATCGGTGAGGATGTCGCCCGAGACGATGACGGGCAGTCCCACTTCGTCCTGGAGCGGCAGGAAACAGGCCAGACGGCCGCGTACCCCGGTCATGGCGAGGGCGCGTGCGTCGAGCGGCACCGCCACCGTCGCCGCACCGTGCCGCAGCAGACCGAACGCCGCTTCGTCCGCCCCGAGGCGCAGCACGACCCGCGAACTGTCCCGTCCGATGAGGATGTCCTGCCGTGCGGTCGCGCTCGACGTCCGGATGCGCGTCACGTTGCGCAGGAACAGCGCGCTGAGCGGGTCGATCACCGTCAGTGATGCCGTGGCGTCCGGACGGCACGCGACGGTGAAGGCCACACCGTCGGCGGAAGCCTCGGCACACACCTCGGCGGGTATCCGGATCAGCGGCACCGCGTCCTTGCCGGGTTCACCCAGCAGCGCGGCGGCAGCCGCCCTGTCGAACGCGAACCGGACGCCCGCCGATCGGACTTCGATCCGGGAGGCGATCGCCGCGAGCGACTTGAAGCCGATGCCCCGGTACCCGATCGAATCGCCGCCGCGCGACTTGGTGGAGTTGGCGCTGCGGCACAGCGCCTCGACGTCCGCCGCGTCCAGGGACCGGCCGTCGTTGCTCCAGCGGAACCGGCCGTCCCCCAAATCCTCGACGACCACGGACGTGGAGCCGGCGTCGTCGGAGTTCTGGAGGAGTTCGTACGGCACCCGGTCGCGGTAGGTGTCGGCGAGCAGCTCTTCCATCCGCGCGATCTCGCGGAAGAGCCCCGGTGCCTGCGCGTGCTCGCGTACGAGAGTGTCCTGCAGGGCGGTCACGGCCGCTGTCAGGCCGGTCACAGGTCTTCCGCGTCCAGCACGCGCACCACGACGCGGGTCGGCTCACCGGACAGCTCGTCCAGGTCGAACGAGCACTGGGCGATCCAGCGGGGGTGACGTGACGGCAGCGTGGCGCCCTCCCCGACGGGGACCCTCCCGTACAGCGACACCTCTCGCTTGTCGAGCAGGAAGTCGGTGCCGTCCAGCACCTCGACGGTGATGCCGGGCATGGAGACCTCGAAGGGACACTCGGCCTCGACGTCGTACTCGACGTCGGGGTCGTCGTCCCGCCACGACTCCATGGCGACGAAATCGGCCAGCAACTCCTTGGCCGATCCGAACTCGGCGAAGCCGCCGAGGCGAATCTGCAGGGAGGCGTCGTGCTTCTTGCCGACGATCGCGGCGTCACAGGTGGTGGGCTTCAGTCGTACGGCCTCGTGAACCGTCTCGTCGATCAGCTCGACGGGCAGCGGCTTGGTCTTCGACGAGGGCCAGGTCAGGTCGAGGTCCGTTTCCTCCAGATCGAAGGCGCTCATCTGGAGCCTGATGCTCTCGGGCTTGACGGGCTTGGAGCACGACCAGGTGCTACTCGACTTGGAGAACCGTACCGGCCGCTTGCCGGCCTTCTTGATCGTCTCCAGCAGGGCGTGCGTGTAGCTGATCAACTCCGGCCGGTCCACCGGGCTGAGCCCCAGCAGAAGGGTCGGCGGGAAATCGTCGTCCTCGTCCCGCGTGAAACGGTCGGACCAGTCCTCACGCAGGAACCGCGCCGTGCCCGATACGACGATCTCCTGGAAGTGCTCGCCGCCGAAGCTGTCCGTGACGAGCCGCGCCCGCACGTTCTCGACCTGCCATCCGACGAGTGACAGCGCCAACTCGTCGACCTCCACTTCGAGTTCCTCGACCTTCTTGCCCATCGACGACTCGTCCCTCCCACACGCATCTTCACAGGCCAGCCCAGGTATGCGGGTGACCTGCAGACGATAACTCCTCCCTTTCTCCACACCGCAGCCCCCTGGACCGCAACGGAGCGGACCGCCACGGAACCGAACGGAAGGGCACGACACGGCACACCACGCACGCCACGCCGCCCCACTCCCGACGGCCCGCATGCCCGCATGCCCGCGTGCCCGCATGCCCGCACCTCGGACTTCGGCGCTTCCGCCCCCCCGGCCCCGGCCCCGGTGGGCGACGGGTCAGCCGGCAGCGGGCGCTTTCGGCTGCTCGTCGGAGCATTATGCCTCTATACCGTCCATATCTGCGTGAATATGAAAAAATAGATCATACTTGCGGAAGGAGATTCCTCGTGAGCCAGCCCGCCGAAGAGTCCGACTGGACGCTACGACTCGACCGCACCGGTCAGGCCGAGGCTTTCGACGCGCTCGGCGAGCGTTATGACGAGGCCTTCCCGCACAAGGAAGGGCAGGTCGCGTCCGCCGAGTGGCTTGTTACATGCCTGCCGGCCGGGTCACGGGTGCTGGATCTGGGGTGCGGCACCGGGCTCCCGACCGCGCTCCAGCTGGCCGAGGCGGGGTTCGAGGTCGTCGGTGTGGACCTGTCGGACGGGATGGTCGCGCTGGCCCGCGGCCATGTGCCCGCCGGCGTGTTCCACCGGGCGGACATCGCGGATCTACGGCCCGGGGGCCCGCTGGACCTCGGCCGTTTCGACGCGGTGGCCGCGTTCTTCTCCCTGCTCATGCTGTCGCGCGACGAGATCCCTCTCGCCCTCCGGACCGTCCGACACCTGCTGGTCCCGGGGGGTCTGTTCGCCCTGTCGATGGTGGAGGCCGATGTGGACGACTTCTCCATCCCGTTCATCGGCAACGCCATCCGCGTCTCGGGCTACCTGAGGGACGAGCTGCGCGAGGTCGTCGAGGCGGCGGGATTCGAGATCGTCGAGGAGTCCTCGTACACGTACGCTCCGGCGGCCGCAGACGTCCAGCCCGAGGTGCAGATCTTCCTGCGGTGCAGACGGCACGCCTGACCAACACCTGACCCACGCCTGGCCACTCAAGATCCGCTCGCTCTGCCGGGGGCCGTACGGCCGGAAGGAACAGGGACGATGACCAAGCAGCTCAAAGCCGGTGACGGTACCCGGGGGCGGACGCCCGGCATGCCTGAGCGGGCTGCTCTCCCGCATCGGCCGCAGCACCATGAGCCGACGCCCCTGTCATCTCAGTCGCCCCTCGCGTCTCAGTCACCCCTCTCGTCTCAGTCGCCTCTGTCACCCCTGTCCCCGCTGTCACCGCTGTCACCGCTGTCACCGCTGTCGCCTCTGCCCACGGAGGCTTCTGCCGGATCCTCCCGCGGCGACCGGCCCGACGTCGCCGGGTCGCAGTCCGACAGGCTTCGATACCTCGACGCGGCGACCCGGCAGATCGCCCGCGGCATGAATCTCGACGAGACGTTGCGCGAGCTGTGCCGTGCGGCCGTGCCGGTGTTCGCGGACGCCACATTCGTGCATCTGTACGATCCGCTCCCGGTCGGCGACGAGATCGGAGCCGCTCCCGGCGTCCTGCGGCTGCATGCCGCGGACCGCACGTCACCTCCGCGGCCCGGTACCCGGGGCTCCGCACCGGCGCCTCCCGACGCGCGCACGATCCGTGCGGCAGAGGTGGTGCGGCCGGCCGCCCCCGGCCCGCTCGCCCGGCTGCTTCAGGACGGGCGGCCGGTGCTCGGGAACGCGCCGGGGGTCGTCTCCGCGGCCGCCGAGCTGCTGGGGGCGACGGACGCTGCCGGGGTGGCGCCATCCGGACGACGGCTGATCATCGCCCCGCTGCACGGCCGCAGCCATGCCCTGGGCAGCGTGGTCCTCGTCCGCGGGCCCGGCCGGCCCGACTTCACCGGCGACGACCTGCTCGTCGCCTCCCAGCTGGCCACACACGCCGCTCTCGGCATCGAGAAGGCGATGCTGTACGACCGTGAGGCATCCGTCGCGGACACCCTGCAGCGCACGATGCTGCCGCCGTCCCTTCCCGAGCCGCCCGGGGTGCGGCTGGCCAGCCGCTATCTGCCGTCGTCGCGGACCGCGCAGGTCGGCGGCGACTGGTACGACGCGATCCCCCTGCCCGGCAACCGCGTCGCGCTGGTGATCGGCGACGTGATGGGCCATTCCATCACCTCGGCCGCGATCATGGGTCAGCTGCGGACCAGCGTGCAGACCCTGGCCGGGCTCGATCTGCCCCCGGACGAGGTCCTGCACCACCTCGACGAGCAGGCGGTCCGGCTGGGCAGCGAGCACACGGCGACCTGCCTGTACGCCCTGTACGACCCGGTACTGCACCGGCTGCTGCTGTCCAACGCCGGCCACCCGCCGCCGGTGCTCCTGCATTCCGACGGCAGCACGGAGGTTCTCGGGGTCCCGCCCGGAGCACCGATCGGCGTCGGCAGCGGCGGGTTCGAGACCGTCGAGACGCACGCGCCGGCCGGGGCGACGCTGCTGCTGTACACCGACGGTCTGGTCGAGTCCCGCGAGTCCGACGTGCCGACCGGGGTGGAGCGGCTGTGCGCACGGCTGCGTCCCGACGCGTCGGCGTCCACGCCGCCGACGCCGTTTCCGCCGCCGACGCCTGCGGAACTGTGCGACAGGGCGCTCGGCACGCTGGGGGCGGGGGACCGCGACGACGACATCGCGCTGCTGGCGGCCCGGTTCGAGGGCATCCGGCCGGAGACCGTCGCCTACTGGTACATGGCTCCGCACCCGCAGACCGCAGGACAGGCCCGCCGGCTGATCCGCAGGACGCTGGGCCAGTGGGGTCTCGACTCGCTGGTGGAGACCACCGAGCTCCTGATCAGCGAGGTGGTGGCGAACGCCGTCCGCGTCGCTTCCCGGCCGATCACGCTACGGCTGCTCCGTACGGACGTACTGCGCTGCGAGGTGGGTGACGACTCGCCGGTGGTGCCGAGGATGCGGAACGCCCGGCTCACCGACGAGGGCGGCCGAGGACTCTTCCTCGTCGACCAGCTGGCACAGCGTTGGGGCGCGACGAGGATCAGCACGGGCAAGGTGGTCTGGTTCGAGCAGCCGCTGTCCGACGCACCCGCGGACGACTGAGGCCACGTACTCGAACAGCCGGCTGGAGAGAGGCCCTCACCAGGAGTACCACCGGTGAGGGCCTCTCGTATCTGCCGGCGTGGACCGCCCCGGAGGCTTTCACTCCCCGGAGCGGGACGCCGTGACCGCGTCGCCGGCGGTACGGGTCAGCTCGTCACCTTGAAGGTGGCGTCGCCGCGCGCGGTGGCGGTGGTGATGGGGTCGAGGCGCAGTTGGTACGCGTAGTGGCGGATGTAGCGGTCGGGGTGGTTGTAGGACTGGAACGACGACCAGGTCGAGTCGGCGAGTCCGGGGACCTGGTTGAAGGTGGCGTCCTGGGCGAACTGGCTGGTGCCGTCGTTGTAGGCGAGCTGGAAGTCGTAGTTGGAGTGGCGCAGGAAGTAGCCGGGGAAGTTGACCGACTCGAAGGAGACGGTTCCCGATCCCGTCAGGCCGGTGCGCAGCCGGAAGCGGGAGTCTTCGGCGGGGCTGACGTTGGGGTCGATGCGGACGTCGAAGTTGGTGTGGCGCACGTAGCGGTCCTGGAAGTTATAGGACTGCAGGCGGTTGGCGGCGGTGTTGGGCCAGCGGGCCAGGACGCGGTTCTCCTCGGCGGCCGTGAGGTTCAGGATCCAGCCGTGGCGCTTCTTGGTGGTGCCCATGCTGTAGCTGCCCGAGGTCTGCTTCTGGTAGGCGGCGGGGTTGGACGGATCCGTGGTCAGGACCGGCATGTAGCCGCCGCCGGTGGCGTACTGGTCGAGGTAGAGGGCCCACTTGTCGGTGCCGTTGAACTTCATCCACATCGGGCCCTCGACCTGGGAGCCGGTCAGGCCGATGCCGGAGAGGTTGCCGAGGGTGGTCCACGTGCCCAGGATCGAGTTGCTGCCCTCGAGGGTGATCTGCCCGTCGCCGGAGGCCCGCACATAGCGGTAGTTGCCCACGCCCGCCGGCGTCTCGATGATCTGGGTGTCGATGATGCCCTGGGTGCCGGGGCGGTCGATGTACAGCTGCGGGGCGGTGATGGTGTGGAAGTCCGACGTGCGCGCGTAGTAGATACGGTGCTTCAGCACGCCGTTCAGCGTCGCGTTGGTCGCCCAGTACAGGACGTAGTCGTTGGTGTCCGGGTCCCAGATCGCCTCCGGGGCCCAGGCGTTACGGCCGTCGGGGATCGCGCCGGCCACGTTCAGCAGCCACGGCTGCGACCAGGTCACCAGGTCCGAGGACTCCCAGACCACCAGATTGCGGCTGGCGTTGTTCTGCGCGGTGTCCCAGTTCTGCCCGCAGCCGATACACAGATCCGTCGCGACGATCCAGTACTTGCTGCCGTCGGGAGAACGCACCAGCGCCGGATCACGCACCCCCTTCGTCCCCACCGTCGAGCGCAGGACCATCCCGCCCCCGTTGAGGTCGTCCCAGTGCACACCGTCCGTACTGTGCGAGAGGTACATCTGCTGATTGGCCGACCCCTCCCCGGTGAAATGCACCATCAGATACCCCGGATCGGCCGCCGCCGCCCGCAGCGGCGTCGTCAGAGCCTGCGACGTGAAGAGCAGACAGGCGGCGACCAATATCGTCGCCAGCCTGGAGAGGAGAGGGCGCATATGCGTTTCCTGTCTTTCTTCGACTCTCGGTACAACTTCGGACAACAGAAGGGCCCCCACGCCCGACTATTGAAATGCCCATGACATTGACGTCTTGTTGTGTCGCGGGGCGTGTGCGCCGTGTTCCGGGAATGCGTCGTCGTGCCGGGTCACGTGCTCGCAAGGGGTGGCGGACCGGAAGGCCGCCGAGCACAGTCGCTTGCGCGGGTCGGATGGGGCGCAGGGCGAGGACCGACGGCATTGTTCGAAATATGGAATGCCGCCTGGAAATTCGGCCAGACGCTATAGGCGCCGCGAGAAGGGTGTCAAGACGTCCGCGAAAAGAAAGCCGACGGTGACGGTGACGCGTTCGATGACGCGGACAAAGTCGACGGACAGGCGCGCGAGGGGACGTCAGAGCAGGTCGCAGCATGTTCGATCTGCCGAACATCGTTCGAAACTATTGACGTCGGCTCGTATTCCCTTTCACACTCGCGAAACACGATGTCATACGGGCGGAACGTCAGCACCTCGGTCGAGGTCTCGAACCCCCTCCTCCGGATGTCTTCTTCAGGGGATGTGAACCCATGCACAGCGTGAGACGTCAGGACCGCCGAACAGGTCGGCCGGGCGCACTGGCCGCCGCGGCCGCCGCCTCGCTCCTGATGGGCGTCGTCGGCCCTGCATCCTCCGCCCGGGCGGCGGACGACACCGACGGTCTCGCTCTCTGGTACAAACTCGACGCCACCTCGGGCAGCGTGGCGGTGGACTCCTCCGGCAACGGCCGCGACGGAACCGTCAACGGCACCGCGGGCTGGTCGGGCGCCGAAGGGCTCGGCTTCAACGGCTCCGACACCTCCATCAAGGTGCCGGACGACATCATGAGCGGCATGAACTCGATCACCGTCTCGATGGACGTGAAGATCGACGCCGCCCAGGCCACGCCGTACTTCCTCTACGGCTTCGGCAACACCGCCAACGGCGCGGGCAACGGCTACCTGTTCACCACCGGCAACTCGTTCCGGACCGCGATCACCTCCGGGGACTACTCGGCCGAGCAGAACACCCGCACCTCCGCCGCGCTGCCGCGCTCGGTCTGGAAGCACGTCACCTACACCCAGACCGGCACCACCGGCGTTCTCTACCAGGACGGCGTGGAGGTGGCCCGCAACACGTCGGTCACCGTCACCCCCGGTTCCATCGGCTCCGGCACCACCACGGCCGACTACATAGGCAAGTCGCTCTTCTCCACCGACAAGCTCTTCAAGGGCAGGATGCGCGACTTCCGGGTCTACAACCGCGCGCTGCCGCCCGGAGAGGTGCTCGAACTCAGCGGGAACACCACGGGCATCGCCACGGCCACCGACCCCTCGCTGAAGATCGCGGCCATCGTCGACGACGCCCACAGCAAGATCACGCTGCCGGCGAAGGAGGGCACGGATCTCACCGCGCTCGCCCCGCAGTTCACCCTCGCCCAGGGCGCGTCCATCAGCCCGGCCTCCGGCACCCCGCGCGACTTCACCAAGCCCGTGACGTACGAGGTGACCGGCTCCGACGGCAAGAAGCGGACCTGGACGGTCGAGGCGCTGGTCATGAAGAGCCCGGTCCTTCCGGGCCTCGACGCCGACCCGGACATCGTCCGCTTCGGCGACACCTACTACCTGTACCCGACCACCGACGGCTTCGCGGGCTGGAGCGGCACGCAGTTCAAGGCGTACTCCTCCAAGGATCTGGTCCACTGGACCGACCACGGCGTCATCCTGGACCTCGGTCCCGACGTCGCCTGGGCCGAAAGCCGGGCCTGGGCACCGGCGATGACCGCGAAGAACGGGAAGTACTACTTCTACTTCTGCGCCGACACGAACATCGGCGTCGCGGTCTCCGACTCGCCCACCGGCCCGTTCACGGACGCCCTGGGCAAGTCGCTGCTCAAGGCCGGCCAGTACAGCGGCCAGATGATCGACCCGGCGGTCTTCACCGACGACGACGGCCGGTCGTACCTCTACTGGGGCAACGGCCACGCCTACGTCGTCCCGCTGGGCGACGACATGGTCTCCTTCGACGCCTCGAAGGTCACCGACATCACCACGAGCGGCTTCCGCGAGGGCTCGTTCGTCATCAAGCGCGACGGCACCTACTACTTCATGTGGTCGGAGAACGACACCCGGGACGAGGACTACCGCGTCGCCTACGCCACCGGCGCCTCCCCCACCGGCCCCTGGACCAACCGCGGCGTCATCCTGTCGAAGGACCTCTCCCTGGGCATCAAGGGCACCGGCCACCACTCGGTCGTCCAGGTGCCGGGCACCGACGACTGGTACATCGCCTACCACCGGTTCGCCATCCCCGGCGGTGACGGCACCCACCGCGAAACCACCGTCGACAAGCTGGAGTTCGACGCCGACGGCCTGATCAAGAAGGTCGTCCCCACCCTGACCGGCGTCGACCCGGTCACCGGCGGCACCACCCTGCCGACGAACACCAGCCGCTCGCTCCAGTCGGTCAACTTCACCGGCCGCTACGCCGTCGAGCGGTCCGACGGCCTCGGCTACCTCGACCCGGTGACGTCCTCCAGCACCACGGCGGTCAAGCAGAGCGCCACCTTCACCGTCATCCCCGGCCTGGCCGACGGCAGCTGCTACTCGTTCCGTGACGCCTCCGGCCGCTACCTGCGTCACCTGGACTTCCGGGTCCGTTTCGACGCGAGCAACGGCACCGGGCTCTTCGACAAGGACGCCACCTTCTGCGCCCGGGCGGGTTCGGTCGCCGGCTCGGTCGGCCTGGAGTCGTACAACTACCCCGGCCGCTACCTCCGCCACTACAACTACACCCTGCGCGTCGACCCCTTCCAGGACACCGCCACGTTCCGCGCGGACAGTTCCTTCAAGGCGGTCAGCCCCTGGACCTGAGCCTGTGGGCCTGAGCCCCTGGGGTCGGAGCCTCTCGGTCTGACCGTTTCCCCTCGCCCCGCTCCGGTGCGAACGGCCGTGTCACGCGCCGCCAAGGGCTGCCGCCCCGGCGTGCGCGCCGCCGTGCATGCAGGAGTGCACGACTTGGCGCCCCCCGGGAGCGCTCCCGCACGCTCTCTCCGGACACCGTCGCCGTCGATATTGTCGGAAATTCACCAGATGTGAGGGGGAGGGTGAGGGTGATGAGCCTGATGAACAGGGCGCGGAGCACGCTGACCGGGATTCTGGGGGCATCCGTTCTGCTGGCGGGAGCGCTCGTCGGGGTGTCGGCGACCTCGGCGTCCGCGGCCGAGCACTGCCGGAACAACACCGCCGAGGCGCGATCCTGGGCCGCGAGCGGGCAGTTCGAAACCCGCGGCACGAACGCGTGGTACGTCTCGCTCTGGGTGCCCGCACCCGGAGGCGGCTTCATCCGGAAGCGCTACCTGAACAAGGTGGAGCTCCGGTACAACCGCCCATCGCGCTGCGTGTGGGGGCTCTGGAACGGGGCCGGCCGGTCACGGGTCTACCTGGACATCAGTTCCAACGGCGGGCGGACGTGGGACGGGCCGCTCGGACTGTCGAAGAACGCCACGTCGGCCTACACCGGGACGTTCAACGACCGGAACCTCGTCGCCCGCGCCTGCGTACAGGTGGACGGCGTCTTCCACTGCACCCCTTGGTGGTAGTCGCCGGACGTACACGACCGGCAGGTCGCCGAGGGCGGTGACCACCCGCGGGCGAGACCCATCCCGCCCGCCCGCGGCCCGGCCTGGAATCGGGAGTCCCCGTCGAGGACCCGGAGCGCTAGCCGGACATGACGGCGACCGGCGGACGGCTGCTCGCGGACGCCGGTCCGGAGCTCGACGGGACGGTGATCGCCAGGCAGTGGCCATGGACGCCGCCTGGCAGCCGGACCGAGTGCCCTCCAGCTCGGGTGCTGGAGGGCACTCGGCCGGGGCACTCGGCCGGGTGGGGCCGGACCGCCCCTCCTCGTCCCGGTCGCTGCTCGCGTGCGTGCGCGGCAGGCGGGTTCGGTGGGGCGGGGGGGTCATGTAGTGGCCCAGTAGGGGCCGGTCGCGGTGCGGTGGAGGAGCGTGACCGGGGTGGCGTCGGACGTCTTCACGCGGAGCTGGAAGCGCAGGTGCTTGCCGGCCGGGACCGTGCCGGACAGGGCGAACTGGTGGCCGCCGCCGCCGTGGCGGGTGATGGTCTGGAAGGCCGACGGGTTCTTGCCCGAGGTGTCCGTCAGGTAGAAGCGGCCCTCGACGAGCGCGTCGTCCGGGGAGTTCTCGTCGAGTGAGATGTGCACGAGGGTGTTGTGCAGGCGCGGCCCGGAGTGGACGACGGGGTCGGCGAACGCCAGGCCGACCCACTCGCCGGAGGGCAGCTCGACGTCGGTGGCGTTCGACTCGTTCAGCATCGAGGGGTTGGGCACGGTGTCCTCCTGGCTCGGGTCGGTCGGGGTGGGGGTCGATGTGCCGGCGCCGGGGGCCTTGCGCAGCCGGGCCGCGACACGGGCGCGGAAGTCGGCCATGGTGAAGCCGCGCGGGTCCGACTTCGTGTTCGTCCACTCCTTGTGGCCGATCACGGAGGCGGCGGACCAGCCGTGCGCCCGGCAGAGCGCGGCCGAGGCGCGGACCATGGCCTCCAGCTGGACGGCCGGCCAGGGGTCCTTGCCGTCGCCGAGGTTGACGCACTCGAAGCCGTAGAAGCGGGCGTTGCCGTCCGTGTCGTTCTCGTTCGGGGCGGGGAGGGGTTTCTCGGCGATGACGGCCCTCAGGACGTCGCCGTCGCCGCTGCCCGCGTGGTTGGCACGGCCCCAGCCGACGAGGTGGACGACGCCCCGCTTGTCGATGACGCCGTGGCACAGCGGACCGGGGAGACCCGAGTAGCCGTCGCGGCATATGGCGACGGAGGCGGCCGTCCCTGACGTCACGGTGTGGTGGACGACCACCCCCGCGACCGGGCCCCACGCACCGTGTCCCGACCGGTTGTGGGTGCGCCAGCTGCCGACCTCGACGACGGTCACGCCCTCCGCTTTGAGTGCGGCGAGAACTCTGGCCGCGGTCAAGGGAGTTGCCATGGTTCTTCCTTTCGGTGATGCCGTGCATATCTGGGTGCCCCGTGAATTGGTTCATGACCGTACGACTTGCCGCCGCAGCCGCGTCCGGACGTCCCGCGGGCGATGTCCGGGGGGCCGTACGCGGGTCGGGGACGTCCTCCCACCAGGAAATGGACGCGGTGCGTCACTGCCACCCAACTCCGCGTACGCCAGAGAAAGTTGGCGTCAAAGGCGCGGCGGCCGACAACGGAGGAAGGGAGCGAGCCCGCCGTTCTCGTGACGTACCGCGCGAGGGCGCCCTCGCGCGCCGGGATCGTGGCGGCGGGCGTTTAGGGTCGTCCGGTGACGAGTAGCGGTGTGCGGCGCCCCCCTGTCCTGGACGGCGGCCGTCCGACGAAGGCATCCGACGACTGGCGGGACCGGCTGCGCCTGTTCGGATACGCCGGGCCGGGCCGGACCGATGTCCGGGAACGTCTGGTTCCGCCCTTTCCGGAGCCGTCGGCCCGCTGGTGGGAGCTCATACGCGTCGGCCCGGCCGCGGCGTACCGCGTAGCGAAGGTGATGGACTGGCTGGGCCCGGTGCTCGTCGCCGTCCTGGCCGGCGCGATCCGGTTCCGGCGTCTCGGTCAGCCGCGGGCGCTCATCTTCGACGAGACGTACTACGCCAAGGACGCCTGGGCGCTGTTGCGGCTCGGCTACGAGGGCACCTGGCCGGACCGCAAGATCACCGATCCGCAGATCCTCGCGGACCCGCAGGTGATCCCGCTCTCCGACACCGGGGCGTTCGTCGCCCATCCGCCGACGGGCAAGTGGGTGATCGCCCTCGGCGAGTGGATGTTCGGCCTGACGCCGTTCGGCTGGCGCTGCATGACCGCGGTCCTGGGCACACTGTCGGTGCTGATGCTGTGCCGCATCGGCCGCCGGCTCTTCCGGTCGACGGCGCTGGGCTGTCTGGCCGGCGCGCTGATGGCGCTGGACGGTCTGCACGTGGTGATGAGCCGGTCCGCGCTGCTGGACCTCGTCGTCATGTTCTTCGTGCTGGCCGCGTTCGGCTGTCTGCTGCTCGACCGGGATGACGCGCGGGCCCGGCTCGGGGCGGCCCTCCCGGTGGACGCGGACGGCCACGCCCGCCCGGACCGGGCCACGGGAGACCGTGCCGGGACGGGACCGCGTCCGTGGCGGATCGCGGCCGGTGTCTTCCTGGGGCTGGCGGCCTCGACCAAGTGGAACGGCCTGTACTTCCTCGCCTTCTTCGTGGTCCTCACCCTGCTGTGGGACGTCGGCGCCCGCCGGGTGGCCGGCGCGGGCCGCCCGTACCGGGCGGTGCTGCGCAAGGATCTCGGCTGGTCGGTGCTGTCCGTCGTACCGGTCGCCGTGGCGACCTACCTGATGACCTGGACCGGCTGGTTCCGGTCCGACGGCGGTTACGGGCGGCACTGGGCGGACGGCCGCGGCGGCACCTGGTCGTGGATACCGGCCCCGCTGCGCAGCCTGTGGCACTACGAGTACGGCGTCTACCGCTTCAACGTCGGGCTGCACACCCCCCACCGTTACGAGTCGAACCCCTGGAGCTGGCTGGTCCTCGGCCGCCCGGTGCTGTTCGACTACCAGTCACCGAAGGCCGGGCAGGACGGGTGTCACGCCGCGGCCGGCTGTTCGCAGGCGGTCCTCGCGCTCGGCACACCGCTGCTGTGGTGGTCGGCGTGCTGCGCGCTCGTGTATCTGCTCTACCGGTGGGCGCTGCGCCGCGACTGGCGCGCCGGCGCCGTCCTGTGCGCGGTGGCGGCCGGCTATCTGCCCTGGTTCCTGTACCAGGACCGCACGATCTTCTCCTTCTACGCGGTCGCCTTCGTGCCGTACCTGTGCCTGGCCGTGGCGATGATGCTGGGCGCGCTCCTGGGGCCGCCTGGGGCGAGCGACCGACGCCGGACACTGGGCGCGGTCGCCGCGGGCGGGCTCGTGCTGCTCGTCGTCTGGAACTTCGTCTATTTCTGGCCCCTGTACACGGGCCAGACCCTCCCGGTCGGCGACTGGCGGTCGCGGATGTGGCTGGACACCTGGATCTAGCCGGGCGGACGCGCCGCGACAGGCGCGACAGGCGCGACGGTCACCGCACGGGTGACGGTGACGCGACGACCACGATGACCAAGGCGAGTCTGCGTTCGGCGTGGTCGTCGTGGTCGTCGTGACGTGCGTGGTCGGCGTCCGGACCGGTCCGGCTCGAGCGGGGCCGGGGCGCGGTTACTTGAGTTCGGCGTCGGTGTAGTAGCCGCCCGCGACCAGGACGTACTCGTAGTTGGTCTTGTCGACGGTCGTCGGCTGAAGCAGGTAGGCGGGCACGGACTTGACTCCGTTGTCATAGGCCCTTCTGTTGTTCACCTTCGGTGTCTTGCCGTTGAGTATGTCGTCGGCCATCTCGGCGGCCACCCCGGCGAGTTGACGGAGGTCCTTGTAGACGGTCTGCGACTGCTCGCCCGCGATGATCGACTTCACGGAGGCGAGTTCGGCGTCCTGCCCGGTGACGATGGGAAGGGGCTTGCCGCCGGAGCCGTACCCGTCCTTCTTCAGCGCGTTCAGGACGCCGATGGAGATGCCGTCGTACGGCGACAGGACCGCGTCGACCTTCTTGCTCCCGTACGAGTCGGCGAGGATGCCGTCCATGCGCTTCTGCGCCGTGGGGCCGTCCCAGCGCAGGGTGGTGACGTCCTTGAGCGCGGTCTGGCCGGACCGGACCACCAACTGCTTGTTGTCCAGCCACGGTTGCAGGAGGTGCATCGCGCCGTCGAAGAAGAACTTGGTGTTGTTGTCGTCGGGGGAGCCGGCGAACAGTTCGATGTTGAACGGGCCCGCGCCGTCCTCAAGACCGAGCTTGTCGATGATGTAGCGGGCCTGGAACCGGCCGACCTGCTCGTTGTCGAAGGAGACGTAGTAGTCGACGTTCTCGGTGCCGAGGATGAGCCGGTCGTAGGAGATCACCGGGATGTCCGCGTCGGCGGCCTTCTGGAGCACGCCGTTCAACGACTTGTTGTCGATGGCCGCGATGATCAGCGCGTCGACGCCCTGCTTGATCAGGGCCTCGATCTGCGAGACCTGCGTCTTCGGGTTGTCCTGGCCGTAGACCAGTTTGGTCTGGTAGCCGTCGGCCTTCAGGTCGTTGACGACGCTCTTGCCGTCGGTGAGCCAGCGCTCGGAGGCCTGGGTCGGCATGGCGATGCCGATGGTGTCCCCCTTGGCGCTTCCTTCGGAGCTGTCTCCGACGCTCTGGCCGCAGGCGGACAGGGTGAGGGCGAGAGAGACGGCTCCGGCGGTGGCGGCGAGGGCGGCTCTTCGGTTGCGCATGGTGATCGTTCCTCGTTCTTCTCGTCGTTGAGAGGATGGGGGGTGTCATGGCTGTGGGGAACCGGTGGAGCTTGCCGGACAGCCGGCGGGGGCGGTGGCGGTGGCCGGCATCCTGGGGGTGGGAAGCGCCGTGTCCGCTTGCGCGTGGCCTCGGGCGAGGGGTCGGGTTCCGACCCCTCAGGGGGGCGTCGTGCGGGTGGGTTCGGGTCGCCCTGTAGCGACCGGACCTCCGGTGGAGCGGTACGCCCCGCGGCGCGGACCCGCTCGGCGATCCCGTGGATCCGCGTGCGGCCGCGAGGCCGTCGGGGGCCTGGCGCACCTGTTCATGGTCGGTGAACAGGCGGAGGGTCACGCTGCACCGACCGGCGATCGGATCGCCCGACGCGGCGGCCCGGCCGGCGCCCGGGCGCCTCGAAGTCCGCCGGCTCGTCGACCTGTTCGGCAGGTCGGCCCTGTAAGCGGCTCTCGCCGGCTTGCGTGGTCGCGTCATCCGGGCGCACCGGTACATACGCCGGGCCGCGCCGGGGCGCGCCTGCCACGTATGTGCTGATTTCGGTGGCGCGCAGGGCACTTGCCTTTCAGCCGTTCGAAATATCGTCACGCGGTCGGAATGGTGGCGTGACAATAAGAGGGGGTGTGCGGGGTGTCAACGCTGCGAACCGAAACGGCTCCGGAAAGTGGTGGAGATCGCTTTCTGTCTTCGGCGCCGCCCGTGCCGTGACGCTTGGGAGGCCCGTCGGGATCCCGTGTTTGCCCTGGTCAACGCCTCGGTCTGGGCGAGCGGGCGCAACAGCCGCGAGCACGGCGGCCGTTGCTGTGAATGCGGTATGAAAATGACCCAAGAGCCGGACAGGCACCGGTGGTTGCCGGCCGCGCGGGGGCCCGGAGGAGCTCTAGGGATCCCCCGCCGGGGTGCCCGCTCCCGGGGTGATCAGACCGGTCTCGTAGGCCACGACGACGGCCTGGGCGCGGTCCCGGAGCCGGAGTTTGGCGAGGATCCGGGCCACGTGGGTCTTCACCGTGGCCTCGCTCAGCCGGAAGCGGGCGGCGAGTTCGGCGTTGCTCAGGCCGGTGCCGAGCGAGCGGAGGACCTCCAGCTCGCGAGGGGTGAGCACCGTCAGGTCGCGGTGCAGGACGGCGGAGGCCGCTGTCTCGCGGGTGACGAAACGCTCGACCAGGCGCCGGGTGATGGCCGGCGAGAGCAGCGCGTCACCGGTACGGGCGAGACGGACGGCGGCGACCAGGTGTTCCGGGGTGACGTCCTTGAGGAGGAATCCGCTCGCCCCGGCGGTGAGGGCCGCGTACACGTAACGGTCGAGGTCGAAGGTGGTCAGCATGATGACGCGGGGCGGCTCGGGCGGTACCGGCCCGGAGAGGATCCGCCGGGTGGCGTCCAGGCCGTCGGTCCCGGGCATCCGGATGTCCATCAGGACCAGGTCGGGTCGCGTGCGGCGGACCGCCTCCACGGCCTGGTCCCCGTCGGACGCCTCGGCGACGACGTCGATGCCGTCCGCCGCCAGGATCATGCCGAAGCCGGTGCGGACCAGCGCCTGATCGTCGGCGATCACCACGCGCGGCGGCTCCTGGGTCACGCGAGCTCCTCCGCGGGGATGACGGCTCGGACCTCGAAACCGCCGGTGGGGCGTTCGCCCGCGCGGAGGGTGGCGCCGTAGACGGCGAGGCGCTCGCGGAGCCCGATCAGTCCGCGGCCGCCCCCGGGAACCTCGGGCGCGGCGGACGTGCCGCCGGTGTCGGACACCTCGATGTGCACCGCTCCGGGGACGTGCTCGACGGCGATCCGGACCCGGCCGCCGACGGCATGCCGGACCGTGTTGGTCAACGCCTCCTGCACCACGCGGTACGCGGCGAGGTCGGCGCCGGCGGCGAGCGGGGCCGGGGTGCCGGTGACGGTCAGCTCGACGGGCACCCCGGTCTCGCGCACCCGCTCGACGAGGGCGGGTACCTGGGCGAGGCCCGGCTGTGGCGCGAGGTCGGCCCCGGCGGCCGGATCGCAGGGACGCCCGGCCCCCGCCGCGTCCCCGGTGCCGCCGTCCCCGTCGTCGGTCATGGTGAGCAGGCCCATGACGTGCCGCAGTTCGGCCATCGCCGTCCGTCCGCCCGCCTCGACGGCCAGCAGTGCCTGCCGGGCCCGGTCGGGCGCGGTGTCCATCACCTTGCGGGCCGCGCCCGCCTGGATCACCATCACGCTCACATTGTGGGTGACGATGTCGTGCAGTTCGCGGGCGATCCGGGAACGCTCGCGGTCGACGGCCAGCCGCATGGCGGCCTCGTGCTCCTCCTCCAGCGCGGTCAGCCGCTGCTTCCAGACGTGGACGGCGTTGGCCCCCAGTCCCACCCCGAGCAGCGCGAGGAACGGCACGAGGCTGGGAGCGAACGACGGGAAGTTGTCGCCGCGCAGCACGGCGAGGAGGGCGGCGCCGGCCAGGCTGGTGAGCGCCCGCGCGCGGTAAGGGCTGTAGACGGCCGCACTGTAGGCGGCGACCACGCAGGACAGGAACGTGTACAGGGTCGGATCGCTGCCGCGCAGATGCTGGTTGAACAGCAGACTCGCCACGATCACCGCCCAGAACGCGGACAGCGGATACCGCCGGCGCACCACCAGGGGCAGAGCGGTCAGGGCGGCCAGCACCAGCTGCCAGGGCTCGACGGCTCCGGTGAACTGCGTCATCACCCCCATGCCCGCGTCCGGAAGCGGGCCGATGCGCGGGAGGCCGGGCCCGGGCACCCTCGGCGGGACCGGTACGAACACCGGCGGACCCGGCGCGGCGCCGTCGCCCTGCCGGTAGGCGGCGCCCACCGTGCAGGCGGCGAGGACGAAGGCGAGGATCGCGTCGGCCGTCCACGTCCACCGGGACGGACGGGGCAGCGGGCTCGGGCGCCGCAGGATCTCGGCTCCCGCGCGCCACCGCTTCACGATCTCCGCCCGCACCGTCCCGCCCGCCCCGCCCATGCGCACAGTGTGGCAACCCGTGTCCCCTCCCCACATCCGTCCCGCTGTGGACGGTGGCACGGCGGCCTACATCCGCCGCGTACATCGCAGGGATGACATGCCCGGCGGGTCATCCCGGGACGGCAGCCGGTCTCGCCGTCACAGGCGACGCCCCGGACCGGGGTCCGCCCCTAGCTTCGGACCGAACCGTCGACCACCGAACCTGGAGGCACCGTGGCAGCGACCGCGCCCGTCATCGACATGCGGGCTGTGAGCAGGACGTACGGGGAGGGACCGCCGGCTCTCGCCGACGTGACGCTGAGCGTGGCCGCCGGGGAGGCGCTCGCCGTCCTCGGGCCGTCCGGCAGCGGCAAGTCCACGCTGCTCAACCTGATCGCGGGACTCGACCGGCCGAGCACGGGCAGTGTCACGGTGGACGGGCTGCGGGTGGACGAGCTGGGCGAGGCCGGGTCGGCGCGGTACCGGCGTACGAAGGTCGGCATGGTCTTCCAGTTCTTCAACCTGCTGGACGATCTGACGGTCACCGACAACGTGCTGCTGCCCGCCCAGTTGGCGGGGATGCCCCGGGCCGAGGCCCGCGTGCGGGCCGCCGGTCTCCTGACGGACCTGCGCATCGACCGGCACGCGGACGCCTACCCCGGCAGGTTGTCGGGCGGGGAGCGGCAACGCGTCGCGGTCGCCCGGGCCCTGATGAACCGGCCCGCCCTGCTGCTGGCCGACGAGCCCACCGGCGCGCTGGACACCGCCTCCGGTGCGGACGTCCGGGAGCTGCTCGCCGAACTCAACGCGTCCGGGCAGACGATCGTCCTGGTCACCCACGATCTGGGTCTGGCCGCGTCCTGCGCTACCCGGACCGTCGAGCTGGTGGACGGCCGTGTCGTGCGGGACACCAGAACCGCCCGGGGCACCGCGACGGTGGCCCGATGAGCGCCCTCGGCCGGGTGGTGCGCGCCGGGGTCGGGCGGCGGCGGGTGCAGACCGCCGTGATGATCATGACGACGCTGATGGCCGTCACCGCGTCGGTCCTCGCCGCCGGGCTGCTCGTCGCGTCGCGGGCCCCCTTCGACCACGCCTTCGCCCAACAGCACGGCGCCCACCTGACCGCGCGGTTCGACGGCGCGAAGGTGACGGCCGACGAACTCGCGGCGACCGCCCACGCGTCGGGCGTGACGGCGGCCGCCGGTCCCTTCCGGACCGCGTCGGTACGCGCGCGTACCGCCTCGTCCTCGGACATCCTCCCGGAGGGTGTCGATCTGCCACCGGTGACGATCGTCGGCCGGTCCGACGCCGGCGGCGGGGCCGACCGGGTCGAGCTGGTCGCCGGCACATGGCTCACCGGGCCCGGCCAGATCGTGGTGGCCAACGGCACGATGCCCGTCGAACCGGGCGCGCTGCTGACGTTCCCCGACGTGCCGGGCAGCCCCACGCTGACCGTGGTCGGCGTCGCCCGGTCGGTGACCGGCACGGCGGACGCCTGGGTGACCCCGGCGCGGGCCGAGACGCTGACCGAACCGGGCACCACCCCCGCGTACGAGATGCTCTACCGCTTCGCTCACGCGGGGACGGACGCCCAGGTGGCCGCCGGCCGGGCCGCGATCACCGGGGCGGTGCCGAAGGGCGCGTTCACCGGGTCTCGGTCCTACCTGACCGTCAAGCAGGAGAAGACCGCCAACGCGATGGCGTTCGTACCGTTCCTGGCCGCTTTCGGTGTCCTCGGGCTGCTCCTGTCGGTCCTGGTCATCGGCATCGTCGTCAGCGGCGCGGTGGGGGCCGCGACCCGGCGCATCGGCATCCTCAAGTCCCTCGGTTTCACCCCGGCGCAGGTCGTACGGGCCTACGTCGTGCAGGCGTTGATCCCCGCGGCGGTCGGCTGCGCCCTGGGGCTGGTGGTCGGCAATCTGCTGGCCGTCCCCGTGCTCGACGAGGTCGGCGAGGCCTTCGACGGCCCGGCGGCGTCCATCCCCCTGTGGATCGACGCCGCCGTGCCCGCCGCGGCCCTCGCCCTGGTCGCCTGCGCCGCTCTGGTGCCCGCGCTGCGCGCCGGACGGCTGCGCACCGTGACGGCGATCACCGCCGGACGTACGCCCGGCACCGGCCGGGGACGCCTGGCCCGACGGCTCACGGGGCGCCTGCCCGTGCCGCGCGCGGTCAGCCTCGGACTGGCGGGCCCCTTCACCCGGCCGGCGCGTTCGGCGACGATGGCCGCCGCGGTGGTCTTCGGCGCCGCGGCCGTCACCTTCGGGGTCGGGCTCGCCCTCACGCTCGGGGCCGTCCAGTCGGACCGCATGCTCAACTCGGTCGGGTCGGTCGTCGTCGAGACGGGGGGCGGGCAGGCGCCGCCCGGCGCGCAGGCGGTCCACGTGGGCGGCGGGCCCGAGGAGCCGAAGGCCGACCCGGCCGAGATCGCCGCGGCACTGCGCGCGCAGAAGGGGACCGGTCGCTTCTACGGCACGACCCAGGCGGAGGTGAGCGCGTCCGGCATCACCGGCGTCACCACGGTGGTGGCGTACCAGGGCGACGCCTCGTGGGCCGGCCCCCCGATGGTCTCGGGCGACTGGCTGGACGGGCCGGGCCAGGCCGTGGTCACCACCCGGTTCCTGAAGGCCGCCGGGATCCGGGTCGGCGACACGGTGACCCTGGCGGAGAAGGGGCGGCACGTCACGGTACGGATCGTCGGCGAGGCGTTCTTCACCGGGGGCGAGGGCATGGAACTCCTGACCCCGGTCTCGACCCTCGCCGCGCTCGGCCTCGACGCGACCCCGGGCCGCTACGACGTGGAGACGGAACCGGGTACGGACCTGGCGGGCTACCTGGCCTCGCTGAGCGACGACCTCGACCCGCTCGGCGCCGTCGCGCAGGCGAACACCGCCGACGAGTCCAGCGTGATCGCCGCCATGGACGCGCTGATCGGGACCCTCACCCTCATGCTCGTCGTGGTCGCCGGGCTGGGCGTCCTCAACACGGTCGTCCTCGACACCCGCGACCGCGTCCACGACCTCGGCGTCCTCAAGGCCCTGGGCATGGCACCCCGGCAGACCCTGAACATGGTCGTCACCTCGGTCGCCGGGATCGGCCTGGTGGCCGGCGCGGTCGCGGTCCCGGCCGGCGTGGCCCTGCACCACTACGTCACGCCGCTCATGGGAGACGCCATCGGCATGACCCTGCCCGCCTCGCACATCGCCGTCTACGACACGCGTGGGCTGGCCCTGCTCGCCCTGGGCGGCCTGGTCATCGCGGTGGCGGGCGCACTGCTCCCGGCCGGCTGGGCCGCCAGGACGACCACCGCCACCGCCCTGCGCACCGAATGACCGTGCCTACGCGACCGCGCGGCCGCCCTCGCCGTTCCGCCTGAACGCCCATTCCGCCCTCGGCTCCACCACCCACCGGAAGACCCGCCGGACGGGAGAGGTGCACAGCAGGGTGACGGTGAGGGCGGCCACGAGGGTGACGGCGAGGGCGCCGAGCGGCTGGTGGATCCAGGGGTGGTCGTACCAGTGGGCGGGGCCGGCAACCTGCTTGACGAAGCCGTGCAGGAGATAGCCGTAGAGCGTGGCCGCGCCCAGGGCGGTGAACCAGGTACGGCGTCCCGGCACCCAGGCCAGGAAGCAGGCCACCAGGACGGTGGAACACCCGAAGGTGGCCAGGGTCATCACGGGGCCGTACCAGGCGGGCGCGCCCAGCTGTGCGGCGCTGTCGTCGTGGAAGAACCAGCGGTGGACGCCGTGCGGGGCCGACCAGTACGCCAGGGCCAGCGCGCCCGCGAAGACCGGCACCGCCAGGACGCGTACCGCGCGGCGGCGCACCAGCCGGAAGTGTTCCGGCCTCAGCAGCAGGCCCAGGACGAAGTAGGGCAGGAACTGGAGGACCCGCTGGAGATCGAGGTCCTTGCCGATCGCGGGCGAGAGGGTCGCGAGCATCGCGACGACCAGCGCGAGCGGCAACGGCCACCGCACGAGGCGCCAGAGCGGCGCGGTCAGCCGCCAGACGAACAGGGCGGCCAGGAACCAGGTCAGGTAGAGGGGGTCCAGCAGACTGATGTCGCGATCCGGGGCGTCGTCGGTCCACCTCGTGACGAGGGTGTACGCCACCTCGAACACCACGTACGGCACGGCCACGCCCGTGATCAGGCGCTTGACGCGCCGCGGACTGCCGTCGAAGCCGCGGGAGAAGTGGCCGGAGACGACGATGAACGCCGGCATGTGGAAGGCGTACACGAGCGTGTAGAGCGCGGTGACCGTCCGGCTGCCCTCGCGCAGGGGCTCCCAGGCATGGCCCACGGCGACCAGCAGGATCGCCAGGTACTTGGCGTTGTCGAAGAAGGCGTCCCGCTTCTTGCCGGACGCGGCCTGTGTCTGCGTGAGGTGCTCCGGCGCGGCCTGTGCCGGCGGGCCGTGTGCCGACGCGACATGTGCCGCCGGCTGGGTCGGTGGGGGCGGCGCGGCCGGTGTCGGCGGGGCCTGTGGGGGCTCGGTCTGTGGGCGCTGGGCCGCCTGTGGGGGCTCGGCCTGTGCCGGCTGGGTGCTGTTCGAAGGCAGTGTGGCCTGCCCTGTGCCCTCCTGGCGCGACCCGGACAGACCAGAACACCTCTCACACGACCGTGCTCCCTGCCCCCACACCCGCAGGGGAGAAGCTCCGACACCTTTACCGGGGCCCTGCTTACCGCCCTCGGGCCGGATAAACCTCCCGCCGCGGTCAAAGGTCGGAGAGCCCGTCGGTCACGCCGTCGTGTCCGGCTCCGAGCCTCCGCCTGCCGTCGCTTGTGCCGGCGCCGCCGCGCTCGCCTCAGCCGCCGCGTCTTCGTCTCCGTTCGTCGTCGGGGCCGACGCTTGCCCAATATACCCCTGGGGGGTATACAGAACCCATGGACCACGACCAGCACCTCCCTCCGCACGAAGACCGTCACCACGACCGGCACCACGCCCCGCACGACGATCACGCCTCCCCCGAGTCGGGGCACGGGAACGTCTCCTGGGCGATGGCGATGCAGGCGACACTGCACTGCCTCACGGGGTGCGCCATCGGCGAGATCCTCGGGATGGTCATCGGTACCGCCCTCGGCTGGGGCAATGTGCCGACCATGGTCGTCGCGATCGTTCTCGCGTTCGTGTTCGGCTATTCCTTCACGCTGGTCGCGGTACGCCGGGCCGGCCTCGGGCTCAGGGCCGCGGTCAAGGTGGCGCTGGCCGCCGACACCGTGTCGATCGCCGTGATGGAACTGGTCGACAACGCCGTCGTCGCGCTCACCCCGGGTGCGATGGAGGCCCAGTTGTCGGACGGGCTGTTCTGGGCGGCACTGCTCGGCGGCTTCGCGATCGCCTTCCTGATCACCACGCCCGTGAACAAGTGGATGATCGGCCGCGGCAAGGGCCACGCCGTCGCCCACGCCCACCACTCCTGAAGTCCCTCACCCCGCCCCTCCCCCTCACCCCTCCCCCTCGCCCCTCCCCCGGCTTCGCTCACAGCCTGCCGAACGCCACCCCGCGCCAGACCCAACCCGCCGCCAGCACCGCGTCCCGCAGTGGATCCTTCATCTCCGCGGGATCGAACCGGTAGGTCTCCCGAAGGCGCCGGCGGCCGTCGGCGTCGCGCTCGACCACCCACTGGCGGGACACCGCGGTCACCTGGCCGCGGCCGAACTCCCGCGCCACGGCAAGCCGGGGCGGGTCGCCCACCCATGTGACCTCACGCTGTTCGTCGACGGTGCGCACCTCGTGCGTCCCCGGCAGCAGACGCATCCGTATCGTGAGCGTCTGCCGCATCCGCACCCGGGCGAAGTGCGAGTGCCAGGCGGGCTCCCGGACCCGCCACTCCGCCACCAGGTCGGCACGTTCCTCGGTCAGCGCGTCACGTACGCGGTACGGAACCTCCGGACCGTTGATCGCGAAGAGCGCGGCCCGGACCTCCTCGGCCGAGCGCGGCACGAGACCGCTTCCGGGGTGCCTGGTTCCGGTCAACCTGTCGAAAAAACCCATCCGACCACCCTAGGACCAGGGCGAGTTCGGCCATCCGAGCCGCCCCGCCCCTCGTCCGGCCGAGGGGCGAGCCGTCCCGGCACCCGCCGCTAGTCTGTCCCCTCATGGGGAGAACCGCTGGTGGGCAGATGGCGGTCGTGGCCGCCTTGGTGCGGTCGGCGTTCCTGGTGAACACCGTGTACGCGGAGGCGAGCCGCGCCCACGGCCTCACCCCGCAGCAGGGCCAACTGCTGTGCGTGCTGATGCCGCAGCCGTACGGCATGAGCGAACTCGGCGAGATGCTCGGGCTCGCCAGGTCGAGCCTGACGGGGCTGGTGGACCGGACGGTCCGGCGCGGACTGGTCCGGCGCGAGCCGGATCCGCGGGACGGGCGGGCCGTCCGCGTCGGGCTCACCGACGAAGGCGACCGGCTCGCGCACGGGTTCTACGACGAGACGTGCCGCCGCCTCGAGAACCTGCCCTCGGGCCTGAACACGAACGAACGCGACCGGCTCGCCGCGCTGCTCGCCCGTGTCGTCCTCGACAACAAGGTGCCCGAACTCTTCACCGATCCCCACGCCTGACGTCGACGCCGGACCGACCGAGATCGTCCGCCTCGCCCTCCGCTTCGGTCCGCGCGGCGATCTTCAGAGCCAGGGTCACCGCGATCGACGTCAGTGCCATCGCCGTCATCGCCGTCGCGGATGAGGTGAGTTGGGCCATCGCGCCGGCCAGCGCCGCGCTCACGCCCTGCATGGTGAGCATGCCTGCCGAGTGCAACCCCAGCGCGTGGCCGCTGAGTTCGGGCGGGGTGAGAGCCATCAGCCGCTCCTGCTGGACGAGGCTCGCGCCGAAGCCGACGGAGGCCAGCGCGACACAGACCGCGGCGAGCGGGAGGGCGGGGCGCAGGGCGAAGAAGGCGTAGGGAGTGGCCAGGAGCAGAAGAAGGGGAGTGGCCAGACGGGGGCGCAGGGCCGGCCGGACGAGACGGCCCACGGTCACGTCACCCACCAGCATGCCCAGCGCCCCGCACGCGAACAACGTGCCCGCCGCGTCGGGGTCGTAGGAAACGAAGAGGGCCTCGCAGCCGACGACCAGGCCGTTGGGGAGCCACAGACCCAGATAGGTGAGGCGGCGGGGACGGGAGGACCACAGGACGGCGTTGGTGCGCCGGGTCACGGCGACCGAGGGCCGGCCGGAGGCCCGCGGCGCGCGGGCGGTCAGGCCGAAGCGGGTGACCAGGGCGGCGGTCGCGTAGAGCAGGGCGGCGAGCAGCAGGACAGGGCGCGGGGACGCCGTGGTCACCAGGGCTCCGCCGGTGGCGAATCCGATGATCTGCATCAGCCCGCTCTGCATGTTGAAGAGCGAACGCCCCGGCAGATAACCGTCCTTGGTGAGGATCTCGTTCAGCAGGCCCCAGCGGACGCCGCCGCCGAGCGAGGCGATCAGCCCCTGGAGGAGGACGACCGCGAAGACACCCCACACCGGCAGCCCGGGCAGCGCCAGGACGGCCGTCGCGGCGGCGAAGGCGAGGGAGACGCCGGTCAGCGCCGACCGCGGGGGCAGCCGGTCGGCGCCCGAGAGGAAGAAGGTCGCGCCCAGCACCTGCGCGAGGGAGGGGCCGAACATGCTCACCGCCGACAGCAGCGGGGAGTCGGTGGCGCGGTAGACGAGCGTGCCGAGGGCGAGCCCGCTCACCGTCCCGGCGGCGGTCGATGCGGCGGCGGCAAGGAAGAGGGGCGTGAACTCGGGGGTCCGGAAGAGCTGTCGGTACGTGTGGCCGGTCATGCGCGGAGTCTGCGGCGGCCCGTAGAGGGGTGGTTATTGTTTCGCGGGACCGCGAAACGTCCCCTGTCGTACGGCGACGGACACGGCCACGGCCACGAGCACGGCCACAGGCACAGGCTCGGACACGGGCACGGGGTGGGGGCGCGGGGGCATGGGCTGGTGGCAGGTGAACGCGGACACGCTGGCGCGCAGCCGGTTCGTGCTCTCGCCGCTCGCCGAGACCTTCGCGAGCCTGAAACTGCTGCACGCGGGCGTGGGGACGCATCCCGGCGAGCGCGACTGGCTGCGCGACCGTCTCCCCGGCTACCGCGCCGTGCTGGCGGCCGACCCGGTGACCGGGCTGCTGATGCGGGCCGGGCTCGGGCGACGGGGGTCCCCCCGCGCGAGCGCATCCGAGCGTGGGGGATGGATCGCCGATTTCCTCACGCCCACGCCGAGGGACGGCGAGAGCTTCGAGGAGGGTGTGGCCCGGGTACGGGCGGCCGATCCGGCGGAGGCCCGCGCCCATCTGCGGATGTCCCTGGAAGGCCCGCTGCCCGCCGCCCTGGACCGGGACGACCTGCCGGACCGGGCGGCCGGGCTGCTGGAGTACGTGTGGGAGACCGGCGTACGGCCGCACTGGGAGCGGCGGCGGCACGTCCTGGAGGCCGATGTCGTGGCGCGGACCGCGCAGGTCAGCCGGGGCGGCTGGGCCGCCGTACTGGACTCGCTGCGGCCGGGGACGCGGTGGCTCGGCGAGAGTCGGTTTCAGGTCAACCTGCACGAGTATCCGCCCCGCGAGATCTCCGGAGCCGAGCTGGTGTTCGTGCCGGTCACCCCGAAGACGGGGTGGGTGTCGTGGGACGAACGGGAGCGGTACGCCGTCGTCTATCCCTGCACGGGAGCGCTCGCCGAGGACCACCGGGACCGGGCCCGCGCCGTGCCGGCGGCGCTGGGTGCCCTGCTGGGGCCGGGCCGGGCCGCGGTGCTGGTCCTCCTGGCGGCGCCTCTGAGCACGACCCAGCTGGTCGCCCTCACCGGCCAGGGGCTCGGCTCGGTCGGGCGCCATCTTCGGGTGCTGCTGGACGCGGGGCTGGTGGAGCGGCGGCGCGCGGGACGGTCGGTGCTGTACTCGCGGACCGCGGCGGGCGACGTCCTGGCCGGGGCCTGCGCCCGTTAGCCGTCCCGGGGGCCACCACCGGTCAGCCGTCCCGGCGGCCCTGAGCGGGCGGCGCGAGCGGGGCGGGCTGGTCGGGCGGGCCCGCACCGCCGACGAGCCCGCGCCGGCCGCGACCGCCACCGGAAGCGGGGGGGCGCCCCGGAAGGGGTGGGTTCACCGCGCGGGGCTAGCATCCGAGGCATGACTACTGATGCCGGTGCCTCTCCCCTCGACGTTCGGATCGATGCCCTCAAGGGCGGTTCGGCGGAGCTCTCCCAGTACGCGGGCAAGGCCGTGCTCGTGGTGAACGTGGCCTCCAAGTGCGGCCTGACCCCGCAGTACACGGGCCTGGAGAAGCTCCAGGAGCGCTACGCCGCCCAGGGCTTCACCGTGCTGGGCGTGCCCTGCAACCAGTTCCTCGGGCAGGAGCCCGGCACCGCCGAGGAGATCGCCGAGTTCTGCTCGGCCACCTACGGGGTGTCCTTCCCGCTGACCGAGAAGGTCGAGGTCAACGGCTCGGACCGGCATCCGCTGTACGAGCGGCTCGTCGGGTTCGCGGACGGCGAGGGCCACGACGGCGACATCCGCTGGAACTTCGAGAAGTTCCTGATCGGGCGGGACGGGACCGTCGTCGCCCGCTTCTCCCCGCAGACCGAGCCCGAGGCCGCCGAGGTCGTCGCGGCCATCGAGAGCCAGCTGGGCTAGTCGGTTCCCGACGGGACCGTCCGGCTTGACCTTGCCCCTGGGGCAGGGCGGAGCCTCCTCGTCGCCGGGCGCGAAGGCCGCCCGGTGACGGAGGACGACGGGGGTGCGGGTGGACACCGGGGATGACGGCGCGCTGCTCACGATCGGCGCGTTCGCCGCGCGGGCCCGGCTCTCGGCCAAGGCGCTGCGGCTGTACGACCGGCTCGGGCTGCTCGCCCCGGCGCACATCGACGAGGCCAGCGGTTACCGCTACTACCGGGCCGGCCAGGTCGAACGCGCCCGGCTGGTGGCCATGCTGCGCCAGCTGGACATGCCGCTCGCGCGGATCGCCGAGGTGGTGGAGACCACCGACGGGCCCGCGTCCGGGGATCTGCTCGCCGCCTACTGGGGCGATGTCGAGACCCGGTTCGCCGCCCAGCGCACCCTCGCCGCCTACCTCCGTGCACGGCTGTCGGGGAGGAGCTCCGAGATGTACGAGAAGTTCGAGGTCCGGTTGGTCGACGTGCCCGAGCAGGTGATCGTCACCGAGACACGGCACACGCTCGCGGACGAGTTGCCCACGTGGATCCCCGCCTCGCTGGGGCGGCTGGAGGAGGCTGCCGGGCAGTGCGGGGGTGTCGTCGGGGCGCCGTTCGTCGTCTACCACTCCGCGGTGTCCATGGAGAGCGACGGGCCGGTCGAGACCTGTGTGCCGGTCGCCGACGAGCCCGGGATCCGGGCCTGGGCGGCCGCACAGGGCCGGGGCCGGCAGTTCCGGGTGCGGGTGGAGCCGGCCCGCCGGCTCGCTTACACGAGGATCACCAAGGCGCAGGTGGCGCATCCGCAGATCCTCGCCCCGTACGAGGCGGTGGAGGCCTGGATGAAGCGGGAGGGCTGGGACTACGACGGGCTCTGCCGGGAGGTCTACTTCGCCGACTGGGACGCGGCGGGAGCCGAGGATCCGGTGTGTGACGTGGCGTTCCCGGTGAAGCGGGGCTAGCGGAGCCGGCCGGGGAAGCGGGGCCGGCGGAACCGGCCGGCGGCCCCCGTCGGGGACGCCCCGGGAAGGTCTCGGGGTGGACCCGGAGATACCCCGGGAATGTGCCGAGCCCCCTCGGCAAGGACGGCGATCTGGTCGAGGGGGCCCTGGGGTCGTGCTGGTGAAGCTGGTCGTACCGGTGATGCTGGTGAAGCTGGTCGTACCGGTGGGGCTGTCTCAGGGGATCGTCCCCTTACGCCTTGACCGATGCCACGAAGGTGTTCCACGCGTCGGCGGGGAAGGCCAGGGTCGGGCCCTCGGTGACCTTGGAGTCACGGACGGCCATGGCCGCACGGAGGGGGGACTTGATCTCGACGCACGCGCCGTTGCCCTGGGAGTAGGAGGACTTGACCCACTCGTTCGCGGCGCCCTGCTGGATTGCCATGTTCGCTCCGGTAGTCAGTTGCTGAGTTGCTGTCACCAGGCCGTGCGCAGATCTCCGTCCGCAGGCATGGTTTGCGCCACCGTTGTTGCTTGATGGCGTGATCGACGCTACTCGCCAACATCGAGATGCGGAGCGACTATTCACCCGTCCGGATGGCATATTCCATAGGGACTTCCCCCCGGCCCGGCCGAAGGTGTACCTTGCGCCGCTTCATGAAGCGCTCTCCCTGGCATAGTCCTTCGCCACCTTCGCGATGAACTCCCGCGTCTGGTCGGCGTTCAGGGCCTGCGCCCGCAGGTGCTCGTACATCACGCTGTACTTCTGCACGTCCTGCGGCTTCTCCAGGTACAGGTCGCTGGTGACTCCCTCGATGTAGACCACGCTGGAGTCGGCGGCGTCCGGGAACTCGAGGATCGCGTACTGGCCGCTCACCCCCGGATGCGCGCCCATGGTGAACGGGATCAACTGCACGGTGACGTGCGGCAGCTGGGACATCTCCAGCAGGTAGTCGAGCTGCTCGATCATCACCTGCCGGTTGCCGACCTCGCGACGCAGCGCCGCCTCGTCCAGGACCGCCCACAGGCGCAACGGGTTGTCGGCTGTGGAAATACGTTCCTGTCGGCGCAGGCGCACCTGGATCCGCTTCTCGATGTCCGCCGGCGGGGCCTCCGGCAGCGCGCCCGAGATCAGGGCCTCCGCGTACTGCCGGGTCTGGAGCAGCCCGGGCACGACCTGCGGGTCGTACACGCGCAGGCTCGCCGCGTCCGTCTCCAGGCCGATGTAGACGCTGTACGGAACATCGCCGAAGGCATGCCACCAGCCCTGCTGGCGGGAGTCCTTGGCCATCTCCATCAGCGAGTCGACCATCCGCTGGTCCTCGACCTCGTACACCCCGCACAGGTCACGGACGTCGCGCTGACTGATGCTGCGTCGGCCGTTCTCCAGCCGGCTGATCTTCGACTGGGACACCAGCAGGCGCTCGGCGACCTCTTCGGCCGTCATGCCCTTGAGCTCACGGAGCCGACGCAGCTCCTGGCCCAGCCGGCGTCGCCTGACGGTGGGATTGACATTGGACGCCACGGGACGTGCACCTCCGGCTGCGTGTCTGTACCTGACACTTTGCGTATCTGCTGTTGAGCAGACTGCCACCAAGGCGCTTTCTACCGCTGGAAAACGGTGGATATGCGGCGGGTACACGCCAGTTCGGGTCCGTCCCCCGACATGCGTCCGCGCGGGGCGGCGGGTCGCTACCTCCCACCACCCCGCGCGGCCGCCGCGGCTCCCGGACGGGTCCTGAATCCGACGGGTACAACTGGCCCTGCGGGTCTTACGTCTTACGGGTGTTACGTCCTACGGGTCTTGCGTCACAGGGTCACCCGGTCCTGCCGGCGCGGTGTCGTGGCACTGCGGCTCAGTGAGCCACGACACGCGCCATGGGACCTCGGTGCGGCTGCGCCGGAACGCCACGGGCGGGCTCCGGAGCGGGCCTGGCACCGGGTCCGGCCTGCCGGCCGGGTGGTGCCTGGTTACGACGCGGCTGTGCCACCGCGCCGTTCTGGACGTCCATCACGGCGTGCGCCACGAGGCCGCCCATCGGGTCGTGCCTGATCAGATCCCGCAACCGGGAGCGGGACGAACGTCCCTCGTTGCCCGGGTACAGGTGCTTGCCGAGGCCGACCGCGTGCGCCAGTGCGGCGAGCGCCGCGGTCCGCGGGTCCGGCGGTACGCCGGTGCGGATCGCGGAGTCCAACCGGGCTTTGATCTCCCGGCTGATGTCGGTGTCCGTCGCCTGGTAGCGAGTCGTCGGCAGCACTCCGCACATCTGTCCCGCCACGGCATGAACCATGCCGCACCGCTCCAGATGCGAGAGGTAGGTCTGGCGTAGCCCGAGACGCGGCCCGCCGATCCAGTGGACGGCCCGTACAGGAGCGCCACGCCTTCGCAGCAACTCCAACGCGCAGTCCAGCGTTGGGTCTCCAGTCGGCCGTGGGGACACCACGGCGATACGATCCCCGTCAGGGGCTATCCGTCCGGCCAGCGCCAGCTCCACTAGCTGTGCTCCGGCCAGGCCGAGGTCGAGCGACTGCGGCTGTGCGGTGGTACCCGTGGTCGGGTCCAGCGCCAGCAACAAAAGCTCTTCCGGAATTGTTCTGCGGCTCCTGCCCATCCATGCCTCCCCGCGTGGATGAGTGACAGGGTGACCCCTCTCACATTGGTCTGTCGAGGGTGCGTGACCTGTTTGTAGTGGAACCAGTAGGTATGTCGTTCTCGTCTACCGCAGGAGCCAAGCGCTCTACACAGGACACTGGTACATGGTTCGGACACGCCGTGAGGTGTGTTTCGGGCGGGCGGTTCACGGTTCGGCACGAGCGCGCGGTGGGCGTGCGGCACAGGAGGAGGCATCGGTGGCGGGCGAGTCCCCCGACAGGTCGAAGCAGCGCGAGTCGTCGGCAGAACCGACGTCGGGGAGCGCGAACACGGTTCCCGAGGCACGTGATCCTCGCGAATCGCGCGAAGTCCGCGATCCGCGGGTGGCCGTGGCGCGGGAGGCCGAGCCGTCGGCGTCGCGGGGCGGCGTGGACACGGCGACGCGAGTGTTCTCGGTACGCGACGTGAAGACCGCGGAGTCCGAACAGCCCGAGGACGACGGCAAGCCGGAGCCCGACGGCAAGCCCGAAGCCGTCGAGGAGGGCGAGGAGTCCGCGCGCGCCGAGGACAGCCGCGAGGCCACGGCGGGCGACTCCGCCGAGGACGCCACGGCGGCCGAGCACGCCGACACCGAGGCCGAGCCCGAAGCCGAGGCCGAGGAGCCCGCAGACGCCGAGGAGCCCGCAGAGGCCGAGAACGGCGGCACGGCCGCCGGGACCGACTCCGAGGCGGCCGAGGACGCCGGGAGCGGCTCCAGGGGCGCTCAGGACGGCCCCGAGGGCGCCGAGACCGCCGCGAGCGGCTCGGGGACCACCGAGGACGCTTCCGAGGGCGGCGACGACCGTCTGCGGCAGGCCGTGGCCCAGTGGGTGGCCTCGGCGGACGACAAGAGCCCCGCGGCGAAATCCACGGCGGGCACGACGGACGCGACGGACGGCGGGAACTCCTCGGACGAGGACACCGACGGCCGGGCGGAGGAACGTTCCGCGAGCGACGCCGAGGCAGCCGACGAAGCCGACGAGCCCGCCGACGCGAAGCCCGAGGCCGAGCCCGCTGCCGAGCCCACCTCCAGGTCCGCCTCCAAGCCGGCGCCGAAGTGGGCGTCGGAATCCGCCGAGGCACCCGTCGCGGACGAGGGGTCCGACCGGGCCCAGGACGCCGAACCCGACGCCGCTGACACCGACACCGACGCCGACACCGACGCCGCCGAGCCCGACGACTCACCCGTCGACCAGCCCACCGCCGTCTTCAAGGCCCCCCGGCCGAAGCCCGCCGTCGACCAGCCCACCACCATGCTGAAGCTGGGCGGCGCCACCCGGCCCAAGGCGGACGAGGACGCGGTCACCCCGAAGGCCGACCCGAAGGTCGACGCGAAGGCCGACGCGAAGGCGACGCCCGAGGCTCCCGCCGAGCGGACCAGTAAGTTCGTCGCGCTCAAGCCGCTCGACGAGCCCCGCCCGCCGAAGCCGGCCGACGTCACCGCCCTCGTCCCGCAGATCGGTCCCGAGCGCACCACGCAGCAGCCGCTGCCGCCGAAGCCGCCGCTGGACCTGCTGGCCGAGCTGACGAACACCCCGCCGCCCCCGCCGACCCCGCTGCGCACGCTCGGCCGACGGCTCAAGATCTGGACGCCGCTGGTCATCCTGCTGTTGGTCGCGTTTGCGATCGCGCAGGCCGTACGACCGCTGCCGGCGACCGCTCTCACGCTCACCGCGAACGACTCTTACACCTTCGAAGGCGGCAAGACGCAGCTGCCCTGGCCGGGTGAGGGGCAGGGCTGGATCGACGCCGACGGCGTCGGCACCATGGGCAGCTTCGGCAAGCAGACCCCCGTGGCCATCGGCTCGGTCGCCAAGACCATGACCTCGTACATCATCCTCAAGGACCACCCGATGAAGGCCGGGGAGGAAGGTCCGGAGATCGAGGTCGACGCGACGGCGGAGAAGGAGGGCGGCTACGACGTCTCCGGCGACGAGTCGACGCTCAACACCGTCAAGGCGGGCGACCGGCTCACCGAGAAGCAGGCCCTGTCGGCCGTCCTGATCCCCTCCGCCAACAACATCGCGCGGCTGCTCGCGCGCTGGGACGCGGGGTCGGAGGCGGCGTTCGTGGAGAAGATGAACGCCACCGCCAAGGAACTGGGGATGAGCGACACGACGTACACCGATCCCTCGGGCCTGAAGGAGACCACCGTCTCCACGGCCGAGGACCAGGTGAAGCTCGGCCGCGCGTTCGTGAAGGTCCCGGCCCTGGTGTCGATCTCCAGCGCGGCCAGCTGGACCGACCCTTCCGGCAAGTACTGGAACAACTACAACGAGCTGCCGTACAACATGGGCGCGATCGGCATCAAGACCGGCAGCACCACCGCGGCCGGCGGCAACCTGCTCTTCGCCTCCCGCAAGAAGGTCGACGGGCAGACGGTGACCCTCGTCGGCGCGATCCTCGGCCAGCACAAGCCGAAGATCCTCGAGACGGTCAACGCGGTCAGCAAGACGGCACTGCTCGCCGCCCAGGACGCGCTCACCTCGGCGAAGATCCTGAAGAAGGGTGACGTCGTCGGATATGTGGACGACAAGCTGGGCGGCCGCACGCCCGTCGTCATCACCAAGGACGTCCCCGCGGTCGGCTGGGCGGGCATGACGGTGAAGCTGTCCTTCACCGCCGACGACGTGCCGCACAAGGCGAAGGCCGGCACCCAGGTGGGCACGCTCACCGTCGGGGACGGCACCAGCAGCGCGGTGAAGGTGCCGGTCGCGCTGCAGACGGACCTGGTCGAGCCGGGCTTCTCGGACAAGCTGACGCGCATCGGCTGACCCGCGACCCCGCTCGTACGCCTACGTCACCCCGTCGGGCAGCCGCCCGGCGGGGTGCGTGCTAGCGTCACGAAACGGGACAGGTCGCCGGTCGCAGGGACGCAGCCGTGAAGCGGACGCGAACGGCATGCGGCCGAGAGCAGAAGACGGGACACGGGGAGTGCCTTCAGGTGGCCACTGCGGAGCCGACACGCGCCGACGACACCGGTCAGGACCCGGACGCCGGCGCGCGACCGAGGGTGCCCGCTCCACAGTCGGGCGACCACGACCGTGACGACCGTGACCCGGTGGTAGAGCTCGAGCGGGACGGCGTCCCGGACCCCACGGCGACGGACGGGCGCGCGGACGCGCGTGTGGACGACGGGGACGGCGTCGACGGCCGTGCGGACGCCACAGACAGCCGTGTGGACGACATCGACAGCCATATGGACCGTATGGACGGTCATGTGGACAGCGTGGACTCCATGGACGGCCAGGTGGACGGCGATCACCGTGCACCGCATGTGGACGGCAATCGCCTCGAACCGCATGTGGACGGCACGGACGGCCCTGTGGACGATGCGGATCGTGCGCGTGAGCCGTCCAGGGTGAGATCCGCGGTCGACCGGATGGGCGGGTGGTTGCGACGTCACCCCGTGCTGTCCATGACGGGACTGTCCGGCGTCCTGCACCTCGTCTGGTTCTTCACGTTCGCGAACAGTGGCGGCGACCTCGCGGCGCAGGACGCCTGGGCCGAGTTCGTCGGCCGGCATCCCGACTCCGCGTACAACCTTGCCTGGTACGGCGGCATGCACCCGGTGTCGTACAGCATGGTGTCGCCGTACCTGATGTCCCTGCTCGGCGTCCGGACGACGATGATGATCGCCGGGACGCTCTCGGCAGGGCTGCTGACACTGATCCTGCTGCGCTGCCGGCCGGTGAAGAACCCGTTGTGGCCGGCGCTGGCCGGGGTCTTCGCCCTGCTGTGCAACGCGGCTTCCGGCCGGGTGACGTTCGGGCTCGGCAACACGTTCGCGCTGGGCGCGGTCGCGGTCGTGTTCTGCTGGCCGTACCGCTGGCGCTACAAACGGTGGGCGAAGGCGCTGTGCGCCGCCCCGCTCGCCGCGCTCGCCACGATGGGTTCGCCGGTGGCGGGGCTTTTCGTGGGGCTCGTCGCCGCCGCGCTGTTCCTCCAGAAGCGGCGGCCCGGCGCGTGGGCGCTGGGGCTCGCACCGACGGCCGTGGTGGCCCTGTCGGCCTGGCTGTTCCCGTTCTCCGGCACCCAGCCGATGTCCTTCGGGTCGGCGTCCCTGCCGCTGCTGTCCGCGGTGGCCGTCTTCGTCGCCGTCCCGCGTGACTGGAAGACGGTGCGGATCACCTCGGCGGTGTACGGGCTCGGGGTCCTGCTGGTGTGGCTGATCAGCTCGCAGATCGGGTCCAACATCACGCGGCTCGCCATGCTGTTCACGGGCGTGGTGCTGATGGCGGCGCTGCCGTTCGCCGTGCCGCGCAGCCGCAAGTGGTACGTGATCGTCCTGGCGTTCCTCGGCTTCGTGGGCTGGATCGGCTTCAAGTCGGTCGACGACGTCCTGCGGACGACCCCGGCGGCGTCCTGGGCGCGTGAGCTGGCGCCGCTCGTCAACGAGCTCCAGGAGATCGGCGCGGAGAAGGGGCGGGTGGAGGTCGTACCGGCCCGCTCGCACCGCGAGGCGTCCGCGCTCGCGCCGTACGTCAACCTCGCCCGGGGCTGGAACCGCCAGGCCGACATGGAGCGCAACCCCCTCTTCTACGACGACACCCTCAACTCGGCGAACTATCACGAGTGGCTCCAGCGGTGGGCCGTGCACTTCGTCGTCGTCCCGAAGGAGGCGCTGGACGGGGACGGCGGTGAACGGGAGCGGCAGCTGGTGCAGCGGGGGCTCCCGTATCTGGTGCAGATCTGGGGCGACGCCAACTGGCAGCTGTTCAAGGTCACCGACCCCGCCTCGCTCGCCGAGCCGAACGCGGTGGTGCAGCGGGCCAAGCAGGACGAGATGACGATCGACGTGAAGAAGGCGGGGCGGATCCTGATCCGGATCCCGTACTCGCCGTGGCTGAGTGTCGTGGACGCGCAGGGCAAGAGCCTCAAGCCGCCGCAGGAGACGGACGCGTCCAAGGACCGCGCCGAGGGGGAGCCGAAGACGTACGACAACGTCGACGGATGCCTGTTCGAGACGGAGGAGGACGCGGACGGGGACAAGTGGACGATGCTGGTCGCTCCGCGGGCCGGCGTGTACCGGCTGGCCGCGCCCTACCAGCTGCCGCGTGGCACCCCCTGCCCGGACGAACTCAAGCAGCCGTGATCAGCGCAGCTCGGTCACGTACCGGTCGGTGCCCGGCACCGTCGGGATGAACGGGGCGATCAGTTCCACGCGCCCCAGGCCCGACTCCGTCACCGCCTCCTCCAGGCCGGTGAAGTGTGGGTCCCAGCAGTCCCTCGGGTCGCTCTCCAGGAACCAGAGCAGGGTCAGGCGGGTGTCGACGCCCTCGACCTGCTTGACGTAGGTCATGCGGTCGCCGGGGAGGGGGGTGGGGCGGAAGACGGTGACCATGGCCGTCGGGGAGCTCGCCACCCGCCGGGGGAGGTGGCGGGCGCGCAGCCACTCCAGGAGTTCGGCGCGCCGCTGCGCCGAGTCCGCGTCGATCACCTCGAGCACCAGGCCCGCGTACGGGTGGTCCAGGGCGTGGAAGTCGCGGGGGCCGGCGGCGCCGTCCCGGTACACGGTGGTCTCGTGGTCCTGGAACGCCGTGAAGACGTGGGTGCGGTCCTGGTAGACGCGGGCGTCCCGGTTGAGGCGCTTGTTGATGGCGACGGTCCACTTCATGTGCTCGTCGTAGCGGCCGTCGGTGATCCAGTAGGTGGAGAGGTAGCAGCCGGCGGTGACCGGCTGGGCGATCGCCGACTTCTCCGGGCGGCGCAGGAGCTGGAGGTCGCGGGTCGCGACCCATCTGCGGCCCGCGTACATCCAGGGCATCGCCATCGCGCCGGCGTAGTAGTGGTCGTCCTCGTACCAGCGGTTGTACGCGTACTCGTGGCCGGGCCGCGGTTCGACCATGGTGATCAGGGCGTGGCCGGGGCGCACCCCGTACGGGCCGACGGCGGCCAGGTCGGCGTACGTCTCGCTGCGGGTGTCGCCCCGCGTGTCGCCGTGCATGTCGCCCGGCGTGTCGCCGTGCTTGTCGCCGTGCGTCTCGGTGCGCCTGTCGCGGTGCGTCTCCTCGCTCATGCTCTTCCCCATCCTCGGTGACTGGCCCATACTCTGACGCTCCGTCAGATAATTCGCCAGAGGCAGGCCACAGGCAGGCCGGCGGCAAGGGGGCTTGCGATGTCACTGCTCACCGGCAAGACCGTCGTCGTCTCGGGAGTCGGCGCCGGGCTCGGTCACCAGGTCGCCGCCGCGGTCGTCCGGGACGGCGGGAACGCCGTGCTGGGGGCGCGGACCGAGGCGAACCTCGCGAAGAGCGCGGCCGGGATCGACCCCGAGGGGGCGCGTACCCCGTACCGGGTCACGGACATCACCGACGAGGGGAGTTGCGAGGCGCTGGCGGAACTGGCGCGGGAGCGATTCGGGGGGATCGACGCGGTGGTGAACGTGGCGGCCTGGGACTCCTACTTCGGCGGGGTCGAGGACGCGGACTTCACGACCTGGCAGTCGGTGATCGACGTCAATCTGCTGGGGTCGCTGCGGATGACGCGGGCGTGTCTGGCCGGACTGCGGGTGAGGGGCGGGTCGGTGGTGTTCATCGGGACGCAGTCCGCCGTGGCGGCCCCCTCGCAGGTGAGCCAGGCGGCGTACGCGGCCTCCAAGGGGGCGCTGACCAGCGCCATGTACTCGCTCGCGCGGGAGTGGGGGCCGCTTCGGATCCGGGTCAACACCGTGCTGCCGGGGTGGATGTGGGGGCCGCCGGTGCAGGCCTACGTCCGGTTCACCGCGCAGACGGAGGCGGTGGCGGAGGAGGAGGTGCTGGGGCGGCTCACGGCGCGGATGGCGTTGCCCGAGCTGGCGACGGACGCGGATGTGGCGGACGCGGCGGTGTTCCTGGCGTCGGACCGGGCGCGAGCGATCACCGGACAGTCGTTGCTGGTCAACGCCGGGGAGCTGATGCGTTGAGTTCATATAGATGAACGCGAACCACCATACCGAATTCCTTTACCTCCCCTTGACCTTACGGTTACTTGTCGTGTTCACGCGGCAGCGCCCACGATGAGCGCCGGGCCGAACGCCGGGCTGAACTATGGGAGGGCGCACATGAACGGTCTCGACTGGACCGTGCTCATCAGCTATTTCGGCGTGATGGTCGCGATCGGCGTCTGGTCGCACAAGCGCGTCGACGACGTGAGCGACTTCTTCACCGCCGGCGGCAAGATGCCGTGGTGGCTGTCCGGCATCTCGCACCACATGTCGGGCTACAGCGCGGTGATGTTCACCGGGTACGCGGGCATCGCCTACACCTACGGCGTCACCTCCTTCGTCACCTGGTCCTTCCCCATCGCGCTCGGGATCGCCATCGGCTCGAAGCTGTTCGCGCCGCGCATCAACCGGCTGCGGTCACGGCTCCATGTGGCTTCCCCGCTGGAGTATCTGAAGAACCGCTACGACCTCAAGACCCAGCAGGCGCTGGCCTGGTCGGGAATGCTGCTGAAGATCGTGGACGTCGGCGCGAAGTGGGCCGCCATCGCGACCCTGCTGTCCGTCTTCACCGGGATCTCCCTCAACCAGGGCATCCTCATCACCGGCGCGATCACCGCCGTCTACTGCACCATCGGCGGCCTGTGGGCCGACGCGCTGACCGAACTGGGCCAGTTCGTGATCCAGTTGCTGGCCGGCGTCGCGATGTTCGTCGCCGTCGTACTGAAGCTGAACGACAAGGGCATCGGGTTCCTGGACGCCTGGGACCAGCCGGCGCTCCAGGGCCACGACAAGCCGCTGGTCGCGCAGTACGGCACGGTGTTCCTGCTCGCGTTCCTGTTCATCAAGCTCTTCGAGTACAACGGCGGGATGCTCAACCAGGCCCAGCGGTACATGGCCACGGGCAGCCCGAAGGAGGCCGAGCGCTCCGCGCGGCTGTCGGCGGTGCTGTGGCTGGTCTGGCCGCTGGTGCTGTTCTTCCCGATGTGGATGTCGCCGCTGCTGGTGACGTCGAACAAGCCGGACGGCTCCGACTCCTACGCGCTGATGACCGAACAGCTGCTGCCGCACGGCCTGCTGGGGCTCGTCATCGTCGGCTTCTTCTCCCACACGATGGCCATGTGCTCGTCCGACGCCAACGCCATCGCCGCCGTCTTCACCCGGGACTGCGCGCCCGTGATCTGGGCCAGGGCGCGGGAGTGGAACCAGCGGTCGGGGCTGATCGCGGCGCGCGTGGCGACCGTCGTCTTCCTCGGCCTCTCCATGGCGGCGGCCACGCAGGTCAACTCCCCCGCCTTCAAGGACATCATCACGGTCGTCATCAAGTGGGTGGCCGGTCTGATGGGCCCGATGGCGATCCCGATGATGCTGGGCCTGTTGCGCCCGTTCCGCCGCTCCGGCCCGACCGCCGCCCTGACCAGCTGGTCGATGGGTCTGCTGGCCTTCTGGCTGGTCAACTACCCGATCAACTGGAACGTCGACGGCGGAGTGCCGCTCCAGTACCAGGTGTCGATCCCGCTGGCCGTGTCGCTGGTCCTCTACATCCTCGTCGGCTTCATCAAGCCCGAGGACACCCCGGAGCGCCTCGCGATCATCGAGCGGATCAACACGGACGGGGACGGCGACTCTTCGGCCGCCGCACGGCTGCCGCGCCCCAAGGACGAGGTCCCCACGGCGGTGACGGACTAACTCCCCCTGGGGTACCTGGCCAGCCAGCCCGGTGAGGCACCGGCGGGACCGTGCAGAGCGGGCCCCTGGGTCATCTCCATGGCGAAGTCGTCGGCCAGTTCCAGGATCGTGGGACGGCCCTCCAGCTCGGCCAGCCAGGCCGGCGGGAGGGCCGTCTCGCCGTGCAGGGCCCCGAGCAGACCGCCGGCGAGCGCGGCGGTCGGCCCCGAGGGCGCCCCGTGGTTCACCGCGAGCCGCAGCCCGTGCCGGACGTCCTCCGCGACGAGGGCGCAGTAGACGGCACCCGACAGCACGGCCTCCGCGGTGCCCGCCGCCGCGAGCTCCTCCACCCGCGCGGGACCCGGCAGCCCCTGCCGTACGGCACCCAGCGCGCGCTGCAAGGCCTCCGACACCACCTCGTGTCCGGGCCGCGCGGCCAGCAGGGCGAGCGCCCGCTGCACCCCGCCGTCGAGACTCTCGCCGCAGGCCAGCGCATGCACGGTGACGGCGTACGCGGCCGCCGCGAGGTAGGCCGTGGGGTGGCCGTGGGTCTGGGCCGCGCACTCGACGGCGAGCTGGGCGACCAGGTGCGGCTCCCAGCCGACGAGCAGCCCGAAGGGCACCGAGCGGGGAACCACCTCGGGCCCGGCCGCGCCGGGGCTCTTGGGCGAGTCCAGGGTGCCCATGACCTCGTCGCCGAGCCCGAGCAGCAGTGTCCGGGTCGGATCGCGCCGGGCGTACAGCCACTCCTCGTGGGCCAGCCAGCCGTCGTCCTTGCGGCGCAGGTCGGGCCCCCAGTCGCGCTGGGTGGCCGCCCATCTCAGATAGGCCCGGTGCAGATCGGTCGGCGGATGCCAGGCGCCGGTGTCCCGCCGTACCTGGGCGCGGATCAGGCCGTCCACGGTGAACAGGGTCAGCTGGGTGAGATGGGTGACCGCGCCGCGCCGTCCGTGCGCGGGGGCCAGGTCCACGACCCCCTCGGGCCCGTGGGCCTGCCGGATCTCGTCGATGCCGAGCCCGTCGACGGGCGCCCCGAGCGCGTCCCCGACGGCCGCGCCCAGCAGCGTGCCGCGCACCCGGCTGCGGAAGTCCTGCTGTTCGGTACGGCCCCAGACCGGCCCGGCAGTCGCGCCCACCAAGTCCTCCCGCACTGTCCGTACGTACGACGTTCGTCACTGTAATCGAACAGCGCTCCGTTCCGGCCCCGGGCCCGGGCTGTCCGGTGGAGGGGTGATGAAGACCTGGTGGGGTAAGGACACCGGCATGACCACCCCCACCACACGTATCCCCCACGCGTCACGCGTGCTTCCACTCACCGCCACCCTCCTCACCGGGACGGTCGCGCTCTACATGCTTCTGGTCGCCTTCGGGAACATCACCGACTTCGGCACGAACCAGCAGTTCGTGCGTCATGTGCTGGCGATGGACACGACGTTCAAGGACGACGACGTGATGTGGCGGGCGGTGACGAGCAAGGGGCTCCAGGACGCCGCCTATGTCGTGATCATCGCGTGGGAGACCGTCGCGGGAGTGGTACTGGCCGCCGGAACGTGGTTCTGGGCGCGGCGGGACCACATACGCGGTCGGGCGCTGTCGACGTACGGCCTGGTCATGCTGATGCTGCTGTTCGGCGCCGGGTTCATCGCGATCGGCGGGGAGTGGTTCGCGATGTGGCAGTCGGACACCTGGAACGGGCTGGACGCGGCGACCCGGGCGTTTCTGTTCGGCGGGGTGGTGCTGATCGTCAACCAGCTGCCGCCCGGGCGGGCGGGGGACGACGCGGGGGCGTGACGTCCGGGCGCACGGAACCCGGTCGCCCACGGCCTATTCGACGACCCTGACCTTCGTTCCCGTCTCGCCGAACGCCCACAGCGCCGTCCCGTCCGCCTTGGCCATCCGGATGCCGCCGGTCTGCGTGCCGGCGGCGGCCGGGGGCGGGGAGGACCCGTCGACGGCGTTGGAGAAGGCGATGTTGACGCCCGAGGTGGCGGAGAAGTAGACGATGTGCTCGATCGCCACGCCGTCGGAGCCCGTGGTGGCGTCCTTGCGGAGCGACACCGTGAAGCTGCCGACGGCCGGGTTCACCGTGCCGGGCCAGACCGTGAAGGTGCGGCGGGCCGTGTCGTCGGCGTCGACAAGCCAGACCCGGTGCTGCCCCAGCGAGTAGACGATCCGCCGACCGGTGCCCGAACTGCCGGGCACCTCGGCCGTCTTGGGCGTGGCCGACGGTTTCGGCGAGGCCGAGGGCCGCGCGCCCGCCGACGCCGAGGCGCTCGGGCGGTTCGCCGCCGACGCCGTCGGGTGCGGGCCCCGCTCGGCCTGTGTCGTCAGGAAGACGACCCCGGCGATCGCGCCGGCCGTCAGGCCGGTGACCCAGACCCAGGAGGGAAGCCGTCGGGCAGGCACGGGCACGCATCTCCTCAGCTACGGGACCCCTCCGGTCGGGGCCCGATCATCGTACTGCGAGGGGCCCGCCCCGCAGTCCCACCGTGGTGCCTCGGTGGCCCCTCAGCGATCCCTCGGTGGCCCTCGGTGGCCCTCGGCGGTGGCTCGGTCAGCCCGGTCAGCTCAGTCCAGTACCGGCAGCAGTTCCGGCAGGTGTCCGTCCGACGCCGTGGCCGCCCGCTGCCGCTCCTCCGGCACCTCGCCGTACAGCGTCGTCCGGGGCCTCGCCGCGCGGCCCGCCGCGTCCGCGACCGCGATCAAATCCTTGACGGACTTGTAGGAGCCGTACGACGAGCCCGCCATCCGCGAGATCGTCTCCTCCATCAGCGTCCCGCCCAGGTCGTTGGCGCCCGAGCGGAGCATCTCCGCGGCCCCCTCCGAGCCCAGCTTCACCCAGCTGGTCTGGATGTTGGGGATGTGCGGGTGCAGCAGCAGCCGGGCCATCGCCGTCACCGCCCGGTTGTCCCGCATGGTCGGGCCGGGGCGGGAGATGCCCGCCAGGTACACCGGCGCGTTCGTGTGGATGAAGGGGAGCGTGACGAACTCCGTGAAGCCGCCGGTCCGCTGCTGGATCCCGGCCAGGGTCCGCAGGTGGCCCAGCCAGTGCCGGGGCTGGTCGACATGGCCGTACATCATCGTCGAGGACGACCGGATCCCGACCTCGTGCGCCGTCGTGACGACCTCGATCCAGGTCGCCGTCGGCAACTTGCCCTTGGTCAGTACCCAGCGGACCTCGTCGTCCAGGATCTCGGCCGCCGTGCCGGGGATGGAGTCGAGCCCGGCCTCCTTCGCCGCCGTGAGCCACTCGCGGATCGACAGGCCGGTGCGGGTCGCGCCGTTCACGACCTCCATCGGCGAGAAGGCGTGCACATGCATGCCGGGGACCCGTTCCTTCACCGCCTTCGCGATGTCGAAGTAGGCGGTGCCGGGCAGGTCCGGGTGGATGCCGCCCTGCATGCAGACCTCCACCGCGCCCAGGTCCCAGGCCTGTTGGGCGCGGTCGGCCACCTGGTCGAGGGAGAGCGTGTACGCGTCGGCGTCGGTGCGGCGCTGCGCGAAGGCGCAGAAACGGCAGCCGGTGTAGCAGACGTTGGTGAAGTTGATGTTCCGCGTGACGATGTACGTGACGTCGTCGCCGACGGCCGAGCGGCGCACGTCGTCCGCGACGCGGGTCAGGGCGTCGAGGGCCGGGCCGTCCGCGTGGAGCAGGGCGAGGGCCTCGTCGTCGGTGAGCTTCGTCGGGTCGTCGGCGGCCGTCGCGAGGGCCTGGCGTACGTCGGTGTCGATGCGCTGCGGCACCATGCCGGGGGCGGCCGCCTCGCGCAGGGCGCCCCAGTCGCCGTACACCTCGTCGAAGTCGTCGCGGCGGTCGGAGGTCCGGCCGTCGGTGTCGATGGTGCGGTGCAGATCGGTGCGGCCGGACGGCACGAACACCTCCTCCGGCTCCTGCCAGGGGTGTCCCTCGACGACCGCGTCCGGCACCGCCAGTCCCGTCTCCGGGTCGGCCAGCGCGCGGACGTGCGGCAGCAGCCGCGGGTCCAGCCACGGCTCGCCGCGCCCGACGAACTCCGGGTACACGCACAGGCGTTCCCGCAGCTCGAAGCCGGCCGTCGCCGACTTCTCGGCGAGCTCGTCGATCTGCGGCCAGGGACGCTCGGGGTTGACGTGGTCGATGGTGAGCGGGGACACCCCGCCCCAGTCGTCGATCCCGGCCCCGATCAGCCGCTCGTACTCGCTGTCGACGAGGTTGGGCGGGGCCTGGAGGCAGGCGGCCGGGCCCATGATGTGGCGGGCCACGGCCACCGTCGCGACCAGTTCGTCGAGTTCCGCGTCCGGCATGCCGCGCATCGCCGTGTCCGGCTTGGCGCGGAAGTTCTGGATGATCAGCTCCTGGATGCCGTGGTAGGCGCGGGAGATCTTGCGGAGCGCGAACAGCGACTCGGCGCGCTCCTCGTACGTCTCGCCGATGCCGATCAGGATCCCGGAGGTGAACGGCACCGAGGAGCGGCCGGCGTCCTCCAGGACGCGGAGCCGGACGGCGGGCTCCTTGTCCGGGGAACCGTGGTGGGGGCCGCCGGGCTCGGACCACAGCCGGGTCGCGGTCGTCTCCAGCATCATGCCCATGCTGGGCGCGACGGGCTTCAGCCGCTGGAAGTCGGTCCACGACATGACACCCGGGTTGAGGTGCGGCAGCAGCCCGGTCTCCTCCAGGATGCGGATGGAGATGGCGCGGACGTAGGCGATGGTGTCGTCGTAGCCGTGCGCGTCGAGCCATTCCCTGGCCTCGGGCCACCGCTCCTCCGGCTTGTCGCCGAGGGTGATGAGGGCTTCCTTGCAGCCGAGGGCGGCACCGCGCCGGGCGATGTCGAGCACCTCGTCCGGCGACATGAACATCCCGTGTCCGGCCCGGCGCAGCTTGCCGGGCACGGTGACGAAGGTGCAGTAGTGGCACTTGTCACGGCACAGCCGGGTGAGCGGGATGAAGACGCTCTTCGAGTACGTGATGACACCGGGACGGCCGGCCGTCTCCAGGCCGGCGTCCCGCACCCGGGCGGCGGAGGCGGTGAGCTCCTCCAGCGCCGCGCCGCGCGCCTGGAGCAGCACGGCCGCCTCGCCGACGTCCAGGGCGACGCCGTCCCGAGCCCGTTTGAGCGCGCGACGCATGGAGTTCTCGGTGGGGCCGGGGGTCGGGCCGGGCTTCGGGCCGTGGCCGGTTCCGGAGCTCTCGGAAGTCGTCATCCACTGAGCATACGTTCGCACTGATCAGGCCCGGCGGAGAGCCCGAACCGTCCCCACGGCCGGTCGTCGCACGGTGTCACCGGCGCGCGGTCACGTACTCGCCGTACCCGTCGAGCAGGCTCAGCGCCTCCGCCTCCCCCACCGGCGGCAGCTGCACCACGACCTCCTCGATGCCCAGCTCGGCGTAGTACGCGAGCTTGCCGGGGGACGGGTGGACGGCGTACGGCACGACCTGGAGGGCGTCCGGTTCGCGGCCCGCGTCCGCCCACGCCGAGCGCAGCACGGGGAGCGCCTCGGAGAGGCCGCGGCCGCCGATCGGCAGCCACCCGTCGGCGTACTCGCTGATGTGTGAGAACAGCTTCGGCCCGGCGGAGCCGCCGACGAGGGTGCGGGGGCCGGTGACCGGGCCGCGCGGCTTCTGCACCGGCTTGGGGTAGGCCGTGCTGGCGCGGACGCTGCCGAACTCGCCCTCGTACGCCGTCGGTTCCTCCGCCCACAGGGCCTGCATCAGCCGCATCCGGTCCCGGACCAGCTCACGGCGGGTACGCCATTCGACGCCGTGGTCGGCGGCCTCCTCCACGTTCCAGCCGTAGCCGAGCCCGAGGGTGAGCCGGCCGCCCGACAGGTGGTCGACGGTGGCGATCTGCTTGGCGAGGTCGATCGGGTCGTGCTGGGCGACGAGCGTGATGCCGGTGCCGAGGCCCAGCGTCTCGGTCACCGCCGCCGCCTGGCCGAGGGCGACGAAGGGGTCGAGGGTGCGGCCGTACTCGCGGGGCAGGTCGCCGCCCGCGGGGTAGGGGCTGGTGCGCTCGACGGGGATGTGCGTGTGCTCGGGCAGATAGAGCCCGGCGAAGCCGCGCTGCTCCAGCTCACGGGCGAGGCGGGTGGGGGTGATCGTCTCGTCGGTGAGGAAGATCGTGACGGCGATGCGCATGGGGGGCCTTTCGCTGCGTACGGCTCTGTCGACGGCGTCGTCGCGGGTGACGCCCTCATCTCTACCGGCGGAACGATCGCCTGTCCATACCGACTGGTCGGCATCGACGTCGATTCGGCCTCGACATCGACATGGGGATCGGCTGCCGGCATCGACGTCTGCTTCGACACGGGCTCAGAACGCGCCGGGGGTGTCGAGCGGCCACCTGTCCGGCTCCGTCGGAGCCCTGTAGGCCATGGCCCGGTCGAGCTGTCTTCGCTGCCCGGCGTCGAGGGCGGCCTCGGCCGGGTGCGGCGGCAGACCGCGGCAGTACTGCGCGAACCGGTCCCGGCGTTCCGGCCACACGATCATCACCACCACGTGCAGGACCAGCGCGAACACCGCCCACACCAGCAGCACCAGGAACAGGGCGACCACGACCTCGACGGCGGACCCGGAGAACGCCCCGATCACGTACATGAGTTGGGCGGCGCACCAGCCCGCGAACAGTGCGGCGGTCAGGATCGCGGCGATCTGGAGGCGGTCCTCGGCATGCTCGGACCAACGCGGCCACCTGGCGTCCTCGGCCCGCAGGAAGGGGTCGCGCCGCGCACGGTGTCCGGAGTCCCCGCACAGCAGGTTCAGCGGCCACGGCCCGGCCCGGCCACGCAAGGTGGCCAGCACGGCGGCCGGTACCGGGTGCTCCGGTGTCAGGGCGGGATCGGCGCCCCTGCTGGTGACCACCGCCTGCCCGTCCTCCTCGATCCGGATCAGGCCGGCCCGCAGCAGTTCGGCGGCCCCGGCACGGTCCGCGCCGTGGAGACCGTCGACCGTGGCGGCCGCGTGGTACGGGTCGACGTCCACTCCGTCCAGACCCGCGACGACGGCCCGGTCGGCCCGGTCCGTCATCCACCACATCACCCCGAGCACGGCGTACACCCCACAGACGACCGCCGACACGGCCGCGAACAGGTCGAGTTGACTCACAGCGGGCTCCCTCTCGGACGGGGGCCGCCGACGCGGGGACGACGACGGGAACTCGGCGGATCAGTCCACTCGTCGGAGCTTCCCAACGGGCCGAACCGAAGCACGACCCCTCCCCGTTCGCATCGACTCGTGACATCTCCCTGCCCACCGACCGCCGCCCCTTCCCGCGGGCTTCTGGATGAACGCCCTTCCCGGCCGACGGAGGTCGGGGACGCGTCGGCGTCGGTCATCGGCTCGCCGTGTCGGTCCTGGCCGCCGGGAGGGTGGTGCCCGCCCGGCGGGCAGGGGTCAGCCGGCCACCTCGTACTGTCCGAACTCCAGGAAGTAGCGCAGTTGCTCCGGCGTTCCGTCGATGACCTTCTCGGCGGCCGCGCGCACGGCGGCGCTGGTCTTCGGGTCGGCCAGGATGCGGGCCACGGCGACACGGTCGTCCTCGGCCCGGGCCAGGCGGTAGCCGGTCTCCAGGAAGGCGCGCAGGGCCTCCGGGGTACCCGCGTCCAAGGCCTTGTTGGCCTCCCGGACGACCCCCTTGCCGGAGGACTTGTCCGCCAGAATGCGGCCGATGGCGACGGCGTCGTCCTCGGCCCGGGCGAGGCGGTAGCCGGTCTCCAGGAAGGCGCGCAGGGCCTCCGGGGTACCCGCGTCCAGGGCCTTGTTGGCCTCCCGGACGACCCCCTTGCCGGAGGACTTGTCCGCCAGAATGCGGCCGATGGCGACGGCGTCGTCCTCGGCCTGGGCGAGGCGGTAGCCGGTCTTCAGGAAGGTGCGCATGTCCTGCGCCGTGCCGTCGAGGGCCGCGCTCGCCTCGCGGAGGACACGAGTGCCGGAGTCGTCGTCCGCCAGGATGCGCGCGATCGCGATACGCAGCTCCTCGTCGGACATCTCGTCCACCGGCGTATCGGTCGTCACCACCGACGCCGTCGTGCTGGTCGCCGGGACCGTCGCCGCTGTGTTGGTGGCGAACGCCGGGGTGGTGAGGAGGAGGGCCGGGGTCAGGGCGGTGGCGGTGACGAGCAGGGCGGCGCGGTGCCGTCTCGGGGAGTTCATGGGGCTCATGGGTGGGTGCCTCCGTGGTCGGGCGGTCGGTACGAAGATCCTCGCCGCTCCGCGCCATCGATGTCATTGCCGGATGTCGGCACTCCTTGCCGGTTTTCGTTGCCGTACCCGCACCCGGCGGACCGCTCGCCGGGCAGCGCAACTCCCCTTGCGGGGACAGTGGTTACGTCGGAGGTAATCGCTTCGAGCCGTCCCGGCCGGTGATGATGGCAGCCTCGTCGCGTCAGTGGGACGCGGCTTGTGCAGGGAAGGGATCCACCGTGTCCTCAGCCACGCCGGCCACGTCGGCCACGCCCCTCACTCCTCGCGCCGTGGTCGGGGAACTGCTGCGCCGGATCGGCGAAGGGGACCCCGAGCACATCGCGGCGTTGTACGCCGAGCGGAGCGACTGGAAGCTGGACTGGCCTCAGGCCGAGCACGGGCGGGCCCGGAGTGCCACCCCGTGGATCCGTCGGCGGGCCACCCGTGCCGACGTGGCCGACCACTACCGCGAGCTCGCCGAACACCACGTGCCCGGGCAGGCGGCCACCGAGATCGAGCGCGTCCTCGTCGACGGCGAGGACGCGGTCGTGCTCGGCGAGATCCGTCAGACCGCCCGCTCCACCGGGCGGGCCTATC